>NZ_CP094467.1 GCF_023347235.1 Faecalibacterium sp. I4-1-79 | reverse complement strand
AAAACATCCACTCCATTGAATCGGTCGAAGTTTTCAACAATGCTGCTGATACCACGTTAGTATACCACAAAAATCTCCCTGCGTCTATATTACTATAATGTAATTTATAATACATAAGATAAGCCCCCGCAGCGCCCTTGTGGAAACACGCCAAAAAGACCACAATATCTGGTAGAAAAAAGTTTTCCACAGCAAAATGGTGAAAAAGTTGAAAAGCTTTTAACAGAAAAATCAGAAAAAAGTTTGCAGAAAACTGCAAAAAATGCTTGACAGAACGTCATACTATGCGATATACTGTTGAATTGCAAGCCTGTCCCCAATCTGGGACCGATCAAGACCCCATACCGGGGATAAGTTTTTACGGAGGATACAACCATGAAGAGAACTTTTCAGCCCAAGAAGCGTCAGCGCAAGGAAGTTCATGGCTTTCTGACCCGCATGAGCACCAAGAACGGCCGTAAGGTCATCAATGCTCGCCGTGCAAAGGGCCGCAAGAGCCTGACTGTCTGATCTCTGCCTTGCAGGTGAGATCCGGCGCAGAAATGAATATGCGCACAAAAGACCGCTGATATCCCATTGGCGGTCTTATTTTTTTACCCGTCAAAAGTTTTTTCGTAAAAATGCCCGGATGGGCTTTTAAACTGCAAAAATTTTTGATATACTGGCTAAAGAGTGCACCTATGTGCACCCGGACGAAAGGAGGTGCCGATGTTATGCGTTATCGTCCGATCCGCCGCAACAGCGAGTTTGGCCGTGTGTACGCCCGCGGCAAGTCCTATGTGAACCCGGCACTGGTGCTGTATGTGCTCAAGACCCGGGGCCGCAACACCCGGGTGGGCCTGACCGCCACTAAAAAGATCGGTCACGCCGTGCAGCGCAACCGCGCCCGCCGCGTGATGAAAGCTGCGATTGACGAGCATCTGGATCACAATATCGGCGGCTACGATCTGATCTTTGTGGCCCGGGGCATGACCCCCAAACTGAAAAGCTGGCAGCTGAGCAGCATTGTGGCAAAGCTGTTTGCACAGGCCGGTCTGCCGGATAAGGCAAAGCGCCCGGACGCAAAGCCGCCCGCCACCGTACCCCCTGCCCGCAAACAAAAGCCGGAGTCCCGCGCGTGAACCGGCTGCAAATGCTCTGCCGCAGGGCGCTGTGCGTGCCCATCCGCATCTACCAGTACACCCTCAGCCCATGGATCGGCCGCAGCTGCCGGTTTTCGCCCAGCTGCAGCAACTACACCATGCAGGCCATCCTGACCCACGGCTGTATAAAAGGCATCCTGCTGGGCGCATGGCGCATTGCCCGGTGTAATCCCTTGGGCAAATGGGGCTACGACCCCGTGCCGCCCCCCGGCCGCTGGCAAAGCCCTGCCCGCAACCTGCAGCCCGCAAAGCTGTTTGAAAAGCGGCACAGGGGATAAAGTTTTCGCTTCTTGTGACGCGCTGCACTGTGGGCGGCGTGTCCTACGATAAAAAAATAATGCGTCCCGGGCCACAGCCGGGGCAGAATGGACAAAGGTATGAACTTCTTTTACATCCTGAGCGGTCCTCTCGGCTATGTCATGGAGTGGATCTACAAGCTGCTGCCGAACTACGGCTGGGACATCATCCTCTTCACCCTGCTCATCAACATCGTCAAGATCCCCCTGCAGACCAGCCAGCAGAAGAGCATGGCGAAAATGTCTGCTTTCCAGCCCATGATCGCAGAGATCCAGACCAAGTACAAGAATAAGCCTGAAAAGCAGCAGGAAGAGCTGATGAAGCTGCAGCAGGACTTTGGCTATAAGCCCACGGCTGGCTGCATGCCCATGCTGCTGAATTTCCTTGTCATGTTCGGTGTTATCGGCGTGGTGTATAACCCGCTGGAGCGCATTTTCCACATCAGCGCCGCTGCACTTGCCAGCGCTGGCGAGGCGATGACCGCCGCCGGCATCTCCTTTACCGCCATCACCCGCGATACCAACATCATCGCCGAGGTGGTTGCCGGCAACAGCGGCGTGCTGGGCTGCTTTACCGCACAGCAGATCGCTACCATCACCGAGTTCAGCCAGCACATGAACTTCTTTGGCATCGACCTGACCCGCATCCCGAAGCTGGGGCTTTCTCTGGATCTCGTGCTGCCGCTGCTGTCGGTCATCACCATGTTCCTGTCCACCCATATCAGCATGAAGGCCTCTGGCCAGCAGATGCAGGGCAGCATGAAGCTGACCATGTATATGATGCCGCTGATGTACCTGTTCTTCTGCTTTACCTACCCGCTGGCATTCTCTCTGTACTACGTCATTTCCAACATCGTCATGACCGCACAGACCCAGGTCATGCGCAAGTTCTACGACCCCGAGAAGATGCGCAAGGAAGTGGAAGCGGAGATCGCCGCCAAGCGCAAGCAGGAAAAGCGCGGTGTGAAGAACACCACCATCACGGTGACCGACCCCAAGACCGGCAAGAGCGTGGAAAAGAACCTTTCCGCCAGCGAGATGAACAAGCGCCGGCTGGAGTATGCCCGTCAGCTGGATGCCGAGCGCTACAAGGACGAGCGCACCGTGCCGCTGAGCGAGCTTGACAAGCAGGATAAACAGTAACAAGGGAGGTAAACGGTTATGATCCGTACACAGGAATCCACCGGTAAGACGGTGGACGAAGCCCGCGCCAAAGCCTGCGCCCTGCTGGGCGTGCAGGCCGACGATCTGAATGTCAGCTATGAAGTGCTGGAAATGCCCCAGAAGACCGGTTTTCTGGGCTTAAAGACCACCCCCGCCAAGGTGCGCGTGCGCGTGGAACTGCCGGATGCCCCCGCCGCTGCACCCGCAAAGCCGGTGGCAGAGCAGCCTGTTGAGACTGCCGCCCCCGTGCAGGAGACTGCTCCTGTGGCAGAGGAAACGCCCGCTGCTATGGCAGAGCCTGCCGCTCCCGCCGCAGAGCAGGCATCTGCTGCCCAGCAGCCCGCCGAAGCTGCCGAGGAGGCAGAAGAGGTGGAAGAGCCCATCGTCATCGAGGAGAACGCCAAGGTGAAGGCCGCCGTGGACTATCTGCGGGAAGTCATCACCCTGATGGGCGTGGAGAACGTGACCTTCAGCGCCGTGCAGAAGGGCGAAGCCACCATCATCCGTCTGGACGGTGAAAAGCTGGGCGCCCTCATCGGCCGCCGTGGCGAGACCATGGAGAGCCTGTCCTATCTGGCAAGCCTTGTGGCAAACCGTCTGGAGGGCGATTACATCAAGCTGGGTCTGGACGTTGCCGGCTACCGCGACAAGCGCGAGAGCGACCTGACCGCACTGGCACAGCGCATTGGTGCCAAGGTGCGCAAGACCGGCCGCAGCTTTGCCATGGAGCCCATGAACCCCTACGAGCGCCGCATCATCCACTCTGCCATCAGCAAGATGGAGGGTGTGCGCAGCGAGAGCAAGGGCGAGGGCCGTGACCGCCGTGTGGTCATCTACTCCACCGCACCGGATGCTCAGACCGAGAATACCTACGGCGAGCGCCGTGGCCGTGGCGGCAACCGGAATGGCCGCCGTCCCGGCGGCAACCGCAACGGCGGTTATCGCGGCGAGCGCCGCAGCAATGGCGGCTACCGCGGCAACCGCAGCGGTGCACCCCGCGGCCCGCGTCCGTCCAGTGTGCCGGAGCGCACCTACGCCCCCCGCGACGCCGAGAGTGCAGCACCCGTAGCACCCAAGCGCACCGAGCGCGTGGACGACTTTGCCGATTTCAGCTTCGGCAAGATCGAGCTGTAATAGCGAAAATATTTTTGAAGCAACAGGACCGGACAGCCCGCAGGCTGTCCGGTCCTGTGTTTTTAAAGTCATTCTTCTCAAAATTTGGAGAAACTGCCTGTTTTTTGCCGAAATCTTTCTCTCAAATGGCAATTGTAAAACAATTGGCCAAGGATTTATACTGTAGTCAAGAGCGTTCTGTTCGTGAAGAACAGACAGAATGATGAAAAGAGAGGTAATCAACTATGTCTCAGAGCAAGATTTCCCGCCGCAGCTTCCTGCGTGGTGTAGGGGCATCCGCGACCATCGCAGCCGCCAGCTGCATGGCACCCTCTGCAGCCGCCTGTGACATCAAGTCCCTGTGGAGCATGGATCTGCAGATCCTTGCCACCAGCGACACCCACGGCAAGTTCGACCCCTGGGATTACGCCGCCAACAAGGCAGATGCTTCCGGCAGCGTGGCCCAGCAAGCGACCGCCATCAAGCAGTGCCGCACCCGGAACACGCTGGTGGTGGATGCAGGCGATACCATTCAGGCCAACTCCGCAGAGCTGTTCCTGAACGATGACCTGCATCCCATGATCGCTGCCATGAATGCCATCGGCTATGATATCTGGACCACCGGCAACCATGAGTACAACTACGGCATGGATGTGCTGAAAAAGGTCATGGGACAGCAGAAGGCCAAGGTGCTCACCGGCAACGTTTACGCACCGGACGGCACCCCGCTGGCCGACGGCTACACCATCATCAAAAAGGGCACCGTCAAGATCGGCGTCATTGGCATGGTCACCCCCAACATCATCCGCTGGGATGCCAAGAATCTGGAGGGCTGGAAGGTCACAAACCCTGTGGACGAGAGCCGCAAAATCATCGATAAGATCAAGGATCAGGTGGATGTGCTGATCGGCGTCATGCACATGGATACCGAGAACGAGTACGGCGTCTATGGCTCCGGCGTCACCGATCTGGCAAATGCCTGCCCCGAGTTCGACGTCATCGTGGGCGGCCACGGCCACAGGAGCATCCCCAACATGATGATCAACAACGTGCTGGTGGTGGAGAACAAGAACGCCGGTGCCACCCTGTCCGAGATCCACGTCTATCTGGAGCGCCAGCTGGACGGCAAGTGGAAGGTCGTGAACCGCACCTCGGAGAACCTGCAGATCAAGGAGTACGAACCCGATCCGGAGCTGACCGCTCTGCTGGCTCCCTACGACACCCGCGCCAAGGAAGACGCTGTCACCCCCATCGGCGAGCTGAAGGGCGGCGATCTGGCCCCCGAAAACGAGATTGACTGCCTGCCGCAGGCCATGGTGCAGGACACCGCTCTGCTGGACTTCATCAACGAAGTGCAGATGTACTACACCGGTGCGCAGGTCTCTGCAACGGCCCTGACCTCCATGACCTCCCAGATGCGCGCAGGCACCATCCGCAAGTGCGATATGGCCAGCATCTACACCTACCAGAACACCCTGTACAAGCTGCAGATGACCGGCGAGCAGCTGCGCCGCTTTATGGAGTGGTCCGCAGCCTTCTTCAAGACATGGAAGCCGGATGAAGTGACCATCGCCTTTGACCCCTCGGTGCGCTACTACCTGTACGATGCTTTTGAGGGCGTCAACTACGAGCTGGACGTCTCCAAGGAGCCGGGCCACCGCATCAAGAACCTCAAGTGGCCGAACGGCAAGGCCGTGAAGGACACCGACACCTTTGTTGTGGCAGTGAACAACTACCGTGCCACCACCCAGCTGCTGACGGCTGCGGACATCTTCCTGCCCGGTGAAGATCTGCCCAAGCTGCTGGAGATCGATGTGCGCGGCGATGTGGGCGGCATCCGCGAGCTGCTGGGCGAGTACATCCGCACCGTGAAGGGCGGCACCATCGAGCCGCACGTGAACAACAACTGGAAGATCGTGGGCAACAACTGGAAGGCCGCCGATCACCAGAAGGCTGTGCAGCTGCTGCGCGAAGGCAAGCTGGCCCTGAATGAGAATGCCGATGCACGTACGCTGCCCGGCAAGGCCATCACCACGGCAGAGATCGCCAAGTTCTAAAAATCAGTTTCCTGTAAAAAGGGGCTTTCCGTGTTGGGACGGAAAGTCCCTTTTTTGTGTGAGAAACGGGCGGATTTTCAACCGTTTCCCGGGAATTGGTTGAAAAAACAGTACCATTCCGCAGCATTTCGTGGTACAATGAAACTGTATTGGTCTCGCTGCTGTGGGCAGATGGGAGCAAGCGGCCAGACCGGGCGCGGAAAGGAAGCAAGAAAAAACCATGCAGGAAGCGACCATTGCAGCAATTGCAACAGCACCGGGCGCAGGCGGCATTGCCGTGGTGCGGCTCTCCGGTGCGGAGAGCTATCAGGTGGCGGCCCGGGTGTTCCACCCGGCAAACCCGGCAAAAAAGGTGGAAGAAGCTAAGGGCTACACCGCGCTGTTCGGGCATTTCGTGGACAGGGAAGAATCCTTTGACGAGGGCGTTGCCCTGTTTTTCCGTGCGCCCCACAGCTATACCGGCGAGGACGTGGTGGAGCTTTCCTGCCATGGCGGAAATGCGGTGGCCCGCCGTCTTGTGGAAGCCTGTCTTGCCGCCGGTGCGCAGCCTGCCGCCCCCGGCGAGTACACCCGCCGTGCCTTTTTGAACGGCAAGCTGGGTCTGACCCAGGCTGAAGCGGTCATGGACTTGATCTCGGCAGACGGGCGGCAGGGGGCAGCGCTGGCAAACGCTGCGCTGGGCGGTGCGCTGGCGAAAAAGATCAACGCTCAGAAAGCCCAGCTGACCGCCCTGCAGGCGCATCTAGCTGCTTGGGTGGACTTCCCGGAGGAGGATGTGCCGGAGCTGGACCCCGCCCACCTGCGCACCGTGCTGGGCGCAGTACGGGAGGAACTGGACGCCCTCATCCGCAGCTACGATGCCGGTGCGGTGCTGCGCGAGGGCGTGGACTGCGCCATCGTGGGACGCCCCAACGCGGGCAAGTCTACCTTGCTGAACCTGCTGGCAGGCTTCGACCGTGCCATCGTCACCCCGGTGGCGGGCACTACCCGCGACGTGGTGGAGCAGGCGGTGCAGCTGGGAGATATCCGGCTGAACCTCTTTGACACCGCCGGTCTGCGGGAGACCGAGGACGCCATTGAAGCCGAGGGTATCCGCCGTAGCTGGAAAAAACTGGAAGAAGCCGGGCTGATTCTCGCCGTCTTTGACGGCTCTGAGCCGCCCAGCCGGGAGGACTTGGCGCTGGCACAGCGCTGCGCCGGTCGCCCCGCCATCGCCCTTGTGAACAAGGAAGACAAGCCCACCCAGTTTGATGCAGAGCTCATCGCCCCGTATTTTGCCATGGTGCTGCCGGTCTGCTGCCGGGAAGAGGGGAGCCGCAAGGTCATCGCCGCTGCGGTGGCGCGGCTGCTGGGCACCGGCAGCATCGACCCCCACGCCGCCAGCCTGTCCGGGCAGCGGCAGCTTTCTGCCGCCCTCCGCGCCCGGGACGCCGTAGCCGGTGCACTGGATGCCGCCGCCGGCGGCTTTGGGCTGGACGCCGTTTCGGTCTGCGTGGACGACGCACTGGATGCTCTCTGCGACCTGACCGGCGAAAACGCCTCGGAAACTGTCATCGAACAGGTGTTCGAGCGGTTCTGTGTGGGGAAATAAGGGCGGGGATGTTCTCTTTTGACACCAAAAGAGAACCAGAAAAGTGCCAGCGATTTCGACGCGCTGGAGCCACGAAAAAGGGGCTGCTCGCCCCTTTTAACCCCAAAGAGGAGGGCTGCACCGGAAAAAACTGAAGATTCACGCCTGTTCGGCGTGAAGATCTTTTAACCGTTTTTTCCGGCTCCGCCGATTTGCAGCCCCTCAGTCGCTGCGCGACAGCTCCCCCCGGGGGAGCGAGCGCTGCTGCTGCCGTTTCCCGTTACGACCCCTCCCGTGAAAATAGCGTTTGGAGCGCTCCGCAGAGCGCGACAAACGCGAAATTAAAAATAATTCTTCCGCTGAATATGCCCAGAGTGAAACGGAGGGCATTTTAAATCATTTGTTAGAGGAAACCCGAAAGTATATGAACCACTTAGGAGAATATGATGTCATCGTCATTGGCGCTGGCCATGCGGGCATCGAAGCCGCCCATGCAGCTGCTGTGCTGGGCGCAAAAACGGCCGTCTTTACCATGAGTCTGGACGCCATCGGCAATATGCCCTGCAACCCCAGCATCGGCGGCACTGCCAAGGGCACGCTGGTGCGGGAGGTGGACGCGCTGGGCGGCGTGATGGGTCTGGCGGCAGATGCCACCTACCTGCAAAGCCGGATGCTGAACAAGGGCAAAGGCCCCGCCGTGCACGCACTGCGGGTGCAGACCGACCGCCGCCGCTACAACGAATACATGAAGCACGCGCTGGAACAGACCCCGGGGCTGGCCATCCATCAGGCTGAGGTAGTGGCGCTGGAAGTGGAAAACGGCCATGTGAAGGGCGTTATCACCCAGCTGCACGGCGAATACACCGCCAAGTGCGTGGTGCTTGCCACCGGTACGAACCTCGGCGGCAAAATCTTTGTGGGCGATGCGTGGTATGCGTCCGGCCCGGATGGGATGCACGCCGCCAACGCCCTGACCGACAGCCTGAAAGCCGCCGGTCTGCCGCTGCGCCGGTTCAAGACCGGCACCCCTGCCCGGGTGCACCGCCGCAGCATTGATTTTTCCAAGCTGGAATGCCAGCCCGGCGACCCGGACAGTGAATTGCAGCCCTTCAGCTTTTTGACCGATGCACCCATGCACAACAAGGTGGAATGCTGGATCGCCTACACGAACCCGGAGACCCACAAGATCATTCTGGACAATATCCAGCGCAGCCCGCTGTACGGCGGCATGATCGAGGGTGTCGGCCCGCGCTACTGCCCCTCCATTGAGGACAAGGTGGTGCGCTTCTCCGGCAAGGATCGTCACCCGCTCTTCGTAGAGCCCTGCGGCGAGAACACCGAGGAAATGTATTTGCAGGGCGCCTCCAGCAGCCTGCCGGAGGATGTGCAGAACGCCTTTTACCACAGCATCAAAGGCTTTGAGCATCTGGAGATCATGCGCCCCGCCTACGCCATCGAGTACGACTGTGTAGACCCCACCAGTCTGGAAGCCACGCTGGAAAGCAAGGTGGTGCGGGGTCTGTACGGGGCAGGGCAGTTCAACGGCACCTCCGGCTACGAGGAAGCCGCCGCGCAGGGTCTGCTGGCGGGACTGAACGCCGCCCGCAACGCACTGGGCAAGGAGCAGCTGGTGCTGCCCCGGCACACCAGCTATCTGGGTACACTGGTGGACGACCTTGTGACCAAGGGCGTCATGGACCCCTACCGCATGATGACCAGCCGCAGCGAGTACCGTCTGACCCTGCGGCAGGACAACGCCGACCAGCGCCTGACCCCCATCGGCAGGGAATACGGCCTTGTGCAGGATGACCGCTGGGCAAAGTACCAGCACACCCAGAACATTTTGGAAGCCGAGCGCCGCCGCCTGCACGAGACGCATCTGCGCACCGCAGACCTGCGTGCCGCCATGGAAGCCGCCGGTCTTGCCCCCGCCGCCGAGGGCGGCGTTGCCGAGGAGCTGCTGCGCCGTCCCGAGATCAGCTACCCGCTGGTGGCGGGCATCATCGGCTGGGGAGAGGAGATCACCCCCATGCTGGCGGAGCGGCTGGAAACGGAGATCAAGTACGCCGGTTACATCGCCCGACAGGACAGGATGATCCGGGAGGTGGCACGCCACGAAAAGACCCTCATCCCGGAGGATTTTGAGTATGCCGCCCTGACCGGCCTGACGCTGGAAGCCCGGGAAAAGCTTGCCCGCATCCGTCCCCGCAATCTGGGGCAGGCAGGGCGCATCCCCGGCGTTTCGCCCTCCGATGTGGCGCAGCTGAGCATCGCACTGGCAGGAAAACAACAAAAATAATACGAAGTTGCGATAAAACAAACGATTGCGCTACCCCAACCACCCGACAGAAAGGAAAACACTATGATCGACAAACAGCGGTTGGAGGAAAAGTGTTCCACATGGAACATTGCCCTCACCGGCACCCAGCTGGATCAGCTGGATGCCTTTGCCCAGATCCTTGTAGACTACAACCAGAAGGTCAACCTGACCGCCATTACCGACCCGGAGGGCATCGAGGACAAGCATTTCCTCGACAGCCTGCTGTTTGCCAGCCAGCCGGAGGTTGCCGGGCGCATGGTAGACGTGGGCGCTGGTGCAGGCTTTCCGGGCATCGTGACCAAGATCTTCAAGCCGGAATTGGAACTGACCCTCATGGAGCCCACCGGCAAGCGGGTGGAGTTTTTGAAGTACGCCTGCGCCCAGCTGGGTCTGACCGGGGTGGAGTTTGCCAAGGAGCGCGCCGAGGAAGCCGCCCGCAAGGTGTGGCGGGAGCAGTTCGACCTTGCCTCTGCCCGCGCCGTGGCAGCCCTGCCCATGCTGGCAGAATACTGCCTGCCGCTGGTGAAGGTGGGCGGCAACTTCCTTGCCATGAAGGGAGCCTCCGGCGAAGAGGAGCTGACCGCAGCCCGGGGTGCTATCAAAAAGCTGGGCGGCGAGTACCGCGAGACCCGCACTTTGCACCTGCCCGGCGGCGACACCCGCACGCTGATTTTGTGCAAAAAGATTTCGCAAACTCCGACAGCATACCCCAGAAACGGCGGTAAAATTGCAAAAAGCCCGCTGAAATAACGCATAACTTGACGCAACCTGTAAGACCCTGCCGAACGAAATTTCTGGCGGGGTCTTTCTTTGTGTGCTACACTGAAGCTGAACAGGTTTTCCACGATTTCCCGGAGAAATGTGGAAAAACCGAAGGTTTATTTCACAGGAAAGGGGCAGCATCATGTTTGAACGCAAGAAACCTTCCGGGAAATTACTCTCTCTGCCCATCGACCAGATCCACCCATCGCCCTTTCAGGCGCGCAAAAGCTTTGACGAGCAGGAGCTGACGGCGCTGGCGCAGAGCATCCGGGAAAACGGTCTGCTCCAGCCGGTCACGGTGCGCAGGGCGGCAGAGGGCTACGAGCTGGTGGCAGGGGAGCGGCGGCTGCGCGCCTGTCAGCTGGCAAAGATGACCACCATCCCCGCCATCCTGTGCAGCTACGCCGATGACCGCACCGCCGCACTGGGTCTGCTGGAAAACATCCAGCGCGCCGACCTGAACCCCTTTGAGCAGGCGCAGGGGCTGCGGGATGTGATGGTGCTGTGGGACTGCACCCAAGCCGAAGCCGCCAAGCGTCTGGGCATGGCGCAGCCCACCTTTGCCAACAAGCTGCGGCTGTTGCAGCTGACCGCAGACCAGCGGCAGTTCGTGCTGGACAATAACCTCACCGAACGCCACGCCCGCGCGGTGCTGCGTCTGCCGGAGAACCGCCGCAGCGAGGCGCTCATCACCATCGCCAAGCGCCGCCTGAACGCACGTCAGACCGACAGCTACATCGAGCAGCTGCTGAACAGCCCGCCCAAGGCCGGGCACCGCATCTCCATGGTGCGGGACGTGCGCATCTTTGTCAATACCATCGACCACGCCATCCGGCTGATGACCGACAACGGCGTGCCCGCCACCGCCCACCGGGAAGAAAAGGACGGCTACATCGAGTACACCGTGCGCATCCCCACCGCCGCCGCGGAGAAGTGAAGTGTTCCATGTGGAACAGCGCTGCGGGGTAGGAGGTGGTAGCCGAGGGATGTTCTCTTTTGGTGGCAAAAGAGAACCAGAAAAGTGTGGCGCTCTGCGGGGCAACTTTCTGCCTGCCAGCAGCGTGCAAAGACGCTCCGCTGGGCCAGAGGCAGGGAGGGGTGTTCCGACTCCCCCCTCCCTACCTCTGGACTCCACCCACCCCGCAACAGGTCAAGGGCTGCACGCCCTTGACAATCCTAAAGAAGAAGTCGAAGCACAAAAAAGCTAGCGCTGCGCCAGTCGGCGCTATCGCTTTAACGCTTTTTTCGCTTCTCCATTCGTAGCCCCTCAGTCGCTGCGCGACAGCTCCCCCGAGGGGGAGCGAGCCCTCTCAGGCGCTCCCGCGCCAGCTCTCCCAAAGGGAGAGCCAAGCCGTAAGGTTCGTCACTAAAGTGTTAGGAACAATGAGAAAGCTTCCGGCAATGCTCTTGCCTCTCCCTTTGGGAGAGGTGTCACCGTAGGTGACGGAGAGGGCGCACGCCGTTAGCGCTGTCACTAATGTATCAAAGGCAACGAGAAACTTTCCCGCCACCACCAAAAGCCGTCCCCTTGGGGAAGGTGGCTGCGACCAACGGGAGCAGACGGAAGGGGCAATTTCCACTTTCCCACCCTCAAAAGTTAAAAATCCAGCTGAAAAACGCTCCAGATGGTTCAAAAAACAATTTGGATGTGTTATACTAGAAGCCGAGGTGCCTGCCGGACGGGGAAACCAGCGGGCACGACTGCGTGTTCCACGTGGAACAAATCTTTCCCCGGGAGGAAGAAAAGCGCGTGGCAAAAATTGTAGCGATCGCAAACCAGAAAGGCGGAGTGGGCAAAACCACCACCGCTGTCAACCTTTCGTCCTGCGTAGCGGCGCTGGGCAAAAAGGTGCTTATCGTAGATCTCGACCCGCAGGGCAACACCACCACCGGCTACGGCATCCCGAAGCGCAGCGTGGAGGCGGGCACCTACGAGGTGCTCATCGGCAGGGCATCGGCGGCGCAGGCCATCCGGCACACCGAGTACCGCACCGATGTCATCGGCTCCAACACCCGTCTGGCCGGTGCCAGCTTGGAAATGATCGACCTGCCCGGCCGCGAGGGGCGTCTGCGCAAGGCGCTGGCCGAGGTGCAGAAGGACTACGACTTCATCTTTATCGACTGCCCGCCCAGTCTGGATCTGCTCACCCTCAACGGCCTGAGCGCCTGCGACAGTGTGCTCATCCCGGTGCAGTGCGAATACTATGCGCTGGAAGGTCTGTCGGAGCTCATCAGCACCCTCAAGACCATCCGCAAAAAGTATAACCCGTATCTGGATATCGAGGGCGTGGTGTTCACCATGTTCTCGCTGCGGTACAACCTGACCGTGCAGGTGGTGGAGCAGGTGCAGAAGTACTTCGGCTCCAAGGTGTACAAGACCACCATCCCGCGCTCCATCCGCATTTCGGAGGCGCCCAGCTACGGCCAGCCCATCAATTTTTACGAGCCAAAGGGCAAGGGCAGCGAGGCCTACATGGACTTGGCCATCGAATTCGTCAAGCACAACCGCCCGCAGGAACCTAAGAAGTCCCGCGCAAAGGCTGCACCCGCCGCAGAGCCGGCGAAAAATGCTCTGGAAGATTAAAACAGGGGGAACAAGGTAAACAATGGCAAGAGGAAAAGGAGGGCTCGGACGCGGGCTGGACAGTCTGTTTGAGGACGCAGCACCGGTCTTTGAGTCAGAGCACGCAGCGGTGGAAACGCTGCCGCTGCGCGAGATCGAGCCGGACCCCGACCAGCCCCGCAAGACCTTTGAACAGGAGACCCTCAGTGAGCTGGCTGCCAGCATCGCCGAGCACGGCTTATTGCAGCCCATCGCGGTGCGGCCAAGACCCATGGGCGGTTACAGCATCGTGGCGGGCGAGCGCCGCTGGCGCGCCTCCCGCATGGCGGGTCTTACCGAGGTGCCGGTGGTCATCAAGGATGTGTCCGACGAGCAGGCCATGGAGCTGGCGCTGGTGGAAAACTTACAGCGCGAGGATCTGGACCCGGTGGAAGAAGCTGCCGGCATCCGGGAGCTGATGACCCGCTGCGACCTGACACAGGAGCAGGCCGCCCGCAAGCTGGGCAAGAGCCGCAGCGCGCTGGCAAACAGCCTGCGTCTGCTCAACTTACCGGAAACGGTGCTGGAACTGCTGAAAAGCGGTTTTATCAATACCGGCCACGCCAAGGTGGTGCTGGGTCTGCCCACACCGGAATTGCAGGCCGAAGCCGCGCAGATCATCGCGGATAACCAGCTGAACGTCCGGCAGGCCGAGGCGCTTTGCAAAAAGATGGCAAAGCCCGCCAAGGAGCCCCGCGAACCCGCACCCCGCGGCACTTTGCCGGTGGAGGTGGAAGAGAGCCTGAAGCAGGTGCTGGGCAGCGAGGTGAACGTGGCCTACCACGGCGGCAAGGGCAAGCTGACGGTGCATTTTTACTCCGACGAGCAGCTGCGCGCCTTTGCAAATCTGCTGGGACAGTACCAGATGGAAACCGAATAATCATGCGATCCAAGGCGGGAACTGCCGCCTTTGAACGGCAGCGGAAAGCCGTAAGTGCGCCGCTGCAAGCCCAATAGAGTTAAGGAGAGTCAATCATGCTGGATATCAAATTTGTCCGCGAGAACCCGGATGCCGTTAAGGAAAACATCAAAAAGAAATTTCAGGATGCAAAGCTGCCGCTGGTGGACGAGGTCATCGAGAAGGATGCCAAGTACCGTGCAGCCCTGAAGGAAGTGGAGGCCCTGAAGGCCGCCCGCAACAAGCTGAGCAAGGCCAACGGCCCGCTGTTCGGTCAGCTGAAGAAGTGCACCGACGAGGCACAGAAGGCTGAGCTGCAGGCACAGATCGATGCCAACAACGCCGCCGTCAAGGCAGATGCTGACAAGATGGCAGAGCTGGAGAAGGAAGAGGAGGAACTGTCTGCCCGCATTCAGGAGATCATGTACTCCATTCCCCAGATGATCGACCCCAGCGTGCCCATCGGCCCGGACGATACCTATAACGTGGAAGCTCAGCGCTTCGGCGAGCCTGTCGTGCCGGATTTCCCCATCCCGTACCACACCGAGATCATGGAGAGCTTTGACGGCATTGATATGGACGCCGCAGGCCGCGTGGCCGGTAACGGCTTCTACTACCTGCTGGGCAACATCGCACGCCTGCACGAGGCTGTGCTGGCCTATGCCCGCGACTTTATGATCAACAAGGGCTTCACCTACGTCATCCCGCCCTTCATGATGCACGGCAACGTGGTGCAGGGTGTCATGTCCTTCCCCGAGATGGACGCCATGATGTACAAGATCGAGGGTGAGGACCTGTACCTGATCGGCACCAGCGAGCACACCATGATCGGCCGCTTCATCGACCAGACGCTGGACGAGAGCAAGATGCCCCTGACCCTGACCTCTTACAGCCCCTGCTTCCGCAAGGAGAAGGGCGCACACGGCATCGAGGAGCGCGGCATCTACCGCATCCACCAGTTCGAGAAGCAGGAGATGATCGTGGTCTGCCGTCCCGAGGAGAGCGCTGACTGGTACGAGAAGCTGTGGAAGATGTCCGTGGAACTGTTCCGCAGCATGGAGATCCCCGTGCGTCAGCTGAACTGCTGCTCCGGCGATCTGGCTGACCTGAAGGTCAAGAGCTGCGACATCGAAGCTTGGAGCCCCCGCCAGCAGAAGTACTTCGAGGTCTGCTCCTGCTCCAATCTGGGTGACGCACAGGCACGCCGCCTGCACATCCGCATCAAGGGCAAGGACGGCAAGACCTATCTGGCCCACACCCTGAACAACACCTGCGTGGCACCTCCGCGTATGCTGATCGCCTTCCTGGAGAACCACCTGCAGGCCGACGGCAGCGTGACCATCCCCGAAGTGCTGCAGCCGTACATGGGCGGGCTGAAGGTCATGGTCCCCACCAATAAGAAGAACTAAAACTGCACCGGGTTTTCCACAACCGGGCAGAAAAAGGTTGAAAAAAGCACCGCTTTCCGCACAGGGAAGCGGTGCTTTTTGTGTGGGTACCCCTTCCGTCTTGCCGCTTCGCGTCAAGCCACCTTCCCCAAGGGGACGGCTGACCCTCTCAGGCGCTCCCGCGCCAGCTCTCCCGAAGGGAGAGCCAAGGTCTAAGGCTCGTTGCTAAAGTATTAGGCATCATGGGGAAGCTTGCGGTAGCGCTATAAGCTCCCCCTTCGGGGGAGCTGGCATCGCGCAGCGATGACTGAGAGGGTTCGTCTTTTTTTACCGCAAAACCCTTACAAAAGCAACAAAAAATCGATATTTCAACGCACCTATGTAAATAAATTGAGAATCTCAAAAAACTGCAAATTTTTTTGAAAATATGTGTTGACAAAAGGGGCATCTATGGATATAATAATAAAGCACCGTTCGAGTGCAAGTTAAATATGTGGCGGTATAGCTCAGTTGGCTAGAGCATTCGGTTCATACCCGAAGTGTCACCGGTTCAAATCCAGTTACCGCTACCACGTTACAGAGTTTCGCTAAGATAAGGGGGACGGTCGTCCGCAGTAGTGGACGATGAAAGTCGGAGGTTTTAGCGAAGCTCTGTATTTGTAAGGCCCGTTGGTCAAGCGGTTAAGACACGGCCCTTTCACGGCTGTAACATGGGTTCGATTCCCGTACGGGTCATAAAAACGCCTTTGCGCATTGCGCAAGGGCGTTTTTACTTTGTATAAAGAAGAACACCGGGCAGATGGCATCTGCCCGGTGTTCCTTTTGTGATTTTACTTGTTCTGCTCCTGCACATACCGCAGGATATCCTCCGGCACCTCTGCCAGTGCATCGGCACCGGCGGCGGTCAGCTCAGCGCGGCCGCGGAAGCCCCACAGCGCGCCCATGGCGGGCAGCTGCGCGTTGTGTCCGGTGAGGATGTCCACATCGCTGTCGCCCACAAAAAGGGTGGCGGCGGGGTCTGCGCCCAGCTCAGCCATCAGGGCATACAGCCCGGTGGGGTCGGGCTTGGTAGGTACGCCCGGGCGGTTGCCCCGCACGGCGTCAAAGCGGCCGGTGCCAAAGTAGTGGGCAATGATGCCGCCGCACAGGGCATCAGCCTTGTTGGAGAATACCGCGCACTGGATGCCCTCGGCTTTCAGTGCGTCCAGCAGTGCCGGAATGCCGGGGTAGGGCGCGGTCTTGTCCTCCTTGTGGGCATCGTACCGGGCGGTGAACTGCGCCAGCGTCGCCGCCAGCTGCGCCGGGGTGCGGGCGTCAGCGGGGGAGAATCGCTCCACCAGCTTGGGGATGCCGTTGCCCACCATCATCTTGAACTGCGCCACCGTAAAGGTGGGCCAGCCGTTTTGGGCACACACCCAGTTGCCGGCATCGGCAAGGTCGTCGATGGTGTTCAGCAGGGTGCCGTCCAGATCAAATAATACAGTCTTTATCATAAAATAGTCTCCGTTGCTCTGTGATACAAAAAATGCCCCGCCGACCGTAGGTTCAGCGGGGCATCGCAAGTATACTTCTATATCTCCAGAAAATCAAGAGCCGCCAGCGGCACGCTGCGCACCGTGACCTTTTCTTTGCCGGGAAATACAAGGGTCAGGTTGGCACGCTGCACCGTCACCGCCCAAGGAGATTGCAACGCGGTAAAGCCGGTGTCCGGGTGGAACACGCACAGCTGGTGCAGATGGAACTGGTGCTGTCGGCAGAGCAGCAGCTGTCCCTGCTGCTGCCATACGCCCTCCCGGTGCCAGCCCACGGCGGCTGCGCCCAGCAGGGCGGCAAACACCCCGGTGGGGATGAGCAGCGGCAGGGTGAGCGCAGGCAGAGTGGTGCGGGATACCGCCGTCAGCAGCAGGCAGAGCGCCAGCGGGATGCCCGCCGGCAGAAAAAATACCATGCTGCGGTCAGTGGTGTCGGCGCGGGTGTCCGGGGGCAGCTGCGCCATCTCCGGCAGCAGCTCCCGCAGCAGCGGAGTGCCCTCCCGCCAGACGAACAAAGGCAGCTCCGGGCGGCACGCCCCTGCCGAGACGAACACCGGGCAGTAATGCAGCGCCCACGTGGCGGGGGAGCGGCGCAGGTCGGCATAGTTCAGCTGGCAGAGCCGCAGCCGCATCTCGTACCGGCGGATAAATCCGCCCCGGCTGCCCAGCTGGGTGTCGGTGCGCCAGACGGTGTAATGCACCGCCTGCAAAGCGCTGCGCACCAGACTGATGCAGAACAGGGTGCCCGCCAGCACCAGCAGCCACGCCATGCCCAGCGGCAGCCAGCGGGCGGCAAGCGCCGCCAGCTGTCCCAGCTGCGCAAGGGCAGCGGTCTGGGCATCCGGGGCGTAGCTCTGGGTCTGGTGGATAGCCAGCCACCACAAAAACAGGGTGGACAGGCCGTTAGCACCCAGCACCGTAAAGGCCAGCTTTTCGCCGCCCTTGGGCGCGTGCCACAGCGGGTCCGTCACCGGCAGCAGCACATCGGCAAGCTCTGCGGCTTGCTGCCGGGTAAGATACAAAGTGATGGTCTTGGTCTGCCCCACAGGGTACAGCACCACCCGGCAGGCACCGGTCAGCCGGTAGAGCAGGGGCTGCTCCAGCACCAGCGCCGCCAGACCCTCGGCGCGCAGGGCGCGGTCCAGCCGCACGCCCAGCCGCCAGCTGACGTGCACCGTGCCCTCGGCATCCACCTGCCAGCGGCTTGCATAGTACACCGCCCAGCACACGGCGCTGATAAACACCAGCAGCACAAGCTCCTGCCGCAGCGCCGCACGCAGGGCGTCCCAGTTGCGGTCAAAAAGCACCTGTACCAGCGGCAGAAGGTACACAAGCAAAGTCTTGCGCAGCAGATGCAGCGCCGCCAGCGGGTGGAAGTGCTTTTCCCGGTTCATACACTGCCCTCCATCAGCACAGCCGCCAGCGCGGTAGCCTGTGCGGCGGGGATGCCGGGCAGCACCAATTGCAGACCCGGGCTGCGCACAAGGAGCACGGTGCACCCTGCCGCCCACAGCAGCGGGGTGCGCAGCAGCTGTACCCCGGTGACCGCCCGGCGCGGGATGCGGTGCAGCACAGGGATAGCCACCCCGGCCTGCACCGTGACGCTGTCTGCCGTCAGGGCGGCGACAAAGCTGCAGCAGCGCGCCCGGACAAGCGCCACCAGCGCCGCCCATACAGCGCAAAAGACTGCGCCCGCCCACACGCTCTGCCAGAAGGCAAAGGGCGCGCAGACCAGCCCGGGCACAGCTGCCCAGACGCAGAGCACCCGGCGGGCGCGGGGCGGCAGCACCAGCGCGGTGCGCAGCAGCTCCTGCTCGCTCATTTGTGGGAGGAAAGACCCCACGCATCCATCAGCAGATGCAGGGTATCGTCCTGTGTCAGGCACAGCAGCCGGTCCCACGGCAGCAGCACCGTGCTGCCGTGAGGGATGATGAACTCGGTATCCCGGGTGATGCTGACCAGAATGGCATCGCCGGGAATGGGGATCTCCTTGATCTCCTTGCCCGCGAACTGAAAGTCCTCCGGCAGCAAAATTTCATTCAGGCTGGCAGTGCCGCCGCCCAGCGAAAGCAGCTGCCGGATGGTGTCGGTCTCGATCTCCCGCTCCAGGATATGGCTCAGGTTGTCGGTGCCGCACACCACGGTGTCCACGCCCAGCGTGTGCAGGATGTCCCGGTTTTTGGGGTTGGAAGCGCGCGCCACGGTGCGGTTTACACCAAACTCCCGCTTGGCGATCTGGCAGGCCACCAGATTGGTCTCGTCGGTGTTGGTCACCGCCACAAAGGCGTCGCAGCTGGCCACATCGGCGGTGTGCAGGGTGTCAAAGCTCAAGGAGTCGCCGCAGATGACCGGGATATCCAGCGTATCCGCAAGGGTACGGCACAGCGCCTCCTGCGGCTCGATGATAGTCACCTTATGGTGGTGGGACAGCAGGCTTTGGGCAAGATACATCCCCACCCGGCCGCCGCCGGCAATACAAACTTTCATATCGTTACCTCATTCTACGGTCTGTAAAGCAAAAACAGGCTGTTTTACTTGGAAAGTGCCCGGAACACCGCCTGCTCGGTCAGCACGGTGGGGCAGATGGTCTCCAACTCGTAGGCCTTGTGGTACAAAATTTGCAGATGCGGGTCGGACACCCGGCAGATGACTTTATCCCGGCGGAAGATGTTCTTTGCCAGCTGCGCCGCCATCAGGTTCACCGAGTCCTCCTCGGTCACCGCCGCCACGGCGTCGCAGTTCTCCACGCCGCCCCGGCGCAGGGTGTCCGGGTCGGTGGGGTCGCCCACAAGGGCAGTGCCGTGAAAGGTATAATCGTCAAAGGCATCCAGACGCTTGAGCTGCTCAGGGTCCTTTTCCACCACCGAGATATCATGGCCGATGCGTTCCAGATCGCGGATCAGCGCCGCACCCACCTGATCGCAGCCGATCACCAGTATGTTCATGAAGGTTCACCTCGTTGTTCTCAGTGCTTTCAGCGTCGGGCGCAGAAAGCGGACAGACTTCTTATTTTTATAGTATAGCACATTTCCCGGGGCAGATAAATACAGCGTCTGCCGGAAACGCGGAAATAAATGCGCAGGCTGCTTGCGCCCGCGCCCTCTCAGGCGCTCCCGCGCCAGCTCCCCCAAAGGGGGAGCCAAGGTCTAAGGTTTATTGCTAAAGTATTAGGTATAACGAGGAAGTTTCCGGCAGTGCTCTTGCCTCTCCCTTTGGGAGAGGTGGCATCGCGTAGCGATGACGGAGAGGGCGCACCCGCTTGCAGAAAACTGCTCTCACCCCGGTAAAATTTCTATAATCTGTATGCACAGCGGCTCATAGTATGGTATACTGGAACTGCTTTTGAAAAAACTACGCACCCAACGGGTGCTGCAGGAGGGATTTATTACGTTTTTCGAGATCATCAAAGCGATCCTGATGGGTATCGTGGAGGGCATTACCGAGTGGTTGCCCATCTCCTCCACCGGGCACATGATCCTTGTGGAGCAGGTCGTCAAGTTCAATGCCAGTGAAGAATTTATGTCCATGTTCCGGGTGGTCATCCAGCTGGGTGCCATTCTGGCTGTGGTGGTGCTGTTCTGGAATAAGCTGTGGCCCTTCGGGCTGCGGCAGGGCAAGGTCATCTCCAAGCCCAGCGTGTGGAACCTGTGGTTCAAGGTGGTAGCCGCCACCCTGCCGGTGCTGGTCATCAGCCCGCTGGACGATTGGATGGAGGAGCACTTCTATAACTACATCACCGTAGCCGCCATGCTGATCTTGTACGGCGTGCTCTTCCTTGTGGTGGAGAACCGCCGCACCACGCCCCGGGTCACAAAGCTGGAACAGATCAGCTACCGGGACGCGCTGCTTATCGGCGTGTGGCAGTGCCTTGCCATCATCCCCGGTACCTCCCGCTCCGGTGCTACCATCGTGGGCGGCCTGCTGCTGGGTCTCTCCCGCGCCTGCGTGGCGGAGTTCACCTTCTATCTGGCCATCCCGGTCATGGCGGGTGCATCCCTGCTCAAGGTGGTCAAGTTCGCAGTTTCCGGTGTATCCATCACCGGCACCGAGATCGCTGTGCTGCTGGTGGGCTGCGTTGTGGCCTTTGCCGTCAGCCTTGCAGCTATCCGCTTCCTGATGGATTACGTCAAGCGCCACGACTTCAAGTTCTTCGGCATCTACCGCATCGTACTGGGTGCCATCGTGCTGTCTGTGGCAGCCATCACCGCGCTGGCATAAGAGAAAAGCTTAATAATGATAACAGGGGCTGTTGCGCAAGCAACAGCCCCTGTTTTATGGTATAGTTCTTTTTCTTTGGCGGGCTGAACCCTCTCCGACACCTGCGGTGACACCTCTCCCAAAGGGAGCACGCCCTCTCAGGCGCTCCCGCGCCAGCTCCCCCGAAGGGGGAGCCAAGGTCTAAGGCTCGTTACTGAAGTTTTAAGTGCAATGAGGAAGCTTCCGGGCGTGCTCTTGCCTCTCCCTTTGGGAGAGGTGGCATCGCGGAGCGATGACGGAGAGGGCGCACGCAACGCTTACTCTTCCTCTTTTTTCACCTTTACGCGCCACTTGTGGGACATATACTCCGAGCGCAGTTTGTTGGTGACAAAGGTCTGGCTGCTGTACAGGCCGTGGTGGCCGGAGAGCATAAAGCAGATACCGCAGCCCAGCGCGATGAGCTCCAGCCCGGCGCCGCTGAACAGCTCAAAGCCCAGCAGGATGGAGGGGATCAGGACGTTGGTGGCACCGCAGAAGATGGACACCAGCCCCACCGCCGCCGCAAATTCGGCGGGTAGACCCAGCAGCGGGCCGACCACGCAGCCGAAGGTAGCGCCCACAAAAAAGCTGGGCACCACCTCGCCGCCCTTGAACCCGCAGGCAAGGGTCAGCGCGGTGAGGAAGATCTTGCACAGAAAATCCCACGGCAGCGCCTGTCCCTGCTCCACGGCAGCAACGATAACGCTCATGCCCGCGCCGTTATACCGCCCTACGCCGAAGAGATAGGAAAAGCCGATGACCAGCACGCCGCCCGCAAAGACCCGCACCCACGGGTTCGGGAGAAGCTTTGGCACGATATGCTCCATGAAGTGGAGCGTATAGCAGAACAAGCGGGAAACGGCAGCGCAGGCCACACCCAGCAGGATGACCAGCAGGGCGGTGCGGACATTCAGCTCCGGTGCAGTGAGGGCAAAGTGGGTGGGCACGATGCCAAAGACCAGCGAGCAGCCGTAGGCGATGAGGGCAGAGGTAAAGGCGGGGACAAAGGCAGCGGTAAAGGTCAGGCCCACATCCTCCACCATCATGGCAAAGCAGGCCGCCGCCAGCGGGGTGCCGAACAGGGCAGAGAAGAACGCAGCCATGCCGCTGATGGTGGCGGTGCGGCGGTCGTGGTCCTTGAGTCGCAGCAGGGTGCCAAGGTTCCAGCCGATGCTGCCGCCCATCTGCAGCGCAGCGCCCTCGCGGCCGGCAGAGCCGCCGCACAGATGGGTGAGCACCGTACCCAGAAAGATAGCGGGCACCAGCAGAATGCTGACCGGCTCGCCGCTCTGCACAGCGCGGAGAACGTTGTTGGTGCCCACACCCTCGCACTTTGTTACCTTATAAAGGGCAGTGATGAGCAGACCCGCCACAGGCAAAAGGAACAGCAGCCAGGGCTGCGCGGCACGCAGCTCGGTGGCGTGCTCGACGGCAAGGTGGAACAAGGTGCCCAGAAATCCACAGAGCAGACCCATGGGAACCGCCAGAAAGAACCATTGCAGCGCCACCCGCAGGGCGGCTTTAGCTTCGTGCCAGAATGTATCAAAATCGTTCATAGAAATAACTCCTGTATCTTGACATCCGTTCCGTTTTTCGGAACCGATATAAAATAACACCGCAGGGCAGGGCTGTCAACCCCAAAATGGGCAGAGCAAAAGCGGCGCTGCTCCATTTTCTGTTTACACCGCTCGCCCGGGTGTGCTATACTGAAGGCAGTACCGCACAATTCCCGCCTGACGGCTCAAGCACCGTTCCGGCGGCTGCGGCACGGCATCTGCGTTGCCAAAATGCTCGATAATACACAAAGTATTATCTGCGCTTTTGGCTTAGCATCTGCCGCACCTCGCTCGCCGTATCGGCACTTGGAATCATGCGGTACTGCCTGAACAAAAGAGAGACTGCGCGGCAGACGCCGCCGGAAAGATATGGGAGGAAAAACACCATGGAAGCATCCAAAGTTTACTATACGGATTTCCGCTGTCCGGTGGGCACCAGCCTGCTGGAAAAGCTGCGCCGGGTGTGCATTGCCGCCGGCATTAAGGACATCGACATGGACGGTCGGTTCGTGGCCATCAAGATGCACTTCGGCGAGCTGGGCAATCTGGCTTTTCTGCGTCCCAACTACGCCAAGGTGGTGGCAGACCTGTGCAAGGAGCAGGGCGGTATGCCCTTCCTGACCGACTGCAACACCCTGTACCCGGGCAGCCGCAAGAATGCGCTGGAGCACTTGAACTGCGCCCAGCTGAACGGCTTCTGGCCCATGACCACCGGCTGTCAGGTGATCATTGGTGACGGTCTGCGCGGCACGGATGAGGTGGAAGTGCCGGTGCCCAACGGCGAATACTGCAAGACCGCCAAGATCGGCCGCGCCATCATGGATGCGGACGTGTTCATCAGCCTGACCCACTTCAAGGGTCACGAGTCCACCGGCTTTGGCGGTGCGCTCAAGAATATCGGCATGGGCTGCGGCTCCCGCGCGGGCAAGATGGAGCAGCACGCTGCCGGCAAGCCCGCCGTGCAGGAGGGGCTGTGCCGCGGCTGCCACCGCTGCGCCAAGGAGTGCGGCTCGGACGCCATTACTTACAATGCCGAAAACAAGGCGGTCATTGATTACGACAAGTGCAAGGGCTGCGGCCGCTGCATCGGTGCGTGCAGCTTTGACGCCATCTATTCTCCCAACGACTGCGCCAACGAACTGCTGGACCGCAAGATGGCAGAGTACGCCGCCGCAGTCTGCCACGACCGTCCCTGCTTCCACGTTTCTCTGGTGCAGGACATCAGCCCCAACTGCGACTGCCACTGCGAGAACGATGCACCCATCCTGCCGGATATCGGCATCTTTGCGTCCTTCGACCCGGTGGCGCTGGATCAGGCCTGCGTGGATGCCTGCCTGAACGCCGCCCCGCTGCCCAACAGCCAGCTGGGCGCAAACCTTGCAAAGCCGGGCTGGAACTGCTACCACGACAACTTCAAGGACTCCAACCCCAACATCGAGTGGAAGGCCACCCTTGAACAGGCCGAGAAGGTGGGCATGGGCACCCGCCAGTATGTGCTGAAAAAGGTATAACGACAAAATGGGGCGCTGACCACATGGTCAGCGCCCCATTGCGCTTTAAAGTTCAAGGCTGCGTTTAAGCCTCGCCGTTTGTCTCCGGCACGATATCGTCCAGCACGCTTTGCAGCGCCTGCCAGTTTTTCAGGGTGCAGCCGGGCAGGGTGTCAGCGTCCAGCCCTGCGTCCGCAATGCGGCCGGTCATGCTGTCCTTATCGCTGAGCAGGTCCAGCGCGGCGTCCTTGACCAGCGGCCATGCCTCGGCAAAGCCTTCCTGCTGGTTGTCGGTCAGACCGTCGTACCAGCTGTAAAAGGCATCCTGAATGGCCTCCGGGGAGCGGCTGGACATCCGCGCGTCCTCGGCCCAGTGCAGCAGCGATGCCGCCGCGATGACCGATTTCAAGGAGCAGCCGGATACCCCGGGCCCCCAGCCCAGACAGGGCGCAAAGGCGTTTTCCGTGCCGGTGATGGAGAACACCGAGTTCTCGTCGAAGTTGCCGGGGTTCAGCTCTCCGGTGTCGGCTTCTGTGGTGGAGGAGGGCAGCGTGCTGCTGCCGGAAGCGGATGCGCTGTCCGAGGCGGGCGCAGCGCTGGATGCGGGGCTGCTTGCAGAGCCGCCGCAGGCTGCCAGCAGACAGCCCAGGAAAGCGGCGCACAGCAGCAGCGCAAGGGAGCGGATATATTTCGATGTCATAAGAAAAACCTCCGTAACTGGTGCCCCGGCAAGCCGCCGGAGCAAAGCGGGATCTACACCCTAAGTATACGTTCTGCGCACGGCGTTGTCAATCGTTCTGCGCAGGACGAATTTCAAGCAGACCTGTGCAGGATATACAAAAATGCAGCTTGAATTTCGGGCAGTTCCACGCATTGACATTCTCCGCGCTGGCTCGTATAATCAAAAGCAGACAAGTGAATTTATCAGTGCGTGTAACTGTTCGATCAGGCATGAGCATCAGAGGGAAGGCGGCAACGGCATCCCTTTGGTTCTTGTGCCCTTTTCTTTTTCACAAGAGCTGCGGCATGGAAGCGGAGGAGTGCGGCGATGCAGGCTGTAAAGGTATTCAATAACAATGCGGTGTCGGTGGTCATGCCGGACGGCAGGGAAGCCATTCTCGTGGGCAACGGGCTTGGGTTTGGCCGCCGCCCGGGGGACGTGATCGACAAAAGCCGCGTTTCCAAGGTGTACTATGTGCAGAACGAGCTGCAGACCAAGTTCCTCAAGATGCTGGATAACGTCACCCCGCAGGTGATGCAGGCCGCCGAGCGCATCTCGCTGGCGGCAGAGGAGCAGGGCATCCTGCTCAGCAGCAAAAGCACCATCTCGCTGGTGGACCACATCAGTTTTGCGCTGGAGCGTGTGGAAAAGGGCACCTTTCTGCCCAACCTCATGCTCTCGGAGACCCGGATGCTGTACCCGAAGGAGTACGCAGTGGGGCAAAGGGCGCTGGAACTTGTCCGGCAGTTCTGCGGCGTACAGCTGCCGGAGGACGAAGCGGGCTACATTGCCCTGCATCTGGTAGCCGGTGCGGCGGACGGCGCGCTGGCTTACGATACCGTAAAGTTCGTCAAGGCGGTCAAGGAGATCATCTGCGATACCTATCACTGCACCTTTGAGGAAGAAAGCCTTGAGACCACCCGCCTGACCGTACACCTCAAGTTTCTGGCGGCGCGCATTCTGCGGCACACTCCTTGGCAGGACGCCGGGCTGGAGTCCATGTATACGGTGCTTTTGCAGCGCGACAGCCGCAACGAGGTGTGCTTACAGCGCATCAATGCCTATCTGCGGCAGGAATTTGATTACGAGCTGGATCATCAGGAACAGGTCTATCTGCTCATCCACCTGACCAAGATCGTTGGATAAAATGTTTCAACAGGGCGTCCGGAAGCTCTGCGGAATAGAAATCATCCCCCAAAACAGTCAAGTCAAAAAGTGAGGAGTATTACACGATGAAAGAAAAAGTCATGAATGGCTTGGAAAAGTTCTCCAAAGCCATGCTCTCACCGCTGTCGTATATCTCGGCAGCAGGCCTGATCCTTGTGCTGGGCGCATTGCTTACCAGCACAAGCCTTAGTGCGATGATCCCCGCTCTGCAGTGGACCCCCATCAAGCTGCTGGGTCAGCTGATCTACAACTGCATCATGGTCATCATCAACAACCTCAGCCTGATGTTCTGCGTAGGCATTGCAGCGGCGCTGGCCAAAAAGAACAAGCAGCAGGCTGCCATCATCGGCCTGATGAGCTATTTTATGTACCTGACCGCCGGCAACGTCACCCTGACCCAGCTGGGCATGCTGGCCGAGGCTGACCCGATGGTGGGTCTGTACGGCACCGGTCAGTCCACCGTGTTCGGCATCCAGACGGTGGACATGGGCGTGTTCGGCGGCATCCTGCTGGGTCTTGTCTGCGGCTGGGTGTACAACCGCACCTGTGAAAAGCAGTTCAAGGGCATCATCACCCAGATCTACTCCGGCAACCGCTGGTCCTTTACCTGCATGGTGGTCTTTTCCATCCTGTTCGGCTTTGGCTCCTGCTTCTTCTGGCCGCCGGTGCAGAACGTCATCAGCGCACTGACCGATCTGATCGCCACCTCCGGCAACTTCGGCCTGTTCCTGTACGGCTTCTTGGAGCGCTTCCTCATCCCCACCGGCCTGCACCACCTCATCTACACCCCCTTCCAGTTCTCTGCGCTGGGCAACAGCCTGACCGTGGGCGATGCCACCTACACCGGCTCCTACATCGTCATGATGATGGAGTACAGCATGGGTCTGCCCTTCTCGGACGGCATCGTGTGGATGTACACCGGCTTCACCAAGACCTTCGGCTACTTTGGCATCGTGGCGGCCTTCATCTTCTGCGCCCGCAAGGAGAACCGCAAAAAGACCGCTGCCGTTCTGGTGCCGCTGGCCTTTACCGCCTCTCTGGCTTCCATCACCGAGCCGCTGGACTTCATGTTCTGCTTCACTGCCCCCATCCTGTGGGTGGCACACGCCTGCATCTCCGGCCTGTTCATCGTGCTGCTGCACATCTTCCATGTCACCGGCTTTACCACCAACCTCCTCGGCTCGGTGCTGATGAACCTTTCTGCCGGTGCAGATAAGACCAACTATCCCACCCTGTACCTGCTGGCGCTGTGCCAGATCGCAGTGTACTTTGTGGTGTTCACCCTGCTGATCAAGGCCTTCAACCTGCACACCCCCGGCCGGGAAGAGGTGAGCACCGAGACCGCGGGGAGCGATGCACCCGCCAAGAAGGCAAGCGTGAAGAACGCTGCCGAGGTGCAGTGCGTCATCGATGGTCTGGGCGGCAAGGAGAACATCCTGTCGGTGGACAACTGCTTCACCCGTCTGCGGGTAAACATCAAGGACCCCGCAAAGCTGGACGAAGCTGCCATCAACAAACTGCCGAACAGCGGCATCGTGAAAAAGGGTACCGATATCCAGATCGTTTACGGTCTGCAGGTAGCCGATATCAAGCGTGCTGTGGAAGCACAGCTGGAAAACCAGTAAACCGCTTTTCCGTGCCCCGGCGGACTGCGCCGGGCTAACCTGAAAAATACAAAAAAGGAGCGTTTATACTATGGTCATTACCATTGCTGGCGGCGGTAGCACTTTTACCGCCGGTATCGTCAAATCCATCGCCCTGCGCCGGGAAGAACTGGAAGTGGACGAGATCCGTCTGTTCGACATCAACAAGGAGCGGCAGGACAAGGTTGCCGTTGTGGTGGACTGGGTCCTGCACAAGGAACTGAATACTGACATCAAGCTGGTGGTCACCACCGATGTGCAGCAGGCTTACACGGATGCCTCTTTTGTGTTTGCTCAGATGCGCGTGGGCGGCTACGCCATGCGGGAGCAGGACGAAAAGATCCCTCTGCGCCACGGCTGCGTGGGACAGGAGACCTGCGGCTGCGGCGGCATGGCCTACGGAATGCGCACCATCTTCCCCATGATCAAGCTGATCGACGATGTGGAAAAGTATGCCAAGAAGGACTACTGGATCCTGAACTACTCCAACCCCGCCGCCATCGTATCCGAAGCCTGCCGCAAGCTGCGCCCGAAGGCACGGATCATCAACATCTGCGATATGCCCATCGCCATCATTGATGTGGTGGCAGCTGCCATGGGCATCCAGAACAAGAAGGAGATCGTTTACGATTACTTTGGCCTGAACCACTTCGGCTGGTTCACCTCCATCCAGTACCACGGCGAGGATCTGATGCCCAAGCTGCGCGCCTACATCAAGGAGAACCAGATCCTTCTGCCGGAAAGCTACCTCAAGGGCATGGGCGCCCTGACCTCCTCCAGCAGCCAGAACCGCCACACCAAGGGCAGCTGGTACTATGTGTGGAAGGGCGAGTACGAGATCATGGAAAACTTCCCGGAGTACCTGCCCAACACCTACCTGAATTACTATCTGCAGGCCAAGGAGTTCGTGGAGCACTCGGACCCGAACCACACCCGCGCCAACGAGGTGGAGGAGACCCGCGAAAAGAACCTGTTCGACGGCATCGACCACTACCTCAAGACCGGCAAGGTGGACGCCAACACCTTCTATGCCGGCAGCCACGGCGACTGGATCGCAGATCTTTCCGCTGCGCTGAAGAACGACACCAAGGCACGCTTCCTCATCATCACCGAGAACCGCGGCGCGATCCCCAATATGCCCTATGACGCAATGGTGGAACTGCCCGCCTACATCGGCAAAAACGGCCCGGAGGTCATTGCCCGGGACAACATCCCGCTGTTCCAGCAGGGCCTGATGATGCAGCAGCTCAACAGCGAAAAGCTGCTGGTAGAGGGCTGCGTGGAAGGCAGCTACGAGAAGGTATTGCAGGCCTTTACCCTGAACAAGACTGTGCCCAGCATGAGCGTTGCAAAGGCCATTCTGGACGATATGATCGAAGCCAACAAGGGCTACTGGCCGGAGCTGCACTGAGCAGCCGACCTTACAGCCGCCGCAGGCATTGCCGCCTGCGGCGGCTTTTTTATGCGCATTGACCTTTGCACAGCAAGGGCTTATAATGAGAAAAAACCAGTAAAAGCGAAAGGAAGCACACCCATGCAAAACCAAGTCCCTGTATCCACCAGCCGCCCGGTCACCGGGCGCTTTGCGCCCAGCCCCAGCGGACGGCTGCATCTGGGCAATCTGGCGTGCAGCCTGCTGGCATGGCTCAGCGCAAAAAGTCAGGGCGGGCGCATCGTGCTGCGCATCGAGGATCTGGACGCCGAGCGCTGTCCCCGCGTCTACGCCGACCTGCTGGAGCAGGATCTTGCGTGGCTGGGGCTTACATGGGACGAAGGCGGCAGCACCGGCGGCGCACACGTACCCTATTACCAGAGCGAATGCGGGGACATCTATACCGAAAGCTACCGCAAACTGGAGCAGAGGGGACTGGTGTACCCCTGCTTTTGCTCCCGCTCCCAGCTGCACGCCGCCAGCGCACCCCACACCTCGGACGGCAACGTCATCTACCCGGGCACCTGCCGGGGGCTGACGCCGGAAGAGATCGCGGAAAAGCGCAAAAAGAAAGCCCCTGCCTACCGCCTGATGGTGCCGGATGAGGAAATCACCTTTACGGACGGCTGCATGGGCACCCACACCGAGAACCTGTTGCGGGACTGCGGCGATTTCTATCTGCGCCGGGCAGATGGCGTGTTTGCCTATCAGTTGGCGGTGGTGGTGGACGATGCCCGCATGGGCGTTACTGAGGTGGTGCGCGGGGCAGACCTGCTTTCCTCCACGGCGCGGCAGCTGTACCTGTACCGGCTGCTGGGCTTGCAGCCGCCCCGCTTTGCCCACTGCCCGCTGCTGCTGGCAGCGGACGGGCGGCGGCTGTCCAAACGGGACGGCGACCAGAGCCTTGAAAACCTGCGGGCAAAATACACCGCCCCGGAGATCATCGGCAAACTGGCGTATGCCTACGGCTTGCAGCCGGAGCCGGCGCCCCGCACCCCGGAAAGCCTTGTGCCGGACTTTGCGTGGACAAAAGTCCCCAAGCAGGATATCTGCCTGCCCGAGGGACTGTTTTGAAAAAGGAAATGAAAAAGCGACTCCTGCCAGCGCCAAAGGCGCTGACAGGAGTCGCTTTTTCTTTCTTCCTTAGGCTCTCCGCACCTGCGGCAGCTGGCTGCGCTCGAGGGCGGTAAAGGCACTGTCCAGCGCCAGTGCCAGCAGCGCACCCAGCGCCACATCAATGCAGCTGTGCTGCTTGAGCAGCACGGTGGAGCAGACGATGGAAACGCACAGCACAGTGGCGGCAGGACGCATCCAGCGGCGGCGGGGCGCATCAAAGATGCGGCTGCGGTAGTACGCCAGCAGCAGCGTTACCGAGTTGAACACATGGATGGAGGGGCAGACGTTTGTGGCGGTGTCGGTGCGGTACAAAAAGCGCACCACCCGTGCAAAGATATCGCTGCCCGGCACCCAGTAGGGGCGTAGGTCCAGCGCCGTGGGCAGCACGGCGTAGCACGCCAGTGCAATGGTCATGCCGGAGAACAGCGGCAGGCACAGCCGCCAGAAGTCCTCGCGCGGGGCCTTCCACAGCAGATAGAACAGGGTAAAGGGGATCCACACAAACCATGCAAAATAGGGGATCACCGCATATTTGCAGAAGGGGATCAGATCGTCCAGACGGCAGTGCACCAGAATGCTGCGCAGGGGGACGTTTGCCTCCAGATAGTGAAAAACAGAAAGATAAAATATAGAATACAGCGCCATGAACCCGACCGGGTGGCGCGCAAGCCAGCTGCGTTTCATAGAATAGCCTCCTTTTGCAGAAGAGCAGAACTCGATAGCATTGAGAAATTATACGCCCGAACGATGAAGATTGCAAGAACGAAAGGTGAAAACTTTGTCAAGCGCTGAAAAAATAATTTGTGGAACCTGTAAAAAATACCATCGCTCTTCTGTTGATAATACGAATCAAAGCGGTGCTTTCCTGCAAAAAGAAAAAATCCACCCCGTTTTCGCCGGTCTTTACAGACCGGGAAAGGGGTGGATACCAAAAATTCAGATCACACTCTGCTCCAGCCAGCTGCCCCGGCGGAAGCGCAGGTAGAAGCACAGCGAGCGGAACACCCAGTCCAGATACATCCCCATCCAGATGCTCAGCAGCCCGCCGCCGAAGCAGAGCACGGCCAGATAGCAGAAGCCCACCCGGAACGCCCACATGGACACGATGCTCACGGTCATGGTAAACCGGGCGTCACCGGCGGCGCGCAGGATGTTGGGCAGGGTAAAGCTGGACGGCCACACGAACAGGGAAACGATGTTGAACCACACCATGATGTCCAGCGCCATGGCCTGTGCTTCCGGCGAAAGGTTGAACAGGGACACCGCGAACCGGTTGGCAAAGAAGAAGGCCGACAGGTTCATCACCCACGCGCCGCAGTAGGCGGTCAGCATCAGGCGGCGGGAGTAGTACACTGCCTGCTCCTTTTCGCCCGCGCCCAGACACTGGCCCACCACGGTCAGGGCAGCCATGCCCACGGCGTTGGCGGGGATGTTCAGGAAAGTGGTGGTGGTATTGGCCACTGCGTTGGCGGCAATGGCTGCCGTGCCAAGGGTGGAGGTCAGGCTGGAGACCGACAGCTTGCCGATCTGGAACATGCCGTTCTCGATGCCGGCGGGGATGCCCACCCGCAGGATGCGCCGGATCAGCCCGCCGTTCGGCGCCATCGCCCGCAGGCTGTCCACCCGCAGCGCGCAGTCCGGCTTTTGCAGCAGGTACAGCACTACTGCGCAGGCAATGGCGCGGGACACAAGGCTTGCCAGCGCCGCACCCATGACCCCCATGCCAAAGCCGTAGATCAGCACCGCGTTGCCGCCGATGTTCACCACGTTCATCACCAGACTGGACAGCATGCTGATCTTGCTGTTGCCCTGCGCCCGGAACAGCGCCGCACCGGCGTTGTACAGGCCGATGAAGGGGTAGCTCAGCGCCGAAAGCAGAAAGTAGGTCTCGGCGTAGTGCATCACGTCCGCATCAATAGAGCCGAAGATTCCCCGCAGAATGGCGTGCCGCCCGCCGATGACCACCGCCGCCACCAGCACACTGAAGCTGGACAGCACGAACAGGATCTGCGCAGCCGCAGCCTTGGCGTTTTTTGGCTCCTGATGGCCGATGTACTGGCTGGTGACCACCGCGCCGCCGGTGGCCAGTGCGCTCATGATCTGGATCATCAGGGTGTTGAAGCTGTCCACAAGGCTCACGCCGGACACGGCAGCTTCGCCCACCGAGGATACCATCAAAGTATCCGCCAGACCGATGGTCACGCTGAGCGCCTGCTCCGCGATCAGCGGCAGCAGCAGCGCCACCAGCGCCTGCCGTGGAAACAGGGGAGTGGATGTGAATTTGGACGATTTCATGCTGTCCTCCGTTGCAAATGACAAAAAGCTCGAATACCTCTATCATACAGCGGATGCTGTCGAAATGCAAGGGGTTGTATACAAGAAAGCATCAAAAAGCAACAGTCTGCCGTGTGCAGTGCCCTTTACCCATGGGCACAGTTGTGTTAAAATAAGGTTGCAGCCCGCCCCGCTGTGCAGGAGAGGGGCGCTGTTTGGTAAATGATAAGATATATGATAAGAAGGTAAAGACCCATAAGGGGGTAAAGTATGCAGCAAACTGCGCATAAGGTCGTGGTCATCGGGCATCGCAACCCGGACACCGACTCCATCTGCTCTGCCATTGCCTATGCAGAGCTGAAAAATAAGACCAGTGATCTGGTCTGCGAGGCCCGGCGTGCGGGCAAGATGAATCAGGAAACGGAATTTGTGCTGAAAAAGTTCGGGGTCACGCCGCCCCGGATGTGCACCGACGTCAACCCTAAGATCCGGGACGTGGATTACCGCCAGATCCCCGGCATCTCCGGCTCCACCAGTCTGCGCAAGGCGTGGGAGATCATGCGCGACCAGAAGATCGACACCCTTCCTGTGACCAGCGAGGACAACGAACTGCAGGGCGTCATCACGGTGAAGGATATCGCCACCGCCAACATGGACCTGTTCGACACCAGCATCCTTGCCAAGAGCCGCACCAGCTACCGCAATATTCTGGAAACGCTGGGCGCTACCATGGTGGTGGGCAGTGAGGACGCAGAGTGCACCACCGGCCACATCCGCATCGGCACCGCCACTCCGGAAATGCTGGAAAGCAGCATGGAAAAGGGCGATATCGTCATCCTGACCAACCGCTACGAAAGCCAGCTCTGCGCCATCGAGAAGGAAGCTTCTCTCATCATCATCTGCAACGGCGCAAAGGTGGGCCGCACCATCCAGCATATCGCCGCCGAGACCGGCGTAGCCATCATGAGCGCCCCCTGCGATACCTACGCGGCGGCAAAGCTCATCAGCCAGTGCGCGCCCATCTCCTATTACATGACCCGGGACGATATCATGAAATTCACCCTCGTCACCCCGGTGGCAGACGTCACCCGCGTGATGGCAAAGGTGCGCCACCGGTATTTTCCCATTCTGGATGCAGACGGCAAGTACTGCGGTATGATCAGCCGCCGCAACATCATCAACCTGCGCAAGCGCCGCATCATTCTGGTGGACCACAACGAAGCCACACAGGCGGTAGAGGGCTTTGATCAGGCCGAGATTCTGGAGATCATCGACCACCACCGCATCGGCAGTCTGGAGACCAGCGGCCCGGTGTACTTCCGCAACCAGCCGGTGGGCTGCACCGCCACCATCGTCACCCAGATGTACGATGAAAACGGCGTGACCATCCCGCAAAAGACCGCCGGTCTGCTGCTGGCTGCCATCCTTTCGGATACGCTGGTGTTCCGCAGCCCCACCTGCACCCCCATCGACGTGAACGCCGCCAACCGTCTGGCAAAGATCGCGGGGGTAGACATCAACGAGTTTGCCAACGAAATGTTTGAAGCCGGCGAAAAGCTGGACGGCAAGACCGCTGAGGAAGTGTTCTTGCAGGACTTCAAGGTGTTTATGTGCGGCGATATCCGCTTTGGCGTGGCGCAGGGCAGCTATATGACCCGCAAGAACCTGACCGCCGCCGAAGCGCTGTTGAAGCCGTATCTGGAAGAGGCACGCAACAAGCAGAACGTGGAGGACATCTACATGCTGCTGACCGATGTGCCCAAGGAAGAGAGCGTGGTTATATGCGATGGACGCTACGCCGCCGGGGTGCTGACGGATGGCTTCGAGATCCAGCCCGCCGCCGATGGCAGCTGGACGCTGCCGGGCGTGGTGAGCCGCAAAAAGCAGTTCATCCCCGCCCTGATGACCGCTTATCAGGAGCTGTAAAGGGACACCGCTGTGTTTGATTTTCTTTCCAAAAAAGATCGCACCCCGCCCGCACTGCCGGAAGGCACGGAGCGGCGGCGCTACATCATCACCGGGCAGGTGCAGGGGGTGGGTTTCCGCTACCGTGCGCGGTACGCCGCGCAGACCCTTGACCTGACCGGCTGGGTGCAGAACGAGGACGATGGCAGCGTGACGCTGGAAGTGCAGGGCGACCCGGACAAGTTCATCTCCCTGTTCGCCATGATCCAGAAAAGCGACTATATCCAGATCACCGGCATCCGCAGCAAAAATATCCCGCCCGACCCGTGGGAGCGCGGCTTCTCGGTAAAGGGGTATTAAGGAACTGAATAGAAACAGAGCGCCTGACACCGCAGTGTCAGGCGCTCTGTTTCTATCATATTATACTTTTACCCCAGCACCTTGAGGGGGGAGTTTTCCACCCACAGGGTATGATCCAGCAGGCGGGTGACGGCAAGCCGTCCATTTGCCGTTACCCGGGCGGGGTCGAGGGCGTAGAAGTCGCTCTCGGTCAGGTTTTCCGGATCGGCGGTGGGGGAGATGCCCGCCACGCATACCCAGTGCCCGTAGGTGCTGCTGGTGGCAATGTGGGGGTAGTTCACCTCGCTCCAGCCGGAGGAAGTCAGGTGGTATTCATAAGTAGAGGTGCGGTTCGTGTGCCTTTTGACCCCGCTCACCGTGGTGTTTTTCAGGTGCACGATCACCGGATGCCCGGCGGAAAGCTCGCTGTACAGCTTTTTCAGGCACTCGGCGCGGGTGCCGGAGTACCCGGTGTAGCCCGCTGCCGACCACACCGCCCCGTTCGACCACATCCCGCTGCCGGAGCACACCTTGCTGTCCAGAATGGTGCGGGCGTAGCGCAGCGCGTACAGGCTGCACTTGCCGGAGGTCTGGTTGCCGATGGAAAGGATGTGGCTGGTGTCGAAGCTGAGCAGCCGGATGCCGTTTTTCTCTTTCAGCGCAGCGGCGTGGGCATGGGGCAAAAAGGCGCACAGCAGCAAGACCAGCGCCAGAACTGCCGCCGCCAGCCGCTGTGCCGCGCGGGCGGGACAGTGTTGCATGGGTACTTCCTCCAAGTTCGTTTCAATTCGGACATGATTTTACCACCAAAACGTGGTGAAAATGTGTAAAAAGGCAAAATAATGGGGAAAAGAACTCCCCCAGTCATCTCGCTGCGCTCGATGCCAGCCCCCTCTGGGATGGGGCCTTTGGCATGGCGGCAAAGTTTCCGGCTAAAGTGCAAAGCTTCCGGGCGCGCCAGAGGCTCCCTCCCAGAGGGAGCTGGCGCGGCGCAAGCCGCGTCTGAGGGAGTTCACGCCGGCAACACAACATATATCCAAATTTAAGTAACCCCGCACCCGGCAAAACCGCGCCGCCGGGGCAGAGAAACGGAGATTCCGTAGACTGTCGACAGAATTGATTCCAGAATATACCAAAACTGCAACAAATCCCGCTTGTTTTCATCCTTTTTGACGAAAACGCTTCAGGAAGTTTAGCGATATTCCCGATTGACAAAACCGTCACCTGTCGGATATAATCAGGGCAGAAAGGCAACGATGGTTGCGAAAGCCTTTCAAGAAAAAAGAAACATAACCACAAACAAGCTGATTGGAGGGATACCCTTATGAAGAACTTGAAAAAATTCGTAGCCCTGCTGCTGGCAGGTGTGATGGCTATGGTGATGCTCACCGCCTGTTCCGGTGGCGGCGCTGGTAGCAATCTGAAAGAGGATACAGATGCCGAGACTAAGGTTCTGGGCAAGTACAGCACCAGCACAACAAGCGTAGATAATAACAAAGTATTGAAAGATAAAGCAGAAAGATTCTTGGATGAGAAAATCCATGCTTCTGGCAGCATTCTGGGCTATAAGTTCGTTCTTGGCTGTGATGTAGAGGGTCGGAAAGAAGAGTATCTGACGGTTCTTGTGGCGGCGAACTTCTCCTATAATGACACATTGCTGGGTTACATTCTGAACGAAATCTCGAAGAAGGTTAATACCGATACGAATGTCAATATTAACCAGAATGGCGCTTTGACAGACATTGGCGTTGTTGTCAAAGGCGACAGCAAGCAGAGCTACATGGCAATTGCGTTCAAGATCAAGAACCCCAACCTTAAATAAGTAAAGAATCATCAGTCCTTTCTTCCCCGGAGAGCGCCCCGCTCCCCGGGGCTTTTTTGTATCCAACAGGCTGGCGTATCTGCTCAAAAACAACTGGAAAATCTAGGCAGTCTGTACATTGACCGGGGGAGGGAGATGCTGTAAAATAAACATAAGCTATCCGGGCTTTTGGGGCACGGATCGCTTATGTAAATTTTTTTATTTGGAGGAATCTAACATGAAAAAGATGAAACGTCTTGTGGCTGTTCTTCTGGCCGGTATCATGGCACTGGCAATGCTCACCGCTTGCGGCGGTACCCCCGGCACCCCCGGCAGCTCGGAGTTCGAGAAGAAGGTTGAGCAGGCCTATATGGCAAAACTGAATGAGACTTTTGGTGTGAATTTCGATAACGATGACGCCATCAAGAAGCTGGCTGTCGATTACCTTCAGGAGGTAAGCGGTACAGAGACTCTGAATAAGGATACACTTTGGAAAGCAGAAAAGCTGAGTGCAAATACCGTGAATGAGGTTATGGTCTGCTTCGACACGGCGCAGTCCACCAACGAAAAGTATGTGAAGTTCTACTATGAAGCGGACAAGGCAGAGACTATTACGCCGGATAAAATGAACCTTGACGTTCTGAAAGCCACTTGGGATGTTGTTAAGGCCGCAGCAGCTTCTCAAAATAAGGAAGTCGAGCTTACTGCGCTGGGCGTCGGCGCAAAGACCATCGGTGACAAGACCTATGTTGCCATCGGCTTTGGAATTAAAGCTGCACAGTAATTGAATCATCCCGCCCCGGAGAGCACCCGCCCTCCGGGGCTTTTTTGCGCCCTGCCCAAAGATCCCGGCAAAAAACAGGCACACTTGCCATTGACGAACGCCGCCGCGCTGCTGTAAAATGAAAGCAGAATACCCCGCGCATCCGCACGGGAACGCCCTGCATTTTATAAAAGGAGCATTGCATGAAAAAGATCAAGCGTTTTGCGGCTGTTCTGCTGGCCGGTATCATGGCACTGGCGCTGCTTACCGCCTGCGGCGGCAGCGGCTCCGACAACCCCGAGTTTGACGCCGAGGTGGAAAGCGCCTATCTTGACGCGCTGAATAAGGCGTTCGGGACGAGCTTTGAAAACGATGACGCCATCCGGGCGCTGGCTGTCACCCACATCACCGAGAAAAGCGGCGCGGACAGCCTGACCGGCAGGGCACGCTGCAAAACAGACGGTGACGAAACGACCGTGGTGCGGCAGGTGCAGCTCTGCTATGATACAAAAAGCAGCAAGCCGGATGCCTTTGTGCCGCTTTTCTACGAGGCTGCAAAAACCGAAGCCATCAAAGCCAACAATACCAATGTCCAAGCTCTGCTCAGCACTGTGAACAATGGCGGCGCAGACGAAAACGGTAGAACGCTGGAACTCACCGCGCTGGGCGTCGGCGCACGGACCATCGGCGGCAAGACCTATGTTGCCATCGGCTTTGAGCTGACCAACACCACCCCGTAGAACTGAACCCCACCCCGCCCCGAGGAGCACCCCGCTCCCCGGGGCTTTTTGCGTGAACCCCTCCCGTGAAAATGGGATAGCGGAGCGTCCGCAGACGCTCCGCTATCCCGAAAATAAAAACAATTTTTCCGCTGAACATGGCTAGAGCGCAAGCGGAAGCCATTTTCAATCGTCTCGCCTTGCCCGGCGGGCTTTTTTGCGCCTTTTTGTGACAAACCCCGCCCGCTGTGGTACAATAAAAGGGTATCGAACCAAGACAGAAAGGACGTTTCCATGCAGCTGTTTGAACTGGTCAGCCCGCGGCTGTTCCGCCCGCTGGCGGGGCCCAACCGGGCGTTTTATGCAGAGCTTTTGCTGCTGCTCTGGGAGGAGTGCCGCCATACGGCAGATTACAGCATTTCCCGCGCCGAAGCCGTCTCCCGCGCCGAGGATTATTTTGCCGCGCTGGCAAAGCCGCTGGCGCTGGACGCCGACGGCGCGGGCGATGAGGACGAGCAGCCCACCCGCGACCCCCACACGCTGGCGGTGGGCTTTTTGCTGCGTCTGCGCCGCACCGGCTGGCTGGAGGAGCAGCCCGGCAGCTACGAAAGCGAGCCCACCTTTGCCTTTATGCCGGAGGTCACCCCGCTGTTGGATGCGCTGGAAGAGATCCTGAACCCCCGGGTGGTCACCTATACCGGCAAGCTGTATAAGGCGTGGCAGCTGCTGGGCAGCATCGGGCAGGAAAAAAGCCCCTACGAAAACGTGCTGCGGGAGGTGGCGGCAGACCTTGAGACTTTGAACAAGTCTCTGCGCGCCCTCAACGCTTCCATCGGGCATTATATCGACCGCCTGACCCATAACCGCACCCCGCAGGAGGTGCTGGAACTGTTCGACCAGTACGAGGAAAAGGTGGTGGCGGCGGCCTACCATCGCTTTAAAACCAGCGATAACCTGTTCAATTACCGCGCCTATCTGGAAGAAGAACTGGACGACTGCGAGCAGAACCAGCTGCCGCGCTTAGCGCTGGATTACGCCCGGGTGGAGCGCTGCGCCCCCGGCGAGGCTGCACCCCGGGTGCGTGCCCTCATCCAGCAGCAGCGGGACGCGCTGGAGGAGATGAGCACCCTGATGAAGGAGATCGACGCCAGCCACATCCGCTACCGCAAGCGGGCGGTGCAGCGGGCACAGTTTTTGCTGCTGAGCGACCGCTCGGCGCAGGGCAGCGTCACCGCCCTGCTGCGCCGCTATGCGGAGGACATCCGCAGCCCGGAACAGCTGTTTGAGCCGGACGATGGCCCGGTGGCGGCGCGGCTGCACCTGTACCCGGCGGCAGTGTTCGGCGCAAAGCCGCTGTATCCCCCCGCCGCGCCCCGCACTGAAGCACCTCTTGCCCCGGTGCGCACCGAACCTCTTGACCCCGACCGGCTGCGGCAGGAACAGCAGCTTCTGCTGGATTACGCCCGCCTTGCTGTCACCGAGGAAAACGTGGCGCTGCTGGCGCGGCAGGCATTGGCTGCCCGCGGGCAGGTGAACGCCTCCACCCTTGTGGAGGAATACCCGAACGATTTTACAGGCATCATCGGCCTGCACACCTATTCCCAGTCGCCGCACCGGGAGTATGATATCACCATGACCGGAAACTGGGTGGAGCGCGGCGGCTTCCGGTTTCAGGATTTTGTCCTGACCCGCCGCAAGGAGGTAAACACGGATGGCAACCATTGATCTGCTGGAAGAGACCGCAAACTATCTGCTCAACCACTGCTTCGTGCTGGGCGGTGTAGAGGAACAGCGGGCAAAATATCTGTATATTCAGGATCACCTCAACGAGGTGCGGGCAGTGTTCAAACCGCTGGGCTACGCGGTGCTTTTGTATCCCGCGCCCATGCAGGCGGCGGCGCTGGTCAACGAGCACGAGGGCAGTCAGGCACGGCTGCTCAAGTACGAAAGCATCCTGCTGCTGGTGCTGCGGCTTTTGTACCTGCAAAAGCGGGAAAGCCTTGCCGCCAGCGCGGACGAGGTGCTGGTCACGGTGGAAGAGGTGCAGGCAGAGCTGCAAAAGATGAACCTGCCCCGCAAGCTGGACCAGCAAACGCTGGAAAAGCTCATGCGCACCCTGCGCCGGTACAATCTGGCGCGTCCGGTGGGACGGCTCTCCGGGCTGGACAGCCGCATTGAGGTGTTCCCCACGGTGCTGCTGGCGCTGCCGGATGCCGACCTTGCGGATGCCGCCGCCGAGAGCGCCCGCACCCGCACCGAGCTTGGTCTGTACGAGCGCCCGGAGGGCGCAGACACCGAAGCAGGGGAGGGTGAAGCATGATCGAACTCAAGCGCCTGAAGCTTATCAACTGGCACAACTTTGAAAATACCACCTTCGACTGCGCCCGCCTGACCTATATGATCGGCGTGAACGCCGTGGGCAAGACCACCATTCTGGACGCCATCCGCTACTGCCTGACCACCAACCGCAACTTCAATGCGCTGGGCAATAAGAAAAGCGGACGCACCCTGCAAGGCTCTGTCCACGCCAAGCAGCGCGGCGAAAACGCCTACCGCCGCCCGGGGCATACCGTGGCGTATATCGGGGCGGAGTTCTGGGACAGCGTAAAGCACACCAGCTTTGTCATCGCGGTGCGGGTGGAGTCCGAAGGGCCCATGCAGGAGCTGCACCCCGGCGACCAGACATGGTATATCTCGGAGGACGGCATCACGCTGGAACAGCTGCCCTTCATCGACCCGCGCACCGGTGCGCCCAGCGCCAAGGAGGACTTCAAGCCCGCCGAGGGGCGGCTTTCCTACACCCGCAGCCCCAGTGAAGCGCGGGACCGCATCTGCCGCGCACTGGGCATCGGACGCGCAGCCAGCCCGCTGGGTAAAAAGTTCAACGAGGTGTTCCAGATGGGCACCAGCATGGACGAGATCCCGAATTTCCGGGAGTTTCTGTACCAGTATATCCTGCCCCAGCCGGAACTGGACTTGGAAGCCTTGCAGGGTGACCGCTTGGAGCTGGAAAACCTGCACGCTGTTCTGGCGGAAGCCCAGACCCGCGCCGATGCGCTGGACGAGATCGTGCGCTATGGCCGCGAAGCCACCGAAAAACAGACCGAAGCCCTTGTGAACCGGGGCGCCGCCCTGCTGGCGCGCGCCGCTGCCGATGCCGGGGAAAAGGCCGTCTGGCAGGAGCGGGTGGACGCCGGACGCCGCCAGCAGGAAACGCTGCGCACCCGCTACGCCGAGGCCAAGACCGCCGAAGCGGAAGCTCGCCGCGCCTACCTGACCGCCCACAGCGCCGCCGGTGCCAGCGGCGAGGGCCGCGCACTGGACGCCCTCAGCGAGGAGCTGGCGCACCGGCAGACCGCACTGGATGCCGCCGCCCGCCGCGCCGATACCGCCGAAAAAGCCGCCGAAAAGACCGGCAACCTGCTGGCGGTGCTGCGCCGCAGCGGCTTTGCCGCCGGACAGAAGATGGCAGACCTGACCCCCGACACCCTGCCCGCCCTGACCGACTGGCTGACCGCACAGGAAAAGCCGCTGGAAGAAGCCTATTTTGCCGCCCGGCAGCACACCGCCGCCCTGCAGCGGCAGCAGACCGAAAAACGCGCCGAGCTGGATGCCGTATCCGGCGGCAAGTGGGTGTACCCCCACGGCGACGCCGCCACCCGGGTGCGGGACGCCGTGAACGCGGAGCTGAAAAGCCGGGGCATGGAGCCGGACGCCCGCATCTTCTGCGAGCTGCTGAACGTGGAGGACGAAAGCTGGCAGGACTGCGTGGAAGCCTGTCTGGGCGACCGCCGGTTCGATATCCTTGTGCCGCCCGCCCACTACGCCGCCGCAAAGAGCGCCTTTGTGGCGCTGAAAGAGAAAGTCGGCCCCATCAGCCTGCTGGACACCCCGGGTCTGCGCAAGGCCAACCGCCGCGCCGACACCGCCCCCGCCGACAGTCTGGCGGCACAGGTCACCAGCGAAAACCCGCTGGCGGCGCAGTACGCCGACACCATCCTGCGCCGCATCGTCTGCTGCGACACCCCCGACACGCTGGAAAACTACCCCGACAGCGCCACCCGTGACCTTCTGCGCCACCACCCCTTCCGGTTGGAGCGTCTGCGCACCCCGCAGCGCTATATCGGTCTGGAAGCCCGCCGCGCCCGCGCCGGGGCACTGGCAGGGGAGATGAACGCCCTTGCTGAAGAGGTACGCGCCGCCGCACAGGCAGAGCAGAACCTGAAAGCCGCATACAGCCAGTACCAGACCCTTTTGCGCGGCACCACGCTGGAAGAGCTTGCCGCTTTGTGGGACGCCCGCGCCGCCCTGACCGCCGCCCGCGCGGCGGTGGACGAGCAGGCGGCAAAGCTGGCCGAGTGCCGCGAGAACCCGCTTTTGCAGCAGCTGTATAAAGAGGAAGAGGTGCGCGAGGCCGCATGGGAAGCCGCCCGCACCGCCGTGGAGCAGACCGGCGGCGATCTGCGCGTGTGCGAAAAACAGATCTCCTCCTGTGAGGCAGAGCAGCAGAAGGCGGTGGACACCACCGAAAAGAGCGCACAGGCTGCAGAAAGCTTTTTTGCCGCTCATCCGCTGGTGGAGCCGCTCTCCCGCAGCCGTCAGCAGGCGCTGACCGGGCCGGATAAGTCCCCCCGCGCCGCCGCGCAGGCCGCCGAAAAGGCACAGGCCAAGCTGGACGATGCCCTGACCGTCTACCTGAACAGCACGCTGGAACCGGCGCAGCGGGAATACAACCGGCGCTACGTCTGCGATTATCCTCTGGGTCTTGCCGGGCTGGAACAGTACCGCGCCCAGCATGAGAGCCTTGTGCGCATCGATTTGGAGCGCTACGCCGCCCGCCTGGAGCAGGCGCAGCGGGACTGCAAGGACCGCTTCCGCAAGGATATCCTGTTCCGCATGAAGGACGATATCTTCAACGCCCGGCGGCAGTTCCGGGAGCTGAACAAGGTCATGGAGCAGCTGACCTACGGCGAGGAAGTCTACCGCTTTGAGCTGGAACCCAGCCGCGACCCGCAGCTGGCGGCGTTCTATCAGGTCATCGTGGATAAAGGCAACCAGCAGATGACCGAGGGCGACTCTCTGGACAACCTTGCCGCCACCGCCGACCCCGCCTATGAGCGTCAGGTGGACGAACTGATGGAAAAGATCATGGCGGACGTGGACGAGAACACCCGCGCCCGGCAGGAGGGACGCACCGCCGCCGGTGCCACCCTTTCGGATTATGTGGACTACCGCACCTATCTGGACTACGATATCAAGGTGACCAATCAGGTCACCGGGCAGCAGGCGTATCTTTCCCGCGTCAGCCGCGATTCCTCCGGCGGCGAGAATCAGGCACCCTTCTATGTGGCCATCTGCGCAAGCCTTCTGCAAATTTACCAGAAGAGCGAGAACAGCATTCGTCTGGTGTTGCTGGACGAGGCCTTCAGCAAGATGACCAGCGACCGCATCCGCCCCATGATGGAACTGTTCCGCCGCCTGCAATTGCAGGTGCTGCTCATCTCCACCGTGGAAAAGAGCACCGCCATCCAGCCCTACTGCGATATCACCTACTCCATCGTCCGCCACGGCGACGCCAACGCCATCGCGCCCTTTGTCCGCCTTGCAGCGGAATAATGCAAAGCAGGGCTTGACATAAAAAATAAACTTTGCTATACTGTTTTTCGCTCATCGGAGGGCTGTTTCAACGTAATTGAAAGGCCGGATAAGATGTCATCGTTCGTGCTTCCCGGAGGCTGTGGGCACCGTAGTGCCGCAGCAGAAGAGGGAACGCACCGGAGCGATGGTTCTTATCCGACCTTTTTGCATATGTGAAGTTCAAAAAGGAGGAGCTATGCCAAAGGAAACCATCCAATTGTCCGATCATTTCAACTATTCCCGCCTGCTGCGGTTCGTGCTGCCCTGCATCGGCACCATGCTGTTCACCTCCATCTACGGCATCGTGGACGGCCTGTGTGTCTCCAACTTTGTGGGCAAGACGGCCTTTGCAGCGATCAACCTCATCATGCCGCTGCCGCAGATGCTGGGCACTGTCGGTTTTATGCTGGGCACCGGCGGCAGCGCCATCGTAGGCATCACGCTGGGCGAGGGCGACCAGAAAAAAGCCGACCGCTATTTTTCCATGTTTATGTGGGCAGCGCTCGTCTCGGCCGGTGTGCTGTCCGTGCTGGGCATTGTGTTTCTGCGGCCGACCGCCGTGCTGCTGGGCGCAAAGGGCGAGCTGCTGGACTATGCCGTGCGTTACGGGCGCATCCTGATGCTGGCGCTGCCGGGCTTCGCTTTGCAGAATCTGTTCCAAAGCTTTTTCGTCACCGCCGAAAAGCCGCATCTGGGCTTCTGGTTCACCGTTGGTGCAGGCTGCACCAATATGGTGCTGGACGTGGTGATGGTGGGTATGCTGCACTGGGGCGTGGAGGGCGCTGCCCTTGCCACCCTCATCAGCCAGCTGGTGGGCGGCGTGCTGCCGGCGTTTTATTTTATCGAACGCAGCAACACCAGCTGCCTGCACCTGTGCAGAACGCAGTTTTACGGCCGCGTGCTGTGGGATGCCTGCATCAACGGCTCTTCCGAACTGATGACCAGCCTTTCCATGTCGCTGGTCAATATCCTGTATAACTTCCAGCTGCTGCGGCTGGTCGGGGAAAACGGCGTGGCGGCTTACGGCGTCATCATGTACGCTGCCTTCCTGTTTGTGGCGGTGTTCGTGGGCTATGCCGTGGGCAGCGCGCCCATCGTCAGCTTCCATTACGGCGCGCGCAACCACGCCGAGGTGCATAACCTCTACCAAAAGAGCCTGCGCCTCATCGCCGTGGTGTCTGTGACCATGACGGCGGCGTCTATGGTCATCATCCCCCATGTGGCGCACATCTTTGTGGGCTACGATGTCCAGCTGCTGGCGCTGACCAGCCGCGCGTTCCGGCTGTATGCGCTGTGCTTCCTCATCAAGGGCTTCAACATCTATGCATCCTCCTTCTTCACTGCACTGGGCGACGGCGTGACCAGCGCTCTCATCTCCTTTCTGCGCACGTTTCTGTTCCAGATGGCCGCGCTGCTCGTCCTGCCCGCCCTGTGGGGCATTGACGGCGTGTGGCTGGCTGTCACCGCCGCCGAACTGGCCACGCTGGCGGTGACCGTGTATATGTTTGTGACAAAAGACCAGAAATTCCATTACCGTCATGCTTGACGCGTCATAACAGGAAAGCCGCCGGGGCCCCGGCGGCTTTCCTGTTATTCAAAGGTATATTCCACCAGCTGGCAGTTTTTGATGCCCGCAGCGGCGTACTCCTCGTTGGTCATATCGTAAAAATAGGAGTGCACCACCCGGGCAATGCCGTTGTGTGCCACCAGCAGGTAAGTCTTGCCGGTGTCCGCCTTCAACTCGTCCAGCAGGTTGTAGATGCGCTGCGCCAGCTGCATCATGCTTTCGCCGCCCACATAGCGGTCGGCAAAGTGGGTCTTGGAGATGCGGAACTCCGCACCGTCCCGGGGCGTGCCCTCGTATTTGCCGAAGCACTGCTCCCGCAGGCGGGGCTCGCAGCGGGCGGGCAGACCGGTAGCGGCGGCAATGGCTTTTGCGGTGTCGGCGGCGCGGGAGAGGGGAGAGTACAAGATCTCGTCGATGTGCAGGCCGCTGTCCCGGACAAGCGCGCCCAGCTGCCGCGCCTGCTCCTGCCCGTGGGCGGTCAGCGGGCTGTCGGTCATGCCGCAGATCTTATTTTCCACGTTCCATACCGTCTCGCCGTGACGGGTGAAATAGATATTATGCATAAAAATACTCCTTACAGCTTGTGCAGGGTGCCGTCCGGCAGCAGACAGACGGTGTCTCCCTCGTCGATGCCAAGAAATGTCAGCTCCCTGTCCGGGTAGGGCAGAATGCGGGCAGCCCCGGCGGCATCGGTCAGGGTCACATCGCACAGCACCGGCTGCCCGGCGGGCAGCTCCTCGCAGCCGTACAGCTGCTCGTCAATGCGCAGCACGCGGTATTCCGGCATGGTACAGCCCCTCCTTTGTGTTTTTCCTTATTATATAGCACCCGGGGGCTTTGGTGCAAGGGGGAACGATTTGAAATGGCCGCCGCGTGCGCTTTGGCCATGTTCAGCGGAAAAATTATTTTTAATTCGCAATTCTGGAAAATCTGCGGATTTTCCAGAATTGCCTTTTCACGGGAGGGGTCGTAACGGTAAGCAGCTGCCGTTCATCTTTACGACCCCTCTGGTGAAAAAGTGTTCCAGAAACGCCCGCAGGCGTTTCTGGAACACAAATATAAAAATCAAATTCCGCTGATTATGCGCAGAGCGAAGCGGAGCGCATTCTAAATCGTCAAATCGTCCCGCCGCCCGGCGGCTGAGGGCAAAAAAACTCCCCCGCTTGACAGCGGCGCGGAGAAATTGTTACAATACGATTACGACTGCAAACCATGCGGAGGGGTTCATGAATATTACGGAACTGCGGTATCTGGTAGCCATCATGAAATGGGGGTCGGTGTCGGCGGCGGCAAAGCAGCTGTACGCGGCGCAGCCCAATGTCAGCAAGGCGCTGAAGAATCTGGAAGAGGAATACGGGGTGCGCATTTTCGAGCGCTCCTCCACGGGCATGATCCCCACCGAGCAGGGCAAGCGGTTCATCGCGCAGGCGCAGCGGGTGCTGCAGCAGGTGGACGAGCTGAAGCAGGAGGCGCACCAGCAGCGCAGCTGCGCCGAGCTGCGGGTGGTGCTGACCCATGCCACCTACGCCTCCTATGCGGCGGTGGATTTTTTGCAGCAGGCAGCCCGCAGCGAGCAGCTGCGGGCACATATCCGGGAGAGCGGTGCCATTGAAGCCTTGGACTTTGTGCTGCGGCAGGGCTACCACATGGCGCTGCTGCGCTACGCCGCCGAGGATGAGGACTACTACCTGCGCTACTGCCAGCGCCACGGTCTGCGGCAGGAGCCTATCATGGAGTTTTCCTACCTGCTGCTCACCAGTCAGGACAGCCCGCTGGCGCGGCGTCAGGTGCAGAACCTTGACGAACTGAACGATTACATCGAGGTGCTGCACGGCGACACCCATCTGCCCGGGGACGAGAGCACCGCTTCCCGCTGGGAGGTGAACCCCAACCGCCGCATCCATGTGTACGAGCGGTGCAGCCAGTTCTCCATTTTGCAGAATCTGCCCACGGCCTATATGTGGTCGTCCCCCATGCCGCAGCGCGCGCTGGAGCAGTACCATCTGGCGCTGCACAGCTGCCCGGCGCAGAAGCAGCAGATGCGGGACGTGCTGGTGTACCCGGAGCGGGAGCCTTTGCAGCCGGAGGAGCAGCTGTTTGTGCAGCTGCTGCACAAGCAGGCAGATGCCACCATCAAGGACAGCGGGTGGAAGAAGATTTGAAATGCACGCCGCGTCTTCCGGGTTGCGGCACCCAGCATCCGCATCGTGCCTTGGGCGGCACGCGCGTCTTGCTGGCCGCTGCCCCAACAACTCCTCCCTGTTTCCGCCACTGGCGGCGGTCGTCGTCGTTGCACTCTAGCCATATTCAGAGGAAGAATTATTTTAAATTTTGGGGTACAGAAACGCCTGCGGGCGTTTCTGTACCCTTTTTTCACGGAGGGTGGTTTGGAACGAACTCCCTCAGTCAAAGCCTGACGGCTTTGCCAGCTCCCTCTAAGAGGGAGCCTCTGGCGCACCCGGAAACGTTGCACTTTAGCCGGAAACCGTACCGTTATGCCAAAGGCCCCATCTCCGAGGGGGCTGTCGCCGTAGGCGACTGGGGGAGTTCCCTCGGGAGCGCCTGAGAGGGCGGATTTCCCTTCTTTTCGTCCCAAATTCCACGTTTTGGGGAGAAAATCGCAAACGATTAAGCAAAATGCACAAAAAGGCGGCGCAAAGTTTGGCGGGGGCGGACTTGACCGTTTCCGGGAGAAAGTTTTTGAGAAACAGAACGACGAATTAAAACGTGTTATCGCCACAAAATAAAAGTTTGCATAAACAAATAAAATAAGCGGCTATATACTTTTTGATATGGGAACTATACCTAAAAAATATTAACACAATTATGAAAAAGGTGTTAACATGAAGCCAGAGATCGGTCATAGCCGCAGTATGGCATAAGCTGTCGGCGGCTGAAATCAAAAAGGAGGTTTCTGGTATGATTAGTTTCTTACTGTGTCTGGCGCTTCTGATCGTAGGCTACTTTGTCTATGGTAAGATCGTGGACAACACGTTCGGACCGGACGACCGCGAAACTCCTGCTGTGCGCATCAACGATGGCGTTGACTACGTTGTGATGCCCCAGTGGAAGCTGTTCCTCGTCCAGCTGCTGAACATTGCAGGTCTGGGCCCCATCTTTGGTGCACTGCAGGGTGCTCTGTGGGGTCCCGTGGTGTTCCTGTGGATCACCTTCGGCACCATCTTTGCCGGCGGCGTACATGACTACTTCTCCGGCATGATGAGCGAGCGCAACGACGGCGCTTCCATCGCTGAGGTCACCGGCCGCTATCTGGGCCCCGTGATGCAGAACATCATGCGTGTGTTCTCTGTGGTGCTGCTGATCATGGTCGGTACCGTGTTCGCAGTCGGCCCCGCAGGCCTGATCGTTACCCTGTGCAAGAACGGCGGTATGTCCGGTCTGATGACCACCACTCTGTTCTGGCTGATCATCATTCTGGTGTACTACTTCATCGCAACCTTTATCTCCATTGATGCCATCATCGGTAAGATCTACCCCCTGTTCGGCATCTGCCTGATCATCATGGCCGTGGGCGTTATCTTTGGTATCTTCACCAACCCCGCCTACACCATCCCCGAGATCTGGGCAAACTTCAGCAATATGCACCCCTCTAACACTCCTATCTGGAGCTTCATGTTCATCACCGTTGCCTGTGGTGCTATCTCCGGTTTCCACTCCACCCAGTCGCCTCTGATGGCTCGCTGCATGAAGAGTGAGAAGCAGGGTCACTTCGTATTCTACGGTGCAATGGTCAGCGAGGGCATCATCGCTCTGATCTGGGCTGCTGCTGGCTGCGCACTGTACACCATTACCGACGGCAAGATGGTCGGTCTGGCCGAGGCTCTGGCTGCCGGTCAGTCTGCCGCTATCTACGACGTCTGCCTCAAGACCATGGGTAATGTCGGCGTGGCACTGGCTATGATCGGTGTCGTTATCTGCCCCATCACCTCTGGTGATACCGCCTTCCGTTCCGCTCGTCTGACCCTGGCCGACTGGCTCAAGATCGATCAGGACAGCTACGCAAACCGCCTGAAGCTCTGCATCCCCGTGCTGGGCGTTGGTGCCTTCCTTGGCATCGGCAATGCACTGGGCTTCATCAACTACACCGTCATCTGGCGTTACTTCAGCTGGACCAACCAGACGCTGGCTATGATCGTCCTGTGGGCTGCTTCCATGTACCTGTTCAAGGAGAAGAAGAACTTCTGGATCACCGCCGTGCCTGCAACCTTCATGAGCGCTGTGTCCTGCACCTACTTCGTGCTGGCTCCCGAGTGCCTGGGCAAGATGATCAACACCTATGCGGACGGCAAGCTGGTGGCTTACAACACCGCCGTTGCTTACCCCATCGGCATTGTCTTTGCCATCGCAATGCTGGCTCTGTTCCTCCATGCTACCAAGAAGAGCTCTACTTCCAAGGCATAAGGAACTGACGGCTCTATATTTCCGTAAGTAACCTGCGCCCGCCGCTGCCTGACCGTACAGCGGCGGGCGCTGTTTTTTGAAAAAAATCAGGGCTTGCAATTGCCCCCGTCCCGTGGGAAAATAGGGGCGTAGAATTTAAAGCAAAGAAGGGAACTACCCATGATTTTCAAACCCGCACAGCTGGGCATGGCAAAGCTTGACCCGCAGGAGCTGGAGGCAGACAAAAAAGCCTGCCGGAAGATCGGCCCCTGCGGCGTAGGCAAAAAGGCGCTGTACCTGAACAGCTTTTACATCGACCGCTGCTATTATCTGCCCTATGGCAGCATCACCCGGGTGTTCAAGCGGGTGGCTATGAGCTCCGGCGGCTTTTCCGGCAAGGGCGTGTTTGCCTCCATGGCCTATCTGGTGGTAGAGTACGACGACGGCAAGCAGAAGCAGTGCAACTTCAAGGACGAGCGGGATGTGGACGCTTTGCTGGAAGTGCTTGCCAAGGAGCAGCCGCAGCTGCATCTGCTGAGCGCCGCCGGAGAGCAGGCGCTGGAGAAAAAGGCTGCCGAAAAGGCCGCCCGCAAGCTGCCGGAGCTTTCCGAGGAAGCACAGCACAGCCTTACCGTGCTGCGCCGCGCCAAGGAGTATCTGGACGCAAAGCCGGAGCTTTCCGCCGAGCTGAGCGCTGCCCAGCGCCGCAAGCGTGCGCAGCTGCAAAGCAAGCCGGTGTACCGGTATGTGGCGCTGGCGATCTTTGTGCTGGGCGTTGCGGCTGCGGTCTACGGTCTGTACTCCGTGTTCAGCCATACCGGCAGCTACGGCGTGTACTTTGCGCTGTTCGGCTTTGCCGCCATCTTCCTGTTTTCCAGCTACAATATGCTGCCTACCGCCCACAATAACAACAACGCCATCATGAAGCGTGCAGAAAAGGCCGAGGCAGCCATGGCAGAGTATGTGAAGCACTACCCCCACGGGGCTTTCCCGGTGGCAAGCTGGTATGCCCACCCCATCGTGCTCAAGCAGATGATGGACGCCGTGGAGGAGGGCCGCGCCGTCACCGTGCCCGAGGCACTGGATGCAGTCAAGGCGCGCCTGAAGAGCCTGAACGCGGACGTGCAGGTGGAGCAGGAGGAATACGACGAGGTGGTGGTCATCAAGGCCCTGTTCCTCAACCACGATTATCAGTAAAACCTTGTGATAACACAAAGCCGGACGGCCCGCGGGCCGTCCGGCTTTTGCTTTTACAGGGCAGGAGCTGCTGTTCAGAACAGGCGGCGAAGCCCTATGACACAAGGGGACTTTTGAACAGTAGCTCATTATTACCACTTTTGAATATTGGATAGTATTTAAAAGCATCGTGCTTTCGTTATATTTGCAACTGCTCCCTACTGTTCAAAACTTCTGGCTACTTTTGAACAGTAGGGAAAAAAGCGCAGTGTTCTGCGTGTTTTGGCGCAGAAAAAGTAACTATTCAAAACTCTATGGGTCATAGGGGACTTTTGAACAGTAGCGGCTGTGCCTTAAATCGCGGCGGCAAGGCACACGCGGCGCACATTCCAAATCGTCCTCTTACGCCGCCGCGGGCTTGCGGAAGATAGCCATTGCACGCTTGTAACAGCTGGCGAAATAGGCGATCTCCGCCAGCGCGGTCAGTGTCCAGCTGCACGGGTACAGCAGGTACAGCGCCGGGATGGTGTGGAAGTGGGCAAAGATGGTGTACACCCAGATCACCCGGAATACGCAGGAGCCCAGCACCACGATGACGGTGGGCACCACCGTCTTGCCCAGCCCACGGGAGGCGGCGATGGTGCAGTCCATAAAGGCGGAGACGCCGTAGGCAAAGGCCATCACGGTTACGCGCTTCATGCCGGCGTCGATGACCGCCGCCTCGGTGGTGAACAGCGCAAGGAAGGCCGGCCCGCAGAAGAACAGCGCCGCGCCCAGTACAAGCCCCACGCCGAAGGAGTAGCCCAGACTGATGAAGTAGCTCTTCTTCACCCGGTCAGGCCGTCCCGCGCCGTAGTTCTGGCTCATAAAGCTGGCGCAGGCCATATAGAAGGCCGCCATGCAATCATAAATCAGACCGTCCGCGTTGGCGGCGGCACTGTTGCCCTTGACCATCAAAGAGTCAAAGGAGTTGACGCCCGCCTGAATGAACAGGTTGGCAATGGCAAAAATAGCATTCTGCAATCCGGCGGGTACGCCCAGCGCAAGGATGCTCTTGGCTTGCGCCGGGTCCAGCTGTAATTTGTGCAGATCCAGCGCGTAGCAGTCCTGCACCCGGGTCAGCGCCCGCAGGATCAGAAATGCCGAAACGCACTGGCTGATGGCACTGGCCAGCGCCACACCCACCACGCTCAGATCGCACACGATGACAAAGAATAGGTTCAGCGCAATGTTCAGGGCACCGGCAATGGACAGATACATCAGCGGCTTTTTGGTGTCGCCGATGGAGCTGAACACCGCGTTGCCGAAGTTGTACAGCGCCAGCGCCGGCATGCCCAGAAAATACACCCGCAGATACAAAATCGCGCCGGGCAGCAGATCCTCTTTGGTGTTCAGCAGCCGCAGCATGGCGGGGGAGCCCAGCAGACCGATGAGCAGCAACGCCACACCGGCAACGGCGCTGATGATGGCCGCCGAGTGGACGGTCTTTTCCACGTCCTTGGGATGGCGCGCGCCGTAAAAACGCGCCACCAGCACGTTGATGCCGTTGCTCAGACCGATGAGAAAGCCGGTGAACAGGGTCACCAGCGTGCTGGTGGAGCCCACAGCACCCAGCGCCGTAGAACCGGCAAAGCGCCCCACCACCGCCACGTCCGACATATTGAACAGCACCTGCAGCAGGTTGGAAAGCGCCAGCGGCAGACTGACCAGAAAGATCTGCTTGGCCAGAGGGCCTTCCGTCAGCGTATTCGTTTGAGAAGCCATACTCTTTTTTCCTTTATCCTATACATCCTAACCGTACCCGCGCACACCGGGGCACAGCCTCTATTATAAGGCACTGCGCCGCTTTTGCAAGATGGATTCGATAAAATAAATAAAAAGGACTGCTGCACAAAACCTGTGCAGCAGTCCTTGGTGCAGTAAAGCAATCCAAATCCGAACCATTTTCCTTTGATGCGGCTTGGGCCGCTTCCTCAAACGTGATGGTCTGTGTACCTTCTTTATAGTTAAAGGTTATCAAAACCTTATCATCGTACAGATAAATCGAATTGATGAACGTATCCACCAACGCTTGCCTCTGGTCTTTCAGGCTCATGTCCAGTTTACGGAAGCGCATCAGCCAGAAACGGATAAATTCCTCTTTGATTTTTGGCTTTGCCAGCTTTTCTTCCGCAATGCGGGCTTCAAGCTCACGCTTGGTTTCTTCGAGCTGTTCCAACCGTTCCTTGGTGGAACTGGTCAGGATTCCAGCCTGAATCGCATTGAGCATATTCTGGATACCCGATTCCGCATCCCGAAGCTGCTTTTCATAAAGGGGAATGTTGGCGTTTTCCTTATTTTGCAGTTCCATCACCTTGGCGATGATGGACTCCATAGCGGCATCGTCTTTCACAAGCTGCATGGTCTGGTTGACCACCAGATCTTCCAGCCACTGTTTACGGACGGTCTTTTTCTTGCAGCCTTTATGCTTTTTGGCAGTAGCACATTTATAATAGCGGTGGACTTCGCCCGTCCGGCTCGTGCCGCTTTCGCCAAACATCAATGCCCCACAGTAGCCGCAGAACAGCTTGGTGGTGAGCAGGTAGTCATCCTCTGCCTTTCTACGGGCAGGGGCTTTTTTGTTTTTGGCGATTTTCTCCTGCACATCCTCAAACAGTTCCAGCGGAATAATGGGCGGGATGGCATCCGGCACGACCACATCCCGGAATTTCAGTTCTCCGATGTACCGCCGGTTCTTGAGCATATGTTCAACGCTGTTATAAGTAAACGCACCGCCCACCGGGTTCTTGATGCCGTTTTCGTTCATCCAGTCCCGGATTTCCTTCATGGTGGAGCCTTCATTGTACTTCTTGAACGATCCCAGCACAAAAGGCGAGGTGAGAGGGTCAATGTGGAACTTCCGCTCCGAATCCAGCGTATAGCCAAAGGTTCCACGACCACCGTTGCAGCGGCCTTTCAGGATGTTCTCAGTCTGTCCACGCACGACCTTCTCGGCAAGGTCGGCGGAGTAGTATTCCGCATAACCTTCCAGCACCGATTCCAGAATGATGCCTTCCGGCCCCTCGGAGATGATCTCGGTAGCCGACATGAGCTTGACACCGTTCTTCTTTAACTGAGTCTTGTACCGGGCACTATCGTAGCGGTTTCGGGCAAAGCGGTCCAGCTTCCAGACCAGCACGATGTCAAACAGCTTTTTGTCGCTGTCCTTAATCATCTGCTGGAACTCGGGGCGGTTGTCCGTCTTGGCGGAGATAGCACGGTCAATATAGTGCTTGACGATGGTGATGCCGTTTTTCTCGGCATAAGCCGTGCATTCCCGGATCTGGCCTTCGATGGATTCTTCGCGCTGGTTGTCCGAGGAATAGCGAGCATAGATCACGGCGGTCATGGCGGGCACCTCCATTTTATACGTCATTGAACGGTAATACGTTCATCAAAGCAATGTTTCGTATAATGTATATACCACGGTTTTGCCCTGATTGCAAGCCCAATGATTTATTTTCATGATTCCAACAGACAAATTGTCTTAAGATTATATTCCGAGCAAAATGTGAAGTCCAAGCCCGGCCACGCCGCACAGGCACATGGTCAGGATGGGATTCCACTTGAGCTTCCGTAGCACAAAAAATGCCGATGCAAAACTGCCGATGCCGATCCAGTCTACGTTGGCGAGCGTCTTTGCACTCTCTCCGAACACCACCATAGACAGTATAGAAAGACCTGCACCAAAGATAAGCGCTACAATGACCGGACGCAGGCAGGCCAGAACACTTTGCAGCAGAGAAATATCCTTGTATTTACGATAGATGCAGGATAGAAGTGAAACAAAGAACAGCGCCGGTGCAATGCAACCTAGTGTTGCAATGATGGCTCCGGGTACCTGCGCGATACGCAAACCAACAAAAGTTGCCGAGTTGACCGCAATGGGACCAGGGGTCATTTCTGCAATCGTGATGAGGTCAGTAAACTCCTGCATCGTCAGCCAGCCATGTTGTTCCACCACTTGGCTCTGGATCAGCGGCATGGCCGCATAGCCGCCGCCTACGCTGAACATACCCACCTGCAAAAAGCTGAGAAAAAGCTGTAAGTAGATCATTTTGCACCACCTTTTTTCCACTGGACCAGAGCCAGCACCACGCCGAATACTGCGGCGGCAAGGATGACCACCACCACATTGACATCAAACACCGTATTTGCGACAAACGCTGCGACCATCAGGGCAATATACACCCATGAGCGGGTCTTCAGCACCTTGCCGCCGAGGTCGAATACAACATCCAGAATGACCGCCGCCACACCAGCCTGCATTCCCTTGAGTAACAACGCGATATAGCGATTGGTGGCAAAAGCATTGTAGAACACAGAAATGACTGAAAGTATGACCATAGGTGGGATGATGGTGCCCAACACTGCCACGATCATTCCAATCAAGCCTTCTACCTGCCAGCCTACCAGAATTGCAGCATTGACCGCGATTGCGCCCGGAGAGGACTGCGCCAACGCTGTCATATCCAGCATTTCCTGTTCATCGATCCAGTGCAGCTCATCTACAAATTTTTTCTTCATAAAGGTCACGATGACAAAGCCGCCGCCGAAGGTAAAGCTGCTAATGTACAGCGTACTCAAAAACAGCTTCCAAAGCCGTGCTAACCGTGTACCGTATGTTTTATTTTCATCCATACAAGTTTTCTTCTCCTTTTTTTGATTTTCGGACAACTATATTCGTTTTCTTACTATTTCAAACAGCTTTTAACTGTTACTGCTTGCGAAAGCCCGTATTTTCCGGTATCCTTGTTTTAAGAACTGCGAAGCACGGAGGGAATCTCTATGAAACATAATACATTTCTCGTCAAGCCAGCGTCCAGCCTGTGCAATCTGCGTTGCCGGTACTGCTTTTATGACGATGTTTCCAACAGCCGAGCCTGCAAAAATATGGGACTGCTTTCCCATGAAATGGCAGGAGAACTGGTTGAAAAGGCTTTTGCAGCCACAGAAGAAGGCGGCAGCGTCCATTTTCTGTTTCAGGGCGGCGAACCGACTCTTGCCGGGTTGGATTTCTTCCGGTTCTTTCTGGAAACGGAGCGTTCCATGCAGCGCAATATCTCTGTGTTCCACAGCATCCAGACCAATGGCATTTGTCTGGATGAAGAGTGGGCTTCCTTTTTCAAAGCCAACTCTTTCCTCGTAGGCCTCTCTCTGGACGGCACACAGGAGAACCATGATCTCTATCGGCTGGACGCAGCTGGGCAGGGCACATGGGATAAAGTAACTCATGCGCTTGCGCTGCTGGATGCCTACAGGGTCGAAACGAATCTGCTCTGTGTTGTGACCGGACAGCTGGCCAGAAAGCCGCAGCGAGCCTTCAAAAGCCTCTGCGAGTTGGGACAGCACAATCTGCAATTCATCCCATGTCTTGACCCACTTGATACGATTGGAGGGCAGGCATATTCTTTAACGCCGGAACTTTATGGTCGTTTTCTGTGCGGCGTCTTTGATACTTGGTATCAGCAGCTGCAACGAGGCAATTATATCAGCGTTCGCAATTTTGAGGACTATCTGCGTATCCTGCTGGGAATGCCGCCTACCTCCTGCGCTTCCTCCGGTTCCTGTGGACATTATCTTACCGTAGAAGGTGACGGAAGCCTTTATCCCTGTGACTTTTATGTTCTGGATGAGTGGAAGCTGGGAAATCTGAGCCACTGTACCGTTGAAGATGCGCTTGATTCTCCCACAAGCCAGACATTTCTGGCACAGGGCCGCAAACGCCCGGCGGAATGCGCAGCATGTGCTTATCAGCTGCTCTGCCGGGGCGGATGCAAGCGAGATTGGGATGCCTCTGGAAGCAACCGCTTTTGCGCAGCGTATAAGCAGTTCTTTGCCTATGTGCTTCCGCGCCTGCATACTGCTGCACATTTTCTGGCACAACAAAACCGATAAAGAGATTCTCCCGGAGAGCAGTACTGCCTCCGGGAGAATCTTTATTTTACCTTTTTGATCTTCCGGATGGAATGGCCATCGTAGAGGATGGGCTTCATGACATAAGTGTAGTTCCGGTCATCGCATTCGCCGGTGGAAATCATCTCCATAAGCCGCAGCGCAAGCTGACGTCCCATCTCGAAGCCTTGCTCCACGGAGCAGGTAACATCCTCCTGCCGATAAGTTTCTTCGGAATAATCAAAACAGACCAGCGAATAATCTTCGGGTACAGTCTTCCCCATTTTCTGCAGGGTTTTCATGACCAGCCGATAGATGATGTAGTTGCAGCAGACGATAGCGGTGCATTTAGGGATGCTCTTCAGAAATCTTTCAATGGAACGGACATAGCTTTCGTTGTGGGCTTCGTCCGAAATACACCACTTGATGTAATCATCGTTCAGTTCCAAACCACGATTTCGCATCGCTTCCGCCATGCCTTGAAACTTTTCTACGCTCTGGTAGTTGTCGTACACGAAGATGCCTGCAATGTGGCTGTGTCCGGCATCCATCAGGCGTCCTATCAGCTGATGGGCACATTCGATGTCATTGATCGTTACGCGGGGGCAACGCAAGTTCCGATAGAAGTTGTTGTAGAATATCACCGGGATCTTACGTCGGTAAAGCTCCTTGTAGCAGTCAAGATTTGGGCTGAGGATGCTCGATTTGACACCATCCACGATGAAACCGTGAAAATTCTGATGTACCACAGTCTCCAGACAGCGGCGTTCGTTGCAGAATTTGTTATCGGTCAGAAATACATGGAGGTCAACCTGCTCCTGCGTCAGAACACTGCGAACCCCTTCGATTAATCCCGAATTGGCACTTGTATCCTGTCCCTGCAGGACAAGGCCGATTTTATAAAGGGCATCATCTGTGTTCAAATCCCGCGTCATTACTTTTTCCCGGTGGAAATAAGTCCCACTTCCCTTGAGCTTGTACACGAGTCCTTCTGCTACCAACTGGTCGATGGCCACTCGTATCGTTTCTCGGCTGACACCCAGCTTCCGGCAGAGCGCATTTTCCGAAGGCAAACGCTGGTTCCCGGAAAATTTGTTTTCGTCAATATAAGCCAGAAGCCAGCGATAAACCTGATCGGATTTTTTCTCAGCAGCCGAGAGCATGGGCAAACGCTCCTTTTCAGTCGGTGATGGTGGGGCGGGTGCCTTCTGCGTGCTGTATCCAGTTCAGCAAGCGCTCACGAAGCTCCGCTTTGACGTCGGCGTATGCAGGATCTGCGACAACATTGTTCAGCTGCCACGGGTCTTTCTGCATATCATAGAGGAAGTCGTCCGCATACACATCAGATGCCGCAGCCTCGCCGCCATTGACACCGGGGGCATAGACAGAGTACATATAATCTGCCGTGCGGATGCAGCGGCCGCAGCGGCTCTCCGAGATTTGGGCGTAGACCTCATTAGCTCTATTATGATTTTTCTTTTCCACAACGTCAAGCAGATTTTCGCCGATCATCTTGTCGCCGACATCCACGCCTGCCAAAGCCAACAGAGTCTTGGGGATGCTCTCGGTGCTGACCAGCTCGGTGACTTCCTTGCCGCCCTTGAACGGGCCGCCGCAGATGACCAGCGGCACATGCAGGCAGCCGTCGTGGCACGAGCGCTTATAGTCATCGTATCCGTTCAGATGGGCGTCGCGGTTGCGGGTCTTGAAATGAGAGCCATGGTCGGAAGCGTAAAGGATAACAGTATTCTCATACAGACCCTTTTCTTTCAGTTTTTCCACCAGCTTGCCGAGGTTCTCGTCGAGGCTTGCGCACTGTCCCAGATAATCCGGATACTCTTCTGCTGCATTGCCGCCCAGAGCCTTCAAGTCTTCGGGGAGGACAAAATCCGCAAATCGCTGCTTCGAGCCGTTGGGGCCTTCGTAGTGGTTGTGGTCATTCTGATGGTGCGGCTCAATTTGGGATACGGTCATGAAGAAGGGCTTTTCGCCGGTGTACTGGTCGAGGTAGTCCAGCGCGAACTGGTTGATGCAGTCAGCACGGTAGCCCTTAAAATCGATGCGGTTGTTGTTCTCGTCGAACACATAGCCGTCGTAGCCGTGGGAGGTAAATTCCAGCACATCGGCTGCACGCCAGTAGCCGGTGTAGCCGCCGCGCAACTCCAACGGAACGGCTGTAATGGTATGGTCAATGGTCGGCTTCTTTTCCAGCTCGCCATCCGAGGCCAGATGCCACTTGCCGACATAGGCAGTTTCGTAGCCGGCATCTTTTTCCATATACTCGCCCAGAGTCTTGATATTCGAGGGCAGCATCAGGTTATTGCGGAAACAGCCTGTCTCAGTGGGGTATTTTCCGGTCTGGAACAGAGCACGGCAGGGGCCGCACACCGGCTGAGGCGAAAAGGCATTGTCAAACTTCACACCCTCTGCCGCCAGCTTGTCCAGATTAGGCGTGATATTCAGTGGCTGGCCGAAGCAGCCGCAGGTGTCCCAGCGCTGCTGGTCACTGAAATAGAAAATGATATTATATGCCATGGTTTTACCTCCCTTTACTGTTCTGCTTTGGTGTTCTTTGCTTCCTTCATCTTGCCGCGCAGAATGCCGAGAATGACCACCACGATCAGCGCAATGAAGATCCAGCAGTACACACTACTGACGAAAATTCTGGGGCTTCCATCCGAGATGAGCAAAGCACGGCGGAAGTTGGTTTCCGTCATGTTGCCCAGCACCATACCCAACAGCACAGGGACAGCGGGCAGCTCCAGCTTGCGCATGAACCACGCCATCACGCCGAACACCAGCGCAACGCTCAAATCAAAATAGCTGCTGTTCACCGAGTAAGCACCGGCGAAACAGAAAATCACGATGATGGGTGTCAAGATCTGCTGAGGGATGGAGACGACCTTTGCAAACAGGCTAGTCAGGTATTTGCCCTGCAGGAACATGAAGATGTTCACGAGGATAAGGCCCAGCATGATGGCATACATGATAGCGCCGTCGGTGGTGAACAGCGAGAGACCGGGGTTCAGGCCATTTATCATCAGGGCCGACAACATGATGGCCACGCAGCCGTCGCCGGGGATGCCCATCGTCAGCAAGGGAATCAGGGTCGCGCCACAGACGGCATTGTTGGCAGACTCAGCAGCCGCAACGCCCTCCACAGAACCGTGGCCGAATTCCTCGGGATGCTTGGACAGGTTCTTCGCAGTGTTGTAGGAGAACCACGAGGCCTCCGACGCACCCGTGCCAGGTACGATACCAACACAGGAACCGATGATAGAACCCATCAGCACTGGTCGGAACATCCGCTTATATTCATCTTTTGTGATTTTGCCGTCATCATTGCCGATTTTTCCGGCGTGAAGGTTCAACTCATTCCGCTTCAGCTCTGCCTTGCCAATGATTTCCACCAGTGCGAACAAACCGATGAGGGTAACGGCAAGGTCAAGACCCAGATACAGACGGGGAATACCAAATGTAAAGCGGTCATAGCTGGTCATGGGGTCTGCGCCCACACAGGAAATAAGCAAACCAAGGCAGGCGGCGATGATGCCCTTGACAAGGCTCTTACCAGAAACGCCTGCAATAATCGTCATGCCGAACAGGCAGACCATAAAGTACTCCGCCGTGCCGAGCTGTGCCGAAATTTTTGCGACCTGAGGGCCGAGGAAGAGCAGCACCAACGCAGAGAAGATACCGCCAAAGGTAGATGCATAAAGTGCAATTTTCAACGCCGCCTTAGTGCGGCCCATTTTGGACAGCGGATAGCCGTCCAGCATAGTAGCCGCCGCGTGGGGCGTACCCGGCGTGTTGATAAGGATAGCCGATACCGAGCCACCATAGCCACCTGCGCAGTAAATGCCCAACAGGAACATCATGCCGGGAATCGCACGCATGGTATAAGTGACAGGCAGGAATAGGATGATGCAGAGGATAACACTTAATCCCGGGATGGCCGCGAACACGCAGCCAATAAAGACGCCGAGGTTTATCCAGATGATATTTTCGAGGGTGAAAAGCAGCCCGGAGGCCGGGCCGATAAAGTCAAACAAACCCATATTCTGCCTCCTCAGAAACTAACATTCAGCACAAAGTGGAATACGACCCAAATCAACACAGCCATTGAAACTGTGATGGCATAGTAAAGGGGTTTCTTGCAGCGGAAAAAGACCAGAAATGCCAGTGCGCAGAATACAGCGCCCACAACAAACAGATCCGTGACCTCTGCCAGCAGATAAGTGACCACCAGAATGAGGACGATGACGAGTGCTTTTGTTTCCACCAAAAGATTCAGCGTTTTAGTTTTGGTCGGGCGGTGCATCACCATGTTGTATGCCTCGCGGCCCACCAGAAGGGCGCTCATGGCCAGCATGAGCCAAATCAGCATCGTCGGGAAAGCGCGGCCATTCACAACGTCTTTTTCCGAGATCTGCACCTGCTGCGGCATGATGAGCAGCAGCACGATGCCAATGACCAGAAACAGAATGCCGCAAATCAGGTCTACCGGGTACTCGATGTTCTTCTGTTCGAGCTTTGCGCCCCATTCATCCAGTTTTGCTTCGGCACGTTCTATCAGATTTTTCACTTGTTTCAACTCCTTTTGGAAATATAAAAGCAGGGAGAAGGGGATGTCCCCGTTCCCCCTGCTTCAGCTTTTTGTCGCTATGAGGGCTTTTTATCAGCCTGCCACGATGTCCTTATACTGCTCGACGATGCTCTTGACGTTCTCAATATGAGCTTTGACGTCATCTTCGCTCATCGTATCAACTTCCAGCAGCATGGTATCGTTCAGCCACTCGACCATTTCCTGATCGGCAAGGATCTTATCGTACAGCTCTTTCAGCTCTGCAACCTTTGCAGCATCGGTACCCTTGCGTGCCATCACGAAGCAGCGGTTGCGGAAGTAAGGATAGCCCTTGGAGCCAACGCCCTCAACACCAGCGAAGGGGCCGTTTTCGATAGCCTTGTCATCGAATGCGCAAACCACATCAACGCCGCCCTGCTGGTAGGTCTCAAGAATCTGAGACTGGTGAGAGACCGCGAAGTTCGTTTCACCCTTAGCTACAGCCTGTGCAGCCTCCGCAGCGGACTGGTACGGAGTCAGTTTCAGCTGGTCGCCGGCACCCATAGAGCCGAACAGAGCCGCTGCCAGGAAAGCCTCGGAGCCGGTAGCGCCGTTAACGGCCACGGATACGGGGTTGCCTGCCTTGACATAGGCCTCCAGATCGTCCAGATTCTTGAGGTTCAGTGAAGAATCAGCGGACAGGACGAAGACGGAGGAGTACAAGTTCTCCACGAACTCGAAATCGTCGTAGCTGAACTGCAGCTTGGCCGGATCCAGAGTCTCGGTAATGGCGAACAGACCCTCACCGGCGAAGACCAGTTCCTTATCATTTGCCTTAGTACTGGACACCCAAGTGTTGACAGTAGCAGCATCGCCCTTGACGGCTTCAGCAACCAGTGTGATTTTATTATCAGAATAATCAGGGGACTTGGCAGCAGCCTTTTGGCTGACCATCGCTGCTACACCAGACGGTGCCCACGGGCAGGTAACTTTCCAGCTCTCCTGTTTGCTTCCGCAGCCGGTAAGCATCGACAAAGCAAGGACACCGGCGGTGACCAACGCCGCAATACGCTTTTTCATCATTTTACTCTCCTTTTTTGTTTTGCCTTTTCGTGTGGTAGCAAGCACTTCACCGTGCTTTTGTTACCAACAAGATAACATTTCAAGCAATTTTAAGTCAACAAATTTTTTTATTTTGCAAAAAAAGTTGTCTGGTAAAAGAGCTAAATGACCACATCTGTATTTTGCTGTAGAAAACTTATTGTGCATATTGCACATCCGCTTGAATCATCTTTGTGCAGCTTAAATTCTTTCATGATGTAAAGTGTATCATATTCATAATAGAAGTCTTACTATTGTCTCCATTCATCAATAATTTCTTCGGAATCATCTTGACGTACCTTACGAACCATGATATTCTCTATCACAAATCCCACTGAACTTGTAGATTGATTGCAAATCTTCTGCAAAAGTGGTTGGTTATCACCGTGAGACCCACCACTTCAGTGAGGGAAAGTCCGCAAAAGAATTTACCGCCCTGCAACACACCCGATTCATTTTGCCGCTGTTTCACCCGACAAAATCCATCGCTATGCTGCATGGGCGGTATTTTTCTTTTACGGGAAACGCACCTTGAAAATCTCATGAGCCGTCCGAACGTGATACCGACTTTCCGTCAACGCCGCTGCACAAACAGGGGTAGGAACTTCGTTCGGAGCAAACGGTGACCCCATTACATGAGCAGAACCCCCTCTACTTATTTTTTGCGTCTTAACAATTCGGAAACATTTGTTGAAAATGCGTTTTGAGCGCAGCGGTAGAGGGCAAGAACCGTCCCGTGGCCACAAATTTTCAATTCTTGAAAAATTTCTGTCCATCCGGGACTTCACTTCTGCAATGCGTCTGCATTTCCGAAGTGATCTTGTTGGGGCGTGCCTGCCCCAAACCCTGCTCATCATTCGTGCCTAGCGGCACGAATGGAACGGCGTGTCGTGCTTACATAACTTCACCGAGGAGTTATCGAACAGACAGGAGGTACAATGACCAAAACGAATGTTCAACCGATTCCTAGCAATTCTCAGCACCACGACACGCCGAACAACAAAACGCACGTCATCAAGTTCCGTGTGACAGCGGAGGAAAAAGCGTCACTGGAACTCACTTGCAAACTCCTGAATCTCTCCCTCTCCACTTTTATCCGCCGCGCCATCCACAACGTCAAGATCGAGAAAACAATCATCGTTGCAGGCGGCGGCGAAGAAACCCTGACCGCCGTTTCCACTCTGCTTGCCCAGTGCAGCAAGGTGGGCACCAACCTCAACCAGCTTGCAAGGCACTTCAATTCCGGCGGTGCGGACACCGAGCAGATCCGGGCGAAAATCCTTGACGAACTTGCAGACCTGACTGCATTTCGGCTGCACGCCGAGAAAGTTCTGGGTGAACTGTATGGCAACGCTCAAGCATATAAGCTCTAAAAACTCGGACTACTCTGCGATTGAAGCGTATCTTGTTTACCAGCACGATGCGTTCACCGGGAAGCAACTTCTGGATGAACAGGGCAAGCCGAAGCTGCGGGAATCCTACCTGCTCGACACCCTTGAGTGCGGCGATTTCTCGTTTGCAACGGCCTGTCTGCTGGCGAACCGCAAGTATGGCAAGAACACCCAGCATGGTGATATTAAGAGTCATCAATATATCATCAGCTTTGATCCCAGAGATGCAGCCGACAACAGCTTGACCATGGAAAAGGCACAGGCACTTGGCCTGAAGTTTTGTTCTGAAAATTTTCCCGGTCATCCTGCCATCGTCTGCACTCACCCGGATGGGCACAACCATTCAGGAAACATCCACGTCCACATCGTGATCGGCAGCATCCGAACACGAGAAGTGGAGCGCAAACCCTATATGCAGAAGCCCCGCGACTGGCGCGAGGGCATGAAGCATTCCAGCACCGCCCAGACCATGCGGCACTTGCGTGTTGAGGTCATGGAGCTGTGTGAGGGTGCCGGACTGTACCAGATCGACCTGCTCAACGGCTCGAAAGAGCGTGTCAGCGAAGCTGAGTATTGGGCGCGTAGGCGTGGCCAGTTGAAACTTGACCGTGAGAACGCAGCCCTCACCGCAGCTGGACAACCGCCCCGGCAGAAGAAGTTTGAAACTGTGAAGGATACTTTACGGAGACAGATTTCGTCTGTATTGTACCGTGCCACGAGCTTTGAAGAATTTTCCGACAGGCTCATGCAACAGTATGGCATCACTGTCAAGGAAAGCCGTGGACAGCTCAGCTATCTGCCCTCTGGCAGAACAAAGTTCATCCGCGCGAAACATCTCGGGGACAAGTTCGATAAGGCGGCAGTGCTTGCCACGTTGCAGGCAACCGCCGAACGCAAACCCAAGGCGCAGTTCAAGCAGGATACCATCGGGAAACTGATCGACATCCAGTCGAGGATGACCGAGGGCAAGGGCATCGGCTATAAGCGTTGGCTCACGAAACACAATCTCAAAGTTATGGCACAGACCGTGAAGCTTCTGCAGGAAAAGGGCTTGACCGACGAGGACGCCCTAAACCAGCGCATCGCTGAACTGGAAACCAAGTATCACGACACACTGGCGGTGGTGAAAGACCTCGAAGGCCGCATGAAGACCAACAAAGAGCTGCGCTATCAGGTCGCAGCCTATACCAGCACCAAGGGTATCGTACAGCAGTTCAATACTGCCAAGCGACCCGCAGTCTTTGAGGAGCAGCATCGTGCAGAGCTGACAGCGTACCGGGCGGCAGCAGCCTATTTCAAGGCAAACAACATCACAAAGCTGCCCAGCCCGAAAAAGCTGGAAGCCGAGTATGTACAGCTGGCATCCGAAAAGGCAAAGTTCTATGAGCAGTACAAAGAAGCCAAGGAAGAACTGCTCAAGCTGAAAACCGCAAAGCAGAATGTTGCGTCCTTTTCCGGGAGGAAGAACCGGCGCAGCAGGAGAGATAAAGGAGTGTGCGTATGATCAATCTGAAAATCGACCCGGAGTTCCAGTCCCAGATTTCCCCTCTGACCGATGATGAATTTAAGCAGCTTGAAGAAAATATCCTCAAAGAGGGCAAGCTGATTTCTCCTTTGATTGTCTGGGGTAATACCCTTGTTGATGGACACAACCGTTATGCCATCCTCCAGAAGCATCCTGAGATTTATTTTTCCACCATGCCGCTCCGATTTGAGAACCGCGAAGAAGCCGTTGCGTGGATCTGCCGGAATCAGTTGGGACGGCGAAACCTGAGTCCTGAACAGAAACGCTATCTGCTTGGGAAGCAGTACGAAGCCGAGAAGAAAGCTGCAAAAATCTTTCGGGGCAATCAGTACACTTTAGCAAAGAAAAGTGGTGGTGATCACGGTGATAACCACCACTCCGGGAAGAAAACCTGCGACCGGATCGCAGAAGAAAACGGTGTCAGCCGTGCCTCCGTTCTCCGTGCCAGCCACTACACGCGAGGCATCGACATCGCGGACAACCTCTCTCCCGGCATCAAGCAGAAAGTCTTTTCCGGTGAAGTGAAGTTCACCAACGAAGAAATGTCCAAGCTTGTGCAGGCAAGTGTCGAGCATCGTTCAGATGTCCTTGCTCAAATCCTGCATCCAGAGGCATTGGAAGTGTTGGAATCTGCCAGCGCAGAATTTGAACCTGAAAAAGCGGAACTCGTTCCCATGCCCACACCACAAACAGAAGAATTTCGGTGCTATCATGTACCGGACGAGTTTATGAAGGTTTACAAATCTTTGAGCCGTGCGACCGAAATGATGAAAAACTCATGGAAGAAAACGCTCAAAAACAATCCCAGCTATTTCACTGACCCGGAAAAGCAGAAGGTTCTCCGCTTCGCAATGCAGCGACCTGCTAACTACCTGACTGAAATCGAAACCTATTTGGAAAAGGCTCTTGCAGAAGCCCTTGAAGAAGAAAAGACTGCATAACGACAGGCACTTGTAAGCCATCAACGAGCCACTAGCCGCAAGAGCAGGGCGGAAAGCATCCGCGCCCTTGCGCCTGATAAAAATTGGAACTTTGATTTTCTCGCCCGAATTTGCCACGGTGGGGACGATCAAAGGAGCGTGCGTTTGAACAAAAAGAAAAAGTCCACAAACACTTCCCCTTATCCCGATGAAGTCATTGACCGTCTGGCACGGGCATTCTACCCGGCCATCCTTGCCTGCTGGAACAGCGAGGAAGGCCAGCGGGAGTTTGCCGCGTGGCAGGCGGAACAGGCTCATCATACTACCAGCAAAGAGAAACAGAGCGTTCCCGACGGGGAACGCCCTGTTGTACATATCGCTATCGTATGTGGATTTTGGCAGGGTGCGTCCTATTCGGGGGCGCACCCTGTTTTTTGTTTTGCCCTTAATCTTCTAGCCCATAACTCCCAGCCACTTTCTTCAAATATTCCTCTGGGTCGCCATTCAGAATCAAATCGGCATAGCCAAGCGGGTCATTGTAGATGAGATAATCCAGTTCTGACCTCTGCGCCATGGTCACGTCCAGTGCATCCTCGACCCCCGGTGCAGTCGATGGAAATCTTTCTCCCATCCCGGAGCAGCAGCTCCACGCAGCCGGTGTCCATGTTGAACTTGCAGGCTCTTTCATTGTACTTCATATTTGTGTCCTTTCTGCCTTACGGCACCTTTACAGTTGTGACCTTTGTGATACGGTCTTTCTTCTGATAAGGTTTTGGACACACCGCGGTCTGGAACGAGCCGGAATTGTCATTTCCGAAGAAAACAAAAAATCCGAACCCTTCTCCTATCGAGAAAAGGTTCGGATTTTCATTGTTTGGTGCGACCGGGAGGATTCGAACCTCTGGCCTTCCGGGTCGGAGCCGAACGCTCTATCCAGCTGAGCTACGATCGCAAATACTGTATCCCTTTGGTGGGTACAACACAGTATAACACATCGGGATGCAAAATGCAAACGAAAATCGTCAACCCTTCCGGTTTCGCAGCCAGATGCGGTGCAGACCGTCGGTGATCAGGGTCTCGCGGTAGTGGATGGGGGTGCGGCAGGCCTCCCGGATGGAGCGTGGAAGGTCGCCGGTAGCGTAAAAGGCGGTCTGTGCGCCCAATTCGGCGCAGAAGCGTTCGGCCAGACCGTCCAGCAGGCTGGCCGTGCCCAGCACAAAGCCATTTTGCAAACAGGCCGAGGTGCTTTTGCCCAGCACTGAGTCCGGGGCGCGGGTGGCAGGGTCGATCTGGGGCAGCTGGGCGGTCTTTTGCACCAGCGCATTCATGGAAAGCTGCGGCCCGGGCAGGATCACGCCGCCCACAAGTTCCTGCTTGGCGTTCACCGCCATCAGGGAGATGGCCGTGTCTGCCGAGATGACCACCAGCGGCCCGGGACACTCTGCCAGCGCCGCCACCGCGCCGCACAACAGCTCTGCGCCCAGCTGCGCAGGGTTGTCCAGCCGCAGCTTGATGCCGCTTTTCAACCCCGGCCCCACGGTCAGGATGCGTGCCTTGCATAAAAGCTGTAAGGCCACCAGCACCCGCCCGCTGAGCATGGGCACCACGCTGCCCAGAATGCCGCCCTCGATCTGCGCCGGGGATGCTCCGTACAGCTGTAACAGATTCACCAGCCGGATGGCATATTCCTCCACCGTGGCAGCGGGGTCGGAGTGCAGCCGCCCGCAGAAGATAAGGGTATCTTGTTCGTAGCCGCCCACAGTGATGTGGGTGTTGCCGATATTGACGGTGAGGATCATGGTCAGGGCTCCTTTCGCAGCGCTCTATAATGTATATAATATATAATAGCGCACCCGCCGCCGATACGCAAGGCTTTTGGTGAGGGGAGGTGTGGAGAGGCTGAACCCTCTCAGGCGCTCCCGCGCCAGCTCCCCCGAAGGGGGAGCCAAGGTCTAAGGTTTATTACTAAAGTATTAGGCGTAATGAGGAAGTTTCCGGCAGTGCTCTTGGCTCTCCCTTTGGGAGAGCTGTCAAGCCCGACAGGGCTTGACTGAGAGGGCGCACGCCGCTAGCCCTATCGCTAAAGTTTCAGGTGAAATAAAAACTTTCCCGCCGCGCCAGAGGCTCCCTCCCCGAGGGAGCTGGCAAAGCCGTAGGCTTTGACTGAGGGAGTTCACCCCCTCCGCAAAGAATTTGGAAAAAACTTGTCAAAAAGTGTTGACAACTGTCCCGGGGTGTGGTATTATACTTGAGCGCCAAGCGCTGAGACAAAAGAATGACTTCTGAAAGCTCAGCAGGAAGCCCTTGAAAAGAACCAATAGACGCTGAAAAACACCAGTTGACACTGAGATGTACGAAGCGCTCCAAGTTCAGAAAAGTTCAAAAGCCTCTCAAAAAAGTGCTTGACAAAAAACCGCTTCTGTGGTAAAATAATCAAGTCGTCAGCCGCAAGGCTACGGCGCACAGGACCTTGAAAATTGAACAATATCGAAAGAACTTGTAACGGAACCTATTTTCGTGTTGGAAAAACACGGTAAACAATTCCAAACAAAGTAATTCACACAGGACGCAAGCGATTGCGTGCTGAGCGAAACAAGATTTAACACTTTTAAGTGATAAATATCATTTATAAAGAGTTTGATCCTGGCTCAGGACGAACGCTGGCGGCGCGCCTAACACATGCAAGTCGAACGAGCGAGAGAGAGCTTGCTTTCTTGAGCGAGTGGCGAACGGGTGAGTAACGCGTGAGGAACCTGCCTCAAAGAGGGGGACAACAGTTGGAAACGACTGCTAATACCGCATAAGCCCACGGCTCGGCATCGAGCAGAGGGAAAAGGAGCAATCCGCTTTGAGATGGCCTCGCGTCCGATTAGCTAGTTGGTGAGGTAATGGCCCACCAAGGCGACGATCGGTAGCCGGACTGAGAGGTTGAACGGCCACATTGGGACTGAGACACGGCCCAGACTCCTACGGGAGGCAGCAGTGGGGAATATTGCACAATGGGGGAAACCCTGATGCAGCGACGCCGCGTGGAGGAAGAAGGTCTTCGGATTGTAAACTCCTGTTGTTGAGGAAGATAATGACGGTACTCAACAAGGAAGTGACGGCTAACTACGTGCCAGCAGCCGCGGTAAAACGTAGGTCACAAGCGTTGTCCGGAATTACTGGGTGTAAAGGGAGCGCAGGCGGGAAGACAAGTTGGAAGTGAAATCCATGGGCTCAACCCATGAACTGCTTTCAAAACTGTTTTTCTTGAGTAGTGCAGAGGTAGGCGGAATTCCCGGTGTAGCGGTGGAATGCGTAGATATCGGGAGGAACACCAGTGGCGAAGGCGGCCTACTGGGCACCAACTGACGCTGAGGCTCGAAAGTGTGGGTAGCAAACAGGATTAGATACCCTGGTAGTCCACACTGTAAACGATGATTACTAGGTGTTGGAGGATTGACCCCTTCAGTGCCGCAGTTAACACAATAAGTAATCCACCTGGGGAGTACGACCGCAAGGTTGAAACTCAAAGGAATTGACGGGGGCCCGCACAAGCAGTGGAGTATGTGGTTTAATTCGACGCAACGCGAAGAACCTTACCAAGTCTTGACATCCTGCGACGCACATAGAAATATGTGTTTCCTTCGGGACGCAGAGACAGGTGGTGCATGGTTGTCGTCAGCTCGTGTCGTGAGATGTTGGGTTAAGTCCCGCAACGAGCGCAACCCTTATGGTCAGTTACTACGCAAGAGGACTCTGGCCAGACTGCCGTTGACAAAACGGAGGAAGGTGGGGATGACGTCAAATCATCATGCCCTTTATGACTTGGGCTACACACGTACTACAATGGCGTTAAACAAAGAGAAGCAAGACCGCGAGGTGGAGCAAAACTCAGAAACAACGTCCCAGTTCGGACTGCAGGCTGCAACTCGCCTGCACGAAGTCGGAATTGCTAGTAATCGCAGATCAGCATGCTGCGGTGAATACGTTCCCGGGCCTTGTACACACCGCCCGTCACACCATGAGAGCCGGGGGGACCCGAAGTCGGTAGTCTAACCGCAAGGAGGACGCCGCCGAAGGTAAAACTGGTGATTGGGGTGAAGTCGTAACAAGGTAGCCGTAGGAGAACCTGCGGCTGGATCACCTCCTTTCTAAGGAGTCAGGCAATGACAGAGCATCTAAGATGGTCGGTCATTGGAACAGGTGACAAGTTAAAGTTTAAGTAGATATTGTTCGATTTTGAGGGCCCTGAAAAGGACACTCAAAGACGTACCTTGAAAACTGAATAATAACTGCGAAACAAAGATTATAGTAAGTTCTTTTTTAAGAAATATTACAATTTCAAAAGGAAGGGTAACAATAATCTTCGTTGGCAAGAGAGAATCAAGAGGATACCAAATGTTCCAAGAGAACGTTTGAAAGGTCAAGCGAACAAGGGCGCAGGGCGAATGCCTTGGCACTGGGAGCCGATGAAAGACGTGATAAGCTGCGATAAGCTTCGGGGAGCTGCAAATAAGCATTGATCCGGAGATTTCTGAATGAGGAAACTCACCTGGGTTCATACTCAGGTACGTTATACTGAACTTAAAAATAGGTATATCGAGGGAACCGCCTGAACTGAAACATCTAAGTAGGGCGAGGAAGAGACATCAAACGAGATTCCGTAAGTAGTGGCGAGCGAACGCGGAAGAGGGCAAACCGGGAGTAGAAATACTTCCGGGGTACGGACCGCATTTAGGACTTAAGTTGTTAACCGAACGGCATGGGAAGGCCGGTCAGAGAGTGTGAGAACCACGTAGGTGAAAACGACAAGAGCTGAGCGAGTTCCAGAGTACGGCCAGACACGTGAAACCTGGTCGGAATACGGGGGGACCACCCTCCAACCCTAAATACTACCCAGTGACCGATAGCGTATAGTACTGTGAAGGAAAGGTGAAAAGCACCCCGGGAGGGGAGTGAAAAAGAACCTGAAACCCTGTGCCTACAAGCACCTAGAGCACGTCAAAGTGTGATAGGGTACTTTTTGTAGAACGGTCCGGCGAGCGATTGTATGCAGCAAGGTTAAGGACTTAAGGTCTGGAGCCGAAGCGAAAGCGAGTTTGAAAAGGGCGTTAAGTTGCATACAATGGGCCCGAAACCGGGTGACCTACCCATGGTCAGGTTGAAGTGGAAGTAAAATTCCATGGAGGACCGAACCGACCTCCGTTGAAAAGGCGGCGGATGAACTGTGGGTAGCGGAGAAATTCCAATCGAACCCGGAGATAGCTGGTTCTCCCCGAAATAGTTTTAGGACTAGCCTCAAGTTAGATACCTGGAGGTAAAGCACTGAATAGCCTAGCGGCCGAGAGGTTAGCGAAGCTTATCAAACTCAGAATGCCAGAGTATTGATGCTTGGGAGTCAGACAGTGTCAGATAAATGTCATTGTCAAAAGGGAAACAGCCCAGATCTACAGCTAAGGTCCCAAAGTCAGGTTAAGTGGAAAACGATGTGAAGATACGTAGACAACCAGGATGTTGGCTCAGAAGCAGCCACACATTCAAAGAGTGCGTAATAGCTCACTGGTCGAGCGTCTTTGCGCGGAGAATTTAACGGGGCTAAACCTGACACCGAAGCTTAGGCAATACAGCAATGTATTGGGTAGGGGAGCGTTGTATACGCGGTGAAACAGTAGCGCAAGCGGCTGTGGAGTGTATAGAAGTGAGAATGCCGGAATGAGTAGCGCGAATGCAGTGAGAATCTGCATGGCCGAAAGCCTCAGGTTTCTGGAGGAAGGTTCGTCCGCTCCAGGTTAGTCGGGAGCTAAGGTGAGGCCTAACGGCGTAGCCGATGCACAGACGGTAGAGATTCCGTCACCACCAAAAGAGTTAAACACAGGGACACATTTGAAGTCTCGGAGCCGGGTGTTGGTTCCGGTAGCGATCGAGGGAAGTTAGTACCGAAGTCCGGGATGGAAGATGGCGAGAAAAGCTGTGTGTATTTCTGCGGTGCCCGTACCGCAAACCGACACAGGTAGGTAGGAAGAAGATTCTAAGGCCAACGGGAGAAGGGTTGTTAAGGAACTCGGCAAATTGACCCCGTAACTTCGGGAGAAGGGGTGCTCCAGAGATGGAGCCGCAGAGAATCGGCCCAAGCAACTGTTTACCAAAAACACAGGTTTGTGCTAAATCGAAAGATGACGTATACGAGCTGACGCCTGCCCGGTGCTGGAAGGTTAAGAGGAGATGTGCAAGCATTGAATCGAAGCCCCAGTGAACGGCGGCCGTAACTATAACGGTCCTAAGGTAGCGAAATTCCTTGTCAGGTAAGTTCTGACCCGCATGAAAGGCGTAATGATTTGGGCACTGTCTCGACAGCCCGCCCGGCGAAATTGTAGTACCGGTGAAGATGCCGGTTACCCGCGACAAGACGGAAAGACCCCATGGAGCTTTACTGTAGCCTAATATTGGGTTTCGATGTTGCATGCACAGGATAGATGGGACACAGGGAAACAAGTGCTTTGGCATTTGTGGAGTGGCCGTTGGGATACCATCCTTGCGATATTGGAATTCTAACCTGCGCCTTTGAATCAAGGCGGGGGACATTGTTAGGTGGGCAGTTTGACTGGGGCGGTCGCCTCCTAAAGAGTAACGGAGGCGTTCAAAGGTTCGCTCAGCTTGAACGGAAATCAAGCAAAAGAGTGCAAACGCAGAAGCGAGCCTAACTGCGAGACTGACGGGTCGAGCAGTAACGAAAGTTGGAGTTAGTGATCCGGTGGTATGTGAGTGGAAATGCCATCGCTCAACGGATAAAAGTTACCCTGGGGATAACAGGCTGATCTCCCCCAAGAGTCCACATCGACGGGGAGGTTTGGCACCTCGATGTCGGCTCATCGCATCCTGGGGCTGTATTCGGTCCCAAGGGTTTGGCTGTTCGCCAATTAAAGCGGTACGCGAGCTGGGTTCAGAACGTCGTGAGACAGTTCGGTCCCTATCTGTCGTGGGCGCAGGATATTTGATGGGAGCTGTTCCTAGTACGAGAGGACCGGAGCGGACGTACCTCTGGCGCACCAGTTGTTCTGCCAAGGGCATAGCTGGGCAACTATGTACGGATCGGATAAACGCTGAAAGCATCTAAGCGTGAAGCCGACCCAAAGATAAGATATCCCATTGTTTCAAACAAGTAAGACCCCTTGAAGACTACAAGGTTGATAGGCATGATGTGTAAGTGGAGTGATCCATTCAGCAAGCATGTACTAATAGGTCGAGGGCTTGACCACAATTCGCTTGAGACTTTTAAGTCAACGAAAAAATGTGAGCAGTGATTATTCAGTTTTGAAGGCACGTCCTTCTAAGAAATACTGGACAGAAGCGCAGAAATGTGCTATACTGATTCAGTCAAATTGGTCGGTGTCGATGACGGTAAGGTTCCACCTGTTCCCATTCCGAACACAGAAGTTAAGCTTACTTGTGCCGAAGATAGTTAGCTGGAAACGGCTTGTGAAAATAGGTAGTCGCCGACTTTTGATTATCAGAATGAAGAAACCGCATTCTGATAATATGCACCTCTAGCTCAGTTGGTAGAGCAACTGACTCTTAATCAGTGGGCCCAGGGTTCGAGTCCCTGGAGGTGCACCAGATATTGAACGTCAAATCGTAAGATTTGACGTTCTTTTTTGTTATGTAACCCCGAAAAATCGGGGTTTGCACGGTCAATGCACGGTTTTTGCACGGTCGGCGTTTTCGTGGGAATCCTCTGCATGGGCTGGAATTGCTTTGAAATGCGTGGTAAATTTTGCATCAGGTCAGCAGAGCCAGACGGAGCTGCGCCTTTACTTCGGGGTCTGCGTCCTTCAGAAGTTCCAGCAGAGCGGTCATGGAGATGGTCGGTTCGCCTGCGGCGGGTACAGCCTGCGGGCTGGGGCTTTCCTGTTTAGCATAGAACCCTTCCTCAAATTTCCTGCCCAGTTCTACACGAGAGGACTGCTGGATATGAGCGTAGGTGTTCACCAGCATATCCGCCGTGGCGTGCCCTGTGGTGCCCTGAACGGCTTTCACATCGCCGCCGGAGATCATCAGTTGATAGGTGGCACTGGAATGCCGCAAACCGTGGAACACAATGCGGGGGAATTCCGGGTGGGCATCCTGCCACTTGAGGAACTTCTTGCGGATCAGCACAGGCTCCACCGCCAGACCGTTAGGCAGACGGAACAGCATTCCACTGTCATGGTAGCGTGTCGGGTCTTTCCTCTCGTCTGCCGCCAGCTGATTCAGCCACTTCTTCAGTTCCTCCTTCAGAGCAGAAGTCATGAAGATGGTACGGCAGGAGGATGCGGTTTTGGTGCTTTTCAGGATGAGGGAAGTGGTGCTGCGCTCCAGCTTGTCCGGGAATACCTTGATGATGCAGCCATCGTCCACTTGGTTTAGGGCTTCTTTTCGCACTCGCTGCATGGACTTGTTGATACGGAAGGTTCCGATGCCATCCGCAGCATCAAAATCCAGATCTTCCGGGGTCAGACCTACGATCTCGCCCTCTCGCAGTGCGCCCACCAGTGTGAGGTGGACTGCCAGATGCAGGATGGGGTCCTCCATGCTGTCCAGAGCCGCCCTCATTTCCTCTACCGTCCAGATGGTGCGCTCCTGCGTAGACTTCTTGGGGCTGTCCACGGGAACAGGGCTTTTGACAAGGATGCCCCACTCTACGGCATACTGGAAGGCAGTGCCCAGCAGCCGGTGCACCTCATGGATCGTTGTGCCGGAAAGGAAACGCTGCTTCTGCTTTTCGGTCAGTTCCTGCTTCTTGCCCTCGATATACGAACCACAGGGCGTTTTGCTCAGGGTCGTGTAGAGGTTCTCCATGTGGTAGGGCTTGAGCTTCTGCATCTCCATGCTACCGATATAGGGGATAATGAGATTCTGGATGGTGGAAAGGTTAGATTCGTAGGTTTTGGGTGCCCACTTGTGCTTGCTGCACTGCTTGGGCAGCCAATCCATGAGGAACTCTGCCACCGTCACCGAGGACGGAATCAGGAAGGTTCCAGCCGCCAGCTCATGCTCGATCTGTTTCTTACGGTTTGTTGCCTCCTCTTTGGTGGGAAAGCTTTCCCATTTGTCGCAGCTCTTGCCGTGCTCGTCCTGATAGGTGTAGCGGACGCTGTAAGAGTTGCCACGCTTCGTAATATATGCCATACTGTTTGCCTCCTTATCAAGCTGCCCGGTTGAGCCACGCATCGAAGCTGTCCTTCGGTACACGGATGCTTCCGCCTACTCGCAGGACACGGAATTCGGTAGTGCTGTTGCACAGATTGTAAGCAGAGCGCAGGCTGATGGCCAGCATTCGTGCGATCTCTTCCACCGTGTACACCAGTTTCGTGGTTGCCGGGCTGTCAGTCGGAGACTTGACGGCATTGGTTTGAGTGACCACTTCCATTGTAGTGGGATTCGAGTCCTTTTGCAAGAACTTTTTCGTATAATCGGAAGATTGCACAGGGACGGTCATAGAATTACGGTCAAAATCCATAAGCATTGCTCCTTATATTGTCATATCATCTAAAAATTCAGCTTAAAGTTCTACATCTTGCCCACGCTTACGGTTTTGCTGCGGCACATTCATGGTGTGCTCCTGCTTGGGGGCAAGAATCTTTTCCAGAAAGCCACGCACCAGTTCGGGCGCACGGTGGAGAGCATCCAGATAGGGTTTCACGTCGTACCACAGGTCGTGGTACTTGTTGCTCCAACGAACGGCCTCTTTCTTGGCGGTGGAAAGTTCTTCTTTCAGGCGGCGGTTCTCCACATCCATCATATAGCCGTGGTCGGCTTGCTTTTTCAGCTTGGAAAACTCTTCTTCGGTCAGCGAATAGTTGCCGAGAAAGGTGCGCTTACCAATATAATCCAGATCGCGCGCATGAATGAGGGCTTCTTTTGTGAGCGTGACCTTTTTCTGCACAGCGGCAAGTTCCTTTTCGGTCTTGGAGAGGGTTTTGTTGGTTTGGGTGAGGTGCTGCTCTTTCTGGTCAATCTGGGCGGTCAGAGTGTCCAGTCGCTCCTGCTCCCGCTGGACTTTGAACTGGGTGACGGTCAGGTGTTCTTCAGTGCTGCCACGCTCACCGCGCTCTACATCCGTATACCCGGCGTTGCGCATATAGTGGAAGAAATCGTCTTGCAGGACACTGTACGACTTCTTCAGGACTGGCTTGCCGCTCTTTTGCAGGACAGGCTTTCCGGCATCGTCCAGCAGGGGCTTGGAAGCCCACTTCTTGCTTCGGCTGACCTGCATGACGGTCTCCTTGACTGTGCCGACCAGTGCCTTGTCCTTGCAGCGTTTCGACCAGAGGATCTGCTTTTCCACCACAGGCACATAGACCACATGGAGATGATAGTGGTAGACTTCACGGCCTAATGCTTCGGTCATGGCACGGTTGATCTCATCGGCGTGCATGACTGCCGAGAGGATATACTGCTCACCGCCCACGATTTGAACGGCAGCTTGGTAGGCATCCTCATAGAACTGCTTGGCGAACTCGTAGCCGCCGTGGTTGTCAAAGTAGGCCGAGTTGACATCAAAGACAAGCTCGCAGTAATGGGTGGCATCCGGCTTCAAGCCGCGCGTTGAAATCGTGCCAGCGGTTTCCAGTTGGGAGAACAGGTCGGTGTAGCTGGCGGTTGGCTTTTTGAAGTGGATGTTCCATGCAGTGCGCTGGGGGATGATGTCGGGGTTCCGGTAGCTGTCCTTTTCGCGCTCGTTGTGCTGCTGAGTGTTGCCAACGGCCTTGTCCGAAACGGCGAGATTTCGAACACTGGTGCGGTCAATGCCATCATTTCTTGCCAAAGGGCATCCCTCCTTTCAAGGTTCATCGAGAGGTGACGGGGAACGGAGATGCACTTCTGCGGAAGTGTAATAACCCACTATGACACTTTCATCCCTATGGTCTGCAAAGTGTAGTGGGCTCTCCGAGGGGGAACGTCTCCTGCGGGAGAGCTACGATCAAGTTCGCACAATGCGAACTTGATTGCTCCGTACGCATCTGAAAAAATTGCGTACGGACTTCAAATAACCCGTACGGTCTGTACGACGTACGAAAATCTAAAATAAAAACGATAACACGTTTTAATTTGTCTCGATTTGCCGTACAGGTGCGTACAAGTACAGACCGTACAGGTTGTACGAACTTCTTCCGTGAAAAATGCACTTTTTACGGGCAGGGGTGGACAAGCGGCTCGATGCCCACAAAGCCCCGCACCCTGCGGCCACCGGGCAGGGCGATGTTATGTACTGCACCAGAGTATCCCCAAAGTGGGAACTCTGGTGTTTTTTGCTTCCTGCCTGAATATACGGAAAATTTTGCAGGAAAGGCGAAAAAGCGGCAGAACTGCAACGGAAAAAGAAAAAAGCCCTTACTGGTTGCAGATTTGCAACAGCAAGGGCAGAGGGGAAACCGTATATTGAACAAAACGGCAGAGCGTATTATAATGAGGAAAAAGCTCAAAAAGGAGGGCCGACCACATGGCACAGGAATATCTGCCCGCACCATCCAACATCCGTCTTGCGGACTTGATGAAAGAACACAACATCAGCCAACCAGAACTTGCCAAGGAGATCGGCTGCTCCAAGAGCACCATCAGCCGCTTCATCAGCGGTGCGAAAGGAACCCTGACCCATGAGCAGGTGCTGAGGATTGCAAGGCTGTTCAACGTGTCCACGGATTTTCTGCTGGGAGAAACCAACATCCCCGACCGCAAAAATTACGACATTGCCGAACTGGGCTTGTCCGTAGAAGCCGCAAAGAACCTCTACACAGGGCGCATCAATGCAGAGGTGGTCAACCTGCTGCTGGAAAACGCCCGCTTTGCAGAGCTTACTTACCGCATAGCGCAGTATTTTGATGATATCTTTGCATCCGGCATCGCAGCACAGAACGCTATGCTCACGACATTGAGTACCCTTCTGCGCACAAAGGTCAAGACCCCGGAAGCAGCCAAGGCTGCAAAGGACATCAGCCTTCGGAGAAAGCCTGTGTACCAAGGCGACCTTGATGACATTGAGATGTATTTCATGGCAGCGGTCAAGGAGATCAAAAAGGGTATCGGGAGCCATTACGCCGAACAGGAAGCTATGAGTAAGAAAGTGGCCGAGAAGATGTTCACCGAATTGACCAAAGGGCAGGATGTGCAGCACCCAACGATTACGGCAGAGCAGCTGACGGATGCAATGTTGGACAGTGTTTCGGGCATGGAGGGAGCTACGCCGGAAGCACTGGAACAGCTGCGGAACGGTCTGCTGGGAATCTTGCAGTCTGCCGCAGAGCAGGAAAACGCCCATGAAGCAGACGAATGAACGGCTTTGTGCGCTGGCACAGAAAGGCGATGCAACTGCGCTGGACAGCCTGATCGACAACAACAAGTCCTTTATCGGCAAGGTGGCGAATGACTTTTTTCGCAGCATGAATCTGGCACAGGCTGGCCTGAACCTTGACACGGACGATTTGAAACAGGCTGGCAATCTGGGCTTATGGAAAGCTGTGCCGAAGTTCGATGCAGCGCGCGGCATGAAGTTCCTGACTTATGCGGCTCCTGCCATCCGCAACGCCATGATGGACATGGTGCGGGATGCCTTTGCCGCTTTTGAACAGCGGATGGTAACGGAGGACAAGGACGGCGTCTGCTACCAGCGCGTTTCGCTGGACGATGTTCTGCCGGGAGAAGAGCAGCTGCGGCGCATCGAAGCCATAGCCGACCCCTATGCTATGCAGCCGCAGAGCATTATGGAAGAGCAGGAATCGCGCCGGGAACTGTACGATGGCCTGAAACGGCTGACCCAACGGGAGCAGACCTATCTGCTGTACCGCTATGGCTTTACTGATGGCAAGGAACATCCTTTGATTGGTACGGCGATATATTTCCACCTGACAAAAGGCCGCGCCCAAAAGACCGAGGAACAGGCTATGGATAACCTGTGGCTGGAATTGCCGTGGTGGTTTGATTAAAGGGAGCGAAGAAAATAGCTTTTATACACTAAAGAATGAAATCAAAATGAATGAGAATTTATTTGGAAGTTTTAGGGAAGAATGCACATTCTAATTTTTTTAATATGGAAAGCTTTTTACGGTTGATAGCTTGTCTACTGACACCAGATTTTTCTGCTATATCTGCGATGCTCATTCCTTTAAAAACAAATTGAGATAATAAGGTCAGTTCAGAAGGTTGAAGAACAGAATGTAAATCGGAAATCAATAGTTCAGGATATTCATCGTTTGAGGACAAAGACATCTGATCGAAATCAATTTCATCAACGCTTGCGATGACAGAGTTATCTACGGCGTTTTTTCGGCTGTTAAGCGAAATGTATTGATGCCGGATAGAGGATTCAATATATTTCACTAATGTGCCGTCATCTTTTCTTTGAAGTTTGGTCAATTTTCCGGAATGCAGTAATTCGAGAAGATATAATTGTAAATCTGAATAGGCATCCTCATACTTAAGAAGAGCTGCATATTTTTTCAGTAATGGCTGAAAACGTTGGACGATTTGTAGCTGTGCAAAGGAGTTGCCGTTATATGCATTTAGAAAAAGGTCAAAAAGCGTATAATTCAATTTTCTTTCCTCCTTTTAAGAGGAGAGACTAAACAATATGTTGATAAACTTATAAAAAAGGAGAACATATATGAATTGTGCAAAAAGTGTAAAAATGATAGTGATTCTAGGTTGTATTGTGGTGAATTTGGTGGGATGTGGAATGAATGATACAACAGCATCATCAATGTCCACAGTAGTTTCGTCACAGGATACATCGTCAAGTTCATGCAATTCTGAAGAAAAAAATGATTTGCAAGATTTTTCCCAGACGTTAGTTGATTCGACCTCGGTATTTTTAGATCAAGATCAATATACTGTTTTTGAAAAAGCGCAGAAAATAGACTATGCACTTTGGGGACAATCAAGTAACTTAAAAGGACTGAATTTTAAAATTGAAGATGCTCCGACTTTTGTGCCTATGACGCAAAATGCGCCGACATATGTAAAACTGAACGGACATGATTATGAGGTCTATCAAAATTCTTATAAAGAGTTTGAAGAATATATGAAATCTATTTTTACAAATGATTTCTTGTCACAAGATTCAATTGAGAAAAAGTTTGTGAATTATAATGGAAAACTTGCCGTTTGTGATGACTATGATTTGGCACAAATTCCATATTTTACTGGATATGTGGGAGAATATTATCCGGATGATTTCTGCTCAGTGCGATACTATTTGAAAAATAAAACGGAAGCACAAGTAAATTTTGTAATGATTGCATACTATAATCCCAATGAAACGTATGAGGAACATGATGAGTATTCATATGATGACATGAATAAAGTCGAATATGAAATGCAGTTGGTAAAAGTTGGGGATGTGTGGAGAGTAAATAAATATCACTCGCCTGAGCTTGGATAAGCAGATAGTGAAAAGTGTTGCATATAATAGGCATTGAAAAATCCCCCCCGAAGCCTTTTCGAGAGTTGAGAAAAGACTTTGGGGGGGATATATGTTAAAAATGATGCTTTACAACTTATTGTTGATGAAGAGAGTAGAGATATTTAGGAGCGACGAGCGGTTGCGATATAATCACCGTATACGGTTTCATTGCGTGCAGTTCCCGCTTCCTCAAGAGTTCGAATGACACCACCAGCAGGATCAATGACGGAAATGCTGCTTGCAGAGGAGCAACTGCCAGTATAAGCAATCGCTGTGACAAAATGCGTCTTTTTGCCATCGCTACTGTTGAGCCGAATAATGATGGGAAGGTTATTGTCAATACTTGCTTTGACTGCACTGAATACAGTCGCCTGCTCCTTACCGCCATGAGTGTAGTTGCTCGTGTCGATTTTACCATTGCACTTGCTGGGAAGAGCCCAAGTATTCAGACCGTTTGCACCCCAATTTCCACAGGCAGTCAGGACTTCGTTAGGGGTGAATTCACGAGGCCCATAGATATTAGCGGTATTCAACACGGCAACAAGAGAGCAACCACTATTTCCAACAAGCTTAACAATGTCCGGATTCTTCTGTGCCCAAAGATAGTTTCTATCAGTAGGCAGAGTGATTGAATGAGATTGACCACTTGTACCGCCCGAAGAAGCGTTCAATGCGTTTAGGGTGGCACTGCCGACCATACCATCGGCAGTCAAGCCGGATGCTTTCTGAAAACTGATAACAGCGTTATAAGTGCCTGAACCTGCAAGGCCATCCACTGTACTGGCGTAATAACCTTTGTTCTTCAGGAGCTGCTGGATGGTTTTAATGTCGCTTACCAGTGCGTTCCATGTACCATCGCCAACAATGCCATCTTGGGTAAGACCTTTTTTGCCCTGATACTTCTTAACAGCATTTTCAGTACCAGAGCCAAATTTGCTGTCAAAACTACCCGGAGGGCAGCACATGATATGCAGTCCATACTGCAGGTACATAACATAGTTGCCAGTACTTCCATTTTTGAGTAACATAGTAATAATCTCCTTTTTTTAGTAGGACGTTTATGGGGCCCTTCATTTGCGTCCTTACGTAATAGAAAGAGAGAATCACAGATGTTTTGTAAACATAGAGAGATAATTTAGGATATCTGGGTCGGTCACTCAAACCATTGCCGTCAAGTCGGTGGTGGATAGTGTGATTTTTGTTTGTCAGAGAGTAAGTGCACGGTTTCTGCACGGATTTTGCACGGTTTCAAAACGTGCAAAGGGTGCTTTTCGCTGCAAAATTCGACAAAGGGCGCAGAAATTGCCGGGTGAAAAATCACGTTGCTTTGCTAAAAAATAACGATGACTCGAAACTTCCAGAAATTGAGACGAACCGGCGGCTTGCTCTCTTAATCAGTGGGCCCAGGGTTCGAGTCCCTGGAGGTGCACCACAACAACAAAATCCGAACTTTTTTCCGATAGGAGAAGGGTTCGGATTTTTTGTATTCTTTGGAAAACAGAACGAATCCCTTGCTTCCATCGAAAATCGTCCTAGACCTTATCATAAGAAAGCACGACAGACCACGGTAAGAGTGCCGTAAGGCAGAAAGGACACGAACATGAAGTACGATGCAAGAGCCTGCCATTTCAACATGGACACTGGCTGCGTGGAGCTGCTGCTCCGGGATGGGAGAATGATCTCCATTGACTGCACTGGGGTCGAGGATGAATTGGACGTGACCATGGTGCAGAGGACAGAACTGGATTATCTTATCTACAATAACCCGCTTGGCTATGCCGATTTGATTCTGAACGGTGACCCGGAGGAATATTTGAAAAACGTAACCGGGAACCATGGGCTAGAAGATTGATCTTCCCATAAAATCGTATTGAAAAAACACCGCCTATCTGCGTAATCAAACGCAGATGGGCGGTGTTTTGCTCTATTGGCTTAGGACTTGCATCGGATACAGTTCAGGCAAGGCTTTCGATGACTTTGGCACATTTTTCAATGCCGATGACCCCACTATCCAGCGCAATATGATAGTTGGCGGCATTGCCCCAGTTCATATCGGTATAGAAGCGGTAGTAGGCGGCACGGCGCTTATCTTTTTCCTTCAGCCGGGCTTCGGGCGATTTCTCCCGCTCGCCGTAGACCCGCACGATGCGGTCAGCCCGGAACTTCAGGTCGGCGTGGACAAAGACCTTCAGGCAGTCGGTGCGGTCCTGCAGGATGAAGTCGGCGCAACGTCCCACAATGACGCAGGGCTCTTTTTCTGCCAGTTCCCGGATGATCCGGTATTGCAGCTTCCAAAGCAGGTCCTCGTTGGTGGGGCCGAAGCTGCGGTCGGTGAAGGCAGAAGCAAGGAAGCCGCCGGGGGTATACTCTCCGGCCTCCTTGATGTAGTTTTCGTCAAAGCCGCTTTCGGCAGCCAGTTTCTGGATCAGCTCGGCGTCGTAGCACCGGATGCCCAGATGCTCTGCCACCAGCTTGCCGATGGTTCTGCCGCCGCTGCCAAACTCGCGGCTGATGGTGATGATGCGTTTTTCCATTAGAGTTCTCCTTTCCCGTTCAGTTCACGGTAGGTCTTGCAGATCAGATAGCCTGCAATCAGGAAGGTGAGGATATCCGACAGGGGCATGGAGTACAGCACGCCGTCCAGCCCAAAGAACCGGGGCAGCAGCAGGGCAAAGCCCACGCCGAACACCACCTCACGCACCATGGACAGGGCGGTGGATTCCGCTGCCTTGCCCATGGCCTGCAAAAAGATGAAGCACGCCTTGTTGACACAGGCCAGAATGATCATGCACAGGTAGATGCGGAAGGATTTCACGGCAAAATCGGTGTAGTAAACGCTCTCGTTGGCGGCACCAAACAGGGCGATGAGCTGCCGGGGAAGCAGCTCCACCAGCACCAGTGCAACGGCACCCACTGCGGCCTCTGCCAGCAGCAGTTTCGTGAACAGCTCTTTCACACGGGCGGGCTTTTTAGCACCCATGTTGAAGCCCACCACGGGGATGCAGCCAGCCGCCATGCCCACCACGATGGAGATGACGATCTGGAAGAACTTCATCACGATGCCAACAACTGCCATAGGGATCTGGGCGTACTGTTCCTGCCCGAACACGGCATCCAGTGCGCCGTATTTGCGGATCATGTTGTTGATGGCTGCCATTGCCGCCACAAGGCTGATCTGGGACAGAAAGCTGGTCATGCCAAGGGTCAGGGTACGGCCGCAGATGGAGCCCTTCAGCCGGTAGTCGCCCTTTTCAGGGCGAATGATCTTCATGTGCAGCAGATACCACACTGCCAGCACTGCGGTGACCAGCTGACCGATGACGGTAGCCACCGCTGCGCCCATCATGCCCCAGCGGAAGCCAAAAATGAAGATGGGGTCCAGAATGATGTTCAGCGCCGCACCCGCAAGGGTGGAGATCATGGCAAACCGAGGATTGCCGTCGGCGCGGATGATGGGATTCATGGCCTGCCCGAACATATAAAAGGGCACGCCCAGCGTGATATAAAAGAAATATTCCTGCGAGTGGTGGTAGGTCTCGGCGTTCACCGTTCCGCCGAACATGGCAAGAATGTTGTCCGCAAAAATCAGATAGAGCGCGGCCAGCACAATACTGCTGACGAGACACATCACCACCGCATTGCCGACGCTCCGCTTTGCCTTGGGGACCTCGTTCTGCCCAAGGCTGATGCTGACGAAGGCGCAGCAACCGTCACCAATCATGACTGCGATTGCCAGCGCTACCACCGTCAGGGGAAAAACGACCGTATTGGCGGCGTTGCCATAAGAGCCGAGATAGCTGGCGTTTGCAATAAAGATCTGATCCACGATGTTATACAGTGCGCCGACCAGCAGCGAAATAATGCACGGGATCGCATACTTTTGCATCAGCTTGCCGATGCGTTCCGTGCCGAGAAATTGATTGGAACTTTCCATGGGATTCACCTTTACCTTTCCATTTTGGGGCAAATAAAAACAACGGGCAGCTCTCATGCAACCGGTTTTACGCATGAGTGCTACTCGTTGTACGAAATCATTATAGCCTGCCTGTCTGGAATTTGCAAAGGCAGTTTTGCACAAGAATTGTACTGGGCATTCTGCGCAGATTGCACGAGGAAAACTTTGTGAAAGATGCCCTTTGAAGCCCGCCAACCTACCGTGGTACAATAACGTAAAGAGTAAAATTACGCTGGAAAGTCTGTTTTTGCAGCCTTTTCATACAAGGGAAAGAGGCAATACCATGTCACGGTTTCAGGCGGGAGCGCTGGTGGTTTACGGAAATCTGGGAGTGCACGAGGTGGAAGGCGTCGGGCTGCGGCGCTTTTGCGATGAGTCCGCCAGAGAGTATTACACCCTCCGGCCTTATTTTTCGGATTCCCACGACCGCAGCTATATCCCCACGGAAAAGGAAGCGGCGCTGCGCCCGGTGACCCCGGCACAGCAGGCGGAAGCCGACCTTGCACGCATCAAAGCGGAGAAGCTGCCTATCCCGGCGGGGGTACAGACAGCGCTGGCAGAACATTATCAGGCACTGCTGCACACCAACGATTTTTACCAGTATTTGACCCTGTTCAAGGAGCTGGGGCAAAAGCAGACCCAGCAGCAAAGCCGCGGCCGAAAGATCAACGCCATGGATACCTACTTCTACCAGATGGTAGAGCGTGTCCTGCGGGAAGAGCTGGCGGTGGCGTTTGGGGAATCGCAGCAGGAAGCCGGCAGACGGCTTCTGGAGGTTTTGCGCTAAAGCCGCATGGTGATTTTTACCTCAACTGATTTCCGCAACGAAAAGACCGCTTCCGTTTAAAAACGGAGGCGGTCTTTTGCGTCCGGCAGATCTATCACTGGTCAAAAGGATCGGGAAATGTTTAAATTGTTCTATCATCGTATATTTTAAAATTCGATCCTATACTTTTTGGTGCGGATATAAATCGGAGCAACTTTGTAGGAATTAACAAAGCATGGCAGTTTGCCATGAAAAACCTTCGTGCGAGTTTGCCACTTGAAACCCATCGATGCCTTATGATATAATCCCTTCAGCAGAACGCGCTGTGTGTGAACACGTAAGACCAGTTTCTTCACACGCAGGCGTTCTCTTTTTATTTTCAAAAAGTTAGTTTGCGCTAATCTTGAGGAGGGCTTTTCATTCGTAATCATCGTTCCACTGTTTTTCTCGGCGTTCTGCTGCTGATCCTTTCGGTCAGCTCTCTGTTTGCCGGGGTGCTGGATATCCGGTTTTTTGACCTGCTTACAGGCAGCGTGAAAACATGGGAGATCTTTCTGATCTCCCGCCTGCCGCGTCTGCTTGCCATCCTCTGCACAGGCATCGGCATGAGCGTGGCGGGGCTTATCATGCAGCAGCTCTGCATGAACAAGTTTGTTTCGCCCACCACAGGCGCGACGATCTCTTCTGCACAGTTTGGCATTCTGCTGGCTTTGCTGTTTGCACCGGGTTCTACCCTGTGGGGACGTGCTGCCTTTTCCTTCGTTTGTGCCGTTCTCGGTACATGGGTCTTTGTCTGGTTCATCCAGCGTATCCGGTTCAAGGATGTTGTCATGGTTCCGCTGGTCGGCATCATGTTCTCCAACATCGTAATGGGTGTTACCAATTATCTTGCCTACAAATATGAAATGACACAGGCTCTTTCCAGCTGGCTGGTCGGTCATTTTTCCACCGTCATTCGTGGGCGGTATGAGCTTGTCTGGCTGACGGTACCGCTGGTGGTTCTGGCATTTGTATTTGCCAACCACTTCAATATCGTGGGCATGGGAAAAGATTTTTCTCAGAACCTCGGCGTTCCGTATGATCTGGTGTTGTTTATGGGTCTGACCATTGCTGCCATGATCACGGCATCCGTTGTTGTCGTGGTCGGCTCGATCTCCTACATCGGCCTCATCGTGCCCAATATCGTAGCAATATTCAAGGGTGACCAGATCCGCGGAACGCTGGTGGATACCGCTCTGTTTGGCGCTGTGTTCGTGCTGGTCTGCGATATGATCGGGCGGGTTGTGATCTATCCCTACGAGTTGCCCATCGAGCTGATCGTTGGCGTTATCGGCAGTATCCTGTTTGTCGGTCTGCTGCTGTATCGGCTTCGGCATGGACGCAAGGCAGTCCGGCTGGGCAAAGCTGCCAAGAAAACCGGAGGTGCAGCATGAAAACGCACAAAAATCATCTGCGACTGCTGATCCTTCTGCTTCTTGTTCTGCTGGCCTGCGTAGGCTATATGACAGTGGGTGTCCACTTTGAAAACCAAAAATTATTTGCCTACGCCATGCGTATCCGCACACCCAAGCTGATCGCCATGCTCATCACGGCATTTGCCATTGGAAGTGCTTCCATCGTGTTTCAGTCCACCATCAACAACACCATCGTCACGCCCTGCCTGCTGGGTATGGACCAGCTTTATTCGCTGATCCACACGGCGGTGTTCTTTGTGGCGGGTTCGGGCAGCTTTCTGGCGGTCAATGCCAACGCAGCCTTTGCGGTAGACCTTGCCATTATGGGCGCTGTTGCCACCGTGATTTACAGCTATCTGTTCCGGAAAACGAACCACAATGTTCTGTACGTCCTGCTCATCGGCACGGTGCTGACCTCGTTCTTTTCCAGCATCCAGACGACTTTGACCCGTGTGATGGACCCCAACGAGTACGACACGCTGCTGACGGATCTGGTCGCCAGCTTTTCCAATGTCAATTCGGCGATTCTGGTACTGTCCGTTGCGGTTCTTGCGCTGGTCGCCTTTGCCTTCCGGAAAGAGCTTGCGCTGCTGGACGTTCTGACACTGGGCAAAGATCAGGCCATCAATCTGGGTGTGGACTATGACCGCTGCATCCGCCGGCTGCTGCTGGGGGTCACACTGTACATTGCAACAGCCACCGCTATGGTTGGGCCGCTGGCATTTCTGGGGCTTATCATTGCCAACCTTTCCCGGCAGTTCCTGCGCACCTACCGGCACAGCCAGCTCATCACCGGCTCTGTTTTGTTCGGTATGGCTGTTCTGATCGGCGGACAGCTTCTGGTGGAACGGGTATTCGTTTACTCGGTTCCGGTCAGCGTGTTCATCACCGTGGGCGGCGGCGTGTATTTCCTGTATCTGCTGCTCACCCAGAGAAAGGCATAAAACCATGTTTGTAAAAGAGATCACCAAACGCTACGATGGCAAAGCCGTTGTCGATGGCGTGAGTTTTGAGATTCCGAAAGGTAAAGTCCTTTCCCTCATCGGTCCGAACGGCGCGGGAAAATCCACCGTGATGGGAATGCTGTCCCGCCTGATCGCACGGGACAGCGGTCTTGTGGATTTTGAGGGGACGGAGATCACGCGCTGGAAAAGCCGGGAGCTGAGCAAGCGGCTCGCCATCCTGACCCAAGCCAACAATGTCCAGATGAAGCTGACTGTCCGGGAACTGGTTGCATTTGGCCGCTTTCCGTACTCCGGCGGACGGCTGACCCAAGAGGACAACGAGATCATTGACCGCACCATTGCCTACATGGAACTGGGCGATTTTGAGGAGCAGTTCATCGATGAACTGTCCGGCGGTCAGCGGCAGCGTGCCTATATTGCCATGGTCATTGCGCAGGACACCGAGTATATCCTGCTGGATGAACCGACCAACAATCTGGATATTTACCACGCAACCAACCTCATGCGCATCGTCCGCCGCCTGTGCGATGAGCTGGGCAAAACGGTGATCCTTGTTCTGCACGAGATCAACTATGCTGCGTTTTATTCCGACTACATCTGCGCCTTTGTGAATGGAAAAATCGCAAAGTTTGGCACGGTGCAGGAAGTGATCACCAAAGAAAACCTGTCCGATATCTACAAGGTAGACTTTGAGATCATGCAGATCGAAGGCAAGCCTTTGTCGATATATTATTGATTTCAGTACTTTTTAAAAGGAGCATTCTTATGAAGAAAATTTCTCGTCGTTCGTTTTTGACCGCTATGGCCGCTGTGAGTGCAGCGGGGGTTCTTACTGCCTGTGGTGCTTCCTCCTCCACGGCAAGCTCCGTGGCATCCTCTGTGGCTGCATCCAGCGAAGCTACCACTTCCTCGGAAGCCGTGCCGGAGTCGGTGACCATCAAGGCGTTCAACGGTGCAAAGGAACTGGTAGATGTGGAAGTGCCCTTTGACCCGCAGCGCATTGCAATCCTCGAACTTGCTTCTCTGGACATTCTGGATGAACTGGGCGTTGGCGACCGTGTGGTCGGCACGGCATCCACCTCTCTGGACTATCTTCAGAGCTATGTTACCAATGACAGCATTGCGAACCTTGGCAACATCAAGGAAGCCGATATGGAAGCAGTCATGGCTTGCGAGCCGGACATCATTTTTATCGGCGGACGCCTGTCCAAATCCTATGATGCTTTGTGCGAGATCGCACCCGTTGTTTTCCTTGCGACCGACGCCGAAAAGGGCGTTGTGGAAAGCACCCGTGAAAATGCCATGACCATCGCTTCTATCTTTGGTCTGGAAGACCATGTGGAAAGCCTGATGGCGGATTTTGACAGCCGCATCGACGCCCTGAAAGCCTTTGCAGAGGGCAAGACTGCCATCGTCGGCATGACCACCAGCGGCAGCTTCAATGTTCTGGGCAACAATGGCCGCTGCTCCATCATCGGCAAGGAGATCGGCTTTGAGAACATCGGCGTAGATGCCAATATCGACACCTCGACCCACGGCAACGAGGCTTCCTTCGAGTTCATTGTGGACAAGAACCCCGACTACATCTTCGCAATGGATCGTGATGTAGCCATTGGCACCGATGGCGCACAGATGGCACAGGAGATCCTGGAAAACGAGCTGGTGGAAAGCACGGATGCCTACAAGAACGGCCACATCGTTTATCTGGCACACCCGAATGTCTGGTACACCGCAGAGGGCGGCATTCAAGCACTGAACGAAATGCTGAGCGATCTGGAAAACGCACTGCTGTGATTTTTTCAAAATTCTTCTTGCAATTTTGAAAAAACTCCGGTATAATACCTTCCGTTAAGAATACAAAAAGCCGGCTTACAAAGCGTGAAATCCTGAGGAAAAGCTACCCCTCAACGATTTCACGCTTTTTTGTTTGCCTGAAAAGGAGGACCTATGAACCCGAAAAACAAACTGGCAGAAATGCCCATCCGCCCCCTGCTGTACACCATGGCGGTACCGCTGATGCTATCGCTGCTCATCCAATCGCTGTATAACATCGTGGATAGCATTTTTGTGGCACGGCTGTCGGAAACAGCCCTGACCGCCGCCTCTCTTGTATATGCCATCCAGTTTTTGATGATTGCCATCGGCGTGGGCACCGCCGTGGGCCTGAATGCTCTGCTCTCCCGCAAGCTGGGGCAGAAAAAGCCGGAGGAAGCCTGCCGTGCCGCCACCACCGGGCTGTTCCTGATGCTGGGCACTTCGCTGGTGTTCACGCTGGTGGGGCTGCTGTTCTCGAACCAGATCGCCGCCGCTCTGACGGGCGACCCGGAACTGCAGCAGCTCTGTCGGGAATACCTCTCGGTGAATCTCGTGTTCTGCTGGGGCATCTTTTTACAGACCTACGGGCAGCGGCTGCTGCAGGCCGTGGGTGATACTGTGCTGTCCATGGTTTCCCTTATCATCGGCGCAGTGGTCAACATTATTCTCGACCCCATTATGATCTTTGGCCTGCTGGGCTGCCCGGCCATGGGAATCCGGGGCGCAGCCATCGCCACCGTCATCGGGCAACTCATCGGTGCAGCGGCGGCGCTGTGGTTCAACCAGGTCAAAAACCCGGTCATCCACGTCCGGTTAAAGGGCTACCGCTTTTTGTGGCAGGATGTGGCCGACATCTACCGGGTGGGGCTGCCTACCATCGTGATGCAGGCCATCGGCAGCGTGATGACCTTTGCGGTCAACGGCATTCTCCTGGGGGTGTCCTCCACGGCGGTAGCGTTCTTCGGCATCTACTATAAGCTGCAAAACTTCCTGATGATGCCGGTGAATGGTCTGGGACAGGCGGCCATCCCGGTGGTGGGCTTCAACTATGGCAGTGGGCAGTCCGACCGGGTAAAGCAGGCATGGAAGGTGCTGCTGCCCACCGGCGTGGTGTTTGCCCTGTGCGGCACGGCGGTGTTCCTGCTGTTCCCGGCGCAACTGCTGGGGCTGTTCTCTGCCAGTGACGAGATGCTGGCTTTCGGTGTGCCTGCCCTGCGCATCATTTCGGTAACTTTCCTGTTTGCGGTCACAACTATTCTGTGCGGCTACTTTGCCTCCGGTCTTGGCAACGGCGTGGTCAACATGATCGGCGCTGCCTTGCGGCAGTTGGTGGTATTGGTGCCCTGCCTGTGGCTTCTCATCCGCACCATGGGCATCGACAGGGCGTGGTTTGCGTTCTGGGTGTCCGAGGTGATCGCCTGCGCTTACAGCCTGTGGGCAACGAAAAAAGAACTGCGAAACAAGGTGAAATAAGGCAAAACAAAAAAAGGGTGCGCCCCTGAATAGGACGCACCCTGAAAAATCCACATACGATAGCGATATGTACAACAGGGCGTTCCCCGTCGGGAACGCTCTGTTTTTCTTTACTAGTGGCGTGATGAGCCTGTTCCGCCTGCCATGTAGCAAACTCCCGCTGGCCTTCCTCGCTGTTCCAGCAGGCAAGAATGGCCGGGTAGAATGCCCGTGCCAGACGGTCGATGACTTCATCGGGGTAAGGGGAAGTGTTTGTGGACTTTTTCTTTTTGTTCAAACGCACGCTCCTTTGGACATCTGTGAACAGCATACCATGTGCCTGTTGTTATGCTGTCTGGTCTTTAACATCTGCGAGTGCGGCTTCCAGAGAAGCAAGGTAGTCCTTGTGCTTGTGAATGATCTCCAGAATCACATCACGCTGTGCATTATCGGGCATCTGCTCCAACTGGTAGCTGAACGAAATACGGAAACGAGTAGTGAGCTCTTCCAGAGCTACATACTCGTACCGTACATCCTCCGGGTAAGCATCGCTGTCATAAATCGATTCAAACTTTCGGAATGGCATGACAGGCGCTTTGCCCGGAACGCGGATCACACCATCAGCGTCAGGTGTCGGTTCCACCTTCAGCTCCGGGTGCAGAATATCCTGCAAAGTTTGTGCACGGTCATTGTAGGCAACCTTGGCGAGGCGGTGCATATCAGCTTTGGACACTTTCGTCTGTCCGGACAGGATGCTCTGCTTTAAGCCCGGTATCAGTTCTTCCGCAATCTCCACGCCTCTCATATACTTCGAGGCACGAAGAACAGTGTTTTTACTGACACCGTTTTCCTTGGCGATACGCTCACACGTTTTAACGCTCTCACCGAAGTTCCCATTTTGGGAACTCCGGCTAAACTGACCGTTTGTGCGCTGGACATCGTCACGAGTACAGCCATGTTCCGCACGTTCCGCTTCGTACTGCTTGCCGATGAGGAACAGCTTCTGCTCCGGCGTGAGGTTGCGCCGCCCCAACTGGTTCTTACAAATCCAAGCGAGGACTTCTTCTCTGCTTTCAAACAGGAGCGGCATAGTAGAAAAGCAGATTTCGGGGTGTTTCTGAAGAATCGCATAACGATTGTGACCATCAACAAGGGTATTGCCCCAGACGATCAAAGGAGAAATCAGCTTGCCCTCTTTCAGGATATTTTCTTCAAGCTGCTTAAATTCATCATCGGTCAGAGGAGGAATCTGGGACTGGAACTCCGGGTCGATTTTCAGGTTGATCATACGCACACTCCTTTATCTCTCCTGCTGCGCCGGTTCTTCCTCCCGGAAAAAGGACGCAACATTCTGCTTTGCGGTTTTCAGTTTGAGCAGTTCCTCTTTAGCTTCCTTGTACTGCTCGTAGAACTTTGCCTTTTCGGATGCCAGCTGCGCATACTCGGCTTCCAGTTTTTTCGGGCTGGGCAGCTTGGTGAGGTCATTTGCCTTGAAATAGGCTGCTGCCGCCCGGTACGCTGTCAGCTCTGCACGGTGCTGCTCCTCAAAGACTGCGGGGCGCTTGGCGGTCTTTAACTGCTGGGCAACATTCTTGGTGCTGGTGTAGGCTGCGATGTGATAGCGCAGCTCATTGTTGGCTTTCATGCGACCTTCGAGGTCTTTCACCACCGCCAGCGAGTCGTGATACTTGGTTTCCAGTTCAGCGATGCGCTGGTTCAAGGCGTCCTCGTCGGTCAAGCCCTTTTCCTGCAGAAGCTTCACGGTCTGTGCCATCACTTGAAGATTGTGTTTCGTGAGCCAACGCTTATAGCCAATGCCTTTGCCCTCGGTCATCCTCGACTGGATATCGATCAGTTTCCCGATGGTATCCTGTTTGAACTGCGCCTTGGGTTTGCGCTCAGTGTTTGTCTGCAACGTGGCAAGCACTGTCGTCTTATCGAATTTGTCACCGAGATGTTTCGCCCGGATAAACTTTGTTCTGCCAGAGGGCAGATAGCTGAGTTGTCCACGGCTTTCCTTGACAGCAATGCCGTACTGCTGCATGAGCTTGTCAGAAAAATCTTCAAAACTCGTTGTGCGGTACAGCACCGAAGAAATCTGTTTCCGCAAGATATTCTTTACAGTTTCAAACTTCTTCTGCTGGGGTGGTTGTCCGGCTGCGGCAAGGGCTGCGTTTGCAAGGTCGAGCTTCTGCTGCCCACGCCGCCTTGCCCAATACTCCGCTTCGCTCACGCGCTCTTTCGAGCCGTTGAGCAGGTCGATCTGGTACAGTCCGGCACCCTCGCACAGTTCCATGACCTCAACACGCAAGTGCCGCATGGTCTGGGCTGTGCTGGAGTGCTTCATACCCTCACGCCAGTCACGGGGCTTTTGCATATAGGGCTTACGTTCCACCTCTCGTGTGCGGATACTGCCGATCACAATGTGGACGTGGATGTTTCCCGAATGGTTATGCCCATCCGGGTGAGTGCAGACGATGGCGGGGTGACCGGAGAAGTTTTCTTCGCAGAATTTCAGGCCAAGTGCCTGTGCTTTTTCCATGGTCAAGCCGTTGTCGGCTGCATCTCTGGGGTCGAAGCTGATGATATACTGATGGCTCTTAATATCATCGCGTTGGGTGTTCTTGCCATACTTGCGGTTTGCCAGCAGACAGGCCGTTGCGAACGAGAAATCGCCGCACTCAAGGGTGTCGAGCAGGTACGAATTCCGCAGCTTCGGCTTGCCTTGTTCATCCAGAAGTTGCTTTCCAGTGAACGTATCGTGCTGGTAAATGAGATACGCTTCAATGGCAGAGTAGTCCGAGTTTTTAGAGGCGATATGCTTGAGCGTTGCCATACAGTTCACCCAGAACTTTCTCGGCGCTGAGCCGGAATGCAGTCAGGTCTGCAAGTTCGTCAAGGATTTTCGCTCGTATCTGCTCGGTGTCCGCACCGCCGGAATTGAAGTGCCTTGCAAGCTGGTTGAGGTTTCCGCCCACCTTGCTGCACTGAGCAAGCAGGGTGGAAACAGCGGTCAGGGTTTCTTCTCCGCCACCGGCAACGATGACCGTTTTCTCGATCTTGACATTGTGGATGGCGCGGCGGATGAAGGTGGAGAGGGAGAGATTCAGGAGTTTGCAAGTGAGTTCCAGTGACGCTTTTTCCTCCGCTGTCACACGGAACTTGATGACGTGCGTTTTGTTGTTCGGCGTGTCGTGGTGCTGGGAATTGCTAGGAATCGGTTGAACATTCGTTTTGGTCATTGTACCTCCTGTCTGTTCGATAACTCCTCGGTGAAGTTATGTAAAGCACGACACGCCGTTCCATTCGTGCCGTAAGGCACGAATGATGAGCAGGGTTTGGGGCAGGCACGCCCCAACAAGATCACTTCGGAAATGCAGACGCATTGAAGAAGTGAAGTCCCGGATGGACAGGAAATTTTCAAGAATTGAAAATTTGTGGCCACGGGACGGTTCTTGCCCTCTACCACTGCGCTCAAAACGTATTTTTAACAAATGTTTCCGAATTGTTAAGACGCAAAAATAAGTAGAGAGTTCCGCTGCTCGTGTATGTTGATCACCGTTTGCTCCGAACGAAGTTCCTGCCCCTGTTTGTGCAGCGGCGTTGACGGAAAGTCGGTATCACGTCCGGTCGGCTCATGAAATTTTCAAGGTACACTTCCTAAAAGAAAAATACCGCCCACGCAGCGCAGCGATGATTTTGTCGGGTGAATCGGCGGCAAAATGAATCGGGTGTGTTGCGGGGCGGTAAATTCTTTCGTGGACTTTTCCTCACTGAAGTGGTGGGTCTCACGGTGATAACCAACCACTTTCTGTGGCTGTGTTCAAAATGAACACGACCACATTTTGTGGATGAATTTAAACCAATCCACAAAATCAATGGGATTTACAAGAAAAATACCACGGCATGTAGAATGCGTCAAGAGGGTTTTGAAAAATTTATTGAAGTGAAGCAAGAAAAGTATGACACATATTGTAGCTTTAGGAAAAAATACGCTATGTGAATCAGAACAAACCCCATTTTCTGTCTGCGGTAGATCTTTCTATTGCCGGCAGCAACAGGATGTTGCATTTTTGACCATTGTCTAACAATCGATGCAAAAAAATGCAGGGGGAAAAACCCCTCAGATGGTTAGGCGAAACAAATTCACAAAGTAAAAATAGCACTCCCACCGGGCGTTGCCAAGCAGAAACAGACAAGTTTACAGGGACGAAATTTTTTCGATGCGGGAAACGTTTTGCCTCCTCTATGCCGCAGGGGAAGCTCCAATAACGAAATCTTTTTTAAAATCTCTGAAAATGACTAAACTCCTTGACAGAGGAGACGGCAGGGCGTATTATTTTGGCAGAAGGACCGCTGAGAAGCGGCTTTTTATAGAATGAAAAGTTAGCTCTACCTAACTCAAAACTCTGCCCTATACGGAGAAATATATCTCTTCTATTTACAGGTGGAAAATAAATAGAGAAGGAACGTATCACGATGAAAATCTACACATTTGGTGCAGAGAATGCTCCGGTGCTGTTGCTGCTGCCGGGCACCTGTTGCCATTGGAAAAGCAATTTCGGTGCGGTAATTCCGCTTCTGGCTGACAGCTTCCGGGTGCTGTGCGTCAGCTACGATGGTTTTGATGAGACTGAACAGACTGAATTTCCCACCATGCTGGAGGAGACCGAAAAAATCGAGGCCTACCTCAAGACCCACTGCGGCGGTCACATCCGGGCGGCCTACGGCTGCTCTCTGGGCGGCTCGTTTGTGGGGCTGCTGGCGGCACGGCAGAACATCCACATGGACTGTGGCATTCTGGGCAGCTCCGATCTGGATCAGGCATCGCCGCTGGCGGCAAGATTGCAGACTGATTTTCTGCTGCCATTGATCTACCCTGTGGTGCGGGACGGAAAGATTAAGGCGAAATTTCTCCAAAAGCGGCTGGACGAGTGTGCTAAAGAGTCGGGGGATTATGTCAAGGCTTTTCTGAAAATGTTTGGCGATGCCCGCCCTTATGTGACCATGCAGAGCTGCAAAAACCAGTTCTACTCCGATCTTATCACTCCGCTGCCGGATAAGATCCATGTGCCCGGCACCCAGATCCATATTTTTTACGCCCTGAAAATGGGCGCAAAATATCGTGCCCGGTATCAGCAGCATTTTGCACATCCTGTTCTCCATGAGCAGAACTTGCAGCACGAGGAATTGCTAGCCTGTCACCCGGAGCGATGGGCGCACCTTGTGAAAAGCATTGCATTGTGAACGGTAAAACGTATCTGGAGCAAGCAGGATTTTGTCAGATTCAGAGCCACAAAAATAAAAAGGGCTGGCTGTGCATCACAGCACAGAAATGAGGTGCGATCATGTCGAAAAAGGCAACGGAATTTCAAAGAAAAGCAATGAGCTGGATGTACCGAGGCAAGGAGATCTTCAAGCCTTTGAACACCGGCTGGATCGACGAGAATGTTGCCTGCGTGCGGGAGTGGGTGGCGAACATCTTCTTCTACCGCAAAGGCGATACGACCATTATGGTCGATGCGGGATATAACTACGACCGCCTTGCCGAAAAAATGGGCTGGCTTGGGATTGATCCGAAGTCGATACACCATATCCTTATCACCCATCAGGACACCGACCATGTGGGTGCGGTGGAAGCAGACAGTCCGGGGCTGTTCCGGAATGCGAAGCTGTACATCGGAGAGATCGAGAACCGGTATCTCACCGGCGAGGTGCGGCGAAAAGTCATCTATCATCTCTATAAATTGCCGCAGGTCACGATCAACAACGAAAAGGTACTGCTGCACGATGGGCAGGTACTTGACATTGACGGCGTCAGGATCGAGTGTTTTCTGGTTCCCGGCCATACATGGGGACATATGGTCTACCTCATTGACGATAAATACCTTTTTACCGGCGACACGCTGTGGTTTGGCGCGGACGGCGGCTACAGCTTCATTTCCTCGCTGGCGGAGGACAATAAGCTGGCTGTGCAGTCACTGGCGGAGCTGGAGCGGAAACTGCGCGCACGTGGGCTGCATCCATATTTCATCACCGGTCACACGGGATGGACGGACAATTTTGCCTTTGCGTTTGCCCACAAAGACAAGAGCTGTTCACCATTCAAAAAACGAGTACACGACCCATCGGCGCCCTATGATGCCTACGACGAATCGGACGACACCGAAGAAAATGCAAAGAGCGGTTTTCTGAAAGGTGTGGGAAGATGAAGGACAGTGAATTACAAATTGACCGTAGCTGCCATGTGCTATATTCCAAACCCTGCAAAAAGGAAATTCTGGCGAAAATCACTCTGCACTATCCGGAGGTGGAGCGCGAGGTGGTCTGGGAGCAGGTGCAGCTGAGATACGCAGAGCTTCTTTCCAAGTGGCGCACCGACCTCGGCGGCAAAAAGAACTTCCACAACGGTGTAGGCGGCACCTACGACTGCATCGCCATTATGTGCTATTACGATGTGTGCCGGGATGTGACCACATTCCGTGAAATTGAAGAGATGGAGGAAAAACTGATTCTTTCAACTTTCCGCAAGCTGAAATTTGTGGACTGCAACAAGCCGTTCTGGAGGAAGCTGATGTACAAGGCGTTTGTTCGTGCGAAAAGCGGCTGCGACAAATGGCACGATTACGAGATGTCGGTTGCGCCTTATGAAACCGACAAGCCTATTTATTATGAATTTACGGCGTGTCCGGCGGCGGAATTTGCCAAGCGGTTCGGATTTGCGGACATTATGCCCGCCCTGTGCAATGTGGACTATGCGTCCATGGAACTGCTCCATGCCAAGCTCGTGCGGACGACCACCTGCGTGGACGGCTGCCGATGCGACTATACCATCTGCGGCGATAAGGATCCATACGTAAAGGAACATCCAGAATACCGGGACGAAAACGGATACAGGAGGAATAAGTAATGCTTTTACAGGTGATTCTGGAAGGTCTTGGGCTGGGGGCTTTGCTGGTTCTTGTCTGTGCTGTGGGCATCTGCAAAGGGGCTGTTGGGATGGTGCATCTTTACAGCCCGGCGGTGCAGCAGCGGTGCGTAAAACTGGGGCTTACAAGCCCGGAACGCATCCGACGCAACAGCCTGCTGTTCAAAGCAGTCTGTATTCCCGGCTATATCGGCTATGTGCTGGTCTGTGTCTATGGGATAAACGGTGCAAAGGGCTTTGTTCAGGGCTTTTGGCAGCTGCTGGTCATACTGTCCGTTATGAATCCCATAGACCGATTTTGGGTTGACGGCTATTGGGTAGGACATACGAACGCATGGGAAATTCCGGGAACGGAAGACCTGAAACCCTACATTACAGCCAAGGATAAGGGCAAAAAGTGGCTGTTCGGCACAGTTGGTATGGCGGTCATTTCGGCAGCACTGGCGGCGATTATGATGCTTTTTATGAAAATATGAGGTGATAGAAATGCTGTTTCAAACATATGGCGATAGGAGGAATCCTGCCGTACTGTTCTTTCACGCAATGGGCGTGACGGGGGAGAGCAGCGAACCGGTTGCAAACTATTTACAGGATCGGTATTTCTGCATTTTACCTACCTCCACCGTGTACTGCAAAGGGCAGAAATATGTCAGCAAGGTGGACGAGGTTCGTCAGGTGGAAGAATACCTGAAATCGCAGGGGGTGGAACGCCTTGAACTGGTTGTGGCTTCTTCGATCGGTGCTGACCTTGCCATGGCGTTTTTGACAGGCACGAAGCTGCCCATCGGACATGTTTTCTTTGACGGCGGGCAGTTTGCACAAATCGGAAAAGGTACGCGCCGCATGATGACACCGTTTCTGTATCTGGCCATCAAGAGCCTGTACTGGTCAAAGGGCGGCACATTGAAAAAGATACTGTGGTGTGACGATAACTCCATAAAGCCGTATTTTATAGCCGCAGGGAAAAATCTGACCTACACAAATTTGCGGCGACAGATTCTGGACAGCCTGGAGGATAAACCCTTTCCGTCACTTTCCAAAGAAATGCAAAGGCATATCTATTTCGAGTTTGGCAGCATAGAAGATCATTTCAAATACCGTCAAGCGGTGATAGAAGCCTATCCCTGCGGCAATTACCCCGTATTTGAGGGATACGATCACATGCAATATCAGATTCATGATCCGAAGGGCTTTGCTGAAATGCTGGCATTTATCGCTGAGCAGGACGGTATGCCGAAGCTGCCGTTTATCAGAAAGTGAGAGGACCCGATATGAAATACAAAATCGAGAAAAACACCGTGCAGGAGACGCTGATCCTCCCGCTGTATTCCCGGAAGCTGTGTACGGAGTTGTATCCAAACCTTTATCGGGACGAAACAGCGGTGCATCTGATCGACCAGATCGACTACGACTTTTCAGAGGCAGAGGAAAACTCCCGCAGCCTGATGCAGCGGTTCGGTGCGCTGGAGGTCGCCATGCGGCAGAATGACCTTGCCTTTGAGGTGCAGGCATACCTGAAAAACCACCCCTGTGCGGCAGTGGTCAATCTGGGCTGCGGGCTGGATAACACCGGCAGAGCCTGCGACAACGGCAGATGCAAGATCTACAATCTGGATTTCCCAGATGTGATCGCCTTGCGGCAGCAGCTGCTGCCCGCCGGGGAGCGGGAGCAAAACATCCCCTGCGACCTGAAAGACCCCGCATGGTTTGACAAAATCGATGCCTCCGGCGGGGCGGTATTTTTTGCCTCCGGGGTGTTCTATTACTTCCTGACCCAGCAGGTCAAGGCGCTGGTGCAGGGGATGGCGGACGCTTTCCCCGGCGGGGTACTGGTCTTTGATGCCGCCAACCGAACGGCGGTAAAGATGATCGCAAAAACATGGCTCAGAACGGCAAAAATCAAGGATGTGGGGGCATATTTCGCAGTTTCGGATGCGAAAAGCGAGCTTTCCCCATGGGACAGCCGTTTGCAAGTGTCCAGCCGGGGCTATATGCTGGGTTACAACGATTTGAAAGACCCTTCTGTCAGCGGCTTTTTCCGTTTCCTCGCCAAGGTCGGGGACAGCGGGATGAAAATGCAGATCGTAAAGATCGGATTTGGAGGCAAGCTATGAAAATTCTGGTATATGGTGCAGGCGTTCTGGGGTGCAATCTGACAAGAAATCTGCTGCGCGCCGGAAAGGATGTTACCCTGCTTGCGCGAGGAAACTGGGCAGCGGAGATCAGGCGGAACGGCCTGCGGATCAAGGACAAATTTTCGCTCCACACTTCGGTCAGCCGCATTCCGGTGGTGACGGAACTTGCACCGGATGCAATGTACGATGTGATCTTTGTGGTCCTGCGCTATACACAGCTGGATTCCGTTCTGGACACGCTGCGGGCGAACCGGACGAAGAACGTCGTTTTTGTGGGGAACAATGTGCAGGCGAGGGCGCTGGCAGCGGCGCTGCCGGGGAAGAACGTCCTGTTTGCCTTTGCGCTTTCTGCGGGGCATCGGGAGGCTGACCGGGTGGTCTCCATCGACCTGAAAAAGATCACCATCGGACAGCTGCCGGGTGCAATCTCCAATAAACAGCTGATTGGGCGCATCTTCCACGGCACAAAATATAAGGTTGTTTACGAGCCGAACATGGAGGACTATCTGCTCTGCCATGCCGCGTTTGTGATGCCTGCGGCCTTCGCCTGCTATAAGACAGACGGCGACCTGAAAAAGCTCAGGGGAGATACCGCGTACCTGAACCGTGTGCTGGATGCCAACATCGAGGGATACCGCGCCATCCGAGATGCCGGGCACGCCATTCTGCCCAAAGCGGATGTAGACTTTGAAGGGGAAAAGTACCGCAAGACCTGCCTGCACTTTTTCAAGCTGATGTGCGCTACCTCGCTGGGCAAACTCTGCGCCTCCGACCATGCTATGAACGCCATCGACGAAATGAGCGCGCTGAACCGGGACCTCAAGAAATTTTTTGATGAACATGGCGCAGCCTACCCGGTATGGCAGGCACTGGAAACGGAAGCCGGGAGGTACCTGCAATGAAATACGCTGGAATGCCTTTCGGTATGTGGGCTCTGTTTGCACCGTCGTTCCGAAAGCAGCTGACCGCTGTGCTGGGCTATGATGCAGCCACCGCAAGAGCTATCACGAAAAAGGCAAAGCCGCAATACCGGCAGATCATCCGCAGGCTGCCGGAGTTTGAAAAAGCGGACCGCTTCAAGATGAACATCGTCAACTGCGCAATGCTCGGCGCGTTCATCCTCTCCATGCCGCAACGTCCGGAGGTGGACAGGCTGACGGATTACTACGCAAAGTCCATGATGACAAAGCCCATGCAGTGGTTCTGCCGCAAAAGCGGAAAAAGCAAGTTTACCGCAAAGGACATTGCCGCCATGAAGGCCACCGCTGCTCTGAAAGCCGCCGACCGCAACCCCTATTCGTGGAACATGGAATTTTACGAATACCCGGATGGCAGCGGCTACGAGGGACGCTTTACCAAATGCGGCATCTGTGTGCTGATGAAGAAGCTGGGTCTGTACGACCTGACCCCCGCTTTGTGCCATCTGGACTACACCATGAGCGAAGCGGGCGGTGTGACAAATTTTGTGCGGCAGTATACCCTTGCCTCCGGCGGATCCTACTGCGACTGCGGGTACAAAAAGAAGGGGTGACGGACGATGAAGGTGAAGGAAACCTATCTTTCCCGTGACTTTCGGGAGACTGCGGCGCAACGCTTTCCTGCGCAGGCAAAGCAGCTGAACGCCGCTTTTGATGCACGCCTGAATGCGCTGCTGGCTGAAAATGCGGGTGCAAGCAAGGAAAAGCAATACCACCTCAAGCGGCAGATCTTGCCGGGCATTGCGGCCTACGAGACCTTGCAGCGGGTCATGCCGAAAGAGGAGGCACTGCAAACCGTTCACGGCTATGTGGAGCGGCTGGCGAGAACGAGCCACAAACAGCTTGCCGCCCTGCTGCACATACCGGGGCTTTACCGCCTTGTTCCCGACGTTTTCGTCAAATCCACCCGGAGCGTTTTCGGCCCGGCGGCGGGCTTTGCCCCAAAAGAACTGCAGACCGGTAACGGCGTCTGGCGTGTGGATATGATGAAGTGTCCCTATCACGACACCTGCATAGAATACGGCTGCCCAGAGCTGTGCCGCTGCTTTTGCGACAGTGATGACATCAGCTATACCGGGCTGCATCCGAAGCTGATCTGGGAGAGAAGCATGACGCTGGGGCGCGGAAATGACCGCTGCGATTTCTGCATGAAGGTCAAAAAATAGCGGGGAGGCAGTTTGGTATGAAAAGCGTTCGTCAGGAGCGGAGATTGTCGGCAAATGGAATGGGAGCGTAGATATATATGAAAGTCATGATCGCCGCTGTATTTTATTTTCTGTATTGGGGCGTATGCTTTCTCGGAACAGACACGGACAGGAAAAATCTCATCGGATTGCGTTCCTATCCCGATGAGGTTCAGACCCGTGTGCAAAGCGACCCTCAGCTTGGGCAAGCAGTTCCGAAGGCAAAATCCACCGCTGCCATTTTGCTCAGTAATCTTCTTTTGTTTACAGTGGTGTTTTCCGTTTTGGGGCTTGCGTTGAAAAGTGTGCTGAGCCTAAACAATTACCTGTCAGCATTTTGGTACTTCCTTGCATTCGGCGAGGGATTGGGCCTGTTCGATCTCCTTGTGATCGATCTGCTCTGGTGGCGCAGTACAAAACGCATCCGTTTCTCGTTTTTGCCGGAGAAGAAATACTATCAAAATCCGAAAAAGCATATCGAATCGTTTTGGCGCGGTATCCCGTTGTTTGCCGCAGCTGCCGCACTGGCAGCCTTGATCGTTACCGTGCTTTGAAACAATACATGGGAGATGCTCCTCGCTGTATGGCCTCATCAAATACCCCGACGCGGGAATGCAATGATCTGCCATATTTGCGGACGTGAAGGAGAGAAGGTAAAGTCGAAATGAAAATCACGGTTCTTGTAACGCTCATGGTATTTCTGGCATACTTTCTTGTTTTATACGGCGGGGTGGGTTTCATTCAGGACAAGCGTTTTTTCTCATCCGCACCAAAGGAAAATCTGGACGCAATCCCCGATACAAAGGAACGATTTCCCAGCGCACATAGTATCGGCTGGGTGATTGAGATCATTGCCATCCTGCTTTTTCTCGCTGCGGCGGCACTAAGCGTATGGGACGGCGTCAGAAACGGCTTCGGCTTCCTGGACTTCTTTGTGCGGTTTCTCACCGTGCTCTACGCCATGGAGATCTACGACATCATTTTCTTTGACTGGGTGCTGCTGTGTCACTCCAATTTCTTTCCGCATTTCTATCCGGAGCTGAAGGGCGTGGTCGGTCCGCATATGTTCGGCTATAACAAGCGAACACATATCCGGCACTTTGTGATCTACATTCCCGCCTCCGCTGTGGCAGCGTGGCTTTGCGCACTGCTTTGAGGACGTGTGACAGAAGCAATAGTTTTGGGAGGCAGAGATTTTCTATGCGTGTGATAAAAAAAGTCCTGCATAAAAAAAGAAAAACAACAGAAGCCCATATCCAGCAGCTTCAGCATAAGGGAAAACAAGGAATCCGCTACACCGCGATGATGCCAGATGCCCGATTCGCACGCAGACTGAGAGGAGAAAAACAATGATCGTACTGCAACTGCTGCTTTATTGTCTGCTGTTTACCGCAATGGTAAAAATCGCTGTGATCGGCGGTGCTGTCAATGGACTGTACTTTTATCCCAAGGAGGTGCAGGATCGCGCCATCGAACTGGGACTGATCGACCGCAATACGATGAACCGGAAACGAAAATGCTTTATGATACCGTTCTTTGTCGTGATGCTTGCTGCTCTTGTGCTGATCATCGGTTTGTGGAATGGGGCTTCCTCCTTTGATGAGGCCTATTGGCAGGCGCTGCTGTTTCTTGAGGTTATGAATATCTATGACGGCATTGTAATCGACAAGCTATGGGTCGGGCACAGCCAGTTTTGGGTGTTGCCAGGGCTTGAAGATGCGCCGTTCGTGCAGACCTGGAGGCAGGTGCTGAAAAAGCGAAGCATACTGGCGCTGATCTGGGTTGCGGGAGCGGCAATTGTCGGCGGTATTGTCCATTTGATTTTCTAAGAAGTTGGAAATTGCCCAAATGAAAAGCAGAATCATGAACTGCAATCGGAGGCAAAAAAGATGAAGACGGAGAAAACGAAAATGCTGATTCGATGGTGCATTCTCGGTGCGATCGGGGCAGTACTGACGATCCTGGCGGCAGACATTGTGGTGCCCGCTTTGTCCTATCTGCTCAGCTTTGCCGCCGGAGCCATGCTGTATGTGATGGTGGAGGAGCTGATCCCGGAAATGTCGCAGGGGCAGCACTCTAACGTCGGCACGGTGTTTTTTGCGGTAGGCTTCAGCGTGATGATGGTACTGGATGTGGCACTGGGATAGCGCATGGTTGAGAAAATTGCGATGCAAGGGGCGAAGAAAGGAAAAACATGAAAGACAGAGATCTGCCAGTTGACCACAGCTGCCATTCCAAGCCCTGCAAAAGACGGATTGTGGAGATCGGATTGAATAAACAGTATGATTGATATCATTTTTCATGACAAAACGGGGGTCACTCCCTATAATCCCGGACAAACAGGCGGCTTTGAAAATGCGGCCGGAAGTGGAGAAATTCACTATTACCGGCTGTTTGATGGCGTGGGGATCATGCTGCTGCGGCTGGAGATGGAGACCTATACGGAAATCCGCACGCAGATCGGTATGATAGAGATCAATTTCTGCATCAATGGCCGTTTTGAAACCAGCTTTTCCATGCGTGATAGCGTTCTGCTAAAGCCGGGGGATATGGCCGTCAGCTGCTACGACGGACGGCATGGAACACGTTCAGAGTCACGGTTCCCGCTGGGCTGTTACGAAGGGCTGTGTCTGGAAGTTGATCCAGCAGCCGCTCAGAACTGGCTTGAGAAGAACGCACCGGGCTTTTCGGTGGATTTTGCGGTACTAAAGCAGAATCTTCTGGGAAACCGATGGTTCATGTTCGGTACGGCAGGACCCCGCTGTGAGCACGTTTTCCGGGAATTGTACGAAAATGCGCCCTACATGGATCTCCGGTTCCTGCGGCTCAAGGTGGTGGAGCTGTTGATGCTGCTGAGCCGCATTCCGCAGGAGGAAGGAACGGACTTGTACTGTTCTACCGAACAGACCGAACTGGCACACCATCTCCGGGATCACCTTCTGACAAACCGGGAGGGGTATGTCTCCCTTGCGCAGCTGGCAGAAGAACACGGGATCTCGGTTTCGCACCTGCAAAAAATGTTCAAACAGGTCTACGGTGTGCCAGTATACCACTATATCAAGGAATACCGTCTGGAACAGGCTGCCGTAGAGCTTGTCCGGAGCGCAAAGCCCATTACGCAGATCGCACAGAATGCAGGATATGACAACGCCAGCAAGTTTTCGGAGGCTTTCCGGAAACGATATGGAACGACCCCGTCGCAGTACCGCACCCACGCAAATGGACTCGCAAAACGGAGCAGGGAAATCAGAATGGAGTAGTCCACGGCCGAAAAATATGCTAAAGTACAGAGCGGTTAGAACAAACTTACTTTAAAACCGGAGGTACTTTCATATGATGATGAAAAAGAAATTTGTTGCAGTGGCCTTGTCTGCGGTCTGCCTGCTGTCTGCTGTCGGCTGCGGCCAGCAGAGCGCAAGCACAGCGTCTTCGGCATCCAGCGTTTCCTCCTCGGTGGCTTCTTCGGCTTCCGCAAGTCAGGTAATGGATGCGGAGGATTATCTGTCTGGTATCAGCGGGACTTATGTGGAACTGTTCCCGGAGATGGCAAAGAGTGAATACCGGAATTTGTGGCTCGACGCTGCGACTCCGCTGGTAGGCGAGGACAATGCGGAATCGGCTACGGATATGCTGCTGGGAATGTGCATGGCAGAGCCGTATGGCGAGGAGGCTATTGAAAAATATGCAGCAGATCCGGACAGCACGGCGTTCAACTGCTATTTTCTGGGCGGCGTGGAAAAATTCGTGATGAATGGCGACACCATCACCGGTTTGGATGCGCAAGGACAGGAAGTGTTTGCACACACCTACCAGAAACTGGATGTGGACAATGAAAACAGCTTCCTCTTCTACCAGAGCGAGGATGCGGATTCCGGGGAGTTTACCTACTTTGCCTTTGCGCCCGATACGATGGAAACGACGTATCATCTGGAATTCCGCTATGCAGAGGATCTCGACGACCTGCAGAGCTGGTATGAAGGAAATTATGCTTATTGGAATGCTGCCGCCATCGCAGAGAACTATGATCAGGCAACTATGGAAAATGTCATTGAACTTTTCGCCACAGAAAATTTGTCTGAGGCAGAATAAGCGGCACATGTGCACCCGATCATGTCAGGCAGTTGCGCATGGCAATATTACGGTAAGGATGTGATTTGATTGAAAAAACGATCGGACTTTTCCCGGCTGATGGGCTACGCCGGGAACTACCGATATTTCACCTACGCTTCGTGGGTGCTGTCTGCGGTCAGTGCGCTGGTGGCGCTGGTGCCCTTTGTGTACATCTGGAAGATCCTGCGGGATGTGCTGAACGCCGCGCCGGACTACGCGCAGGCGGTGAACATCCCCCATTACGGCTGGATGGCAGTGTTGTTTGCAGTGCTGTCTTACCTTATTTACATTGCGGCGCTGATGTGCTCCCACCTGTCGGCGTTCCGGGTGGCGACCAATCTGCGGCTGGCGGTGTCGGAGCATCTGGCGGTGCTGCCGCTGGGCTTTGCCGAGACTTTCGGCAGCGGTAAGCTGCGCAAGATCATCCACGAGAGCACCGGAGCCGCCGAGACCTATCTTGCCCACCAGCTGCCCGATCAGTATAACGCCATCGCAACCCCGGTGGGGCTGCTGGTTTTGCTGCTGGCGTTCGACTGGCGGCTGGGGCTGCTGAGCCTTGCGCCGGTGGTGCTGGCTTTCCTCATTATGACGACCATGACCGGCAAGCGGATGGCTGAAAAAATGCGGCAGTACGGCAACGCCTTGGAGGCTATGTCCAACGAGGCAGTGGAATACGTCCGGGGCATCCCGGTGGTCAAGACCTTCGGGCAATCGGTATTTTCCTTCAAAAAGTTCAAGACCACCATTGATGAGTATGAAAAGTGGGTCATCTCCTACACCAAAGACCTGCGCCTGCCCATGATGTTCTATACCGCCGCCGTCAACGGCGTGTTCGCCTTTTTGATCGCGGGCGGGCTGCTGTTCACGACCCACGGCGTCACCCCGGAGTTTCTGCTGAACCTGCTGTTCTATATCATCATCACGCCGGTGATCTCCCTGACTTTGACCCGTATAATGTACATGAGTGAGAACAAGATGGTGGTAGCGGATGCGCTGGCACGCATCGACTCGGTGCTGGAGGCGGCGCCCATGCAGGTGCAGGCTGTTCCGCAGCACCCGAAGGATTCCTCTGTCACGTTGCAGGATGTGCATTTCAGCTACGACGGAAAAACCGAGGTCATCAAGGGCGTTTCTCTGGACATTCAGCCGGGACAGACCGTAGCTTTTGTAGGCCCTTCCGGCGGCGGAAAATCCACGCTGGCAAACCTTGTCTGCCGGTTCTTTGATGTGCAGAGCGGCAGCGTCCGGGTGGGCGGAGCGGATGTGCGGGATATCCCCAAGGAAGAGCTGATGGATACCATCTCCTTTGTGTTCCAGAACAGCCGCCTGCTCAAGGGCAGCATTCTGGATAACGTCCGTCTGGGCAGACCGCAGGCCACCGAAGCCGAGGTGCTGGCAGCGTTGAAAGCCGCGCAGTGCATGGATATCGTGGAGAAGTTCCCGGCGGGCATCCATACCGTTATCGGCACCAAGGGCGTGTATTTGTCCGGCGGCGAGCAGCAGCGCATTGCCATTGCCCGCGCCATGCTGAAAAATGCGCCCATCCTGATCCTGGACGAGGCCACCGCTTTTGCCGACCCGGACAATGAAGCTAAGGTGCAGGCGGCCTTTGCCCGGCTTGCCAAGGGCAAAACGGTGCTGATGATCGCACACCGCCTGTCTACCGTAGCCAACGCTGACTGCATCTATGTGGTGCAGGATGGGCGTATTACGGAGACTGGCACAAAGGACGAACTGTGCGCGCAGAACGGCCTGTTTGCCCGGATGTGGCAGGATTATCAGGCCTCGGTGCAGTGGAAGGTCGCAAAGGAGGGGTAAAGGATGATCGAAAAAATTCAACACGCCACGGCCAGCTCCCCGGAGGGCGCAAAGGGGCTTGTAAAGGGCGTTCTGGCCTGTGCGTTCCAAAACATGGCGTTCATGCTGCCCACCGGACTGCTGTATCTCTTGGTAAAAGATCTGCTGGCAGGCTCCGCGAGCGGGAGAACCGCCTTTTATCTGCTGGGGTGTGCGGCCTGCTTTGCGCTGATCTTGCTGACCACATGGTTCCAGTACAACGACACCTATTTTACGACCTATAAAGAGAGCGGCACTCGCCGCCTGACCCTTGCGGAGCGGCTGCGCAAGTTACCCCTGTCCTTTTTCGGCAAGCGGGACCTTGCCGACCTGACCAGCACCATCATGGCAGACTGCGAGGTGTTGGAAAAGGACTGCTCCCACTTCATCCCCGGTCTGTTCGGTTCCCTCATCTCTACCGTGCTCATTGCCCTGAGCCTGTTCGCCTTTGACGGACGGATGGCGCTGGCAGCCCTGTGGGTCATCCCGGTATCCGCTGCCATCGTGATGGGCAGCTACCGGGTGCAGGACAAGGTGCAGGCCAAGACCATGGCGGCGAAAATGGCTTGTGCGGACGGCATTCAGGAGTACATCGAGACCCTCCGCGACCTGAAAGCCAGCAATGCGGAGCAACGGTATCTGTCCGGTCTTTCCGACAAAATTCGGGCTGTGGAAAAGCAGTCCATCGCGGCAGAGCTGGAAACGGCGCTGTTCGTGTCCTCTGCGGGCATGGTGCTCAAGCTGGGCATTGCGTCGGTGGCACTCACCGGCGCGGTGCTGCTGGTGCAGGGCAGTATCGACGTGCTGACCCTGTTTCTGTTCCTGATGGCGGCTTCCCGGATGTACGACCCTATGCAGGGCGCGTTGCAGAATCTGGCAGCGGTCATTGCCATGCGCACCAATGTGGGGCGGATGAACGAGATTCTGGACGCTCCCTTGCAGGTCGGCAGCGAGCAGCTGACCAATCAGGGCTGCGATATCGTGTTCGACCATGTGGGCTTTGCCTACAACTCCGGCGAGACGGTGCTGCGAGATGTCTCCTTTACCGCAAAGCAGGGCGAGGTCACGGCACTGGTGGGCCCCTCCGGCGGCGGCAAGACCACTGTTTCCCGGCTGGCAGCACGGTTCTGGGACTACCAGAAGGGCAGCATCACCGTGGGCGGCATGGAGGTTTCCCGAATCGACCCGGAAAAGCTCATGAGCCTGTATTCCATCGTGTTTCAGGATGTGACGCTGTTTGACAACACGATCCTGGAAAACATTCGTCTGGGGCGCAAGGGTGCCACCGACGAGGAGGTCCTTGCGGCGGCAAAGCTGGCAAACTGCGAGGAATTTGCCGAAAAGCTGCCGGACAAATGGAACACGAACATCGGCGAGAATGGCTGTGCTCTTTCCGGCGGCGAGCGTCAGCGCATTTCCATTGCCCGCGCCTTCCTGAAGGATGCGCCCATCATTCTGTTGGACGAGGCCACCGCCAGTCTGGACGTGGAGAACGAAACTGCCATTCAGGAGGCTCTTTCGCGGCTCATAAAACACAAAACCGTCCTTATCATCGCCCACCGGATGCGCACCGTAGCCGGTGCGGATAAAATCGTGGTGCTGTCGGGCGGTATCGTGGCCGAGCAGGGCAGCCCGGCAGAGCTGTACGCCCGGAAGGGGCTGTATACCCACATGGTGGATCTGCAGTCGGCAAGCCAGAACTGGACGATCTGAGAATGAGGGCGGCTTTTATTTGGGAAAAAGTCTTGCATTCAGTTAAAAACTGTGGTATATACATTATACGAAACACTATTTTGAAAGAACGCTCCACCGTTCAATGATGTATAAATGGGAGGTGCTTGCCGTGACCGCCGTGATCTATGCCCGCTATTCTACTGACAGTCAGCGTGAAGAATCCATTGAAGGTCAGATCCGGGAATGCACCGCCTATGCGGAGAAGAACGGCTTTACGGTGGTCAAACACTACATCGATCGTGCCGTTTCTGCAAAAACGGACAACCGCCCGCAGTTCCAACAGATGATCAAAGACAGTGAACGTGGCATCTTTGATGTTATCATCGTCTGGAAACTTGACCGCTTTGCTCGGAACCGCTACGACAGCGCACGGTACAAGACCCAGCTGAAACGCAATGGTGTGAAGCTGGTATCGGCTACGGAAATCATTTCGGCTGGCCCGGAGGGCATCATTCTGGAGTCTGTTCTGGAGGGCTATGCGGAATACTACTCGGCTGACCTGTCTGAAAAGGTCGTGCGTGGCATGACCGAGAATGCTCTCAAGGGTATTTATAATGGCGGCACGATTCCGTTCGGCTACATGATCGATGAGACCCGGCATTACCAGCCCGACCCGCTGCTGGCCCCGTATGTGGAGCAGACGTTCCAGAAGTATGCAGACGGCGCGACCATGACTGATCTGCGGGATTGGTTAAAGGCGCACAACATTAAAAATTCGATGGGCGGGGAGATGTCCTATAATACCATTCAGCGGATGCTGAGTAATCGCCGGTACATCGGCGAATTGCGCTTGCGGGATGTGGTGCAGCCCAATGCGATTCCGGCTCTCGTGTCAGAAGAACTGTTCAATAAGGTGCAGGAAAAGCTGGCAAAAAACAAAAAGGCCCCTGCCCGTCATAAAGCAGAGGAAAGCTATCTGCTCACTACCAAGCTATACTGCGGCAAGTGCGGAGCGCTGATGTTCGGAGAAAGCGGTGTCAGCCACACCGGGAAAATGTATACCTACTACAAGTGTGCTGCTGCCAAGAAGAAAAAGACCTGCGATAAAAAGGCCGTGCGGAAACAGTGGCTGGAAGATCTGGTGGTCAACGAGACCATGAAGCTGGTGGAAGATGACGCTTCCATGAATGCTATCATCGCCAAAGTGATGGAACTGCAAAACCAGGAAAGCACGGATTTGCCCATCTACGAAAAGCAGTTGAAGGAAACGGAAGTCGGCATCACCAATATGCTGAACGCTATCCAGATGGGCATCCTGACCAGTTCCACGAAAGAGCGGTTGGAGGCTCTGGAAGAACAGCGGAAAGAACTGCAAGCCCGCATTGCAGAGGAACGGCTGGCAAAACCGAAGATGAAAGAAGAGTTCGTCCGGTTCTGGCTGCTCCGCTTCCGCAAGCTGGACATGACTCAGCCGGAGCAGCGGCAGGCACTGGTGGACACCTTCATCAATGCCATCTATCTCTACGATGATAAGGTCCTCATCACCTTTAATTATAAGGAAGGTACGGAAACGGTCGCTTTCGGGGAAGCCGTGAAAGCGGAGAAAAGTTCGGATATGAGTGCGCGAGGTGCACCAAATTTTGAACGTCAAATCGTAAGATTTGGCGTTCTTTTTTGTTATGTAACCCCGAAAAATCGGGGTTTGCACGGTCAATGCACGGTTTTTGCACGGTCGGCGTTTTCGTGGGAATCCTCTGCATGGGCTGGAATTGCTTTGAAATGCGTGGTAAATTTTGCATCAGGTCAGCAGAGCCAGACGGAGCTGCGCCTTTACTTCGGGGTCTGCGTCCTTCAGAAGTTCCAGCAGAGCGGTCATGGAGATGGTCGGTTCGCCTGCGGCGGGTACAGCCTGCGGGCTGGGGCTTTCCTGTTTAGCATAGAACCCTTCCTCAAATTTCCTGCCCAGTTCTACACGAGAGGACTGCTGGATATGAGCGTAGGTGTTCACCAGCATATCCGCCGTGGCGTGCCCTGTGGTGCCCTGAACGGCTTTCACATCGCCGCCGGAGATCATCAGTTGATAGGTGGCACTGGAATGCCGCAAACCGTGGAACACAATGCGGGGGAATTCCGGGTGGGCATCCTGCCATTTGAGGAACTTCTTGCGGATCAGCACCGGCTCCACTGCCAGACCATTGGGTAGACGGAACAGCATTCCGCTATCATGGTAGCGTGCCGGGTCTTTCATCTCGTCTGCCGCCAACTGATTCAGCCACTTCTTCAATTCCTCTTTCAGTGCAGAGGTCATGAAGATGGTACGGCAGGAGGATGCGGTTTTGGTGCTTTTCAGGATGAGGGAAGTGGTGCTGCGCTCCAGCTTGTCCGGGAATATCTTGATGATGCAGCCATCGTCCACTTGATTTAGGGCTTCTTTCCGCACCCGCTGCATGGACTTGTTGATACGGAAGGTTCCGATGCCATCTGCTGCGTCAAAATCGAGATCTTCCGGGGTCAGACCTACGATCTCGCCCTCTCGCAGTGCGCCCACCAGTGTGAGGTGGACTGCCAGATGCAGGATGGGGTCCTCCATGCTGTCCAGAGCCGCCCTCATTTCCTCTACCGTCCAGATGGTGCGCTCCTGCGTAGACTTCTTGGGGCTGTCCACGGGAACAGGGCTTTTGACAAGGATGCCCCACTCTACGGCATACTGGAAGGCAGTGCCCAGCAGCCGGTGCACCTCATGGATCGTTGTGCCGGAAAGGAAACGCTACTTCTGCTTTTCGGTCAGTTCCTGCTTCTTGCCCTCGATATACGAACCACAGGGCGTTTTGCTCAGGGTCGTGTAGAGGTTCTCCATGTGGTAGGGCCTGAGCTTCTGCATCTCCATGCTACCGATATAGGGGATAATGAGATTCTGAATGGTGGAAAGGTTGGATTCGTAGGTTTTGGGTGCCCACTTGTGCTTGCTGCACTGTTTCGGCAGCCAGTCCATCAGGAACTCTGCCACCGTTACCGAGGACGGAATCAGGAAAGTGCCAGCGGCCAGTTCATGCTCGATTTGCTTTTTTCGGTTCGTTGCCTCCTCTTTTGTGGGAAAGCTCTCCCATTTGTCGCAGCTCTTGCCGTGCTCATCTTCGTAGGTGTAGCGGACGCTGTAAGAGTTGCCGCGCTTCGTAATATATGCCATACTGTTTGCCTCCTTATCAAGCTGCCCGGTAGAGCCACGCATCGAAGCTGTCCTTCGGCACACGGATGCTTCCGCCTACCCGCAGGACACGGAATTCGGTAGTGCTGTTGCACAGATTGTAAGCAGAGCGCAGGCTGATGGCCAGCATTCGTGCGATCTCTTCCACCGTATACACCAGCTTCGTGGTTTTCGGGCTGTCAGTCGGAGACTTGACGGCATTGGTTTGAGTGACCACCTCCATTGTAGTGGGATTCGAGTTCTTTTGCAAGAACTTATTCGTATAATTTTCGGATTTCACAGCTTCGGTCATGTCAGGCCGATTCAAATTCATAGGCAAGCCTCCATATCCTTGTAGCCGGGTGACTTCTACACCCAGCAATTTTTGCTTTCCGACAGGTTCGGCTTTATCCGATCAAAAGTTTCAGTCGTTCCAGCTTTTCCTGTGCGTTCTCTTTGCGCAAACTGACCCCAATGCAGGAGATCGGAACGCACATTTCCAATAGGCGGTCATAGATGCGGGCATGGGCGGTATCCTGTGGGTATCGTATCTCGCCCAGTGTCAGGTTGGTGGTGACGATCAGTGGCTTCTGGCTGCGGTATCTGCTGTCCACGATGCTGTAGATCTGTTCCAGTGCGTACTCGGTACCACGCTCCATGCCGAAGTCGTCAATGATGAGCAGGGGATAGCGGCAGAGCCTGTCCACAACATCGTTCCGCCCGGAAAAGCTGCTGTTCAACTCGTTCAGGATTCGGGCGAAGTTTGTCATACGCACAGGCACCTCCTGCTCCATCAGAGCGTTTGCAATGCACCCGGCAAGGAAACTCTTGCCTGTGCCCACACCGCCCCAGAGGAGCAGCCCAAGGTTCTCTGCGCGCATGGTCTGCCATTGTTCCACATAGCAGCGTGCATCTCAAATCTTTTGACAGCTTGGAAAGCGGATAAACTACATAAATGCGCCCCTGTGCGTCCATCCAGTTGTTCTTTTGAGAAAGCGTAGCCCGGTCCAGCAGCAGAGTGTAGAGCAGCTTCGCTGTGTGGCTTGGGTCTGTGTCCAGCAAAAAGCGGGCATAAGGCAGATATTGCGGCAGTGGCATATTGGGTTTCAAGTAATCCGAAATGGAATTCACCTCCATTTTTACATCCGAATTAGTGCTAGACCGTTTGAGAGTTTTGGTTTCCATCATTGTTCAGACGATCTTTTACCGTCTGAAGATACCGACTGGCACGGTCGATAAAAATCAGCAGTTTCTCATTGTTCTTCGGTTCAGTAAGAATATCCGGATATTCACGAAAGCACATTTCCCACCGCCGGACAAAATCCTCCTGCGCTCCCTGAATCTCGCACATCATGGCTTCGCCATCTGCCAAGCGGCGAGGTGAATAGATGCTCTTGACGGCATCCTTGAGATTCTGCTTTTCTTCCTTGTTGAGTCCTTTCTTATGCCCCTGAATGTCTTGCTTGAAGGTCGTTATAAACTCATTGCCCTTTGAAGGCGAAGAATACGAATCCGTGATACTGGAATCCCGTTCGCCTTTAGGCTTACGAAGCTCTGCCACAACTTCGGGACGCTTTTCCTTTGGAACCTTTGCAATCGAGGAAATTTCACGATCGGTTGCCCGGATCTTTCCACTCAGGATTTCTTTCTGCGCTCCGGGTACTGCCTCCTCCGCAGCTTCCACACCTTTTGCAAATTGCTCTGCACGGTAAACATAACTTTCGGATGTTCCATGTTCCGCAGCGACCTTCGACCGTGAACCGTGCTTTGTGCGGTCTGGTTCATTTTGAACCAGACCACTTTCAGATGCCAAAGTATACTGATTGCCGTGAAACGATTTGATTTGCTTTTCCGCTTCTGCCTGCTTTCCGATCAGGAACTTTTTCTGTTCTGGGGTCAGGTTTCGCCGCCCAAGCTGATTTTTACAGATCCATACGAGTGCTTCATAACGGCTGGAAAATTCTTTTTCGATGACTTCAAATGGAATAAATGGATATTTCCGAAGAATTTGATAGCGTGTATGTCCATCCACAATATAGCCGTTCCACGTGATGATCGGATTCAGTACACGTTCTTCTTTTAGGATGTTCATTTCCAGTTGGTGGGTTTCCTCAAACGACGGAGGGTTGATTTGATTCTGGAACTCCGGATCGATTTTAAGCTGGCTCAGCTTTGTCATAGGCAAACCATCCTTTCTGAAATGAAATAGAATATCATTGTTCTTACGCCGTTCTCTCTGTATGGTGTTCCTGCCCCTTTCCAGCGGCGTTTTCCGGCTCGTCCTCATAGGGTCTCTTCGCCGGGTATTCCATGCAGACGGTCATGTGATTTTCAAGGTTCGATGAAGGCTTGTAGAAAGCATATCACAATGAAGCAGAAATTTTTAGGAAGCATTCCTTCCGCTTTTTACATTCAAAACCGAAAGTGATAGTTCCGGTTTGATGCAATATTGAATGAATCAACGCCGATTTTCATAGAACAAATTTTTCTCCAAGAAAATTTGCTCATTCGGCATCAGCGAGGATACACGGTCAGCGCAATTTTTTGCTGAACATCGGGTTTGGGCGAAGCCCAACAAGTATTTTGAAGCTGGATTTGTAAAAAATCAGGTTCAAAACTTGCGAGGTGGTACCGGCTCGCCCTGCTTGCGGCGGTTGCAAATGCGAAAAATTTTTCTTGCAGAAAATAACCGTCCGCTTCAAGTTGAACTTGAAAACGGACGGTCCTGATTGCAAAATGATTTTCAAATTTGGAAAGCACGTTGAGAGGTTTCATAGCATCCGCAAGCAGTGTCTTCGTATATACAAAGACCGTTTTGCGCTGCAAAATACTTGCTGGGAAATCCCCAAGCCCTTGAACTGCATCCGATGGATGCAGGCTGTACATTTTTGCAAAACGTTCTTTCGGTGCTCCGTATGAAGCACGGAAAACGAACCCATTGTGGGACAAAAGCATCAGATAGGGTCGGCAGGCTCCCCGGCTTCAATTTTTCCAAGGTACCGCCACAGGGTCGTGCGGCTGATGCCCAGCTGCCGGGCGGCGGCGGCGCGGTTGCCGCCGTGGGCGGCTACCGTCTGCTGCACCACCTCGCCGATGATGCTTTCCAGCGTGCGGGAGGTGTCGGTGCTGATCACCGCCGCCGGGTGCGCCGCCGGGGCGCTGCGCAGGCTGCGCTCCTTGGAGAGCAGGTCTGCCACGCTGCTGCTGCGGATGTAGGGGCCGTTCGTCAGGGTGGCAAGGGAGCGCAGCAGGTTTTTGAACTGGGTGTAGTTGTTCGGCCACGGGTACTGCCGCAGCATCTCGATGGCGCGGGGCTCAAAGCCGGAGAGCTGCTTGCCCAGCTCCAGATTCAGGCTGTTCAGGTACAAACTGGAAAGGGACGGGATCTCGTCCGACCGGCTGCGCAGCGGGGGCAGCTCCAGCGTCAGTGCGCCCAGCCGCTCGATGAACCGGCGGGTGACCGGCGAGACCGGTTCCTCCGGCCGCACCGAGCGGGAGAACAGCAGCCGCACCCGGCGGGCAAGACCGGTCTCCTCGATGGCAGCCAGCAGTTCGGCGCTCCACTGTTCCGGGATAGCCTCAAAGTTCTGGAAGTAGACTGTGTTGCCGTTGGCGTTCAGGGGCGAGGTATAATGGTTGAGCAGAAAATCCCATGATTTATCATTCATCAAAGCGCAGTTCGCCACCACGAGGGGGCGGTTCACCAGTGCGCTGTGCAGATAGAGGTAGCGGGCGATCTGCTCTTTGCCGGTGCCCGGCTCGCCGCAGATGAACAGGGGCTGGCGCACGGTGGCAAGGGCGTTGATCTCGGCGTCCTGCGTGCCCATGGCACCGCTCAGGCTGTAAAAGCTGTTGGAGAAAAGATACTCGCACTCGCCTTTGTTCAGCGACCGCAGCCCCGGGCGGCTGGAATGCAGCGGGATGCGGGAGGGCACGCAGTAGAACAGATACCGCTGCACATTGTTCATCAGCAGCACCTGTGCTGTGATGCTGTACAGCTGGCTGCGCTCGGTGTAGTAGAACTTTAAGCTGCCCGTGGCGGGGATCTCCCGCAGATGGGTCTGCAAACAGCGGTGCAGCTCCGGGGAGATGTCCTTCATATTGTTATAGTACAGGCTGCCGTCCGGCTCCATCACCACCACGCGGCCGCCCTGCTCCTGCGTGATGCTGCGCAGAAACAGGTTCTCCTGCCGCAGCTGGCCGAACCATGTGCTGATGTTCACCGCCTGATCGATGGCGCTGTGCAGGCTTTCGATGCCGGAGGTGATCAGGAAGGCGTCAAAGCCCATCTCCCGGGCAATGGTGTGGGTGACCATATCACAGACCACCATCCGGTAGCCGCCCTGCTTGAGCCGCTCCAAGGTGTGGCGCACCTCCTCGGCACTGCGGACGGTGAGGATGTCCAAATCAAAGTTCAGCAGGCTGCAAAGGGTGTGGGCGGGTTCGGTGATGCTGGGAAAGCCCACGATGGCGTACAGGCTGGTGTAGTTCTCTGCCAGTTTCATGGTGCGCAGCACATCATACACCGAGATATGGATATCCACCACCGGCAGGTCGGTCACCTGCCGGATCAGGGTGGCGGTGCCGCCGCGGGAGATGATGCAGTCGTAGCTGTTGGGGGCCATGCGCTGCACGATGGCCTGTCCCTCTTCCAGATCGCCGGTGTACACCTCCAGCTCAACGTTGGGGTAGGCCTGCGCCGCCTGCTCCATGGCGGTGCGCATTCCGTCGTAGGGGGCAATGCCCAGAATGCGGGTGTGAGTCTCGACCATAAAACGTCCCTCCGTGTTTCTCTTTGAAACTATTATAAACGGTCTGGTTCAAAAAGAAAACAGAATATGGTTTCAAAATAGAACGTTTTTGCCAACAAAACAAAAAGAAAATTGAAAACGTGCTAAAATGAAACGATTTTCCCGCTTGCGCCGGGTGCATTCCCCTGCCGGATACGGCATAATGAAAGCACAAAAACAAGTGAGGGGGCACGAACAATGCTTCGCCTGCTGATGATTGCAGATGATTTTACGGGTGCGCTGGATACCGGCGTACAGCTTGCGGCACACGGCATCCCCACGCAGGTCGTGGTGGGTCAGGCAGACCTTTCCGCGTGCAGCAGCACCGTGCTGGTGGTGGATACCGAAACGCGGCATCTGCCCGCCGCAAAGGCTGCAAAGGCCGTTGAAGAGCTGACCCGCAGCGCGGTGGAAAACGGCGTGGGCTGCATCTATAAAAAGACGGATTCCGCCCTGCGCGGCAACATCGGCGCAGAGCTTGCCGCCCTGCTCAAAGCAAGCGGCGCACGCAATTTGCCCTTTCTGCCGGCCTTCCCGCAGATCGGACGCACCACAAAAAAAGGCGTCCACTACATCGACGGTGTGCCGGTGAACGAAAGCCCCTTCGGCATCGACCCCTTCGAACCGGTGCGCTGTGCCGAGGTGACAAAGCTGATCCATTTGCAGACTGAGATCCCCGCACAGAACCTGCGCCCCGGTGAGACGGCAGCGGACAAGACCGGCATTCTGGTGTATGACGCTGCAACCGCCGCAGATCTGGAAACCGCCGGGCGGCAGCTGTTCCAGAATGGAACACCCCCGGTGCTGGCAGGCTGTGCAGGCTTTGCCGCCTTTCTGCCGGAGCTGCTGGGGCTTTCGGACGGCAGCGTGGTCGAGACCCCGCAGCTGGACCCCCGGCTGCTGGTGCTCTGCGGCAGCGTGAACCCCATCACCCTGCGGCAGATGGACACCGCCGAAAAGGCAGGCTTTGCCCGCCTGCGGCTGACCCCCCGGCAGAAGCTGGAGCCCGGCTACTGGGCAAGCGCCGACGGCAAGGCTGCGCTGGCAGAAATTGAACAGATGCTGGCAGCAAACCCCCGCTGCATCATCGAGACGAATGACGCCGGGGGCAACCAGCTTACCGCCGATTACGCCGCCGCCCGGGGCATTGACTTGGACGGCATGCGAGTGGGCATTTCCGGCAGCGTCGGGCAGATGTTCGGGGCGCTGTTCGGCAGCGAACATCTGGGTACGCTGCTGCTCACCGGCGGCGACACCCTGCTGCAATGTATGAACAGCGTGGGCGCACGGGAGCTGGAACCGGTGTGCGAACTGGAAAGCGGCATCGTGCTGGCGCGGTTCACCTATCAGGGGCGCACCCGCTACGTCATTACCAAGTCCGGCGGCTTTGGGCAGGAGGATCTGCTGGTGGAGCTGGCAGACCGCATTGCAAAGCATTGAGAACAGAAGCAGACAGCCCTTTGCGGCTGGAACAGAAGATAAATGTAACAGAAGGAGAACGACCATGACCTATGCAAAACTGCCCGGCCTGACCTGGGACGGCACCGTGTACGAGAACGAGGAGATGGGCACACTGGAAGCCCTGCTGCCCACCGGCGGCTGGCCCACCGCCCACGCACCTGCCATGGTGGAGCTGCCCAACGGTGACCTGCTCTGCTGCTGGTTCGCCGGTACTTATGAGGGCAGCGCAGATGTGCACATCATCTGCTCGGTGTTGCCGCATGACGGTACCAAGTGGCTGGAGCCGGTGAATATCTCCGGCGACCCCACCCGCAGCGAGCAGAACCCCTCGCTGTTCTACGGCCCGGACAACGCCGTGTGGGCGATGTACACTGCCCAGCTGGACCGCGTAGAGGGTAAGGACAATATGCAGTTCACCGCTGTGGTGCGCTGCCAGAAGAGCACCGACGGCGGCAAAACATGGGGCGACTACACCACCGTGTTCCCGGAGGAAGGCACCTTCTGCCGCCAGCCCATTCAGGTGCTGTCCAACGGCCGCTGGATCTTTGCCAACTGGCTGTGCACCGACTCTGCCGAGGGTCTGTCCGGCGACCCCACCGCCTTCCGCATCTCGGACGATGAGGGCAAGACTTGGCGCATGGTCATGATGCCCGGCAGCAACGGCCACGTCCACGCCAATGTCATCGAGCTGGAACCGGGGCATCTGGTGGCCTTTATGCGCAACCGCGAGGCCTACCGCATCCACCGCAGCGAGTCCTTTGACTGGGGCGAGACTTGGACGGTGCCTGCACCCACCCCGCTGCCCAATAACAACTCCAGCATCAGCGCGGTCAAGCTGCAGAGCGGCCGCATCGCCATTGCCTATAACCCCACCTGCACCCCCAACCCCGTGCCCGGCAAGGCTGCATGGCCCGGCCTGCGCTGCCCGGTGGCGGTGGCGCTTTCGGAGGACGGCGGCCTGACCTTCCCCATCATCCGCTGGATGGAGCGCGGCGAGGGCTACATGGGCGATGAGAACAAGACCAACAACAAGCAGTACGAGTACCCCTACCTGATGCAGGGACGGGACGGCATGCTGCATCTGGCCTACGCTGCCCGCACCCGGCAGGGCATCAAGTATGTCCGCTTCTCGGAGCAGGACGTGCTGGGCGCAAAGCGGGAGACCGTGGGTCTGTATAACCCCACCGCAGCGCAGAGCCGCTGAAAAAGCTTTTCGAGAGTTTCATCCTTTTTATAGATCAGAACATCATTCAGGAGGTTGATCAGTATGCTGACCCAGTACAATCTTAAAATGCCGCACGCAGTTTACGGCGGCGAGAACGCTATGGACAATATCACCGCCATCATCAAGGCGCGCGGCGCAAAAAAGGTAGCCATGTTCACCGATAAGGGCATTGAGGGCGCAGGCCTGTTTGCTCTGCCGGAAGAGGCCGTCAAGGCCTCCGGCGCAGAGTACTATGTGCTGGACGAGCTGCCCCCGGAGCCCAGCTACATGGCTGTGCAGAAGCTGGTGGACGAGTTCAAGGTCTCCGGTGCAGACCTGATCGTGGCCTGTGGCGGCGGCTCCGTGATGGACGCTGCCAAGCTGGCAAGCGTGCTGGTGACCGACGCCTACGGTGTGAAGGAGCTGCTGGATAACCCCGGCATGGCACAGAAGTGCGTGCCCATTGTGCTGATCCCCACCACCGCCGGTACCGGCGCCGAGGTCACCCCCAACGCCATCGTGGCTGTGCCTGAGAAGGAGCTGAAGGTGGGCATCGTCAACGAGAACATGATCGCGGACTACGTCATTCTGGACGCCCGCATGATCAAGAACCTGCCCCGCAAGATCGCAGCCGCTACCGGCGTGGATGCGCTGGCACACTGCATCGAGTGCTTTACCAGCAACAAGGCCAACCCCTTCAGCGACCTGTATGCACTGGAAGGCCTGGACCTGATCCTGAACAACATCGAAAAAGCCTGCGATGACCCCGAAGCCATGGCAGAGAAGAACCGGATGCAGATCGCAGCCTACTACGGCGGTCTGGCCATCACCGCTTCCGGCACCACCGCTGTGCACGCACTGAGCTACCCGCTGGGCGGCAAGTACCACATTGCACACGGTGTGTCCAACGCCATTCTGCTGGCACCGGTCATGCGCTTCAACAGCGAGCACCCCGCCGTGCGCGAGCGTCTGGCTGCCGCCTACGACCGCTGCTGCCACGAGGAAAAGACCTGCACCACCGTGGAGGAAAAGACTGCATGGATGATCGCCCGTCTGGAGCACATCGTCAAGCATCTGGATATCCCCACCAGCCTCAAGGAGTTTGGCGTGCCTGCCGAGGATCTGGAAGGTCTGGTCAACGCCGGTATGCAGGTACAGCGCCTGCTGGTGAACAATATGCGCCCCGTTACCGCCGACGACGCACGCAAGCTGTATCAGGAAATCATGTAACAGAAAAGGAGTAAAGACTTATGAAGACCAGCGATATCAAGGGCATCATCCCTCCCGTAATCACCCCCATGAACAACGACCCTGAGCAGACGGTCAACCATCAGGCTCTGCGCGAGCAGGTGGAGCGCCTGCTGGCAGGCGGCGTGCACGGCATCTTCCCCATGGGCACCAACGGCGAAGCCTACGCCCTGTCCTTCCAGGAGAAGGAAGAGATCCTTGCCACTGTCATCGATCAGGTAAAGGGCCGCGTACCGGTCTACGCAGGCACCGGCTGCATCACCACCGCCGAGACCATCCGCCTGAGCAAGCGTGCCGAGGAGCTGGGCGCAGACGCACTGTCCATCATCACCCCCAGCTTTGCACTGGCCTCTCAGAAGGAGCTGTACGACCACTACACCGCTGTGGCAAAGGCTGTGAACCTGCCCATCATCCTGTACAACATCCCCGCCCGCACCGGCAACAAGCTGCTGCCCGAGACCGTGCAGGCACTGTGCCGTGACGTGGAGAACATCGTGGGCGCAAAGGATTCCAGCGGCGATATCGAGAACCTGAAGGCCTACATCCGCCTGACCCGCGAGCTGGATAAGGAAGTTGCCATTCTGGCCGGTAACGACGGCGCCATCCTGACCTGCCTGAAAGAGGGCGGCGCAGGCGGCATTGCAGGCCGCGCCAACATCTGGCCGGAGACCGTTGCCAAGATCTACGATTGCTTCAAGGCCGGAGATCTGGAGGGCGCACAGGCTGCACAGGACGCCATTGCCATCCTGCAGCAGACCTTCAAGTACGGCAACCCCAACACCATCATCAAGACCGCCGTTGCCCTGCAGGGTCACCCCGTTGGCAAGTGCCGCGCACCCTTCAACTATGTGCCGGAAGAGGGCATGGAGGCCATCAAGAAGGTTCTGGCAGAGAACGAGGCCAAGGGTCTGCACTGAAACGCACTGAAGCAAGGAGAAGGCTGCTATGAATAAACCCATTGTCGGTATTACCATGGGCGATCCCGCCGGTTCCGGCCCGGAGATCACCATCAAGGCTCTGGCTGACCCGGAGCAGTACAGCTACTGCCGCCCCATCGTGGTGGGCGATGTGAAGGTGATGGAGCAGGCCAAGAAGTTCGTTGGCCGCGAGGACATCGTCATCCACCGCTGCGAGAAGGTGTCGGATGCCCTGTTCACCCCCGGCACCATCGACGTGCTGCATCTGGATCTGATCGAGGACATCAGCAAGTTTGAGATAGCAAAGGTCAGCGTGGAGGGCGGCAACGCAGCCTTCCAGTGCGTGAAAAAGGTCATTGAGCTGGCCATGGCGGGTGAGGTGGATGCCACCTGCACCAACGCCCTGAACAAGGAAGCCATGAACAAGGCACTGGAGTACTACCACGGCGAAAAGTCGGACGGCTACACCCACTTTGACGGCCACACCGAGATCTACGCCACCTACACCCACACCAAAAAGTACACCATGATGCTGGCTCATCACGACCTGCGCGTGGTGCACGTTTCCACCCACGTTTCCCTGCGGGAAGCCTGCGACCGGGTCAAGAAGGATCGCGTGCTGGAGGTCATCGAGATCGCCAACAAGGCCTGCAAGGATATGGGCATCGAGAACCCCCGCATCGCTGTGGCGGGTCTGAACCCCCACTGCGGCGAGAACGGCCTGTTCGGCCGGGAGGAGATCGAGGAGATCACCCCCGCCATCGAGGCTGCCAAGGCCGAGGGCATTACCGGCGTTGTGGGCCCCTGCCCGCCGGACAGCGTGTTCTCGCAGGCCCTCGGCGGCTGGTACGACATCGTGGTGTGTATGTACCACGATCAGGGTCACATCCCGCTCAAGACCGTGGGCTTTGTCTACGACCGCGAAAAGCAGGAGTGGAAGGCCGTGGAGGGCGTCAACGTCACGCTGGGTCTGCCCATCATCCGCGCCAGCGTGGATCACGGCACCGACTTCTACCACGCCGGTAAGGGCAACGGCAACGAGCTGAGCCTTGTCAACGCCATCAAGTATGCGGTCAAAATGACCGGCCGCGCCAACTAAGTTATCCCCATCCCAACCAATTCTTCATTTTCTTCCAGAGAGAGCCGCTGCACCCCGTACGGTGCGGCGGCTTTTTCTGGTTTTGGGGACGAACTCCCTCAGGGAGCGAACCCTCTCAGGCGCTTCCGTGCCAGATGAGGGGCAGCACCCGTTAGCCTTGCACGCCCTCTCAGGCGCTCCCGCGCCAGCTCTCCCAAGGGGAGAGCCAAGGTCTAAGGCTCGTTGCTAAAGTATTAGGTTCAATGAGGAAGTTTTCGGCAGTGCTCTTGGCTCTCCCTTTGGGAGAGCTGGCAAAGCCGTAGGCTTTGACTGAGAGGGCGCACGGCGATAGCCGTGACGGAAAGGGTGCCCTGTTTCAAAAAGCAACAAATCAGCCGAAACTAACTGCAATATGTTTCAAAAAGCGACACATTGCGGCAAAAGAATTGAACAAATTCTGAATATGTTTCAAAAAAGAACACAACGAGCCCAAAAATGATTGTGACGCACAGCGGAAAACTATATACTTTTAATCAAGAAAGCCGCATCGGAATTGTGCAAAGGGTCGGGCTCTTGCGCAACAGGTACTGCGGACACAAAAAAGGAGGAAACGTTCTATGACACTTCCCATGATCATTGCTCTGGCAGTGACTGTCCTCATGATCATCCTGATCATGGTGGATAAACTGCCCTTCGGTGCACCCCCGCTGCTGGCGCTGCTGCTGCTGGTGGTGTTCGGCGTTACCGACATCAAGACCGCCTTCGGCGGTTTCGCAAACCCCACCATCGTCATGCTGGCATCCTTCATGGCCATCATTGCGGCCCTGCAGAAGACCAGCTTCATCGTCAAGTTCAAGCAGACCATGTTCAACATGGCCAGCAAGGGCGGCTTTAAGGCCTACGTCCTGCTGATCCTCATCGTTATGCTGGGCTGCAGCCTGTTTGGCACCGGTTCCACCGCCTACTATGTGCTGGTCATCGGCCTGCTGTCCACTCTGCCCTACTCCAAGCAGCTGCCCCCGTCCAGGGTTCTGATGCCTGCGGGCTTTGCAGCAAACCACCCGCTGCTGCCCTTCAACACCGCTCTGCAGTACGGCATCGTGATCGCCGTTCTGGAAAGCGCAGGCGTTGCGGCAAACGTCAATCTGGTCAAGTTCTCTCTGGTCAACCTGTGCCTGTCCATCGGCTTCCTGGTGTGGTGCGTCCTGGCCTACAAGATCCTGCCGGACCACCCCATTGCCGAGGCCAAGGAAGAGGCTCTCCACGCCGGTGAGCAGAAGGTCGCCCTGACCAAGAATCAGGAGCTCATCACCTACTTCAGCTTTGTGCTCGCCGTTGTGGGCATGATCCTGCAGAGCAAGATCGGTGACGCAGGCTACGCCATCACCGGTCTGGCCGTGGGCATCATCCTGATCTCCGGCGTCATGGACTTCAACGAGATCCGCAACTCCATCAGCGCACCCATCATCCTGATGTCCGCAGGCGTCATCGGCATCGCCGATGCTCTGGGCAACACCGGCCTGACCAGTCTGGTCGGCGAGACCGTTGCCAAGATGCTGGGCACCAACGTCAACCCCTTCGTGCTGATCTTCGCTTTCTGCATCCTGACCAGTGTGCTGGCCACCCTGACCGGTTCCACCATCGGCACCGTGTACGTCTTTGCTCCCATGGCCATTGCCACCTGCGTCAATCTGGGTCTGGATCCCACCGCAGCCGCTGCCGCTATCGTGGTCTCCGGCTGGTGCGGACACTTCCTGCCCATTGACGGTATGCCCGCCATGATTATGGGCGCCGGCGACTACAAGATCACCGAGTTCTGGAAGTTCACCATTCCGCAGTACTTCATCCGTCTGCTGGCGCTGACGGTGGGTGCTGTGCTGATCTTCCCCATGAAGTAACAGGAGAAACACCAAATGAAAAACACGTTTGAGCTGGAGCACGTCGGCATCAACACCGACAACGCAGGCGAGGCCGAGCAGCTGGCGCTGCTGCTGTGCAAGCTGTTCAACTTGGAGCCCCGCCACGGACAGAAGTCCGAGTTTGCCGGTAACTATTTCGAGTGCATGAAGAGCCCCTTTCTGGGCAAGAACGGCCACATCGCAATGCGCACCCCCGACCTGAAGGCTGCGATGGAGGAGCTGGAGGAAAATGGCTTCCGCTTCCGCATGGAGACTGCCGCCTATTTTGAGGACGGCCGCATCAAGAATGTGTATCTTGAGGGCGAGTACGGCGGTTTTGCCATCCACATCATGCAGAAATAACGCCAACTGACCGATCTTGTGCAGAACCGGGGATGGAGCGATCCGTTCCCGGTTCTGTGGTTCACGCCCCGCGAAAATTCAGAGGAGAAAAATTATGCTGGTTCCTGTATTGCTTTTTATCGTCGGTCTGCTGTTCCTGATCAAGGGCGGCGACTGGTTCGTGGACGGTGCTTCGGCACTGGCCCGGCGGTTCCACCTGCCGGAGCTGCTTATCGGCGCAACGGTGGTGTCCATCGGCACTACTCTGCCGGAGGTCATGGTGTCCACCATGTCCGCCGTGTCCGGCCATGGTGAGATCGCCTACGGCAACGCCATCGGCTCGGTCATCTGCAACTCTGCCCTGATCGCCGCCATCACCATCGCCGTCCGTCCGGGCAAGGTAGACCCCAAGACCCTGCGGGTGCCGGTAGCCTTCTTCTTTGCCGCAGCCGCCATCTACTGCGTGGCTGCCTACGCCATGGGCGAATTCACCCGCCCGCTGGGCTTTGTGATGCTGGCCATGTTCGTGGCCTACATGGTGGCAAACGTATTGCAGATGAAAAAAGCCCCTGCCGCCGCCGAAGCGGAGGCCGAGGCCGAAAATGCAGGGGAAGAGATGTCCCTTACCAAAACGCTGGTGCTGCTGGTGCTGGGCGCTGTGCTGATCGCACTGGGCGCAAACCTGCTGGTGGATAACGGCACCCTCATCGCACAGGCACTGGGCGTGCCGGAGTCGGTCATCGCGCTGACCTTTGTGGCGCTGGGCACCTCTCTGCCGGAGCTGGTCACCGCCATCACCTCGCTGGTCAAGGGCTGCAGCGATTTGTCCCTTGGCAACATCGTGGGCGCAAACGTGTTCAATCTGGTGCTGGTCAGCGGTATGTCCGTCACGCTGGCGCCCTTCACCGTGCCGCAGAGCTCTACTTTGTTCGGCATCAATTCCAGCCTTGTGCTGGAGATCCCGGTCATGCTGGCTGTCATGATGATCATGACCCTTCCCGCACTGAAGCGCGGCAAGCTGTCCCGTGCACAGGGCATTATTCTGCTGTGCATCTACGCTGCCTTCTGCGCTATCCAGTTTACCATGTGACATTCCCGGAGATACTTCCTTGCCCCCGGTCTGCTTTGTCAGGCCGGTGGTCTTCCGTTGTACCGGCAGGAAAGCAGTTTCATCATAGTGGTATCCTCCAAGACTTGATTTTTAGTGTGCGGCCACTCAAACCAATGCCGTCAAGCCGGTGAGGATAGGGCGATTTTATTTGTCGGAGAGTAAGTGCACGGTTTCTGCACGGATTTTGCACGGTTTCAAAACGTGCAGAGGGTGCTTCTTGCTGCAAAATCCGACAAAGGATGCAGAAATTACTGGGTGAAAAATCACGTTGCTTTGATTAAAAATAACGATGACTCAAAACTTCCATAAATTGAGACGAACCGGTGGCTTGCTCTCTTAATCAGTGGGCCCAGGGTTCGAGTCCCTGGAGGTGCACCAGATTTTGAACGTCAAATCGTAAGATTTGACGTTCTTTTTTTATTGCTTCGCAAACGTGAATCTTTTATGCAAACAGAACTCTCGTCAATTCTCTGCGTTCGTCTGCGTCCATCAGCCGGATGGCTTCAAGGATCTCCTTGCCGGAGATTTTTGTTGCTGCCGGCTTTTCGTTTTGCCGGGGCTGGGGTGCTGCCGGGGCCAGGTCTTGCGAGGTCATCGCCGGGTATCCCATGCAGACGGTCATGCGGTTTTCGAGGCGCAACGGGCAAAACGGCAACAAAAAAGCCGTCACAAAACAGATCAGCCCTGCCCTCGCTTTTTCTGGAAGGTCATGCTAGTCGGTTATGTTAACGGCTGAAAGCCAAGATGTTCAGCCCCGCAGGGTCTGAACGAATATGTAAAAATATGTTATGGATCTACACCCCTCAGTCTGCCGACGGCATCACCTTTGCTGCCGATGGCAAAGCAACTGTTACGGCAGAACAGTTTGAGCTGAATCTGTAACCTGATATTCCCTTCATTTCTCCTTCATTGAATACAGCCCCGCTTTGGCTTCTCCTTCGCCAAAGCGGGGCTGTGCTTGTTATGTCATTGATCTTCCAGCCTGCCGTGGTCGCGGATGAACTGCGCCATCCCCTCGCGCTCGATCTCCTCATCGTCCACGATCAACAGCGTATGCAAAACGATCTCTCCTTCTTCATTATTTTCACAGCATAGAAGCAGCCGTTCGTGAATATCGGCTGCTTTTGTGCTATACTGGGGTAAAAAACACGCAGGAGGCGTTTTGTTATGGCACTATGGATCAACGATGGTCTGCACGAGGCAGCGCAGGGCATCCGCTCGTTTTTGCTGGTGGGACAGTCTAACATGGCAGGACGGGGCGATTTGACCCCGGAGAACACCATCACCGCCCCGGATTGCTTCATGCTGCGCATGGGGCGCTGGCAGCCCATGAGTGAGCCCATCAATGTGGACCGGGCGGTGGCAGAGGGGGCAGTTCCACGCAGCGGCGCAAACCTTGCCGCAAGCTTTGCCGCGCAGCTGCAAAAAGAAACCGGGGCTAAAATCGGCTTGATTCCCTGCGCAGACGGCGGTACCCGCATCAGCCAGTGGCAACCGGGCGAGGTGCTGTTTGACCATGCAGTCTTTCAGGCAAAGCTGGCTATGCGCACCTCCGCGCTGACCGCGATCTTGTGGCATCAGGGCGAGAGCGACTGTCTTGCCCCGGAGCAGCTGGAAGCCTACCCGGAGCAGTTCTTGCGCACTATGCGGGCGTTCCGGGAAGAACTGGGCGATTTGCCCATCGTGGTGGGGGAACTGGGCTACCCGGAAAACGGTTTCCACGGAACTCCTGCAGAACTATTGAAGGAGTTCAACCATCGTCTGCCGGAACTGGCCGCGCAGCTGCCGAAGTGTGCGGTCGTTTCCGCCGCTGACCTTACTGCCCGCCCGGACGGGCTGCATTTCACGACTGAAAGCCTGCGGACACTGGGTCTGCGCTATCTGGAAGCCTACAAGAGTCTGGTGTAAATGCCGGATTTCTTCAGGAAAGCAGTCGCTTTTCTGCTCAGATTGAAAAAAGCCGTAAAAAACGCTATACTTTCGCTAACGGAAGCAAAGGCGCTTGGTGAGAAGATCACCAGGCGCCTTTTTTGTACCCTGCGGGACGGCTTTTTGTTTTACGGCTGGGTCAGCACCTCCGGGTCACCGGGCTTATAGATATGAGTCTTGGTCAGGCGGCGCATGGTGTCCTCGTGGTTGCGGCTGGCGTAGGCGGTGTACAGGATATCCATCACGTTCAGCTGGGAAAGCCGGGAGGACATGGCACCGTTGCGGAACAGGCTCTCGTTGGCGGCCACATACAGCACATGGTCGGCCAGCTGTGCCACCTCGGAGGGGTAGTAGCGGGTCACCGCGATGACCGGTGCGCCGCCTGCCTTCATCTCCTTGATGCACTGGATCATCTCCATGGTCTGCCCGGAGTAGGAGAACACGATGCCCACATCCTGCGCGGTGGCGTTGCGCGCCTGCAAAAGCTGCGAGTGGGAGTCCTCGTTGACCACGCATGGCTTGTCCAGCCGCAGGAATTTCAGGTAGGTGTCCTTTGCCACGCACAGCGAGGAGCCGATGCCGAACAAAAGCACCGTGCGGGCGTTGGCGATCAGCTCCACACACTGTTCCAACTCGTCCAGCAACAGCAGCCGCTGGGTGTCCAGCAGGCTCTGGATGTTCTTGTGGGTCACCTTTTCCACGATCTCCTGCAAACTGTCCTGCGGGGTGATATCCTTTTCCCGGTGGCTGCCGTTCTCCCCAAGGGTGGCAAGCTCCAGCGTCAGGGCGTGGCGCAGTTCCTTGTAGCCCTGAAAGCCGATCACCCGGCAGATGCGCACCACACTGGAAGGGGAGGAGAAGGAGCGCCGCGCCAGATCCCGGATGGTAAGGGTAGTGGTCTCGTCCGGGTTGTCCAGAATGAACTGCGCGATCTGCCGCTCGGTGCTGCTGAGGGAGGGCTGCACCTCCCGCAGGCGTAAAAGAACGTTCTGCATATCGATACCTCTGTTGTATTTCAGGATGGATTGAACAAGCTGCACAAAAAAGTCATACTTGAATGCAAAAATTTCAAAAACAATGCTTGCATAAAACATTGTACCACAAAATAGTCTTTTTGTGGACATTTTGTTTGAAAAAGTTTATACTTTGGTCACAATCACGCCGCAAGGGGTGCGGCGGAAAGTTGAGGTGCAGGAAATGGGATTGAATCTGAGTGGGATGACCACCGAGACCCGCAACCCGCGCACGATGCAGCTGGACCAGATGTCCCCGCTGGAGATCGTGACTGTCATGAACGAGGAGGACGCCCGGGTACCGCTGGCCATTGCCAAGTGCCTGCCGCAGATCGCGCAGGCGGTCACATGGGCGGCAGAATCCTTTGAAAAGGGCGGACGGCTGTTCTATATGGGCGCCGGCACCTCCGGCCGCTTGGGCGTGCTGGACGCCGCCGAGTGCCCGCCCACCTTCGGTGTGCCGAAGGAGATGGTGGTGGGGCTGATCGCCGGCGGCGAAAAAGCCTTCATTGAGGCCGTGGAGGGCGCAGAGGACAGCCGGGAGCTGGCTGTTGAGGATCTGAAAGCCCACGGCCTGACCGCAAATGACCTTGTGGTGGGCATTGCCGCCTCCGGCCGCACGCCCTATGTGCTGGGCGGTCTGGACTACGCCAAAAGCGTGGGCTGTCACACCGCCGCCATTGCCTGCAATATCGGCAGCGCCATCGGCAAGGCCGCAGAGCTTGCCATTGAGGTAAATTGCGGCCCCGAGGTGCTGACCGGTTCCACCCGGCTCAAGTCCGGCACGGCGCAGAAACTGATTTTGAACATGATCTCCACCGGTTCCATGGTGCGCACCGGCAAGGCCTACCAGAACCTGATGGTGGACGTGCAGCAGACCAACGAAAAGCTGCACACCCGCGCCGAGAATATCGTCATCGACGCCACCGGCGTGGAGCGGGAAAAAGCCCGCGCCGCCATTGATGCAGCGGGCGGCAGCGTAAAGACTGCCATTACCATGCTGCTGGCAGACTGCGATGCCAAGGAAGCCGCCCGGCGGCTGGAACGGGCACGCGGCCATGTGCGGGAGGCCATCCGGCTGGAAGTGCTGTAAGGCACATTTGCACACTCAAGTTCCTTAGCGGCAAAGGCCGCATCGGATATACACCTGTTTTTAAGGAGGACCCACTTATGACGAATGAAGAACTGGTCCGCGCGGCGCTGGAGAAAGTCGGCGGAAAGAGCAACGTTCTCACCGCAACCAACTGCATGACCCGTCTGCGGGTGCGCGTTAAAGATGACGCCAAGATCGACGACGAGGGCCTGAAGGCCATCGAGGGCGTAATGGGCATCGTGCACGACCGTACCGGCTATGTAGAGATCGTGGTCGGCCCCGGCAAGTGCCGCAAGTGCGCAGATATCTGCCGCGACATGGGCATCCCGGCGGACGCCGCCGCTTCCACCGCCAACGACTGGCAGACCAACAAGGCCGCAGTCAAGGCAGGGCAGAAGCAGAGCAAGGTCAAGGAGTTGTTCAAGACCTTTGGCGATATCTTTATCCCCCTGATCCCGGGCGTTGTGGCTTCCGGTCTGTGCGCCGGCATCAACTCTCTGATCGGGCAGGTGGTGCCGAACTACGCCGACATCCCCGCACTGGCCCTTATCAGCACCCTGCTGGGCCTGATGAACACCTGCTTCCTTGGTTACCTGACCGCATGGGTCGGCTACCGTGCAGCCGAAAAGTTCGGCGGCACCCCCATTCTGGGCGGTATGCTGGGCATGATCACCGGTCTGGAGGGCATCAACAAGATCTCTTCCATTCTGGGTCTCTTCAACGAGGCTGTGCCGCTGGATTCCATCCTGCGTGCAGGCCGCGGCGGCGTGCTGGCCGTTGTGCTGGGCGCATGGTGCCTTGTCAAGATCGAGCGCTGGGTGCGCAAGTGGATGCCCGAATCTCTGGACATCGTGTTCACCCCGCTGATCACCATGATCCTGTGCCTCGTGCCCTATATCCTGATCATCATGCCCGCTACCGGTTATGTTTCCACCGCGCTGTGCTGGGTGGTTGAAAAGCTGTGCATGAGCGATATCCTGATCGTGCGCATCATTGCCGGTTATGTTTCCACCGCTCTGTTCCTGCCCATGGTCGCTATGGGCATGCACCACGGTCTGGTCGCCCTGTACTCCGTGCAGCTGGAGAGCTTTGGCTACGTTACCCTGTACCCCGCGCTGGCTATGGCCGGTGCAGGTCAGGTTGGCGCTGCTGTCGCTATCTACTTCAAGGCTAAGAAGTGCGGCAACACCCGCCTGAAGAACGTGATCACCGGTGCACTGCCCGCAGGCCTGCTGGGCATCGGCGAGCCGCTGATCTACGGCGTCACCCTGCCCATGGGCAAGCCCTTCATCAGTGCCGGTCTGGGCGCTGGTTTCGGCGGTGCCTTCGTCATGGCCATGCAGGTGGCTGCTACTGCTTGGGGCCCCTCCGGTCTGCTGGCTCTGTTCGTCATGACCGCCGGCCCTCACGGTGTGGCTGCTTCCGTTGGCTGCTACGCAGTGGGTCTGGTCATCTGCTACATTATGGGCTTTATCGTGACCAATGCAATGGTCTCTGTTGAGGACGTTGCCAATGCTTAAAACACTCGGACGGTCAGTGTATCTGACGCAGTTTGAGGAACAGCGTGCGTCGCTTTCCGCTTTTGCGGCAGGCGGCGCGCCTGTTTTTATCTCACTGCATATCAGCGAAGAATTTGACGCCGCTTACTGCGCCCGCGTGCAGGAGATGTGCGACTTTCTGGCGGCACAGGGCTGGCGCATTCTGGCAGATGTGTCGGAAAAGACCATCCGGCAGTTCGGCTGCGCCGACCTGACCGCGCTGGCAAAGCGGCTGCACCTGTGGGGTTTGCGGCTGGACTACGGCTTCTCGGTGGAGCAGATGTGCGCCCTTGCGCAGCAGCTGCCCGTTGCCGTCAACGCCTCCACCACCACCCCGGAGGTGGCACGGCAGCTGGCGGCAGGCGGCGGCACGGTCATCGCCATGCACAACTTCTACCCCCGCCCGGAGACCGGCCTTGACCCGGAATTTTTGCGTGAGAGCACCGCAGCTTTGCAGGCAGAGGGCTTGCAGGTGTACGGCTTCATCCCCGGCGACGCCCTGCTGCGCGGCCCGCTGTACAAGGGTCTGCCCACGCTGGAAGCCCACCGCACCGCCGCCCCCTCAGCGGCCTTTGCGGACTTAGCGCTGAACTACGGGCTGGACGGCATTTTTGCGGGCGACCCGGAGGTCAGCACCCGGGAACAGGAGTACATCCGGCACTTCTGCACCACCGGCGAGCTCTGCCTGCCGGTCGCCCTGCGCCCCGGCTACGAGACGCTGTACGACCGCACCTTTACCTGCCGCCCGGATTCGCCCAAAGGGCTTGTGCGGTATCAGGAATCCCGGCTCTACTCCTGCTTTGGCAGCACCGTGCAGCCGGATAACTGCACAGAGCGCCGCCGCCGCTGCGTGACCATGGATAACATCGGCTACGGGCGCTATTCCGGCGAGATCCAGCTTGTGCGCGTTGACTTACCCGCAGACGAAAAGGTAAACGTCATCGGCGAGGTGCCCGCAGAATACGACCTGCTGCTGGACTGCATTAAGCGCGGAAAGACCTTCCGCATGGTAAAAACATCATAAAAACAAGCACCGGAGCGTCCGCAGACGCTCCGGTGCTTGTTTTTGTTTATTTATTGATTCTTTCTTGGATACACAAAGGCGTCGCGGCGGTACACTGCCACGAGATATGCCGCCATGAAGCACCAGATGATGGGCTCGCACAGGATGACGGCGTTGTAGGCGTAGCGCGGGATGAACACCAGCACAAAGATCACCTTGCCCACCAGCTCGATGACGCTGGAAAACAGCGGCAGTACCTTCTGCCCAAGGCTCTGCAAGGCGTACCGGGTGCACAGCAGCACCCCCAGCACCGCGTAGAACGGCGCGTTCCACAGCAGATACCGTGCGCCGTTTTCCAGCACGAGGGGCGCGGAGGAACCGGAGATCAGCTGCACCAGCTGCCGGGCAAAAAGCTGCATCAGCACCATGTTGGCCGCCATAATGACCACCGAGCACAGGTACATGGTGCGCATCCCTTTGCGCACCCGCTCCGGCTGAGCGGCGCCCCGGTTCTGAGAAACAAAGGTAGAGCCTGCGTTTGCCATGGAGATCAGCGGCATACTGGTAAAGGAGAACAGCTTGCGCGCGGCGGTGTGCCCCGCAATGGTCAGCGTGCCCAGCCCGTTGATACCGTATTGCAGCACCACCGACCCCGCCGACACGATGCTGCTCATCAGCCCCATGGAGATGCTCTGACTGAACAGCTCCCAGTACAAATGCTGTCCCACCGCCCAGTGCTTGCGGGCGGGCAGCAGCAGCGGCACGCGGCGCATCACATACAGAATGCACAGCACCACCGAGATGCCCTGCGCAATGACGGTAGCCACCGCCGCACCCTGTACGCCCATGCCCAGCCCGGCAATGAACCACAGGTCCAGCGCCACGTTCAGCCCGGAGCTGATAAGCAAAAACACCAGCGGCATCACGCTGTTGCCGATGGCGCGCAGAAGTCCGGCACACAGGTTATAAAGGAACATCACTAAAACGCCCAAATCGATGACGATGATGTACCGGTAGGCGTCCTCTAAAATTTCGGCGGGGGTGTCCAGCAGCTGCAAAAGCGGCCGCAGGCCGAAAAAGCCCGCTGTGGTAATGACAAAGCTTGCGCAAAGCCCGATGACCAGCGACCCGGCCACCGTCCTTTTGAGCAGATCCTCGTCCTGTGCCCCGTAGGAGCGTGCAGCCACGATGGAAAGCCCGTTGCCGATGCCGATGCCAAAGCCCACCAGCAGCTCGTAGATGGACCCGCAGGAGCCGATGGCAGCCAGTGCGCTATCGCCCAGCACGTTGCCCACGATCATGGTATCCACGGTATTATACAGCTGCTGGAACAGGTTGGACACCAGAATGGGCAGCATGAACAGAAAAAGATTCTTGAAAATAGGCCCGTGCAGCAGGTCTGCATTCCGGTTAAAGAGGTTTGTTTTCAGGGGTCGCGTCTGGGTCATAGGATTCCTTTCTTCGCGCAAAAAGGAGGCCGTTGCACATTTTTGTGTGCAGTGGCCTCTTTTGCGGTAAAACGATTTAAAAAAATTTATTTGTGTAGTTGCGAAACACCGTAGGTGTTTCGCAACTACTTTTTTATAACTCCTGCTGCTCAAACCCGTTGACGGTCAGCACGGTCAGGGCGGTAAAGCCTGCGGCTTTGATGGCGGCGGCGGCTTCGTCAAAGCCGAAGGTCAGCGCGGCGGTGTCGTGGGCGTCGGCGGTGATGATCACCCTGCCGCCCAGCTTGTTCCACTCGCCCAGCAGCCATGCGCCGGGGTAGAAGTCCTTGCGGTAACCCCGGTATACGCCGCCGGTGTTCACTTCCAAAATGCAGTCGTTCTCCCGGGCGGCGTGCAGCGCCCTGAGCGCCGCTGCCTTGTAGCGGGGAGACTCCTCGTCAAAAAAGCTGCTGTCCGCGTTCAGCTTTTTGATAAGGTCGATGTGCCCCAGAATGTCCGGCTTTTTGGCGGCGATCTTCTCCACCTCGGCAAAATAGGCTTCCACCGCTGCCAGCGGGTCACCGTCAAAATCGTTGTTGATGCAGTCCCGCAGATCCTCGGGGCGGAAATCGATCTCGTAGTATTTGCCGGTGTTTTTGCCGTACAGATGGTGTGCGCTGCCGATCCAGTAATCAAAGCCCTTGGGCGTGCCCTCGCTCAGCAGGTCCCACTCGATGCCGCACAGGATATCTACTTTGCCCCGGTACTCGTTTTTCAGCTTGGCAATGGTGGCGCGGTACTGCGCGGTGCGGCCGGGGGTCATGCAGTACTCGCGGTCGGGCTTTGTGTAGCTGTGGCCGCTGAAACCAAGGGTGGTCAGCCCCTGCGCACAGGCGGCACCCGCCATCTCCTGCAGGGTGTTCTTGCCGTCACACAGGGTAGAGTGGCAATGTACGCTGGATTTTCTGTAATCTGCCATAGGCTTCTCACTGCATCCTTTCCTGCTTGACCTTGTGGTCGATGACGTGGCGCTTTTCCAGCTCCCGGGTCACATCCTCTACGGTGATGCCCGCGCTGACCATCAGCACCAGCACATGATAGGCAAGGTCGCTGATCTCGTAGACCGTCTCGGCCTTGTCCTCTTTTTCACCCGCAATGATGACCTCGGTGCACTCTTCGCCCACCTTTTTCAGGATCTTCTCCTTGCCCTTTTCAAACAGGTAGGTGGTGTAGCTGCCTGCGGTGGGGGTATCCTTGCGGCCTTTGATGAGGTTATACAGCCCCTGCCAGCTGAACTGCTTCAGCTCCGGGGAGACGTATACTTCATTGAAAAAGCAGCTTTCCGCTCCGGTGTGACAGGCGGGGCCGTCCTTTACCACCTCTACCACCAGTGCGTCGGCATCGCAGTCGGCGGTAATGGACACCACCCGCTGCACATTGCCGCTGGTCTCGCCCTTGCGCCAGATCTCCTGACGGCTGCGGCTCCAGAACACGGTGCGCCCCTCGGCGATGGTCAGCGCCAGCGTTTCAGCGTTCATGTAGGCAAGGGTGAGCACCTGCTTTGTGTAGTGATCCTGCACGATGGCGGGGATCAGGCCTTTTTCATCAAATTTCAGTTCCATGACGGTTCTCCCTCCCCGGATGGGGATACTGTGTATTTTATCGTATTCAAGATAAAAATGCAAGGTGTTTTTGTGTTTTTACAGCCGCATCTCCACGCCGCTTGCGTTCAGGTATTCCTTCAGTTCCCGGATACCCAGCAGCTTCTGGTGGAAGATGCCCGCCGCCAGCCCGGCGTCGATGCCCTTGTGGTGGAACAGCTCCAGAAAATCCTCTTTTTTGCCCGCGCCGCCGCTGGCAATGATGGGGATATTCACCCGGGCAGCCACCGCGTCCAGCATTTCAATGTCGAAGCCGTTGCGCACGCCGTCGGTGTCGATGCTGTTCAGGCATATTTCGCCCGCGCCGTGGGCAGCGCACCAGCTTACCCAGTCCAGCGCATCCCGGCCGGTATCCTCGCGCCCGCCCTTGGCGAACACCCGGAACTGCCCGTTCACCCGCTTCACGTCTGCGGAAAGCACCACGCACTGGTCGCCGTAGCGCTGCGCGGCGGCGGGGATCAGCCCGGGGTCTTTCAGCGCGCCGGAGTTGACGCTTACCTTATCTGCGCCGCATTTCAGCACCCGGTCAAAATCCTCCAGTGTGTTGATGCCGCCGCCCACGGTCAGGGGGATAAAAATTTCTCCCGCCACCCGGGTCAGGATGTCGGTAAAGAGGGCGCGTCCCTCAAAGCTGGCGGTGATATCGTAAAACACCAGCTCGTCCGCCCCGGCGGCGTTGTACAGCCGTGCCATCTCCACTGGGTCGGCTACGTCCTTGATGCCCTCAAAGTTCGTGCCTTTGACCACCCGGCCGTCGCGCACGTCCAGACAGGGGATGATGCGTTTGGTTATCATAAAGCTCCCTCTTTCTCAGTCCTGCACCAGCTGCACGCAGCGGGCAAGGTCCAGCGCACCGGTGTACAGGCTTTTGCCCAGAATCGCCGCTGCCGTGCCCATCTGCTGCAATTCCAGCAGCTCTGCCTCGGAGGAGATGCCGCCGCTGGCGGTAAAGGCCACCCCGGGCACTTCCGCCGCCAGCTGACGGTAAAGGCCCAGGTTTGTGCCCTGCATCGCGCCGTCACAGGCAATGTCGGTGTAGATGATGGCGGTGCAGCCGGCTTCTGCCAGCCGCTTGCAGAAGGCAACGCCCGGCTCGGCGCTGACCTCCTTCCAGCCGTGGATGGCCACATAGCCGTCCTTGGCGTCCACGCCCACGGCGATCTTATCGCCGTATTTTTGCAGCATCCGGGCGGTAAAGGCAAAATCCGTCACCGCCACGCTGCCCAGAATGCAGCGCCCCACCCCGAGGGAAAGGTATTTTTCAATGCGTTCCTCGGTGCGGATGCCGCCGCCTACCTCGATGTACAAGCCGCCCTGCTTTGCCAGCGCGGCAATGGTGTCGTAGTTGGAAAGGGTGCCGTCTTTGGCACCGTCCAAGTCCACCACATGAAGATTTTTTGCCCCGGCGGCCACAAAGCTGCGTGCCTGTGCGCAGGGATCCTGTCCGTAAACGGTCATGCGGTCGTAGTCGCCCTGTGTCAGGCGCACCACCTGCCCGCCGCGCAGGTCAATGGCTGGAAATAATTGCATGGTTGTTTCTCCTTTAGCGTCCTCACCCGCTTACAATTCACTGAACGCCTTGAGGATCCGCAGCCCGGTATCGCCGCTTTTTTCCGGGTGGAACTGGGTGCCGTACACCCGCCCCGCCCGCACCGCGCCGGTGACCGGGATGGAATAATCGCTGACGGCAAGGGTGCTTTCGGCGCAGTTTTTGCCGTAGTAGCTGTGGACGTAGTACACATACTCGCCTTCGCGGATGTACCGGAACAGGGGGTCGTCCTTTACGATGTGCAAGGCGTTCCAGCCCATCTGCGGCACTTTCAGACTTTTGTCCGCAAGGTCGGGCCCCAGCGGGCAGACCTCACCTTTGATAAAGCCCAGCCCGGCGTGCTCGCCGTATTCGTAGCTTTTTTCAAACAGCAGCTGCATCCCAAGGCAGATGCCGAGCAACGGCTTCTCTTCCGCCTGCTCTTTCAGCACCGGCACAAGGCCGGTGGCGGTAAGCTTTGCCATGGCATCCCCGAATGCGCCCACCCCCGGCAGGATAAGCCGGTCGGCGGCGCGGATGGCATCGGCGTCGGCGGTGACCACCGCCTGCAGCCCCAGCTGCTGCAAGCTGGAACGCAGGCTGAACAGGTTGCCCACGCCGTAATCAAGAATGGCGATCATACCAGCAGTCCTTTCGTGGAGGGGATCTCGTCCCGATGTGCCGCGTCGATGCGCACAGCTTCGGCCAGCGCGTGGCCCGCGCCCTTGAAGCAGGCTTCCAGAATGTGGTGGGTGTTCTCGCCTGCAAACTGCACAAAATGGACGGTGGCGGGCACGCTGCGGGCAAAGCCGTACCAGAACTCCTTGGCGCACTCCACGTCAAAATCGCCCACCTTTTCGGTCTGGCAGTGGATGTCCCAGTTCAGGGTGCAGCGCCCGGAAAGATCCACCGCGCACAGCACCAGTGCTTCGTCCATGGGCAGGTAGAAGCTGCCGTAGCGGCAGATGCCGCGCATCTCGCCCAGCGCCCGGGCAAAGGCCTGTCCCAGCGCAATGCCCACGTCCTCGGTGGTGTGGTGGTAGTCCACCTGCACATCGCCGTGGCAGGTGAGCACCAGATCAAACCGTCCGTGCCGGGCAAACAGCTCCAGCATGTGGTTCAGAAAGCCGCATCCGGTGTCGATCTCGTAGCGGCCAGTGCCGTCCAGATCAAGGGTCAGCTCGATCTGGGTCTCGTTGGTGCTGCGTTCCAGCGTTACCATGCGCTCTGCCATTGTCACACCTCCAGTATTTTGTCCACGGCGTCCATCAGTGCCTGCATCTGCTCCGGCGTGCCGATGGTGATGCGCAGCCAGTTTTCAATGCGCGGCGCATCAAAATGCCGCACCAGAATGCCGTTTTCCTTTAACTTTTTGTATAGCACACCACCGTTTATCCGTTCTGTGCTGGCAAATACAAAGTTTGCGCGGCTGTCCAGTACGGTAAAGCCCCGGTCGGTCAGCTGCTGCATCGTCCATGCGCGGGTGTCCATAATGGCGGCGCGGGTCTTTTCAAAGTAGGCGGTATCCTCCAGCGCAGCCTGTCCGACTTTCAGGGTCAGGCGGTTGATGTTGTAGGGGTTCAGGCTGAACTTGACCCGGTTCAAATCGGCGATCAGCGCCGCATTGCCCATGGCAAGCCCCAGCCGCGCACCCGCCAGCTGCCGGGATTTCGAGAAGGTCTGCACCACCAGCAGGTTTTCGTATTGGTCGATCAGCGGCACACAGCTCTCGCCGCCAAAGTCCACATAGGCTTCGTCCACAATGACCACGCTGTCCGGGTTCGATCGCAAAATGCCCTCGATGGCATCCCGGGGCAGGCACAGTCCGGTGGGGGCGTTCGGGTTTGCAATGACGATGGTCTCGTGCAGGCCGTGGTAATCGGCGGGGTCAAGGGTGAAGTCCTCTTTTAACGGAATGATGTGGGTGGGGATGTGCAGCAGACCGCACCACACGCCGTAGCAGCCGTAGGTGATATCCGCAAAGGCCAGCGGGTGGCTCTCGTCACAGAAGGCGCGCAGCGCAAAGAACAGGTTCTCGTCGCTGCCGTTGCCGGGCATGACCTGGGAAGGCTGCAAGCCGAAATGCGCCGCTGCCGTGCGCAGCAGCTGGGCACAGGCGGGGTCGGAGTAAAGGCGCAGCTTTTCCACCTCGGCTTCGCTTACGGCTGCCACCACCCGGGGCGACGGCAGATAGGGGCTTTCGTTGGTATTCAGTTTGATGTACTGCTGATCCTGCGGCTGCTCTCCCGGCGTGTAAGGAGTGACAGCGGACAGGGCAGGGGAAAGAAAACGGCTCATAATGGTTTCCTCTTACTTCTCATACCGGATGGTCACGCTGCGGGCGTGGGCGTGCAGACCCTCGCGCTCGGCAAAGTCTGCAATGCGGGGCGCAACGGCTTCCAGCGCGTCCCGGGTGTAGTAGATGAAGCTGGACTTCTTGACAAAATCGTCCACGCCCAGCGGGCTGGAAAAGCGTGCGGTGCCGCTGGTGGGCAGGGTGTGGTTGGGGCCTGCAAAGTAATCGCCCAGCGCCTCCGGCACGTTGCGGCCAAGGAAGATGCTGCCCGCGTTGCGGATCTCGTTCAGCACCCCAAAGGGGTCCTCCACGCAGACCTCCAAGTGCTCCGGCGCGATGATGTTGCAGGCCTCGATGGCCTTGTGCAGGTCGGTGCAGAGGATGATCTTACCGTTGTCGTCCACGCTGGCGCGGGCAATGGCGGCGCGGGGCAGCTGCGGGATCTGTACCTCCAGCTCAGCCTGTACCGCCTTGGCAAGGTCTGCGCTGTCGGTGACAAGTACCGGGCTTGCCAGCTTGTCGTGCTCGGCCTGACTTAACAGGTCTGCCGCCACCCATGCGGGATTGCAGCTGCCGTCTGCCAGCACCAGAATTTCGCTGGGGCCTGCGATCATATCAATGCCCACCTTGCCGAACACCTTGCGCTTGGCGGTGGCAACGTAGATGTTGCCGGGGCCTACGATCTTATCCACCGCCGGGATGCTCTGGGTACCGTAGGCCAGCGCCGCCACGGCCTGTGCGCCGCCGGTCTTGAAGATTTTAGTCACCCCGGCGGTGGCGGCAGCAGCCAGAATGACCGGGTTCACCTTGCCGTCCTTCCCGGCGGGGGTGGTCATGACGATCTCGGACACCCCTGCCACCTTGGCGGGGATGACGTCCATGAGCACGGTGGAAGGATACGCCGCCGTGCCGCCGGGCACATAGACACCGGCCTTTTCAATGGGAGTATATTTCTGCCCCAGTACAATGCCGGGGCGGTCGTTCATCACAAAATTCTTGTGCACCTGCTGGCGGTGGAACTGCTCGATGTTCTCCGCCGCCTGCCGCAGCGTCTCGAGGAAATAGGGGTCCATGCCCGCAAAGGCTTCGTCGATCTCCGCCTGCGTCACCTGTAAATTTTCGATTGCTGCTCCGTCAAATTTCAAGGCGTAGTCCTTCAGGGCGTCGTCGCCCCGGGCGCGCACGTCCGCAATGATGGCGTCCACCACGTCCTCCACGTTCTTCTCGGCGCGGATGTCCCGGTTCAGAATCTCTTCCGGCTTCAGCTCGTCAAAATTATACAGCTTGATCATTTCTCTTCCTCCTGCTTGTGCAAGGTGTCGCGCAGTTTTTCCAGCATGGTGTCCATCTGCCGGTGTTTGAACTGGTAGCTGGCCTTGTTGGCGATGAACCGCGCCGAGATGGGCATGAACTCGGTAACCACCTGCAAGCCGTTCTCCCGCAGGGTGGTGCCGGTCTCCACGATGTCCACGATGACATCCGAAAGCCCAAGGATGGGGGCCAGCTCGATGGAGCCGTTCAGCTTGATGATATCGATATCCCGCCCCATGGAGGCGTAGTAGCGCTTTGCAATGTTGACGAACTTGGTGGCCACCCGCACCGGGCGGCTGGGGTCGTCCCGGTAGCCCGCCGGGGCGGCTACGCACATCCGGCAGCGGCCAAGGCCGGTATCCAGCAGCTCGTACACATCGGCGGCGGCCTCGGTCAGGATATCCTTGCCCACGATGCCCACATCGGCCGCGCCGTGCTCCACATAGATGGCCACATCGCTGGGCTTGACCAGAAAATACCGGATGCCCGCCGCCGGGTTCTCCACCACCAGCTTGCGGGTGGCGTTGTAGTCCTCCGGGCAGCCGTAGCCGATGCCCGCCAGTAAATTGTAGACCTTGTCGCCCAGCCGCCCCTTGGGCAGCGCCACGTTCAGCATTACCTTGCCGGTGTCCTGATGCTGCACCGGCGGCATCGCATTCAGCCGGTCCAGCTCGTCCAGATACACCGCAAAGCCGATAGCACCCGCCCCGGGGGTGAACTTTTGCAGCAGTAAATCGTACCGTCCGCCCTTCAGCAGCGGACGGGGCAGGGCTTTCAGGTAGCCCTGAAACACAAGGCCGTTGTAGTATTCCATCTCACCGGCTAAGGTCAGGTCTAACCGGATGCTGCCGCCCGCCTGTCCCAGCGTGGGCGCTAGGGCGGTCAGCTCTGCCACAGCGGCGGTCATGGCGGGGTTGCGGCAGAGCGCTGCCGCCTTGGAAAGGGTAGCCGCGTAGCCGCCGGAAAGTTCCAGCACCCCACACAAGGCGTCCGCCGCCGTTTCGGAAAGCCCCGCCGCCAGCGCGGCGGCGCGCAGCTCGTGGGCGTTTTTCTGCCGCAGCTTTTCCAGCAGCTGTGCCCGGGCGGCCTCCGGTACGCCCAGCGCATCGAACAGGCCGAACAGGTAGCCCATGTGGCTGACTTCCAGCACCCACTCTGCGCCCAGCGCTGCCAGCGACTGCGCCGCCAGACACACCGCCTGCTGCACCTCGGCTTCGCCCACAGCGCCCAGCAGCTCCAGACCCATCTGGGAGATCTCTTTAAAGGTGTGGCTTTCGGCGGAGGGACGGTAGACGTTTTCGTGGTAGTAGTACCGCAGCGTCTCGCCCGGTGCGGGCTGCGCCGTCTTGGCGATGGACAGGGTCACGTCCGGCTTGAGCGCCAGCAGACGACCATCCAAATCGGTAAAGGTGATGACCTGCTCTGACGACAGAAAGCTGCGGTTCTCCTGATACAGGCTGTACTCCTCGAACCGTCCCATGTGGTACTTGCGGCAGCCTGCCGTCTCGTACAGGCTGCGCAGCGCAAAGGAGGCACGCTCCTTTGGCTGCAGATGCTCCAGACTGAACTCCATCCTGCTCCCTCGTTTCCTTTCCCGTGTTTCTTTCCCTGCGCCGGCACAATTCCGGCGTCTCTATACACAAAAACATCCGGCGCGGCATCCTCCGCGCCCATAGTATGAGAGGCTTCTGTCCTTATTTTACTTTATCTAGGTAAAGCTGTAAAGCGTGAAAGTGAACGTCTTTTCCATTCTTATCCTACAATTTTTCAGTGCGTTTGTACAGAAAGGCGAAAATTTTTCACCCCATCAGCCGGAAAGGTGATGGGTTGAAAAAACAGGGAGTGTGGATGTTCTCTTTTGACACCAAAAGAGAACCAGAAAAGTGTGCGCTTTGCGGGGGAACTTTCTGTTTGCTTTCAGCATGCAGGGACGCTCCGCTGGGCCAGAGGCAGGGAGGGGTGTTCCGACTCCCCCCTCCCTACCTCTGGACTCCACCCACCCCGCAACGGGTCAAGGGCTGCACGCCCTTGACAATCCTAAAGAAGAAGTCGAAGCACAAAAAAGCTAGCGCTGCGCCAGTCGGCGCTATCGCTTTAACGCTTTTTTCGCTTCTCCATTAAAAGCCCCTCAGTCGCTGCGCGACAGCTCCCCCCGGGGAGCGTTCCCACCTGCAAAGTTTACGGCTTTGCCGGAAACTTTCCCGCTATGCCAAAGGCTCCCTCCCCGAGGGAGCTGGCAAAACCGCAGGTTTTGACTGAGGGAGTTCGTTCTAAATCCCTTCTCGTGAAAATGGAGCACCGGAGCGTCCGCAGACGCTCCGGTGCTCCGAAATTATAAATATTCTTTCCGCTGACTATGCGCAGAGCAACGCGGTGCGCATTCCAAATCGTCCTCCTCCCGGCAGCCTTGTGTTCCGTCACACAAAGGCGTATACTGAGGCAAAAAGGAGGCGTTTGCCATGTGGTTCGTTTACGCGCTGGGGTCGGCGGTGTTCGCCGCCCTTACCTCGATTCTGGCAAAGATCGGCATCGAGGGGGTCAACTCCACCCTTGCCACTGCTATCCGCACGGCGGTGGTGCTGCTGATGAGCTGGGGCATGGTGTTCCTTACCGGTACGCAGGCCGGTATTGCGGAGATCTCCCGCCGCAGCTGGCTGTTTCTGGTGCTGTCCGGCCTTGCCACCGGCGCAAGCTGGCTGTGCTACTACCACGCGTTGCAGGTGGGTGCAGCGTCCAAGGTAGTGCCCATTGATAAGCTCAGCGTGGTCATCACCCTTGCGCTGGCCTTTGTGGTGCTGCACGAGCCCTTTACCGCCAAAAGCCTCATCGGCTGCGCCCTCATCACCGCTGGCACACTGTTTATGGTGCTGTAACGGTCAGGGATGCACTCCGGGCGTTTTCATGGGGTAGAACGCATTACAAAAACCGTTCCAGCTGGATGCGATTATCCTCTTCAAAATCCTGCAGCCGCTGGGCAAGGCGCTTTGCGCCCGGGGCGGCGTTGGGGTAGTCTTTACAGCTTTTTACGCAGTCCACCACCCCCATGCCGCTGCCCTGTGTGAGCATCTCGGCCAGATTGCGGGTGGATTTGTCCGTAAGGGTCTTGAGCCCGATGCCCATTTTCGTGTTCAGCTTTGCCATGGTGCTCTGCCCCTGCGCGCTGCCGCCGCAGGCTTCGATGGCAGTGTGCGCCTCTTGATTCAGCTGGTGATAGATGTTGCGCTGGCGCAGCAGTTCGGCCTTGAACTGCACATCGTTGGTCATGGGTAAGATCTGCTCCAAGGTGTTCTTGCCCATCTCGGTGTTCTGCACCACCGCTTCCAGCAGGTTCAGGTTGTCGTTTTTCTGGTTTTCCATACAAAAAATCCCCCTTTGGCATCTATTATGTGCCCAAAGGGGGATTATATACGTTATTTCTCAGCAGATCTTATTGCCGCCGGAGATCTGGATGCCGCGCAGCCGCTCGTCACAGATGGCGTACAGGCGCTGCCAGCAGTTGGCGGCGCTGTCCAGCTCGTCCAGCCCTGCCACTGCGACGCTCAGGGTAAAGGGCACTCGCTTCATCATCCCCATGGAGGTGACGCACTCGTGGGGCATTTCGGCGTAGATGTTCCGCATCTGCTCGGCCAACTGGCCACCGTCCATATCCAGACAGCCCACCACAAAGGTGGTGCCGGTCAGGCGGCAGACGATCTGACTGCCCGGGATATCGAAATACTTTTTCCACTGGTTTGCCACAAAGCAGATCAGCTGATCCATCACCGGCTGACCGTAGGTATCCCGCAGCTGTGCGCCGTGATCCAGCGATATCAGCGCCACAGCGGCCTTGCGCCCCTGCTCTGCCCAGCGGTCCAGCTCGGCGGCGATCACGGTCTCCAGATAGCGGCGGTTGTACACGCCGGAAAGAAAATCGTGGTTCAGGTCCTCGCGGCACAGCTCCCGCTCGCGGGCGCTCATGCGCTCTTCCGGCAGCAGATTGCCTGCCAGCGGGGCAGACATGGTGATCCGCCACAGCTTGCCGTCTGCCCGTACCGTGCGGTGCAGCACACAGCTTACCCGCCCGTTGCACAGGGTATAGCTCACCTGCAAGCCTTCGTCCTGCCAGCCGGTGTCCTGTGGTAGCTCGTCCAGCAATACCGTTTCAAACGCAGTCTGTGCGCCCTCGGCAAAGGCGCGCAGATCCTGCTCTGTCCATTCTCTGTCCATCTGTAATTTCCCCATCATCCGTACGCGCCGCCGCTTCCGACGGGCGAAATTCCAATTTTCCCACAAATCCGGGAACTTACGGCTATTATACCATTGAAATACAGATTTTTCCAGCAAAACGCACAAATTTTTACGGCAGTTTTTACAATTCTGTCAAATTGCTGATTCTTTCACGTTTTGAACGTCTGCATTGCAGCGGCAGTACACGGCGCACTCGGCTTTGATCTGTGCGGCAAGGGCTTTGGAGTCAAAACCGGCTTTGGCGCGCCATGCCCAGTTGCCGCCCAGCTTGCCCGGGGTGTTCAGGTGTGCCTCGGCACCCAGACCCAGCCAGTCGTACATGGGAATGATGGCTCTGTCCGCCACCGAGCCCAGCGCTGCCCGCAGCAGCGCGGTGCGCGCGGCGGCAGTCTTGACGGCTGCCACCTCCTTGGCGGTGGGCTTGCAGGGGGTCAGGTGCAGATAGGCCGCAGCGGTGGCCTTTTCCTTTTCGGAAGCGCCGTTCTCCCACCAGTCGGTCAGGGTGGTGTTGTCGTGGGTGCCGGGGTAGACCACACCGTTCTTGACGTGGTTATGGGGCAGATACTCGTTGTCCCCGCCGCCGAAGGCAAACTGCAGCACCTTCATGCCCGGGAAGGTGCTGTCGGCCAGCAGCTTGCGCACGCTGGGGAACAGTTCGCCCAAGTCCTCGGCAATGATGGGCAGCTTGCCCAGTGCGGCCTCCAGTGCATCGAACAGCTCCATGCCGGGGCCGTTCTCCCACTTGCCGGTGCGGGCGGTGGTACTGGTGGCCGGGATGGCCCAGTAGGTGTCGAAGCCGCGGAAGTGGTCGATGCGCAGCAGGTCGTAGATGCCCAGTGCGTGGCGCACCCGCTGGATCCACCAGGCGTAGCCGGTCTTTTTGTGGTATGCCCAGTCGTACAGGGGATTGCCCCACAGCTGGCCGTCTGCGGAGAAGTAGTCCGGCGGGCAGCCCGCCACCCGGGCAAAGCGGCCGTCGGCGTCCAGCTCAAACAGCTTGCCGCCCACCCATGCGTCCACCGAGTCGGCAGAGACGTAGATTGGGATATCGCCCAGGATCTGCACGCCCTTTTCGTTGGCATAGGCCTTGACGGCCTGCCACTGGACGCTGAACTTGTACTGCACAAACTTCCAGAAACCGATCTCCTCTTCGTTTGCGGCAGCAAAGGCAGCCAGCGCGGCCTTGTCGCGGCGGCGGTAGGGGGTGTCCCACTCCACCCAGTTCTTCATCTTGTTGGCGACTTTCAGCGCCATGTACAGGGCATAGTCCTCCAGCCAGTCCTCGTTGGCAAGGGTAAAGGCGTAGTAGTCGTCGGGGTAGTAGTAGGTGCAGCCGTGCAGCCCGGCGCACTGGCTGCGCCATGCGGCGTAGGCCTTGCGTAGCACCGCAAAGCGGCTGACGTACAAAGTGCCGTAGTCCACTTCCAGCGGGTTTTTGCCCCAGCTTTCGGCCTTGAGGTCTGCGGCGGTCAGCAGGCCTTCCTTTTCCAGCGCTTCCAAGTCCACAAAATAGGGGTTGCCCGCAAAGGCAGAGCAGCTCTGGTAGGGGCTGTCGCCGTAGCCGGTGGGGCTGAGCGGCAGCAGCTGCCAGATCGTTTGTCCCGCTGCAGACAGGAAATCCACAAATTGAAATGCCGCCTTGCCAAAGCAGCCGATCCCATAAGGGCCGGGCAGACTGGATACCGGCATCAGAATACCACTTTCACGCATGATCCGTTACCTTCCTCGCTGTCAATTTTCGGGAATATTCGTTGTTTCCTATCATAACATAACCGCAAACTATTTTCCACAGGCAAAAATCGTGGTATACTGGTTTTTATAGGGTACCCCCTCAGCTTCGCTGCGCTCAGCAGCTCCCCCGAAGGGGGCGCCTTTGGCATGGCGGCGAAGTTTCCGGTTGAACCGTAAAGTTTGCGGGCGCGCTTGCTCCCCCGGGGGGAGCTGTCGCGCAGCGACTGAGGGGCTGCAAATCGGCGGAGCCGGAAAAAACGGTTAAAAGATCTTCACGCCGAACAGGCGTGAATCTTCAGTTTTTTCCGGTGTAGCCCACTTCTTTAGAATTGTCAAGGGCGTGCAGCCCTTGATCCGTTGCGGGGTGGGTGGAGTCCAGAGGTAGGGAGGGGGGAATCGGAACACCCCTCCCTACCTCTGGCCCAGCGGAGCGTCTTTGCACGCTGAAAACAAGCAGAAAGTCACCCCGCGGAGCGCAATGCACTTTTCCGGTTCTCTTTTGGTGTCAAAAGAGAACATCCCTCGGCAAAGACTCTTACCACTATTGTCAATCGTTCTATCTACAGGAGGTACTCGCGCGATGCAGCGCACAGAAAAATATTTTGAGCAGGACGCTTTCCGCACCGAATGCAAAAGCGTCATCCTTGCCGCAGAGCCGGACGAAAAGACCGGCGGCGGGCGCATTGCGCTGGACGGCACGGTGTTCTACCCAGAGGGCGGCGGTCAGCCCGCCGACCGGGGAACTCTGACCCTGCCGGACGGCACGGTGCTGCAGGTGCAGGACGTCCACGAGCAGGCGGGCGTCATCTGGCATACGGTGGATGCCCTGCCCGCTGCTGCCGCGCCCGGCGCAGCCGTTGCCGGCTGCATCGACTGGGACTGGCGGTTTGACAAAATGCAGCAGCACACCGGCGAGCATATCCTCTCCGGCATTTTGCACCAGATGTTCGGGGCGGAGAACGTGGGCTTCCATGTGGGCACCGAGGTGGTGCGCATGGACACCAGTGTGCCCATCAGCCCCGAGGGGCTGCGGAAGGCGGAGCTTGCCGCCAACCGCATCGTGTGGCAGGATGTGCCGGTGCTCATCAGCTACCCCACCCGGGAAGAGCTTGCCGCCCTTGTCTACCGCTCTAAAAAAGAGATCGAGGGGCAGGTGCGCATCGTGACCATCCCGGGCGCGGACGTCTGCGCCTGCTGCGGCACCCACACCCGCACCACCGGTCAGGTGGGGCAGATCAAGATCCTTGCCAGCGAGAACTACAAGGGCGGCGTGCGGCTGAGCGTGGTGTGCGGAGCCCGTGCACTGGCGGCGGCGCAGGCCATGCGCGCCCGGCAGGCAGACATCGGTGCGCTGCTTTCTGCCAAGGCCGACCAGACCGCTGTGGCGGTGCATCGTGTATACGACGAGTATACCGCACTCAAGTTTACACACTTTGGACTGTGCAGCCAGCTGTTTGACGCCCTTGCGCAGCTGACCGCGCCCGATGCGGACGCCATCCGTACCCTGCCGGGGCTGGACCCGGACGGGCTGCACCGGCTGGCTGTCCGTCTGACCGAAGCCACCACCGGCCTGTGCGCCGCCCTGACCCCCACCGAAAAAGGCACCGGCTACTGCCTTGCCCGGCGGGACGGCGATGTGCGCGCCCTGACCAAAGCCCTGAACGCCGCCCTGAACGGGCGCGGCGGCGGCAAGCCCGGCATCTGTCAGGGCAGCTGCGCCGCCACCCCGGAGCAGGTGGAGAGATTTTTGAAGGAGAACAACAAACTATGAGAATGCGTTTCAAACCCTATGCCCACGACGAACTGATGGCTGCGGATTTCCATGTGCACGAGCCCCTCATCTGGGGCGGCAAATGGCACGGCCAGTATGCCCGCCCGGAGCAGCCCTTTATTCTGGAACTGGGCTGCGGCAAGGGCGGCTTCATCTCCCAGCTGGCCTGTGCCCACCCGGAAAACAACTATCTGGGCATCGATATCACCGACAAGGTGCTCATCCTTGCCAAGCGCAAGATCGAAGCCGCCTATCAGGCAGCCGGACGCCCCATCGACAATGTGAAGATCATGAGCACCGATATCGAGCGCATCAAGGGCGTCATCACCCCGGAGGATGAGGTCAGCCGCATCTATATCAATTTCTGCAATCCGTGGAGCAAAAACGACTCCTCCCACAAGCACCGTCTTACCTACCCGCGCCAGCTCATCGCTTACCGCGAGTTTCTGAAGGACGGCGGCGAGATCTACTTCAAGACCGATGACGACGACCTGTTCCGGGACAGCGTGGAGTATTTCCCCGCTTCCGGCTACGACATCGAGTGGATCACCTACGACCTGCACGAGAACGAGCCGGAGTGGAACATCCGCACTGAGCACGAGGGTATGTTCACCGAGATGGGCATCAAGATCAAGGCACTCATTGCCCGCAAAAAGCCCGGTGCCGACAGCGTGACATGGGTAGACCCCAAGGTGATCAAGCGGATGGCACGCGAAGCTGCCGCTGCCGAAGCCGCCGCGCAGGAAGGCGAAGGAAATGTCTGACCCCTGTGAGCTGTGCCTGAATAATGTTCAGGACGAATACGGCAGCTACTACTGCGCGCAGGGCGCTGCTCTGGACGAGGACGAGATGGCACGCTATCTTGCGCACAATACCGCTGCCTGTCCCTTTTTTGAGCCGGGGGACGAATATAAGATCGTATCCAAACAGAACTGAAGAACGGAGGTGCCTATGGTAAGCTTTCTTACCGATACCGTGATATGCGGCTTTTCGCTGTACCATATTCTGGCCTATTTCCTGATCTATTCCTGTATAGGCTGGTGTCTGGAGGTCATCTACGCCGCCGCCACCACCGGTCAGCTGGTGAACCGGGGCTTCCTCAACGGCCCGGTCTGCCCCATCTACGGCTTTGGCATGATCATCGTGCTGTTTGCCCTTACGCCCTTGCAGCACAGCATCCTGCTGCTGTATATAGGCGGCGTCATCCTGCCCAGTGCGCTGGAACTGGTGGGCGGCTGGGCACTGTATAAGCTCTACCACACCCGCTGGTGGGATTACAGCGATTTTCCCTTTAACATTGGGGGCTATATCTGTCTGGAATTCTGCCTGCTGTGGGGTGTGGGCACGCTGGTGGTCATGCGCATCGTGCACCCGGCGGTGGCCGACCTTGTAGCCCTGATCCCGCCCTTTGTGGGGGTCATCCTCATGTGCTTTTTGTACGCCGTGTATGCGGTGGACGTGGTGGCTACCGCCATTGCCGCCTCTGCACTGGCTGATACGCTGGACACCATGGAGCAGCTGGGCGACAGCATCCACGCCGTCAGCGACGCCATGACCCAGCTGCTGGGTACCACCACCCTAAATGCCGACCAGAAACTGGACGAGGGACGGCTGCAATTCAAGCTTGCCGCCGCCGAGGCGCGGGACGCCGCCGGAAAGCGTCCCTCTGCCCGTGAGACGCTGGCTGCCATCCGCGCCAAGGCCGCTGAGGCCAGCGAAGCTGCCCGCCGCGCCAGTGAGGATGCCCGCCTGAACGCTGCCGAAGCTGCCAACGCCGCCCGCCTTGCTGCCAAGGGCACCGCCGAGCGCGCTGCTGAATTGTTGCAGCTGGAACAACTGGCAGCAGAGCTGCAACAGCGCAGCGAGGAAATGCAGGCACAGCTGCTGCGCACTCCCCGCATCGTGGGCCCGCGCCGTATGCTGCGCGCCTACCCGAAGCTCCGGCACGGCAAAAAGCTGCGCACCCTGCCCACATTGCGGGAGATGCTGCACCGCGCCGAGCAGGAAAACAAGGACGACAACAAGAATACCAAATGACCCCGAATGCCGCACCGGCGCTGCCGTGTGTGGCATTTTTGTTGCGCTTTGCTCGAATAATGTTGTTATAAAGTGTGAAAAAACTATTTCAAAACGACTGAAACCGTGTTATACTGATTATAAAGTATACAAACCGACCGCAATCGGCTTATCCGCATTCAATCTATCCAAATTGTGAGGAATCGTCATGTCAGAGGAACGAAAGACCAAAACAGATGCCGCCGCACCGGCATCTGCTGCGTTGGAGCGGATCGACCGCAAGGACGCATTTTTACAGGCCCTGCATACATTCCTGACCGCGCATCAGGGAACGGAATGGGCTGTCGCCGCTGTGGATATCCAGCACTTCAAGCTTTATAACGAGCTTTACGGCACCGAAAAGGGCGATGCTCTGCTGGAAACGGTGGCAAACTGTCTGCTGGGTTACAGCAAGCAGACCGGATATCCTGTGGGCTATTTTGGAAATGATGACTTTTTCCTGTGCCTGCCGGACGAAAAAGCCGAGCAGACCGCTGTGCTTGCCACGCTGCAAGCCTGCATGAATGCCGGCAGACAGGATGTCACCTTCTTTGTGGTAATGGGCGTGTGCCCCATGCAGGCAAACCCCGGCGCGGATGCCGCCACCCTGTGCAACTACGCGCAGATCGCCGGTGTAACGACAGACAGCGGCTACCTGCACCGCTTTGAGCCCACCATGCTCAACGAGCTGAAAGAACAGCAGCAGCTGCTGGGCGAGCTGGAGCACGCACTGGACAACCACGAATTCTGCTTCTTCCTGCAGCCCAAGTGCAACAGCATCACCCGCGCCATCGTGGGCATGGAGGCACTGGTGCGCTGGAACCATCCCACCCGGGGCTGTGTTCCTCCCGCCGAGTTCATGCCGCTGCTGGAGCGCACCGGCCTTGTGACAAGGCTGGACCAGTACATCTGGGAATCCGTCTGCCAGACCCTGCAGAAGTGGCAGGAAAGCGGCAGCAACCTTGTGCCGGTATCGGTGAACGTTTCGGTGCAGGATATCCTGAACCTGGATGTGCCGCAGATCTTTGCAGATCTGGTGGAAAAATATAAGCTGGAGCCAAAGCTTTTGCTGGCTGAGATCACCGAGACCATGGTGGCCGAGGATACCCAGATGGTGGAAAGCGCCATTCAGGGGCTGCACCGCAAGGGCTTCTCGGTCATGATGGACGACTTCGGCAGCGGGTATTCCTCGCTGAATATGCTCAAGGATACCAACGTCGATGCCATCAAGCTGGACATGAAGCTCATCGACATGAATCAGGAGAACCGCAGCAAGGGCGTGCAGATCGTGGAGTCGGTGGTGGATATGGCGCACCGGCTGAATCTGCCCATCATCGCCGAGGGCGTGGAGACCCCGGAACAGGTGTCCATGCTGCAAGCCGCAGACTGTCTGTACTCGCAGGGTTACTATTTCTTCAAGCCCATGCCGGTGGAAAACGCCGAAAAACTGCTGGCAGATCCCACCAATCAGGATTACTGGGATCTGCGCCGCGACCTGATGCGCCGTGACCGCCGGGTGGAGAACCCGGGCACCGAAAAGACTGCGCTGGCGCTGCAGGCCTACCAGATCTTTACCGACAACGTGCTGGAGATCTCGCTGCTGAACCTTGCCACCGGTGCGTACCGGGTGATCAAGCGGGACGCCCGCCTGCTGGGTGCAGATCTGGAAAAAGAAGAAGATTTTGTCAACTACTGCGACCGCCTGGTGAACGAGAAGATCGTGCACGAGGAGGACGCAGACCTGTTCTTGGAGCAGACCGATCTGGAAGCTTTGCGCTCTGTGCTGTACCACGCCACCGCGCCGGAGTTCTACCGCTACCGCGAGAACGTGTCCGGCCAGTATATCTGGGTCACCACAGAGGTGCTGCCCTGCCGGGGCTGCTGCGCCCAGAACCCGTGGGCGACCGTGCTGGTGCGCAACGACGCACAGGCCGACCAGCTCAGCGAGGAGCTGGACTTCTCTTACAGCCACGACACCCTGACCGGCCTTGCCAACCGCAGCCGGTACGAAGCCGACCTGCGGGAGCTGCCCCACAGCGGGTACGAATCCGTGGTGTGCACCTACATTGATGTGGTGGGGATGCACGAGGTAAACGAGCATCTGGGTCACCGCAGCGGCGACACCCTGCTGTGCTGTCTGGCAAACGCCGCCCGCAAGTTCTTTGCTACCAGCCGGGTGTACCGCATTGGCAGCGATGAATTTGTCATCCTTACCCCCAACGAGCCGCCCTACAGCGTGTGGAGCACCGCAGACCGGATGCGCGCCTTCCTGAAGGAAAAGGACTACGCCATCTCGGTGGGCATCCAGCAGACCACCGACCTGCGCCATGTGGACGAAGCCGTGGCCAAGGCCGAGGCTGCCATGCGGCAGGACCGGCAGACCTACTACGAGCACAACGGCCGCGCCCGCCAGCTGGAAGGCCTGAACGAAAAGATGGAGCGCACCCTGCAGGAAAAGCGGGATGCCGAGCACTTTTTGAAGGTGCTTGCCCCCAAATACAAGACGGTAATCGTGGTGGACCTGCAGGAGGACACCGTGCGCCCCGTTATTGTGCCGGACGACTTCCAGTCCGTTCTGGACACCTGCGGCGGCTCTTTCCGCGCTGCGTTGACCAACTACCGCGACACGTTGGTAGCGCCCGAGGACAGAGAAAACTTTGCAAAGTTGTTCGATTTCGGCCTTGTGCGCAGCACCGTGTTCAGCAGCAACCTGCTGGAGCACCGCTACCGCAAGACGGATGGCCGCAGCTTCTGCGTCCGTGTGACCCCCTACTCCTGCAGCGGCTCCCATATCAACGAGGTGCTGTGGATCTTTGCGGATGAAGATGTAGAGTAAAATATTCTTGTATGCTATAAAAGCAGCCAGACCGCCCGGTCTGGCTGCTTTTCTTTAGCCTGCTCGCCCTCTCAGGCGCTCCCGCGCCAGATTCCCCCTTTTGTCACCTACGGTGACATCTTCCCCCGGAGCGGGGGAAGTCTTTCCTCTCAGGAGGAGCCAAGCCATCACGTTCGTTGCTAAAGTATTAGGTGAAATGAGAAAGCTTCCGGCAGTGCTCTTGGCTCTCCCTTTGGGAGAGCTGTCACCGCAGGTGACTGAGAGGGCGCAGTCCACTGTCTTGCAAAAGCGCCGGGATGTGCTATAATAAAAATCACTTATTCCATACAATATATGTGGGTATATGGGTGCACCGCCCGCTGAGCCCGCAAAGCAAGGAGCTTTTCTATGCAGCATCTGTCCCGAACCGTTTCTCCCGCCCTGCCGCACCCCTGCCTGCGGGCGCTGCGGGCGGCTTTTCCGCAGACCATCCCGGTGCTGGCGGGTTATTTTGTGCTGGGGCTGGGCTACGGCATCTATGTGCAGTCCTTGGGGCTGCCGGTGTGGATGCCCATGCTCATGGGCACTGTTGTGTACGGCGGCTCGCTGGAGTTCGTGCTGGCAAGCCTGCTGCTGGGCGCGTTCTCGCCGCTGTCGGCCTTTCTGATGGCGCTGATGATCCAGGCGCGGCACCTGTTCTACGGCCTTGCCATGCTGGAGCGCTATAAGGGCTACGGCTGGCGCAGCTTTTACATGATCTTTGCCATGAGCGACGAGACCTTTTCCATCACCTGCTCGGCAGTGCCGCCGGAAGGAGTGGACAAGGGCTGGTTCATGTTCTTCATCACCCTGCTGGATCAGCTTTACTGGGTGGGCAGCGCCGGGCTTGGGGCTGCGCTGGGCACCGTGCTGCCCTTCAGCACCGAGGGCGTGGATTTTGTCATGACTGCAATGTTCACGGTCATCTTCCTGAACCAGTGGGAAAAAGATCAGCAGCACGGCAGTGCCCTGATCGGGCTTGCCGTGCCGCTGGTATGTCTGGCAGTATTCGGTTCCGGCAGCTTTCTGCTGCCGTCCATGGGCGGCATTCTGGTGCTGCTGCTGGCTTTGCGCCGTCCGATGGAAAAAGCAGCCGGGGAGGTAGAGGAATGACAGCAGTTCAGATGGGGCTTACCATTGCGGTGTGCACCGCCGCCACCATGCTTACCCGTTTTTTGCCGTTTCTGATTTTTTCCAGCAAGGAGCAGCAGCCGCCGGAGGTGGTGCGGTATCTGGGGCGGGTGCTGCCCGCCGCTATTTTCGGGATGCTCATCGTCTATTGCCTGAAGGGTGTCACCCCGTTCTCCGGCAGCCACGGCATCCCGGAAGCGCTTGCGCTGCTGGCGACCATCGCGCTGCACAAGTGGAAGCACCAGACTCTGCTCAGCGTAGCCGGGGGCACCCTTTGCTATGTACTGCTGGTGCAGCTGGTGTTCTGAGCAGTGATGCTCAGTGATAGAAGGTGTCAAAGTTCACCTGACGGTAGAATCGCTGCTGCAGCTGGTCAAAGCTTTCGCAGTTCTGCGCCAGCAGCCACATACTTTTGGTCACCACCGCCTCGATGGTCATATCGTGGGCTTCCAAGAAGCGGAAGCGGTTGCGCACCCGCTTGCCCACCTCATACACGCCCACGTCGCTGCCCTCGTAGGTGACCTGCGTGGTCATGATGAGCACCTTGTGGGTGGTCTCGTAATCGCCCAGCCCGGCGGCAAAGGCGTCCATCAGCTGCTGCGGGATGCCGCCCACGCCGAAACTCTCCACGATGACACAGTCGTACAGACGGAAGATCTCCGGGATGAGCGCCGGGGACATGCCCGGGGTCAGCTTGAGCAGGAACACCCGGCTGTCCAGCGTGCGGCTGAACTCCACCGGGCCGGTGGGCCACGGCGAGGGGATGTACCGCACCAGCCGGTCGCCCTGCACCAGCGCCAGCTCCGGGAAGTTGACCGAGGCAAAGGCGTCGTAGCTGATGGTCTTGTTCTTCTTGGCGCGGGTGCCAGCGATGACGTGCCCGCCGAACACCACCATCACGCCCCGGCTGCCCGGGTCGATGGCGCAGACCACGCTGTCCCGCAGGTTTTTCTTGGCATCCGTGATCTCGTTGGAGATGGGCTGCTGCGCGCCGGTGAGGATGATGGGCTTATCCGCGTTCTGGATGAGATAGGAGAGTGCCGCCGCAGAGTAGGCCAGCGTATCCGTGCCGTGGCAGATGATAAAGCCATCGTACAAGGCGTAGTTTTCCTGAATGGCGCGTGCCATCATGAGCCAGTGCTCCTGCCCGAGGTCGGTACTGTCGATGCTGCACAGCGCCAGCGTTTCCGGGCAGCACAGCTCCTTCAGCTCCGGCAGATGGGCAAGCAGTTCCTCGCTGCTAAGCACGGGCTTTAACCCCTGCTGGGTGCGCACGCTGGCAATGGTGCCGCCGGTGGTGATGAAAAGCAGACGTTGTTTGGACATAAAGCAAAAGCCCCCTGTGGCAGTAATTTCAACGTGAGACCAGTATAACATACTCCCCGGGGCTTGAACAGTGCCCGCTGCTCAAAATAAGAAATCTGTTTTCCGAATAAAGGCTTCCCCCGGTCGGGGGAAGCTGTCACCGCAGGTGACTGATGAGGGCGCAGGCAAGCGGCAGCTTACGGGAAATCACCCCTCATCCGGCGCTACGCGCCACCTTCCCCCCAAGGGGTGAAGGCTTTTACTCCGTGGCAAGCTGAAAAGCTGATTCCTATGGCAAAGAATTTTGCGACCCGGTCACAGAAATCAGCACGGCTTTGGTGTATAATAAGGCAAAAGAACCATGCAAAGGAGCAACACCATGTCCAACATCGTCATCGTAGGTTCCGGCCCGGCGGGAGTGTCCGCCGCCCTGTACGCCGTGCGCGCCGGGGTGCAGACCACCGTGCTGACCAAGGGCTCCGGGGCGCTGGCGCGCGCCGAAAAGATCGAAAACTATTACGGCTTTGCCCAGCCGGTCTCCGGGCCGGAGCTGGAACGCCGCAGCATCGAGAACGCCCGGCGGCTGGGGGTGCAGTTCGTGCAGACCGAGGCTGTGGGGCTGACATGGACCGACCGTTTGACCGTGGAAACGCTGGCAGGCGCGTACCCGGCAGACGCGGTCATTCTGGCAACGGGTGCTTCCCGCGCTGTGCCTCGCATCCCGGGGCTGACCGGGCTGGAAGGCCACGGCGTAAGCTGGTGTGCCGCCTGTGATGCCTTTTTCTACCGCGGAAAGGACGTGGCGGTGCTGGGCAGCGGCGAGTACGCCCTGCATGAGGTGCAGGCGCTTTTGCCGGTGGTAAAAAGCGTCACCCTGCTGACGAACGGCGCAGCCCTGACCGCAGACTTCCCGCCCGAGGTAGCCGTCTGCACCCAGAAGGTGGAAGCCATTCTGGGCGAGCAGACCGTCACCGGCGTGCAGCTGGCGGGCGGCGCGGTGCGGGAGGTGTCCGGCGTATTTGTGGCGCTGGGCGTGGCGGGCAGCACCGCACTTGCCCGAAAGCTGGGCGCTGCCGTAGAGGGCAGCCGCATCGTGGTGGACGATAAGATGCAGACCACCGTGCCCGGCCTGTACGCCGCCGGAGACTGCACCGGCGGGCTGCTGCAGGTGGCAAAAGCGGTCTATGAGGGCGCACTGGCGGGTACGGAAGCCGCCAAGGCGCTGCGAAAGGGGTGAGCCGTATGGCTGAAACATCTCCGCACGCCAGGTGCCTTGCCTGCGCGTTTCCGTTCTGGGAGCAGCTGACCCCGGCAGAGCAGGAGCGGCTGTGCCGCTTTACCCGCCCGGTGCACTACGCCAAGGGCGCCCGGGTGCACAGCCCGCTGGAAAGCTGCGTGGGCATCCTTTTGCTGCGCAGCGGGCAGCTGCGCAGCTATCTGCTGTCCGAGGACGGCAGGGACGTGACACTGTACCGCCTGTTCGGCGGGGAGGTGTGCATCCTGTCCGCCTCCTGCGTGATGGACGCGGTGAACATCGACCTCTACATCGACGCGGAGGAGGATACCGAGGCGCTGTGCATCAGCGCGGGCATCTTCCGGCAGCTGATGCAGGAAAACGTCTATGTGCGCTGCTACGCCTACCAGATGACGGCAGAGCGCTTTTCCGATACCATGTGGACGATGCAGCAAATTTTGTTCATGAGCGCCGACCGGCGGCTGGCCATTTTTCTGACCGACGAGCTTGCCAAGACCGGCGGCGCGGACCTCCGCATGACCCACGACCAGATGGCAAAGTACATGGGCTCTGCCCGCGAGGTGGTGAGCCGGATGCTCAAATACTTTGCGCAGGAGGGCTGGGTGCGGCTGTACCGCGGCGGGGTGCAGGTGCTGGATAAGAAAAAGCTGCAAGCGCTGGCAAGGGGAGAATAAGAGATAAAAAACAACACCGGAGCGTCTGAAGATGCTCCGGTGTTGTTCTGCTTATGCTCAGGAGATCGCGTCCACGTCCCACTTCATGCGGACGGCGTCGGCACCGTCCAGCTTGATGTGCAGCGCACCGGCGTTGTCCAGTACCTGCTCCGGCTTGCGGGCACCGCACAGAACGTGCAGCCCCGGGATCATGCGGGCGGTCATGGCGATGACCAGCTGCGCCATGGTGCAGTCGTACTTCTCGGTCAGGTCGCCCCACTTTGCCAGCAGTTCCAGCGCCTGTGCCCGGCGGGTGGGCTGGAAGCAGGGGTTCGAGTTGCGGGTGCTGCCCTCCGGGTAGGTGGTGTCCATGGTCACCTTGCCGGTCAGAAGACCCTGCTCCAGCGGGGAGTAGGCCTGCACCGAGACGCCCAGCTCCTTGCAGGTGGGAAGCAGCTGCTTTTCAACGCGGCGGGTCAGCAGGCTGTATTTTTCCTGAATGACGTCCAGCTGGCCGTACTTGCAGTAGCCCCGGATAATGTCGGAGGTGACGTTGGAAGCACCGATGGCGCGGATCTTGCCCTGCTCCTTCAGCTTCATCATGGCTTCCATGGTCTCTTCCAGCGGATACACGCCAAAATCCGGGCTCTGCCAGTGGGTGTACAGCACGTCCAGATGGTCGGTGTGCAGACGGCGCAGGCTGTCCTCCACGTCCTCGATGATGCTCTTGGCGGAAAGGTCGCGGTACACCTGTACGCCGTCCACTACCTTGTGCAGGATGGGAGACTCGTGCCGCCACTCCAGGCCGCATTTGGTGGAAAGCACCACCTTGTCGCGGTCGATGTGCTTCATGGCCTCGCCCACCACTTCCTCGCTGTGGTACAGCCCGTAGATGGGTGCAGTGTCGATCCACTGGATGCCCTGCTCCACGGCAGTCTGGATGGCCTTTACGGACAGTGCATCGTCGTTATCGCCCCACCATGCACCGCCGCCGATGGCCCATGTACCCATGCCCAGAAACGGCACAGCGATGCCGCTTTTGCCAATGTTGATATTCTGCATATACTTTACCCTCCATGCCAGCAGTGTTCCCCGCAATGGGAACCCTCATTCCAATGTCTGGCATTCTATGTTGTATTTTTGGTTGCTATATAAAAAAGGCTGCGAAGCGCAGGTGCACTCCGCAGCGCTCTTTTATCAGATGTTGCCGAACTCGCTCAGTTGCAAGCTCTCGTTGTGAGTCTCCGCCCAGCGCACCGCCCAGTCGGAGGTGAACAGCAGCAGACGGTTGCCCTTCATGTCCTCCACAGCCTTGGTGTCGCTGGTCAGGTCCAGATCCCGCAGGTTGTAGGTGTCGGGGTCGTTCTGCACCCAGCGCAGCTGCTCAAAGGGCAGCTGCTGCATGCGGATCTCCACGTTGTATTCGGTGTTCAGGCGGTACTCCAGCACTTCCAGCTGCAATACGCCGACCACGCCGACCACCACTTCTTCCATGCCGCCGCCCACTTCGCGGAAGATCTGGATGGCGCCTTCCTGCGCGATCTGCTCCATACCCTTCACGAACTGCTTGCGCTTCATGGTGTCCTTCTGCTCAATGCGGGCAAAGTGCTCCGGGGAGAAGGTGGGGATGCCCGCGAACTGGACCTTCTTTTTGCCGGTGCACAGGGTGTCGCCGATGGAGAAGATGCCCGGGTCGAACAGGCCGATGATGTCGCCGGCGTAGGCCTCGTCCACGATGGCGCGGTCCTGCGCCATCAGCTGGGTGCCGGTGGCAAGCTTGATGTTCTTGCCCTCCTGCACATGGTAGGCTTCCATGCCGCGCTCGAACTTGCCGGAGCAGATGCGCATAAAGGCAATACGGTCGCGGTGGGCCTTGTTCATGTTGGCCTGAATTTTAAAGATGAAAGCGGAGAACTCGTCCCGGCAGGGGTCCACCGGCTCGCCGGTCAGGCTGTCCACGCGGGCCAGCGGGGCGGAGGTGAGCCGCAGGAAGTTTTCAAGGAAGGGCTCCACGCCGAAGTTGGTCAATGCAGAGCCGAAGAACACGGGGCTCAGCTCGCCGCGCAGCACCTTGTCCAGATCAAACTCCTCGGCAGCGCCGTCCAGCAGCTCGATCTCGTCCACCAGCTGCTGGTGCAGGTAGGGGGTCAGCAGCTCGTCCAGTGCGGGGTCGCCCAGCTCGGCCTCGGTCTCGCTGACCTTCTTCACGCCGTTGGCGCGGCCATCGCTGGAAAAAGCCAGCACCTTTCGTGCGTTGCGGTCGAACACGCCCTTGAACTCCTTGCCGCAGCCGATGGGCCAGTTCATGGGGTAGGTCTTGATGCCCAGAATTTCCTCGATGTTCTCCATCAGCTCAAAGGGGTCGCGGGCTTCGCGGTCCATCTTGTTGATGAAGGTAAAAATGGGGATATGGCGCAGGGTGCACACCTTGAACAGCTTGATGGTCTGCGCCTCAACGCCCTTTGCGGCGTCGATGACCATGACGGCAGAGTCTGCCGCCATCAGGGTGCGGTAGGTATCCTCCGAGAAGTCCTGATGGCCGGGGGTGTCCAGAATGTTCACGCACTTACCGGCGTAGTTGAACTGCAGCACCGAAGAGGTGACCGAGATACCACGCTGCTTTTCAATGTCCATCCAGTCGGACACGGCGTGCTTGGCGCTCTGCTTGCCCTTGACGGAGCCAGCCTGATTGATGGCTCCACCGTACAGCAGCAGCTTTTCGGTAAGGGTGGTCTTACCTGCGTCGGGGTGGCTGATGATGGCGAACGTCCTGCGGCGTTCGATCTCTTCACGATTTGTCATAGATCGTAGTTTCTCCTATAAAAATTGCCTATGCAAGGCAGAGAATAAATGGCAGACAGATGGTGTCTTACATGGGAACCTCCATCCTGCTTTCTGAGAAAACCCTCTCCGGCCTGATGTCAGCCGTGACTGAGAGGGTTCTTGCTTTTTACACATACGCACCCTATTCTATACGAAAACGCGTGATAATGCAAGTGTTTTCGTTATTTTTTCAGGATCAGGCAGGGCAGAGGGGCAGTTTCGGCCCAATTGGCAAAATCACACACCAGAACGGTGAAACTTTTCAGTGGAAGTGCCCGCAGAAAACGCAGCACCGCCTGTTTTTCGTCCGAGCCGATGACCGCCCCGCTGTACAGGATGGCGCTCACGATGCCGCCGGGGCGCACCGCCTGCAGCGCCGCCTGCAAGGCGGGGATGCTGCTCTGCGCGGTGGAGAATACCGCATGGTCCGCCCCCGGCAGCCAGCCAAAGTTGAACATGACTGCATCAGCAGTGCCGGGCTGCACATACTGTAATAAGTCGGCGTGGCTGCCGCAGATAAGGCTGTACCGCTCGGCGGGCACATTTGCCTGTTCCAGCCGGGTGCGGGTGGAGCGGATGGCTTCGGGCTGCACGTCAAAAGCCAGCACCCGCCCGGCGGGGGCGGTCAGATTGCACAGAAAGGCGGTGTCGCCGCCGTTGCCGCAGGTGGCGTCTACGCACAGCTGCGGGTGCACCAGCCGGGCGGCTAAAAAGTCCTGCACGAACTTTACCGCTGTTAAGTCCGGGGTGCGGCGGCGCACCAGCTGCCCGCCCTCGGCGGCAAAGCCGAATTTGCCCCAGAAGGCAAGCTCGGCGGCATTTTCCGGCAGCGGGGCGGTAAACACGGTGGCGGCTTCCCGGTCATAGCCGCCAAAGCTGCGCAATACTTCTTTTAACAGGTAGGAGCCGTAGCCCTTGCGCCGCCACCGGGGCAGGATGCACAGGGCGGTAAGCTGTGCGCCCTTGGGGGCGGGGGAGAGGGTGCACTCTCCGATGCAGTCCTTTTCTTTATACAGGGCAAACCCCTGTTCGGTGCGGCGCAGTTCCATAAAAAGCTCCTCCTTGACGGGCAAATGTTCTTCCCTTACAATAGCAAGCGGCGGCGCGGCTGTCAAGGGCAGAAAAACAGGACCGCATTTCACATATTCTTCACGGCGCAAGCGATTGATTTTCACATTTGACAGTTACAATAGGGACAGTTCAAAGGAACAGATGTCCCTGCGGACCGGCCTTTGAGGGAAGGATGTAGTAACATGGAAAACGAGAACAAGTGGGAATACGATTATTCCGCTTCCAATAACGAGACCGGCTACCCCAACGTGGGCAGCAGCGGCATGAACACGGCAAACCAGTACAACGAGCCGGAAGCGCAGCCTGCGCGCCCGGCCGATACCGCCCCGGCAGACGGCGGCAGCGTGCCGCCCACCCCGCCGGAGCAGCCGCAGCACAGCGCCCCGGCGCAGCCGGAAAAGCCCCGCCGCAAGAAGAAGTTCAATGGCAAAAAGCTGGCACGCAGCGCCGTGGCGCTGGTGCTGGCAGCAGCCATGGGCTTTGCGGGCGGCTTTGTGGGTGCCAAATACGGCGGCGGCAGCAAGGTGGTCATCCAGCAGGTGGAGCGTCCGGCCAGCTCTGACAGCAGCACCGACAGCACCGGCAATTCCATCAGCGCCACCAGCGGCACCGGCCTGAGCACCGCACAGGTGGCTGAGATGGTCAGCCCCAGCGTGGTGGTCATCACCACCGAGCAGGTGGTCTACTCCCAGTGGTCGTGGTACGGCCAGAGTCAGGTGGAGAGCGGCGCCGGCAGCGGCGTCATCATCAGCTCGGACGGCTATATCCTCACCTGCGCCCATGTGGTGAGCGGTGCATCCAACATCACCGTGAGCATCGGCGACAAGGATTACCCCGCTACGCTGGTGGGCGAGGATACCACCAGTGATATCGCCGTGGTGAAGGTCGATGCTACCGGCCTGACCCCTGCCACCGTGGGCAACAGCGACAACCTGAAGGTGGGCGAAAGCGTCATGGCCGTGGGCAACCCGCTGGGTGAGCTGGGCGGCACCGTGACCAGCGGCATCGTCAGCGCCCTGAACCGCAGCGTCAGCATTCAGGGTTCCAGCTCTGTCAACACCATGTCCCTGATCCAGATGGATGCCTCCGTCAGCCCCGGCAACTCCGGCGGCGGCCTGTTCAACATGAACGGCGAGCTGGTGGGCATCGTCAATGCAAAGTCCTCCGACAGCGATGCCGAGGGTCTGGGCTTTGCCATCCCGGTGAATGACGCCGTCAAGGTGGCGCAGGAGCTGCTGGAAAACGGCTATGTGACCGGGCGTCCCTATCTGGGCATCAGCTACTATGCCGTGACCGACGCCCAGACCGCCGCCCAGCTGGGCGTGAACGCCTACGGTGTCTACATCGTGGAAGTGGTCAAGGGCGGCCCCGCCGACAAGGCGGGCTTGCAGGCCGGTGACCGCATCGTGAGCGTAGACGGCAGCGAGGTGGCCACCCAGAGCGACCTTGGCACCCTGATGCAGGACCACAAGGCCGGTGACACCATCGAGATCACCGTCGCGCGCGGCGGCCAGATGCAGACCGTTAACGTCACCCTTGGCGAAAAGGGCGCAGAGAATAACTGAAAATAGTAAAAAGGCTGTTGCACGGAATGTGCAGCAGCCTTTTTTGTTGTGGGGATACCCTCGGGAAGCGGTTTCGCCCTCTCCGTCTGCTCACTACGTTCGCAGCCACACTCCCCCTTTTGTCGCTGCGCGACATCTTCCCCCGGAGCGGGGGAAGTCTTTCCTCAAAGGGAGAGGCAAGAGCACTGCCGGAAGCTTTCTCGTGGCACCTCATGCTTTAGTGATGAACTTTACGGCTTGGCTCCCCCTTCGGGGGAGCTGGCGCGGGAGCGCCTGAGAGGGCTCTTTATTTATACCGCACCAAAAATAGTTGCGCTATACGGCGCAAGGGGGGCATTGCCGGTAAAAATGCGGCTTTGGCCGCGCCACAGGCTGGAAGAGGTGCCGTCGCTCAGCAGTTTCCACTGCCCGCCGGGCAGGGAAACGGTGCAGGCGGTTTCGGTGGGGTTATAAAAGACGCACAAAGCGCTCCATGCCGCGCCGTCTCCCCAGACGGCGGGCAGCGTCCAGCCCACCAGCGGCTGTTCCAGCGCAAAGAACTGCAAAGCCTCCGGGGCGTGACGGTCGGTGCTGCCCAGCCGGGGAAAGGCTGCCCGCAGCGCCAGAAGCCCCCGGTAGTAGTCCACGAGGGCGTGGTACTGCTCAGCACGGTTCCAGTCCAGACGGTTCAGGGCGGGGGAGGAGCGGTAGCTGTTGCTCACACCCTTTTTGGTGCGGGCGAACTCCTCGCCTGCCTGCATGAAGGGCAGGCCGAAGCTGGTCAGGTAGATGCCCGCCGCCAGCCGGTTCTGTGCCAGCGCCACGGTGTCCCGGGCGGTGAACTCCGGCTTTTCGTACCGGACGCAGAGCAGCTTGTCCCACAGGGTAAAGTTGTCGTGGGCGGAAACATAGCTCACGATCTGGCTGGGCGCGTGGGGCGGCAGACGGTCGCTGCGGCACCATGCCGCCACCGCTGCGCCGATATCCCAGAAGCTGCCGGGCTTGCCCTCCACATAGCCCGGCTCCCGGGCATCGAAGCAGCCGCCCTTGATGGCGTCCCGGGTGTCATCGCAGAAGATGCCCACCCGCTCGTTGAGCATGGCAAGGTTGGCCTTGTTGGCCTCGTACCGGTGCAGCTGGCTGGCACCGCCCTGCCACGGCTCGCCGTACAGCAGGATGTCCCGCCCGCCGGGCAAGGCATCCAGTGCGGCGCGCACCGCGTTGATGCTCTCGGCATCGTACAAGCCCATCAGGTCGAAGCGGAAGCCGTCGATGTGGTACTCCTTTGCCCAGTAGAGGATGGAGTCGATGAGGTAGCGCCGCGCCATGGGGCGCTCGCTGGCAAACTCGTTGCCGCAGCCGCTGCCGTTGGAAAAGCTGCCGTCCGGGTTTTGCCGGAAAAAGTAATAGGGCACAGTGCTGTTGAAGGGGTTCTCGGTGCGGTAGGTGTGGTTATACACCACGTCCATCACCACCCCGATGCCCGCCGCGTGGAGGGCGGCGATCATCTCCCGGCACTCCCGGATGCGCACCTCGCCCCGGGTGGGGTCGGTGGAGTAGCTGCCCTCCGGCACGTTGAAGTTGGTGGGGTCATAGCCCCAGTTATACTGCCGCAGCAAGGGTTTTGCTTCGTCCACGCTGCCAAAATCAAAAATGGGCATCAGCTGGACATATTTTACCCCCAACCGCTTGAGGTAGTTCAGGCAGGTGGGGTGGATGCCGTCGCCGTGCAGAGTGGTGCCCTGCTGGGTAAAGGCCATATATTTGCCCCGCCATGCCGGGCGCACCCCGCTGGCGGCATCCTGCGAGAAGTCCCGCACGCTCACCTCCCACACGGTGCGCTGTGCCGGGGGGATAGTGGGGCGCACATCCCGCTCCCACCCGGAGGGCGCGGTGCGGGCAAGGTCCACGATCATGCTGCGGACACCGTTCACTCCCGCCGCCCGGGCGTAGGGGTCGCCGGTCTCGCGGGTGACGCCGTCCACGGTGACGGCAAAGGTGTAGTAGTGGCCGTGCTGCTCCCCGGGCAGCCAGACGCTCCACACCCCCTGCGCCCCGCGCACAAGGGGCTTTGTGCCCAGCACGGCGCCGCCGTCTCCCTTGTGGTATAAGGTCACGGTGACCGCTTCGGCGGTGGGTGCCCACAGCCGCAGACAGGTGCCGCCGGGGGTGTAATCCGGCCCAAGGGGGCCGGTATAGTAGTTTTCGCGGTGGAAGGGTACGTTTTCAAACAGTGTTTTCCACTGGGCAGGCGTTTTTGCAGCCATGGTCAGCTTCATTCCTTCTTATAAGATTCGTTATATTCAGTGTATCGGACAACAGGCTTTTTTTCAAGAGGGAATCGATGTTTACCATGGAAATCAATTTTCCTAATAAAGGCTTCCCCCGCCGCGCGGCTGTTTCCGCAGGAAACCAGCGCGGCAGATGCCGTTTGCCGTCACGACCCCTTTCCATGAAAATGGGGTTCAGAAACGCCCGCAGGCGTTTCTGAACCCCGAAATATAAAATATTCTTTCCGCTGAAAATGCCCAGAGCAATGCGGAGGGCATTCAAAATCGTCTCACTCCAGATACATCCGCCGCAGCCGCATCAGGCGGGCGGGGGTCAGGCCGTATTCGGCTTCCAGATAACTCTCAGCGCTGCCGTAGTCCTGCCGGATGGTGCGCAGCACAAAGGGCGCAGTCTCCGGGTCTACCCCGGCGGAGGACTGCCAGCGCAGCTTTTGCGCCGGGTCGGCGGCGATCTCCGCCGCATGGTCAGCCATGGCCTTTTCGATCTCGGCGGCGCGGCAGAGGTTGGTGCGGGCGTAATCCGCGCAGATGGTCTCGTCCGAAGCGCCCAGCGCCAGCAGGATCAGCATGGCAGCGACACCGGTGCGGTCCTTGCCCGCCGTGCAGTGGAACAGGATGGGCGTCTCGCCGGCTTCCAGCGCCCGGAACAGCTCCTTGAAGGCCTTGTTGCCGGTGAGCATCTGCCGGTATATCAGCTGGGAGAGGTTCGTCCCGGCAGGGGCGCTCTGCACCAGCCGCTGGATGTCGTTGGGCGAAAAATCGATCTCCTGCCCGGTGGCATCCTGCAGGCCGCAGATCTGCACCAGCCGTGCGCCGTCCGGCACATAGTCCGGCAGCTTGGCGGCTTCTGCGCCGCTGCGCAGGTCAAGGATGAGCCGCAGCCCCAGCCCGTCCAGCCGGGCGCGGTCGGCTTCGGTGGTCAGCCGCCCGGTGGGGAAACCCCGGTAGATCTGCCCCCACTTTACGGTCTTGCCCTCGTCGGCGCGGTAACCGCCCAGCTCCCGGAAGTTGTTGCCGCCCGCAAAGGGCAGCTGGGTGCCCGGGGCGGGATGCTCCGGGGCAGCCTTTGCGGCGGCGCTGGAAAGCACCGGCGCGGTGTAGAAGGGCTTTGCGGGCCGACCCCGGCGGGGCGGCAGGCTGGCGGTGCTGCCCAGAACCTCCAGCAGGTAACTGCGCAGCAGGTCGATGTAGGCAGAGCTGGTGTCCCGCCGCTGCACCAGCGACACGCACAGCGGGGGCATATCTTCCAGCAGCACGTCCCGCACCCGGTCCAGCTCCCGGCGCGCGCCGGGCTCGTAGCGGGTCAGGCAGGTGCACAGCTGCTCCTGCACCAGATAGTAGGCCTGATAAAAGCTGGGGCCGATCTCGGCATTGGGGGCAAAGCCCGCCCGGGCACAGGCCGCCCACAGCGGACTGAACAGATCCTGCCGCAGGCTGGGCAGCAGCACCCGCTGCCCGCGCAGCTCTGCCAGCGGGATGCGCTCCTTTTCCCAGAAGGGGTGTCCCCGGGGCACCAGCAGGCAGGCGGGGTCTGCCCGCAGGGTGGTGCGCGCCAGCACCGGCGCGGCGCAGCCAAGGTCGATGACCAGACCCGCGTCCAGCTCGCCCTGCTCCACCCCATCGGCCACGGCGTCGTTGTCCAGCAGACGGAACCGCATCTCCACATGGGGGTACTGCTGCCGGAACTTGTCCAGCTGGGTCTCCAGCCCGGGCAGATAGTCCGGTACCAGCGCCACGCTGATGCCGATGCGCACCGGCTGGGCAGACTGGATCTCTGCCCGCAGCGCGGCCTGCATCTGCTGGAACTGCTCCACCACCGGGGCGGCGTGGCGCTGCAGGCTCATGCCCCGGTCGGTGAGCGCCAGTTTGTGGTGGGCGCTGATGAACAGCGGCCCGCACATCTCGGCTTCCAGCGCAGAGATGCTCTGGCGCAGCGCCTGCCGCGACAGGAACAGCCGCTGTGCGGCGCGGGTATAATTCATTTCTTCGCACAGGGTCAAAAAGTAGTGCAGCTGGCGGATATCCATGGTCTCCTCCCGGGAAAATTTGTTCTGGACAAAGAATACCGCTTTTTCGGCGGAATGTAAAGAGAGGACAGCAAAAAGCCGCTGCACGGCGGCAGCCGTGCAGCGGCTCAGAAACTTGGAGGATCAGATCAGGCTCAGAGCCTCTTCATCGCCCACCAGAATGAAGTCCGGGTGCAGCTGCAGAATGCTTGCGGGCACCTCGGGGGTGACGGGGCCGAAGAAGGCCTTTTTGACGATCTCGGCCTTGCCTGCGCCGTTGACCACCATCAGCACCTTGCGTGCCTGCATGATGGTGCGGATGCCCATGGTGTAAGCCTGCTTGGGCACCAGATCCACGTTGCCGTCAAAGAAGCGCTTGTTGGCTTCGATGGTCTCCTGGGCCAGATCTACGCAGTGGGTGCCCAGATCAAAGGCATCGTGGGGCTCGTTGAAGCCGATGTGACCGTCATGACCGATGCCCAGCAGCTGCAGATCCACGCCGCCCACGCTGCGGATGACCTCGTCGTAGCGCTTGCACTCGGCTTCGGCGTCCATGTTGGTGCCGTCCGGCAGGTTGATGTGGGCGGGGTCGATGTTCACATGGTCGAACAGGTTGCGGTGCATAAAGCTCCAGTAGCTTTCCGGGTGATCCTTGGGCAGGCCGCGGTACTCGTCCAGATTGACGGAAGTGACCTCAGAAAAATCCAGATCCCCCTCGTTGTAGCGCTCCACCAGCTTCTCATAGATGCCAACGGGGGTGCCGCCGGTAGCCAGACCCAGCACGCAGTCGGGCTTCATGATGACCTGCGCAGAAATGATGTTTGCTGCCTTGCGGGACATATCAGCGTAGTCCTTTGTACGAATGATCTTCACGATAAACGACCTCTCTTCTTCATTTACTCTTTGTGGGCGGTGCACAGCGGCACACACCCGCATCTGGTTCAAGTTTATCACATTTGCCAACAGAAAGCCACAAAACGGCACAATTTTTCCGGTTTTCCGTTTCTTTTGGAAAAAGTGCCTTAAAAACCGGCTGAAGTATCGTTTATTTGCACAAAGGGTGCGCGCAGGGGGTCAGTCCGCAAAGCCGGCCTTTTGCAGGGCGGTGAGCAGCAGCGGGATGAGCACCAGCTGCGCTGTGATGCCCGGCACGGCGGTAAACAGCGCCCCGGACAGGAACGCACGGAAGGGGAAGCTGCCGCCGGTCAGCCCGGCCAGCACAAAGCGCACGATACCCCAGACGATGCGCCCGGACACCATAGCGGTCAGCAGCACGGCGTAGAGCGCGGGCAGGCTGTGCTTTACCCTGCGCCACAGCAGCCCGGACACCAGCCCGTAGGTGGCCAGCTCAAAGGCCATGGAGATGGCCACCGGGAACATGGGCGGCATCCCGAACAGCACCGAGCGCAGCAGCGGGGCGGCAAAGCCCACAGCCAGCCCCCACGGGCCGCCCAGCACAAAGCCGCACAGCAGCACCGGGAAGTGCATCGGGCAGAGCATATTGCCCACCTTGGGTACCTGTCCGGTGAGCAGGGGCAGCACAAAGGCCAGCGCTAAAAACAGGGCAGCCAGCACCAGCTGCCGCACAGTCTGAGTGTTTTTGGTTTTCATAAGGGTTCCTCCATTTTCAGCCGCAATATAAAAAGGAGCCTGCCCCGGCATTCCATGCCAAAGGCAGACCCCTTCGTGGCGTCTGTTTCAAAAAAATATTGCTTGCTGGGATAAGCGGCAGGCTGCTGCCCGCCCGTGTCCGGCTTCCTGCCGGAACGATGGTCAAAAGTATAACAAACCATTTTGCCCCTGTCAAGCGGGGCAGAACGTCTGCAAAATAGACAAAAATCGGTCTGTTCGCAAAAAAATTTCCCCGGGGCTGTACATTTTGCTGGAAGAAGCTTGACCTTTTTGCGCAGAATGGATAATATAAAATTGAAAAAAAGCGCGCTGCGGCAATCTTGACGCCGGGGCGCTGACGAGAGGCTTTTTTGAGCGCATGAATTCTGAGGTTCATACGGGAGGACCATCATGACAAATGCTGAAAAACTTACCCTGAAAAAGCACGCCTGCCACATCCGCATGGGCGTGATCGAAGGGACCCACAGTGCAGGCTGTGGTCATCCGGGCGGCAGTCTGAGCATCGCAGACGTGCTGTCTTATCTGTACTTTAAGGAACTGAACGTAGACCCTGCCCAGCCTAAGATGGCGAACCGCGACCGTCTGGTGCTGTCCAAGGGTCATGCCGCCCCGGCGCTGTACGCCGCGCTGGCAGAGCGGGGCTTCTTCCCGGTGGAAGAGCTCAAGACCCTGCGCAAGATCGGCAGCCGCCTGCAGGGCCACCCCAACATGAACAGCGTGCCCGGTGTGGATATGTCCACCGGCAGTCTGGGTCAGGGCATCTCTGCCGCCTGCGGCATGGCGCTGGGCGCAAAGCACGCCGGCTCTGCCGTGAACGTTTACGCCATTCTGGGCGACGGCGAGGTGGAAGAGGGCGAATGCTGGGAGGCCTTTATGTTTGCCGCCCACTACGGCCTTTCTAACCTGTGCGTGATGCTGGACCGCAACCATCTGCAGATCGACGGCACCACCGAGACCGTGATGAACAGCGCCCCGCTGGAAGATAAGCTGCGCGCCTTCAACTTCAACGTGGTCACCATCAACGGCCACGACTTTGACCAGATCGAGAGCGCCGTGCAGGCTTTCCACGCCGAGACCGAAAAGCCCACCTGCATCATTCTGGATACGGTCAAGGGCACCGGCGTTTCCTATATGACCAATTCCGTTGCATGGCACGGCAAGGGCCCCAACGACGAAGAGTATCAGGTGGCCATGAACGAGCTGAACGCCGCCTATGCCGCGCTGGAACAGGAGGAGAACTGAGATGGCAGACGTGAAAAAGATCGCGACCCGCGACAGCTACGGCAACACCCTGAAGGAACTGGCCGCGGAAGGCCACGATGATCTGGTGGTGCTGGATGCCGATCTGGCCGCCGCTACCAAGACCGGTATGTTCCAGAAGGCATACCCGGATCGTCACTTTGACTGCGGCATCGCCGAGGAAAACATGGTAGGCGTGGCAGCAGGTCTGGCCGCTATGGGCTATGTGCCCTTTGTTTCCAGCTTTGCCATGTTCGCAGCCGGCCGCGCCTTTGAGCAGGTGCGCAACTCTGTGGGCTACCCCCACCTGAACGTGAAGATCGGCGCCACCCACGGCGGCATCTCCGTGGGCGAGGACGGCGCTTCCCACCAGTGCTGCGAGGACTTTGCCCTGATGCGCAGCATCCCCGGCATGACCGTCATCTGCCCCGCCGATGATATCGAGGCACGCGCCGCTGTGCGCGCCGCCTACGCCATGGAAGGCCCCGTCTACCTGCGCTTCGGCCGTCTGGCTGTGCCGGTGTTCCACGATGAAGCCAACTACCACTTTGAACTGGGCAAGGGCGAGCAGCTGACCGAGGGCAACGATATTGCCATCATCGCCACCGGTCTGATGGTCAACGAAGCCCGCATGGCTGCCGAGCAGCTGGCTGCCGAGGGCATCCACGCCCGGGTCATCAACATCCACACCATCAAGCCCCTGGACGAGGAGATCGTCCTCAAGGCTGCCAAGGAGTGCGGCAAGGTCATCACCGCCGAGGAGCACAACGTCATCGGCGGTCTGGGCGAAGCCGTCTGCGCCGTCCTGAGCGAGAAGCTGCCCACCCCCGTGCGCCGCGTGGGCGTGCAGGACGTGTTCGGCTGCTCCGGCCCCGCATGGGATCTGCTGAAGAAGTTCGGTCTGGACGCAGCCACCATCTGCAAGACCGCCCACGAGATGCTGGGCAAGTAAGCGCTCTTTTATAGCAATACGCGTTCAAATTTTAAGGCCGCCGCACAGTGCTTTGTGCGGCGGCCTTTTTTGAACGGTGTATCGCGGGGGTAAGAAAAACGCCCACGATGCACAGAATGCAGACAATGCAAGGAAAAACACGGCTTTCCCGCCGGTGTGCAAAAAGTGTGCAAAAGTGTGCAGAGCCCCAGAAAACGAAAAATCCCCCGAGGAATCTTGCGATTCTTCGTGGGATTTTGGTGCGCTCGAGGGAACTCGAATCCCTGGCCCTCTGATTAAAAGTCAGATGCTCTACCGGCTGAGCTACGAGCGCATATTCTGCGGCAAAACAATACCGCCGAATAATATTACCACAATTGGCTGCAAAATGCAAGAGCAGTGCTCAAAAAAGCCGAAATTTCAGGTTTATGCCCAAAAGCTTTACTCAAAAAACCTTTGCGCCCGGTGCTGCAGCAGCTCCACCAGCAGACCGGTATAGATGCTGACCATGGAGGGCGTCTCGCCCAGCTCCATGGCCTTACGCTGGGGCAGGTCGGCCAAGCGTCCTTTGTACAGGCACTTCAGCTGGGGCAGCAGGGCGTAGTCGTTGGGGTGCATCAAGGTGCTGTCCTTGGGCAGCGCCAGTGCACCGCTTTGCTCCAGCACCTCACTGACAAACTGGGAGCAGAAATAATGCCGGCGGCGCTGCCAGCGGATATGCAGCCCGCACAAGATCAGCCCCAGCGTGTTGAAGCTGTACTCCTCGCTGTGGCGCATGAACTCCTCGGCGCGGTGCAGGGCGCGGAAATAGGCCTCATCGGACACCTCCAGCGCATACAGCGCACAAGGGGCGTCGTCCCGCAGACGGAAAACGCCCTTGTTCAGGTATTCTTTGCTGGGACCCGCCGGGAACATGGTGTAGCCGTTTTTGCGGGTGGAGCTATACAGGCAACTCAGCTCTGCATCAAAGGCCATGGAGGCGTGGGTATAGCTGGAACCGGTGGCGGCATAGACCAGTTTGGACAGCAGCGTGCCGGAGCGGGTGAGCAGAATGTAGATGGTTTTCATGGCAGTTTCCCTTATGTCAGCCCCCGGCAAAGGGGGAAAAGTATCATCTATATACAGAACCAGTATAGCATAAGTAAGGTCCCTTTACCACTAAAACGTTTCTTCTGGCCGAAATATTGCAAAAAAGGGCAAAAACAGCAGCCCAAAGCTGTTTTCAGGGCTCTGGGCTGCTGTTTCTCACAGGTTCTTGAAACGGTCAGCGGCACCCTGCTACAGGGGCCTCTCCATTTAGCCGTACAAAAATCGCTCTCCCCGGAACTCAGTGCTTTGTCGCCGACCACCCGTGGCAGTACCGGAGCGACTCTCCCTCGTCCACAGTCCATGTGCCGGACTTGTATCCGCAGGAACCGCAGACCTCGTAATACGTAGCATTCCGATGATAGACTTCGTCCGTCCCGTGGGGATAATGGATGCATTTTACTTCCTCCGGTCCGGTCTCAAACGTGTCTTTTTTTGGGGTTACGCGAGACATTTTCCCACAAGCGTCGCACTCACTGCTCCTGGCAGGAACCGGCTCTGCCTCCTCCAAGGCCTCCTCGGACGTGGAAGCCGCCGTTTCTTCCAAAGGGTCATCGTCATAGCGTTCTGCATCCGCAAAGCCCACCAGGCAAAGGGTCAGGGCCAAAACCATGGCCAGCAGGATCGGGACGATCTTTTTCATGGAAAAGCACTTCCTTTCTTTCGGTACGTTGGTTTCTGTTTCTCGGAGAGTCCTCTCTAGCTTTATTATATCATACCGCCATTATTTTTTTTAACTATTATCTTATTTTTTGTGCTTATTTACATTTTCTCGGTCTTGCGCCAAAGAGCTGCCTGCTGTGGCCTTTCGCCCCTTTGGGGCCGGGGTCCCACCTTGCATCCCGGTTTGTCAAACTTTTATCAAAATGTCGGTTTTTCCCCGTCCCGCCTTATTTTTCATGGTCCGCGTCCCTGCAAGGCTTCGTGAAATTACTTTATGCGGGAAAGCTTGTTTATGAAATTTGTTTCTTTTTTGCAAACAGAACCTTCCATTTATTGCTTTTGGAAAGCTTTTGTGTATAATGATAGACAGGAGAATTTGCATTGCATCGTTCTGTGCTGTCTCCCCCTTATGCGGTGTCCATACCATAAATGGCGCTGCATCTCCTACACAGAGTTATGTAAGGATCAAACGAAAGTAGAGGTACGCAAATATGGCAAAGTTGGATCTTACCAAGTATGGCATCACCGGCACGACTGAAGTCGTGCACAACCCCTCCTACGAGCAGCTGTTCGCAGAGGAGACCAATCCCGAGCTGGAAGGCTACGAGAAGGGTCAGGTCAGCGAGCTGGGTGCTGTGAACGTGATGACCGGCATCTACACCGGCCGTTCTCCCAAGGACAAGTTCATCGTGATGGACGAGAACTCCAAGGACACCGTGTGGTGGACCAGCGATGAGTACAAGAACGACAACCACCCCGCTTCTCAGGAGGCTTGGAAGGCTGTCAAGGAGATCGCTCAGAAGGAGCTGTCCAACAAGCGCCTGTACGTCGTGGATGCTTTCTGCGGCGCCAACAAGGATACCCGCATGGCAGTGCGTTTCATCGTGGAGGTGGCCTGGCAGGCACACTTCGTTACCAATATGTTCATCCGTCCCACCGCTGAGGAGCTGGAGAACTTCGAGCCTGATTTCGTTGTTTACAACGCTTCCAAGGCTAAGGTCGAGAACTACAAGGAGCTGGGCCTGAACTCCGAGACTGCTGTGCTGTTCAACATCACCAGCAAGGAGCAGGTCATCGTCAACACCTGGTACGGCGGCGAGATGAAGAAGGGCATGTTCTCCATGATGAACTACTTCCTGCCGCTGAAGGGCATTGCTTCCATGCACTGCTCTGCCAACACCGACAAGAACGGCGAGAACACCGCCATCTTCTTCGGTCTGTCCGGCACCGGCAAGACCACCCTGTCCACCGATCCCAAGCGTCTGCTGATCGGCGATGACGAGCACGGCTGGGACGACAACGGCGTGTTCAACTTCGAGGGCGGCTGCTACGCTAAGGTCATCAACCTGGATAAGGAGTCCGAGCCCGATATCTACAACGCCATCAAGCGCAACGCTCTGCTGGAGAACGTCACTCTGGATGCCGAGGGCCACATCGACTTCGCTGACAAGTCTGTCACCGAGAACACCCGTGTGTCCTACCCCATCAACCACATCCAGAACATCGTGCGTCCCGTTTCTTCTGCTCCCGCAGCAAAGAACGTGATCTTCCTGTCTGCTGATGCATTCGGCGTTCTGCCCCCGGTCTCCATCCTGACCCCGGAGCAGACCCAGTACTACTTCCTGTCCGGCTTTACCGCAAAGCTGGCAGGCACCGAGCGCGGCATCACCGAGCCCACCCCCACCTTCTCCGCTTGCTTCGGTCAGGCTTTCCTGGAGCTGCACCCCACCAAGTACGCTGAGGAGCTGGTCAAGAAGATGAAGGCCAGCGGTGCAAAGGCTTATCTGGTCAACACCGGCTGGAACGGCACCGGCAAGCGCATCTCCATCAAGGATACCCGCGGCATCATCGACGCTATCCTGAGCGGTGCTATCAACGAGGCTCCCACCAAGAAGATCCCCTACTTCGACTTTGAGGTTCCCACCGCTCTGCCCGGTGTTGACCCCGCCATCCTCGATCCCCGCGACACCTACGCAGATGCCGCTCAGTGGGAAGAGAAGGCAAAGGATCTGGCTGGCCGCTTCGTGAAGAACTTCGCTAAGTACGAGGGCAACGAGCACGGCAAGGCTCTGGTCTCCGCAGGCCCCCAGCTGTAAGCTGAATCCCGCATTTTTCTTCTGAACTCCATATAAAATAAGCGCCCGCCCCGTGGTTCTGCTCGAACCATAGGGCGGGCGCTTTGCTGTTTTTCTCGGGTAAACAGAGCGTCGATTGCGTTTTGTGCGGCCTTATGCTATGCTTTTTCCAAGGGAGTTGATAAAATGGATGCCAGAACTTTCGGAAATTATCTGAGCCGGATGCGCAAAGCACAGGGGCTGACACAGGCTGAGCTGGCGGAACAGCTGCACGTTACTGACAAGGCTGTCAGCCGCTGGGAGCGGGGCATCGGTCTGCCGGATATCAACACACTGGAACCTCTGGCAGATGCTCTGGGGCTGACCCTTGCCGACCTTATGCACTGCCGCGCCCCAGAAGAAGCCGATGCCGCACCGACCGTCCAATTGGAAGATTTCTTTACCATGCTGCGCCGACAGCACGCCGTAGATTGGCATTCCGTGCGCACCGCCCTGCTTGGGCTGAGCATTGCGCTTGCCTTGTGGGGTGTTTTGGCTTGCCCCGGTACCATTGCGGTGCACTGGTATGGTCTTGGCGATGGTTCTTTTCGGGCAGACGGCTGGATGCATTCTCTCGTCATTTTCCCGTTGTGTGCTGGCATTGAATTTTTATCGTTGGAGATCTGGAACAGTTTTGAACAGACAGGCTATTATCGCCGCTGGGGCGAGATCAATCTTTTCATCATTCATGCCATGTCCTTCGGTACACGTTCTGCCAGATGGATGAAAGTTGTGCTGGATCTTTTGTTTTTCTTTTGCTTTGGTTTTGTAATTCCATTTGTAGAAGCGTGGATGATTTTTTTGAATTGATGCCAACCATTTCCGTAAAAAAGAGACAGCGGAACGCCCGCAGGCGTTCCGCTGTACCACATTCAAAACGATAATTCAGCCCAGCAGCTCCAGCACACCGGCCTTGGGGCGGGCGCCCACGGCCTGACGCACCAGCTTGCCCTGCTCGAACACCAGCAGGGTGGGGATGCTCATTACCCCGAACTGGGCCGCCAAGTCCGGCTGCTCGTCCACGTTCACCTTGCCCACCTTTACATCGGTGCGCTCTTCGGCTACTTCGTCCACCACGGGGCTCAGCATCCGGCAGGGGCCGCACCAGCTGGCCCAGAAGTCCAGCAGTACGGGCTTTTCGCTGTGGAGCACTTCCTGTGCAAAGTTTTCCTTGGTAATGTTGATGACTGCCATATTTTTTCCCTCCTGAATGGGTGTTGTGTTTTACTGACACCATCAGTATACCCCATACGCCGCCCGCTTTTCCGTGACCGGGTCACGCAGACACAAAAAACAGCCGCTCCGGGCGCACCCGGAGCGGCTGTTTTTGAAGGAGGTAACGAGGTAAATGAATAAGGATATCTTCAACGCTTATCCCGGGGTGCAGGCCCCGGACAGGCGCTCAGGCAAAGAAGGAAATAACCAGTGCTACCAGGAAGCCCACGCCGCCCACCAGCGTTTCCATGATGGTCCAGGTCTTGAGGGTGGTCTTTTCGTCCATGCCCACAAGGCTCTTCACCAGCCAGAAGCCGGAGTCGTTGAAGTGGGAGCAGACGGTGGAGCCGCCTGCAATGGCAGCGGTGACACAGGCAAGGTACAGCGGGCTCAGCGCGCTGAGGCCGGGCATGGCGGAGATGATGCCTGCGGCCATGGTCATAGCCACGGTAGCGGAACCCACCGAGATACGCACCAGAGCAGCCACGATGAAGGCCACCAGCACCAGCGGCAGGCTGGCGTTTGCCACGGCGTTGCCGATGACATCGCCCAAGCCGGAGTTCTGCAGCATATAGCGCAGCACGCCGCCGCAGGCAGTGACCAGCAGGATCATGCCGGTGGGCTCCAGAGACTTGGTCATGATCTTTTCCAGCTGGGCGTTAGTGTAGCCGTGACGGGTGCCCAGCAGGTACATCGCAGCGATGGTAGCCAGCAGCAGAGCCATGAAGGGCTCGCCGAGGAAGGCCAGAACGGGCTGGATGCCGGCCAGCGCGGGCACCACCTTTGCCACAGAGTTTGCGATGATGAGCAGCAGCGGGATCATGATGATGCCCACGATGGTGCCGAACTTGGGCAGCTTGCTCTCGTCAATGTCTGCCTGCTGTGCAACGTGCTCGGGGACTTCAACCATGTACTTTTTGCCGCAGATGCTGCCCCAGATGGGACCGGCGGCGATCATGGAAAAGATGCCGCAGAAGATGCCGATGAGGATGACCCAGCCAAGGTCAACGCCCAGCATGGTAGCCACCAGCACGGGGCCCGGCGTGGGCGGGATGAAAGCGTGGCCGACAGCCAGACCGGCCAGCAGGGGGATGACGTAGTACAGCACAGAGCGCTTGGTGCGCTTTGCCAGAGAGAAGGCCAGCGGGATGAGGATGATCAGACCGGCATCGAAGAACACCGGCATGGCCACCACCAGACCCGTGATGCCCAGTGCCCACGCGGCCTTTTCGTCACCGAACTTCCGCACCATGGTCACAGCCAAGGTCTGTGCGCCGCCGGATTCCTCCAGAATAGCGCCGAACATGGAGCCCAGACCCACCAGAAGGGCGATGCCCTTTAAGGTGTTGCCGATGCCTTCGTTCACCGAGCCGATGATGTCGGACAGGGGCATACCGGCCATCAGGCCGATGCCCACCGCACCGATCAGGATGGAGATCATGGCGTGTACCTTGAACTTGATAATGAGAATGAGCAATAGGATCAGGCCTGCCACGGCAGCAAAAACCAGCCGTGCCGCATCGGGCGTTGCAACTGCGGTCATAGAAAATTCCTCCGTTTCGTGATTTTTGGTTGCACTTATCCAAGCCGTCCGGCAAAACCCGCCGGACAGTTTACTTCTTGTTGTTTATATGGAGTGGTTTACTCCATGTATGCGCCCTTCATGGGGCTGACGGCGTGCTGAGAGTAGAGCTTCAGCAGACCCTTGGTGTACTTGGGTGCTTTGGGCTTCCAGTTGGCGCGGCGTTCGGCGAGGATGGCGTCCATCTCCTCGGGGGTCTTGGGCTCGCCCTTCACGCCTACGATGGCCAGCTTGCGGTTATGCACATCGATCTGGATCAGGTCGTCCGGCTCCACCAGTGCGATGGGGCCGCCCACGGCAGCCTCCGGGCTGACATGGCCGATGACCGGGCCGCGGCTTGCGCCGGAGAAGCGTCCGTCGGTGATCAGCGCTACGCTGGAAGCCAGCTTCGGGTCGGCGCAGATGGCCACTCCCCTGAGAAGTTCTCGAGCAAGTGGGCATTTCTCTTTCTCTATTTCCGACTTGCTCTTGCAGTCACGCATCCCCATGAGATGCGTCAATTTTTTGAAAACTGGTAAATTGCCCAAAATACGCCCTTAAAAGTTTACTTGACGCAATTTTCAAATCAATATATAATTAGGTCAGAAACCAATTATAGAAAAGGATGATTTCCAATGGCGCGCAGATACGACAGCAAAGAAGCAAAACGGCGGATCCTGACCGCCTGTGTCCGGCTTTTTCTGGAAAAAGGCTACACGAACACCAAGGTGGCAGAAATTTTAAAGGAAGCAGATGTTTCCGCCGGGTCGTTCCAGAATATTTTCCGCACCAAGGACGGCGTGCTGACCGAGCTGATCGGCATGATGTTCAGCAGGCAGTTCGGCGCGGTAAGGCCGCTGGCGGCAAACGCCCCCTCGCCGGTGTACCTCTACGCGGTGGAAACGGCTTTGCAGCTGGCGATGACCGAGCTGAGCGAGAATCTGCGGGATATCTATGTGGAAGCATACACCTTCCCCGCCACGGCAGAGATCATCCACCGCAGCACCACGGCCGAGCTGCAGGCGGCGTTCAGCGCGTATCTGCCCGGGTGCGCCGAGTGCGATTTCTACGAGATGGAGCTGGGCACGGCTGGCATGATGCGCGGCTACATGGCACGGCGGTGCGACCCCTACTTTACGCTGGAGCGTAAAATACGGCGCTATCTGAGCATGAGCCTGAGTGCGCTGCAGGTCCCCGCGCAGGAGCGCGAGCAGGTCATCGCTTTTGTGGCGGAGATCGATATGCTTGCCCAGGCGCGGAAGGTGGTAGATGCCGTGCTTGCATCGCTGTCCGTGCAGTTTGATCTGAAAGGATAACAAGGTTTGATGACAAGGAGGGAGTAACATGAAAAAATGGCTGATCTGGTGTTTGACGGTGCTGGCAATGGTGTGCCTGATACCGGGGATCGTGTTAAAAGCGGCGGCAGAAACAGTCCCGGTGCACTGCTCCCGCTGTGGGAGTAGGGAGACACGTGAGATCCTCGGATACAGAAAATATGATTCGACCTATCATAGGGTTTATGTAACTGAATGCCAGAACTGCCACAACGATGGCAATGTTACGCTTTTACAGGTACATACCGGCGGTACCCAAGGTCCCACCTGCACCGAGGGCAAAATCTGTGAAGATTGCGGCGCGGAATACGACATCCCCGGTCACGCATGGGGCGAGTGGAAGCCTAACGGCAACGGCACGCACACCCGCAGATGCACGAACCCCAACTGCGACGCAAAAGAAGAGAACGCACCCTGCGGCGGTGACCCCAGCGCGACCTGCATCAGCCCGGGAACGTGCACCACTTGCAAAGGGCGGTACGACGGCGATCACAAATGGATAAATCCGGCGAACTCCTCCCTTGGCAACGGCACGCACCGCATCATTTGCTTGCGCTGCGGCTTACAAGGTACCGCAAGCTGTACCGGTGGCACAGCAACCTGCACCACCAAAGCGGTCTGTGAGGTGTGTAAGGTGGAATACGGCGAAAAAGACCCAAATAACCATGCTCTGGAGCGTCGCGCAGCAAAAGCCCCCACCTGTACGAAACCCGGCTGGAACGCTTACGAAGGCTGCACCCGCCGCGGTTGCGGCTATACCACTTATCGAGCAATCCCCGCGCTGAAACATGATTTGGTGCAGCACGAAGCGCAAGCTCCCACCTGTACGGAAAAGGGCTGGAACGCTTACGAAACCTGCTCCCGCTGCAACTATACCACCTACGCGGAACTGCCCGCACTGAATCATGCTCTGGTGCAGCACGCAGCAAAAGCTCCCACCTGTACGGAAATCGGCTGGAACGCCTACGATACCTGCTCCCGTTGTGACTATACCACCTATACAGAGCTGACCGCACTGAACCATGATCTGGTGAATCACGATGCAAAAGCCCCCACCTGTACGGAAAAGGGCTGGAATGCTTACGAAACCTGCTCCCGTTGTGACTATACCACCTATGCGGAACTGCCCGCGCTGAACCATGATTATCAGGCTGTTACCGTAGAGCCTACCTGTGAAACAGACGGCTACACTGTTTTTACCTGCTCCCGCTGCAAAGACAGCTACACCGCAGACCCGACCGATAAGCTGGGACACCAGTTCGGTGCATGGTCCCCGAACGGAACCGGCTCTCAGAGCGCCGATTGTCTGCGGCAGGGCTGCGCGCACACGGGCAGCACTGATTGCCGGAAGTTTACTTTCCGCACTGCGGAAGGCGAAACGCTGACCTTCTGCCCCGTGTGCGGGCAGGCAGAAAACGCCGCGCAGCTGGAAATGATCGACGCCGCAACGGCATGGCCGCTCATCGGAAGCCTTTCTGCGGAGGATGTGACCGCACGGACGAATGGGGAATACCTGAGTGTGGCATTTGAGACCGCAGGCAGCCTGACGCAGCCCACCGGTCGGGTAAGGCTCGCGCTGCCCGCCGGATTGCTGGAAGGCAAAACGCTTGTGCGCATTGCCCCGGACGGCACACAGACGGAGATGCCTTTTGAAACAAAGCGCGGAAAGATCATCCTTACGCTGGATTTTGTAAACAGCGAGCTGCCCGTGATGCTCTTCCGGCTGGTACCCCAGACCGCCGCCCTCTGAATGCTTTTACAGCGGCAGGAACAATAAAACGCAAAATGCCCGCCCACCGTGGGTCTCCACAGGTGGGCGGGCTTTGTTATAGGTGGTCTCCTGCGCGATCAGCAGTATGTACTGCCGTCCGGGGCAAAGAACTGAACGTGCTTTTGCCACTGGGTAGGGCTGATGGTGCGGCGGTAGCAGTCGGTCAGTGCCTCTACCGCAGTCTCCGGGGCAAGGGGTGCGCAGCCCGGGCAGTCCAGCACCAGAATGCGGAACCATGCGTCAAAAAGATGCTCGGTGTAGTGGGTGTCCCACGCGCCGCAGCGGGCGTAAAAGCCCAGCCGCCGCACCGCCATGGCGGCGTCCTCGGCCTTTTCCGGCATTTCGGCTTCAATCAGGATCGCTTCGGCGTCGCCCTCCTGGGCGGGCAGCTGCGCCAGCAGCTGTGCCCCGATGCCGTGGGCGCGGTAGGCGGGCACGACAGCAAAATAATCCAGCTGGCTCACCCGGCAGCCCTCCGGCCGCACCATCAAAAGATAAGCCGCCAGCGTGTCGCCGTCAAACACGCCCCAAGTGTGGGCGGTGCCCTCCGCTTCGCTGGTCAGGATCATGCTCAGGGGCTTCAGCTCCCCGGCGGGGAAGTCCCGGCGCATCTCGTTCAGATACACCTCGGTCAGCTCGGGGCCGGTGAGCAGCCGCCATGTGAAGGTTTTAGTACACATACGATAAAGATCCCTTTCCGATGCTCCTTTGCGCAGCATCACATTTTTTGCCTTGTCCAATATAGCATAACGGATGTTCTGCCGAAAGTCAATCTGTGCACCCTTTCGGGCGGCAGCGCCGCCGGTTTTGCCAAGGGGCTTGCATCCGGGCGCAGAATCGGGTACTATACAGGTAACAGAATTTTTCCCTCCGGCGCTGCCGGAAGGGTAAGCATACAAAAAGGAGACTTGTACTATGGAATGGACCGATATCCGCCTGACCGTGGCCAAGGCTGATGCCGAAAACGCCGAAGCCGTTGCTACCCTGATCGCCGAGGGCGGCATCTACATCGAGGATTACAGCGACATCGAGCAGCAGGTGGCCGAGATCGCCCATGTGGACCTGATCGAGCAGGAGCTGCTGGACAAGCCCCGGGATACCGTGATCATCCATCTGTATCTGGAGCCGGGTGCTTCTCAGGTGGAGACGCTGGCGCTCATCGCCGCCCGTATGGAAGCCGCCGGCATCCCCTACACCGTGGAGACCGAGGGCGTGGAGCAGGAGGACTGGCAGAACGGCTGGCGCAAATACTACCACCCCATGGAGATCGGCAGCCGTCTGGCTGTGGTGCCCTCGTGGCAGCAGTACGACACCGACCGGGTCAAGCTGATCCTTGACCCCGGCCTTGCCTTCGGCACCGGCGGTCACGAGACCACCAGCCTTTGCCTTGAAGCGCTGGACGAGCAGGTGCGCGGCGGCGAGCGGGTGCTGGATATCGGCACCGGCAGCGGCATCCTTGCCATTGCCGCCCTCAAGCTGGGCGCTGCCAGCGCCGAGGGTGTGGACATCGACCCCGTGGCGGTGCGCACTGCCGGGGAGAACGCTGCGCTGAACGGCGTGCAGGACAAGCTGACCGTGCTGGTGGGCGACCTGTCCGATAAGGCCAGCGGCACTTATGATATCATCACTGCCAACATCGTGGCCAATGCTATCCTCAGCCTTGCGCCCGCCGTGCCCGGACTGATGGCCGAGGGCGCCACCTTTATTGCCAGCGGCATCATCGACAGCCGCAAGGACGAGGTGATCACCGGGCTGGAAAAAGCCGGTCTGTCCGTCGTGGAGGTCAAGGAAAAGCGCGGCTGGGAGTGCATCGTCTGCAAAAAGGCCTGAGATTCAAATATTATAAGAAGGAGCGCACAGTATGCCGCACCGCTACTTTACCACCGAGATCTCCGACGGCACCGCCACCCTGCGGGGTGCGGACGCCCATCACCTTGCCCGGGTGATGCGGGCAAAGCCGGGGGATACCGTCATCCTCTGCGACGGCAACGCCGTAGAGTACACCGCCACCATCACCGGCTTTGGGGAGGACAGGGTAGACTTTGCCGTAGAGCCGGGCTACCCCAGCGCCGCCGAGCCCACCGTGGAGGTGACGTTGCTGGCGGGCTACCCCAAGCAGGACAAGCTGGAACAGATCATCAAGCACGGGGTCGAGCTGGGCGCGGCGCATATCGTGCCTTTCTTCAGCCGCTACTGCGTGGCTGCACCCAAAAAAGAGGAGCAGAAGAACGAGCGCTACAACCGCATTGCGCTGGAAGCCGCCAAGCAGTGCGGCCGGGGCGTTCTGCCGGACGTAGCCCTGCCGCTGCCGAACTTTGGGGCGGTGTGCCGCAGCTTTGACCAGTACGATCTTGTGCTGTTCTGCTACGAGTGCGGCGGCGCACCCCTGCGCCAACTGCTGGCAGAGGCAAAGCCCGCCGACGGGCAAAAGCTGCGCCTTGCCATTGTGACCGGCGCCGAGGGCGGCTTTGCCGCCGAGGAGGCCGAAATGGCCGCGAGCGCCGGGGCAAAAACGGTGGGTCTTGGTCCCCGCATCCTCCGCTGCGAGACCGCCCCGCTGGCGGTGCTCTCCGCCGTCATGACCCTGACCGGGAATCTGGAGTAAGCATAAAAAAGAACGTATCTGCTTGACAAATACGCCCGGAATGATTATACTGAGAACAGAAAAGGTGCTGCCCGGCAACGGTCAGCTTCCATACCCTAGACAATCAGAAAAGATTGGCCGTTTGAGTCGGGAAAACTGTGGCGGTCAATCTTTTTTGTTTTGCTTGCTCTCGATGTACTGTAACAAGCCTTCGCCCTCTCAGGCGCTCCCGCGCCAGATTCCCCCTTTTGTCACCTACGGTGACATCTTCCCCCGGGGCGGGGGAAGTCTTTCCTCAAAGGGAGAGCCAAGCCGTAAGGTTCATTACTGAAGTGTTAGGTGCAATGAGGAAGTTTCCGGCAGTGCTCTTGCCTCTCCCTTTGGGAGAGGTGGCATCGCGCAGCGATGACGGAGAGGGCGAGCCCGCTAAAGTAAAAAACACAACATCAAAGAGGCTGCTGCACAGGGGTTTGTGCAACAGCCTCTTATTATTTTGCGTTATATTACGCTTTGTAAAGTATTTTCAGGTATTTTCCCCTGCATCCGGGTGGGCATCGGTGTCCAGCAGAGCTCGCTTTACCTTGAGCAGGTTCTGCGGGCTTACCGAGAAGCTGCGCAGACCAAGGTGCAGGTACTGCGCCGTGTTGGCGGGGTTGCCTACGGCAAGGCCGCAGATGGTCACCGGGACGTGGTGCGCGCTGGCGGCATCCATCACCATGGTGATCAGCTTTTTCATGGCTGGGCTGGCGGGGCGGTAGTAGTGCTCCGCGCTGGCAAGCTCGCGGTCGGCGGCGTGGGTGTACTGGGTCAGGTCGTTGGTGCCGATGACCAGAAAATCGCAGCCGTGGGCTATAAAGTCCTCCACGGTCAGGCAGGCGGCGGGGATGCTCAGCATCACGCCGAACTGGGTATTTTCGTTAAAGGGCACGCCCCGCTCCCGCAGGTTCTGGCGGCAGTGTTCCACAATGCTCATGGCGGCGTCCCAGTCCTCTACATCGGTCACCATGGGGAACATCACCCGCAGCGGCCCCCGGGCGGCGGCGCGCAGCAAAGCGCAGATCTGGGTCTGGAACTGCTGGGGCTGGCGCAGGCTGTTGCGGATGCCGCGCAGGCCGAGCTTGGAGGACTGCGGCCCCTGATTGGCGTCGGCCACGGTACGGTCGGAGCCAAAGTCGAAGGTGCGCACGGTCACCGGGCAGCCGTTTGCCGCTGCCAGACAGGAGCAATAGAAGAAATACTGCTCCTGTTCGTCCAGAATGCGCCCGGGCAGCATCATGTAGCCGCTGCGCAGCAGCCCAACGCCCTTGGCACCGGACTGCATGGCGGTGTCGATATCCTCCGGGCCGAAGCAGTTTGCCAGCAGCTCAAAGGGTTCGCCGTCCCGCGTTTCATCCGGCAGGCTGTGCAGCTGCTTCATCTCCGCGTCCTCGCGCTGGAGCTGGCAGATGCTGGCCTCCGCCTGCTGGCGGGCGACGGCGTCCGGGTCCAGGATGCAGTTGCCGTTGGTTGCGTCCAGAATGACGGTGCGGCCGTCGCAGTCGTCCAGAAAATCCTTGCCAACCTGCACGATGCCCGGGATGTTCATTGCCCGGGCAATGATGGCGGCATGGCTCTGGCCGCTGCCCTCGGCGGTGATGACGCCCAAGATCATGCCGGAGGGCACACTGAACAGGTCGGTGGGCATCAGCCGGTCGGCGGCAAGGATCACCGGATGATCCAGCGCCAGCCACACCCGGGGACGGTTGGTCAGGATGTTGATCACCCGGCGGGTGGCGTCCAGAATATCCACGCTGCGCAGCTGCATATAGGGGTTATCCTTCATGTTGGCAAGCTGGTCGGCGTAGCGCTGCCCCACCTGATGCATCGCCGCCGAAGCGCTGATGCCCGCATTGATGCAAAAGCGCACCTCGTTCATCATGCCCTCGTCGTCCAGCATCATGCTCTGGAACAAAAAGATGGCCTGCTCGGTGGGCGCGGCACGCTCTGCCATGGAGTCCAGTTCATTCTGCGCCGTGTGCACGGCGTTTGCCAGCAGCCGCAGCTCCCGCTCCGGGTTGAAAGGCCCGTGGCTGAAGGTCTCCACATGATGCTCCAGTCGGCTCACCTGTCCCAGAACCAACCCCGGGGAAGCGGATACGCCTTTATAAACCTTCATCTTCTGTCACCTCCGGCAAAGCCGATGCGGTTAAAGTGCGCCACACCAGCGCCTGTAAGAATGTATTGGGCAGCAAAGCGGCCAGCGCCGCCTGCCCGGCGGTGCTGCTGCCCGTGAACAGCGGGGCAAAGCTTTCCATGCGGTCTTTATCGCACGCCGCCAGAAACGCCTGAGCCAGCGTCCGGGTGGTATAAAAGTGGGTGGGGTCTACCCCGGCATCCTCGGCGGCGGCTTCCAGCGGGGCAAGCTGGGCGTCCTTCATCCGTGCCAGCAGTAAAGCGGCATCGGCGGTAAGGGTGACAGGGTACTTCTCCCGCACCTCCTTCTGCACTGCGTCAAAGGCTGCGCGGAAGGCTTCGGCATCGGCGCTGCTGTCCGCACCGCTGTCCACCGCGTAGGCACAGCCCCGGATGCGTCCAAAGGCGCGCAGGGTGTCGTAATAGCCCAGCTCCATGTTGCGCTTGGCGGTGTCGGGGTCGAAGTGCAGGATATCGCCCAGCTCCCAGTAGCTGCGGATCATGGTGGTGGGCAGGCCGGTCAGGTTGGGGCGGGTGATGCCCACGCCCTCAAGGTCCACACAGACCAGCTCCTCTGCGCCCATGGTCTTGGCAAGACCGGTGGGCATATTATCGCTGTACCCGCCGTCCAAAAACTTTACTCCGTCGATCTGCCGCGCCCGCAATGCGGGGAAGCAGGCCGCCGAAGCCATCAGGTAGTCCCGCACCTGCCCGGCGGGGATATCCTCCAGCGTCAGCTCCCGGGGGCGCAGCCCCCGCTGCTCCACCGTCACGATGCCGAACCGGATGGGCGCTGCCCGCAGCGCGTCCTCGTCCAGCACCCGCTCCACGATCTCCTCCAGCGGGGTCACGTCCATGCCGCCTTCCTTTACCACCCGGCGCAGAAACTGATGCAGGGCGGAAAAGTCGGCGTTTTCCTCCGGCAGCTCCATCACATCCCGGCTGCGGATGGTCAGCCACATATCCCGGGCGGTCTCGTACAGGTCCAGTACGAACATGGCACCGTTCAGCCCGCCCACGCTGGTGCCGGTAATGATCTGCGGGTGCCAGTCCAGCTCCATCAAAGCCCGCCAGACGCCCACCTGATAGCTGCCCCGCGCGCCGCCGCCTGCCAGCACCAGCGCCTTTTGCGTGGGTTCTCTGCGTTCCATATCCAGCCCTCCCGTGCACGTTCCCGGTATTTTCTAAAATTGTCATAATTATACCATACTTTCGGATAAAATTCTCCCGAATTTTCAGAGATCATGCCTTTTTCCTGTGAAAGTTTCGTGCTATACTAGCCGGAGATGAGTATAGAGACAGCCCGGAGGGGCGCACAACAGGAGGAAAGTATGCACTGCAAACAATGGATCTTTGATATGGACGGTACCCTGACCGACAGCATGGTGGTGGTATGGGAGGGTGCCCCGGAGGCGCTGCTGGCGCGCTTTGGCCGCACCCCGAAGGCAGACCTGCACGAGACCCTGCTGACCATGGGCATGGAGGACGGCGCACAGTACCTCATCCGGGAATATGCGCTGCCGCTGGACAGGAACGGCTATCTGGACGTGATGCGCGAGGTGATCGCCCAATTGTACGAGAAGGTGGAACTGAAGCCCGGCGTGCGGGACACTCTTGCCCGGCTGCGGGCCGAGGGCGCGCGGATGTGCGTGTGCTCCAACACATGGAGCAGCCAGTGCCGCGCCGTACTGACCCGCCTTGGCATCGACGAATACTTTGATTTTTACATCGAGGCGCGGGGCGCTATGAGCAAGAGCAGCCCCGCCCCCTTTATGGAGGCGCTGCACCGCCTTGGCGGCACGGAGCCCGCCGGGTGCGCCGTGTGCGAGGATGCGCTCTACGCTGCCCAGACTGCCCACGACGCCGGCTTCTATCTGGTGGGCATTCAGGACACCACCAGCGCTGCCGATGCTCCCGCTTTGCGCCGGGTATGCAATCAGTTTTTGCCGGACTGGACTGCGCTGGACTGGGCGCAGGTATAAACTGCCTGCTCCCGGATGGATAAAACGCCCATCCCCTTGCATTTTGCGTGCCATAGGAGTATGATAATATAAATAATTACGTCTTTTTTACAAAGACGTGCTTTGGTGAAGCGAAAAAAACCAAACCTTATCGTCAAAAGGAGATCCCTGTCATGACAAACCCGCTCGTCAGCATTATCGTGCCTGTGTATAACGCGCAAAATAGTGTTGCCCGCTGTCTGGAAAGTATTTGCAGCCAGACCTATCAGGAGCTGGAGATCATCGTGCTGAACGATGGCTCTACGGATGACAGCCTTACGATCTGCAATCAGTTTTGTGCAAAAGACCCCCGCGTGACGGTGGTGGACAAGGAAAACGAGGGCCTTTCCATTACCCGCAATGTGGGTATGCGGCTGGCACAGGGCAAATATTTGCAGTTCGTGGACAGTGATGACCACCTTGCCCCGGATTTTACCCAGCGTATGGTGACAGCTGCCGAGCAGCACGATGCCACGCTGGTCATCTCGCCCTACTGGATGGAGATCCCCCGGGATATCCAGAAGGAGCAGCTGCGGGAAAAGGTCAAGGCAGGCAACCCGGAGGACATCGCCAAAAAGAAGCTGCGCAGGAAAAAGCCGGAGGTGGAGTACCGGGAGTATGGTTTTCTGCCCGCCGGTGTCTACGACCAGAAAAGCTACGCGCTGCACCTGATGGAAAAGCCCGTGACCTTTTTCTACAACGTGGTGTGGAACAAGCTCTACCGCCGGGACGTATTGAACGCCCACGGGCTGGAGTTTACCAACGAGCTGATCCACGCCGAGGATCAGCAGTTCAACATCCGGTATCTGGAATTTGTGGAACGGGTGGTCTCGCTGGAGGAACCGGGTTATTACTATGTCCAGAATCCGCAGAGCATCTGCCACACCCAGATCAATCTGTCCACCATCATGCAGAACCGTCTGCAAATGATAGACTATTATAAGGCTCTTTACACGAAACTGGGCCTCTACGAGGAGGTGCAGACCCAGCTGCACGCCTCGCTGCTGGGGCTGGCGGAAAGCGTAAGCCCCACGATTGGCATCCAGAAGGCGCTGAGCGACGCGGCAGAGTACTGGTATGCCTTTTTTGCCGGCAGCGACGAGGAAGCGGAGCTTGCCGCCGAGCGCAGCGGACGAAAGACTGCCGCCAAGAAAAAGCAGAAACTCGGAACGGAGTAAGCCTGTGAAGGAGGAACCCCATGAACACCCCGCTCGTCAGCGTGATCGTGCCCGTTTACAACGTGGAAAAGACCCTTGCCCGCTGTCTGGAAAGCATCTGCGGCCAGAGCTACCAGAACCTTGAGATCATCGTGGTGAACGATGGCTCCCCGGATGGCAGCCTTGCCATCTGTGAGCAGTTCCGGGCAAAAGACCCCCGCGTGGTGGTCATCAGCAAGGAGAACGAGGGGCTTTCTCTCACGCGCAACGCCGGGATGCGCACTGCCCACGGCAAGTATTTGCAGTTCGTGGACAGCGATGATTATATCGAACCCACCTTTACCGCCCGCATGGTGGAAGCCGCCGAGAAGAACTATGCCGATCTGGTCATTGCACCCTATTGGATGGTGATCCCGCTGGCTTCCAGCAAAAGCGGTCGGCGCACCGAAAAGCTGCTGGCGCAGCTGGGCGTACAGACCGACACCGCCGAGCCGGAGGTGAACGTTTACAGCTTTCTGCCCGCCGGGAACTACGGACAGAAGGAGTTTATGCAGGAGTACATGAAAAAGCCCTCCTCCTTCTATTTCAACGTTGTTTGGAACAAGCTGTACCGCCGCAGCCTTTTGATGAACGCGGGGCTCTGGTTCACCCGCGAAGTTTACAACGAGGATCAGCTGTTCAATGTGCGGTATTTCCGGCTGGCGAAGGCCTATACCGCCCTTGCCGACCCGGGCTATTACTACATCCAGAACCCCCAGAGCCTGCTGCACACCAATGCAGACCTTAGCAAGGTCGTGAACAGCCGTTTGCAGATGTTTCCCCATTACAAGCAGATGCTGTCCGAACTGGGGATCGCCCGTGGCAATCAGCTGCGGCTGTACCACACCCTCATTGCCCAGTCGGAGCGCTTCATGCCCGCAGGCCCTGTCCAGACCCTGCTGAAGCGCAGAACCCAGTCCAAGTGATAATTTTCCGTAAAACAAAAGCCGCGACAACCGCGAAATTAAAAATATTCTTTCCGCTGAATATGGCTAAAGCGCAGCGGAAGCCATTTTAAATCGTCAAGCAAAAAAGCCGCTGCACGAATGTGCAGCGACTTTTTACTTTTTACCCCAATCGAGCGCAGAAAGCCTCCCGGACGGCGGCTTCCCGCCCGCGGGGAATGGGGATGCGCGCCCCGCTGCGCATCCGTACCTCGCCGGGGGACAGCAGCTGTACTGCTTCCAGATTGACCACATAGGAGCGGTGCGGCTGCACAAAGCGACCGTCCGTCAATAGCGGCTGTGCCACAGCAGAAAAGGGCACCCGCAGCGAGAGGGAGGCCACATCCTCTCCGGTGGTCAGGTGAAAGTGCACGATGTGGTGGGTGCATTCCAGATATTCAATTTCGGCATAGGCCAGCGCCCGCACGCCGTCTGCAGTAGTCACGGTAAGGGTGGGGCCATATTCCGGCTCCACCGCCCGCTTGAGCAGGGCAGAAACTTCCGGCTGGTGCACCGGCTGCAGCAGATACTGCATGGCGTCCACCCGGTAGGCGCTGTATGCGTGGGCCGGGGTGCGTGCCACAAAGGCCAGCGGCGCGCGGCGGCCCCGGCGGCGCAGCTCTGCTGCCGCCGCAAGCCCTTCGGGCCGGGCTATCGCCGCAAGCTCGATGAGGTACAGCTCGTACCGCAGCCCGGCGGCATCCTGCTGCAAAAGCGCTTCCGGGCTTTGCAGCTGCTCCACGATGCAGGCATCCTCCCGCCGGGCAAAGAACTCCATGCACTGGTGCTCCAGCCGGCTGCGCAGCGCCCCGTCCGGGCTGCAGATCGCAATGTGAAAGATCATGGTTTGGCTTCCTTTGCAGGGTAGACGATTTGAAATATCCTCCGCATGTGCTCTGGATATTTTCAGCGGAAAAATTATTTTAAATTAAGCAATTCCGGGCAGACCGCGGTCTGCCCGGAATTGCATTTTTACGGCAAGAGTCAGGACGGCAAGCGGCAGCTGACTTTTGTTCTTTTTCGCATTAGCAGCCGATGGCGGCGCACTTCTCGGCCAGCCATGCGCGCTCGTCCTCGGTCAGGCGGGGTGCCAGCTGCTCGAACACCTTGCGGTGGTAATCGTTCAGCCATGCGACCTGCTCCTTGTCCAGCACGCCGGGCACGATGGGAGAGGTGGCAATGGGCACAAAGGTGAGGGGACGGAAGGCAAGAAAGGTGCCGTACTGGTTGTCGGCCTTGTGGTAGCACTCGATCTCGTTCTCGATGCGGATGCCCACCTCGCCGGCTTCATACACGCCGGGCTCGTCGGTAACGATCATGCCCGGGCGCATCAGGGTGGTGTTGCGCCCGTTCAGGGCGTGGGGGCCCTCATGGACGTTGCCCACAAAGCTGACGCTGTGGCCGGTGCCGCAGCGGTAGTTGATCAGGTGACGCCACAGCGGCTCGCGGGCAATGGTGTCCAGCATATGGCAGTCGCAGTAGTCCAGCCAGACAGCCTTGGCAATGTCGATGTGGCACTGCAAGGTCCAGGTATAGAACAGCCGCTCGTCCTCGGTCAGCTCGCCCAGCGGGTAGGTGCGGGTGATGTCGGTGGTGCCGTCCATGTAGGTTGCGCCGCTGTCCACCAGCAAAAAGCCCTTGCGCTGCAAAACGGCGTGATCCTCCGGGGTGGCGTGGTAGTGCATCATGGCTGCGTTGCCGCCGTAGGCTGCAATGGTGCCAAAGCTTTCCACAAGGAACTTGTCGTTTGCGCTGCGGTACTTGTGTAGGATCTCGTCCACGGTCAGCTCGGTCAGCGTTTCACCGGCAGCCAGACGGTTTTCCAGCTCGATCTGGAACCGTACCATGGCAACGGCGTCCCGCAGATGGCACTCGCGCAGGTGTGCCAGCTCCACCTCGTTCTTCACGCCCTTCATGGCCAGCAGGGGGTCGGCGGCGTCCTTCACGGTCAGGGCGGGGTTGTTTTCCAGCACCTGATACACGGCGTAGTTCACGGTGGCGCTCTCCGCCAGCACGGTCTGCGGCTCAGTCTCGGCGGCCATCACGTCCAGAATGCTGTCGTAGTCGGCCAGCGTTACGCCGTTGGCTTCCAGCTCTGCCTTGGCCTCCGGGGTGACCCGCGCCTGATCGATGAACAGCACGGCGCGGCTGGGGGTAACGTAGCAGTATGCCATGGCATAGGGGGTGCACTCGATATCCATGGCGCGCAGGTTCAAAAGCCATGCCAGATTATCCAGCTTGCCCACCAGCTGGGCGGTGCAGCCCTGCTCCTTCAGCTTGCCGCGCAGCTGCTCCAGCTTTTCCGCCGGGGAGAAGCCGGCGTATTCCTTGGGCAGGATCCATGCCGGGGTAGCCGGGCGGGCAGGGCGGCCCTCCACCCACAGCTCGTCCTCCAAGAACAGGGTCTTGATGCTGCCGTGCTTGGGTTCCAGCTCCTTTTTCAGGTTGTTGACCAGCGCGCAGTTGGCGGTCAGGCCGCACAGACCCAGCGTGCCGCCCTCGGGCAGCACCTTGCCGCAGTATTCCTCGGCGGTGGGCACGCCCGGCTCGCCCATGCGCATCAGCTGGATCTCGGTACCGGCGATCTCCTTTTCCGCCTGCACAAAGTACCGGCCGTCTGCCCAGACGGCGCTCTCGGTCATGGTGACTACAAAGTTGGAGTTCTCACCGTGGAAGCCGGAGAAGTAGGTCAGGGAGGTGTAGTGGTCGGGCAGATACTCGCTGGAATGCGGGTCGCCCACCGGGATCAGATAGACGTCCACGCCGTTTGCCTTCATAGCGGCACGCAGCGCGGCCAGACGCTCGGGAACTGTGTTCATACTCATAACAAAAGCCCTCTTTCTGTCATTTGCCGGAAAAACGTCCGGCGGCGATGGTTTGCTGCTGCTATTGTATCATTCTGCGGGGAAGAATGCAATGCGGGGGCAAAACTCCCCCCAAAACGCCGTCAATTTGCAAAAAAAGTTACAATTTTTTCTTGAAAAAGGCCGGTTTCCCATTGACAGGCTTGTTATAATAGAGGTGTAGTATTTTTATGGGTCAGCACTCTGCGGCCCTTTGCGCTAACAATTGCGAATATTGCGATAAAAAGAAAGAGGCATTTGGAACATGACTAAAATCGATATCTTCTCCGGCTTCCTTGGCGCCGGCAAAACCACTCTGATCAAAAAGCTGATCACCGAGGCCTTTGCAGGCCAGCAGGTGGTGCTGATCGAGAACGAGTTCGGCGAGATCGGCATTGACGGCGGTTTCCTGAAGGAAAGCGGCATCCAGATCAACGAGCTGAATGCAGGCTGCATCTGCTGCTCTCTGGTGGGCGATTTCCGCACCGCTCTGCAGCAGGTGGTGGAGCAGTACCACCCCGACCGCATCGTCATCGAGCCGTCCGGCGTTGGCAAGCTGAGCGATGTGACCCGCGCCGTAGAGGGCGTGGCCGAGCATCTGGATGTGCAGCTGAACAGCTTTGTCACCGTGGCCGATGTGAACAAGGTCAAGATGTATATGAAGAACTTCGGCGAGTTCTACGATGACCAGATCAGCCACGCAAGCTGCATCCTGCTCAGCCGCACCCAGACCGCCAGCGAGGAAAAAATCGCCGCTGCCGTGGCAATGCTGCGGGAAAAGAACCCCACCGCTACTATCGTGACCACCGCATGGGATCACCTGACCGGTGAGCAGATCCTGAAGGCCATGTCCACCAAGGATGACTTCAAGGCCGAGCTGATCGCCATGGCTGCCAAGGCCAACGAAGAGCACGCCCACGAGGACGAGGAAGAAGAGCACGAGCATCACCATCATCACGACGATGAGAACGGTGTGTGCAGCTGCGGCCATCATCATGACGATGACGATGATGATGACGAGGATGAGCACGAGCATCATCACCACGACCACGACGAGCACGATCATGATGACCATTGCTGCTGCGGTCACCACCACGATCATGATGAAGATGATGACGAGCACGAGCATGAGCATCATCACCATGATCATGACGAGCATGACCACGAGCACGGCGACCACTGCTGCTGCGGTCATCATCATCACGACCACCACGCCGATGAAGTGTTCACCAGCTGGGGCGTGGAGACGGCCCGCAAGTTCACCAAGGCCGAGGTGGAGCACGCCCTCACCGAGCTGGATACCGGCAATTACGGCATGATCCTGCGCAGCAAGGGCATCGTGGACGGCGGTGCAGACGGCTGGCTGGAGTTCGACTATGTGCCCGGCGAGTGGGAAGTGCGCAGCCGCAGCGCAGACGTGGGCGGCAAGCTGGTGGTCATCGGCTCCAAGCTGAACGAGACCGCCATCGCCCAGCTGTTCGGCTGCTGAGAACCCCATTATTGAGAGAAGGAGCAACCATTTATTATGGCAAAAGAGATCCCGGTCTACCTGTTTGTGGGCTTTCTGGAAAGCGGCAAGACCAAGTTTATTCAGGAGACCTTTGAAGACCCCAATTTCGACTCCGGCGACAAGACCCTGCTGCTGGTCTGCGAGGAGGGCGAAGAGGAGTACAACGAGAAGAAGTTCGCCTTCCCCGGCGTGACCGTGAAGGTGCTGGAGGACAAGTCCGAGCTGAACCCCCAGAACCTTGCAAAGCTGGGCAAGGAAGCAGACGCAGGCCGCGTGGTCATCGAGTACAACGGCATGTGGCTGCTGCAGGATTTAGCGGATGCCCTGCCCGAGAACTGGCTGGTGTACCAGTGCATCGCCACCGCCGACGGCACCACTGCCCTGACCTACGCCCGCGATAACTCCATGCGCAGTCTGATGCTGGACAAGATCGCCCGCAGTGAGCTGATCGTGTTCAACCGCGCCGAAGCCGTGAACAACGATGACGCCCGGCAGGAGCTGCACAAGCTGGTGCGGCAGGCCTCCCGCAAGTGCGATATCGCCTACGAGTTCAAGGACGGCAGCGTAGCCTACGATGATATTCCCGACCCGCTGCCCTTTGATATCAACGCCGACCCCATCGACATCCCGGATGACGATTTCGGCATCTGGTACATGGACTGTCAGGACGAGCCCCAGAAGTACACCGGCAAGACGGTGCGCTTTCTGGCACAGGTCTGCCAGACCAACCGCGCCGGTAAGAACAGCTTTGTGCCCGGCCGCTTTGCCATGACCTGCTGCGTGCAGGACATCCAGTTTGTGGGCTTCCCCTGCAGCTACGATGGCTACAAGGCGCTGGAACAGCGCGCATGGGTGCGGGTGACCGCAAAGGTGGGGTACAAGTTCCACAACATCTACCGGGGCAAAGGCCCGGTGCTGACCGCCGTGTCGGTAGAGCCTGCCGAAAAGCCTTTGGAAGAGGTCGTAACGTTCTCTTAACGTTTCTTTATAACAAGGAGGTTCTGGTATGAAAACTCTGTTCCGTATTCTTGGCACGGCTGCTGCCGTGGCCGTCACCGGCGCTGCCATCGTGGTGCTGGACAAGATCCTGAACCAGAAAGACCCGCTCCATGTGGAGGAGGTCGAGTTCCCGGAGGAAGCCGAAAAGGACGCCGAGGAGGCCGAAAAGACCGCCGAGGCCTACGAAGAGGCCGAGGCCAAGGAAGAGGCAAAGGCTGCCGATGCCGCCGCAGAAGCTGCCGAGGAAGCCGCACCGGAAGCCCCTGCTGAGGACGCACCCCAGACCCAGCCGGAGACCGCCGAAGAGCGCCCGGTGTACGACCCCGAAGCCCCGAACGCCAACCCCGTGGAGGCCGGCCCCGCCGTTGCCCCCAGGGACGAAAACGGCAAGATCGACGCCACCAAGATCGCCGATGCCAACGATTTCGGCGACTGGGAAGAGCAGGGCTGCAAGGGCTGAGAAAAACAGCATGATCCCCGCATAGGCGCGGATATCAGCTCCCCCGAAAGGGGGAGCTTTTTTGTGCTTGCAAAATGCTGCGCAGTTCACTATACTGGAAGAAAAAACACCGATGGAGGGCAGCACCATGGCATACACCGATGATTGGGAAAGCTTGATGAACGGCGTGTTCGGCGCGGGCGGCAAACTGAAGTTCGGCGGCGCACAGCCGCAGCCGGAAAAGCCGCAGCCCGAAAAACCGGCGGGCAGCGGCCTGCCGGATCTGAACGCAGCGCTGCTGGAGCAGCAAAAGCGGCTGGACGAAATGCTGAAGCAGCAAAACGCCCGGCTGAAAGCGCAGGATGCCGGGGTGCAGACGGCGCTGGAGGACAGCCGCCAGATGCTGCGGGACATGGAAGCGGACGGTCTGCTTGCCAAGGGCACGGCAGACACAAAGCCGGAGCAGCTGGGCAGCTTTGAGGGCCTTGCTGCCGAGGTAAAAAAGACCGTCCTCGGGCAGGATGCCTTTGTGGACAGCGTGGTGCGGGCCATGCGCCGCCCCTTTGTGCTGGGCACCGAGGGCGCAGCCGCCCGCAATGTGATCCTGCTGTGGGGTGCACCGGGCACGGGACGGCACTTTGCACTGGCCGAGACCGCCCGCATCATGGCGGCGCGGGGGCTTTTGCAGAGCGACCGGATGGCGGTGATGGATCTTGCGCTTTACCCCGACCCCGGCGCGGAAAAGCTGTTTTTGCAGGACCTTTACGCCGCCCTGCACGCCCCGGGCGAGATCGTGGTGTTCGAGCACTACGAGAGCTGCCACCCCGGCTTTTTGCGCATCCTCTCCGACCTTGCGGTCAAGGGCAGTGCGCCCCTGTCCAGCCGGTATCTGGTGAACAAAGAGGGCATTCTGGTGGAAGCCGGTACAGCGCTTGCCCCCGGCGCAGTGAGCCGCATCGACCCCTGCGGCAAATACCTGATCTTCTTCTCCCGCAAGGGACGGGAGGCGCTGGCAGATAAATTAGGCGCGTCCTTTGTGGCGGCGGTAGGGGATGTGTGCCAGACCGCTCCCTTTACCCCGGAAGCATTGGCTGCGCTGGCAGCGCAGCAGCTGAACGCGCTGGCGCAGCGGGTGCACAGCCGTCTGGGCCTGACCCTCACCGCCGGGGCAGAGGTGCGGGACTATGTGGCGGCGCAGTGCTCCAAGGAAAAGGGCGCAGAGGGGCTGGCAGACTGCTGCGAGCGGATCTTCCGCGCCCTGAGCGAGTATTGTTTGCAGACTGATGCAAAACTGTCCGGCACGGTGGCGCTGACCGCCGCGCCCGAAGGGCTGCAATTTGCCCTGAACGGTGCCGCCCCCGCAGACCTGTTCAGCCTGCTTCCAGCGGCCTACACCGGCGCAGTGGAGCAGATCCGCGCCGAGCTGGATGCGCTGGTGGGGCTTGCCCCGGTCAAGGAGTATGTGTTCGGTCTGGCAGACAATTTACAGGTGCAGCAGCGCCGCGCGGCGGCGGGCTTCAAGACCGCAAGCCTGTCCATGCACATGATCTTTACCGGCAACCCCGGCACCGGCAAGACCACCATTGCCCGGCTGGTGGCAAAGTACCTCAAGGCCATCGGCGCGCTGGGGGGCGGGCAGCTGGTGGAGGTGACTCGCGCTGACTTAGTGGGGCGCTACACCGGCCACACCGCCCCGCTGACCAACAGCGTCATCGAGAGTGCGCTGGGGGGCGTGCTGTTCATTGACGAAGCGTACAGCCTGTACCGCGGCCAGCAGGACAGCTTTGGGCTGGAAGCCATCGACACCCTTGTAAAGGGCATGGAGGATCACCGGGACGAGCTGGTGGTCATCCTTGCGGGCTACACGAAGGAGATGGAAGTGTTCCTCACCGCCAACAGCGGCCTTGCCAGCCGCTTCCCCAACAAGATCGAGTTCCCGGACTACACCGCAGACGAGCTGCTGGACATCACCGCCGTGCTGGCCAAGGGCAAGGGCTACCGCCTTGCCGAGGGCTGCGCAGACCCGCTGCGGGGCTACTACAAGCGCCGTCAGGCGCTGAACAGCCGCACCGCCGGCAACGGCCGTCTGGCGCGCAACACGCTGGAAAAGGCCATCTTCAACCAGAGCCGCCGCCTTATCGCCGAGCCTGCCGCTCCGCTTGACCTCATCCAGCCCAGCGATCTGGAATTTGAGGAATAAAAATCATCATGAAAAAGGGTTCCGGAAACGCCCGCAGGCGTTTCTGGAACCCTTTCTGTTTATTCATGCTGTTCTGCCAGCCCCTGCACCATCTCGTGCAGCTGGGTGCGGACGGCGGCGGGGGCGGTGACCTCTACCTTGCCGCCAAAGCCGCACACCCAGCCGAAAAACTGCTGGCTGACACAGATGGGTACGTCAAAGTGGAAGTGCTCTGCGTCCTCCGGGCAGAACACCGGCTCGCGGCCAAAGCGCTCCCGCATGACCGGCTCAAGGTCGGCAGTGCACCGCAGGGTGACCCGGTACTCGGTGCCGCCGAACATATTGAAGTGCTTGCGCAGATAGGCGGGCAGGTCGAAGGTGCGGAAGAACTCCTTGCCCCGGCGCGGCTCGTCCAGCACCAGCACCCCGGCCATCCGGTCCACCCGGTAGTGGCGCACCGGGGGTGTTTTTTCGTCCTGATAGGCAATCAGGTAATAACAGCCGTTTTCCCACGCCAGCTGCCACGGGCTTACGGTGCGCACGGCGCTGCTGCCCTTGTAGCGGAACTGCACCAGACACCCCCGGTTGATGGCGGTGTGCAGGGCGTCGATGCTGTACAAAAGGGTCTGGCTGTCGGTCTTGGGGCGTCCGTCCACATACACCTGACGCTGCAATTGGGTGCCCTCGTAGTCGGAGCAGAGGGCTTCCAGCTTGTGGATGATGCGCTTGCTGGTGCGCGCCGAGATGACACTGCTGGACTGTACCGCATCCACCAGCAGCTTCAGCTCCGAAAGCTCGAATGCACGGCTGGCCATCCAGTACCCGCCGCCGCGCCCCCGTTGCAGCTGGATGTCGTAGCCCAGACTGCGCAGGGTGTCAATGTCGCTGTAAATGCTCTTGCGCTCGGCCAGAATGCCCTGATTTTCCAGCAGCTGCACCAGCTGGGGCACGTTCAGGCGGTGGGTCTCGTCGGTGCGCTGCTCAAGGATGCGCAGCAGCGTTACCAGCTTGGATTTCTGTCCTTCCTGCTTGGGCATGGGGCAATACCTCCGTCACGGTTTATTCCGGCAGCTTTTTGTCAAAGGCGGCGCGGCGCTGGGTGGAAAGGCGGAACATTTCTTCCAGCTTGTCCCGGTCGTCTGCCACAAGGGCGGCGCGCATCTCCTGCAAAGCGGAATCAAACTGGTCGATCTCGCTGATCAGGTTCTGCTTGTTCCACAAAAACAGCTCTGCCCACATTTTGTCGTTGATGCGTGCAATGCGGGTCAGATCGCGGAAGGAGTCGCCGGTGTACTCGCACAGCGAGGAGTTGTCGTTGGCGCACATCAGGCTTACGGCAATGGCGTGGCACAGCTGGCTGACATAGCCGATCATCCGGTCGTGCTCCTGCACGGTCAGGGTGCAGATGTGCTTGAAGCCCAGCACCTGGGCAAGCTCCCTTGCCCACTGGATGCCCGCCGGGGTGTTCTTTTCGGTGGGGGTGATGATGAAGTTTGCCGGGGCAAAATTCACCTCGGCGGCGTGCTCCACGCTGGAGGTCTCGCGGCCTGCCATGGGGTGGCTGGCAATGAACTCCACCCCTGCCGGGCACAGTGCCTGCACCGGCTCCACAAGGCCGGTCTTGACGCCGGAAACATCCGTAAAGATGCACCCGGGCTTGAGCAGAGAACCGTAGGTTCGGAACCAGTCCAGCAGTGCGGTGGGGTACAGGCCAAAGATGATATGGTCGGCCTGCCGGACAAGGTCCTCAAAATCGTGGGTCTTACCGCCGGCGATATAGCCGTGCTCCAGCGCGTACTGCAAGTGGCCCTCGCTGCGGTTGATGCCGTCCACATGGAAGCCGGCGCGGGTCAGCTCCAGCGCGTACTTGCCGCCCAGCAGACCCAGACCCACTACGAGATAACGTTTTGTTTTATCAAGCATCTTCTACCTCCACGCCAAGCGGCGCTGCATCTGCAAAAAAGCCGGGCCAGCTCTTCTGGATGGCTTCGGCATCGTCCACGGTCAGGGACAGCCCGGCGGCGGCAGCCAGCACCGCAAGGCTCATGACAACCCGGTGGTCGTTGTGGCCGTGCAGCGGGGCGGCAGGAGCGTGCAGACGCTCCGCACAGCCGTGCACCGTGATGGTGCCGCCGTCGCTTTCCAGCACGCCGCCGCAGGCGCGCAACTCGGCCTCCATGGCCGCAATGCGGTCGCTCTCCTTCAGGCGCAGCCGCTGGGCGTTGCGGATGACGGTGGTGCCCTTGCACAGCAGACCCAGCACCATCAGCACGGGGCCAAGGTCGGGGCAGTCCGCAAGGTCGATATCCACCCCATGCAAGGGAGCTTTTGCAAAGGTGACGCTGTCGCCTTTGCGGGTGAACACCGCGCCGCACCGGCGCAGAATGTCCAGAATGGCAGCATCGCCCTGCAGGGTGTCCGGTGCAAGGCCGGTGATGGTCACCCCGCCGCACACCGCACCCAGCACCGCCGGGAAAGCAGCCTGACTGTAATCGCCCTCCACGTTGTAGTCGCAGGGGTGGTACTGCTGCCCGCCGGGCAGCAGCAGGGTGGTTGCGTCCAGCCAGCGGCTGTGCACCCCAAAGGCGGCCTGCACGGCGCGGGTCATATCGATGTAGCTGCGGCTCTCCACCGGGGGAATAAGGTGCAGGGTGCTATCCCCGGGCAGCAGCGGCAGCGCGAACAGCAGCCCGCTGATGAACTGGCTGGACACGTTGCCTGCCAGCCGGTAGTCCCCGGGGGTCAGTGCGCCCTCCACGGTCAGCCCGGCGGGGGACTGCTCAAACCGTAGATTCTGCTCACGATATAACGTTTCGTATACGGATTGCGGGCGCTCCATCAGCCGTCCGCGTCCGGTAAAGGTGACCGGCTGGCCAGTCAGGCTGGCGATGGGGATCAAAAACCGCAGGGTGCTGCCACTTTCGCAGCAGTCCACCGGTGCGGTCAGGGGCAGAAAATGCCCAAGCCCCTGCACAGTGGCATCGTCTGCGTCGGTGTCCACGGCGGCGCACAGCTGCGCGGCAGCGGACAGGGTGGCAGAGATGTCCTTGCTGAATTCCAGATGGGTGATGTGGGAGCGCCCCACGGCCAGCGCGGCGCACAGCACGGCGCGGTGCGCCATGCTTTTGCTGGGCGGCGCGGCGATCACGCCCCCGATGCCGCCGGGGGCAGGTCTGATGTTTACAAGCATAGCGGTGTTATCCTTTTGCAATTTCCCCCGGGCGGCGCTTCAGGCGTCCCCTTGGGGGAGCTGGCGCGCCAGCGCCTGAGGGGGTAAACGTTTTACATCTCCCGGCCGATAGCCCAAGCCACCTGACGGCACTTTGCCATGGCCTGTGCAAAGGCGTCCGGGGTCAGGCACTGTGCGCCGTCGCTCCATGCGTGCTGGGGGTCGTAGTGCACCTCCACTTCCAGACCGTCCGCACCGGCGGCCACAGCGGCGATCATCATCGGTTCTACCAGATTGGCCTTGCCGGTGGCGTGGCTGGGGTCTACCACGATGGGCAGATGGGTCTTTTCGTGGATGATGGGCACTGCGGAAAGATCCAGCGTATTGCGGGTATATTTTTCAAAGGTGCGGATGCCGCGCTCGCAGAAGATGACCTGCTCGTTGCCGCCGGCCATGATGTACTCGGCGCTCATGATCCACTCCTCGATGGTGTTGCACAGGCCGCGCTTGAGCAGCACAGGCTTGTGCATCTTGCCCACGGCCTTGAGCAGCTGGAAGTTCTGCATATTGCGTGCGCCGATCTGCACCACGTCCACATACTCCTCAAACTCCGGGATGCGGTCCTCGCTCATCAGCTCGGAGACGATGGGCAGGCCGGTGGCTTCGCGTGCCTTTACCATATCCAGAATGCCCTCGGTCTCAAGACCCTGAAAGGCGTAGGGGGAGGTGCGGGGCTTGTAGGCACCGCCGCGGAACAGCGCTGCGCCGCCCGCCTTGACCCCCTGCGCGATGCGCAGAGCCTGCTCGGCGTTCTCGATGCTGCACGGGCCTGCCATGACGGCGATCTTTTCCTTGCTGCCGATCTTCACGCCGCCGCAGTCGATGACCGAGTCTGCGGGGTGGAACAGGCGGTTTGCGCGCTTATAGGGCGCAGACACGCGGGTAACGTTGTCGATCCACGGGTTTGCCAGCACGTCCCGCTCGTCGATCTTGGTGGTGTCGCCCACCAGACCGAACACGTTGTAGTCCTTGCCGGTGATAAGGGTCACGTCCAGACCCTGCTTTTCGAATTTGTCAACGATCTTTTCCAGCTCCTCTTTGGGAGTGCCTTTTTTGGTGGAGATGATCATGAGAGGTTATTCCTTTCCTGTTTTATAAAACCCTCTCCGTCATCGCTGCGCGATGCCACCTCCCCCGAAGGGGGGAGGTTTTATGGCGTGCCCGGGCGGAAAAGCTCCCCCCTCGGGGGAGCTGTCGCCGCAGGCGACTGAGAGGGTTCGTCCTTTACATCACGATATGCGCCTTAGAGGAGCCGTCGGTGCGCAGCAGCTGCGCCAGCCAGATGCAGGCGTGCAGGTAGCCCTGCGGGCCCTCGCCGATAAAATGTCCCTGACAGCCAAAGGACACCACGTCCGTTTTGCGGAAGGGCTCGCGCTCGTCCGGGGCGTCCAGCATCACCTCTACGGCGGGCACGCTGCACAGCCGCAGCGCGTCCAGAATGGCCACGCTGTAATGGGCGTAGCCGCCGGGGTTCAGCACGATGCCGTCTACCCGCCCGGGGGCAGACTGGATCTCGTCGATCAAATCGCCCTCGTGGTTGGACTGGCAGATATCCGTTTCAATGCCAAGCTGGTCGCAGCCCGCCTGCACATAGTCCATCAGGCCGGTGTAGTCCACTTCGCCGGGCACGCCGGGCTCAGACCAGCGCGCCAGATTGATGTTTGGCCCGTTAAGAATCAAAAATTTCATCCAGTGCCTCCTGTGCAGCTGCCAGCGTCTGGGCCAGCGTGCCGGTGTTAGAAATCACCGCATCTGCGGCGGCAAGGTACAGCGGGCGGCGCTGGGCTTCCATGGTGCGCAGCGCCTCGGCGCTGGAAGAAAGCGGACGGTCGCCGCCCACAGCCAGCGCTTCCACCGGCCGGTCGATGAACAGCACCACGCCGTTCTGGCGCAGGGCGCGGACATTCTCTGCCCGCTTCACCGCGCCGCCGCCGCAGGAGAGCACAAGCCCCTTTTCCTTGCCGAAACGGGCGATCTGCGCGGCTTCCTTTGCGCGGAAGCCCTCTTCGCCCTCGGCGGCAAAGATATCCGGGATGCTGCGCCCATCTGCCTTGACGATCTCCTCGTCCAGATCCACAAGGGGTCTGCCCAGCTGCTTTGCCAGCAGGCGGCCAAGGGTGGATTTGCCGCAGGAGGGCATTCCCACAAGGGCGATGTTCAGCGTCTCGCGGCGCAGCGCGGCGGTGATGCGCCGTACCTCGCCCGGGGCGTCCTCGAACTTGCGGCCAAGGAAGTATTCGGCGGCATACACCGCCTGTGCCACCAGCATCTCCAGCCCGCCTACGGCCACCGGCACACCGGCTTCCTCGGCGCGGAGAATGAGTTCGGTCTTGTTGGGGTTATAGACCACGTCTACCACGGCTTCCAGCCCGGGCATGGCGGCCACGTCCAGACTGCACACGCCCACGTTGGGGTACATCCCGGCGGGGGTGGTGTTGAACACCACCTGTGCACCGCTGCGGGCGGCTTCGGCGTAGCTCAGCTCGCCCTTTTCCGGGTCGGGGGTGCGGCTGACCGTCAGCACTTTGGCAGCGCCCTTATCAAGAGCCACCGCGCGGGTGGTGTTGTGGGTGCCGCCGGTGCCCAGAATGAGCACCGTCTTGCCCGCAAGCTCCACGCCGTGGGCTTCGCACAGGTGGGCAAAGCCCAGATAATCGGTGTTGTAGCCGTAGAGCAGGCCGTTTTTATTTACCACCGTGTTCACCGCGCCGATGGCGCGGGCGCGGGGGTCGATAAAGGAACAGTACTCCATCACCAGCTTTTTGTAGGGGATGGTCACATTGATGGCCTTGAACTGCCGCCGCTGCAAAAAGGCGCGGGCGTCTGCTTCGGTGGGCAGGGGGCACAGCTCGTAACTGTACCCGCAGAGCAGCTCATGGATGGTCTTGGAGTAGGAGTGTCCCAGCTTGCCGCCAATCAGTCCGTATTCCATCTCAGTCCTCCTTCCGGTAGCCGGTGGGGTCGGTCATCCACCGGGCACCGTACCGGGCGGTGAGCAGGTCGCCCACAGCGATGGCGGCGGCGCAGGTCTGCACAATGGCAGCCCGGGGCACGATGCAGGGGTCGTGCCGTCCCTGAATGGACAGCTGTGCGTCCTTTTTGGCGATGTAGTCCACCGTATCCTGCTGTTTGTAGATGCTGGGGGTGGGCTTGACGGCGGTGCGGAACACCACCGGCATACCGTTGGCGATGCCGCCGTTGATGCCCGCGTTGTGGTTGGTGGCGGTGACCACCGCGCCCTCTGCCGTCATGCGGAAGGCGTCGTTTGCTTCCGAGCCGCGCAGCCCGGCAAAGCCGAAGCCGGTGCCGAACTCGATGCCCTTGACCGCCGGGATGGAAAAGGCCAGATGGGCGATTTCGCTTTCCACGCTGTCAAAGTAAGGCTCGCCGATCCCGGCGGGCAGACCGAGGATGGCGGTTTCCAGCACGCCGCCTACGCTGTCGCCCTCGGCACCGGCGGCGCGGATGGCGGCTTTCATGGGTTCTTCCACGGCGGCATCCAGCACCGCAAAGCCCTCGGTCTTGGCGGTAAGCGTCCCCACCTGTGCCGCAAGGGCGGCGGGATCGTTCAGCGCAAAGGGGGTATCGGCAAGCCCTGCGCACCGGGCGATGTGGGTGGTGATATCAATGCCCGCCCGCTGCAATGCGGCAAGCACGATGCTGCCGCCCGCCACGAGGGCGGCGGTCACCCGGCCGGAAAAGTGCCCGCCGCCCCGGGCATCCTGAAAGCCGTGGTACTTGGCGTAGGCAGTAAAATCTGCGTGGCCGGGTCGCAGCAGGTCGGCGGTCTTGGCGTAGTCCGCACTGCGGGTGTTCTGGTTTTCAATCATCAGGGCGATGGCGGTGCCGGTGGTGTGGCCGTTCACCACACCGGAAAGCAGCTGCACCGCATCCGCCTCCACACGGGGGGTGGAAAGGCCGTCGCCCCGGGCGCGGCGCTTATCCATGCAGGCGGCGAGAAAGCTCTCGTCCACCGGCACACCGGCGGCCATGCCGTCCAGCACAGCGCCCACGGCACGGCCGTGGCTCTCGCCGAAGATGGTCAGCGAAAGGTCGCTGCCAAAGGTATTTTTCATGGGTCAGTCCTCCATGCCCAGCAGCGGGCGCAGCCCCTCCACAGGGATGGTCTCGGCGCGCCAGCAGCCAAGGCCGGGCACCTTGATAATGGTGATCTGTCCGTCCTGCGCTTTTTTGTCGTGCAGCATCTCGGCCAGCACCTTTTCCTTATCGTAGGCGGTGCGGGTGGGTAACCCTAAGCGGCGGTACACGCCGCGCACCCGCTTTTGCAGCGCCTTGGATTCGATCATGGGCAGCATGCCCAGCGCCACGCACTCGCCGTGGAACAGGCCGGTGGTGCGGCGCCCCTTGATGCCCTTCACGGCTTCGATGCCGTGGCCGATGGTGTGACCGAAGTTCAGCGCTTTGCGCATACCCTGCTCGGTCTCGTCCTGCTCCACGATGCTCTTTTTAAAGCGCAGGCTGCGGCAGATGATCTCGCCGATGCGGTCGTCCACGTCCTCTTTTTCAAAGATGGAGAACAGCTCCGGGTCGGCCAGAAGCCCGGCCTTGACCGCCTCGGCCAGACCGTTGATGAAGTGGCGGCGGGGCAGGGTGGACAGGGTGTCCGGGTCCACGATGACCAGCTTTGGCTGCCAGAAGGAACCCACGATGTTCTTGGTGTCGCCCAGATCCACGGCGGTCTTGCCGCCGATGGAGGAATCGATCATAGAAAGGGTGGTGGTGGGGCAGTTGATAAAGTCGATGCCGCGCATATAGATGGAAGCGGCAAACCCGGCAAGGTCGCCCACCACGCCGCCGCCTACGGCCACCACAAGGTCGCCCCGGCCCATGCCGAAGTCCAGCATCTGCCGCAGCACGGTCTCAAGGATCTTAAAGCTCTTGCTGGCCTCGCCCTGCGGCACGGTGATGATGGTGGCATCCTTGCACTGGTCGGCTACCATCTGGGCGTACTGTGCAGGCACACCGCTGTCGGTGACCACCGCCACCCGGCGGTCCAGCCGGGCGAACTGGTACAGGTTTTCCAGCGAGCCGCGCTTGACGATGATGTCGTAGCTGCGCTCGCCCAGATTCATGGTCAGCTTGGTTCCGATAAAATCACTCATTTTGTATACACTCCTAACAGCCGCACCGTCCGGCAGGTGCGGTCAAGCTCGCGCAGCAGCGCGGCGGTCTCGCCGGCGGCGGCATCGCCCACCAGCTCTACATAAAAATAATATTCAAAGGGGACGTGCGGCATGGGGCGGCTCTTGATGGACTCCATATTGAAGCCGCTGGCACCGATGACCTGAATCACCTCCGCCAGCTTGCCGGGTTTGTTGTCCACCGTGAAAAGCAGCGAGAACCGGTTGCCCGCGGTGGGCTTTTCACGGCTGAGCACGATGAACCGGGTGGTATTGTCGCCGTCGGTGTTGATGTTGGGCACTAAAATTTCCAGCCCGTACAGGGCGGCAGTCTCGGCGCTGGCAATGGCGGCCTTGGAGGCATCGCCGCTTTCAGCCACGAACTTTGCAGCCATAGCGGTGTTTGCCATGGCGGTGGCGGGCAGACGGAACTGCTTTAAAAAGGTCTCGCTCTGGGCGATCGCCTGCTGGTGGCTGTACACGGTGCGCAGCTGGGAAAGCTGGGTGCCCGGCAGCACCAGCAGGTTCTGGGAGATGGGCAGGTCGTACACGTCCACCACCCACAGCTCCGGGTGGTTATAGCACAGGTCCAGCACGGCAGAAACATCCCCGGCGTGGCTGTTTTCAAAGGGCACTACACCGTGGGCGGCTTCGCCGGAGGCCACGGCCTCGAATACCTCGTCCCATGTGGAATAGCTCACGGCCTCGGCGTGGGGGAACAGCGCCTTGAGGGCGATGTGGGCAAACGCACCCTCCACCCCCTGATAGGCAGCGCGGTTACGTCCCAGCACAGCGGCTTCGTACTGCTTGGCAAGATCCATCATGTGCTGGACATGGTCTTTATAGTAAGGGCGCAGCGCAGGCTGCTGAATGCGGGCTGCGGCCTTTTCCAGCACGGCGGCCTCCCGGGCGGCATCGTAGATGGGCAGGCCGTGCGCCCGCTTATATTCGGCTACCTGCAAAACGGCAGCCATCCGGCGCTCGAACAGCGCAGCCAGCTGCGCATCCACCGTGTCGATCTCGGCACGGGCTTGTTCCAGTGCGTCCATGGGGGTCACATCCTTTTTGGTCGGTTTTTGCGGGGATACCTAGTAAGTATACCATAACCGGGACAGAGAAACAACAAACCGCCCTCCATTTGAGGGTGGAGAAAATTTCAAATCAGCCATGGGTAAAAAGACGAAAATAGAAAACAGAGGCTCTCTGGTCATCGCCTGCGGCGACGACCAGAGAGCCTCTCAATCGCTGTTTTTATTCTTCAAAATATCCTCCCAGCTGCGGGCGCGGCCATAATAGCGCCCATAGGGGTTATCAAGGTCTGCGGCGCGGAGGACAGGCGGCGCGGGCGGCTGGGGTTTTGGGGTGCGGTCAAAGGTGAACCGGGCAGCGGGGCCGCCGGCTTTGATGCGGAAGCGCATCTTTAATGCCCCTCCCCGGCGGTGGAGACCGCCCCGGCGGTCAGGCTTGCCCAAAGGGGCTCGCTGTTTTCCAGCAGGGAAGCCGATTCCTTCAGCCATGCGCCCCGGATGCCGATATAGTAATCTGCCAGCAGCTGCTGGCTGTCTCCGCTTGCGCTCTGCACCGCGTCCGAGGTGTAGCTGCCCAGCTCCATCCCGGTCAGCACCGGGCAATCCGTCCAGCGGTAGACCATGTTCCACCAGTCGCTGTCGGCGTCGGACTTGGGCAGATGACCGTCCAGATACCGCAGCGTGCCGGTGGTCTGCTGGAAGCCTGCGGGGTCATACAGGATAAAGATGGAGCTGAGGGAGCTTTGGATATCGGTGGAAAGCTTGGTGGTGCCCGCCATATCCAGATAAGCGTCCGAGTCCTCGCTGTTGAAGGCCATGGTGTATTGGTTCAGCTTCACCACCACCTTGCCGTCGCCGTTGCAGTCCTCGCCATAGGCGGCAAGCTGCTGTTGCAGGGCGGTGACGGTGGCTTCGGGCAGGTAGTAGGGGCTGACCACTGCAATGTTGTAATCCGGGTGGGTGGTCAGGAAATACTGCCCGATAAAGCAGTACGCCACGAACGCACCCGCAATGCCGAAGATGAGCACCCATTTCAGGTTGTAGTCCCACCAGTTTGCCCAGCGCTCCTTGCGGCTGTACTGCCGCTGTTTGCGGGGCTTGAGATCCTTGGGGTCAATGTCGCGTTCGTAACGGTAGCTTGCCATAAAATAGTTCTCCTGTGTGATACGGTCAGCCAGCATTGCAAAGCCGGTTCCCAAAGCCTTCACCCCTTGGGGGGAAGGTGGCGCGCAGCGCCGGATGAGGGGTAATTCCGGCAGCAGCGCCCTCATCAGTCACCTGCGGTGACAGCTTCCCCCGACCGGGGGAAGCCTTTGAGCAGAACGGCGATTAAAACGATGTTACTTCAGTGCAGCCAGAATGCTTTGGCGCACGGCGTCGGGCAGCTGCTTCTGCTCAGCCTTGCTCATGCCGGCGGTCTGGATGGGTGACATGATTTTGATGCGCACACTGCCCGGGCGGCAGCGGTTGCCGTTTGTCTCGAACAGGGCGCGGGCACCGGTGACAGCCACAGGCACCACCGGGGCGCTTGTCTTGACCGCAATGCGGAAGGCACCGGCCTTGAACTCGCCTGCGCCGCCCTCTTCGCCCTTGTAGCGGGTGCCCTCAGGGAAGATGACAAAGCTGCGGCCGCCCTCCACGATGGCGGTGGCATCGTTCAGTGCCCGCACCGAGGCGCGCACATCGTCACGCTGCACGAACACGCAGCCCAGCAGCTTCATCCAGCGGTTGAGCAGGGGGATCTTTTCCAGCTCCTCCTTGGCAAGGATGCCGTGGGGTTTTTCCAGTCCGGCCAGCAGCAAAGGAATGTCGTAGTAGCTGCGGTGGTTCGCCACAAACACGCAGGGACGGTCTTTGGGAATGTTCTCCAGCCCTTCCACCAACAGGGACACACCGGTCACCTTTAAGATGCCCCGGCTCCAGCGGGGGATATGCTGGTTCACGATCTGCTCCACGGTGGCGGTATCTCCGGCGGCTGCGGCGCGCTCGGCACGGCGCAGGATGCTGTAATGCAGGATCATGTACCCGAACAGATAAATAAACATCGCAATGGTGCGAAGAATGCTCATAATGGTTTCCTCCTATTGCAAAAAATGCCATTGTCATTGTAGCACATTTTGCGTAAAAAAGGGAGAGATAAATATTTTTTTACAATTAGCCCCGGTTGTATCTTGCAAAGTTGACAAAATACAGGTATATTTATATCTGTAAAGCCAGCACAATGGCACTTTCCAGACAAAACGCCTGCGGTGCTGGTTAAAAACACAAGAGAGGTACCGCGGTTACTATGGGTCTTTTTCCTTCTGCCAATGATTTCAAGGCCGGTAAGGGTGTCGAAAAGGATGCCCCCCGCAAGACCGGCATCGGCCGCTTTTTTGAGCTTGTGGGCCGTGATATGAACGGGATGTTCCTTGCAAACCTGCTGACCTGTATCGGATTTGCACCGGTCATCTGTCTGGTGTACATCGGCTTTTTGCAGAACAGCCTGCCGGTGATGCTGGGCAGCGCCGCCGTGGGCGGCCTGCTGGCCGGGCCCGCACTGGCCGGAATGTACGATACTGTCCTGCGCGCGCTGCGCGACGAGGCGGGCTACTGGTGGGTGACCTACCGCAAGGCCTTCAAGCGCAACTTCAAGGCCAGCCTTGCGCCCGGTGTGCTGTACACCGTGGTGGTCACGCTGCAAATTTTCCTCGTCTATTTCTGCTTCAATATGCTGTACCACGGTACCAACGTGGGCGTCCCGCTGTGGGTGGCTACGGTGCTCAATCTGGTGCTGTTCCAGATGCTGTTTGCCTACATGTGGCCGCAGGTGGTGCTGCTGGACCAGCCTTTGAGCCTGACTTTGAAAAACAGCATCAACTGCATGATCGCCTTTTTGCCCCACGCACTGGCTGCTGCCATCGTGCAGGTGCTGTTCTGGGGCGTAGTCATTTTGTGCATGCCGCTGGGGCTTTTCCTGATGCTGATCTTCGGTTTCTGGTTCGTCACCGAGGTGTCCTGCCAGATCGTGTACGGTGATATTGACCGGGTGTTCCACATTGAGGAGAACATCCGCAAGATGAAGGACGCCGAGCTGGAAGCAGCCCTCAAGGAGGACTACGCCGACGATGACACCCCGGAGGAATAAGCGATAAAACTGCGGAAAGGAGCGATGTCCCATGGAACAACGGAATAATCTTGTGCTGCAGGGGACGGAGACCTTTTCCCGCGGGCAGCTGGACAACCTTGCGCTGGAAAACGGCGCACTGGTGCTGGATAGCGTAGCCGGGCGCAGCCTTTTGTACGGCAGCTACACCACCCCGGAGTTTGCCATGCCGGCCTTCTGCAACCTGAACGTCAGCTGGAACGCCCATGCACCCCGGGACACCATGGTGGAGGTGCGCTGCCGGGTGTACGCAGCAGGGGCGTGGACAAGCTGGATGAGCTTTGGCAAGTGGGCACCGGATTACCCCCGGTGCAGCGTGTCCAGCCAGAGCGAGGACGGCATGATCTTTTTGATGGGCGATACCGTCACGGTAGCCGCCCCGGGCGGTGGCACCGGCGTGCAATTGCAGGTGAACCTTTCCACCAACAACGATAAAGTTAGCCCGGCGGTGCGTCTGCTGGCCGCGGCGGTGCGTCCTCTTGCGTGGGAAAAGCACAACGGCCACCCGCTGAACCGGCGGCTCTATCTGCCGGAATACTGCCTTTCCGCCCACGACCCCAGCTTTGGGCGGGAGATGGATCTGCCGCTGGTCATGGCGGCGCTGATGAACCGCTGGGGCGAGGATATCCTGCCGGAGGAAGTGGCCTACGCCATGGAGGACGGCAGCACCCGCTCTACCGGCAACACCGCCTTTGCTGCTGCCGCCGCAGGCTGCTGCGGCTACCCCTGCTGGCAGGCGTGGATGGACCTTGCCGACCTGCGGGAGCAGATCCACGACGGCTGCTCGGTGGCGGTGCAGGTGGAGCGGCGGGTGCGCGGCCAGCGCGACCCGTCGCGGCTGTGGATGGGGCTGCGCGGTTTTGGCCACGATGACGCCGTGATGGCAGACTTTGTGCTGCTGAACGACCCCACCGCCGATACCGACGGCGCAGTGAACTGCACCATGGCGCTGGTGGATTTTATGCGTTACTTTACCGGCAAAGCCATTGCTCTGCGGCCAAAGCAGCGGGAGACTGAGGCCGACCGTCCCCGGCGGCTGCGGTGTGACCTGCGCGCCGGCACCCAGCCGGGCGTTTACTACTTTGAGCGGCGGGGAGAGCCCGCAGACCTGCCGGAAAGCTTTTCCGGCTGGATCGCCTGCGCGCCCCACGACGGCGTGGCGCACGCCACCACTGCCCACCGCACCTTTTTGCGCTGTACCCGCACCGAGGACGGCGGGGTACAGTTCCCGCCGGAGCTGCTGGCCGCAGGCGGGCGCTACAGCGTGTATGCAGTGGATCAGACCGGCACCATGCGGGTAGCAGAGGTACGGCTGCCGAAGCCGACCCCCGTACCTGCAAGCACAGAACCCAAGGCCAGCGGCCAGACCGGGGACGCCCCGGCACAGCCGTAAGCTTTTTCAGGGCGATATATGAAACAGGAGGAACACATTATGGCAAAGACGATCATCACTTTGGGCCGTGAGTACTGCACCGGCGGACGCTACATCGCAGAGGACGTGGCAAATGCACTGGGCATCAAGCTTTACGACAAGGAGCTGATCACCATGGCAGCAAAGAACTCCGGCTTGTCGGAGGAGGCTGTTGCCGCCAGCGAGAAACGGCACACCCACAGCCTGCTGTACAGCCTGTACACCATGGGTAACGAGCTGCCGCTGGGCGATCAGGTGTTCATTCTGCAGAGCCGTATCATCAAGCAGCTGGCCGAGGAAGGCCCCTGCGTGATCCTTGGCCGCTGCGGTGACTACGTTCTGCGGGAGCGCAAGGACGTGCTGCGGGTGTTCGTGTATGCACCCAAGGAGTGGCGCTTGCAGTACGCCAAGACCAACCCCTTGGTAAAGGCCAAGGACGAAAAGGGCATCAAAGACGAGGTGGAAAAGACCGACCGCAACCGCTCGGCCTACTACAACTACTATACCCAGAACCGCTGGGGCGATGCCCACAACTACGATCTGGCCATTAACGCCGCCCTTGGCCGCGAGACCTGCGTGAAGATGATCTTAGACGCAGCCGCCGCAAAGGAAAAGACGCTGTGACCCCCGGCAAGACCCAATAAACAACGACAGAACGTGGGCAGGGCGCTTCTGCGCCCTGCCCATGTTTCCGGCAAGGGAAGTTCTTACAGAGCGTATACCTTCTGAAGGCTTCCCCCCTTGGGGGGAAGGCTTTAGTGGCTGCGGCGTTGACTGAGAGCGGTATCCATGCCGCAGCATCCCCAATCCCAAGTGTTCAAAAGGAGAAATCGTGAAAACAAATCAATCGCAGACCGCACCCGCCGAGGTGCGGGAAAATATCATGGGCACCATGGAGATCAACCCGCTTTTGCTGAAACTCAGCATCCCGATGATGATCTCCATGCTGGTGCAGGCGCTGTATAATGTGGTGGACTCGGTGTTCGTGTCCCATGTCAGCGAGAGCGCCCTCACCGCCGTATCGCTGGCCTTTTCGCTGCAGAACGTCATGATCGCCGTGGGTGTGGGCACCGGCGTGGGCGTGAACGCCCTGCTGAGCAAGAGCCTTGGCGAAAAGAACCAGAGCCGCGCCAACGCCACCGCAGAAAACGGCATCTTCCTTTCCCTGTGCAGCTTTGCGGTGTTTTTTGTCATCGGCTTTACCTGTATGAAACCCTACTTCTACGCCCAGACAAGTGACCCCGTCATCGCGCAGCAGGGCATCCGGTATCTGTCGGTTTGCTGCATCTTCAGTCTGGGCATTTTCACCCAGACCATGGGCGAAAAGCTGCTGGCGGCCACCGGCCGCACCCAGCTGAGCATGATCAGCCAGCTGGTGGGTGCAGTGGTGAACATCATTCTGGACCCCATCTTCATCTTCGGCTACTGCGGGCAGGCGCTGTCCGGCACCACCGGCGCGGCGGTGGCTACGGTCATCGGCCAGTTCTGCGGTGCAGGCATGACGCTGTACTTCAACACCCGCAAAAACCCGGATATCCAGATCAGCTTCAAGGGCTTCCGGCCCAGCGCCAAGACCATTGGCCGCATCTACACCGTGGGTCTGCCCAGCATTGCCATGCAGTGCGTGGGCAGCCTGATGACCTTCGGCATGAACCTGATTTTGATGGCCTTCTCTGCCACGGCTGTGGCGGTGTTCGGCGTCTACTTCAAGCTGCAAAGCTTCGTGTTCATGCCCATTTTCGGCCTGAACAACGGCATGGTGCCCATCATCGGCTACAACTACGGTGCCCGCAGACCCAACCGCGTGAAAAAGACCATCAAGCTGGCGGTGTGCTACGCCGAAGGCATCATGCTGGCAGGCTTCTGCATCTTCCAGTTTGCGCCCGGGCAGGTGCTGAGCATCTTTGCCGCCAGCGACGCCATGCTGGCCATCGGCATCCCGGCCATGCGCATCATCTGCCTGCATTTCCTGCTGGCGGGTGTCAGCATCGTGCTCAGCTCGGTGTTTCAGGCGCTGGGCAACGGTGTCTTTAGCCTCATCGTTTCGGTCTGCCGCCAGCTGTTCGTGCTGCTGCCGGCAGCGTGGCTGCTGGCACAGACCGGCAGCGTCAACAATGTCTGGTGGGCCTTCCTCATTGCGGAAGTCGTCAGCATCCTGATGAGCCTGGCCTTCTATGCCCGTATCAACAAGACCACCATCGCACCCCTGTACCACTGACCCGGGTGCGGGCAGCGGCCCTGCAAACGAAAGGAACGTGATCTCTATGGTAAAAAAGCTGAAGTGGAACCTGATCCTCATGAGCCTGCTGTATGTCGGGCTGGGCATTTTTCTGGTCATGAAGCCCGGCACGGCGCTGAACATCGTCTGCTACGCGCTGGGCGGCGTGGTGCTGGCCTGCGCAGCGGTGCAGCTGATCCGCTACTTTGTGGTGGAGCGCGGGGTGTTCCAGAGCCAGCTTACCCTGATCTCCGGCCTTATCTGCCTTGCGCTGGGTGTTTTTCTGCTGCTGCGCAGCGATATCGTGGTAAGCATTTTGCCCATTGTGTTCGGCCTGTTCGTTATCTTTGACGCCATTGGCCGGGTGCAGAACGCTTTAGACCTGCGCCGCTGCGGCTACGACAGCTGGAAGGGCTTTCTGCTGCTGCCGGTGCTCAGCGTGGTGCTGGGCGTGGTGCTGATTTTGAACCCCTTCGGCGCCATGGAAACACTGGTGATGGCCATCGGCGTCATCCTGATCGTAGAGGGTGCCATCAACCTGCTCAGCGCCCTGTACACCATCCTTGCGGTGCGCCGCTTTGCAAAGCTGCACCCGGAGACCCAGTCCGTACTGGAAAGCATTACCGGTGAGGATTTGAACGGCGATGGCGTTGTCGCCCCGGACGTGACCCGCACCGATGCAGAAGCCACCGCCGTGGAGCTGGACCATGTGGACGAGAGCGCCACCGTGGAGCAGGAGGAGCGGGAGTAAAGAATAAACCCTCTCAGGCAACGCCGTCAGGCGTTGCCTGAGAGGGTTCTACACCAAATTATCAAGAAAAGGAAAAAGGAACAAAATCATGGAAAAGTACGATCTGATCATCGTGGGTGCGGGCCCTGCCGGCATCTTTACCGCTGTGGAGCTGCTGCGCCACGGCAGCAAAAAGAAGATGCTGCTGGTGGAAAAGGGCAAGCCGGTGGAAAAACGCCACTGCCCCAAGGCAGAGGTAGGCCACTGCGTCAACTGCCGCCCCACCTGCGCCATCACCACCGGCTTTTCCGGTGCGGGCGCGTTTTCGGATGGCAAGCTGAGCCTTTCCTACGAGGTGGGCGGCGACCTGCCCACCCTCATCGGGGAGGAGTTTGCGCAGGAGCTGATCGACTACACCGATAAGATCTATCTGGAGTTCGGCGCAGACCCCCATGTAGAGGGCATCTACACCGGTGAGGACATCAAGGAGATCCGCAAAAACGCCATCCACGCGGGTCTGAAGCTGGTGGATTGCCCCATCCGCCATCTGGGCACCGAGAAGGCACAGGAGCTGTATCTGGCCATCCAGAACTATCTGGCAGACAACGGCGTGGAGATGCGCTTCAATACCGAGTGCGAGAATATCATTCTGGAAGAGGACGGCTGCAAGGGCGTGCTGCTGAAGGACGGCGACAGCCTGCTGCCCGTGTATGCGGACGAGGTGGTCATCGGCACCGGACGCCGCGGCGCAGACTGGCTGGAAAAGCTCTGCGCAGAGCACCACATCGCTCACAAGCCCGGCACGGTGGACATCGGCGTGCGTGTGGAGTGCCGCAACGAGGTGATGGAAAAGGTGAACAAGGTGCTGTATGAGTCCAAACTCATCGGCTACCCGAAGCCGTGGAAGAACAAGGTGCGCACTTTCTGCCAGAACCCCGGCGGCTTTGTGGCGCAGGAGAACTACGACAACGACCTTGCGGTGGTCAATGGCCACAGCTTTAAGGAAAAGAAGAGCCCGAACACCAACCTTGCCATTCTGGTGTCCCACAACTTTACCGAGCCCTTCAACCAGCCTATCGCCTATGCACAGAAGGTGGGTGAGCTGACCAATATGCTGGGCGCAGGTCACATCATGGTGCAGCGCTACGGTGATATTCTGGACGGCAAGCGCACTTGGCAGAAGGAGCTGGCACAGTCCAACGTGAAGCCCACGTTGAAGGATGCCGTGGCCGGTGATATCACCGCCGCCATGCCCTACCGCGCCATGACCAACATCATCGAGTTCATCAAGATGCTGGACATGGTCGTGCCCGGCTTTGCCGCCAACGAGACCCTGCTGTACAGCCCGGAGCTGAAGTTCTACTCCAACAAGGTGAAGATGGACGAGAACCTTGACACCAACATTCAGGGTCTGCACTGTCTGGGCGACTCCTCCGGCTGGACGCGCGGATTGATGATGGCTTCGGTCATGGGCGTGCTGATGGGCCGCAAGCTGGCTGAAAAAGAAGGCTGCTAAAAGTTATCTATAATAAAAAATCCCGGCACCGCAAGGTGTCGGGATTTTTTGTTATCACATTTTAGCCCTCGATGAGCTCCACAGTGGCCATTTTGACCGGGGTGGTGGGCTTGTCGTTCCAGTCGGTGCGGACAGCAGCGATCTTATCCACAACGTCCATGCCGGCAACCACCTTGCCAAAGGCGGCGTACTGGCCGTCCAGATGGGGGGCATCCTGATGCATGATGAAGAACTGGCTGCCTGCGCTGTTGGGGTTCATGCTGCGGGCCATGCTGATCACACCGCGGGTGTGCTTGAGGGGGTTGTTGACGCCGTTAGCGGCAAACTCGCCCTTGATGTTCCAGCCCGGGCCGCCGGTGCCGGTGCCCAGCGGGCAGCCGCCCTGGATCATAAAGCCGGGGATGACACGGTGGAAGGTCAGGCCGTTGTAAAAGCCTTCTTTGACCAGCTTTTTGAAATTCTCACAGGTGATGGGGGCAACTTCCTCGTTCAGCTCGATGTCGATGATGCCGCCGTCTTCCATAGTAATGCGAACCATAACGCTACAATACTCCTTTTGTGTTGACCCCGCAGCGGGGGTGTTGGTGGCAGAAATGACTGCCCGGATATCCCTTATAGTATACCATAGGTTTTGCCCGTTGCAACGATGCAGATGCAACGTTTTTGTGAATTATCTGCCCCAATAGGCTAAAAATGTGCGCCGCAACCGGAGTTTGCGCTCTGGTTGGTGGACGCAACCGGGCTTTTGTGCTAGAATCGTGCCACAAAAAATAATTACAATTCCCCCTGCATCTCCACCATATCCGCCCAGAAGCGCTTGGGGCAATGGGTCATGCGGCCTTTTTCGTTGTGGCGCGCCTTGATCTCCAGCGTTTTGTAGAACTGCGTCCACAGCGCCTGAAACTGCTGCTCCCGCGCACTGGGCGGCGGCAGCTCCAAGGGCGCTGCCAGCTTCAGCAGCCGGGTGCTGCGCCCCTCGTGCAGCAGCACCGCCTGATGGACGGCATCGTAGATCATGAAATCCTCCTCCGGGAAGCGTCCGCAGAAGTGCGGGCGCAGCAGGGGGAGGATATAATTTTTGGGGTGGATGACCGCGCCCAGCATCCCGTCATGCTCCTCGAACCGCACAAAGCCCTGAAACTTGTCTACCTCCCAGTCCAGACTTTTTTTCATGGCGTGGAGGGGCGCGACCACCGGATGCCCCTCCCGCTTGACCGTACCCGGGCCCAGCGCAAAAGCCAGATGCAGAAAGCGGAGCAACAGCAGCTCCTTGTCCTCCTGCCCGGAGAGAAAATCCCGGCTGACAAGATACTCGGTCTCTGCGCCCAGCTTTTTGCCAAAGCTGGCGAACACCCGCCGGGCGATGGCGGGGTCGGTGGCAATGTCCTTGACCGGGTAGAGGGTGGCGGTCTCCCGCTGGGGCGTCCACACCGCAAAGGGAAGCTCATGCTGGGCAAAGCTTTCGTATACGCAGCACAGAAAACCCTCAAAGCTGCCGTCGTACAGGTAGACCACGTCGGCATCGTGCAGCTTGCGCGCCCCCTTGGGGCTTACAGCGTCTTGGCAAGACATTGCACCGCCTCCTCCCTTACCATGCGGACAGCCGCCCGGGGCGGCACGCCCTGCCCGATGAGGTTGTCCACAGCAGGCGGGCTGAACAGGCTCAGCTGCTCGCAGCTGCCGCTGAATACGTTGGGGTCGATGAGCGCCCGGGTAATGCGCTCCCGCCCGGCACTGCCGCGCCCCGGGTGCGCCCCGGAAAAGCCCCGGCAGGTGATGAAGTACTGCGCCCGCTTGAGCACCACGCCCATGCGCTTGAGCTCGTCCAGACCCAGCGCCGCCTGCTTGCGGGCGCGCCAGATGCGCCGGGCGCTTTTGGGGCCGATGCCCGGCACCCGCAGCAGCATCTCGAAGGGGGCGCGGTTCACATCCACCGGGAACAGCCCGTAGTGCTGCACCGCCCAGTTGCATTTGGGGTCCAGATAGGGGTTGAAGTTGGGGTTATCCTTATCTAAAATTTCGTCCGCCTCGAACTGGTAGAACCGCAGCAGCCAGTCTGCCTGATACAGCCGGTGCTCCCGCAGAAGGGGCGGCTTTGTGTCCAGTGCGGGCAGACGGGTGTCCTCGGCTACCGGGATGTAAGCGGAGTAGAACACCCGCTTCAGCCCGTATTTGTGGTACATTCCCTCGGTCAGTTTTAAGATGTGGTAGTCTGTCTCCGGCGAAGCGCCCACGATCATCTGGGTGCTTTGCCCGGCGGGGGCGAATTTGGGCGCGTGGCGGTAGAGGGTAAGCTCCTCCCGGCTGGCAGCGCCGGACACCGCGATCTGCTTCATGGGGCGGAAGATGGAGTGCCGCCCCTTGTCCGGGGCCAGCAGGTTCAGGCTGCGCTCGCTGGGCAATTCCACGTTCACGCTCAGGCGGTCGGCCAGATACCCCAGCTGCTGCACAAGCTCCGGGCTTGTGCCCGGAATAGCCTTGGCGTGGATGTAGCCCCCAAAGCGGTATTCACCCCGCAGCAGACGCAGCACCGCCAGCATCCGCTCGGTGGTGTAGTCCGGGGTGCCCAGCACCGCACTGGACAAAAACAGCCCCTCGATGTAGTTGCGGCGGTAGAACTCCATGGTCAGCTCTGCCAGCTCCCGGGGCGCAAAGGTGGCGCGGGGGATATCGTTGGAGCGGCGGTTGACGCAGTAGCCGCAGTCGAAGGAGCAGCAGTTGGTCATCAGCACCTTGAGCAGGCTGACGCAGCGGCCATCGGCGGTAAAGGCGTGGCAGCAGCCCGGCGCGTAGCAGCTGCCCACCGTGCCCGGGCGCGCGGTGCGGGACGCCCCACTGGAGGTGCAGGCAACGTCATATTTGGCGCTGTCGGCCAAAATGGTCAGCTTATCCATCAGGGTCTGTTCCATGCAAAAAACACCTCCAAAGAGGATAAAATCGGAAAAAAGGGTCAAAAAATAAAGCCATACGCAAAACAGCAGATGGCTTTATGAAAAACAGGGGGCGTCTGGCCGCGAACCCTCTCAGTCATCGCGTAGCGATGACTGAGAGGGTTCCGCTTACCACTTGGCCTTGGTCTCTACCACGCGGCCTGCAATGTGCAGGTGGTTCAGCTCCTCGCCCTTGATGACCATTTCATGATAGGCGGGGTTGAAGGGCTGCAGCACCACGCAGTTGCCGCGCTGGATGTAGCGCTTCAGGGTGCCCTCGCCCTCGTCGCCGTAGATCAGCACGCCCAGATCGCCGTTTTCCAGCGTGTCCTGCTTGTGCACCAGCGCAAGGTCGCCGTCCTGAATGCGGGGCTCCATGCTGTCGCCGCGCACCACCAGATAAAAATAGTTGGCGGGGTCTTTCACCCGGGCGTACTCCTGCCCGTAGTCCTCCTCAAAGGCCAGTGCGCCGTAACCGGCCTTCACCGTGCCGATGACCGGGATCAGGCTCTCGGTATAGCTGCCGAAAAAGCGCTCCTCGGGGGCAGAAACATTGCTGACCGGGCGGTACAACCCCAGCAGATAGTCCGCCGTGGTGTTCAACAGCTCCGCAATGCGGGCCACGGTGGAGGGGTCGGGGGAGGACTTGCCGCTTTCCCACTTGCCGACAGCCTGCTGTGTGACCCCCAGTCTGGAGGCAAGCTCCGCTTGGCTGACGCCCTGCTTTTTGCGGCACTGCTTCAATAGCTCTGAAAACGACATGATGATGCTCCTTTTCCCGATGGGTGGTTTATGTTGGTTTTATTATACAACAAAAAGGTGTTTCTGTAAAGAGAAATTCCAAAAAAACTTCGAATAAAGGTTGTGATAAATGCGCCCGTTGTACAGTTGCCGTACAGAAAAAAGAAAAAATTTGCATAAGGGCTTGACAGAACAGCGTAAATCTGGTAAAGTAAATAGGCATTCGACACGGCGTAACGCGAGTGTCCACAAGGAGAGATGTCCGAGTGGTTTAAGGAAGCAGTCTTGAAAACTGCCGTACGGCAACGTACCGTGGGTTCGAATCCCACTCTCTCCGCCATTTTTTATTGAATAAGTGTAATGCACTTTGCTCTGGAGTAGTACTCAAGAGGCCGAAGAGGCGCCCCTGCTAAGGGCGTAGGTCGTCTAAACAACGGCGCGAGGGTTCAAATCCCTCCTACTCCGCCAAGAAAATCCCTCGTAGTTTCGTGAAAACTGCGGGGGATTTTCCTTTTTTGTGACCCCTTCAGTCTCGCTCCGTTCGGCAGCTCCCCCAAGGAGGCGCCTGAACTCTCTCAGTCAAAACCTGACGGCTTTGCCAGCTCCCTCGGAGAGGGAGCCTTTGGCATGGGAGAAGGTTTGCGGTTAGGACGGAAAGTTTCTGATTGCTTTCGGCGTGCAAAGACGCTCCGCTGGGCCAGAGGCAGGGAGGGGTGTTCCGACTCCCCCCTCCCTACCTCTGGACTCCACCCACCCCGCAACGGGTCAAGGGCTGCACGCCCTTAACAATCCTAAAGAAGAAGTCGAAGCACAAAAAAGCTAGCGCTGCGCCAGTCGGCGCTATCGCTTTAACACTTTTTTCGCTTCTCCATTTATAGCCCCTCAGTCGCTGCGCGACAGCTCCCCCCAGGGGGAGCGGCTGCGCTCGCAAGCTTTGCGGTTTAGCCGGAAACTGTACCGCCATGCCAAGGGCTCTCCCTTTGGGAGAGCTGGCAAGCCCTTTTCCCGCAGCGCCGCGCTTTCGCAGAAAGCGGCGCTGCAAATGCCGTTTTCCTTCACGACCCCACCCGTGAAAATACAAGCCCGGAAAGTCCGCAGACTTTCCGGGCTTGTTCTAATTAAAAATAATTTTTCCGCTGAATATGCCCAGAGCAACGCGGAGGGCATTCCCAATCGTTTCGTCTTGCAGCGGTGAGCCAGCTGAACCGGAAAAGCTTTACAGCAGCAGATTCGTGATGCCTGCCAGCACCAGCAGGTGCACCGGGTAGAACCAGTAAAAGGCTTTCTTTTGCAGCGGACTGCACGCGCCGCGCTGCCCGTTATAGAACCAGACCAGCACAAAGGCCAGCGGGGCGGTGAGCTCGAACAAGAACAGCAGCGCGCCTGCAAGGCACTGCCGCTTGCGGTTTGTGCGGGTGAGGTACAGCGCGCAGATGATGATCACGCCGCTGGCGTTGTAGTCGGTATTGGCAGCCAGCGCCAGTGCGGCGCACCCGCCCGCCCATACAAGCCCCTGCCAGCCGGGCAGGCCGTTTTCCTTTTCAAAGCGTTTGAGTCCTGCCATAGCCAGCACGCCCAGCGCCAGCGTCCAGTAAACGTTCTGCGCACTGGGGTCAAAGGGGGTGCGGAAGAACGCAAGGTCAAAAGGTACTTCGCTCAGAAGGCCGAACAGCACCAGCCGCCCAAGGTAGTCTTTGACGTTGTGAGTGTGCACAAAGCCCTCCACCAGTAAAAAGCAGAACAGCGGAAAGGCCAGCCGCCCGGTGAAGCGCAGCACCATGTCCAGCCGGTACAGCGGGTAGGCAGAAAGGGTGTCCTGCGAGAGGGTGCCGGCGTCCAGCCCGGGCACAAGGATGCCCGCCTCGATGCAGGACGCGCCGATGTGGTCCACCAGCATGGTAATGCAGGCAATGGTTTTAAGAGCAGTGCCGCTGAAAGTGCGGCGCGGGGATAGTGCGGTCATAAAAAATACCTCGTTCAGGTCGTTAAAAATCGTTACAGGAACTATAACGGAGGAAGGACGGCATTTCCTGCAAAAATCGCGGCAAAATCTGCACAGAACGTGCAAAAATCGGGGCAAAATGCTTGACAGAAAAGGCGCAGGATAGTACAATCAAGAAGATAATTGAACTATCTCAAATGAAAGATGAAAAAGATTCACAGAGAATCAGGCGTCTCCGAACCAGTAAAGACGGAAGGAGGCTTTGGGCATGACGCTTTTTTCCTACGAAATTTTTGATGCCGTGGCCCGGCAGGGCAGCTTCAACAAGGCGGCACAGCAGCTGCATCTGACCCCCTCGGCTATCAGTCACGCCATTGCCGTAATGGAGGAGGAGCTGGGCTTTGCCCTGTTCAACCGCGGTAAAAACGGCGTATCCATGACCAGTTACGGCGCTTCCCTGTATCCCTCTATCCGTGATGTGCTGAACAGTGACGAGGCGCTGAAGCAGAGCATCGCCCGCCTGAACGGCTTGGAAAAGGGTAAGGTAAAGCTGGGTGTATTCAACTCGGTGTGCGCCTCGCTGCTGCCCGGGCTGCTGAAAAGCTTTGCGGCGCATTATCCGCAGATCGAGATCGAAGTATATCAGGGCACCTACGATGATGTCAAGGAGTGGCTGCGCACCGGTCAGGTGGACATCGCCTTCCTGTCCTCTACCTGCCGGGAGGAGTTCAACCTCACCGAGCTGTTCCGGGAGCCGCTGCTGTGCATCGTGCCGCAGGACTGGCCGGAGCCGCAGGATGGCGTAATGACTCCGGCGCTGATGAACGGCCAGAGCTTTGTGGTGCAGTGCGACGCTACCGACGCCGAGATGCGCCAGTTCCTCAAGAAATACAAGATCGGCACCGAGCGCCGCTGCCACGTCATCGACGACCAGTCCAACATTGCCATGGTGGAGGCCGGGCTTGGCATCTCCATCATGCCGCAGATGCTGCTGCGGGACTGCAAAGCCGCCGTCAAGGTGTACCCCATCGAGCCGGAGGAGTACCGCGTGGTGGGTCTGGCCGTGCAGCGCCCGGCCTCCATGGCTCCCGCCGTGGAGCAGATGTTCCACCATATCGTGGAGTACTGCCACGAGCTGGATCTTTCGCTGTAATAAAGAATATTATGGTATTTATCAACCGGGAAGTTCTGCGGAGCTTGCCGGTTGAATTTTTATAGAGAAGTGTAAAGACAAACGGTAGTTACAGCGCTGCGGGGTAGGAGGTGGTAGCCGAGGGATGTTCTCTTTTGGTGGCAAAAGAGAACCAGAAAACCACCAGCGATTTCGACGCGCTGGAGCCACGAAAAAGGGGCTGCTCGCCCCTTTTAACCCCAAAGAGGAGGGCTACACCGGAAAAAACTGAAGATTCACGCCTGTTCGGCGTGAAGATCTTTTAACCGTTTTTTCCGGCTCCGCCGATTCAAAGCCCCTCAGTCGCTGCGCGACAGCTCCCCCGAGGGGGAGCGGGTACGCCCGCAAGCTTTGCGCTTCAGCCGGAAACAGTGCCGTCATGCCAAAGGCTCCCTCCCGGAGGGAGCTGTCAAAGCCGGTAGGCTTTGACTGAGGGAGTTCGTTCCCAATCCCTCCCGTGAAAAGGGGATTCAGAAAAGCCCGCAGGCTTTTCTGAATCCCGAATAAAAAATCCAATTCCGCTGATTATGCCCAGAGCGCAAGCGGAGGGCATTTCAAATTGTCCCGTCTGCCGCCGCAAGTAAAAATTGCATCCGGCGGCAAAAAGGATTATACTATAAAAAAGCCTGCGGTGTACAGGCCGCAGAGACGGATGTGAGGGGATGAAACCATGAAACGACGGGATTTTTGCAAGGGTCTTGCGGTGACCCTTGCGGCGGGAGCACTTGCTCCCGCTGCGGCACGACTACTATTACAGCGACAGCCTGTTCGACCACCCTGCCACGGAGTACGACAACCAGCTGGCGCTGGCCACCTTGGGCATGGCAATCGCCACCGACTGTACATGGGAGAGCGACCAGCGCTATTGGATGGAAGGCGAGGTCGGCCGCGCCGACCATATCCGGGACGCCTTTGCAAAGCTGGGCTTTACCGAGGTGCAGCTGTTCAACTATACCCACAGCCTGAACGACACCCCGGACACCGTGGCCTGTGCCATCGCCCGCAAAACGCTGGTGCGCGGCGGCAGACAGGTGACTATCATCGGGGCGTTCCTGCGCGGCTCCGGCTATGGAGCTGAGTGGTCCGGCAACCTTCATGCAGGGCCTGGCAGCGCCCACACCGGCTTTGTGACGGCGGCGCGGCAGCTGGTTGAAAAAATACGCGGATACGTTCAGGCGTCGGCAAAGCGTCAGCCGCTGGGCACCCTGAAGCTCTGGATGGGCGGGTACAGCCGGGGCGGCGGCGTGACCAACCTTGTGGCAGCGCGTCTGCCCGCCGTGCTGCCGCAGCTGGAAAAGAAAAACACCTACGTCTATACCTTTGCCGCCCCGGCAGCTCTGACGGCGGCAGACTGCCACGAATTTCAGCAGGATTTTGACAACAACCACACGGCAGACGGCAGGCTGAAAAAGGACTGGGGCACCAGCAACATCTTCAATATCGTTTCCAGCGGCGACGTCATCCCCCGCATCCTGCCCGCAGCGTGGGGCTTTTATCGCAACGGCAACGACCGCTTTCTGCCCTCTACGGTTATCCCGGAGGAACTGGAGGCGCTGAACGACCGCAGCACACGGATGGAGGGCACGCCGATAGACTTCGGGCGGCTGGCTGTCTCCGAGGAGACCGATGCCGTGCTGCGCTCCATGCTGGATCTGTTCTGCGACCGTCAGACCTACTACGAGGACTACGAGGACGCCATGCGCTGTATGCTGCAATGCGCGACCACCCGCACGGAGGAAGAAGTGACCCGGGGCATCATACGGGACGATGCTGCCGTGGTGGCACAGCTGCGCAGCATGGAGCTGATGCGGCGCTTCCCACAGGAAAAGGTGGAGCGCAGCGTACAGGCGGCTTCGGCGCTGAGCCGCCCGGTGCTGGAAAAGCTTGGCAGCGCGGTGCCGCTGCAGGCGCAGCAGATCGTCATCCCTATGCTGGCGGTCGGTCTGTGCTTTGAATTGCAGCCGGATACCGTGCAGCTGGTGGCAGACTTTGTGCTGTCCACCATCACGGTAAAAGGGCAGCTGAGCGGCATTTTAAAGACCGTGATGTGCCACTTTCAGGAAAACTACATCACCGTGCTGGAATCCTACGACCCCGCCGACCATGGCATGGAGCCCTACACCCGGCAGGAAGAACTATAAGCAAAAGGCCGCTGCGCAGACATCGCGCGGCGGCCTTGGTTCGTTTTACGGCAAAGCTCAGAACTTGAACAGGTTCAGCCCGGTAACGGGGTCGTACTGGCGGTCTACCGTGCCGTCCAGAACATCCACCACCATCTCACAGGTGGCGCTGACCACCGCCCGGTTCAGATGCCCGCCGAACACCTCGCCCTTGTCGTTTCCGGCGCTCATGTGCAGGTGGGTGTAGAACGCACCGTTCATGGTGTTGATGGTGCCGGTCAGGGACACGATCTCAAAGCTGCCGCTGAAGGTGTTGGCGTGGTATTGCTTTTCTGCCACATTATATACGCCCACCGTGAAGTTGTTGGTAGCACCCAGCGCCTGCACGGCGGCAAGGCGGATGTTTTCCTTCAGGGCAAGCTCTTTGACCTGTTCAAGGATCTCCTCGTCCTTGTCGATGCGTGCAATGATCTTATTGCCAAAACGTTTGTATTCCATGGGGAAGCATCTCCTTTATGTGGGTTTTGTGCGCTGCCTTTTGCCGGGAACGAGTGCGGCAAACTGGAATTGTTTATCCAAAATGAAATGGAATAACCATATCAAGTAAAACTGCAAGAACTATACTAATCGTTCCCATTAGCGCAGAACTCCTCAATGTGTCTCTCCTCAAAACAATAAGTCCAATAATAAAGACTATCACTTCCAAAACAGATTTTGCATTAAAATACCAGCATCCATATACAAAGCACATATTGAACAATACTGCCAAAATCAGCGCTGATAGTATAAATGCCAGTTTGCTTTTCCCCTTTGCATACCAACAGACAAAAGCCAATAATGGAGAAACAGCTGTAAATCCAAACCAAATCATCGCATAACTTCTTGGGAAAAATCCTGCAATATAGTTTGAATACAAATAGTAGCTTGCAACCATACCAACAAAGAATACAAAAACATTGATGCTTGCTCTTATTGCAGAATTGCTATAAATAGAAATACACAGTGCAATCAATATCCAGATTGCAAAACGCCCAAGAAAATTACCAATATCTAAGACTCCATTTATTGCCATAAGCACACCTGGAAGTTCAGTTTGACGAAAATCCAGATATTTTGAGAAAGTTCCCAAAGCTATTCCGAGAAACAATATCGCTATGGTATTTATAAGTTTTCTATTATTGGATATTGGATTTTCTGCATTCCTTATATCATTCAAAAAATTTATCATAATTACCCTCACAAATTCTTATTTGTTGAACTAAGCCGAGTATACCATACTCTCCAATGAAAGAACACCCCGATATAGTGAAATTTTGCCATTTTTCTGCGTACGTGCGTACACGCTCCGCAGGGATTCTAAGGGGCTTGACCTCTTGGCACACAGACTTTGGCACAAAGTCTAGTGTGTTACACCTTGTCAGAGGTGTACAGGCTCCCGGTACGCACGTACGCAGCGACTACTCCCAAACGCGCCATATAGGGGGACGACCAAGTTCGCACAAAGCGAACTTGATTCCGCAAAGCAAAAGGCAGGATACCACTATCATAGTGATACCCTGCCTTTGCTCGTTTACCGTTCCGAGTAGTCCTTCCGCAGAACCTCCGATAAACAAAAAACGTACCCGAACCCTTTTTCGTAAAGAATCGGGTTCGAGTACGAACTGTATGGTGGACGGTACAGGACTCGAACCTGTGACCTCCTGCACGTCAAGCAGATGCTCTACCAGCTGAGCTAACCGTCCATATTCTGTTTTGCCAAAATCAGCTAGATTATAATACCATATCCGATGCCAAAAAGCAAGGCTTTTTTCAAAAATTGTAAAACTTTTTTGAAAAAGCACCCCGAAACCCGGCTTCTGTGCGGTGCAGCGCGGGTTTTGGGGCGGCTGGCAACAGCTTTCTTGTTGCCCCCAACCAGACGTTGTGCTATAATAGAAAACTATAATAGGAGTAGTGTCGGAAAGGGAACACAGCATGAGAGTTTTGGGCATCGACCCCGGTTACGCCATCGTGGGCTGGGGCGTGGTGGAGTATGCGGGCAACCGCTTTGCGCCGGTGGATTTCGGCGCGGTGTGCACGGACGCAGGCGTACCGTTTGAGCGGCGGCTGGACGAGGTGTATACCGGCATCAAGGAGGTCATCGAACGCACAAAGCCCGAGGTGCTGGCCATCGAAAAGCTGTTCTACCAGCACAACCAGACCACCGTGATCGGCGTAGCCGAGGCGCGCGGGGTCATACTGCTGGCGGCGGCGCAGGCGGGGCTGCCCATCTACGAGTACACCCCTATGCAGGTCAAGCAGGCGGTCACCGGCTACGGCAAGGCCGTGAAAAAGCAGGTGCAGGAGATGACCCGGGTGCTGCTGCACCTGCCCGCCGTGCCAAAGCCGGACGATACCGCCGATGCGCTGGCCATGGCCATTACCTTCTGCCACACCAACGGCAACCAGCTCAACCGCTACACCCGCCGGGTGGCGGGCCCCATCTGACCGCATACCACAGCCGCCCTGCGGGGCACGGAAATCAACTTTTGAAGATTGCCCCAGAGCAAAAGCCTTCACCCCTTGGGGGGAAGGTGGCTGCGAACGCAGTGAGCAGACGGATGAGGGGTAATTTTCCGTAAACTGCCGCTTGTCTGCGCCCTCATCAGTCACCTTCGGTGACAACTTCCCCCGACCGGGGGAAGCCTTTAGAGGAAAATTGATTTCTATGCCTGCAAAGCGGCGGGTCTTGACTGAGAGGATTCTATGATCTACTGTCTGACTGGAAAAATCGTGAAAAAAAGCCTGAATGCCGTGGTGCTCAGCTGCGGCGGCGTGGGCTACTATACCCAGTGCCCGGCCAGCGTGGCGGGGGCGCTGCCCGGTGTGGGGCAGGAAACTACCCTGTACACCGTGATGAGCGTGACTGAGAACGATGTGAGCCTGTACGGCTTTGCCACCGAGGAGCAGCAGGCCTGCTTTGAGATGCTGACCGCCGTGTCCGGCGTGGGTCCCAAGGTGGGGCTGGCCATCCTCAGCGTCATGGAGCCGCAGCGGGTGGCGTTGGCCATCTCGGCGGGGGACCACAAGGCGTTCAAGGCTGCTTCCGGCGTGGGGCCGAAGCTGGCGCAGCGCATCGTGCTGGAACTGAAGGATAAGGTGGCCAAGGGCTTTGTGGACGGCATCTCGCTGGAGGATGTGGCCGGCTCTGCCGCCGACACGCCCGCGACCCAAAGCAGTGCACAGGCCATTGCAGCGCTGGTGTCGCTGGGCTACAGCCAGAGCGAGGCGGCGCTGGCCATCGCAAAGATCGATGCCACGCTGCCGGTGGAAGAGATCATCAAGCTGGCCTTGCGCAGCATGGCAGGCAGGAGGTAAGCAATGCAGGACGATACCGCGCTGTATGGCGCAAAAATGATGCAGCCCGCCATGACCCCGGCGGACAGTGAGGAAAATAACCTCCGCCCGCAGCATCTGGAGGACTACATCGGGCAGGAAAAGGCCAAGCAGAACCTTAAAATTTATCTGGAAGCCGCCAAGCGCCGGGGCGAGCCGGTGGATCACATTCTGCTCTACGGCCCGCCGGGTCTGGGCAAGACTACGCTGGCGGGCATCATTGCCAACGAGATGGGGGTGCAGATCCGCATCACCAGCGGCCCGGCTATTGAAAAGCCCGGCGACCTTGCTGCCCTGCTGACCAACCTGCAGGAGGGCGATGTGCTGTTCATCGACGAGATCCACCGCCTGTCCCGGCAGGTGGAGGAGGTGCTGTATCCCGCGCTGGAGGACTACGCGCTGGATATCATGATCGGCAAAGGCCCCAGCGCCCAGAGCATCCGTATCAATCTGCCCCGCTTCACGCTGGTGGGCGCTACCACCCGCGCCGGACAGATCACCGGCCCGCTGCGCGACCGCTTTGGCGTGCTGCTCAAGCTGGAACTGTACAGCCCGGACGAGCTTTCCCGCATCATCATGCGGTCGGCGGGCATTCTGGATCAGCCCATCACCCCGGAAGGCGCTTATGAGCTGGCAAAGTGCAGCCGTGGTACGCCCCGCGTGGCGAACCGCTTTTTGAAGCGCATCCGCGACTTTGCCACCGTGCTGGGTGACGGCATCATCGATCGGGACGTGGCGCTGCTGGGTCTGAAGCGGATGGACGTGGACGCGCTGGGTCTGGATGAGCTGGACCGCAGCCTGCTGCGCGCCATCATCGAGATGTACAACGGCGGCCCGGTAGGTCTGGAAACGCTGGCTGCCGCGCTGGGCGAGGAGGCGGTCACGCTGGAAGATCTGTGCGAGCCGTATCTGATGCAGATGGGCTTTTTGACCCGTACCCCGCGCGGACGCTGCGCCACCCGCCTTGCCTATGAGCATCTGGGCATGAAAGCTCCGGAGACCGGCAGCGCCGAGGAAAACGGCCAGCAGAGCCTGTTCTGACTTATTATATATAGGACTTTTGACGCGATAAACGGAAGGAGGACGCTATGCGCCCTGCAGATACTTGGAAAGATTACGAACTGCTGGATGCCACCGACGGCAACCGGCTGGAACGCTGGGGAGAAACTTTGCTCATCCGCCCCGACCCGCAGGTGGTGTGGAAGACCCCCAAGCAGAGCCCCCTGTGGGCAAAGGCAGATGCTATCTACCACCGCTCCAATCAGGGCGGCGGCGAGTGGGAGTACCGCCGCCGTCTGCCGGAAAAGTGGAAGATCAGCTGCGGCGAGGGAGAGGATAAGCTCACCCTCATCGTCAGCCCCACCGGCTTCAAGCACACCGGTGTGTTCCCGGAGCAGGCGGTCAACTGGGCGTGGTACCAGCAGAAGATCCGCGCCGCGAACCGCCCGGTAAAGGTGCTGAACCTGTTCGGCTACACCGGCGGCGCTACGCTGGCTTGCGCCGCTGCCGGTGCTACCGTCTGCCATGTGGATGCCTCCAAGGGCATCGTGGCATGGGGCAAGGACAACGCCGTGGCAAGCGGCCTGACCGATAAGCCCATCCGCTGGCTGGTGGATGACTGCGCCAAGTTCGTGGCGCGGGAAAAGCGCCGGGGCAACACCTACGATGGCATCATCATGGACCCGCCCAGCTACGGGCGCGGCCCCGGCGGCGAGATCTGGAAGCTGGAGGATTGCATCTACGACCTCATCAGCCAGTGCGAAGAAGTGCTCAGCGATACCCCGCTGTTTTTTGCGGTCAACAGCTACACCACCGGCCTGTCCCCGGCGGTCATGGAGTATATGCTCAAGACCACGCTGGTGCCCCGCTTTGGCGGCAAGACCAGCTGCGACGAGATCGGCCTGCCGGTGTCTGCCACCGGTGGCGTGGTGCCCTGCGGCGCCACCGCCATTTGGGAAGAATGAAAGTAAAATATTATCTCAGTCACGGCGACAGCCGTGACTGAGATAAATATATGCTAAGAATGGGGTACAGCCCCTTTCGGAGGGGCGCACCACCAGAAAGAGAAACAAAGCATGAGTGATACGATTTTAACTGCTGAAAATTTGAAGTTCCGCTACGATGCCGAGCAGCCGGTCTACGCGCTGGACGGCGTATCTGCGCAGATAAAGCGCGGGGAGTTCGTGGCGGTGCTGGGTGCAAACGGCTGTGGTAAATCCACGCTGGCCAAGCACTTCAACGCCATTTTGCTGCCGGAGAGCGGCAAGGTGTATGTGGAGGGCATGGATACCGCAGATGAGGACAAGCTCTACGATATCCGCCAGACCGTGGGCATGGTGTTCCAGAACCCGGACAACCAGATCGTTGCCACCGTGGTGGAAGAGGACGTGGCTTTTGCGCTGGAAAACCTCGGCGTGCCGCAGGACGAGATGCGCCGCCGGGTGGACGACTCCATGAAGATGGCCGGCATCTACGAATACCGCGAGCGCGCACCCCACAACCTTTCCGGCGGTCAGAAGCAGCGCGTAGCGATTGCCGGTGTGGTTGCCATGCGCCCGGACTGCCTGATCTTGGACGAAGCCACCGCCATGCTGGACCCGCGCGGCCGCGAGCAGGTGATGCAGACCATCCACTACCTGAACAGGAACATGGGCATCACGGTGGTTTCCATCACCCACTATATGGAAGAAGCCGCACAGGCCGACCGTGTGCTGGTGATGAGCAAGGGTCATGTGGTGATGGAGGGCACCCCGAAAGAGGTGTTCAGCCAGACCGAAAAGGTGCGCAGTCTGCATCTGGACGTGCCGCAGGCCGCCGAGCTGCGGGACGAGCTGGTGAAGGCCGGTATCCCGATGCCGGAGGGCATCATCGACACCGGCGCCTGCGCACAGGCGCTGTATGAACTGCTGCAGTAAGGGGGGCGGACGAAATGGCAGATATCATTAAGGTAGAACATCTGAGCTACGTCTATAACCCCGGCCTGCCCACCGCAGTGACCGCGCTGGACGACGTGAGCTTTACCGTAGAAGAGGGCGATTTTGTGGGCATCATCGGGGCGACAGGCTCCGGCAAAAGCACCCTCATCACCCACATGAACGGCCTGAACAAGCCCACCAGCGGCAAAATTTACATTGACGGCCGCGATCTGTGGGCAGACCCGGAAAAGATCCGGGATTTCCGCTTTCTCACCGGGCTTGTGTTCCAGTACCCGGAATACCAGCTGTTTGAGGAGACCTGCTACAAAGACATCGCCTTTGGCCCCAAGAACATGGGTCTGGACGAAGCCGAGGTAGACCGCCGCGTCCACGAGGCCGCAGACTTTGTAGGCTTAGACCCGGCGCTTTTGGAGCGCAGCCCCTTTGAACTGTCCGGCGGTCAGAAGCGCCGGGTGGCGGTGGCAGGTGTGATGGCCATGAAGCCCCGCATCCTTGTGCTGGACGAGCCCGCCGCCGGCCTTGACCCGGAGGGACGGGACGATATCCTTTCCGAGGTGAAGGAGTACCACAAAAAGACCTGCACCACTGTGCTGCTGGTGTCCCACAGCATGGAGGATATTGCCAAGTACGCCAACCGCGTGCTGGTGATGAGCAACAGGAAAATTGCCATGTATGACACGGTGGAAAAGGTCTTTGCCCGCGCCCCGGAGCTGCTGGAGCTGGGGCTGTCGGTGCCGCAGGTGACTAAAATTTTCCTCAAGCTGCGGGAGATGGGGGTGGACGTCCCTGCGGACGTGTACACCATTCCCTATGCGGTCAAGACCCTGCTGGAAGCAAAGCGCCGCCGCGATGCCGGGGAAAGCCTTGTGCTGCCCCGCAGCGCTGCACAGAAAGGAGGTGCTGTCTGATGCTGCGAGATATCACCATCGGTCAGCACTTCCCGGGCAACAGTCTGGTGCACCGGTTCGACCCCAGACTGAAGCTTGTGCTGACCATCGCTTATATCGTGCTGCTGTTTGCAGCCTCCAACCCCTTAGGGCTTACTTTGTCCATCCTCTTTTTGGCGGTCATGTACAAGGTGGCAAAAATCCCGGTCAAGATGATCGGCAAGAGCCTGAAGCCCATTCTGCCCATCGTGCTATTCACGGCGGTACTGAACCTGTTCTTTGTTTCCGGCGAGGGCGACCCGCTGGTGCATTTCTGGTTCTTGAGCATCTACGCCGAGGGCGTGCGCTATGCAGTGCTGATGGCGGTGCGCGTGATGGCGCTGATTGCGGGAACCAGCCTGCTTACCTACACCACCAGCCCCATCGTGCTGACCGATGCCATTGAGCAGCTGCTCAAGCCCTTGGGCAAGCTGCACTTCCCGGTGCACGAGCTGGCGATGATGATGAGCATCGCCCTGCGCTTTATCCCCACCCTCATCGAGGAGACGGATAAGATCATGAACGCGCAAAAGGCGCGCGGCGCGCAGCTGGACACCGGCAAAATGACCGACCGGGTCAAGGCGCTGGTGCCGGTGCTCATCCCGCTGTTCATCTCGGCCTTCCGCCGCGCGGACGAGCTGGCCATGGCCATGGAGTGCCGCTGCTACCGCGGCGGCACAGGCCGCACCCGCCTGAAGGTGCTGCGCTGCGAAAAGCAGGACTACATCGACCTTGCGGTGTGCATCGCCTGCTTTGCTGTCATCCTTGCCTCCCGGCTGGTGTTCCCAAATTATTAAAGAGGAGAACCCTCTCAGTCAAGGCCTGATGGCCTTGACAGCTCCCCCGAAAGGGGGAGCTTTTGGCGGTGGTGGGAGAGTTTTTTGTTGCGTTTGATACTTCAGCGACAAGGCTAACGGCGTGCGCCCTCTCCGGCACGGCTTAAGCCGTGCCACCTCTCCCAAAGGGAGAGGCAAGAGCACTGCCGGAAGCTTTCTCATTACACCTAATACTTTAGCAACAAGCCTTACGGCTTGGCTCTCCCTGAGAGGAAAGACTTCCCCCGCTCCGGGGGAAGATGTCACCGCAGGTGACAAAAGGGGAAATCTGGCGCGGGAGCGCCTGAGAGGGTTTTATACTATGAACTTTTTACTTACCCTTGCCTACGATGGCACAAATTACTGCGGCTTTCAGGTGCAGCCCAACGGGCGCAGCGTGGCGGCCACTTTTCAGGATGCACTGGAAGCGGTGCTGGGCGCACGGCCCGATATCAAGGGCTGCAGCCGCACCGATGCCGGGGTGCACGCGCTGGGCTTTCGGCTGAATTTCCACGCCGACACCCGCATCCCGCCACAAAAGCTGCCGCTGGCGCTCAACCAGCATCTGCCGCCGGATATCCGGGTGCTTGCAGCGCAGACCGTGCCGGAGGATTTCCACGCCCGGTACGCCGCCCATACCAAGACCTACCTGTACCGCATCCATAACCACCCCATCGACTCGCCCTTTGACGCCGCCTACTACACCCGGGTGCCCCGGCGGCTGGACGAAGCTGCCATGCAGGCGGCGGCGCAGCAGTTCGTGGGCACCCACGATTTTCTGGCGCTGTGCGCGGCGGGCAGTTCTGCTGCCGCCCACGGGGACACCGTGCGCACCATCACGGACTGCCATGTCACCCGGCGCGGGGACGAGGTGGACATTGAAGTGACCGCCGACGGCTATCTGTACAACATGGTGCGCATTCTGGCGGGTACTTTGTGCGAGGTGGGCGCGGGGCGGCTGCGCGCTGCGGACATTCCCGCCATTCTGGCAAGCCGGGACCGCAGCCGGGCAGGCCCCACTCTGCCCGCAAAGGGCTTGTTTTTAAAGTGTGTGGATTACCCGGAAAAGGAGGAGCAGCCATGAAAAAGCTTCATCGCGGCGGCAGCAACCCGGACGGAGAGCCGCTTTCTGCCGGACGGGTGGAATATCTGGAGGCAGCGCGCCAGCGGGTGCACCGCCGCCGTCTGCGCCGCACTGTCATCATTCTGGCGGTGCTTACGCTGGTCACTCTGTTTGCCACCGGCGCGGTGGGTACATCCATCGCCCGGGTAAAAGACATGGTGGATACGGTGCACATCGCCCTGTCCCCGGCGGTGGGTTGGCCGCAGCAGACCGGTCTTGACAATCTGACGGCCGTGCAGCCCATGTCCGGCAGCTTTGTAGCCATGGACGAGGATGCCTGCGTGGTGTACAGCTTGGGCGGAACCCGCCTTGCCGGCATCCAGAGCGGCTACGCCCGCCCGGCGCTGGCTGCGGGCAAGACCCGCTTTGTGCTGTACAACCGCTCCGGAAACGAGCTGCGGGTGGAAAGCCGCACCCAGAACCTGTACAGCAAAACGCTGGAAAACAGCATCTATCTGTGCGCCATGTCGGACACCGGCACGCTGGCAGTGGCCACCGATTCTGCCGACAGCACCGCCCGGCTGACCGTGTATACCCCCACCATGACGGAGCAGCTGCACTGGGATATGACCAGCGCGCAGGGCACCCCGGTGCGGATGGCCTTTGCCGCCGACAGCCGCCGTCTGGCGGTGGCGGCGGTCACCTCCAGTGCGGGACAATTACAGGCGAATCTCTTTGTGCTCAACCTTGCGCAGGGCGACCCGGTGCAGCTGAGCAGCGGGGGCAGCGTGCCCCAATGGCTGGGCTGGCTGAACAACGACACCGTGCTGGCTGTGTATGAGGACTGCGCCGTGGTGTACAGTGCGGACGGCGGCGAGCGGGGGCGCTTCGACCTTGGCGGCGGTAGCCTTGTCAGCGTTTCGCAGGACGGCGCAAACGCCGCCCTGCTGCTGGAAAACGGGCAGGTGTGCACCGCCGTGCTGCTGGATAAGGACCTGAACGTGCAGTACAGCGGCAATGTGCCGGCGGCAAACCAGATCTTGCGCCGGGGTCAAAACTTTTATCTGCTCACCGACAGCGGTGTGGAATGCTTTGCCGCAGATGGGGTGTATCAGTGGGGACAGACGCTTTCCGTCCGTCCGCAGGCGCTCATCGCGGGCAAGCAGCTGCTGGTGCTGTGCGGCAACACGGTGCAGCAGATCGCTCCGCCGGAGCAAACGGCTTCCAGCGCCCGGTGACCGAGGGGGAAACCGGTATTTTTGCGGGGAAAGTGATCTTTATAACAGGGAAAACAAGGTATGTTCAAGAATCCGTCATTTCTTTTTGATATCCTATGTACGGTGGTCTGGCTGGTGCTGATGGCACGCTACGCCCGCAAGGGCTTTCTTGCCAGCATCGTGCAGCTGTTTGGCAACCTCATCAGCCTGCTGGGCGCACGGCAGCTCTCTGCCGCCTGCGCGGGCTGGGTGTTTGAAAATCTGCTGGCCGGGGGCTTCCGTACCCAGATCGCCGCCCATCTTTCGGCAGACGGCGTGGTGAACCTTTCCGGCATTGCGCAGCAGTATGCGGGCTTTTTGCCCGAAAGCTTCCGCGCCTCCATCGTGGCGGCCTGTGAGCGCAGCATCAACGCTGTGCTGGCAGATAATGCCGTGGTGCTGGCCGATACCATCGTGGAAAAAGTATTGCAGCCGCTGCTCACCCCGGTGATCATGCTGGTGCTGTTCTTTGTGTTCTACGCGGTGCTGCGGCTGCTGGTCAGTATGCTGGTCACCGTGCTGGGGCTGGTGAATAAGCTCCCGGTCATCGGCACGGTCAACCGGGGTCTGGGCTGGCTGACCGGCGGCATGACCGCAATGCTGGACTTATACCTCGTGCTGTGCGTGGTGTGGGGGCTTGTGGTCATCACCGGCGGCAACCTGAATGTGCTTAACGACACTGTGATGCACAGCAGTCTTTACTATAAAGCGTTTAATATGTTCAACCCCTTTTTGTAACAGGGGCGACAAGGAGGAACTATGGTCTGTATTCGATGCCAGAAGCGTCCGGCGATCATCTTTATCCAGCGGATGGAGAATGGTCAGATGAAGCAGGAAGGGTATTGTCTGCACTGTGCCCGGGAACTGCACATCAAGCCCGTGGACGATCTGATGAAACAATTCGGGATGTCGGAACAGGATCTGGATAACATGGAAAACCGCATGGAGAGCATGATGGAGGAGTTGGGCGATTCCAACCCCCTTTCCATGCTGATGAATATGTCCGGCAGCGGCGAGGATGCCGATGCGGAGAACATGGACGAGGATCTTGTACCCGGCAGCAATGCCACCTTCCCGCTGGGCTTTACCGGCACGGAGAAGCAGGACGGCGAAAAAAAGGCCGACCACAAAAACGGCAAAAAGCCGCCCAAGCGCAAGTTTCTGGATACCTACTGCGAAAACCTGACCCGCAAGGCGCGGGAGGGTAAGCTGGATGATATCATCGGGCGCGACCGCGAGATCTACCGCACCATCCAGATTTTGAGCCGCCGCCAGAAGAATAACCCCTGCCTCATCGGTGAAGCCGGTGTGGGCAAGACCGCCATTGCCGAGGGCATTGCCGAGCGCATTGCCAAGGGTCAGGTGCCCATCGGTCTGCGGGATAAGGAGATCTTTCTGCTGGACCTCACCAGCCTTGTGGCGGGCACCCAGTTCCGCGGTCAGTTCGAGCAGCGGGTCAAGGGTCTGCTGAGCGAGGTAAAAGCAGCGGGCAACGTCATCCTGTTCATTGACGAGATCCACACCATCACCTCTGCCGGTGAGAGCGAGGGCGCCATGAACGCGGGCAACATCTTAAAGCCCGCCCTCTCCCGTGGCGAAATTCAGGTCATCGGCGCCACCACCTTTACCGAGTACCGCAAGTACATCGAAAAAGATCAGGCGCTGGAACGCCGTTTCCAGCCTGTGCGGGTGGAAGAGCCCAGCGTAGCGGACACCCTTGCGGTGATGAACGGCATCAAGCGCTACTACGAGCAGCACCATCATGTGCAGGTGCCCGCCGAGGTGCTTTCGGCGGTGGTCACCCTGAGCGAGCGCTATATCACCGACCGTTTTCTGCCGGATAAGGCCATCGACCTGCTGGACGAAGCCTGCGCCTGCTGCAATCTGGCACACCCGGTCATCTCCGAGTATCTGGGGATGCAGAAGGAGCTGGACGCCCTGAAGCAGGAAGAAGCCGAGATGGAAAGCGCGGATGTGAACGAAGCCATCGACTACGAGCGCGTAGCCGAGCGCAAGACCCGCATCGCCAAACTGGAATCCGAGCTGCCCGCCAAGCAGGCTGCTGCCAGTGAAATTCAGGTGACCATGGACGATGTAGCCAAGGTCATCGAGCTGTGGACGGGCATCCCGGCGGTGAAAATTCGGGAGACCGAGTACGTCAAGCTGGCAGGGCTGGAAAACGCGCTCAAGCAGAAGGTCATCGGTCAGGACGAAGCCGTGCATCTGGTGGCGCAGGCCATCAAGCGCAGCCGCGCCGACCTTTCCGGCCGCCGCCGTCCCGCAAGCTTTATCTTTGTGGGGCCCACCGGCGTGGGCAAGACCGAGCTGGTCAAGCAGCTGGCAGAACAGTTGTTCGACGGCCCCGACCCGCTCATCCGTCTGGACATGAGCGAGTACATGGAAAAATACGCGGTGTCCCGCATGATCGGCTCTCCTCCGGGCTATGTGGGCTACGAGGAAGCCGGTCAGCTCACCGAGAAGGTGCGCCGCCGTCCGTACAGTGTGGTGCTGTTTGACGAGATCGAAAAGGCACACCCGGATGTAATGAACATTCTGCTGCAAATTCTGGACGAGGGCAAGATCAACGATGCGCAGGGACGCACGGTGGATTTTTCCAACACGGTCATCTGCATGACCTCCAACGCGGGCAGCAGCGACCAGAGCGCGGGCAGCCTTGGCTTTAACAAGAGCGACGCCCAGCGCAGCGAGGAAAAGACCCGCAAGGCGCTGGCGCAGTTCCTACGCCCGGAGTTCCTTGGCCGCGTGGACGAGGTCATCGCCTTCAAGCCCCTGACCGAGGAGACCCTGCAGGGCATTGCCGCCCTGATGCTGGACGAGTACAAGCCCGGCATGGAAGCCAAGGGCATCGCTTACAGCTACACCCCGGCAGCGCTCAAGGCACTGGTGCAAAAGAGTCAGGGCGGGCGCTTCGGCGCACGCGATCTGCGCCGCACCATCCGCAAGGCGGTGGAGGACCCCGCCGCCGAGCGCCTGATCGACGGCACGCTGGCATCCGGCGGCACCCTTGTGGTGGATGCCGATGAAAACGGCGAAGTCGTGCTGAAATAATCATAACCGCAAAGCACCCCGGCTGGAAACAGCCGGGGTGCTTTTTGTCTGCTCATAAAAACTTTTTGTAATATATACTTGACATTTAGAATGGTAAATGCTACTATATGTCCAGAGGATAAAACAAATGCCGACCCGGCAGGAAAGGAGCATATCAATGCCGAAGAACCTGAAATTAAAGGCCGCCCGTGCGGAAAAGGATATGACGCAAGGCGCGCTTGCCGAAGCGGCAGGGGTTTCGCGCCAGACCATCAACGCCATTGAAAAAGGGGAGTACAACCCCACCATCAACCTTTGCCGCAGTATCTGTAAAATTCTGGATAAGACACTGGATGAACTGTTCTGGGAGGAATGAGTTATGAAATTTTCACTATACAGCAAGAAAAACCGGTTGGACGAGATGCAGGAGCAGACCATGCGCAAAATTGAAAGCCATGGCTTCTGGCTGCTGTGGGGCAGCCTTCTGGCGGCGTGGATCGTGCAGATGATGTTCGGGGCTGCGGACAAGGCTGCCGGAGAGTGGGTCGTATTCATGATCGGCTGTATCTATACGGTTGTCGCGTGTCTGCGCAATGGTCTGTGGGATCGCCACCTTTCGGATACGGCCCCGGCCAATGCCGTGTGGTCTCTGGTGGCTGCGGTGGCGGTTACGCTGATCATCGGGTTTTCCCGTGGATACTGGGTCGGTGCTGTTTTTGTCGGTGTTTTTACCGGCATCCTGTGCTTTGCATTGCTGCAGCTGTGCGCCGCATTGACACGCAAACGGCGCGAGCATCTGGATGACCCGAAGGACGGAGAATAATATTACGCAAAAGGGCTGCTGCACAGCATTTGATGCAGCAGCCCCTTTTTGCATGGGTGCATGATATTATCCTGCATTGACAAAACTGCGCAGAATAAGTACAATAAAACATAGCTATCCGCAAATTTTTTGCATGAGAATAAAGGAGCGTTTTTCTATGCCGAGCAATAAAGTCCGCACCCGTTTTGCACCCTCGCCCACGGGTTATATGCACGTTGGCAACCTGCGTACCGCCCTGTACACCTACCTGATGGCAAAGCACGAGGATGGCACCTTCATCCTGCGCATCGAGGACACCGATCAGGGCCGCTATGTGGAGGGCGCTGTGGATGTTATCTACAACACCCTGCGGGAGACCGGCCTTCTGTGGGACGAGGGCCCGGATATCGGCGGCCCCGTGGGCCCCTATGTGCAGAGCGAGCGCATGGGCATGTTCAAGCAGTACGCCGAGCAGCTGGTGGCAGAGGGCAAGGCGTACTACTGCTTCTGCACCGAGGAGCGCTTGGAGGCTCTGCACGCCGAGCAGCGCGCTGCCGGTGAGATGACCCACTACGACGGCTGCTGCCGCGAGCTGCCCAAGGAGGAAGTGGAAAAGCGCCTTGCCGCAGGCGAGCCTTACGTCATCCGCCAGAAGATCCCCCGCGAGGGCGTGACCGGCTTTGACGATGTGGTGTACGGCCACATCGAGGTGAACAACAGCGAGATGGACGACCAGATCCTCATCAAGACCGACGGGATGCCCACCTACAACTTTGCTAACGTTGTGGACGACCACCTGATGGGCATTACCCACGTCATCCGCGGCAGCGAGTATCTGTCCTCCACCCCCAAGTATAACCTGCTGTATCAGGCCTTTGGCTGGGATATCCCCACCTATATCCACTGCCCGCCGGTGATGAAGGACGCACAGAACAAGCTGTCCAAGCGCAACGGCGATGCAAGCTATCAGGATCTGGTGGCAAAGGGCTACCTGACCGAGGCCGTGCTGAACTATATCTGCCTGCTGGGCTGGAGCCCCCGCGGCGAGTACGCCGAGCAGGAGATCTTCTCCCTGCCGGAGCTGGTCAAGATCTGGTCGCCGGAGGGCATCTCCAAGTCCCCCGCCATCTTCGACCCCCTCAAGCTGCGCGCCATCAATGCGGAGTATATCCGCCGCCTCAGCCCCGAGGACTTCCAGAAAAAGGCCGAGCCGTGGATCGACAGCGCCGTGCACAGCGCCATCGACAAAAAGCTGCTGTGCGCAAACCTGCAGCCCCGGTGCGAGGTGCTGGGCGAGATCCCCGAGCAGCTGGATTTCTTTGACGCCATGCCGGAGTATGACGTGAGCCTGTATGCCAACAAAAAGCAAAAGACCACCCCGGAAACGGCCAAGGAAGCGCTGGAAGCCCTGCTGCCGGTGCTGAGCGACGAGGCTCTGGATTTTGCAAACCGCGATGCCGTGTTCGATGTCTGCAAGGCAAAGGCCGAGGAGCTGGGCAAAAAGAACGGCTGGCTGCTCTACCCGCTGGGCATTGCCCTGTCCGGCAAGCAGCGCACCCCCGGCGGCGGCACCGACCTTGCCTGCATGATGGGCCGTGAAAAGACCCTGCAGCGCGTGCAGGATGCCATTGCAAAGCTGAACGGCTGAGTGATATAAGTACAGTGATCTGGGAGGTGGAACCTATGATGTACCCGTTTATGACATTGGACGATGATACCGAGATCGTGCATTCCGAGATGAAGCCCGATGGCCGGGTGAAGGTGTACCTTGAAAAACCGGATGCAGAAGATTGTTTCCACTCAGCAGTGTGCTGGCTGCCGGGCTATGACTGGCAGGAGGTGCACGGCTTCACGCCGGAGGAGATCGCGCGGTATCAGAAGATCGTGGAGTCCACTTCCAGAAAAATCTGCTATTTCTGCTGAACAGTTGAAAATACCCCCAAAGCTCTGCGGCAAAATGACGGCCGCAGGGCTTTTTTGCGTCTTTGGGCGGGTTTGGGGCGGTTCTATGCACCGCGCCAAAAACTGCCGCTGCCCCGCGTTACAGTATATGCAGACAGTGCGGGGAACAGAACAAAAATCCCCGCCGGAAAGCGGGGGATTTTTATGACAGAGCGGATGGGTGTTTTATCTTCGGACGGGCGGTGCTTGCAGCCTTCGCCCTTGGCGGCACGGGCGATGCTGCGCCCGGCGGCGCGGCGGCTGGCAGCGGTAGGCATCGGCTTTGCAGGCGGCTGGGCGGTGCTGTACGGGGCGCTGATGCCCTTTGGGCTGGGGCTGACCCTTGGGCTGGCAGAGGATTGTTTTGCCCCCTGCGCGGCAGGGGCGGCGCTGGGGCTGCTGCTCCATGGGCTGGGGGCGCTCTCACTGCGCAGCCTGTGTCAGCTGTGTGCGCTGGGCGCTGCCGTGGCAGCACGCTGGCTGCTGCCGCAAAGGTTTATGCCCGCCGCGCTGGCGGGCTGCGGCACCCTGACCGGCATGGCGCTGTGCTTTGCGCTGGGCAGCAGCGGGGCAGACCTTTTGCTGTACAGTGCGGCAGACGCTCTGCTGGCGGCGGGCATCGGCTTCGGGCTGCGCAAATTCGCCCCGGAGCGCCCGGGCATGGGCACGCTGCTGGTGGGCGCAGCTGTGGCGGCGGCGCTGGGCAGTGTGCGGTGGGGGTGGCTTTCGCCCGGGGTACTGGCGTGTGCCGCCGCAGAGCTGGCACTCTGCTGCCGGGCGCAGAAGTTTGCCGCCCTGAGCGGCAGCGCGGTGCTGGGTGCCGCCCTCTGCGCGGCAGACCCCGCCCTTGCCCCGGCGGCAGCGGGGCTTGGCTGTGCCACGGCAGCGGCGGCGGTGCTGGCACCCGGGCGGCGGGTGGAGACCCTTGCCGCCTACGCGGGCGGGTGTGTATCCGGGGTACTCTGCGTGCAGCCGCCCGGAAACGCTTTTGGGCTGCTGTTCAGCGCCTGCGGCGGCATGGCGGTGGTCTGCCTGCTGCCCGGCGGCTGGCTGGCTCCGGTGGCGGAACCCTCACAGAGCGGGGAAAACGCCCCCGCGCCCGCCCGCAGTGCGGCGGCATCCACCCGGCTGGAAGCCGTGGCGCAGAGCCTTTCCTCGCTGGCGGAGACGGTGAACGCAGTCTACGAGGGCTTGCCCCGGCGGCGGGAAGGTTTCCGTTGGGTCATAGACAATGTACATGATACCCTTTGTTTTAACTGCGGGCGGCGGGAGACCTGCTGGAAGCAGGAATACACCGCCACCATGGCGGGCATGGAAGCGCTGCGTCCGCTGCTGGAACAGAATGGAAGCGTGGAAGCGGCGCAGTTGCCCGGGCAATTGTCCCGCTGCATCCACCCGGCGGCGCTGTGTGCAGCGGCGGGGCGCAGCTTTGCGCTGTACCGCAGCCGCAAGGAAGCGCGCATCCATTCCGAGGCCATGCGCACCGCCCTGACCGAGCAGTACAGCGCCGTAGCCGAGGCACTGGGGGTGCTCAGCGAGCAGCTGGGACGCCCCGGCGACCCGGAGCCCTATAAATCCAGCCGGGTGGCGGAGTTCTTCACCGGGCTGGGTGCGCCGCCGCAGGAGTGCGCCGTCACGCTGGACGACCTTGGCCGCACCCATGCCGCCGTCACGTTGCCGCGCACCCGGTTCACCCCGCAGGAGCTGGCGGCGCTGGCGGGGGAGGTGGGGCATATCTGCCGCCGCACGCTGGAGGTGCCGCAGGTGCTCTCCTGCAAGGGCATGACCACCCTGCTGTTCAGCGAAAGACCGGCGCTGCGGGCGGTGTTCGGGGCGGCAAGCGCAGCCGCCCGGGGCGAAGTTTCCGGCGATGCAGTGCAGCAATTTTGCAGCCCTACGGCGGCGCAGATGATCTTATGTGACGGTATGGGCACCGGACGCCCGGCGGCGGTGGATGGCAATCTGGCGGCAGAGCTGACCGCCCGGCTGCTCAAGGCGGGCTTTACCGCCGAGCTGGCGGCGCGGCTGGTGAACGTGGCGCTGGCGCTGAAAAGCGAGGACGAGAGCGGCGCAACGCTGGACCTCATCAGCGTGGACTTATACACCGGCACGGCGCGGCTGTTCAAGGCCGGAGCAGCCCCGGGGTTTCTGGTGCACGGCGGGCGGGTGCGGGCTGTGGGCGAAGCTACCCTGCCCATGGGGGTGCTGGGCGGGGTGAACGGGCAGAGCCGGGTGGTGCACCTGACCGCCGGGGACTACGCGGTGCTGGTATCGGACGGCTTACTGGTGGACGGCGCGGGCTGGGTGGCGAAGCAGGTGGAGCTTTCGGCGGCGGCGGGAGATGCGCCGGAAAAGCTTGCCGAAACGCTGGTGCAGACCGCCCGCATCCGCGCACAAAAGACCGGTCGCCCGGATGATATCACCGCCGCCGTGCTCCGGCTGGAAAAGAGTGGGTAACGGCGGCAGAGTTTCCGTTGCAATTTGCGGGAAGGAGGGGTATACTGGAAGCATATTTTTCAGCCCGGCAGCGCCGGGCGCAGGAGGCGGCTTATGCTTACCATCAACGTTGCACCCGACGGCAGCGGACAGTTTACCACCATTTCCGAGGCGGTGCTGGCGGTGCCCTATGACTGCCCTGCGGTCATCCGCATCGCGCCGGGCATTTACCGGGAAAAGCTGGTTTGTGAGAAAAAGGATATCACCCTTGCGGGCGCGGGCATGGATGCCACCCGGCTGGTATGGAACGATGGCGGCAAGCTGCCGCACCCGGATGGGCGTCCCACCCACACCTTCCGCAGCTACACCGCCTTTTTCAGCGGGGAGAAGCTGCGGGTGGAGGATATGACCATTGAAAACGACGCAGGCCCCGGTGTAAAAGCAGGGCAGGCCATCGCTGCCTATGTGGACAGCGCCCGGGCGGCGTTCAGCCGTGTGCGGCTGCTGGGCAATCAGGATACCTTGTTCTGTGCCCCTCTGCCGGAGAAGGAGCGGGAGAAGGACGGCTTCCTTGGCCCGCGGGTGCTGGCACCCCGCCGGGCAAGCGCACAGTATTACCACGCCTGCGAAATTGCCGGAGATATCGATTTTATCTTTGGCGGTGCGGACGCCTTGTTTGAGCACTGCACCCTGCGCACGGTGAACAACGGTCTTGCGCACAGCTGGGTCACCGCGCCCTCCGGTGCGGCAGAGGGGCTGGGCTTTGTGTTCTGGGACTGCGATTTTGTCTCGGACTGCCCGGCGGGCAGCGTGTATCTGGGCAGACCGTGGCGGCCTACCGGCAAAACGGCGGTGCTGGACTGCCGCCTTGGGGCGCACATTGCGCCGGAGGGCTTTGCCGGCTGGAACGACCGCACCGACACGGCGCTGGCCGGCTTTGCCGAGGCAGGCAGCACCGGTGCGGGCGCAGGGGAACGTCCCGGCTGGGTGCAGGCGCTTTCGGCTGCCGAAGCCGCTGCGCTGCTGCGCGCTGCCCGGCAGAAGTGCCGCATGGAGACTACGGAAAGGATAACGGAATGAAAAAATTACCCAATGCAGTAAAATGGCTCATCATTCTGGTGGTGCTGGGTGCCATGGGCGCGATGATGTGGGCGGTGAACGACCGTGCCTCCCGCGTGGAGATGCCCGCCCCGGACAACACCTTTGGCATCTACCATACGGCAGAGAGTGGAACATAATAAAAGCACCGGCAGTTTCCCGATTGGAAGATCTGGAAAACTGCCGGTGCTTTTTCTGTATCACAGGGGGTGCTCACTTGCCCTCAAAATCGTCCACATAGGGCAGATCGCTCATGACGAACCAGAAGGTGGTGCCCTTGCCTACGGTGCTTTGTACGCCAAAGCGGAAGCTGTGCTGCTGGAAGATGGCCTTGGTGATGGAAAGCCCCAGACCGGTGCCCTGCTTGCCGGCGTCCGAGCGGGAGCGGTAGTACCGGTCAAAGATATAGGGCAGGTCGGCGGCGGCAATGCCGGGGCCGTGGTCCTCCACCTCTACCCGCACGCCCTCGGTGCAGCGGAAGGCGCGCAGAATAAAAATGCCGTCTTGGCCGATGTGGTGCATGGCATTGCCCAGCAGATTGTGCAGCGCCCGCTGCATCATGTCCGGGTCGGCATAGACTGGCAGCTCCTCTTCCGGCAGCTCCAGCTGCAATTGCCAGCCGTTCTGGGCGCAGACTGCATCGTAGCGCTCGCTTACTTCATCGCACAGCTGCCCCATGTCAAAGTGCACCCGATCGCACTTATAGGTGCCGCTGGTCACTTTGCTCAGCTCCATCACGCTGGAGACCAGCGCGGTCAGGCGGTCGGCCTCATCCACGATGATGTTCATCTGCTCGTCCCGGTGGGCTTTGTCGTCACCGGTCAGGTCGCGCACCGTCTCGGCGTAGCCCTTGATGAGGGTCAGCGGGGTGCGCAGGTCGTGGGAGACGTTGGCCAGCAAATCGCGCTGCATCTGCACCGCGTGCTGCACCTCCTCAGCCATGTGGTTGAAGTCCCGGGCAAGGTCGCCCAGCTCGTCGTTGCGGCGGTTGTCCACCTGCACGGCGTAGTTGCCCAGCGCCATCTGCCGGGCGGCGCTGGAAAGCTGGCGCAGCGGCTTTGTGAACCACTCGCTGAACAGCCACGCCGCCGACATGGCAAAGCCGAAGATCAGCGCCGCTGCCAGCGGCAGCAGAGTGCTGAGCACCTTGCTGGCCTCGGCAACGTGCACAAGGCTGGTGGTCACCAGCACGGTGTAGCTGCCGTCGGCGGTGGTGCGCCCTACCAATAGCTGCGCCGAGCCGGAGAGCCGGGGCGGGTTGAGCGTCTGCACAAAGCTGCCCACGCTGCGGCACTTGCGGCGCATGGCAAGGGCGGTGGCAATGATCTTATCGTTGTTGGCAGAGTCTGAAAGATAGGTGCCGTGCAGGTTGCAGAAGGACTGGTTCTCGATCTTATAAATGGTGTGCAGGGTGGTGTCCGAGATATCCACGCAGAAGCTGTTCAAGGTGCCCTTGGTGTACAGTTCCAGCGTGAGCTTATCAAAAAAATCGCTGTTGACTGACAGCTGTCCGAAGGACCAGCTGGACAGCACCTTGCCCTCGGCAATGGCATCGTCCAGCCGCTCCACGATGCTGTCAGCCTGATTGGTGAGCTGAGTCTCGATGTGCTTGGTGTACAAAGGCTCCAGCAGCTGGGTGGACAGCAGCCAGAACAGCCCCAGCAGAAACAGGCAGATGAAGCACAAAAACCACATCAGCTGCCCGCGGATGCCAAGGGTATGCCGTGCTTTGGTGGTTTGCCGCATGAACCGCACGCTCCTTCAGTCAACGGGCGGCATCGGGGTCGAACTTATAGCCGATGCCCCATACCGTAGCAATGTAGCTGCGGCATTTGCCCAGATGGCCGCGCAGCATCTTTACATGGGTGTCCACGGTGCGGTCCTCGCCGAAGTAGTCGTAGTTCCACACCTTCTGCAAGATCTTTTCCCGGCTCAGGGCAATGCCCTTGTTGGAGGCCAGAAATACCAGCAGGTCAAACTCCTTGGGAGTCAGGGCCACCTCCTCGCCGGATACCCGCACGGTATGGCTGGCAGTGTCGATGGTCAGCTCGCCAAAGGTCATGGTGTCGGCGGCCTCGGTGGGGCGGGGCATGGTGCGGTTCAGCACCGCGCGCACCCGCGCCACCAGCTCCCGGGGGGAGAAGGGCTTTACCACATAGTCGTCTGCGCCGCTTTCCAGCCCGGCCAGCTTGTCGTATTCCTCGCCCCGGGCGGTCAGGATGATGACCGGGGTGTTGATGTGGCGGGCGCGCATCTCCCGCAGGCAGGTCATGCCGTCCATAAAGGGCATCATCAGGTCTAAGATCACCAGATCAAACCCGCCGCCGGACAGCTGTGCCAGCGCCGCAGAGCCGTCCCCGGCTTCCTCGCAGATATACCCGGAATATTGCAGATGCTCGTGGATAAGCTCCCGGATGCGGGGCTCATCGTCAACGATCAGGATCTTTGCCATAAAACAGGACTCCTCCTATCATAGATCAGTATACGACTTTATTTTAATGCAAGAATTGGAAAAAGCTGTGAATTTTAAGTGAATGGTTTGGAAAAACAAAACCGTCTGCACCCAGTATACCACACCGGGCGGCGGGGCGGCAATCTTTTTACGGGAATGCGCGGCAAAATACGCGGAGGGAAACTTGACAAGAAAATGCGGACTTTTGTAAAATAAGGTCGTAACGATCAGGAAATTTGCGGAGAAAAAGGAGAAGTGCTCATGAGCATCCCCAAGATCCTCCATTACTGCTGGTTCGGCGGTGGGACTATCAGCCCGGAGAACCGGAAATGTATGGAAAGCTGGGAGAAATACTGCCCGGATTACAAGATCATCGAATGGAACGAGCAGAATTTTGATATCAGCAAAAACCGCTATGTGCAGCAGGCCTACGAGGCAAAGAAATATGCCTTTGTATCGGACTATGCGCGGCTGGCGGTGGTGTACGAGTACGGCGGCATTTATCTGGACACGGATGTGGAGCTGGTGCGCCCGCTGGACGAGCTGCTGGAGCTGCCCGGGTTTATGGGTTTTCAGACCAATAACGAGGTAGCCACCGGGCTGGGGTTCGGGGCACGCAAGGGCAACTTGGTGGTGCAGGCGCTGCTGCGGGATTACGATGCACTGGATTTTTTAAAGGCAGACGGCAGCGCGGATCTGACGCCCTGCCCGGAGCGGAACACAAGGGTGTTGCAGGCACTGGGCGTGCGCAAGGACGGCACAAGGCAGAGCATCGCGGAAATGGAGATCTTTCCGGCAGAGTATTTCTGCCCGATGGATCTTTACAACCGGAAGCTTCGGGTAACGCCCAAGACCTACTCCATCCACCGCTATGCCGAAAGCTGGAAGCCGAAGCCCAGCGCGGTCAGCCGCATTTTGCAGCGGCTGCTGAAGAAGCACTATTATACATGGTACTGCCCTCTGCGCGGCCGGATCGAGGGACGGCTGAGAAAGAGGACCTGAAAGCCGGAGCTGCCGCACGATGCTGTGCAGCAGTTCTTTTTGTTCCCGCTTGCCCTTTTTGCGCAGGAATGCTATACTTTAGCGATAAAGGACAGTGCGCTGTCCGCAGGTTTTTCAGAGATAAGGATAAGCGCTTATGCGAATCGGACTGATCGAATTTTTGCTCATACTGGCCATTGCGTCCCTCACGGTAGGGCCGCGGGTGGCGTTGTTCGTGGACCGGTGGATGCGGCGCGCCAACCGCGCCAACGCCATGGCGGCGCGCCGCCGGGCAGAGTATGCCGCCCAGATGGCTGCCGAGCGGGACGCCATGCTCAAGCGGTTCCGCACCGCCAGCACGGTGTTCGGGGTGGGCATTTTGCTGGTGCTGGTGTATGCGCTGGGCTTCCGCCCCATCGCAACCCCGCCGCAGGCCTATAAAGCCCCCGACCTCCGGCAGGAGACGGGCGCGATGCAGACGGCAGTTTCCACCGACCGCAAGACCCGGCTGGAGCTGGGGGAGTATCAGGGGGTGGACTGCATCCGCGCCAAGGACGGCCTTTTGTATGCCGCCGCATGGAACGGCGCTGCGCTGAAAAAGCGCACCAGCGACCTTGTGCGCACCGATGGCGGGCACGCTGCCGCCATCCTGAGCGTGGAGGGCGAGGTGACCGGCTTTGCCTTTGATGCCGCCGGGGATGTGTGGCTGACCCAGCTGACCACCGCCGGGGGTACCCTCTGCCGTGCAAAGCACGACAGCTGGGGCGCAGCGGTGGAACAGGTGGTCACCCAGCTGGACGGTGCGCCGCTGGGGGCGGTATCTGCCGTGGAGGTAAGCCCGGCGGGCAAGGTGTACTTTGCGGTGGCTGCGGCGGCAGGTGCGGAGAACGGGCTGGAAAGCGCCCTGCGCACCGAGCTGCTGGCGCACACCGCCACCGGCTGCGTGTATGTGTACGACCCCGCCGCCCGCACGGTGGAAAAGGTGCTGGGCGGGGTAGCGGGCGCTGCGGGTCTGGCGCTCAGCCCGGACGGCAGCACCCTGTATGTCTCCGACCTTGGCAGCCGCTGCATCTGGGCGGTGGATGCCGACGCCCGGGAGCTGACCGCCGGGGGACGGGGCTGCACCGCCGCCTTTGCCGGTCTGCCGGGCTACCCGGGTGCGCTGGCGGCAGACACGGACGGCACGCTGTACATCAGCTACCGCTGGGCGCGCAGCAGCTGGCTGGAAAAGAACGCGGACAGCACCCTGCTGCGGGGCATCGCCCTGCGGGCGGGGCAGAATACGCAGGAGCGGCTGTTCCGATGCACGGCAGATGCCCCCTGCGCCGAAGCGGTGAGCCTTGCCACCGGGGCTTGGGAGCAGACCTTTACCGGCCTTGCACAGGACAGCTGCGCGGCGGTGTGTCCGGTGGAAAGTAAAGTATATTTCGGTGCAGCAGGGGCAGACAGCCTGCTGACTGCAAACCGATAAGCGAGGTGTTTTTTGTATGACCGAAGCATTTGCAAAACAGATCGAGACCGAGGCACGGCAGGCAATGACCGAGCTGGTGGCTGCGGCAAAGCTGAAAAAGGGAGATGTGCTCGTGGTGGGCTGCTCTTCCAGTGAGATGGTGGGCGGTCACATCGGCAAGGATTCCAGCATAGAAGCCGCCCGGGCGCTGTACGCGGGCGCTGCGCCGGTGCTGGCAGAAAAAGGCGTCTGGCTGGCGGCGCAGTGCTGTGAGCATTTGAACCGCGCCATCATCCTTGAGCGGGAAGCCGCAGAGAAATACGGCTGGGAGGAAGTGTGCGTCGTGCCCCGTCCCCATGCGGGCGGCAGTTGGGCCACCACCTGCTGGAAGAACTTCAAAGACCCGGTGGCGGTGGAGGAGATCCGCGCCAACGCGGGCATGGATATCGGCGGCACCCTGATCGGGATGCATCTGAAGCGGGTGGCGGTGCCGGTGCGGCTGAGCCTTAATAAGATCGGCGAAGCAAACATTCTGTGTGCCTACACCCGCCCGAAGCTGATCGGCGGCGAACGTGCCCGCTATACCGAGGAGGATTGAGCGACATGGCAGAAAAGAATTTGGAAGAAATGCGGCAGGCCGTGGCCGAGATCCGGGAAAAGATGGCCGCAGCCGCCCGGGAAGCCGGGCGCGACCCGGCAGCGGTGCAGCTGTGCGCCGCCTGCAAGACCCGCACGGCGCAGACCATAGCAGCCAGTGCGGCTTTGCCCATTGATGTGTTTGGCGAAAACCATGTGCAGGAGCTGTGTGCAAACTACGATGCCGGAGCTTACTGCGGTAAGCCCAGCCATTTTATCGGCCATTTGCAGACCAATAAGATCAAAAAGGTGCTGGGGCGGGCAAGCCTGATCCAGAGTGTAGACAGCGAGCATCTGCTGCTGGCCATCGAGAAGGAAGCCGCCAAGGCCGGTATCGTGCAGGACATTTTGCTGGAGGTGAACATCGGCGGGGAGGAGAGCAAGACCGGTGCTGCACCGGAACTGCTCTGGCCGCTGCTGGATACCGCCGCCGCACAGGAGCATATCCGGGTGAAGGGTCTGATGGCGATCCCGCCCGTAAACGATGACGATGCCCAGAACCGCCGGTATCTGGCACAGGTGTATCAGCTGTTCGTCCGGGCAGGGGAGCGGGGCTACCGCAACGTGGAGATGCAGACCCTTTCCATGGGCATGAGCGGCGATTTTGAAAACGCTATTCGGGAGGGCGCTACCCTTGTGCGCATCGGTACCGCCATCTACGGTGAGCGGGATTACAGTAAAAAGTAACGATAAAAACGGAGGAACCATGCCGAAAACCAAAACCAACGACCCCGGGGCGCACCACGCAAGCAGCGGTGCGCTGATCCGGCGTTTTCTGCCGTATCTGGCAAACTATAAGATGGTGCTGTGCCTTGATCTGTTCTGCGCAGCGCTGACGACCCTGTGCGATATCGTGCTGCCCAAGATCATGAGCACCATCACCAACTCCGCCATGGGGGTGGGCATCACCCTGACGGCGGGCATCGTGCTGAAGCTGGCGGCACTCTACTTTGTGCTGCGCATCATCGACGGCGCAGCCAGCTACTATATGTCCAGCATCGGCCACATCATGGGCGTGCATATCGAAACGGATATGCGCCGCGATGCCTTTGACCACCTGTTGCAGCTGGATCACACCTACTACAACAACACCAAGGTGGGCACCATCATGGGGCGCATCACCAACGATTTGTTTGATGTGACCGAGTTCGCCCACCACTGCCCGGAGGAGTTCTTTATCGCGGGCATCAAGATCGTGGCGTCCTTTGTCATCCTGTGCCGCGCCAGCATCCCGCTGACCTTGGCAGTGTTTGCCTGTGTGCCGCTGATGGGCGTGGTGTCGGTGTACCTGAACGGACGTCTGCGGGCGCGGTTTCGCCAGCAGCGCGTCCAGATCGGCGAGCTGAACTCCACCATTGAGGACAGCCTGCTGGGACAGGGCGTGGTCAAGGCCTTTGCCGCCGAGGACGAGGAGCGGGAAAAGTTTGCCAGGGGCAACCGCGCCTTTGAGCAGATCAAGACCCTTGGCTACTACGCCATGGGCGCCTTCAACACCTCCACCCGCCTGTTTGACGGGTTGATGTATCTGGTGGTCATTCTGGCGGGCGGCCTGTCGCTGGTGTACGGTAAGATCACCGCCGGTGACCTTGTGGCCTATATGCTCTACGTCACCACCCTTATCGCCACCATCCGGCGCATCGTGGAGTTTGCCGAGCAGTTCCAGCGCGGCATGACCGGCATCGAGCGCTTTGCCGAGATCATGGACACCCCGGTTGCCATCAAGGACGCACCGGACGCAGTGCCATTGCAGCCCGGCCCCGGCGAGATCCGGTTCGAGAAGGTGTGCTTTGAGTACCCGGACGACCACAACAAGGTGCTGCATGACGTCAGTCTGGACATCCGCGCCGGGGAGCGTCTGGCGCTGGTGGGTGCCTCCGGCGGCGGCAAAACTACCCTGTGCAACCTGATCCCCCGCTTTTACGAGGTGACCAGCGGCCGCATCCTCATTGACGGACAGGATATCCGCCGGGTCACCCTGAAGAGCCTGCGGCAGGATATCGGCATCGTGCAGCAGGACGTGTACCTGTTCAGCGGCACGGTGGCGCAGAACATCGCCTACGGCAAGCCCGGCGCCACCCGGCAGGAGATCGAAGCCGCCGCCCGGCTGGCGGGCGCGGAAAAGTTCATCCTTGCGCTGAAGGACGGCTACGACACCTATGTGGGCGAGCGCGGCGTCAAGCTGTCCGGCGGACAGAAGCAGCGCATCGCCATTGCCCGGGTATTCCTGAAGAACCCGCCCATCCTGATTCTGGACGAAGCCACCAGCGCACTGGACAACGAGAGCGAGATCCTTGTGGGACAGAGCCTTGAAAAGCTGGCGCATGGCCGCACCACCCTGACCATCGCCCACCGCCTGACCACCATCAAGGACTACGACCGTATCCTTGTGCTGGGCGAGGAGGGAATCGTGGAAGAGGGTACCCACGCCCAGCTGCTGGAAAAGCAGGGCGTCTACTACCGCCTGTGGAACCAGCTGCCCGCAGAGGATGGGGAATAAAAGCGCCTGAAATACAAAAAAAGACACCCGAAAGGGTGTCTTTTTTCTTTGGATTTACATGGCTCACTTTCTAAAATTGAAGGTGAGCTTTTTCTTTTGCAGAAATCGGGAAGGAGGTTTTCCACTCCTCTGCTGCGGACCCACTCTATCTGTCCGCAGCAGAACAACAAAATGCAAAAAGCCCAGAGCGATACCACTCCAGGCTCCTTTGTCCGTATGTACACATCATCTTATAATGTCCGGGGCGGATATTGTCAAGGGAAGTGAACGGGTTTCATCTCTAGGTGCCCACCGATTCATCTTGTTTGGTGTTTTGCATCCACCGCACCAGCGCTTCGGCGTCCTGTTTGCCTTTGGCGTACATTTTTTCAAGGCAGGCGCGGTTCTTGGTCAGGGTGGACATTCCCTCGGTGCTGTCCGGGGCGATGATGCAGACAAGGCCCTGTCGCTCCAGCTCCCGCGCCCGCTGGACAGTTGTGTTGTACCGCCATGCCCGGCGGCGCAGCCCCTCGGCTGCAGCGGGGTAATGCGACTGCAGCAGGTGTGCCAGATGCTTGTCCCGGGCATCACTACTCACCAGCCCGATGGGCTTGGTCAGGATGAGAGCCACCCGGTCGCAGCCGTGGGCAAAGGCCCATTCCAGCGGGACGGGGTCGGCCAGGCCGCCATCAAAATAAGGCACGCCGTCGATGACGCAGGGCTGGTCGATGACCGGGATGCAGCAGGACGCCATGAGGACGCGGTAGTCGTCCGGGTGGAGGTCTGCCTTGGTGAAATACTGCGCCTCGCCGTTCTGTGCATTAGCGGCCACCACGCAGAGCTCTGCCGGGCTGCGGGCAAGCGCCGCGTAATCCAGCGGATTCTCGCCGCCTGCATTGCTGAGGGTGCCGTAGACATAGCCCAGATCGAGATAGGAGTGCTTGCGGATGAGGTTGTGCACGCTCATGTACTCCCTGCGGAAGGAGTATTCATCGTAAAAGGGCTTGTTCCGCCCATGCTGGCCTGCCAGATAGGACGCCATATTGGCGCTGCCCGCCGAAACGCCGATGCAGAGATCGAAGCGGAGGTCCTCCTCCAGGCAGCGGTCCAGCACGCCAGCGCCGTAAATGCCCCGCAGGCCGCCACCCACATCGATGACACCGTATTTCATGGTCTGTTCCTCCATCGTTTAATTCCATTTCCCTCCCAGTATAACGGGACGGCGGGAAATACTCATTGAGCAAACGGCGGGATCTGATGCAATTTGCGGCAGAAAGCAGGATCTGCCGTAATGGGGGCAAACAAAAACGGCCAGCGTATCATGTGCTCTGTGATATGTACCCCTAATCGAGAAAATCCATCCGCATATGTTCCGGCACACCTTCGTCAGCATTTTGTTGTCGAACCCTAATATCGGCGTGGCAACGGTGGCCGCAGAAGCCGGACACGCTCAGCCCAGTACGACCCTTGCAATCTACACGCAGGCCTATGACAAGCGGCGCAAAGAGATTCGCAACCAGATGAGCAAGGAACTGTACGAATGAGCAAAAAAGAAGCACGAAGGCCGAAACCTTCGTGCTTTTTTGGTGGAGCATTGTCCACAGCACTCGAACCCAACACCTCTTCACGGGAGATGGTTTTGGAATCGTCCGTGAAGTTGAAATTGAGCACGACCCGGTCGTCAAAAACGTAGACCGAGTTGACAAAGGTATCAATGATCTGCCGCTGGTGTTCCGTGCTGCCCACGTCACCCTTGCGGAATTTTTCAAGCCAGAACCGAATCCACTCACGGGTCAGGACGGGCTTTTTCAGCTCTTCTTCCAGAATGCTGGTGTTCAGGGCTTCTTTCCGGGCTTCCAGCTCGTCCAACCGCTGCTTGGTGGTCGGGGTCAGGATGCCCTGTTCAATGGCTTCCAGAAGGTTTGCCAGCCGCTTCTCCGTGTCCCGGAGCTGCTCTTTCAGGACAGGCAGCCGGGTGTTCTCCTTCTGCTGGGCATCCATGACCAAATCTATCAGCCGTTCGATGATTTCATCGCTGAAAATCACCTTAATGGCGGTATCCACCACGAACCGTTCCAGCGGCTCCTTGCGGATGGCTTTCAGGTCGCAGTGCGCCTTGCCGTGGCGTTTGGCGTTGCCGCACTTGTAATAATAGTAGGTGTTCCCCATGTGGCTGGTGCCGCTTTCGCCGCCCATCAGGGTGCCGCACTTGCCACAGAACAGCTTAGTGGTCAGCAGATAGCTCACATCCTCTTTTGCAGGCCGACCGTGGGCGATCCTGTTCTGCTCGAAACGCTGCTGCACCCGGTCGAACAAATCCTGGTCAACAATAGCCGGAATGCCGCCCGGCGTCACAATGTCCTTGTAGCGGTATTCGCCGATGTAGCGGCGGTTGCGGAAGATCTGGAAGAAGCTGTTCTTTACGAACGGCTTCCCGGTGCGGGTACGCAGGCCGCGCTCATTCAGGGATGCTGCAATCTTCTCAGCCGGTTCGCCGTCGGCGTACCGGGTGAAGATCTCCTGCACGATGGGAGCCGTTTCCGGGTCGATATGGTACAGCCTGTCCTCCTTGCCGATGGTGAAGCCCAGCGGCACCACACCGCCGTTGTACTTGCACTGGAGGGCATTTTCGCGCTCACCGCGCGCCACTTTCAGGGCGAGTTCGGCGGAATAGTATTCCGCCATGCCAATCAGCATACTCTCCACCATAATGCCTTCAGGCCCCTGCGAGATGGGTTCCATGACAGACACCAGATGGACACCGTTCTTTTCCAGCTGGTACTTGTAGTTCACGGCATCGAATCGGTTCCGGGCAAAGCGGTCCAGCTTCCAGACCAGAACTACGTCGAAGATTTTCTTTCCGCTGTCCTTGATCATCCGCTGAAAGTCTGGGCGGTCATCCGTTTTGGCAGAGTAGGCACGGTCGATATAGGTGCCGACCACGGTGATACCGTTCTTCTCGGCGTAGTCCTTGCAGTCGCGCAGCTGCCCCTCAATGGACGCTTCACGCTGGCTGTCGGATGAATAGCGGGCGTAGATCACGGCGGTCATGGTTGCACCTCCTTGGCGCGTATTCGACTTGCCTTTATAGTATCGGGTCAAGCGCAGCTTGTCAACAATCTGCGAGCAGATTGAAATGTGAAAATTGCGAAACGCAGCGAAAAAGGGGAGAGCAAGAATCGTCCCGTGGCCACAAATTTTCAATTCTTGAAAATTCTTGCCACTTTGGGACAGCTTCTTGTTGGGGCGTGCCTGCCCCAAACCCTGCTGGAACGAGTACGGCAAACTGGAATTTATAGTCCTCTCAAAACCAATTTGCTTTTTCTTCTCGAAATACGGGAATATCACTATCTCGATATGGATTGTAATTATGAAGATTGCAACCAAACTCTTTTAATGATTTTATTTTGTTATCCTGTGTCCATACAATTAAAGATATTCCGTCAAATTCTTCAACATTTCCATTATTCATTTTGCTTTTAAAATACCACTCCACGATTGTTTGATTGCCTTGATGAAAAAATTGCTTAATCTCCCAGACAAGAACACTTCCGCGTGTATTCCATTCGTCAAACCAGTGCTTTACCGTTTTGCGGTTTTCATATTTAGGACTCCAACTCTCAGTATATACAACATCATCTGTAAAAATATTGTCAATTCCTAAATCTGCTTTCTTAATCCACATATCAAACCATAATCGGATAATTTTTTCTCTCTCGTTCATAAAGTACCTCCATAACTTCCGATTTACTGGGCTAAGCCGAGTATACCACACTCCACCATGAAAGAACACCCCGATATAGTGAAATTTTGCCATTTTTCTGCGTACGTGCGTACACGATCCGCAGGGATTCTAAGGGGCTTGACCCCTTAGCACACGGACTTTGGGACAAAGTCTAGTGTGTTACACCTTGCCAGAGGTGTACACGCTCTCCCGGTACGCACGTACGCAGCGATTGCCCCCAATGCGTCATATAGGGTGACGACCAAGTTCGCACAAAGCGAACTTGATTCCGCAAAACAAAAGGCAGGATACCACTATCATAGTGATACCCTGCCTTTGCTCGTTTACCGTTCCGAGTAGTCCTTCCGCAGAACCTCCGATAAACAAAAAACGTACCCGAACCCTTTTTCGTAAAGAATCGGGTTCGAGTACGAACTGTATGGTGGGCCAGGCAGGACTTGAACCCGCGACCAAGCGGTTATGAGAACGTCGCTAATTTTGAAATCCCGTTTTTCTTGTGAAATCTTGTAACTATCTCATAGTTCCGCAAAACCACCTTTGTGTACTTTGACGTAACTTTTGGTGTCTTTTCGTGTCTAAAATGGCTCTTTGTACCCAGAACCGTACCCAAGAATTTTTGGGTACGAAACTCGACACTTACTGTTACCGTTTTGCTTTTACATAGCTCACTTTCAAAAAAGGAAGGTGAGCTTTTTCTTTTGCAGAAATCAGGAAGGAGGTTTTCCACATGAACACACCCACACAGTTGAAAATCCGAGGACACACCAAATGACGCTGGACTACTTCTATGGGCAGTCGGGCGAACTGTTCTCCTACTTCCGCATCCCAAAGGCACTGTTCCAAGACTGCCGTTTCCGGCAGCTCTCCACCGATGCCCGGACGCTGTACGGCATCCTGCTGGACCGCATGAGCCTGTCGGTGAAAAACGGCTGGCTGGACGAGCAGGGGCGGGTGTATATCATCTACACCGTCCGGGAAGTGCAGGAATCCCTCTGCTGCGCCGAGCACAAGGCGGTCAAGCTGTTCCGGGAACTGGAGGGCATCGACCTCATCGAGCGCAAACGCCGTGGTCTGGGCAGACCCAGTCTGATCTACGTCAAGGACTTTTCGTCTGGACTGCCAAAAGCGCAAGTACAGAATTGCCCAAACAGCAATTCTGGTGCTGCCGAAAGCGCAATTCTGGTACAGCCAAAACCGCAAGCAAATAAGACTGATAAGAATAAAACAGAGTGGAACGATCCTGACCCTATCTATTCCGAGGGCATCCGGGAGCAGCTTGAGGATTATTTTTATCAGGCGTTGGAGGTCGAGCTGCTTCTCCGGCTCTGCCCGGACGAGGAGGACACCATCTACCAGATCGTGGACTTACTTGTGGACACCTGTTCTACCAAACGCAAGATGTTGCGGATCGCCGGAGATGACAAGCCTGCCGAGGTGGTACGCAGTCGGCTGAAAAAGCTGAATGCCGACCACATCCGCTTTGTGCTGGATTCGCTGGCAGAAAACACTGCCCCGGTGCGGAACATGAAGCAGTATCTGCTGGCGATGCTCTACAATGCGCCCACCACCATGAACCTCTACTATCAAAACAAAACGAACCACGACTTTGCGCGCGGTTCTCCGAAAGCGGGGTGATGTTATCGCAAAGAAAGCTACGATTATTGCAGTCACCAATCAAAAAGGTGGTGTCGGAAAAAGCACCACCTGTGAAAATCTTGGCATCGGGCTGGCAATGGAGGGCAAAAAAGTCCTGCTGGTGGACACCGACCCACAGGGGTCATTGACCATCAGCATGGGCTGGCAGCAGCCCGATGAACTGCCCACCACCCTGTCCACTCTGATGCAGAAAGCCATGAACGACCAGCCCATTCCGCCCGGCGAAGGTATCCTGCACCATGCGGAGGGCGTTGACCTGATTCCTGCGAACATCGAACTGGCAGGACTGGAAGTGGCTCTGGTAAACAGCATGAACCGGGAAAAGATGCTGAAACAGGTGTTGGAGGGGGCAAAGCGGGAGTACGATTATATCCTGCTGGACTGTATGCCCTCGCTGGGGATGCTCACCATCAACGCACTGGCGGCGGCAGACGCTGCCCTGATTCCCGTGCAGGCGCAGTATCTTTCCGCAAAAGGCTTGGAACAGCTTTTGCAGACGGTGCAGAAGGTCCGGCGGCAGATCAACCCGAAGTTGAGAATTGAGGGTATCTTGCTGACTATGACCGACAGCCGCACCAACTACGGAAAGCAGATCAGCAATCTGATCCGGCAGGCATACGGAAAGCACCTGAAGGTGTTTGAGCAGACCATCCCCCGGTCGGTCCGTGCGGCTGAAACCAGTGCGGCAGGCAAGAGCATTTTCCAGCATGACCCCAAAGGCAAGGTGGCAGAAGCCTACCAATCTCTTGCAAAGGAGGTGCTGGCGGATGCCGATCGACAGCGGAAACTTAGCTCTGAAAGGGCTAGATGACCTGTTTTCCACCGAGGAAAACCGACAAGAGGAGCAACGGGAACAGGTACAGCAGATTCCTATTGATGCGCTGCACCCCTTCACCAACCACCCTTTCAAAGTGCTGGACGATGAAGCTATGACCCGGACGGTGGAAAGCATCGCACAGTACGGTGTGCTGGCTCCGCTGATTGCCCGCCCTCGCTCGGACGGTGACGGCTATGAGATCATCTCCGGGCACCGCCGGAAACACGCCGCAGAGCTTGCCCATCTGGACACCGTGCCAGTCATTGTGCGCAATATGAAGGATGATGCCGCCACGATATTGATGGTCGATTCCAATTTGCAGAGAGAACACATCCTACCGAGTGAGAGGGCATTTGCGTACAAGATGAAGCTGGATGCGATAAAAAATCAAGGTGCTAGGTCGGATTTAACTTCCCGACAAGTTGTCGGGAAGTTGGAAGCCGCTGATGAAGTCGGAAAAGCCACTGATGAAAGCGGCAGACAAGTCCAGCGTTTCATTCGGCTCACCAATCTTGTCCCTGAACTACTGGACATGGTGGACGAAAAGAAAATCTCTTTTAACCCTGCGGTCGAATTGTCTTATCTTGATGCAAAACAGCAGCAAGATTTTTTAGAAGCAATGGATGCTTCCCAGAATGCGCCCTCTCTTTCGCAAGCCATTCGGATAAAAAAGCTGGCACAGCAGGGCGAGTTTGACTACGATGCTGTCTACGACATTATGAACGAGGAAAAGAAAAGCGAACTGGACACCGTGACCATCAAAAACGAAACTCTGCGGAAATACTTTCCGCGCAACTACACGCCCCGGCAGATGGAAAACATCATCATCAAGCTGCTCGACCAGTGGCAACTGAAAAAGCAGCAGGCAAAACAAAAGAAGCAGGAAGAAGCGCGTTGAGCGCAGACTGAACCAAGAGACCCGATGGGGTCTTTTTTTGTTTGCAAAAATTTGGAGGTAACGCCTATGAACAACACGATTCCTTTTCACCCCGCAACTCACGCCCCGCAGATCACGGTGGATGTGAACATCCTGACCATGCTGAAGCAGGCGGCATCCTGCTTGAGCGAAATGGCAAGCGAGAATGTCTACCTTGCCGCCATCGGTCCCGACATGGAGCTGACCATTATCATGGAGGAGGATGCCCCTTCCGTTCTGCCTTGTTTTGACGAGGACGATGCCCTGATTTCCGTGAAGGGTGCGCCGCTGTTTATCAGCTACAATCCGGCGCAGGTCCTCAAGCTGGCAGGCAAGCGGTACCTGACCGGTCCGGTCATCTTCTACCGCACCGATGGGCACAGTTCCATCGTATCCCTGACGGTGGAGGATATTTACCGCTTTCAGACCTATCTGGAAAGCCACAGCACCACCCTGATGGCAGATGGGCAGAAGCTGACCTGCATCTGTATCGACTGAGGTACGCCATGCTGAACTTTTTTATCGGTTTCGCATTTTTTGAAGCAGGTGCTTTTTTCGGCTTCTTCGTGGCTGCTCTGATGCAGGCGGCAAGGGATGGTGATGAACGATGCAGGAAGAAATCGAACAGAAATCCTTCAACCTGATAATCTCCACCACAAAGCTGTCTGCCCGGACTGTCCTGCGGGCGGTAAAGGCGGCGTTTCGGATGTACCAGTCCAAGGCATCCCAAGGCAAGCAAAGTGTCCGCACCCTGTTACGGCAAAACCGTGGCGTGTCCAGCGTGGAGATCAGCAAGACCGGCATCCGTGGTTTGGAACGCTATGCCAAAAAGTACGGTATCGACTATGCCATCCGCAAGGACAGCTCTGAAGTGCCGCCCCGGTATCTGGTCTTTTTCAAAGCCCCGGATGCAGAAGCCTTTCACTCGGCGTTCAAGGAGTATTCGGCATCCCTGCTGAACAAGGACAAACGCCCCTCGGTGCTGGCACGATTGCATGAACTGGTGCAGGCGGCGGCAGAACTCCCCGGCAAAGTCCGGCATAAGGAACAGGAGCGTGGACTGTGACCACGAAAAAGCTGACAAAGCTGATGGCACTGTATCTGCCCTATATTTTGCTGGGGCTGGTGGCAACCAACTTTGGCGAAGTATGGCAGCTTGCGGAGGGCAAGGAACTGGGTGATAAGATCATGTCTATGATGGGCACCATCCCGATGGCGTTTGCAAATCCTCTGCCCAGTCTGCACCCTCTGGATCTGCTGGTGGGCTTGTGCTGCGGTGCAGGGTTACGGCTGGCGGTCTATTTGCGTGGAAAAAACGCCAAGAAGTACCGCCACGGCATGGAGTACGGCTCTGCCCGGTGGGGCACCCCCAAGGACATTGAGCCGTTCATGGCTCCCAAGTTTGCCGACAACATTATCCTGACCAAAACGGAACGGCTGATGATGTCCAACCGCCCACCGGACCCCAAAAACGCCCGGAACAAAAATGTGCTGGTGGTGGGCGGCTCCGGCAGCGGCAAGACGAGATTCTGGCTTAAACCCAACCTTTTACAATGTCACAGTTCCTATGTGGTCACTGACCCAAAAGGTAGTATCGTGGTCGAGTGCGGGAACGCACTTCTGAAAAACGGTTACAAGCTGAAAATCCTGAACACCATCAACTTCAAAAAGTCGATGCACTACAACCCCTTCGCCTATGTTCACAGCGAAAAGGACATTCTGAAACTTGTTACGACCCTGATGACCAACACCAAGGGTGAAGGGTCCGGCGGGGACCCATTCTGGGAAAAATCGGAGCGTCTTTTGCTCACCGCCCTGATCGCCTATCTGCATTATGAAGCCCCGGTGGAGGAACAAAACTTTGCTACCCTGCTGGAAATGCTCAACACCATGCAGGTGCTGGAGGACGACGAGGAATACCAGAACCCGGTGGATCTGCTGTTTGAAGAACTGGCAAAAAAGAAGCCCAACTCCTTTGCCGGGCGGCAGTACAAACTTTACAAGCTGGCCGCCGGAAAGACCGCAAAATCCATCCTCATTTCCTGCGGCGCGAGGCTCGCTCCCTTCGACATCCAAGAACTGCGTGACCTCACCATGTACGATGAGCTGCAACTGGACACGCTGGGCGATAAGAAAACGGCGCTGTTCCTCATCATGAGCGATACGGACAGCACCTTCAACTTCCTCATCAGCATGGTCTACACCCAGCTTTTCAATCTGCTGTGCGACAAAGCAGATGATGTGTACGGCGGCAAGCTGCCCATCCATGTGCGGTGTCTCATCGACGAGTGCGCCAACATCGGGCAGATCCCCAATCTGGAAAAGCTGGTAGCCACCATCCGCAGCCGTGAGATCTCGGCCTGTCTGGTACTGCAAGCCCGTAGCCAGTTGAAAGCCATCTACAAAGACAATGCGGACACCATCGTGGGCAACATGGATTCTCAAATTTTTCTGGGCGGCTCCGAACCTACCACCCTGAAAGACTTGTCCGAAATACTAGGCAAAGAAACGATTGATGCCTTCAACACCTCGGACACCCGTGGCAACAGCCCCAGCTACGGCACTACGTTCCAGAAGATGGGTCACGAATTATTGAGCCGGGACGAGCTGGCGGTGCTGGACGGCGGCAAGTGCATTTTGCAGCTGCGTGGCGTCAGACCGTTTCTCTCGGACAAATACGACCTGACCCAGCACCCCAACTACAAGTTGACCTCGGACTATGACCCTAAAAACACTTTCGATATTGAAAAATATCTGAACCGAAAAGAAAAAATCCACCCCAGTGATGAGTTCATCGTGGTGGACGCTGATTCGCTCCCGTCTGCCTGACCCGGTAGACGGTTTAATTTTACCCGGACCAGAGAGGTACACCAGAAAGTCCACTCTCGCCGCAGTTCGCGGCTTCAATAGGCAGCTTCAGGTGTGTACGGACGGTCTACAATTTTTTCAAAATAAAGGAGAAACGACTATGGAATTCTTTAACTCTGCTATCGAAGTTCTTCAGACTCTGGTTGTCGCTCTGGGTGCCGGTCTCGGCGTTTGGGGTGCCATCAACCTGCTGGAAGGCTATGGTAACGACAACCCCGGCTCCAATGCTCATATACGGTAAAGAAGCAACAACACAAATTGAGAACAGCGTACCCTACTATTCTGTATCAAAGTGGAGCAGTAACACGAAAATGTTGCTGCTCCATTTTCATGCCCCTTAAATAATTTCCTTGAATCTGCTTGACTTATATTACGGTTAGTGATATATTTATTACAGTAACCGTAATAAGGAGGCTGGACTATGAGAGACAATGCAAAAAGTGGCGCACTTACAGAAGTGACCTTTTATATTTTACTCTCTCTTTATACACCAAAACACGGATACGCCGTTATGCAGTTTGTTGAAGAAAAAACGGGCGGGCGGCTTTCGTTAGGCGCAGGCACTTTATATGGAGCATTAAACTCTTTGCAGGACAAGAAGTGGATTGAACCTTATGGAGATAGTGAGGGAAGAAAAAAAGAATACCACATTACAACACAGGGAAAAGAAATTGCAGAAAAAGAGCTTGCAAGACTAAATGAACTTGTAAGCATTGCAAGTGAAATTATTGGAGGTGCAGTATGAGTAAAAAATGTTATCGCTTTTTTGGCGGATTGCTAAATACGCAGGAAAAATGGCTAAACAAAATGTCTGAAAAGGGTTATCGACTTGTTCGGACAGGAAAACTGTTATACGAATTTGAAAAATGCAAGCCCGATGAAGTGACCTATTGTGTAGAGTTTATCGGAGAAAAATCAAAAGAGAGTTCAATAGATTATGCTAATTTTTTGGAGGATATGGGATATAAGGTGTTTTTTAAAAATATCAATCTAAACTATTCTGTTGGAAAAGTTCGCTGGCGCCCATGGGCAGAAAGGGGCGGTCGTATTGCGACAAACACAACAACTTTTAATCGAGAAATCTTGATTGTGGAAAAAGCAAATGATGGAAAGCCTTTTGAACTCCATACCTCTTATGACGATAAAGAAAAATATTATCGCAACTTACGCAATCCGTGGCTATTTCTACTGCTCATGTTTGCACTATTCGCAGTTACAAAGCAGTCTATAATCTTTGGTATTTTTGCGTTGGTTTCTGTAATTCCTGGCAGTATATATCAAATACAGATAATGAAAATCCGGAAGGAAGCCAAGACACAGGAATGGTGAGGAAATAAATAGCAAATCCAGCCGAGCCTGTCAACGGTCAAGATGAACGGCGGAAATGTGCCGCCGTTGACAGCCCCGCCCGTCTTTGCTGTTCGGTAATCAAGAGGGCGACAGCACAAGATGCTGCCGCCCTCTGCCATTATTCAGAAAGGGGGATTTTCCATGACCGAACACGAAAAGTATCAAGAACATATCCGGCATACACACGATGCCTTTTGCAAGACTGTTATTCGCCACGCTGCCATAGACGCAGCCCGGAGCATACGGAGCCGCCGCAAGCGGGAAATCTCGCTTGAATATCTGATAGAAGAAAAACACTATCCATTCAGTACCACAGATAAATACTTTGCGGAGCAATCCGGCATGACCAGCTATCCGCTTTTCGTCTGTGGTCAGATGGTGCTTTTGGAAAGTCCAGAGCTTGCCGCAGCCCTGTCCGCACTATCACAGATGGAACAGGAAATCATTTTCTTGTACTACTTCCAACGATTGACGCATAGGGAGATTGGACGGAGATATGGACGGGCTGGCAACACAACCGGGCGGCGTATTCAGATGATTTTACGGCGGCTACGGGCAGAGTTGGAGGGTTTGTCCTATGAGCCAGCTACTTCCCTATGAGACAATCGTTAAGTCAAGCGAGGGCGACCCGGAAGCTGTTGCCGCCGTCCTATCCCATTATGCGGGATATATCCGCTCTTGTGCGAAAATAGACGGACAGATTAACACGGATATGCAGGAGCATATCGTCAGGCAACTGATAGAAAGCCTGTTGAAGTTCCGCTTTGACCGCTAAACAGAAAAGTTGTATAATTAGAGCCTGACAAATTAAACTTCAATGAGGGTAGAGCAAATGGAACAGATTATCAATTATAGAGACATACCCACAGATAAAAGGATTGACATATTAAATGCTCTTGAGCGAATAGGTTTTTTTCCGGCATACGGCGGCGTGAAAACAATGCAGCAAATTATGGAAAAGTCAGTTCCAGGTTCAGGCCCACAATTCTATTTCGTTTTCCGTGAAAATGAGTTGATAGGGTACAATTTTCTCATTGGGGACACTAAGAAATATAAAGCGTTCCCATGGCTTGCTATTAGCAATATGGATGAGCAGAAGTTGACTGTTTGTGAAGAACTGATGAAAATACAAATTGCCTTTTTTGAAGAACTCGGAATGCAAAAGATAGCAGATCATTGCGTTAGGATTATGGAAGATTACAGAAAAGGAATTGGAAAGCGGAAAGAAAGCGATTGCAGATAAATTCCATTTGAAAAACGGCTGACAATTTAATACCACCGCCCATCACAGCGGCAGATAAGCAGTAAATCTTGAAAAGGTTTACTGCTTTTTTTGCGCCCATTTTCAAAAATCTTTGGCAAACCACACCGCCGGATTGTTGTAGGGAGCAGACAGGGAAAACAAAAAAATTTCCGCTGCGTTTGCCAAAACGCCCCCTTTTCACCGTTGTAGTGGTGAACAGCGGGCAGAACACGCCGCCGCAATCGCTATATTGGTGGAGCAAGCCAGTATATCCGCAAACCAGAGCCGCCGAGGAAAGCGGTAGTTTTTTAGAGCAAGATTCTACCGCAGTACCAAAATTCGCTTTTCGCTCATTTTGCCCCTGCGGGAATCTTGTTGGGGAGTGCCTTCCCCAAACCCTGCTTATACGGCTTGCGCCGCTTAAAAATCCCTCAAAATAATTTTTCGGATTTTTCAAAAACAGTTCCGCTTTACCCCCTGTTTTTCTCCTATTAGTGAGAGGATACCACGCACAGAAAGGAGGTTTTTTACCATGCGAAAACGATACAACACGCCGCACCGCAGCCGGGTAGTCAAGACACGCATGACCGAGGAAGAATATGCCGAGTTTGCGGAAAGGCTTTCTGCCTGCAACATGAGCCAAGCCGAGTTTATCCGGCAAGCCATAACCGGGGCAGCCATACGCCCCATCATAACCGTTTCCCCCGTCAATGACGAGCTGCTTGCCGCTGTTGGGAAGCTGACCGCCGAATACGGCAGGATCGGCGGCAACTTAAACCAGATAGCTCGGACGCTGAATGAGTGGCACAGCCCCTACCCGCAGCTTGCCGGGGAGGTACGGGCGGCGGTTTCCGACCTTGCTGCCCTAAAGTTTGAAGTCTTGCAGAAAGTGGGTGACGCTGTTGGCAACATTCAAACATATCAGCTCTAAAAATGCGGACTATGGCGCAGCGGAAGCCTATCTCACATTTGAACATGACGAGTTTACCATGAAGCCCACCCTTGATGAAAACAGGCGGCTGATACCGAGGGAGGATTACCGCATTTCTTCCCTTAACTGCGGGGACGAGGATTTCGCTGTTGCCTGTATGCGAGCCAATCTCCGCCATGAGAAAAACCAAAAACGGGAAGATGTGAAAAGCCACCACTATATCATCAGCTTTGACCCACGGGACGGAACAGACAACGGCTTGACCGTAGACCGGGCGCAGGAGCTGGGCGAGCAGTTCTGCAAGGCACATTTCCCCGGACACCAAGCCCTTGTATGCACCCACCCGGACGGGCATAACCACAGCGGCAATATCCATGTGCATATCGTCATCAACTCCCTGCGGATTTACGAAGTCCCGCTTCTGCCCTACATGGACAGACCCGCCGACACACGGGAGGGCTGCAAGCACCGCTGCACCAACGCCGCCATGGAATATTTCAAGAGTGAAGTCATGGAGATGTGCCACCGGGAGGGGCTTTACCAAATCGACCTCCTAAGCGGCAGCAAGGAACGGATAACGGAACAGGAATACTGGGCGGCAAAGAAAGGGCAGCTTGCCCTTGATAAAGAGAACGCCGCCAGAGAAGCCGCAGGACAGCCGACCAAGCCCACCAAGTTTGAAACGGACAAGGCGAAGCTGCGCCGGACGATACGGCAGGCACTTTCCCAAGCCGCCAGCTTTGACGAGTTTTCTTCCCTTTTGCTGCGGGAGGGCGTGACCGTCAAGGAAAGCCGGGGAAGGCTTTCCTACCTTACGCCGGACAGGACAAAGCCTATCACAGCCCGGAAGCTGGGGGACGATTTTGACAAGGCTACTGTCCTTGCCCTGCTCACACAGAACGCCCACAGAGCCGCCGAACAGATCAAAGCCATACCGGAATACCCCCACACCCAAAAGGGACGCTTGCGGGAGGAAAAAGCCACAAAAACCACCCCGGCAGACAACACCTTGCAGCGCATGGTTGACCGGGAAGCCAAGCGAGCCGAGGGCAAGGGCGTGGGCTATGACCGCTGGGCGGCAAAGCACAACCTAAAGCAGATGGCAGCTACCGTTACCGCCTACCAGCAGTACGGCTTTTCTTCCCCGGAGGAATTGGACGAAGCCTGTTCTGCCGCCTATGCCGCCATGCAGGAAAGCCTTACAGAGCTGAAGCAGGTGGAAAAGACGCTGGACGGGAAAAAGGAGCTGCAACGGCAGGTGCTTGCCTATTCCAAGACCCGCCCTGTCCGGGACGGGCTGAAACAGCAGAAAAACGCAAAAGCAAAAGCTGCCTACCGTCAGAAGCACGAAAGCGACTTTATCATAGCAGACGCAGCCGCCCGCTATTTCAGGGAGAACGGCATTTCCAAGCTGCCGAGCTATAAAGCCCTGCAAGCAGAGATTGAATCCCTTATCAAAGAGAAAAACAGCGGTTACAACGATTACCGGACAAAACGGGAGGAATACCGCCGCTTACAGACTGTCAAAGGCAATATCGACCAGATTTTACGCCGGGAACGTAAGCCTGTGAAAAGGCAGGAACAGGAGCGATAAAAACCGCCCCCAAATGTACCCGAACCCATACAGAACAAGGGGGCTGCCCCGTACCTTATCCGCAATACTAAAGGATTTTTTAACGGGCTTACAGGGCAGAAAAACCCCGAAAATGATACCGAGATGATACAGAATTACCGCCGATACCGCCACACCAGCGGAAACGGCAGAAAGGAGCGCACCCATGCCACGCATGAGCAACAAACGGCGGCTTGAATGGAGCTTTTTCCTCAACCACCGAAACCGAATTACCTATAACGACCTTTGCCGGGGCTGCACCCACGATTGCAAGCAGAGTTTCCGAGCCGTGATTATCCTCTGCCACCGGTATTACTCCAAGCGTTGGAAAAAGGAGGACAGGGACAATGGCAGATAACCGCAAGTATTACTATCTCAAGCTGAAAGAGAACTTTTTTGACAGCGACTCCATTGTGCTGCTGGAAGATATGAAAGACGGGATTTTATATTCCAATATCCTCTTGAAGCTGTACTTAAAATCGCTGAAAAACGGCGGCAAGTTGCAGCTTGACGAGAATATCCCTTACACAGCACAGATGATCGCCACTCTTACCCGTCAGCAGGTAGGCACGGTGGAACGGGCGTTAGGGATTTTTCAGCAGTTGGGGCTTGTGGAGCAGCTACACGGCGGCTTGCTCTACATGACCGATATTGAACTGATGATAGGGCAATCCTCTACCGAAGCGGAACGAAAACGGGCGGCAAGGCTTGCAAACAAGGCTTTGCCACCACCCCGGACAAACGGCAGACATTTGTCCGACATTCGTCCACCAGAGATAGAGATAAAGAAAGAGATAGATATAGAGATAGAAAAAGAGAGAGAGTTAGAAACGGGACAAGCTCCCGCCCGCAGCTATGGCAGATACAACAATGTTTTTCTTTCCGATACGGAACTGGACGAGCTGAAAGCGGAACTGCCCGACAAATTGGAGTATTATATTGACCGGCTTTCCTGCCATATCGCTTCCACCGGGAAGCAGTACCACAGCCATGCAGCCACCATTTACAAGTGGGCGCAGGAGGACGCTGCCAAAGGCAAGGCTGCCCCGAAACAGGGCATACCCGATTATTCATGCAAGGAGGGCGAGAGCTTATGAAAAACGAGATTGAAGCTATGATTACGGACATTACAGCCACTACCGCCGAAGCGGAGGACTACACAGGCGAGGACGGGCTTTTATACTGCGGCAAGTGCCATACGCCCAAAGAAGCCTATTTTTCAAAAGAAACCGCCCAATGGTTAGGGCATGACCGACACCCGGCAGAGTGCGACTGCCACCGGGCAGCCCGTGAAAAACGGGAAGCCGCTGAAAGCCGACAGAAGCACCTTGAAAAAGTGGAGGACTTGAAACGCCGGGGCTTTACCGACCCCGCTATGCAAAACTGGACATTTGAGCATGACAACGGCAGAAACCCACAGACCGAAACCGCCCGCTTTTATGTGGAGAGCTGGGAAACCATGCAGGCTGAAAATATCGGCTACCTGTTTTGGGGCGGCGTGGGGACAGGAAAAAGCTACCTCGCCGCCTGTATCGCCAACGCCCTTATGGAAAAAGAGGTTGCCGTCTGCATGACAAACTTTGCAACGATACTCAATGACCTTGCCGCCAGCTTTGAGGGCAGGAACGAATATATTTCCCGCCTTTGCAGCTACCCGCTGCTGATACTTGATGATTTTGGCATGGAGCGAGGGACAGAGTACGGGCTGGAACAGGTTTACAGCGTGATTGACAGCCGTTACCGAAGCGGCAAGCCGCTGATCGCCACGACCAACCTCACGCTGGAGGAATTGCAGCACCCACAGGACACGCCCCACGCCCGTATCTATGACAGGCTGACTTCCATGTGCGCCCCCGTCCGTTTCACGGGCAGCAACTTCCGAAAGGAAACCGCACAGGAAAAGCTGGAACGCTTAAAGCAACTGATGAAGCAGCGAAAGGAGAGCCTATGACAGAAACGAAACAGACAAGCACCACCAAAACAGACCGCCGCCCGGACTGTGTAACGGAAATCCGCATGGGCAATTCCGTCCTTACCGTTTCCGGCTTCTTCAAGCAGGGCGCAACCGATACCGCAGCCGACAAGATGATGAAAGTGCTGGAAGCGGAGGCTGCTGCCGGACATACGCCACCGTTCAGCGCATAAGTGATGACATGGAAAAGCGGTCACGCCGGGGAGCATGACCGCTGGAATATCAGTAACAACTTTATTTTTTCCGAAGTTTCAACTCAATGCCTTTTGGAGCAGCTATATCCTGCAACAGTTTTGCGATAACAGAAGCCTGTTCTTTCTTCCCCATACTTTGAAAATCCTTATCGGATTTAACTGTTTGCAAGATATTTTCAATTTCTTTAATCGTTAAGAGATTAACTGCAACACAGAATAGATTTTTTCTGCGCCCGTCATTATAGTGTGACAAGAGGAAATCCAATAATTTGCGCTTTTCTTCCTGTTCAGCATTATAGGCGGGAATCCCTATCTGGCTGGCTTTTTCCATGTCATTCATTTGATTATGATGAGTTATAAAAGAATCAAAATCATCTATATGAGCGTATTTGTCACAAGGGAAGCTGGTACACTGAAAGCAATATTCGATTTTCCCATGTTCAATACTGCACTTTGCGATTTTACAACTTTGATTATCAACGCCGCAACCGGAACAATGCCCTGCCAAATTCATAGGACATAATTTACAATTTAGACCACAAAGAGAAAGGTACTGATTGTTACGGACAAACCCTTTCATTGTCACACCCCCTTGTATTGATTAGCTCCATTTTACCATAAGAACAAGAGTTTTTCTACTATGCAATCCCAATCATCTGCTACACAAAAAACGGCGATTTGACCGACCATAAAGAAGCAGATTTGACGCTTTTGCCGCTATACAGACAGCCGCCCCATGTGGTACAATCAAGGTACGGAATAGTGGGGCTGGCTGTCGGAAACGGAGGATTTTATGTTAAGACAGACCAACCAACAACCAATTACCGCCCTTTACCCAAGACTTTCCCATGAGGACGAGCTGCAAGGCGAAAGCAATTCCATTTCCAATCAGAAGCGTATCCTTGAAACCTATGCAAAGCAGAACGGCTTTTCCAATCTGCGCTGGTACACGGACGACGGTTATTCTGGTGCGAACTTTCAAAGACCCGGTTTCCAAGCCATGCTTGCGGACATTGAAGCCGGAAAAGTCGGGACAGTTATCGTAAAGGATATGTCGAGGTTAGGGCGAAACTACCTGCAAGTGGGAATGTACACGGAAATGATTTTCCCACAGAAAGGCGTCCGCTTCATCGCTATCAATGACGGAGTGGACAGCGCACAGGGCGACAATGACTTTGCCCCGCTGCGGAATATCTTTAACGAATGGCTGGTGAGAGATACGAGCAAGAAAATCAAAGCAGTAAAACGCTCAAAGGGCATGAGTGGCAAGCCTATCACAAGCAAGCCTGTGTATGGTTACCTCATGGACGAGGACGAAAATTTCATTATTGACGAGGAAGCTGCACCCGTAGTCAAGCAGATATACAACCTCTGCCTTGCCGGGAACGGTCCGACCAAGATAGCCCGTATGCTCACAGAGCAGCAGATCCCCACGCCGGGGACGCTGGAATACCGCAGGACGGGCAGCACCCGCCGCTACCACCCCGGCTATGAGTGCAAGTGGGCGACCAATACCGTTGTGCATATCCTTGAAAACCGGGAATACACAGGCTGTCTGGTAAACTTCAAGACAGAAAAGCTCTCTTACAAAGTCAAGCACAGTGTAGAAAATCCCCCGGAAAAGCAAGTGATTTTCGAGAACCACCACGAGCCTATCGTAGACACCCAAACATGGGAACGGGTGCAGGAGCTACGCAAGCAGCGTAAACGCCCCAACCGCTATGATGAAGTGGGCTTGTTCTCCGGCATACTGTTCTGTGCGGACTGCGGCAGTGTGATGTATCAGCAGCGATACCAGACAGACAAGCGCAAGCAGGACTGTTATATCTGCGGCAACTACAAGAAACGCACCCATGACTGTACGGCGCACTTTATCCGCACCGACCTCTTGACCGCTGGTGTACTCTCCAATCTGCGGAAAGTGACCAGCTATGCGGCAAAGCATGAGGCCCGGTTTATGAAGCTCTTGATTGAGCAGAACGAGGACGGGGGCAAGCGCAGGAACGCCGCCAAGAAAAAGGAGCTGGAAGCCGCCGAGAAACGCATAGCCGAGTTATCCGCTATCTTCAAGCGGCTGTATGAGGACAGCGTGACCGGGCGCATATCAGACGAGCGTTTCACAGAACTGTCGGCAGACTATGAAGCAGAGCAACGGGAGCTGAAAGAAAGAGCCGCTGCAATCCAAGCGGAGCTTTCCAAAGCACAGGAAGCCACCGTGAACGCAGAAAAGTTTATGAATGTTGTCCGGCGGCATACCAGTTTTGAAGAACTTACCCCTACTCTGTTGCGGGAGTTTGTAGAGAAAATCGTTGTGCATGAGTGCAGCTATGACGAGAACAAGACCCGCAGACAGGACATTGAGATTTATTATTCTTTTGTTGGCAAGGTGGACTTGCCCGAATAACCGCCCGACCTATCCGACACAATGCGCAAGTGCCGGATAGGAACGGCAAAATTTTTTACACTTCTATTACTTCTTTATAACACATCAGCAAAGTCTCAGGGCATGAAGCAGCTCATGGCTGGCGGCGGTGTCGCTCTGGTGGGCATCACCCTCATTCCTCTGCTGTCTGGTCTGTTCGGCTAAGAGCCGCAGGCGGGTTTTCCCGCCTGTACATACGCAATCGCTCTATCTTTGCTGTGGATAACAGCCCTTTATCATAAGGAGCGCATTGCGGTACGAATCTCCACCCATCAATGAAAGGCGGTGTCTTATGCAGTTTTTGACCCACATTATTTTTCTTCTGAATCTCCTCAAGACCCTTATCAACCACTTCAGCTAAGGACGGTGACTGCTGAATGGAAACCGTTCTCAAAGCCATTGCCGACTGGATCAAAGGCATCCTGACGGCAGGTATTATGTCAAATCTCAGTGGGCTGTTCGACGATGTGAACACGCAGGTCGGCAATATCGCCCAGCAGGTGGGCACCAAGCCCTCCAGCTTTGAGCCGAGAGTGTTCGCTATGATCGAAGCCCTCTCCCGGAACGTGGTGCTGCCCATTGCAGGCATCATCCTGACCTTCATCGCCTGTTATGAGTTGATTGAGATGATCACCCAGCACAACAACATGGCGCAGTTCGAGCCTGCCCTCATCATGCGCTGGATCTTCAAAACGGCGGTGTCCGTCTGGTTCATCTCCAACACCTTCGATATTGTGATGGCGGTGTTCGACATCACCCAGAAGGTGGTGTCCGATTCCAGCGGCATCATCGCCGGAAACACCCGTGTCAACGACATTGGCTTGTCCATGCTGCAATCCAGCCTGATGCAGATGGATGTAGGACCCCTGTTCGGGCTTTTCCTGCAAAGTTTCTTCATCGGTATCACCATGCGCATCCTGTCCATCGTGATTTTCGTCATCGTCTACGGAAGAATGATTGAAATTTACTGCATGGTGAGCCTTGCACCCATCCCCATGGCGACCTTCGGCAACCACGAGCAATCGCACATGGGGCAGAACTACCTGAAATGCCTGTTCGCATTGGGCTTTCAGGGCTTTCTCATCCTCATCTGCGTGGCAATTTATGCCGTGCTGATCCAGAGCGTGGCAATTTCCGGGGACGCCATCAACTCCATTTGGAGCATTGTGGGCTACACTGTTCTGCTCTGTTTTAGCCTGTTCAAGACCAGCTCCGTGACGAAATCCGTCCTCGGAGCGCACTAAAGGAGGTGTTCGATTGGCTGCGTATATTTCCGTTCCCCGTGACCTGACGAAAGTGAAATCGAAGGTCGCGTTCAACCTGACCAAACGGCAGCTTGTCTGCTTTAGCACAGCGGCTCTCATTGGAGTGCCGCTGTTTTTTGTTCTCCGGGATTCTGGCGGAAACACCGCGGCGACTCTTGGCATGATGATCGTCATGCTTCCGGCGTTCTTCCTTGGGATGTACGAGAAAAACGGTCAGCCCATGGAAAAGCTGCTGTCGTACTATGTGCAGTCCCGGTTTCTTCGCCCGAAAATTCGCCCCTACAAGACCAACAACTACTATGCACTGCTTATGAAGGGAGGCATGACCCATGACCCCGTTTTGGAAAAAGACCGGTAAGCACAGCGGCCCACAGTCTGCGCAGAAGCACAGACAGAACGCAAAGCCCGCTGTGCCCCGGACCGCCCAGCAGTCCATCCCCATGCAGCGGATGTTTGAGGATGGCACCTGCCGGGTGAAACCCAACTACTACACCCGCACCATCCAGTATCAGGACATCAATTATCAGCTTGCCCAGCAGGAGGACAAAACCGCCATTTTCGAGGAATGGTGCAGTTTTCTGAACTTCTTCGATTCCAGCATCAAATTTGAACTGTCCTTTGTGAACATGGCAACCGACAGCACCGAATTTGAAAAGAGCATCCGCATTCCGTTCCAGAAGGACGGTTTCGATGATGTTCGTGCGGAGTATTCCCAGATGCTGCGCCAGCAGCTTGCCAAGGGCAATAATGGTCTGACCAAGACCAAATTCATCACCTTTGGTGTGGAGGGCGAGAGCATGGCGCAGGTCAAGCCCCGACTCGACCACATCCAGAATGACCTACTGAACAACTTCCACCGGCTTGGAGTGCAGGCAAAGCCCCTGAACGGTGCCCAGCGGCTGAAGCTCATGCACGACATGTTCAACATGGACGGCGCCAGCAAGTTTCACTTTGACTGGAAAGACCTTGTGAAAAGCGGGCTTTCCGTAAAAGACGCCATTGCGCCCACCGCCTTTGCGTTCAAGAACAGCCGTACCTTCCAGATGGGCGGTATCTTCTGCGCCGCCAGCTTTTTGAGCATCACGGCATCCGACATCAGCGACCAGCTTTTGAAGGATTTTCTGGATATGGACTCCAGCCAGATCGTCACCATGCACATCCAGTCCGTAGACCAGAACCGTGCCATTAAGACGGTGAAGCGCACCATCACGGAACTGGATCGCAGCAAGATCGAGGAGCAGAAAAAAGCTATCCGTGCCGGGTATGATATTGACATCAGTGCGACTCGTTCCTGAACAAAACCTTCGTGGTTGAAGGATAAAATCAGGCACTAACAAAAGAACGAGGTTCTAAAGTTAGGAGAACTAACAATCCAAGCGGTGGAATGATGGGGTAACGCCCTGAAACGCCCCCTTAATACTCCGACTGGCACCAAAGATGGAAACATCCGGTGTCAGAAGCTCGGTGAAGGCGGCCGAGAGCAGCCGTAAGAAATGCTGGAAAGTCACCAGCCCCACGAAAGCCGTCCAGAGGTGGACGGTGCTGCCTATAGGCCGGAGGTCTACAAGATACCCAAGGTTAGAATGTTTGCAAGATAACTGACGAAAACCGCGAATGTACGGGTCTATACGATGACGGCATAGAAATGTGCCGAGAGCGTTAATCGCTCGTCAGTGTGGTGAAGTAAGAATTGATGTTATGAAACGCCATAGCAAGTTACAGGCTTGTTCAAGCTGGCAGGACCAAAGCGGAAACCTAAAGGTATATGAAAAGATAGGATTGTTGGAACGAGGAAAGGCAGCGAGCTTTCTCATTTGAAAGTAAGGGGACGAATCATATAAGCCCCTGAGTCACTGCTGAAAAGCAGAGGTCGAACCGATAATGCTTTTTGCGAAAAAGAGAAAAGCACAGGAATGGCCTCAAGTCAGTTAAACAGACACCCTTAACACTTAGTCGCAATTAGGATTGCGAGTATGACAAAAAGAAGTCACTCGCCGTAAAGGAGAGTGATGCCTAATGCCACGTGAGAAACGCCCCAAAGCAAAAAGCATGGAATCCCTTCGCCATGCAGAATACTACGACATGCAACGTACCTTCGATGAACTATACGCCAGAAGTCAGGCCGGAGAAATATTTGATGACCTGATGGATTTGATTCTGTCAAGAGAAAATATCATGTTGGCGTATCGGAACATCAAGGCGAATTCTGGAAGTGCAACTCCGGGAACAGACCGACTGCGGATAACAGATATTGGCAGACTGTCTGCCGATGAAGTTGTCGCAAGGGTACGAAAAATTGTCAACGGAGGAAGGAACGGCTATACCCCAAGAAGCGTAAGAAGAAAAGAAATCCCAAAGCCGAACGGCAAGACCAGACCTCTGGGAATACCGTGCATTTGGGACAGGCTGATACAGCAATGTATCAAGCAAGTCATGGAACCAGTCTGCGAAGCAAAATTCAGCAGTAATAGCTATGGATTCCGCCCGAACAGGTCGGTTGAAAATGCAATCGCTGCGATGTACCGTCTGATGCAGAGGTCAGGACTTTACTATGTGGTAGAGTTTGACATAAAAGGGTTCTTCGACAATGTAGATCACACGAAGCTGATACGGCAACTGTGGTCGTTGAATATCCGAGATAAAAAATTGCTCCATGTTATCCGCAGAATCCTGAAAGCTCCAATTCAGATGCCGGACGGACATCTGGAAAATCCCAAGAAAGGAACACCGCAAGGTGGAATAATATCTCCCCTGTTGGCAAATGTTGTGCTAAATGAGCTTGACCACTGGGTCGAAAGCCAATGGCAGAACCATCCGGTTATAGAGAAATACTCCTACAGGGAAAATGCAGCAGGATGCCCGATACACAGTCATGCGTATCGGGCAATGCGGAATACAAACCTGAAAGAAATGTATATCGTGCGATATGCAGATGATTTTCGGATTCTTTGCAAAACGAAAGAACAAGCGAATCGAACGCTGATAGCGGTGACAAAATGGTTGACTGAACGCTTAAAACTTGAGGTTTCTCCAGAGAAAACGAGGATTGTTGATGTCAGGCGGAGCTATTCGGAATTTCTTGGATTCAAAATCAGATTACGCAAGAAAGGGAAAAGGCGTGTTGTGCAGTCGCACATGTGCGATAAAGCATATAAGCGGGTCAAAGCCGACCTTGTAAAGCAGGTTGGAAACATCAAGTCCCCCAGAGCTGACCGAGGAGAAGCAGGTGAAGTTCATTTGTTCAACTCCATGGTCATGGGAATCCAGAACTACTACCGGTTAGCTACGGACATCAGCCTTGATTGTAGCGACATCGGCAGAGCAGTTGATATAGTTCTCAAGAACAGACTGAAATCTGGAAAATCTCATCGTTTGAAAAAGGAAGGCCGTGACCTGACCAAAAGCGAATTTCAAAGATATGGGAAATCCAAAAAACTGAGATATCTCGCACAATCAAAAGAGCCAGTTTATCCGGTAAGCTATGTGCGGTGTAAAAAACCGATGGACTTAAAGCGGAATGTATGTGCCTATACCCCGCAGGGTCGAAGCGAAATCCACAATGATTTGAGGATAGATACTACCCTGCTTTTGCAGCTTATGAAAGCAACCGCATACAGCCGTAGCGCAGAATATATGGACAACCGTATTTCGCTTTTCTCTGCCCAGCAGGGAAAATGTGCAATCACGGGAAAGCCGTTTGAATGCGTGACAGACATCCACTGTCACCACAAGAGGCCGAGAAGCCTTGGTGGAACCGACAAGTATGGAAATCTTGTGCTGGTCTTAGCACCTGTGCATGAGCTGATTCACGCCACAAACAAAAGCACCATAGATTCGAGTCTTTCATCTCTAAAACTGAACCAACAGCAGTTGGCAAAGTTGAATAAGTTGAGGATTTTGGCTGAGGTAAAACCCATAGAATTGGAAGAAGTAGCTTTAGAAAACCAGTCTCACAATGGTATGACTAAGGAGATTAAGAAAACTGTTTAATTGAGGGAGCGCCGGATGCGGTGAAAGTCGCATGTCCGGTGTGAAGCGGGGGAAAAGTCGGAGATGATTTCAAAGACTTACCTATCGCTATTTCCGTCGGATTTGGCGACCTACGGGCGGGATGCGAAAGCCCTGCTCAAAGAATTGCAGAGCCAGAACGAGCGGATGTTCCTTGTCACTTTTCTGGTGCTGAACACCGGGCGCACGGAGCAGGAGCTGGAAAACAACGTCTTTCAGGCCAGCTCCATTGCCCAGAAGCACAACTGCAACCTGTGCCGGCTGGATTTTCAGCAGGAGCAGGGGCTGATGTCCTCGCTGCCGCTGGCGGATTGCCAGATCGAAATTCAGCGGGGACTGACCACTAGTAGCACGGCAATTTTTGTGCCGTTTACCACGCAGGAGCTGTTCGACAACGGTAAGGAAAGCCTGTACTACGGTCTGAATGCTCTGTCCAACAACCTGATTATGGTGGATCGCAAGAAGCTGAAGAACCCCAATGGGCTGATCCTCGGCACTCCGGGAAGTGGCAAAAGTTTCTCGGCAAAGCGCGAGATCACCAACGCATTTCTGGTGACGGATGATGATATTATCATCTGCGACCCGGAAGCAGAGTACACTCCGCTGGTGGAGCGTCTGCATGGGCAGGTTATCCACATCGGTCCTGCCAGTACGCAGTATATCAACCCGATGGACATCAACAGCAATTACAGCGAGGAGGACAATCCGCTGGCTCTGAAAGCGGACTTTATTCTTTCGCTGTGTGAACTGGTGGTAGGCGGAAAAGAGGGCTTGCAACCTGTAGAAAAGACGGTCATTGACCGCTGTGTTCATGTGGTCTACCGCAAGTATTTCGAGAATCCCACCCCGGAAAATATGCCCCTGCTGGAAGATCTGTACAACGCCCTGCTGACGCAGGATGAACCGGAAGCGCGCCATGTGGCGGCGGCATTGGAGATTTACGTCAAAGGTTCTTTGAACATCTTCAACCACCACACCAACGTGGACATCCACAACCGCATTGTCTGCTTCGACATCAAGCAGCTGGGCAAGCAGCTGAAAAAGCTGGGAATGCTCATCGTGCAGGATGCCGTGTGGGGGCGTGTGACCGCCAACCGCAGTGCCGGAAAATCCACCCGGTACTATGCAGACGAATTCCACCTTTTGCTGAAAGAGGAGCAGACTGCGGCATACAGCGTTGAAATTTGGAAGCGTTTCCGCAAGTGGGGCGGCATCCCGACAGCCCTGACCCAGAACGTCAAAGATCTGCTGGCAAGTCCCGAAGTATCAAACATTTTTGAGAACTCAGACTTTGTGTATATGCTCAATCAGGCAAATGGCGACAGGCAGATTCTCGCAAAGCAGCTCAATATCTCTCCCCACCAGCTTTCCTATGTGACCCACTCCGGCGAGGGCGAGGGGCTGCTGTTTTTCGGCAATGTCATTCTTCCGTTCGTTGACCGTTTCCCCACTGATTTGGAACTCTACCGCATTATGACCACCAAGTTGGGTGAGATCTCGGAGGGCACACAGAAATGAGTAATCCGAAGCTGAACATCAAAGAGGAAACGTCCGCAAAAAAGACCCGTTCTCCCCCGAAGAAAACCAAGGTGGAGCAGTCGGTGCCCAAAAAGAAAAAGCTGAAAACCGATGCAGATAAAGCTGCGGAAAAGGCACAGCATCTGCGGTTTGGCAAGGCCGAACTGACCCCGGACGAGTTGAGCCGGTTGAGTAAGGCGCAGATGCGGGAAATGTACGCCGCCCATGCCGCCCGCTCTGCGGTGCACCGAGAAGTTGACCAGTACGAGGATGAAAACGTCGGTGTGCAGGCTCTGAGCGAGGGCGAAAAAGCCGCCGAGACCACCCACGATATTGCCAAGAGCCGCTATGCCCGGAAGCTGAAAAAGAAAGCCAAGATGCAGGGCAAGAAGGGCACCAAAACCGCAAAATCTTCTGCACGAGAGCCGACTGCGGCACAAGATGCAGGCGCATCCGGCACCGGTGAGGGCGGCTCCAACTGGCTTTCACGTTGGAAACAACGGCAAGAAATTCACAAAAGCTATTATACCGCCGCCCGGTCGGGCACGGCGGCGCAGACCGCAGGCGGCAAGGCGGCATCCAACGGTGCATCTGCTGCCCGGTCCGGCGTGGAACAGGCGGCGGAGAAAGGCAAAACCGCTGTCAGCACTGCCGTAAAGGGGCTGATGAATGCCGCCAAAGGCAACGCACACGTTCTGGTGATCGTGGGCGTTTTTCTTTTGCTCATCCTCATGGTCATGTCGGGCTTCTCGTCCTGCGGTATCCTTTTTTCCGGCGGCACACAGGTGTCCGGGCAGACCATGTACTCCGCCGAGGACAGGGACATCCGGGGTGCAGAGCAGGACTACAAGAAGCTGGAAAAGGAACTGGATAAAAAGATCAAGCGCACTCCCACCGACCACCCCGGCTACAATGAGTACCAGTATCACCTTGATCCCATCGAGCACGACCCGTGGCAGTTGACCTCTTTTCTCACGACTCTGTATGACGATTACACCCGGTCAGAGGTGCAGGGCAAGCTGAAGGAGACCTTCAAAAAGCAGTACCAGCTGACCACATGGGTGGAGGTGCAGATACGGTATAAGACCGTGTGGGTCATCAGTCCGGCAGGAATCCCTGTTCCCACGCAGGTGCCTTATGAGTATCGTGTTTTTCACACAAAGCTGGTGAACAAAGGGCTGGAAGTCGTCATCCGAGAGGAACTGGACAACGACCAGTGGAAACGGTATGAGATCTTTCAGGACACCTTGGGCGGCAGACCTTATCTTTTTAATGGAGGCTTGCCGCCCGGTGGCACCGATGGCTCCGGCGCACCGGGTATTGATTATCAGGTTCCGGCAGAAGCCCTGACGGACAGCGAGTTCGCCGCCATCTACAAGGAAGCCCAAAAGTATGTGGGCACGCCCTATGTGTGGGGCGGTTCTACCCCGGAAACCGGGTTCGATTGCTCCGGCTACGTCTGCTGGGTGTACAACCAGAACGGCTACGATGTAGGGCGCACGACGGCAAACGGATTATGGCAGAAAAGCCAGCACATTTCCGAAGCGGAAGCAAAGCCCGGTGATCTGGTCTTTTTTAAGGGCACCTACGACACTCCCGGCATGAGCCATACCGGGATTTATCTGGGCAACGGCATGATGGTCAGTGCCGGAGACCCCATCAAGTACGCAAACATTCACTCGTCCTACTGGGAGAAGCATCTCGCCGGATTCGGACGGCTTTCAAAATGATTGGAGGAGTTACTATGAGCGAAAAATCGGATAAGCTGCGGGCGATGCTGGCAAAAGAGAAGGAACGCCGCATCAAGCTGAACAACCGCATCGAGATTTTGGAGCGGCGCATTCAGGAGGAGGATTCCGCCGAGGTCAACGAGATGGTGCGGACCGCAAAGGTCACGCCGGAACAGCTTGCTGCCCTGCTGCGGCAGTCTGCTAACGCTACCCCGAACCCGGCTGCGTTGTCTGCCGTGGGTGCAACTTTTGAGAAGGAGGTCGATGCTGATGAAGATTAAGAAAATTGGTGCGCTGTTGCTGTCGGCGGTGCTGTGTATCGGCATGGCAGCTCCGGCATTCGCTTATGGGGATGATACCGCGCCGGCGGAACAGCCTGTTCTGCCGGAAGTGGTGGAGAAGGATGTTGTCACCATCACGGACGAAACCTCTGGTGCCCTGACCCCGGAGGGCAACCTGACGCTGGTGGACGACTATCACACCTCTTACTCGGACGGCTCTGGACAGCAGTTCATTACGCTGGTGTCGAAGTCCGGCAGCACCTTCTATCTGGTCATCGACCGCAACGCTAAGGGGCAGCAGACCGTCCACTTTATGAACCTCGTGGATGAGAGCGACCTTCTGGCTCTGATGGAGGAAGATGCTGCCGATGCTTATACCGCTGAAAAAGAAGCGGCGGCGCAGGCGGAACAGGATAAGCTGAAAGCTGAGGAAGAAGCCAAGAAAGCCGCAGAAGAAGCAGCGGCATCCGGCGAGGAACAGCCCAAGGAAAACAAGGTCACAAAGATCGCATCCGGCTTTCTGGGCGTAGTCGTGCTGATTGCGCTGGCGGCAGGCGGTGGCTTCTACGTTTTCGCAAAGCAGAAGCAGAAAAAACAGGCAGAAAAAGAAGCCCTTGACCCCGATGCAAACTACACCGAGGACAAGGGCGATTTTGAGATCCCCACCGATGTGCCGGACGAGGACGAAACCCCGGACGAGCAGGACACCGAACCCATCTGATTTTAAGGCGGCGTTTGCCGCCGTACATATCCAAATGAAAACAGATTGGAGGAAACGCTTATTTCAATTCTAGTTGTAGCAGAAAAACCCTCGGTTGCCATGTCCTACGCCAAAGTCCTCGGTGCCACCAGCCGTCAGGATGGCTACCTTGAGGGCAACGGCTATCTGGTAAGCTGGTGCGTTGGTCATCTGGTAGAGCTTGCACCGCCCAACATCTACGATGAAAAGTACGTTAAGTGGAGCCTCGCAGATTTGCCCATCCTGCCGCAAAAGTGGCAGTATCTGGTGTCTGCCAGCACCAAAAAGCAGTTTGGCATTCTGCAAAAGCTGATGCACCGCCCGGATGTGGATAGCATCGTGAACAGTTGCGATGCAGGACGCGAGGGAGAACTGATCTTCCGTTTGGTGTACCAGCAAGCGGGCTGCAAAAAGCCCTTTTCCCGGCTGTGGCTGTCCAGCATGGAAGAAAACGCTATCCGGGAGGGCTTTGCCCACCTCAAACCGTCAACTGAATACGACGCGCTGTACAATGCAGCACTCTGCCGGGAACGTGCCGACTGGATGGTCGGCATCAATGCGTCCCGGCTTTTTTCGTGCCTGTACAACCAGCCCTTGGCGGTAGGGCGTGTTATGACCCCGGTGCTTGCCATGACGGTGGTGCGGGAAGCCGCCATCGCTGCCTTTGTGCCGGAGAAATTCTACACGGTGGATCTGGAACTGACCAGCGGCTGCACGGCATCCAGCCGCCGCATTCCTGAAAAATCCGTTGCAGAAAACCTGTTGAAAGCCTGCCGAAAGGAGATGGTGGCAACGATCCAGCGCATCACCCGCAAGGAAAAATCCGAGAATCCGCCGTCGCTGTACGACCTGACCACCCTTCAGCGAGACGCCAACCGCCTGCTGGGGTACAGCGCACAGCAGACGCTGGACTATGTGCAGAGCCTGTATGAGAAGAAACTTACCACTTATCCCAGAACTGATAGCTGCTATATTACCGACGATGACGAGGAAATGCTGGAGGAGCTGACCGAGGAACTGGAAGTTTTTCTCGGCATTACCACGGAAGATGTGGACGAGGCTGTGCCCCGGGCACGGCGCACAGTCAACCGGGAAAAAGTCACCGACCATCACGCCATTCTGCCCACCCGCAGTATGCTGCAAGCCGATCTGGAGGCTCTGCCCAAGGGTGAGCAGAACGTCCTGAAGCTCATTATTGCCCGGACGCTGATGGCGGTGAGCAAGCCCTTCCGGTATCTGGAGACCCTGTTGACCACCGAATGTGCAGGGGAGGAATTTACCGCCAAGGGAAAAGAGGTTCTGGAGGAAGGCTGCAAAGCGGTGGAGCGCAAGGTGCTTGCCGACATCCTGAACCGAAAACAGGAACTCACCGCCCTGCCTAATGCGGCAGAAAACGAGTGCGGCATCCTCAACGCAGAGCTGAAGGAGGGGCAAACGTCCCCGCCGAAGCATTTTACGGAGGACACCCTGCTGCACGCTATGGAAACCGCCAGTGCGGACAGTATGCCGGAGGGCGTGGAGCGGCAGGGCATCGGAACTCCGGCAACCCGTGCTGCCACCATCGAAAAGCTGGTGCAGAAGGGCTTTCTGGAACGCAAGGGCAGCAAGAAAACCAAGGTACTGCTCCCCACCGACAAGGGCAAAGCCCTCATCACCGTAATGCCCGAAGAAATCCAGTCCCCGGAAATGACCGCCGATTGGGAAACGAAGCTACTGCGTATTGAGCGCAGCGAAATGGAACCGGAAACTTTTATGACTGAAATCAAAGAGATGATCTCCTCGCTGGTAACGACCACCGAGGCTAGGAAAGGAGCGAATGCGCTTATGAAAAACAAAATCATTGGTGTTTGCCCCAACTGTGGTGCAAATGTTGTGGAGCGTGAAAAGGGCTGGTTCTGCGAGAACCGGGAGTGCCGTTTCGTGCTGTGGAAGGACAATGCGTTCTTCAAGCGTCTGGGTAAACGGCTGGATGCTCATGCGGCAGACAAGCTACTGCGGGATGGTCGGGTCCGCCTGAAGGACTGCAAGAGTGCCAAGGGCAAGACCTACAATGCTACTGTGCTGCTGTCCACCGAAGCAGATGGCCGCAGCAAGTTCTCGCTGGAATTTGAGGGTGGGTGCTGATGGAGCAGATAAAAGAAGCGGTCTACCTTATCAACGATGAACGCTATCTGCATCTCCGGGAAAACGGTGCAGGGGTCGGCTTTGCCACCTATAACAAGGTAACTGGAGAGCCGCTGGAAAGCGGGCAGATCTCGGAAAAGAATCTGCCGCCGGATGGACAAAACACCATTCCTGCCGCCCGGAACTGGTATCTGTTTGAACTTTCGGACGATGACCGTAAGGCCATCCAACAGGAAAGCGTAAAGATCCTCGAAAACATCCCGCAGACGGGCATTGGCAGACGGCGCATCTGGGAGCCGGAAACGCTGCCGAAAGACATTCGTCTCATCAACAGCCACTATGATGACCTCTATCGCATTCCAGATGGCGGCGTGATTCAGGTGGATTACCCGGATGGGCGCAGTTTTACAGCACGGGTGGAACATCTGGATGATTACCACTTTGACATGGGCGGTCTGGGCAATGTGTTCCACATCTGCCAGTTTGCCGAGGTCATGGAACGAAACCATGCAGACTTCTACCCCGAAATTCAGACACAGGACGAGCAGGCTGCATGGGAACTGGGCGGCAAGGGCTATCTTGCTATCCAGTCCTGTGAGGACGGCTGGGACTACACTATTTACCACAGTGATTATTCCGTAATGGACGGTGGGCAGCTGGATGCCCCGGAACTGACCATTCAGGAAGCTCGTGAGCAGATTCTGGAAGCGCACCACTTGGAAAAGGGGCGGCGGCTGTTGCAGGACTACGATGCCGTCATGGATAAAGTTGCGGAAGCTGAGGAACTGAGCGCAGACCACCGCCCTTCCACACTGGAAAAGCTGGCAGAACTGGCAAGTGATACGTCTGCGCCAAAATCGTCTGCACGTTCTGCGCCAGAACTGTGAGGTGGACGATGCAGCAAAAATGGAACCAGAATTTTGACGGTGAACCCATGACGGACATCCCGCAGAAGTTTCTGAACGCAGGGTGCGATGTTTATATGGTGATGCAGCTGCGGCATGACGAAAAAATCTTCGATGAAAGATTTGCTTCCATGCGGGAACTGCATCGTCGGGGCAAAACGCCAGACCCGGAGCATTATGAGGTCACCTACTATGCTGATTTGCCCGCCATGTGGCAGGATGTGCCGAACAACGAGATTTTGGAAGAACTATTTCAGATGTTCAACCTCTCCCGTCCGCAGGATTTTGAGGGGCACAGCCTGTCGGTCAGCGATGTGATCGCACTCAAACGCAATGGCGAGGTGTCTGTGCATTATGTGGACAGCATCGGCTTCAAAGATTTACAGGGGTTTCTGGACAAGCAGCCGGAACGCCATTCGGTACTGATGAATCTCAAGGAAAAGTGCGATGCCCCGGAGTGCAACCCCACGGTATGCCGGAAAGTGAGGGCTGAACATGAACTTTAACCATGAGGAACTGATGCTGATGATGCTTTACAACACCGGCACCCGGTTGGGGCTTATCCACGAGCTGCGGCTCATGCAGTGCTACCTGATGCCGGATGAAACTGCTCTGCGGGAATTGTCGGAGGGTGTTATCGAGAAGTTGAAACTGCTGACTGATGCGGAGTTTGCCGAACTGGAATTTCCCCCGGACTGATCTTTGCCGCCTGCGGGCGGCGTACATAAGTTCTTTTACAATGGGGTTCGGTGTGGTATACTGAACTCGACAACTCGGAATTTGGAGGTGCACGATGATAACAAAAATTGTTACAATTTCACTGATGGCAGTGTTCTACATCTGCTATTTTGCAAAGCTGATTAGTCAGAAAAAGCAAGGCATAAAGACAGACCAATTAGGAAAAGGAAAAGAGGGATTTGTCAAATTTATAGAAGTAGCTCTTAAAATAATCACATATTTGCTTCCTGTAATACAGATTATCAGTATTGTGTTTTATTCGGGAACAGCACATACTGTGTTGCAATTTACAGGAGTTGTAATAACAATGTTCGGTGTACTTGCTTTTATTGTTTCTGTTACACAGATGAAGGAGAATTGGAGAGCAGGTGTGCAAAAAGAAGAAAAGACCAATTTGGTAACAACGGGAATCTATTCTATTAGCAGAAATCCTGCATTTTTGGGTTTTGATTTAATGTATATAGGAATATTGTTTTCGTTCTTTAATTGGTTCCTTTGCTTTGCAACAGGTTTTGCAGTGGTATTTTTTCATTTACAGATAGTCAATGTAGAGGAAGATTTTTTGATAGAAGCATTCGGAAATGAGTACCTGCAATACAAATCAAAAGTATGCCGATATTTAGGAAGAAAAAGATAAATTCCAGTTTGCCGATGGTCGTCAACCGGGATAGTGTTATAAGCCATCGCTCTGAAAAAAATTATAACCAGCAAGAAAGTGGTCTTGATAGAACCCTTCCATTCATGCTATACTCAAACCAGCTTTAATGCACAGAAAAATTGAAAGCGGAGGATAGCCAATGGATACCAAAAAAAGATCACCCATCGACCGCCTGCTTTTTGCCACCTTTCTGAAAGGCCGCACTTCTTCCCGTGACGTATGGGAAGAAAAGGGCGATATGACCCCCGAAGATAACCAGAAGATCATCGAGGAGACCAACGAGATCATCAACGATGATTCCACCTATCCCTTCATCAGCTACCTGTCCGACCTGCTTGCAAAATCTAAACCTTCCGATGATGATGTCAAGAAACTGCACGACTGCATTGAAAAAGTTGCAGTTGCATTGGGGCAGGACAGCACCGATGTGTTCCGTGCGCTCCTTGCAAAACTGATCGAGGAGCCGGAAGAAAAGCAGACCTTTGACTGTCTGTTGGAGATGGCGGAAAAGTTTGCCGCAAAACACGAATAAACTACCATAGATTCCATAAGCGAGTGACCTGAAAAGGCCGCTCGCTTTTTTGTTTACCATGAACTTGAAGGGAGGAACGCTATGCCAAGCAAAACCGAAGAATATCTCGCCCTTGCCCAGCGCACAGCCAACGGCTTGACCCGGTATTGGGAAAGCTGGACGGACTATCTGACCACCGCATCTCGGCTGTACAAGTACCCTTTTGCAGACCAGCTCATGATCTACGCCCAGCGCCCGGATGCCACTGCCTGCGCCGACTTTGACATCTGGAACAACCGGATGAACCGCTATGTGCGCCGGGGTGCCAAGGGCATCGCCCTGCTGGACGAATCCAGCGGATTCCCCCGACTGCATTACGTCTTTGACGTAAGCGACACCGGGGTGCGCCGCAATTCCCGTGACCCGGAGGTGTGGCAGTTCAACGATGACCTGAAACAACCGGTTTCGGAAATGCTCGCCGCCACCTACGGCATCAGCGGAGAGCGTGTCAGCCAGCAGCTTGCGGATGTTGCCGGGAAACTGGTTGCTGATTATTGGGACAACAACGGTGGGGACATCCGTGCCATCGTTGACGGCTCGCTCTTGATGGATTATGATGATGCCGGGGTGGAGATGCAGTTCAAGTCCGCCGCCGCCATCAGCGTCACCTACACGCTGCTGGAACGCTGCGGCTTTGAGCCTGCCGGGTGGTTCGACAAGGAAGATTTTCGAGCCATCCACGAGTTTTCCACCCCGGATGCCGTCTTTGCCCTCGGCGCAGCCGTCAGCGACATGAGCCGGGAAGTCTTACGCCAAATTGAGCGCACCGTAAAAACCACCATCCGCCGCCGAAACAATGAAAGGAGTCAGCATGAATATGAGCAGCAATCTGAACTACACGCAGACCGGGGATTACCTTCTCCCGAACCTGACCCTGAACCAGCCCCGGAAGCCGCTGGGCAAGTACGGCAGGCTGCGCCGGACCTACCTGAAGGAGCAGCGCCCGGTGCTGTACCACACGATGCTGATGAACGGGAGCCTGTATCCGCACCTGACGGAGGTGGAGCAGAACGCAGCAGCGATGAAGGAGCATCTGATGACCGAACTGCTGGCGAAGAACCCGGCCCCGGACAAAGAAAAACATCAGATGCAGTGGGTGCAGCACATGAACAGTCTGAAAGCACAGGCAGAGGAACTGGTGCTGACGGAGCTGATCTACAGCTAAGTTTTCTGGATGCGAACATCCCCACCGAAGCCCAGCAAATTGAGAAGATCGACCAAGCGGAGAGCGAAAAAACGCCCTCCGCTTTTGTTTTGTCGCAGGCTGAAATTGAGAACGAGCTGCGGCGGCATGGTTCAGGGTTTACAGGCGGCAAACAGCGCATTATTGCGCTGTACCAGACCCAGCCTGACCGCAAACTCCGTGCCAAAGCACTGGCAAAGGAGTACGGCATCGGTGGGCACTCCCACGATTATCTGGATGGCAGTCGAGGCTTCGTCAACCACGACTGGAAGGGTCTGGAATTTGTTCATTATCCCGACCACCAGAAAATCACCCTGAAATGGGCGCAGGTGGAAAAGTATATCGACCTTATGATTCAGTCCGACCGCTATCTGACAGATGAGGAAAAGGAACAGCGTGCTACCAGACAGGAAGCATCCAACTACAATGTCGGGGATGAAGTTGTGGTAGACCTGCCCACCAGAACGATTGAAGGTACCATCGGCTATGTTGGCGAAACCGATGTGCGCATCGACACCAGTGCGCACGGGCAGTCTTGGGACAATGAGGTTATTAACAAGCAGCAGTTTGAGCAGGGGCTGCGACAGAGTGCGACTGCTCAGCGTGTGGATAAAATGCTGGCGCAGGCAGAAGCCATCGCCAAGGAATCCGAAGTGCCTGAATACGAACGTTTCTCTGTCCGAAAAGTCGTTGACGGTAAAATGCCGCTTTTTGCTATCTGGGATGATCTTTATGATGACTACTATGAAACCAATCACGCCGTTCCACAGTTTTCTGACGAGAAGCAGGCAGAATCTTATCTGGAAAATCTGAAAAAAGAAGTTGCAGACAGAGAAGCCGCCGAGTGGCTCAAAGTCGAACACGCAAAATTTTTAGCAGACAAGGACGAGCCGGAGCCGTCTGACGAAGAACTGGATGAACTGCCGATCTCAACGGTCATTGACGGCGAAGTGCAGACTTTCCCGGATGCCGCAGCTTTGGATAAAGCCGTCAACGCAGAATCTGAGTCTGAACCTGTCGGGAATTTCCACATCACAGATGAACATCTGGGCGAGGGCGGCGCAAAGCAGAAGTACGCAAGAAATATCGAGGCCATCAAAACCCTGTTCCAGCTGGAACAGGAGCATCGTGGTGCCACCGCCGAGGAGCAGCAGGTGCTTTCGCAATATGTGGGCTGGGGCGGTCTGGCGGATGCCTTTGACCCCGGCAAAGATAGTTGGGCAAAGGAATATGCAGAGTTGAAAGGGCTGCTCTCCGAGGATGAGTACGCTGCTGCCCGTTCCAGCACCCTGAACGCCCACTACACCGCCCCGGTGGTGATTCGCTCTATTTATGATGCAGTGGAACGCATGGGTTTCCGGTCTGGCAACATCTTGGAGCCGTCCATGGGCATGGGCAACTTCTTTGGAATGCTGCCGGACACCATGCAGGACAGCCGCTTGTACGGCGTGGAACTGGACAGCATCACCGGGCGCATTGCCAAGATGCTGTATCCGCAGGCTGACATTACTGTTGCCGGCTTTGAGACCACCGACCGCCGTGACTTCTATGACCTTGCCGTGGGCAATGTGCCTTTCGGTCAGTACAAGGTCAACGACAAGGCGTACAACAAGCTGGGATTCAGCATCCACAACTATTTTTTTGCGAAAGCCATCGACCAAGTGCGTCCGGGCGGCGTGGTGGCGTTCGTCACCAGTCGCTACACCATGGACAGCAAGGACAGCACCGCCCGCAAGCACATGGCAGAGCGTGCCGATCTGCTGGGTGTGATCCGTCTGCCCAACAATGCGTTCAAGGCGAACGCAGGCACCGAAGTGGTTTCGGACATTATCTTTTTGCAAAAACGTGACCGCCCTGCGGACATTGAGCCGGACTGGGTACAGCTTGGAAAAACGGAAGATGGCTTTGCCATCAACCAGTATTTCGTAGACCACCCGGAGATGGTGCTGGGCGAACTGACCACCGAAAGCACCCAGTACGGACGAGAGGAATTGACCGTTGCCCCCATCGAGGGCGCAAACCTTTCCGACCAGCTTGCCGAAGCGGTGCAGCACATCGAGGGGCAGTACACCGCCGCCGAGGTGGACGCTCCCGACATTGCCGAGGAAGAAGCCACCCGGCGCACCCTGCCTGCCGACCCGGAAGTGAAGAATTTCTCCTACACCGTGGTGGACGGCGAGGTGTTCTACCGGGAAAACTCCGTGATGACGCAGGTGGAGCTGTCCGACACCGCCAAGGGGCGTGTTACCGGCATGGTGGAGCTGCGGCAGATCGTCAACGAGCTGATTCAGCAACAGTTGGAGGATTACCCCGATGCTGACATCAAGGCAACGCAGGAGCGTTTGAACACTGCCTACGATGCCTTTACCTCCAAGTACGGCTTGCTGAATGACCGCAAAAACGGGCGGCTGTTTGAGCAGGATTCCTCCTACTATCTGCTCTGCTCCTTGGAAAATCTGGACGAGCAGGGGCAGCTTAAATCCAAAGCGGCGATGTTCACCAAACGCACCATTCGCCCGGAGCGCACCGTCACCAGTGTGGATACCCCCAGCGAAGCGTTGGCGGTATCCATCGGAGAACACGGCAAGGTGGACTTGCCCTATATGGCAGAGCTGCTGGGCACGCCCGGTGACTATGGGCGTATTACCACCGAACTCTCCGGTGTGATCTTCAAAGACCCTGCCGCTGACCCCACCGACCCGGAAGCGGGCTGGCAGATGGCAGACGAATATCTGTCCGGCGATGTCCGGGCAAAGCTGCGGATGGCGCAGTTTGCGGCAGAGACCAACCCGGAATTTGCCGTTAATGTCACCGCATTGGAAAAGGCGCAGCCCAGAGAACTGGAAGCCTCCGAAATTGATGTGCGCTTGGGTGCCACATGGCTGGACCCGGATATTATCCAGAAGTTTATGACCGAGACTTTTCAGATTCCCTACTATCTGCGCCATGCGGTCAAGGTGAGATATTCTCCGTATACCGCCGAGTGGCGTGTGGAGGGCAAGACCGCCACCGGGCGGAGTGACATTATTTCGTCCGAGACCTACGGCACATCCCGTGCCAATGCCTATAAGATTCTGGAGGAGACCCTGAACCTGAAAGATGTCCGCATCTACGACACCATTGAGGATGCCGAGGGCAAGCCCAAGCGTGTGCTGAACAAGCGGGAGACCATGCTGGCGCAGCAAAAACAGCAGGTCATCAAGGATGCTTTTGCCAACTGGGTTTGGCAAGACCCCCAGCGGCGCATTGCGCTGGTGAAACAGTACAACGAGCTGTTCAACTCTACCCGCCCCCGTGAGTATGACGGAAGTCACATCAAATTCGTGGGCATGAACCCGGAGATCACCCTCCGGGAACACCAGCGCAACGCCATCGCTCATGTGCTTTATGGCGGTAATACGTTGCTTGCACACGAAGTCGGTGCGGGCAAGACCTACGAAATGGCGGCATCCGCTATGGAGGCGAAACGGCTGGGGCTGTGCCAGAAATCCTTGTTCGTAGTGCCCAACCATCTGACGGAACAGTGGGCAAGCGAGTTCCTGAACCTCTACCCTAACGCAAAACTTTTGGTGGCACGACGCAAGGACTTTGAAACTGCCAATCGCAAAAAGTTCTGCGCCCGCATCGCCACCGGCGACTACGATGCTGTCATCATCGGGCATAGCCAGTTTGAGCGCATTCCGCTGTCCTTTGAGCGGCAGGAGCGTATCATTCAGGAGCAGATTTATGAAACGCTTGCCGCCATCAATGAGCTGAAAGTCCACGCAGGCGAGAATTTCTCCATCAAGCAGATGGAAAAGACCCGGAAAACGCTGGAAACCAAGCTGGAAAAACTGCGTTCCGATGAGCGCAAGGATGATGTAATTACCTTTGAGCAACTGGGCGTTGACAGGCTCTTTGTGGACGAGTCACATTTCTACAAGAACCTCTTTTTGACCACAAAAATGCGGAATGTCGCTGGATTATCCACCAGCGAAGCCCAGAAATCCAGCGATATGTTCGGCAAGTGCCGCTATCTGGACGAGATCACCGGCGGACGGGGCGTGGTGTTCGCTACCGGCACCCCCGTGAGCAACTCCATGACCGAGTTGTACACGGTCATGCGGTATCTGCAATACAGCACCTTGCAGCAGAAAAAGCTGACCCACTTCGACTGCTGGGCATCCACCTTTGGAGAGACCACCACTGCCATCGAGCTTGCGCCCGAAGGTACTGGCTATCGGGCGAGGACGAGATTTGCAAAGTTCTTCAATCTGCCGGAACTGATGTCCATGTTCAAGGAGGTTGCGGACATCAAGACTGCCGACCAGCTCCACTTGCCGGTGCCGGAGGCAAAGTTTGAGACCGTGGTGGCAAAGCCGTCCGACCTCCAAAAGGAGATGGTGCAGGAGTTGAGCAAACGTGCTGCGGAAATCCACTCCGGCACGGTGGATGCGTCTGTGGACAATATGCTCTGCGTCACAAGCGACGGCAGAAAAATCGGTCTGGATGTGCGCCTGATGAACCCCATGCTGCCGGATGACCCCAACAGTAAGTTAAACGTCTGTGTACAGAATGTGCTGAAAATCTGGGAGGAGGGCAAAGACCAGAAGCTGACCCAGCTTTTGTTCTGCGACCTTTCGACCCCAAAGAACGATGGCAACTTCAACGTCTACGATGATATTCGCAAAAAGCTGATCGCCGCCGGTGTGCCGGAAAACGAGATCGAATTTATCCACAATGCCGACAGCGAAACAAAAAAGGCGGCGCTGTTCTCCAAAGTGCGCTCCGGCGATGTGCGAGTGTTGCTCGGAAGTACGGCGAAAATGGGAGCCGGAACCAACGTCCAGTCCCGGCTTGTGGCAGTGCATCACTTGGACGTAGGCTGGAAGCCCAGCGACATGACCCAGCGCAATGGTCGCATCATCCGGCAGGGCAATATGAATAAAGAAGTCAAGGTGTTCAATTACGTTACGGAGGGGACGTTTGACAGCTATCTCTTTCAGACTTTGGAGAACAAGCAGCGATTCATCTCGCAAATTATGACTTCCAAATCCCCGGTTCGCTCCTGCGACGATGTGGACGAGCAGGCATTATCCTATGCGGAGATTAAGGCACTGTGCGCCGGAAACCCTCTTATCAAGGAGAAGATGGACTTGGATGTGCAGGTTGCAAAACTGAAAGTCCTGAAAGCCGACCACCAGAGCCAGAAATTCCGTCTGCAAGACAAGCTGCTGACCAAGTTCCCGGCTGACATTCAGGAAACGAACGCTCACATTGCCGGGCTGAAAGCCGATGCACAGCTTGCCGCCGCCCATCCGCAGGGCAAGGAGGAGTTCTGTGGCATGGTCATTAAGGGCGTTGCCTACGACGAGAAAAAGACCGCCGGTGAGCGTCTGGTGCTTGCCTGTTCGGAACTGCCCAACGCCGAGGAAAAAGTCATCGGCAGCTACCGGGGCTTTGAACTGTCCCTGCGGTTCGATGCTTTCCGCACGGAGTATCAGGCACTCTTGAAAGGGCAGAGGAAGTACACGGTTCCCTTGGGCACTGACCCACTGGGCAATATCATCCGTCTGGATAACTCCCTGAACAACTTCCCGGAGCGCATCACTGCCGCCGAGAACGAGCTGGATACCCTGCATCAGCAGCAGGCGGCGGCGCAGATCGAGGTGGAAAAGCCCTTCCCGCAGGAGGAAGAACTGGCGGAGAAGTCCGCACGGCTTGCAGAACTGAACGCCCAGTTGGATGTGGACGAAAAGAGCCACGAGCCGGAACAGGACGAGGAAGAACAGGCGGATGCACCTCGCCGCCCCTCGGTGCTGGCGGCGCTGGAGGAAAAAACGGACAAGCCGGAGCCGGTGAGGCCCTTCAAAAGCTATCTGGATAAGGACGGTGATGCCCGGTGAGGGAAAAACGGGACGAGATCATCATCCTGAGAACCACAAAAGCGGAGAAAAATCGTATCTATGAAAAGATGCTGGGCATAGGCATCCGCAGCCTGAGCGCCTATATTCGCAAGATGGCTCTGGACGGTTACTGCCTGCACCTCGACCTGAAGGAACTGCGCCGCATGGCTTATCTGCTCCAAATGTGCAGCAACAACCTCAACCAGTACGCCAAACGTGCCAACGAGTGCGGCAAAGTCTACGCCGCCGACATGGAGGACCTGCGGCAGCGGCTGGACGAGCTGATCGACATTGGCAGAAAAATTCTCGCTCGGCTGGCAGAACTCTAAAATTTTCCCCCGTAGTTGGAGGGCTGCGGGGGTACATAAGGGTTGACATCCTTGCAAAGCAATCGTTGACACCTTTATAATAGGGACGAAAGGTAGGTGCTGGACATGAGGTTCGTTTTTAAGATGATCGTTTTCCCGTTTTGGCTGCTTACGGCTTTCCTTGCGCTGATGCTGAAATGGACGCTGAACCTGTCAGCGTTTGTGCTGGCGCTGCCCATGCTGTATATCTTCGGCTGCGGCCTTTATACGCTGTACTGCCGGGAGTGGCTGCAATTTTTGATTTTGCTGGTGGCAGAGTTTGGATGCTTCCTGCTTATCACTGCTGGGACAGTCATTGTAGAAGCCGTGGAATGGTTCAGTGGTTGGATTGCAGAACTATAAAATTTTTATGCCGCCGATGTGCGGCATTTCCTTTTTGCCGGGAGGTGGTCAAACTGGCTGCAACACGATTGATTGCACTGCACAAAAACAAGGGAAAATCCGTTGCGGCCTGCCTGAAAAGCCGAACAGATTACGCCCAGAACCCGGACAAAACTCAGCAGGGCGAGCTGGTCAGCAGTTACGAATGCAGTCCCTTGACCGTGGATGAAGAATTTATGATCTCCAAACGCCAGTATGAACTGATGACTGGGCGCAGGCAGAAAAGTGATGTGATCGCATATCAGATTCGGCAGTCGTTCAAACCCGGAGAAATCACCGCCGAAGAAGCCAACAAGGTCGGTTATAAGCTTGCCATGCGGTTCACGAAAGGCAAGCACGCTTTTATCGTTGCTACCCACACGGACCGGCAGCACATCCACAACCACATTATTTATAACTCCACTGCGCTGGACAGCACCCGGAAATTCCGGGATTTTTTATTGTCCGGGCTTGCGGTACAGCGGTTGAGCGATTTGATTTGTCTGGAACATCAGCTGTCTGTTATTGAAATCAAGCCGTACCGGGAGCGGCAAAAGCGCACACTTTATCCACTCAAAGAAAGCAATCGTGATAAGCTGTGCGCCGTAATCGACGGCATCCTGCTGAACGAGAAGCCTGCAAGTTTTGAAGTCTTTCTGCAAAAACTGGAGCGGCAGGGATATGAGGCGAAGCGTGGCAAGCACACGGCGGTGAAGGGCAAGGGACAGAAACGTTTTATCCGGTTCCGCACTCTGGGCACCGGCTATGGTGAGGACGAGATCAAGGCGGTGCTGGAGGGCAAGGCAAAACACCAGCCGTACCAGAAGCAGCCGCCGAAAGAACAGCCCTTCCAGTTGCTGGTGGATATTCAGGGAAAAATGGCAGAGGGCAAAAGTGTCGGCTACAAAAAGTGGGCAACGAAGTTCAACCTGAAAGAGATGTCCAAAACGCTGCTATTTTTACAGGAGCAGAAAATCGGCAGCGCCGAAGAACTGCGGGAACGTGCAGCGGCGGCAACAGAACGCTATCATGCTATGGGGGATTCCATCAAGGCAGCGGAAGCAAGGTTGACAGAAATTGCCGTGCTGAAAACCCACATCATCAACTACGCCAAGACCCGTCCGGTCTATGATGCCTACCGCAAGTCAGGGTACAGTAAAAAGTTTTTGGAAGCTCATCGGGAGGAAATCACCCTGCACAAGGCGGCGAAGGCTGCCTTTGACGAGGCAGGGCTACAAAAATTGCCGAAGGTCAAGGCGTTGGATGCGGAGTTCGCAGAACTGCTGACCAAGAAGAAAGCAGCCTACCCGGACTACCGCAAGGCACGGAACGAGATGCAGGAACTGATGAAAGCTCAGAAGAATGTAGAGATGTTTTTCGCAGAAGAAAAGGTCCCCAAGGATAAAGCGCAGACCCGATAAACAGAGAACACCGAGGATTCTTCCCGTTTTTGGGGAGTCCTCGGTGTTCTTTTTCGTTATAGAAGCATTTGGCGCAAATGCGCAGCCTGCATCCAGCGGATGCAGTACACAAAGGGTTTGGGACTATCCCAACAAGCATTTTGCAGAGCAAAAATGGCGTTTGTATATACGGACGCCCTGCTTGCAGGTACTGATTGGTAATGTTATGCTTTTGATTCTATCGTTAGATATTCAATCAATAACCGCATAAATCACCTCGCTGGTTGTACCAAGTGAGATAAACAAATTAATATGTTCCTCCTAAAAAGGATTCAATGATTTTTCCATCACAGATATGTATTTGCCTACTTGCGTACGCTGCCACATCTGGAGAGTGTGTTACCATAACAATCGTCATGCCACTGCGATTGAAACTGGAAAACAGTTCCATAATGGCGAGGCTGTTAGCTTTGTCTAAGTTGCCGGTAGGTTCATCGGCCAGTAACACACGCGGCGAACGAGCTAGCGCTCTTGCAATGGCAACGCGCTGTTGTTCGCCGCCAGAAAGATTTACTGGTCGCTTGTTGGCTTTTTCGGCCATGCCAACGCGTGCGAGCAGTTCATGTGCAACCGCATCTCTTTCCCGTTTGGACACACCCGCATAACCAAGCGGCATACAGACGTTTTCAAGCGCGCTAATTTCATTGACCAAGTTGAATGCTTGGAATACATAACCAATTTTTTCGTTACGTAATGCCGCGCCGGCTTTACTTTTCAGTCGTGTAATGTCCTCGCCGTCAAAGAAATAACTGCCGCTTGTCAGTTCATCCATACAGCCTAAAATGTTTAGCAGAGTCGATTTGCCGCAGCCTGAACGGCCTGTAATAGCAACAAAGTCGTGAGGATAGATTTCAAGGTTTACCGCCTCGATCCCTACAGTTTTCACACCACCCTGCCGATAAATTTTACTTGCATCTTGCAGCTTTAGAATCGGTTTCATTTTTGCTCCTTTTAGCGCTATAAAATCTTCGTTGGGTAGCGACTACGCGTGCCGAGGACCGTACATACACAACATATAAGCGTGATTCCAAATGCCATGCCTATTGCAAGTATCGCGCATGTCCAGGAAAACCGCACTGTGAATGTCACAGTGGAAAGCTGCGGTGCAATAAATATTGTTAACAGCAAACTTATTACGCCTCCCAAAAGTGAAAAAAGCAACACTTCGCAAAACAGTTCAAAAATAAGCGTACCGTGTGTTGCCCCCAAAGTCAACGCAATAACGAATTCTCGTCTGCGCTGTTCTACATAGATAAGTAAAACTCCGATGATGCCCACCGTTGTAATGACAAGCGAACATTTTGCCACCCATACAAACAGCTCCATCCATTGAGTTAAATCGCGGATGGATTTTTTGAGTTCCGCGCGTTGGTCAGACACCGTATAACTGTAGGACGGATGACGGCTTTGTAGCCAATCGGCAATTCTCTGTACATCGTCAATACCCTGTCCGCTTTGTAAAAATACGCTCAAATAGGCCATGGGGGCGTCAGCATTGGCAGTCAACATATTTAGCTGCGAAAACGGCAAAACGATAAGCTGTGCGGTATCCACATTTTCACTTTCCATAGCGCTCAATAGTAAGAGATCAGAATTGTCAGGTAAGGTTGCTGTGTGCAGTAGCTGTCCGTTTATCGTTGCGCCTTGTTCATCAAGCAAAAACCAATCACGACAAAAGAACAATCTGTTGGGCAAGTCCTTTTCTATTTGCGCACCGAAATAAACCGTATCCGGTTCTGGCTGTACGCCGAAGAAGAATTCAAAAGTGTTCTCATCCATAGAAGAAAATATGACATCTTGCACCTTATCCTCTTGTAGCTCAAATGTATAGATTGTTCGTTCAAGCAACAGATATGAAAAGCTATACTCCGAGCCATATATTTCGCATAACTGAGTATAATCTTCAGGCGTTACGGCAGCATTGAGACCATCGCCGCCATAATACTGAATGGATATACTGCTTTTTCTGCTCTGCATTTCGTAGGCTTCCAAACGGTATGTGGCGGCTCTGCCGGACAAATATCCACAAAGTACAACTGTCGTGCCAAGCACAAACTCTATAAGCAGAAAAAGATAGGTTTTACGGTTCAGCCACAGCTTTTGCACCGCACGGTAGAGCGGATATAACATCATGACACCCTCTCCATCAATTCTACAAGCTTTCTTCTTTTCAAATTTCGCATGGTGGCCCACGTGACAAGCAATACCATTCCTGCTCCGAAGACGAACGCTCCGATGTATACGCCAGCAGTAAGGGCAAGAGCAAAGGTTTGGGGAGCCGTTGGCCGCAAAAGTTGCACAAGCGCCAAATCAAGAATAAACGCAGCAGCGAAACACAACAGGTTTTCTACCAATGCGGAGAAAAGTTCCGTGCTGTAAGAAGAGCCCAGCGCCATATGTATGCCAATGAGCCGCTTATTGTGTAGGATTTTTCCGGTAAGCACGAGCCCAATGTTAAGACCTGCAAACAGCAGGCTGACAGCCCCCGCACTGAATATGAGAACTGACTGTTGGATGCACTGACTGAGAAGCTTTTGAAAGTCCTGCTCACCATTGCGAACGCTACGAACTTTCAGTCCAATGGTTTCGAGCGCAGTGCACAAACGCTCTAAATCACTTTGTTGCGTATTGCGAAAATAGATTCGACTGTACTGTAAAGCGCCTTTACTGGTCTGCGGCGCAAGCGGAAGGAAAATTTTGCCGTTGTTGCGCACAGAAGAATAAACACCCGCCAGCTTGTATGCTTGACCGTCAACCGTGACAGTATCGCCTATAGACAACTCACCATATTGCTCCAAATCCGTTTTTTCTATAATGCATGTATTTTGATTTTTAGAAAATACGGATTCTCCTGCTACAGGTACAAACATTTCAAAGTCTGTGATGTTTTCAGTTGTATAATAGACCACCTCACTGTGACGCTCATCGTTCCAGTCTACAGTACTATTGCAATACGCAATGAGGGCAAAATCTGCCGACTTTATTCCTACGTTTTGTATAGTTCTTTGAACATCCTGAAATGCGACATCTTCGCCATATAAAGTAAGCACGGTTGTATCTGCTCCCCCCTGAATACGCATAGTCTTGATGTTCTGTACGAATACATTAATGTTGCCAAGACAAAAAATAGGGAACAGTAGCCCTAATGCCATAGAAACAATCAAAATCACATTGATTTTAAATTCATGACAAAATTGCACGGTTGAAAGCCAAATGTAATAAGAAAAACTATTCGTTTTCATCAAGATACCTCAGAGGGAGAATTTGAGCGTTTTATATGATAGAGAGTGCCTTGTGTAGCATCAGATACCCAAAATCCATCTTCAGTACGTACAAGATAAGATTCCGGAGATAATTCTTCAAATTCTATTAAGGTTTCAACATATGTGCCGTCCAACTTATAATGATCTAACCGCGCCCAAGCGCATGTGAGCACATAAATATCCTTACCGTCAATGCAAAAATCTGTTGGACAATATTTATAAGGAAAAGCAAACACTTTCTTCAATTTTCCATGTGCCGTTATTTCATAGAGATAACTTTCTCCACCACTGGCATGAAATGAGTGAGAATCTTTCCAATGTACAAAAGTATTAACACCGTAGACGGTTTTATCTGTACATGTTATAAATCCATAAAAGGGTTCTGAAGACCTTTGTTTTTTCCCGTTTGAACCAATTAGAGAAACACAAGATTTCTCCTCATTTGCACAATTATTAGTAAGAAAAAGTGTTTCATCATCAGAAATTGAGATATCCATATAGTAATTGTTTTGAGAATCAGACAATTGGTCGAGCTCTATTGACCGAATCGTATGAAAATTCTCATCAAGAATTTGAACACGAGAATTTCCGGAATCAATAACATAAAGCCTATCATTCCAGACAGCCAGACCTGTAGGGCGAACAAATTCTCCTGAAGCATTTCCCAAATTACCAACCTGTCCTTTGATTTCGCCAAAACTATCCAATATTTCCAGGCAGTTTTGATCTGGCCTCGCTACAACTATATTTGATCCAAAGTTCGCTATCCCTGCGAGCTGCGAGTATTTGATTTTCCTTTCAAAAAAATAGTCGGAATTTACAATTGTGCTTATTTCTTCCGCAGCCATGTTTTGTCTATCGGGATAGCTCATCGTGTATCCTATGATGCACACGGCCAAAACAGTTACGATAGCAAGTATTATTTTTTTCATCTGTTTTGTATCCTCACTACTCTACAAATTGAATTCAATTGTCACTACAATCCATACTCATAAATTGAATCCTCATACTTTTTATATGTTTTCTCGGCCAGTCACACAATCAAGCAATAAAGAATTGAGTTTTTATTGGAACGGGAAAAATGTTTGGGCTCAACATTCACTATCGCGATTCCTTATTTGAAATTGTAGCAAAAGCTTAAAGCCAACATAGACTTCCACCGTTAGATGTGCATAATTGCAGCCCTATTAACAGCATCCCAACCTATTCTCTTGTACATCATAATTAGTATTAGTGGTTCCACTGGATGTCGTGCATACTTGCTTAAGATATGCTTTTTGATATTCTGTATCACTTAACCAGAATAAACCGCATCCCTTATCCACGCAGTATGGACTTCCAGTTTTATATGTGGTCCAATTTCCACAAGCAGCATTAGCTTGCATTGCACCGTTACAGATTATCCCAAGGAAAATCATTACAGATAGCATACATACAACCACAAGACGATTCACAGCCTTTGAGATATTTGTCATTATTGAACTCCTTTCTGTGTGACTAGCCGAGAAAGCACACAAATGTTGTGGCATGAAGATTACCGCTGATATATGACAGATAAAAGGTTTTCAACTGGGGTTTCCCCGATTTCTCGGTACGAACCCTTATCTATCATTATAAATGAAGGATACCAGTTAATATCGTAAACCAGTCCAAACAGTTTGTCTTTGTCTATATTGTAGTCCCCATTCTCCGAATCATATTTATAAATATAGATAATTTCATAATCGTCTGAAACGTTGTTACTTTCAAACAATTTGCTTGCGGCATCGCAATCAGAACAGCCGGGCATGTAAAAATAGATAAGCACGGGTTTATTTGATGAGCTATTTGAATAATTATCAACAATATATTTATTGGCGTTGCTTTTTAATTCGTCGCTATCTGTTACGTCAAGTAGAATAAGCTTCTCAATCAAATTTTCTCGGGAAACATCCTTAAATATTACAAATCCAGAATCATCAAGTATAAAGAATGTCGGAGTAGCGGTGGACAATTTAGCTTCCCCATTTAACGAATAGTTGATGCTTGGGTCAAGCGAATATTTATTTATATAATGATCAGGGATTTTATCCTGCCAAATAATCGCATAATCAATCTGGTCACCAAAGGTAGCTGCAAACCTCTCAAAATCAGAAATACTGTCAAGACAGCTTGAACAGGAACTGGAGAGATAAAAGGTAACTGTGTACTTCTTGCCTTTGGAAATCTTAGTCACGGCTTTACCTTCATGATCCCATAAATCAAATCCGGAGAACTCATCTCCGAATTCAATATATGATACGTTCGAATCATTTAATATGGATGACAAGCTTATTCCATTTGCCTGTGCAATCACCAAAACTCCAGAAAGTAATAATAGCACCGCAATAATAGCGCTTTGAACAACAACAACTTTTTTCATACCGTCGAGCGTCCTTTCCTAATGGGTTCAAAATGCTTTAAGCATCATGTCTGACCGTTCAAAATCAAAATTATAGCGGAGCTGAACATTTTGATTTGTTCATATGATATAATACTTTTTCAATAAATCAACATTTTTGTTATAATCAAGGGTTTTATTGTAATGAAAAAGAAGCCGATGGATTTTGAGGGGCACTCATAATCCATCGGCGTTATTCAAAAATCTTTTTTACATGGTTGATACTTTTCGCTATGAAGTTGGACGGAGGTGAAGCCGCTCACCAAATATCGAAGTGAATGCGTCATTTTGATTGTTCAGCAAATCTGTTGTTTGCATGCTGTACACTTTTGGGGAGCGCATTCTTTTTTGAATGGGCATGTACATTCAAATCTGTTTTATCGTAAGTGCTCAATAAAACGGTGGTTAGACTTTACCCATGATAGCGTATAATTGAGTTCGCAAAATTGAATCAGTAATAGACAAGCCACTAGGGCTCCTGTAAAATGATAGTTGTCAGAAAATCATTATGCAAAGGAGAGACCCTACAATCAAATCGATCAAATGTTGCTCAGAATTTGTCCATCCTCGATCCGAATGATCTGCTGCGCCTTCTGCGCAATTTCCGGGTTATGCGTGACAACGATAAGCGTTTGCCCGAACTCCGCAGCACATTCCATCAGCAGCCGCATCGTATCCTCACCCGTCCGCGTATCCAGATTTCCGGTAGGCTCGTCTGCAAAAACGATGCGGGGCTTTGCAATCAGCGCACGGGCGATTGCCACACGCTGCTGCTGTCCGCCGGAAAGCTGTGCGGGGCGGGAATGTAGCTTGCCCGCAATGCCCAAGATTCCGGTCAGCTTATGGAGCATCTGTTCATCCGGTGCTCTATGGTCCAGATAAAACGGGGTCAGAATATTATCCTGCACCGTGTACTCCGGGAACAGGCGGAAATCCTGAAAAATAAAGCCGATCTTTTGCCGCCGCACCTGTGCCAGCTGCTCCGCATTCATTGCATAAATGTCCTGACCGTCCAGCAGCACCTTACCGGTGGTGGGCGGCAAAAGTCCTCCCAGAATTTTCAGGAGCGTAGATTTTCCGCTGCCGCTGGAACCGATGATGGACGCAAATGTACCGTTTTCAAGGGTCAGGTCGCTATTTTTGAGGGCGTGAACCGCACTTTCCCCTTCCCCGTAGGTTTTGGAGATCTGTACAGCTTCCAGAATTTTATCCTTCATAAGATGTCCCCCTTGGATGCTTTTTTACGAATAAAAGAGAAGATCGGCAGCAACGCTGCGGACAGCCAGAACACCATCAGCAGAACGCTGACCATGATCTGACTTCCCACGGGTTTATGGAACGCATATACCCGTCCGCTTGTATGAATACGGATCAGGTCGAGAATGCTCTGGATCGGAACGATACGCGAAACTACCGCATAGACAACGATGTTCACAAGCAGCGTTGTCCCAACGATGACCGGGAGCAGCAGCTTTGCATAGGACAGCACCAGTTTTTTCGGGGAAACGCCCAGCGTCAGGAGAAGCGACAGCCGCTGCTGCTGGACTTCATAAGCCGAAAGATTCAAAACCACCAGCAGCGCACACCCCAGAAGGACCCCGAATACCGCAAGGATACCGACAAGGAAAGCGCTCTGTGTGCCCTCGGTGTAGCTCTGGCTGATCAGGTCGTAGTTATCTGCACGCAGGATACCATTCCTGCGCGTCGCAATGGAGGAAATAGACCGCCGCAAAGAGAAATTGCTGCCAGCGGACAGTTTCACGTTCAGGCTGCTGTATCCTTCCTTTTCCATAAAGAAACTTCCTGCGCTCTCAAACATTTTATGGTAAAGAGCCGTACTGACAAAAATTGTGCCGCTGAAAAGGAGCCGGTCTGTTGTCAGCAGTGTGTAATTGCTTGCAGACTTTACGACACCGGCAATGGGCAGCTGGGCGGTGTACGTCCGGTAGACCTCATTCCCGGCTTCATCCTGCCCGGTATAACGCCGATATTGGATACTCAACTTGTCTCCGGCCGCAAAAACCGGTTCAACCAACGTACTGCCATCCGGTTGGAAGCCCTGATAATATTCATCCGCAGCGGGGTCATAATAGCAATCTCCCCACAGGGTCAAAACAGAATCCCCGGACAGCAGTGTCTCTATTTTCTCGTCCGAAACGCCGGCATCTGCGGCAATGCGGCGCAGTTCGTCCTCCGGCAAGGCGCAGACAGTCGTGTTCAGCGTTCCTCTTTCTGCATTTTGCAGCAAGCTCGGAATGTCCGTATAGAAACCGTTGTCCTTGACCCAGATATCGGCAAGCATCTTGCTGGACTGGATCTTGTCTGACGTCACGGTATAGGTATCGGTCAGATCAATTGCAGCGGAAACCTCTTCCACACCGGGCAATGCAGCGAGATCCTCTTTCAGAGAAAACGGCATCCCGGAGGTTCCGTTCATCTTGATGGACAGACAGGCATACGGTGCATCCAGATCATATGGCAGCATGACACGCCAGCCGACATACAAACAACTGACGGCGATCAGCAATACCGCGCAGCCGACACCGATCTGCGGTGCAAGCGGCAGCTGTGCCAAGCGGAATTTTTTTGCAGGCTTCTCTTTGGGTTTTGCGGTCTGCGGGCGAACCAGCACCGCAGGCAAAAGTGCACCCAGCAGTACGGAGAGCAGAAACAGCACCGCCAACGGCACAAGAGATGCAGCGGGGACCGCCAAGAACGAAAGGTGCTTCTGCAGCCCCAGACCGACGGCCGCAGCACCGCAGCCCAGTGCAAACCCTGCAGCAACTGCTGCAAGCCCGGCAAAAAGCGCTTCCCACAGGCACATAAGCCGGAGATCCCGATTTTTAGCCCCCAGCGTCAGGAAGGTGTTGATGGTATGTACACGCTTGTGCAGAACGATCAGGAAATACTGCGCCACTGCAAAAAAGCTGACCAGAATCGCTGCGACCAGCAAAAAGCGCAGGGAGGACGAAACGGTATCCTCCTGCGGGTAGGCATACTCGTTTGCCACTAAAGCAGGGTCGGTCGAAGCGGTCACGGGTGCGGTTGCATTCAGATAATAAAACGTCTGGAACTTTTGCCCGTCCAAGGCAAGCGGCTCTGCTACAATGCCGCTGACGGTGAGATTGCCGTTCAGATTCCAATAAACATCATAGGCAGGAAGAACACCGCACAGGGTATAGGCTTTTTCCATCACTGCGCCGGAGCCTGCCAGCGGGTCGTAATCATTGGCAGCCACCTTCAGCGTGACCGTCTGCCCTACGTCATAGGAGCAGCCCAGCGCATCCAGCAGCGTCGTCGTCATGGCAATCTCATCGGGCTGGGTGGGGAAATCACCGCTGATCGGCACGATACGCCCCAGCTGTGCAAAGGTATCGTCTACCGTTCCGATCCCGCCCGCCACGCCATCGTCTGCGCCGAGAACGATTCCATTCTGAATCGTTGTGCTGGCTTTTGCGGACGCAGGCAGATTCTCCCGCACCTGTGCAGCATCCGTGTCCGTATCCGATAATCTCAGATATTGCCACTCGCCGTACAGTTCGCATCGGGTATCCTGCAACGCCTGGGCGGAACTGTTGGAATAAATCGTTGCTGCTGTCAGAAACGAAAAAACCATCGTCAGCAGGATCAGCAACAGGCTGGTTTGCTTTTTCCGCCCAAGCATCCCATGGAACGCCAAAATAAGAGATGGGTTTTCTTTGACTTTCATAACGCACCCTCGCTGCAGAATAATCAAGCATAAATCTACTTTAATAAAAAACGCCTGCTCACAAGTGCCTGTGAGCAGGCAGAAGAATATAATCAAGTTGTATCGTCAGAAAAAACTATGACTATCTTCTAAGATGATTTTAATAATGCCATTCAGAATATTCAGTATGGTAGTAATATTCGCCACATTTAGAGCAACGATAGATATAATCTTGCGCATAACCATACTGTTTCTTTTCGGAGTCATATACTTGGTAACGGCTTCCAACGGGAGAACGAATGTAGTCGTGCTTACAAGCCGGATAAATATTATCAGATTCAACCGAATCTACGATCTCTGCCTCTGGAGCAATTTCAGAGATAACATCATCCAGCACTGCATCGTATTCAGGCATAACGAGCGTATCTTCTTCAATCGCATCCGCTGCGATATCGGTTTCGCTCATAGCAGCGTCCGCATCGGGGGTGGTGTCCGACGGAACGGTGTCAGGCTCCAGTGCAAAGGAAGAGAGGGAAAGACAGGTGACCATCATCGAAAACACTGCAAAGAGTGCAAACATCTTTTTCATAGATTTCATTGTTCTTCCTCCTGTATAGAGTTTTTATACAATGTATGTCTTATGGTCACTGCTTCTGCACCGGAACCACCTCCAGTTCAAATTTTATTACAACTATTGATTATATCAAAGCACAAGAGTTAATTAAAGTCCACAATTTTGTAGCAAAATGGAGAAAATTTGTAACGAAGTCGGATTCATATATAACGATATGTCCCCCAACACTGGACTTCCAGCATCGGGGGACATATCAGAACGGATGATTGCCGCGTACTCGCGCCATATCGTAAGCCAGCTATCAGCCAAAGGCTTTTATAACATCATGCAAAATCTCCATTTGTTGTGGAGAAAGGTCATTTCCCTGTTGACTTGGTGCTAAGAATTCATCCCGTAGCTTTACCAACGTTTTCTTTTGATCTTCCGTCAGTCCTGAAAGAGACAACAGTTCTGGCGCATCCAGTCCTAGGAGTTCATCTGTTGAAATGCTAAATAAGGATGAAATGCTTGAAAGAACATCCAACGGAATTGCATGTGCATCACTTTCATATCCACTGACCGTGGATACAGCCTTATTTAACCGTTTAGCCAAGTCCGCCTGCGTCCAGCCACGACTTTCTCTCAGCTTTTTTAGCTTTTCTCCTAAATAATGCTCCATTCCAGTACACTCCTATCCTATATAAAGTGTACTATTTGAAATTTCAACATAATCGTACTATACTACATATAATGTTCGATTATATTGAACTTCGATTGACTTGTAGGGGGTAGGAAAGTTATGCTATGTTCAGAATCCGGTTTGGCCCATGTTCGTTGGAGGGAAAAACAGATGAATATTTTGGTATGTGATGATAATGAAAATGCCGTTAATACGATAACAACAATGCTACAGACGCGATGCCAAGAAAAATGCATTTCGGCCAAACTATATTCATATACGCAGCCTGAATGTGTGAATGTTCTGGAAATTATTGACATTGCCTTTTTGGACATTGATATGCCTGGCATGAATGGAATTACATTGGCTAAAAATTTGCGACTCGTTCAACCGAGAGCCGTCATTATTTTTGTAACAAATTTTATTCAATATGCGCCCGAAGGATATGAGGTCAAGGCGTTCCGTTACCTATTAAAATCGGATATTTCAATTCGTTTGGTAGAGTTTTTTGATCTTGCTGTTCAAGAAATGTTAAAATGTCGTAAAGTTGTTACAATCAAAATCAACGCTGAGAGTATTGATATCCCGATTCACGATATTCTATACCTTGAATCAGAGGGGCGAATTATTGTGATGCATTTGGTGCATAACGGTCATGCCACTTATCGCTTCTATGAAAGTATGACCAACATGGAGAAAAGAATGGAGATGTTGGGCTTTTTAAGAATACAAAAGAGCTATCTGGTTAATATGGAATACATTGAAATCTTTCAACACAATCGAATTCAACTTGCAGGAGGAATTGTGTTGACACCCAGCGAAAAGAATCGGGCGGAATTAAAGAAAAAATATCTTCTTTGGAGAGGAGAAAACAAATGGAGTATTTGTTGAGTCTTGCATTTACATTGATTGATATTCTCTGCATGGTTTTCTTTTTGGATGCTTTTGCAACACGTCGTTGGACAGGAGTGCGTTTTTGGGGCGTTCTGCTTACATTTGTTTTGCTTTCGTTTGGCGGATTGTTCTTAAACCGTCTGCTGTTTTCTGGCGAACAAAGCACAAAAATCATTATTGTGCTTGTAACGAGCTTTTTCTTGGCACGAATTTTATATCAAGAAATAACATCGATTTATATTTTCTTTCTTGTTACGATAGAGTACTTATTAAATTATGCACTTTCAATGGGAATGGGAATGCTTGTGTCTACGCTTTATGGAATTGAAGGAAACGAATTCGGCTATGCGCAAGTTCCGTTTGTTATTTACTCCGCTTTGTATTACTCATCTGAGTTAACAATCGTTCTCGCTTTTCGGAAATTTTCGTGGGTAAAACCATCTTCACGTGAGGCTTCTACTTTAGGGATTTCTCAATTGAGCCTGTATTTTTTGTATCCTTTTTCTTCTTTTTTGATGCTTATTGTGCTTCTTTATGCATCCAGCGCTCGGCCTCTCAGTGATGGAATGATTGCCGTCTGTTGCATTGTGATTTTTATTGCAAATATTGCCGTCCTTTTTTTGCTGGAACAAATAGAGCAGGCTGCAAGAACAAGGGAACGATTATTAGCTTTAGATCAGCAACTTCAAATTCAAATCAAAAACATGGAAGCAGCAAGCAATCTATATGCCGCACAACGAAAAAAAGTTCATGATTTTCGTGCGCATATCAATGTACTTGATAATCTTCTGCAAACGCATGAATACACCGCAGCAGAGGCGTATATTGTTTCCGTTAAAGAATTTCAGTCAGAACGGTTGCTTTTAGTTAACACACACCATCCAATCTTAGATGCGCTATTTAATACAAAGGCTTCATTTGCTGAAAGCGTGGGTGTTGAAATGGACTTTGAGGTAAATGATTTATCAAAGATTTCATTGGATGCAGCCGATATGGTAGTGTTATTATCCAATCTGATAGACAACGCAATTGAAGCGTGTCAAAAACTTAACGGAAAGAAAATAGTGCAGATTACAGCAGTGGCCAATGATACATTTTTTTTTACGGTGCGTAATACCTCTGCTCCAGTTGAAATTATAAATGACAGCATCCCCACAACAAAACAAGAGCCTGAGATGCATGGCTTTGGATTGGAAAATGTCAAACTTATCCTAAAAAAATACAGCGGTGATTACGCCATGTCTTATAAAGATGGATGGTTTCAGTTTACAGGGGAAATAGCATTTTCTCGTGTTTCATGACATAAAATACCGTTTTTGTTACAAAAAAGCAGATAATGCACATATTTTATGCTATCATAAATAAAACGAACAACCGATGGAAAGAAAGAGTATATGGATTCATTAATAAAATGTTTTGCTTTAAAATGTATTGCTCTCAACATTATAGAGCCCAAGTCTTATGAATGGCTTGTATATAGTATGTTAAAGCGGCTTACCACTTGGGTAACTTGGGCGCTTTTAATACTGGTAGGAGGCTTATTCTTTGGGTTTGTGCAAACAATAGTGTTCGGATTCTGTTTTTTGTTTTTGAGAGCATGTACTAATGGTTTCCACGCCACTTCATATATGCGTTGTTTGTTTTTGTCATTGTGTATGGAAATCTGCTGTCTATGGTTTTCGAATCGCTTCTCGTTACTTGCCACAACGATATTTCTAATAATATCAGATTTGGTTGTTTGGTTTAATTCTCCAAGTAATAATGCGTGCATTCATCTTTCAATTGACGAAATTTGTGCGTTAAGAAAGAAGTCTCGAATTCGACTGATTGTTATAAATTTAATCTGCCTTTTTGATATAATCTATTTAGGCAATTTGTTCCGTTGTGTAGCAGCAGCTTTAATTGCAGATGCAATTTCTCTGATTGTTGCACATTATAATAAGGTCAGCCAGCATAAAATGGAGGATGCTACATATGAATGTAACAACAAAAAGATACGCTAAAATTTTGATTCAGAAAATGATCAAAAAAGACATGGAAGCGTGGCCACCCGAATGCTTTGGATGGCTCTATCAAGCACAGCGCCCCTTGAAAGATGATGACTCCATAGCCGATGAGCCAAACAAATGCTCTGTTCAACATACACAGACTTTGTAACGTATTCGCAGAATGACTTTGGGTGGCAATATGATTTTCGTGGCATCCTCGATAGAGTGCAAGCCGAATCTCATATTGCCATCTTTATTTATATTATTATCTCGGCTCGACACCGCTTGTCCGCTCGTATAAGGAGGGAACACGATGCCAGAAATCAATTTGAAAGACCACTATCCCGATGCACACCAGCAAGACTGCTTTATTGAGGTGACACAAGAAATATTTGAAGTCATGCACGAAATGGTTCGGCGCGAAAAAGCGCATTTGCGCCAAGTGTGTCGTTATCATGCACAGCACTCCTTGGACAATCCTTATGCGCAATATGAATGTGATGTGCTGCACTTTCTAAATGACCCCTGTGATACAGTGGAAAAGAGGTGGCAGCTAACGCAGCTTGGTGATACGTTTCGGATGCTTTCTGAAAAACAGATAAAACGACTGATCGAGCGTTATCACCATAATAAGACAATAGAAGAAATCGCGCACTTGGAGGGGGTTACAAGAGGCAGTGTAAATGAAAGCATTCAAGCTGCATTAGCGAAATTGCGAGAGAACTGTGAAGTTTTCGCATAATACCCATACAAATGGGCATTTTTTGTCATTATTAGTATAGGGACAATTTTTCCGTTCCTATCAACGAAAGGAAAAACGCTCTGCGCAGGGTGGCAAAAATAGATTTCGAGCATCTCGCTATTAAGTCGTGGCGGCGAGGTGACGCGGGTCTGATTTTTGTCGCCCGTTTTTTCTTTCAACTCCGCCCCCACTATGCCTTTAACGACAGAAAGCGAGGACGAAGATGTTTAAGATTTCCAAAATTGTAACGCAAGCCCCCTTTGGCTGCAAAGCCTCTGAACCCATGCACGAGTGGCATCGCTGGCGCGAACACCCGCACTTTGGGTTCGGAGGGCTGGCTTATGTACTTTGATTCTTACGCCACCGGCAAACGTATCCAGCACCTGCGCAAGGTCAAAGGCATGACGCAGGAGGAGTTGGCAATCAAACTGAACATCAGTGACCGCCACCTCCGTAGCCTTGAAAGAGGAGAGTACACCCCCTCGGTTGACTTGTTCGTTGAAATCGTTGAATTTTTCAACACTACGCTCGACCATTTGATTATGGGGAAATCCACTTCTGAGCAAGAAGAATTGATGAAGAAGAAAGTCAGTGCCAAACTTCAGCGCATGGCACGCAGCCTAGAGGCTCTTGCTTACGAGTTATAAATTACACACAACAGCTCTTTCGGACGGATGGCTCATACAAGCCGGTGTCCGAGAGGGCTTTTTTCTTTGAAAAAAGTTCAAAGTCGCATTTGTAAAACTGTCGAAAAATTTATGTCGCAACATCAATGAAAAACACTCAAAACCGGAAGCGATACTTCCGGTTTTTTGCTTAAAAACCGGAGGTACGACCTCCTAAAAAAGCATTCAGTTTTCAGGTACACTATGGTCACAGCAAGGGCAACACCCCAGACGGGGAGAAGCCCGAAGCTGTAAGCCGTACCTTGAAAACTGAATATCATTCCCTCGGACAAAATAATGAAACTTCCGTAACTCGCGGCCCGGCCATAAAGAAGGCGGGGTGGCTGAAGAAGCCAATGTGGAGTGTGGGTGCAAGTCCCCACTTACCGAGGTGCATTCCAAATCCAACGGGGGTCGAGGACAAATAGGTTGGAAAAACTTAAAGCAAAACTTCAAAGCCCACCACCGGGATTCTTCTGAATCAAGGCAGTGGGCTTTTTCCATACCGAATATTCATTCTGATGACACGGAGGTAATGATTATGAGCCGTACTTTTACCCACAAGACTGACGAATCGACCCTGACCACCCTCTGCCCCCGCTGCCTGAATGCCTTTCGGAACACCCGTGGCATCCGTGTCCGCCGTGCAGACCCCGGTCAGATCGTAAAGGAACCCTGCACCTATTGCCAGACCAACTTCGGCTACGACTACTACATCCAGCCCACCAGCCCGAAATCCACCTATTTTAAGAAAGGACGGTTCGATGATGAATCTGAATGCGCTTAAAGTTGACCCTGAATTTCAGGGCAAGATTCCACCGTTGACCTTTGAAGAACTTAACCAGCTGGAAGCCAACATCCTGCGGGATGGACGCATCATCAATCCCATCATCGTGTGGGAGGGGCTGATTGTGGACGGACACAACCGTTTCATCATCGCCAAGAAGCACCCGGAAATCCCGTTCACTGTTCACGAAACGGAGTTTGCAAACCGCTATGAAGCCATCATCTGGATTTGCAAGAATCAGCTGGGGCGGCGCAATCTCACCCCGGAACAGAAGAAGTACCTCATTGGGAAACAATACGAAGCCGAGAAGTTAAACCATGGTGGTGATCAGAAAAGTAACCTTAAAAAATCGACTGGCCAAAATGGCCAGTCGATTGACAAACGGTGGACACGTCGACGAATCGCCGATGAAAACGGTGTCAATGACAGCTTTGTAAAAAGGGCTGAGCAGTTTTCCAAGGGCGTGGATGCCGCCGAAAAAGCTGTTCCCGGCACCCGTCAGAAAGTCCTTACTGGCGAGGTAAAACCGACCGCTGCTGAGATCGCATCCGTTGCCCGCGCACCTCCCGAAGAACGTCCGGCACTGGTGGCTGAAATCTGCAAACCCAAAGACCAGAAGAAAGCCGCCATGACCAGAACAACACCGCCCCCAGCAGCCAAACCGCTTTCCGATTCCAGTACATCCGAGGAAGAATCTACGGACGAAGAACTGGTTCACACTCCGGCTCCGCAGGAGCAGACTTTTCCACAAAAAGTGAATGAACCGTTGAAAATCGACCGTCAGCAGATTCTTGAAATCGCAAACAGCCGCTATGTACCCAAACGACTTGCCGATGGTACAGCGATGCTTTGCGAAGTATCGGGAGCCGCCAACAGTATGATGCGCCGCTGGGAAAGCGTTTTCCGGGAATATCCCGACATTCTGTCCGATGCAGAGAACCGTGCATCCGTAGGACGAACGATTCAGAAGCTAAGAGATTACCTGAATAATCTGGAAGATAAGATGGAGGAACTGCTATGAAAAATATGAACTGCGTCAGCACCATGCCTGAGATCATGCCCGAAATCACCGATGAAGCCATCATCGAAGCCCTTTTCGCTCAGCGGCCTTACGAAGAAAAGGTCATCAACAGTGCCTTTCTCGAAATCCCTGCGGAATATCAGCGCAAGCTGAACATCCCCAATGTCGAAAAGATGTCGGCGGAGTTCACCGAACTGATCGCCAACCCGCCCAAGGTCAGCTATCGGGACGGTCACTACTTCGTCTTTGACGGTCAGCATACCATCGTGACCCGTCGGGCGATGAACGGCGGGCAGGATCTTCCGATCATCTGTAAGGTGTATGAGGGACTGACAGAGGAAGAAGAAGCCATGCTGTTTTCCCGGCAGACTGGCGTTTCCACGCCGCTGACCGCTGGCGCAGAGCTGCGCGCCGCTTTGGTGGGCAAAGACCCGGAATCTCTCGCATTCGTGAAAGCCACCGAAAGCACCGGTCTGCAGCTCGGTCTGGACAGCTACCGTGCCCCGTGGAAGATCATCTGCATCCGCACGGCATTCAAGGAGTACAAGACCTACGGCGCAGACCTCTACAAAGAAGCCCTGACCATGCTGGCAAAGGGCTGGGAGGGTGACCCCGATTCCCTCCGCTCCGGCATCCTGCAGGGCATGGTTCGCTTTGTGGCTCTGTATCAGGGCGAGTATGACCCGGAGCGTCTGGTCAAGCGGCTGCACACTGTTCACCCCATGACGTTGGTAAACGACGAGAAATCTCTGAGTGGCACGGTCAGCTACAAATATATGATGCTGATCCTGCGCACCTACAACGGCTCCAGCCGCCGCTTCAATCTTCCCATCAAGCAGTAACATTCTTGCCTTTCTAGGCATACTCCTTTTTCCTGCAAGAGCCGCCTGCCATAAACGGGCGGCTCTTGCTACATATAGAAGGATAGGAGGTCTGATCGCTATCATACCAAAAGACTGGAAATACCTCAGAGGGGACATTTACTATGCAGACATGGAGCCGCACATCGGCTCCGAGCAGGGCGGCACCCGCCCTGTGGTGGTTCTGCAAAACGATGTAGGAAACCGCTATGCGCCTACCCTTATCGTGGCGACAGTGACTTCCCGCACCGAGAAAAAGAAATACCAGCCCACACACGTTCTGATAGCCCACAATACAGCCTTTGAGAAGCCGTCTGTGGTTCAGCTGGAACAGATCTTCACGATAGACAAAAGCCGTATACAGCGCTTCTTAGGACAGACTACACGGCATGAAATGCGCAGGATCGAAGAAGCCCTGATGAACAGTTTGGAAATCAATGAATGGGACAGGAGGAATGCCGATGAATGAAAAAGTGATGGTATCGCCAGAGATCCAAACCGAAGCGGTTGTTCTGCCGCAGATCGTCAGCATCAAGCAGGCAAGTCAGCGTATGGGCTTGCCTGAATATTACATCCGCCGCCTTTGCCGGGAAGTGCCGGGTATGGCGTTCCAGTCAGGCATCAAGTGGTACATCAACCTTGGCAAGATGGCTGACTACTTCAACGGTGGAACGACAACTTTGTGATTTGTCAAGGATGCGGGCGTAAACTGCGACATCCTAAAAATTAACCGCCCGATCTGCTATACTCATCGTGACAGAGATAACCACCACACAGAAAGGACGGCAAATATATGGCATCGTTTGAATTGCGAGAACCCAAAAAGAAGCCTCGTTATTATAAACTCATCGCAAATGTTCTGGTGAACGGCAAAATTGAACGCCGTTATGGTCGGTTCGATTTTGACTCCACCGAACTGAAAAACGCTCGTGCGCGCAACGCTGCTGCGAAAGCTGCCGCTGCCGAATTTGAACGGCTGGAACAGGAAAAGGCAGACAAGGAAGCCAGCAATGCAGGAAAGACCTTTGCAGTAGTGGCGCAGGAGTACATAGCTTCAAACCGTTCTCGTATGGCACCTTCAGTTCGTCTGAAGGGCGACTATGATAGCAACAGGAATAAAGAGAACACGAGTTTGAAAAAGGAAAAATATCTTCAGCGCATCCAGTGTTATCCGGAGTTTTCTGAAAAGCCGATTGCGTTGATTACAAAAAAGGATTGTGATTCGATGATTCGCTTCATTGAGGACAGTGACGCACGAGTTTACAAACGTGCAGTTTTGAAACCAGAAGCTAAAGAGTTCAAAACGGTATCCTGCCCTAAAATTGCGAAGGAATGCACCATCCGAGAGGAAACCATTGAGCGAATCTTCCGTGGCGAAACGGTATCTTTGGATTCGGCACAACAGGTGGCAACGGCTTTAGGTAAGACCGTTGAACAGATGTTTGAAGTAGAGATTGATCGCCGTCCCATGACGAAAAAGACGATGCGAGAGTACAATCTGTTCATTCGGTCAGTTCTGAACTACGCCAATGATAACTATGGAACATCACTTCAAATGCCAATGATAAAGGCATCTGGTCGAAAAGGAAAATCGGTGGATTGCTTACATAGTGATGAGGTAGAAGCTCTGCAAGCTGCCTTACAAGAATGTTCTATGCTGGAAAAAGCAATCGTTTTGTGCTTGCTGAACACAGGTGTCCGCCGTGGTGAATTGGCTGGACTTACATGGAAAGACGTAAACTTCCGCGAGGGAACGATCCATGTGTCAAAATCCCTGCTGGTCTTTCCGAACTATGGCTATCAGCTTACCACAACGAAGGAAAGCAATATCCGTGATGTGGATGTTGCGCCGGAGTTCATGGATTTCCTGAAGGACTATTATGCACAGTGGAAAGCCCAGAAGAAGCTGATGGGTGCAAGCTGGCAGAAGAATTTGGAGAAGAAAGGCTCCAAATACGCACAGTCCCTTTTGGATTTGCGTGGGAACGACTTCGTGATTTGCAACGACTATGGTTTTCCTATCAACCCGGATAGCTATGGCGCATTGGTACGCCGTGTTGGAAAAAAGGCGGGCATTGAAAAAATTCATCCGCATATGTTCCGGCACACCTTCGTCAGCATTCTGTTGTCCAATCCCAATATCGGTGTGGCGACAGTAGCCGCAGAAGCCGGACACGCACAGCCCAGTACTACCCTTGCAATTTACACGCAGGTCTATGATAGGCGGCGTGATGAGATTCGGAAACAGATGAGCAGAGAACTGTACAAGTGAGATTGCTCCATCAGGCAAAAGAAAAAGCACGAGACGCAAAATCTCGTGCTTTTTTGGTGGGCCATGAGGGATTCGAACCCCCACTGGAGCGGTTATGAGCCGCCGGCTTTAACCGTTAAGCTAATGGCCCTTATGACGTTGTTTGAGATTCTTCAAACGGCTTTCGTACCCAGAAAATACCCAAGTACGATCTTTTTGCTGCTTGAAAACCAAAAAACAACGGAAAAACGCTGTTTGAAAGAGGTGGAAATGGTAAGGTCTGGCGGTTATGAGCCGCCAGCTCTGACCAGCTGAGCTACTGGCCCGCAGGGGTGCTGCATTGCTGCAACACGCACTAGTATAACAAAAACTGCGCAAAAAGGAAAGCATTTTCCGCAAAAATCATTTGGTGCGGTGGGCATCCAGCTTTTGCAGCATAAATTCGTCCAGCATGGCGGGCGGGAACAGCGGCTCTTTGTAGCCAAAGGCCTCCCGGATAAAGATCAAAGTCACCACGGTCTGGCGGCCGGGGTCCAGCCGCAGGGTGTACAAAGTGTCCAGCGGCTGCTGGCTGGGCTGGTGCAGCGTCAGGTGCAGCAGAAAGCTGCCGTCGTTCTCCCGGCGGCACTCGTAGGCAAAGAGGTCGGTGTCGCTGCAGGTGTCCAGACGGTCAAAGCACTCGTCCAGCGCAAGGCCGGTGCGGAACTCGGACAGGCCGGCGGGGCCGTACTGGCTGCGGCGGGTTGTCTCCCGCCGGGAGAGCAGATACACGATTATGCCCAGCGCACAGGCTAAAAGACAGACGGAAACGACAGCGTTCATGGAAAGACCCTCCCCAAAAGAGTTTTCCTTATTGTAACACAACCTGCGGGGGTTTGTGCTATAATATTTACAATTCTTTTTTAAATTTTTCTGCAAGCCGGGCGCAAACGCCCGGGGGAGGGCTTCATGAAGCTTAAATTTACACGCAAGACCTGGTATTTCTTTTTGCTGGCTGCAGCGGCGGTGTCCATGCTGGGCGGCTTTGCCGTGCTGGGCGGGATGGATTTTTCCGGGCTGGAAATGATCGTGTTCTGCCTTACCGGCATCGCGGTGCTGTTTCTGGCGGCGCAAAAGGGCGCACCGGCAAGGGAAAAGCGCAACTACACCGGCGTGTTCGTGGTGCTGATGCTCAGCAAGCTGGGTGCCAGCGGCTGGGCAGGGGATATCTGCTCGGCGCTGGTGTGGCCTGCCTTGCTGGCGACTGAGTACGAGCGCGGCAGACCCATCCAGCGGCAGCTGCAGCTGGTGAGCGCCGCCGAGGTGCTGCGGCTGGTGTTCTGGATGCTGACCAAGTACGCGGGCATGAGCGGCCTTGCCTTCTGGACGAATATCATGTTCGTGCTGCTGACCTGCGCCCGGGGCTGGGCGGGACTTACCCTGTATAAGACACAGGAGGAGACCCTGTGACCCAGCGCCGCAGGACGTCTAAAAAAGCCAAGGCGAAACGCCGCTTTGGGCGCAGAGCCTTTCTGACTGGGGCGGGCGTTGCCGCCTGCGGGTTGGCGGGGTGGTATCTGCGGCAAAAGGGCAACGCGGAAAACACTGCCGCCTCCGGGCAGGATACACCCCCGGCACCCAACCCCGCCCTGCCCGCCGGAGAGTGGCGGGCGGTGTGGGTGAGCTATCTGGACTGGGCGCTGCTGGATTTCTCCACCGAGGACACCTTCCGCGCCGGGGCGGCGCAGCTGCTGGACAATTGCGCCGGGCTGGGACTGAACACCGTGCTGGCGCAGGTGCGTCCCTTCGGGGATGCACTGTACCGCAGCAGTTTGTTCCCGTGGAGCCATCTGTGCACCGGGGTGCAGGGCAAAGACCCCGGCTTTGACCCGCTGGATGTCTTTCTGACCGAGGCGCACCGCCGGGGCATCGGGGTGGAGGCGTGGGTCAACCCCTACCGTCTGCGCTCCTCGGCGGCGATGCCGCCGAATCTGGCAGAGAATAATCTGGCAAACACCCACCCGGACTGGCTGTGCACCGCCGGGGAGGGGCTGTACCTGAACCCCGCCGTGCCTGCCGCCGCAGACTATGTGGTGCAAGGGGTGGCAGAGCTTTTGCAGAACTACCCGGTGGACGGCATCCACTTTGACGATTACTTTTACCCCACCACCGACGCCGCCGTGGATGCGGTGCAGTTTGCGGCAAGCGGCGCAGCCGACCTTGCCGCGTGGCGGCGGCAGAACGTTACCGCGCTGGTGGCGAAAGTGTACCGCACGGTAAAGGCGGCAGACCCCACGCTGCGGTTCGGCATCAGTCCGCAGGGCAACCCGGACAACGACCTCGACCAGCAGTACAGCGATGTGACCGCGTGGCTGGCGGCAGGCGGGGAGGAAAAGGTCATCGACTACCTCTGCCCGCAGGTGTACTGGGGTTATGGCTTTACCCTGCAATCCGGCAGCACCCGCTTTGCCTTTGAAAACATCGTCCCGGCGTGGCTTAGCTACCCTCGGGCGGGAGATGTGGCGCTGTACTTCGGGCTGGGAGCGTACCGGGTGGGCACCGGGGATGGCGGCGCGAACCCGGACAGCGTGTCCGGCTGGAGCACCGGCAGCGCGCTGGCGGCACAGGTAAAGGACTTACGGCAGCAGGCGGCGGGCGGCTGGGCACTGTACCGCTACGGCAGCCTGTTCGGGCCGGAGGCTCCCGCGCTGGCCGGGGCCGAGTGCGCGGCGCTGCGGGCGCTGAATACGTGAAAATTTGTGCAGAAACAGGCGGCAAACCGCACAAAATAAACGTAGGTATCTTGTGCAGAGCGGCAAAATGCGGTATACTTAACTTGTATCTGCCCGTTGGCAGAGACGCACGAAAAAGAAAAGTTTCTTTGTTTCTATGAGGAAAGCTATGAAGATGAAAAAACAGCTTTTGGCACTGCTGCTGGCGGCGGTGATGGTGCTTAGCCTGACCGGCTGCAAGGAGACCCTGAAAAAGGTGGCGCAGAAGGTGACCGGCCACTCCGAGGAAGTGCAGGAGGAGGACACCACCCGCTGGGCAGAAGCTACCACCGACCCGCTGATCATTCAGGGCATTGCGGATGCCTCGGCAAAGTATGCCACCGCCACCGCAGACGGCTGCCTGTATGCGGTATTCAACGGCATCTGGAGCCGCAACACCGGCTACTTTACCGTGCCGGGCGGCAGTTTGAACATTATGGCCTGCGGCACCGCCGAGGGTACCCAGAAGTTCAAGGTAGCACTGTGGAAAAAGGTGGACGGCGGCGCAGCGTATGTGCCGGACAGCACCTACTACTTCAAGACCAATGGCACCGACTACCGCTGCACCATTTCCGGGCTGGACCCGGCGGCGCAGTACCGCGTGACCATCTCCTATGATTCCAGCCGGTACTACCTGTACGGCCTGATGAAGGTGGAGGGCATTGCCGGATGACGAACCAGACGAAAAATTCAATGCTGCTGATGCTGTGCGCCCTGATCTGGGGCACAGCCTTTGTGGCGCAGAGCGCCGGTTCCGGCATGGGTGCGTTCTCCTTTCTGGCGGGGCGCAGCTGGATGGCGGTACTGGTGCTGCTGCCCACGGTCAAGGCATTTGACGCCTTGCACCACCGGCAGGGCAAGCCGGACGGCAAGCCCAAAACGGCGGCAGAGCGCAAGCTGCTGCTGAAAGCCGGGCTTATGTGCGGCACGCTGCTGTTTTTAGCCAGCGCAGCGCAGCAGCTGGGCATCACGCTGGACCCCTCCACCGCAAAGGCGGGCTTTCTGACCGCCATGTATGTGGTGCTGGTGCCGGTGTTCGGCCTGTTTCTGGGCCGCAAGGGCAGCGCACAGCTGTGGGTGAGCATGGCCATTGCCGTGGTAGGGCTGTACCTGCTGTGCATGAAGGACGGCTTTGGCAGCATCCAGAGCAGCGACTGGCTGCTGCTTTTGTGTGCGGTGCTGTTCAGCTTCCAGATCATGGCAGTGGATCATTTTTCCCCGCAGATGGACGGCGTGCGCCTGAGCCTTGTGGAGTTTTTTGTGGTGTCGGTGGAAAGCACCGTGGCGGCGTTTTTGTTCGAGCAGCCTGCCATGGCAGAGTTTGTCACCTTCGCCGGGCCTATCCTGTACTGCGGCATCATGTCCAGCGGCGTGGCCTACACCCTGCAGATCTTAGGTCAGCGGGACCTGAACCCCGCCGTGGCCAGCCTGATCATGTGTCTGGAAAGCGTATTCAGCGCTCTGGGCGGCTGGCTGCTGCTGCACCAGAACCTCTCCTTCCGGGAATCTACCGGCTGTGTGCTGCTGTTTGCCGCCGTGGTGCTGGCGCAGCTGCCCCTTGGCCGCCTGATGCGGAGCAAGGCCTGAGATGCCGGCAAAGCCGTGCGCCCAGCTGCGCAGCGTGGAGGGCATCCAGTACGAGCTGGTGCGCAAAAAGGTAAAGCAGCTGCATCTGCGGGTGCGCAGCAACGGCACCGTGATGGTAAGCATCCCTTTGACGGCCAGTCTGGAGCAGGCTGACCGTTTTGTGCTGCAAAACGCCCAGTGGATCCGGGATACCCGGGTGAAGAACATCACCAAGCGGAACAGGGACAACACCGACCTGCCGGACAAAGCCACGGCACTGGCCTACTTTACCGCCATGAGCGATAAGGTCTACCCGGCCTTTGCCGGGGTGCTGGGCGGGCAGAAGCCCGTTCTGAAGGTGCGCAGCATGACAAGCTGCTGGGGCGTGTGCTGCCCGGGCAAGCGGCAGATCACCTTTGCTTTGCAGCTGTATAACCAGCCCCCTGCGGCGCAGATCTATGTGGTAGTACACGAGTACTGCCACTTTTTGCAGTTGAACCACAGCCCAGCCTTCTGGGCAGAAGTGGAAAAGCTGCTGCCGGACTGGAAGGCCCGGCGGGAGCTGCTGAAAAGATAATCTATCGTAAAAACGGAGGGAAATTCCCTTGGAAAACGAAAAAAAGACCGGCGATAAATATTCCAAACTGGCCGGCAATACTTTGATCTTTGCAATCTCCAGCTTTTCGTCCAAGCTGCTTACCCTGATCGTACAGCCCTTTCTGACCTACGCCATGGCGGAGATCTCGGATCTGGGTCTGTCCAAGATCCTGAGCCAGTACGCAAACCTGCTCATCCCCTTTGTGTCCATGGGCATGTCCAACGCCATCATCCGCTTTGGTCTGGACAAGGGCAACAGCGAAAAACAGGTGTTCACCAACGGCCTGCTCACCATTCTGGGCGGCTTTGGCATTCTGGTGCTGTGCTGGCCGGTCACCCAGTTTTTGCCGGATATGGCGCAGTACGGCCTGCTGATCTACATTTATGTGCTCATGAGCTGCCTGCGCACCCTATGCACCCAGTTCGTGCGCAGCCGTCAGTGGAACAAGCTGGTGGCAGTGGACGGCGTGCTGTGCACCGTGGCGACCATGGCGTTCTATGTGCTGTATCTGGTGAGCTTCAAGTGGGGCGCCAACGGCTACCTGCTGGCCATCATCAGCGGCGACCTGACCAGCGTGCTGTTCTTGATGTTCACCGGCAAGCTGTGGAACTATGTGGAGCTGAAGGGCGTCAACAAAAAGCTGTGGCGGCAGATGCTCAACTTCTCGCTGCCCATGATCCCGGCGCAGATCAGTTTCTGGATCATCAATGCGTCCGACCTGTTCTTTGTGCGCGAGATGTGCGAGGGGCTGGACGGGCGCACCGGCAACGCATGGAGTGGCCTGCTTTCCACCGGCTACTTCCTGCCCACCATCCTGACCACGCTGGGTCTGATCTTCTACGATGCGTGGCAGCTTTCCGCTGTCACCGAGGAGGAAGGGCGTGCGCGGTTCTTTACCCAGATCTTCCGCACCTATTCCAGCGTTCTGTTCTGCTGTGCGGCGGGTATTATCTGGCTGTGCCGCCCGGTGATGCACGTCATGAAGTCCAACTATTATTACGCATGGCATTTTGTGCCGTTCCTTGTGCTGGCTTCCACCTGCAGCTGCTTCAACCAGTTCATGAACAGCGTCTATGTGGTGACCAAAAAGTCGCAGCGCAGCATGGTCACCATGATGGCGGGTGCTATCAGCAACTGCATCATGAACTATTTCTTCATCAAGCTGTGGGGGCCTGTGGGCGCGACCTATGCGTCCTTCCTTGGCCTTGCGCTGGTGTTCACCCTGCGCGCCGTGGATGCCCGCCGCATGATCGGGATGCATGTCCACCCGGCGCGGGTGCTGGCAAACGCCGCCGCACTGGTATTTGAAGCCTTTGTGCTGCTGGCAGAGCCGCCGCTGTACGGACTGTGGACGGGGCTGATCACGCTGGTTATCATCCTGTACAACTTTGCGGGCGTATGGGCCATGGCGCGGGTGCTGCTGCCCCGCCTGCTGGGCCGCCGGGGCAAGGCGCTGGTAGCCGCCGTGGACGGCTGGCTGAAGCCGAAAAAGGCGTAAAGCGGGACGATTTTGAATGGCCGCCGCGTGCGCTTTGGCCATATTCAGCGGAAAAATTATTTATAAGTTCGGAATACCGGAGCGTCTGCGGACGCTCCGGTATTCCATTTTCACGGGAGGGAAACCCCCTCAGTCGCCTGCGGCGACAGCTCCCCCAAGGGGACGCCTTTTAGCAATGCCGCAAAGTTACCCGCCACCGCGAAAGCCGTCCCCTTGAGGGCCGACTTCCCCCGGCCGGAGGAAGATGTCGCGTAGCGACAAAAGGGGGAGCAGACGGAAGGGGTATCCTTCGGAAAACGTAATTTTTTACAATTTATGGAACTTGCTCAAGTTTTTTCCTTCTGTGGATTGACGGAATAGCCTCAAAAACGTATACTATAAATATATCTTGTGCAAAAGTGTACAAACAGGATACAGACGAAAGGCGGTGGACATCATTCTCAGACGATCGCTCCCCAAGCTGCGGGAAAAGCTTTTGGAGGCGCTGCAGGCGGTGCTGCCCATTGTGGCCATTGTGCTGGTGCTCTGCTTCTCGGTAGCACCGGTATCGCCCAGCATCCTGCTGTGCTTTTTGCTGGGCGCTGCCATGATCGTGGTGGGCATCATGTTCTTTACTCTGGGGGCAGAGATGAGCATGACCCCCATGGGCGAGCGGGTGGGTGCAGTCATCACCTGCAGCCGCAAGCTGCCCCTCATCCTCGTGCTCGGCTTTTTGCTGGGCTTCCTTATCACCATCTCCGAGCCGGACTTGCAGGTGCTGGCAGATCAGGTGCCCTCTATTCCAAGCGGCACGCTGATCCTTTCGGTGGCGGCGGGCGTGGGCCTGTTTCTGGTCTTTGCCTTCCTGCGTATGCTTATCGGCGTTGCGCTGCCGAAGCTGCTGGTGCTGTTCTATGGGCTCATCTTTCTGCTGGCGGCCTTTGTGCCCAAGGAGTTCCTTGCCGTGGCGTTTGACTCCGGCGGCGTGACCACCGGCCCCATGACCGTGCCCTTTATCATGGCGCTGGGCGTGGGCGTTTCTGCTATCCGAAGCGACCGCCACGCGGCAGACGACAGCTTTGGTCTGGTGGCCATGTGCTCCATCGGCCCTATTCTGGCGGTGCTGACGCTGGGCATCGCGTTCCGCGCAGCGGACAGCACCTACATCCCGCCCGTTCTGCCGGAGGTGGCAGACTCGGTGGAGCTGTGGCAGCTGTTCCGGGAGGGTCTGCCTACCTATCTGGCCGAGATCGCCCGCTCGCTGCTGCCCATCGTGCTGATGTTCGGAGCATTTCAGCTGATCGCCCTGCGGCTGGACCGCCGCACACTGGGGCGCATCGGCGTGGGCCTTGTGTATACCTATATCGGCCTTGTGCTCTTTTTGACCGGCGCAAACGTGGGCTTTATGCCCGCCGGTAACTATCTGGGTCAGGTGCTGACAGGCGGCGGGATGCGCTGGGTGATCATTCCCATCGGGATGCTTATCGGCTACTTCATCGTCAAGGCCGAGCCTGCGGTCTATGTGCTGAACAAGCAGGTGGAAGAGGTGACCGACGGTGCCATCTCGGCACAGGCGATGGGTCTGGCACTTTCCGCCGGTGTATCCATTTCAGTGGGTCTTGCCATGGTGCGGGTGCTGACCGGCATCTCCATCCTGTGGTTCCTTGTGCCGGGCTATGTGTTCGCCATCAGCATCTCCTTTGTGGTGCCCAAGCTGTTTACCGCCATCGCGTTTGACGCGGGCGGCGTGGCTTCCGGCCCCATGACCGCTACCTTCCTGCTGCCGCTGGCGCAGGGTGCCTGCGTGGCGGTGGGCGGCAATATCGTCACAGATGCCTTCGGCGTGGTGGCGATGGTCGCCATGACTCCGCTCATCACCGTGCAGATGATGGGGCTGGTGGCGCAGCTGCGCACCCGCAAGGCACGGACGGCGCAGCCCGCTGCGGTGCTTGCCACCGTGTTTGCAGACCTGCCGGATGACGCCATTATCGAGCTGTAAAGGAGGCAGAACGTGAGCAGTTTGTTTTTGATGATCACCATCACCGACCGCCGCTCTACCGATGGCTTTTTGCAGCTGTACAAAAGCCACGGCGTAACGGTAAGTATGCGTACCGTGGGCTCCGGCACGGCGGTGCAGGAGACGCTTTCCACCCTTGGGCTGGAAAAGACCGAAAAGGCGGTGCTGCTGGCTGTGGTAACGGCAGAGAGCTGGCAGAAGATCCAGAAGGATCTGCGCCGCAAAATGCAGATCGATGTGCCGGGCACCGGCATTGCGTTCATTGTGCCGCTGAGCAGCATTGGCGGCAAACGGGCGCTGATGTTCCTTACCGAGCACCAGCCCCTTACATGGAAGGAGGAGAGCACCTTGAAGGATACCCGCTACGAACTGCTGCTGGTGGTGGCAAATCAGGGCTACACCGGCTCCATTATGGATGCTGCCCGCAACGCCGGTGCAGGCGGCGGCACGGTGATCCACGCAAAGGGCACCGGCATGGAGGGTGCAGCCGCCTTTCTGGGCGTGGAGCTGGTGAACGAAAAGGAGCTGGTGCTCATCGTCAGCCGCACCAGCCAGAAAAACACCATCATGAAGGCCATCATGGAGGGAGCAAACCCCAAGGCGGGCGCCATCGTGTTTTCGCTGCCGGTGACCGATACCGCCGGTCTGCGGCTGATGGAAGAGGACGAAGCCCAGCCGGAAGCCGCCCTTTGACCCCTTAAAATTGATCCCGATATCCGCATTTATCGCCGAAGGCTTGATAAATGCGGATATTTTCGTTATCATAGTAGAAGAACCTTCAACTATAAACAAAGGAAGATGAAGATGACGCAATTAACACACAAGCAACAGCAGCTCTTCAACGCACTGTCCATCGTGGTGGGCAATGCGATGTATGCGCTGACTGTGGTATTATTTCTGATGCCCTCTGGCCTCATCACCGGCGGTGCTACCGGTATCGCACTGGCTTTCAACAAGGTCACCGGACTGCCGGTATCCGCGGTGCTGTTCGTGGTCAACGTGGTCATGCTGCTGCTGGGCTGGTGGGTGCTGGGACGCCGCTTTGCCCTGAACACCCTTGCAAGCACGGTGCTCAGCCCCTTTTTTATGGCGCTGTGGGAGCGGCTGCTGGGCAATCTTGTACTGACCGATGATCTGGTGCTGAACACCGTATTCGCGGGCTTTGGCATCGGCATCTCGCTGGGCATCACCATCCGCGCCGGTGCTTCCACCGGCGGCATGGATATCCCCCCGCTGGTGCTGAATAAGTGGTTCCACCTGCCGGTGTCCAGCACCATGATGGTTTTCGACTTTATCATTCTGGCGGCGCAGGCGGCGTTCAGCCCGGTGCGGCAGTCCCTGTACGGCGTGGTGATGGCCATTATCTACACGGTCGTGCTGGACAAGGTGCTCATGCTGGGCACCACCCGCACCGAGGTAAAGATCATCAGCGCCAAGTCCGACGAGATCTGCGCAGCCATTTTTGCGCAGCTGGACCGCGGCGTGACCATCCTGCACGGCGAGGGCGGCTACCTGCGGGAGCCGGAGTCGGTGCTGCTGAGCGTGGTCTCCAACCGGCAGCTGCCAAGGCTGGAAAAGCTGGCGCATACCATCGACCCCACCTGTTTTATGATTGTGAGCCACGTTACCGAGGTGAGCGGGCGCGGCTTCTCGCTGGAAAAGGATTATCAGGTGGAGGAGTGAGTGGATTTCCCCAAGGCTCTTGCAAAACTGCCCCGGTTTGGGGTATAGTATAGAGGAACAGTAGGTTATACTGTATCTCACCCAAAACAGAAAGGAAAAGCTATCATGTTTGATATTTTCAATATGCTCAAAAAAGAGGCACACACCGCACCCAAGCAGGTGACCCGCGATACCATCATCGGCGACATTCTGGATATGGACCAGACCACCGCACCATACTTTATGGAGATCGGGATGCACTGTCTGGGCTGCCCGGCTTCCCGCGGGGAGACCATCGAGGAAGCCTGCGAAGTGCACGGCGTGAACTGTGACGAGCTGCTGGAGAAGCTGAACACCCATCTGGCAGCCAAGAAGGCCTGAGTGCTGCCCACACTGGATGCGCGTCTGACCGCAGCGGCAGAGCTGGTGCGCCCGGGACAGCCGGTGGCGGACATCGGCTGCGACCACGGCAAGCTGACGGCGGTGCTGGCGGCTTCGGGCAGGTACCCGAAGGTCATCGGGGCAGACCTGCGCCCCGGCCCGCTGGCAAAGGCAAAACAGACGCTGGAAAATGCAGGTTGTCTGGACCGCGCTGAACTTCGGCTTGGCGACGGTCTTTCTGTGTTGTCTGCCGGGGAGGTGGGCAGCATCGTGCTGGCGGGCGTGTCGGCACAGACCACATGGGAGATCATCGAAAAAGCGCCGTGGGTGTCCGCTGTGGGCGGGCCGCGCCTTGTCATGGTGCCTGCCACCCGCCACAGCGAGCTGCGCCGCTGGTTGTGGCAGCATGGCTTTGCCCTTGTGGCAGACCGCCCGGTGCAGGCCGCTGGCCGCTGGTACGCGGTGATAGCGGCAGAGTACACCGGTAAGGTGACAGAGCCCACCTTTACCCAGTGCTTGCTGGGGGATACCGGCCGCTGGCCGGAGGGCGCGGGCTACGCCGCGTGGCAGCGGGCAAAGCTGCCCCGGATGCGGCTGGGCGTGCCGGACGGTAGCCCGCTTGCCGCAGAGATGGACGCCATTCTGAAAGAGGGAAACTGAAATGACCACGGTACAGCAGGTATACGAAGTAATGCAGCGGCTTGCCCCGCCGGAACTGGCAGAGCACTGGGATAACCCCGGCCTGCTGGTGGACTGCGGCGGCGAGGTGCGCCGGGTGCTGGTGACGCTGGATATCACCCCAGAGGTGGTGGCAGAAGCGGCGGCAAAGCAGTGCACGGTCATCGTGGCGCATCACCCGGTCATCTTTGACCCGCTCAAGCGGCTGTGCCCCGCCGATGTGCCCTATCAGCTGGTGCAGGCGGGCATTTCCGCCATTTGTATGCACACCAATCTGGATGCCGCCGAGGGCGGGGTGAACGATGTGCTGGCAGACATTTTCGGCATCCGGCAGCGCACCGCCTTTGCGGACGGCTGCGGCCGGGTAGGGAACATCGACCCCATCACCGTGCCGGAACTTGCTGCGCTGGCGCAGCACAAGCTGGCTGCCCTGTGCAACGCGCCGGACACCGGTGCAGCGGTACAGGTGAAGTTTGCCGACACCGGAAAGCCGGTGCGCCGGCTGGCGGTCATCAGCGGCGCGGGCGGCAGTCTGTTTGCCGAAGCCATCGCCGAGGGCGCGGACTGTCTGCTGACCGGCGAAGCCAACCACCACCATGCGCTGGACGCCAAGCGGCTGGGGCTTTCCCTGATTGCTGCAGGGCATTACGCCACCGAGTTCCCGGTGACCGCTGCTGTGGCAGCTGCCCTGCGCGCCGCCCTGCCGGAGGTAGAGGTGCTGGTGAGCACCGAGAACCGCGACCCGTATACTTATTTATAAAGAGAGAACCTTCTCCGTCATTGCTGCGCAATGCCACCTCCCCCGAAAGGGGGAGGTCTTTCAGCATAAACCGAAAAACTGGCAACGCCGCAGGCGACTGAGAGGGTTATAGATAAAACGAGGTAAACACTATGGCACTGGATGCCGCGACACTGGCGCTGACGGCAGCGGAGCTGAAAGCCACCCTGACCGATGCCAAGATCGCAAAAATTTTTGAACCGACCCGGGATGAGCTGGTCATCACCCTGCGCACCCGCACCGATACCTACGCGCTGCTGCTGTCTGCCCGCAGCGGCTCTGCACGGGTGTGCCTGACCGAGGAAACCTTTGAAAACCCCGAGACGCCGCCCTCCTTCTGTATGCTCATCCGCAAGCACCTGACCGGCGGCAGACTGCTGGACGTGCACATGGAGCCGGGCGACCGCATCGTCTACTTTGATTTTCAGTGCACCAACGAGATGGGCGACCTTGTGCGCAATACCCTGTGCGCCGAGCTGATGGGGCGCTACTCCAACCTTGTGCTGGTGCAGAGCGGCAAAATTATCGATGCCCTCAAGCGGGTGGATTTTGAGGACAGCGACGTCCGGCAGCTGCTGCCGGGTCTGCCCTACACCACACCCCCCAAGCCTGCCCGCCCGGATTTTCTGCTGGTGAGCAGCGCATCCATCGTGGCAGCGGCCTGTCAGCGGGAGCTGCCGGTGGCAGATGCTCTGAACAAGACGGTAGCCGGTGTAGGGCCGGTGGTCTGCCGCGAAGCCGCATGGCGCGCCTTTGACGGGGAGCATCTGCCCGCCAACGAGCTGACTGATGCCCAGAAGCGCAGCCTGATGGCAGCAATCGACGAGCTGAAGGAACTGCACGCGCAGGGCGGCTGTCCCTGCAGCGTCACCGCGCCGGACGGCAAGCCGGTGGAGTATACCTTCTTCCGTCCGCAGCAGTATGGCGAGCAGTACACCATCCGGGAGTGGCCGTCCTTCAACGCGATGCTGGAGGGCTACTACGCCGAGAAGGACCGCGCTGAGCGGCTGCGCACCAAGAGCAAGGAGCTGCACAAGGCGGTGCACAATATGTATGACCGCGCTCTGCGCAAGCAGGCGGCACGGCAGGAAGAGCTTGCTGCCAGCGGCAAAAGCGAAAAGCTGCGCCTGTACGGTGAGCTGCTGTCTGCCAACCTCTATCTGGCGCAAAAGGGCATGAAGAGCCTGACCGTGCCCAACTGGTACGACGAGGGCAAAGAGGTGACCATCCCGCTGGATCTGCGGTTCAGCCCCAGCCAGAATGCCCAGAACTTCTTCAAGAACTACAAAAAGAAGCAGACCGCCGCCCGGATGCTGGTAGACCTGCTGGCCGAGGGCGAAAAGGAGATCGCTTATCTGGAAACGGTGCTCTACGAGGTGGAAAGCGCCTCCGGCGAAGCCGCCCTGAACGAGATCCGCATGGAACTGAAAAATCAGGGCTACCTGAAATACTACAAGCAGCGGGACAAAAAGCAGAAGCCTGCGGACTTTCTGCGCTATACCTCCAGCGACGGCTTTGAGATCTTGATAGGCCGTAACAATGCCCAGAACGACAAGCTCACCCTGCACACCGCCCGGGGCAAGGACCTATGGTTCCATGTGCAGAAAGCACCCGGCAGCCACGTTGTGGTCATGAGCCGGGGCGAAGACATCCCGGACACCACCAAGCAGGAAGCTGCGGAGCTGGCGGTCATCCATTCCAGCGCCTACAAGGCGGGCACCGGCGCCAAGGTGGCAGTGGACACCACCGAGGTGAAGAACATCTGGAAAGCAAACGGTGCCAAGCCCGGCATGGTGCTGTACGAGGTGTACACCACCGTCTACATCACGCCCCGGGAAGGGCTGGAGGAACAGCTGAAGAAGAAATGATTTGAACTGCGCGCCGCGCTGCTCTGCGCATCTTCAGCGGAAGAAAACTTTATAATTTCGGACTGCCGGAGCGTCTGCGGACGCTCCGGCAGTCCATTTTCACGGGTGGGGTCGTAAAGGCAAACGGCATTTGCAGCGCCTGCTTCCTGCGGAAGCGGCGGCGCTGCGGGGAAAGCTTCTGCTTGTCGCAAGCGTGCAGGGACGCTCCGCTGGGCCAGAGGCAGGGAGGGGTGTTCCGACTCCCCCCTCCCTACCTCTGGACTCCACCCACCCCGCAACGCAACAACTGCGACCGCCGCCAGCGGCGGAAACAGGGAGCAGTTGTTGGGGCAGCGGCCAGCAAGACGCGAGTGCCGCCCAAGGCACGAAGCGGATGCTGGGTGCCGCAACCCGTCGTCAAGGGCTACACGCCCTTGACAATCCTAAAGAAGAAGTCGAAGCACAAAAAAGCTAGCGCTGCGCCAGTCGGCGCTATCGCTTTAACGCTTTTTCGCTTCTCCATCCATAGCCCCTCAGTCGCTGCGCGACAGCTCCCCCAGGGGAGCAACCGCGCCCGCAAGCTTTGCGGTTTAGCCGGAAACTTTGCCGCCATGCCAAAGGCTCCCTCCTAGAGGGAACTGGCATCGCGCAGCGATGACTGAGGGAGTTCCCTTATATAATATGTATAACCCCCGCCTTTCCCGCCCATACTGATGCTGCAAAGGGGAACGGGGGAGTTTTCCACCGGCAGAAAGCGCTGAGATTGTGCATCTTGCACAGAAAATGCGGCCATTGACAAAACAGAGAAAATAAAAAAGAAAAATCGTAATTTTCTGCAAAAAACACTTGCCAAATAGACGAAGATGTGATAAAATATCTCTCGGCTGCAAAAGGCTTGTGCGATACAAGTCGTGCAGGCCAGCGATATGCGTTGATGCGGGAGGTTGTCATCCGGCGATAGCTGCGATGGGTTATTTCCGCGGAGTATGTCCGATCTTAGAACCGGGCGAAAAAATTACTGACAGCGATGGAATACGTTCCCTCGGCAGAGAAGTTACTCCTCTGCGAAACGGGCGGAACCAATGTTCGGATTTGATTTGCTAATATGTTTCCGGGAGAACTGCCATGCGGTTCACCGGTTTTTATAGTGCCAAATCGAGGAACACCCGGAACTGTGTAGAGCAATTTATCGGCTCGCCTAGGGCAAAAACAATTTTTCAGGAGGCGTAAGCAATGGCAGTCAAAGAGAAAATCAGAATCCGTCTGCAGAGCTATGATGCTCAGCTGATCGATGCCGCAGCAGAGAAGATCGTGGAGACCGCAAAGCGCACTGGCGCTCGCGTGTCCGGCCCCATCCCCCTGCCCACCGATCGTGAGGTCGTTACCGTTCTGCGCGCTACCCACAAGTACAAGGATAGCCGCGAGCAGTTCGAGAGCCGCACTCATAAGCGTCTGATCGACATTCTGAAGCCGTCCAACAAGACGGTCGAGGCTCTGATGAGCCTCCAGCTCCCCGCTGGCGTGGACATCGAGATCAAGCTGTAAACCACACACGATCAAATTCGATGCCCTCGTTTCCCGAGGGGTCATGTTGGCAGTGACGTGCGCTGCCAACCAATAACCTTTACAGGAGGAAAAGAAAATGGTTAAAGGCATTATCGGCAAGAAAGTCGGTATGACCCAGCTGTTCGATGAGAGCGGCAAGGTTATCCCCGTCACCGTCATCGAGGCAGGCCCCTGCACCGTCGTGCAGAAGAAGACTGTCGAGAGCGATGGCTATCAGGCTGTTCAGCTGGGCTTCGGCGAGGTTTCCGCCAAGAAGGTCAACAAGGCAGCTGCAGGTCACTTCAAGAAGGCAAACGTTGCCCCCAAGAAGACCCTGCGTGAGTTCCGTCTGGACGACGTTTCCGCAATGAACGTTGGCGACATCCTGAAGGCTGACGTCTTTGCAGCAGGCGACAAGGTTGACGTTGCAGGCGTTTCCAAGGGCAAGGGCTATCAGGGCGTTATCAAGCGCTTTGGTCAGCACCGTCTGCGTGAGAGCCACGGCACTGGCCCGGTGGCACGTCATGCAGGTTCTATGGGCGCTATTTCCAACCCCTCTCGCGTGTTCCCCGGCAAGCGCCTGCCCGGCCACATGGGCTGCGTGCGCGTTACCGTGCAGAACCTGACCGTTGTCAAGGTTGACACCGAGAACAATCTGATCGCTGTCAAGGGTGCGGTTCCCGGTTCCAAGGGCACCATCATCACCCTGGCCAACAGCGTCAAGGCGTAAGGAGGAAAGCTACAATGGCAAAGTTTAATGTAGTCGATATGAACGGTCAGCACGTTAGCGAGATCGAGCTTTCCGACGCCGTGTTCGGTATCACCCCGAATGAGAAGGCTGTCCACATTGCTGTGGTGAACTTCCTGGCCAACCAGCGTCAGGGCACCCAGAACACCAAGATCCGCATGGAAGTTTCCGGCGGCGGCAAGAAGCCTTGGCGTCAGAAGGGCACCGGCCACGCTCGTCAGGGCTCCATCCGTGCTCCGCAGTGGACCCACGGCGGCGTTGCTCTGGGCCCCAAGCCCCGCAGCTACAACTACCACATCAACAACAAGGTCAAGCGTCTGGCTCTGCTGAGCGTGTTGTCCGACAAGGCTGCCAATGGCAACATGGTCGTCGTTGACAAGTTCGCTTGCGACGAGTACAAGACCAAGGCTGTGGTTGCTATGCTGAACGCTGTGGGCGCCGGCAAGAAGAACCTGCTGGTCAACGAGACTGTCGATGCAAAGTTCGTCAAGAGCGCTGGCAACATCGCCGGTGTCAAGACCACCTTCGCAGGCAGCGTGAACACCTACGATGTGCTGAACGCCGACAAGCTGATCATCAGCGTCGACGCAGCTAAGAAGCTCGAGGAGGTGCTTGGCTAATGAAAACCGCACATGATATCGTCCTGAAGCCGGTCATTACCGAGAACTCCATGGCTGGCATCGCTGACAAGAAGTACACCTTCAAGGTCGCTACCGATGCTACCAAGGTCGAGATCGCTCAGGCAGTTGAAGTTCTGTTCCCCGGCGTCAAGGTCGCTAAGGTGAACACCGTCTCCGTCCGTGGCCGCTTCCGCCGTCAGGGTATGCACGCTGGTTACACCGCTGCATCCAAGAAGGCTATCGTGACCCTGACCAAGGACTCCAAGGAGATCGAGTTCTTCAACAGCATGGTCTGATAGAACCCGCCGAGGGTTCCTCTATGGGGATATGACCCCGATAATAATTCATAAGATAAACAAAGGAGAATAGCACAATGGCTATCAAAAAGTATGGCCCCACTACTCCGGGCCGCCGCGGCATGACCGTCACGGATTACAGCGTCCTGAGCAAGGTCGCTCCTGAGCGCAGCCTGCTGGAGCCCATGAAGAAGCACAGCGGCCGCAACAACACCGGTCGTATCACCGTCCGCCATCAGGGCGGCGGCAACCGCACCAAGTATCGTGTCATCGACTTCAAGCGTCAGAAGACCGATATCCCCGCTACCGTTAAGACTCTCGAGTACGATCCGAACCGCAGCGCATTCATCGCTCTGGTCGAGTACACCGATGGCACCAAGAGCTACATCATTGCTCCCGATGGCCTGAAGGTGGGCGACGTGGTCGTCAGCAGCAAGTCTGCCGATATCAAGCCCGGCAACTGCCTGCCCTTCGAGAACATCCCCGTCGGTACCATCATCCACAACATCGAGCTGTATCCCGGCCGCGGCGCTCAGCTGGTTCGTTCCGCTGGCAACATGGCTCAGCTGATGGCTAAGGAGAATGGCTACGCTCTGGTTCGTCTGCCCTCCGGTGAGATGCGCAACGTGCCCCTGAACTGCACTGCAGTCATCGGTCAGGTTTCCAACATCGACCACGAGAACGTCAACCTGGGCAAGGCAGGCCGCAAGCGCCACATGGGCGTGCGTCCCGGCAGCCGTGGTACCGTTATGAACCCCTGCGACCATCCCCACGGTGGTGGCGAGGGCCGCGCACCTGTTGGTCACTCCGGTCCTATGACTCCCTGGGGCAAGCCCGCTCTGGGTCTCAAGACTCGCAAGCATCATAAGCGCTCCGATAAGCTGATCGTGAAGCGTGCAGGTAAGTAAGAGAGGAGTTTAAGACAATGGGTAGAAGCATTAAAAAAGGACCTTTCGTCCAGGCTGCTCTTATGAAGCACGTTGAAGCGATGAACGCTTCCGGCAAGAAGCAGGTCATCAAGACCTGGAGCCGCGCCTCCACGATCTTCCCCGAATTCGTTGGTCACACCTTTGCCGTCCACGATGGCCGCAAGCATGTGCCTGTGTATGTGACTGAGGACATGGTTGGCCACAAGCTGGGTGAGTTCGTTCCCACCCGTACCTTCAAGGGCCACACTGGTAATTCTAAGTAATAGAGGGAGGAACACAACATGGAAGCTCGGGCAATTCTTCGTTATGCCCGCATTAGTCCTCGTAAGGTGTCTATCGTTATGGACCTGATCCGTAACAAGCCCCTGGACGAAGCGCTGGCAATCCTGCAGTACACCCCGAAGGCAGCTTGTGAGCCCCTTCTGAAGCTGGTGAAGTCTGCAGCCGCTAATGCGGAAAACAACTTCAATATGGACAAGAACAACCTCTACGTCGCCGAGTGCTACGTTTGCCCCGGCCCGACGCTGAAGCGCATGATGCCTCGTGCACAGGGCCGCGGCTACCGCATCCTGAAGCGCACCAGCCACATGACCGTTGTTCTGAAAGAGAAAGAGTAAGGAGGGAAAACAATGGGCCAGAAAGTAAATCCGCACGGCATTCGTGTCGGCGTTATTAAAGACTGGGACAGCCGCTGGTTTGCCTCCAAGAAGGATTTCAGCGATAACCTCGTCGAGGATCACAAGATCCGCACTGAGCTGAAGGCTCAGCTGAAGGACGCTGGCGTCCCCAAGATCGAGATCGAGCGCACTGTGGATCCTTCCACTTCCGCTCCTCGCGTTACCGTTAACATCTACTGCGCTAAGCCCGGTATGGTCATCGGCAAGGGCGGCGAAGAGCGCATCGCCCTGCAGAACAAGCTAACCAAGGAGTATGGCAAGACTGTTATCGTCAATGTCATCGAGGTGAAGAGCGCCTCCACCAACGCACAGCTGGTTGCTGAGGACATCGCTCGTCAGCTGGAGAACCGCGTCACCTTCCGTCGTGCTATGAAGCAGTGCATGCGCAATGCCATGAGCCCCCGCGATCGCGCAACCGTTCCCGCAAAGGGCATCAAGGCAATGTGCTCCGGCCGTCTGGGCGGCGCTGATATCGCCCGCACCGAGAGCTACCACGAGGGCACCATCCCCCTGCAGACCTTGCGCGCCGACATCGACTACGGCTTTGCAGAGGCTGCTACCACCTACGGCCGCATCGGCGTTAAGGTGTGGATCTACAAGGGCGAGGTCCTCAAGAGCGCAAAGACCGCTCCTAAGAAGGAAGGAGGCAACAAGTAATGTTACTGCCTAAGCGTGTTAAGTACCGCCGCGTTCAGCGCGGCCGCATGACCGGCAAGGCTACCCGCGGCAACGTGGTGTGCCAGGGTCAGTACGGCCTTGTTGCTCTGGAGCCGGCATGGATCTCCTCCAAGCAGATCGAGGCTGCCCGTGTTGCCATGACTCGTTACATCAAGCGTGGCGGCAAGGTTTGGATCAAGATCTTCCCCGATAAGCCCGTGACTGAAAAGCCCGCTGAGACCCGCATGGGCTCCGGTAAGGGCTCTCCCGAATACTGGGTTGCAGTCGTGAAGCCCGGCCGCGTGATGTTCGAGCTGGCAGATGTCGATGAGGCAACTGCTCGCGAGGCTCTGCGTCTGGCTATGCACAAGCTGCCCATCAAGTGCAAATTTGTTGTCCGTGAGGACTCCGTGAAGGAGGATGGCACCAATGAAGGCTAATGAACTCCGCGAAATGCAGACCGCAGAGCTGACCAGCAAGCTGGCAGATCTGAAGGCTGAGCTGTTTAACCTGCGCTTCCAGCATGCCATCAACCAGCTGGAGAACCCCGGCCGCATCGAAGCAGTCAAGAAGGACATCGCCCGCGTGATGACCGTTCTGGCTGAGAAGCAGTAAGGAGGTTAAACGATGGAAGAACGTAATCTGAGAAAGACCCGCGTCGGCGTTGTCGTGTCCGACAAGATGGATAAGACCATCGTGGTTGCCGTTAAGGATAGCGTGCAGCACCCCCTGTACAAGAAGATCCTGAAGCGTACCGTGAAGTTCAAGGCTCGTGACGAGCAGAACGAGTGCGGTATCGGTGACCGTGTTGAGATCATGGAGTGCCGCCCCCTGAGCAAGGATGTGCGCTGGCGCCTGGTCCGTATCGTTGAGAAGGCAAAGTAATCTTTGCCCGCTGCTTTGAACAGTTTGAAAGGAGATATCTGATATGGTTCAGATGCAAACTTATCTCAAAGTTGCCGACAACACCGGTGCCAAGGAGCTGATGTGCTTCCGTGTGCTGGGCGGCACCCGCAAGAGATACGCAAACATTGGTGACGTCGTGGTCTGCTCTGTCAAGAAGGCAGCCCCCGGCGGCTCCGTTAAGAAGGGCGACGTCGTCAAGGCTGTCATCGTGCGCAGCAAGCATGGCGTGCGCCGCGACGACGGTTCCTACATCCGTTTTGATGAGAACGCCGCCGTTATCGTTATGGCCGACAAGAACCCCAAGGGTACCCGTATCTTTGGACCTGTTGCTCGCGAGCTGCGTGATGCCGGCTACACCAAGATCCTGAGCCTGGCTCCGGAATCGCTGTAAGGAGGTTTTAAAAATGAATAATCTTCATGTTAAAACCGGCGACAACGTGATGATCATCAGCGGCAAGGACAAGGGCCACACTGGTAAGGTCCTGCAGGTCAGCCCCGCTGAAGGCAAGGTCATCGTTGAAGGCCAGAACATGGTTACCAAGCACGTCAAGCCCCGCCGTCAGGGTGAGCAGGGCGGCATCGTTAAGGCCGAGGGCGCTATCTACGCTTCCAAGGTCATGCCCGTCTGCCCCAAGTGCGGCAAGGCCGTGCGTGTGGGCCACGTTGAGAAGGACGGCAAGATGGTTCGCGTCTGCAAGAAGTGCGGCGCTGAGCTGTAAGAAAGGAGTAAGGAACAATGGCTCGTTTGAAAGAACAGTATGTCAATGAAATTGCTCCTGCTCTGAACTCCAAGTTCGGTTACAAGAGCGTTATGCAGATCCCCAAGCTGGACAAGGTCGTCATCAACGTTGCCTGCGGCGAAGCCAAGGAAAACGAGAAGATCCTGGAAGCAGTTATGAAGGATCTGGGCCAGATCACTGGCCAGAAGGCAGTCGTCTGCCGTGCCAAGAAGAGCGTTGCTAACTTCAAGCTGCGTCAGGGCACCCCCATCGGCTGCAAGGTCACCCTGCGTGGTGAGCGTATGTACGAGTTCGTGGATCGCTTCTTCAACGTGGCTCTGCCCCGTGTGCGCGACTTCCGCGGCATCAACGGCAACGGCTTTGACGGCCGCGGCAACTTTGCCTGCGGCATCAAGGAGCAGATCATCTTCCCCGAGATCGAATTCGAGAAGGTCGATGCTGTCCGCGGCATGGATGTCTGCTTCGTCACCACCGCAAAGACTGACGAGGAGGGCAAGGAGCTGCTGAAGGCTCTGGGCGCTCCCTTCGCAGAGAACAACTAAGGGAGGAGATTTGTACAATGGCTAAACTGTCTATGAAGCTGAAGCAGTCTCGTCCTGCTAAGTTCTCTACCCGTGCATACACCCGCTGCCGCATCTGCGGCCGTCCCCACTCCGTGCTGCGCAAGTACGGTGTGTGCCGTGTGTGCTTCCGTGAGCTGGCCTACAAGGGCGAGATCCCGGGCGTGAAGAAGGCTTCCTGGTAATTACCAGAGGGCTGGATAGAATGTCGGATATCCGCCCCGGGGCAAACAACTTGTTTCGGGGCGGTATCATTATAAAACAAATGAGAGCTAATCTAAGGAGGTTAGTGGCAAATGCAGATTACTGATCCTATCGCGGACCTGCTGACTCGCATCCGCAACGCTAGCACTGCCAAACACCCTTCTGTGGAGATCCCCGCTTCCAACATGAAGAAGGCTATCTGCCAGATTCTGGTTGACGAGGGCTACATCAAGGGTATGCAGGTCAAGAACGACACTGTTCAGGGCACCATCGTTGTCACCCTGAAGTATCAGGCAAACGGCGAGCCCGTTATTGCCGGCCTGCGCCGTGTGTCCAAGCCCGGCCTGCGCATCTACACCAACTGCGAGGATATGCCCAAGGTTATGAAGGGCCTGGGCACCGCGATCATTTCCACCTCCAAGGGCATCATGACTGACAAGGCTGCACGTGCTGAGCACGTCGGCGGCGAAGTCCTGGCCTACGTGTGGTAAGAAAGGGGTAAAAGACAATGTCGAGAATTGGAAGAAAACCCATCGTCATTCCTGCCGGTGTCACTGTCACTGTCGATGAGGCAGAACACACTGTTACCGTCAAGGGCCCCAAGGGCAGCCTGAATTCCAACTATCATCCCCTGATGACCGTTAAGGTCGAGGGCAATGAGGTTTTGGTTACCCGCCCCAATGACGAACCCAAGGCCCGCAGCCTGCACGGCCTGACCCGTACCAACATCGCCAACATGGTGAACGGTGTTGTGAACGGCTACGAGAAGAAGCTGGAGATCGTTGGCGTTGGTATGCGCTGCCAGAAGCAGGGCTCCAACCTGGTCATGAACCTGGGCTTCTCTCATCAGGTGAATATCCCCGATACCGAGGATTGCACCATTGTGTGGCAGGATCCCAACCACTTCTCTGTTACCGGTATCGACAAGCAGAAGGTCGGCCAGTATGCTGCAGAGATCCGCGGCAAGAAGCCGCCTGAGCCGTACAAGGGCAAGGGCATTCGCTATGCTGGCGAGGTCGTCAAGCACAAAGAAGGCAAGGCCGGTAAGGGCAAGAAATAAGGTAAGGAGTGAAAGACAATGGTTAAGCAGATCGACAAGAACGAAGCTCGTCTTCGTCGTCATCGCCGCGTTCGCAACAAGATCAGCGGCACCGCAGCACGTCCTCGCCTGGATGTTTTCCGCTCCGCCAAGCACATCTACGCTCAGATCATCGATGATGAGCAGGGCGTTACTCTGGTGTCGGCGTCCACTATGGACAAGGACTTCAACGGCAACGGCGGCAACGTCGAGGCCGCTGCTGAGATCGGCAAGAAGGTTGCAGCAAAGGCTCTGGAAAAGGGCATCACCGAGGTCGTGTTCGACCGTGGTGGCTACGTTTATCATGGCCGTGTTAAGGCCCTGGCTGATGGCGCCCGTGAGGGCGGCCTGAAGCTGTAATGAGAGGAGGAAACACATTATGGCTATGAGAAACCGTGAAGACGACGGCATGATCACCAAGGTTGTGTCTATCAACCGCGTTTCCAAGACTGTCAAGGGCGGCCGCATCATGAAGTTTGCTGCTCTGGTTGTCGTTGGCGACGGCAAGGGCACCATCGGCTACGGCATCGGCAAGTCCGGTGAAGTTCCCGAGGCTATCCGCAAGGGTGAGGCCGCTGCCAAGAAGAATATGCACAAGGTTGCCCTGAAGGGCACCACCATCCCCCACGAGATCGTCGGCAAGTACGGCGCAGGCGCTGTTCTGCTCAAGCCGGCTGCACCCGGTACCGGTATGATCGCCGGCGGCCCCGTGCGTGCCGTCATTGAGGCTGCTGGCATCAAGGACGTTCGTGCGAAGTCTATGCGTTCCAACAACCCCATCAACGTTGTTGCTGCTACCTTTGCAGGTCTGTGCGGTCTGGTCAGCGCCGAGTCTGTCGCTGAGAAGCGCGGCAAGACCGTGAAAGAAATTCTGGGTTAAGGAGGTAACTAACCATGGCAGATAAGATGCTCAAGATCGAGCTGAAGAAGAGCCTGATCGGCCGCGGCGCTAAGCAGATCGCTACCGCTGAGGCTCTGGGCCTGAAGAAGCCGGGCGACGTTACCGTTCAGCCTGACAACGCCGCTACGCAGGGCAAGATCGCAAAGATCGGCTTCCTGCTCAGCGTCACCGAAGCCTAATAGCAGGGGGTATACGCACAATGAAGCTTCATGAATTGCACGCCAGCAAGGGCGCCAATAAGGCTGCAACCCGCAAGGGCCGCGGCATTGGCTCCGGCAATGGCAAGACTGCCGGCTTCGGCAGCAAGGGCCAGAAGGCCCGTTCCGGCGTGAAGCACGCTGGTTTCGAGGGCGGTCAGATGCCTCTGGCACGCCGCCTGCCCAAGGTTGGCTTTAACAACATCTTTGCTACCCAGTACGCCATCGTCAACGTGGCCGATCTGGAGGCTGCTTTCAATGCCGGCGATGTCGTCGATACCGAGGCTCTGAAGGCTAAGGGTCTGGTCAAGAAGACTCTGGACGGCGTTAAGGTTCTGGGCAACGGCGAGCTGACCAAGGCTCTGACCGTGAAGGCCGCAGCCTATTCCGCTTCTGCCAAAGAGAAAATCGAGAAGGCAGGCGGAAAGGCTGAGGTGATGTAAGGTGTTCCAGACATTCCGTAACGCATGGAAGATCCCCGAGCTTAAAAATCGTCTTCTGTTCACGCTGGCGATCCTCGTGGTTTACCGTCTTGGCTGTGCCATCCCCGTGCCGTTCGTTTCTGGCTCTGCACTGACGCAGATGTTTGCAAACGGCGATATGCTCTCGTACCTCAATATGATGAGCGGCGGCGCACTGGCAAGATGCACGCTCTTCGCGTTAGGTGTGACACCCTATATCAACGCCTCTATTATTGTGCAGCTGCTGACTGTGGCCATTCCCGCGCTGGAAAATCTGGCAAAGGAAGCGGACGGCCAGCAGAAGCTGCAGCAGATCAACCGGTACGCCGGTGCCGTGGTCGCACTGATCATGAGCATTGGCTACTACTTCGTGATCCGCAATATGGGTGCACTGAAGTATGTTTCCGGCGCAGTCGGCGTGTTCGCCGCTGTGGTCATCATCGCTACCTTCGTTGCAGGTGCTCAGTTGATCACCTGGGCGGGCGAGCAGATCGATGACAAGGGTATCGGCAACGGTGTTTCCCTTCTGATCTTCGCCTCCATCGTTTCCAACTGGTCCTCGCTGTACACCTCTGTGACGGGTCTGATGACCCGCGCAGCGGCCGGCGAGCCTCAATTCTATATCCTGCTGCCCGTTCTGGTAATTCTGGCACTGGTCGCTGTGGTCTTTGTGGTGGTCATGACCAACGCAGAGCGCCGCATCACCATCCAGTACGCCAAGCGTGTGGTGGGCCGGAAGCAGATGGGCGGCCAGAACAGCTACCTGCCCCTGAAGCTGAACATGAGCGGCGTCATGCCCATCATCTTCGCTTCGGCACTGGTGTCCATCCCGGGCACCATCGGCAGCTTTTTGCAGATCGATCAGACCGCTCACCCGGTCTGGTATGCGTTCTTCCATACCTTCAACTACACCTCTTGGCTGTACGTTGTGATCTACCTGCTGCTGATTTTGGCATTCAACTACTTCTATGTGGCCATCCAGTACAACCCCGTTGAGATCGCCAACAATCTGCGCCGCAACAACGGCTCGATTCCCGGCTTCCGTCCCGGTAAGCCGACCAGCGATTTCATCACCCGCACCCTGAACAAGATCACCCTTATCGGTGCCATCTTCTTGGCTGCGGTGGCTGTACTGCCGATCATTCTGGGCAACCTGACCGGTATGAGCATTCAGCTGGGCGGTACCAGCCTGCTGATCGTGGTTGGTGTGGCACTGGATACCACCCGCAGCCTCGATAGCTTTATGACCATGCGCAACCACAAGGGTTTCCTTGGCTGATCTGAAGCAATAAAGATGTAAGAAAGCACTGGAAAGGAGAGTACGCTCATACTTTTCAGTGCTTTTTTGCTTTTGTACGGTATGTTTCTATCATGTGACATATAAGAAAGGAAGCGATCCTATGAATCTGATCCTGTTGGGCGCACCCGGCGCAGGCAAAGGCACGCAGGCCGAGATCATCTGCGCAAAGCTGAACATCCCTTCCATCAGCACCGGCAACATCCTGCGTGCTGCTGTCAAGGAGGGCACCGAGATGGGTCTGAAGGCCAAGAGCTTTATGGACGCCGGTGCACTGGTGCCCGATGAAGTCATCATCGGCATCCTGAAGGAGCGTCTGGCACAGGCTGACTGCGCCAACGGCTTCATTCTGGACGGCGTGCCCCGCACCATTGCGCAGGCAGAGGCCATCGAGACCATGGGCATCCGCATCGACAAGGTGCTGGAACTGCAGGTTGAGGACAGCGTGATCGTGGAGCGCATGAGCGGCCGCCGCGTCTGCGAGAAGTGTGGCGCAAGCTACCACATCCTGAACAAGAAGAGCAAGGTGGAGGGCGTCTGCGACCTGTGCGGCGGCAAGACCGTCATCCGCAAGGACGACCAGCCCGCAACCGTGCTGGATCGTTTGAAAGCCTACCATGAGCAGACCGAGCCGCTGGTGGAGTTCTACCGCACCCGCGGCAAGCTGGCAGAGATCAAGTTCTGCCCCTCCATCGAGGAGACTACGGCTGAAGTCATGAAGGCTTTGGAGGCATAAGCGTGATTCAGATCAAAAATGCAAAAGAGCTGGACGGTATGCGCCGGGCAAACGCCCTGAGCGCAGCTGCCCTGAAGTACGGCGGAGAGCACATCGAAGCAGGCATGACCACTTGGGAGCTGGACAAGCTGATCTACGACTTCATCGTGAAGCACGGCGGCATCCCCAACTTCAAGGGTCTGTACGGTTTTCCCGGCACAGCCTGCATCAGCCTGAACGATACCGTCATCCACGGCATCCCCTCTCATGATATCGTCATCCGCCCGGGTGACATCGTGAGCATCGACACCGGTGCCAAGGTGGATGGCTTCAACGGCGACAACGCCTGCACCTACGCGGTGGGCAAGGTGGACTTGGAAGCCCAGCGCCTGCTGGAGGTGACCAAGGCTTCTCTGTACAAGGGCATCGGGCAGGCCGTGGCGGGCAACCGCATCGGTGATATCGGCTACGCCGTGCAGAGCTACTGCGAGGACGCGGGCTTCTCTGTGGTGCGTGACTTTGTGGGTCACGGCACCGGCAAGGAACTGCACGAGGACCCCGAGGTGCCCAACTACGGCCATCAGGGCCGCGGGCCCCGTCTGGTGCCCGGCATGACCATTGCCATTGAGCCGATGATCTGTCAGGGCGACTACAAGATCAAGCAGCTCAGCGACGGCTGGACTGTCAAGACCAAGGACGGCGGGCTGGCTGCTCACTTTGAGCACTCCATCGCCATCCTGAAGGACCGCACCGAGATCATGACCCGCAGCTGGGATGACCCGGATTTTGACCCGGCCACCTTCAGCTTGAAGTAAGCAACCATTAAAAGGAGCCGCTGCACAGACGATGTGCGGCGGCTTCTTTTGCTAGAAGGACGATTTTGAATGGCTTCCGCTGTGCTCTAGCCATGTTTAGCGGAAGAATTATTTTAAATTTCGGGATATCGGAACGCCTGCGGGCGTTCCGATATCCCATTTTCACAGGTGGGGTCGTGGAGAAAAACAGCATTTGCAGCGCCACTTTCTGCGAAAGTGCGGTGCTGCAGGAAAACCTTCTGCCAGCCTTCAGCAGGCTGAACCGGTATGTAACCATTTTCCCTTTACGACCCCTCTGCGTGAAAATGCGTTTGGAGCACTCCGCAGAGTGCGACAAACGCAAAAATAAAAATAATCGTACCGCTATTTATGCCCAGAGCACAGCGGAGGGCATTTTAAATCGTTTTGTTTGCCCCAAAAGGCTGTCTGCGGAGAAACAGCAGACTGCCTTTTCCGCTCCTCCACCCTGCAATTTGTGCAATTGTGACAAGTTTTCGTGAAAAAGTTTCACCTTCGCGGTGGAGAACCGCGAAAGGAGGACGGGACGGAAAAGAGCTTTTATACAGAATAATTTTTTATCGGAAATACGGAAAAAACCTCTTGCAAATTGACAACAAAAGGTGTATAATCTATAAATGGCTGTGGAAGCCAGATACTTCCTCGACGGACAGGCTCAGTCTGCCCGTTTTGCGGATTTTGTGCCGCAGGAGATGAAGTATGTGGCGCTCATCGCCACCTGTCCGTCTGGGAATCGGCGTGAAAGCTCCCCGAAAGAGAAGCGGCAAACTGCACAAAAACGGGCGCAGGCACGGAAGAATGCAGTGCTTTCTGTTTTTTGGAGCGGGAGCACCGGTGCTCAATTATGACAAACTGAGCAGATCCAATGAGGAGGCAAATAGCTTGTCTAAAGAAGACGTCATCGAGATCGAAGGCATTGTGCGTGAAGCCATGCCCAACGCCATCTTTAAGGTGGAAATGTTGAGCGAGGATAAGAACACCGGGAAGCTCACTCCCAGCGGTCACATCCTCTTAGCGCACATCTCCGGCAAGCTGCGGACCAATTTCATCCGTATCCTGCCCGGGGACAAGGTAACCGTGGAAATGTCGCCCTATGATCTTTCTAAGGGCCGCATCACCTGGCGCTCCAAATAAGCGTCAGGGCATCAACCAAAAGGAGGTTCAACATCATGAAGGTCAAGCCTTCCGTGAAACCCATCTGCGAAAAGTGCAAGGTCATCCGCCGCAAAGGCCGCGTGATGGTCATCTGCCAGAACCCCAAGCACAAGCAGCGCCAGGGCTAATTCGGGCGCCTGGGGGTCAAGTGCGTAGAGTCCCGGCGCAGACCCCGACACTGACATGGGATGATTTTTGGAGGAAACTACTATGGCACGTATTGCCGGCGTTGACCTGCCCCGCGAGAAGCGCGTTCAGGTGGGTCTCACCTACGTTTATGGTATCGGCCAGACCACTGCTAACAAGATCCTGGAAGCAACTGGCATCAACCCCGATACCCGCGTCAAGGATCTGACTCTGGACGAAGAGGCTAAGATCCGTGACTACATCGATCAGGCAAACATCCTCGTTGAAGGCGACCTGCGCCGCAACGTGGCTCTGGACATCAAGCGTCTGGTCGAGATCCAGTCCTTCCGTGGCACCCGCCATCGCAAGAATCTGCCCTGCCGCGGCCAGCGCACCAAGACCAATGCTCGTACCTGCAAGGGTCCCAAGCGCACTGTCGCAAACAAGAAGAAGTAAGGAGGATTTGAGAAATGGCAAGTGCAAATAACGCCAAGAAGGGCGCAAATGTCCGCATGAAGCGGAAAGAGCGCAAGAACATTGCTGCTGGTCAGGCTCACATCCAGTCTACCTTCAACAATACTGTCGTTACCATCACCGACCTGCAGGGTAATGCAGTGTCTTGGTGCTCCTCCGGCTCCCTGAACTTCCGTGGCAGCCGCAAGAGCACCCCGTTCGCAGCTCAGTCCGCTGCCGAGACCGCAGCTAAGACTGCCATCGAGCACGGCATGAAGACTGTTGAAGTTTACGTCAAGGGCCCCGGCGCTGGCCGCGAGTCCGCTATCCGTGCGCTGCAGGCTACCGGTCTGGAAGTCACCCTGATCAAGGACGTGACTCCCATCCCCCACAACGGCTGCCGTCCCCCGAAGCGCCGTCGTGTCTGATCGAAGGAGGAAATTGAATTATGGCAAAGAATACGCAGCCTATCGCAAAGCGTTGCAAGGCCCTGGGCATTTCTCCTGCGGTCATGGGCTATGCAAAGAAGAATACCACCCGCAACTCCAACGGCAACGTCCGCAAGAAGCAGTCTGAGTACGCATCTCAGCTGAAGGAGAAGCAGAAGGTCAAGTTCATTTACGGCGTTCTGGAGAAGCAGTTCCACAACGCTTACCTGAAGGCAGAGTCCCGCCCCGGCAAGACCGGTGAGAACCTGCTGCAGATCATGGAGTGCCGTCTGGACAACGTCGTGTTCCGTCTGGGCTTTGCTCAGACCCGCCGCGACGCTCGTCAGCTGGTGTCTCACGCTCACTTCACCGTCAACGGCAAGAAGGTCAACATCCCCTCTTACCAGGTGAAGGCCGGCGATGTGATCGAAGTGCGCGAGTCCAGCCGCAGCTCTGCAAAGTTTGCAAAGCTGACCGGTGCCGAGGCTCCCGTTGTGGCTCTGCCCGCATGGCTGAACCGCGAGACCGGTTCTCTGAAGGGCGTTGTCGCTAAGCTGCCCGAGCGCAGCGATATCGACTACGAAGTCGCAGAGCACCTCATCGTCGAGCTGTACTCCAAGTAATCCATTAAGAAGGCACTGCCTTCCTTTTGGATGGCACGCTTTCGCATTCTTTTTTGAAAGAATTCAATAATGGGCCGGTGGAAACACCGGTTTGACAAGGAGGGCATAGATATGATGGAGATTGAACGTCCCAAGATCGAAACGGCAAGCCTGTCCCCGGACGGTCGCTACGGCAAATTCGTGGCAGAACCTCTGGAGCGTGGCTTTGGCATCACACTGGGCAATAGCCTGCGTCGTGTGCTTCTTTCCTCTCTGCCCGGTGTCGCCGTGACCAGCGTCAAGATTGACGGTGTGGTCCACGAGTTCTCCACCATTGAGGGCGTCAAGGAAGACGTTACCGAAATTGTCCTGAACCTGAAGGGTATCGCTGCAAAGCTGTACACCGATGGTCCGAAGACAGTGCGTGTTGAGGCAGTTGGTCCCTGTGAGGTCACTGCTGACAACATCAAGCAGGGCGACGACATCGAAATTCTGAACCCTGAGTGGCACATTGCAACTCTGGGCGAGGGTGCCAAGCTCGTTATGGAGCTGACTTTCGACAAGGGTCGCGGCTATGTGCCCGCAGAGCGCAACAAACAGGCTATCATCGAGAAGAACGATATCAACACCCTTCCCGTTGACAGCATTTACACCCCTGTGCTCAAGGTGAATTATAACGTCGAGAGCACCCGTGTTGGACAGGCCATTGATTACGACAAGCTGACCATTGAGGTTTGGACGGATGGCACGATCAACGCACAGGAAGCCGTTTCTCTGGCTGCCCGTGTGCTGACCGAGCACCTGAACCTGTTCGTCAACCTGTCGGACGAGGCCGCCGGCGCTGAGATCATGGTAGAAAAGACCAACGACGACAAGGAGAAGGCTCTGGAGATGACCATCGAAGAGCTGGATCTGAGCGTGCGTTCCTTCAACTGCCTGAAGCGCGCAGGCATCAACACGGTGGAAGATCTGGTCAGCAAGAGCGAGGACGAGATGATGAAGGTCCGTAACCTCGGTCGCAAGAGCCTGGAGGAAGTCATGGCTAAGCTGGACTCCCTTGGCTTCAAGCTGAACACGGATGACGAATAACTAAAATAATTTAAGGAGTGAAACGGGATGCCCGGTACCAGAAAGCTCGGTAGAACCAGCGACAGCCGCAACGCTATGATGCGCGCTATGGTTACCTACCTGTTAGAGAATGGCAAGATTGAGACCACTGTCACTCGCGCTAAGGACGTTCGTTCCATGGCCGAGAAGATGATCAGCCTTGGCAAGGCCAGCGACCTGCACACCAAGCGTCAGATCTACGCCTACATCACCAAGGAAGATGTTGCAAAGAAGCTGTTTGACGAGATCAGCCCCAAGTACGCTGACCGCAACGGCGGCTACACCCGCATCATCAAGATCGGCGCTCGCCGCGGCGATGCAGCTGAGATGGCAGTTCTGGAGCTCGTCTGATCCTGCTCTGACTGTTTGATACAGTAACCAAAGAAACCATTGCACAGCTTTTGTGCAGTGGTTTCTTTTTTTGCAATTTATTGCAAAAGTGCGTGGGATGTTCTCTTTTGACACCAAAAGAGAACCGGAAAAGTGCATTGCGCTCCGCGGGGTGACTTTCTGCTTGTTTTCAGCGTGCAAAGACGCTCCGCTGGGCCAGAGGTAGGGAGGGGTGTTCCGATTCCCCCCTCCCTACCTCTGGACTCCACCCACCCCGCAACAGGTCAAGGGCTGCACGCCCTTGACAATCCTAAAGAAGAAGTCGAAGCACAAAAAAGCTAGCGCTGCGCCAGTCGGCGCTATCGCTTTAACGCTTTTTTCGCTTCTCCATCTATAGCCCCTCAGTCGCTGCGCGACAGCCCCCCCCGGGGGAGCGGGCACGCCCGCAAACTTTGCACTTGAGCCGGAAACCTTCCCGCTATGCCAAAGGCTCCCTCTCAGAGGGAGCTGTCAAAACCGTCAGGTTTTGACTGAGGGAGTTCAGCCTGTTGAGAGCCTGCCGCAAATTTCCCCGCCGCGCCGCGCTTTCGCAGAAAGCGGCGCTGCAAATGCCGTTTCCCTCCACGACCCCACCCGTGAAAATGCAATGCCGGAGCGTCCGCAGACGCTCCGGCATTGCTCTATTAAAAATAATCTTTCCGTTGAATATGGCCAGAGCGCAAGCGGAGGCCATTCAAAATCGTCCCACGCGTAAGCGCCAGATATGCCCACCCCCTTTTTTGTGTCCGCAAAGTGTGGTATACTGAAAATAGCATTTTATGCCCGGAAGGAGGTTGACCGGTATGAACAGAACCCACAGGCTGCGGCTGGTGCTGTGCACGCTGCTGTGCTTTGTGCTGTGCAGCTGCCAGACCGTGCTGCCGGCCAACGAAAAGGCACAGGTAGAGGAACTGCTGCGTGCCCCGAAACTTTCCGGCGATTACGGCGCGCTGCAAACTGCCCTGAACGACTGGCTGGGGGAGAGCGCCCAGCTGAAATATCCCATTCAGGGCGAGCTGCTTTCTCCCTTTGTGCTGCAGGACTTGGACGGCGATGGTCAGCAGGACGCGGCGGTGCTGTATACCACCGCCCAGACCGCCAACGTCTGCGTAGCCATTTTGCAGCGAGACGATGCCGGAAGCTGGCAGGTGCGCCAGAGCGTGGAAGGCCTTGCCGAAACGGTGGAGAACGTCAGCCTTGCCCAATTGCAGGATACAGACAGCTGCCAGCTGGTTGTGGGCTATACCGCCGCCCAGAATGATCACTATCTGGCGGTGTACTCCTATCAGGACGGCACCCTGTCCACTATTCTGGAGCAGCAGTATGAGCAGTATCTGGTGGAAAATATCACCGGCGGCGGCAGTCAGGATCTGATCCTGATGTCCACACAGGAGGACGGCAGCGTGCAGATCGAGCTGCTGACCGCAGACCGCAAGGGCAGCTTCCGGCAGGTGACGGTCAACGGCCTTTCCGCGGATAAGTTCTCCGGCTGCGCCTCGGTGGCGGCGGGCGCGGGCGCGGACGGACGGCACTATCTGGTGCTGGACGGCTGGACTGGCATTTCCGGCAACAATCTGGCCTCGGTGCTGCTGTGCTACGACGAGACTAGCCAGCAGATGGTGCCCGCCACACGGATCAGCAGCCAGCGGCTGTATAATGCTTCTCTGCGCAACGTGCCCACGCTGGTCAGCCGAGACCTGGACGGGGACGGCATCGTGGAGATCCCCACCCAGCCGGACGAGGCGGGTCTGCTGAACCTGAGCCAGAGCCGCCGCATGGACTTTATCGTCTGGATGGACTACACCAGCAGCCACCCGGAAAAAAGCTTTGGCCTGCTGGACGAAGAGACCAACTGCTATATCGAACTGCCCGCTGAGTGGGAGGGCAATCTGAAACTGGCCGACAGCGAGGAATATGACGGCGCAGTGGAGCTGCGCACGGTGGACGAGAATCAGCTGGTGCTGACGGTACGGCTGGCAAGGACCTCGGCCAACTCCACCGGCTGGACCCGGCTGGGCGTGGTAGCGTCCCGTCAGGTGCAGGCCAAAATGGGTCCGGACGTTTTGCTATCTGACACGAACTACCGCCTTTCCAAGGCGTTGTATCTGCTGAATTAAGGAATGGAGGATGCTGCATGGTACGAGTGCTTGTTGTAGAAGATGAAGCCAATATCCGCGATATGATCGCCCTGAACCTGCGCCATGCGGGGATGGAGGTAGTGGAGGCCGAAAGCGCCGAAGCCGCTCTGCCGCTGCTGGCACAGAAACCCGGCTGTGATGCCGCAATTCTGGACGTGATGCTGCCGGGCATGAACGGGTTCTCGCTGTGCGAGACCATCCGCCGCACCGACCAGCAGATCGGTATCATCATCCTCAGCGCCAAGGGACAGGAGCAGGATAAGATCCGCGGCCTGTCCATCGGCGCAGACGATTACATGACCAAGCCTTTCAGCGTCAGCGAGCTGCTGGCGCGGGTGGAGGCGCTGTGCCGCCGAGTCACCCGCACCAAGGAAGGGGAGAGCCGGGAGAATACCCCGCTGGGCACTTTGACCAGCGGCGACTTTGTGCTGGACGAGAACCGCCGCGTTCTGCTGAAGGCCGGTCAGCCCATTGAGTTGACACAGGTGGAGTTCCAGATCATGGAGCTGTTCTTCCGCAACCCGGGCACCGCGCTGGTGCGTGAAAAGATCCTGAAAGGGGTCTGGGGCGAGAACTACTTCGGCGACGTAAAGATCGTGGATGTGAACATCCGCCGCCTGCGCATGAAGGTGGAGGACGAGCCCAGTCACCCCACCCACATCATGACCGTGTGGGGCTACGGCTACCGGTGGGAAGAATAAAAATGTGATTCAGAAAAGTCCTACGGACTTTCCTGAATCACAAAAAAATATTTTTTTATTATCGATACTCACCGAAAGGAGGACACTGTTATGCGAAGCGGTATCACCCGCCGCTGGCTGCGGGGCAACCTGCTGATCACCGTACTGGTGGTGTTGCTGGCCGAGGTAATGTTCCTGTACAGCTATACCCGGGGCTATTACAGCAGTGTGCAGCAGATCATGTACCGGCGGTTCTCCTCGGTGACCGGTCAGCTGAAAATGTATACCGGCGATACCGCCCAGAGCGCCGCTGCCAGCCGCAGTCTGGCGCTACGGCGCATGGTGGAACAGTTTGCCGATAAGGACAAATACGAGTTCATGCTGCTGGACAGCTACGGCGGCGTCATTGCCTCCTCCAGCGGTACAGACGCGGAGGGCATCGTCAGCAGTAAGGACTTTGAACAGGCGCTCAACGGCCCGGACGGTCTGGGCGTGGCGGTGTACCGCACCCAGTCTGGTGAGGTAGTCATGGCGGCCTGCTCGCTGGTGCCCTACGACGCCGAGGACGTGGCCGCGCTGCGGCTGGTCACCAGCCTAGCGCTGGTGGAGCGGCAGGTCAAAAACGCCATCATCATCAGTGTATTCATTGCAATTGCGATCTTGCTGTTTACGATCATGTCCGGGCTGTACTTCGTGCGGGGCATCGTGGTGCCGCTGGGGCAGGTGGAACGCACCGCTGCCGGCATCGCCCGGGGCGAGCTGGATGTGCGTCTGCCCCTGACCGGCGACCCCCATGATGAGGTGGATCGGCTGCGCGGCACCATCAACCAGATGGCTGAGGGTCTGGAAGAGACCGAGAAGATGAAGAACGAGTTCATCAGTTCGGTGTCCCACGAGCTGCGCACCCCGCTTACCTCCATCCGGGGCTGGGTGGAGACCCTGATGACACTGGACGACCCCACGGACGAGAACTATCGCAAGGGACTGGAGATCATCAATAACGAGACCGGGCGGCTGAACAATATGGTAGAGGAGCTGCTGGATTTCAGCCGCCTGCAGAACGGACGCATCCGCATGGAGTGCCGCCCGCTGGACTTGGTGGCAGAGCTGACCGATGCGGTACTCTTCTGCGAGGCGCGCATCCGGCAGGAGGGACTGCTGCTCCACTACACCGAGCCGGAGGAGATGATCCCTGTCTACGCCGACCCGGATCGTCTGCGGCAGGTGTTCATCAATATTCTGGACAATGCCATCAAGTACTCTGCCCCCGGCGGGCGTATTACGGTCAAGCTGTGGGCAGGGGAGTACAAGGCCTTTGTGGAGATCATCGATCAGGGACGCGGCATCCCGCCGGAGGATCTGGAAAACGTAAAGACCAAGTTCTACAAGGGCAGCAACTCGGTGCGTGGCAGCGGCATCGGTCTGGCGCTGGTGGATTCCATCATGACCGCACTGGACGGCACGCTGGATATCAAAAGCACCCTCGGGCGCGGCACGGTGGTCACGCTGGGTCTGCCGCTGTACCACAAGGCATGAGAAACGCCCAAAACACAGATTTTGTCACATTTGTGTGCTAAAATGAGCTTTGCTCGGGGATAGGCCCCGGATAAAATATAAAAAAGACCGTCCTTTGCCGCAAGCGGCAGGGGCGGATATCGGGAGAAACCAATGAATCAACCTAAAAAGGAACGCTTTAAGACCAGCGTAGGCGGGCAGGCACTGATGGAAGGCATCATGATGCGCGGCCCTAAACAGATGTGCTGCGCCGTACGCAAGCCGGACGGCACCATTGAGACCAAGCTCGACCCCACCCCCACCCACGGGGTATGGACGAAGATCCCGCTGGTGCGCGGTGCCATTGCCATGATCGAAAGCATGATCGTGGGCTACCGCTACATGATGTACTCGGCACAGGTGAGCATGGGGGACGACTACGACCCCGCCGAGGAGGAGACTGCCTTTGAAAAATGGGTGGGGGAGCATCTGGGCGAAAAAGCCGAGAACGCGCTGATGACCGTGGCGGCGGTGCTGGGCGGTCTGCTGGCGATTTTGCTGTTCACCGTGCTGCCCACCTTCCTTGTGGGCGGGGTGAACCGTCTGCTGCCGCTGGGGCGCTGGGGCAAGGTGGTGCTGGAAGCCGTGCTGAAGGTAGCCATCTTCCTGACCTATATGGTGGGCATCTCTAAAATGAAGGAGATCCACCGCGTGTTTGAGTACCACGGTGCAGAGCACAAGACCATTGCCTGCTACGAGGCGGGCGACCCGCTGACCGTGGAGAACGTGCGCAAGTACACCCGCTTCCACCCCCGCTGCGGCACCAGCTTCCTCATTCTGGTAGTCATCGTCAGCGTGTTCCTGTACAGTGTGCTGCCGTGGGGCAGTATTGGTCTGCGGGTGGTGTGCAAGCTGCTGCTGCTGCCGCTGGTCATGGGCATCAGCTATGAGCTGCTCAAGTGGTGCGGCCGGTCGGACAATATTGCCACCCGCATCATCCGGCAGCCGGGCATCTGGGTGCAGCATCTCACCGTCTTTGAGCCGGATGACAGCATGATCGAGGTGGCCATTGCAGCCGTTACCCCCGTGCTGCCCGAGACCCCGGAGGAGGGCAAATGGTAAGCGAAGCAATGCTCCCCCGCGCAGCGGTGCGGGAGGTGGAGCAGCGGCTGACCGCCGCAGGCTGCCCGGACGCGGACTTTGACGCGCGGGAGCTGTTCCGGCTGGCGACCGGGCGGGACGTGCGCCTTTCCGACCGTCCGCTGACCGCAGAGCAGGCGGCGGGGCTGGAATCCCTCTGCACCCGCCGCGCCGCGCGGGAGCCGCTGCAATACCTCTGCGGCAGCTGGAGCTTTTTAGATTTTGAGCTGGCGGTGGGCCCCGGGGTGCTCTGCCCCCGGGCGGACACCGAGGTGGTGGCGCAGGCCGCCGCCGAGACCCTTGTGGGTATCGCCGCGCCCCGGGTGCTGGACCTGTGCGCCGGCACAGGCTGTCTGGGGCTGGGGGTCAAGCGCTTCTGCCCCGCCGCGCAGGTGACCTGCGTGGAAAAAAGCCCTGCGGCCTTTGCCTATCTGGAAAAGAACGCCCGCTGCGCGTTGAGCGGACAGGGCAGACAGACCGAGAATGTGCTGGAACCCTCTGCCCTTGAGCAGGCAAATGCCCCTGCTTTTGATTGGGGCCCGGCGCTGAACGCGCTGCGGGCAAACCAAAAGCCCGCCTACGCGGTGCAGCCGGTGCAGGCAGACCTGTTCACCTACTGGGAAACCCTGCCGGAGGGGCAGCTGGAGCTCATCGTCTCCAACCCGCCCTACCTGACCGCCGCAGAGATGGAGCAGCTGCAGCCTGAGGTGGCACAGGAGCCTGCCATGGCGCTGGAAGCCGGGGAGGACGGCCTTGTGTTCTACCGTGCGCTGGCGCAGCACTACAAAAATGCGCTGTGCCCCGGCGGGGCGCTGGTGCTGGAGATCGGCTGGCAGCAGCGGGAAGCTGTAACCGCCCTGCTGGCGGAGTACGGCTGGGCAGACATCCGCTGCATTCAGGACTTTGGCGGCAACGACCGCTGCGTGACTGCCCGCCGCCCAAAATAAATTGGAAAAAACAAACAACTTCTTGTTGTAATATTTTGATTTTGTGTTATACTAAGAAGGAAAGCGAAGCACAGCCCGCCCTCTGCGGGCGCAAAGGATAAAAGGAGCAGCAGGCTATGGCAAAAAATCAGAACAACAACGTTGCACCGGCCACCCAAAAGACCGAGCCGGAAGCCAAGAAGGACGCGCTGGCTACGGCGCTGGCGCAGATCGAAAAGCAGTTCGGCAAGGGCGCCGTCATGAAGCTGGGCGACAACGCCTCCATGCAGGTGGATGCCATTTCCACCGGCAGTCTGGGGCTGGATCTGGCGCTGGGCGTGGGCGGTGTGCCGCGCGGCCGCATCATCGAGGTGTACGGCCCGGAATCCAGCGGTAAGACCACGCTGGCACTGCATATCCTTGCCGAAGCCCAGAAGAAGGGCGGCGAGGTGGCCTTTATCGACGTTGAGCACGCACTGGACCCCACCTATGCCGAGGCACTGGGCGTGGATATCAACAACCTGCTGGTCAGCCAGCCGGATACCGGCGAGCAGGCCATGGAGATCTGCGAAGCGCTGGTGCGCTCCGGTGCCATTGATGCCATCGTAGTGGACTCGGTGGCCGCTATGGTGCCCCGCGCCGAGATCGAGGGCGAGATGGGCGACAGCCATGTGGGCTTGCAGGCACGTCTGATGAGTCAGGCCATGCGTAAACTGACCAGCGTCATCGGCAAGACCAACACGGTCTGCGTGTTCATCAACCAGCTGCGTGAGAAGGTGGGCGTCATGTACGGCAACCCGGAGGTGACCACCGGCGGCCGTGCCCTGAAGTACTACGCCTCGGTGCGTATCGACATCCGCCGCGTGGAGGGCCTGAAGGACTCCTCCGGCCAGTTTATCGGCAACCACACCCGTGCCAAGATCGTCAAGAACAAGGTGGCTCCGCCGTTCCGTGAGGCCGAGTTCGATATCATGTTCGGCGAGGGCATCTCCAAAATGAGCGAGCTTATCGATGTGGGCGTCAAGCTGGGTATCGTGCAGAAGAGCGGCGCATGGTTCAACTACGGCGATATCCGTCTGGGTCAGGGCCGCGACAACGCCAAGCAGTTCTTAAAGGATAACCCCGAGATCGCCAATGACATTGAGGGGCAGATCCGCGCCAACGCTGATAAGCTGTACGCCACCCGCCGCCCGGCAGGCCGCGCCGCCGCAGTGGAGAAGCCCGCCGAGCCCGCCGCCGCAAAGGAGCCGGTGGTCAAGGCTCCCACCCGCAGCAGCGAGAGCGAGCTGGACATCATGGTGGAGGACTAAATGGCCTTCTACCGCCGTCGACCCCGCCCGGATGCGGAAAAGTGCGCCGACCCCGTCAAGGCGCGGGCCAGCGCCCTGGAAACGCTGGCCGGGCAGGAGGTCTCTGCCAATATGCTGTATGAGCGGCTGTGCCGCCGCTATACCGAACAGGCCGCTGCCGCCGCTGTGGCGGAGATGGTGCAGCTGGACTATGTGAACGATGCCCGCTACGCCGAGGCACGGGCACACAGTCTGCTGGCTGCCCGCAAAAGCCGCCGCGCCGCCGCCCAGAGCCTGCGCCAGAAGGGGCTTGCCCCCGCCGAGGTAGCGGGCGCGCTGGAAGCAGTCTACGCCCCGGAGGACGGCGGCGACGACCCGGAGCTGGAGGCCGCCGCCGCGCTGGTGGACAGCCGCTACCGCAAAAAGCTGGCCATCGGCCGCCGCGACCTTGTGGTGGCCGCGTTGCAGCGCCGCGGCTTTGCCTACCCCGTCATCAAAGAAGCCATCCGCAGGGTGGAGGAGGAAGGGTAGAGGCAGTAGACGGGAGATGTTCTCTTTTGACACCAAAAGAGAACCGGAAAAGTGCATTGCGCTCCGCGGGGTGACTTTCTGCTTGTTTTCAGCGTGCAAAGACGCTCCGCTGGGCCAGAGGTAGGGAGGGGTGTTCCGATTCCCCCCTCCCTACCTCTGGACTCCACCCACCCCGCAACGGGTCAAGGGCTGCACGCCCTTGACAATCCTAAAGAAGAAGTCGAAGCACAAAAAAAGCTAGCGCTGCGCCAGTCGGCGCTATCGCTTTAACGCTTTTTTCGCTTCTCCATTTATAGCCCCTCAGTCTCGCTACGCTCGACAGCTCCCCCAAGGGGGAGCAAGCGCTCGCCCGCAGCGCCATGCTTTCGCAGAAAGCGGCGCTGCAAATGCCGTTTTCCGTTATGACCCCATCCGTGAAAATGGGGTTCAGAAACGCCCGCAGGCGTTTCTGAACCCCAAAATTTAAAATAGTTCTTCCGCTGACTATGCGCAAAGCGAACGCGGAGCGCATTTTAAATCCTTAAATCGTAAAAATTCAAAAGCATCCCTCAAAAGAGAAAGAGAGTATCATCCCTTATGAAAATTGCGTGTATTTCCCTTGGCTGCCCGAAGAATCAGGTGGATCTGGATGTGATGGTGCACATCCTGCTGTCTGCCGGGCACGAGACTGTGGCTGATCTGGCCGAAGCCGATGTCATTCTTGTGAACACCTGCGGCTTTATCGAGAGCGCCAAGACCGAAGCCATTGAAAACATTCTGGAAGCCTGCGCTTATAAGCAGCAGAACCCGAACCTGAAGGTCATCGTTACCGGCTGCCTTGCCGAGCGCTACCGCAGCCAGATCGAGGAAGAGATCCCCGAGGTGGACGCCGTTGTAGGCTGTGCCTCCAACAAGGCCATTGATACCATCGTGGAGCGGCTGTTCCATGGGGAGAACCATCTGGAAAGCTACGGCGCCAAAAAGGACTTCCCGCTGGGCGGCAAGCGCGTCATCGGCACGCCCGCCCATTATGCGTACTTAAAGATCGCCGAGGGCTGCAACAACCGCTGCCACTACTGCGCTATCCCGGGCATCCGTGGCCCGCTGCACAGCCGCGATATGGCCGACTGCGTTGCCGAGGCCCGCTGGCTGGCCGGTGAAGGCGTGAAGGAGCTTATTGTTGTGGCACAGGACCCCACCGCCTACGGCGAGGACTGGGGCAAGCCCGGCAGCATCTGTGAGCTGCTGGACAAGCTGAACAAGGTGCCGGGGCTGGAATGGATCCGCATCATGTACGCCTACCCGGAGCGCATCACCGATGAATTCATCGCCGCCATGAAGCGCAACGAGAAGGTGGTGCCCTACCTTGACCTGCCCATCCAGCACTGCAACGATACCATCCTGAAGAACATGAACCGCCGCTCCACCCGTGCGGAGCTGCTGGAGGTGATCGGCAAGCTGCGCCGCGAGATCCCCGGCATCACCCTGCGCACAACCCTGATCGCGGGCTTCCCCGGCGAGACCGAGGAGCAGTTCGAGGATCTGTGCAACTTTGTCAAGGAAGTGCAGTTCGACCGTCTGGGCTGCTTTGCCTACTCTGCCGAGGAAAACACCGTGGCAGCACGGATGGACGGCCAGATCGAGCAGGAGGTCAAGGACAAGCGTGCCGAGCTGGTGATGCAGATCCAGACCGGCATCATGGCGCAGAAGCAGGCCGAAAAGGTAGGCCAGACCGTGCACGTTCTGTGTGACGGCATCGACGAGGAAAACGGCCTGTACCTCTGCCGCACCACCGGCGATGCGCCGGAGGTGGACGGCTGCGTCTGCGTTTCCAGCGAGGAACCGCTGTACCCCGGCCAGTTCTATGATGTGCTGGTAGAGGATAGCGACCTTTACGATCTGTATGGTACAGTCGTAAAATAACGAATTGGAGGATAAAATCTATGAATCTGCCCAATAAACTTACCCTGACCCGCATTATTCTGGTGCCGGTGTTCATGATCTTTGTGTCCCTGACCGGTCTGGACGGCATCGTAGACGGCACTTTCAACCCCACCTTCTACCTGCTGGCCGGTATCGTGTTCGCTGCTGCCAGTTTTACCGACTATCTGGACGGCCATCTGGCACGCAAGTGGAACATGGTCACCGATTTCGGCAAATTTGCCGACCCGCTGGCCGATAAGCTGCTGACCACGGTGGCCTTCATCTACATGCTGCGGGACGGCGTGTGCAGCCCCGTGGTGCTGTGCATCATTCTGGCGCGCGAGTTTGCAGTGTCCGGCCTGCGCATGGTGGCCGCCGGCGCCAAGGACGGCAAGGTCATCGCCGCCAACATGTGGGGCAAGGTCAAGACCGTGCTGCAGATGCTGAGCATCATCTTCTACTTCTTCGGCACTGCCCTGAGCTACCGCGGTACGGTGGACAGTGTTTCCATCGTGGTGGTGGTCTCTATCGCCCTGTGCTGGCTGGTGGCCGCTGTGACCGCCATTTCCGGCATCAAGTACCTGTGGGACAACCGCAGCTTTATCAACACCGCAAAGTAAAAATGTGGAAAACCAAAGGCCGCTGCACTCACCGTGCAGCGGCCTTTTGACTGTGTGGGACGATTTGGAATGCGCTCCGCAGGGGTAGCAGGTGGTAGCCGGGGATGTTCTCTTTTGACACCAAAAGAGAACCAGAAAAGTGCCAGCGATTTCGACGCGCTGGAGCCACGAAAAAGGGGCTGCTCGCCCCTTTTAACCCCAAAGGGGAGGGCTACACCGGAAAAAACTGAAGATTCACGCCTGTTCGGCGTGAAGATCTTTTAACCGTTTTTTCCGGCTCCGCCGATTTGAAGCCCCTCAGTCGCTGCGCGACAGCTCCCCCAAGGGGAGCGTTTCCACCCGCAAGCTTTGTGCTTTAGTCGGAAACTTTCTCGCCATGCCAAAGGCTCCCTCCCAGATGGAGCTGTCAAAGCCGTCAGGCTTTGACTGAGGGAGTTCAGCCCGCTGAAAGTCTGCAAAAAACTTTCCCCCGCCGCGCCGCGCTTTCGCAGAAAGCGGCGCGGCAGCTGTCGTTTTCCTCTACGCCCCCTCTCGTGAAAATGCAATGCCGGAGCGTCCGCAGACGCTCCGGCATTGCTCTATTAAAAATAATTTTTCCGCTATTTATGCGCAGAGCAACGCGGAGCGCATTAAAAACGTTCACGCCCCGGCAGGTGCATTGTCAGGAAAGCACTGCGCTTTCCTCCACCTTGTCCAGCACCGCCAGCTGCAAAGCGTTCAGCATACTGCGCTGTGCGCCGTAGGTGTCGGCGTAGGAGCTGTTGGCGCTGTCGATCTGCTCCTGTGTGGGGGTGATGTCCAGCTGCTCCGCAATGGCCTGAAAGACCAGATCCTGCTTGGCCAGATGCTCAAAGTAGGCATCGGAATCTGCCAGCATCGCGTCGGCATCGGCGTAGCCCTTGGCCTGTGCGTAGGCGTCCAGCTCCATGCCGTACTTGGTAGCAAGCTGAGAGTGGTAGTTCAGGAACATCCGGATGTAGTAGCCCGTGATCTGGGTGGGGACATCTTTAAAGGTGGAGTTCGTGAGCAGATAGTCCATCGCGGCGTTATCCAGATTGTTGGCGTACAAGGCACGGTCAAAGTACTGGCGCAGGGCGTCTGCGGTGTGCAGGTCGTCGCTGGCGGCAAAATTGGTCTCCACCCACTCGTCGGTCAGGGTGGGCACAACGCTCTGGGTGATGGCGTTCAGGGTCACGCTGAACACGGCTTCCTTACCGCTGAGGGTGATGGTGTTGCCCTCGGCGTCGGTGGAGTCGCCGTAGCCCTCCGGGAAGGTAACAGTCACATCAAAGGTGTCGCCGATGTTGTGGCCGATGATCTGATCCTCGAAGCCGTCAATAAAGGTATGGCTGCCCAGCGTCAGGTCATAGCCGGTGGCGGTGCCGCCGGTAAAGGCTACGCCATCTACCGCGCCGGAATAGTCGATGTTTACGGTGTCGCCGCTCTGGGCTGCCCGGTCGGTGATGTTCTGGGTGGTGGCGTACTGGTTCAGCAAAGTGTCGATCTGAGTCTGGATTTCTGTCTCGGTGGGCTCGATATCGGCCTTGGAGAGCGGCAGCGCGGATACATCCTCCGGCAACGTCACATAGTCCAGTGCGCGGATGCCGGTCCAGTGGCCGTTATCGTCCAGCCCCTCCGAATAATCGAAGCTGGCGTAGTCGAAATCCGACACCTTGCCGTAGATGGACACGCTTGCGCCGGATGCGGCAGAGGATGCCGTGGTGCTGCCCTGCTTTTTGAGCAGCATAAAGCAGGCCGCAGCTACGCACAGCACAGCAGCCACCGCGCACAGCACACACAACAGGATCTTGGTAATGCGTTTCAAAAGAGATACCTCCTAAAAATAGCAGACCGTTTTCACGGAGAATGCAAATATCATACCATCCTATTATAACGGAAAAATGCGAAAAGAAAAGATTTTTGCGAAAATTCCACAAATGCTGCCCGGCACAGGTATCACTTTTGCCCGCTTTGAGGCGGGAAATGCCGCAAAACCGGTGGAAATACCCGGACGGTTCTGTTACAATAAAAATAAGTGAGCCTTCCCGGAACATAAGGCTCCCTCACTGAGGGGGCTGTCGAGCGTATGCGAGACTGGAGGAGTTCCTCCTTCCGTCATCGCTGCGCGATGCCACCTCCCTCATGGAGGGAGGCTTGTCCACTGAGAGAGGGCGAGGATGCGAACCGTAACGGAGGAAAGTTAAATGGATTACAATAAAGCAGCTCTGGAAATGCACGAGACCCACAAGGGAAAGGTGGGCATCGTGAGCAAGGTGGAGGTCGCTACCCGTGACGACCTGTCCACCGCCTACACCCCCGGTGTGGCCGAGCCCTGCCGCAAGATCAAGGAAAACCCCGACGATGTGTATAAGTACACCTTCAAGGGCAACATGGTAGCCGTTGTCTCCAACGGCACCGCCGTGCTGGGCTTGGGCGATATCGGCCCGGAAGCCGGTCTGCCGGTCATGGAGGGAAAGGCCGTGCTGTTCAAGGAGTTCGGCGGCGTGGATGCCTTCCCCATCTGTATCGACGCCCACGACGCTGCCAGCGTTATTGCAGCCTGCAAGGCTATTGCGCCCACCTTTGGCGGCATCAATCTGGAGGATATCAAGAGCCCCGAGTGCTTCGAGATCGAGGAGACCCTGGAGCGGGAGCTGGACATCCCCGTGTTCCACGATGACCAGCACGGCACCGCCATCGTGGTCACTGCTGCCCTCATCAACGCCCTGCGCGTGGTGAATAAGAAGATGGAGGACGTGCACATCGTCCTGAACGGCCCCGGCGCTGCCGGTACCGCCATCATCAAGATGCTCATGACCGCTGGTGCCAAGGACATCGTGGCGGTGGATCAGTTTGGCACCCTGTACAAGGGCTGCAACAGCGCCGAAGCACACAAGAACTGGCTGGGCGAGGTGACCAACCCCCGCCAGATCAAGGGCGGCCTGAAGGAAGCGCTGGAGGGCGCTGATGTGTTCATCGGTGTGTCCCGCCCCGGCATCCTGACCACCGAGCTGTGCAAGACCATGAACAAGGACGCCATCGTCTTTGCCATGGCAAACCCCACCCCGGAGATCATGCCGGATGAAGCCAAGGCGGGCGGCGTGCGCGTAATGGCTACCGGCCGCAGCGACTTCCCCAATCAGGTCAACAACGTGCTGTGCTTCCCCGGCCTGTTCAAGGGCGCGCTCAGCGTCCGCGCCCGGGATATCAACAATGAGATGAAGCTGGCTGCTGCCTACGCCATTGCAGACCTCATCACCGATGCCGACCGCAGCGAGGAGAACATCATCCCCGGCGCGTTCGATCCCCGCGTGGCCGAGGCTGTGGCAAATGCCGTGGCAAAGGCTGCCCGCGAGACCGGCGTGGCACGGTTGTAAGCGGAGGACACAGGCATGAGAACGATCTCCGCACAGAGCATTACGGATACGGTGGCGCGGCTCTGCATTAAAGCCAACACTCAGCTGCCGCAGGACGTGCAGGCAGCGCTGGAAAAGGCACGGGAAGAAGAGCCGTGGCCGCTGGCAAAGAACACATTAGACCTGCTGTGGTCGAACCTTGGCGCTGCAAAGGAGAAAGACCTGCCCATCTGTCAGGACACCGGCATGGCCTGTGTGTTCGTGGAGCTGGGCACGGATGTGCACATTGACGGCAGCTTTGAAGCCGCCATCCACGAGGGCGTGCGCCGGGGCTATACGGACGGCTACCTGCGCAAAAGCATCGTGGCCGACCCGCTGCGCCGGGGCAACACCGGCGATAACACCCCGGCGGCCATCACAGTGCATCTGGTGGACGGCGAGGGCTGCCGCATTACGGTGGCACCCAAGGGCTTTGGCAGCGAGAACATGAGCCGCATCCAGATGCTCAAGCCCGCCGACGGCGTGGAGGGCTTTAAAAAGTTCGTGGTGGATACCGTAAAGCTGGCTGGCTCCAACCCTTGCCCGCCCATCGTGCTGGGCATCGGCGTGGGCGGCAGCTTTGACAAGGTGGCGTATCTTGCCAAAAAGGCGCTGCTGCGTCCGCTGGATATCCCCAACCCCGACCCCTACTACGCCCAACTGGAGCAGGAGCTGCTTACCGCCATCAATGCACTGGGCATCGGCCCGCAGGGCTTTGGCGGCAAGACCACCTGTCTTGGCCTTGCCATTGAGCAGATGCCCACCCATGTGGCGGGGCTGCCGGTGGCTGTGAATGTTTCCTGTCATGTGACCCGCCGCGCCAGCGCGGAGCTGTAAGGAGGGGAGAAGAATGGAATACAGACTGACTACCCCCTGCACCGCGCAGGAGCTGGCCCCGCTGAAAGCGGGGGATACCGTGCTGCTTTCCGGCGTGGTGTACACCGCCCGGGATCAGGCACACAAGCGGATGATGGAGGCACTGGACAAGGGCGAGACCCTGCCTTTTGATCTGGAAGGCAGCGCCATCTATTATGTAGGCCCCACCCCGGAGCGCCCGGGCGAGGTCATCGGCTCGGCAGGGCCCACCACCAGCGGACGCATGGATGCCATGAGCCCCCGGCTGCTGGATCTTGGCAACAAGATCATGATCGGCAAGGGCAAGCGGGACGCCGCCGTCAAGGCAGCTGTGGTGCGCAACGGCGCGGTATATCTGGCTGCGCTGGGCGGCGCCGGTGCGCTGATGGCAAAAAGCGTGCAGACGCTGGAAGTGATCGCATGGCCGGACTTGAGCTGTGAGGCGGTGCGCCGCCTGACCGTGCAGGATATGCCCCTGACCGTTGTGCTGGACGCCCACGGCGGCGACCTGTACGAGACTGGCCCTGCGGCCTATCTGGCTGCGCTGTAAATTGCACCCTTTGCACAAAACAGGGACGGTGTAAAACCGGCAAAACAGCAGTTCTGTGCAGAAAAATATGGTTAGCTTAACCAAACTTGCCGTGAATTGCTTGCATCATCCGCAAAAGTGTGATATCCTTTAACATACGACAGAGGGTACACATACCCTGTCGGAAAAATCCCCCCAGAGGGAATAAGGCAGGAGGCCGGACAAACCATGCAGATCCACCAGTCCGCAGAAGATTATCTTGAAACGATCCTGATGCTGAGCCAGCGTATGGGCAAAGTGCGCTCCATTGACGTTGTCAATGAGCTGGGCTTTACCAAAGCCAGCGTGAGCATCGCCATGAAAAAGCTGCGGGAGAACGGCTATATCGCGGTGGACGGCGAAGGCAACCTGACCCTGCTGGAGCCCGGGCAGGAGATCGCTCAGCGCATTTACAGCCGCCACCAGCTGCTGACCCACTTCTTTGTGCAGCTGGGCGTGGACGAGCAGACCGCCGCCGAGGACGCCTGCAAGGCAGAGCATATCCTCAGCGAGCAGACGCTGGAAAAGATCCGCGAAAGCGCCCTGCGCAACGATGCTGCCCATCCGCAGGCAAAGTGATTTGAGTTCAAAAGATACCGGAACGCCGAAAGACGTTCCGGTGTCTTTTTTTGTATAAATTTTTCGGTTTGTGTTGCATATTTGTTATGGATTTGGTACAATGGGTCTGTGCGAAAAAGGAACGTTGGAAGAGCGAAAAAGGGTCGGGACGGCGCAAAGCCGCCCTAGGATAAAGGAGAGCGTTGCGGCATGGATGCTATTGCGCATACTCAGGTCAGTGGGCTCTGTCTGGTCACACTGGCGGTTTTGCTGCGGGCGCAGCAGAAAATGCGGGATAAAAGTCTGCCCGGGCGGCAGTTTACGGCGCTGCTGTGGTTTGCCGGGGCGCTGACGATCGTAGATTATGGCAGTGCGCTGGCGCAGCTGGGCGCGTGGGAGGAGCTGGGCATCCCCTTGACCTACCGGCTGAACGCCGGGGGCAGTATTTTGTTTTATCTGCTGGCGGCGTGTTGCTGCTTGCTGGTGTTTTTATATGTGGAGGCAGAGCTGGGGCGTACATGGATGGAGGACGGCCGCAGGCTGGCACTCAGCGCCGCACCGGTGACACTGCTTTTGCTGGTGCTGCTGACAGCGCGGGACGAAAACGGCTTTTGCTATCTGGACGCAGAGGGGCTGCGGGGCAGCACCCTGTTCTGGGGGGCGAAGCTGGTGGGGCTTGCCTATCTGGCAGCAGCCTTTCTCCGCTGCAGCTGGACGCTGAGCCACTGGAAGCAGGAAACACCCAAAGAGGAACTGAAAACTCTGCTGCTGCTCGCGCTTGCGCCGGCGGCAGGCTTTTTGCTGCAAGGCTGGCTGCCTGGGCGCGGGCTGCTGTGCTGCGGCATTACGCTGGGGCTGGTGTGCGTGTATGTGCTGGTGCTGCAGACCAAGTTCACGGTGGACACCCTGACCGGCGTCAGCAACCGTATCGTGGCGCTGCGCTATCTGGAAAGCGAGCTGCCCTATTACCGCCGCCACCCCAACCGCTCGCTGCATTTCCTCATGATGGACATGGATCACTTCAAGCACATCAACGATGAATACGGCCACTTGGAGGGCGATGCCGCACTGGTGTTGCTGGCGGGCATCCTGAAAAAGGTGTGCGCCAACTATAACGGCGTGCTGGCGCGCTACGGCGGCGATGAATTCTGCATCGCCTGCGGCTGCAACAGCGTGGAGGTGCGCACCCTGATCGTCTCCATCCAGCGGGAGCTGGACGCCGCCAACGCCGCCTCCGGCAAGCCCTATCAGATCGAGATCAGCATCGGCTGCGCCCGCCTTGAGCCGGACATCGCCACCGTGCACGACCTGATCGATAAAGCCGATCAGGAAATGTACCACCTCAAGACCCGCAAGCACGGCACAGCCCCCGCAGAAAAACAGGACTGAACAGTTGTGAACTTACTATAACACGATAAATGCCGTTTGCCTTTACGGCCTTTCCCGTGAAAAATGCAATACCGGAGCGTCCGCAGACGCTCCGGTATTGCTCTATATAAAAATAATTTTTATGGCCAAAGCAAAGCGGAGGCCATTCAAAATCGTCCCGCCCCGCGCTTTCTAAACGTTTTTTACCCTTCTGCCCTTGCATCCCGGGGTGGAACGCGGTATTCTTATAGAATAGACCGGAACCGCGACAGCACAGGGGAGGGAGACCACATGGACGCACAGGAGATCCGCGCATTGCTTGGCAAAAGCATCTTTGAGCGGGCACAGAAGTACCGCAAGCGCATCCTGCAAAGCAGCTGCACCACCAACGAGGACGGGGTGCGGCACCTGACGGCGCTGGTGCAGGGCAGCGGGCCGGACTGCTATTATACGCAGGTCTGGCTGCGGGAAAACGGCAGCTTTGTCAGCGCCTCCTGCGACTGCCCCTATAATCAAAACGGCGACGGCACCTACTGCAAGCATATCGGTGCGCTGCTATTACAGGACGCGGAAAAGAACCCGCCTGCCCCGGAAAAAAAGCCGGAGAGTATCCCCGGGGTGCAGCGGGGCGTTGCCGGCTTGAGCACTGAGCCCCGCAAGGACAGTTACAGCGCCGGACTGGATATGCTGTTCGGCCGCAAGTGGCGGGGCGAGGAGCCGGAGACCGACTATGAGGCCCAGCTGCTGCTGAAGCGCTACCAGCGGGAGAACGCGCAGCCCCTGCCCCCGCCCGCTGCCCAGCGCACCGGCTTTGCTCTGCTGGAACCGGAGCTTACGCCGCACAATGGCCGTATCTGGCTGCGGCTTCGGGTCTCGGACGGCATCGGCAGGCGGCAGTATCTGGTAAAAAGCATCCCGCAGTTTCTGGATGCGATCGAGCAGGGCGAAAGCGTCAGCTACGGCAAATCGCTGGCCTTCGTGCACCGGTGGGACGCTTTTGCCCCGGATGCGCAGCAATTGCTGCGGCTGCTGCGCAGTCAGGTGAGCGCCCGGCAGGAATTTGAAGCCGAGGGCACGGTGCGCTCCGCTTGGGATAAAGGCCCGGCGGGCGGTCTGCCGCTGACCGGCGAGGGGCTGGATGCCCTTGTGGAGCTTTACGCCGCCGAGGGCGTTGTGGGCGGCTACACCCTTAAAGAGGGACTGCCGGTCATCAGCCTGAAGGTGGAGCGCCGCAAGGGCGGCGTGCAGCTGAGCTGTACGCCGGTGCTCAGCGGGGTGCAGGGGCTGGACTATGCCTATCTGCTGGGCGAAACCACCCTCTGGCGGATGCAGCGGGAGGAATGCCGCCGGGTGCTGCCGGTACTGGAAACCTTTGGCGGGCGCAGTTTGTTCTTTACCAGCGCGGATGCCGCCGCTTTTTGCAGCTATGTGCTGCCGGAACTGGGCAACCGGGTCAACATCGTGGACCCCGACCGGCTGCTGCTGAACCAGATCCCGCTGGAACCGGTGGTGCAGTTTTATCTGGATGCCGACCGGGGGCTTACCGTTACGGCGTACCCGGTCTTTCTGTACGGAGAGGACAGGGTAGCCCCCGGCGAGCCGGTGCCGCCCGACCTTTTGCGGGATGCCCGCACCGAGAACCGGGCAAAGCGGCTGCTGGAAACCTATCTGGAACCCGAGACCGGCAAGCCGGGGCATTACAGCATTTCCGGGGAGGAGGCGCTTTTCCAACTGCTGGAAGAGGGCATTCCCGCCCTGCTGGCCATGGGCGAGGTGTACCAGACCGATGCCTTCCGCAACTTACAGGCCGCCCCGCCTAAGATCTCGGTAGGGGTGTCGGTGCACGGCAGTGTGCTGGATTTAGAGGTGGACACCGGTGCCTTCCCGGTGGAGGAACTGCGGGAGCTTTTGCAGTCCCTGCACCAGAAAAAGCGCTACCACCGTCTGCGGGACGGCAGTCTGCTGCGGCTGGATGACAGTCTGGAAGGGCTGGACGAGCTGAACGATACGCTGGAGCTTTCCGGCGCAAAGCTGAAGGACGGCCACGCCGCCCTGCCGCTCTACCGTGCCCCCACGCTGGACTGGGCGCTTTCGGGGCAGAACGGTCTGCGGTTCGACCGGGACGATGCTTTCCGGCGCATCAGCCGCAGCTTCCACGCCGTGCGGGACAGCGAGTATACCCCGCCGCTTTCGCTGCAAAAGACCCTGCGCAAATACCAGCGGGACGGCTACCGCTGGCTGCGCACACTGGATGGCTACGGCATGGGCGGCATTCTGGCCGATGATATGGGTCTGGGCAAGACGGTGCAGGTGCTCAGCTACCTGCTGGCCATGAAGGAGGGCGGGCAGCAGCTGCCCAGCCTCATCGTCTGCCCGGCGTCGCTGGTGCTGAACTGGCAGGAGGAATGCCAGAAGTTCACCCCGCAGCTGCAAAGCGTTGCCATGGACGGCGATGCCGCCCACCGCGCCGCGCTGGTCGATGGGTGGGCGCAGGCGGATCTCGTCATCACCAGCTACGACCTGCTGCGCCGGGACGAAAAGCTGTATGCCGGGCAAAGCTTCTACGCCTGCATTCTGGACGAAGCGCAGGCCATCAAAAACCACACCACCCAGAAATACAAGGCGGTGTGCCGGGTGAACAGCCGGGTGCGCTTTGCCCTGACCGGCACCCCGGTGGAGAATCGCTTGGGCGAGCTGTGGAGCATCTTCTCCTTTTTGATGCCGGGGTATCTGCCCCCCTACAAGACCTTCTGCGCCCGGTTTGAAAAGCCCATCGTGCAGGACGAGGATGCCAACGCCGTGCGGCGGCTGAACCAGTTCACCGGGCCGTTCATCCTGCGGCGCATGAAGTCGGAAGTGCTGCGGGAGCTGCCGCCCAAAACCGAGAACGTGCGCCGCGTTGAGCTGGAGACCGAGCAGCGCAAGCTGTATCTGGCAGCGGTGGTGGACGCCCGCGAAAAGCTGCGGGCGGCAAAGCCGGAGGACAAGATGACCGTGTTTGCCGTGCTGATGCGGCTGCGGGAGATCTGCTGCGACCCGCGCCTTGTGGCGGACAACTGGACCGGCAGCAGCGCCAAGCTGGAAGCCTGTCTGGAACTTGTCACCGAGGCGGTGGCGGGCGGGCACCGCATTCTGCTGTTCAGCCAGTTCACCTCCATGCTGGAGCTGCTGGCAAAGCGGCTGGACGAAGCCGGGGTGAGCCACTTCACCCTGCAAGGCTCTACCCCGAAGCCGGTGCGCGCCGAGCAGGTGCGCCGGTTCAATCAGGGCGAGGCAGACGTCTTTCTGATCTCGCTGCGGGCGGGCGGCACGGGTCTGAACCTGACCGCCGCTGATATCGTCATCCACTACGACCCGTGGTGGAACCTTGCCGCGCAGAATCAGGCCACCGACCGCGCCTACCGCATCGGTCAGCGCAACCCGGTACAGGTGTACCGGCTGATCGCGCAGGACACCATTGAGGAAAAGATCGTGGAGCTGCAACAGGCCAAGCAGTCGCTGGCCGACACCGTTACCGGTGGGGCAGACGGCGCGATTTTGTCCATGAACCCCGAACAGCTGCTGCAGCTGCTGGGAGAAGAAGCATAAAGGAGTGGATCCATCATGAAGGTTTGGGATCTGCATTGCGATACCCTGCTTAAACTGCGCCGCGCCGAAAAGGCGGGCGCACCCAAAAGCTTTTTGCACAACGATCTGCATATCGACCTTGAAAAATTGCAGCAGGGGGATTATCTGCTGCAATGCTTTGCGGCCTATGTGAATCTGGCCGACCCCGCCCCCGGGGCCGACCCGCTGGTAAGCGTGCTGGAGGAGATCGACATCTTCAAGCGGCTCATGGCAGCTTACCCGGAAAAAATCGCTCCGGTGTACACCGCCGCCGACCTTGAGCGCAACCGCGCCGAAGGCAAGCTCAGCGCCATGCTGACGGTGGAAGAGGGTGGCTGCTGCAAGGGCAGTCTGGGCGTGCTGCGGCGGCTGCAGGAACTGGGCGTGCGCATGATGACCCTGACGTGGAACTACCCCAACGAGCTGGCAGCCCCCAACGCAAACCCCGGCGGGCCGCTGGTGGCCAATACCGAGACCGGCCTGACCGAGCAAGGCTTTGCCTTTTTGGAAGAGATGGAAAAGCTGCACATCACCGCAGACGTGAGCCACCTTTCCGATAAGGGCTTCTGGGACATCGTAAACCACAGCACCCGCCCCTTTGCGGCAAGCCATTCCAACTGCCGTGCCCTGTCACCCCACAACCGCAACCTGACCGATGAGATGATCCGCGCACTGGCAGAAAAAGGCGGCATTGCAGGGCTGAATTACTGCGCTTCCTTTGTGGACGCAGACTCGGCACACCCCAAGCTCTGCCGCAGCACGGTGGAGCGGCTGGCAAAGCACGCGGCACACTTCAAGCAGGTGGGCGGTATTGAGGTCATCAGCCTTGGCAGCGATTTTGACGGCATTGGCGGTCAGCGCGAGCTGGAAACGGCGGCAGATATGCCACTGCTGGCCGAGGCACTGCGCCGCGAGGGCTTTACCGAGGACGAGGTGGAGGCCATCTACTGGCGCAACGCATACCGCTTCTTTAAAAACAATCTGTAATATCAAGTCGAAAAATTGCAAAAAGTGCCCGGAGATGCCCTGCTGTGCGCGGGTATCCCGGGCTGTGTATTGCCCTGCGAGGGGAGGTTTTATATGGTCTGAGGCGCGCGTCCCCTGAAAAAGAACAAACGACTTGGAAAGATAAGAGGAATTATAACAATGGGTATCACGATCTCGCCGTGGATGATGGCGTTTCTCATGCTGATGACCGGCTTTGCAGGCTTTGTGGATTCGGCAGCCGGCGGCGGCGGGCTGATCAGTCTGCCTGCCTATCTGTTTGCCGGGCTGCCGCCCCACTACACCTATGCCACCAACAAGTTCAGCGCCGCCTGCGGCACGACCTTTGCCACGGCAAGCTTTTTCAAAAGCGGTGCCATGAACGTGAAGGTGGGCGTTCTTGCAGCCATCGGCAGCTTTGCGGGCAGTGCGCTGGGCGCGCACATCGTGCTGCTGCTCAGCGATGAGATGCTGCGCACCATGATGTTCATCATCCTGCCGGTGGCGGCGGTCATCATCCTGTGGCAGCGCAACCTGCCGGATGAGAACCGGGACGACGGCACGCTGGACCTGAAAAAGATTTTGCTGGCGCTGGCCATCGGTTTGGGCATCGGCCTGTACGACGGCATTATGGGCCCGGGCACCGGCACCTTTGCCATCATTGCCTTTACCACCCTGATGGGCTTTGATCTGCGCACCGCCAACGGCAACGGCAAGGTGCTCAATCTGGCCAGCAACTACGCCAGCCTGTTCACCTACCTGATGAACGGTCTGGTGGTGTTCCACATCGGAATCCCCTGTGCCGTCAGCAACATTCTGGGCAACCTGCTGGGTTCCCATTTTGCCCTGAAAAAGGGTGCCCGCTTCATCCGCCCCATGATGCTGGTGGTGCTGGTTCTGCTGCTGGGCAAGCTCATCTCGGACGCGGTGCTGTAAGGGCAAGGCGGGACGATTTGGAATGGTCTCCGCTTTGCTCTGGCCATAATCAGCGGAAAGAATATTTTATTTGTAGTTCCGAAACGCCTGCGGGCGTTTCGGAACTACTTTTTCACGGGTAAAAACAAAGTCGGGCAGCCCGCGGGCTGCCCGACTTGTTTTGCTAATAGGTTTTATTCCAGCGTCAACTCTTTATCAAAGAACGCGATGCCGAAGGCGCCGGGGCCGGTGTGGGTGCCGATGACGCAGCCGATCTGGCGCACCAACGGTGCGTCCAGATGCAGGTTGTCCTGCAAATAGGTCAGCAGCGGATGCAATTCCCGGGGGTTGACGGTGTAGCCCAGCAGCGGCGTGTAGCCCGGGTGGATGCCGCCCATCTCGTCGATCTTTTTGAACAGCGCCACATACACGCCGGGCAGACCGCGTGCCTTACCGGCCAGCACTACCTTACCCTCCATGACGGCGAGGATGGGCTTAATGCCCAGCATACCGCCCGCCACAGCGGCGGCGGCAGACAGTCTGCCGCCCTTGCGCAGGTACTTCAGATCGTCCACAGCGGCTACCAGATGCAGGTGCTGCTTGGCCTTTTCCAGATCGGCAGCGATCTGGGTGATGGTTTTGCCGGCGTCCCGCAGCTGCACCGCCAGACGCACCAGCAAAGACTGTCCCAGACAGACGTTCTCGGTGTTCACGAACACCACATTGTCCACGTTGGCAAGGTCGGCGGCAAGCCTTGCGCACTGACCGGTGCCGGACAGCGCATCGGACAAGAAGATGCCCAGCACTTCGTCCCCGGCGGCAGCGGCGTCCAGATACAGCCGCTCGAACTGCTCCGGGCTGGGCTGGCTGGTGGTGGGCAGCTTGCGGCAGGATGCCAGATGGGTATAGTATTCGCTGGGGGTCATGTCGATGCCGTCCCGCAGGACGGTGCCGTCCTCCAGCGTCACATTCAGGGGGATCACGGTCACGCCCAGCTGCTGCGCCTCGGCGGGCAGGATGTCGCACGCGGAATCGGTGAGGATACGGATCATAATAATACCTCCGGTCTACCGGTAAAATACAGTATACACAACGCTTTTATTAAAAAGGTTGGAAATTATTATACCACCATTCAGGTCGATGTGTCAATATTTTGCATAAATTTGCCACGACAGAACGCCGAAACCTTGCGCACTCGGCGGCAGATATGGTACTATAACCGGGAACGAACCATAGCAGGAGGAGACCGACCATGCACAAGCTGAACCCCCGCACCGCCGCACTGCTTTCGGCCTTTGGCTGGGCGGTGGGGTATCTGCTGGCGGGCAAGGTTCTGACGGTGCTGCTGCCCATGCCGCCCGGCGGTGCGGCGCGGTTTTTCCGGGTCTGCCTGCTGGCTCCGCTGGCGGAGGAAGGGGTGTTCCGGGGCGCGGTGCAGCGCCGGGCGCAGCCGCTGGGCAGGGGACAGGCTATTCTTTTGCAGGCGGCGCTGTTCGCCTTGCAGCACGGCAGCGCTGCCGCCATGGCCTATGCACTGGTGTGCGGGCTGGGTCTGGGGTGGCTGGCAGACCGCACCGGACATCTCTGGCCGGGGATGCTGCTGCACAGTGCAAACAATCTGCTGGTGCTGGCGATGGGATGAGAGGATGGGATACATGACCGATTTTGAACTGATGGGTCTTGCGCTGGAAGAAGCCGCCAAAGCCGCCGCCTTGGGCGAGGTGCCGGTGGGCGCGGTGGTGGCGCGGCACGGCGAGGTGGTGGCTACGGCGCACAACACCCGGGAGACCGAGAAAAACGCTTTGCACCACGCGGAACTGCTGGCCATTGATGCCGCCTGCAAGGCGCTGGGCGGCTGGCGGCTGTGGGAGTGCGAGCTGTTCGTCACCTTAGAGCCCTGCCCTATGTGCGCGGGCGGCATCATCAACAGCCGTCTGCGCCGGGTGGTGTACGGCGCTGCCGACACCAAGGCCGGGTGCTGCGGCTCGGTGACCGACCTGTTTGCGCTGCCCTTCAACCACCATCCGGTGGTGGAAAAGGGGCTGCGGGAGGCCGAGGCACAGCAGCTTTTGCAGGCGTTTTTTGTTTCCCTGCGGGAAAAGCGGGCGGGCAGACCCCGCTGGAAGCCCCCGGTGCCCGAAAACAGGGGAAAATAAGGAAAAATAGTGGGAACTGCGTAAAAAATTGCAGTTCCCACTTTCTTTTTGGGCTGGATTGTGGTATATTATTCAATGGAATCTTGTCGAAACCCATCGTAAGTACAGGCAGGCACGCCAAAGCACCGGACCTTTGCCGGATACATAAACGGAACGCTGCACTGTCTGGGAATGGGCACAGGGTTTTTCCGGCTGGGGCACTGCGCCCGGCCGAGAATACCGAACAGGAGGGATACACTCTTGTACGAGGACGAGTTTGAACTGACCTTTCAGGTACCGGAGGAAGAGAGCGCGCCGGAGCCCCTTGCCGTACCGGCTGCAAAACCGGCTGCGCCGGTGGCGGATGAACCTACCCGCATCATGACGCTGGAAAAACCGGCAGCACCTGTGGCGGAGGAGCCTACCCGGGTGATCACGCTGGAAAAAACCGTAGAGCCACAGCCGCCTGCGCCGCCGCAGCCCGAAGAGCCTGCGCCGCAGCCTGTAAAAGAACGGCCTGCCCCTGCCGCACCCGCTGCGGCGCGCCGGGTGCTGATCTCCGGCGGCGACCGGGGCATCGGTGCTGCCGCTGCCCGCGCCTTTGCGGCAGCAGGGTATCAGGTGGCGGTGCTCTACCACCAGAACGCCGCTGCAGCCGCTGCGCTGGAGCAGCAGCTGCCCGGGTGCATCGCCATCCAGTGCGATGTGGCCAGCCGCGCCAGCTGTGAGCTGGCGTTTCATGCAGTGGAACAGGCCATGGGCAGGGTGGATGTGCTGGTGTGCAACGCCGGCATCGCGCAGCAGAAGCTGTTTACCGACATCACCCCGGAGGAGTGGCAGCGGATGCTGGACGTGAACCTGAGCGGTGCGTTCCACCTGTGCCAGCTGGCGCTGCCCGGCATGATCCGCCGCAAGCAGGGCCGCATCCTGACCGTGAGCAGCATGTGGGGCCAGACCGGCGGCAGCTGCGAGGTGCACTATTCCGCCGCGAAAGCCGGGCTCATCGGCCTGACCAAGGCACTGGCGAAGGAGGAAGGCCCCAGCGGCATTACCGTGAACTGCGTAGCGCCCGGGGTCATCGAGACCGATATGATGGCGGCTTTTACCGCCGAGGACAAGGCGGCACTGGCCGAGGAGACCCCTGTGGGGCGGCTGGGCACCCCGGAAGAAGTTGCAAAGCTGCTGGTCTTTCTGGCCGGCGAGGATGCCGGATACATCACCGGACAGGTGTTCGGGGTGAACGGCGGCCTTGTGATCTGATGCACAGGGCAATATTACAGAATTTTCCCCGGAGTGGGAAGGAGAGAAAAAATGGGCATGACTTTGAAGGAACTGTTGACTAAGGGCGAGGGCACCCTCTCTGCACAGGAGGCCAAGGCGCTGGCGGCACAATGCCGCATGGATGTAGATACCCTCTACACCCTGCTGGAGGAGCGCGGCATCAAGATCCTGGAGGAGGAGAGCGAGCCGAGTCTGGACGTGGACAGCATCATTGCTGAGGTGGAGAACGCCGAGAACAACAACGATGACATGGGCCTTGCCGATGAGAACGAAGAGGATGCCGAGGAGAACCCGGCAGACCTGAAGGCCGCCATGGATGAGCTGCTGGACGACCCGGTGAAGAACTACCTCAAGCAGATCGGTCAGATCCCGCTGCTGAGCGCCGAGCAGGAGGTGGAGCTGAGCCGCCGCATCCATGCGGGTGCCGAGGCTGCACACATTCTGCAGGCAGACCGCCAGAAGTACGACGCACCGGAGTACATCAAGAAGAACAGCGCCCGCTTCTCCTTTGAAGAGGACGAGAACAGCCGCAGCTACACCGAGGATCTGGACGAGGACGGCGAAAAGTCTGCCGAGGATGCCGAGGAGAAGGCAGACGAGAAAAAGGCCATGGAAGCCGTGGAGAACGGCCCCCTGAGCGAGGAACGCCGTCAGGAGCTGCTCAAGACCCGCCGCGACGGCCTGAACGCCCGCCGCAGCCTGAGCGAGGCAAACCTGCGTCTGGTGGTGTCCATCGCCAAGAAGCATGTCGGCCATAATCTGGCCTTCCTTGACCTCATTCAGGAGGGCAATATCGGCCTGATCAAGGCTGCCGAGAAGTTTGACTGTGACCGCGGCTTCCGCTTCTCCACTTACGCTACCTGGTGGATCCGTCAGGCCATCACCCGCGCCATCGCGGATCAGGCCCGTACCATCCGCATCCCGGTGCATATGGTGGAGACCATCAACCGGATGCGTCAGGCCACCAACCAGCTGGTGTACCAGAACGGTCACGAGCCCACCCCGGAGGAGCTGGCAAAGGCCATGGACATGAGCGTGGAGCGCGTGCGCGAGATCCAGCGCATGGCACAGGAGCCCGCCAGCCTGGAAAGCCCCGTGGGTGAGGAAGAGGATTCCTCTCTGGGCGATTTCGTTGCCGACGAAAACGCCGAGGCTCCCGGCAAGGCAGCTGACCGCGCCATGGTGGCACAGCAGATCAATCTGGCGCTCAAGAGCCTGACCCCCCGCGAGGAAAAGGTCATCCGCCTGCGCTTTGGTCTGGACGATGGCCGTCCCCGCACGCTGGAGGAGGTCGGCCGCGACTTCGGCGTCACCCGCGAGCGTGTGCGCCAGATCGAAGCCAAGGCTATCCGCAAGCTGCACAGCCGCAAGTGCCTGACCCTGCTCAACGGCCTGATCGAGTAATAATATGTATTTTGGGATAGCAGAACACCCGCGTGGGTCCTGCTATCCCTTTTTTCATGGAAGAGAAACCGCAGTTGCAGCGCCGTGGGGAAAGTTCATGTTTGCTTTCAGCGTGCAAAGACGCTCCGCTGGGCCAGAGGCAGGGAGGGGTGTTCCGAGTCCCCCCTCCCTACCTCTGGACTCCACCCATCCCGCAACGGGCCAAGGGCTGCACGCCCTTGACAATCCTAAAGAAGAAGTCGAAGCACAAAAAAGCTAGCGCTGCGCCAGTCGGCGCTATCGCTTTAACGCTTTTTTCGCTTCTCCATCAATAGCCCCTCAGTCGCTGCGGGCCAGCTCCCCCGAGGGGGAGCTGGCCCGCCCGCAGCGCCGCGCTTTCGCAGAAAGCGGTGCTGCATCTGCCGCTTTCCTCTACGACCCCTCCCGTGAAAAAGGGGTTCTGAAAAGCCCGCAGGCTTTTCAGAACCCCAAATTAAAAAATCTTTTTTCCGCTGATGATGCGCAAAGCGAAGCGGAGCGCATTCCAGATCGTTTTTCAGTACGAGCTCAGCCCAAGGCTGACGTCCAGTGCCTGATCCACACGCTTCTGATCGGCGGCGGTGATCTGCCCGGCGCGCTCCCGCAGGCGGTGCTTATCCAGCGTGCGGATCTGCTCCAGCAGCACCACGCTGTCCTTGGCAAGGCCGGTGTCCGCCGCCCGGATGTTGATGTGGGTGGGCAGGCGGGTCTTGTCCAGCCGGGATGTAATGGCCGCCGCGATCACGGTGGGGCTGTGCCGGTTGCCGATCTCGTTCTGTACGATCAGCACCGGGCGCACACCGCCCTGCTCCGAGCCCACCACCGGCGAAAGATCAGCGTAGAAAACTTCTCCTCTGTGTACCTCCATGGAATCTCCCTCCTGTTTGTCTGGAGGATGTGCCCCGCTATGTGATGCGTCCGGCGCATCCTGTCTGCTCTCAGTATGCGCAGGCAGGGTGCGGCTTATGCAGTGCGGGGGCGATATTCCATTGTATGCACAAAGGGCAGTCAGTTTTCCTCTTCCAGCGTGCAGAAGGCCAGCGCCATGCCGCCCTCGTGGCTTAAAGAGAGCCGGGCCCGCAGCCGGTGCTGCGCCACCCAGGCGGCGGTCTGCCCGCTGAAGCGGTAGGCCGGGGCACCGTTTTCCAGCCGGACGGCCTCGATCTCACATAGAGAAAAGGGTTCCCGCAGACCGGTGCCCGCCGCCTTGAGAAAGGCCTCCTTGGCGGCAAAATCTGCGGCGGCGCTGGCAAGGCGGTGGGCGTTCAGCGGTGCAGGGGACGCTTCCAAAATCCCCAGCGCCGCCTGCTCAGCCGGGCCGTACACCCGGCGCACAAAGGCCGCCGCGTGAGCAGAGGAAAGGCTTTTTTCCAGATGGGAAAGGCTGCACAGGTCGCAGCCGATGCCGTAAAGCATACAAAGGCTCCTTTCGCGGGCAGAATGCCGCCCGGACATCGTTCATCTTGCCGGAACAATGCTGGAAATTTTGTGCAGGATGTGCAAATCCAGCGTAATTATCTTGAAGTTTCGGCGCATTTCGTGTACAATGGGGCTAGTTTCAACCGAAGGGGGTGTATTGCGTGGGAGACGCAACCGCGATTTTCTCCATCCACGACAAAAAGGACTATGAGATCCACGAGATCGTACAACAGGTGTACGATGCTTTGAAGGAAAAAGGCTATAACCCGGTCAATCAGCTGGTGGGCTACATTTTGTCCGAAGACCCTACCTACATTACGACCTATAAGAATGCCCGTGCCATGATCCGCAAGGTGGATCGTGACGATCTGCTGCAGGCTATGCTGCGCAGCTACCTTAACGTGTAATACGGTCCTTTTCAGCTCCGCTGTCTTGCAAGACGGCGGGCTTTTTTTGTGTGACCATTTTAATCGTTTTCCACCAGCGGCAGGGTGAAGATCTGGTTCACCACCACCTCGTACTCCCACGGCTCCCGCAGCTTTTTCAGCTGCTTTTCCAGCTTTTCTGCCCCGGCAAAGCAGTGGATGAGGTAGAACCAGTGCCCCTTCATCCGGCTGATGGCGCAGCCTGCGCTGCCAAACAGTTCGGTGTAGCCGTGGTACAGGTCGGTCAGGTAGCCCCGCAGCTCCTCCTTGGTGGCGGGCGCACCGCCCCGTGCTTTGCGGAAGAGCGCCGGGTCGGCGATGAGCCCACGCCCCACCATGATGCCGGACAGGGCGGGAAACTCCTCTTCCAGCGCGTGAAGCTGGGCGGCGGTGGTCACATCGCCGTTGTAGCACACCGGCATGGTGCACCGGGGCAGCGCAGCCGCAAAGGCGGCGCGGTCGGCCTGTCCGCGATACTGCTGCCGCATCACCCGGGGATGGATGGTCAGCTCCGAGATGGGGTAGCGATTATAAATTTCCAGAATGGCGGCAAACTCCTCCGGTTTCTCTACCCCCAGCCGGGTCTTGACCGAAACAGGCCCTTCAGCGTGGGAGAACACCCCGTCCAGAAAGGCGTCCACCTTGGCCGGGTCCCGCAGCATCCCGGAGCCCTTGCCCTTGGCGGTCACCGTCCCGGCGGGGCAGCCCAGATTCAGGTTTACCTCAGTATAGCCCAGCGCCCGCAGCTGACCGATCATCCACGCAGCCAGTTCGCCGTCTTTTGCCAGCAGCTGCGGGATGACCGGCGCACCGGGGTTTGCCGCCGGGGCAAGCTCTGCCATCTTCTTTTTAATGAGCACCCGGTTCTCCGGCGGGGAGATAAACGGCGCATAATAGCGGTCGGCAGCGCCTTGTGCGCCGAACCATTTCTGATGGGTCTGCCGCCAGACCCGGTCCGTGAACCCCTCCATAGGGGCAGCATAATAAAGCATGGGCGTTTCTCCAAACGTTTTTGTTACCGGTATTGTAGCATAAAATTGCGTGAGGGGAAAGGGGAGGGGACGGGGGATGTTCTCTTTTGACACCAAAAGAGAACCAGAAAAGTGTGCGCTCTGCGGGGGAAGTTACTGCCTGCTTTCAGCGTGCAAAGACGCTCCGCTGGGCCAGAGGCAGGGAGGGGTGTTCCGACTCCCCCCTCCCTACCTCTGGACTCCACCCACCCCGCAACGGGCCAAGGGCTACACGCCCTTGACAAACCTAAAGAAGAAGTCGAAGCACAAAAAAGCTAGCGCTGCGCCAGTCGGCGCTATCGCTTTAACGCTTTTTTCGCTTCTCCATTAAAAGCCCTTCAGTCGCTGCGCGACAGCTCCCCCAAGGGGGAGCGGGCACGCCCGCAGCGGAAGCCATTTCAAATCGTCTTGTCCCCAAACAAAAACTCCCGCCCTGCGGGATGCAGAGCGGGAGAGGAGAGTTTTTTGAGATTATTCCGCAAACAGCGGGGTGGACAGGTAGCGGTCGCCGGTATCGGGCAGCAGAACAACGATGTTCTTGCCAGCGTTCTCCGGACGCTTTGCCAACTGGATGGCAGCCCAGACGGCAGCACCGGAGGAGATGCCCACCAGCACGCCTTCCTTGTGGCCGATCAGACGGCCGGTGGCAAAGGCGTCGTCGTTCTCCACGGCAATGATCTCGTCATAGACGGTGGTGTCCAGCACGTCCGGCACAAAGCCTGCGCCGATGCCCTGGATCTTATGTGCACCGGCAGTGCCCTTGCTCAGCACAGGGGAGGAGGCGGGCTCTACCGCCACCACCTTGACGGCGGGGTTCTTGCTCTTGAGGTACTTGCCAACGCCGGTCACGGTGCCGCCGGTGCCAACGCCTGCCACAAAGATATCAACCTTACCATCGGTATCCTCCCAGATCTCGGGGCCGGTGGTCTCGATGTGTGCCTGCGGGTTGGCGGGGTTCACGAACTGGCCGGGGATAAAGGAATTGGGAATCTCCTTTGCCAGCTCATCGGCCTTGGCAATGGCACCCTTCATGCCCTTGGCACCCTCGCTCAGCACCAGCTCTGCACCGTAGGCCTTCATCAGCTGACGGCGCTCCACGCTCATGGTTTCGGGCATTACGATGATGATGCGGTAGCCCTTGGCAGCTGCCACGGCAGCCAGACCGATGCCGGTGTTGCCGGAGGTGGGCTCGATGATGACGGAGCCTTCCTTCAGCAGACCCTTGGCCTCGGCGTCGTCGATCATCTTTTTGGCAATGCGGTCCTTCACAGAACCGGCGGGGTTGAAGTACTCCAGCTTGGCGATAACGTGGGCGGGCAGCTGCTCTTCCTTTTCAATATGGCTGAGCTCCAGCAGCGGGGTGTGACCGATCAACTGATCTGCGGCGGTATAGATCTTGCTCATAATACTTGTCCCTCTTTCTGATATCGTTACGGGGTGCATGACCCTGTCTTGTGCCGGGGTGCCCGGCTGTGATTCCCTCTAAACCTTTAAACCAACATTGTTTGTGGGTTTGATGGCATTATAGCCCTGTTTTCCTTGCTTGTCAAGGGCTTTTTTGAAAAAAGTGGGATTGAAAAGTGACTTACCCTGTTGTATAATGGGTTATAATAAAATTTAACCGGAAGGAAGTACGGATCATGATCGTTTCGACCAAAGGACGCTATGCGCTGCGGGTGATGATCGACCTCGCGGAGCATCAGTCTGAAAAATATGTTCCCTTAAAGGAAGTAGCCGCCCGGCAGGAGATCTCGGAAAAATATCTGGAGAACATCCTCAAGGTACTGGTGCAGAACGGCTTTCTGGAGGGGCTGCGCGGCAAGGGCGGCGGCTACCGGCTGACCCGCAGCCCGGATCAGTATACGGTAAGCGAGATCTTGATGCTCACCGAAGGCAGTCTTGCCCCGGTAAGCTGCCTGACCCCCGGCGCTTCTGCCTGCGCCCGGATGGCCAACTGCCGCACCTACGAGATGTGGAAGGGGCTCAACGATCTGATCTCGGACTACTTTGGCAAGATCACACTGGCAGACCTTGCCCTGCCGGATCAGGCCGGGAATGACTATGTGATCTGACCCTTGCGCACCGGCCTTGGCCCGGTGCGCTTTTTTGTACAGTTCTGCGCAAAAGGTGCAGAACTTCTTGGCAAGATTTACGGTTGATGGAGCGGGCAGTCCGCGGTATACTTTTACTTTGTGTGAGACAGAAAATTCCGGGCGAAAAGCCCGTTGTCTGTTTGTTAAAAGACCAGAAAGGGGAGTTCTGACACGAAGTATATTTTTCAGTTCGGGCGCATTCTCGCGTTTTGTTTTCTGGGTGAGGTGCTGCACGCGGTGCTGCCGCTGCCGGTGCCTGCCAGTGTGTACGGTCTGGTGCTGCTGCTGGCAGCTTTGACCGCCGGTGTTGTAAAGCTGGAGCAGGTCAAGGAGACCGGCACCTACCTGACCGGTATTTTTCCGCTGCTGTTCGTGCCCGCCGCTGCGGGCATCATGGAGCTGTGGGCAGAGATGGGACAGCTGCTGCTGCCCATCCTGATCGCCATTCTGCCGGTGACGGTGCTGGTAATGGCGGCCGCAGGCCGCACCACGCAGGCGCTGACTGCCCGCAATAAAAAGGAGGAGGCCGACCATGACTGAGCTGCTGAACGACTTTCTGACCGGCTCTGTGGCATGGGGCGTGCTGCTTACGCTGGCAGCCTTTGGGCTGGGTGTGCTTATCAACCGGGTGACCGGCAAGGCCATCTTTAACCCGCTGCTGCTGGGCAGTATTTTTGTCATCATTTTTCTGTCGGTGTGCAATATCCCCTACGGGGACTACAAAACCAGCGCCGCGCCGGTAAGCTACCTGCTGCTGCCCGCCACGGTGGCGCTGGCCGTCCCGCTGTATGAAAAGCTGGATCTGCTCAAGGAGAACGCGCCCGCCATCATTGCAGGCATCTCGGTGGGCACGCTGGTCAGTCTGGGCAGCGCCTTTGCGCTGGCGCTGGCGATGGACCTGACCAAGGAGCAGTACGTTACTCTGCTGCCGAAGTCCGTGACCACCGCCATCAGCATGGACGTGGCAGCTGAGCTGGGCGGCATTGCCGCCCTGACCGGTGCGATCGTCATCGTCACCGGCATCGTGGGCGCACTGCTGGCCGAGACCGTGTGCAAGCTGTTCCACATCACCGACCCCATCGCCAAGGGCGTGGGCATCGGCACGGCAGCCCATGCCGTGGGCACCAGCAAGGCGCTGCAGATGGGTGATGTGGAAGGTGCCATGAGCGGCCTTTCCATTGCCGTAGCCGGTGTGCTGACCGCCGTGCTCTGCCCGGTGTTTGTGGGCTTTGTCCACTAAAACCGAGTGCAAATCTAAAGATACAGAAACACCCCCGGCAACCGCAACGGCTGCCGGGGGTGTTTCTCTGTGGGGAAAAATAAAAAAGAGGTGAAAAGAAGAATGGTTGGTAGCAATCAGTTTTATGCGGCCTTCTTCTGCCGCGCCTGCATAGAGCGGACGATGCAGCTGCGGGATGATGTTGCGGTGGGCCTGCGGCAGAATGATGTACAGCAGTACCTCTGCAGTCAGCTAGCAGCGGTGGGGGACAGTGCTTACTTTTTGAAAAAGGAGAACAGCCCCTTCTTTTCATACGGTGCACTGTGGATGGTGCCCACATGGTATCCGGTGGCTTCAATGGCGGCGCGGAGCGCGTTTTCGTCCAGCGGCTCCTTGGAAAGGATCACGGTCTTGCCCTTGGCATGAGAGGACGAAACTTTATCCACAGGAAACGCACTGCGCACGGCGTCATTGATATGGGCTTCGCACATGGAACACGCCATGCCGCCTACTTCTACGGTCGTCTGGATCATGATTATACCTTCCTTCAGAAATATCTTATAAAATAATAGTTAGAATTAACTAACTTTTCACTCCGGGAAAAGCCGCTGCCCACATCATACGCCATACAGCCACAGCTGTCAAGCGCTTGGCTTATTTTTTCCGGTAATCCCGAGGGGTCATGCCGAAATGCGCCTTGAACGCCCGGTTGAAATAGGAAAGGTTTTCAAACCCGCACCGGGAGGCGATGGTCAGCACGGTCTCATCGGTGGTTTGCAGCGCTTCGGCTGCGGTGTTCAGCCGGTACTCGTTCAGAAAGGCGACAAAGCTCTGTCCGGTCATCTGCCGGAACCAGCGCATAAAGTGGCTGGCACTGAAGGAGCAGACCCCGGCGGCATCGGCTACCCGGAGCGGCTCGGCATAATGGGCCGAAAGCCACTGCAGCACGGTTTTCAGCCGCTGGGTGTCGGCGGTTTCGGTGGGGAGACACTGCCTGCCCTGTGCAATGAGCAGGGCAAGAAAGCGCAGCAGCGCCCCTTTTACCAGCAGCTCGTAGCCGGGGCGCTTGGCGCGGTTGGCATCCTCCAGCTCCCGCAGGCAGGCGGCGGCTTGCAGATAGCACAAATCGTTCGGGGTCAGCCGCACCGGCAGCGAAAGCCGCCCGCTTTGCAGCGGCAGCAGATATTTCTCGGCGCAAAGATCCTCTGCGCCGCCCAGAAGCTCCGGCTCAAAGATGATATTTTCGTATTCCATGCGCTGCCCCTCTGCCTGCCGCAGCGCGTGGAGCGTGCCCGGGGCAAAAATAAAGATGTCCCCCCGGTAGGCCGGGTAGGTCACAGCGCCCACCTGTACCAGCCCCATGCCCTGCTTGACAAAGACCAGCTCCATGCTCTCGTGCCAGTGGAGTGCTACCTGCTGAAAATCCCCCGGAATGGTGCAGGGGTACAAATTAAACGGAAACCGCACTGCACCGTGCTGTTTTGTCTCCTGCAAAGAAGCCTGATTTTGCATCGTCTCACCCCCTGATGATAGGATTGTACCATAGTTTGCACTATTTAGGCAAGATTTTGAACGTTCTATGTGGTATATCTTGAAGTACAGATGTCAAACCTGTTTTCCGTAAGGTGTATCTGAAAACAAAGAAATAGACTGAATTTTCGACTTTTCAGATGCACCCTGACAAAGGAGGATGCTTTTATGAGCTTTACCGAAACGTTACAGAGTATCACCGGCAAGCTGCTGGCAGACTGCACCGATCAGGAGCTGTATCTGGCACTGCTGGAACTGGTGCGGCAGAAGAGCGCTGACCGCGTGCAGCCGGTCACCGGGCGCAAGCTGTACTATATCAGCGCCGAATTTCTTATCGGCAAGCTGCTGTCCAACAACCTCATCAATCTGGGGCTGTACGATGAAGCCCGGTCTGCACTGGCTGCTGCGGGAAAGCGCCTTTCCGATATTGAAGAGGTAGAGCCGGAGCCTTCTCTGGGCAACGGCGGCTTGGGGCGTCTGGCTGCCTGTTTCCTCGACTCTCTGGCAACGCTCAACCTGCCCGGCGACGGCGTGGGTCTGCGGTACCACTTCGGTCTGTTCCATCAGTCCTTTGAGGACGGTGTGCAGAACGAAAAGCCCGACCCGTGGCTGACTGCCCACAGCTGGGCGGAAAAGACCGACACCACCTACCCGGTGGAATTGGCGGGCAAGGAGTACACCGCCCGGCTGTACAAGCTGGCCGTTACCGGCTACGAGGGACGCACCAACACCCTGAACCTGTTCGACCTTGATACCATTGATGAGAGCATCGTCCATGACGGCATTGCCTTCGACAAGACCGCTATTGATAAGAACCTGACCCTCTTCCTCTACCCGGATGATTCCGACGAGGCCGGCCGCCGTCTGCGAGTGTACCAGCAGTACCTGATGGTTTCTGCCGGTGCACAGCTCATTCTGGCCGAGTGCGCCGCCCGGGGCTGCAACTTCCATGATCTGGCAGACTACGCCGCCATCCAGATCAACGACACCCATCCCAGCATGGTCATCCCGGAGCTCATCCGTCTGCTGGGCGAGCGCGGCATCGAATTTGAGGAGGCTGTGGAGATCGTCACCAAGACCTGCGCCTACACCAACCACACCATTCTGGCCGAAGCACTGGAAAAGTGGCCGCGCGCCTATCTGGATGCCGTGGTGCCGCAGCTGATGCCCATCATCGAAAAGCTGGATGCGCTGGCACGCACCCGCACCGAGGACGAGAGCCTTGCCATCATTGATAAGGACGACCGGGTGCACATGGCACACATGGACATCCACTTTACCCATTCCACCAACGGCGTGGCGGCACTGCACACCGAGATTTTGAAAAACTCTGAGCTGCACGGCTTCTACGAGCTGTACCCGGAAAAGTTCAACAACAAGACCAACGGTATCACCTTCCGCCGCTGGCTGCTGGAATGTGACCCGCGCCTGACTGCCACGCTGGAAAAGCACATCGGCTCCGGTTTCCGCAAGGATGCCGCCGAACTGGAAAAACTGCTGGCCTTTGCCGACGACGAGACGGTGCTGAACGAGCTGACCGCCGTGAAAAAGGCCAACAAGGAGGCACTGGCAGACTGGCTGCTGCACACCCAGAAGGTGACCGTGAGCACCGATGCCGTGTTCGATATCCAGTCCAAGCGCCTGCATGAGTATAAGCGCCAGCAGCTCAACCTGCTGTACCTCATCCACCAGTACTACGAGATCAAGGCAGGACATCTGCCCGCCGCGCCGCTGGTGAGCATTTTCGGCGCCAAAGCCGCTCCCGCCTACACCATTGCAAAAGACATCATCCATGCGCTGCTGACCCTCTCCAAGGTCATTGCCGCAGACCCGGAGGTGTCCAAGTGGCTGCAGGTGGTGTTCGTGGAAAACTACAACGTCACCGCCGCCGAAAAGCTGATCCCGGCCTGCGACCTGTCCGAGCAGATCAGCCTTGCCTCCAAGGAGGCCTCCGGCACCGGCAACATGAAGTTTATGCTGAACGGTGCGCTGACGCTGGGCACCATGGACGGTGCCAACGTGGAGATCAGCCAGCAGGTGGGGGAAGAGAACATCTATATCTTCGGCCAGACCTCCGATCAGGTCATCCACCGCTACGCCGTGGGCGATTACGACCCCGCCCAGTGGGTGGAGGGCGATGCCAACATCCGCCGCGCCATCAGCTTTCTCACTGGGCCGGAGATGCTGGCCGCCGGTCATGCCGAAAACCTGACCCGCCTGCATGACGAGCTGATCCACAAGGACTGGTTCCAGACCCTGCCGGACTTCAACGCCTACGTCGTGCGCAAGGGACAGGCACTCAGCGATTACGCCTGCGACCCCATGGGCTGGCGGCGTAAGTGCCTTGTGAACATTGCCAAGGCGGGCATGTTCTCCTCTGACCGCACCATTGCCGAGTATGACCGCGATATCTGGCATCTGGGCAAATAATCGTTTTTGAGCCTGCGTTTCTCTTTTATTTTCTCATAGGCTGCTGCACAAAGCTGTGCGGCAGCTTTTTTGTTTCCGTGTCAACAAGAAACGCCGCTGCACGGCTGTGCAGCGGCGTTTGATTCAGTTGATGAAAACCGGAACGGAAGCGGGATCAGTCCTCGCTCTCCTCTTCTTCCTCGTCATCCTCATCCGTATCACGCGGCTTATAGAAGATGCCGCTCAGGAAGATGCTGACGAAATACAGCAGCACCATGGGGAAAGCCACCATGCACTGGGACACGATGTCCGGCGGGGTGACCACAGCAGCGATGAAGAAGATGACCACGATGGCCACGCCGCGCACCTGCTTGAGGATCTGCGGGTTGATGATGCCCATCTTGGAAAGGATGATGGTGATCAGCGGCATCTCGAACACACAGCCAAAGATGATGAACATGGTCAGGCAGAGGTTGACGTAGCTCTCGATACTGGTCGTGGTCTGGATGTACTCTGCACCCTCGATGCCGGTGCTGAGAAACCGCAGCATGAACGGCATCATGAGCTTATAGGCAAACAGCACGCCCACGCAGAACAGGATCAGACCCAGCAGCATGACCAGCTTGAAAAAGGTGCTCTCGCTCTTTTTCAGACCCGGCTTTGCAAAGGCGTAGATGTTGTAAAAGGCCACAGGCACCGTTACCACCACACCGGCCAGAATGGACACCCGGAAATACTGCATCAGTTTTTCCTGCGGGGCAATGGACACGAACTGGTAATAGTCGCGGCCCATGGCGGTAAGCAGATCGATCAGACGGTCTGCATACGCCAGCGAGACCACCACGCCCACCACAAACACCACCGCGCAGATGATGAGCCGGTTCCGCAGTTCTTTCAGATGGCCGGTCAGCGTCATGCTGCCGTCCTCTGCCATGACTTCGGCTTTCTTTTTGCGCTTTTTGTTTGTAGCCACAATTACTCCTCGTCTTCGTCCTTCTTATCAGCCTTCTTCACGGTCTCCTCGGACTGCTCGGCGTCCTCGTCCTCCATGCCCTTCTTGAAGCCATTGATGGTCTTACCGAACATCTTGCCCAGCTTCGGCAGGTTCTTGGGTCCGAAGATCAGCAGAACGACAACCAGAATGATCAGCAGCTCATTAGTACCAATACGCATAATAAATATCTCCTTTTTCTTGCCGCGCCGCGTGGCGGGCGTATTACAGAATGTATCTGGCAACCGCGGGCGCGGGTGCATCCATAAATAAGTAGGGGCGCTTACACCTTTGCTTCCTCAGCGGGTGCGGCTTCGGCGGCCTCTTCGGCTGCGGCAGGGGCTTCCTGCACAGGTTCGGCCACCGGCTCAGCGGCGGGCTGTGCGGCCTCGGCAGCGGCCTGCTCCGGCTTTTCGGCGGGAGCCTCCACAGTTTCAGCAGTTTCAGCCGGGGCAGTCTCGGCAGTTTCAGCCGGGGCAGTCTCGGCAGTTTCAGCCGGGGCTTCGGCAGGCTGCTCGGGCAGCTCCTCCACAGTGTCCTCGGTCAGGTCGGTGACCTCCTCGGTCTCAGCCAGCTTCTTGGCGGCTTCCTCTTTGCTGGTCTTGCCAATGCCGGTAAAGCTCTTGGTCACGTCCCGCATGCTGCTGTCGATATCCTTTTTGATATCGGTCAGGGGGGCAACAGCCTCTTTCAGGGGAGCCTGAATTTCATTCAGCGGCTCCACCACGTTCTTCTGGATCTCTTCAGAAGCAGCGCCGGTGTATTTCTTCAGCTCGCGGAGCATCTTGCCGATCTTCTTTGCGTAGACAGGCAGCTGGTCCGGGCCGATGAACACAAACGCCACGATGACGATGACGATAAGTTCCCAAAAACCAATTTTCATAAGTAACGTTTCCTTTCCTGTACCAAGGGCATTTCTAAGACCGCCGCACACCATAGCGGTCTGCGCGTTTTTGCCCTTTTTGGCGGGGGTTCGGCGCACTGCGCGCCTTTGTTGCCCTATGTATACCGAAAAGTGGTGTACTGAATGTTAATATATTATTAATATTTTATGAACGAGTGCTCGTTCAGCCTGTTTTAATCAACAAAATGAATTTTCGCTGCTTGTTATTACAGGCTGGATAGGATACAACAGCACTCTCAGGTCTGCACGCCCTCGAACTGGCTGTTGTAGAGCTTGGCGTAGAAGCCGCCCTGTGCCAGCAGCTGGTCGTGGCTGCCCTGCTCCACGATGTGGCCGTCCTTCATGACAAGGATGACGTCTGCTTCCCGGATGGTGGAAAGGCGGTGCGCCACGATAAAGCTGGTGCGCCCCTGCATCATGCGGGCAAAGGCCTTCTGGATGCGCACCTCGGTGCGGGTATCAATGGAGGAGGTGGCTTCATCCAGAATCAGCATGGGCGGCAGGCAGAGCATCACGCGGGCGATGCAGAGCAGCTGCTTTTGTCCCTGACTGATGTTGCCGCCGTCCTCTGCAATGACGGTATCGTAGCCATCGGGCAGGCGGCGGATAAAGCTGTGGGCGTGGGCAGCCTTGGCGGCGGCGATCACCTCGTCCATGGTGGCGTCCGGCTTGCCGTAGGCGATGTTTTCCCGCACCGTACCGGCACGCAGCCATGTGTCCTGCAATACCATGCCGTAGCTGCCGCGCAGGGAGGCGCGGGTCACATCCCGGATATCGGTGCCGGACACCTTGATGCTGCCGCCGTTCACATCATAGAACCGCATCAGCAGGTTGATCAGGGTGGTCTTGCCGCAGCCGGTGGGGCCTACGATGGCAATGCGCTGGCCGGGCTGTACGTCCAGCGAAAGCCCTTCGATGAGCGGACGGTCGGGCAGGTAGCGGAAGGACACGTCCTGCAGCTGCACATGGCCGTCCGGCTGCAACGCGGCGGCATTTTCAGCCTCCGGCACCTGATCCTCGGCGTCCAGCAGCTCGAACACCCGGGCGGCGCAGGCCAGTGCGTTCTGCAGCTCGGTGACCACGCCCGAGATCTCGTTGAAGGGTTTGGTGTACTGGTTGGCGTAGCTTAAAAAGACACTCAGCTGGCCGATGGTGATGCCGCCGCGCACGGCGTACAGCGCACCCACAAGCCCTACGCCCGCGTACACGATGTTGTTCACAAAGCGGGTGGCGGGGTTGGTCAGGCTGGAGAAGAAGATGGCCTTCAGGCTCACGTCCTGTAACTGTCCGTTCACTTCGTCAAAGGCGGCAAGGCTTTCGGCCTCGTGGCCAAAGGCCTGCACCACCTTCTGGCCTTCGATCATCTCGTTGACCAGCGCGGTCTGCCTGCCGCGAACGGTACTCTGGCTCTGGAAGTAGCCGTAACTGCGCTTTGCCAGAAAGCCCGCCACCACAAGGCTCAGCGGGGTGATGCACACCACCACCAGCGTGATGGGCACATTCTCCCGCAGCATGAACAGCAACGTGCCAAAAATGGTCAGGATGCCAGAGAACAGCTGAGTAAAGCCCATCAGCAGGCCGTCCGCAAAGGTGTCCACATCCGCCACCATGCGGCTGACGATATCGCCGGAGGGGTGGCTGTCCAGATAGGACAGCGGCAGGGTCTGGATCTTGCGCAGCGCCTCGTTGCGCAGATCACGGCTGACCGAGAAGGTGATGCGGTTGTTGCACACGCTCAAAAGCCACTGCGCAAGGGCGGCTACGGCTGCCACCACCAGAATGCTCACTGCAATGCGCAGCACACCGGCAAGGTCTACATTGCCCTTGCCCAGCATCTTATCAATGGCATCACCGCACAGGATGGGGATATACAGCTGGGCGGCTACGCTGACCGCTGCCACCAGCAGGCTGCACACCACAAAGGCGCTGTACGGACGGATCTTGTGCAGTACCCGGTTCAGGGTGGCCTTGCGCTGCTGCGGGGTCAGCTTGTTTTTTGCCTTTGCACTCATGCTTCTGCCTCCCCTTTCTTGAACTGGCTCTCGTAGATCTCCTCGTACACCGGGCAGCTGCTGCGCAGTGCGCTGTGGGTGCCGATGCCCACCAGATGACCGTCATCCAGCACCAAGATCTGGTCGGCGTGCTGCAAACTGGCGGCACGCTGGCTGACGATGAACACGGTCAGCGCCCCGGGCAGCGCCGCCAGTGCCTTGCGCAGGGCGGCGTCGGTGGCGTAGTCCAGCGCGCTGGCGCTGTCGTCCAAAATCAAAATGTCCGGCTTGCCCACCAGCGCACGGGCGATGGTGAGCCGCTGCTTCTGTCCGCCGGAAAGATTACGTCCGCCTTGTTCCACCGGCTCGTCCAGCCCAAGGGGCTTTGCACGCACAAAGTCTGCGGCCTGTGCTGTTTCCAGCGCCGCCCACAGGTCGGCATCGGTGGCATCCTTATTGCCCCACAAAAGGTTGGAGCGGATGGTGCCGCCGAAGAGCTGCGCCTTCTGCATGACCACCGCCACCCTGCCGCGCAAAGCGTCCCGGGGGTAGCTGGCCACCGGGCGGCCAAAGATCTCCACGCTGCCCTCAGTGGCATCGTAAAAGCGCGGGATGAGGTTCACCAAGCTGGATTTGCCGCTGCCGGTGCCGCCGATGACGCCGATGGTCTGGCCCTTTTTGGCGGTAAAGTTGATGTCGGTCAGGCTGGGTGCGCCCGCCCCGGCGTAGGTCAGGCCTACATGGTCAAAGCGCACGGCATCGCCGGTCTTGTCCTCAGCCACTTCGCCCAGCAGCTCTGCCGGGAAGGTCATGCCGGGTTTGGTATCCAGCACCGCCTGCACACGGCCAGCACAGGCCAGCGCTTTGCTGATCTGCACGATGAGGTTGGCAAGTTTTACCAGTTCCACAAGGATCTGGTTCATGTAGTTCACCAGCGCAATGACATCGCCGGAGGCCATGCCGCCCACGTTGATCTCAATGCTGCCCACATACAACAGCGCCACGATGGCAAGGTTGATGAGCACATAGGTCAGCGGGTTCATCAGCGCCGAAAAATGGCCGACATGCAGCTGCATCCCGGTCAGCAGGGCGTTGGCATCCTCAAAGCGGTCGATCTCGCTCTGCTCCTTATCAAAGGCGCGCACCACGCGCACGCCGGTCAGGTTCTCACGGGTCAGGCCCAGCACCCGGTCCAGCCGGGTCTGCACGGTCTTATACAGCGGCCGGGTGATCACCATCACGCCGAACACCACCACGCTGAGCAGCGGGATGGTGACTACAAAGATCATTGCCGCCCGGGCGTTGACCGTAAAGGCCATGACCATGGCGCCCAGCACCACAAAGGGGCTGCGCAGGAACAGGCGCAAAAACAGGTTGAGCCCGCTTTGCACCTGATTGACGTCGCTGGTCATGCGGGTAATGAGGGTGCTGGTGCCCAGCGTATCCATCTCTGAAAAGCTCAGGCTCTGGATATGGGCAAACAGGGCGTGCCGCAGCGCGGTGGAGTAGCCCACCGCCGCCTTGGCGGAAAAGTACTGCGCGGTCAGGCTGCAGGTAAGGCCGATGAAAGCCAGCAGCAGTAAAAGGCCGCACCGCACCAGAATATAATGCAGGTCATGTGCTGCAATGCCCACATTGACGATATCCGCCATGACCAGCGGCACAAACAGGTCAAAGGTGGCTTCCAGCATCTTAAAGAGCGGTGCAAGCACGCTTTCGCGCTCGTAGCCCTTCAGGTAGCCAAGCATCCGGTTCAAAAAAATTCCTCCTTCGGAGTCAAAATACACCTTATTATAACGCGATGTATACTGAAAATCCAGTGCTGCAGCTGCGTTTTGCATTGTACAAGCTGCCAAATCCTGTTATACTATGGTATATCTGAAAAGTCGAAAATTTAGTCTATTTCTACAAACACAGCTGGATTTTGCGTTAAACAGCCTTGAAATCCACAAAGGATTCCTGCGGCTGTTTGCCTTAAATCCCGCTTGTGCTTGCGAAATATTCGTCATTTTCTTTGTTTTCAGATACACCTTAGGGCTGATATTGATAGGGAAGTATGGTGAACACAATGGCAAGACGAACAGACGGCGGGGTACGCTTCCGCCCGGTGGGCAGCCGCCGCAGCCGCACCGCACCGGTGTACAGCCCGCGCGGCACCGGTTGCCCGGCCATCGAGCAGGCCGTGCAGGGGCTGTATAAAGGCCAGAACGAGGAAAGCTTCTGGACTTTGATGAGCGCGTTGAACTATGCGCTGGAGCTGGAGACCCATGTGCTGGTGCCGCTGCAGACGGCGCTTTCGGCGCAGGGGGCACCCGCCCCGTGGATGGAGCACCCCATCCCGGCAGAAAAGGCCGATGGCCTTGCCTTGTGGACGCTGCGCAACGATAAGGGGCGCTGCTGGCTGCCGCTGTTCACCTCGGTGGCAGCGGCCGGTGCGGACCGCAGTACCGGCAGCCGCCCCATGGCTGACCGCACCTTGGAGCAGGCCATGCAGCTGGCGCTGGATACCCCGGGCATCGACGGCGTGGTGCTGGACCCGTGGAGCAATTCCGCCTCGCTGGACGGTGCGCTGCTCAACGGTCTGTTGCACGCAGGCCACACCCCGGAGGGCCCCGGCGCAGAGGAGGCCGAAGCCGGTAAGGACGCTGCCCGCGCCGGACACTGGGCGGCAGCGGCAGAGTGCTACCAGAAAGCCGCTGAGCAGGGAAATTCTGCCGGGCTCTCGCTGCTGGGCGAGTGCCTGTATCAGGGGCGCGGCGTACCCAAAAGCGCTGCGCAGGCACGCAAGATGTGGAAAGCTGCTGCCGAAAGCGGCGAGCCCATCGCCCTTTTGAACCTTGGTGACGACTGCGCCGCCCGGGGCGACAACGGCAAGGCGCTGTTGTGGTACCGCCGGGCGCGGCAGAACGCGGCGGCGGTGCCGGATATCGAGTATACGCCCCGGGTCTGCCTGCGGCTGGCACAGTTTGAAACGCGCTACACCTCCCGCAAAAAGGCGCTGGCGCAGGCGGCAGAGGCAAAGCAGGCCTTTACCATTTTGCAGCGGGAGCACGAGCCGGACGCCGACCGCTGGTTACAGGAGGCTGAACAGCTGCTCTACGCGCTGACCCACGAGCCGCCCACGGCTCCGGCGGCCTATAACATAGAATCTTTACAATTGGACTAAAAAATGGTCACAGCCGTCCTGTAAGATAGACTGGAGAAAAAACAGCCCGCAGACACGGCGGACAAGAAACAGAGGAAACAGTATGAGCAAAGTGATCGGCATTGATCTGGGCACGACCAATTCCTGTGTGGCGGTGGTGGAGGGCGGCAAGCCCGTGGTCATCACCAATGCAGAGGGCGAGCGCACCACCCCCAGTGTGGTGGCCTTTACCAAGGACGGCGAGCGTCTGGTTGGCGGCGCGGCAAAGCGCCAGATCGCCACGAATTCCGGGCGCACGATCTCCAGCATCAAGCGGTACATGGGTTCGGACTACCGGGCGCACATTGACGGCAAGGACCTTGCCCCGCAGGAGATCAGCGCCATGATCCTTGCCAAGATCCGCCGGGACGCCGAGAGCTATCTGGGCGAGCCGGTCACCGAAGCCGTCATCACCGTGCCCGCTTATTTTGATGACAGCCAGCGCAAAGCCACGCAGGATGCAGGCCGCATTGCGGGGCTGAACGTGCTGCGCATCATCAACGAGCCTACCGCCGCCGCGGTAGCCTACGGTCTGGACAACGAAGCCGCGCAGAAGATCCTGGTCTACGACCTTGGCGGCGGCACCTTTGATGTGTCCATCATCGAGATCGAGGACGGCACCTTTACGGTGCTTGCCACCGGCGGCGACACCCATCTGGGCGGCGACGACTTTGACCAGCGCATTGTGGAGTATGCAGTGGCAGAGTTCAAAAAGTCTGACCGCATCGACCTGACCCGCGACCCCGCCGCCATGGGACGGCTGAAGGAGGAGGCGGAAAAGGCCAAGAAGGAGCTTTCCAGTGCGCCCTCTGCCCAGCTGAACCTGCCCTTTATCGCGGTGGGCAAGGACGGGCCCCATCACTTGGATATCGCCCTGTCCCGCCCGCAGTTCGAGATGATGACCGGAGACCTGCTGTCCCGCACCGTGACCCCGGTGCAGAACGCTTTGCGGGATGCCGGCATCTCTGCCAGTCAGCTGGGCAAGGTGCTGCTGGTGGGCGGCAGCACCCGGATGCCCGCCGTGGAGCGGCAGGTGCGGGAGCTGCTGGGCAAGGAGCCCAGCCACAGCCTGAACCCGGACGAATGCGTCGCCATGGGTGCAGCGGTGCAGGGTGCATTGCTGCAGGGCGGCGGCAAGCTGGCGGGTGCCACCGGTGCGGCAGCGCAGGGACTGGTGCTGATGGACGTGACCCCGCTGACCTTGTCCATCGAGACGCTGGGCGGGGTCGCCACCCCGCTGATCACCCGCAACAGCATGATCCCCACCCGCAAGAGCCAGATCTTTACCACCGCCCGTCCCATGCAGACCAGCGTGGAGATCAACGTTCTGCAGGGCGAGCGCCACTTTGCGCGGGACAATAAGTCCCTTGGCAAATTCAAACTGAACGGCATCCGGGCAAGCTTTTCGTCCAAGCCCCAGATCGAGGTCACCTTTGATATCGACGTGAACGGTGTGGTGAAGGTATCTGCGAAAGACCTTGCCACCGGGCGGGAGCAGAACATCACCATCACCGGCAGCACCAACCTTTCCGAAAACGAGATCCAGCGTGCTATGGCAGATGCCGCCGCCTATGAGGCCGAGGACAGCCGCCGCAAGGAGCGCTTGGAGCTGCACAATCAGGCCGAGGTGCTGGCCTACAAGGTGGATGAAGCGCTTTCCAAGTGCAAAAAAGAGCTGGACAAGGACGAAAAGGCCCGCGTGAAGGCCGACCTTGCCAACCTGCGCCGCTGCCTGCGCAAGGATAAGCCCGAAAAGATGAACGAGACCGAGGAAGCCGCCCTGCGGCAGGCTAAGAGCCAGTTGGAAGCCTCGGCCAACCACCTGATGCTGCTGTACTCTGCCGAGCAGACCCCCGGCGATGGAACGGACAGCACGCTGTAATATAATAAGGTTTATGGGTTGCTGCACCCGCCCGGCGCAGCAGCCCTTTTTTGAAGCAAGAGAAGGGAACAGTTATGAAGGAACTGCAATATCCGGTGCGCCCCGGGCGCTACCGCCACTTTAAAGGCAACGAATATCAGGTGCTGGGCGTAGCACGCCACAGTGAGACCGAGGAGGAGATGGTGGTGTACCGCGCCCTGTACGGCGAGGGCGGGCTGTGGGTGCGCCCCGCCGCCATGTGGCTGGAAACGGTGACCCGGGACGGCGTTACAAAGCCCCGCTTTACCTATATCGGGGAGTGATGCGCCCGGCTTGAATCCCGTTATTGACCCTAGGATTATTTTGCGGTAAAATGTGGGTAAGATACCAAACAACAAAGGAGGTTTTCGTATGAAGGCCAAACGATGGATCTCGCTCCTGCTCGCGGTCAGCATGATGCTTGGTGTGCTGGCAATGCCCGCCTCGGCGGCAGCGCAGCAGCCGGAAAGCACCGCTGTTGTCAGCGAGGAACTGCCCGATGCCGCAGCGCTGAGCGCGGCAGAGGATGAAAATGATATCGTCAACATCCGCATCCGGGCGACCGGCAACCTTGTCTATGGTTCCGATTATAAGCTGGAGGTGGAGACCCGGCCCGAAAACACCCAGTATATCGCTGTGGTGCTGGGCACCAGCGGCGAAGCCTACGGCTATGTGACCCTGATGATCTCGGATAAGCTGCGCACTTTGCTTAAGCTGATCCCCCTGCCCAAAAAGATGTCCCAGACCCCGGATCAGGCCGAGGAATTCAACGTATACAGCTACCTCAAGCAGCTGATCGATGGCAACGATGTCAGCGTGCTGCTGCGGGTCGCGGACGAGGTGGTGTCGGTAATGGACACCGTCAGCTTCTTTGTCCCGGCCAGCTACCTGACCACCGTGAAAAACGTTTCCAACGGCATGAAGCTGGCGCTGAGCCTGATCCGCAAGTATCTGCCCGAGGGCGCGCTGAGCCGCATCTATCTGGACGAGCAGCCTAAAGACAGCGGCAAGTACTTTGCCGGTGCCATCGCGCTGGAAAGCAGCGACATCAACGCCGCCGGGTTTGCCATGTTCAAGATCAAGCCCAAGACTGAAAACGTCAGCCTGAGCTGGGCAGCCGATGCCCCGTCCAGCATGACCGTCTCCCAGCTGCAAAACGCCGATCTGACCGCCAAGGTCATTTCGGACGGACAGGTGGCTGAAAACGGCAAGGTGAATTACACCTACAAGAAAAAGACCTTCCTGTGCTTCAGCAGCAAAATAAACGGCGTGCCCACCGAGCCCGGCACCTACACCCAGACTGCCAAGGCAGGGGGGAACTACTCCTGCGGCAGCATCAGCCGCACCATTACGGTGACTGCTGATCCCCAGCCCGCCGAACAAGCGGCAGAGCAGCCCGCAGCATAAACCAGCGGAAAACTATTTTTGAATAGGACGATCCCGGAAAGTCTACGGATTTTCCGGGATCGTTTTTTCACGGGAGAGGCTGCTTTTTATTTTCTATAAAATGGGCTGTTTTACGCTTGCAAATCGCCGCGCCATACGCTATTATAAAAATAAAAGAACCCCTTGCGGTAAAAAAAGGGAACAAGAAGGAGCGGTTTATCTATGGAAGAGAAAAAAAGCGGCATCAAAAAGTTCCTTGAAGAGTTCAAGGCATTTGCCATGCGCGGCAACGTGCTGGACATGGCAGTGGGCGTTGTCATCGGCGGTGCCTTCACCGCCATCGTCACCGCGCTGGTGGAGGACATCATCAACCCGCTGATCGGCCTGTTCTTCAAGGCAGATTTTTCCGACGTGGTCATTGGTCTGGGCGGCTCCAGCATCAAGATTGGCGAGTTCGTCAACTCCATCATCAACTTCCTCATCGTGGCCTTCGTACTGTTTGTTGTAATCAAGTTTGTCAACTCCCTGCACAAAAAGCCCGAGGAGCCCGCCGCACCGGAGGAGCCCACCACCAAGGTGTGCCCCTACTGCCAGAGCGAAATTTCCATCAAGGCTGTGCGCTGCCCCCACTGCACCTCCAAGCTGGAGGGCTTTCCCGAAATGAAGGTCTGAAGCATTCAGCATTGACAATTGGCGCAGATGCGCTATAATAGAAGTAGAAAAGGCGCTGGTCGGCAAACGGCTACCCGTTACCGGCGATCGCTTGTTCCTAAGAGTAAAGAAAGCAAGTGACCGTTAGCTTGGGGAAGCGTGTGGCGGTTACTTGCTTTTCTTGTTGTCATCGTTCGATTTGTCATGAGAGATTTTCCACGCGATGTCAAATGTAGTGTTTACTACATCAACGATCAACGCTGCCACTGTCGCTAACAAAGTCAGCAACAGCATCACTTCCGACAAGGTCATGCAACTCCCCCCTTCCTCGTAATGCTACAAGTAAGGGGATGACTTCAAAATAAGCCTGCCCCTCGGCATTCCGTTCATTCCATGGGTCACCGTGGAACAAACTCCTGTCGGTAAGAGCAGCCGCCTGCGTTTTCGACACAGCACCTTTCACCGCCTTACGGCGGTAAATCCATTGTAACACATTTTTCGCCGCATTACAACAAAACCCTCCCCGCCGGGCGCAGTCTTTGCGTTGCCGGCAGGGAGGGTTTTGCACATTTTGCGGCTTGGTTGTGGAAAAGTGGAGCGGAAAAATCAAGATATATTACTTACTGAACCTTGGTCAGCTCAGCCAGCTTGTGGTAGATCTCGGTATTGTCGTACACACCGCCGAACTTCTCGGCGCCGACACCCATGGCGTACACGTTGACCATGGCACCGGTGTGGGCATAGGTGGTATGGTCCATACCGGACTTGTGGTTGATGGTGTGGCAGACAGCCATGCTGAAGGGGATGTAGGTACCGTACAGCTCGTAGTCCTGCTGGCTCATCTTGCTCTGGCTGGAGGAGCCCACCTGCAGGGTGCGCTCGTAAGCCTTGCGCAGGTTCTCCACCTCGTAGTCGGTCAGCAGCAGCTTGCCTGCGCTGGCGGCAGCGGGATCGGTGGGCAGGGTCAGCCCAAAGACGTTCTTCACATCCTGCATGGCAGTCTCGAAGGGGGTCTTGTTGGCAATGTAGCCCTGCACATAGGTGGCATCGAACTTTGCGTAGGACATCTTCTGGTGAGCCAGATTGGTCAGGAAGGTGTCGTAGTTGGTGGTCTTGTAGCCGATGGCCATGCCGCCGGTCTCGTGGTCGGCGGTGACAAGGATCAGGGTCTCGTTGGGGTGCTCATTATAGAAGTCCACCGCAGCCTGCACGGCGTTGCTCATCTCCAGCACATCGTGGATGGAAGCAGCGGCGTCGTTGGCGTGGCAGGCCCAGTCGATCTTGCCGGACTCGGTCATCATAAAGAAGCCCTTCTTGTTGTTCAGCAGCTCGATGCCCTTCTTGACATAGTCAGTCAGCTGCCACTCGCCGCTGGCAGCGTCCATGGCGTAGTTCATGGCCTTGCCATCGCCCAGATTCTCGGCAATGATCAGGGTCTTGCCTGCACCGGCGGTCAGAGCCGCTGCACCGGCCTGGGTAGTGACCACGTTGTAACCGGCGTTGGCAGCCACGGTATGGTTGTCGGGGCCGGTACCGTCGCCGTTCACCTTCTGGAACTCGCCGCCGGCAAAGTACTCAAAGCCGGAATTTGCCAGCTCCACGCCGATCTCGTAGTAGTTCTTGCGGGTTTTCTGGTGGGCATAGAAGGCAGCGGGGGTGGCGTGGTCGATGTTCACGGTGGAGATGACGCCCACCTTATAGCCCTTCTGGGCGTGCAGCTTTTCGGCGATGGTCTCGTAGGGCACATCGCGGGTCCACGGGCACATATTGATGACACCGCTCTCGGTCTTGTGGCCGGTGGCGATGGAGGTGGCGGTGGAAGCGGAGTCCGGGCAGAAGGAGGTGCTGTCATAGGTGGTCACGCTGCCCACCTGCGGGAAGCTGGTAAAGCTCAGGTCAGCCTCGGTCACAGCGCCATTGTTGTCCACGGTGCCCTTGTAGAAGCGTGCGGATTGGATCTGGGCAGTGCCCATGCCGTCGCCAATGAGCAGGAAAACGTACTTGGGCTTTTTGAACACGTCCAGCAGACCGTTCTCTTCGTCTGCTGCGGCAGAAGCATCCGTCTCGGCGGCGTGAGCGGCTACGGGGGCAGCCGACAGCATGCCCACTGCCGATGCAACGGCACCGGCCTTCAGGAAGCTGCGGCGGGAAATTTTCGCGTTCTTCATAACAGATATCCTCTCTTTTTCAGCCCGGCTTGGGGCGGTTCTACTATTTCTTGTGGGAACACCTGTATTGTAGCGCACCGCCCGCAGCGGCGAAACCAGCCCCGTGTAACACTTAGGTAAACCTTTGGCGCACGGAAGGGTGGCGGTGTAAAATCCGGGCAAAGCAGGTAAAATCTGCCTGTAACGCCCGCATCTGGGTCACTTTTTGCGCCGAACCGCCCTGCAAGGGTTGCAAGCAGGGGGCTTTTCATTGTACAATAGAAAGAGCAAGCGGAGATACACTTCTATAACGAGAGGATCTTTTAAATATGTCTGATATCAAAGTGCTGGCGCTGGATCTGGATGGCACCCTGACCAACGACCAGAAACTCGTCACCCCGCGCACCCGCGCCGCGCTGGACGCCGCCATTGAAAAAGGCGTGACCGTCGTGCTGGCGTCCGGCCGGCCCACCGCCGGCATCCAGCCGCTGGCTGAGGAGCTGGGTCTGGACAAAAAGGGCGGCTGCATCCTGTCCTACAACGGCGGCAAGATCGTGGACTGCCGCACCGGCGAGACGCTGGTGGAAAAGACGCTGGACCCCGCCCTTGTGCCCCAGCTGTGCGATTTTGCCGCCGCGCAGGATATTGCCATCCTGACCTACAACCGCGAGGGCATCGTCTGCGAGCGGGACAAGGACGAGTGGGCCAACAAGGAGTGCTTTACCACCAAGCTGCCCATGATCCATGTGGATGATCTGGCGTCCTATGTAAACTACCCTGTGTGCAAGATGCTTATCACGCTGGACCCCGCCCGCCGGGACGCAGTGTGCGCCGCCGGACAGCAGCAGTTTGCGGGCCGCGCCGACCTGTACCCCTCCAGCCCCTTCTTTATCGAGGCGGTGCCGCTGGGCGTGGCGAAGGACGGCAGTCTGGCAGAGCTTCTGCGCCGCATGGGGCTGACCCGCGAGAACCTGATGGCCTGCGGTGACGGCCTGAACGACCGCTCCATGATCGCCTACGCCGGGGTGGGCGTGGCCATGCAGAACGCCGAGCAGCCGGTAAAGGACTGCGCCGACTATGTGACCACCGCCGACAACAACCACGACGGCGTGGCCGAGGCCGTGGAGAAGTTTATTTTACGAGAGGACTAACAAAGCAATGCCGCGTAACTTGGTTTTATTTGATCTGGAATGGAACATCGGCTACCAGCCGTATACCTTTAACTACCATGGGGTGCAGCAGACCCTGCGGGGCGAGATCGTGGAGATCGGCGCTGTAAAGATCGACGAGGATGCCAATGTGCTGGACACCTTTTCCATCCATCTGCGTCCCCGCATCTTCCGCAAGCTGCAGCACCATATCGCCAAGGTGACCGGCCTGACGCAGGCCGATCTGGACAAGGGCGAACCCATCGTGCAGGGATTGCGCCGTTTTATGCAGTGGTGTGGCCCGGATGCCGAGTTTGCCGAATGGGGTCTGGATGATGTGCCGGTGCTCAAGCAGAACCTTTTCCTGTGCAATCTGGACGAGTCCAAACCCACCGTCTGGTACGACCTGCAGCAGGTCTTTCTGCGGGAGCATCCCCGCAAGGAGGGCGAGGGCATGACGCTGGAAAGCGTGGTCACCCGCATGGGCATCCCCATGGAGCGCCCCTTCCACGATGCACTTTCCGACACCCTGTACACCGCCGATGTCTGCCGTCTGTTGGATCTGCGTACCGGGCTTGCCGCCTACCCCACCGAGGACGAGGCGCTGCGCCAGAGCCTGTGCCAGAACCCCGGCGATTACCGGGACTTTACGGTGTTCCACGGCTATGTGGAGCAGTACGCATGGCGGGCTGACCCCAAGATCAGCCAGATGCCCTGCCCGGAGTGCGGTACCACCCTGCAGCCGGACGAGATTTGGCTGAAAAAGGGCAGCAACAGCTGGTATACCCTGTGTCAGTGCCCCAGCTGCACCGGCAGCGGCAACGCCGCCGGGCAGGGCGTGTTCCAGCGGTACAAGCTGTCCCGCCGGGACGGCCTGCACTGGAGCTTTGCCCGCTGCGCCCAGATGCCGGACGCCGAAAGCCTTGCCCGCTGGGAAAAGCTGCGCACCGCCCAGCTGGAGCGGATGCGCGCCAAGGCCGAAAAGCAGGCCGCGGAAAAGTAAATGCAGGAAAATCCCCTTCCGTTTCGTAGTATTGATAGCAGAGCGTATAACGTGTCGAAAAAATGCACACTCTGTTCATGGCTCTGTCATAGAGAATGGATATACTAAGCTTAACGTAGTCTGCCCGGGGACACCCCGGCACCGGCTGTGCAGAAAGGGATCGAACAAAGGATGCAAACCACACTGATGGGCTGGGTGCACCAGCTTGGAACACTGGAATACTGGGAAGCGCTGCTGGCGGGCTTTGAGGGACTTGGCCCCCTTGTGCCCATTCTGCTGGCTATGGTAGAGTCCTTTTTTCCGCCGCTGCCGCTCATCGCCATTGTAGCGCTGAACGTAGCCGCGCACGGCGGCCTGTTGGGCTTTTTGTACAGCTGGGCAGGCGTAGCGCTGGGCGGCGTCATCATGTTTTTATTCTGGCGGCGGCTCATCAAGCGCTTTTTCTGGAAAGTGGCCAGCCGCTCCCCCAAACTGGAAAAGGCGCAGCAGTGGGTGAACCGCTTCGATACCTCGTCCCTGTTTATGCTGTCGCTGCTGCCCTTTACCCCCACCTCCTTCATGCACTTTGCCTTCGGGATGTCGGACTTTGACGAAAAGCGCTACCTGCGCACCGTCCTCTTGGGCAAGGGGTTGATGGTGGCCATGATGGCCGTCTTTGGACAGTCACTGGTCAGCTCCCTGAAGAACCCGGTCTACCTTGTGCTTGCAGTCCTGCTGTGGGGCGGGATGTACTGGGTAAGCAAAAGGTTCTGCCAGAAGCATCATCTGGAATAAAGCTACAATATCCGGGACAGCGGAGCACCTGTGGGCGCTCGGCTGTCTCTTTTTTTGCAAAAAAATGCCATGGCGGGCAGCCCGCAGACTGCCCGCCATGACATGAGATCCATCATTTCTATTTTGCTTCCGGTTCCTGCACAAGGGGCTCCGCCGGCGGCGGGGTAAGGGTGGAATGCTCCACCACAAAGGCCGTGGCCTTTGCCCGGGCAAGGCGCTGGCGCACCTTGCGGGTGTCATTCGCGGGGAAAGTGCGCTCTCCGTCCAGCTTCTCGTCCCAATCGGCGAGGGCGGCGTTCACCTCGGCTTCGGTGGGCTGTAAGCCCTCCCGCTCGGCCACCAGCAAAAGCCCCAGCCAGCTGCGCAGCTTGCGCTCCGCCTGCCGGTGCAGCCACTGCCGGAACTGCTCCACCGTCTGCCCGCGCACGGCTAAGAACTGGTCAAAATTGACCCCGTTTGCCTGCAAGCTCAGATTGAACTGCCGTTGCTCGGCAAAGTAGTTTCCAGCTTCCAGCCGCTTGGGCACCGGGCCGGTCACCTCATCGCCCAGCTGCCAGACCAGCTCCTTTTCAGCCCGGTCTCTGGCCTGTGCGCAGCGCTTTGCGTAGAGCTCCCGGGTCACCCGGTCGCGCAGCGCGGCCTTGCCTGCGGCATCGGCGGCGCGCTCTTCATCGCCGTAGCTGCGGTTGATCTCCAGTTCAATGGTCAACCGGCGCAGCGGGTGGGGCTCGATGGCCTGCACAAAGCCGGTGTCCCGTCCCAGCTCCAGCGGCGGCAGGGCGTAGAACTGCGCGCCCGCCCGGAAGCCCTCGGCCTTATTGACCGCCAGCAGCTCGAAATCCGGGTCGGTCACCGGTACCAGCTGCTGCTCCTGCACCAGCTGCCGGTAAAGGGGGTCAAAGCCCTCCAGAATGGTGCGGTTCACCGCTGCTGTCAGCAGTTCTTCCTCGTTCTGCGGGGCATCCGGGGCAGCCTGCTCCTTTGCCAGCGCACCGGCCAGCTCCTCCGCGCTTGCCGTGAATACCAACCGGCAGTCCCCCGGCTCTGCCATGCCGAAATGTTCCAGTTTCATGCGGTGTCCCTCCTTCTCAGCGGTTCATGATGCCGACCATCAGCACCAGCAGCACCACGCCGATACCGGCGTACAGCAGCTCGGCACCCAGTACGGACTTGTCGCCCTCCACGAACATCTTTTCCGGGGCATCGGGGTCATAGTACAGGGTGACCACGCTGCCCTCGGCAAAGGGCTTGCCCTTGGCGGGCTTGGGGTACTGCAGCCGGTGGCTGCCGCCTGCGGTGGTAAACTCCAGCACATAGGCTGCGCCGTCCCGGCTCTGCACCGTGCCGCTTACCGTGGCCTGCACGCAGACGCCTTTGGTGCGCAGCAGCTGCCGCGCACGCACGCTGCGCAGCGCCATGTAAAACATGATCAGTGCGCCCACCAGAAAAATTATCACATTCAGCATCGTTTTCCCTCGTTTTTCCGTAATCGCCGGGCGGTGCCCGGACGTATAGGCAATACCACATAATTCTAAGTGCCGATACGGCGCGCGAGGTGCGGCAGATGCTAAGCCAAAAGCGCAGATAATACTTTGTGTATTATCGAGCATTTTGGCAACGCAGATGCCGTGCCGCAGCCGCCGGAACGGTGCTTAAGCCGTCAGGCGGGAATTGTGCGGTGTTGCCTATCGTTTATTGTACCATAATCTGCCCTAAAAAGCGCCCCGCAGCCGCTATCCAGAGTGCACCAACTTTGCCGCAAAATTTTGTCGAATAATTTTGAAATTAAGCCTTGACATTTCTTTTGTATCTGGTATAATAACTATCGTTCCCGGCGCTGCGGTGCAGGAACGAAACAAAATATGCGGATATGGCGGAATTGGCAGACGCGTTAGATTCAGGTTCTAATCGGGGCAACTCGGTGGAGGTTCAAGTCCTCTTATCCGCACCAAACAATGAAAATCCGAACCTTTTCTCGATAGGAGAAGGGTTCGGATTTTTTGTTTTCTTCGGAAAGCAAAATGAAGGCTCCTTCCCGACGGCTGTGTGTCCAAAACCTTATCAGAAAAAAGACCGTATCACAAAGGTCACAACTGTAAAGGTGCCGTAAGGCAGAAAGGACACAAACATGAAGTACGATGAAAGAGCTTGTCATTTCAACATGGACACCGGCTGTGTGGAGCTGCTGCTCCGGGATGGGAGAATGATCTCCATTGACTGCACTGGGGTCGAGGATGAATTGGACGTGACCATGGCGCAGAGGACGGAACTGGACTACCTCATCTACAACAATCCGCTGGGCTATGCCGATTTGATTCTGAACGGTGACACGGAGGGATACTTGAAAAACGTAACCGGGAGCCATGGGTTAGAAGATTAAGAGAAATGCCGTTCCAAAAGCAACTGGAACGGCATTTCTTATCTTTCGATATTCGGCATCTTCTGTCCCCGAAGCTCCTGTCGGATGGCACGGAACTGCTCCGGCACATCCGCATCGGTCATTGCACCGGGGACATCCACTGTCCCAGCGGCTTTGGCGGCTTCATAGAACCAGCATTTATACTCCACGGTCTCCAGCGTATGCTGTAACTGCTGGATCTGCTGGGTGAGTACCTCCCGCTGATGCCGGAACATTTCCAGCCGGGTGTCAATGGTGTCGTCTCCCTGCACTGAAAGCTCAATATACTGCCGGATATCCTTGATGGACATTCCGGCTTTTTTCATGCAGCGGATGACCTGCAGCCACTCGAAGTCGTTTTCCCGGAACATCCGAATGCCGCCGGAGGAACGCTCCACAAAGGGAAGTAACCCTTCTTTGTCGTAGTAGCGCAGGGTGGAGGCAGGTACGCCCAGCTTTTGTGCCATTTCGCCTACGGTATAGATCATCTGAAACCTCCGTTTTTTTCAAAAAGACCTTGACTTAAAGTACGCTTTAAGTTGTATGATAAAATCAAACTTTATCAACATCATAATGCGGATGCACTCTGCTGTCAAGGAGGTTCCTATGAGCAAGAAGGTATTGATTTTGTCTGGAAGTCCCCGGAAGGGTGGTAACTCTGATATTCTATGCGATGAATTTCTGCGTGGAGCGCAGGATGCCGGGCACAAAGCAGAAAAGATCCGGGTCGCTGAGAAAAAGGTGGCTCCCTGCTCCGGCTGCTACTACTGCAGCACCCACGGCGGAGCCTGCGTCCACAAGGATGATATGGCAGACATCCTGCAAAAGATGATCGATGCCGATGTCATTGTGCTGGCAAGCCCGGTATACTTCTACTCCATTAGTGCCCAGTTGAAGGCAGTGATCGACCGTACTGTGGCACGGTGGCTTGAGGTTAAAGACAAGGAATTCTACTACATCACCACCATGGCAGACGAGGAAAAAGCCTCTGCGGACACTACGCTGGCCTGCTTCCGGGGCTATGCAGACTGTGTGGAAAGTGCCGTGGAAAAGGGAGTCCTTGTAGCATGTGGCGTTTACGAGCCGGGTGCAGTGTGCGGTACACCTGCCATGGCACAGGCTTACGAGATGGGAAAAAATGTATAAATGGAGGGAAATCAGATGATTTTACAGGAAACCTACAAACTGGAAAATGGAACGAAAATCCCCAAACTGGGGCTTGGCACATGGTGCATTGACAATGACAAAGCGGCGCAGACAGTCCGCACCGCTGTTACGCTGGGGTATCGTCTCATTGATACTGCACAGGCCTACGAAAATGAGCAGGGCGTTGGCGAGGGAATCCGTAGCTGCAGCGTTTCCCGTGAGGAGCTGTTTGTCGCAAGCAAAGTGGCCGCAGAACTGAAAACCTATGAGGCTGCAGCCGCCTCTATTGAGGAAACGCTGGAAAAAATGGGGCTGGACTATCTGGACCAGATGATCATCCATGCACCCCAGCCGTGGAACGAATTCAGGGACACCAAACGCTACTTTGCAGAGAACAAAGCCGTCTGGCGTGCGCTGGAGGATGCGCAGGCGGCTGGCAAGGTGCGGGTCATCGGAGTGTCGAATTTTCTGCAGGATGACTTGGAGAACCTGCTGTCCGATTGCCGGATACAGCCCATGGTGAACCAAATCTTGCTCCACATCAGCAACACCGATCATGATCTGCTGAATTTCTGCAGAGAGCAGCACATTCAGGTGGAGGCCTATTCGCCCATTGCCCACGGCGAGGCGCTTAAGCAGGCCGTCCCGCGCCGTAGTTCTGGCTCATAAAGTATTCGCCCATTGCCCACGGCGAGGCGCTTAAGAACCCTGTGATTGCACAGATGGCAAAGAAATACGGCGTATCTGCGGCACAGTTGTGTGTCCGCTATGTTCTTCAGCTTGGCGCAGTAGCACTGCCCAAAACGGCAGACCCACAGCACATGGAAGAGAATGCCGCCGTAGATTTTGTCCTCACTCCGGAAGATATGGCTGCACTCATGCAGATGGAGCACATTGCTGACTACGGAGAATTCAGCTTTTTCCCGGTGTTCAGCGGGAAAAAGCAGGTCTAAGCGTTTACACGGAAAGGAAGGGGTACAACAATGGCAGTGAAACAGACAGCAGGGCGGGATGCTCTGGGCGAATTTGCACCAAAATTTGCAGAACTTAACGATGAGGTACTATTCGGGCAGGTGTGGAGCCGAGAGGATAAACTCTCCCTCCGGGACCGCAGCCTTGTGACGGTGGTAGCACTGATGGCGCAGGGACTGACGGATTCCTCATTCCGGTATCACCTGACGGCAGCAAAAAACAACGGCATTACCCGGACTGAGATTGCAGAGATCCTGACCCATGCGGCGTTTTATGCAGGCTGGCCCAAGGCGTGGGCGGCTTTCCGCATGGCCAAGGAAGTCTGGGCAGAGGACGCTGCAGAGGATGCCAAGGCACAGCATCAGGGCGAAATGGTGTTCCCCATCGGTGCATCCAACGACGGTTTTGCACAATATTTCAGCGGAAAAAGCTATCTGGCACCCCTGTCCACCGCACAGGTTGGCATTTACAACGTCACCTTTGAGCCGGGATGCCGGAACAACTGGCACATCCACCATGCCGCAAAGGGTGGCGGGCAGATCCTTGTCTGCGTGGCAGGCCGGGGCTACTATCAGGAATGGGGCAAAGCGCCGCAGGAGCTGCATCCGGGCGATGTGGTGAACATTCCCCCGGAGGTCAAGCACTGGCACGGTGCCGCACCCGATTGCTGGTTCTCTCATCTGGCAGTGGAAGTGCCCGGCGAAGACACCTCTAACGAGTGGTGCGAGCCGGTGCCGGAAGAAACCTATAAGGAGTTGCGGTGATGCGTTTTGATGTACACCCAACCACGATGAAACAAAAACAGGGTGCGTCCTGCCGGACGCACCCTGCCAAAAGCCACAGACGATAGCGATATGTACAACAGGGAGTTCCCCAGTGCTGGGTATCCGTAAAACAGTTTTCGAGAAATGACACGGCAACTGCCCTGTCAGGATTGGTTACGAGTACCAGGCTAGGCCGAGGAAGCATCAAGTCCCATGTCTGCACCGTCAAGGTGTTGGGTATGGGGCTTTTTGCATTTCAGGAACGTGTACGCCTTTGGCAAGGTGTAACACACTAGACTTTGTACCGAAGTCGTGTGCCAAGGGTGCTGCGCCCCTTAGAATCCCTGCTCACATCGCCTGTGGGCGATGTGGATTCGCCGCATAGAAAGCTCTCACAAAGGCTCACCCCGGCTGTTTGCGGCGAGGAAAAGGCACTTCTGCGGAAGTGTAATAACCCACTATGACGCTTTCAGCCCTGCGGTCTGCAAAGTGTAGTGGGCTCTCCGAGGGGGAACGGTGGTATGGGGTTCGTTTCGGGCGAATCGCTGCGTACGTGCGTACGGAAGGTTGGTACGCACGTACGCAGTAAAACGGTCAAATTCTCGTATATATGGGTGGTCATTTGACCACGAGTGTGGTATACTTCACTTGGAAAACCAATTAAGGTAGATATAATGCACAGGGATGTGCTTTATATAATAAAAGCAGGATAAAAACGCAACGCATTTCTTCCTGAGAGATGCTAGAGCTGGTAGGTAGCCCAGCCGTCTGCACCGCACGGTGTAGGTAAGTAACCTTCCCCTCCGGGTTGTCCATTCCTGTAAGGATTTATTTCAGGAGGGTTTCGTTATGGACATTGATTCTACAAAGCTGACTGTGTTTTTTGAGGCTCCATTCTGGATTGGAGTGTTTGAGCGTATTGAGAGAAGAAAGCTTTCAGTGTGTAAAGTCGTGTTTGGCGCAGAACCAAAGGACTATGAAGTCTGGGAGTATCTGCTCAAAAATTACAGTCGGCTGCGCTTCAGTCCATCTGTTGAGACAGTTGTAAAGAAAGAGTCTGTGAATCCAAAGCGATTGCAACGGCAAATCCGAAAGGAAACAGCTGCCACAGGAATCGGCACAAAATCACAGCAGGCGTTGCAAATGCAGCGAGAAGAAAACAAGCTGGTGCGAAAAGCACTTAGCCGTAAACAACGCGAAGCAGAAAAGCAGCGTCAATTTGAACTGAAACAGCAGAAGCGAAAGGAAAAGCATCGGGGCAGATAATGCCCCTTTGCTTTTATCTGGCAGGGTTTGGGGCAGGCACGCCCCAACAAGAAGCTGTCCCAAAGGGGCAGGAAATTTTCAAGAATTGAAAATTTGTGGCCACGGGACGATTCTTGCTCTCACGAAAACCCATACTTTTTGAAAAAACGCTTTTCGCAGCCAAAGGAGGATGCACCATGAAAAAAGAGATCGAAGCCTTTGTCAACGCAGCCAACGAGCAGGAGTTGGAAGCCGCATGGAATAACCTCTCGGCAGAGGAACAGCGAGTTTTCGAGCAGCTCATGGAGGAAGAACCACCCGAAGATGCACTGGCATTTTTCGCACAGCTGTATGATGATGCCCCGAAAGAGCAGACCAGCGAGACTGTGAACATCTCCGAAAATGAAATCTATTTCAAGCGGCAGCCCTTGACCGAAGAGCAGAAGAAGCACGGCTCCTATGTAGATGAGAACGGCAATCTCCATGTCAAGAACCTGTCCGCCTTCTGGATTCCAGAACTGACCACCACGGAGAAAGTCGGTCACACCACCTATACCGTGACCGGCAGCTATGAGGGCAAGGAGTCCTTTTTGAAGAAGCTGGAGCGCATTGTTGCCAAGAACGCCCAGCAAAAATTTGAAGATGAGGGTGCAGACGAATGACAACTGCGCCCAATTCTGCTATACTTGACCCGGTAACCAATCCTGTACTGACAGTTGCTCCACAGAATAAGGAGGACACAACAATGTCTGGAGCAACGAATAAAATCACCGCACTTTACTGCCGACTGTCGCAGGAGGACGAGCGACTCGGCGAAAGCCTTTCTATCGAGAACCAGAAGGATATCCTTTTGGACTACGCTAAAAAGAACCACTTCTCGAACCCGGTGTTCTTTGTTGATGATGGCTATTCTGGCACGAACTATGACCGCCCCGGCTTTCAGAGTATGCTGGTCGAGATCGAAGCAGGGCGTGTAGGAATCGTTATCACAAAAGACCTGTCCCGACTGGGGCGCAACTCTGCCCTGACGGGTCTGTACACAAACTTCACCTTTCCCCAGTATGGCGTTCGCTACATTGCCATTAACGACAATTACGACACCATTGACCCGAACAGCGTAAACAACGATTTTGCGGGCATTAAGAACTGGTTCAACGAGTTTTACGCCCGCGATACCAGCCGCAAGATTCGGGCTGTCCAGAAGGCCAAGGGAGAGCGTGGAGTACCGCTGACGGTCAATGTCCCCTACGGCTATGTGAAAGACCCGGAGAACCCGAAGCATTGGCTTGTTGACCCGGAAGCGGCTGCGATTGTGAAGCGCATCTTCTCCATGTGCATGGAGGGACGTGGGCCGACCCAAATTGCGAACCAACTGTGGGCAGATAAAGTTCTGACTCCTACCGCCTACAAGTTGAGCCATGGCCGGAGTACAAACGCACCTGCCCCGGAAGACCCTTACCGCTGGGATAAAAGAGCAGTAAGTTTGATTCTGGAACGCCGGGAGTACACTGGCTGCACAGTCAACTTCAAGACCTATACTAACTCTATCTGGGATAAAAAGAGACATCTGAATCCTGTGGAAAATCAGGCTATCTTCCTAGATACACATGAGCGCATTATTGACGATGATGTGTTTGAAAAGGTTCAGGAGATTCGTAACCAGCGTCACCGCATGACCCGGACAGGCAAGAGCAGCATTTTCTCCGGTATGGTCTACTGCGCTGACTGCGGTTCCAAGATGCAATATGGTTCGTCCAACAACAGGGACTTCAGTCAAGACTTCTTTGATTGCTCTCTGCACAAGAAGAACGGGAGCAAGTGCAAGGGACACTTCATCCGAGTAAAGGTTCTGGAAGGACGTGTACTGAGTCATGTTCAGCGGGTGACGGACTACATTCTCCGTCATGAAGACTACTTCCGCAAGGTCATGGAGGAGCAGCTTCGGGTGGAAAGCACCGAAAAGCTGACCGTCCTGAAGAAGCAGCTTGCCCGGAATGAGAAGCGGATTGCAGACCTCAAACGGCTGTTCGTGAAAATCTACGAGGATAACGCCAGCGGAAAGCTGAGCGATGAACGCTTTGACATGATGAGCCAGAGCTACGATGCCGAACAGAAGCATCTGGAAGAGGAAGCACGCTCTATCCAGCAGGAAATCGAAGTACAGGAACAGCAGATCGAGAATATTGAGAAGTTCGTCCAGAAAGCGCACAAGTACGTTCATATTGAAGAACTCACCCCTTATGCTCTCCGTGAACTGGTGTCGGCCATCTATGTGGATGCCCCGGATAAGTCCAGCGGAAAGCGGGTGCAGCACATCCATATTAAGTATGATGGGCTGGGGTATATCCCTCTGGATGAACTGGAAGCAAAAGAAAAGGCGTGACCGGAGTCACGCCAAATCTTCCCCATTTAGGGAACTTTTGCAAATACTGTTTTATGGGAACTCTGCTAGTGGGAACTTCCTGTTTTTCGTTGTTTGCATGATGAGCCTGTTCCGCCTGCCATGCAGCAAATTCTCTTTGCCCTTCCTCGCTGTTCCAGCAGGCAAGAATGGCCGGATAGAATGCCCGTGCCAGACGGTCAATGACTTCATCGGGGTAAGGGGAAGTATTTGTGGACTTTTTCTTTTTGTTCAAACGCACGCTCCTTTGATCGTCCCACCGTGGCAAAGTCGGGCGAGAAAATCAAAGTTCCAATTTTTATCAGGCGCAAGGGCGCGGAAGTTTTCCACCCTGCACTTGCGGCTGGTGGCTCATTGATGGCTTACAGGTGTCTGCTGTTATGCGGTCTTTTCTTCTTCAAGGGCTTCTGCAAGAGCCTTTTCCAGATAGGTTTCGATTTCAGTCAGGTAGTTAGCAGGCCTCTGCATTGCGAAGCGGAGAACCTTCTGCTTTTCCGGGTCAGTGAAATAGCTGGGATTGTTTTTGAGCGTTTTCTTCCATGAGTTTTTCATCATTTCGGTCGCACGGCTCAAGGATTTGTAAACCTTCATAAACTCGTCCGGCACATGATAGCACCGGAATTCTTCTGTTTGTGGCGTGGGCATGGGAACGGGTTCCGCTTTTTCAGGCTCAAATTCAGCGCTGGCAGATTCCAACACTTCCAATGCCTCTGGATGCAGGATTTGAGCAAGAACATCTGAACGATGCTCGACACTTGCCTGCACAAGCTTGGACATTTCTTCGTTGGTGAACTTCACTTTACCGGAAAAGACTTTCTGCTTGATGCCGGGAGAGAGGTTGTCCGCGATGTCGATGCCTCGTGTATAGTGGCTGGCACGGAGAACAGAGGCACGGCTGACACCGTTTTCTTCTGCGATTCGGTCGCAGGTTTTCTTCCCGGAGTGGTGGTTATCATCGTGAGCACCACCACTTTTCTTTGCTAAAGTGTACTGATTGCCCCGAAAGATTTTTGCAGCCTTCTTCTCGGCTTCGTACTGCTTCCCAAGCAGATAGCGTTTCTGTTCGGGACTCAGGTTTCGCCGTCCCAACTGATTCCGGCAAATCCACGCAATGGCTTCTTCGCGGTTCTCAAATCGGAGCGGCATGGTGGAAAAATAAATCTCAGGATGCTTCTGGAGAATGGCATAACGATTGTGTCCATCAACAAGGGTATTACCCCAGACGATCAAAGGAGAGAGCAACTTGCCCTCTTTGAGGATATTTTCTTCAAGCTGCTTGTACTCATCGTCCGTCAGCGGCGGGATCTGGTTCTGGAACTCCGGGTCGATTTTCAGATTGATCATACGCACACTCCTTTATCTCTCATGCTGCGCAGGTTCTTCCTCCCGGAAAAAGGACGCAACATTCTGCTTTGCGGTTTTCAGTTTGAGCAGTTCTTCCTTAGCTTCCTTGTACTGCTCGTAGAACTTTGCCTTTTCGGATGCCAACTGCGCATACTCGGCTTCCAGCTTTTTCGGGCTGGGCAGCTTAGTGATATCGTTTGCCTTGAAATAGACTGCTGCCGCCCGGTACGCTGTCAGCTCTGCACGGTGCAGCTCCTCAAAAGCTGCGGGTCGCTTGGCGGTCTTGAACTGCTGTGCGATGTTCTTGGTGCTGGCGTAGGCTGCGACGTGATAGCGCAGCTCTTTGTTGGCCTTCATGCGACCTTCGAGGTCTTTCACCACCGCCAGTGCGTCGTGATACTTGGTTTCCAGTTCAGCGATGCGCTGGTTCAAGGCGTCCTCGTCGGTCAAGTTCTTTTCCTGCAGAAGATTCACGGTCTGTGCCATAACTTTGAGATTGTGTTTCGTGAGCCAACGCTTATAGCCGACGCCCTTGCCCTCGGTCATCCTCGACTGGATGTCGATCAGTTTCCCGATGGTATCCTGCTTGAACTGCGCCTTGGGTTTTCGTTCGGCGTTTGCCTGCAACGTGGCAAGCACTGCTGCCTTATCGAACTTGTCACCGAGCTTTTTTGCCCGGATGAACTTCGTTCTGCCAGAGGGCAGATAGCTGAGCTGTCCACGGCTTTCCTTGACGGTGATGCCGTACTGCTGCATGAGCTTGTCAGAGAAATCTTCAAAGCTGGTGGCACGGTGCAGCACCGAAGAAATCTGTTTCCGTAAAGTGTCTTTCACGGTTTCAAACTTCTTCTGCCGGGGCGGTTGTCCTGCTGCGGTGAGGGCTGCGTTTTCACGGTCAAGTTTCAACTGGCCGCGCCTGCGCGCCCAATACTCGGCTTCGCTCACGCGCTCCTTGGAGCCGTTGAGCAGGTCGATCTGGTACAGTCCAGCACCTTCGCACAATTCCATGACCTCGACACGCAAGTGCCGCATGGTCTGGGCTGTGCTGGAGTGCTTCATGCCCTCTAGCCAGTCGCGGGGCTTCTGCATATAGGGCTTGCGCTCCACCTCGCGCATTCGGATGCTGCCGATCACGATGTGGACATGGATATTTCCCGAATGGTTGTGCCCATCCGGGTGAGTGCAGACGATGGCAGGGTGACCGGGGAAGTTTTCTTCGCAGAATTTCAGGCCAAGTGCCTGTGCCTTTTCCATGGTCAAGCCGTTGTCGGCTGCATCTCTGGGGTCAAAGCTGATGATATACTGGTGGCTCTTGATATCACCATGCTGGGTGTTCTTGCCATACTTGCGGTTTGCCAGCAGACAGGCTGTTGCAAACGAGAAATCGCCACACTCAAGGGTGTCGAGTAGGTAGGATTCCCGCAGCATGGGTCGGCCTTGTTCATCCAGAAGTTGCTTTCCAGTGAACGCATCATGCTGGTAAACGAGGTACGCTTCGATGGCGGTGTAGTCCGAGTTTTTAGAGGCGATATGCTTGAGCGTTGCCATACAGTTCACCCAGAACTTTCTCGGCGTGCAGCCGAAATGCGGTCAGGTCTGCAAGTTCGTCAAGGAGTTTCGCCCGGATCTGCTCGGTGTCTGCACCGCCGGAGTTGAAGTGCCTTGCAAGTTGGTTGAGGTTGGTGCCCACCTTGCTGCACTGGGCAAGCAGGGTGGAAACAGCGGTTAGGGTTTCTTCGCCGCCGCCGGCAACGATGACCGTTTTCTCGATCTTGACGTTGTGGATGGCACGGCGGATGAAAGTGGAGAGGGAGAGATTCAGGAGTTTACAAGTGAGTTCCAGTGACGCTTTTTCCTCCGCTGTCACACGGAACTTGATGACGTGCGTTTTGTTGTTCGGCGTGTCGTGGTGCTGGGAATTGCTAGGGGTCGATTGAACATTCGTTTTGGTCATTGTACCTCCTGTCTGTTCGATAACTCCTCGGTGAAGTTATGTAAGCACGACACGCCGTTGCTGTTCGCACCGTCAGGTGCGAACCATGAGCAGGGTTTGGGGCAGGCACGCCCCAACAAGATCACTTGGAAAATTCGCAAGAGTTTGAGAAGTGAAGTCCCGGATGGACAGGAAATTTTCAAGAATTGAAAATTTGTGGCCACGGGACGGTTCTTGCCCTCTACCGCTGCGCTCAAAACGCATTTTCAACAAATGTTTCCGAATTGTTAAGACGCAAAAATAAGTAGAGAGTTCCGCTGCTCGTGTATGTTGATCGCCGTTCACACCGAACGCAGTTCCTACCCCTGTTTTGCAGCGGCGTTGTCCGGCTCGCTCACGGAAAGTGTGAGGTCATGGCACGGTATCACGTTCAGACGGCTTATGCAAGATTCAAGGTTCAGTATGAAGAAAGCCGGGCGCAGTGCGGACACTACGTTCTGCTTCTTTCAAACGTAAGAATAACACTTTGAAGTTGTGCAGTCAACAACCAAAAACGATTTTCGGAGATTTGTACAACTACATAAGATTTTATTTGTAAAAAAGAAAAATACCGCCCATGCAGCGCAGCGATGGATTTTGTCGGGTGAAACAGCGGCAAAATGAATCGGGTGTGTTGCGGGGCGGTAAATTCTTCGTGGACTTTTCCTCACGGAAGTGGTGGGTCTCACGGTGATAACCAACCACTTTCTGTGGCTGTGTTCAAAATGAACACGACCACATCTTGTGGATGGTTTCAAACCAATCCACAAAATCAGTGAGATTTGTGACAGAGAATATCATGTTTCGCAAGGTGCGTCAAGATGATTTTGAAAAATTTATGACGGTAAAGCATAAGAAGTCTTACTATTTGGCTCAAATTGAAGTCTACTTGACTTTTTTATTGAAGAGATGTCCGTTTTATGCTGCTGCATCTGTAACAGCCTGACGATAAGCACTTGCAGCGTTGTTATTTTATTCAACTGGCTGGGGGATAGTCCTCTGCATCGGGCGAAGTATTCCTCAGTACGGTTTCCACCGCGCACAGAGCAATCTTGGCAAGATTCAGCGTGGTATGGGGATTCATGGCGGTATGCCTCCGTCTATTTTTCTGTGTATAGAATACCACATAAACAAAAAGAGAACGGACGGTCGTTTCTGTTTACGAATTGAGCGCCTGCCACAACGCATCTGAAGCATCAAACACTGCCACGCTGTACCCGGCAAAGCGGCTCTGGATATCAACAGTCTGGCTGCCATCGGCGGCAGTGTTGTAGCTGCCCAGTTCCAGCCCGGAAAGGGCGGGCTGGCTGCGCCACGGGATAAGCTTTGTCTGCCATTCCGCGCCCAGCTTTTCGCTCAGTGCCCCATAGGCCTGTTCGAAGCCCTCCGGGTCATCCAAGATCCAGATTTTGCTCTCGCCGTTGGCAAGGTCGGTGTTCATCTGGGTGGCACCGGCCATCTGACCGTTCATGTCGGTCAGGGCGGCATCGGCGCTCCATGTGTAGTTGTTCACCTGCACCACCACAGTCCCGTCGCCGTTGGCGTCCTCCGCATAGTCTGCCAGCGCAGTCTGCAGGCGCTGCACGGCCTCGTCCGGCAGGGCCTCCGCCGTGACTACCGCCACGGTGTAGTCCGGGTCTACGGTAGTCAGCAGGCCGTGCGCCACATACGCTACGCCCACAATGACCATTGCCGCCACCGCCACGATGCCCCAGTTGTAATACCACCAGTTGGCGCGGGAGCGCTTTTTCTGCTCCTGTGCGGTCAGGGGCTTATCCGGCGCTGCCGGGCGCGGGATGCTGCGCACCTCTACGCCGTATTCCTGCCGCAAAACCGGGAACAGGGTCTGCATCGCTGCCAGCCCCGGCAGCCAGAAGCCGAACAGCACCGCCCAGAACACGCTGACCGGGAACAGCAAGATCATGCCGCCGATGCCCGCCAGCATGAGAACGCCTGCCAGGACGCAGCGCGCCGGGGCGACAGCCAGCAGCCTGCCCGCCCGGCGCAGCAAGCTGTCCGGGGCGGGCAGTTGCAGCGGCAGAACGGCAGCGCAAAGCGTAGCCAGAACCGCCAGCACCAGAAAATCCAGCGCCAGAAAAACGAGAATGGCAAGCCCGGGGTAATACCCCTGCTGCGCGGCGGCTTCAAACACAAAGGCCGATACAAAGCACAGCAGCCCCAGCACCAGCGTGCCAATGCAGCCAAAGCCGCAGGCGGCTTTCCAATGGGCGGCTAGGGTCTGCTTTGCCCGGGGCAGCCACTGGGAGGGGTCGTTCTGCAAGCTGCGCAGAGCGCAGTCTGCCAGCAGCACCATGGCAGGGCCGGTCAGCAGACCGGTGACCGCACTGCACACCACCGTCAGCGGCAGGGAGAGCAGGGTCACGCCCAGCGAGACCCCCAGTGCGGCAGGCAGGCAGAGCACGCAGACCATCAGGTTCGTGCCCAGCAGCTGGCCGAGGTCGCGGCCGACCATCTGGCAAAAGCGTGCAAAGCCTTTTTTCTCCGGCTCGTTTGGGCCTACGCCGTGGCCGTCCCGCCCATAAAGGGCATTGTAGATGCTCATTTTACTTCACCTCGGTGCCAAAGGCTTCGATTTGGGTCAGCGCCGGGAAGGGGGAAGTCCCCTCGGCCTGAATCAGATCCTTCAGCACAAGGCTGCGCACCCGCTTGGGCTCAAAGGCCACGCTCTGGGGTTTGGCGCTTTTCACCAGCGGGATGTCCAGCTGGCTGCCATCAGAAAATTCCACCGTGGCCTTGACCCAGTAGTTGTCGTGGGGGAAATCTGCCCGCTCGGTGATGCGCAGCTCATCCAGCAGTACTTCCCGGCCAAAATCCAGCGTCAGGGCTGCGTTCGGGTCGCGGTTGATGCCCCAGCTCTGGTAGGGATACTTGCCGTGGGCGCTGTTCTCAAAAATGCCGTCGATGGCGTTGCGGGCGGCAAACACCGCCTCGCCGCGCGTTTCTACGTTGGCGCTGGCGTGGGGATAAAAACCGGTGTCGCCATGCTCGTCATAGCAGTTGAAGGCCAGATTCCGCCGGGCGGCAATCTCTTCCGGCAGTGCCAGCCGTGCCCGGATAACGTGACGGCTGCCCGCAAAGCTCTTGGGCGAGTAGGTGATGGCCTGCTCCCCGAAGGGAATGTGGAAATTGATCTCCCGCTTGACCACATATACAAGGGCTTCGGGCATGGTGTCCTCGAACTGGATGACGCAGTACTGCCCGGGATGGTCGATTTCCAGTGCCACCCGGTCGCCGGGGTGGTACTCGTTGGTGTAAACAAGGGATACGGCGGTGTCGGCGTCACAGGTCATCAGGGTGTGGCCGGCTTCGTCCAGAATTTTCAGCTTGATGGTCTCCATGGCAGTTCTCCTTAGTACAGTTCGAGGTTCAGCATTTTTTGGAAATGCAGGGTGATCTTATAGATTGTTTCCGGCCAAGCGGTGCGCAGGCGCGGGTCGGTGATGGGCACCGCCGTAACAGCAGCCGTTACGGCAGCAGGGTCAAAACGGATGCCGCCCAGTGTGCCCACCGCAAAGCCGTCCGCAGTGGGGGCAGGCTTCTGCTCGGTGAGCAGGGTCAGCTCCACCGTGCCGGGATAGTCCGTTTCGTCCCGCAGGGTGATGCCCTGTTCGCTGACGGATACGCTGCGGCGGTAGGTGGTAAGCCCCGGGATGGGAGGGTACGCGTCCGCCAGCTCGCCGGTGATGCTGTTTTTATCGGTGCACACCTCCCGGGCGGCGTATTCCGCGCCGGGCAGTTGCTGCACACCGTCAAAGGTAGGCAGATTGTGCCATGCGCTCTGCATGGTCCAAATTTCATACCGCTGGGGGCTGAAGGTCTTTTGGGTGTAGCTCTCCACTCCGATATCGATGAGAAACGGTCTTCCGTCCTTGTACACGGTAATGCTGCCGGTATCGTTGTGGTTGTGGCTGTCGCCGTTGGAGCCGAACTTTGCACCCAGCACCCAGCTGCCCTGCCGTGCGGCATAGACGCCCACACTGGGGTACCACACCGTTAAATGGTGCCGGGGCGCTGCGGAGTACGCCATCATTTCTTCTTCTGCAAAGGCGGTGGTCAGCCGGTACCACAGGTTGATGTGGGCGCTGCCGTCCGGGTTCTGCAAATGGTCGGGGTCGGCATCGGCGCGGAAGTCTGCCGCCGCAAGGGCTTGCAGGGCATCGCTGCCCACAGCCTGCCCAAAGCGGTATTCCCGCGCACCGCACCGCCCGGCAAGGGGGCTGCAATCGCCAAAGTTCAGGTAGTAAGGGCCTTCTACATGGACATTGCAGATGTACTCCGCGATATTTTTGATTTTAGGTTCATGGAACAGGGGAGAGAAGGCCTCCGGCACAATGCTGGACAAAATTTCAAGGCAGCCCCACAGGGTCAGCCCGGCGTGGCGGTAATACTGCGCACCCTCGTTGCAGCAGCCGTCCGCGCCGTAGTCCTTTAAAAAGCAGTCGAGGCTGTACGCTGCCTGTTTGACGGCAGCCTGCCGCTGCTGCTGCGTGGTGGGCAGCAGAAAGACCGTGAGCAGCACATTCTGGGTGCACCAGCTCGTCCAATTACACATAGGCTCTGCGCCGTTGCCCATCCACCAGAAGTGGCTTGTAAAATAAGGCGTCAGGATGCGGGCGTTCAGCTCCCGCTCCATCCGCGCCGTGATGCCCGACGCGGCAGTATCCAGCTCATCGGGCAGTAAGTACCGGGTCAGCGCCAGCAGTGCGCCGGTCTCGGCGGCAAACAGGTCCACGATGGGGCGGGTGGTGTCCGGCAGGGGCAGCTGCGGGGTGTCCCGGATGTAGCTGTTGTGGGCGGGCAGCTGCCATGCGCTTTCCTCACAGATCGCCCATACGGTATCTGCAATTTCATCCAGAAAGCGCCCGGTGTGCTCCACACACTCGGCACTTACCAGCGCGCACAGCCGCGCCCGGCGGGAGAAGTAAGCCGTCTCCCATGGCGTGCGCCGCCCAGTGTGGGTGAAATCCAGCCAGAGCGAGAGCGGCAGGGGCGCAATGGGCGTTTGCAGTGCGGCTTCCCCCGCCTGCAAAAAGCGCTGCTTTGCCCGCAGGGGCAGCCCCTGCCATGCGGTGCGTTCCTTGGCAGGGGGGAAGGGCCGGTAATCGGGAAGAAATTCCGGCAGATGGGCAAGTTGTTCCTGTATCATAAAAGCCTCCGATTTTAAATACTTTGCTGGTATTCCCGCGGGCTGAGCCCTGTGACCTTTTTGAACACCTTGGAAAAATAAAAGGCGCTTTCGTACCCCAGTTTCTCAGCGATCTCGTATACTTTCAAATCGCCCTGTTCCAGCATCTCCTTCGCCGCAGCGATGCGGGTCTCGGTGATGTACTCCACAAAGCCGCTGTCGCCGTATTTGCCGAACAGCTGGCTGAGGTAGTTGGGCGAAAAATTGAATACAGCCGCCACATCGGCCAGCGTCAGTTTTTCCGAAAGGTGATTCTTAATATACTCCTGCACCTGTGCCACCACCTGCATCTTCCCGGCGGTGGCGTCGCCCTCGTTGACCTCCACGAACTGGATGGGCTGCTCCACCGTGAGCAGGGGCTGCAGGTGGGCGTTTTCCCGGCAGCGGCGCGCCAGCCCCAGCAGGGAGCCGGTGGGGCGACCTACCGCCCAGAGCAGCCGTACCGTGAAATAGTTGTATAGAATTTGGCTGGCGCGTTCCAGCAACGGGCGCAGCACCGTCCGGTAGTTCTGGCACTGGACATCGGTCAGGCAGAACAGCACATTGCAGCGCATGGCATCCGCCCCGGTCACATAGCAGGGCAGATAGTTCTGCAGGGTGGTCTCCAGCATCCGCCCGCAGGAAAAGCTCAGCTTCAGCTGCTGGGCGGGAGTAAGGGCGGTGTTGGCGATGATCTCGCAGCTGGCTACAAGATAGGCGTCGCTTGCAAGGTTCAGCTCCATGTGCTGCAAAGGCTGCTCCAATGCGGCTTCGTCCGGGAACAGCCCGGCGTACAGCCGCACGAAAAAACGCTCCTGATAGCTGCGCACACTCTCGGCAAGATTTTCCTGTGCCGACAATTCGCCCAGCAAAGCACGCTCCTTTTTTACCTTTTCGGCGGCCTTGGCAAGGGCGGTTTGCAGGTTCTCGGGGGTCAGGTCCAGCTTGACCAGATAATCCACCACCCCGGCACCCATGGCCTGCTTGATGTAATCAAATTCTTCAAAACTGGTCAGCATGATAAAGGCGGGCAGGGCGCTGCGTTCCCGGCAGGTGCGGGCAAGGGTAAGCCCGTCCATCACCGGCATTTTTACGTCGGCAATGACGATATCCGGCTTCTCCCGCTCAATGAGTTCCAGCGCCAGCTTGCCGTTGCGGGCGGTGCCGCAGACGGTATAGCCCAGCTTTTCCCATTCCAGCATCCCCTGCAGGCCGATGAGCACCAGCGGCTCATCATCCACCAGTAATATCCGCAGCATGGCTGTCTCCTTTCTGTTGATAGGGCAGCCGGATGGTGACCTCGGTGCCCACGTCCTCTTCGCTTTCAATGGTCAGGCCGTAGCCCTCGCCAAAGGAATACCGGATGCGGCGGTTCACGTTCCACAGGCCGACATGACGGAACTTTTCAGCCTTTTCGGCACCCTCGGCGGGCTCGTCCAGAAGGTGAGCAACCAGCTCCGGCGGCATGCCCACGCCGTCGTCGGTAATGCGCAGCAGTACGTCCCCGGTATCTGGGTCGGTGGAGATATCCAGCAGCACGCTGCCGTGGCCGCCCTTGGGCTCCAGCCCGTGGAAGATGGCGTTTTCCACCAGCGGCTGCAAGGTGAACCGGGGGATCATGCAGTCCCGGCAAAGGGTCTCACTTTCAATGCGGGAGACCTCAATCTCCAGGTCACCGCCGTAGCGGTACTGCTGGATGGTAAAGTAATCGTTGAGCAATGCCAGCTCCTCCTGCAAAGGCACCAGCTTCTGGGTGCCTTTGGAGATGCTCTTGGTCAGCCGCGCAAAGGCGGTGACCATCTCGGCAATGCCGGGTGCGTGCTGGATGGTGGCCATCCAGCGGATGCTGTTGAGGGTGTTGTAGATAAAGTGCGGGTTCACCTCGTTTTGCAGCATCCGGTATTCCAGCTCCTGCTTGCGGCGCTCGTCCTCCACCCGGCGGGTCATCAGGCTGTCCACGTTCTCTGCCAACTGGTTGATGCCCCGGCCGATGTCGCCCAGCTCGTTGTTCCACTCCACCGTGCGGTCCGGGGCAAAGTTGCCGCTGCCCACGGTCTCAATGCGCTTTTGCAGCGCCTCCACCGGGCGGGTGATGACCTGCTCCAGCCAATGCTGCATCAAAAAGCTCAGTCCCCAGATGATGGCAGTGCCAAGGGCGACCAGCCACAGGTACACGCCGTAGTGCAGCAAAAAGGTATTTGCGGGCAAAAGCTGTACCAGCGCCGCGCTGCGGCCGTTCAGCGTTACCTTGACTACATAATACTTCTGGCCGTCCAGCTGCACCTTGCCCTGCCATGCGGTCTGCTCTGTCACGCCGTTATTGCTGCCGGTGCGCAGGGTATAGTCCACCTCCCGCAGCGGGTTTTCAATCTCGGTCAGGCTGCCGTTTTCGATCTGCCACAGGCGGCTGCCCATCTCCCAGTACAACGCGCTGCCGTCGGTCAGGCTGTAACCTGCTGCCGGGTCGGTGATAATGGCAGTATCCAGCGCAAGGTAGGTGCTGCCCCGGTGCAAGGTGCCCTTGCCGCAGCGGACAGGCTGGCTGAGGGCGATGCAGCCCGGACTGCCGGGCAGCAGCGGGTCGGTGGTGAACTGCATCCCGTACCCCTTGGTGAGAAACTGATTTATGCTGGTGCGGTTGAGCGCCGCCGAGGAGTTCAGCGTGCCGAACTGCAAATGCCGGTCGTTCTCATTGGTAATAAAGAAGCGGAGGATATGGCTGTACAGGGTGCTGGAATAGTATTTTTCCTGCATGGCTTCGTAAGCGGCAATGGTCTGGGTACCATTGATATTTTCCTGCGTGATGTACCGCCGCACGGTGCTGTCGATGGAAGCCCAGTTCAAAAGAGCATCGGCGCTGTCCAGACTGGTCTCGATGGAGGTAGCCACCAGCCGCAGGTTGAACTCTGCCGCCTGCAGGGAGTTGGCGCGCACATATTGGTTGGAGAGGATGAACAGCGCCGCGCCCACGGCCAGCGAGGTAAGAAAGGTAAAAAAGCGCATTCCCCACACGATCTGCCGCCGCAGCGGGAAACGATGGCTGCTCTTCATAACGGTGCCTCCTTTCCGGTAATATTTTGCATTCTTTCCTTTATACAGTACTGATTCCGGCGCGGTTTGTCAACGACTTTTTTCATGAAAATTGTGTACTTTATACGCTTTTTTCTTGTGCCATGGATGTAAACTGTGCAAGAGAACAAGAAAGTGCAGACTCCAGTGTAAGAAAGTGCATCTTTTTTTAAAAGATACAGAAAAACTGCAACTCTTCCCGGAATTTTTCCATTCCGGTTTTTGCGTTTGTGCGGTATCCTAGTGTCAACAAAAGCGAGCGGCTCCCCGGCACGGGGGAGACCGCTGCACAGAACAAACACACTGCCCTGAAGGAGGACACACTTATGAAAAAGATCTCTCGTCGTTCGTTCCTTACCGCTGCCGCTGCCTGCGGCGCAGCTGCTGCCCTGAGCGCCTGCGGCGGCTCTTCCGCAAGCTCCACTGCTGCTTCCTCCACTGCCGGTTCCACCGCTGCAGCCGCAGCCGCAGGCCCTGTTACCCTGCAGTGGTCGGTGTGGGATAAGGAGTCCACCCCCTACTGGCAGGCCATGGCCGACGGCTACATGGCAAGCCACAAGGACGTGACCATCGAGATGGTGGATCTGGGCTCCAGCGATTACATGACCGTTCTGGCTACCCAGCTGGCCGGCAGCGCCGATCTGGATGTCGTGACCGTCAAGGATATCCCCGGCTACGCAAACCTGATCAATCTGGACTACCTCAAGCCCCTGAACGAGGTGCTGACCCGCGATACCGGCGATTTCAACGGCACCATCGAGCAGCTGACCACCGATGACGGCAACTTCTACGCCGTGCCCTTCCGCAGCGACTTCTGGGTGCTGTACTACAACAAGGATCTGTTCGATAAGGCCGGTGTGGAGTATCCCTCCAATGACCTGACGATGGAAGATTACGACGCTCTGGCCCGCAAGATGACCAGCGGCTCCGGCGACACTAAGGTCTATGGCTGCCACTACCACACCTGGCGCTCTGCCGCTTCTCTGTTCTCCATTCTGGACGGCAAGAACACCATCATCGACGGCAAATACGACTTCATGAAGCCCACCTACGATATGGTCATTGCCCAGCAGAAGGACGGCATCTGCATGGACTACGGCTACCTCAAGACCTCTTCTCTGCACTACTCCGCAGCCTTTGAGAACCAGCAGTGCGCAATGGTCAACATGGGCAGCTGGTTCATTTCCACGCTGGAAGCTTACATGAAGGATGCCGAGACCAAGTTCAACTGGGGCATCGTCAAGTACCCGCACCCCGCCGGTGCAGAGGCTGGTTCTACGCTGGGCACTGTGACCAGTCTGGCCATCAACGCCGATTCTCCCAAGGCAGAGGCCGCTGCCGACTTCATCAACTGGTGTGTCTCCGAAGAGGGCGCACAGGCCATTGCCAAGACCGGCACCTTCCCGGCCTGCGGCTCCGCTGCTACCGCCGAGATCATCAAGTCCACCGAGGGCTTCCCCGAGGACAGCAATTCTGTGGATGCACTGACCACCAGCAATGTCTATCTGGAAATGCCCTACACCCAGTACGCATCTGATATCGAGACCATCCTGAACGCCGAGCACGATGCCATTATGACCATGAGCGAGACCGTGGACGAGGGCATCCAGAACATGAACGATCAGGTGCCCGCAGTTCTCGGCTGATAAAGCGTTTCCCGCAATACGTTGCGGTTCTCCTTCTTCATCGTTTTCAATCCCCATTCATTTTCCGATGGACGAGCATCGGAAAAAAAGCCCTGTCCGAGCGGGGCGGGTATGCACAGCGCCCGCTCCGCTCATTTTTTGAAAAAATTGTTATACTTCCGGGAAAGGAGGCTCTTTTATGGCGAGTGCTGCTGTCCAGAATAAAACTCCCCGTAAAGTGCTTAAAAAATCGACCCGCGATTCTCTGATTGCGTATTCCTTCATTGCGCCAAACTTCATCGGCTTCTGCGTGTTTACGCTGGTGCCCATGGTGTTTGCCATTGCGCTGGCCTTCTGCGCATGGGACGGCCGCCACGCCATCGAATTTGTCGGCCTGAAGAACTTTGTAAAGCTCTTTACCACCGATAAGATCTTTCAGGCGGCTTTGAAAAACACCATCGTCTATGTCATCGGCACCGTGCCGCTGACGCTGGCCTGCTCGCTGGCCATGGCCGTGCTGCTGAACCAGAACGTGAAGCTGCGCAACTTCTTCCGCACGGTGGCGTTCTTCCCCTACGTTGCCTCGCTGGTGGCGGTGGCAGCGGTGTGGAACATGATCTTCAACCCCTCCATGGGCCCCATCAATATGATCCTGAACCAGTTCTTCGGCGTGGCGGTGGAAAACCTGCCCCGCTGGGCTGCCGGTAAGGACACCGCTATGATCACGGTCATCCTGTTCAGTGTGTGGAAGAACATGGGCTACTACATGGTCATCTATCTGGCAGGCCTGCAGGGCTGCAACCCGGACCTGAACGAAGCCGCCGAGCTGGACGGTGCAAACCGCTGGCAGCAGTTCTGGCACATCACCCTGCCGCAGCTGCGCCCCACCACCTTCTTTGTGGTCATTATGCTCACCATCTCCGGCTTCAAGGTCTACGACCAGATGTACATGATCACGCAGGGCGGCCCCGGTACTGCTACCATGACGCTGGTGTACTACATCTATAATGTGGCCTTCGTCAATACTCCGAAATACGGCTACGCAAGTGCAATTTCCATGGTGCTGTTCGTACTGGTGCTGATCGTTACCATCATCCAGTTCCGCGGCTCCAAGGGCGAGAACTGAGAAAGGAGGAAGAACCATGTCTGCTGCTATTATCAAGACCGAAGCCTCTCAGAAGCGCCGCAATTTCATCTCCAAGTTCCTGATCTATTTCTTCCTCATCGTCATCACAGCCTGCATGCTGCTGCCCTTTTTGTGGATGCTGTCCTCCTCCTTTAAGCTGAATAAGGACGTGTTCGGCTTCCCCATCCAGTGGATCCCCAAAAATCCCCGCTGGCAGAACTATGTGGACATCTGGACCCAGATCCCGCTGCTGACCTTTGTGAAAAACACGGTCAAGATCACCGTGGTGGTCACCCTGTTGCAGCTGTTCACCTCCTCCTTTGCAGCCTACGCCTTTGCCAAGATGCAGTTCAAGGGCAAAAACGCGCTCTTCCTCGGCTACATTGCCACCATTGCAGTGCCTTGGCAGGCCTACATGGTGCCCCAGTTCATGATGATGAGTTCGTGGCATTTGAACAACACCCATCTGGCCATTATGTGCTTACAGGCCTTCAGCGCCTTCGGCGTGTTCCTGATGAAGCAGTTCTACGAGGGCGTGCCCACCGAGCTGTGTGAGGCTGCCCGCATTGATGGCCTGAGCGAGTACGGCATCTGGTGGCACATCATGCTGCCGCTCAGCCTGCCCGCCCTGTCCACCCTGACCATCTTCACCTTCGTGAATACCTGGAACGACTTCCTTGGCCCCCTGATCTATCTGACCAAGACCGAACTCAAGACCATCCAGATCGGTCTGCGTATGTTCATCACCCAGTATTCCGCAGAGTACGGCCTGATCATGGCGGCCTCTGTGGTGGCACTGATCCCGGTGCTGATCGTGTTCCTCTCCCTGCAAAAGTACTTTGTGCAGGGCGTGGCATCCACCGGCATCAAGGGTTAAACAAATCACCCGTAAGCGGGGCGTGGGCAGTACCCGCGCCCCGCATTTTTTGCAGAAATAGAGGGAAAGCGTTATGTTATATCCTGAACAGAATGAAGCGCGCTTGAAGCTGAGCCTTGACGGCACATGGGCGTTTGCGCTGGGCAGCTGCGTGGAAGACCAGTTCGATCCCGCAAAGCCCCTGCCGGATGCCCAGCCCATCGCCGTGCCCGCCAGCTACAACGACCAGAACGACCAGACCACCGCCCTGCGCCGCCACTACGGCTGGGCATGGTATCAGCGCAAGGTCACGCTGCCCACTTTCTGCGCCGGGCAGCGGGTGGTGCTGCGGTTCGGCTCGGTGACCCACACCGCAAAGGTCTGGCTGAACGGCAAGCTCATTGCACAGCACAAGGGCGGCTTTACCCCCTTTGAAGCAGACGTCACCGCCCTGCTGCGCCCCGGCGAGACGGTGCTGCTGACAGTCGCCTGCGACAACCGGGTGAACCACAGCACCCTGCCTGTGGGCAACGAGGACGGACAACTGGCCTTCTTTGGCTCGGACAACGCGGGCATCCCCAGCGTGGAAGCCGCCAAGCGCACCGCCGCACCCCAGAACCGCCCGAACTTTGACTTTTTCAACTATGCGGGCATCCACCGCCCGGTGTGGCTCTATACCACCCCCAAAGAGTATATCGAGGATGTGACCGTGGTGCCCGCCGTGGACGGCACGGTGCAGTACGCGGTCAAAACCACCGGCAGCGCGCCTGTCCATGTCACGGTGCTGGACGCTGACGGCAACGCCGTTGCAAGCGCCGAAGGTGCAGAAGGCACGATCACCATCCCGGAGGTGCATCTCTGGGAGCCCAGACCCGGCACGCCCTACCTGTACACCCTGCACATCACCTGCGGGGCGGATGTCTACGATCAGACCTTTGGCGTGCGCAGCATTGAGGTGCGGGGCACACAGGTGCTTTTGAACGGAAAGCCGCTTTACTTCAAGGGCTTTTGCAAGCACGAGGACTTTACCGCCCATGGACGCGGCTTTGATCCGGTACTGAACGTGAAGGACGTGAACCTGATCCACTGGGCAAACGCCAATGCCGTGCGCACCAGCCACTACCCCTACGCCGAGGAATTCTACGACCTGTGCGACCGGGAGGGCATTCTGGTGATGGACGAGACCCCGGCGGTGGGCATCGGCGGCGGGGCGGCGGTGAATCCTTACAAGGAATATCCCCTTGCGGAGCATCACCGGCAGGTGCTTGCCGAGATGATCCATCGGGACAAAAACCACCCCTGCGTGGTGCTGTGGAGCCTTGGCAACGAGCCGGATCTGGAGCACTTCCCGCAGGATGCCTACGATTACTGGCACCCGCTGTATGAGCTGGCGCATCAGCTGGACCCGCAGAACCGCCCGGTCACCCTCGTCTGCTGCCAGAACGACTATACGAAAGATATCACCACCTGCACCATGGATATCGTCTGCATCAACCGCTACTACGGCTGGTACAACCTTTCCGGCGACATGGACGCTGCCTGCTACGGTTTGAATCAGGAGTTGGATTTCTGGGCAGAGCAGCACAAGCCCGTGATGATGAGCGAGTACGGTGCAGACACTGTGGCAGGTCTGCACACCGCCGGAGCCGAGATGTTCAGCGAGGAGTTTCAGGTGGAATTTTACCGCCGTCTGGATGCAGAGTTTGACAAGCGCCCGTGGTTTGTGGGAGAATTTGTCTGGAACTTTGCAGATTACGACACCGTGCAGGGCCCCATGCGGGTGGACGGCAACAAAAAGGGGCTGTTCACCCGGGACCGCCGCCCCAAGCTGGGTATGCACTTTCTGCGCCAGCGCTGGCACGATATCCCAAACTTTGGATTTAAGGAGTAATCAAGATGAAAACCTACCAGAATCATGCCATGACCGACGCCGAGGCACGGCAGGCACTGGCCGATGCCTGCAAACAGGTGGAGACCAATCTGCCCCTTTACACCTACCAGTGCCAGAACCATTCCAGCGTTGGCAATATCTACCCCGGCTGCGCCAATAACCAGTGGACCTGCGGCTTCTGGCCGGGGGAGATCTGGCTGGCCTACGAAGCCACCGGGGAGGAAAAATTCAAGACCGCCGCCCTCATTCAGGTGGACAGCTTTGCGGACCGCATTGCCCGCAAGGTGGAAGTGGATCACCACGATATGGGTTTTTTGTACAGCCCCACCTGCGTGGCAGCATGGAAGCTGGTGGGCAGCGAAAAGGGCAAAAACGCCGCCATTGCCGCCGCCGACCAGCTGCTGACCCGCTACCAGCCCAGCGGCCGCTTCTTGCAGGCATGGGGCACTATGGACGACCCCGGCAACTACCGCTATATCATCGACTGTATGCTCAACGTGCCGCTGCTGTACTGGGCGGCGCAGGTGACCGGCAAGGACCACTACCGCGAGATCGCCGCTGCCCACACCGCCACCACGCTGGCAAACTCCTTCCGGCCGGACGGCAGCACCTACCACACCTTCTTTATGAACCCGGACGGCACCCCCAAGGGCGGCCGCACCTGTCAGGGCTATAAGGACGACAGCTTCTGGGCGCGGGGACAGGCGTGGGGCGTGTACGGCAGCGCCATTGGCTACACCTACACCCACGATGAAAAGTTTTTGGATGTGTTCCGCAAGGCGCTGGCGTTCTACCTCTCCCGCCTGCCGGAGGATATGATCCCCTGCTGGGATATGCTTTTTGCCCCGGAAAGCGGCGAACCCCGGGATTCCTCCTCCGCTGCCATCGTGGCCTGCGGCCTGCTGGAAGCGGCAAAATATGTGGACGAAGCAGAAGCCGCCCAGTGGCGCACGCTGGCACGGCAGATGCTGGCCAGCCTTGCCGCAAACTACGCGGTAAAGCCCGGCACCCTCGGCTCCGGCCAGCTGCTGCACGGCACTTACAGCAAAAAGAGCCCCTACAACACCTGCACCCCGGAGGGCGTGGATGAATGCACGAGCTGGGGCGATTATTTCTACATGGAGGCGCTGACCCGCCTGACCAAAGACTGGGAGATGTATTGGTGATGAACTTGCAGACCAAAGCGGATTTTACCGCACTGATGCACAAATTTCTCGACCCGCTCAAGCCCTGTTATTCCGCAGGCTGCGCCCGGCTGCATCTGGGCGAGACGGGCGTGACCTACAACCAGAATGCCATTGAGCTGGAAGCCTTCAGCCGCCCGCTGTGGGCGCTGGTGCCCTTCTGGGTGGGCGGCGGTTCCGACCCGGAATTTGAAAAAATCTACCGCAAGGGACTTGCCGCCGGCACCGACCCGGAAAACCCCGAATACTGGGGCACCACCGGGGAGTATGACCAGTGTTATGTGGAGATGGCGGCCATTGCCTGCGGCATCCTGACTGCACCGGAAAAGCTGTGGACCCCGCTTTCTGGCACCGAAAAACAGAACCTTGCTGCATGGCTGGGGCAGATCAATGCCCACACCATCCCGGATTGCAACTGGCAGTTTTTCCGCATCCTTGTAAATCTTGCCCTGAGAAGCGTGGGGATGCCTTACAGCCCGGAACTGCTGGAGGACGGCCTTTGCAAGATCGACAGCTATTACAGCGGCGACGGCTGGTCCACCGATGGCGCCTCCGTGCAAAAGGATTACTACATCCCGTGGGCCATCCAGTATTACGGGCTGCTCTACTCTAAATTTGCCGCAGACATCGACCCCCGGCGTGCTGCACTCTACCGCCAGCGCGCCCAGCTGTTCGCGCAGCAGTTCGTCTATTGGTTCGATGCCAACGGCGCAGCCCTGCCCTTTGGCCGCAGCCTGACCTACCGCTTTGCCCAGAACAGCTTCTGGGCGGCCTGCATCTGGGCAGGGCTGGAACCGCTGCCCCTGCCGGTGATGAAAGGGCTCATCGTCCGCAACTTCAACTGGTGGCTGGGGCAGAAAATGTTCGACCGGGATGGCATCCTGACCATCGGCTACTGCTACCCGCAGATGTACATGGCCGAGCGGTACAACGCCCCCGGCAGCCCCTACTGGGGCATGAAGAGCTTTTTGCTGCTTGCTTTGCCGGACGACCACCCCTTCTGGTCAGCCGAAGCCGCGCCCATGCCCGCATTGGAGCGGCTCAAGCCCATGCCCTACGCCAATATGCTGGTGCAGCGCCGGGCGGGGCGGGTAACGGCATACGCCGCCGGTGTCAACGAGGGCCACGGCCACGGACAGTTCCCGGAAAAGTACGCAAAATTTGCCTACGATACCCGCTTTGGCTTCTGCGCCTCCCGCAGCCGGGAGGTGCTCAATCAGGCCGCGCCGGACAGTATGCTGGCCTTTGTCATGGACGATAACGTGTTTGTGCGCAAGGTGAGCAAAACGTGGAAAATTGAAGCCGGGGCTGTGACCGCGCAGTGGTCGCCCTTCCCCGGCATTGAGGTCACCACCACCATCACCCCCACTGCCACCGGCCACCGCCGCCATCACGAGATTGACAGCAGTTTCGACTGCGAAGCCTACGACTGCGGTTTTGCCGTGCCCAATTTTGCACCGGGCTATGCCGAAAGTGTGGAAAATGATACCGCCGAAGCCCATTGCGACACTCTGCGCTGCACCGTGCGCGGCAGGGGGGAGGCAGTGGTCATCGGCTGCGACCCCAACACCAGCCTGTATTTCCCCAACGTCCATCTGCCCGCTGTGAAGTACCACATCCCCAAGGGGCACACAGAACTGGACACCGAGGTCTTTGACGAAGCAGACTGATGCCGCTTCTTTCCAGAAAAACAGTCGTTTTGTGCGGCTGTTTTTCTTATATTCTGTGCTATAATGAGAGCAGAAAATGCTGCGAGGTGACATTTATGCCTTTAAATAATCCTATCACATCGGCGCTTCTGGCCGACCCGGAAATTTTCCAGCAGAACCGTTTGCCCTTCCACGCTCATTTTGCAGACCAGACAAGCCCGGAAATGCCGCTGGCCGTCAGCTTGGATGGCGAATGGGCTTTCCACTATGCGGAAAACCTGACTGCGCCTTTCTCAGACTGGGACACCCTGACCGTGCCCGGCTTCATCCAAATGCAGAGCCTGCAAAAGCCCGGCCAGCCCTACGGCACGCCCCATTACGTCAACACCCAGTACCCGTGGGACGGCCATGAAAAGCTGCACCCCGGTCAGATTCCGCAGGATTATAACCCCATCGGGGAATACCAGCGCAGTTTCACCCTGCCGGAAAGCTGGGCAAGCTGCTATCTGCGCCTGAACGGCGCGGACAGCGCTGCCGCCGTCTGGTGCAATGACGTTTACATCGGCTACACCGAGGATACCTTCACTCCCGCTGAATTTGACATGACCGCCGCCGTCCACCCCGGCGAAAATACCCTGACGGTACAGGTGTACCGTTTCTCCTCCGGCAGCTGGCTGGAGGATCAGGATTTCTGGCGCATGAGCGGCTTGTTCCGCTCTGTGGAGCTGTTCACAAAGCCGGAAATTCACCTCGAGGATGTCTTTATGAAGCAGGATTTTGCCCCGGACTTTTCCAGTGCCACTGTCACCTTTGATTGCAAGGTCAGCGGCGCGGGCACCATCTCGGTGGTGTTTGATGGCGAGGAGCAGTCTGCTGAGGTGGGCGAACCTGCCGAATACGACAGCGGTGTGGTGTTCGGCAAGGGCGAGGCCGACCCGGACGTGGAAGAGGACGTGCAGGATGTCTCCTTCACCTTTACGGTGGAGCATCCCACCCTGTGGAGCGCCGAGCAGCCGAACCTGTACGAAGCAGAAATTGCCCTGCTGAACGAGGGTGCTCTCGTGGAGCGCACCGGATTGAAAGTCGGCTTGCGTAAGTTTGAGCTGAAAGAACGCCAGATGCTTTTGAACGGCAAGCGTATCGTGTTCAAGGGTGTCAACCGCCACGAGTGGAGCTGCCGCACCGGCCGCACCGTCAGCCGGGAAGAGATGCTGTGGGATGTAAAGAACCTGAAGGCCCACAACGTCAACGCCGTGCGCACCAGCCACTACCCCAACGACCCCTATTTCCTGTCCCTCTGCGATGAATACGGCCTGTATGTCATCGGGGAGACCAATCTGGAGACCCACGGCACATGGCAGAAGCTGGGTGCGGACGGCTCGGACGAGTGGACGCTGCCCGGTGCCCGCCCGGAGTGGCGGGAAAATGTGCTTGCCCGCGCCGAAGCCATGCTGGAACGGGACAAAAACCACCCGGCCATCCTCATTTGGTCTTGCGGCAACGAGAGCCACGGCGGCAAGACCCTGTGGGAGATGAGCGAGTATTTCCGCAACACCGACCCCAGCCGCCTTGTGCACTACGAGGGCATTTTCTGGAACCGGGAGTACCCCGCCACCTCCGATATGGAAAGCCAGATGTACACCCCGGTGGCAGACATCAAAAAGTTTCTGGCAGAGCACCCGGAAAAGCCCTTTATCATGTGCGAGTACAGCCACGCCATGGGTAACAGCTGCGGCGGCATCACCGACTACACCGAGTATGCCTACGAAGAGCCCCTGTATCAGGGCGGGTTTATCTGGGAGTACATGGACCACGGCATTGCAGTGACAAGCCCGGACGGCAAGCCCGGCTTTGCCTATGGCGGCGACTTCGGCGACCGCCCCACCGACCGGGAATTCTGCGTGGACGGCCTTGTGCTGCCCGACCGCCGTAACACCCCCAAAATGGACGCCGTCAAGGCGGCCTACGCACCGCTGAAGATCACCCTGACCGACACGGAAGCCGTGATTGAAAACCGGAATCTCTTTACCGACCTGAACGCCTACGACCTTGTGTTTGCGTCCTCGGTCAACGGCAAGCCGGAGCGCCGGGCGGTGCTGCGGGCAGACTGCAAGCCGGGCGGGACGGAGCACATCCCGTTTCCCTTTGCCTTACCGGAGGCTGGGCTTGCCTGCATGACCGTTACCGCCATCCAGCGGGCTGCACTGCCCGGCATCCCGGCGGGCTATGAAGCCGCTTTGGGGCAGGTATGGCACAACTACGCCGTCGCCCGGCTGACCCTGCCCGCCCCGCAGCTGGTGGAGATGGACTGCAACGTCGGCGTAAAGGGCGAGGGCTTCGAGTACATCTTTGGCCGAGGCAAGGGGCTGGTGTCCATCCGCTATAACGGCGTGCAGCTGCTGGACGATACCGTGCGCCCCAATTTCTGGCGTGCGCCCACCAACAACGACGAGGGCTGTGCAGAGCCGTTTACATTTGCCTTCTGGAAAACCGCCGGTCTCTACGCCCGCTGCGATAACCTGACCGCTGAAACAAAGGGCGATTTCGTCATCGCCCGCGCAAACTACACCCTGCCAGATGGGCAGACGCTGCCCATTGATTTTGCCATTGACGGCGCAGGCCGCTGTGATATCACCATGACATGGCAGGGCACGCGCACTGAGCTGCCGGAGTTCGGTCTGCTCTTCCCGCTGCGTCGGGAGCTGACGGAAGTCTCCTATCTGGGTCTTGGCCCCCGGGAGACCACCGCCGACCGCACTGCAGGCGGCAAGATGGGTGCGTGGAACTACAACGTCCGGCAGGATTTTGCCCAGAACACCCCGGTCTACCCGCAGGAGTGCGGCAGCCGCACCGGCGTGTACAGTGCAACTGTCACCGGCAGCGGATTGAATATAGGCATCGGCTTTGCAGGGGACGGCATGACCTTCTCGGCGCTGCCCTACACGCCCCATGAACTGGAAAACGCCCGCCACCTTTACGAGCTGCCCCGGGACGACAATAAGACGGTCGTCCGCTGCGCTGCTTTCCAGCGCGGCGTGGGCGGCGACAACAGCTGGGGCGCAAAGCCCCATGCAGACGCCTGCTTTGCGGTGGAGAAGGGAACCTCGTTCCGTTTTACGATTCAAAAATAAAAATTTACTTGGCTAAAGTGGTGGGTATCATCGTGATACCCACCACTTTGGTCTTGAGTAGCTTAAGCGAGCGACAACCACCAGCTCCGCTGGTGGAGTAGAAAATGCTTTAGCTATAAGATTCGAGCAAAGCGAGATGACAAAGAAATTGTTATCTTAGAAGATGCACTTTGCAACATAGCTCGTTAGAGCGGTAGGGCAGGTAATGCAGATGAAAGACGCTTGCTCGAGGCCCCTTGAGGGGCTTTGCCAGTAGGATGCCCTTCTAGGGCTTACTCAAGCCACCGGCTTAGCCGGTGGTTTTGACTATTGCGAAACCGTAACAAGACAAAAATCAGCGCAATATTCAAATAGTATATTTGCGATATGCAATCCAACGTTGTAGCTGCTGCATTAAAAAGTTGAATTTTTATGGTTTATGGAGAAATAAGGAATTGTGTCAAAATGACACAATTGCTCCGGGCACCTTCATAGAACCATGGAATGTGAATATTTTGCTTTCATAGGAGTTCATGTTTTTTACTGAATCTCGTGAAAAGCGTATAAAAAGCTTGCAATCATCTGTAAAATGTGGTATATCCATTATACGAAACATTGCTTTAAAAGAACACTCCACCGTTCAATGATGTGTAAAGTGAGGTGCCTGCCATGACCGCCGTGATCTATGCCCGCTATTCATCGGACAACCAGCGCGAAGAATCCATTGAAGGCCAGATTCGTGAATGCACTGCCTATGCGGAAAAGAACGGCATCACCATCGTCAAGCACTACATTGACCGTGCTATCTCTGCCAAGACGGACAACCGCCCGGAGTTTCAGCAGATGATTAAGGACAGTGACAAGAAGCTGTTTGACATCGTGCTGGTCTGGAAGTTGGATCGTTTTGCCCGGAACCGCTACGACAGTGCCCGGTACAAGACCCAGCTGAAGAAGAACGGTGTCAAGCTCATGTCTGCCACCGAGATCATCTCCGAGGGACCGGAGGGCATCATTCTGGAATCGGTGCTGGAAGGTTATGCCGAGTATTATTCCGCTGACCTGTCTGAAAAGGTCATTCGTGGCATGACCGAAAACGCACTGAAGGGAAAGTTCACTGGCGGTGCCATTCCCTTTGGCTACATCATCAACGCAGACCACCGCTTTGAAATCGACCCGTTGACTGCTCCCTTTGTGGCAGAAACCTTCCAGCGGTACAACGATGGCCAGACCATGCGGGAAATTCGGGATTGGCTGAACGAAAAGGGCGTCAAGAACCAGCGTGGCGGGCTGATGACCTTCAACACCATTCAGCATATGCTGAACAATCGCCGCTACATCGGGGAGCTGAAATATCGTGATGTTTTGATTCCCGATGCGATTCCCTCCATTGTGTCCGCAGAGCTTTTCAACGATGTGCAGGAAAAGATCGCCAAAAACAAAAAAGCCCCTGCCCGTAGAAAGGCAGAGGATGACTACCTGCTCACCACCAAGCTGTTCTGCGGCTACTGTGGGGCGTTGATGTTTGGCGAAAGCGGCACAAGCCGGACGGGTGAAGTCCACCGCTACTATAAATGTGCCACTGCCAAAAAGCACAAGGGCTGCAAGAAAAAGACCGTCCGCAAACAGTGGCTGGAAGATCTGGTGGTCAACCAGACCATGCAGCTTGTGAAAGACGATGCCGCTATGGAATCCATCATCGCCAAGGTGATGGAACTGCAAAACAAGGAGAATACCAACATTCCCCTTTATAAAAAGCAGCTCCGGGATGCAGAATCCGGTATCCAGAATATGCTCAATGCGATTCAGGCCGGTATCCTGACCAGCTCCACCAAGGAGCGGTTGGAGCAGCTGGAAGAAACCAAGCGTGAGCTTGAAGCACGCATTGCGGAAGAAAAGCTGGCGAAGCCGAAAGTGACCGAAGAATTTATCAGGTTTTGGCTGCTGCGGTTCCGTAAGCTGGACATGAGCCTGAAAGACCAGCGGCAGGCACTAGTGGATACCTTCATCAATGCGATTTACCTGTATGATGATAAGGTTTTGATAACCTTCAACTATAAAGAAGGAACACAGACCGTCACCTTTGGGGAAGCGGCAGAAGCCGCATCAAAGGGAAATGGTTCGGATTTGGATTGCTTTACTGCACCACAAAAAAGACAGCTTTTGATGGCTGTCTTTTTTGTTTTATACGGCAATTTCCCTTCGGCAGCACCGGAAGAACAGAGGACTTGAACAAGGCTGTGACAAAAAGGGGAATACTGGCAGCGCTGCCGGGTCCCGCAGCCCGTCAGCACAGAACCGTTCAAATCTTTCTCTGCACTGGACAATCACCCCCTGTTCGCGGTATACTGAAAGCTGAATGAATGCAGAAAAACGAGGTCGCAGCATGGTGGAACAGGCAAACGAACTGATATTGGATATCTTGCCCCTTTCGGCACAGACGGGACGGCTGGTGCGGGTGTATGGCACAGCACCCTGCGTGGTGCTGCCGGGCAGCGTGCCCGCCCCGGAGGGCGGCAGCCTTGCCCTGACCGAGCTGGGCGACTACTGCTTTTCCGAAAAGCCCCGCAGCCTGCCTGCGCCGGATGCCCTGTGCCGCTACGCAGTAAGCGCAGACGGCACGGTGCGGCTGACCCGGGCGTTTGGGCAGGCGGTGGGGCAAAAGCCCGCCCGCCGGTACGATTTTGACCTTGACGCCCCGGCAGCGGACGAAGAGGAACTGCACCCGGTGTGTGGCAGCTTTCTGGAGGAAGCCACTCTGCCGGACAGTGTACAGGTCATTGGCAGCTGCGCCTTTTACAACTGCCGCAGCCTGCGTCTGCTCACGGTGGGCAGCGGGGGACTTACCGTGGGCAGCGATGTGTTTCTGAATTGCTTTGCGCTGGAGACCCTGCGGGTGCAGGCCGCACCGGAGCAGCCCACCGGGCTGTTTGCGCTGGTAAACAACATCACCGAGGCGGTGCAGGCGCAGTTCTGGCCCGCCGATGCCCCCGCGCCGCTGGCGGCGCTGTGGTACCCCGCCTACTGGGAGGATATCGAGGAGACCCCCGCCCACATCCTGCTGCACACCTTTTCCGGGCAGGGATACCATTACAGACAGTGTTTTCTCGACAGTAAATTCCTCCCGGCAGAATATGACGCTATCTTCCCGCAGGGGCACGACGCCGATGACGCCGCCATTATGGCCATGCTCTGCTTTGCCCGCCTGCGGTATCCGTGGCAGCTGACCGAAGCTGCCGCCGGGCACTACCGGGCGTTTCTGGCAGCCAACACCGACCGGGTGTTCGCCCGCCTTTTAAAGGCGCAGGATACCGACAGCATCCGCGCCCTGCTGGCGCTGGACGTGCTGGATAAAGCCGCTTTTGCGTCCGCTGCCGCCCTTGCCGCCAAGGCAGAGAACGCCGCCGCTGCCGCCCTGCTGGCAGATGCGGAGCACAAAAAATATGCCCCCCAGCCCAAAAAGCAGCGGTACGATTTTGATTTTTGAGAGGTGACCACACGTTGCCAAAGGAAAAATTTTTCGACCCCCGCAAGCCCTTCCAGTCCCAGCGGCCGGAGACCCACGAGGAGTGGCAGGCACGCATGGGCGGCGAGGTGCTGGCGGTGGTGCGCAGCGGGCTGTATCTGGACTTCCGGTTTCTGGATATGGCACTCAGCGCCCTGACCCCCGCCCCGGACGAGCGCTGCCGGGTGCTGGCTACGGACGGACAGACCCTGTATTACCAGCCGCAGCGCCTGTTGCAGCTCTATCAGGAGAACCCGAAATATCTCAACCGGTTGTATCTGCACACCATCTTCCACTGCATATTCCGGCATTTGTGGCTGAAAGGCCGCCGCGAGCCGCAGCTGTGGAGCCTTGCGTGTGATATCGCGGTGGAAAACGTCATTGACAGCTTACAGCGCAAAAGCGTGACGCGTCCGCTGACCTATGTGCGGCAGAACGCCTACCGGCAGATCACCGCTGAGGAAAAGGTAGTGGCGGCAGCGCCGGTGTACCGCTGGCTCACCCGACAGACGCCCGGCGTGCTGCGGCAGCTGGAGCGGGAATTCGTCACCGATGACCACCGCCTGTGGCCGAAGGATGCCCCGGAGCAGCCCCAGCAGATGCCCACCCCTCTGCCGCAGAAAACGTGGCAGAAGATTGGGGAGCGGATGCAGACCGAGCTGGACCTGCGGGATAAAGAGGCGGGCGAGGGCACCGATGCCTTGAAGCAGCAGGTGAAAGCCGCCAACCGCAGCCGCCGCAGCTACAAGGACTTTCTGCGCCGGTTCTGCGTCCTGCGCGAGGAGGTAAAGCTGGACCCGGACGAGTTTGATCTGAACTTTTACACCTATGGCCTTTCGGTGTACGGCAACCTGCCCCTGATCGAGCCGCTGGAAAGCCGGGAGAGCAAAAAGATCGAGGAGCTGGCATTGGTCATTGATACCAGTTACTCCACCTCCGGCGAGCTGGTGCGCGCCTTTCTGGCCGAGACCTACACCCTGCTCAAAGGGCGGGAAAACTTTTTCCACCGCATGAACCTGCACCTGATTCAGGCCGACAACGCCGTGCGGCAGGATATCCTCATCCGCAACGAGGACGAACTCATCCACGCCATGAACCACTTTGAGCTGCGGGGCGGCGGCGGAACGGACTTCCGCCCGGCCTTTGAATATGTAAACCAGCTTTGCGCCGAAAAGAAGTTTTCGAACCTGCGCGGCCTTTTGTACTTCACCGACGGCATGGGCACCTACCCGGCGCGGCGTCCCGGCTACGATACCGCCTTCCTGTTTTTGGGGGAGCGGTTCGATGATGCCAATGTGCCGCCGTGGGCGATGAAAGTGGTACTGGACGAAGAAGAATTTACCGGTGCGGCAGCCCGCCCCGCCAGCGCCCTTGCGGACGCTCTGGCCGAGGAGGACGACCTGTACCGCGAACTGAACAACTCCTGACAAGAGGGGGAACCATTATGAATATCAAACGTGCCAAAGAAGAGATCGAGCATACCGTAAAAGCTTACCTTGCCAAGGATGCGCTGGGCGAATACGCCATTCCAGCCATCCGGCAGCGCCCCATCCTGCTGATGGGCCCTCCGGGCATTGGCAAAACGCAGGTGATGGAGCAGGTGGCCCGGGAGTGCGGGGTGGCACTGGTGGCCTACACCATCACTCACCACACCCGCCAGAGCGCCGTGGGTCTGCCCTTTATCCGGCAGCGCCACTACGGCGATAAGGACGTGTCGGTGACCGAATACACCATGAGCGAGATCATTGCCAGCATCTATGCCAAAATGGAGACCACCGGCCTTTCGGAGGGCATTCTGTTCATCGACGAGATCAACTGCGTGTCTGAGACGCTTGCGCCTACCATGCTGCAATTTTTGCAGTGCAAGACCTTTGGCAATCAGGCCGTGCCTGCGGGCTGGGTCATCGTGGCGGCAGGCAACCCGCCGGAGTACAACAAATCCGTCCGGGATTTTGACATCGTTACCCTTGACCGCGTGCGCCGCATGGACATCGAGCCCGACCTGCCGGTGTGGAAGGACTACGCCCGCGCTGCGCATATCCACAGCGCCATCCTGAGCTATCTGGAGCTGCATCCCCAGAACTTCTACCAGATCAACGCGGACGTGGACGGCACCCAGTTCGTCACCGCCCGCGGCTGGGAGGATCTTTCCAACCTGCTGGACACCTACGAAACGCTGGGCTTGCAGGCAGATGAGGAACTGATCCGGGAGTATATCCAGCACCCGAAGATCGCCGAGGACTTCTCGGCTTATCTGGATCTGTACTACAAGTACCGGGACGACTACGGCGTGGAGGAAATTCTTGCCGGGCAGGCAAAGCCCGCCGTGTTCGCACGGCTGCTGCAGGCCCCCTTTGACGAGCGGCTCAGCCTTGTCAGCCTGCTGCTGGCGGGGCTGGACACCCGCTTTACCGCTTCCTTGCAGGCAGACGCCGTGGCCGATGCCTGCTACGCCTTTTTGCGGGAGACCAAAAAGGCGCTGGCTACCCTGCCGGAGGATATCCCAGACGGCTCCGCAGAGTTGTTCAGTCAGCAGATCAAGGACTACGAAGCCGAGACCCAGCAAAAGCGCGATGCCGGGCTGCTGGGCAAGGCAGAGCTGACCAACCGTCTGCAGGTGCAGGCCGCGCTGCACCAGTGGGAAGGGGAGCTGCGCCGCGCCAACGCCGCCGGTACGCAGGAGGCCTTCGACCTGCTGCGCGGTCAGTTCCGTGCGCTGGCAGACCAGCGCGAGACCACCCAAAAGACCGCCGCCGCTGCGCTGGAAGCCGCTTTCGACTTTATGGAGCAGGCCTTTGCGGAAAGTCAGGAGATGGTGGTATTCGTCACCGAGCTTACGGTGAACCCCGCTTCCCACCAGTTCCTCACCGAAAACGGCTGCGAACGGTACTTCAAGTACAACAAGGATCTGCTGCTGGATCACCGCAAGGCCGCTTTGCAGCAGGAGCTTGCCGCCGAGCAGCGCCGCCACGGCGGGGTGTAAGGCACGGAAAACGATTTGATTTTTTGGGGTTCAGAAACACCTGCGGGCGTTTCTGAACCCCTTTTCTCACAAGTGGGGACGCAAAAAAGGACACCGCACGAAGCGGTGTCCTTTTTTGCTTAGGATACTGTCAGAATCAGTTGCCGCAGCTCTCGCAGTGCTCGCAATCCTCTTCCAGCTTGCCCACGATGGGTTCCGGATCAATGCCCTGACGGCGGTAGTAGTCGGACAGGGCAGCCTTGACAGCCTGCTCGGCCAGAACAGAGCAGTGCACCTTGACCGGGGGCAGACCTTCCAGAGCCTCCACAACGGCCTTGTTGGTCAGCTTCAGTGCCTCGTCCACGGTCTTGCCCTTGATCAGGTCGGTGGCCATGCTGCTGGTGGCAATGGCTGCGCCGCAGCCAAAGGTGAGGAACTTGACGTCCACGATCACATTGTTCTCAATTTTCAGGTACATGCGCATGATATCGCCGCACTTGGGGTTGCCCACTTCACCCACGCCGTTTGCATCGGGCAGCTCACCTACGTTGTGCGGATTTGCGAAATGCTCCATGACCTTGGCACTATACATACTTGCCATAATTACTGTTCTCCCTTCAGGCTGAACTGGCGGGCCTTGTTCTGACCCTGCAGCCACATACAACTCATAGCGCGGCGGCGGGGGATGACCTCCTCCAGCACGTCACACAGATATTTTGCTTCTTCCATGGTGTTCTGCGGGCCAAAGGTGAACCGCATGGAGCCGTGGCCGATCTCCTCAGGCACGCCGATGCTCAGCAGGACGTGGCTGGGGTCCAGACTGTCGGAGTTGCAGGCAGAGCCGGTAGAGGCGCAGATGCCGTGCATATCCAGATCCAGCAGAATGGTCTCGCCCTCCAGACCCGGGAAGCTGATGTTCACATTGTTGGGCAGACGGGGACTGCGGCCGCCGTTCAGGCGGGCTTCCGGGATGTTCTTGAGGATGCGGTCGATGACGTAATCGCGCAGCTCGCTCTCGTGGGCCATGCGCTCATCCAGATGCGCCGTGGCGATCTCCAGTGCCTTGCCCATGGCAGCAATGCCGGCCACGTTCTCGGTGCCTGCACGGTGGCGGGCCTCCTGACTGCCGCCATCGATCAAGTTCTGGGGCCATACGCCCTTACGGCAGTACAGTGCACCCATGCCCTTGGGGCCATTGAACTTGTGGGCGCTCATGGACAGCATATCCACGCCCAGCTCCTTCACATCCACGGGGATGGCACCCACAGCCTGCACCGCATCGGTGTGCATCCACACGCCATGCTTGTGGGCAATCTCGGCGATCTCCTTGATGGGCTGGATGGTGCCGATCTCGTTGTTGGCCATCATGATGCTGACCAGTGCGGTGTCGGGACGGATGGCAGCCTCCACGTCCTCGGGGCGGATGTAGCCCTCGGCGGTGGGCTTGATATAGGTCACTTCAAAGCCCATGCGCTCCAGCGCAGCCATGCTGTGCATGATGGCGTGGTGCTCAAAAGCGCTGGTGATGAGGTGCTTTTTGTTCTGGCGTGCCTTGGTAAAGGCAGTGCCCTTCACCGCCCAGTTGTCGGCCTCGGAGCCGCAGCTGGTAAAGAAGAGCTCAGCCGGACTTGCATTGATGGCCTTTGCCACCTGTGCGCGGCCGGTATCTACAAATTCCTTTGCCTCGTAGCCGATGCTGTAATGGCTGCTGGGGTTGCCGCAGGCACCGCTCAGGGCTTTGACCATCATTTCCAGTGCCTCGGGAGCACAGGGAGTGGTGGCAGCATTATCCAGATAAACCACTTTTTCCATGTTTTCCATAGGAATGATCCTTTCTTATTGAACGCGTCTGCGGGAGCCTTAAATGCCCTGTGCAGATGCGGAATCCTTTCAACGGATAAGTTATACCATATCATTCCCTAGTATGTCAATATGAATACTGGATTTTCGTGATTCAGTCACCTTTTTTGCCCTTTCCGGTCAGTTTTCCCAGTAACACCTTCCACTTGGGGTAGCCCCAGCGCTTATCCTCGGCAAAGTCGTCCGCCAGCTTCCACGGAAAGATGCCGCCGTCAAAGTACAAGTTTCCGGCTTCGTCCACCCGGTCCAGCTTTTTGGGCAGATAGCTTTCGTCGTAGTAGCTCTTGCGGCGGTCCGGCAGCACCCAGTGCAGCGTGCCGTCCTCATCCATGCCGGACGCCCACACGCCGAACACAAAGGTGGCAGCCTCGCCGTAGCAGTGCTGCTCAAAGCGGATAGCGCCATCGTAGTAGAACTTGATGACCTCCAGCGTGCCGGATTCCTTTTTGCCGTCCCGCCCTAAGGTAGGGCGGTAATCCTGCTGGTAACGGCAGCCGCAGTGGCTGCCCGCGAACTCTTTTGCATGGAACGACATGGCATGGTTTCCTTTCTGGTATGGTTTTTGCTTTTTATAAAGTATATAACCTTAGAAATGCCCCTCAAAATCACCCTCGATCTCGTAGGGCCAGCTTAAAATGCCGCCAAGGTCCCGCAGGTTGGTGTAGCCAAGGCTTTCCAGCTTTTGCACGGCATCGGCGCTGCGGCGGCCGGTGCGGCAGTACACCAGCCACAGGGCGTTTTTGTCCGGCAGCACCTCGGCGGCACGGTCGATGACCTGCCCCAGCGGCAGCAGCTTTGCCCCGGGGATGTGCCCCACGGCGTATTCGTCCGGCTCGCGCACATCTACGGCGACAGCCTTGCCGGAATCCAGCAGACGGATAGCGTCTGCTGCGGTGATCTTCTCTGTCATACTCTCACTCCTCAAAGATAGGTTCTGTTCCATCCTATGATAGCAGACCTTTTTTGTTTGCACAAGAGGTTTGTCCTTTGCAAAATCCGAGTAACGTGCTATACTATGAAATACAGCAAGGAGAGGACTACCATGAAATTTTCCACCAAGAGCCGCTACGCCCTGCGCCTGATGGCGGAGCTGGCGCGCTATGCGCCGGGCACCACCGTCAGCCTGAAGGAGATCAGCGAGCGGCAGAACCTGAGCCTGAAATATCTGGAGCAGATCGTCACCCCGCTGGCGCGGGTAGGGCTGGTCAAGAGCGAGCGGGGCAGTCAGGGCGGCTACCGCCTGACTAAGGATGCTGCCGACTACACCGCCGGCGAGATCCTGCGCGCCATCGAGGGCAGCGTGGCGCCCATTCCGTGCCTTGGCAGCGTGACCAATGAGTGCCCTATGTCCGAGCAGTGCTTCACTCTGCCGTTCTGGGCGGGGCTGGATGAGGTGATCAACCAGTATATCGACAGCGTTACGCTGGAGCAGCTGGCAAGCCAGCTGCCTGCGCTGGATTCCGCCGCGCAGGAGAGCTGCTGCAGCTGCGGCGGCACGAAAAATGAGAAATAAGTAAAAATAAGGCTTGACATTCCCCTTTGCATCGGCTATAATAATCAAGCATTCAGCGAATGTATATAGGGGTATAGCTCAGCTGGTAGAGCAGCGGTCTCCAAAACCGCGTGCCGTGAGTTCGAAACTTACTACCCCTGCCATGACGCACAGGTTCTTCGGAACTTGTGCGTTTTGTTTTTTGGTAAAACTCCCTCAGTCAAAACCGTCAGGTTTTGACTGAGGGAGTTCGTTCCTCCACCCCCTTTTGCAAAAAATTGCATTTTCCGCAAATTTGTGCTTGACAACAGACCGACTTTCCGATATAATAGAGCACGTTCCCGCGGTAAGATGCCGCACGAACTTGAGCGATCATGGCCCGGTAGCTCAGTTGGTTAGAGCACCAGCCTGTCACGCTGGGGGTCGTCGGTTCGAGCCCGATCCGGGTCGCCATTTGCTGCTATAGCTCAGTTGGTAGAGCGCATCCTTGGTAAGGATGAGGTCTCCAGTTCGAATCTGGATAGCAGCTCCAAAGGCAAGCACCTCGAAGTTTTAGGACTTCGGGGTGTTTTTTTGCGCTTTTTCAGGGCAGAGGGCTTGTTGCATCCTACTGCTTGTGGAAACCGCCCAAAATAGAACGACTTTTTCTTCCGCTACGTCAATTGAAGCTGCCTCCGAATTGTTATATAATTAACATAATAAATAAAAATACGGCACAGCGCTGTGTGTGCCGTACTATTTTTGGAGGTTTTGTATTATGGCTCGTTTTACTTTGCCCCGTGATCTGTACCATGGCAAGGGCGCTCTGGAGGCACTGAAGTCCTTTACCGGCAAAAAGGCAATGATCTGCGTCGGCGGCGGCTCCATGAAACGCTTCGGCTTTTTGGATCGTGCGGTGGAGTACCTGAAGGAAGCCGGCATGGAAGTGGAGCTGTTCGAGGGTATCGAACCCGATCCTTCCGTGGAGACCGTCATGCGCGGCGCCGAGGCCATGCTGAAGTTTGAGCCCGACTGGATCATCGCCATGGGCGGCGGCTCTCCCATCGATGCAGCCAAGGCCATGTGGATCAAGTACGAGTACCCCGAGATCACCTTTGAGGAGATGTGCAAGGTGTTCGGCATCCCGCCGCTGCGCCGCAAGGCACACTTCTGCGCCATTTCCTCCACCTCCGGCACTGCCACCGAGGTGACCGCTTTCTCCATTATCACCGACTACCAGAAGGGCATCAAGTACCCCATCGCAGACTTTGAAATCACCCCGGACGTGGCCATCGTTGACCCCGATCTGGCTGAGACCATGCCCAAGAAGCTGGTTGCCCACACCGGTATGGACGCCATGACTCACGCTGTGGAGGCTTATGTTTCCACCGCACACTGCGACTACACCGATCCGCTGGCTATCTTCGCCATCCGCATGATCCAAGGCGATCTGGTGGACAGCTACAACGGCGATATGTCCAAGCGCGACTCCATGCACAACGCCCAGTGCCTTGCCGGTATGGCCTTCTCCAACGCACTGCTGGGCATCGTGCACTCCATGGCACACAAGACCGGCGCTGCCTTTGCAGACTACGGCGCACACATCATCCACGGCGCGGCCAACGCCATGTACCTGCCCAAGGTCATCGCCTTCAACGCCAAGGACCCCGAGGCCAAGAAGCGCTACGGCGTCATCGCAGACGAGATGAAGCTGGGCGGCGCAAACGATGACGAAAAGGTCAAGCTGCTTATCGAGTACCTGCGCGGCATGAACGATGCGCTGAACATCCCCCACTGCATCCAGCACTACGGTCCGGACTCCTACCCCACCGAGCAGGGCTTTGTGCCGGAGGAAGTGTTCCTCGAGCGTCTGCCCGAGATCGCCAAGAACGCCATCGCCGACGCCTGCACCGGCTCCAACCCCCGCCAGCCCAGTCAGGAGGAGATGGAGAAGCTGCTCAAGTGCTGCTACTACGATACTGAGGTGGATTTCTGATCCGTCCTTTCCTTAGTACACCTCCCCTAGCGTCAAAAGCCCCGCAGAGCATACCGCCCTGCGGGGCTTTTGCTGGTTATGCCAGACGATTTGAAATGCCCGCCGCGTGCGCCCCTCCCGTGAAAAAGGGACACCGGAGCGTTCGCAGACGCTCCGGTGTCCCAAATTTTAAAATAGTTTTCCTTAGCGGCAGGCCTTACAGCTTGCTCAGCTGGGGACCCTGTGCGGTGTCCTTCACAGCCCAGCCCAGTTCGGTCAGCTGTGCGCGGATGGCATCGGCGGTGGCCCAGTCCTTGGCCTTTTTGGCGGCAGCACGCTTCTCCACCAGCTCGGTCACCTCGGCGGGCACCTCGTCCTTCTTGCGGTTGTACAGCAGACCCAGCACGCCGGTGATCTCGTCAAAGGCGGCGGCAGCGGTCTCCAGTGCAGCCTTGCTGGAAGCAGCGGACAGAGTGTTGATCTCCTTGACCAGATCAAACACGGCAGCCAGCGCATCCGGGGTGTTCAGGTCGTCGTCCATGGCGGTGCAGAACTTAGTGCGTGCCTCGGCGGCCTTTTCCTTCAGGGTCTCGTCGGTGCCGAAGTCGGTTTTGCTCAGGGCAAAGTCCAGATTCTCGCGGCAGGTGTACAGGCGCTCCAGACTGTTCTTGCAGCTCTCGATGAGGTCTACGGTGTAGTTCAGGGGCATCCGGTAGCCGGCGGTCAGCATGAAGTAGCGGATGGGCTCGTAGCCGTAGAGGTTTGCCACATCCCGCACGGTAAAGAAGTTGTGCAGGCTCTTGGACATTTTCTGGTTGTCCACGTTGATGAAGCCGTTGTGCATCCAGTAGCGGGCAAACTCACAGCCGTTGGCGCACTCGCTCTGGGCGATCTCGTTTTCGTGGTGGGGGAAGATCAGATCCTGACCGCCGCAGTGCAGGTCGATGGTCTTGCCCAGATGGGTGCGGCTCATGGCGCTGCACTCGATGTGCCAGCCCGGGCGGCCCATGCCGTAGGGGCTTTCCCATGCGGGCTCACCGGGCTTTGCTGCCTTCCAGACGGCAAAGTCGGCGGGGTCCTCCTTCAGGTCGTCCTCCATGCGGCTGCGCAGCTCGCGGTTGCCGCTTTCCAAATCGTCCAGATTCAGGTGGCTCAGCTTGCCGTAGCCGGGGTCGCTCTTCACCCGGAAGTACACATCGCCGTTTTTGGCAACGTAGGCGTGGCCGGAGTCGATCAGATCCTTGACGATATCGAGGATTTGCGGGATGTGCTCGGTAGCGCGGGGCTGCACGGTGGGCTTTTCGCAGTTCAGCCCAGCGGCATCCTTCAGGTACTCGGCCTCAAAGCGCTGTGCCACCTCCTTCATGGAGGTGCCCTCTTCCTGTCCCTTCTTGATGAGCTTGTCATCGATATCGGTGATGTTGGAAACGTAGATCACCTTGTTGCCCCGGTATTCCAGATAGCGGCGCAGGGTGTCGAACACGATCAGCGGGCGTGCGTTGCCGATGTGGATATAGTTGTACACAGTAGGGCCGCAGACGTAGATGCGGTACTCGCCGGGCACCTGCGGCACAAATTCTTCCTTCTGTCGGGTCAGGGTGTTGAAGATCTGCATGGTCAATTCTCCTTTTTGTTCCAAACAGAAGCCGCAAAACAAAACGCCCCCGGAGCAGTGCACAAGGCACAACTCCGAAGGCGGTTTTAAATCAAAATCGCGGTTCCACTTCTGTTTGTCGCTCAAAGCCGGTAACGGCGGCGCACCGCACGGCGATACTTCCCCACGGGGTTCCCGCCGCGTGCTGTCCGGGCGCACTTTGCGCGGCGGTCTGCGAACAGGCTTCCAGCCAGTGGCCTGTTCTCTCTGCGCAGACGGTGTGCGGCGCTACTCTGCCCGGATAAACGCATTTATCCTTTTACCCCTTTATTATAGCGGTGCCGCACAGGGAAGTCAAGGCAGAACAAACCTGTGAAAATGAAATTCAGCCAAGCCTGTAGGCTTGGCTGAATTTCAAATCAAAAAGATGCTTTCCTCTTTACCTGGGATAGCGGCTTACTTCCAGCAGTTCTTCTGCCCGCTTTACCTGCTCTGCCGTGGGCGGTACAGCGTCCGGCAGGGGGTAGGGAATGCCCAGTTTCTGCCACTTGAACAGCCCTAAGGTGTGGTAGGGCAGCACCTCCACCCGCTGCACCGTTTTCAGGCTGCGGATAAAGTCAGCCGTTTGGCGCAGCCCCTCCTCGTCGTCGGTCAGACCGGGCACGAGGACGTGCCGGATCCACAGCGGGATGCCGAGGTCGGAGATGTGCCGCGCCATGGCAAGAATGTTGGCGTTGTCCTTGCCGGTAAGCTGCCGGTGGCGCTCCGGGTCGATCTCCTTGAGGTCTAAGATCACCAGACTGGTGTTAGCCATCAGACGGTCAAATGCGGCAAGATACGCCGGGTCGTCCGGGCGGAAGGGCTGCCCGGCGGTGTCCAGCGCCGTGTGCACGCCCTTGGCACGCGCCAGCGTGAAGAACTCGGTCAAAAAGTCCAGCTGCCGCAGCGGCTCGCCGCCGCTGACCGTGATGCCGCCCTTTTTGCCCCAGTAGTTGCGGTAGCGGTATACCCGCTGGAACAGCGCTTCTGCCGTCCACGCCTCGCCGCCCTCTGCCCATGTTTCGGGGTTGTGGCAGTACTTGCACCGCAGGGCACACCCCTGCAAAAACACCACGAAGCGCACGCCGGGGCCGTCCACCGAGCCGAAGGATTCCAGCGAGTGGACGTACCCAAGGGTCTTACAGAGCGCCATGGCAGGTACGGGCCAGCACGTCCAGCTGCTGCTCACGGGTCAGGTCGATGAACTTGACGGCGTAGCCGGAAACGCGGATGGTAAAGTTGGCGTACTCTTCCTTTTCGGGGTGCTCCATGGCGTCCAGCAGCTTCTCCTTGCCAAAGACGTTCACGTTCAGGTGGTGTGCGCCCTGATCAAAGTAGCCGTCCAGCACCTGCACCAGATTCTCCACGCGCTCGCCCTCGCTGTGACCCAGTGCCTCGGGGTTGATGGTCTGGGTGTTGGAGATGCCGTCCAGTGCCCAGTGGTAGGGCAGCTTTGCCACAGAGTTCAGCGAGGCCAGCAGGCCGTTCTGCTCTGCACCGTAGCTGGGGGTAGCGCCGGGTGCAAACGGGGTAAAGGCGGCGCGGCCATCCGGCAGAGCGCCGGTGTACTTGCCGTACACCACGTTGGAGGTGATGGTCAGGATGGAGGTGGTAGCCTCGGAGTTGCGGTAGGTGTGGCGCTTCTTGATCATCTCAAGGAAGGTCTTGAGCAGCCACACGCCGATCTCGTCGGCACGGTCGTCATCGTTGCCGTACTTGGGGAAGTCGCCCTCGATCTCAAAGCCGGTGGCAAGACCGTTTTCATCGCGCACCACCTTCACCTTGGCGTACTTGATGGCGCTCAGGGAGTCGATCACGTGGGAGAAGCCTGCAATGCCGGTGGCAAAGGTGCGGCGCACATCGGTGTCGATGAGTGCCATCTCGGCTTCCTCGTAGTAGTACTTGTCGTGCATATACTGGATGAGGTTCAGCACGTTGACGTACAGCCCGGCCAGCCAGTCCAGCATCTGCACATACTTGGGCAGAACCTCGTCATAGGTCAGGTACTCGCTGGTGATGGGGGCATAGTTGGGGCCGCACTGCTCGTGGCTCTTCTCGTCCACGCCGCCGTTGATGGCGTACAGCAGGCACTTGGCAAGGTTGGCGCGTGCGCCGAAGAACTGCATCTCCTTGCCGGTCTGGGTGGCAGACACGCAGCAGCAGATGGAGTAATCGTCGCCCCAGACGGGCTTCATCACATCGTCGTTCTCGTACTGGACGCTGCTGGTGTTGACGGACACCTTGGCGGCGTATTTCTTAAAGGCCTCGGGCAGGGCAGAGGAGTACAGCACGGTCAGGTTGGGCTCCGGTGCGGGGCCCATGTTCTCCAGCGTGTGCAGGAAGCGGTAGCAGTTCTTGGTGACCATGCTGCGGCCGTCCATGCCGATGCCGCCCACCTCCAGCGTTGCCCACACGGGGTCGCCGGAGAACAGCTGGTTGTAGCTGGGGATGCGGGCAAACTTGACCATGCGGAACTTCATGACCATGTGGTCGATAAGCTCCTGTGCCTGACTTTCGGTCAGGACGCCCTTGTCCAGATCGCGCTGGATATAAATGTCAAGGAAGGTGGAGATGCGGCCCACGCTCATGGCGGCGCCGTTCTGGGTCTTGATGGCGGCCAGATAGCCGAAGTACAGCCACTGGCAGGCTTCCTTGGCGTCCTTGGCGGGCTGGGAGATGTCGTAGCCGTAGGCCTCGGCCATCTTCTTCATGCCCTTCAGGGCGCTGATCTGGCGGGCGATCTCCTCGCGCAGACGGATGACGTCATCGGTCATGGTGCCGTCGCCGCAGTTAGCAAGATCCTCCTGCTTGAACTGGATCAGGGCGTCAATGCCGTACAGGGCAACGCGGCGGTAGTCGCCCACGATGCGGCCGCGGCCATAGGTGTCCGGCAGACCGGTGATGATGTGGGTGTGGCGTGCCTTCTTCATCTCGGGGGTGTAGGCATCGAACACGGCCTGATTGTGGGTGCGGGTGTAGTCGGTAAAGATCTTGTGCAGCTCGGCAGAGGGCTGGTAGCCGTAGGTGGTGCAGGCCTGCTCTGCCATCTTGATGCCGCCGTAGGGCATAAAGGCGCGCTTGAGGGGCTTGTCGGTCTGTAAGCCAACGATCTGCTCCAGATCCTTCAGGCTTTCGTCAATATAGCCGGGGCCGTAGGAGGTCAGGCTGCTGACCACCTCGGTCTCCATATCCAGCACGCCGCCCTTGGCGCGCTCGGCCTTTTGCAGCTGCTGCAAAGCACCCCAAAGCTTATCGGTAGCCTCGGTGGGGCCGGCCAGAAAGCTTTCATCGCCGTCATAGGGGGTGTAGTTCTTCTGGATGAAGTCACGCACATTGACCTCTTCCTTCCAGATGCGGCCTTCAAAGCCTTCCCACTGTTCAAACTGGATCATTGGAACCTCCTTGCTCCATTACGCAGTTAGCGTTTTCTAACTAATGAGCCTTTGAAAAACCGCTCTGTCTGGGCGGTTTTCTGGGGGCGAAACGGTCTTGCGCTGCCGTCTGCGGCAGCCCTTACTACAAGGTGTAGACAAAAATAAAAACCTGCCCACAAAATCTTGCGTTACTATAATAGCAAGAACCGTTTTAAAAAGCAATAGAAAACAAGTGGGTTTTCTTCCAGCGGAAAGGCTGTTCTTTGGGCAGAATGTAGAAAAAACGCCGAAACCCCGGCGGCGCAGCAACTTTGCGAAAAAATTTGCAAATTAAGGGTTGACAAGACTAACTGACTGTGGTATCCTGTTCTCGCAGCGGTGGTTAGCTAATTCTAACCACGTTGCACCAGAAAAAAGGAGCGTCTGCAAGCGCTCCGCTCCATTCCTCCATTCCTTTCTCTTTTCTACGGGAAGCGACAGCACGGTTTGCTCTGCTGCTTCCGGCGCGGCACCGGCTGTGTTTGGTACCACAGCCGACGCAAAGAAAACAAAAACGGGACACTCAGCTTGACCACCTGAGTGCCCCGATTTTTGTTTTTACTGCCCCATCCCCGCCAGCTGTTCATACAGCTGCGCTGCGCCGCCGCCGGGGTATTTTACGCTGACATAGGCGCTGTTCAGGATGCACACGCCGTCAGAATATACCGTCAACAGAAACTTCTGATTTTCGGCATCGTCATAAAAGCTGACAGTGACTGACTGCACCGGAAAGGTATCGTGGGTGTAGGAAGAATAGTTCTGATTCAACTTTTTGCGGCAGGAGACGGTGGAAAGCAATTCTGCCGTTTGTTGGAACGCTTCGCTGTCCATGGAGAGGAGGTGATAGTCCATGTCGTTTGTGCTGCCAAAATGCGCCACTTCCTCGGTGCGGAGCGTGCCCTGCGAGCTGGCGCGTACCAGTGCTTTCAGGTCGATGGGATGGTATAGCACCGCAAAAGCTGCCAGTGCAAACAGGATAAAAAATAAAGCGGTGCGGGGAATGTGGAAGCTTTTCATCTGCTCACCCCTCCTTTGGCGGCTCCATTTGGACAAGATGCCGCTGGGCGATGAAGAAGCCCACGGCACTGGCGGCAAATACTACATAATAGCTGGCGATGCGGTAGAGCATCAGCACGCTCATCGCCTCGCCCTGCTCCAGAAAGCTGCCGAACACCAGCAGAAAGGCGGTTTCGATCGAGCCCATCCCGGCTACATTGGGCAGGGCGTTGGAGACGAAGAGCATCAGGCTGGTGAGCAGCTGCACTTGCCAGAAGCCCAGCGGGGAAAGCCCCATGAAACGGATGCACAGGTAGGGCAGGCAGAACAGCCCGAACAGCTTGAGCGCCTGCAGGGCAAAAATCTTCAGGCAGCGGGGCTTATCTGCCAGCAGGCGGCGGCTCTCGGTGCCCAGCACCTCCAGCTGTTCCAGCCAGTCGGCGCGGCGCTGCTGCCACTTTTCGGTCTTGGGCAGAAAGCCCAGCAGCCAGCGGGCGAGGCTCTGCACCAGCGGCGAAACACACAGCAGCACCAGCGCCACAATAATCACCGCTACCACAGCGTATGCCATGGGCAGATAGCGCATGACACCGGTGGTGTTGGCGGAAAGCCAGCGATGCTGTAACAGCAGCATCACGGTGGCGTACAGCAGCACGGTGGTCTTATGGAAAACGTATTCCAGCGTCATCAGCCCTGCGCCGGGACCCAGTGACAGCCCGGCCTTGTGCAGGTAGTACAGCTGCACCGGTACCGCACCGGCACCCAGCGTGACCACGTTGCCAAAGGTGCCGCACCAGCCCACATCTAACCCTTGCCACAGCTTGAACTGCGGCAGACGGCTGCGCACGATGACCCACGCCACGCACCCTTCCAGCAGGGGGTAGCTGATGCCGACCGCCAGAACCGCCAGCACCTGCCACACCGACAGCTGCGCCAGCGCCGTGGTGATCTCGACCCAGTGATCCTTAAAAATGAACACGATGATGCAGGTAAGTGCCAGCAGCACCAGCAGAGAGATCACAGTCTTTTTGCGGGAGGGCTGCTGCGCGGCGGCTTGGCTCATGGAAACAAAACTCCTTTCGGTATGGATGCTTTTAACCGGAAATTCTGTGACCAGTATAGCACATCTCCCGCCGCCCTTTGTGAACGGAAGCGGAACTTTGTTTTGCAATTTGGGGGATTTGATAAAATGCAAAGATTGTGAAAAAGCAATGCCGGGCAGCGTGCAGCTGTCCGGCATTGTTTTTTCGTTATTCTTCCCCGTCCGTCAGCTCTTTTACCAGCCTTGTCAGGGTGGCTACATAGGATTCGTTGGAGAACTGCTGCTCGTACAGGCGGCGGCAGCTGTCGTGCATGGCGGCCAGCGCTTCCGGGTGCTCAATGGCCCAAGTCAGCTTATCGGCCAGCTGCTGCGGGTCGTCGTCCTTGTAGAGGAAACCGTCCACGCCTTCGGTCACAAGCCCGGCGGTGCCGGTGTGCTCCGATACGATAGAGGGCTTGCCGAAGATCAGACCCTCGGTGACGAAGGTGGGCATGGGGTCGTCGCGAGAGGCACACACCACGCAGTTGCACTGCTCCATCAGGGATTTGACCTCCGGGCGCTCCAGCCGCTTGCGGTAGAAAACGGTCTGGGGATAGTCCCGCACCAGACTGTCCACGGCGTTGTACATTCCCTTGTCGGCGGCTTTGCCCACAAAGAGGAAAACGGCTTTTTCCCGCACCGCAGAGGGCAGCAGCCGGATGGCATTGCAGAAGATATCCGGACCCTTGCGGTGCTCCAGCGAGCCTACCGTTACAAAGAGGGGACGCCCTCCGGCAAAGCTGATGTCATAGCGAGGAAACTGCTCGGCGGCGTAGTCCGGCAGACCGTAGATCAGCTGCTCGATTTCAAAATCCGGTCGGACGGAGTGCATGGCGGCGGTGGCGTGGGAGCCTACGGCGCAGACGTGGATATTTTTGCCCAGCGCCTTTGGGATGCTGTGAGAGATGAAGGGGTAGCCCGCAAAGGCATCGTGCAGCCACCACAGCACTGGCACAAAGGAGCCGTTCAGGGTGTTTACCACCGGCGCTTCCACCACTGTGTTGGCCAGCACAAGGTCTGCGCTGGTGGCCAGCCCCCACAGGGCGCTGGAAGTAACGCAGTCCGGGCGGGTGACCACAGCGGCCCCGGCATCCAGAAACAGCGGCAGCGAGCCTTCGTCCGCCGGCCCCAGCACCACCACCTCAAAGCCAAGGTTGCGCAGCACCGGCACGGCGCTTACCAGCACGATGGGCGCGCCGGTCATGGTCAGCTCGTGGCTCAGGATCAGCGCACGGCGTCCCTTGGCGGAGAACACGTCGTCGGCGCACAGCTCCCGGCGGAAGTGCAGCAGTGCCTGCGGGATGCGGCAGCTGTGCTGCGCCATGGCATGGGCCAGACGCAGCAGCTCGGTAACGCTGTCCCTGCCCCGGGCGGCGGCGCGTACCTCGTCCAGCAATGCGCGGGACACCATGGCGCAGCGGCTGCCCGGCAGGTGCTGAGTGCTCAGGTACAGGGCGGTAGCGCCGTCAAAGCCAAAGGCGGCGTCGCAGACCGCAAGGTCTGCGCCCTCCCGCAGGGCGGCGGCAAAATAGGTCAGGGCGGTGGGGGTGCACTCCACATCCTCGCTTACCAGCAGCACCCCGGCCACAGCGGGGGTCAGCTCGCCCTCCAGCCGGGTCACCAGACGGAACTTGCGGTGCAGCTGGTTTTGCAGCGCCGTTTCCAGCGCCTTGTGACGCCCCGGCGCGTAGACCAGAAGATAGGTGCTCTGGGTATCGGTATAGACCTGCTTGGACAATTGCTTGCGCTGCAGGGTACTGTAACTGGTGTACATGATCCAACTCCTCCGGGCAGAATATCGGGCGGGCTCAGTGGCCGCGCAGCAGGGTCAGCAGCTTGCGCAGCGGGGCGGTCAGCCGCCAGCTGCTGCTGGCGCGCATATTTTCCAGCGAGACCTGATATTCGTGCTGGATGCCCTGCAGGGTCAGCAGCTGCTGGTTCAGCCGCATACACTCGGCGCGGCTGGCCTGCAATACCTCGGCTGCTTCCTGCGCGGCGGTGGCGTTTTTCAGCTTCAGGTCGTTCAGCGCCCGCAGCAGAGATTTGCCGGGCTGCTCGTGCAGAAAACGTCCCAGCGGGTAGTAGTGATAGTTCACCGCAAACTTCATGCCGGCACCAAAGCCGGTGGTGCAGTGCAGTGCAAGGTTGGGGTCTACATCTAAGAACAGCAGGCTGTCCTCCTGCAATACAAGGCCGTTGACCGGCTGAAAGCTGATGCGTTCGTCCGAAATGGCAAGGTCAGTGATGCAGCAGGCCAGTTCGCCAGGGTCCAGCCGGACGGCGCGGGCGTCCTCCGGCAGAATAAAGGTGACCGACACCTCATGGGTCAGCTCGTTGTAGACATCCTCGGTGGCAATCAGGCATTCCCGGGGCGAAAAGCCGCTGCCGGTGTCGTAGAACAGCTGCGGCAGGGTAAGAGTGATGTTTTCGGCCTCGGCGCTGTGCCTGGAAAGCTCGGTCTGGCAGGTCAGCAGCTGCTGCTCCAGCTCCAGACACCGCTGCGCCAGCTGGGAAACACCCTCGTCCGAAAGCTTGAGCTGCTGCTCCAGCTCGGCAATGTGCGCCTGCAGGGCAGCAGGGGTCACGGGGGCATCGTGGTTCATAACGGGATCCTCCTCTTCCTTATCCTAAGATCGGCTGCGCCGCCGCAGCCGGAACATTCAGAATATCAGTGCCGTGGGGTGTAGTGTACCTGCGGGGTGTGCCGCCGGGCGGGGAACAGCTTGATGACCAGATCCCGCCGCCGTTGCAGCAGGGCACAGACAAGCCAGATGGAGCCCAGCGAAAGGACATATTGCAGGCAGATGCCCAAAACAGGGCGGTCGGCGTATTTCGCCGCGAACAGATACCACGGAATAGCGGTAAGCTCTACGGTATGTATGCAGAAGATGTACAGGGAGCGGCGGCCAATGGCCTCAAAAAAGCTTACCAGCGCATTCCGGTGCCGGTTCAGCCGCAAAAACAGCCGGACGAACAGCAGGCCGGCAAGGCCGTCCAGCAGGATGCTGATGGGGCCTAAGGTCCACTCTGCCATGGATACACAGTCGGTGATGCCGGTGGCAAAGGCAGCCACCGGGACCAGCAGAACGGCAGCCCACAGGATGCAGGACATCCGGCGGGACAAGGGCTGATCCAGCCAGTGCTGACGCTTGGCAAGGTAACCAAGGTACAGGTACGGCGTGATCACCGCGCCTTGAATCAGGCAGAAGGGCAGCTCCCATACAAGGCTGGCACCCCAGCCCAGCAGGGCGCAGCCGCCCACCGCCCACGGGATGTACCGCTCCGGAAAGATGTTCAGGATAACGTCCAGCGCGATCCAGCCCATCAGCAGCGCCAGCAGATACCACATGGGCCCGCAGGAAAAGAACTCCTGCCCGAAGTAGGTAGCCGTATGGGGCAGACCCAGCAGAAAACCGCCCGCCACCTTGATGCTCTCGCTCAGGGAGCCGGGCAGGTAGTGAAAAGTCTTATAATGAATGATAAAATGCAGCACCGTGGTGAAGAACGCGGTGTAGCAAAAGGGCTTGAGCAGGCTTTTGAGCTGCTGGTGGATGCACTTGCCGATGGAGCGCTTGCGGAAGCCGTAGCCGCTGGCGATGAAAAAGGCCGCCATCAGCGTTTCGCGGTAGACAAAGACCAAAAAGGCGGTCAGCGACAGGCCGTTCGACAACTGAAGCGGATAAAGCTCCGCAGTGTGCCCCAGCACGATGGCCAGCATCCCTGCGCCCTTGAGCATATCAAACATCCCGATGGAGCTGACAGTGCGGGGCTTGGTTGTTTCCATGAAAGATTCCTTCCCTGCGCCGGACCAATACCCCTCAAGAAAAAAGCCGGATACGGCGCAAACGATCGATTTTTATACAGCATTGTCATGATATATGGCTAGTATAATGCTTTTTATAGAGACTGTCAATTTTGTTTTGCAGTCCGCATCATACCGGAACTGGTATTTTGCGCTAAAAATTGTAGCACAGGAACGGACAGATTGCAACGAAAGGTAGAATTTGGCCGAACCGCACCAAAAGATATGCAAGTAAAAATTGTCAATGCTGGAAATTAAATGTTGCAGAAGTATTGCATTGCACTGGAAGATATTGTATACTGGGCACAGTTGAGCGCCCGGGCTGCGCCCCGAAGGACGGAGCCGGACACTGGGCAGGACAAAATGCTTCGGGAGGGTAAAATTATGGTCACATCGCTGTATCAGTCACTTTGTAATATGGAAACGATCTATGCGGACCGCGTGGCAATCCGGTATTATGACGAGGCAAAACGGGGCGTAACGGAGGTGTACTACCGCCAGTATGCTCAGGATCTGCGCAGGTTCGTCAGCTTCCTGCGCAGTAAGGCAGGGGATGTCAAGGGGCAGCGGGTCGCGATCCTGGCCCGCAACAGCTACCACTACGTCATCTGTATGTACGGCACTGTGCTGGCGGGCGGTGTGGCAGTGCCGCTGAATATGGGCAAGAACTGGGACGAGATCCAGTACGAGCTGGATCTGGTGGAGCCGGTCTGTGTGCTGCAGGACGGTGAGTATCTGCAGTGGGAGCCTGCCCTGGCGGATGCCTACAGTGCAAAGCTGGAGCCGATGGATGCCTTTACCGCCTTTGCCCCCGCACAGGATGTAAAGGAAGTGGAAGATCTTGCCGCGATGGCCTTTATCATGTTTACCTCCGGCACCACCGGCCGCAGCAAGGGCGTTATGCTGAGCCAGAAGAACCTGTTTGCGGCCATGCCCGCCTTCCTGAATCCGTTTGATGATGTGCGCAAGGCGACCGGCTGGGACACCGATAAGTTCTGCTCACTGTCCGCGCTGCCCATGTTCCACATCTCGGCCATGACCAGCCTGGTATCCTGGAGCATTACCGGCCACTGCATCAACCTGTGCAACGACCTCAAGTATTTCTACCGCGATATCGGCGCGATGCACAGCGAGGTGATGGCTGTGGTGCCGGTGCTGCTGAAGAGCCTGTATAAGGATGTGATGAAGGGCCGCCGCGACCGCCTGAATGGCCTGTGCGTCCTGACCTGCGGCGCAGCCATGTTCGACCCCCAGATGCTCAAGGACCTGATGGACAAGGGCTTCTTTATTGCCCAGATGTACGGCATGACCGAGACCTGCGGCGATGGTGCCTGGAACTCCTCCCAGGAGGAAAAGCACCTGACCAGCGTGGGCCATGTGGACAACAGCTGCGAGTATAAGCTGGACGATGGCGAGCTGTGCATGCGCGGCACCCCCATCATGCTGGGCTACTATAAGGACCCCGAGGCCACGGCTGAGGTCATCGACAAGGACGACTGGTTCCACACCGGCGACATCGCCCGGCTGGAAGAGGACAGCTATATGTACCTGACTGGCCGCAAGAAGAACCTGATCATTCTGGACAGCGGCGAGAACATCAGCCCCGAGGAGTTGGAGGGTCTTGTGGAAAAATGCCCCGCCGTGCAGGAATGTGTCGTGAAGGAAATGGGCAAAAAGATCGGCGCTGTGGTGTACTGCCCGCAGGACAAGCAGCAGACTGTGCAGGAGCATATCACCGAGATGAACCGTACCCTGCCGCTGTATAAGCGCATCGGTGTGGTGGAGTTCAGCGAAACTCCGCTGCCCCGCAATGCCACGGGCAAGCTGGTACGCTGAGGATAAAACAAACAGAACAAAACAGGATGGAGCCTACAATGGAAAAATTCGTGAGCACGATGTACGGTGCCATTACGCAGGGCATGGAAAAGAAATTTCCCGAGCGCGTGGCCTTCCGTTACTACACCGAGGAGACCGACACGGTGACCACCGTCCTTTTTAAGGAGCTGGCACAGGATGTCCGCCGGACGGTCACCTGCCTGCAGAGCACCATCCCGGATGTGAAGGGCAAAAAGATCTGTCTGCTGAGCAAGAACAGCTACGAATATGTGGTAAACACCTTTGGCGCGATCATGGCAGGCTGCGTGCTGGTGCCGATGAACCAGCGCAAGAGCTGGGCGGAGCTGTCCTACGAACTGGAGCTGGTAGAACCCGCCGCCATCCTGACCGACGGCGAGGACTACGGCAACAAGGCACAGCTGGAAGCCGCCTATGGCAGCCTGCTGCGTCCCATGGACGGCTTCCGCAGCTATGAGCCGGCAGCCGAGCTGCACCCCATCGGTCACGATGACCTGATGGTGCTGATGTTCACCTCCGGCACCACCGGCCTGAGCAAGGGTGTTATGATGAGCGAGCGCAACCTGTTCAGCGCAGGTCATGTGCTGTGGGCCATCTCTGCACAGCTGGCAGACAAGATCGATCTGACAAAGCCCCTGCCCGGCCACTACATGGTGCTGCCTATGTTCCATCTGGGCGCTTTCATCGACCTGTTCTCCACCACCGTTATGGGCTGGCCGCTGAACCTGGGCAACGATATCCGCAACTTCTACCGCGATATCCAGAAGATGCCCAGCCAGATCATGTCTGTGGTGCCGATGATCATGAACGCCCTGCACAAGGACGTGATGCGCGGCCACCGCGACCGTCTGGGCGATCTGTGGGTGCCTATCGGCTCCTCTGCCATGTTTGACCCGCAGGTACTGCTGGATATGGTGCACAACGGGATGTTCGTCATCCAGTGCTACGGCGCTACCGAGACCTGCGGCGCGGGTATCATCAACTTTGCACAGGACGAAAAGCATATTGGTGCCGTGGGTCAGGGCAGCGAGTACATGGACTACAAGATCGAGCCGGACGGCGAGCTGTGCATGCGCGGCGACTGCGTGATGATGGGCTACTATAAGGACCCGGAGGGCACCGCAGAGGTCATCGACAAGGACGGCTGGGTACATACCGGCGACCTTGCCCGGGTGGACGAGGACGGTTACTATTACATCACCGGACGCAAGAAGAACCTGATCATTCTGGACAGCGGCGAGAACATCAGCCCCGAGGAGCTGGAGGGCATGGTAGAAAAATGTCCCGCCGTACAGGAATGTATCGTAAAAGAACTGGGCAAAAAGATAGGTGTTGTGGTATACTGTGAAAAGGAGCACCAGCAGACCGTGCGTGACTTTGTTGCCCAGATGAACCGCACCGTCCCGCTGTACAAGCGCATCGGCGTGATGGAGTTCAGCGAAACACCGCTGCCCCGCAACGGCGCAGGCAAGCTGGTGCGCAAGTAAAACGCAACAGAAAGGAAGCATAATACGATGGAACGTGCAGAAATCATTTCTCAGATCACGGCTATTCTGGAGGACGTCGCAGAGGTATCGCCGGAGGATGTGACCGAAAGCAGCGTCCTGATGGACGATCTGGATCTGTCCTCTATGGAGATCCTGACCATTGTGGCAGATCTTGAGGAGACCTTTGGTCTGCGCATCCCGGAAAAGGAGCTGCGCAACTTTGTCACCATGGGTGATCTGGTGGATTATCTGGCAGCAAACGTGGGGTAAAAACCAATGGAAACACAACAGCGCTCGACGGAATATAACTTTCAGGGTGTCATGTATTTTTTTCGTCGGGAAAAAGTCCAGTGCCGGTACCAGTTCTCGCTGCGGGATGCGGTGGACAACGCCCTTTTGCAGCGGGCACTGACAGCGGCCTTGGCAAGTGCGCCTTATTATACCCAGCGTCTGGTGCAGGAAAAGCGGGAGATGTGGCTGGAGCCCAACACGGAGCCCTGCCTTGTGTACCACGGCAGCACCATGCGCAATATCCCGGAACAGACGAACGGCTATCTGTTCTGCATCAGCTGCGAAGGGGATACCGTTTATTTTGACTGGCACCACTTCCTACTGGACGGCCACGGGGTATCGCCCCTGTTCACCAGCATTCTGGAGCAGTACTGCAACCTGCGTTACGGCACATCCTTTGCGGTGCAGCAGATCGTGTGCGACCCGCCCTACGATATGCAGGCCATGCTGGCAGAGTATCCACCCGTGGAGTGCGGGAGCGATGCCATCCGGCGGGACGTGGTGCAGACCTACGAGGGTGCGCTGCGCCGCACCCGGGTGTGCCTGAGCAAGCAGAGCCTTGTGGAAAAAGCACTGGAAAACAACGCAAAGCCGGTAAGCGCCCTGATGAGTCTGCTGTGCATGGCCATGCGGGAGTATCTGGGCAAGGAGAAGATCCAGTATTCCTACTCTTCTGATACCCGCGATGTGGCCGGTGTGCCGCATGCGCTGTACAACTGCGTATGCAGCTTTGAGCATACAGTGCAGCTGCAGGCAAAGACCCGTCTTGCGGATCTTGTATCTGACATCGATGCAGATATCAAGCGGGATCTGCAGCCGCAGTCCAAGCGCCGCCGCATGACCGAGCAGATGGGCTGGGTGTACAAGGTGGACCAGCAAAAAGCCCCCCTGCGCATCAAGCAGCGGGTGTTCCAGATGGGCGAGTACATTGGCGGCATCATTTCGGATTTCTGGCTCAGCTATCTGGGCAACCCGCTGATGCCCGCCACCCCGGAGCTGGCACAGTACACCACAGATTTTGGTGTCTGGGTGCCGCCGGATGGCGCATCCGTGGGTGTGGAAGCCGCCAGCCTGAACGGAAAGATCATCCTGTGCATCCACAACAAGGCACCCAACCCGGGTCTGGCCGATATCCTCCGCAAGACCTTTGAAAACGAAGGTGTTGCGGTGCTGGAAGCGGAAGATCTGGACTGAGAAATACATATTATAAAAGCAAAAGGGCTGCCGCACGTTTTGTGCGGCAGCCCTTTTGCTGCTTTTTGTAAGAAAATCCGGTTGCAAAGATGCGAAAATATGGTTAAATAGAGAAAGGATATTTCCGCAAGGAGAGGAACACCATGGAACAACAGAACACGCGCCTGCGCAATGCGGGCTTTGCGACCTTTTTCTTCAGCGGCATCTGCGCCATCAGCGCAGGTGTGGTGGTCAGCCTGCTGCAGGAGCGCTACGGCTTTGCCTACGGCATGACCGGTACACTGCTCTCCCTGATGAGCGTGGGCAACCTGCTGGCGGGGCTGCTGATGGGCATGCTGCCCAGTGCGCTGGGCATGAAACGCAGTGTGCTGCTGCTGACCATCGGCTATGCGGTGGGCTACGCCGTCATGGGGCTGACCGGCGCAGTGGCGCTGCTGGCAGCGGCCTTTTTTGTGGTGGGCATCGCTAAGGGCAGCGTGATCAATACCTGCACCATTCTGGTCAGCGATCATTCCGCCGACCGCACCCGGGGCATGAACCTGATGCACAGCTGCTACGCATGCGGCGCATTACTGTGCCCCTTCCTCATTGCGGCAGCAGCCCGGGTAAGCACCGAGCTGGCGGTCTTTCTGCTGGCGGCCATGGGTCTTTTGCTCTGGCTGGTATACGTCTTTACCCCGCTGCGCGGCGGAAAGAGCAAAAGCAGTGCCGAGAAGCAAGCCATCGACTGGAGCTTTCTGCGCTCTGCCCGCTTCTGGCTGCTGACCGGTCTGCTGTTTTTTCAGAACGCTGCCGAGCAGAGCGTCAACGGCTGGATGGTGACCTACTTCAAAGGCAGCGGCATCATTGCGGGCACGCTGGCGGCCTACACCGTCACCGTGATGTGGGGCGCTACGCTGGTGGGACGGCTGCTCATCGCCTTTGTGTTCCCCTTAAAAAATCCCCGCAAGGCCATGGTGGGCATGAGCGTGCTGTGCACTGTGTTCTATGTGCTGCTGGTCATGGCGCACACGCAGGGCGCAGCCATTGCGCTGCTGTTCGCCTTTGCCATCTCCATGTCCGGGCTGAACCCCACCGCCGTGGCCAGCGCGGGACGCATGACCAGCGTGACCAGCATGGGCATCATGCTGCCTGTAGCCTCCAGCGGTGCCATCCTGATGCCGTGGGTCATCGGTATCGTGGCCGAGCGTGCGGGGCTTGCCGCCGGTATGGCTTCCAACATCGTGCCCTGCGTGGGGCTGGTGGTCTTTACCCTGCTGGTGGCAAAGCTGCCGGAGGAATGATGTGCCGCTGGCGCGGCAATGCCGGGAGCGGGGACGATTTAGAAGATGCTCCGCAGGGGAAGTTCCAGCTTGCCTTTAGCGCGCAGGGACGCTCCGCTGGGCCAGAGGCAGGGAGGGGTGTTCCGACTCCCCCCTCCCTACCTCTGGACTCCACCCACCCCGCAACGGGTCAAGGGCTGCACGCCCTTAACAAACCTAAAGAAGAAGTCGAAGCACAAAAAAGCTAGCGCTGCGCCAGTCGGCGCTATCGCTTTAACGCTTTTTTCGCTTCTCCATTAAAAGCCCCTCAGTCGCTGCGCGACAGCTCCCCCGAGGGGGAGCGGGTACGCCCGCAAGCTTTGCGCTTCAGCCAGAAACAGTGCCGCCATGCCAAAGGCTCCCTCCCAGAGGGAGCTGTCAAAACCGTCAGGTTTTGACTGAGGGAGTTCGTTCCAATCCCCACTCGTGAAAAAGTCCCCCGGGAAAATCCGCAGATTTTCCCGGGGGACAAATTATAAATAATAGTTCCGCTGATAATATCCAAAGCGCAGCGGAGGATATTTCAAATCGTTTTGCGTTATCCTTCAATGCCTCTTGCTTTGGCGCTGAACTCGCAGCCGCAGTAGTCCTGCCGGTACAGGCCGTACTGCTCCGAAAGCTGCAGGCTGCGCAGGTAGCCGTTGTGCTTTTTGAAGTCCGAGGGCAGGTGCTTTACTCCGAACTCTGCCTCCAGCTCCTGCCCGATGGCGTTGATGCGTACGGCGTCCTTGTGGGGGCTGATGGACAGGGTGGTGGTGAACCAGTCAAAGCCGTTGTCCCGGGCGTACTGCGCCGCGCGGCGCATCCGCAGCCGGTAGCAGACGGTGCAGCGGCTGCCGCGCTCCGGCTCGTTTTCCAGCCCGGCTACGGCGGTGTAGAACTGCTGCGGGTCGTAACTGTCCTCCACCACGGTCACCCCCAGCGGGTGGGCGGCTGCTACAAACTTTTGCAGCTCCTCGCCCCGGCGGTAGTACTCTGCCGCTGGCCATGTGTTGGGGTTATAGTACAGCACCGTGATCTCAAAATACCGGCACAGCTGTTCCAGCACAGCACTGGAACAGGGGCCGCAGCAGGCGTGGAGCAAAAGCCGCGGGCGGGTATCGCCAAGCCCCGCCAGCACGGCGTCCATCTGCTGGGCATAGTTGCGTTGTGTTGCCATTGGTATCATCCTTTGCTATAATGGTCTTGCCTACATTATAGCATATTTTACGATGAAATACAGGAGGTTCCCCCATGACGGAAGAAAAAATCGCCCGCATCAATGCGCTGGCCAAAAAGAGCAAGACCACCGGCCTGACCGAGGCCGAAAAAGCCGAGCAGCAGGCGCTGCGGCAGGAGTATCTGGCCGACATCAAGGCCAGCCTGCGCAGCCAGCTGGAGCGCACGTCCATTCAGGAGCCGGACGGCACCATCCACAAGGTGACCCGCCGCACCGACCTGACCGGGGAGCGCAGCTGAGAGCGGAAGAATCGTTTGATTTCGGGGTACAGAAACGCCTGCGGGCGTTTCTGTACCCCGTTTTTGCAGGCGGTGCCGCAAGGCTTCCCCGCACGCATTTCTGCCCGCCCGCATAGGATGGCGCACAGCGGAAAAGGGGAGATGACGGCATGAAGCAGACAAAGCGGTTTGCGGTGGTGGGCAGTGATGCCCGGCAGGCGGCGGCAGGGCGTGCACTGGCGCGGGCAGGGTATATGGTAGGCGGCGTGCAGCAGCTGCCGCAGGCAGACTACATCCTGCTGCCGCTCCCGCTGGAACAGCCCGGTCTGCCGCTGGCGCAGTTGCTGGGCGCGGCAAAGCCCGGGGCACTGGCGCTGGGCGGTAAGGTGACGGACAGCGCAAGGACCATCGCCCGGGCGGCGGGGGTGGAGCTGGTGGACTACTTTGCCCGCCCGGAGCTGACCGTGTATAACGCCATCCCCACCGCTGAGGGCTGCATCGGCATTCTGCTGGAACGGCGCAGCCGTACCCTGTGGGGCGCGGCGGTGCTGGTGCTGGGTTTTGGCCCGGTGGGGCGGGCGCTGGCGGTGCGTCTGGCGGCGTTGGGCGCGCGGGTGACCGTGGCGGCACGCCGCCCGGTGCAGCGAGCGATGGCGGAGGAGCTTGGGCTGCGGGCGGTGCCGCTGACAGAGCTTGCCGCAGCAGCTGCCGCCTTTGATACGGTGGTGAACACCATCCCCGCGCCGGTGCTGACGGCGCAAGTGCTGGCGGCGCTGCCGAAGGGGTGTCTGATCGTGGATCTGGCCTCAAAGCCCGGCGGCACAGACTTTGCTGCCGCCCGGCGGCTGGGGCACACGGCACTGCACGCGCTGAGCCTGCCGACAGTCTGGGCACCGGAAACGGCAGGGGAGGCGCTGGCACGCACGGTGCAGACTATTTTGCAGGAGCGGGAGGGAAAGGTATGACCACAGAGAAAAAGGGCTGTCTTGCCTTTGCGGTATGCGGCAGCTTTTGTACGCTGGAGGATGCCTTGGGCGCGGCGCAGGCGCTGACGGCACAGGGCTGGACGCTGCTGCCCGTTATGAGCTTTGCCGCACAGCTGGATACCCGGTTTGGCACGGGGGAAAGCTGGCGGCAGCGGTTGCAGGCCGTTACCGGGCAACCGGTGCTGGACACCTTGCAGGCGGTGGAGCCGCTGGGCCCCCGGCGGCTGGCGCAGGCGCTGGTGGTCGCCCCCTGCACCGGCGCAACGCTGGCGCGGCTGGCGGCGGGGCTTTCGGATACGCCGGTGACCCTTGCTGCCAAAAGCCTGCTGCGGGTGGGCAGCCCGGTGGTGCTGGCAGTTTCCACCAACGACGGCCTTGGCGCTTCCGGGGAAAACATGGCACGGCTATGCCAGCGCAAGCACTATTACTTTGTGCCCTACGGGCAGGACGACCCCTTTGCCAAGCCCCAGAGCCTGAAGGCGGACCTTGCCCTGCTGCCCGCCGCCGTGGAAGCCGCTTTGCGGGGCGAGCAGCTGCAGCCGGTGCTGCTGGGGCAAAGGAATGCGTAAATCTCTTTTCAGCGGGGAAAAAATGTGGTATACTCCAAATGATGCCTTACTGGCACAAAACTGACAAGCGGAGTATACCAGATGAAAAAATTTACCGCAGCACTGTGCACTGTGCTGCTTTTGATAGGTGCTGTACTGGTGCCCGGCGCGGCAGCAGCCGGCCCGGCGCTGGCCAATACCCGGGCATACTGCATCGTGGATGCGGATACCGGCCTTGTGCTGGCGCAGCAGAATATGGACGAGGAGCTGCACCCGGCCTCCATTACCAAGGTGATGACCCTTGGCCTTGCCTGCGAAAAGGCGCAGGGAGACTGGGATGACGTAAAGCTGACCGTGACCCACGAGGATGTCTACTCGCTGGCGGGCACGGATTCCAGCCATATCGCCCTGCTGGAGGGGGAAGAAGTCCCCTTGGTGGATGCGCTGTACGCCACCCAGATGGCCAGCGCCAACGATGGCGCCAACCTGCTGGCGGAATATTTCGGCGGCGGCACCATCGCGGACGGCGTGGCGGCTATGAATGCACAGGTGGAGGAGCTTGGCCTTGCCCACACCCACTTTTCAAACCCCCACGGCATCAGCGGTGAGGACCACTACACCAGCTGCTACGATATGGCGCAGATCCTGCGCTGGGCGCTGCAGCAGCCCGGGTTTGAGGAGGTGTTCACCCGCAACCAGATGTACACCATGCAGCCCACCAACATCCAGCCGGTGACCCGTTACTTCTCCCAGCAGGATAAGATCCGCATCGGTTCCAGCCGCTACCACATCGACAGCGTGCTGGGCTCTAAGCTGGGCTACACCAACACCGCCCGGTACAGCTATGTCTGCCTGGCAGAGCAGGATGGGGTACGGCTGATCTGTGTGACCATGCAAAGCCAGTTGAGCACTGATAAATATAACGATATGCGCACCCTGCTGGACTACGCCTTTGCTACCTATAAAAACTACACCCAGCTGCCCGGCGGCACGGTCACCGCACAGCTGGCAGTGGCAGGCGGTGGGCAGAGCCTTGGCACCGTTACTGTGGCCGACCCCGGGGTGAAGCTGCTGCTGGCCGAGGGCTTATCCGCACAGGATGTGACCGTGGACTTGGAACTGCCGGAACAGTATCTGCTGGGCGCAGAGCCTGCCGTGTATGCGGTGTACACCCTGAACGGCGGCACAAAGCAGGAGAGCACCAGCGTGCGGGTAAAAGCCGAGATCACCGGTCTGGCGGAGCTGCTGGAGCAGAGCACCGGCACAACGCTGGAAGCCGCCAGAGACGTGGAGCCGGGCAGCAGCGCATGGCTGCTGGCGGGCATCTCAGTGGGCTGCACCGTGGGTGCGGCGGTGGTCACGGTGCTGGTGCTACGGCTGCATGCACGCCTGAAAAAACGCCGCAAAACGGCAAAGCGCCGCAACAAAGCGTAAAAGCCTGTTTTAAACCAGACTTTTCCAGATAAAGAAAAAGCTTTCAGAAAAAAAGAGAGGTACAATATCATGGGTAAGTTTATTTTTACGCAGACCGAGATCCCCGGCGTGGTGGTCATTGAGCCGCAGGTGTTCGGCGACGACCGCGGTTATTTTATGGAGACCTACCAGAAGGATCAGTTTGCAGAGGCTGGCATCGACAAGGAATTTGTGCAGGACAACCAGAGCCGCTCCACCCGGGGCGTGCTGCGCGGGCTGCACTTCCAGAAGAACCACACCCAGGGCAAGCTGGTGCGCGTGACCAAGGGCGAGGTGTATGACGTAGCCGTGGACTGCCGCCCCCACAGCGCTACCTTTGGCAAGTGGGTGGGCGTGACCCTTTCCGAGGACAACAAGAAGATGTTCTATATCCCGGAGGGCTTTGCCCACGGTTTTCTGGTGCTGAGCGATGTGGCAGAGTTCTGCTATAAGTGCACCGATGTGTACGACCCCACCAGCGAGGGCGGCATCCCCTACGACGACCCCACCGTCAACGTGCAGTGGCCGGACTGCGGCTGCGAGCACAAGACCAGCGCAAAGGACAAGCTGCACGAGCCCTTTGCCGCCCAGAAGTTCGAGTATTTTGAAAAGTGGTGATCGCCCGTGGCAAAACTCAAAGCAATGTGGAACGGCTTCTGGCGCTACCGCTATCTGCTGTGGAACCTTGTAAGCCGTGATTTCAAGCTGAAGTACCGCCGCAGCGTGCTGGGCGTGGTGTGGAGCGTGCTGAACCCGCTGCTGATGTGCCTTGTGTACTGGGCGGTGTTCAGCAGCCTGATGGATATGCGGGGCAGCGGCATCGACAACTTTGCCGTCTTTCTGATGTGCGGTCAGCTGCTGTTCAACTTCTTCAACGAGGCTACCTCCACCAGCATGAGCAGCGTGCTCAGCGCCGCCCCGCTGCTGAAAAAGGTGTATATCCCCAAGTATATCTTCCCGCTGGAAAAGTGCTGCTTTGCCATGGTGAACTGCATCTTCAGCTTTGTGGCACTGCTGCTGGTCATGATCTTTACCGGTGCGCCTTTCCACCTGACCATTTTTGAGGCGCTGTACCCGCTGGTGACGTTGTTCTTCTTCAGCCTCGGGGTCAGTATGTTCTTAGCGGCGGCTACGGTGTTCTTCCGGGATATCATGCATATCTGGAGCGTGTTCGTCACCGCGCTGCTGTATTTCTCCGCCATCTTCTACGACCCCACCCAGATGACCTTTTCCATCGGCGGCTTCAATATGCAGCAGATCATCAAGCTGAACCCCATGTACTGGTATATCACGGGCTTCCGCCGCACGGTGATGTGGGGCATCCCGCTGGATTGGAATATGTTCCTTGTCTGCGGTGTATGCGCCGTAGTGTCCATGGTGGTGGGGCTGCAGGTGTTCCGCAAAACGCAGGACCGCTTTGTGCTGCACATTTAAGGAGGGAGAACAATGGAACCGATCATCAAAGTGGACAATGTTTCCATGTGCTTCAACCTTTCCAAGGAAAAGCATGAGAGCCTGAAGGAGTACTTTCTGGCTATGGTGCAGGGGCGGCTGCAATACGACGAGTTTTACGCCCTGAAGGACGTCAGTCTGGACATTATGCCCGGCGATTTTTACGGCCTTGTGGGCTTGAACGGCTCGGGCAAATCCACCCTGCTCAAGACCATTGCCGGGGTGTACAAGCCCAGCAAGGGCAAGGTGACCGTAAACGGCACCATCGCCCCGCTCATTGAGCTGGGCGCGGGCTTTGATATGGATCTGACCGCCCGCGAGAACATCTACCTCAACGGCACGGTGCTGGGCTTCTCGCCCAAGTATCTGGACGAAAAATTTGACGAGATCGTGGAATTCAGCGAGCTGGAAAACTTTCTGGATGTGCCGCTGAAAAACTACTCCTCCGGCATGGTGGCGCGCATCGGCTTTGCCATTGCCACTATCACCAAGCCTGATATCCTCATCGCGGACGAGGTGCTGTCGGTGGGCGATTTCCTGTTCCAGCAAAAGTGCGAAAAGCGGATGCAGGAGCTGATGGCGGGCGGCACTACGGTCATTCTGGTGTCCCACTCCATCGAGCAGATCGAGCGGATGTGCACCAAGGTGGCATGGCTGAGCCACGGCCACCTGAAAATGAACGGGGATACCGCAACAGTCTGCGCCGCCTACAAGGCGACCCAGCGCGGCGAGGTCTGATATGAATGTACGGTTGAAACGCGCCAAGGAGCTGGTCGGCTACGCCGTGCAGCTGACAAAGGACGAGGGTCTGTCCACCATGGTCAAACGCGGCGCGGGCTTTGTCAAGCGCCGCTGCTTCGGCAAGCGTGCGCGCTACCTGCCCGCCAAAAAGGTGCTGGAAGCCCAGCGCGCAGAGATGGCGGGAAAAACGGCGGCAGACTGCGGCCTGCCCACCATCTCGGTGCTGACCCCGCTGTATAATACCCCGGAAAAGTACCTGCGGGAATTTCTGGATTCCTTCGTGGGGCAGACCGCGCCCAACGGGCAGCTCTGCCTTGCCGATGCTTCGGACGCCGCCCACGGGGACGTGGAGCGGATCGTAAAGGAATATCAGCAAAAGAATCAACAGATCGTATACAAAAAGATCGAAAATCAGGGCATTGCGGCCAACACCAACGCCGCCGCGCAGCTGGCGACAGGGGAGTATCTGGCGCTGGCTGACCACGACGACATTCTGGCACCTCATGCCCTGTACACCATGGGCAAGGCCATCTTACAGCTGCGGCAGCGCGGCGAGCCGGACGGTTTTCTGTACAGCGATGAAGCACTGTTCACCAAGAGCATCCGCCGCCCTATGGTGGCGCACTTCAAGCCGGACTACGCCCCGGACTACCTGCTGTGCTGCAACTACATCTGCCATCTGGCGGTGTTCCAAAAAGCGCTGTGGGAGCAGCTGGGCGGCGAACGCCCGGAATGCGACGGCAGTCAGGATCATGATCTGTTCCTGCGGCTGTTGGAAAAGACCGGCGGTGCTGCCCATGTGCCGCAGGTGCTCTACTACTGGCGGGTGCACGCGGGGTCTACCTCCGGCGGTGCAGACGCCAAGCCATACGTTGCGGCAGCAGCCAAAAAGGCGCTGGCAGACCACCTGACCCGCACCGGGCGCACCGGCACGGTGGAGGACGGCCTGTTCCCCAGCACCTACCGGGTGAAGTGGGACATCGTGGGCGAACCGAAGGTAAGCATCCTTATCCCCAACAAGGACCACACCGAGGACTTGGAAAAATGCCTGCACAGCATCTGGACAAAGACCGCATGGGAGCACTTTGAGGTCATCGTGGTGGAGAACAATTCCACCGACCCCGCCACCTTTGCCTACTATAAAAAGGCGCAGCAGCGCTATGACGGTCTGCGGGTGGTCACCTACCCGAAAAAGGGCTTCAACTTTTCCGGCATCAACAACTTTGGCCGCAAGTACGCCACCGGCGAGTATCTGCTGCTGCTGAACAACGATGTGGAGGTGCGCAGCAGCGACTGGCTCACTGAACTTCTGCGCCAATGCGCCCACCCCGGCGGGGCGGCCGTGTGCGGTGCCATGCTCTTTTACCCGGACGAGACCATCCAGCACGCGGGCGTCATCACCGGGCTGGGGGGCTACGCGGGACACAGCCACAAGTACAAAAAGGCCGGCGGCAGCGGCTATATGTTCCGCACCGCCACGGTGCAGGACTTTTCCGCTGTGACCGGTGCCTGTCTGCTGGTAAAGACCAGTGTGTGGGACGAGGTAAAAGGGCTGGACGAAGCCTTTGCGGTGGCCTTCAACGATGTGGACTTCTGTCTGCGGGTGCGGGATGCGGGCTATCGCATTGCGTGGACGCCCTACGCCCAGCTGACCCACTACGAGAGCAAGAGCCGCGGCGGGGACGAGAAAGACCCGGTAAAGGCACGGCGCTTTGCCGCCGAGCAGCAGCGTCTGTACGAGGTGCACGGCAAGGCGAACATCCTGCATGACCCCTACTACAACCCCAACCTGACCATGGACCGGGAGGATTTTTCTGAAAGCGATGATCTGCGCGGGCTGAAAGAGGGACGCATTACGGTGCAGTGGAGGGAATAACAGCATGAACATCAAGGGCCATTTCGAGACCATCACCCGGCACAAGCTGCTGGTGATGAAATACTGCTTTGAATGCGGACTGTATGAGCAGGGCCTTGCCCACGACCTGAGCAAGTACAGCCCCACCGAGTTCATCCCCGGGTGCATCTATTATCAGGGTGACCATAGCCCCAACGAGGCCGAGCGCGCAGCCAAGGGCTACACCTCGGCGTGGCTGCACCACAAGGGGCGCAACAAGCATCATCTGGAATACTGGATCGATTACAGCACCACCAAGACCGGCCTGACCGGCATGAAGATCCCCCTGCGGTACGTCTGCGAGATGGTGTGCGACCGGGTGGCGGCAAGCCAGATCTATCTGGGCGATAAGTACACTGATGCCTCCGCGTGGGAGTACTACCAGCGCAGCAAGGATCACTACCTGATGCACCCGGAGACCCGGGCGCTGCTGGAAAAGCTGCTGTGCATGGTGCGGGATCTCGGACGGGAGCGCACCTTTGCCTACATGAAATTCCTGCTTGGCTGCGAAAACGATTACTAAGCCCGAAAGGCTGCTGCACAGACTGTGCGGCAGCCTTTTTTGCGCGAGTTGCTGAAATTTTTTGGAAAAACTTTAGAGCATCTGTGCATTGACAAAAATGCAAAAGTAACGGTACAATGAAATAAAGCAGGCTTGGGAAATGTCCGGGCCGCATAGGATAATGTCTGACAAAGAAGGAGGCATGAAGCATGAAATGGTTCAAGAAACTGGCAGCTGCCGTACTGGTGGCGGCTCTGGCACTGATGATGGTGGGCTGTGGTGCCAAGACAGACCTTGCCCAGCAGGTCAAGAATGCTGTCTCGGATGATGCTGTTATGATGGGCAAGCAGGCCACGAACAGCAAGGACCTGGATGCCTTGGCGGCAAAACTGCTGACAGAGTATAATAACGAGATCGCTGCTTTGGACGAAGGCGCAGATTGGCCGGATCTGCAGGAGCTGCTGGATGATGGGACGTTCCTGCAAAAGTTCGGCATTGACCCGGAAAAGGATGCTTATAAGGTCTCCTTGGTGTACATTCCGAGTTACATCAGCAATACCATGAATCAGCTTAAGCCTTTTAGTCTTGCAGAGCAGCTTCGGCGGGATGCTGATCTTGCAATCGGCGATCCTCACATCGGAAGCAAATATGAGTTTGGTCTTGCCATCGGCACGCTTGACGGCGAGAACTGGGTGCTTATGCTCATGAAATAAGAGCGTCCGGGCTGTGACAGCCCTTACGGATGCCCAAGACCGGAACGGTATATTTACAAGATGCGGCCTGCAGCAGCTGCCCCGGCAGACTTATTGCAGGCTGCGGCAAGGAGGAAACGATGAAACTGTTCAAAAAATTGGCAGCCGCCGTGCTGGCTGCTGCACTGGCATTAACGATGGCAGGCTGCGGCGGCGGCAATAGCTACGCCGTGCAGGACGAGCTGCTGAAAATAACGATCGATAATTTAACAGACGTAAACGAAACTGTGACCCACACCAAAAAGGCAGATGAAATGGCAGCAGCGCTGTTGGCAGCCGCCGATACGGCCGCCGCGCAGGAGGCAAACAACGGCAAGGATGCCGAAGATCTGCTGCTGGATCCTGCTGTTATAAAGGCAGCCGGGATCGACCTCGAAAAAACGCCCTGCATGTTCAACCCGATCGTTAACGTTCAGATCAAGAGCAGCGGCGTGGTGGGCGAATTCCTGAAGACGCAGCGGATGATGGAGGCCGCGGGCCTCTACCGGTTTGTGCGCCCCGGCACCGGCGCGTTCGACCCCGGTGACAATAAGGTCGAGATCGGCGCAGCTACGCACAAGATCGGCGATGAGAACTATATCCTGATCCTGCTCACCTACACTAAGACTACTCCGAGCAAAATTTGATGCGCACCCCGGGCTGCCGCACACAGGCTGTGCGGCAGCCTTTTTGCGTGCAGAACCCTGTGAAAAGGCAATTCTGGAAAATTCGCGGATTTTCCAGAATTGCGAATAAAAAATAAATTTTCCACTGAATATGGCTGGAACGCACGCGGAAGCTATTTTAAAATGTTCCTGCTTTTGCACGCTTTGCCGAAACTTTCCGGCAAAGTTTGGCGCATCTGCCCATTGACAGCGCACCGCAGCAGAGGGTAAGATGAAACTGGAGAGCAACGCGCTCCCATAAGAAGAAAGCGAGGGACCACAGATGAAGCTTTGGAAACGATGGACGGCAGCGGCTCTTGCAGCTGCAATGGCGCTGCTGCTTTTAGCAGCCTGCGGGCCCTCCGGCCCTTCCGCGCCGGATGCGCCGGATAAGCCGGGCAGCAGTGAGACCGGTAAAGACCCCACCGACGAAAAGACCGAGGCGCAGAAGAAGGCCGCAGTGGTGGAAGCACTGAACACAGTGCGCAAGGACTACGGCAATAACACCCCGCTGGAACTGAACGAGCAGGCCTGTGCGTTCGCCAAGGAGATGGCACAGGTGCAGCTGGATGGCGTCAATGGCAAGTACGGCAAGAATCCGAGTACCAACACGGATTATATTGATGCCTGTGCAAAAGTCCGCAACAAGAAGGTGGGCGAAAAAGCATCGATCGGTTTTGGCGCACTGCAGGGCGCTTACCCGGATGCGAAATGGTTCAAAACGTGGGCAGACAAGACAGAGGGCGTGAGCGCAGAACGCAACAATGCACTGGTCAAGAGTAAGGAAGCTACCCTTGTGGGCGTGGGCGTTGTGCAGAACACCGACGAAAAAACAAAGGATAAATACCCCATTATGGTGGTCGTGATGACCTACTGAATATGCGCAAACGCCGCTGACGGAAAGTCGGCGGCGTTTTTGTGTGGTTCGTGCATTGACAGCCGCCGCCTGCGGGTTTACACTGCTTTTATGGCAGACTGCATGGTCTGCCGGGGTATTTTATTATTTACAGGAGGGCAAAACCTATGAAATGTATCAAAAAACTGGTTGCGCTTACGCTGGCTGCGGTGCTGGCACTGACCATGCTCACCGCTTGCGGCGGTACACCGGCAGAGCCGCTGACCCAGCCGGATATCAATAAAGGAAAAGAAATCGCGGCAGCGCTGAACGAAGCGCGTGTTGCAGCTGGCAAAAAAGAAGTTCCTTTTGACGAAGAATACTCTGTGAAGCTGACGGAGTATGCAAATGCTTACACCAACTGGCAGTTTGCATGGAGAGCATACGACCAGAACAAGACGGCTGAAAACAAAGCAGCTTTGGATGCGGCAAAGCAGAAATACGATGAAGTATCTAAGGAACTGCCGAGTGGCGTCAGCAAAGGCAAAATGCTGAAAGTGAATGTTGCGGCCTTTGATAATGTAAAAGCAAATGGCAGAAATTACTTTGCAGGAACAGATAAGAACGGAAATTATTATCCGCTGGCAACCCAAGAGGGTAATATGTGCGCTGTGACCGTAATTACGAAGGAAGATCTGACCTTTGCAATCGTTTTTGTTGGTACAAAGTAAGACTGTAATAATAAAGCGACAACGCAAAAACACCCCGGCCGGGCGATTTTACCGCTTGGCCGGGGTGCTGTTTTTGCAAGAAATAATTACTGCTCGTTTTCGTAGATCTTGATATAGCGCGGAGCGCTTTTATCCTGCCAGAACAGCAGAATGGCGGTCAGGGCGACAGCCAGTGTGGTGAGGACGGCGAGCAGAGCTTTGAGAACTTTCATGGTTTGGTGCCTCCTTGTGAAGTTCGGGAGCGGAGCGGGGGACGTTCCGCCTGTCATGTTAGGTATAGTATAGCATATTCCCGCAGCAAAGGCAAACGGCAGAAGGGGAGATTTAAGGCAAAATGCTGCTGCCCTGCGCCCTCATCAGTCACCTGCGGTGACAGCTGTTCCCCTCTTTGTCACCTGCGGTGACATTTCTCCCCGGCGCGGGGAGAATCTGTCCCTTCCGGGGGAAGCCTTTAAAGGAAAATTGATTTCCGTAGGGGAGAACAAAAAGAAAAATACGGTAGTTAGTTAAAACTAATTTGCGAAAACGAATAAGAAAGTTCAGGAAAATTCATCATTTGAGCCGTGATGTCGTTGACTTCCCGCGCCAAAATGATACAATAAGTGTGTTAAGCAGCTGCTGTCCCTGTACCAGTGCGCCTGCATGGGCGAGGGGATGGCAATTCAAGCAGAATGGGGGATTTGAAATCCATGTTGAACAAGCTGAAACGTGCGGCGCTTGGCGCGCATACGCCGCATGACAAGGCAACTGCTGCAAGCAAACCTATCCCGATGCCTCTGCCCGCGCAGGTACGCATCCTTATGAGCCAGCACATTGGCGCACCCGCCAAGGCACTGGTGAAAAAAGGCGATGAAGTGTTCGTCGGCACCAAGATCGGTGAGGCGGGCGGCTTTGTCTCCGCAAACATCCACTCCAGCGTTTCCGGTACGGTAGCTGCAGTGGAGCCCTTCCGTCTGTCCAATGGCCGTATGTGCGATTCTGTTGTCATCAATACCGATGGCAAGCAGACCGTAGACCCGGCTGTCAAGGCACCGGAAGTTACCGATAAGGCAAGCTTCCTTGCTGCCGTGCGCGAGTGCGGTCTGGTCGGTCTGGGCGGCGCAGGCTTCCCCACCGATGTGAAGCTGCAGCCCAAGCAGTCGGTGGATACTTTACTGATCAACGCCTCCGAGTGCGAGGTGTGGCTGACCAGCGACACGCAGGAGATGCTGGAGTGCAGCGATGATATCATCCGCGGCATCAAGGCTGTGCTGAAGTACACCGGCATTCCCAAGTGCATCATTGGTATTGAGAACAACAAGCCCGAGTGTATCGACCTGCTGTGCAAAAAGACCAAGGACGACAGCGCTATCGAGGTAAAGCCCCTGCCCAGTGTCTACGGCACCGGCGCAGAGCTGATTTTGATCGAGAAGTGCCTCGGCCGCGAGGTGCCCCACGGCGGTCTGCCCGCCGATGCAGGCGCTATCGTGATGAACGTGACCAGCGTTTCCACGCTGGGCAAGTATCTGGCTACCGGTATGCCGGTGGTCCAGCGTACCATCACCGTGGACGGCGATGCCTGCGCAAAGCCCCAGAACGTCGTTGTGCCCGTGGGCACCGCTTATCAGGACATTCTGGACTATGTGGGCGTTAAGGGCGAGCTGGGCAAGGTGGTTGCCGGCGGTGCCATGATGGGCCCCGCTGTGGAGAACCTTTCCTACCCCACCACCAAGACCACTTCCGGTCTGATCCTGCTGAGCAAGGCAGCTGCACAGCCCGCACAGGTCAACCCCTGCATCCGCTGCGGCCGCTGCGTGGAGTACTGCCCCATGGGTCTGGAGCCCGTGGAGGTCAATCAGGCCTACGCCGCCCGCGATGTGCAGGAGCTGGGCAAGCTGCACGCTGACTACTGCTTCAACTGCGGCAGCTGCTCCTTCGTCTGCCCGGCAAAGCGCCCGGTTACCCAGATGATGAGTCTGGCCAAGGCCTTCTATCTTGGCGAAATCAAAAAAGGAGGCAATAAGTAATGGATACGAAGCTTATTGTTTCGGCTTCCCCGCACGTCCGCAGTGACGAGACCACCCAAAGCCTGATGGCTAACGTGATCGTTGCACTGTGCCCCTGCGTGGTTGCCTCTGCGATCATTTTCGGCGTGCGCGCCCTGCTGGTCACCGCCGTTTCCGTGGTGGCCTGTGTGGCCTTTGAGTGGCTGTACTGCAAGCTGCTGAAGCGTGCAAACCCCATCAGCGACCTGTCCGCTGTGGTCACCGGCATCATTCTGGCCATGAACGTGCCCGTGGGTATGCCCATCGGTCAGCTGATCATCGGCGATCTGGTGGCTATCATCGTTGTCAAGCAGCTGTTCGGCGGCATTGGCATGAACTTTGCAAACCCCGCTCTGGTGGGCCGTATCGTGCTGTTTGTCAGCTTTGCCGGCTCCATGAATAAGTGGGTGTTCCCGGATGCAGCGGTGGATCAGCTGTCCAAGGCTACCCCGCTGGCTGTGGCAGATCCCTCCAAGCTGAGCCTGCTGGACCTGTTCATGGGCATCCACGGCGGTGTGCTGGGCGAGACCTGTGCACTGGCTATCGTGCTGGGTCTGATCTATCTGGTGGCTACCAAGACCATCAGCATCGCCATCCCGGCTTCCTACGTTGGCAGCGTGTTCGTGTTCTACCTGATCGCTACCAGAGATCTGCACAGCGCACTGGTTGCCGTGCTGAGCGGCGGCCTGCTGTTCGGCGCTGTGTTCATGGCTACCGACTACGTTACCAGCCCCTTTACCCTGAAGGGTAAGCTGGTATACGGCGTTTGCCTTGGCATTGTTACCTTTGCCATCCGCTACTGGGGCAGCTACACCGAGGGCGTGTCCTTCGCACTGCTGTTCATGAACCTGTGGGTCCCGTACATCAATGATCTGACTCGTCAGACCCCGTATGGCTATGTGAAGCCTGCAAAGAAAGCGAAGGAGGGTGCTGGCAAATGAGTAAGACTGCAAATTCCAGCTGGGAAACCACCGGTAAGCCCATTGTTGTGCTGACCGTCATCTCTCTGATCGTCAGCCTGCTGCTGGCTCTGGTGAACGGCATGACCGCTCCCGTTATCAAGGAGAACACCCGCCGCACCACGCTGGCTGCTTATGTCAGCGTGATGCCCTCTGTTTCGGACGCAGCTACGCTGGAGGAAGTGACCGACTACACCACCGCCAACGTTACCGGCGTGGTAAAGGCTCCCGATGGCGGCATTGCCATCAAGGCCGAAGAAAAGGGCTTTGACGGCGGCATCCTGACCGTCATCATGGGCTTCGACGCCAACGGTGCCGAGACCGGTATCTGGGTGGATGCTTCTACCCAGACCAAGGGCATCGGCTCCAATGTGTCCACCGATGACTTCCTGGCACAGTTCAACGGCATGGACGGCACCAAGAACATTGTGATGAATCAGGATTTCGATGCGTACAGTGGCGCAACCATTTCGTCCACCGCTCTGTTTGCTGCCATCAATGATTGTATCAACTGCTTCAACGAGCTGGCATAAAAGGAGGTTGGTAAGAAATGGCACAAGAAAATAAGTCCAAGGTAAGCATCCTTACCAACGGCATCATCAAAGAAAACCCTGTTCTGCGTCTGGTTCTGGGCACCTGCTCCATTCTGGCCGTTACCACGGCAGTTTCCAGCGCACTGGGCATGGGCGCCGCCTTCACCTTCGTGCTGGTGTGCTCCAATATCATGATCTCCCTGCTGCGGAAAGTCATCCCCGGCAAGGTGCATCTGCCCTGCTACATCGTTATCATTGCAGGCTTTGTGACCATCGTGCAGATGTTCATGCAGGCCTACATGGAAAGCCTGTACAACGCTCTGGGCGTGTTTTTGCCCCTGATCGTTGTCAACTGTATCATTCTGGGCCGTGCCGAGATGTTCGCCTGCAAGAACAATGTGGTGGATTCCGCACTGGACGGCGTGGGCATGGGCCTCGGCTACACCCTCACCGCTACCCTGATGGCCTCCATCCGTGAGATCCTGGGCAGCGGCACCTGGCTGGGCTTCCAGATCATTCCGGAAGGCGTTGCCAAGGTGTCCATCATGACGCAGGCTCCCGGTGCATTCTTCTGCTTTGGCCTGTTGATGGCCGGCTGTGTGTGGCTGGAAGGCAAGCTGGACGCCCGCATCGAGCGCAAGAGCTGCTGTGATCTTGACAATCTGAAGAAGGAGGCGGAATAAGATGCTCGTCAAACTCGCTGCGATCTTCTTCAGCATGATCCTTGTCAACAACTATGTGCTGGTGAAGTTCTACGGTATCTGCCCGTTCCTGGGCGTTTCCAAAAAGCTGGATTCCGCTGTTGGTATGTCCGGTGCTGTCATCTTCGTCATGTTCATGGCAACGGCCGTTACCTTCCCCATCCAGATCTTCATTCTGGACCCGGCTGGTCTGAGCTACCTGCAGACCATCGTGTTCATTCTGGTCATCGCCGTGCTGGTGCAGTTCATCGAGATCTTCCTCAAGAAGTACATCGTTGCACTGTATAACTCGCTGGGCGTTTATCTGCCCCTGATCACCACCAACTGCTGCGTGCTGGCCGTTACCATTCTGGTCGTGGGCGACTACGGCGCAGATGTGGCTGCACACGGCTTCGGCTACGCCTACATCGAGGCTCTGATCTGCGCCATCGGCGCAGGCTGCGGCTTTATGCTGGCCATGGTCATGTTCAGCGGCGTGCGTAAGCGCGTGGAAGCCTGCGATCCCCCGGCACCCTTCAAGGGCCTGCCCATCACCCTGATCGCAGCTGCAATCACCAGCCTGTCCTTCATGGGCTTCGGCGGCATCGTCGAAAACCTGTTCAATGTTACGCTGTAAGGGAGGAACAGGACTATGAATATTGTATCTGCTGTTATCCTGTGCACCATCGTGGGCGCTGTGGGTGCCATCGTTCTGGTGGCTGCCGCAAAGTTCATGGCGGTGGAGGAAGACCCCCGCATTGAGGAAGTTTCTGCCTGTCTGGCCGGCGCAAACTGCGGCGGCTGCGGCTACGCCGGCTGTTCCGACTACGCAAAGGCTGTTGTTCTGGACGGCGTGCCCTGCGACAAGTGCGCACCCGGCGGCCCCAAGGCTGCCGCTGCTATTGCCAAGATCATGGGCGGCGAGGCAAGCGCCGTAGAGAAGAAGGCTGTTGTGCAGTGTCAGGGCAGCTCCGAGCACTGCAAGCCCGCCTACGACTACAAGGGCATCCAGACCTGTGCTGCTGCGGCAGCTCTGTACGGCGGCCCCAAGACCTGCTCCTTCGCCTGCATTGGTCTGGGCGACTGCACCAAGGTGTGTAAGTTCGACGCCATCCACATCGTAGACGGTGTGGCAAAGGTGGACAAGGACAAGTGCACCGGCTGTGGTGCCTGTGCCAACATCTGCCCCAAGCAGGTGATCATGATCGACGCTGCCGGCCCCCGCAAGCCGGTGGTCATGTGCTCCAACAAGGATAAGGGTGCTGTGGCCAACAAGCTGTGCACCACTTCCTGCATTGCCTGCGGCATGTGCGAGCGCACCTGTAAGTTCGACGCCATCCATGTTGTGGACGGCGTGGCACGCGTTGATTACGACAAGTGCAAGGGCTGCGGTATGTGCGCCCAGAAGTGCCCCAAGCACATCATCCTGTTCCCGCTGAAGGACGACCCCAATCCCCCGAAGCCCGTGGTGAAGCCCGCCGCTCCCGCTGCTGCTCCCGCAGCAAAGCCGGAGACCAAGGCTGAGGCAAAGCCCGAGACCAAGGCAGAGTAAACTGTAAACCAAAGCCCGCCGTGCTGCAATGCCCGGCGGGCTTTTTGTATCCTGAATGAAAATGATTGGGAGTGCCCTCCGCTTGCGCTTTGGGCATCTTCAGCGGAATAATTATTTTTAATTTCGCGTTTGTCGCGCTCTGCGGAGCGCTCCAAACGCTTTTTTCACAGGAGGGGCCGAGAAGGCAAACGGTAACGCACTCCGCAGCGCCGCGCTTCCGAAGGAAGCGGCGCTGCAAATGCAGTTTACCATTACGACCCTTCTCGTGAAAATGGCAGAACGGAACGCCCGCAGGCGTTCCGTTCTGCCGAAATCTAAAATAAATTTTCCTTAAATCATGCCCAGAGCAACGCGGAGGGCATTCAAATCGTTCTCTTTCCCGTTTATTCCGTCTTGGTGGGGCGGATGGTCACCTCGCCGCAGCGCAGCGCCTCGGTGCGCCCGCCCTCCCGCTGCACCACCAGCCGCCCGGCATCGTCAATGGAAAGCGCCTGCGCGGCATAGGTCTCGGTGCCGGTGCACACGGTCACCCAATGGCCGGGCACAAAGCAGCGGGCGCGGTACTCGTCCAGACAGGCAAAGCCCGGGCAGAGCGCCAACAGCTCCCGCCCGATGGCACCCGCCAGCGCCGCACGGCTTACCGGGGCAGGGCCGCCGGGGTATAAGCTGCCTGCTTTGGCGGTCAGCTCCGGGGGAAAGTCCTCTGCCGTGGCGGTCAGGTTCAGCCCGATGCCCACCACCAGCCATTCCAGCTGGCCGCTTTCAAGGTCGGTGCCGGCTTCGGTCAAAATGCCGCACACCTTTTTGCCCTTATAGTACAGGTCGTTCACCCACTTGATGGCAAGCTCTACCCCGCACAGCGCCTGCACCGCCCGGCACACCGCCACTGCTGCGCCGATGGTGGCGGTCTGGGCGTTGGCGGCAGGCAGCGGTGGGCGCAGCACTACCGAGCAGTACACTCCCTTGCCCGCCGGGCTGGCAAAGCTGCGTCCCAGACGCCCGCGCCCGGCGGTCTGCCCGCCCGCCAGCACCAGCGTGCCGTGGGCAGCGCCTTCCAGCGCCAGCAGCTTTGCGGTGCGGTTGGTGCTTTCCAGCGTGTCGTACAGCTGCACCGGGGCGGGGTAGGGGCCTACCGCCTCGGTGCAGAAGGGGTCGCCGCCCAGCAGGCGGTACCCCCGGCGGGAGACGGCTTCCAGCGCATAGCCCTGCGCGGTAAGCGCCGCCGCCGCCTTGTGCACGGCAGCGCGGCTGACGCCCAGTTGCTGCGCCAGCTGCTGGCCGGAAATATACGCGCCCTCGGCGGCGCTCAGCGCCTGTAAAAGCGCCTGACGGGTGGTAGAAGCCATGGCGAAAATCCTCCCTGTGTGCTATACTGCTATTGTACCATATCTGTGGAAGAAGAAAAAGTTTGAAAATATTTTAGTTTTTTGCAGGAACTGCCGCCGCTCTCTCGTATTAAAGACAGAAGGGCGGCGCAGAGCAGCGCATCCAAGACCGGAAAGGAGGCCGTGCAGCGCGTTGACAACACAGGAATTCAGCACGATGGTGCAGAAATATCAGGCGCTCGTGTACACGGTCTGCCACCAGCTGGTACCGGATGTACAGGAAGCGCAGGATCTGACGCAGGAGACCTTTCTGGCGGCGTGGCGGGCCATCGACCGCTGCCCGCCCGGCTTTGAAAAGCAATGGCTGGCGCGGATCGCGGCCAACAAAGCCAAAGACTATCTGCGCAGCGCATGGGTGCGCAAGATGAACACCCCCGGCGACGAGGTGCTGGCACTGGAGGGCGCGCCGCCCGGTATGCAGCCGGAACAGCAGGTGCTGGATGCGCTGGGCGAGGAGGAGCTTACCGGGATGATCTTAAACCTGCGCGAGCCCTACTGTACGCCCTGCCGTCTGGTGCTGCTGGAGCAGCACACCATGGCCGAAGCTGCAAGACTGTGCGGCCGACCGCCCAAAACGGTGGAAGCGCAGGTCTACCGCGCCAAAAAGATGCTGGCGCAGCAGATCTTGCAAAACGACCGCATACCCTGTGAAAGGAGGAGCGTACATGGAACTGTTTGACGTAAAAGGCTGTCTGAGCGAGGAAGGCTTACAGGCACTGGTCGGTGGACAATTGGACGAAACGCAGCGGCTGGAAGCCGCCGAGCACCTTGCCTACTGCGACCGCTGCATGGACCGCTACACCGCTCTGCTGACCGACGATGTGCTGGAGCAGCCGCCGCGCTCCGCCCGGGGCGCGGTGATGGGCACCATCTGGATACGGCTGATGCAGAACACATGGGGACGCGCCGCTGTGGCCACCGTAGCCGCCGTGCTGGCGCTGACGCTGTGGCGCACCGGTACGCTGGAACAGATCTTGCACACCGGGCAGCAGCTGAATACATGGCTGCCGCAGACCACCCAGCAGACCGAACCGGAGCTGCTGGGCAAGCCGGTGAATGACAAAGCGCCGCAGCAATCCACCGCTCCGCTGGGCAAGCCCATAGAGGATAAAAAACAGCTGACCGAAAAACTATCCGATGCACTGGATGCGCTTTTGCACCGCAGTGCAGACACCACTGAGAAATGAGGGAACTGATTATGAAGAAAAACGGGATCCTGACCCTGCTGTTTGCCTGCATCCCCGGTGCGGGGCAGATGTATCAGGGCTATATGAAGCGGGGGCTCTCGCTCATCACCATGTTCTGCCTGTTCATTATCCTAGGCAGCACCACGGGGCTGGACGCACTGGTAGTCGGCTGCATCGTTGTGTATATGTACAGCTTTTTCGATACCTTGAACCTCCGCGCGCAGCTGGCGGCAGAAAAAGCCCCGGAGGACGATTATCTGGTGCACTTTAATTGGCACGATGCCCGCATGACCCAGTTCATGGGCGAAAGCCACAAGCTGGTGGGCTGGGGGCTCATCGCGCTGGGCGCCATCGTGTTCTACAACAATATCATCATGCGGGTGCTGGGCGATGTGATGTGGCGCTGGGGACAGGATAACCCGGTTTTCCGCGCCATCTACCTGATGCTGGATGCCCTGCCGCAGATCGTGGTCTGCGTGGCGCTGATCGTGTGCGGTATGTGGCTGGTGCGCGGCCCGAAAAACAAAAAGGGCAAGCAGCCCCCCGAGGAGGAACCCGAGGACTTCCACGCCTACACGGCTGCGCCGCAGGCAGAGGATGCAGAGGATGCCGCGGACACCGCGGACACGGACGCCCATTTTGCCATGCCGGAGCTTTCGGCACTGCTGGGGGAGCCGGTGACCGACGCAGAACAGAACGAAACCCCTGCGGAGGATGACGATGACCGAGCAGAATAAGACCCCTTTGACGGCACAGCCGGGCAGTGCGCCCGCGCCGGAGCAGAAACCGGCAGAAAAACGACCCGCTGAAAAGCCCCTGCGCCGGGTGGGCAGCCTGACCTTGGGCGCGTGTCTCATTGCGGCGGGCGTGTTCTTCCTGCTGTATTTCTTCGTGCCGGGCTTTGATGTGCAGCTGACCCTGAAAATTGCCCCGGCGGTGGCGCTGGTTCTGCTGGGATGCGAGGTGCTCTTCTTTGCCGCCCGCCCCGGCCGCTGGAAGTACGATTTTGTGTCCGTGCTGGTCTGTCTGGTGCTGATGGCGGGCTGCTTTTGCATGGCGATGCTGCCCGTGATGTTTGACGAGCTGACACCCGAAAAACAGCAAGTCATGAACCGGCTGAGTACGCAGGCCATTGACGAATTGTACACCGCCTGCAAGCAGGATGCGCAGGATATTGCCATCCGGGATATCAGCGGCAGAATGTTCCTGAGCGGCCCGCAGACCGAAACCTTGCAGCAGGCCGCCGCCCTGCCCGCCGGGGATGTCTACCTGACCTTGACCGTGGAGCTGTTCGGCCCTTACGACAGCGCCGCTGCCTTTGCCCGGGATTGCTACACTTTGACCGCACTGGCAAAGCAGTGCACCGTGCCGCCGGAAAATCTGCACTTTGCATGGGATGCCCGCAGCCCGGCGGAAAGCAGCCTGAACACCGGTAGTCTGCTGTATACCGAGGACTATTCGCTGGACCTGAGCGGCGCTGTGCAGCTGGACTGGACAGAGCAGCAGATGGAACAGCAGACCGAGACCGAGTATCTGCTGGATGCAGAGAATATCCCCGACGAGGAAGAATGAAAAATACCGCCGCACAGCTGTGCGGCGGTATTTCTTTGCAATGCGGCTGAAAGGAAAACGAAAACCGCCCCGAAGTCCTAAGACTTCGGGGCGGTTAAGCTGGAGCTGCTATCCAGATTCGAACTGGAGACCTCATCCTTACCAAGGATGCGCTCTACCAACTGAGCTATAGCAGCACATCACAGCTCAATTAGTATAGCACAGCTTTGCTGGTTTGGCAAGCATTTTTTGCAAAAAAATTGAAATTTCGCAAAAAAGAACCCGGAGCATCCGCAGACGCTCCGGGGACTCTGGAAATGCAGTTACTTTGCCAGACTGGTCAGGATGGGCTCACACTGCTCCACGGTGGAGGAGAGCATCAGGTTGTAGGCGGTGACCATCTCCTGAATGGCGGTGCGGTTCTCCTTGGTCAGGGCATAGCTCTGGGTGGTGCCGTCCCGGCCAACGAATACGGCGGTGACGCTCTTGGCGTTCAACCACTCGCTCAGCAGGCTGACCTCCTCGTCACTCAGCTGGAATAGCTCCAGATCGAACCAGCAGCCCAGATCCTGATCGTAGCCGCCGCCGTACTCCTCGTCACAGGTAAAGGTGTACAGCTCGTCATCAGCAGATACGTTGACCGTTTTGATGTCCAGCTTTTTGCTGCCCACATAGGTCAGGATCATATTAAAGGCAATGCTATCGTCCTGCAAGAACATATAGGGGTACAGCCCGCAGGACTTTTTATCCATGCTGGCCTGCTCCTGCGGAGAGGAAAAATCCCAGCCGCCGGCCTCCTCGTCGTAGGTGATGGTGAACTTGGAAAAAGCGGTCTTGAGTTCGGCATCGCTGGGGGCGGCGTTGGTGGCTTCCACCGCAGCGGGGGCGGCGGGCAGTGCGGGCGCAGCAGCCGAAGCGGCCATGCCGCTGCACAGCATGGCGGCAGCGCACAGACCGGCGATGACGCGCCGGAACAAACGGGAAGATCTCATAAGTCGGTACTCCTTTCCATTCTCGAAGGGGATGATGCTGGTTTCAGTATACCGCAGCCCGGCGGAAAAGCAAGAAAACTGACACGAAACGCCCTGCCGCAGTCACGAAACGCCTTTCGCTTGTCTTTAGCCCACCTGATGCTCTTCCAGCCAGCGGGTCATCTGCTGGGCAATGCCCTTGATGCTGCCTTCCTCAAAGGGTACCTTCAGCCCGGCGGTCTGCAGCAGCTCGGTGTAGCTGGCAAGACCGGCGCGGCGCACCAGTTTGAGGTAGCGCTCCCATGCGTCCTTGTGGTCGTCAAGGCTCAGCAGGAAGAACTGCAAGGCTGCCATGGTGGACAGGCAGTAGTCGATATAGTAGAAGGGGCACTCGTAGATGTGCAGCTGGCGCTGCCAACCGGCACCGCGGCCATAGAAGGGCAGGTTGTCAAAATCGATCCACGGGCGGTACTTCTTTTCCAGCTTGAGCCACTCGGCGTTGCGCTGGTCGGGGGTCAGGTCGGGGTTCTGATACATGATATGCTGGAACTCGTCCACGGCGCAGCCGTAGGCAAGGAACACAAAGCTGTCCTCGGCGTGCAGCAGGGCGTACTTCTCGGTGTCCTTGCCGAACAGCAGGTGGTGCCACGGCGCGGTGAGGAACTCCATGGCCATGGAGTGTATCTCGGCGCTTTCCATGGCGGGGCATTCCAGATCGGCAGGCACGTTGGGGTCGCGCTCGGCCACATAGCCCTCAAAGGCGTGGCCGCACTCGTGGGTCAGCACGTCCACATCGCCGGAGGTGTCGTTCCAGTTGGCAAAGATGAAGGGTGCTTTGTAGCTGGGCAGGCTGGTCATGTAGCCGCCGGACATCTTGCCGGGGCGGCTTTCCACGTCGAACAGCTCGTTGTCCTGCATAAAGTCGATGAACTCGGCAGTCTCGGGGCTCAGCTCGTGGTACATGGTGCGGGCGGCGTCCATGCGTGCCTGATAGCCCGGGATGGGCTTGGGATTGCCGTCCTTGAAGATGATGGGCAGGTCGGTAAAGGTGGGGTGGGTGATGCCGGTGCGCTTGGCGCGCATGGCCATCACTTTTTGCAGCTCGGGCACAACGTCCCGGGCAACCTGATCCCGGAACGCCTGAATCTCGGCCTGTCCGTAGCCGATGCGGTTCATGCGCACATAGGAAAGCTCGCTGTAATCCTTGTAGCCCAGCACCTTGGCCTGCTGATTCAGGTTCTTGACGATCTTGGTGTACAATGCGTCCAGCTCGTCCCGGTGGGCGTCAAAGTACCCGGCCTCGGCTTCGTAGGCGGCGCGGCGCACGGCGGGGTCCAGATCCTCCTTGTAGGGGCCCAGCTGGGGGATGGTCAGCTGCTTGCCGTCCAGCTCCACCAGTGCGCCGCCGTAGATCTGCTGGTACTGGCTGACCAGCGCGTTGAACTCCTGCTGCAATTCCACGGTGCGGTCGTCCATGCCCAGCACAGCGTTCTTCATACCGGCTACGCAGGTGGTGCCAAAGTGCTCGGTAAGGGCATCCACATAGGGGTTTGCCAGAAATGCCCGGCTGATCTCCACACTGGCGTTGGTCACAGCGGGGCCGTTGGCATCAAAAAAGTCCTGCTCAGCCTTCCAGTAGGCATCGCGGGTGTCGCAGGTGTAGTGGATGTTGGCCAGCTGGGAGGCGGTGGTGTAGTCCGCAAAGGCGCGGCTCTGCTCGTAGTACACCTGAATGAGGGCGTCGCCGTCCTGCGCATCGGCGGCCTTGGCGGCCAGCTGCTTGCACCGTGCCAGCAGGGCGTTGATGTCCGGGCGGGTATAGGTCATTTCGCTGAATTTCATGGAAAATTTCCTTTCCGGGGCAGTTTCCCCTTTGGTATCTTGTGTTCATCTTACCACGTTCTGCACCAAAAGAAAAGAGGGAGGCAGGCGGGTAAAAGTCCTACGTTTATACAACACTGCCAAAAATAAAAACGACCCTTTGGCAAAGATGTCTGTTTGAGCGCTTGCAGTGCGGTAAAAAAAGGATTATAATGGCATCATCAACAGAGTAAGACCCTGCGCGTTAAGTGCCGCATCAACGGGGAGTTGTGCTGCGGACGAAGGTATTGACCGCGGTGCAGGGTCTGCATCCCGCTGCTGCATGGACTTGGGTGCAGGCGAGAGCCGTCTGCGGTTTTTGCCCGGAAGTGAATGTTGTTGGAATTCACGCCCTCCTTTGTGCGGTCTGTCACAGGGGAGGGCGTTTTTGCGTCCTGCCTGCTGTTCCTTTTTAAGGAGGACAACTACAATGAACGACAAAAAAACTTCGGTGCGTACCCTGACCATGCTGGCTTTGCTGGTGGCTATGAGCATTGTGTTCAGCCGTGTGCTCAGCATCTCCACCGGCTTCGTCCGGTTCAATCTGGGCAGCCTGCCGGTGCTGCTGGCGGCGGTGGTGTTTGGCCCCGGCGCAGGCTTTGCGGTGGGCGCAGTGGCCGATATCATCGGCGGTGTGCTGGCGGGCTACGCCATCAACCCGCTCATCACGCTGGGTGCGGGTGCCATCGGCTTAGTGGCGGGCTTTGCGTGGCAGAAGCTGAGCAGCCTTTCCACAAATTTGCGGCTTGCAGCCAGCGTGCTGCTGGGGCATTTTGTGGGCTCTATGGTCATCACCTCGCTGGCGCTGCGTCTGTTTTACGGCTACCCGTGGGCAACGCTGGCGGTGCGCATCCCCAATGCCCTCATCCTGAGCGCCGTGAACGTTGTGCTGCTGCGCATCCTGCTGGAAAACCGCAGCCTGATGAAGCTGGCAAAGAAGTAAGAGATTCTCTCAGCCGGGAGATGCACTACGCTCCGAGGGGTAACTTTCTGCTTGCCGTCAGTGTGCAGGGACGCTCCGCTGGGCCAGAGGCAGGGAGGGGTGTTCCGACTCCCCCCTCCCTACCTCTGAACTCCACCCACCCCGCAACGGGTCAAGGGCTACACGCCCTTAACAATCCTAAAGAAGAAGTCGAAGCACAAAAAAGCTAGCGCTGCGCCAGTCGGCGCTATCGCTTTAACGCTTTTTTCGCTTCTCCATTAAAAAACCCTCAGTCGCTACGCGACAGCTCCCCCGAGGGGGAGCAAGCGCTCGCCCGCAGCGCCGCGCTTTCGCAGAAAGCGGTGCTGCAAATGCCGTTTCCCGTTACGACCCCTCCTGTGAAAAAGGGGTTCTGAAAAGCCCGCAGGCTTTTCAGAACCCCAAATTAAAAATCTTCTTTCCGCTATTTTTGCGCAGAGCGAAGCGGAGCGCATTCTAAATCGTGATCTTGAATCGAGGCAGTATCTATGAACTACGAACAGGCAATGGAATACATCCATGCGGTGCAGTGGGCGGGGCATAAGCCCGGGCTTACCCGCACCCGCACCCTTCTGGCTGCACTGGGCGACCCGCACAAAAAGCTGCAATTCGTCCATGTGGCGGGGACCAACGGCAAGGGCAGCACGGCGGCAATGCTGGCTTCCTGCCTGCAAGCCGCCGGTTACCGGGTGGGACTGTATACCTCGCCCTTCATCAACCGGTTCAACGAGCGCATCCAGATCAACGGGCAGCAGATCCCGGACGAGGCGCTGGTAAAGCTGGTGGAGCAGGTAAAGCCTGCCGCCGATGCCATGGAGGATGTGCCCACCGAGTTCGAGATCATCACCGCACTGGGGATGCTCTATTTTGCGCAGCAGCAGTGCGATATCGTGGTGCTGGAGGTGGGGCTTGGCGGCACGCTGGATTCCACCAATGTTATCGAAAAGCCTGCCTGCGCGGTGATCACCGCACTGGGCATGGACCACGTCAAGGAGCTGGGCCCCACGCTGGCAGATATCGCCGCTGCCAAGGCGGGCATCATCAAGCCGGGCTGTCCGGTGGTGAGCTACGGCGGCGCACCGGAGGCAGACGCCGTGCTGCGCCGGGTGGCGGCAGAGCACAGCGCCCCCTTTACTGAGGTGGATTTTGCAAAGCTGCAAATCACCGGCGGGGATCTGGATGCAGTTACCTTCAGCTTTGACGGGCTGGACGGGGTGCGGCTGCCGCTCATCGGCAGCTATCAGCCCCGCAACGCCGCACTGGCTATCACCGCCCTGCGGGTGCTGCGGCAGCAGGGCTGGAACATCCCGGAAAGCGCCATCCGCACCGGACTGGAGCAGGTAAGCTGGCCCGGGCGCTTTGAGCTGCTGCGCCACAGCCCTGCCTTTGTGCTGGACGGCAGTCACAATGCCCACGGGATGCGCGCCACGGTGCAGAGCCTGAAAGACCGCTTCCCCGGGCAGAAATTCGTCTTTCTGGTCAGCATTATGGCAGACAAGGATGTGGACGAGATGCTGGCGCTGCTGGCACCGCTGGCCGAGCGGTTCGTGACCGTGACGGCGCACAACCCCCGCGCCATGCCGGCGCAGACGCTGGCGGAGCATATCCGTGCCTACGGCTGCACTGCCGAGGCTGCGGACAGCATCGAGGCCGGTGTGGCACGCGCAGAAGAACTGGGCGGCGAAGGCCCGGTGTGCGCACTGGGTACGCTGTATTTCTCCGGCGATGTCCGGCAGGCGTTTGCCCGCCTGAATGCGTAACGATGCAGAAAAAATATTTTTGAATACAAGCAGAGCCGGACAGCCCGCGGGCTGTCCGGCTCTGCATTTTTATAAAGAAAATATTAGACCCGCAGCTGCTTTTTTGCCATTTGCAGCGCACGGCAGATATAGTACCATGAAACCGGCTGAAAATCAACATTTTTTCTGCATAGCTTCAAAATATGCAGCGGCGACGCCTACCTGATTGGCCTCACTGCTGAAGGCGCAGGGCACGATCTGGCAGCGGGGCAAGCCCTCCATGTAGGCCTGTCCCGCCCGGGAGGCGTACAGCCCATCGTAGGCGCTGCGCAGGCTTTCCAGCAGCAGGGGCTGCTTGCTGATGCCGCCGCCGATGGCCACCTTTTCCACATCCAGCAGAACGGTCAGGTTGTAGATCTGCACCGCCACCGCGTGGCAGAACCGCCGCAGCACCTCTAAGGCTTCCGGCTCTCCGGCGTTGGCGGCGGCAAAAAAGCTGCGTCCGTTCAGCGGGGCGTCCTCCGGCAGCGCCTTGCGGGCGCGGTACCATTTAAGCAGGTTGCTGGTGCTGCACTGGCAGGCCATGTTCTGGTCCGGGGCGTCCCACGCCTCGGCGTTGGTGTTGACAAAGCTGTACTCCCCGGCGGTAAAGTGCACCCCGCGCACCAGCTGCCCGTTGGCAATAATGCCGCCGCCCACGCCGGTGCCGATGATGAACACCGCAGCGTTGCAGCAGCCTTTCAGCGCGCCGTTTGCCAGCTCTGCCATGGCGGCGGCCTTGCCGTCGTTTTCCAGTATGACAGGACAGCCGCACTTTTCTGCCAGCAGCTGCCCCACCGGGGTGGCGGTGTTGTACAGCAGCGCCCCGCCGTTGGACACATAGCCGGTGCGGTTATCCACAAAGCCCGGCAGCGCCATGGCAATGCCGGTTACCTCGTCCTTATGGGGCGCATACAGCCGGTAGACTGCATCCAGAAACTGCGCCTGCGTATCCTGCGGCGTGGGCACCGCGCCGCTGTCCGTGCGGTGCATCTGCTCGTCCATGACCGAGTATTTGATCTCGGTGCCGCCTACATCAAAAACCATGATCTTCATCTTGTTGCCCTCCCGTAAACGGTCGTTTTCTGTCCCTATTATGGCAAATCATCGCGGGAAAGTAAAGCCCCGGCGGTAAAAAAGAAAACTGTAAAAATCGCCCCGCCTTGCAGTTGCAATCCACCCCGCCCTGTGATATCCTGAAAAGAGAGTATCTGTTATATAAAGGAAGAAACTGCCATGGATTGCAAACTGCGTGCCAAAAACTGCGGCGGCTGCCCCCTGCTGGGGCTGGATTATGCCGCGCAGCTGAAACAGAAGGAAGAAAAAGTGCGTGCTCTTGTGGGCAAATACGGCCCGGTGCACCCCATCCGGGGCATGGAGCAGCCCTACCACTATCGCAATAAGGTGATCTCCACCTTCGCTCCCGGCTGGGGTGGAAAACTGACCTCCGGCATCTACGCGGCAAACAGCCATAAGGTGCTGCCGGTGGAAAGCTGTCTGCTGCAGGACGAGGTGCTGGACAAGACCATGCAGGCGGTGCGGGCTGCCGCCAACGCCTGCCGCTACCAGCCCTACGACGAGGACAAGGGCACCGGCCTTGTGCGCCACTGCCTGCTGCGGCGGGGCGTAGCCACCGGGCAGGTGATGGTAGTGCTGGTGACGGCGCAACCGGTGCTGCCGGGCGCAAAGAACTTTGTAAAGGCGCTGCTGGCGGAAACCGCGCAGCGCGGCGTGACCGTGACCACCGTGGTGCAGAACGTGAACAGCCGCAAGACCAGCGTGGTGCTGGGCGAGGCGGAAAAGGTGCTGTACGGCAAGGGGTTCATTCTGGACACCCTCTGCGGCAAGACCTACGCCATCAGCCCGCGCAGCTTTTATCAAATCAACCACACCCAGACCGAAGTGCTGTACGGCCTTGCGGTGGAAGCTGCAAAGCTGACCGGCAAGGAGGTGGTGCTGGACGCCTACTGCGGCATCGGCACCATCGGCCTGACCGCCGCCGACCATGCAAAGCAGGTGGTGGGCGTGGAGCTGAACCGGGACGCCGTGCAGGATGCCATTGGCAATGCAAGACACAACGGCGTAAAGAACGCCCGCTTCTTTGCCGCCGACGCCACCCGCTGGATCCGCGAAGCCGCCGCAGCAGGGGAGAAGGCAGATGTGATCTTTATGGACCCCCCGCGCGAAGGCTCCACCCCGGAATTTCTTGCCAGCGTGGCGCGTATGGCTCCGAAGCGGGTGGTCTACGTCAGCTGTAATCCCGTCACCCTCGCCCGCGACCTTGCCACCCTGACAAAGCTGGGCTATAAGGCCGAGGGCTTTACCCCGGTGGATATGTTCCCACATACGGAGCATATCGAGGTTGTCTGCGCCTTATCAAAGGCATCAGCGCGCAGAGTGAGATAATTTGCAATGGATAGATATTTTTTTATTTTAACGACCATTGATCTTTTCGTGCTTGGCTTTATGTGCTTTCTTACAAAGCTGAGCGAATCTTTGAATAAAAAGCAGAAGCGCGGGTTCTTTCTGGCCTATGCGCTCATTGCGTGCATCTCGGTGCTGGAAGTCATCACCATCGTGGTGGACGGCGCACCGCCGGGCTACCGCTGGCTGAATATTTTGTCTAACTATCTGGGCTTCGGGCTGACACCGGCGGTGGCGCTGTGCCTTGTGTATGTGCTGGACAAAAAAACCATCATCCGGCGCGGGTTCAAGGCGGCAGTGTGCTGCGAGGGCGCGTATCTGCTTTTTCTGGCGGCAACGCTGCCCTATGGGCCGGTGTTCTCGGTGAGTGCGGAAAACCTCTACGCCCGGGGTGGGTACTTCTTCATTTATGTCATCATGTATTATGCCTCCATGCTGTACCTTATGGTGGCTACGGTGCGCACGGCGGCGGTCTTTCAGAACCGCAGCCGCACGCTGATCTACCCGCTGACCCTGTTTCTGGGCGCGGAGACCGTGATCCAGATCGCGCTGCCGGCGCTGCACGTCACATGGCTGTGCGTCACGTTGCTGTCGGTGCTGTATTATATCTATTGCAGCGAGATGTGGAACCAGCTGGACGCGCTGACCGGACTTTTGGACCAGAACAGCTACCTGAACCGCACCGCCGAGATGCGCCGCAGCGGCGGGGTGCTGGTGGTGTTCGATGTGGATGACTTCAAGCAGATCAACGACCGCTACGGCCATTTACAGGGGGACGTCTGCCTTGCCGAGATCGCGGACTGCATCAAAAAAGCCTACGCCCGCTGCGGCTATTGCTACCGTATCGGCGGCGATGAATTTTGCGTGCTGCTGAAAGACGAGGCAAGCGAAGCCCGTTGTGCAGCGGCGTTGCAGCGCTTGCTGGCAGAACGGCGCAAGACGCTTACCATTTTGCCGACGGTCTCCCTTGGCTCTGCCGCCTTTTCCGGGGAGGACGTGGTCGCAGTGAAGGACCGCGCCGATCGCGCGCTCTACTGCGCTAAAAAGGAACAGAAGGCCAGCGCCGCAGCGGCGAAGCCCGCAGACAGCGGGGAGAAGGATTGAACAGATCATACAGCGGGAAAACCCCGCCCGTACAACAGAAAAACGGAGGAACACCGATGAACACAGATTGGAACAGCCCGCAGGGCGATTTTGACACTGCTGAAAAGCAGGGAGAGCTGCTGATGCTGCTCAGCCGACAGCAGGTCACCGTGCACACATGGGACGACCCGGACTTTGACTACATGGAAGAGCAGGATCTGGCACTGGTGGTGCAAAGCCCTACCGGCACAGAGGATCTGCTCATTGAGCTGTGCGGGGAGTTCTCGGTATTTTTTGAAAAGTGGCACGGCGAGTACGCCGCCACCGCCGAGGGCTACGCGCAGCTGCAACAGGATATCACCGCCATTCTGGACGGCAAGGCGGGCGCGCTGAGCCTGTACACGGAAAACGGCTGGCAGGGCACGGTGCTGTGCACCGAGCTGCCCGGCGCAGAGGATGCCGGAGCCGCTGCGGTGCTCAAGCGCTGCTGGCAGACGGCAAAGCCGGACGCCGCCCTGCCTGCGGACAGCCGGCTGGAGCTGGTGTGCTGGAACCCGGCACAGAACCGGAAATGCCAGCTCCCGGAGGAATAATAGAGCAAAAAGGTCGCTGCACAGAATGCGTGCAGCGACCTTTTCTTATACGATTTGTTGTTTCTTTTTGCGATTCGCCATATAGTTTGCAAATGCGGAGGCCGCAGTGCCCAGCGCGATGCCCAGCACTGCGCCGCCGAGGACATCGGTGGGGAAGTGCACATAGAGGTACAGCCGGGTAAAGGCGATAAAGGCTGCCAGCACCAGCGCGGGCGCGCCCAACTTCCGGTTTTGCAGCCAGAGCGCGTAGGCAGCCGCCACCCCGGAAGCGGTGTGCCCGGAGGGGAAGGAGTGCCCATGCGGACGCGCCACCAGCATGGTAATGGAAGTGTTGATATCGCAGGGGCGGGGGCGGGCGAACAGCGGCTTGAGGAAGAAGTGCCCCGCCGCCATGTACAGCACCAGCGCCACTGCCATGGCAAAGCCCGCTTTGCGGGTGCGCCGGAAGAGCAGAAGCAGCAGGGTGAAGGCGATCCAGATCTCGCCGTGAGCACCGGCGTAATCAAAAAAGATGGAAATTGCGTTCATTACCGGGTTGCGGAACTGGTACAGCCAGTCCAGAAAAGCAAACTCAAAGGGCATGGGTTCCTCCTTTTGGGTGGTGAAAGAGCGGACTTTTTATACAATATAGCATATAAATGTTGAAAAATACAAAATGTACTGTAAATTACTCTTGGAGCGGGGGGAATACCGTTTCCATCTGTGCCAAGGTGGGGTAGCTGTCGAGCGCGCCGTGGCGCTGCACGCTGATAGCACAGAAGCGGCTGGAAAAGGCCAGATACTCGGTCAGGCGCTTGCGGGAAAGTTTTGGCAGCTCGGCGGCGGTCACGCCGTCCCGCTGCAGCTGCCACAGAAACGAGCCGATAAAGCCGTCCCCCGCGCCGGTGGTGTCCACCGCCGTCACCTTTGGGCTGCGGGCGCGGGCGCTGGCGGTGCGGGTATAGGCGCGGACACTCTTGCTGCCGCAGGTGTACAGCACCAGCTGCACATCTCCGGTAAAGAGCGCGGGCAGTGCGGCTTCAATATCCTCCGTGCCGGTGAGAAAGGGCAGCTCCTCGTCCGAAAGCTTCAGGATATGGGTCAGGGGGAGAAACTGCCACACGGTCTGGCGCAGCTGCTCCCGATCCGGCCAGAGGGGGAAGTGGAGGTTGGGGTCAAAGCTGAGGATGGCTCCCGCCTCCCGTGCGGCAGTGATGGCAGCCAGATGGGCGTAGCGCATGGGACTGTCCACCAGTGAGACGCTGCAAAAATGCAGGGCAAATGCCTGCGAGAACCAGCCCGGGTCGATCTGCTCCGGGGTATACAGCAGGTCTGCGGAGGGTTTGCGGCAGAAGCTGAAAGTGCGCTCGCCGTTTTCCGCTAAGCTGACGAAGGCCAGCGCGGTGCTGGCTTTGTCGGTAAATTCCAGATGGGAAAGTTCTACGCCGCATCCGGCCAGCGCCCGGGCGATCTTGTGGCCAAAGGGGTCGTCGCCCAGCTGACTCAGCAGCGCACTGCGCCCGCCCAGCCGGGCAACGGCGGCGCAGACATTGGCCGGAGCGCCGCCCACCCGGGGGCTGAAGGCGGGGACTTCGTCAAAGCTGCACCCCACCCGGGAGGGGATCATATCAATCAGCGCTTCGCCGATGGAAAATAAGATCCTGTCGGACATAGGGCTTCTTCCTTTCTGCATACAGGTGTGCCGCACGGTGCGGCAGTGTTCAGTATACACCCGCAGGGCGCTGTGCGCAACTGCTTCTTTTATACGATAATGGGCGGGTTTTGCGGTTGACTTGCAGCGGCAGATATGCTACAATTTCCAGACGTATGCAAAAACAGGGAAAAAAGGGAAAAGTGTATGGATCTGACAAAACAGTTCTTTAAATATGTCTCGCAGAATATTTTCGGTCTGCTGGGAACCTCGTGCTATATTCTGGCCGACACCTATTTTATTGCACAGGCCGCCGGTACAGACGGCGTTACCCTGCTCAACCTCTGCCTGCCCATTTATAACTTTATTTTTGCCATTGGCTCCATGATCGCGCTGGGTTCGGCGACCCGCTACGCCATTGCCAAGGCGCAGAACGATGCCCGGGGACAGCGGTATTTCTCCAACGCCATCCTGTGCGCCGTACTGGCGTCTATCCCGTGGATGCTGGCGGGTGTCTTTGCGCCCGGGGCGCTGCTGCGGCTCATGGGCGGTGATGTCGGCATCGTGGCGCTGGGCATCCCCTACGCCCGCATTTTTCTGCTGTTCACCCCGTTTTTTATGTGCAACTACATCGTGTCGGCCTTTGTCCGCAACGACGGAGACCCCTCCCTTGCCATGGTGGCGACCTTGAGCGGCAGTCTGTTCAACGTGGTGTTCGACTATATCTTCATGTTCCCCATGGGTTTGGGGCTGGCCGGTGCGGCGCTGGCAACGGCGGTTTCGCCCATTATCAGCATCGCCATTTGCAGCCGCCACTTCTTTAAAAAGGAGAACACCCTGCAATTCGTGCGGCAGATGCCCTCGGCAAGACTGCTGGGGCAGAGCTGTCAGCTGGGCATCTCTGGCTTTGTGGGCGAGCTTTCCTCCGGCGTGACCACCACGGTGTTCAACTTTCTGCTGCTGGGTCTGGCAGGCAATGTGGGCGTAGCAGCCTACGGCGTGGTGGCAAACTTTGCACTGGTGGCTACGGCCATCTTCAACGGCGTGGCGCAGGGCGCACAGCCGCTGGTGAGCTGCTGCTACGGCCAGAACGACCGCGCCGGGGCGCGGAAGCTGCTGCTGCTGGGCAGTGGCACCGTGCTGGTGCTGGCTGCGGTGCTGTACGCTGCAGTGTTCGGCCTGACCGATACCTTTGTAAGCTGGTTCAACAGCGAAAACTCGGTGCAGATGGCGCAGTACGCCCACACCGGCATGCGGATGTACTTTGTGGGCTACTTCTTTGCGGGCTTCAACATTATGGCGGCGGGCTATCTGAGCGCCGTGAACCGCCCGGTGGAGGCTTCCGTTACCTCCATCTGCCGGGGTATGGTAGCCATCGTGGTCTGCTCGCTGGTGCTCAGCGCGGTGTTCGGGATGTCGGGTGTATGGGCGGCCTTCCCGGCCTCGGAACTGCTCACCGCGTTGCTGACCCTGTTTCTGCTGCGCAGAAAAAAGGCCGAGACGGCTTAAATATACATCTCCTGCTCCCGCATGGTCTCCTCGGGCGTAAGCCCGGCCTGTGCGGCGCGACCGGTCAGTGCCCGCCATTGTGCAGGGGATTGACCGGTTTCTTTTTTGAATACCCGGCACAGGTAGTTCGCCCCGGAAAAGCCGCACAGGCTGGCCACTACGTCCAATGTGTACTCCCGGTGCAGCAGCAGACGCTGCGCAGCCTCGATGCGCACGGTGGTCAGGTATTTGCCCGGCGGCACGCCCACGGCGGCGGTAAAGGTGCGCACCAGATGGCTTTTGGAGACGCCCAGCCGCTCGCTGAGCTCCTCCACGCCGTACAGCCCGGCATAGTTGGCGCGGATATCCTCAATGGCGGCCTGCACCAGCGGCGGCAGGGCGGGCGCGGCGCTGTCGGCATCCGCCAGCTCGCACAGCAGGGCAAAGACCAGCTGGCTGCGGGCGCGGCTGTGGGTGGGCTTTTCCTCGGCAAGCCGCCCCATCAGCTCGGCGGCGGCGGGGCAGGTCTCGCCCTTGGCAAGGTAGGGCAGCTCCCGCAGGCCGTTTAAAAACTGCGCACTGGCCTGCCCGGTCAGCTGGACGCACAGCAGATGGCAGTTGTCCTCCGGGGTCAGGGTGAGCGGGGCGCGGCTCAAAATCAGGTGCCCCGCCGCAGCGGACTGCGGCGGCAGCACCAGCACAGCACCGGCGGGCGCAGCCGATGCCCCGGGCAGGGAAGCCGTGCATCTGCCGCTGGAAACAAGGCAGACCCACAGCCCCTCGCCGGTCAGGGTGCGGGGCGCGGAAAGCTGCACGTCCAGCAGTGCAGCCGGTGCGGCGATGGTGTTCCAGTCAAACAGCAATATCTGACACCTCTAATCAATAAAATGCTATTTTATATCACAAAATTATCTGTTATTATAGTACCAACGAAACAACACGCCGTCAAGGGCGTGAAACATCAAATATTTTACGGAGGATAACGATTATGGCTTCCATTAGCTGCCAGCACATCTACAAGATCTATCCGGGCGCAACTGCCCCGTCTGTTACCGACTTCAACCTGGAGATCCAGGATAAGGAGTTCATCATCTTCGTCGGCCCCTCTGGCTGCGGCAAGTCCACCACCCTGCGTATGATCGCCGGTCTGGAGGAAATCTCCAAGGGCGAGATGTACATCGGCGGCCGTCTGATCAATGACGTTCCCCCGAAGGATCGTGATATCGCCATGGTGTTCCAAAGCTACGCTCTGTACCCCCACATGACCGTTTACAAGAACATCGCTTTCGGTCTGGAGCTGCGCAAGACCCCGAAGGACGAGATCGACAAGCGCGTGCACGAGGCTGCTAAGATCCTGGAGATCGAGCACCTGCTGGATCGCAAGCCCAAGGCTCTGTCCGGTGGTCAGCGTCAGCGTGTTGCTCTGGGCCGTGCAATGGTTCGTAACCCGGCAGTCTTCCTGCTGGACGAGCCTCTGTCCAACCTGGATGCTAAGCTGCGTACCTCCATGCGCACCGAGATCATCAAGCTGCACAAGAAGCTGGCTACCACCTTCATCTACGTTACCCACGACCAGACCGAGGCTATGACCATGGGCGACCGTATCGTGGTTATGAAGGATGGCATCATCCAGCAGGTCGATACCCCGCAGAACCTGTACGATATGCCCTGCAATATGTTCGTTGCAGGCTTTATCGGCAGCCCTCAGATGAACTTTCTGGACGGCACCCTGATCAAGAAGGGCGAGTTGTACGGTGTTGACCTGGGCGGCGACGTGATCCCCCTGCCCAAGGAAAAGACCGCCGACGGCAAGCTGGATTCCTACGTTGGCAAGAAGATCAAGATGGGCATCCGTCCCGAGGATATCGATGACGAGCCCGAGTTTATGGCAAAGCACACCGACTGCCAGCTGGATACTCAGGTCGATGTTTCCGAAATGATGGGCGCTGAGATCTACCTGTATCTGGAGTACAAGGGCAACAAGATGACTGCTCGTGTTGCTCCCACCTCCAAGGCTCGCAACGGAGACACCGTCCGCGTTGCATTCGATCCCCATAAGGTGCACCTGTTCGATATCGAGACCGAGCAGACCATCCTGAACTAAGACTTAGCAAAGATCATTTTTGATCCTCCTATCATACGAAAGACCGCCGAAGGGAAACCTTCGGCGGTCTTTCGTTTGTGAACTATCTCGTGAAAATGGAATGCCGGAGCGTCTGTAGACGCTCTGGCATTCCCAATCATTTTATCTGTGTACCCTGCCGCACCAGCTCGATGAATACGTTCATCTGGGGGGTCACCCATTTATCCCGGTGATAAAACAGCTGCCGGTGCATCATGACGGTGCAGTCCGGCACGTTCAGCCGCGCCAGACGGCCCTCCGCCAGTGCGCTGCGCACGATGTACTCCGGCAAAAAGGAAAGCCCCATGCCCTGTTCTACCATCTGGCACAGCAGCGCGGCGCTGCCCAGCTCCAGATAGGGATGGATGGCAAGACCGTGCGCCGCCATGCACTGGTCCAGCGCGTCCCGGTAGCTCATGCCCCGCTCGGTGAGCAGAAACTCCTGCCGTGGCAGAATGTCCAGCGGGAGCACGCTTTCCTGCGCCAGCGGATGCTGCGGCGGTGCAATGAAACACACCGGCTCCGGCACATCCGCAGCCAGCACCAGCGCAGGCTGCAAAAGAGGCTGGTCCAGCGTATAGACAAGATCTACCTGATTGGTGCTCAGTAATTGCAGCATCTCGTCCGAGCTGGCTGTGTGCAGCACCAGCTCCACCTGCGGGCAGCGGGCATGGTAGCGCTGCAACAGCCCCGGCAAAAAGGTGCTGCATACGGAATCTGCCAGCGCGATGCGCAGGCTGCCCCGCACCTGCTGGGCGGGCTGCAAGGCGGCCTGCGCCTGCTGGGCAGTTTCCAGCAGGGTGCGGGCGTAGCCTAAAAAGGTCTGCCCGGCATCGGTCAGACGCACCGTCTTGCCCACGCGGTCAAACAGCGGGGTGCCCAGCTCGGCTTCCAACTGTGCAATTTGGGAGGACACCGCCGACTGCGAGTAGCCCAGCTGCCGCGCAGTGCGGGAAAAGCTGTGCAGCTCAGCGATGTGCAGAAAGGTGTTGACAGTCCGCAGTTCCATGAACGGCTCCTTTTATAACAGGGTGATGTCCCGCACGGTGAGCTGAGCACCGTCCACGGTAAAATGCACTTCCAGCCCGGCAAACTCCATACCGTACACCCGCTGCGGGTCGTGCTGGTAGGAGGGGCGGGGGTCACTGGCAAGCACGCCCTGCAAAGCGGCGCGGTCGGCCTCCGGTACGGTCTGCCACAACGCCTCTGGGCAGGAGACTTCCAGATGGTGGGTGCGGGTCTGCCCGGTAAAGCCCTCGGCGGCGTCCGGGTGACAGTCCGCGTAGGGAATGTAAGGCTTGATATCGTAGATGGGGGTGCCATCCATCAGGTCGGCACCGCGCACGATGAGCACCGGCCCCACATCCGGGCGCTGCTCAATGGCTTCCAGCTTAACGCTGGAAAGCCCCAACGGGTTCGGCCGGAAGGGCGACCGGGTGGCGAAAACGCCCACACGGGTGTTGCCGCCAAGGCGCGGCGGGCGCACGGTAGGAGACCAACTTTCCCGCACTGCGCCGGAAAACTGCCACACCAGCCAGATGTGGCTGAAATCCTCCAGCCCGCGCAGGGCGTCGGGATTGCGGTATTCCGGGGTAAAGATGATCTCGCCCCGCAGCTCCTCTACCAGCCCGCTCTGGCGCGGGATGCCGAACTTGGTGGGAAAGGCGGTATGGATATGGGCAATGACCTTCAGGGTCATGGCTTCGGGTGCCTGCTGCATGATGAACTCCTTGCTCAATAGATCTTTTCAATGGGGCAGTCGGCGGGGATGCCGTACCGGCTGCGGAAGGCCTGCAATTCCTGCGGGCTGCGGATCAGCTGCACCTCGGTAAAATGGCCGGTGTGCAGATCCTGAAATCCGGCCACCTGCTCCCCGGTGCAGATGCTGCACCGCAGCACCGGCTTCTGGGCGGCGGGGTCGTAGGAGGATACTTTCTTTTTGCCGAACACAGGCTGCTCCTTTCTTTCCTTATCTTATAATCCGCGGCAAAGCCCCACGGCCTTGCCCTCGATGTGCAGCTCCGAAAGCTGCTCGCCGGCGTAGAACATGGGCGGGCAGACGGCGGCATTATCCGCCAGCAGCATCACGGCATCGCCCTGCCGGTGGAAGTGCTTGAGGGTGGCTTCCTCGCCCACCCGCACAGCGGCGATCTCGCCCTGCTCCACCTCGGGCTGGCAGCGGATGCAGACGATGTCTCCGTTGCATATTGTGGGCGACATGCTGTCGCCGTGGCAGGTCAGGGCAAAATCTGCATGCCACGCGGCGGGCACCCCGATATAGCATTCAATGTTCTGCTCGGCGGTGATGGGGGTGCCGCAGGCGATGGAGCCGATCAGCGGCACCTGCACCATGGCAGGAAGCGGCTCAAAGCCCAAGGGGCAGGCGCAGGGCGCGTCCAGTCCCAGCAGGGCGGCGGGGGTGGTCTCCAGCGCCTGCGCCAGCTCCTCCACCTTGGACTGGGGCAGATCGTTGATGCCTTTTTCCAGCTTGGTGATGGAAGAACGGGAGCGGTAGCCCATGCGCCGGGCAAGCTCCTGCTGCGAAAGGCCAAGCTGCTCCCGGCGCAGACGGACACGGGTAGATAGATCGGACATGACAGTTCTCCTGAAAACTATGGGTTGTGGTGTGGAACGCGGTTTTCTGCTTTGAGTATAGCAGAAAATTTCCTGAAAATCAACAATTACAGAGCGTTTTGGGAATTACAGGTTGACAGAAAATCAACAACGGAGTATAATACAACCAATGATTGTTGCAAACACGGTGAACTACAAAAAAGGAGAGAAGCCATGGCAAACACGAACCTGATCTACACCTACATCCAAGACAGCGGCTACAAGCTGCAATATGTGGCCAGTGTGCTGCACATCAGCAGCAACACCCTGCGGCACAAGCTGCTGGGTGAGACTCAGTTCAAACTGGACGAAGCCGAGCGGCTTTCCACCATGCTGGGCCTGACGATGGCCGAGCGGGACGCCTGCTTTTTCGATGCCGAGAACCGCTTTTCGCGCAGTGCGGTGCTGGAGCTGCCCAAAAGGGGGAAGCGCCAGTGACACCGGAACAGCGAGACCTGACCCGGAACGCCCTGCGCAAGTACGGCGAGCGCCACTGGGCGCGCACGCCGGAAAACCGCCGCTGGCAAAGCGCCATTGATGAGGGCATCGACTATTATCAGGTGCATGACCCCATGCGGGCAGACCTGCTGCGGATGCGTTTTTTTGAGCAGCGCCCGGAGGACGAGATCTTAGAGCAGCTGCACATCGGCCGCACCACCTACCAGAAGGCGTTGCAGGATCTTTTGAGCACCATCGCTGTCTACGCCGCCCAGCGCGGTGCGTTCTGAGCAAATAACCGTGAAAAGTGCCCCGGAAATGTCCGCAGACGTTTTTGGCGTACAAACATAAACTAGGGCTGCTGCACCGTATTTCGTGCAGCAGCCCTGTTTTGGGTTATTTCTTTTTGGCGTCCGGGTCCTCGCAATGGCTGTGGCAGGAGGCACAGTTGCCGTTGCAGCCCTCACCCTTCCAGCCGCCCTGTCTGGAGATCCAGACCACAGCCAGCGCAAACAGCACAGCCAATATTACCAGCGTGATGATCCCGCGAAGTGTCATATTCATCCCTCGATTTCTCTTATGCAGCTTTCTGCCCCAAGTATACACGATTTGCAGGCAAAGAGCAACAGCCTGCCGCACATTTTTGTGCAGGGTGCAGCCGGTGCGGCTGCCCGGCGGTAATGTTGCACGCCCGGTGGTCGGCACACCATTTTTGCAGCCAGAGAAAGTGTTTCGAAAAAAGTAAAATAATTTTAAATTAGGGCTTGCATTTCGGCAAATGCCGTGCTATAATAATCACGTTCCAGTTCGGAGCGCACAACACAAGCGAATATGGAGGATTAGCTCAGCTGGTTAGAGCACCTGCATCACACGCAGGGGGTCTGGGGTTCGAGTCCCTAATTCTCCACCATACAGCTCGTACTCGAACCCGATTCTTTACGAGAAAGGGTTCGGGTACGTTTTTTGTTTATCGGAAGTTCTGCGGAAGGACTACACAGAGCGTTAAACGAGCAAAGGCAGGGTATCACTATGACGGTGGTATCCTGCCTTTTGCTTTGAGGAATCAAGTTCGCTTTGTGCGAACTTGGTCGTCCCCCTGTATGGCACGTTTGGGAGTAGTCGCTGCGTACGTGCGTACCGGGAGCCTGTACACCTCTGACAAGGTGTAACACACTAGACTTTGTGCCAAAGTCTGTGTGCCAAGGGGTCAAGCCCCTTAGAATCCCTGCGGAGCGTGTACGCACGTACGCAGAAAAATGGTAAAATTTCACTATATCGGGGTGTTCTTTCATGGTGGAGTGTGGTATACTCGGCTTAGCCCAGTAAATCGGAATTTGTGAGGGTAATTATGATAAATTTTTTGAATGATATAAGGAATGCAGAAAATCCAATATCCAATAATAGAAAACTTATAAATACCATAGCGATATTGTTTCTCGGAATAGCTTTGGGAACTTTCTCAAAATATCTGGATTTTCGTCAAACTGAACTTCCAGGTGTGCTTATGGCAATAAATGGAGTTTTAGATATTGGTAATTTTCTTGGGCGTTTTGCAATCTGGATATTGATTGCACTGTGTATTTCTATTTATAGCAATTCTGCAATAAGAGCAAGCATCAATGTTTTTGTATTCTTTGTTGGTATGGTTGCAAGCTACTATTTGTATTCAAACTATATTGCAGGATTTTTCCCAAGAAGTTATGCGATGATTTGGTTTGGATTTACAGCTGTTTCTCCATTATTGGCTTTTGTCTGTTGGTATGCAAAGGGGAAAAGCAAACTGGCATTTATACTATCAGCGCTGATTTTGGCAGTATTGTTCAATATGTGCTTTGTATATGGATGCTGGTATTTTAATGCAAAATCTGTTTTGGAAGTGATAGTCTTTATTATTGGACTTATTGTTTTGAGGAGAGACACATTGAGGAGTTCTGCGCTAATGGGAACGATTAGTATAGTTCTTGCAGTTTTACTTGATATGGTTATTCCATTTCATTTTGGATAAACAACTTCAAGTTTGACGAAGAGGTGCTTTACATGAAAAAGAGTATATCAAGGATTATCGGTGTGATAATGTTGATTGTAGCTATTGTATTTATAGTGTTTGCATTGAACCATCCAGAAAAGAGTTTCCCTTGGAACAATACAATTACTTGGTTACTGTATGGTATATATTTTCTTGTGACAGTGGTGCTGCTTATTGCTCCTAAGATGAAAAAGTGAGAAATTCCAGTTTGCCGTACTCGTTCCAGCAGGGTTTGGGGCAGGCACGCCCCAACAAGAGCACTTCGGAAACTCACATGAGTTGAAGAAGTGAAGTCCCGGATGGACAAGAAATTTTCAAGAATTGAAAATTTGTGGCCACGGGACGATTCTTGCTCTCAGCTTTTTCGCTGCGTTTCGCAATTTTCACATTTCAATCTGTTCGCAGATTGTTGACAAGCTGCGCTTGCCCCGATACTATAAAGGCAACCCGAACACGCTGCCAAGGAGGTGCAACTATGACCGCCGTGATTTACGCCCGCTATTCATCCGACAGCCAGCGTGAAGCGTCCATTGAAGGACAACTGCGCGACTGCAAGGACTACGCCGAGAAGAACGGCATCACCGTGGTCGGCACCTACATCGACCGTGCCTACTCTGCCAAGACGGATGACCGCCCGGACTTCCAGCGGATGATTAAGGACAGCGCAAAGAAAATCTTCGATGTGGTTCTGGTCTGGAAACTCGACCGCTTTGCCCGGAATCGGTTCGATGCCGTGAACTACAAGTACCAGCTGGAAAAGAACGGTGTCCATCTGGTGTCTGCCATGGAACCCATCTCGCAGGGGCCTGAAGGCATTATGGTGGAGAGTATGCTGATTGGCATGGCGGAATACTATTCCGCCGAACTCGCCCTGAAAGTGGCGCGCGGTGAGCGCGAAAACGCCCTCCAGTGCAAGTACAACGGCGGTGTGGTGCCGCTGGGCTTCACCATCGGCAAGGAGGACAGGCTGTACCATATCGACCCGGAAACGGCTCCCATCGTGCAAGAGATCTTCACCCGGTATGCCGACGGCGAACCGGCTGAGAAGATTGCCGCCTCCCTGAACGAGCGCGGCCTGCGTACCCGCACCGGGAAGCCGTTCGTGAAGAACAGCTTCTTCCAGATCTTCCGCAACCGCCGCTACATCGGCGAATACCGCTACAAGGACATTGTGACGCCGGGCGGCATTCCGGCCATTGTTGACAAGGACTTGTTCGACCGGGTGCAGCAGCGTTTCGAGCAGAACAGGATCGCCCATGGTCGGCCTGCAAAAGAGGATGTGAGCTATCTGCTGACCACTAAGCTGTTCTGTGGCAAGTGCGGCACCCTGATGGGCGGCGAAAGCGGCACCAGCCACATGGGAAACACCTACTATTACTACAAGTGCGGCAACGCCAAACGCCACGGCAAGGCGCACTGCGACCTGAAAGCCATCCGCAAGGAACCGCTGGAACGGTTCGTGGTGGACACCGCCATTAAGGTGATCTTCAGCGATGAAATCATCGAACGGCTGATAGATTTGATTATGGATGCCCAGCAGCAGGAGAACACCCGGCTGCCTGTCCTGAAAGACCAGCTCCGGGATACGGAGAAACGGCTCGCAAACCTTCTGGAAGCCATTGAACAGGGCATCCTGACCCCGACCACCAAGCAGCGGTTGGACGAACTGGAAGCCCGGAAGGAAGCCCTGAACACCAGCATTCTGGAAGAAGAGCTGAAAAAGCCAGTCCTGACCCGCGAATGGATGCGATTCTGGTTTGAAAAATTCCGCAAGGGTGACATGAGGGACATGGAACACCAGCGGCAGATCATTGATACCTTTGTCAACTCGGTCTACGTTTTTGACGACCGGGTCGTGCTCAATTTCAACTTCACGGATGATGCCAAAACGGTCACCCGTGAGGAAGTGTTGGGTTCGAGTGCTGTGGACAATGCTCCACCAAACGTAGGTCACTGGTATTTGTCCAGTGGCCTTTTCGTTTTATTCAGGAATTTAGGCAGCAAAGGAAGTTAAGCGTAAAAAATAGGTGACCGCCAGCCATCTGATTTAACATGTAGGGAATATATAACGCTTCGTTCAACGAGTGTATATAAATGAAGGATAGCGATGCCATATGGACACAGATACCCGAAATCAAATGATCCTTATCAAAGGCAAGGACCAGACAGATTGTGTTGCAAGCTTCCGATTCTGCAATGGAATGTGTGAAGTAATCTATGTTAGCACCCCCAATAAGACCTATCGTTTTCAAGACAGAAATGTCAAGGTGCTTTCACTGCAAAAAACAATTGACCCAGACAGTGTTATTGTAATCGCAAAGGGGAAGAAACTTAATACAGTTCAAGCGATTTTAGATTTTGGAGCGTATTATCGAATTCTTTTTGACGGAAAACTTCCACTGTCTTTTCCAAAAGATGATGTGGAACTTCAGCCAAACTGTTTGGCAGATACCAAAAATAAAGAAGTCTTCCGCTATTTTACAGAAACAGCTGAAGCCGTTAGTTTAGTAACAGAAAACGGACTCAATATTTTACGTTTGCAGTATAGTAAAATTTCCAAGGTCAGTGATGACACTGTGCTAGCGAATTATCTTGACCCACAGAAGAGCCAAACCATGTCGGAGAGTCCCTCAACGATAATTTATCCCTTTGGACTTAATCAAAGCCAAAAAACGGCAGTAGAGCAGGCTCTCTCGTCCAAAATCAGCATTATTCAAGGCCCTCCCGGAACAGGTAAGACGCAAACGATTCTAAATATTATTGCAAATGTTGTTCGAGACAAGAAAACCGTTGCAGTTGTTTCCAACAACAATTCAGCAACGCATAATATTGCAGAAAAGCTAGAAAAGAAAGGCATTTCGTTCTTAACAGCATTTTTGGGAAGTCTGTCAAACAAACAGAAATTTCTTGCAGATCAGTCAGGTATTTATCCGAATATGGAGGAGTGGGAACTGCCGCTGGACGAACGGCAGCAGTTGGAACAAGAAATTACAGCACTTTCACAAGAATTAAATCTAATGCTCACTGCAAAAAATCGTATTGCGAGAATTGAGCAGGAGCTTTTACAGTTGAATCCGGAAGAGCACTATTTTAAGGAATATTATTCTACCTATCACGAAGAGCCAATAGTCAATTTAGATTGCTTCTCATCTCAAAAAATATTGGAGCTCTGGCTGGAATTTGAACATTTTATAGAGCAGAAAAAGCGGCTGGGTCTTTTACAAAAACTGTCCATTATATTTCGGTTTAATCGTGATGCAATCAAACTATTTGTAAACACGCCCGAGTTGGTAATTCCTTATTTGCAGAACCAGTTCTATCTTACCAAAAGACGGGAGTTGGAAAACGAAAGGCAGAAACTTACACTCAAGCTGCGGCAATATGCTTTTGACGAGAAAATGAATGAATTGACGCAAAAATCATTTCAACTATTCAAGGCAGAACTGGCAGCGAAATATGAATGGAAAACCAACCGCAGACGATTTGAAAGCAATGACTTTCGCCGAAATTCAGGCGAATTTACGCATGAGTACCCTGTGATTCTCAGCACAACGTATTCGATAAAGGGGACACTAAGTTTAGACTATGTTTACGATTACCTCATCATAGATGAAGCATCCCAAGTCGATTTAACTACGGCTGTTCTGGCATTTTCCTGTGCACGAAACATTGTGATTGTAGGGGACTTGAATCAATTGCCCAATGTCTTGTCTGAGGCAGATATTCAACGAAGTGAAACGATATGGCGGACCTATTCTCTGGCTGAACGCTATCACTTTTCCACACACAGCCTGCTCTCTTCTGCATTGGAGACATGGCCAACTGCCCCGGTCACGCTGCTTCGGGAACATTATCGCTGTCATCCTAAGATCATCAACTTCTGCAACCAGAAATTCTATGCTGGTCAACTGATTATAATGACGGAGGACAATGATGAACCAGATGTGTTGACTATGTATCGAACAGCCGCCGGAAACCACGCACGTGGGCACATCAACCAACGTCAGATTGATGTCATTCAGCAAGAAATTCTCCCGCAGCTCCGTCGGCAGAATTATCAAAGCATCGGGATTATCACGCCATATCGAGATCAGGCCGCTGCCATTCGGAAACAACTTGGAGGCTACTATGAAGTAGATACAGTCCATAAATTCCAAGGACGTGAACAGGATGCTATTATTTTGACCTCCGTTGACAATATAATTACGGATTTTGTGGATGACCCACATATGCTAAACGTGGCAGTTTCTCGGGCAATCCACTCGCTTACCGTTGTCACATCACAAGACCCTCGCAATGACCGTACAAACTACGGTGATTTGACACGGTACATCGAATACAACAACTTTGCCGTTATTCAAAGTCAGGTCTACTCCGTGTTTGATTTGTTATATCAAGGATATGCTGAACAGCGCAAAGCATATTTGAGAAAACGCAAACGAATATCTGAGTATGACTCGGAGAACCTTATGTACTCTGTGATTCAAGAGATTTTATCAGATAAATTGTTTTCCTCCATTGGCTGCGCTGTACATGTTTCGCTCGCAACATTAATCAGAGATTACAGCCAGTTGACGAAGGAAGAGACTCGGTATGCCCGGAATTTGTCAACTCATGTTGACTTTCTGATGTTTTATAAAATGGATAAGCTGCCTATTTTGGCAATCGAAGTGGATGGAACAAGTTTTCATCGGCCAGGAAGCCAACAATCCATACGGGATGAAAAAAAGAATCGAATCCTCGAAAAATGCGGCATCCCGTTGCTGCGGCTTCGTACAGATGGCAGTAATGAGAAGGAGAAGATTCGTGCTGCTTTAAAAGAATGTGAAACACCAGCGGCAGATCATTGATACCTTTGTCAACTCGGTCTACGTCTTTGATGACCGGGTCGTGCTCAATTTCAACTTCACGGACGATGCCAAAACGGTCACCCGTGAAGAGGTTTTAGGTTCGAGTGCTGTGGACAATGCTCCACCAAACGTAAGGCCGTTTACCTGAAAAGGTAAACGGCTTTTTCTTGTATCTACATGCTTTCTGATATACAAAAGTGAAACAAATTCACTTCTGCATATTGATAATGAAACGTGTAGGAGGCCCCCTTTTCAGTCGTTTGTAGCAAGTTTGTAGCAGATCTGTAGCAAAATTCGGAGAGGAACGGCAAAATGGCTCCGTAAACCCGATTTTTGTGAATTTTTTGGTATAAAATTTTATCATTGAATTTTGTGCAGAATGACGGTGGTGCTTTTCATTCGGATTCTGATGCCGTATAATAAAGAAAAAGATCATGGATGAAAGGAGAAATCGCTGTGCGCTACACCTTTGACCGCAGAGCGACACGTTATAATCTGCCGCCAAATCGCTTGAAGATGATCGAAAAAGAAGTACAGCGCAGGGCAAGAGTGCTTTTAGGGTAAAAAGGAAATCGCCCACCTGAGCGAAGATGGACAGTATCTTTGCGCAAATGAGGGCGTTCTGCAGTATAATCTGCCACTGAATCTTTTCAGCGGAGATAAACGCAAAGTTCCATTGGTGGATGTGGTTGTTTGGGCCAAGAAGCGTATCTTTCCGAAAAACCGGATGGACTGCAAGGGTATTCTGAAAATGATGGGCCTTCCGGACTACAATGCGTGGGAAATTGTTAAGCGTACCAATGCCTGCCGGATGGAAGATCCCTATTGGCTGCGATTCAGCGAAGAGGAAACCTTTGCAGATACTACGCGCGGAAGATCCAGAAAAATCATGAGCGAAAATCAAGAGAGTACATCGTGGTAAAAGAAAAATACGTCATTGCTGTGAACGCCCTGACCGCTGCTCAGGCTGCGATCGAGAACCCCCGCAAGGTTTTGCGTGAGCGCTTGAAAAAGCACAAATAAAGCAAATGAATCGCCCCGGTTTCCGTAACAGGAAGCCGGGGCGGTTTTTGTATGCGGGGGAGCGGGCGGCAGGGCAACATTCCGACCTTGAGACTGCCTGTATTTCACGGAAAAATGCGCAAACAAAAAGCAGGCAGTGTCGTGGAAAGGAGGAGGAAAGCGACACTGCCTGCTGTATAGGAACCCCTGAACATTGCGGCTTGGTCAGGAGGGATTTGGTAGTCTGTCCGCCGTTCTGGCTATTGCCTCGCATAGAAACGGGAGACAGTTTTTTATGGGCCTGCTGTGCGCCGCTGCTGCGGCCGCACCCGCAGGAAAATGTGCCTGCATGGGCTTTTGCGGGGAGAACCTTTCGGAGGTTATGGGGGAGGTCCGTTCCGTTCTCCCTGAGTGCACCCTTATTATGCCAGACAATCGTGGCAATTTTTTGTGGTAATTTTGAACAGTTTGCAAATATTGCAGTTTGCGTTTGTAATGCCTGGGCAACATCCGCAAACTGCATATCGCAAATATGCCGTTTTGACAGGCACTGTTTTTGAAAATTGCGATAAACGCCCTGCCCATAAAAAAAGACTGCTGAAAAGTCCGCACCCTTCAGCAGTCTGAATCTATAATTTTTCCGCGTTACACCCCAAAGAACTCCTTGGCGATGTCGGCGCTGCGCTTGGCGTCCTTGGCGTACCAGTCCGCGCCGATCTTCTCGGCGTATTCCGGGGTCAGCACGGCACCGCCCACCATGATCTTGCAGTCGAGCTTAGCGGCGTGCAGGGCGGCGATGGTCTCTTCCATGCTTTTCAGGGTGGTGGTCATCAGGGCCGAAAGACCTACCAGATGCACGTCCTTTTCCCGCACCGTATCCACCACCGTCTCCACCGGCACATCCCGGCCAAGGTCCAGCACCTCAAAGCCGTAGTTTTCCAGAATGACCCGGACGATGTTTTTGCCAATGTCGTGCACATCGCCCTTGACGGTGGCAAGGACGATGCGACCTTTGCTGGCGCTGCCCTCGCCCTTTTGGGCAATGGCGGTCTTGATCTCCTCAAAGGCGCTCTGAGCGGCGCTGGCGGCCTGCAGCAGCTGCGGCAGGAACAGGGTGCCTTTTTCGTATTTAGTGCCCACGATGTCCAAGGCGGGGATCAACGCTTCGTCCACCACCTCCAGCGGCTGCTTTTCTGCCAGCAGGGCGCGGGTATGGGCGGCGGCGTCACCTTTCAAGCCCTTTTCCACCGCTTTCATCAGGGCGGCGTATGGGCCGGTAAGTTCTGCTTCGGCGGCACTGGCGGCAGGCACGGCCTTTGCAGCCTGTGCCAGCGCAGTGCTGGCGGGCACACGGTCGGCAAAGCGCTCGATGTACTTTGTGCTCTGCTTGTCCCGGTTGGTCAGTACGTTGTAGGCGTACACCGCCGCCATCATCTCCTCGCTGGAAGGGTTCATGATGGCAAGGTCCAGCCCGGCGTACATGGCCATGGTCAGGAAGGTGGTGTTCAGGTAGGTGCGGCATGGCAGACCAAAGCTGATGTTGGACACGCCCAGCACGGTGCGCACTCCCAGCTCCTTTTTGCAGGCTTCCAGTGCCTGCACCGTGGCCAGTACATCCTCCTGCTGGGCGCTGGCGGTCAGGGTAAGGCAGTCGATGTAGATATCCTCCCGGGGGATTCCCGCCGCCAGCGCTGCCTCGGTGATGCGGCGGGCAATGGCTACGCGGTCTGCGGCCTTGGGCTGGATGCCTTTTTCGTCGATGGCCAGCCCCACGATGGCAGCGCCGTACTTCTTGCACAGCGGCAGGATGGCGGCAAGCTTTTCCGGCTCACCGTTGGTGGAGTTGACGATGGGCTTGCCGTTGTATACCCGCAGACCCCGCGCCAGCGCCTCCACATTGGAGGAGTCCAGCTGCAGGGGCAGGCTGGTCACGCTTTGCAGAGCCTTGACCACCTGTTCCATCAGCACCGGCTCGTCTACGCCGGGCGCGCCCACGTTCACGTCCAGGATCTGAGCCCCAGCCTCTGCCTGACTGACGGCCTGTTCCAGCACATAGTTCATGTCGCCCTCCCGCAGTGCCTGCTGGAAGCGCTTTTTGCCGGTGGGGTTGATGCGCTCGCCCACCACCGTGATGCCGTCTACCGTGACCGTGTCCACCGGGGTGCACAGCACTGAGGGCATCCGGTGCGCGGGACGTCCCGGGGTGCAGCCTGCAAAGGTGCCGTTGAGCAGCTTGATGAACTCCGGGGTGGTGCCGCAGCAGCCGCCGGCGGCAAACAGGTGCAGCTCCCGGTAGGGCTTTATCTGCAAGGCGAACAGCTGCGGGGTGATGTCGTAGCCGCTGCCGTCCGCCCGGGGCAGACCGGCGTTGGGCTTGACGAACACCGGGAAGTTGCCGGGCACGGCTTCTGCCAGCCGCTTTGCCATGGGGAAGATCTCCTTGGGACCCAGTGAGCAGTTGATGCCCACGGCGTCTGCGCCCAAGCCCCGGGCGGTGGCGGCAAAACTTTCCACAGTGCAGCCGGTAAAGGTGCGCCCGCCCGCTTCAAAGCTCATGCTGGCCAGAATGGGCAGATGGGTATTCTCTTTGGCAGCCAGCAGAGCGGCTTTCAGCTCGTACAGGTCGGTGTAGGTCTCAAAAAAGATCAGGTCTGCCCCGGCGGCTTCGCCCGCCTTGACGATGCGGGTATACTCGGCCACAGCATCCTCAAAGGCCAGCGTTCCGCTGGGTTCCAGCAGCTCGCCCAGCGGGCCCACGTCCAGCGCGGTCAGCGCACCGTAGGGCGCACAGGCGCGCTTGCAGTTTTCAATGCCTGCGGTGATGACCTGCTCCAGCGTGTAAGCACTACCTGCCAGCTTGTGGGCAGAAGCGCCGAAGGTGTTGGCGTTGACGATGCGGCTGCCCGCCGCAGCGTACTGCCCATGGATGCCCTCGATGAGCGCCGGGTCGGTGATGTTCAGCTCTTCCGGGCGTGCGCCCAGCTTGAGCCCGGCAGCTTGCAGCATGGTGCCCATGCCGCCGTCCAGCAGGATGGTATTGCTCTGTCTGAAAAGTTCATTCACTTGCACAGGTCTTTCCCCTCTTTCTGTATTCGCAGCGGGTGCGCAGCACGCAATGGCCGCACCCGGCCAGTTGTCCTTTTACCGGGTGGTCGCTGACCCCCAGCAGGGCGGTCACGCTCTTGCGCGGGGTCATCAGGTTGGTGTCGGTGACGCACAGCCCGGCCTTGCGCACCGTGTCCAGCGCCGCTGCCACCAGCGGCTGCACCGCGATGTTCCAATCGCCGTAGCCGGGCGAAAAGCGCCCGGTCAGATACTTTCCCTCGGTCGCCGCCCACTGGCGCAGCTGTGCCTCGGCGGCATCGGCGGCCTGCTCGGCCAGTGCGCTGCCCAAGGCATCGGAGGCTACCCCGGCGGCAATATCGCCCACGCCCGCCCGGCGGATCTGGGCATCCACCCCGGGGCCCAGCGTCACCGCCAGCAGAATGGCCTGCCCGCAGCCGGTCAGGTGCTTGTGCACATCCTCGCCGGGCAGAAGACCGGCCTCGGTCAGGGCAGGGGTGTCTGCCAGCAGCCACACCGCCCGGGGCATCGCCGCCGCCAACAGCGGCACCGCGCACTTTTGCAGCAGTGCCAGCGTGGCAGCGTCCGGCTCGCCGTGCGCACCGAAATACCGCGCCGCCTGTACAAGATCTACGGCCTGCGGCTTTTCTATCGCCAGTGGGCGGGGCACACCGATCGCCATGGGCCGCACCTCCTTACTTCTCTTAAATAAAGTACTATTCAGTATACCGCACTTGTGGGCTTTTATCAATCCCGCAAAAGGGGAGGAAATAGAAAAAAGGCTGCTCTGGTTTTTAAAAGCGGCCTTGCAGTGTGCGCGGTTTTTGCACACATTCGGATTTTCCCCGTCAAGTTTACCGGCGAAATAAAAACGCACGTTGACTCTTATCGAATCAACGTGCGTTTGCAGTATCGGAGTGGCGAGACTCGAACTCGCGGCCTCCTGCTCCCAAAGCAGGCGCGCTACCAACTGCGCAACACCCCGACATCTGGCGGCACGGCTGCACCGCCAGAATATAGTATATCGTTTTTTGTGCGGTTCGTCAATACAGAATCCGCAGCTGACGGCGCTGCACGGTCTGCTTTTTTTCAGCCGGCAGAAGCGGCGGCTGGCAGCAGCGGAAAAGGGCACGGCAGCAGGCGCTTTTTAAAGAGCTGGGCGTGGCTTTGGCGCAACTGCCAAAAAGAGAACACAAAAACTATACAGAGTGCAAAACTTGTTGCGCTCTAGTTGCAAACTGGCTGGGAAGGTGCTATCATAACACTATATCGCCGTGAAGCGTAGTAAGATGCGGCGGTGGGAAAGCAGACGATAGCAAAAAAGAAAGGCACGGCGTAAGCGATGACGATACAGGAATGCTATAAAAAGATGGGCGCAGACTATCAGGAGGTGCTGGGGCGGCTGTATAACGAAGCCATGATCTGCAAATTTGTGCGGATGTTCTTGCAGGACGACAGCTTTCAGATCCTGGAGGAAGCGCTGCGCAGGGGAGACGTGAAGGGGGCGTTCCGCGGAGCGCATACCCTCAAGGGCGTCTGCCAGAATCTGGGCTTTTCCAATCTGTACGCGCCTACCTATACCCTGACCGAGACCCTGCGCGCCGGGCAGCTGGAGGGCACGCAGGAGCAGTTTGCAAAGGTGGCAGAGCAGTACCGTTGCACGGTGGACGCCATCCGTGCACTGGACTGAAAATTAATGCGGTGCCGGGCGGCTTTCGGGCTGCCCGGCATTGTTCTTTTACGGGATGCGTCTGAAAGCACAGAACCACCCTCTTGTGTCGCCGCACAGTTTGCGGTATGATAGACAAAAAAGAGGAAAGGAGCCCCATTATGTCCAAACATATCCTTGTCTGCCTGCCCATCAGTGCAGAGCAGAGGGCCCGCATTGAGGCGGTGCAGGGCTTTGCATATCGCTTTACCACCCCGGATACCGCCACGGCGGAGGATGCCCTGTGGGCTGATGCGGTGCTGGGCAACCTGCCGGTGCCGCTGATCCGGCAGAACGATCATCTGGAGTGGTTCCAGTCCAACACAGCCGGCCCCAATAACTATCTGGAGCCGGGGGTGCTGCCGGAGGGCTGCATCGTGACCAATGCCACCGGCGCTTACGGTCTGGCCATCAGCGAGTGTATGCTGGCAATGTGGCTCAGCCTGCTCAAGGAGCTGCCCACCTACCGGGACAACCAGCGGGAGCACCGCTGGGCACCCACCGGCCACTCTGTGGGTAGCATTGCGGGCAGCCGGGTGCTGTGCGTGGGCATGGGCGATATCGGCTCGAACTTTGCCCGGCGGGCGTATGCGCTGGGTGCCAAGGTGGTGGGCGTGCGCCGCACCGTGCACCCGGATACCCCATGCCCGGACTACTGCACCCGGGTGGTGGCGCAGAGCGAATTGGACGCAGAGCTGCCGCAGGCTGACCTTGTGGCGCTGAGCCTGCCCGGCACGCCGGAAACGCTGCATCTGTTTGGCGCAGAGCGGCTGGCGCTCTGCAAGCCCGGTGCCATCTTGCTCAATGTGGGGCGCGGCACTGCCGTGGACGGCGAAGCCTTGGCAGCCGCCGTGCACAGCGGGCGGCTTTCCGGCGCAGGACTGGACGTGACCGACCCCGAGCCGCTGCCGCCGGAGCATCCCCTGTGGGCAGAGCCGAACGTGATCATCACACCCCATGTCACCGGCGGCTTCAGCCTGCCCAAGACGCTGGACAACATCGTGGATATCTTTGCACATAACCTCAAGCGCTATGCCGCCGGTCAGCCGATGGATAACCAGATGGACCGCCGCACCCAGTACGCCAGCGGCGCACGGCTGCAAAGCACCCTGTAAAACCGGCGCTGCTTGACAAAACGGCGTGGGAGCGTTATACTACAAATAGAAAAGGTGCTGCCTGCAATGGTCAGCTTCCTTTAGCTAAGTACGTCAATAAGAATGACCGCTCAGGATTGGAAAGCTGGGGCGGTCATTTCTTATTGTTATGGATCTCCTGAAAGATCGCCCACGAAATCTTGAACGTGATCCCGACTGTGCCGCCAATAATGACGAACAGCTGCAGAACGTTATCCAGTGTCATGTGGCATCCCCCCTTTCGCGTTTGCGTCCGGGGGAACCAGACAATAAGGTTTCACAGCCCCCGGAAGCTTGCCGGAGGAAGCTAGACCACCTTTTGTGCAGACAGCACCTGCCGTTTTTAGTGCGGCAGACCAAGTATAGCATAACCCGACATGTTCTGCAATGAAAAACGACCTGCGGCACAGTGCTTGTAGGGAAACGCAATATGCAGCTTGCCCTTACGACCCCCAGCCGTGAAAATGTAGTACCGGAGCGTCCGCAGACGCTCCGGCACTACGAAATTATAAATAGCATTTCCGCTGAACATGCGCAGAGCAAACGCGGAGCGCATTCTAAATCGTTCAGCACGAAGGAACAGAAACAAAAAACTGCCGCACAACTGTGCGGCAGTTTTTGTTCTTGTGGTTTACAGCATCACTGCGCCTGCGCAAGGCAGGCGTCCATGGCGGTAAAGATGGCCTCGCTGGTCATGGTGGAGCCGGTGATGGCGTCTACACCGGTGGTGGAGCCGGTCTGTGTCAGCTGCGCTGCCAGCGTCTCGGCGGCCTTGCCGCCCAAGTCCGGGGTCTCAGCAGAGGCGTCCACCTGTACGGCGGTCACCTTGCCGCCGGTCACGGTGACCGTGACGGTCACCTCGCTCAAGCAACCCTGTGCAGAGGAGGTGTAGCTGCCATCGGTCAGGGGGGCGGCGTTGTCGGCGGCGGGTACGGTGCCGGTGTTGTGGATATACAGGTTCAGCACAATGCCCATCAGCACGGTGGCTGCCAACATGAGCAGGATATTACGGGTCATTTTTGCGGTCATGGTATGGTATCTTCTCCTTGGGGGTGATTATTTTGCGGGCTTGAAGCTGTCGCGCAGGGTGACCACCCGGTTGTACACGCCGGGGTTCTTGCTGTCCGGGGTAAAGAAGCCGGTGCGCACGAACTGGAACTTCTCACCGGGCTTTGCGTCCTTCAGGCTTTCTTCCAGCTTGCAGCCGGTGCGCACGGTGACGCTTTCCGGGTTCAGGTAGTCCTTGTAGTCGCTGCCCTCGGGAATGCCGTTCATGTTGGCTTCGGTGAACAGTTTGTCGTACAGGCGCACCTCGGCATCCACGCAGTGTGCGGCGCTTACCCAGTGGATGGTGCCCTTGACCTTGCGGCCATCGGCGGGGTTGCCGTTGCCGGTCTCAAGGTCGGCGGTACAGTGGATGGCAGCAATGCTGCCGTCGGCGTTCTTGTCCACGCCGGTGCACTTGACGATATAGGCACCCATCAGACGCACCTCGCCGTCCACGGTCAGGCGCTTGAACTTGGGAGGCGGCACCTCGGCAAAGTCCTCGGCGTCGATCCACAGCTCGCGGGTAAAGGCTACCTTGCGGGTGGTGGTATCGTTGGCTTCGCGGTTGGGGTTGTTGGCCACGTCAAAGTACTCGGTCTTGTCGGCAGGGTAGTTGTCCACCACCAGCTTGACCGGTTCCAGCACGGCAATGCGGCGCTGTGCGGTCAGGTCCAGCTCGCTGCGGATGCAGGCTTCCAGCTGACGCATATCGATCAGGTTGTCAGACTTGGAGATGCCGGCCTCCCGTACAAAGGTGAAGATGGAAGTGGGGGTGTAGCCGCGGCGGCGCAGACCGCACAGGGTAGGCATACGGGGATCGTCCCAGCCGTCCACGATGCCCATCTCCACCAGCTCACGCAGGTAGCGCTTGCTCATGACCGTGTTGGTCATGTTCAGGCGGGCAAACTCGCGCTGCTTGGGGAACTCGGCACCAAAAATGTTCTCGATGACCCAGTTGTACAGCGGGCGGTGGTTCTCGAATTCCAGACTGCACATGCTGTGGGTGATGCCCTCGATAGCGTCCTGAATGGGGTGGGCGAAGTCGTACATGGGGTAGATGCACCACTTGTTACCCTGACGGTGATGCTCGGCGTACTTGATGCGGTAGATGGCCGGGTCACGCATATTCATGTTGGGGCTTGCCAGATCGATCTTGGCACGCAGGGTCTTTTCGCCCTCCTTGAACTCACCGGCACGCATCCGGCGGAACAGGTCGAGGTTTTCCTCCGGGCTGCGGTCGCGCCACGGGGACGGGCGGGAGTGCTTGCCGGCATCGGAGCCGCGGTACTCGCGCATTTCCTCGCGGGTCAGGTCATCCACATAAGCTTTGCCCTCGGTGATCAGCTTTTCGGCGTACTCATAGCACTTGTCAAAGTAATCGCTGCCGTAGAAGATGCCGCCGTTGGGGTCGGCACCCAGCCAGTGCAGATCCTCGATGATGCTGTTGACGTACTCCTCACCTTCGCGGGCGGGGTTGGTGTCGTCCAGACGCAGGTTGAATTTGCCGCCGTACTGGTTGGCAATGGACCAGTTGATATAGATGGCCTTGGCGCTGCCGATGTGCAGATAGCCGTTGGGCTCCGGCGGGAAGCGGGTGTGGATCTGCTGCACCTTGCCCTCGGCAAGGTCGGCATCGATGATATCTGTCAGAAAGTTTTTATCAGCCATATAGGTTCCCCCTGTCAGGGCACAGTGTGCCCCCTTTTACTCATAATACTATATAATACACTATTTTGCGTTTTTCTTCAAGTACGGAGTTGCGTGGCATGGGGCGATCCTCTGAATAAAGACTTCCCCCGGTCGGGGGAAGCCTTTAGCGAAAAATGGATGAAAAAAGGATACGAAGCGGTCTTAGTTGAAGGAGCGGAAGCCCTTGCCGATGATCTCGCTGGAGTTGACGATGGTGATAAAGCTGTGGGGGTCGTTCTCCCGCAGAAAGTTGCGCAGCTGCAAGGCCTGACGGCGGGTCAGCACGGTCACCAGTACGCTGAGCTCGTGGTGGGTGTAGGCACCGTAGGCCTTTTCCACAGTGGCAGAGCGGTTCATGTCGTGGATGATAAAGTCCAGAATGGGCTGCGGGTTCGCAGTCATAATGGTGCACACCTTGCGCAGGCGGATGTTTTCAATGGCACCGTCCACCACGAAGGATTTGCCAATGAGGCCAAGGATACAGTACAGGCCGGTGCCCATGCCGAACCGTACGGCGGCGGCCAGCACAATGAGGATATCGCTGACCATCAGCGCCTTGCCGATCTCCATGGAGGTGTACTTGGCAAGGATCAGCGCCACGATGTCGGTGCCGCCTGTGGAAGCGCCGATATCAAACACGATGGCAGCACCCAGCGCGGGCAAAAACACCGCGAACACCAGATCCAGCATGGCATCGCCGCTCAGGGACACGCCGGAGGGGTACAGCCACTCGCAGCAGGACACGAAAAAGGAGAGTGCAAAGGAAGAGTAGATCGTCCAGCCCATGCATTTGATGCCCAAAAAGAGAAAGCCCAGCACCACCAGCACCAGGTTGATGATCCACATAAAGCCGCCCACATTGATGTGGGGGAACAGGTCTGCCAGCAGGATGGACAGGCCGGAGGTGCCGCCGAAGGCGAAGTGGTTGGGATTTTTAAAATATACGATGCCCACTGCCGTAAGCACAAGGCCGAGGTTCAGCAGGGCAAAGAAATTTAGATTCTTCAGCAGATTTTCGCGGCTGAAGGCTTCTTTTAAACCATTCATGGGTTTCCTCCATCAAAAAATACAGTAATTTGGCCTGAATGCCATGCAAAAATATACTCTCCTTATACGGGGAAGTCAAGGGATAAAGGAGAAGTTGTAGAAAAAGACGGAAAACAACCGATGAAAGGTGAAAAAACAGGCATATCCGGTGCATTTTAGACGTAAAAGGGCAAAACAAAGCGCCGCCCGCAGACGGCATTGTCTGCGGGCGGCGCGGAGATTCAGTTCAGGAAAAGGAGAAAGCGCTTACAGGTTGAAGTAACGCTTTGCGTTGTCGAAGCAGATGCCCTTGACGATCTTCTCCAGAGCCTTCTCGTCGTTGGGATACTCGCCGTCCTCGACCCACTGGCCGATGATGTTGCACAGGATGCGGCGGAAGTAATCGTGGCGGGTGTAGCTCAGGAAGCTGCGGCTGTCGGTCAGCATACCCACAAAGTTGCCCAGCAGGCCAAGGCTTGCCAGACGGATCATCTGATCCTCCATGCCGATCTTGTGGTCATTGAACCACCATGCGGAGCCGTGCTGGATCTTGCCCGGAATCTCGCTGTTCTGGAAGCAGCCCAGAATGGTGCCGATCTGTGCATCGTCGGCGGGGTTCAGGCTGTAAATGATGGTCTTGGGGCACTCATCGGTGTCGTTCAGGGCGCTGAGCAGCTGTGCGATCTGGCCGCCGCAGGTGGCGGTGTTGATCATGTCAAAGCCGGTGTCGGGGCCCAGCAGGCTGTTCATCTTGCGGTTCATGCCGCGCAGGCAGTTGTAGTGGAACTGCATGGCAATGCCCAGACGATGGTACTGCTTGCCCAGATGGATCAGGATGTAGGTCTGGTACTTCTCGGCCTCTTCCACGGTGCAGCTCTCGCCGTTCATCACCTTCTGGTAGATGGCGTTCACCTCGTCCTTGGTTGCCTCACGGTAGGGAACGTAGTCCAGACCGTGGTCAGAAGCGCGGCAGCCCATCTCGGCAAAGAACTCGATGCGCTTGGTCAGGGCATCGGTCACGCAGTCGATGCAGGCCAGCTTTTCCTTGCCCACAACGGCAGCCAGCTTGCCCATGTACTCAGCAAAGCCGGGCTTGCTGATGTTGACGGCCTTGTCAGGACGGAAGGAAGGAGCCACGGTGAACTTGATGGTGGGATCTTCCTTGATCTTCTTGTGCCAGTACAGGTCATCGATGGGGTCATCGGTGGTGCCGATGAAGGCCACGTTGCTCTGCTCGATCAGGCCGCGGACGGTCAGCTTGGGATCGTGCTGCAGCTTGTCGTTGCACAGGTTCCACACTTCCTCAGCGGTGTCGCCGTTCAGCACGCCGTCGTAGCCGAAGAAAACGTGCAGCTCCAGATTGGTCCAGTGGTACATGGGGTTGCCAATGGCCATGGGCAGAGCCTCGGCAAACTTCTGGAAGCGCTCGCGGTCGGGCTTGTCACCGGTGATGTACTCCTCGGGCACGCCGTTGGAACGCATCACGCGCCACTTATAATGATCGCCGAAGTAGCTGCCGTCCGGGTTGCGGCCGCCCAGCCACACCTGAGTGATGTTCTCAAAGCGGCGGTTCTCGTAGATCTCGCGGGGAGGAATGTGGCAGTGATAGTCGCAGATGGGCATAGCAGCTGCATAGTCGTGATACAGATGCCGTGCGGTAGCAGACTGGAGCATGAAGTCCTTATCCATAAATGCTTTCATGGGATTTTAACTCCTTTTCTCTGATGAGTTTGTTAAAATTTAGACAAAAACGGGCATGAAATGCACCTGCTTTGGACGGGCAGGCTGCCTTATTCTTAGTATACCGGAAAACGCCGATGTATACAACTGAAAAACTGCCAAAATTTCACCCTCAGAATTGTATAAACCGCTGGAAATGCGCTGAATGGCCATTTTTGGACTAAAAACATTGCACAAAACACTTGACTTCTTTGTATACAACAGCATAAAATAGGAGCAGAAGATGGCAGGGAAAACGAGAGCCTGCCATGCAAAGCAAGTTTATAAAGGAGATCAATAAGATGGAAACTTTGAACTACAAGGTTCTGGAAGGCACTGGCTACAACGGCTACATCCTGAAGGATGCTCCCGTTAAGGTGATGCAGTTCGGCGAGGGCAACTTCCTGCGTGCTTTCGTGGACTATTTCTACGATATTGCAAACGAGAAGGCCGGCTATAACGGCAAGGTCAAGCTGGTGCAGCCCATCGGCAACTTCCCCCAGATGGCAGACTGGATCAACGAGCAGGAGGGTCTGTACACCCTGTACCTGCGCGGCAGCGAAAAGGGCCAGAAGGTGGACGCAAAGCGGGTGATCTCCTGCGTGTCCGACTGCGTGTGCCCCTACATCGATGGCAAGTGGGACGAGGTTCTGGCTCTGGCTCGCTCTGAGGATCTGGAAACTGTTGTATCCAACACCACTGAGGCCGGCATTGCCTACACCAAGGGCGACAGCCAGTTCGATCAGGTTCCCCCCAACAGCTTCCCCGCAAAGCTGACCCGTGTGCTGTTCGAGCGCTACAAGGCTTTCAACGGCGCTGCCGATAAGGGTCTGGTCATCCTGAGCTGCGAGCTGATCGACAACAACGGCAAGGAGCTGCAGAAGTGCTGCAACAACTATGCTAAGGATTGGGATCTGGAGCCCGCCTTCATCGACTGGATGAACACTGCCAACACCTTCTGCTCCACTCTGGTGGACCGCATCGTTCCGGGCCGCATCCGTGACCCGCAGGAGCTGGCCGCTCTGGAAGAGGCCAACGGCTACCACGATGCTGTTCTGGACGTGGGCGAAGTGTTCGGCGTGTGGGTCATCGAGGGCCCCGCAGGTCTGGAGGACAAGCTGCCGTTCAAGAAGGCCGGCGTCAACGTCATGGTCGTGCCTGACGTTACCCCCTACAAGAAGCGCAAGGTCCGCATCCTGAACGGCGCACACACCGGCTTTGTGCTGGGCGCTTATCTGGCAGGCTTTGATATCGTCCGCGACTGCATGCACAACGACACCGTGCGCGGCTTTATGAACAAGATGCTGCACGAGGAGATCATCCCCACCCTGCCGCTGGACAAGAAGGATCTGGAGGACTTTGCCTCTGCTGTTGAGGATCGCTTCAACAACCCCTTCGTCAACCACGAGCTGATGAGCATCTCTCTGAACTCCACCTCCAAGTGGAAGGCTCGCAACATGCCTTCCTTCCTCGCTTACATCGAGGAGCAGAAGCAGCTGCCCAAGTGCCTGACCATGTCTCTGGCAGCTTACATCGCCTTCTACTCCAACGATATTCAGGAGCGCACCGCTGACGGTCTGATCTGCAAGCGCCCCGCAGGCAACACCTACAAGATCCAGGACGACGCATGGGCTCTGGACTTCTACTATGCACACAAGGACGACACCGCTGCGCAGCTGGTGCACGCTGTGCTGACCAACACCCAGATGTGGGATCAGGATCTGACCAAGATCGAGGGTCTGGAAGCCGCTGTGCTGGCAGATCTGGAAATGATCCGCACGCAGGGTGCCGAGGCTGCTTACAAGAGCTGCCTGTAAGCTGAAAAATCAACCTACCCGCACAACAAAGGGCTGCTGCTTTGGGCAGCAGCCCTTTTGTGCGATACGATAAGGAGAACAACTATGCCGCAGGCAATTCATATCAGCCCCATCGACAATGTGGTCGTTGCCCTGCACCCCATTGCCAAGGGCACGCTGGTGGAGGTGGACGGCCTTGCCGTCACCGCACTGGAGGATATCCCGCAGGGTCACAAGATGGCAGTCAAGCCCATTAAGAACGGCGAGAACGTCATCAAGTACGGCTTCCCCATCGGTCACGCCACCGCAGACGCCGCCCCCGGTACCTGGATGCACACCCATAACGTGCACACCAACCTGTCCGGCGAGGTGGAGTACAGCTATAACCCCGCCCCGGATCTGGCTCCGCTGCCTAAGGTCGAGCCGGAGACCTTTATGGGCTTCCGCCGCAAGGATGGCCGCGCCGCCATCCGCAACGAGATCTGGATCATCCCCACCGTGGGCTGTGTGAACGATATCGCCAAGAAGATGGTAGCCGACAATCAGGATCTGGTCACCGGCTCCATCGAGGGTCTGTACACCTTCACCCATCCCTTCGGCTGCAGCCAGACCGGTCACGACCACGCACAGACCCGCAAGCTGCTGGCTGCGCTGGTGCGCCACCCCAATGCCGCCGCCGTTCTGGTGCTGCATCTGGGCTGCGAGAACCTGCAGCACGATCAGTTCGTGGAGGAGCTGGGCGAGTACGACCACGACCGCGTCAAATTCCTGACCTGTCAGGACGTGGAGGACGAGTTTGCCGCCGCCCGTGATATCCTGAAGGAGCTGGCTGCCTACGCCGGGCAGTTCAAGCGCCAGCCCATCCCCGTGTCTGAGCTGGTGGTGGGCATGAAGTGCGGCGGCTCGGACGGCCTGTCCGGCATCACCGCCAACCCCACCATTGGCCGCTTCTCCGACATGATGGGCCAGCGCGGCGGCTCTACCGTGCTGACCGAGGTGCCCGAGATGTTCGGTGCAGAGGGCTTCCTGATGGACCGCTGCATCAATAAGGAAGTGTTCGTCAAGGCCGAGCACATGATCAACGGCTTCAAGGATTACTTCATCAGCCACAACGAGGTGGTGTACGATAATCCCTCTCCGGGCAACAAGGCCGGCGGCATCACTACGCTGGAGGATAAGAGCTGCGGCTGCGTGCAGAAGGGCGGTACTGCTCCCATCATGGACGTCATCGGCTACGGCGACCCCGTGGTGACCAAGGGTCTGAATATGCTGTACGGCCCGGGCAATGATCTGGTCTCTGCCACCGCCATGACGGCAGCAGGCGCACACCTGATCTTGTTCTCCACCGGCCGCGGCACCCCGTTCTCCGCTCCGGCTCCCACCCTGAAGATCTCCACCAACACCCCGCTGGCAGAGAAGAAGGGCGGCTGGATCGATTTCAACACCGGTGTCATCGCGGATGGTGAAAAGACCATCGACGAGGCTGCAAAGGATCTGCTGGATCTGGTCATCCGCGTGGCCAGCGGCGAGCAGACCAAGGCGGAAAAGCACGGCTTCCGCGAGATCTCCATCTTCAAGGACGGCGTGGTTCTGTAACTGAAAAAAAGGGCTGCTGTACGGCAAAAAGCGGTACGGCGGCCTTTTTGTGCATGAAAACGGAAAGGAAGTGTTTTATATGATTGGTGCAAATGGCGCAGTATTGTTTTCTCTGCTGATCTATGCAGCGCTGCTCTACGGTGCGGTGCGGCTGATCAAGTATTTTATCCGCTACGGCATTGATTACTACTTCAAAAAGCTGGATGCACGGCAGACCGAGCACAAGGAATGACCCGCCGGGGCGACCCGGCGGCAATAATAGGAGGCTTTTACTTATGAATCAGATCACCACCCGGTACATCACCGAGAACGGCGCCTGCTACGAGCAGTACGTCATCACCGACCCCGAGGCAAAGACCGCCCTCACCATCACCCCGGAGCGCGGCGGTATGATCACCAGCTTTACGCTGGACGGTGAAGAGTTCGTCTGGACCCGCCGCCCCAATTTCTCCGAGTGCAACCGTCCCCGCTTTGGCGTGCCGGTGCTGTTCCCCAGCTGCGGCAACCCGGATAACGGCGTGCACATCTTTGACGGCAAGGCTTACCCCATGGAGACCCACGGCTTTGCCGACCTGTGCGCATGGGAAGTGGACAGCGTTGGCCCGGACGGCGTGACGCTGGCACTGGAGTCCACCCCGCTGACCAAGTTCCTCTATCCCTTCGATTTCACTCTGCTGCTCAACTATAATCTGGAGGGCAACAAGGCACTGGTCAGCCTGACCGTTATCAACGAGGGCAACACCGATATGCCCTTCAGCTTTGGCTACCACCCCTACTTTACCGCCTCCAAGTTGGAGAATGTGGAGTTTGACATCAAGTGCGCCACCTGCTCTGAGAACGCCAAGGGCGAGCAGCCTGCCGCCCCGGAAAAGATCACCCTCACCCGCAAGGAGGGTGCAGACAACACCATCCGTCTGCTGACCGGTGTGCAGTTCCCCATGACCTTTACCGACAAGGGCAACGGCCACAAGGTGACCGTGGACGCTGACGAGACCTTTGAAAACGGTGTGCTGTGGCAGCAGGATGCCGAGAGCTTTGTCTGCATGGAGCCTTGGAACGGCTGGGCCAACAGCGTGAACGAGGAAGGCAAGCACGAGGTTCTGGAGCCGGACGAGGCCATGACCAGCGAGTGGAGCTTTACCATCGAGAAGGTCTGAGAAGTTCTCTGAATAACTTTTTTTCGCAAAATCGGGCAGCCTGCGGGCTGCCCGTTTTTTGCTTACTTCTTCCTGTGAAAATGCCCAGAGCGCAAGCGGAGGGCATTTCAAATCGTCCCGCCCGGAAAGGGGAGCGGCCTTTAGTGGCAGTTGCCAGCACAGCCGCCCTTGTCGGCGTGGCAGGCGTGAGAGCCGCAGCTGTGGCCCTCCTCGTGGTCGTGGTGGGTGCAGCGGGCGTTGGGGTCAAAGACCAGCGTGCCGGCAAGATAAGCCGCCGCAGCGCTGTCGGCATCGCCGGTAATGCCGCCGCACAGCCGGATACCGGCCTGTGCCAGTGCCATCTGTGCACCGCCGCCAATGCCGCCGCACAGCAACACATTTACGCCGTTGCGCACCAGAAAGCCCACCAGTGCACCGTGCCCCTGCCCGTCGGTGGAGACCACCTCGGCACCGGTGATGCGGCCTTCCTCGACAGTGTACAGCTTGAACTGCGCAGAGTGGCCGAAGTGCTGGAACACCTGACCGTTTTCATAAGGGATTGCGATCTTCATACTAAAAACTCCTTCCTGTGTACGAAATTTTCTATCCCTATTCTAACAGATTGCGGTGAAATAGGGAAGGACACCCGCGCTTTTTGTGCCTTTTGGGGCGGAAAACATAGCCGGTATGTAAAAATGATATCAGAAACTGATGCAAAATGTATTATAATAGAGCCCGAAAAGAGGGTACAAGTATGAAAACAAAGCATCGCGGACAAATGTCCGAGTCCTTTCTTACAGCGGTGTTCCTTTCGCTGTCCGGCGGCTTGCAGGATGCCTACACCTATCTGTTCCGGGGCAAGGTGTTTGCCAATGCCCAGACCGGCAATATCGTGCTGCTGAGCGCCAATATCATGGATGGCCGGTGGGATAAGGTGCTGCACTATCTGGTGCCGTTGTGCGCCTTTGCGCTGGGGGTGCTGGCTGCGGAAAAATTGCGGGAGCACTTTCAGGCGATGCAGCGGCTGCACTGGCGGCAGCTGGTGGTGCTGGGCGAGGTGCTGTTGCTGTTTGCGGTGGGCTTTCTGCCCCAATCGCAGAACCTGCTGGCTAACGCCATCGTTTCTTTTTCCTGCGCCATGCAGGTGCAGGCTTTCCGCAAGGTGAACGGCTACGCCTTTGCCAGTACCATGTGCATCGGCGACCTGCGCAGCGGCGTGGAGGCCTTTTGCATCTGGCGCAACTCCCATGAGCCCCACGCAAAGGATAGGATGGTGCGCTACTTCGGCATCATATTCCTGTTCGCGCTGGGGGCAGGGCTGGGCAGCAAGAGCGCGGCGCAGCTGGGCGGCAGAGCCATCTGGATCTCCTGCTGCTTTTTGCTGGTCAGCTTTGCGCTGATGTTCATCCGGGAAGAGCTGGAAGAGAACCCGGTCATCGAAAAAGACCTGACCGTCATCCGGCAGGAGACCCGGGAAATCGACCGCACCCTGAAGCAGGAATTGCAGGAAGAACAGCGGGAGCTGAAACAGAGCGCCCGGAAATAACAGAAAAGGGGCTGCTGTACCATCATTGGTGCAGCAGCCCCTTGCTGTTTGGTTTATTTGCGTTCCGAGCTCCGTGCCCCGGCCTTGGTCAGCAGCTGCTGAAACTTGCGGGCGGCGGTGTTCAGCGGGCGGTGATGGTCGTACACAAGGCAGATGGAGCGGGAGGGGATGATCTCCTGCAAGTGCAGCTGCACCAGCTCTCCGCTGGCCAGCAGGGGTGCTGCCATGGGCTCCGGCATAAAGGCCAGTCCCAACTCGCTTTTGACCAGCGTGAGCATCTGGTCGGTGGTGGCGGCCTCGGTGTCCGGCTTCAGCACCGCGTCATGTTCCAGAAAGAATTGCCGGTAAAAGCTGCGGGTCATGCTCTCCTCGTTCAGGCAGATCAGGGGATAACCGGCCAGTTCCTTCAGGCTCAGGGTCTGGCTGGCCAGCGCCGTAAAGGTCTTTCCGCCCACAAGCACCTCATAAAAGGGCATCAGCTCTACCATTTTCAGCCCGTTTTCCACCTCTGCGGGGGTGGTCACGATGGCAAAATCCACCTCGCCGTTGCGTACCGCCTGCACCGCCTGCGGGGTGGAGTGGTTGGAGATGCGCAGCCGGATGCCCGGGTACTCGGTATGGAAAGCGCGCAGCTTTTCCGACAGGTAGATGTTCAAAGCGGTCTCGGTAGTGCTGATGCTGATGGCACCGTGCTCCAGCGTGGCGGTGGCGCTCAGCTCTTCTTCTGCATCCTGTATCTGCACCGCTGCCGAGGCAATGCGGGAATACAGCAGCTCTCCCTCCGGTGTTAAGGTGACGCCCCGGTTGGAGCGGATGAACAGCACGCAGTTCAGCTGGCTTTCCAGCCGGTTCATGGCGTGGGTGATGTTGGGCTGGTTGTTGCCCAGCACCCGCGCCGCGCGGGTAAAGTTCTGATACTTTGCCACATAGTAAAAGATTTTGTAGTATTCCCAGTCCACATACATGAGTGCGGCCCCTCTTTCCTGTCGGGCTTCCGGCGCGGCCTGCGGCAGAAGCGGCTTTATGCTCTTCTTGTATCATAGCACGGCGCGCCGGAATTGCAAGCGCTTTTTACGGCTTGACTGTGCCGGATGCGGACAGCAGCCTTTGCAATGTAAAAAACATATTGCTGCTATACACAGGATACTTTTTACATATTCTCTGCACGCTCGTATAATAAACACCGCGAACAGGAAACAAGAATGAAAAGAAGGTAAATGAAGTTTATGCTGACCGCTGTTACTGGAATCAACTGGGGCGATGAGGGCAAGGGCCGCGTCATCGACCTGCTGGCCGAAAATGCCGATATCGTTGCGCGCTATCAGGGCGGCAACAATGCCGGTCATACCGTTGTGACCGAGAAGGGCAAGTTCATCCTGAATCTGCTGCCCTCCGGCATCCTGCACCCGGAGGTGACCTGCGTGCTGGGCACCGGTATGGTAATCGACCTTGAGCATCTGGCCGGGGAGATGGAGGCCATCGAGGCGCGCGGAGTGAAGGTGGAGCCGGAGAACCTGAAACTCTCCGATAAGGCTACCATCTCCATGCCGTGGCATAAGGTACAGGACGGGCTGGAAGAGGACCGCCTTGCCAAGAAGGGCGGCGCGTTCGGCTCTACCCGGCGCGGCATTGCTTACGCTTACAGCGACAAGTACCGCAAAAAGACCCTGCGTCTGGGTGACCTTTTGCATCTGGACGAGGAGCGCACCCAGAACCGTCTGCACATGATCCTGGACGCCAAAAACATGGAGCTGGCGGGCTGCTATCATCAGGAGCCCATGAGCTACGATGCCCTGCTGAACTGGTGCAGGCAGCAGGCGGCGTACTTTGCGCCCTTCATCTGTGATGTGGGCGCTTTCTTGCAGCAGGCGCACGACAGCGGCAAGCGCATCGTACTGGAAGCGCAGCTGGGCGCAATGCGGGATATCGACTACGGCATCTTCCCGTTCACTTCCAGCTCCAATACGCTGGCGGCCTACGCGCCGCTGGGTGCGGGCATCCCCAACTGCAAGCTGGACCATGTGGTGGGTGTGCTGAAAGCCTACTCCACCTGTGTGGGCGCAGGCCCCTTTGCAGCAGAGAATGCAATGGACGAGGCGTGGAACGAAAAGCTGCGCAAGGCCGGCGGCGAGTACGGCGCAGCCACCGGACGTCCCCGCCGGGTGGGTCCCTTTGACTGCGTTGCCAGCCGCTACGGCCTGCAATGTCAGGGCGCGGATAAGATCGCACTGACCAAGCTGGACGTGCTGAGCAGCATGAAGCAGATCCCGGTCATCACCGGTTACAAGCTGGACGGCGTGGAAGTCCCCCGCTTCGACACCCTGTCCGACCTTGACCGTGTGCAGCCGGTGGTCACCCTGCTGCCCGGCTGGAACAAGGATATCTCTGGCTGCCACAGCTGGGCGGAACTGCCCAAGGAAGCCAAGGCCTATGTGGAATTTTTGGAAAAGCAGCTGGGGCACGAGATCCAGTTTGTTTCCACCGGTGCCGAGCGCGAAAAATTTGTGCTGAAGGGAGAATGGCTGTGAGACATTTTATTGAGCCCGGCAGCTTTTCTCTGGCTGAGCAGCTGGCACTGCTCGACCTTGCCGACCGGATGGAGGCCGACCCCGCGCCCTACGCCCACCTGTGCGATGGCCGCATTCTGGCCACCTTATTCTACGAGCCCAGCACCCGCACCCGGCTTTCCTTCGAGTCGGCCATGCTGCGGCTGGGCGGCAAGACGCTGGGCTTTGCAGGGGCCCAGCTTTCCAGCGCCACCAAGGGCGAAACGGTGGCCGATACCGCCCGCGTGGTAAGCAACTATGCAGACGTCATTGCCATGCGCCACCCCAAGGAGGGCGCACCGCTGCGGGCGTCCATGTATGCGCGTGTGCCCGTCATCAATGCAGGCGATGGCGGCCACGCCCACCCCTCCCAGACCATGATCGACCTGATGACCATCCGCCAGCGCAAGGGGCGGCTGGATCATTTGACCATCGGCTTCTGCGGCGACCTCAAGTTCGGCCGGACGGTGCACTCCCTCACCGCCGCGCTGAGCCAGTTCGAGGGCAACCGGTTCGTGTTCATCTCACCCGAGGAGCTGCGCATCCCGCAGTACGTCAAGGACGAGACCCTGACTCCGCTGCACCAGAACTATAAAGAGACCGCTGACCTTGAAGCCGAGTTGCCCGGTCTGGATGTGCTGTACATGACCCGCATCCAGAAGGAGCGCTTTTTCAACGAGGAGGACTATCTGCGGTTGAAAGGCTGCTATGCGCTGGACGAAAAGCTGCTGCAGGTGGCACCGCCCACCATGCCGGTGCTGCACCCGCTCCCCCGCATCGACGAGATCAAGCCGGACGTGGACAACGACCCCCGCGCCGCTTATTTCGATCAGGTGCATAACGGTGTGTATATCCGCATGGCAATTATACTGGCGCTGCTGGGCATCCCCGACCCGCTGACCGGGAAAAAGGTGCTGGAAAGTATATAAGTTGGAAACAGGGCTGCTGCACAAAGCAATGTGCAGCAGCCCTGTTTTTGCGTCTCTCGCCTTTACGCTCCCTCCCGTGAAAAGGCAATTCTGGAAAATCCGCGTTTGCGCAGCAATGAAAGCCCCAGTGGGGCTTTTAAGTGGTAGAGCGGTCTGCGTTAGCAGATGGAGGGGTTTTGCCCCGACAAGCTCCGCAGATTTTCCAGAATTGCGAATTTTAAATAATTCTTCCGCTGAATATGCGCAAAGTGCAACAACGACGACCGCCGCCAGTGGCGGAAACAGGGAGGAGCTGTTGGGGCAGCGGCCAGTAAGACGCGAGTGCCGTTCAAGGCACGAAGCGGATGCTGGGTGCCGCAACCCGGAAGCGGCGCGCATTCCAAATCGTCCCGCTACCCCCGCAGCGGCGGGTCCGGCATAAAGATCATGGTGCCCCGGGCAGAAAAAAGCAGCTGCGGCATCATGCAGCTGTACCCCAGCCACAGCACCGCCAGAATGCACAGCACCAAAAGCACCCGGCGCAAAAGTACCGGACGCCGGGCAGGGGAATAGCGTTTTCTGCGGTCACGCTGCATAGGCTGCGCCCTCCCTTTTCAAGGCTTTGCCCAGCTTATGCCGTGGCAGAAAGAATTGTGCACAAGCGGGGTTTGTGGTAAGATAACAGGGAAGAACCACGGAGGAACTGCTTATGCTGACCATTACACTGCTGGGCACGGCTGCCACCATGCCGCTGCCGGAGCGCGCCCTGACCGCCGCGGTGGCAGAGTGCGGCGGGCACAGCCTGCTGCTGGACTGCGGCGAGGGCACCCAGACCGCTGCCCGCCGCGCCGGGGTGAACCTGATGCGCGCGGATGCCATCTGTCTGACCCACTACCACGGAGACCATATCTTTGGTCTGCCCGGGCTTTTGCAGACTCTTGGGGCGCAGGGGCGTACCCGTCCGCTGGTGCTGCTGGGTCCGGAGGGGCTTTTGGAGGTCTGGCGGGCGGTATATGCCCTGACCGGGCCGCTGCCCTACGCGGTAAAGCCGCTTATCTGCCGCGCCGGACAGCCTGTGGCGCTGGATGCTCTTTCGGATGGATGGCCTGCCGGGGCAACGCTGCTGCCGGTGGCAACAAAGCACCGGGTGCGCAGTCTGGGCTACCGGCTGGACTTGCCCCGGGCGGGCAGGTTCGACCCGGAAAAGGCGCGGGCGCTGGGCGTACCGGTGACCCAGTGGCGGCTTTTGCAGCGGGGACAGGCTGTTCCGCTGGCAGAGCGTATGGTGCAGCCCGCCGAGGTGCTGGGCGCGCCCCGCAAGGGGCTGCGGTTCGTTTTTTCCGGCGACAGTGCGCCCTGCCCGGCGCTGGAACAGGCGGCGCAGGGGGCAGACCTTCTGCTCTGCGATGCCACCTATGCCCTGCCGGAGCAGCAGGAGCAGGCCGCGCAGTGGGGGCACAGCACCTTTGGTCAAAGCGCGGCGCTGGCAGCAAAGGCTAGTGTAAAGCGGCTGTGGCTGGTGCACTATTCCCCCATGATCACCGACCCGGAACAGCAGCTTGCACAGGCGCAAAGCATCTTTCCGGCGGCAGAATGCGGCTTTGACGGCAAACGCATCACCCTGCATTACGAGGAGAACGAGGAATGAAGCTGACACTTGACCCCGGGGCAGCTGCCCTGCTGGACACCCTGCACGCAGCGGGCTACGCAGCCTACGCCGTGGGCGGCTGCGTGCGGGACAGCCTTTTGGGACGCACCGCCCACGACTGGGATCTGTGCACCAGTGCCCTGCCGCAGCAGGTAATGGAACTGTTCGGGACAGAGCAGTGCATCCCCACCGGGTTGCAGCACGGCACGGTCACCATCAAATACGGCGGGCAGCTGTACGAGACCACTACCTTTCGCACCGAGGGCAGCTATACCGATGGCCGTCACCCGGACGCGGTGCAGTTCGTACCGGACGTGCGGGAGGATCTTGCCCGGCGGGATTTTACCATCAACGCCATGGCGTATAATGCAGCCGAGGGGCTGGTAGACCCCTTTGGCGGGCAAAAAGACCTGCAAAACGGTCTGCTGCGGGCGGTGGGTGAGCCGCAACAGCGGTTTACCGAGGATGCACTGCGTATCCTGCGGCTGTACCGCTTTGCCGCAAGGTTCGGCTTTGCACTGGATGCAGCTACCGCCCGGGCGGCGCGGCAGCTGGCACCGCACTTGGACTGCATCTCTGCCGAGCGCATTCAGGAGGAACTGGCAAAGCTGCTGGCAGCCCCGCAGCCGGGGGCATATCTGGAGCCCGCCGTGCTGGCGGTGGTACTGCCGGAGCTGACCCCAGCGGCGCTTGAAGCCGCAAAGCCGGTGCTGGATGCCTGCCCGGCAGGGGAGGAAAATCTGCCGGTGCGCTGGGCGGCGCTGCTGGGCGCTCTGGGCGAGGCCGATACCCGCCGTGTGCTCAAACGGTTGCGCTGCTCCAACGCCTGTATCGAGGAGACCGCGGTATTAGTGCGGGAAACGGCAGGGGAGGGCGTGTGCGGGAGCTTTCTCCTCGGACACGAATCGGGCCATTCCATCGCCCGCCCTACTGCCTGCGGCAGCAGGGTCCCACCCCAGCGGACGGTCCTCGGAGAAACTCCCGCACACGCCCCGGAACGCGCCAGTGATATCCACCTTCGGCAGCTTTTGGGCCGATATGGGCTGCGTACCGTGGAGCGGCTGTGTGCGCTGTGCGCGGCGCTGCACCCGCAGAATGCCCCGGATTGCGCCCTTGCAGCGCAGCGGGCGCGGCAGCTGGAAGCCGACGGCGTATGCTGCCGGGTGAGCCAGCTGGCGGTGAACGGACGCGACCTGATGGCGGCAGGCATCCCGGCAGGGCCTGCGCTGCGCCGGGTGCTGGAAACGCTGCTGGACGGCGTCATCCGCGCAGAATATCCCAACGAAAAACCGGCGCTGCTGGCTGCGGCGCAGAAAATGATAGCGTCTTGACAAGCGGTTTATGCTGCGGTAGTATTATACTACTGCTTTAGTATGTTGAACCCATAAAAGGAGAACCTATGACCACTCAGAACCCTGCAAACCGTCCCCGCGCCCTCATTGCCATGAGCGGCGGCGTGGATAGCTCGGTGGCGGCCTGCCTGATGCAGCAGGCGGGCTACGACTGCACCGGCATCACCATGCGGCTTACCCACAACGAAACGCTGGGACAGTCCGGTTACCAGACCTGCTGCTCGGAAAAGGATATCGAGGACGCCGCCGAGGTGGCCTTTGCGCTGGATATGCCGTATCAGGTGCTGGATTTCACCGCCGACTTCCGGGCACAGATCATTGAAAAATTTATCCGCGTCTACGAGGCGGGCGGCACCCCGAACCCCTGCATCGACTGCAATAAATATATGAAGTTCCGCCACCTGCTGGACTGGGCGGAGGAACACGGCATGGAGTATGTGGTCACCGGCCACTACGCCCGGGTGGAGCAGGATGCAGCCACCGGCCGCTGGCTGCTGAAAAAGGGGCTGGACGAGGGCAAGGATCAAAGCTATGTGCTGTATAACCTCACGCAGGAGCAGCTGGCGCATATCCGTCTGCCGCTGGGTGCACTGCACAAGACCGAGGTGCGAAAGATCGCGCAGGAGCACAGCTTTATCAACGCCCAGAAGCACGACAGTCAGGATATCTGCTTTGTGCCGGACGGCGACTATGCCCGCTTTATGGAGCAGTTTACCGGCAAGCACTACCCCGCCGGAGATTTTCTGGATCGGAGCGGCAAGGTGGTGGGCACCCACTGCGGCGCAGTGCGCTACACGCTGGGGCAGCGCAAGGGGCTTGGCCTCGCGCTGGGTGCGCCGGTGTACGTCTGCGGCAAGGATATGCAGACCAATACCGTTACGGTCGGGCCGGAAAGTGAACTGTTTGACCGCATCGTTTACGCAGAGGATGTGAACTGGATCGCTATCCCGGCGCTGACCGGGCCGCTGCGGGTCACCGCCCGCACCCGGTATCATCAGGCCGAGCAGCAGGCCACCGTTTACCCCGCAGAAAACGGCTTCCGGCTGGAATTCGACCAGCCTCAGCGTGCCCCCACCCCGGGGCAGGCTGCCGTGCTGTATCAGGGCGATGTGGTGCTGGGCGGCGGCACCATCACCCGCGTAGAAAAGTAAGGAGAACAAAATGCAGGATCAGTATTCCCGCACCCAGCTGCTGCTGGGTGCAGAGGCTATGGAAAAGCTGCACCACGCCCGGGTGGCAGTGTTTGGCATCGGCGGCGTGGGCGGCTACACAGTGGAGGCGCTGGCACGCAGCGGCGTGGGCGCACTGGATCTGATCGATGACGATAAGGTCTGCCTGACCAACCTCAACCGTCAGATCATCGCCACCCGCAGCACGGTAGGGCAGTATAAGGTGGATGTGGCAGAACAGCGCATCCACGATATCGACCCCAACATCAAGGTGACCACCCACCGGTGCTTCTTTGGCCCGGAGACGCAGGACGATTTCGATTTTACCCAGTACGACTATGTGGTGGACGCCATCGACACCGTTACCGGTAAGCTGGCGCTGGTGATGAAGTGCAAGGAGGCGGGCACGCCCATCATCTGCTCCATGGGTGCAGGCAACAAGATGGACCCCACCCGCTTTGAGGTGACCGATATCTACAAGACCTCGGTCTGCCCGCTTGCCAAGGTGATGCGTACCGAGTGCCGCAAGCGCAAGATCAAGCACCTGAAGGTGGTCTACTCCAAGGAGCCTGTCATGACTCCCATCGAGGATGATTCCATCAGCTGCAAGGACCACTGCATCTGTCCCCCGGGCACTCAGCGCAAGTGCACTGCGCGGCGCACCGTGCCGGGCTCCAACGCCTTTGTGCCCTCGGTGGCCGGTCTGATCATCGGCGGCGAGGTCGTCAAAGACCTTGTGGGCTTTGTACCGCTGAAGGGGTAAAACAGACCGCAGCTTCCTTGCTGCGTGGGACGATTTGGAATGCGCTCCGCGTTGCTCTGCGCATAAGCTAAGGAAATAGTATTTTTTATTTCGGGGTTCAGAAACGCCTGCGGGCGTTTCTGAACCCCATTTTCACAGGTGGGGTCGTGGAGAAAAACGGCAGTTGCAGCGCCGCTTTCTATGAAAGCGCGGCGCTGCGGGCGGGCGCTCGCTCCCCCTTGGGGGAGCTGTCGCGCAGCGACTGAGGGGTTATAGATGGAGAAGCGAAAAAAGCGTTAAAGCGATAGCGCCGACTGGCGCAGCGCTAGCTTTTTTGTGCTTCGACCTCTGCTTTAGGATTGTCAAGGGCGAGTAGCCCTTGGCCCGTTGCGGGGTGGGTGGAGTCCAGAGGTAGGGAGGGGGGAGTCGGAACACCCCTCCCTGCCTCTGGCCCAGCGGAGCGTCTTTGCACGCTTGCGGCAAGCAGAAAATTTCACCGGAAGCAACGCTGTAAATGTAGGGCACCGCAACCCGTAAGACGCGGAGACCATTCAAAATCGTATTTTTACGCGCTGCAACGTTCCATAACATAAAATTGCAACCAATTTGCAATTTGGTATTGCAATTGGGAAGGATATCGTGTATAATCTACCCTGCACGAAAATGCAAACTGATTGCAAATTGTTGAGAGACGCCCCCCTGCGGGTCTTTGGAGCGATTATTTATGGAACTGTTTCTGGATGTTTTGGGCGAAACCTTGGTGGATACCGCCAAGATGCTGCCCTTTCTGTTTCTGGCCTATCTGCTGATCGAGTATATCGAGCACCGCCACGGCGAGCGCATCGAGGCGCTGCTGGCGGGCGGCGGGCGCTGGGGTGCTGTGCCGGGTGCAGTGCTGGGCTGTGTGCCGCAGTGCGGCTTCTCCGCTATTGCATCCAACTTCTACGCCTCCCGGGTCATCACGCTGGGCACGCTGATGGCGGTGTACCTTGCCACCAGTGACGAAGCGATCCCGCTGCTGGTCTCCATGCCCGCTTACTGGGATAAGCTGGCCGTCCTGATGGTCATCAAGGTGTTGTACGCCATTGTGGTGGGCTTTGTGCTGGATTTTGTCCTACGGGGCATGTTGCCCAAGGGTCTGCGGGGCGGCTACACCGGCCACGCGGACGAGGTGGACTGCCACGAGGAACACAGCGATGCCGAGGGCAACGAAAAGCCCATCTGGCAGGCGGCGCTGCGCCACACGCTGGAGATCTTTGTGTTCATCTTCGCCTTCGGTCTGGTGTTTGGCATGATCGTAGAGGGCGTGGGCGAGGATGTGTTCGCCGAGATGCTGGGCGATATGGGCTTTTTCCAGCCGGTGGTGGCGGCTCTGGTGGGGCTGATCCCCAACTGCGCCGCCAGCGTGCTGCTGACCCAGCTGTATGTGGAGGGTGCGCTGCGCTTTTCCAGCCTTGTGGCGGGGCTGTGCACCGGTGCGGGTGTGGGCTTGGCTGTGCTGTGGCGCGCCAACCCCTCGTGGAAGCAGAACCTCTTTATCACCGGCCTGACATGGGCCGCCGGTGCCTTTGTGGGCGTGGCGATGCAGGTGGTCGTGGCGGTGTTTGCCTGAAGATAAAAGTATTTTGGATTTCGGGACAGTGGAATGCCTGCGGGTATTCTGCTGTCCCATTTTTCTTTTCTCCCTCTCCCGCTGGACTTTAAAATGTGTTATACTGGGAGAAAAACGATGCACACAGGAGAGATGACCATGCAATATAAGATTCTGGCGAGCGATTACGATAACACGCTGGTGCCCTTTGGCGAAGCTAAGCCCCGCCCGGCGGTGGTAAAGGCGGTAAAAAAGCTGCAAGCCGCCGGGGGCAAATTCGTGCTCAGCACCGGCCGCGCATACCCCGGCATCCGGGACAAAAACCAGTTGGGCGGCATCCGGTACGACTACGCCATTACCTGCAACGGTGCCTGCGTGGTGGACAGGCAGGGCAACGTAATAGCCGAGCATCCGCTTACCAGCGAGGAGATGTATGTGCTGGTGGATTTTTGCGAGGATTATAACTACCCGCTGCAATTCAACTTCCGGGATGCCTATTACGCCTACTGCGAGTACGAGTATCTGCACACCGGCTATCAGATGATGAACAGCCCCGGGCTGGACTGCGTGGACGGCGAGGATCAGGACAGGCATCTGGTGGATATGCCCCACGCTGCCTTTGCCGCCATGCCGCCGCAGGAAGTGGAGCGCTTCCACGAAAAATACGGCTACCTTGGCCTGCACTGGATGCAGGTGGGCGCGCAGAACGCGGACGGCTACTGCTACTATGATATCGTGCGCGGCGGCATGGATAAGGGCGTAGGGCTTGCCGACCTGTGTGCACAGATGGGGCTTACGCTGGCGGATGCCGTGGCTGTGGGCGATTCTGCCAACGATGTGGGGATGCTGAAAGCCGCAGGCCTGAGTGCCTGCATGGCAAACGGCACCCCGGACGCCAAGGCCGCTGCCGACCGGATCATCGGGGATGTGCGGGAGGACGGCGTGGCGGCGCTGATCGAGGAGCTGTGGTTCGACGGCCCCCGCGCGGAGCCCTCTGGCAGGGACTTTGGTTCTGCATGGGGCAATATTGAAAGTGCAGGCGGCAGTTTATGAGCTTTGCACCGGTGTACGATGAACGCAGCCGGGCGCTGATCTTGGGCACATGGCCCAGCCCCAAAAGCCGGGAGATGGCCTTTTACTACGGCCATCCGCAAAATCGGTTCTGGCCGCTGCTGGCGGCGCTGACCGGAGAGCCGCTGCCCGCGCGGGAGGATATCGCCGCCAAAAAGCAGCTGCTTTTGCGCCACGGGCTGGCGCTGTGGGATACGCTGGAAAGCTGCACCATCACCGGCGCATCGGATGCCTCCATCCGGGATGTGGTGCCCAACGATATCGCCGGGCTGCTGCGCAAAGCGCCCATCCGGGCGGTGTTCTGCAACGGTGCCACAGCCTACCGTATCTATACAAAATATCAGCAGCCGCTTACCGGCATCCCGGCTGTCCGTCTGCCAAGTACAAGTCCAGCCAACGCCGCCTGCAGCCCCGCCCGGCTGGAGGAGCTTTGGGGCGCTGCACTGGCGGACTGGATCGTAAAATGATGACAAGGCTGTAAATTCTTTTGCGGGATACTTGCGTTTTTTTGCGGACGTTGTATTATGGATATCATAAGGGGCGCACTGCCCCGGACAAGGAGAAATGACCATGAGCAAGATCATCCGCACCCAAAAGCCCAGCGTGCTGCCTTTTTACGCCATGGCGCTGGTGTTCGTGGTACTGTGCGCGGTGCTGCCGGTATACAAATTATGGGCGCTGCTGGTGGCGCTGGGCGGTGCCGCCGTGGCCTTTGGCGTGGCAAAAAAGACCTGCCCGCCCCGGGTGGTGGAGCACGAGGTACCTTTCCACACCGGTGTGGAGGATGTGGACCAGATGCTGACCGATATCCAGCAGAAGCTGGACACCCTGCACGCACTGAACGAGGCTTTGCCCGACCCGCAGCTGTCCGCCGCTATGACCCGCATGGAAAAGGCAGGACGCTCCATCGTGGAAGCGGTGGAAGCAAACCCCGCCAAGGCAAAGCAGGTGCGCCGGTTTGCCAACTACTATCTGCCGGACGCCGTAAACGTTTTGCAGCAGTACGCAAAGCTTGCAAAGCAGGGTGTGCGGGGCGAGAACGCCGCCGCCATCCGCGCCGAGGTGGAGCACAACGCCGCCTCCATTGCCACGGCTTTTGAAAACCAGCTGGATGCCCTGTACGCGGCAGAGAGCATGGACCTGTCCGCAGACCTGACCGTTTTGCAGAATATGCTGAAAGGGCAGGGTCTGAGCAAGTAAAACTGGAATACCCCTCTGGATTTTGAAAGGAAGGAATCACTTATGGCTGACAATACCCTGAACTTTGATCTGGATGCCCCCGCAGTGCCCACCCTGACGCTGGACCCCACCCCCGCCGCTGTGCCGCAGGAGGAAAAGCCCGCCGCTGCCCCTGCCCCGGAAGCACAGGTGAACCTGACCCCCGAGGAGCAGACCATGGTGGATCAGTTTGCCCAGAAGATCGATATCACCAACAGCCAGCAGGTGCTGCAGTACGGCTCTGCCTGCCAGAAGAAGATCGGCGATTTTTCTGAAGCCGCTCTCTCCAAGGTGTCCACCAAGGATCTGGGCGAGGTGGGCGATATGATCACCGACCTCATCGGCGAGTTGAAGAGCTTTGACGCCAACGAGGAGCAGCAGAAGGGCATTATGGGCTTCTTCAAAAAGAAAACCAGCCAGCTGGATGCCCTCAAGACCAAGTACGACAAGACCGAGACTAACGTGGAAAAGATCCAGTCCATGCTGGAGGCACATCAGGTGCAGCTGCTCAAGGACATCGCCATGCTGGACAAGATGTACGAGCTGAACATGGCCTACTTCAAGGAGCTGAGCATGTATATTCTTGCCGGCAAGAAAAAGCTGGCTGACGTGCGTGCCAACGAATTGCAGCAGGCCATGGATAAGGCCAAGGTCTCCGGTCTGCCGGAGGACGCACAGGCCGCCCGCGACCTTGCCGATCAGTGCGAGCGCTTTGAGAAAAAGCTGTATGATCTGGAGCTGACCCGCAACATCAGCTTGCAGATGGGCCCCCAGATCCGTCTGCTGCAAAACAACAATACCATGATGGCGGAAAAGATCCAGTCCACCATCGTGAACACCATCCCGCTGTGGAAGAACCAGATGGTGCTGGCACTGGGTCTGGCACACAGCCAGCAGGCCATGCAGGCTGAGCGCGCTGTGACCAACATGACCAACGACCTGCTGAAGAAGAACGCCGAGGCGCTGAAGCTGGGCACCATCGAGACCGCCAAGGAGAGCCAGCGCGGCATCGTGGATATCGAGACCTTGCAGCAGACCAACAAGAGCCTGATCGAGACGCTGGACGAGCTGAACAAGATCCAGAGCGAGGGCCGTGCAAAGCGCGTTGCCGCCGAGCAGGAGCTGACCCGCATCGAGGACGAGCTGAAAACCAAAATGATGGAGATCCGGAGCTGAAATGGCAAACGCTGATTTTTCTCAGAACAAACAAACCGCTCCCGGCGGTTTTGACGCGGGCAGCTACCGCGAAAAAGCAAAGCCGGAGCAGGCCGTAACGCTGACGCCCCGCCAGCAGAAGCTGGCCGCACTGGAAGCAAAGCTGCCCGCTGCGCTTTCCACCCGGGCGGCGGCGCTGGCTTTAAGCGTAGTGGTAATGCTGGCCGCCTTTTTCGGCTTTGGCAGCGCCAAGCTGCGCGGCAAATACAACACCGCCCGCCAGTGGTTCACCGCAGGGGTCGCCGCTGACAACGGCTATAACCTGAGCGAGGAGCTGACCACCCGGGAGAACACGGCGGCGAACATTATCACCACCGCCAGCAATACGCTGGGGGCAGATAATGCTGAAGTATTGACTGCACAGGATGCACTAACGGCGTTCAGCAACGACCTGGACGGCGTGAAGGCAGGCAAGACCCGGCTCCATGCCCTCTATGAGGACAACGAGACTTTGGGCACCGCCATCGACCAGCTGTATGCAAAATTGCAGGAGCAGGCCGCAGACCCCATGAAGATGGGCGCGGTGCAGGGGCAGTACGGCCAGTTCAACAGCGCAGCCACCATCATTGGCACCTTGCAGTATAATACAGCGGTGTATGAATATCAGAAGGAAGTCGGCGGCTTCCCGGCCAGTGTACTGGGAGTTTTGTCCGGCGTGAAGGAGGTTGAACCCTTCGCATGAAAAACTTTGCAAAACGCATCAGCGCACTGGTGCTGGTGTGGGTGGTGTGTCTGTCTGCCCTCAGCCCGGCCTATGCAGCGAAAGCCGACCTGCCGGAGCTGCCCAAGGACCAGTGTGTGGTGGATGAGGCCAACGTCCTTAACAGCAGCACAGAGCAGACCATCATCGACCTGAACAACCAGCTGCAGGCCAACTGCAAAGGAGCCACCATCGGTGTACTGACAGTAGAATACACGGGCAATGATTCCACAGAGGATTACGCCACACAGGCTTTCAACGCATGGGGCATCGGTTCCTCCTCCCAGAACAACGGCGTGCTGATTTTACTGGTGATGGAGTCGGCGCAGTATGCGGACGGTGACTACTACCTGACCTACGGCGACGGCTTCCGCAACACCACGCTGGCAAAGCAGTCCAGCGCCATTGCCCAGACCATGGAAGATCAGTTTGCCGCAAAGGATTATGACGGCGCGGTGACCACCTGTGCCCGGAACGTGGCAAACACCATCGCGGATATCTACGGCGTCAGCCTTTCCGGCAGTACCGGGAACGGCAGCACCGTGCAGCCCGGCTATCAGGGCGGGCAGAGCAGCGGCGGCAGCACCCTGACCGACATCCTGACCCTTGTGGTCAGCGTTGTGCTGCTCATCGTCATTATCCGGTCGATGGCCTATGTTTTTGCCAGCCCCTGCGGCTGGCTGTGGTGCTTCGGTGGGCCGCGGCCTCCCTACAGACGGCGCGGACGGCGCGGCCCGCCGCCTCCCCCGCCGGGCGGCTTCTACGGCGGCTCCCGTGGCCCCCGGCCTCCGCGCGGCGGCTTTGGCGGCATGGGCGGCGGCTCCTTCGGGGGCGGTGCCGGACGCGGCGGTTTCGGCGGCGGCAGCTTTGGCGGCGGCTTCGGTGGCATGGGCGGTGGTTCCAGCCACGGCGGCGGCGGTGGCCGTGGGCGATAATGAGAATAAAAAGAGAAAGGCGGTGGCGCTTTACCACTGCCTTTCTCTTTTTTATGCCGTTTATCGTGAATGGAATTCATTTGACAAAACAATTTTTGTAACTTATACTGGAGGACATCACGAAAAATAAAGGAAGTATCTGTCATGCTGACTCTGGATAAGATCTACCACGCCGCCTTTGTGTTGAAGGACGTTGCCCGCAAGACCGACCTCATCGAAGCCCCTAAGCTGTCCAAGGACTGCCAGCTGTACCTCAAGACCGAGAACCTGCAGGCCACTGGCAGCTTTAAGGTGCGGGGCGCTTACTATAAAATCAGCCAGCTTTCCGAGGAGGAGAGCGCCAAGGGCGTCATTGCCTGCTCTGCAGGCAACCATGCGCAGGGCGTGGCGCTGGCGGCTACCCGGCGCGGCATCCGCAGCATCGTCTGTATGCCGGACGGCGCGCCCCTGATGAAGGTGGAGAACACCAAAAATCTGGGCGCAGAGGTCTGCCTTGTGCCCGGCACCTACGACGAAGCCCACGACAAGGCCGTGCAGCTGCAAAAAGAGTACGACATGACCTTTATCCACCCCTACGATGACGAGCAGGTCATTGCCGGGCAGGGAACCATCGGCTTGGAGATCCTTGACCAGCTGCCGGATGTGGACGCTGTGGTGGTGCCGGTGGGCGGCGGCGGACTGATCTCCGGCATCGCCTTTGCCATCAAGACCCTGCGGCCGGAGGTCAAGGTGTACGGCGTACAGGCCGAGGGCGCCCCCAGTATGTACCGCAGCCTGCACGAGCACAAGTACCAGACTCTGAAAGCTGCTTCCACCTTTGCGGACGGCATTCAGGTCAAGACCCCGGGCGAGCTGACCTATCAGCTGTGCGAGCAGTATGTGGACGATATCGTTACCGTGACTGAGGATGAGACGGCGGCGGCCATCCTCTCCCTGATGGAGAACCAGAAGCTGGTGGCTGAGGGGGCAGGCGCTGTGCCGGTGGCAGCAGTACTGTTCCACAAGCTGCCGGTGGAGGGCAAAAAGGTGGCCTGCGTCATCTCCGGCGGCAACATTGATGTGAACATCCTGAACCGCGTCATCACCCGTGGTCTTGTCATGAGCGGGCGCAAGGCAAACCTGACCATTGCACTGGAGGACAAGCCCGGCCAGCTGAAAAAGGTGGCCGAGGTGGTATCCCGCTGCGGCAGCAATGTGGTGTCGGTGCAGCATGACGGCTCCGACCCCAATATGCCCATCTCCAGCTGCTTCCTCAAGCTGACGCTGGAGACCCGCGATGCCGCTCAGATCGAGCAGATCCGCACCGAGCTGACCAAGGCCGGCTTCCAGCTGGTCAGCGAAAGAGTATAATAAAGATAATTGGACGATTTGGAATAGCCGACGCGTTCGCTCTGGCTATATTCAGCGGAAATTTTATTTTTATATTTGCAATCCAGAAAAGCCTGCGGGCTTTTCTGGATTGCCTTTTCACGAGAAAGGCCATGGTCGAAACGGCAGCGATTGAGATGCCGCTTCATGTGCCGATCTCTTCGGTGAAAAATGCGTTTGTCGTGCCCCGCAGGGCACGACAAACGCAAAATAAAAAAGAATGATTCCGCTATTTATGGCCAGAGCGAAGCGGAGGCCATTCTAAATTGTGATTTTATAACAAAGGAGAACTGCTACTATGAAAGTCGTATCTACTACCAACGCACCTGCCGCCATCGGCCCTTACAGTCAGGCACTGGATCTGGGCAATATGGTGTTTGTTTCCGGGCAGCTCCCGGTAGACCCAGCCACCGGCACCATGGCTGATACCGTGGAGCAGCAGGCCGCACAGAGCCTTGCCAATCTGAAGGCGATTCTGGCCGAGGCAGGGCTTTCTATGAACAACGTGGTCAAGACGGTGATCTTTCTGGCCGACATCAACGATTTTGCCGCAGTGAACGCAGAGTACGCCAAGGCTTTTGCCGAGCCGTTCCCCGCCCGCAGCTGCGTGCAGGTGGCAGCCATCCCCAAGGGCGCAAAGCTGGAGATCGAGTGCATCGCTGTGCGGGACTGAGCGAATAAATAAGATAGGAAAAGCGGGACACCGGAGCATCTGCGGATGCTTTGGTGTCCCGCTTTTTGGCATCATATTCGGAAAACCGATTTTTACTTCTGCACACCGGCCTCGCATTGCTCGATGAATTGCTTGGCCACCCGGGGGCTGCGGCCGCCGGCGCGCAGGGCGAAAGCCTCGGCCTTGAGCAGCAGCTGCTCGGTGGGCATCTGGATGTTGTGCTGCTTTGCCAGCTCTTCCAGAATGGTCTCGAACCGTGCCTTTTCCGGCCGCTGGAAGGTGACCGTAAGGCCGAACCGGGCGGAAAGACTCATCAGCTCCTGCCGGGTGTCGGCTTCATGGATGTCGTCGCCGGTGCGGTCCGAGAGGGTCTCCTTGATGAGGTGGCGGCGGTTGGAGGTGGCATACACCGCAATGTTCTGGGCGCGTCCGCCTACGCTGCCTTCCAGAATAGCCTTCAGGGCGGCAAAGTTGTCGTCGTTGGCGGTAAAGCTCAGGTCGTCGATGAACAGGATGAACTTGAGCGGGTTTGCCGCCAGCTTGTCCATCAGGTCGGGGATCTGGTACAGCTGGTTCTTTTTTACCTCTACCAGCCGCAGTCCCTCGGGCGCAAACTCGTTGGCAATGGCCTTTACCGCGCTGGATTTGCCGGTACCGGCGTCGCCGTACAGCAGCACATTGTTGGCGGGCATCCCGGCCAGTAGTGCCTTTGTGTTGGCAATCACCTTTTCCCGCTCCTTCTCGTAGCCGGGCAGCTCCGAAAGGCGCTGCGGGTCGGGGTACTTTACCGGCACAAGCTGGCCGTTTTCCACCGTGAATACATGGTGCTTTGCAAACATGCCGTAGCCCTTTTTGCCCACCTCGCTCATGCGCTGGGCGTAGGCGGCGGCAAGGTCAAGCTCACAGGTCTGCCACCGGGGCAGAAACGCCAGTTCCGGCCGCTGCGCCTGCTCCGAGTAGGCGGTCTGGAACAGCTCGTCCAGCGTCAGCCCGCACAGCTGCTGCAAAAACTGTAGCTCGCTGTCCAGGGCGCTTTGCAGCAGCGCGTCCAGCTGCCCGGCAGCGGCCTGCCGCACGCAGATGGTCTCGGCCTCCAGCACAGCATTACTCAGGTAGCTGCCCCAGTTGGTGGTGTACTCGAACAAAGCGGCCTCAAAGGCGGCTACGGCATCGCACACCGGGCCGTAGGAGGAGCAGCCTGCCTCCATGCGGTCGGTCAGGTCTAAAAGCTTTGCCACAACAGGGTCGTTCAGCAGGGCGCGGAACACAACAAGCCCATGCAGATGGGCATTCCATTCTCTTAATTTCATAGGTCGATCCCTTTTCCTCTCCATTGGCACATACCCTACAAAACGCAGGTACGCGGATATCAAAAGTATACAGCGGTTCGGGCGGGGATGCAAGGGGTGTTAAAAATGCTTCATCTTTGGGCTGATTCAGGTTACAAATTGTCGATTGACAAAAGCCCGGTTTATAGTATAATTTACATCAACAAATGCGCAGATGGGAAAAAGTACCACACGATCCCCACTGTTCAGAGAGCTGCCGTCTGGTGCAAGGCAGTCAGCGTTTCGTGCGGAAAATCATCCCGGAGCAGCCTGCCCAACGGGTGCAAAACCCTTGTAAGCAGCGCCGGTTGCAGCCGTTACCGTGCAGGGCTTTGCTGGAAGCCCGTGAGAGGGTGTGCACAGCACGCCAACGAGAGTGGTACCGCAGAGAGCTTGATGTTACAAGGTCTTTGTCTCTTGAAAGAAGCAGGGGACAAGGGCTTTTTCTTTTTCAAAAGCTCTCCCCGGGGGAATGGATAAGAAGTGGAACAGGAATAGGAGCAACACCATGCAGTTGAATGGTTCTCAGATCTTTGTAGAGGTCCTGTGCGAGCAGGGAGTGGACACTCTTTTTGGCTACCCCGGCGGCGCTGTGCTGAACCTTTACGACGAGCTGTATAAGAATGCCGACCGCATCACCCATGTGCTTACCGCCCACGAGCAGGGCGCAGCCCATGCAGCGGACGGCTACGCCCGCGCCACCGGCCGCACCGGCGTGGTGCTGGCTACCAGCGGCCCGGGTGCCACCAATCTGGTCACCGGCATTGCAACCGCCTATATGGACTCGGTGCCCATGGTGGCCTTTACCGGCAATGTGCCCACCAGCAGCATTGGCAAGGACGGCTTTCAGGAAGCTTACATTGAGGGCATCACGGTGCCCATCACAAAGCATAACTTCACGGTGCGCCGGGTAGAGGACTTGGCTGACACCATGCGGGCAGCTTTCCGCATTGCGCAGAGCGGCCGCAAGGGCCCGGTGCTGGTGGATATCCCCAAGGACGTGACCGCAGCAGTGTGCGAGTTCACCCCCAAGCAGCCGGAGCCCATCCGCACCGTGACTACCTATAATGAAGAGCAGGTGCACTGGGCGGCAGACCTCATCAACGCCGCACAGCGTCCGCTGGTGTACTTTGGCGGCGGCGTGCGCAGTGCAGCCAGCTGCCAGCCGTTGCGGGATCTGCTGCACAAGGCGGAGATCCCCGCCACCTACACCCTGATGGCCGCAGGCGTTGTGCCCTATGGTGACCCGATGAATCTGGGCATGCTGGGGATGCACGGCTGCTACACCTCCAACCGGGCGGTGGCAGAGTGCGATGTGCTCATCGCGGTGGGTACCCGCTTTTCCGACCGCGTGGCGCTGAACCCCAAGACCTTTGCCAAAAACGCCACCATCATCCAGATCGATATTGACGCCAGCGAGCTGGGCAAGAACGTGGATGTGGATCTTTCCATCGTGGGCGATGCAGCCTATGTGCTGAACGCCATGCTGCCCCAGATCAAGCCCGCCAAGCACCCGGAATGGATGAAGATGATCCAGAGCTGGCAGGCGCAGGATTACCACCCCGTGTCCGACCCCACCCGGCTGATGCCCCATCAGGTCATCGGCGAGGTGTGCAACCAGTGCGGCCCCGACGCCGTGTATGTTACCGATGTGGGTCAGCACCAGATGTGGGCGGCGCAGTACCTGCGCCACACCAAGAGCCGTGGCTTTATCACCAGCGGCGGCCTTGGCACCATGGGCTTTGGCTACGGTGCCGCCATTGGTGCCCAGATGGCACTGGGACGCCAGCAGCGTGTGGTGATGTTTACCGGTGACGCCTCCTTCCACATGAACCTGAACGAAGCCTGCACCGCCGTCAGCTACGAGCTGCCCATCATCACGGTCATCTTCAACAACTCGGTGCTGGGCATGGTGCGCCAGTGGCAGACCAGCTTTTACGGCAAGCGTTACAGCCAGACCGACCCCCACCGCAAGACAGATTTTGTCAAGCTGGCAGACGGCTTTGGCCTGAAGGGCTACCGCTGCACCAATCTGCCGGAGTTTCAGGAAGCCTTTGCAGATGCCCTGCAGCAGAAAGGCCCCACTTGGATCGAGTGCATCATTGACAAGGACGAAAAGGTGCTGCCCATGATCCCCGGCGGCGGCGATATCAACGACATCATCATGGAATAAGGAGGACACAGCATCATGGAATCTGATCAGCGCAGGGTCATCAGCCTGCTGGTGGACAACCAGAGCGGCGTTCTGGCCCGGGTGTCCAGCCTGTTCTGCCGCCGCGGCTTCAATATCGACAGCCTTACGGTGTCCGCCACCAACGACCCGGCAGTCAGCCGCATCACGGTGACCATTACCAGCGATGAAAAGGCCTTGCAGCAGCTGGTATTGCAGACCGAGCGGCTGGAAGTCACCCGGCAGGTGTTCGTGCTGGACAGCGAAAAAGCGCTGGAGCGGGAGCTGCTGCTGCTCAAGGTGGAATCGGACGTGCACAACCGCACCGAGCTGCGGGAGATCGCCTGCATCTACAAGGCAAAGATCATTGATCTTTCCCCGGACAGCATGGTGTTTGAACTCATCGGCCGGCCGGACAAGCTGGACGCATTTTTGAAAATGTTCGAGGGTTACAACATCCTTGAGCAGTGCCGCACCGGCGTTACTGCACTGGAGCGCGGCGGGATGCACCAGCATATCCAGAAGCCGCCGCAGGAGGTGCGCTCCGTCCAGCTGCCCCCGCCGGGCGCAAGACGGGCATAAATCACATTGCTTTTCCGCTCAGGGTGAGCGAAAGAAAGATAGAACAGAGCATACAAGACCGGAAGATAAACCAATCAGAAAAAGTAAAAGGAGACTAACGATTATGGCTATCAAGAAATACTACGATTCCGACTGCAACCTCGGCGTGCTGGACGGCAAGACCGTCGCTGTTATCGGCTTCGGCAGTCAGGGTCATGCACACTCTGAGAATCTGGCCGAGAGCGGCGTCAACGTTGTGGTGGGCCTGCGCAAGGGCTCTGCTCACTGGGCAAAGGCTTCTGAGTTCGCTGCCACCCATGACAACTTCAAGGTCATGGAAGTAGAAGAGGCTGCCAAGGCCGGTGACGTTGTTATGATGCTGGTGCCCGACGAGCTGTGCGCCGATATCTACAACACGCAGGTGGCTCCCTACATGACCGAGGGCAAGGCACTGGCCTTTGCACACGGCTTCAACATCCACTTCAAGACCATCACCGCTCCCAAGAACGTGGACGTCATCATGATCGCCCCCAAGGGCCCCGGCCACATCGTGCGCCGCCTGTACACCGAGGGCGAGGGCTGCCCCTCTCTGATCTGCGTGGAGCAGGACTACACCGGTAAGGCCAAGGATATTGCTCTGGCTTATGCTTCCGGCATCGGCGCAGGCCGTGCAGGCATCCTGCAGACCACCTTCAAGGAGGAGACCGAGACCGATCTGTTCGGCGAGCAGGCCGTGCTGTGCGGCGGTGTTTCCGAGCTGATCCACGCCGGCTTCGATACGCTGGTGGAGGCTGGCTACGAGCCCGAGATGGCCTACTTTGAGACCTGCCATGAGATGAAGCTGATCGTTGACCTGATCAATGAGGGCGGCTTCTCCAAGATGCGCTACTCCATCTCCAACACCGCTGAGTACGGTGACTACCGCACCGGCAAGCGCCTGATCACCGAGGAGACCCGCAAGGAGATGAAGAAGGTTCTGACCGAGATCCAGGACGGTACCTTTGCTTCCGAGTTCCTGACCGAGATGAGCCCCAAGGGCGGCCGCAAGGTGCACTTCCTTGCCAAGCGCCGCATGGAGGCTGAGCTGCCCATCGAGAAGGTGGGTGCTGAGCTGCGCAGCATGATGAGCTGGCTGAAGAAGTAATGAACTCCCCCAGTCGCCTGCGGCGACAGCCCTCTCAAAGAGGGAGCCTTTTGTCTGACCGCAGCGTGAAGCCTCCCTCCGTGAGGGAGGTGGCATCGCGCAAGCGATGACGGAAGGAGTTCAGCCAAAAGCTGCTTTTAAAACTAAGAAAGGCTCCCTCCTTTGGGAGGGGGTCTTTTGTTATAAGGAAAAGAGGAACAAACCATGAGAAGTGACAACGTGACGAAGGGCTCGGAGCGCGCGCCCAACCGCAGCCTGTTTTATGCGCTGGGCTACACCCCGGAGGAGCTGGAGCGCCCCCTCATCGGCGTGGTGAGCGCCCACAGCGAGATCGTGCCCGGCCACATGAATCTGGATAAGATCGCCGAGGCTGTCAAGGCCGGTGTGCAGATGGCCGGTGGTACCCCCATCCTGATCCCCGCCATCGGTGTATGCGATGGCATCGCCATGGGTCATGTGGGCATGAAGTACTCTCTGGCCTCTCGTGAGCTGATCTGCGACAGCGTGGAGACCATGCTGATGGCACACCAGCTGGACGGCCTTGTGCTGGTGCCCAACTGCGATAAGATCGTGCCCGGCATGGTGATGGCAGCGGTGCGCATGGATGTGCCCGCTGTGGTCTGCTCCGGCGGTCCCATGCTGGCCGGTACTTACGGCGGCGAGGAAGTGAGCCTTTCCAAGATGTTCGAGGCCGTGGGTGCCTATAAGGCCGGAATGATCACCGACGAGCAGCTGGAGGACTGCACCTGCAACTGCTGCCCCAGCTGCGGCAGCTGCTCCGGTATGTACACCGCCAACAGCATGAACTGCCTGTGCGAGGCCATCGGCATTGCCCTGCCCGGCAACGGCACCATCCCGGCTGTGTACTCCAAGCGCCTGCAGCTGGCAAAGCACGCCGGTATGGCCGTGATGGAGATGGTGCGCAAGGGCATCACCGCGCGCCAGATCATCAACGAGCGCTCCATCCGCAACGCGCTGACCTGCGATATGGCGCTGGGCTGCTCCACCAACACGGTGCTGCACCTGCTGGCTATCGCCTACGAGGCCGGTGTGCCCATCGACCTGAAGCTGTTCAATGAGATCAGCGCCAAGACCCCCAACCTGTGCCATCTGGCACCGGCAGGCCCCACCCACATGCCGGATCTGTACGCGGCGGGCGGTATCCCGGCAGTACAGGCAGAGCTGGCAAAGAAGGGCCTGCTGGATCTGGATGTGCCCACCGTCACCGGCAAGACCCTTGGCGAGAACATCAAGGGTGCCCATATCCTGAACGAAAAGGCCATTCGTCCCATCGAGAACCCCTACTCTGAGACCGGCGGTCTGCAGATCCTGTGGGGCAACATTGCCCCGGACGGCTGCGTTGTCAAGCGCAGCGCTGTCGCCCCGGAGATGCAGCAGCATTCCGGCCCGGCGCGGGTGTTCAACAGCGAGGAAGAGGCCATTGCCGCTATCTACGCGGGCAAGATCGTCCCGGGCGATGTGGTGGTCATCCGCTACGAAGGCCCCAAGGGCGGCCCGGGCATGCGGGAGATGCTCAACCCCACCTCTGCGCTGGCAGGCATGAAGCTGGATAAGACGGTAGCGCTCATCACCGACGGCCGCTTCTCCGGCGCATCCCGTGGTGCCGCCATCGGCCACGTCAGCCCGGAGGCGGCCTCCGGCGGCCCCATCGGCCTGATCGAGGAAGGGGATACCATCACCATCGACATCCCCAACGCCTCCATCACGCTGGAGGTCAGCGATGCAGTGCTGGCCGAGCGCAAGGCAAAGTACGTTGCGCCGGAGCCCAACATCAAGACCGGCTGGCTGAGCCGCTACGCCCGCATGGTCACCAGTGCAAATCTGGGTGCGGTGCTGAAATAAACGTAACGAAAGCGCCTGTTGTGCGAATGCACAACAGGCGCTTTTGTCACTCTCCGTATTTCATGAGCATGGCGCGGACGGTGAGGATGATGATCTTCCAGTCCACCCAGAAGCTGCGCTCTTGGATGTATTTCAGATCCAGCGCCACCCACTCGTCAAAGCTCATCTCGTTACGGTGGGGTGCGATCTGCCAGTAGCAGCTCAGCCCGGGGGTGACGTACAGCCGCTGGCGCTGGTAGTCGCTGTACAGCTCTACCTCCCGGGGTAGTGCGGGGCGCGGTCCCACGATGCTCATATCGCCCCGCAGCACGTTGAGCAGCTGGGGTAGCTCGTCCAGACTGGTCTTGCGCAGAAAACGTCCCACCCGGGTAATACGGGGATCCCCCTTGATCTTGAACACCGGGCCATCCATCTGGTTCTGGCTCAGCAGCTCATTCAGCTGCTCCTCGGCGTCCGGGCACATGGTGCGAAACTTATACAGCCAGAACAGCTTGCCGTCCCGTCCTACCCGCCGCTGCCGGAAAATAACTCCGTCTCCGGGGCTGTCCAGCACGATGGCAAGGCTGATCAGCAGTGCCAGCGGCGCAAGCAAGATCAGCGCCAGCAGGGAGAATACGATGTCCTGTGCACGCCGCAGCACCCAGTAACGCCGGTGGCCGCGCAGCGTCTTTTCCCGGTCGATAGAAATTTGCGGTGCATCGTTGATTGTTGACTCCATGCGATGACCCACTCCTGCCTGTAAAATCTTTACATTATTTTAACATAAAACAGGACGCAATTCAACCGGATAGAGCGCGGCGGGCAGGGGACTGTAAGCCTGCTGAAAAAAAGTAAAAAAGGTAGTTGACAAAACCCCTTTCTCATGCTAAAATAAACAAGTCGTCCGGCGAACGGATGCACAACAAAAGAATATGGGCGTGTTCCCGAGTGGCCAATGGGGACAGACTGTAAATCTGCTGCTTTCAGCTTCGGTGGTTCGAATCCACCCGCGCCCACCAAACAAGAAAAATCCGAACCTATTTCCGATTGGAGAAGGGTTCGGATTTTTCGTTTTCTTCGGGTACAACAACGAAGGCTCCCGTGGACGGCGCAAAACCCCGATACCTTGTCATAAACCGTAAGCCAATAACAAGATTTGGAGGGTATGATTATGAAGTACGATGAAAGAGCCTGCAAGTTTAATATAGACACTGGCTGCGTGGAGCTGCTGCTCCGGGACGGGAGAAAAATCTCCATTGACTGTACCGGGGTCGAGGATGCACTGAATGTGACTATGGCACAGCAGACGGAACTGGACTACCTCATCTACAATGATCCGCTGGGCTATGCAGATTTGATTCTGAACGGTGACCCGGAGGAATATTTGAAGAATGTGGCCGGGAGCCATAGGTTAGAAGATTAAGGACAAAAAAATAAGAGGTGTGCTCAACTGGACACACCTCGGTGAGATACATCTATATAAGGCAGGGCGTTCCCTTTACCGGGAGCGTCCTGCTGTTTTTATGCTGCAACAGGCAAGGCTTGTAGAGCTTCCTGCTCTTTCAGCCATTCCTCATATTCACGCTGGCCTTCCTCACTGTTGAAAAACTCAACCATGGAGGGATAAAAGCAACGCGCAAGGGTCTTGATTGCTTCATCCGGGTAGCCGGATTTGTTCGACTTCTTCTTTTTGTTCAAATGGTATCCTCCGAAACTCAAAGTTCCATATCCTGCCCACGCTTGCGGTTTTTCTGCGGCACATTCATGGTGCGCTCCTGCTTGAGGGCGAGAATCTTTTCCAGAAAGCTGCGCACCAGTTCAGGCGCACGGTGGAGCGCGTCCAGATAGGGCTTCACTTCATACCAGAGCTCATGATACTTTTGACCCCAATGAGCAGCTTCCTTCTTGGCGGTGGAAAGTTCTTCTTTCAAGTGGCGGTTCTCTACATCCATCATATAGCCGTGGTCGGCCTGTTTTTTCAGCTTGGAGAATTCTTCTTCGGTCAGTGAATAGTTGCCGAGGAAGGTGCGCTTGCCGATATAATCAAGATCGTGCGCATGAATGAGGGCTTCTTTCGTGAGCGTGGCCTTTTTCTGCACAGCGGCAAGTTCCTTCTCCTTTTTGGAGAGAGCGGTGCTGGTTCGGGCAAGCGACTGTTCTTTCTGGTCGATTTGAGAAGTCAGGCTGTCCAGACGCTCCTGCTCCCGCTGGACTTTGAATTGGGTGACGGTCAGGTGTTCTTCAGTGCTGCCACGCTCACCGCGCTCTACATCCGTGTACCCGGCATTGCGCATATAGTTGAAGAAATCGTCTTGCAGGACACTGTACGACTTCTTCAGGACTGGCTTGCCGCTCTTTTGCAGGACAGGCTTTCCAGCATCGTCCAGCAGGGGCTTGGAAGCCCACTTCTTGCTTCGGCTGACCTGCATGACGGTCTCCTTGACGGTGCCGACCAGTGCCTTGTCCTTGCAGCGTTTCGACCAGAGGATCTGCTTTTCCACCACAGGCACATAGACCACGTGGAGATGGTAGTGGTAGACCTCCCGGCCCAGTGCTTCGGTCATGGCACGGTTGATCTCATCTGCGTGCATGACTGCCGAGAGGATATATTGCTCACTGCCTACGATTTGTACGGCGGCTTTGTAGGCATCCTCATAGAACTGCTTGGCGAACTCGTAGCCACCGTGATTGTCAAAATAGGCCGAGTTGACATCAAAGACAAGTTCACAGTAGTGGGTAGCATCCGGCTTCAAGCCGCGCGTGGAGATGGTTTCGGCGGCTTCCAGTTGGGCGAATAGGTCGGTGTAGCTGGCGGTTGGCTTTTTGAAGTGGACGTTCCATGAGGTGCGCTGGGGGATAATGTCGGGGTTTCGATAGCTGTCCTTTTCACGCTCATTGTGCTGCTGGGTGTTGCCAACGGCCTTGTCCGAAACGGCGAGATTTCGGACACTGGTGCGGTCAACGCCATCGTTTCTTGCCAAAGGGCATCCCTCCTTTCGGGGTTCAGAGGAAGGTGACGGGGACGGAAATGCACTTCCCCGGAAGTGTAATAACACACTATGACACTTTCATCCCTATGGGCTGCAAAGTGTAGTGGGCTCTTCGAGGACTCTCCGAGGGGGAACGTCTCCTGCGGGAGAATTACAATCAAGTTCGCACAATGCGAACTTGATTGCTCCGTACGCATCTGAAAAAATTGCGTACGGACTTCAAATAACCTGTACGGTTCGTACGACGTACAGAAATCCAAAATACAAACGATAACACGTTTTAATTTGCTTCTGCTTGCCGTACGGGTGCGTACAAGTACAGACCGTACAGGTTGTACGAACTTCTTCCGTGAAAAAATGCACTTTTTACGGACAGGGGTGGACAAGCGGTTCGATGCCCACAAAGCCCCGCACCCTGCGGCCACCGGGCAAAGCGATATTATGTACTGCACCAGAGACCCCAAAGTGGGAACTCTGGTGTTTTTTGCTTCCTGCCTGAATATACGGAAAATTTTGCAGGAAAGGCGCAAAAGCGGCAGAACTGCAACGGAAAAAGAAAAAAGCCCTTACTGGTTGCAGAGTTGCAACAGCAAGGGCAGAGAGGAAACCGTATATTGAACAAAACGGCAAAGCGTATTATAATGAGAAAAAACGCCAAAAGGAGGGCCGACCACGTGGCACAGGAATATCTGCCCGCACCATCCAACGTCCGTCTTGCGGACTTGATGAAAGAGCACAACATAAGCCAACCGGAGCTTGCCAAGGAAATCGGCTGCTCCAAGAGCACCATCAGCCGCTTTATCAGCGGTGCAAAGGGAACCCTGACCCATGAGCAGGTGCTGAAAATTGCAAGGCTGTTCAACGTGTCCACGGATTTTCTGCTGGGAGAAACCAACATTCCCGACCGCAAGAACTACGACATTGCCGAGTTAGGCTTGTCCGTAGAAGCTGCAAAGAACCTCTACACAGGACGTGTCAATACAGAGGTGGTCAACCTGCTGCTGGAAAACGCTCGCTTCGCAGAGCTTACTTACCGCATATCGCAGTATTTTGATGATACCTTTGCTTCCGGCATCGCAGCACAGAACGCCATGCTCACGACATTGAGCACCCTGCTGCGCACAAAGGTCAAGACCCCGGAAGCAGCCAAAGCCGCAAAGGACATCAGCCTTCGGAGAAAGCCGGTGTATCAAGGCGATCTTGATGACATTGAAATGTACTTCATGGCGGCGGTCAAGGAAATCAAAAAGGGGATCGGGAGCCATTACGCCGAACAGGAAGCCATGAGCAAGAAAGTGGCAGAGAAGATGTTCACTGAATTGACCAAAGGGCAGGATGTGCAGCACCCAACGATTACGGCAGAGCAGTTGACAGATGCAATGTTGGACAGTGTTTCGGGCATGGAAGGAGCCACGCCGGAAGCACTGGAACATCTGCGGAACGGTCTGCTGGGAATCTTGCAGTCTGCCGCAGAGCAGGAAAACGCCCATGAAGCAGACGAATGAACGGCTTTGTGCGCTGGCACAGAAAGGCGATGCTGCCGCGCTGGACAGCCTGATCGACAACAACAAGTCCTTTATTGGCAAGGTGGCGAATGACCTTTTTCGCAGCATGAATTTGGCACAGGCTGGCCTGAACCTTGACACGGACGATTTGAAACAGGCGGGCAATCTGGGCTTATGGAAAGCTGTGCCGAAGTTCGATGCAGCGCGCGGCATGAAGTTCCTGACCTATGCGGCTCCTGCCATCCGCAACGCCATGATGGACATGGTACGGGATGCCTTTGCCGCTTTTGAGCAGCGGATGGTAACGGAGGACAAGGACGGCGTCTACTACCAGCGCGTTTCGCTGGACGATGTTCTGCCGGGAGAGGAACAACTGCGGCGCATCGAAGCTATAGCCGACCCTTACGCCATGCAGCCGCAGAATATTATGGAGGAGCAGGAATCGCGCCGGGAGCTGTACAACGGTCTGCAACGCCTGACCGACCGGGAGCAGACCTATCTGCTGTACCGCTATGGGTTCACAGACGGTGAGGAGCATCCCCTGATCGGTACAGCGATATACTTCCACCTGACAAAGAGCCGTGCTAAAAAGACCGAGGAACAGGCCATGGATAATTTGTGGTTGGAACTGCCGTGGTGGTTCGATTAAAGGAAGCGAAGAAAATAGCTTTTATACACTAAAGAATGAAATCAAAATGAATGAGAATTTATTTGGAAGTTTTAGGGAAGAATGCACATTCTAATTTTTTTAATATAGAAAGCTTTTTACGGTTGATAGCTTGTCTACTGACACCAGATTTTTCTGCTATATCTGCGATGCTCATTCCTTTAAAAACAAATTGAGATAATAAGGTCAGTTCAGAAGGTTGAAGAACAGAATGTAAATCGGAAATCAATAGTTCAGGATATTCATCGTTTGAGGACAAAGACATCTGATCGAAATCAATTTCATCAACGCTTGCGATGACAGAGTTATCTACGGCGTTTTTTCGGCTGTTAAGCGAAATGTATTGATGCCGGATAGAGGATTCAATATATTTCACTAATGTGCCGTCATCTTTTCTTTGAAGTTTGGTCAATTTTCCGGAATGCAGTAATTCGAGAAGATATAATTGTAAATCTGAATAGGCATCCTCATACTTAAGAAGAGCTGCATATTTTTTCAGTAATGGCTGAAAACGTTGGACGATTTGTAGCTGTGCAAAGGAGTTGCCGTTATATGCATTTAGAAAAAGGTCAAAAAGCGTATAATTCAATTTTCTTTCCTCCTTTTAAGAGGAAAGAGAAAAAATGTTAAGATTTGTAAACGAAAAAATAGATTTTTGTGAGCTAATATAAAAAGTTTACAAGAAAGCAATAGAAACTAAACAATATGTTGATAAACTTGTAAAAAAGGAGAACATATGAATTGTGCAAAAAGTGTAAAAATGATAGTGATTCTGGGTTGTATTGTGGTGAATTTGGTGGGATGTGGAATGAATGATACAACAGCATCATCAATGTCCACAGCAGTTTCGTCACAGGATACATCGTCAAGTTCATGCAATTCTGAAGAAAAAAATGATTTGCAAGATTTTTCCCAGACGTTAGTTGATTCGACCTCGGTATTTTTAGATCAAGATCAATATACTGTTTTTGAAAAAGCGCAGAAAATGGACTATGCACTTTGGGGACAATCAAGTAACTTAAAAGGACTGAATTTTAAAATTGAAGATGCTCCGACTTTTGTGCCTATGACGCAAAATGCGCCGACATATGTAAAACTGAACGGACATGATTATGAGGTCTATCAAAATTCTTATAAAGAGTTTGAAGAATATATGAAATCTATTTTTACAAATGATTTCTTGTCACAAGATTCAATTGAGAAAAAGTTTGCGAATTATAATGGAAAACTCGCCGTTTGTGATGACTATGATTTGGCACAAATTCCATATTTTACGGGATATGTGGGAGAATATTATCCGGATGATTTCTGCTCAGTGCGATACTATTTGAAAAATAAAACGGAAGCACAAGTGAATTTTGTAATGATTGCATACTATAATCCCAATGAAACGTATGAGGTACATGATGAGTATTCATATGATGACATGAATAAAGTCGAATATGAAATGCAGTTGGTAAAAGTTGGGTATGTGTGGAGAGTAAATAAATATCACTCGCCTGAGCTTGGATAAGCAGATAGTGAAAAGTGTTGCATATAATAGGCATTGAAAAATCCCCCCCGAAGCCTTTTCGAGAGTTGAGAAAAGACTTTGGGGGGGATATATGCTAAAAAATGATGCTTTACAACTTATTGTTGATGAAGAGAGTAGAGATATTTAGGAGCGACGAGCGGTTGCGATATAATCGCCGTATACGGTTTCATTGCGTGCAGTTCCCGCTTCCTCAAGAGTTCGAATGACACCACCAGCAGGATCAATGACGGAAATGCTACTTGCAGAGGAGCAATCGCCAGTATAAGCAATCGCTGTGACAAAATGCGTCTTTTTGCCATTGCTACTGTTGAGTCGAATAATGATGGGAGGGTTATTGTCAATACTTGCTTTGACTGCACTGAATACAGTCGCCTGCACCTTACCGCCATGAGTGTATTTGCTCGTGTCGATTTTACCATTGCACTCGCTGGGAAGAGCCCAAGTATTCAGACCGTTTGCACCCCAATTTCCACAGGCAGTCAGGACTTCGTTAGGGGTGAATTCACGAGGACCATAGATATTAGCGGTATTCAACACAGCAACAAGCGAGCAACCGCTATTTCCAACAAGCTTAACAATCTCCGAATTCTTCTGTGCCCAAAGATAGTTTCTATCAGTAGGCAGAGTGATTGAATGAGATTGACCACTTGTACCGCCCGAAGAAGCGTTCAATGCGTTCAGGGTGGCACTGCCGACCATACCATCGGCAGTCAAGCCGGATGCTTTCTGAAAACTGATAACAGCGTTATAAGTGCCTGAACCTGCAAGGCCATCCACCGTACTGGCGTAATAACCTTTGTTCTTCAGGAGCTGCTGGATAGTTTTAATGTCGCTTACCAGTGCATTCCATGTACCATCGCCAATAATGCCATCTTGGGTAAGACCTTTTTTGCCCTGATACTTCTTAACAGCATTTTCAGTACCAGAGCCAAATTTGCTGTCAAAACTACCCGGAGGGCAGCACATGATATGCAGTCCATACTGCAGGTACATAACATAGTTTCCGGTACTTCCATTTTTGAGTAACATAGTAATAATCTCCTTTTTTTTTAGTAGGACGTTTATGGGGCCCCTCATTTGCGTCCTTACGTAATAGAAAGAGAGAATCACAGATGTTTTGTAAACATAGAGAGATAATTTAAGATATCTGGGTCGGCCACTCAAACCAATGCCGTCAAGTCGGTGATGGATACAGACATTCATGCAATGTTACAGGACGCAGAAGATTATCTGAACGGCGAACTGCTCCGCATTACCGAAGAATGGCCCTCTGAGCGAGAACATCAAGGTGAATCGATGTTGATGCCTTATCTGAGCTATAGCAAAGAGCACAGATACTTTTATCGGATAGCTCTTGCAAACCGGAATATGCTGCCGGTTCAGAAAATATTCAAGCCTCTGTGGGAAAAACTGGTTCTCCCTAAATGCCAGATGGCAGGGATCTTGCAAAACTGTATTCCCTCGTTCTGAATGGACGCCACATTCATATCTTACGAGTTGAAATATCGTGAATATTGCCGAGACTTTTGGCTTATTCTTGTGCAATTCGTAGATTTTTCTTTGTCGTAAATGGAGCTGTTGATTTGTAATGCAAAAAGCATTACAATAATCGTGAGGTGATACCCATGGAAAAAACACAAATGCTGAATGTCCGGGTCAGTCCTATCGTCAAACAGCAAGCCGAGGATGTGCTGAAGCAGCTCGGCATTCCAATGGCGACCGCCATTGATATGTACCTGCGTCAGATTACGCTGACGGGCGGCATTCCGTTTCCACTGTCCTTGCCGAAAGCCCCGACTGCGCTGAATGCAGACACCATGACGGATGAACAGCTCCATACCGCTTTACAGGCTGGTATCAAGGAAGTGCAGAACGGTGACACCGTCTGCGGAGAATGAATAAGGAGGTGCAGCCATGACCGCTGTGATTTACGCCCGCTATTCCAGCGACAACCAGCGCGAGGAATCCATCGAAGGGCAGATTCGGGAATGCACCGCCTACGCCGAAAAGAACGGTATCACGGTCATCAAGCACTACATCGACCGTGCGCTCTCTGCCAAAACCGACAACCGCCCGGACTTCCAGCAGATGATCAAGGACAGCGAGAAACGGCTGTTTGACATCGTGCTGGTCTGGAAACTTGACCGTTTCGCCCGAAATCGTTACGATTCGGCACACTACGAATACCTGCTGGAACGCAACCATGTCAAGCTGGTATCTGCCACCGAGCCTATCTCTGACAGCCCTGCGGGTATCATGGTCAAGAGTATGCTCACCGGCATGGCTGAATACTACTCGGCAGAGCTGTCTGAAAAGGTCGTACGCGGCATGACCGAGAATGTTCTAAAGGGGAAGTACAACGGCGGCACGATTCCCATTGGCTTCAAGGTGGACGAAGAGAAGTTCTTTCAAATCGACCCGCTGAAAGCTCCCTTTGTGGTAGAAGCCTTCCAGCGGTACAATGAGGGCGCGACCATGAAAGAACTGATGAACTGGCTGAATGACAGTGGTGTGACTACCAACCGCAACCAGAAGTTCACCTACAACAGTGTTCAGACGCTGCTGACGAACAAACGTTACATCGGAGAAAACCACTTTAAGGACATTGTGATGCCCGACAGCATCCCGGCCATCGTGGACAAGGACTTGTTTGAAGAAGTGCAGCTGAAAATCAAAAAGAACAGCCGCGCTCCTGCCCGTCACAAAGCCGAGGACGATTATCTGCTCACCACCAAGCTGTTCTGCGGAATGTGCGGCGCGATGATGTTCGGCGAGTGCGGCACGGGTAGAAACAAGGTCGTTCATCATTATTATAAGTGCGCCACCGCGAAGCGTTTCAAGACCTGCAAGAAAAAGACCGTCCGTAAGGAATGGCTGGAAGATTTGGTCGTAGCTGAAACCATGAAGCTGATTCAGGACGATGCCGTGATTGATGCCATCGTTGCAGAAGTGATGGAGTTGCAGGAACAGGAAAACACCACACTCCCTTTGCTGGAAAAGCAGATGCGCGAGGTAGAGAACGGCATTGAAAATATGCTGAACGCCATCCAAGCAGGTGTGCTGACCAACTCCACCAAATCGCGTTTGGAAAAGCTGGAAGCCCAGCAGAAAGAACTTGAGATTCGGATTGCCGAAGAAAAAATCGCTCGGCCTCGGTTGAGTGAAAATCAGGTCCGTTTCTGGCTGACCCGGTTCCGCAAGCTCGACCCGAACGTGAAAAGCCACCGGGAAACGCTTATCAATACATTCGTGAATGCTGTTTATCTCTACGATGAAAAAGTTTTGATTACATTCAACTACAAAGACGGCACAAAAACCATCACTTTCGATGAAATCGCCGCCAAAGATGCCTCAGAGGGCAATGGTTCGGATTTGGGTTGCTTCGCTCCACCAAAAAGCCTCAACGTATTCAAGTGCGCTGAGGCTTTTGCTTTGTAACAAGGCTAAACTCATAGAGCGGGTGGATTCGAACAGACTCGCGCAATCCACCCGCGCCCACCAAAAAACCGCAACGTATCAAAATACGCTGCGGTTTTGCTTTACGATACTTTGCCTTGTTGTTTTCACTTCATCCGTCTGTCAGAGCAGCTGTGCAAGAATACTGTTTTGCACAATAAGTCCGGCGGGGGTCAGGGCGAGGATGCGGCCATCAAAGGTGGCGTACCCGGCGCGGACACAGTTTTGCACAAAGGCCAGCTGTGCGGTGGAAAACTGCTTGCCGTACAGGGTTTTGTAGGCTTCGAGGTCAAGTCCCTTGCGCAGCCGCAGCTGTAAGATCAGGTAGTCCTCTGCGCCGCAGCTGCCGTCCATGATGGGTGCGGCGGCGTCCTGCAGAAAGGCGGCGGTGTCCGGCGCGTAGCAGAACCGCTTGCCGCCCATGCAGGAGTGCGCCGCAGGGCCAAGGCCAAGATAATCGCCGCAGTCCCAGTAGATGAGGTTGTGACGGCCTTCATAGCCCGGCTTTGCAAAGTTGGAAATCTCGTACTGGCGGTAGCCGTGGTGTTCCAGCTGCTCCACGGCATAAAGGTAGAAATCAGCAGCTTCATCGCCGGTGGGCAGACCCTCTGGCGGGTGCTTGCCGAAGGCAGAGTCCGGCTCGATCTTTAAAAGGTAAGCCGAGATGTGGGTGGCACCGCCTTTTTCGATCAGCTCCAGTGTCTCGTCAAATTCGGCCTGCGTATAGTGGGGCAATGCCAGCATGATGTCGCCGCTGATGTTCTCGAACCCGGCACGCCGGGCAGCGGCAAAGGCTGCCCGCGCCTGCTTGGCGCTGTGGGGACGACCAAGGGTGCGCAGCTGGGTGTCCCGGGCGGACTGCACCCCGAAGGAGATGCGGTTCACCCCCGCCGCCCGGAAGCCCCGCAGGCTCTCCTCGGTGACGGTCTCGGGGTTTGCCTCCAAGGTGATCTCTGCACCGGGCACGGGGTCTGCTGCCCGGATAAGCCGCTTGGCCTGCGCCGGGGTGAGCAGGCTGGGCGTGCCGCCGCCGAAATAGAGGGTGTCCGGCCGCAGGGGCGCATCCGGCGCAAAGCGGTGCAGCTCCCGCAGCAGCGCGTCCACATAGGCGTCCGGTACGCCCCGCTCCCCGGGGTGGGAATAAAAATCGCAGTACCGGCATTTGGAAAAACAGTAGGGAATATGCAGATAAAGTCCAAGGGACATACAATATCACAGCCTTTTTCATGAAACGTTCATTTCTATGCAGTATACTATATTCCGTAGACCGGAGCAAGAGAAAAATGCTCCGGCAGAATAGACTGGAGGAACCCAGATGAGTTACAACAATTACAACCGTGGCTATGCAGAGCCTACAATGACCTCGGCTGATTATATGACCCGCACCTACCGCTGGATGGCGCTGGGACTGCTGGTCACTTTTGCAGCGGCCTTTGTCACCGCTACCACCCCGCTGTTCTATGTGGTCAATTCGCTGTACCTGCTGTTCACCATTGCCGAGCTGGCGCTGGTGTTCGTGCTGAGCGCCCGGGTACAGAATATGTCCGTGGGCGCGGCAAGAGGCGTGTTTTTAGGCTACGCCCTGCTCAACGGCATGGTGCTGAGCTATTATTTCCTTGCTTTTGAAGTGGGCACGCTGGTGCTGGCCTTCCTTGCCACCTCGCTGTATTTCGGCTTGATGGCAGTTTACGGCACCACCACCCACAAAGACCTGTCCGGCTGGGGCCCCAAACTGATGATGGCACTGTTTGCGCTGCTTATCACCGGTTTCGTCGGCCTGCTGTTCGGCATGGGCTTTATGGGCACGGTGCTGTATTCCGGCATCGGTCTGGTGGTGTTTATGCTGCTGACCGCCTACGACACCCAGAAGCTGAGCCAGATGTACTCCTACTACGCAGGGGACAGCGAGTTGGCGGAAAAGGCTTCCATCTATGGCGCACTGACGCTGTATCTGGACTTCATCAACATCTTCCTGTATGTGGTGCGTCTGCTGGGTCTCAACAGCCGCCGCCGCGACTAAGCGTATAGCGCTGAAAAATATTGATAAACTGAAAATCGGTCAGACCTACGGGTCTGACCGATTTTTTTCATATAGAAAACCACAAGCTATGCTTGTGGAAGAATAGAGCCGTAGCGTTGAAACGGTAGAAAAAGAACCTCCTTTTGCTATAATTAGAAGCGGGTAACGCCAACCGCATACTAAAGCAAAAGGAGGTTCATCCATATGGACGAGAAAAGTTTATCACATACGAGCTGGAATTGCAAATATCACATAGTGCTAGTACCGAAATATCGCAGGAAAGTGATATACGGAAAGCTAAGAAAAGATATTGGAAAAATACTAAGGACACTATGCGATTACAAGCATGTAGAGATAATAGAAGCACACGCGATGCCAGACCATATCCATATGCTTGTGTCGATACCGCCCAAACTTGCCGTAGCAGATTTCATGGGGTATCTCAAAGGGAAGAGTACGCTCATGATATTCGAGCGACATGCAAACCTAAAATACAAATACGGAAGGAGAGTGTTCTGGGCGAAAGGATATTACGTAAATACAGTAGGTGGAAATGAAGCCAAGATCCGCAAATACATTCAGGAACAAGAGTTCAACGATCAGACGTGCGACCAGTTGAGCTTCAAGGAATACGAAGATCCATTCAAGAATGTAGCTGATTTCGATGACGACGATTCGCCAGAAGTGCCTACAGATAGTATGAGAAAGTAAAAGCGACGTCAGTGTGCGGTTGACGTCGCTCATTGTGCGCCTTTAGGCGCGGCTGGTATTATGGCCCCTATGGGGCCGTTCTGCAAACCCCGCGTTTTCACGCGGGGTTATGATTGTGTAAAAAGGGATAACGGAGCATCCGCGGATGCTCCGTTATCCCTGCTATTTTAGGTCGATGCTCAAAGCAGCTTTACGGCCAGCGCCTCGGTGGTGCGCTCCTGCGCTTCGGTGCTGCCGGGCTTATCGTCCAGAATATACCGCAGCACCAGCACTTCGGCCACATACAGCACCGCCACCTTGATGGGGATGCTGCCGGAGTCCAGCGGGCTTTCCTGTGCGCCGCACAGCAGCACGACGTCTGCCAGCTTTGCGCCGGGGGAGTCCTCGTAGTGGGTGATCAGGATGATCTTTGCGCCGTTGGCCTTGGCGGTGCGCAGGGTCTCCATCAGGTCCCGGGTAGCGCCAGAGTAAGAGACGAACAGCACCACGTCCTGCTCGGTCATCAGGCTGGCAGCCATGACCTGCATGTGGCTGTCGGCGGTGGCACGGAACTTGTTGGTGATGCAGGCGAACCGGGCGCAGATCTCTTTGGCGGCGGCCATGCTGCCGCCCTGTCCCATGCAGAATACCTGCCGGGCGCTGTGCAGCAGCGCCACCGCCTGCTCCACCGCCTGCGGCGAAAGGGCGTTCTGGGTGCCGTTGATGGCGGTCATGAACAGCGCCGAGGCGTGCTCACACAGGGTGGCGGTGTCGGCGTCTGGGGCGGGCTCCTGCTGATTTACCAGCACGCCGGTGGCATTGGCCTGCGCCAGCGCAATACGCATTTCGTGGTAGCCCTCAAAGCCCAGCGCCCGGCAGAACCGGAACACCGTGGCCTCGGCCACCTGACACTCTCTGGCCAGCGATGATATGGACAGATACTGTGCCTCCGCAGCGTGCTGCACCAGATATTCCGCCACCGTGCGGCCGGATTTTGTCAGGTCGCCCTGATGCTGCTGCAGCAGCTCCCAAAAATTTGTAGACATTCTTCCCTCTCCTGACTTGGGCCGCCGGCGGGTGCCGGTGCCGTGTTCGTGCTTACCTTCTTATATAAAAGTATAAGAGAAACTGCGCCGCTGTGCAAGAGGCGTAATGACCACATTTTACCCGCCGGTTCTGTGCAGAGGGCACAGTTTTTTTGGAAAAAACGATTCAAATCGTGAAAATGCTTTTCATTTTTGCAATTTTGAAACTGAAAGCAATTTTCAAAGCAACGGGGGAAAGTGTACCGTTTTGTAACTATTTTGACAAGTGAAGTGGATGAAAATATTGTGCTTTTTCTGATATCCCACAATTTTGTGCAGGCTGCTGGGTTTAAAAATGAAAATTTATGAAAAGAATGAATGGACAAAATGAAAATAATTTTCTATAATTAGGTTACAAACAACGGCTGCGGACACGAGCAGCCGCTACGCGCAAAACGGAGTACGATCCCCCGATGGGTCGAAGAAGATGAACAAGGAGAATCTACCATGAAAAACTGCATTTCCCGCCGTTCCTTCCTGAAGGCTGCCGGTATTCTGGGCGCTGCCGGTGCACTGGCCGCCTGCGGCGGTTCCTCCTCCACCAGCACTGCTGCTTCCTCCACTGCTTCCTCTGCTGCTGCAAGTGCAGCCGGCACCGGCGCAAGCATCAAGCTGTGGACATACCCCATCGGCGGCTGGGGCAATGACGAGACCGTCCAGAACCTGATCTCCAGCTTCAACGCAAAGTACCCCGACATCAAGGTGACCGTGGAGTATTTGGATTACACCAACGGCGACGATCAGGTGAACACCGCCATCGAGGGCGGCAGCGCACCCGATCTGGTCATGGAAGGCCCCGAGCGTCTGGTGGCCAACTGGGGTGCCAAGGGCGTTATGGCTCCGCTGAACGATCTGTGGACCGACGATGCCAAGAAGGACATCTACGCTTCTGTGGAGTCCGCCTGCCACAACGAGAAGGGCGACTACTACGAGTATCCCCTGTGCATGACCGCACACTGCATGGCCGTGAACATGACCAAGGTCAAGGAAGTGGGCGCTGACCAGTACATTGATACCGACAAGCACACCTGGAGCACCGAGGGCTTCCTGAACACCGTGGACGCACTGTACAAGGGCGGCTACGAGAACGTGGCAGCCATCTACTGCAGCGGTCAGGGCGGTGATCAGGGCACCCGCGCCATCATCAACAATATGTACGGCGGCACCTTTACCGATGCAGCCCACACCAAGTACACCGCCGACTCTGCCGAGAACATCAAGGCCATTCAGGCTCTGTACGATGCAAAGGGCGTCAACTTTGATCCCTCTATCAACGGCGGCGAAGAGATCACCCTGTTCCGCAACGGCACCCTGCAGATGGCTTTCTGCTGGAACATTGCACAGCAGCTGAACGCTGACACCGCTGCCGCAGGCCAGACCATCAGCGGCGACGAGATCTTCCCCATGGCATTCCCCACCGAAAGCGGCGACCCGAAGCTGTGCGGCGGCATCTGGGGCTTCGGCATCTTTGATAACGGCGACGAGGCCAAGATCAAGGCTGCAAAGACCTTCATCGACTTTATTGCTGCCGACCCCGCTCAGGTCAAGGACAGCGTGCTGGCTTCCACCTACTTCCCCGTCCGCACCAGCGTGGGCGATATCTACGCCGGCAACGAGGTCATGAGCGAGTACAGCAAGTTCATGGGCTATCTGGGCGACTACTACCAGATCACCCCGGGCTGGACCACTGCCCGTACCGAGTGGTGGAACATGCTGCAGCGCGTGGGCTCCGGCGAGGCCGTCGAGACTGCCGTCAAGACCTTCGTGGACAACGCAAACGCAGCCGCTGCTGCCGAGGCATAAACGCTACTTTTTCTGAACTGCATCACAGCTGAACCGCAAGGCCCCTTCCTCCGGGTGAGGGAGGGGCCTTTTTACGGAAAAAACACTCTCAAACGAAAGGTCTGGTGATCCTCTTGGCTGCAAAGACGGCAATGAAAGAGCCCAAACGCAGCAGTGCGCTGGTACGGCGCGAAACCTTCGCCTCCTACTGCTTCCTGCTGCCCAGCCTGATCTTCTTTCTGGGCTTCGTCATCTACCCCATGATCCTCTGCGTGGTGACCAGCTTCTTTGACTCCACCATGAACCGCGCGGATATCTTTGTGGGTATGGCAAACTACAAGACCCTGTTTGCCGACCCCATCTTCCTCGGCGCATTAAAGAACACCTTCGTCATCGTCATTGTGTCGGTGCCCATCACCTGCATCTTCTCGCTGTGGGTGTCCTCCGCCATCGTAGATCTGCCGGAGTGGGCCACCAGCCTTTTCCGCTGCGTGTTCTACCTGCCCGTGGTCACCGGCTCTGTCGCCGTTACCGTGGTGTGGAAGTGGATGTACAACAACTACTACGGCATCTTCAACTATCTGGGCAAGAGCCTTGGTATTCTGGACAAAAACATCAACTGGCTGGGTGACGAGCGGTTCGCACTGGGCTGTATCATCCTGATTTTGCTCACTACCTCCGTGGGCCAGCCCATCGTGCTGTACGTTTCGGCACTGGGCAACGTGGATCAGTCCATCGTGGAAGCCGCCGAGGTGGACGGCGCTAACGACTTCCAGTGCTTCTGGAAGATCAAGTGGCCGGCCATTATGCCCACCACCCTGTACATTCTGGTCATCACCACCATCAACTCCTTCCAGTGCTTTGCACTGATCCAGCTGCTGACCTCCGGCGGCCCCAACCACAAGACCGATACCATTATGTACTACATCTACTACACCGCCTTCAAGCAGTATAAGTACGGCTACGGCAACGCCATGGGCGTGGTGCTGGCGGTGATCATCGCCATTCTGTCTGCTGTCCAGTTCAAGATGGGCAACAAGGATAATTAAGGAGGTGCGGAACAATGAGTGCAACTGCTGCAAAAAAGCAAAAACCGTTGAAGCGCCATCCCAGTAAACTGAAAAAGATGAGCGCCTACACCATTCTGGCCATCATCCTCATCAGCATCATGGCGGTGCTGTTCGCCTTCCCGCTGTACTGGATCATCACCGGCTCCTTCAAGACCGGTGCCGCCATCAATGCCACTACCCCCGAGTGGTGGCCCAGCCAGTGGGTGCTGACCAACTACCAGAAACTGTTTGCCGGGAAACGTGCCCCGCTGTGGCAGCTGGCTGTGCCCTTCGGCTCCAAGTTCAGCGCCAACGGCGAGCCTGTCTACTTCTCAGTAGGCCCCATGGCACCCGCCGCCATCCGCTGGATGATCAACACCGTGTTCATGGCCGTTATGTCCATGATCCTTACCTGCCTGACCGCCGCCATGGCCGGTTATGCGCTGGCAAAAAAGCGCTTTGTGGGCCGCAAGCTGCTGTTCACCCTCATTGTCTGCGCCATGGCACTGCCCAAGCAGGTCATCCTGATCCCCCTGCTGCGTGAGATGAGCGCACTGAACCTGTACAACACCATCTGGGCGGTCATTTTCCCCATCGTGGGTTGGCCGTTCGGCGTGTTCCTGATGAAGCAGTTCAGTGAGGGCATCCCCACCGAAATGCTGGAGGCTGCTCGTATCGACGGTGCCAGCGAGGCGCGCACCTTTGTCAAGATCGTGCTGCCCATGGTCAAGCCCGGTATCGGCGCACTGGCCATCTTTACCTTCATCAACAGCTGGAACGATTACTTCATGCAGTTGATCATGCTGTCCAGCACCAGCAACCTGACCATCTCGCTGGGCATTGCAAAACTGCAGGCAGAGAACAGCACCGACTTCGGCCTGATCATGGCCGGTGCCGCACTGGCCGCAGTGCCGATCATCATCATCTTCCTCATCTTCCAGAAGTACTTCACCAAGGGCATCGCAATGGGTGCGGTCAAGGGCTAAAATTTACAGAAAGAAGGATATAGACCCATGAAAGATATCAAAAAATATCAGGGTGTCATCCCTGCCTTTTACGCCTGCTATGACGCAGAGGGCAACATTTCGGTGGAGGGCGTCAAGGCGCTGACCCGCCACCTGATCGCCAAGGGCGTCAAGGGCGTGTATGTGGGCGGTTCCTCCGGCGAGTGCATTTACCAGCACGTCGATGAGCGCAAGACCGTTCTGGAGGCCGTGATGAGCGAAGCCAAGGGCAAGCTGACCGTGATCGCCCACGTCGGCTGCAACAACACCGCCGACAGCATGGAGCTGGCACGTCACGCCGAGAGCGTGGGCGTGGACGCCATTGCCTCCATCCCGCCCATCTACTTCCACCTGCCGGAATACGCCATTGCCAAGTACTGGAACGATATGTCCGCTGAGGCTCCCAACACCGAGTTCGTCATCTACAATATCCCGCAGCTGGCAGGCACGGCGCTGACCATGAGCCTGCTGAACGAGATGCTGAAGAACCCCAACGTGGTGGCCGTGAAGAACAGCTCCATGCCCACGCAGGACATCCAGATGTTCAAGGATGCCGGTATTGCCGCCCGCGGCGAGGGCAACTTTGTGGTGTTCAACGGCCCGGACGAGCAGTTCGTTTCCGGCCGCGTCATCGGCGCAGATGGCGGCATCGGCGGCACTTATGCCGTAATGCCGGAGCTGTATCTGGCTATGAACGCCCATCTGGAAAAGGGCGAGATCACAAAGGCACGCGCCATCCAGTACGAGGCCAACCGCATCATCTACAAGATGTGCTCTGCCCACGGCAACCTGTATGCGGTGCAAAAGGAGATTTTGCGCCGGATGTACGGTCTGGAGCTGGGCAGTGTGCGCGCCCCGATGCCCGGCCTGATCCCCGAGGATGAGCCCATCGTTGCCGAGGCACAGGCCATGATCGAAGCTGCCATCGCAAAGCTGTAACAAAATAAAAGCGCCCCTCTCCGTCTCTTTTTCAGAGGGGAGACGGGCGCTTCTTTTATTGGAGGAAACGCGAATGATCTGCGATACCCTGCAGCATCTTGGCCGGTACAGGGGACTGCACCCCAACTTGGATACCGCCATTGACTATCTGCTTACCCACGACCTTGCCGCCCTGCCGCTGGGACGCACCGAGGTGGACGGCGATAAGGTGTTCATCAACCTGATGGATGCCACCCTGCACCCGGACGCGGGCTACCACCCGGAGTACCACAAGCTTTATGCTGATTTACAGGTAGACCTTACCGGCAGCGAGGGCTGGGGCTACACCACTGTGCCCGGCGCGGAGATCGGAGAATTTACCGGGGACTGCGGCTTTCAGGCCAGCGCCAGTGTAGTGACCGGTGCACTGGGCGAGGGACGCTTTGTACTGTTCTTCCCGGAGGAGCTGCATAAACCCGGCCTTGTACAGCACGGCTGTGTCAGCGTGCGCAAGGCCGTTGTCAAGATCAGAATGGAGGAGTAAGACCATGGATAAGGAAAAGCTGTTTGCACAGATCAAGGGTGGGCTTATCGTGTCCTGTCAGGCACTGGAGCACGAGCCGCTGTACACCAAGGAGGGCGGCGTCATGCCCCTGATGGCCAAGGCTGCCGCCATGAGCGGCGCTGTGGGCATCCGCGCCAACACCGTGCGGGACATTACCCAGATCAAACAGGTGGTGGATCTGCCGGTCATCGGCATCATCAAAAAGGACTACCCCGGCACGCCCATGTACATCACCGTCACCATGAAGGAAGTGGATGAGCTGGTGGCCTGCGGCGTGGATATCCTTGCCGTGCAGGGCACCGGTGCGCTGCGCCCGGACGGCTCTACCTCCGCGCAGTTCATCCGCGCCATCAAGGCAAAGTACCCCGAGCAGCTGGTGATGGCCGATTGCGATAACTTTGAAAACGCCATGCTCTGCGCCGAGGCAGGTGCCGACTTTGTGGGCACTACCATGCGCGGCTACACCCCCGAGACCACCGGCATTGACGATATCGACTTTGACTTCATCCGCAAGCTGTCCGCAGAGTGCCCGGCAAAGATCATTGCCGAGGGTCACATCCACTACCCGGAGCAGGCGGTCAAGGCGCTGGAAGCCGGTGCCTTTGCACTGGTGGTGGGCGGTGCCATTACCCGCCCGGCAGAGATCACCGCACGCTTTATCGGTGCCATCAACGCCGCAAAGAAATAATACGGGGGAGTGGCGGCTATGAAACACTATCTTGGTATTGACATCGGCGGCACAGCCGTCAAGCTGGGCATTGTGGACGAAGCCGGCGCGGTGCTGGCGAAAGCCGAGGAGAGCGTAAGTTTTGACGGCTACCGCACCCCCATCCTGACCACCGTGCTGAAAGCTGCACAGGCATTCCTTGCCGCGCAGAGCGTCCCGGCGGAAAGCCTTGCGGGCATCGGCGTGTCTGCCACCGGGCAGATCGACAGCCGCAAGGGCATCGTGGCGGGCACCTGCGGCAACCTGCCCAACTACATCGGCGCACCCATCAAGGCAGAGCTGGAAAAGACCTTCGGTCTGCCGGTCACGGTAGCCAACGACGCCAACTGCATGACGCTGGGCGAGGTGTGGGTCGGCGGTGCAAAGGGCTATACGGACGTCATCGGCGTGACGCTGGGCACCGGCGTGGGCGGCGGCATCCTGACCGGAGGCCGTCTGCTGGAAGGCGCGCGGGGTCTGGGCGGCGAGCTTGGCCACTACCGCACCCACGCGCTGGACGGCGTGGACTGCACCTGCGGCGCAAAGGGCTGCTGGGAGCGCTACGCCGCCACCACCGCACTGGTGCGCGCCGCGCAGGAGAAAGACCCGGCATGGAGGGATGGCCGCGTCATCTTTGCCGCCGCTGAGGCGGGCAACGAGACCGTGCTGGCGCTGCTGGACGCATGGACGGACGAGATCGCGCAGGGGCTTGCAGGCATGGTGCATATCTTCAACCCGCAGCTGATCTTGATCGGCGGCGGCGTGTCTGCCCAGCAGAAGCTGCTCATCGAGCCCATTGCCGCCAAGGTAAAGGCTGCAGTCATGCCCGCCTTTGCCGAGGGGCTGGAAATTCGTGCCGCGCAGCTGCACAATGACGCCGGGATGGTGGGCGCTGTATACTACTTCCGGCAGACGATGGAAAAGGAGTGATTTGGTTATGAAAAAGCATATTCTCTGTCTGGGTGATTCCAACACCCACGGCTACTGCGCCGACCCCAACGACTGTGCCGACCACGGCATCCGCTTCAACGAGGACGAGCGCTGGACCTGCCGCCTGCAAAAGGCGCTGGGCGAAGAGTATCTGGTCACCGAGGAGGGACTTTCCGGTCGCACTACCGTGTTCGTGGACCCACTGCATGAGTCCATGGATGCACTGAGCGTGGCTTACGCCCTGCTCAAGAGCCACGAAGTCATCGACCTGCTCATCATCATGCTGGGCACGAACGACGTCAAGGAGCGCTTTGGTGCAAACGCTGCCTGCATCGGCGCGGGCATGGAGCGGCTGCTGCTCAAGGTGAAAAGCGTGGACTGCTGGGGCGGCAAGGCGCCTAACATTCTGGTGGTGGCGCCGCCCTGCATCAAGGATGGCTTCCACGATGCCGTCATGGGCGCAGGCTGCGTGGAGAAATCCCGCGGGGTCGCCGAGCAGCTGCGCATCGTAGCCGAGCGGCAGGGCGTGCACTTTATGGACGCCGCCGAGTGCGAGTTCAACGAGGTGGACTTCATGCACCTGACCTGCAAGGGGCACGCCCGGCTGGCAGAGCTGCTGACCGCAGAGGTGCCAAAGCTTATCTGAGTAAAAAGAGGCCAGAGCGATCCCGGAAGGTCTGCGGACTTTCCGGGATCGCATTTTCATACAGGCAGGGGAGAAAGCTCGCTTGCCGGGACAGCATGGAAAAGGCGCGCGGTAAGAGCCGCTTTTTTCTGCCATACTGCCGCCTTTTTTGTTGACAAGGCACCGGCTTGCTATTATAATAGTGTAGTCAAAATGGCATTCCTGTGCGGCTTTGTGGCTGCGCGAAAGAAATACAGCTAATAACAAGGAGAGATTCTCAAATGGCACAAGAGATCAAGATGTCCGCTGCCGGTCTGAAGGCAATGCAGGAGGAACTGGAATACCTCAAAACCGTCCGCCGCAAGGAGCTGGCTGAAGAGATCAAGGAAGCCCGCAGCCACGGCGACCTGTCTGAGAACAGCGAGTACGACGAGGCCAAGAATACGCAGGGTCTGGTGGAGAACCGCATCACCGAGCTGGAGCAGACCATCAAGAACGCAGTTATAATCGACGAGAGCGAGCTGAGCGTGGATAACGTCTCCGTTGGTACCCACGTCACCATCCGCGAGACCGGCGAGGACGAAGCCGAGGAATACGATATCGTGGGCCGCACCGAGGCCGATGCCTTCAACGGTAAGATCAGCGATGAGAGCCCCGTGGGCCACGCCCTGATGGGCAAGGCTGTGGGCGAAAAGGTCGAAGTGCTGCTGCCCACCGGCCAGACCGTGGAGTACACCGTGCTGGCCATCACCCATTCTGCAAACTAAGTAGGAGTAACCATGGAAGAGCAAAAGAAAAACCCCGCTGCGGGTCTGTCCGAGAGCGAGCAGGTACAGGTGCGCCGCCAGAAGCTGGCCGACCTGCAGGCCGCCGGCAACGACCCCTTTACCCTGACCAAGTTCCCGCAGGACGCGTATTCCGCCGACCTGAAGGAAGAATTTAAGGAGCTGCCCAATGAGACCGACAGCGGCAAGCTGGTGGCACTGGCAGGCCGTATGATGTCCAAGCGCGTTATGGGCAAGGCAAGCTTTGCCCACCTGCGCGATGACAAGGGCGATATCCAGCTTTACGTCCGCCGCGACGAGCTGGGTGACGAGGCCTACGCCGCCTTTAAAAAGCTGGACGTGGGCGACATCATCGGCGTGAAGGGCGAGGTGTTCCGCACCAAGACCGGCGAGCTGAGCGTGCGCGCCACTGAGCTGACCCTGCTGGCAAAGAGCCTGCGCCCTCTGCCCGAGAAGTTCCACGGCCTGACCGATACCGAGATGCGTTACCGTCAGCGCTATGTGGATCTGATCGCAAACCCGGAGGTGAAGGACACCTTCATCAAGCGCAGCCGCATCCTGAAGGAGATCCGCGCCTATCTGGACGAGAAGGGCTTTTTGGAGGTGGATACCCCCATCCTGACCCCGTTTGAGATCGGCGCTTCCGCACGCCCCTTCTACACCCACCACAACACCCTGAACATGGACATGGTGCTGCGCATCGAGACCGAGCTGTACCTCAAGCGTCTGATCGTGGGCGGCATGGATCGCGTGTACGAGGTGGGCCGCATCTTCCGCAACGAGGGCATGGACCCCAAGCACAACCCGGAGTTCACCACCATTGAGCTGTATCAGGCCTTTACGGATTTCCACGGCATGATGGATCTGGTGGAGGAGCTGTACAAGCGCCTTGCCCTCAAGATCTGCGGCAGTCTGGTCATCCCGTATCAGGGCAAGCAGATCGACATGAGCCACTGGGAGCGCCTGACCATGGTGGAGGCCGTGAAGAAGTATTCCGGCGTGGACTTCAACGACTGGCAGACCGATGCAGATGCCATCGCTGCCGCCAAGGCGCACAACGTGGAACTGCCCGAGGTGCCTACCAAGGGCGCCATTCTGGCCGAGTTCTTCGATGCCTTTGTGGAGGACAAGCTGATCCAGCCCACCTTCATCTACGATTACCCTGTGGAGATCAGCCCGCTGGCCAAGCGCAAGCCGGATGATCCCGCTTTCACTGAGCGTTTTGAGTATTTCATCGACTGCACCGAGTACGGCAACGCCTTCAGCGAGCTGAACGATCCTATCGACCAGAAGGGCCGCTTCGAGCGTCAGGTGGCCGAGCGCAAGGCGCTGGAGCCCGAGTGCAAGGCACAGGTAGACTACGACTACATCAACGCACTGGAGTACGGTCTGCCCCCCACGGGCGGTCTGGGCTTCGGCGTGGATCGTCTGGTGATGCTGCTCACCGATAGTGCATCTATCCGTGATGTGCTGCTGTTCCCCACGATGAAGCCGATTGAGCAGTGAAATGCGAAATTAAAACGCAGATGCGATGAATTTTAAAACGAAATTCGGTCGATATCTGCGGTACTACACCACAACTACACCAATTTTGGGACGTTTTCCCGAAAAGGAGCCTTACAAAGCGGTGTGGTGTAAGAATCGAATAGGCGGATTGGTGTAGTAGCTGCACCAGCCCGCAAAACAGAATCCGGCAGGTATGCCATCCCACGATGGTGTACCTGCCGGATTTTTCGGTTTTCTGTCAAAAATCCATTTTTACAACAAATTTTCCCTGAGCATGGTTTTTGCTGATTTGTACAAACGTTTCTTTCAGGTCAGCGGGTCGATAAATGGCTTCTACATACGGCTTGATTTTATTTTTCTCTGCCAAGTCCTTCAGTGCATTCAAGTGCCCATGGTTTACTGCCAATGCATACAAAACAAATGTCATCCTCTTTCCACTGCCCAACGCATAGATAGGCGAAATCAAACCCGCTGTTGCCTGTTTTCCGCCGATTGCTACATAGGTGCCTCCCATTTTGAGCATCTTTTTGTAAGTTGCAAGCGGCACACTGCCGTTGACACCAAGAATCGCATCAAACTGCGTCCCACGGTCAGCAATGTCTTCTTTTTTGTAATCGATTACCTCATCTGCACCCATTGCGTATGCACGTTCCACGTTTCGTGTACTGCATACCGCTGTAACTGTCGCTCCCATTGCTTTTGCAATCTGAAGTGCAAATTGACCGACACCGCCGGACGCTCCATAAATCAGAACCTTTTTTCCTTTCGACACTTCAGCTTTTTTACAAGCCTCCATTGCTACGATTCCTGCTGTTGGAATTGCCGCAGCTTCCTCGAAAGATAAATTACATGGCTTTCGGAACACCCTGTCGGCATTCACAGTCACATATTCTGAGCATCCACCGCTTACACCAATTGATGTATAAACTTCATCCCCAACTTTAAGTGATGTTACGCTTTTTCCTGTTTCTGTTATGATGCCCGAAACATCCCCGCCAAACGGCTTATTCTGGGTTAATATTTTTGTAAAAAAAGAAACTTTTCCTGTTTCTGCCTTTTCAAAAAACGGATTAAAGTCTGACACCGATAACGCGCAAGCCATAACTTTGACCCGAACCTGATTTTTCCTCGGCCTCGGAATTGATGTCTCGATGATCTGTATTCCGTCAGGGTTTCCAGATTCCTTGCATATTATGCTGTGCATTCTTTACCTCCTCGATTTTATAAAGCCACGCAGGAACAACGAAAATTGAGAAACGATTTCATCCCTTGATGTTACAGACATACGATTCATCCACCAACGCGCAGACCGCGACATCGCACCAATCAGCATTTGGGTTATGATTTCTGGGTCAACATCTCTGAGATGCTCTCTTTCCATACGGATTCTGAATTGATCTGTAAATTCTTTTGAAATAGAATTCATCATAATACTCAGAAGGCTATCTGTCATAATATGCTGTGCCATCTGTTTATGTTCTTCAATAAAATCCAAAGAATTATTTAATATGGAAATGCAGTATTTTTCAAATGTATCGTCCTCATTGATCGTGTCCGAACTCAGCATGAAAGAACTGAGTTTCTCTTTAACCATGAAGGCGAAAAAATCATATTTATCCGAAAAGTGATTATAGAAAGTTGCTGTCCTCGTGCGGGCGCAATCACACAATTCCTTTACGGTAATATCCTCAAACTGTTTTTCTGCAAGCAGTTTTACAAATGCTTCTATCAGTGCATCGTATACTTTTCGTGTTCTTAAGTCAATTCTTGTTTCTTTCACTGAAATCGCTCTCCCTTTTGCCAATATTATATCCATAAAGAGCGGTTCCTTCAACTCAAAAGAGCGTGCTGCAAGTTAAATCTGCCATCGAACAGGTAGATACAGCAAAATCTCCCCGTACATCTTTGTTCCTCTGCATACATACCTCCATCTGTCAGAGTATATTTATTACACGTTTATCATACAAAAAGCGTAGCAAATATCAATATACGCAAAATGGTTGATTGCAAATAAATTGACATTTACAGTGTAATCGCTACGGATATTGCCGACCCGATGCACAATCCGGGATATTTTAGCCTTTTATAGAAAAATCCTTGTCAAGAGGGCTGGCACCGTCCAGTCCTCTATCTTTTTACCAAAATTCCTCTTGCGTTTTCTTGCAAGCTGCCGAAAATGACGTTTTCTCAAAACTTTTTGTTGACACGGCTCGATTTTTGTGGTAATCTATCCCAACAATTGAATATAACATATTTTTACATATTTGTTCAGACCCTACGGGGCTGAACATCTTGGCTTTCAGCCGTTACATAACCGACTAGCATGGCCTTCCAGAAAAAGTGAAGGCAGGGCTGGTCTGTTTTGTGACGGCTTTTTTGTTGCCGTTTTGCCTGTTGCACCTTGAAAACCGCATGACCGTCTGCATGGGATACACGGCGAAGACCCTGAAAAGGAGAGCCGGAAAACGCCGCCGGAAGGGGGCAGGAAATCCATGCAGGGAGAACGGCAATTCACCTCATGTGGACATTTTGTCTACATGAGGTAAAACGGACGTTTATCCATCTATTGTGGCATGAGAAATCAATGTGGACAAATTGTCCACATTGAAAAGCCGTAACCCCCAAAACGGACGTTTATCCACCTGTTGCGGCAGAGAAAATCCATGTGACCAAATTGACCACATGGAAAAGCCGCAGCACCGAAGAAAGGACGTGTGCCTATGGGAAACAACTTTACCCCCGCATGGATCAAGAAAGGATTCTTCAACGAATCTATCTTCTGTGACGATTTTCTCAGCACCCACCAGCTCATCTATGTGAATGGCGCATTTTTCACCCCGGAAGGCAGGGTCACAGACACCATGAACCTGCGCTGTGAAATTTTCGATATGCTGCGAGACCATATCGGCGCAAATATCGCCAAACGAGTCAGCAATGTCGTGGACGTGCTGAAGCTGGCAGCGCAGGTGGAGGACTTCCCACCCGTCACCGACCGCATTGCGCTGGCAAACGGCACCCTGTATCTGGACGGCACCTTTCAGGAAGGCAAGCCGGAGATCGTCCGCAACCGGCTCCCGGTCAAATATGACCCGAAAGCCGCCCAGCCCGTCCATTGGCTGCGGTTTCTGTCCGACCTGCTCTACCCGGAGGACATTCCCACAGTGCAGGAGTTCATCGGCTATTGCCTGATTCCCAGCAACAAGGGGCAGCGCATGATGGTCATCAAGGGCAGCGGCGGCGAGGGTAAGTCGCAGATCGGCGTGGTGCTGTCTAAACTATTTGGTACAAATATGAAGGATGGGAGCATCGGCAAGATCTCGGAGAACCGCTTTGCCCGTGCCGATCTGGAGCACACCCTGCTCTGCGTGGACGACGATATGCGGATGGAAGCCCTGCGCCAGACCAACTATGTCAAGTCAATCGTGACCGCGCAGGGGCAGATGGACTTGGAGCGCAAGGGCAAGCAGAGCTATCAGGGTTGGATGTACGCCCGTCTGCTGGCGTTCAGCAACGGCGATCTGCAGGCTCTGTATGATCGCTCGGACGGTTTCTACCGCCGTCAGCTCATCCTGACCACCAAGGACAAGCCCCTCTCCCGTGTGGACGACCCGGACATTGCCGAGAAGATGGCGGCAGAGGTCGAGGGCATCCTGCTGTGGGCGTTTGAGGGCTTGCAGCGGCTGGTGAAGAATGGCTTCCAGTTCACCGAGAGCGACCGTGCCAAGCGCAACCGGGAACTGGTGAAGCGGGACAACAACAATGTGTTCGATTTCCTCGAATCCGAGGGCTACATCCGCCTGAAGGCGGATGCCTGCACCAGCTCGAAAGAGCTGTATGAGGTCTACCGGATGTGGTGTGAGGAGAACAGCCTGAATGCGATCAAGGCCAGAGGGTTCAGCGATGCACTGATCGCCAACCAGCGCAGGTATAATCTGGAATCCACCAACAACATCGTCAACTCGTCCGGGCGGCGTGTCCGGGGCTTTGTGGGCATCGAAGCCCTTGTGCAGCCCGACCTTACCACCAATAGCTGGCGGGCATGACCCCCTATAAAGGAGAACTTGGGCGTTTTGCTGCGTACGTGCGTACGCGGCAGATGCCTTTTCTTTGTACGCACGTACGCAGCGATTGTCCAAAAACGCGCCATATAGGGGGGTATTGGCAAAGTGTCAGGTTGACAGTTTGCCAAAATCAGAGGGTCAAAATGACCCTCTGAAAAACCGGACGAGCTGTTTTCTGGACAGCTTGCCCGGAGCAAGAGTGCAGAGGACGCAGTCCTTTGCCCCAGTGATATGATGCCTTGCGTCATATCCTACTGGGTATTATCTGGCGCACTGCCTGCGGCAGATTCAGCAGCAAAGCTGCTGCGCACCCACCCCGCCAAGATGTTGAAATGGAGGGATGTTTATCTGAAATTAACACGACACAACGGACGAGCCGGAACCCACGGCACCTATAACCCCAAACACAATGACCGAAGTTTCAACCTCACCAACAGCGAGCACATCGACCCCGAACGAGCCAAGGTCAACATCTACTGGGACTGCTTCCATGGCTTCCGTTCGGCTCTCGACCCACAAAACCCGAATGATCTGGCAGCAACCTTCTCGGATGTGGAACGGCAATTCTACGAGAGCCACTATTCGGAGTTCATCGAAAGGCAGAACGAGCGCAACGCCAAGATCCGGCACACCGAACGCAACCGCTCCATTCCTGACCTGCTATCCAGCCGCAAGACCTGCCCGGAGGAGACTATCTACCAGCTTGGGACGCTGGACGAACACGCTTCGGCAGAGGACTTGCTGAACATCGTCACGGAGTTCATCGAGGAGTTCAAAGCCAAGTATGGCGACCATGTTCATGTGCTGGACTGGGCGCTGCATCTGGACGAAAGCACACCTCATATCCACGAGCGTCATGTGTTCGACTGTGAGAACAAGTATGGCGAGTTAGCTCCCCAACAGGAAAAGGCACTGGAAGCGTTGGGCTTCGACCTGCCTGACCCAAACAAGTCTCTCAGTCGCCGAAATAACCGCAAGATCACCTTTGATGCAGCCTGCCGGAAGATGCTGTTCGAGATTGCAAAACGGCATGGGCTGGATCTGGAGGAAGAAGCAGAGTACGGCAACCGCAAGTATCTGGAAAAGCAGGATTTTATCCTTGCCAAGCAAAAGGAGCAGCTTGCCGCCCAGCAGGACAGGCTGGACGAGCTGACCCTGAAAGTTTCGGATATGGAGACCTTGCTGGAAGATGTTTCGGCTGCGGCCTACGACAAGGCAGTGGAGGTCGTGACGGACGTAGTGCGCACTGAGACCCGGAAGGAAGATATGCGGATGATCGAGGACACGAAAAAGTGGGTGTTATCGCCGGAGCGCAAAGCACCACAGGCTACACGGGAGTACACTGCCAAGCATCTGGACGGTATTCTGAACAAGTTCCTCAAGACGATGCAGACCGCCTCTGCCCGTTTGCAGGAAGCCCTGCTGAAGCCGGAAGTCCGGCAGAAAGGCAAGGAGCAGATCAAGGAAAAAGCACGGGATTCTGTTCTGCAACTGCTGAACCGCTTGCAGGCAGAGCAGACGCACAAGCCCACCGCACAACCTCGAACAAAGGGAGAGTATTCGGAGATTTGACACCCCATCGGGAACAGTCTGGGGCAGGACTGGAAATTTCCTGCCCGGTCACAGACACCCGGTTACAAGGAAGTGGAGGTGCAAGTGAAAGAAGTTCCTATCTGGCAAAAGAGCAATCTGACCTTGGAGGAAGCGGCGGCATACTCCGGGATCGGTGTCAATAAACTGCGGTCGATGACCGATAGCGATGAATGCAAGTTCGTCCTTTGGAACGGAACCAAACGGCTTATCAAACGCCGTAAGCTGGACGAATATCTGGATAAGGCATTCTCGATCTGATGCGGTGTGAAAATTGACCGTTTGATGTTGCAGGGAGTCTTGCACCATGGTATACTCGTGGTGTAAGGCTCCTTTTCATCATCTTGTGAGCGAAAAGGAGATTTATATGCAGAGAAGAAAAGATAATAAAGGCCGTGTTTTGAAGGATGGCGAGACCTATCGCAAGAGTGACGGGCTGTATATGTACCGTTGGACGGCGAAAAATGGCAAACGCCACACCATCTATGATGCAACCTTGGAGGGGCTGCGGGAAAAGGAAGAGAAAATCCAGCACGACTTGGCAGAAGGCATCCGTATGCCGGAGTGCAATCTGACCCTGAACGACCTGTTTGAACTGTGGCGTAAGAACAAAGTGGGCTTGAAAGAGCATACCTTCGCCAATTACGTTTATATGTACAATCGGTTCGTCCGGGATGAGATCGGCATGATGAAGCTCAAGGACATCCGCAAATCGGATATCCGCAGCTATTATAACGGCATCGTTCGCAACGGCAAGATGGCACTGAACACGCTGGAAACCATCCAGAATGTTCTGCATCAGGTCTTTGCGGTGGCGGTGGACGATGAGTACATCCGTGTGAATCCCACGGATGGTGTCCTGACGGCAATCAAAGCCGCCCACCAGTACGAAACGCCCAAGCGTCACGCCCTGACCCTGCCGCAGCAGCAGGCGTTCCTGACCTTCATCAAGAAAACGCCGAAGTTCCAGCACTGGCTCCCGATATTCGCCTTCATGCTGGGTACGGGATGCCGTATTTCGGAAACGGTGGGTCTGTGCTGGAGTGACATCGACTTTGAGAGCGGGTTTATTACCATTCAGCACAATTTGGTCTACCATGACCATGAAGTCGGTGGCTGCTACTTCACCATGTCCACGCCCAAAACTGCCGCAGGCAAACGGGCAATTCCCATATTGCCCGAAGTTCGGAAAGTGTTGGAGCAGGAACGAGCCAACCAGCAGGAGCTGGAACTGGTGTGTGAGTACGAAATCGACGGCATCTCGGACTTTGTGTTCCTGAACCGCTTCGGTCAGCCGCAGAATCCGCAGACCGTCAACCGTGCTATCAAGCGCATCAGCGTTGCCTACAACGAAGCCGAACTGGAAAAAGCGGAAAAGCAGAAGCGCGAACCCGAACTGCTGCCGCCTTTCTCCTGCCACAATCTCCGGCATACGTTCTGCACTCGGTTGTGTGAAAATGAAACCAACCTGAAGATTATTCAGGACATCATGGGACACCGGGACATCAAAACGACTATGGAGATTTACGCAGAAGCCACCAAGGAAGCCAAGACCCATTCCTTTGAAAAATTGAACGGTAAGCTGGGCATTTCCATCTGAGCCGTACTACACCAACCACTACACCACTTTTACACCAAATCCTCGGTAACTTGTGGAGAGTTTCGTAGGGTAACGTACGGACGGGGCAAAAAGGAAGCCGCATGAGTAGGCTTATAATGGAATATAAAGCCTTTCATGCGTGTTCCTTGACCTGTCCCCACGATGAAGCCGATTGAGCAGTAAAACGCAAAAAATGGCTTTGTTTCGTTTGAAATTGTGGCGCTCGATACTGGAACAACGTGGATTTACCACCAACTTACCACCAAATTTGATAATTTGCATCAGTAAAACGGAAAGCAGCCTACAATAAACACAAGCACCCCTGCCAATGAAATGTGCGATGACACATAGATTGGCAGGGGTGCTTTTCATGCTTGGAAGATATTAAGAGCATTTCGAAAAAATACTGATATGTCTTGTTGCCCACCGAATCAAGTCGTGGTATAGTAATAATTGGAGAGGTTTAACCTTAAAGGTCATTGCGGCATAAAACTTCCGATAATATTGATTATCTGGAAGTTTTCGGGATTCTATAATGCAGGAGGTTGTCTGTATACAGTTCCCGAAGATTGATCTTCTGCATTATGTACCTCCATTTCGATTCACGGGTTGACGGGTGAACCGAAATGAAGGCGGTGAGCGACACCTTTCGGGGAAATTCCCGAAAAAACGACAAGCAAAAGCGCCAGCATCCGAAGAACGGCGGCTGGCGCTGCTAAAAGAGGACTTATGACGCTTATAGACCAGCCACGATAGTGCCTGTTCATAAGCAGATGGGGGCCGATTGACGGTCAGGCTTTTTTGACAGGTAAATTCCTGCCGAATTATGTCGAAGCTGTCTTTGCTTCACGGCGGCTCCCTCCTAAAGCCGCCGTGTCAGCGTGTAGTCGTCACTCCTTTGTTGGGGGCATAAGGAACGGCGGCCTTGATGTACTCAAAACCGCCGCAGTCCTTGAAAATCCATTATGGGCGCACGAAGCTGCCTGCCCTGCAACGGTTTTTTTCTTTCCTCGTCTTGCGGGGCAGGATCGCTTGTCTTATTTGGTTTAGGTTTGTTCCTGTTTGGCTGCCTCTTTCAGCCGTGAAAAGCTCTCATCGCTGATGATGTGTTCAATCCGGCAGGCGTCAGCCTCCGCAGTCCTGGGGTCAACGCCTGCGGCGATAAGCTGCTCGGTAAAGAAGCAGTGTCGCTCGAAGATTTTTTCGGCAACCTCGCGGCCTACATCGGTCAGATGGAGAAAGTGATCTTCGTCCATAGTGAGAAAGCCGCCGTCCCGCAAGGTAGCCACTGAATGTCACACGCTGGGTTTTGACACCTCCATGTGCCGGGCTACATCTACGGAGCGCACCATACCGAGTTTCTTTTGGAGAACAAGGATGGTTTCCATGTAGTCCTCCCCGGACGCATGAAGTTTCATCTGAACCTCCTTTACTGAGCCAGCTTCCAGCCGATGGCCTCCTGTCTGGCCGATACAAAATCGGCATACAGGCCCTTTTGCTGGATCAGCTCCGCATGAGTGCCGCGCTGGACGATATGAGCGTTGTCCAGTACAAGGATCTGATCGGCGTTGCGGACGGTTTTCAGACGGTGGGCAATCATGATGATGGTCTTGTCATGGGTCAATGCCTCGATAGCCCGCTGCAATTCATCCTCATTCTCCGGGTCAACGCTGCTTGTTGCCTCGTCCAAAATGATGATAGGTGCGTCCTTCAGCATGGCGCGGGCGATGGAAATCCGCTGTTTCTCGCCGCCGGACAAAGTACCGCCTCCCTCGCCAATCACGGTGTCATAGCCATCCGGTAGGGCAGAAATAAAGTTATGGTAGCAAGCCTTTTTCGCCGCTTCAACCACTTGTTCATGGGTAGCATCCGGGCAGCCAAACTTGATATTGTTCTCAATCGTATCTGCAAATAGGTATACGCTCTGGAACACCATCGAGATATTCTTCATCAGGCTGTCCAGCTTGAAATCTCGTACATCCGTACCGCCTATGGTAATCTTCCCGGCATTCACATCCCAAAAACGGGCAATCAGGTTGCACATCGTTGTCTTTCCTGCCCCGGAAGGGCCGACAATGGCCGTAGTCGTTTTTTCGGCAATGGTAAAACTGACCCGACTATGCCCAAACGCTGTATGAAAAGAAGCTGCTGACCTATCCGAGAACGGACAGCCAAAGCCCACGTTACGGCTTTGCATGACAGCCGGATTGAAACCGAGGCCCGACGCATCGTGGATAAGCTGAAAGATCTGTCCGCGCCCAACAGCCCCAACAAGACACATTTTATGGTGGAGATCTCACCGCACTTTGACGCACTGGCTTCCACCAAGGACAATGACCGGCTCTTTGCCATGCTGCCCTATAAGTCCCTGTGCTTTACCAGCATAAAAGACCGACACGGGGTATATGCCATGATTAACAAAGATGAGCGCCGTGATGTGAGTATTCGCAAGCCCCGGCCATCTATCCGCAAGCAGCTTGCCGACAGCAAACAGGCACCAGCCCGAAAAAGGCGGCGGCCAGAACCAAGAAAAATGAATTGGAGGTATGAGGAATGATGCACTTTACCGTGGAAGAAGAAAATTTGATCTGTATGTACCACAACGCAGACCGACGCAGGACGATAGGCAAGATCACCGCAGCCATGCCGGGCATGGACGGGGATATGTGGACGCTGGCCCAGCAGACCCTTTCCAAGCTGAAACGTATGACGGATTCTGACTATGACAGCCAGAAATTCTATTTCACAGACGAGAACGAATAAATAACAGCAGACGCCGGGCGCGGCGGCCATGTGGCCGCTTGCGTCCGGCGTCTTTTCTTTTTGCCTGTTCCTACGCATTTAGAACCCAGTATTGACGGGGATAGGATAAAGTATTCGCCCACCTCTGCAAACGTGCGGGAGAAGCCTTGAAACTGGCGGTTATCAGCCCCGAAAGGCGTAGGTTACAGTCATTATTAGCCCCCGAAACAGGTACAGACGCGCAGCGGGTGTATCTGTTTCGGGGGTGTGCAGGTGATAGCCGCAAAGCGGCGTAAGAGGGTGCAGCCCTCTTGATCGTTATTCTTGTTCCAGCGGGAAGCTCGGCAACGCTTCCAGCAGTTTTAAGGAAATGTGCTGCCGCATATCCTCGTCAATGACTTTTTTCACTTTGCCGCCCGGCTGCCTGATCTCCACCGTGGAAAGCTCGTCGATGTAGTCCGCATAGTGGGCCAGCACCTTTTCTGTGGCCCACTTCTCACCGGCAACGGCGGCTTTGATTGTTTCATAGTCCAGCAGCTTTTCTTGTCCGTCCATCCTGATACCCCCGTCAGATTGATTTTTTCCATGATACCATATCTGGGAGTATGGAGCCAGAGAAACCGGCGATTTTCTGTTGGTAAATTCTACGCATTTAGAGCGGCACTATGGCGGGGATAGGATAAAACACTCACATACCCCGCCGACTATGCGGGAAAAACCTTGAAATATAGGGCTTTTTAAGGCCCTAAATGCGTAGGTTGGTGCTTTGTTGCGATATGCTCCACGGTTACGGTGTATTGTTCATATTCTGTTTTCGGGAATCTTTATGAAATCTTCAAAATTGCCCGGTATGCTATCCGTAAAATCAAAGAAAGGACTTGATTATATGGATATGATTTTGAAAACGACTGACCTCTGCAAAAATTTCAAGGGGCAAATGGCGGTAAACAATGTGTCACTGAACATCCGGCGCAACTCGGTTTATGGTCTGCTGGGGCCGAACGGGGCTGGCAAATCCACGATCTTAAAAATGCTCACCGGCATTTTGCGCCCCACATCGGGAAGCATCGAGTTTGACGGCCACCCGTGGAAGCGGAATGATCTGGAGCATATCGGTGCTTTGATTGAGATGCCCCCGCTTTACGAAAATCTGACTGCATACGAAAATCTCAAAGTCAGAACTACATTGCTCGGCCTGGACGATGCACGAATTAACGAGGTATTGCAAATTGTCCGGCTCACGAATACCGGCAAGAAACGGGCCGGGCAGTTTTCTCTTGGTATGAAGCAGCGGCTTGGTATTGCTATTGCATTGCTGAACAGTCCCCAGCTTTTGATTCTGGATGAACCGACTAACGGCCTTGACCCTTTAGGGATTGAGGAACTTCGAGAGTTAATTCGCTCTTTTCCCTGCAAAGGGATTACAGTTATTTTGTCCAGCCATATTCTGTCAGAAGTCCAGCAGATTGTAGATCATGTGGGTATCATTGCTGGCGGCGTCCTTGGATATGAGGGAGAGCTTCGCGCCGGTGAAGATTTGGAACAACTCTTTATGGATGTTATTCGCAGAAATGGTAAGGAGAGATATTAAATGGAGATGGCATATATTCAGGCAGAGAACCTAAAGCATAAGAGAACTTTCACAAAAACGCTGATCGTTCTGGCCCCGTTTGTAACGGCGCTTATGAACTTTTTTGCCCCTCTTTGGTTCCAGCTCAATTCTTATAATTGGTGGTATATCCTGCTTTATCCTGGATTCCTTACGCTCACCTGTGCCTTGATTGAACAGCGGGATAATGGCAAACTAAAATATCGTGCCGTTGCTTCATTGCCTGTTTCGCAGAACAAAGTCTGGAAAGCAAAAATTGGAGTGGCCGGTATTTACTCCTGTGTGGGGAATTTCATTTTCCTGGCGCTAAATCTGTTGGGCGGTTTTGCAATATTAGTTATCAACGAAATTCCCCTGACAATCGGAATTTGGCAGGCTGCGGCCGGAACAGCTTGTATTGTCATTGCAAGCCTATGGGAAGTTCCGCTGTGCTTATGGTTATCAAAAAAAGTTGGTATCTTTGTCACGGTTATTCTTAATGCCGGACTTGGAAGCGTTTTAGGGATTTTCACGGCTACAACCTCTTTGTGGATGATCTGCCCGTATAGTTGGGTGCCGCATCTTATGATTTCCGTGTTAGGTATTTTGCCTAATGGTGAGCCGGTTGCAGATCAGAGTACGGCAATGGCATTTTGGATGATTATACTTGTATTGGTCATTTCGCTGGCCTGGTTTGCGGCGCTGTCATTTTTAACTGCAAGATGGTTTGAGAAAAAGGAGGTGGGGTAACTATGGTATCTGTGGTTCGCTGCTGGAAAGCAGAATATCAGAAGTGTAAACATAGCATTTTGCTCTATATGCACAGCATGATTCCGATTATATGTGCGGCGATTTTTGCGGGTTACTATCATATATCCAGATGGGAACTGGCAACCAAAATCAGTGCCTATCTGGAAGTGCTGGCCGTTGCGTTCCCGTTTCTGATCGGCATTATTGTGGGCCTGGTTGTTCAGATCGAAAATCAGGCCGGGCATTATCAGCTTTTGTTGGGAACAATCCCATCTCGCATGGCAACGTATATTGGTAAACTTGGTTTTCTGATGATCTGTGCTTTTGGCGCAACATTTTTAGCGTTAGGAACATTCGCTGCACTATATAGGGGTGCTCCGGCAAGCCTTTACCTGAAAGCAGGGATTCTATTGTTGATTACCATGCTTCCCATTTACCTGATTCATTTGTTTGTTGGAATGAGCTTCGGAAAAGGTGCATCTATGGGATTGGGAATTGCAGGGAGTTTAATAGCTGCCCTTATGATAACAGGGCTTGGTGACGCTACATGGAAATATATTCCCTGGGCCTGGGGCGTTCGTGCTATGGATTACACTGTGCTTGCATGGGATAGCCCCCAACTGTATGCACAGGTAAAAACCGATTTTTTCAGCGGTATGATTATTTCTGTATGCTGCACTGTTTGTCTGCTGATTGCCAGTTTGGTTTGGTTTCATGGTTGGGAGGGAGGTAAAAACAGTGAATAAAAAGTGCCTGTTTGCCGTGGTAATTGTGCTTGTAAGTCTTATATGCTTATCGGCCTGCGGTGCGCTCCGCGATACCGCCGATAAAAATAAGGCGTTAAATGAATCTCTGCCGTATTATGAGCTGAACGCCGCAAACTATGATGAAATTTCATATAACGGCCTGACATATACCATAACGGATGAATGTCTTGAAATGTCAGAACTGCAAGAAGAAATCGGGCAGGTATCGAAACGCTTCAAAAATGTGGCGGGGGAAGATTTCAGTTACGGCTACGTTTACAGTATTGTGGATGTGGATATAAGCAATGCCGTAGCTGTAAATATCAACAATGAATATCGGAAAGCTGACATTAAAAATAATGATGAGTAACCTCGACAATGTGGTATAATGGGGCGGGAGGTGATTTTTTGACCCACTTACTTGTAGTTGACGATGAAGTTTCTATCTTGGAATTGATTAAGAACAGTTTGGGGAAAGATGGATATTTGATAACAGTCTGTCAAAATGCGGATGATGTAGACATCAAAAAGCTGCATTTCTATGACCTCATTCTTTTGGATGTGATGATGCCTGGCACAGACGGGTTTGAGTTTTGCAAACAGATCAGGAATATGGTAGACTGCCCGATTCTCTTTCTGACCGCAAAGACATTAGAGGAAGATATATTGTTTGGATTGGGCATCGGTGCGGACGATTATATTACGAAACCTTTTCGTATTCAGGAGCTTCGCGCCCGTGTCGCGGCACATTTACGCAGAGAAAAAAGGGAGCATCACAGCACACTTTCATTTGAGCCTGATATAAGATTTGACCTTTCCGCAAAGGTACTGTATGTTTCAGAACAGCCGGTTCCCCTTACCAAAAGCGAGTATTCAATCTGTGAATACCTTGCGAAAAACCGGGGACAGGTTTTTGCAAAAGAACAAATCTATGAAGCCGTTTTCGGGTTTGATGGAATAGGCGATAACGCTACGATCTCAACGCATATAAAAAATATTCGTGCGAAATTGGAGCATTTCAAAATAAGTCCGATCAGCACCGTATGGGGGATAGGATATAAATGGGAGTGAAAAAGAAACCTACATTGAAAATATTGTTTCGCCAGTTTGCTATCTCCCTCATTGTCATGCTGGTAGCGGCAATTATTGTCCCTTCTGGTTTGGAGGGACTTGCTGTAAATGCTGGATTAGCTACAAGAGCAAATCTAAGTGAATTGCAGGTAAAAGAGATCATTCCAACGCTGACGATTGCCCCGGATATTACAAAGGTTGTGATTCCACAGGGATGCGGCTACTTAATTCTGGACAAGAACTTTAATGAGCTTTACAGCAATATGGACGATGATGAAAAAGAAATTGCCCTGCTGTACGCAAAGGGAGAATATATTGAATATGCTACGGGGAGGCAGTTTGCACTTGTTGTCCGGGAAAACGAATTTTGCGTTTTAAGGTATTATATTGGTTCTCAATTTACAGTGTCATGGCTACCGGAATATTTTCCATCTCCTGACACGCTTGCGTTTATCCTGATGGCTGTAAATTCGCTGCTGGTCATTATCATACTGACCGCCAGATTTGCTAAGAACCTGCGTACACAACTGACCCCGCTTTTTGAAGCAACTGCGGAGGTTTCAAAGCAAAACCTTGATTTTGAAGTAGGACACGCCAAAATCAAAGAGTTTGAAGATGTCCTTGCATCTTTTTCAGATATGAAAGATAATCTGAAAATTTCGTTAGAACGGCAATGGAAAACCGAACAGACACAGAAAGAGCAAATCGCCGCGCTTGCCCATGATTTGAAAACGCCTCTGACGGTTATTCAAGGAAATGCTGATTTACTCACAGAAACAAATCTTGATGATGAGCAACGATTATACGCTGGTTACGTCGTGGAAAGCTCCGGCCAGATGCAGTCATATATTCAAACCCTGATTGATATATCACGGGCGGCGGTTGGTTATCAGCTCCATATTGAAAGTATAGACTTGCCAGCGTTCATGCAGCACTTGTTCGGTTATATGGAATCACTATGCCGGACAAAAGAAATCCGGCTGCAAATGAATACTGTTTCACTCCCTCAAATGCTGAAATTTGATAGGGTGCTGATAGAACGTGCTATTATGAATGTTATCAGTAATGGGCTGGACTACTCCCCGCAAGGCGGAACGCTTTATGTGGATGTTCAGAGTAACAACGGTTTCGTGGAAATTTCAGTCACAGACGAGGGAACGGGGTTTTCTAAAGAGGCATTATGCCACGCACAGGAACGGTTCTATATGGGCGATCAAAGCCGCAATTCAAAGTTACACTTTGGTATGGGTCTATATATTACAAATTCGATTATGGAACAACATAATGGTCAGCTTATTTTAGAAAATTCAAAAGAAACCGGCGGCGCAAAGGTTACTATGAAACTTCCTTGCTGATTTTCCGATAGTGTAATGGACGTCTTTTATGTCCGTCCATTTTTCAAATCTTTATGGAATCTTCAAAAATTCCTCTTATCATGGATCTAAAGAAAAAACATCTGCCCAGCGGCAGAAAAGAAAAAAACCGCTGCTGGGCAGACCCATTTTCACGCTTAATTTATATTCACTGGTGGCGGTTTTGAGAAATCAAGGCCGCTGCTTTCTTTCTGTCATTCCCAGCAGTTAAAGGCATGGCGGCCCACGGGAGGACGCCGCCATGCTGTTTTACTATCATTATAATCTAATCCACTTCTACCGCTTAAAAAAAGCCTTGCCCCGCCACGGGAATATTCCGGCTATGAGTATGAACTATACCATGTAAGAAAACAACAAAACGCTTCAAATCGTCGCCCGGTAGGTTTACGACCTGCCGGGCGATTTTTGTCGATTTTCGCGGATTCTCATTTCCGGCAAAAAATCAGATAGAGGCAGGCTCATCGGCAGGGTCTTGCGGAACAAGCTTGCCGTGTACAGCTTCTTGAAGAATTGATTTTTTTAGTTGTTCGGGAAAATCATGTTGCTGATTAACGATTAAATCGTGCGCGTTTTCATAGGAAGCTAATAATGGTTCAAGCAGATATAATTTCTCAGTGATTCGCTTTTGCTCTGTAACGGGCGGAACAGGAATCAATACTCTATTTATAGTTCCAACAGCAAGTCCGGGCTGTGCAGTTGCTGTAGCGTATTGGTTGAGATTAAGTGCTTTGAGAAATATACAGGCCCATGAAACATTTGTGTTTGAAAATGTTGTGACACATACCGCGTGTTCGGTTGCGTAGAAATCACCTGTTGCCCTGTTAATATTGCCACATAACGCACCTTGCCGACCAATAATAGGATAATCACCCCTGTGATTTGACTCCTTAACATATCCTCGTATACCATTTCCACCATAGCATGGAACGGCATTTGCAAATGGCTTTTCACTTATGGATGAAGATGAGATATTTTTTCCTGCTTGAAGAAAAAACAATTCTCCTATTCGACACCACTCCCAACTCTCCGGGATGTCAAAAGGCACTTCATCTGCAATGCAGACAGGCTCATTTTTGCCGATCTTCTCATAAGGCAAATTATTGGAAAAGCCCAAGACAGTAATTTACGCGTATCGCGTTATCGACACAAAACGGTAAAGTGGATTTTATCTGCTTTGCCGTTTTTCTTTTTTCTTAAATTGAAAAATTTTCAAAACTGTATTCCAAAACAGCCCCGCGGATTCCTATTAGTGTAGGGGCCTTCAAAATCTTTTGTGAAACGGCTTTCCGCTAGTTTTATGAGTGGAAAATAAACAAAATCCATGTTCTAAAATTAGGTAGTTCAACAAAATTTGAAAATCTGTATGCCAAACGCCCATTTTAGAATGTTATAGGTAGAGGGGAACGTTGGAAAAATGAATTTTCTTTGAATTTTCAAAAGACCCGGTTTAAAAACACCCCTTAAAGTTTGTATAGGGTATAGGAAGTGTTTTCAAAAGTAAGCCAATTCACTACGGTATCACTGATGAAATTCCCCGATTCCTTACAAAGTCACATCGCACCTTGAAAATCGCATGAGCCACCCCAGCAGGATACCTCTGGTACTGAATGTGCATTCTGCGCGTCTTACCGGAAAATACGCCGGAGAAAATCGGGCAGGAACGGGCTGGGACAGAGTGGACAGTGGTTAAGAGCAAGATTCGCCTTTGTATACGAAATCGCTCCTACGGGCAGTTTCTCCACGGCGGCATCTTGATGGGGATTGCGCTCCCCATACCCTCACATCGTGCAAAATCACATGATTTTGCCCATTGGTGGCCTGCTGCAGCAGGTCACAGCCGGAGTGCAGATGCACTGCCGGGAAAATCAAATTCTTGATTTTGGAAAGGAGACCCCATGCCAAGAACGAAGAAAAAAGTGAAATCTATCGTAAAGACAAAAGTAATCTCCGCACGAGTTACAGAAGTAGTACATGAACTTTTACACCGGCAGGCAGAAGATGCCGGAATGACCCTCTCTGAATTTACAGCGCAGATGCTGATGAAAGGCCGCGTGAATACCTCGTATGTGTTCTATGTCCACCCGGACGAAATTGAAGCCATCACACGGGAGTTTGCCGCCATCGGGAATAATCTGAACCAGATCGCGGCGTTCTTCAACAGCGGCGGTATCCAGTCGCGCGCTATGCTCGAAAAAATCAACCATGCAATTTCCTGTATTTTTGAAATGCGGGAGCAAGTCGCAGAAATGGCAGGAAAGAATTATGGCAATCTTAAAGCACATCGCAAGTAAGAGCTCCAACTATGGTGCTGCGCTGGAATATCTGATTTTCAAGCATGACGAACTTCGGAAAACTCCGATCCTTGACCAAAACGGAAATCGTATTATGCGGGATGAGTTTTATCTGGACGGCCTGAACTGTGAACCCTATTCCTTTGATGCGGCCTGCCAGCAGCTGAACCGCGAATATCAGAAGAACAAAAATAAGAATGAAATCAAAAGCCATCATTACATCATCAGCTTTGACCCACGGGACAGCACAGAAAATTGCTTGACGGGGAAACGGGCACAGGAGCTTGGACTGGAATACGCAAAAGCAAATTTTCCGGGGCATCAGGCATTGGTCTGTACGCACATGGACGGGCACAATGGCAGCGGAAATATTCATGTCCATATCGTAATCAACAGTTTGCGAAAGCTGGATGTACCTAAGCAGTCCTTTATGGAGCGACCCATTGACTGCAAGGTAGGGTACAAGCACCATCTGACAAAAGACTACTTGAAACATTTACAGAAATCTCTGATGGATATTTGCATGAGGGAAAACTTGAATCAGATCGATTTGCTTTCCCCCTCTCTCTCTAAAGTTTCAGAGCAGGAATATTACGCTAAACGGTGCGGACAGATCAACCTGGACCTTACCAATCTGGAACTTCTTGGCGATGGGTTCACACCAGCAAAGACGACTTTTGAAACGGAGAAGGAAAAAATCCGAAATGCCATTACCGATATAGCAAAACGATCTGCATCTTTTATGGATTTCCAAAACCTCTTAAAGCTGGAATACGGCATTTTGGTGAAAGACCATCGAGGGCGATTCAGCTACCTTCCAGCAGACAGGGAGAAATTTATCTCTGCCAGAACGCTGGGAACCAGTTTTGACCGTGAGCATCTTTTACTGCTTTTTCAGTGCAACGCAGCCGAGAAAGAAAAGCAGCAGTGTCGTGTCAATGATCCTATGGATGCGCTGTACATCAAGTCGAATCTCCGGCTGGTTGTAAATTTGCAGGATTGCGTAAAAGCCCAGCAGAGCTATGCCTATGCCCAGAAAGTCAAAATCTCAAATTTACAGAAGATGGCGCAGACCGTTCTCTATGTGCAAGAGCACGGATATGATTCATACGAAAAACTTTATGAAGCTGCCGAGAGTATTGACCGAAAAATGACGACGGCTCGAAGTGATGCGAAACTCACGGAAGTCAAGCTGAAAAAGGTCAACGAGCAGATTCATCATTTGGGTCAGTATTTTTCTACAAAATCTGTTTATAGCGAATTTCTGAAAGCACCTAACAAGAAAATTTTTCGGCAAACCCACTTCGATGAAATTGCAAAATACGAGGAAGCGCGTCAATTTCTAAAGCGGGATTTCCTAGACGAAAAATTCCCTTCGATGAAAGATCTCCGGGCAGAAAAAGAACTTCTGATGTGCACAAAGGATGCACGGTATGAAACATACCACTATTTTAAGGAACGCAATACAGAAATACAGACGGTACTTGCCAATGTGTATAGTATCTTTGAAACGGCAAAAGTGCAGCAGCGTGAACAGCAGCCGCGAGCCAAGAAGCGTAGCTACGATATGAGCCTGTAATCAGCAGGGTCTTCCACCCCGCACCCCGGAACCCTGCCGGATGCGTAAGCCCACAGGTGGCTTTCACATCCGATAGGGACTTTTGAAAATAAGAAGGAGGTTAATTTTCAAGAACAACAATTTATTTGAAATCGTAAAACGGAATATCACTACTCGGCAGGCCGCAGAAACCTATGACTTTCAGCCCAACCGCAGCAGCATGATTTGCTGTCCATTCCATACAGACCGTAACCCCAGCATGAAAGTAGATTCCCGGTTTCACTGTTTTGGCTGTGGAGCGGATGGTGATGTTATTGACTTTACCGCAAAGTTGTTTCAACTGTCCCTGCGACGGGCGGCGGAAAAGCTGGTCGCAGATTTTGGACTTTCGGGGAATCCTGTTTTTCCACTACAGTATCCGAAAATTGTGGAATATAAAGGTCAAAACCCAATCCAAACATTGTACGAGTGCAGCGCGATTCTGGGTGACTGGCGCAAACGATTTGCGCCGAAGTCAGCAGAGGAAGAACTGCATCTCTGCTTTGTTGCCAGCATGCATTATACTGATTACATCCAATATCTGATAGAGAATCGACATTTTCTCACCGAGCATCGGAAGGAGGTTCAACAGATTGCCCAACGAATCCGAAAATACGAGATCGACCATTTCCAACATCCGCAAAATGCTCTCGCAGGCTGAAAAAGGTGGTGTTCAGAACACAATTCAAAACTGTGTGACCGTTTTGCAGAACGACCCGATTCTTGCAGATTCCATCCGGCTGAATCTGCTGAGTGAACGCATTGATATTGTAAAGCCGATGGGCTGGCAGCGTTCTGGCCCTACACTGACCGACACCGATATGATGTACATTCTGCGCCGAATGGAAAAATATGGCCTGTACAGCGAAAAACGGGTGTCTGCAGCAATTCGCATTGTTGCCAACGAAAATCATTATCACCCTATCCGGGACTACTTGAATGACTTGAAGTGGGATGGCACAGAGCGGATAAGCCACGCTTTGCATCGCTTTCTCGGTGCGGCAGAAGATGAGCTTACCGCAGAAGCCTTGAAGATTTTTCTGTTGGGAGCTATCAAACGGGTGTTTCATCCCGGCTGCAAGTTCGAAATGATGCTTTGCTTGGTCGGTGGGCAGGGTGCAGGAAAATCCTCTTTCTTCCGGCTGCTTGCTATCAAAGATGAATGGTTCTCGGATGATTTGCGGCGAATGGACGATGATAATGTGTTCCGCAAGCTGCAAGGCCACTGGATCATGGAAATGTCGGAAATGATTGCGACTGCCAATGCCAAAAGCATCGAGGAAATCAAGAGCTTTCTCAGCAAGCAGAAAGAAACCTACAAAATCCCGTATGAAACACACCCGGCAGATCGTTTGCGGCAATGTGTCTTTGCAGGAACGACCAATCGACAGGACTTCCTGCCCCGTGACCGCACGGGAAACCGCCGCTTTATCCCCATCCCGGTGGATGCAACACAGGCTGAAGTACATATTCTGGATAACGAAGCGGAATCCCGTGCCTATATTGACCAGCTTTGGGCAGAAGCCATGACGATTTACAACAGCGGTGATTATAAGCTGACATTCAGCCCTGCCATGCAGGAAGCCTTGCAGATTTGCCAGAAAGATTTTATGCAGGAAGATACACAGGCGGGCATGATTTATGCGTTTCTGGAGGATTACACGGGTGACCGGGTATGTTCCAAACAGCTCTACGCTGAGGCACTGGGCAATCTGAATCTTCCTGCGGAGTGGGAAACCCGTGCTATCTGTGAGATCATGACTGCAGGAATTGTGAATGGCGAAATCAAGGGGTGGACAGCCCATAAAGCAGCCAAACGCTACCCGAAGTATGGCGTGCAGAAAGGATGGGAACGTGTAACCGCTGCAAAAGTGGAGGCAGACGGTTTTGTAGAACTTACAGACGAAGAAGCTCAGCAGATGGGATTTCCGTTTTGAAGGGCCATTTTACACAGTTGGTTACAGGTTTGGTTACACCCTGTATCTGCCAAAAAGCAGCATCATTCCACGTGATTTTCCTATCTGTAACCATGTAACCTGTAACCGATAAGAAAAATAAATACAGAAAATTGCCAGCATACCACCGTAGAAAAAGTTTTCTGTGGCGGTTACAGTCTGCTGGTTACAAACAAAAATACGGAGGTTTTGCCTATGAAAGAAGTTCGCGTTTGCGAAGCAATGAAGTCCCCGGTGGGGACTTTAAGCGACGGAACGGTCTTGCGCAGCAAGATGGAGGGACCAAGTCCCGACAAGTTCCGATTTGGGAGAAAAGCAATCTGACGCTGGAAGAAGCCGCAGCCTATTCCGGCATTGGTATCAACAAACTGCGCGAAATGAGCGATTCCAAGGACTGTACCTTTGTTCTCTGGAATGGTACGAAGCGGCTGCTGAAACGCCGCAGGCTGGATGAACACCTTGACCGATTATTTTCGATTTGACAATAAAAATGAAGTCGGCAGTTGAAAGCACCTCGGCGGTATGGTATGATTAAGCTGTAGGTTGCTTTCTGCCAACAATGGAGGACATAACGATGGCAGAAAGAAGAAAAGACTCAAAGAAGCGTGTTCTAAAGGAAGGTGAATATCAGCGCAGTAACGGAACGTATGAGTACCGCTGGCGCAGTGAAAACGGCAAGCGCAACAATGTGTACGCCAAAAGTCTGGAAGAACTTCGTGAGAAAGAAGCAGAGATTCAGCGTGACCGCAGTGATGGCATTCGTTCGGAAGCGCGGAACGCGACCATCAATGACATTCACGAGCAGTGGCTGCAACTGAAAAAGGGGCTGAAAGCCAACACACTGGTCAATTACGAGTATATGTACAAGATGTACGTATTCCCGGAGTTTGGAAAGCGGAAGGTCGGAAGCCTGAAAAAGTCGGATGTGCGGCGGTTTTACAATGGCCTTGTGGATTCGCAGCGTCTGAAAGTGGCAACGGTGGAGAACATCCATACAGTGCTGCATCAGGTGCTGGATTTTGCGGTTGAGGACGAGTATCTCCGCATCAATCCATCCGATAATGCGTTGAAAGAGTTGAAGCAGACGCACAATCTGGACAGCGAACGCCGCAAGGCTCTGACCGCAGGCCAGCAGAAGCTGTTGATGGACTTCTTGAAAAACAGTGAGAAGTACAATCACTGGCTTCCCATCATTACTGTGATGGTGGAATGTGGTCTCCGTGCTGGTGAGGCAACGGGTTTGCGCTGGGAGGACATCAACCTTGATACGGGTGAAATCAGTGTAAATCACACGTTGATTTATTACAGCCACCGGGAGAAAGGTTGTCTGTACGGAATCAATACACCCAAAACGGAAGCTGGAAATCGAATTGTGCCTATGACTCCGGCAGTCAAGGCTGCTTTTGTACAAGAGCGAGAGTATCAGAAGAAAACTGGAATTTCCTGCAAGGTGACGATTGATGGCTATACGGATTTTATTTTTGTAAACCGTTTTGGCGAGTGCCAGCATCACAGCACCATCAATAAAGGCATTGACCGTATCATCCGCGACTGCAACGAGGAACAGCTGGCAAAATGCGAAAGCGGTACAATTAAGCCGAAGAACCTTGTCCTGCTTCCGAAGTTTAGTTGCCATTCCTTGCGGCACACCTGCGCTACCCGGCTTTGCGAGGCCGGAATCAACATGAAGGTCATTCAAGACGTACTGGGCCACGCCGATATTACCACTACCATGAACATCTACACTGAGGCCACAAAAAATCTCAAGAAAAAGGAAATCGACAAGTTTGCAGAGTTCTTATCTGCAACCACGACATTTGAAGGAAAGGAGGAAAATGACTGATGGAAAATAAATCTGTAACCCTCGCAGCGCAGGTTCTTGCCCCGGCAGTGAGCGAGATTCGTTCTCTGCTGGAAGTTTCCCGTAAAAATGTAGCACAGCAGGTCAATCAGGAACTGCTGTCAACTTATTGGAAGATTGGTGAGATCGTTGTTCGTTGTGAACAAAATGACAGCATCCGTGCTGCATATGGTGAAAAGACCTTATCGCAGCTTTCCAGGGCGTTGACAAAGGAGCTTGGCAAGGGCTTTTCGCGCTCGAATGTTTACAATATGCGGCAGTTCTATCTCAGCTATCCAATTTTCCAGACAGTGTCTGGAAAATTGAGTTGGTCGCACTACTGTGAGCTGTTATCCATTTCCGATAAGGAGAAGCGCAGCTTCTACGAAAAAGAAGCGGTCAATTCTGGCTGGTCTGTCCGTGAAATGAAACGTCAGGTTGAAAGTTCCCTGTTTGAACGGCTGCTCTTGTCTCGTGGGGATGCCAACAAGGAACAAGTTTTAGCATTGGCTGAAAAAGGTGTGGACTACACAAAGCCGGAGGACATCATCAAGGACCCGTATGTATTCGAGTTTTTGGGACTGCCGGAAGAAAAGCCGTTCCTTGAAAGCGATTTGGAAGCAGCACTGGTGCGACAAATCGAAGATTTCTTGCTGGAACTTGGCCGGGGCTTTATGTTTGTCGGCACACAGCAGCGTGTCACAGTGAACAACACCCACTACTATGTGGATATGGTGTTCTACAATAAGATTTTGCATGCCTATGTGCTGATCGAGTTGAAAACCACCAAGCTTACGCCCGAAGCTGCCGGACAAATCAATATGTATCTGAACTACTACGCCGCAGAGGTCAACGACCCGGAAGATAATCCTCCTATCGGCATCATCCTCTGCACCGACAAGGACAGCGTAGCAGCCGAGTATGCGCTGGGCGGTTTGTCGAATCAGATTTTTGCATCCCGGTATGTCTTGTATATGCCGAACAAGGAGCAGCTTATTGGACAGGTGGAAGAAGTCTTGAAGCGTTGGCACTCTCACGAAAACGAATAAGTTTACCACCAGCCTTACCACTGACTTACCACCAATTTGAGAATAGCTGTAAACAGTTGCGTAGAGTTGCGAAAAATAAGACCTTTTTATCTTGCACAAACAAAGGCTTATGAACACTTGTAAACAGCTATAAATCACCACCAGTCAAGCTCCCCACGATGAAGCCGATTGAGCAGTAAAACGCAAAAATAAAGCGCAGATGCGATGAAATTTAAAACGAATTTCAAACGACATCTGCGGTACTACACCACAACTACACCAATTTTGGGACGTTTTCCCGAAAAGGAGCCTTACAAAGCGGTGTGGTGTAAGAAGTGAATAGACGGATTGGTGTAGTAGATACACTGAACCCGTAAAGGCGAAAAAGGCAGGTACACTATGGAAACATGGTGTGCCTGCCTTTGTGCTTATTATTGAAAGATAATACGAGAAAGTTGTGGAAAGAATGTTGGACCACGCATCAAATGTACATTCACAACTATGATTCATGGCAGGGAGCTTAAGACACAAAAGTTCATCCGATGCAGTTTTCTATGCATCCGATGAACTTTTTTCAGTAGCGTTTCCTTTTAAGCCACCTTGGTCTTTCGCAGATACCCCCATGCTGCCAATCCAACGAGCAGAACGATCTTGATCGGTGCCGATGCCAGCAGTACATCTGCCTGAAAAAAGGCATGCCCGCCTGCATAGAGAAAATCAAAGCTGATCATTTTATACAGTAATGCGTTGGAAAGCCCAATGCCCCCTGCCGGAATCAGGGTGGACAGCCATTCTCCAAAGGAGCCCGGCACGACCATATAAACGATCAGCGGTGCCACCACACTGATCAGCGCCACAGACAAAGCGGTCAGGTTGTTCTTGGCCCATACGGATGCCATCAGCACAAAGGCCACCTCCGCAAAGAAGATCAGGAAGTTTGCCCCCAGCATGACCCACTCCATCTGGCCAACGGTATACGGCAGCAGGCTGGTCACAGAAAACAGCCATTGCACGGAAGTTTGGGTACTTTCCCAGCCAAATAGAGCATTCGTGACCAGGATCCACACCACGCCGCAGAGCAGATACGCCGCCCCTGTGATACTAAACGCCGCCGCTAGCTTTGCCGCTGCTAGCCGCAGACCGCCGTTTTTTGTGCACAGTTGGATGTCCTGCGCCCCGGTCTGTGCATCCGATGCAAACACCGGGGCCGCAATCACCGCGCACAGCAGGGTGAGCAGCAAGCTCAACAGGGTCTGGTAATCCATTGCGTCTGGACTGACCCCAAATGAATAGGTAAACGGTTTTTGTACAGCATCGAACTTTTTCTGTGCAATGGCCTGCGCCTGCGCATAGCCGGGCTTTCCGCTTTGTTCCAGCCAGATCACCGATTCCAGCCGTTTGGGGAGCTGGCTGTAAAAGTTCTGCATATCCTCTGCGGTCAGCCCCATCACGCCCGGTGCCATGCCGGTTTTCGAGTCGGCAAAGGCTTCCTTTGCGTTGTTCACAAGAGGCTGATACCGGGCAAGTTCTTTATAAAACACTTCGGTTGGGATGTCGTTGATGGAACTTGCATCATACTGCCGGTACACCCGCTGATAGGCTTCCAGTGCTTCCTGCATGACATCCGGCGTGATGGTACCTGATACCTGCTGCTCCTGCCGTTTCCGGATTGCTTTCAGACCCGTGTAACGCACTTCGTTTCCGCTGGCATCCAGTTCCGTCCAGCCGATAAAGGTCACCGGCAGATATGCCATGACCACGGCCAGCACCAGTGCAATGGCCAGCAGAATCGCTGTCATACGGGTTTTGCACACACGTTTCAATTCCAAACGATACAGGTTCATTTTGCTTCCTCCATTTCCTCCGGGAAAAGCCACAGATACAGATCTTCCAGCCGGGGCTGTGCCGGGACGCTGTCCGGCAGCTGCGGTGCATCCGCCAGATACCGCAATGTTACCGTTCCGTCCGGCTCGTTGCGCAGGTTCACCACCCGCAGCCGGTATTCCCACCGGGCAAGCTGTTCCATCGGGATATTCCCCTGCCAGACTTTGGCTTCGATCTGCTTTACCAGCCCTTCGGTGGTGTCCTGTGCAATGATTTTGCCAGCCTTCATCACGGCATTTTCGGCCGCAATGTATTCCACATCCGAAACGATATGCGTTGAAATGAGAACGATTCGTTCCTGCGCAAACTCCGACAGCAGATTGCGGAAGCGCACCCGTTCTCCGGGGTCCAGCCCTGCCGTAGGTTCATCTAAAATCAGAATTTCCGGGTCGTTGAGCAGTGCCTGTGCGATGCCAACCCGGCGCTTCATACCGCCGGAAAGCTTTATGATCTTTTTGCGGCGCACCTCAGTGAGGCTTACCCGCTCCAGCAGTGCGTCGATCTGCCGGGCAGCCTCTGTGCGCGGCAGACCCTTGAGCGCCGCCATATATTCCAGATAGTCCTGCACCGTGAATTCCGGGTAAAACCCGAATTCCTGCGGCAGATATCCCAGCTTTTCCCGGTAGGCCGCACCAAGCGTCCCAATCTCCACCCCATCGCACAAAATCCGGCCACTGCTGGGCCGCAGAATGCCCGCCAGCATCCGCATTAAGGTTGTTTTGCCTGCACCATTCGCCCCCAGCAGTCCCCACACACCCGGCGTGAGCGTGATGGACACATCATCCACCGCCGTTTTATCCCGGTATCGCTTTGTAATATTCTGAATTTTCAGTTCCATGGCTTGCTCCTTTCAGCCTTCTGCAATATATTCTGACCGGGCGGCAAGCCGGATGCACTGCAACACCATACAGAGCACCAGCACGCCCGCCGCCAGTGGCAGACCTTTCGGCAGTTCCGATAATTGCACGAACCGCAGCAAACACAGCTGCCCTGCAAACAGCGGTACAGCCCCGGTCATCATCCATTCCGGGCGCACCCAGCGCAGCAGCAGAAGCAGCTCATTGTTTGCAGTCAGAAATGGCACGGTCAGCACCGCCAGCAGTTGCCCGATGCTCCATGGCACGGCTGCCCGCACATTGAGTACCAGCACTCCCAGCAGGATTGTTTCCCCCGCCAGCAGCAGCAAAAACCGCATCACCAGTGGACGACCGATTCCTGCATATGTGGCATGTTCCAGTTCAAGCATCTTATATTGACTTGCCCGGTATAAAAACGGCAGACCGAGCAGGGCTGTCAGCATGGCAAGTGTGCTCAGACCAAACAGTGCATTGCGTAATGTCCATGCCTTCTCCCACAGGGCAAGTTCCCGGCCCACACTGTACAACGCCAGTGCCGCCATTGCTTCCAGCGCCCAGACCTTCCAGCCCAGCAATTTGAACTGGCAGTGCAGCAAATCGCGCCAACCACTCCGTTGTTTTACGACATGTTCCGCCCGGCAGCGGCGCAGCAGCGTTTTCGGTGCGGCTGTGTCAAGCTCTGTCGCCAGTGCTCTGGACAGTTCTTTTTCAAAGGCTCGATTCATCTCCAGTCCTCCTTTTCCAATTGCATTTTCAAGGTTTTCAATGCGGCACGCAGGCGGGACTGCACCGTGCGCAGGGGCAGACCTGTGATCTGCGCGATCTCCCGCAATTTAAGCTGTTGTGCGAACCGCAGCAATACCAGTTCCCGCTGTTCCGGCTCCAACTGGGCCGTCAGCGCTCGCAGGCTTGCTTTCTCCTCTGCCGCAGCAAAGCCGCTTTCCTGATAGGCGGGTTCGCCCGGCAAGCTTTCCAGCGATACCTCCGACCGCTCCATGGTACGGTTCAGATCGATGCAAATGTTTTTTGCGATTTTGTACAGAAAGGGACGGAATGCCCCCTGAAATCCACCACAGGAATCCAGCCAGCGCACCGCTTTCAAAAAGGTTTCCTGTGCTGCATCCTGCGCCTGCTGCTCGTCCGCTGTATGCCAACGGCAATAGTTCAGAATTTGTGGATAGTACGCTGCAATCAGAGTGTCCAGCGCACCCGTATCTCCGCTCTGCGCTTTCCGCAGCAATAATTCTGTCTGGATACGGTTCACCCCCTTCCCGTCTATTAAAACGTCCCATATCATCAAAATGATTTCCATTTTTTCAAAAATCTCAAATAATTGTCTTTATTCTGTTCTTATAGCTTTATTATAATAAAGAGCCTTGTGTTTTTCCTTGTCAAGAGGGCTGGCACCGTCCAGCCCTCTCTTTTTGGCAGTAAAAACGGCTGTGTGGTGGATGGGCGTAGACCTGCAAAGGGCTGCATCAAAAAGTGGATTCATGGTTCTGCAAACAAACAGCCGGAACTTTCCACCGCAGAAGAAGCAACTGTAAAAACGGAGGCTTCCGCGCTTCCATCACAAAAAGATAGCTTCCTGTCACAAAACCACTTTGGGAAAAGCGGCTGTCCATGATAGAATGAAGAAAATACCATAATAAGGAGTTTTCTTTATGGCAGCTACTTCTCAAAAGCGCTCCGGCACCACCGACCTTACTGTGGGCAAGCCGCTGTTCCAGATCCTGCGGTTCGCCTTGCCGCTGGTGCTGGGAACCTTATTCCAGCAGCTGTACAGCTTTGCGGATACCGTCATTGTGGGAAGGTGTCTGGGCACCGATGCACTGGGCGCGGTGGGCACCACCTACTCCCTCAACTTTCTTATTCTGGGCTTTGTGCAGGGAGCCTGCGTGGGCTTTGGCATCCCGGCGGCAGAGACCTTTGGCGCAAAGGATAAGGACGGGCTGCAAAAATACCTGCTGAACGGCGCACTGCTCTGTCTGGTGCTGAGCGTGGTGTTTACGGTGCTTACCACCCTGATGGCGGGGCCGCTGCTCCGGCTCATCCATACGCCGGAGGAGCTGTACACCGATGCGGTGCTCTACATCCGGCTCATCTTTCTGGGCATCCCGGCTACGGTGCTATACAACTACGCTTCCAGCGTGCTGCGAGCACTGGGGGATTCCCGGCACCCCTTTTACTTCCTGCTGGTCGCCAGCGTGGTGAACATTCTGCTGGACTATCTCTTCATCGTGCCGCTGGGCATGGGGGTGGACGGTGCCGCCATTGCCACCGTGCTCAGCCAGCTGCTCAGCGGCGGGCTGTGCGCCTACTGGTTCTTTGCCCGCACGGCAAAGTTGGAGGGGCTTTCCTTCCGGCAGCTGCGCACCCTGCTTTCGGCAAGGCACTGCAGGCGGCTGGCCTACATCGGCCTTCCCATGGGGTTTGAATACTCGGTCTCGGCCATCGGTGCAGTCATCATGCAGGACGCCATCAATCTGCTGGGCAGCACCGCAGTGGCAGCCCAGACCGCAGGCGAAAAGATCCGTCAGATGTTCACCCTGCCCATGGAGAGCATAGGTATGGCCATGGCTACCTATGTGGGGCAGAACCACGGCGCCCGCCGCACCGACCGCATCCGGCAGGGCATCAAGGACGGCTGCATGGTGCAGCTGCTCTACTGCGCCGTGGCATGGGGCGTGATTTTTTTCATCAAGCCCTACGCGGTGGGGCTGGTGCTGGGCGATGCCGACCCTGCCGTCACGGCGGGAGCTATCCAGTACCTCAGCGTCATGAGTATGCTGTTCTGCTTCCACGGCCTGCTGATGATCTTCCGCAACACCTTGCAGGGGCTTGGTTACAGCGTGCTGGCCATCGTTTCCGGCGTGGGCGAGCTCATTGGCCGCAGCCTTGGCGGCGTGCTGGCAGTAAAGACCAGCCTTGGGTATCTGGGCATCTGCCTTTCCAATCCCTTTGCGTGGGGTTTGGCAATGTTCTACTGCCTGTTCATGGTCTGCCGCATCCTCCGGCGGGAGACGCAGACTGAAGCCTGAAACCTATAAAAAGCACGATGACCCGTGGGGAGCTCCCCCACGGGTCATCGTGTTTTTGAAGAAGAATTAAAGAAGATTAGAAATGGCTTTTTAGTCCTCTGCCATACCGATCAGGTCAAACTTTTCGGTGGAGACAGTCACCGTAAAGTCCTTCTTGGCAGGCTTTGCAAACTTGACCCAGATGGTGCGGTCAGGCAGGTTATAGTACCAGCCGGACTCTGCGGCCTCCCAGCCGTCGCGGACGATGTACTGGGGAAGCTGCTGCCCATCCACGCTGGCCCAGAGCGCACCCTTTTTCTTGCTGACCAGCTTCAGGGTCATGCGCTCCACGGGGGATTCGTAGCTGCCCTCGGTGGCAAAGCGGATGTCGGTGCGGTCGCTGGCCTTGACGGTGATGGTGGTCTTGGCGTAAACGCCGTTTTTGTAGTCCTCGGTGTGGCCGTCGTCATCGTACAGCACAAAGCTGGTGTCGGTCTCGGCAGCGACCAGCAGGTCGATCTGGTGCATGGTGTCCTTGAGGATGTGCTTGACGTCCTCGGTGGTCACCACAACGGCAGAGCCGCGCAGGAACATGGGGATGCTTGCCAGCGTGACCGGGACCTCGATGGTCTGGCCGCCCTCGTATGCGCGCAGATTATCGTTCATATCGTACCAGGTGCAGCCTGCGGGCAGGTAGACGGTGCGGGTAGTGGCACCCTTTTCCACCACGTTCGCCACCAGAATGCTCTTGCCGAACATAAAGGTCAGGTTCTTGTCGGTGTAGCACTTGGGGTCGTCCGGGAACTCCAGGAACAGCGGACGCCATGCCGGCATACCGTTCTGGTTGGACTCGTACATCAGGGAGTACAAAGTGGGCATCAGACGGTAGCGCAGCTGGTAAGCTGCACGGATGTAGGGCAGGTTCTCCTCGTACATCCACGGCTGAGTAACGGTGTTATCGTTGTTGGCGGAGTTCAGGCAGAAACGGGGCTGGAAGATGCCGTTCTGCAGCCAGCGGAGCAGCAGTTCTGCTTCGGGTGCGGGGCCCGCAAATCCGCCGATATCACAGCCCATGTTGGAGCAGCCGGACAGACCCATGCCCAGAATGGTGGCAATGTTGAACTTGACGGTGCGCCAGTCGGTCAGGTTATCGCCGCCCCACACCTGTGCGTAGCGCTGGATACCGGCGTAGCCTGCACGGTTGATGATGTAGGGGCGCTCGCCGGGGTACACATCTGCCAGCGCCTGCTTGGCGGTGTAGGCCATCAGGTTGGAATGCAGAATCTTCAGCTCTGCCATGGTGCCCTTTTTGCCCTCAAAGTCGCACTGGGCGTCGCGATCCTCCACGCCGTCCATCTCGCAGTTGTCGTTCCAGACGGTCTTGGTGCCCTTTTTGAGGATGTTCTCCTCCAGCAGCTGCTTCCAGGTGTTGCGGCCATTGGGGCCGGTGAAGTCGAAGAAGCGTCCCTCGCCGCCCCACCAGCGGCCATAGTACGGAGCCTTGCCGTCCGGGGTCTTGATAAAGACATCGTTCTTTTCAAACAGGTCGATGTAGGGGTGGTGCTTCAGGATGCCGGGCTTCAGGTTGGGGATGACGTTGATGCCCCGGGCGTTCATGTTCTCAAAGAACTTTTCCGGATCCGGGAAGCGCTTGTGGTTCCAGTTGAACACATAGCGCAGGTTGTCCTTTTCGCCGCTGGAATAGCCGGAGGCCAGCCAGAAGTTGTCGATGAGGATGCCCTCTTTTTCGTGCTTGTCGATGACCTTGTAGATCTCCTCGTCGCAGTTCTTTTCCAGCTCAGCGTAGTACATGGTGGAGGCGCAGTAGCCCAGAGACTGCTTGGTGGGCAGGGCGCTGCGGCCGGTCAGCAGGGTGTACTCGTTCAGGATCTCGGGCAGGGTCTCACCGGCCAGCAGGAACAGGTCGATGTCGCCGCCGTCGGTCTGGTAGTAGCAGTAGCGCTCCCAGTAGCCGGACAGCTCCTCGCCAAGGTCGAACACGCAGTCGTAGGAGTTGTGGTAGAACAGGCCGACAGGGCGCAGGTCGTGTTCATTCACCCGGATATAGAAGGGGATGTGCTTATACATCGGGTCGCCGGTCTCGGGGTCGTGGCCGATGGCATCCTTGGGGGACATCCGCAGGCGGCGCCCCTTTTTGTCCAGATGGCCGGTCTTTTCGCCAAAGCCGTAGAAGTGGTCGTATTCCCGGTCCACTTTGGAGAAGTGGCTCAGACGGCCGATCTGATCCTTCTCAAAGGCGCGCTCCCGCAGATCCTGATAGATCAGCTTGCCGGACTTATCGAACAGCTCAAAGTGGAAGGGCTTTTTGAACAGCTTCAAAGTCAGGTGTGCGGTCTCAAAGGTCAGGGTCTTATCATCCTCGGCGCAGGGGACATCCAGCGCGGTGATGCGGGTGCGCTCGTCCTTGAGCAGGGTGTCCATCCGGTCCTCCCACGCGGTGGTCACCAGCGTGTAGGACTCCTCCTCCATGGGGGTGCCCTTGTCGAAGTGCACCCGGATGCGGATGATATCGTCTGTCATGAAAATCAGCTTCACATCAGCGGCATCGCCGTGGATGAGGTAGCCGTTTTCGGTCTTTTCAAAGGATTCAAAACTACGCAGCAGCATAAGAGGTTCCTCCGTACAGTGTTACATACCGATCAGGTCGAACTGCTCAAACGAAACAGTCAACTCGTGATCCTTGGCGGGGTTTGCGTATTTGACCTCGACAGCCTTTTTGCTCTGGCTGTAATACCAGCCCTCGGCAGCGGCGTCGAACTTGCGGCGGTTGAGGAAGTGCTCGATCTTGCGGCCATCCAGCGTGACCCAGAAGGGGCTCTTCTCCTTGGCGATCATCTCCACCTTGATGGTCTCCACGGTGTCCTTGTAGCTGCCCTCGGAGGCAAAGTTCATGGTCACCCGCTCGCCTGCGGTAGTGGTGATGGTGGTCTTGCGGTACACGCCGCTCTTGAAATCGTTGGTGATGCCGTCGTCATCGTACAGGGTCGTGGTGGTGGTGCCCTTGGGTGCTACGATGAGGTGCAGGGCGGTGGTGTGGTCGCCCTCCATGGTCATCAGCTGGTTGTCTGCCATGGCGATGACTGCGCCCTCGCGGACGAACATGGGGATGGTAGCCATGGTGACCGGCACCTCGATGGTCTGGCCGCCCTCGTAGCAGCGGAACTTATCGTTCCAGTCGTACCACTTGCAGCCTGCGGGCAGATAGACAGTGCGGGTCTTGGCGCCCTCTTCCAGAACGTTGGCCACCAGAATATCCCGACCGAACAGGAACTCGAAGCTTTCCTCCCATGCCTTGGGATCGTTCTGGAAGTCGTAGACCAAAGCGCGCATGATGGGCGCACCGGTCTGGCTGGCCTCGTACTCGGCGCTGTAAAGATAGGGGGTAAAGCGGTAACGCAGCAGGATGGCGTCCCGGATGGTGTCTGCAGACTCCCGGAACATCCACGGCTCGGTGACGGTGTTATCGTTGGAGGCGGAGTGGATGGAGAAGCGGGCCTGGAAGATGCCGTTCTGCACCCAGCGCACGAACAGTTCCTCGGTGGGTGCGGGGCCGGCAAAGCCGCCGATGTCCGCGCCTTCGTTGGGCTGGCCGGACAGACCCATGCCGGTGATGATGGGGATATTGTACTTCAGGCTCTTCCAGCTGGTGTAGTTGTCGCCGCACCAGGTCTGGGCGTAGCGCTGGATACCGGCGCTGCCGCTGCGGCAGACCATGTAGGGGCGTGCCTTGGCGTTGTGCTCCACCACGGCATCGGCACCCACCTTGCACATCAGGGTGCTCATAAGGGGCTTCAGCTGGCCGATGGTGCCGCCCTTGCCGTCAAAATCGCAGGTGCAGTCCTTGTCCATCAGGCTGTCGTACTCGCAGTTGTCGTTCCAGACGGAATCGGTGCCCACGGCGATGATGGACTCGGTGAGGTACTTTTTCCAGGCTGCACGGCCTTCGGGCTTGGTGAAGTCCCAGAATGCGCCGTCGCCGCCCCACCATTTGCCGACACCGTAGGTCTCGGGGTTCTTGCTGTCCTTCACGAATACGTCATCTGCGTTGAACTCGTCGAAACGGGGGTTGCACAGCAGGACACCCGGCTTGACGTTGGGCACGTTCTGGGCGTGCTTTTCGTTCATGGCGTGGAAGTAGGCGCTGGGGTCCTTGAAACGGTCGGTGTTCCATGTAAAGACACAGCGCTTGTTGTTCTGGCTGGTATAGCCGCTGGACAGGTGGAAGCCATCGATGGGGAAGCCCTCTTCCTTGATGGTGTCGATAAAGCCCAGCACAGCGTCATCGCTGTCCTTTTCCAGCTCGGGGTAGTACATGCTGGAGCCCTGATAGCCCAGTGCACGCTTGGGCAGCAGTGCCGGACGGCCGGTCAGCAGGGTGTAGTTGTCCACGATGCGGGCAATGGTGTCGCCGCCGATCAGGAAGCAGTCCAGATCGCCGCCGTCTGCCTGAAAATAGGTGTAGCGGGGCCAGTAGTTGCTCTTTTCGCAGCCCATGTTGAACACGGACTCGTAGAAGTTGTGGTAGAACACGCCCACAGCCTTGTGGGTGTCACGATCCAGACGGATGTAGAAGGGGATGTGCTTGTAGAGGGTATCCATCTTCTCGGCATCGTAGCCCATGGCGTCGGTGGCGCGCTCCCGCTGGAAGGTCTTGTTCTTATCCAGCAGGCCGGTCTTTTCGCCAAAGCCGTAGAAGCAGTCGTCCTCCTTCATCCGGCTGTAAGCCACCACGCGGTTGTTGGCGTCCTTAACGAAGGGGTTGCCGGGCAGGGTGCTGTACAGCTCGGAGCCATCGGCAGCCAGCAGCTTGAAGTTGATGGGGTCCTTGTCCACCACCAGCGTCACCTTGCCGGTGGCAAAGGTGAGGGTGCTGTCATCCTCGGTGACCTCGGCGGCAAAGGGTTCCACACGGGTGCGCTCACCCTTGAACAGCTCGTCCATCCGATCCTCCCATGCGGTGGTCATCAGGACGTAGGACTCCTCTGCCAGCTCATGGTCAAAGCTTGCGCGGACGCGGACGATCTCATCGGTCACAAAGCAGACCTTGATATCAGCGTTATCAGTATGCAGCAGGAAAGCGCCGTCTTTGCGCTCCATGCCGGTAAAACGGGAGCAGATCTCCATAGTTTTTACTCCTCTCAAGTTTTTGATAAAAAATGCCTCCATTCCCCCTCAGATGCAGGATATCTTCAGAGAAATGGAGGCAACGTATTCGTTGCTTTACCCGGAACAGTCAGGGCTTAGAACGTCCAGCCAAGGCTGGGCACCAGACCGCACAGGTACGGGACGCACAGCGCAATGGCAGGGATGAAGGTGACAAGGAACAGTGCCACGACCATGGCGGCGAACAGCGGCACAATGTACTTGGTAACGCCTTCGATCTTGACCTTGCCGACACCGCAGCCCACGAACAGGCAGGAACCGACCGGCGGGGTGACCGAGCCGATGCCAAGGTTCATGATGAGCATGATGCCGAACTGCACATCGCTCATGCCGATGCTGCGGGTGATGGGCAGGAAGATGGGGGTGAAGATCAAGACAGCCGGGGTCAGATCCAGGAACATACCCATGACCAGCAGGAACACGTTCATGATCAGCAGGATGACGTAGCGGTTGCTGGAAACGCTCATCAGTGCGTTGCTGATAGCGGCAGGGATACCGGAGTAGCTCATGACGTAGGACATGATGGAGGAAGCGGCGATCAGGAACAGGATGGTAGCGCTGCTCTCCATGGTGTCTGCCAGCAGATTGTAGAAACTCTTGAAGGTCATCTCCTTGTACAGGATGGACAGCAGGCCGCAGTACAGGCAAAGCACCACACCAGCCTCGGTAGCGGTGAAGAAGCCTGCCAGAATGCCGCCCATGACAATGATGACGGCCAGCAGAGAGGGCACTGCATCAATGATGATCTTGACGGCGGGGTCGGGGTCCTTGACGGCGGAGGACTTATAGCCCTTCTTGACGGCAATGAACACAGCCAGACCAGCCACGCACAGACCCATCAGGATGCCGGGCAGGTAGCCGCCCATGAACAGAGCAGCCACAGAGACGCCGCCGGCGGTGATGGAGTAAAGGATCAGCGGGCCGGACGGGGGGATCAGGATGCCGGTGGGGGCAGAGCAGATGTTGACGGCTGCGGAGTAGTTGGGGTCGTAGCCCTCATCCAGCTCCAGCGGAGCCATGATGGAACCCATGGCAGAAGTAGCTGCCACGGAGGAACCGGAAACGGCACCGAAGAACATATTAGCCAGAACGTTGGTGGCAGCCAGATAGCCGGGCATCTTGCCCACAGCCAGACGTGCCAGACGGACAAGGCGCTTTGCAATGCCGCCCTTGTTCATGATGTTGCCGCCCAGAGAGAAGAAGGGCAGTGCCAGCAGAGAGAAGGAGTCAATGCCCGAGAAGCAGCGCTGTGCGGCGGTCAGGGCAAAAATTGCGGGATCCATGCTGAACAGTGCCGTGAAGATGGATGCAATGCCGATGCCTGCCGAGATGGGCACACCGGCCAGCAGCATGACAAAGAAGGAACCGAACAGCAGTAACGTAGCCTGTGCAACCATTATGCGTTTTCTCCTTTCTTTTCCTTACGCTCCGCGAAGAGCTGTACATACTTCAGCGCGCGAGCCAGAATGATGAACACGCCGGAGATCGGCAGGATGGAATACAGGAACTTGAAGGGGATGCGCATGACCGAGGAAACGTTGGTGGCGTTTGCAGTCAGCTTCCAGCCGCCGTAAACAAAGACGTAGCCCACAAAGAACACGATAGCGGCCTCGATGAACACGCTGAGCACGACGTTGAACGCACCCTTTGCGCGGCCCTTGACCAGATCCAGTGCCAGATGCTTATCCTTGTAGAAGCAGTAGGCAGAACCGATCATGGATGCCTAGATCAGGACGTAGCGCAGAAACTCGTCCGTCACAGTGGAGGGGTTGCGCAGGATCCAGCGGGTAAAGATCTGCCAAGTGCCGCCTGCCAGCAGGGCGAACATTGCCACTGCCATGAGGAAACGCATGACATTATCCAGAATTTTATCCAGTTTTTTCACAAGATCATCTCCTTGAACTCATTCCCTCCCGCGCAGCTGCGGGCAGCATCGTGCGCCGCCCGCAGCTTGGGAGATAAGAATGGAAAGCAATGCGTTGGCGTTTAGGCCATTGCGCGGATCTCTTCCACGACCGCGTAGGTGGTGGGGTTAGAGGTCTTGAGGTTGTCGTAGATGGGCTGCACAGCGGCCTGGAATGCGGCGATATCCACATCCTTGACCAGCTCAACGCCGTTCTGGTTCACAGCCTTGTCCAGCACCTCGTCCTCGAACTTCTTCCAGGCGTCCTTGTACTCCTCGGTAGCGGTAGCAGCGCACTCGGCCACGATGGACTTCTGCTCGTCGGAGAACTTGTTCCACACGCTGGAAGCGATGATCACCATATCGGGGATGCGGGTGTGCTCGTCGAAGCAGTAGTACTTGGTCACGTCGCCGTGGTCGCGCAGTGCGGTGACATTGTTCTCGGCACCGTCGATGACGCCCTGCTGCATACCGGTGTAGATATCGCTGTAACCCATAACGGTAGCGGAGCCGCCCAGGCAGTTCATCATGTCGATGGCCATCTGGCTGTCCATGGTGCGGATCTTCAGACCCTTCAGGTCAGCCGGGGTGCGGATGGCAGTAGCCTTGGTGTAGAAGGAGCGTGCGCCGGAATCCAGCCAGGTCAGGCCGCGGAAGCCCTGATCGTCGGTGGACTCAAAGACTGCCTTTGCAGAGTCGCTGTCCATGTAGCTGTAGTAGTGTGCCTGATCGTTGAACACATAAGGCACGGAGAAGGCGTTGTACTTCTCGCTGAAGTTGCCCAGCGTGGAAGCGGAAACCTTTGCCATATCCAGTGCGCCTGCCTGGATCTGGGAGATCATGTCAGCCTCGCTGCCCAGGGTGCCGTTGGGGATGATCTGGATGTTGATGCTGCCGCCGGTCTTTTCCTTGACCTGCTCTGCAAAGCTGGTCAGCTGGATGTGCACAGCGTGATCCTCGGCCAGATTGTGGCCCAGCTTCAGGTTGAAGTTGCCGCCGGTGGCAGCAGCTGCGCCGGAACCGGCAGTGCTGCCGGAGGAACCGCCGCAAGCGGTGAGCAGGGCAGATGCACCAGCAACTGCCATGGCCTGTACGAACTGTCTGCGAGTGATTTTCATAGTGTCTTTCCTTCCTTATCTTGTTTTTATCGTGTCCCACGATCACAGCCAACCGGCTGTGAAACAGCATAATTGCGGGCAGCGCTCAGGACGCGCTGCGCTGAAAGCGGTCCTTTCCCATCTGGATCAGGTCTTTCAGGTTGAGCCCCCACAGGCTCTTGGAGCGCTGCCAGTCCTTGCCGGTCTCCTTGGCAAGCACCTTTGCAAACCGCTCCGGGTTTGCCGGCAGCAGGCTTCCCTTGGGGATCATCACGGCCATCTGACGGCTCTGGAAAATGTAGAAATACTGGTCATCCTCCACCAGCCGGTCGATCTTTGCAAAGGGGATGTGCGCACCGTTTTCCACGTCCACGCCGCCATCGTTGACCCGGCAGCTCACGGTAGTTTCCGCACCGCCCCGCTGCATGATGACGCCTTCTGCCGCCACCCGGCTCAAAAAGTCCGGCATGGCGAACATGGCACAGCCCACCAGCAGGCAGAGTACCTTGATCACGGTAGGGATGGCAGTGAACAGCGCCGCCATCACCAGCACAAAGGCCGCTGCAAGCCACAGCAGGTGCCGCATCCCTTCGTAGGTGTAGAACTCTGTGCGGAACATCCGGCGGATGGTCTCATCGTTAAAGACCACTTTGGCTTCAAAATGATTCTTTGAGGTCTGCATGGACGGACTCCTTTCAGGCGGTCACGAAATGCGACCGACACATTTGTCGATAAGCACAAAAACGTTGCAACATTTTTGTGTATTTGGTCAATCTCGTCTCCTTGCACCCTTATCATACTAAAAAACACATGGATTTTCCGCAGATTTTGTGATTTAAATGTTGCAAAATGTGATATGTACTGATATACTAGGTCAAAAAAGGACGTAAAAGAATGATTCTTATTTTTTTAACAAGGAGCAGGAGCGGCTATGGGCATCGAACGGGTCACACATTATATAGATAATGTCCTTACGGAAGCGCAGGCGCGGATGGGGCTGAGCAACACCCGGCTTCTGGTCGCATGGTACACGAACTGGGAAAACAAGCAGTCTGTGGTGCACTCCCACCCGTATCACGAGCTGGTGCTCCCCATCGGCGGCAGCACGGTGCGCTACTCGGTGGACGGCAGCGTGTATCTGGTCCATGTGGGGGAGCTGGTCTACTTTCCCTCTCAGGTCTACCACTCCGGCAACTTCAATATCGACGATGCCCAGTCGGATCGTCTGGTCATCCAGATCGACGATGCCCTCTGGCAGGCCACCCGTCGCCGCGTGAACCTGAAAAATGCAGACTGGATGCACGAGCTCACCGTGCTGGACAGCGAGGCCTGCCGCAAGTGGGACTTCAAGGGGCTTTTCATCCGCATGGCGCAAAGTCAGGAACTGTCGGACTCCATCCGGGATATCGTTTTTGAGGCGCAGGTCGCTGAGATGCTGCTGCTCATCACGCAGGCCACCGGCAGCGGACAGACCGCTGCCCCCAGCAGCACCAGTGTACTGGTTGCGCGCGCGGTGGCCTACCTGCAGGCGCATTATCAGGACCCGACCCTTACCACCGCGCAGCTGGCGCAGGAACTTTACGCCAGCCGGGAGCACCTTTCCCGCGCGTTCAAGGAGTGCACCATGGAGAGCATCCACAACTACCTGACCTATCTGCGGATGCAGCACTGCCGCAAGGCGCTGGAGGAGGGCGTTTCCGTCCTGAACGCCTGCACCGAGAGCGGCTTCCCGGATTACAGCAGCTTCCTGAAAACCTTCCGCCGCCTGTACGGCATTACCCCCGCCGAATACCGTGCACAGCACCGGACGATCACGCATTAAAAGCTGTGGCAAGAGGATACGAAAATTTTTTCGCAAAAAGGGTTGACATTCTGTCCGGCCTGTGGTATTATACTTGAGCAGTCAGCGAGAACCGCTGAAAAGCAAAAAGTAAATATCGCGGGGTGGAGCAGTCTGGTAGCTCGTCGGGCTCATAACCCGAAGGTCGTTGGTTCAAATCCGGCCCCCGCAACCACCAAGCAGGTTGAATTCTATGAATTCAACCTGCTTTTTTGTGTTCACATCAAAGTGGGAAGCACCGCCGCTGTTGCACATTGTGCAGCGTGAACAGTGTAGAATATTATTATAACTTTTTATATTTGATCAGTGTGTAAAAAGAAACTATTCTACGTCAAATGTTCACATCGTGCGGGTTGAACATTGTGGGTACGGAATGCGGCGTTTCCGGGTCTGAATGCCCACATTGTTCAAAACTCTGTGGGTCATAGGCGCAGGCCGCTGCGCTTGAACAGTGTAGCCCGCTGCGGGCAGCGGAGCCGAAGTAGGATGTGTTTGTCATGCGTTTATCATACTGGCTTTGCCGCAGAAAGAGTTAGAAGATCTTCAAGATAAAAACGGTCATTTTTGCGATTTTGCGCGATTCCGTCTGCACTGCATCCAGAAGATATCGTGCTTGTTGCCCGGCAAAAAGCGTAAAACTTTCCCATTTTATAATAAGAACGTTCTGGCAAAGACCGTCTTTTTCTGTTATACTCTAGCCAATGAATACAGCTGTAACAGGAGGATGTTATGGAAAAGAATGTACTGAACACCGATCTCACCGGCAAGGTAGCCGTTGTCACCGGCGCAAGCGGCACGCTGTGCTCCATTTTTGCCAAGGCGCTGGCCCGGGCAGGCGCAAAGGTGGCGCTGCTGGGCCGCAACATGGATAAGCTCAAGGAGCTTGCAGACGAGATCGAGGCCGAGGGCGGCACCGCCAAGGGCTACACCTGCAACGTGATGAACAAGGCCAACTGCCTGCAGGTAGCCGAGGATGTGCTGGCAGACCTTGGCCCCTGCGATATCCTTGTGAACGGTGCCGGCGGCAACAACGCCCGCGCCAACACGGACAAGGAATATTTTGAGATGGCCGATCTGGAAAGTGACACCGTTACCTTTTTTGATCTGGACGAGAGCGGCGTGGAGATGGTGTTCAACCTGAACTTCATTGGCACGTTGCTGCCCACGCAGGCCTTTGCCCGTCAGATGGTAGGCCGCGAGGGCTGCAACATCCTGAACATTTCCAGCATGAACGCCTACCTGCCCCTGACCAAGATCCCTGCCTACTCCGGCTCCAAGGCTGCTGTGACCAACTTTACTCAGTGGCTGGCGGTGCATTTCAGTAAGGTGGGCATCCGGGTCAACGCCATCGCCCCGGGCTTCTTTGCCAGCGAGCAGAACGCAAAGCTGCTCTTCAACGAGGACGGCACCCCTACCGAGCGCACCAAAAAGATCCTTGCCGCCACCCCCATGGGACATTTCGGCGACAGCGAAAAAGACCTTGTGGGCGCACTGTTGTTCCTGTTGAACAATGAGGCAGCCGGTTTCATCACCGGCATCTGCCTGCCGGTGGACGGCGGCTTCTCGGCTTATTCCGGCGTATAATAAGTACTGTAAAATATACAGAACAACCCCTGTCTCCCGGCGTAGAAGCCCGGCGGGACAGGGGTGGTTTTTTCAACGGGGCTGCAAAAAGGCTTCCCCCAGCCGGGAGGAAGCCTTTTTGCGGAAAATGGATTTCTACGGGAGTTACTTCTTCGGGTGCTTTTTGCGCCAGACAAGCGCCACGGCAACGGCGGCGCACGCCAGCACTGCCAGCGGCCAGACGGAGGCCAGCGCCACTACCAGCTGCTGCAAGCCGTTTACAAAGTTGCCCCAGCCAGCGGTAAAGGCGGAGCCGATGCGGGAGAAAAAGCCTTCGTCCGCAGGGGTGTAGGTCTGCACTTCATTCAGGTCGATATACACGGTGCACTGTTGCACCTGATCGCTGTACCAGTCCAGCTGGCTCTGCCAGCTTTCGATCTGGGACTGCACCTCGGTGAGGGAGTCCTCGATCTGCAACAGATCTGAAAGAGTTTTGGCTTGTTCCTGCAATTGCTGTAAGCGGGTGCGCTGTGCCTGCAGATTAGAAAGCCGCGCGGACACGTCCATATACTGGGTAGTCACATCATCGGCCTGCTGGCTGCGATAGGTCACATTACCGGCAGCGGCCACAGCATCCAAAAAACTCTGGTAGTTGGCCTGCGGCACCCGGTAGGTCAGGCTTACAGAGCGGCTGGAACCGGTGCGCGTGTACTCGCTGCTGGATTCCAGATAGCCGCCCGCCTCGGCAAGAGCGCTGTCCAGTGCACTGCGGGCTGTTTCGTAGTCCTTGCTTTCCAGCGTCAGGTTGGCGGTGTAGATGATCTTGGCACTGTCCACCGCAGGGGCAGCAGCCTCGGCGCTGCCGGTGCCGCTGTACTCCGTTTCCAGAGAGCGGTCGTCTGCCTCCAGACTGTAATTCACCGCCTCGGGGGTGCTGTCCAGCGCGGCGTGCTGGAGATCAAACCCGCCCGCTGCCACAGAAGCAGCGGAGCTGTCGGCAGCGCCTTCGGCTGCGTACAGGGCGGGCGCGCTGCTTTTGGCGCTGCCCATCCCGATGCCCAGATGCAGGGTGCTGTAACCCAGCACGCACACAGCCAGACAGGCAGCCAGCGTGCCCAGCTGCTTTACCGGGAAGTGGATGGGCTTTTTCTTCTTGGTTTCGGTGTTCAGGGGTGCTGCGGGTGCAGCGGTCTGCGGGGCGGGGGCAGCCATCATGGGCTCGGCCTTTTCCTCCGCAGTCAGGGTGTCGGTCATGGCCAGCAGTTTTGCCTTCAGATCGTCCGGGGCAGTCAGGTCATCGACCTCCATCTTATATTCATACCACCTCATCTTCGATCTCCTCCTTCAGCATCGTATGTAACTGTGCCCGTGCGCGCCGCAGCCAGCTTAGTACCGTGTTTGTGGGCACCGCCATCATCCGCCCGATCTCTGCCGCAGTGTATCCTTCGTAGTAGTGCAGATAGATGGCGTTGCGGTAGTTTTCCGGCAGGGTGCGGATGGCATCCAGCACGCTGCCGTCCTCCGCAAGGACATCGGGGGCGGGCAGGTTCTCGTCCAGTTCGGTGTCCTTTTGGTGGGCGGCGCGGGTCAGGTCCCGGCAGCGGTTGATGGCCACCCGCAGCAGCCATGCTTTGAGATGCTCCTCACTCTCAAAGATGCCGTTGTAGTGCAGCAGTTTTTCAAACACATCCTGCACCACATCCTCAGCATCGGCTGTGCAGCGGCAATTATGCACCGCAGTGCGGTAGACGGTGTCGCTGTAACGCTGCACCGCCAAGGTAAATACTTCGTTTCTGGTCAGCTGTCCCATTGTTATAAACTCTCCTTGGATGCCCGGAAGCGGGCTTCTCGATGGAATGTTTGTGGTTCTCACGGGGACGTTCACTCAATATACGGCTCAGCATCCCCGATTATTGCAGAACAAAACCCGGTTCCTTCCATTTTTTGTGTGCCGGACGCACCGGACCGCAAGGCACGTCCACGTTCTCCGACAGAGGTTGGATATCCTGCCGGTTTACCGGTCAGTATACCACGGAATTGCAAAAAAGTAAAAGAGAAGACCCCGCGTAAAAAACTAAGAATGTGTTTGTCGCACTCCGCAGAGTGCGACAAACACGAATATAAATAATAGTCTTTCCGCTGAATATGGCCAGAGCAACGCGGAGGCTATTTAAATCGTCTCATGGACAAGGAATTGCTGCACACGGGGATGTACGGCGGTTCCTTCATTATTTATAGACCCTTTGCAGCAGCGCCAGCCGCTCGGAGAGAAAGGTCTCGGCCTTGGGGTGGTGCAGCCAGCATTTACCGTCGGCGCTGTGCACCAGCTTGTGCGCCAGTGCGGCGGGGGCGGTGTCAATGGCCATTACATCCTGCATGGTCAGCTGCAGGGTGAGCGCCGCCGGAACATCCGGCAGCGGCGGCAGCGGGTCCTCCCAAACAAAGGGCGGCAGCAGCTGCACCGCCACGGTCAGGCGGGTGCACTCCTCGGTCAGCAGTAGGGCGGCAGGGGTGCCGTCCTGCTGCACCTGCAAGCTGCTGTATAAAAGCTGCATCCGGGCAGGGGAGAGCAGCCGGGTCAGGCCCTCTGCCGGAGCTGCCGCAAGCTGTAAATAGTCGGCGGCCTCCTCCCGGTAGATGCGCCGGGCAGGGGCTTGCAGTCCTGCGTACAGGGCGGGCAGCATAAAGCTGCCGCTTTTTTCCAACGCCTGCTGCGCCAGCAGATAGAACTCGGTCAGCGGGTACGCCGCATCCGGCTGCGGCATCCCGAAATCCGGCCGCGATACATGACCTCCACCCATGGGAACCTCCGTGTTTTTCTTGACATTTCGTGCAAAATGGGCTATACTGCAAATAGAAAGGGTGCTGGCTGCAAGGGTCAGTTTCCTTCGGCTAAGTAGTCAATAAGAATGACCGCTCAGTGTTTGCGAGACTGTGGGCGGTCATTTTTATTTTAACATACTTTCCACAGTATTACAATCAAAATTCTGATTGTAAACCCTTTGCAAACTTTTCCGTTGACCTGCGGCGCACCGGTGCGGTATACTCGGGCACAGATGCCTTGCAAAACGAAAAAACAGAGGGGAAAACTGACTATGAAAGACAAAAAACTGACTACCTATCAGATGGCTGTCACCGCTGTGATGGCTGCCGTGCTGTGCGTGCTGGGCCCGCTGACCGTGCCCATCGGAGCCGTGCCCATCTCGCTGGCAAACTTTGTTATCTGCCTGACCGCATGGCTGCTGGGGCCGAAGTTCGGTACCCTGAGCGTGGTCATCTATCTGGCGCTGGGCGCCATCGGCATTCCGGTGTTCTCCGGCTATGGTGCCGGCCTTGCCAAGCTGGCAGGCCCTACCGGCGGCTATCTGGTGGGCTATCTGCTGCTGGCCTTCATCGGCGGCATGTTCATTGAAAAAAGCAAGGGCAACCCGGTGGTTTCCGCTGTGGGTCTGGTGCTGGGCGATGCCGCCTGCTATGTGCTGGGCACGGCATGGTTCGTGTTCCAGATGCAGTGCGAGCTGGGCTACGCGTTGACCGTCTGCGTCTACCCCTTTATTGCGCTGGATCTGGGCAAGATCGTGGTGTCCTGCATCGTGGGTGCGCTGCTGCGTAAGCGCCTGACGCAGGCAGGCGTGCTGAAACTGCAGAATGCAGTTTCGGAATGATTGCTGAGCGGAAAATTATTTTTAGATAGAATAAGCCCGGAAGGTCTGCGAGCCTTCCGGGCTTATCTCTTTATTCCTGATATCCCAAGGTGGCTGCCATGACCGCCTTGATGGTGTGCATCCGGTTCTCGGCTTCGTCAAACACGATGCTCTGGGGGCCTTCGAACACCTCGTCGGTCACCTCCATGGCATCGCGGCCAAAGCGCTCGCCCATCTCCTTGCCCACGGTGGTCTTGTGGTCGTGGTAGGCGGGCAGGCAATGCATAAATACTGCATCCGGGCCTGCAATATTCATCAGATCCTGATTGATCTGGTAGGGGGCCAGATCGTGGATGCGCTCTGCCCACACCTCAACCGGCTCGCCCATGGACACCCACACATCGGTGTACAGCACGTCTGCGCCCTTTGCGGCCTTGACGGGGTCCTCTTCAAAGGAGAGGGTGGCACCGGTCTGGGCTGCAATGGCCTGACACTGCTCCACCAGCGCGGGGTCCGGCTGGTACTTTTTGGGTGCGCAGGCGGTAAAGTGCAGGCCCATCTTGGCACAGCCCACCATCAGGCTGTTGCCCATGTTGTAGCGGGCGTCCCCAAAGTAAACAAAGTGGATGCCCTTCAAATGACCGAAATGTTCCTGAATGGTAAGGAAATCGGCCAAGATCTGGGTGGGGTGGAACTCGTTGGTCAGGCCGTTCCACACCGGCACGCCGGCGTAGTGCGCCAGCTCTTCCACGATCTGCTGACCGTAGCCACGGTACTCGATGCCGTCAAACATCCGTCCCAGCACCCGGGCGGTATCGGCGATGGACTCCTTTTTGCCGATCTGGCTGCCGGAGGGGTCCAGATAGGTCACTTCCATGCCCAGATCGTGGGCGGCTACCTCAAAGCTGCAGCGGGTGCGGGTGGAGGTCTTTTCAAAGATCAGGGCAATATTTTTGCCCCGCAGCTGGTCGTGACGGATACCGGCCTTCTTTTTGGCTTTCAGGTCAGCGGCCAGCTCCAGCAGCTGCCCGATCTCGGCGGGGGTGTAGTCCAATAGCTTCAAAAAGCTGCGATTTTTCAGTTCCATTGTATATTTCCCTCTCTATGCAATAACCGCTGAATATTTATTCAAGCTGTGATTCTATTATAATACGTTGCATCGGGAAGGTCAAGAGGGAACATTCGTGCCTGCCTTGACAAAGAACACGGCAAAGGTTATACTATAAACAGAAGGACGCTGACTGCACAGGTCAGCTTTCCGTCCCGTATTAGTCAAAAGATTGACCGCTCAGGCTGGAACTCTGGAGGCGGTCAATCTTTTTTGTTGTCGTCATTTTTCTTCTGCGAGTTCTTATCCATGACCTCGACGGTCAGACGGACTACTTCCAAAATCAGTCCCAACAGGGTGAGAATGACCATGAGAAGATTCAAAACTTCTGTCAGATTCAAACGATATCCCTCCCTTCGCCTTCAAGGCGCAGGGAAGTTTTCTTCAAAAAAGTTTCCCTCCCTGAACCTCTGCTTCGTTCCATGTACAGGAAGAATCAGCGATACGGGACAGAAAGCATGACCACCAATGATGCAATCAGCGTCTTATGGGTAGAATAACATAAATTATTGCGAATTGCAATAAAAAGGTTATGCTTACAACTCCAGCTCTGCCCGGCGTCCGGTGGGCTTATAGGGGGTCAGCCGGACACCGGCGTGCTCGAACATGAACCGCGCCGCAATGCTGGAATCGCTGTCGTGGTACTTGTCGCCGTAGTACACCACCTCGGCAATGCCGGACTGGATGATGGCCTTGGTGCACTCGTTGCAGGGGAACAGAGTCACATACACCCGGGCACCCTTCAGGTTGTTGTGGGCGCTGTTGAGAATGGCGTTCAGCTCGGCGTGGCAGACGTACATATACTTGGTCTGCAGGGGGGCGCCCTCCCGCTCCCAAGGCATCTCGTCATCGCTGCAGCCCATGGGCATCCCGTTGTAGCCTAGGGAAAGGATCTTGTTTTCCGGGCTTACGATGCACGCGCCCACCTGACTGTTGGGGTCCTTGGAGCGCATGGCGGTAAGCAGCGCAATACCCATAAAATATTCGTCCCAGTTGATATAATCCTCGCGTTTCATCGCGTAAAACCTCCTGCCTTTTCCAACGGGTCTGCGGCTTGACAAACCCGGAAAAATAGACTATACTACGAATAGAAAGAGCGCTGACTGCAATGGTCAGCTCCTCATCCGGCTAATCAGTCGTAAAGAATGACCGCTTGCTTTCTGAGGGCATGAGCGGTCATTTCTTTTTGCCGTTGGAAATCGTCCATGTGATCTCGAAGGTAATGTAGATTGCTCCGCCAAGCAGCGTGAGCAGCAGCACGACCTGTTCAAACGTCATGAAGCATCCCCCCTTTCCGCTTTCGCGTCAGGGGAAGCAAAAAGTTTTTCGTCCCCTCTGGCGCGCAGCCGGAAGGAGCTAGACCACCGATTATGCAATCAGCGCCCTTACCGCCGAAGCGGCACTTACAGCATACCATAAAACCCGCATATTTGCAACGAAAACTCCCGGTTCTGCGCCTGTACGCGCTGCCGGGAGTTCTGCTTTTTCTGCCCGTCTGTTTTACACCCCAATGTCAACTTGCACAAAACAGTGCCCGGAAGTTTGGCAGGCGTTTTTGCTAAAATTTGAAACGATATATTTAAAAATCATTTCAAGTGTGGTATTATCTTTGTAAAATATGCCACAAAAACGGAGAGAATGCTCCGTGCGGCGGAAATGAGGGAAAAACCGATATGAAATACGCAAGCAACAACATCCGCAATATTCTGATTGCCGGCCATGCCGGCAGCGGCAAGACCACGCTGACCGAAGCACTGGTCTATTTTTCGGGCGCTGCCGAGCGTATGGGCCGGGTTGAGGACGGTACCACGATTTCGGACTTTGATCCCGAGGAAGCAAAGCGCAAGGCCAGCCTGTCGGCGTCCGTTGTGCCGGTGGAGTACGAGGGCATCAAGTACAACCTGATCGATGCACCGGGTCTGTTCGACTTTGAAGCAGGCGAGTACGAGGGCATCCGCGCCGCCGAGAGCGTGCTGGTGTGCGTGTCCGGCCGCAGCGGCGTTACTGTGGGCGCAGAAAAGGCGTTCCAGCTGGCGCGCAAGAACGGCAAGGCCACCATGGTGTTCGTCTCCAAGTGCGATCTGGAAAACGCCAACTACTTCAAGATCCTTGAGGATATGAAGATCCGCTTCGGCTCCACCGTCTGCCCCTGTGTCGTGCCCGCAAAGCTGGACGACGGCACCCCCGTGTACATCAACCTGTTCAGCCAGAAGGCCTTCAAGTACGAGGGCGGCAAGCAGATCCAGGTGGACCTGCCGGACATCGGTCACCGTTTCCAGGGCCTGATCGAGGCCATGAGCGAGGCCATTGCGGAAACCGACGATGAGCTGATGGAAAAGTTCTTCGGCGGCGAGCCCTTTACCACCGAGGAGATCGTGGAGGGTATGCGAAAGGGCGTTAAGGATGGCCTGATCACCCCCGTGTTCTGCGGCAGCGCCGTGAATATGCAGGCACTGGATATGCTGCTGTTCAATATGCACAAGCTGCTGCCCAGCCCGGAGCACGAGGCCAGCACGCTGGCCGAGGACGCCAACGGCGAGCCGGTGGAGCTGCACTGCACCGAGGACGAACCCACTGCCGCCTACGTCTTTAAGACCGTGGCTGACCCGTTCGTGGGCAAGCTGAGCTATCTGCGTGTTATCAGCGGCAAGGTGACCGCAGGCGAACCGCTGACCAACGCCCGCACCGGCGAGGTGGAAAAGATCACTAAACCCCTGACCATCATTGGCAAGAAGCAGATCGAGAACGACGGCATCGGTGCCGGTGATATCGGCGCAGTGGCAAAGCTGGTGAGCGCAAAGACCGGCGATACCCTGTGCGATGCAGACCGCGTGGTCAAGCTGCCCGCGCCTGTGTTCCCCAAGCCCAGCCTGTTTATGGCTGTTACCGTGGCCAAGAAGGGCGACGAGGGCAAGATCTCCAGCGCACTGGCACGCCTGATGGAAGAAGATCCCACCCTGTGCTACATCAATAACGCCGAGACCCATCAGCAGGTCATCGGCGGCTTGGGTGAGCAGCATCTGGACGTGGTCAAGGCCAAGCTGAAGAACAAGTTCGGCGTGGAGATCGGTCTGGAAGCTCCCCGCATCGCCTACCGCGAGTCCATCCGCAAGGCCTGCCAGAAGCAGGGGCGCCATAAGAAGCAGACCGGCGGTCACGGCCAGTTCGGTGATGTTATCATCAACTTCGAGCCCTGCGACAGCGAGCAGGTGGTGTTCGAGGAGAAGGTGTTCGGCGGCAGCGTGCCCAAGAACTTCTTCCCCGCCGTGGAAAAGGGCGTGCGTCTGGCTGCCGAAAAGGGCGTGTTGGCCGGTTACCCCGTGGTCGGCCTGAAGGCCACCCTGCTGGACGGCAGCTACCACCCGGTGGATAGCTCTGAAATGGCCTTTATCATGGCTGCAAAGTTGGCCTATAAAGCCGCTATGCCGGAGGCCGGCCCCGTCATTCTGGAGCCCATCCACACCCTGAAAGCCCATGTGCCCAACGACAACACCGGCGATATCATGGGCGATGTGACCAAGCGCCGCGGCCGTGTGCTGGGCATGGAGCCGGACGAGGACGGCTTGCAGACCATCATTGCCGAGGTGCCGCTGGCAGAGCTTGCAAACTTTACCACCTTTATCCGTCAGACCACGCAGGGCCGCGGCTGGTTCACCACCGAGTTCGCCCGTTACGAGACTCTGCCCGAGATGTTGGTGCCTGCCGTTGTGGAGCAGGCCAAGAAGCTGGGTAATCTGGACGAGGCCGCAGACGACTGAGCCCTGAACCCCTGATTTGACATTTTCCTGAGCCCCCGCCGACACTTTTTTCCCTCTGTCGGCGGGGGCTTTTTTGCGTAAAAATGGAACACCGGAGCGTCCGCAGATGCTCCGGTGTTCCGAAATCATAAAAAGTTTTCTGCTGAAAAATGCTCTGGCGTTACACGCCGGAGGCACCGTAGTTTGCCAGCACGCGGGCAGAGGGATCGTTGACGTTGCAGCCCGGCCATGCTTTGTTGGGCATCCAGAAGCCCACGATGGTGCGGCTCTGGTCGTAGTAGTATTTCTCGAAGATCTCCCGGTACAGCAAACTCTCCTTGGTAAAGGGCATGCAGTGTGCCGAGTAGTTTGCCCGGCGCATCTGGAACTCCTCCTCGGTGTACAGGCTTTCGGCGTACTCTTTGATGTCGTCCACCATGCTGTGGCCTACGGCGTCCGAGAAGGCGGCCTTTTCACGCCACAGGATCTCCGGCGGCAGCCAGTCGCCCTCAAAGGCCTTGCGCAGCAGGTACTTGCCCTTGCCGTAGCGGTTCAGCTTCTTTTCCGGGTCGATGGCCATGACGTAGCGCACAAAATCCAAGTCGCCAAAGGGCACCCGCGCCTCGATGCTGTTGGAGGAGATGCAGCGGTCTGCCCGCAGCACATCGTACATGTACAGCTCCCGGATGCGCTTCTGGCTCTCCTGCTGGAAAGCATCGGCGGTGGGGGCGTAGTCGGTGTATTTGTAGCCGAACAGCTCGTCCGAGATCTCGCCGGTCAGCAGCACACGTACATCGGTCTGCTCGTGAATGGCCTTGCACAGCAGGTACATACCCATGCTGGCGCGGATGGTGGTGATATCCCATGTGCCCAGCAGCCGGATGACCTCTTCCAAGCTGCTGAGCACCATCTCGCGGTTGATGATAATCTCGTGGTGCTCGCTGCCAAGATAGTCCGCAGTCTGCCGGGCGTATTTCAGGTCGATGGCATCGGTGTCCATGCCGATGGCAAAGGTGCGGATGGGCTTGCCCAGCTTTTTGGCGGCAATGGAGCACACCAAGGAGGAGTCGAGCCCGCCGGAAAGCAGAAAGCCCACGGGTGCATCGGCATCCAGCCGCTTTTCCACACCGGCGATCAGCTTCTCGCGGATGTTCTTCAGGATGGTGGGCATATCGTCCTGCATGGGGGCGGGCACGTCCGCAATGTCCTCGTAGCGCACAAAGCGGCCGTCGCAGTAGTAGCTGCCAATGGGGAAGGGACGGATATCATCGCACCAGCCGATGAGGTTGCGCATCTCGGAGGAAAAGGCGATCTTGTGGCTGGACTTGGAGTAGCCGTAGAACAGCGGACGGATGCCGATGGGGTCGCGGGCGGCGATGAGCCGATCCTTGCGGGAATCATACAGAATAAGTGCAAACTCCGCGTCCATGTGGCGGAACATATCCAGCCCGTACTCGTAGTACAGCGGCAGCAGGATCTCGCAGTCGCAGTCAGAGCAGAACTTATAGCCCCGGCGCTTTAAGATCTCTTTTTCGAACCGGAAACCGTACAGTTCGCCGTTGCACACCACGCAGTCGGCGCCCCGGTAAAAGGGCTGCATCCCCTCCGGGGTCAGTCCCATGATGGCAAGCCGCCCAAAGCCCATCAGGCCGTAGGGACCCTCCACCACCCGCTGGTCGTCCGGCCCGCGGTCCACGGTGCGCAGCAGATACTCTTTGAATTTTTCGGCACTCAGGTCGTGCCCCGTATAACCCATAACACAACACATACTTCTTACCCCTCTTGTAAAAACGATAAAAATAAAAATACGGCAGCCATTCATCCCATAGTCCTAGGACGAATATGCTGCCGTATCCGTGGTGCCACCTAAATTACCGGCATACGCAATACGCCGGTCACTTTTGTGCGCTCTCCCCGTTGAAAGCACTGCCGCGATAACGAGCGGCGCACGTCTGCCCCTACTGCTGCACACGCAGGTTCAGGGAGCGGCTCACGGGTGTTCTTCGGGCTTCGTTTTCTGCGCGGTTTCCACCGTCCCGCGCTCTCTGCAAGAAAAACCTGAAACCTTACTTTTCCCGGTCAACGCTTTTATTGTCTGCATTGTATCACGGGTTTTTGTCCGTGTCAACACAGCAGGCGCATTTTTTTGCAGGCTGTTCTTCTGCTGTGGACGGTGCCGCGTTCTGCGCGCAATGACGGCACAGCCCGTACAGCACACTGCCCTCGCATTGCAGGGTAAAGCCGTGCTCTGCCATCAGGTGGGCGCGCACCTCGTCCATAAAATGGCAGTCCAGATGATAGATGCGCCCGCACTGCACGCACTTGAGGTGCAGATGCTCCCGGCAGTGGCGTCCCTCGTCCACATACTGGAACACCGCCCGCTCGCCTTTGTCGGCCACATATTTCATAATGCGCTGCTCGCCCGCCAGCTTATCCAGATAGCGGTACACGGTGGTGGGGTTGGGGCTTGCGCCCTGTGCCTCCAGATGCTCCAGAATGTTGGAGGCGCTTACCGCGTGCTGGCGGTTGTTGATGAGGTAATCTAAGATGAGCTGCCGGGTGCGGGTGTTGTAGCCATCGCTTCGTGCCATGAGAGTTTCGGTCCTTTCCGGTGTAGATGTGTTGTTTTTTGGCTCTATTGTAGCACAGTTTGCCCTTGGATGCAAAAGAAGCGGGCGGAAAGTGGGTCTGTTTGGCGACAAGCACAAAAAACATTGTAAAAAGTAGCAAAATCAAGGCGTAATCTTTGTATAAAACGGAAAACACGCCAAAGTTAAGTAAAAAGTCTTGTAAAAAATGCCCTGATGTGAAATAATGTATTAGATAAAGTGGTTGGATTGCAGCCGGGATACAAGCTGGCTGAACATGAAGAAGAAACCGGCAGCGGTGGGTTTGCGCTGCCGGTTCGGACGTTTTGGAACGTTTTTGGAGAAGAAGACAAAGAAGAATAGGAGAGTGTGCTTATGAAAGAGCAGGAAGCACAGGCAAAGCTCAGCCTGAAGCTGCAGGCGTACCAGTACCTCAAAACCAAGATCCTGAACTGCGAGTACCGCCCCAACGAGTTTCTGAACGAGCAGAAGCTCTGCGCCGAGATGGGCAACATCAGCCGCACCCCCATGCGGGATGCACTGGGGCGTCTGGAGCAGGAGGGGCTGATCACCATTCTGCCCAAAAAGGGTCTGATGGTCTCCGGCATCACCGAAGAGGACGTGCACAGCATGTTTGAAATGCGTCTGCTGGTGGAGCCCTACGCCCTGCGTACTTACGGCAATGCCATCCCCCGGGAGCAGCTGGAGGCCTACGCCGAGCTGATGCACCACAGCGAGCGCATCGAGGATTTCTGCAAGTCGGACGACGACTTCCACGAGCTGCTGATGAGCACCCTGCCCAACAAGTATCTGCGCTCTGCCTACGACCGTATTACCGGCCTGAACACCCGGTTCCGCATCATGACCGGCAAGGTGAGCATGATCAATCAGGAGCAGACCTGTGAGGAGCATCTGCAGATTCTGGATGCTGCTCTGGCAGGGGACTGGGACGGCGCAGCCATGGCGCTGCAGCACCATCTGGAGCTGGCCCGCGATAAAGCCGAGGGCGTCATCAAGGTCATCCGCCTGTGGTAAAAGAATAAAAATTAAAAGGTCTGCTGCACCGTGCCGGTGCAGCAGACCTTTTTCGCTTTTACGAGAAGGAACACAGCATAGAAGGGAGTCTCCCTCAGATAAGGTGGTTTTCAAGGCAGTAATGATAGACCCCGTCCTCTTCCACAGAGCGGCAGCGGACGGCAGCTCTGGCCTTGACCTCTTCGAGCGCGTTTCCCATAGCAACGCCTGTACCGACTGCTTCCAGCATTTCAATGTCGTTCCGTCCGTCCCCAAAGGCAACGGCTTCGGACTTTGAAAATCCATAATGCGCCAAGACCGCCCTTACAGCGTTTCCCTTGCCGCAGGAGAGCGGAATAATATCTACTGCCTTGTCCCACCATGCGGTGATCTGTGTGGCGTGCGTCCCCTGTAAGATCTGTGTGTATTCGGCGCTGTTGCAGGAGCACATGATCTGATAGATCTCCTCCTCGCACAGCGCATCAAAATGCTCGGAAATCACCAGCTTTTCGCTGCCAAAGGAAAAGTATTGTGCCAGATCGGGGTCTGTCCCGTTTGTTACGATAAAGTGCTCATTGCTGATAGCAGCTGCCCGGTGCATCTGCTTCAGGTTTTGCAGAATCTTGTGTTTGTCGTCAGCGTCCAGCGGATTTTTGAAGAGCACAGTATCCTTGCTGCGGACATAGGAGCCGTTGAAGGTCAGCCAGATATCAAAATCGACACCTTCAAAATGCGGGATGGAGAGATAGCCTCTGCCGGTCGCCATGCACAACAAGACCCCGTTTGCTTGCAGCTGCTGTAAAGCCTGCACAGTTTTTGGGGATGGCTCCTTGCTGCCCAGCTTGAGCAAGGTTCCGTCTACATCAAAAAAAGCAATTTTTATCATACGACACCTCTGGTAAAAATATTTTTATTTCTCCATCTTGCTCAGCAGGATGCGGTCATTATCCAGATTTTTGCCGGCGTTCTCGCGGAACTTTTCCAGCAGATCGTCCACGGTCATCTTGCTGCGCGCTGCGCCCTTTACGTCAAACACGATGCGCCCGGCGTCCATCATCAGGGTGCGGTTGCCCAGCTCCAGCGCCTGATGCATATTGTGGGTCACCATCAGGCAGGTGATCTTTTTCTCGGCCACGATACTCTTGGTCAGCGCCAGCACCTTTTCGGCGGTGGCGGGGTCCAGCGCGGCGGTGTGCTCGTCCAGCAGCAGCAGCTTTGGGGTGACAAGGGTAGCCATGAGCAGGGTAAGCGCCTGCCGCTGACCGCCGGAGAGCAGCCCCACCGGCTGCTTCATGCGGTCCTCCAGACCCATGTCCAGCAAAGCCAGCTTTTCGCGGAAAAGCGCCTTGTCCTTGCGGGAAATGCGGGAGAAGATGGCGTTGGGCGCAGTGCCTGCCCGCAGGTAAGCCAGCGCCAGATTTTCCTCGATGGTCATGTTGGGCGCGGTGCCCTTGAGCGGGTCCTGGAACAGATGCCCGATGACCTTGCTGCGCTGGTGCTCCGGCGCAAAGGTGATGTCCTGCCCGCCCAGCAGAATGCTGCCCTCGTCGGCGATAAAGCCGCCGGTAATGGCGTTGAACAGAGTGGATTTGCCCGCGCCGTTGGAGCCCACGATGGTGGCAAAATCTCCGGCTTCCATCTGCAGGCTCACTCCGGCAAGCGCCACCTTTTCGTTGACGGTGCCGGGGTTAAAGGTCTTGTGCAGGTCGTTCAGCTGCAGCATTTCCATGTTACTGTCCCTCCCTGTTGGTCACGGTGCGGCGGGCGCGGGCGGCGTGCCGGCGCTTTTCAAAGGCGAAGTGCTCCCGGATGGCGGGCATGGAGATGGCCACTGCCACAATGATGGCGGAAACCAGCTTCATGGCGGCGGCGGGCACATTGAACCGCAGCGCCACCGCTACGATAAAACGGTACAGGCAGCTGCCGAACACCACGCCCAGAATGCGGCGCAGCATGGTACGCTTGCCCACCAGCGTCTCGCCGATGATCAGGGAAGCCAGTGCAATGGTCACCATGCCGGTGCCCACGTTGATATCGCAGCTTTTCTGGTACTGCGCCAGCAGCCCGCCGGACAGCGCACACAGCGCACCGGAAACGCACAGACCCACCGTGATGGTAAAGGCAGGGTTGATGCTGGAAGCCCGCACCATGGCGGCGTTATCGCCGGTGGCGCGGATGGAAAGCCCCAGCCGCGTGCCCAGAAAGCCCAGCATCGCCGCGCAGGCTACGGCAATAATGACAGCCGCCAGCGCCAGCTTATACCAGCTGCCCAGAAAGCCCAGTGCGCTTTTTGCCATGGAGAAGATGGTAGGGGTCTTGACCAGTGACATGGTGGAAGAAAAGCCCATCACCGCCAGATTGATGGTGTACAGGCCGGTGTTGACGATGATACCGGCCATGATGCTTTCCACCCCGAGCCTTGTCTGCAAAAAGGCGGTGACAAAGCCGGAGCACACCCCCGCGGCCATAGCTGCCGCCAGCGCAAGGATGGGGTGGCCGGTCAACGCCACTTGACAGGCTACCGCGCAGCCCAGCGTAAAGCAGCCGTCGGTGGAAAGGTCGGCAATATTCAGGATGGAGTAGCTCAGAAACAGTGCCAACGCCACCAGTCCGTAGATGCAGCCCAGCTCCAGCGCTGTCTGCAAGACGTTGAGGGAAAAGATACTCGCCAGCATGGTGTATGCTCCTTTTATGTTATTTTGAATGCGTGCCGCATTGCTCTGCGGAGTGCGACAAACGTATTTTCACGGGAGAGGAAAACCACTTTCCCCAGAACCGCCAAAAGCTCTCCCTTGCGGGAGAGCCAGAAAAGCCGTCAGGTTTTGACGGAGCGGGGTTCAGGAGAAGCTCTCGGCGGTGGTCACCTCGGTGATCTCGGTGCAGTAGGGCTTGAAGGCTTCCTTCAGGGCTGCCAGATCCAGCCCCAGCGCCTCGGCGGTCTCGGTGTTGATGGTAACGATGCCGTTATCAAAGGTCTGGTAGGGCAGGTCTGCGGGGGTCTTGCTGTCGCACAGCAGCTGGCTGACCATATCGGCGGTGGCTTCGCCCAGCTGGACGTAGTCCACACCGTAGCCCACCAGTGCGCCGTTCAGCGCAAAGCTGTCGGCACCGGTGTAGTGCTGCACACCGGCCTCGATGAAGCTCTCGTAGATGGACAGCTCGGCGGTCATGATGGTGTTGTCGGTGGGGGTGAACACGGCCTTGACCCCGGCGGCGACCAGTGCCTCGGCAGCCATCTGCACCTCGGCGGTGGTGGTGCCGTTCTTTTCCACCACCTTGATGCCGTTCTTCTCGCAGAAGGCCTTGGCGTCTGCAATGGCCTGGGTGGAGGCATCCTGACTCAGGTCATACAGCAGACCGATGGTATCGATGCCGGGGTTTGCCGCCACGATCAGGTTCATGATGGCGTCGGTGTTCAGGGCATCGGAGGTGCCGGTGATATTCTCCTCACCGTCAAAGCCTGCGGCGGCGGGATCGGTCACAGCGGAGTAGACCACCGGGATGTCGGTGTCCTCCACAGCGGCCAGCATGGTAGCGGCGGTGGGGGTGGCCACGGCCACGATCACGTCTACGCCGTCAGCCACAAGGTCTGCGCCGATCTGGTTCAGGTTGGACTGGTCGGCCTGTGCGTTGGCGTAGTAATCGGTATAGTCAAAGGTGACACCCTTCTCTTTGCCGATGGCGTCCAGACGGCTCTCCACAGATTCCACGATCTGGTTGAGGGAGGCGTGATCCACATAGTTGACGATGCCCACCTTGAAGGTCTCGCCAGCGGCAGTGGCGCTGCCGGAAGCAGCTGCGGAGGAGGAGACCGCTGCACTGGAGGCGGTGCTGGAAGCAGCGCTGCCGCAGCCGGTCAGTGCCATAGCAGAAACAGCGGAGGCGGCCAGAGCGGCCTTCAGGAAGCTGCGGCGGGAGATCATGTTCAGGTTTTTCATAGTGGTAACTCCTTTCCCGGAGCGGGCGGCAAATCAAAAGACCCGCTCCCTTTGCGGGACGGGTCTTAAAACAAAACGACCCTGTCCCTGTGTGTTATCCACAAGGACAGGATCGGTAAATACGATTCTGCGGTGCCACCTTGCTTGCTCTGCATCCAATACAGCAGAGCCACTCACGGAGAGCCAACACTCCCCTGTCCTGTAACGGAGACTTCCGTCCAAAGCTACTGGGGTTTGTGCCCGTTTGCCCGGCCCTCGGCGGCCCACGAAACTCTGCCCCGCTTTCGCCCGTTTGCACTGTCCGGGCTCACTGCAGATGCGCTGTGCAGGTTCTCTTCCGCCTCATCGGTTTGATTGCATTATACACTTTATCTTCGTAAAGTCAAGAGGGATTTTTAAATTTTTGTTTTTTGGCCCGGTCAAAGTCATTCTTCTGCCGGGGCACCGGTGCTGCGGCGCTTGCGGCGCACAAAGCAGGCAACGTACACCACCCACACAGGAATGGCCACTGCGGTCACCACCCGGCTTGCGGAAAGCCCGGCGGCCTGATACACAAAGTCGATGCTGCTTGCGCCCGCCGGGCAGAGCACCGCCATCAGTCCCTCGTCCACTTGCAGGATATCGGTCTTTTCGCCGTTGACATAGGCGGTAAAGCCGTCATCGTAGGGCACGGAGAAAAAGACGAGGTTTGGCTTGTCCAACGTGATCTCGGCATGGAAGCCTGCATTGTTCATCTGGAACACAGAGCAGCTGTGGGCGCGGCGGTCGGCGCAGTCCTGCGTGTAGCTGTCGTAGTGCAGATCATTTAGCATGTCCTCCGAAAGTTCGGTCAGGTACTGACCGTATGCCTTTACGTCCTCGTCCTCCAGCACCAGCGCCCGCATCAGCAGGTTGGAACGCAGGGTCTTGATCGAAGTCTGGTAGGTGGCATCGGTCACATAGTAGTCGTAGGTAAAGCCCATGGGAACGTAGTTATCGTTGTGGTACAGCGTGTAGCCGTCCACATCGGCAAGATAGGTCCAGCCTGCGTCTGCCTCGTCCTCAAAGCTTTCGCGCTTTTCCGGGGTGGTAATGAGGTACTCCACGCTCAGCAGGCCGCGCAAAGCGTAGTTTGTGATCTCCGGCTCGCTGCGCACGTCCCGCTTGACCCCCAGCCCCGGGTAGAAGCTGAGGATGCTGGGAGCCGCCGTGCTGCCGAAGTATTGCAGGCAGCTCTTATCCAGCCACATCCCGATGTTATCGTGGATCTTGTAGGTGTCGATGCGATAGTCGCCCTCCGGCAGGTCATTTTTCAGCAGCAGGGCGTTCGTGTCCTGCTCCACAAGGTCGCTGTCGGTGTGCCACTGGCCAAACTTGCCAATGCCGATGTGCACCATGGTGAATGCGCAGGCAAACACCAGCACCGCCGCCGTCATGCGCTGGGCAAAGCGGCTGTCCTGCCGCCACTTGCTGCAAAGAACGCGGTACAGCATAAGCCCCAGCAGACCAAAGCCCAGCACGACAAAGAACTGCCCCGGGTTCTTCAGCACGCCGAAAGACCATGTCTCGGTGGTATCGTCCCGCACGGGCACTACGGCAAAGACCAGCGTAGCCAGCATGATCCAGCCGATGCCCCGGGCAGGTGCGTCCAGATCGATGTCCGGGTCCTCCAGCGCGTTCACGGTCATGGCGGCAAGGATGAGGGTGGGCATATAGTACCAGCGGGCGTAGTAGCTGGAATTGAGCGCGTAGAAGGCGCTGTTCAGCACCGGCACCAGCGCGCACACGGCGCACACCGCCACGATGCGCTTTTTACTGTCGGCCTTCCGGCTGCGCCAGTAGGCCATGGCACCGGCCAGACTGCACAGCGGCAGATAGGCCGTCATGCTCGTCCACTTGATGACGCCCTCCGACCAGACCGAGGTGAGGTAGGGGGAGTCCGGCGGCAGGATCCAGCTGAGCAGGATGGCCAGATACTGCTGCACCTTGGCGTAGGTCAAAAAGCCCCAGCCGGAGGAAAGATCGATGGTGCGCGGGTTCTGCAGCAGGCTGAGCACCGCCGGGAACAACAGCAGACAGCCCATGGCAACGCCCAGCACGCTCTCCCACAACAGATGCCCGAACTTGCGCCCGGTCAGCCGGAAGTCCTTGGTGGTCAGTTTGCACACGAAGTAGATGCACAGGAAAATTACCTGTCCCACAAAGAAGAAATAGTTGTTGAGCAGGTTTACCGCCACCCAGAAGGCGAACAGGCCGTGACGATCCTCATAAATGGCCTCGTCCAGTGCCCAGAGCAGATAGGGGAACAGTGCCACCACATCCACAAAGTGGTTAAAGAACACGTTGTACACCGCAAAGCCGGAAAGCGCGTACAGGCAGGCACCCAGCACCGCGTAGTTCTCGTTTTTGACGTAGCGACGCAGGTACAGATACGCACCGCCGCCCGCCACGCCGAACTTGAGCACCAGCAGCGGCACCATCATATAGGGCAGCCAGCTTTGCGGCAGCAGCACCGACAGCCAAAAAAACGGCGAGCCGTACAGGTAGAAGGAGTAGGCGTTCATCACTCCGCTGCCAAGGTCGGTCGCCCACGAAAAGGTATTGCGCGGCGCACCGGCAAAGGCGCTGTCCGGGTAGCCCGCACCCTTGACAAAGCCGTTCATATACCGGTAAAAGCTGATCTGCTGGCTGTTAAAATCGCCTGCATAGTGGAAAAAGCCGCCGTCAAGGATGTAGAACGGCAAAAAGAAGATGGCCGCCGTCAGGGCGCACAGCCCTACCGCCTGCCAGAATTTTTTATGGCTCTGCTCCCTTGGTGTGAGCAGCCGTGGTTTTATAAACTTTTCCATAGTGTTCCTCTTTCTCCGCGCACCGGCGCGGAAGTGGATTTGATGTCACCTTGTAGTATAGCACGGCGGCGCGCAAGAAAAAAGGGCTTGACAACCAAGCGCCCGGCGGGTATGGTGAAGAAAAGGAGGCGTATTGCCATGCTGTATCCCTTCAGTGCCTTACTGGCGCGCATGAAGTATATTACCCGATGGAGCCTGATGCACTCCACCCGGGCGGAATCCCTCAGCGAGCACACCTGTGACACCGCACTGCTGGCGCACCTGCTGTGCCTCATTGCCAAGCACTACACCGGCACGCCCTGCCGCCCCGAGGTGGTGGCAGTGGCGGCGCTGTACCACGACGCGCCGGAGATCATCACCGGGGATATGCCAACGCCGGTCAAGTACCACTCCCCAGCGCTGCGGGACGCCTACAAGGCGCTGGAGACCGAGAGCGTGCGCTCCATGGCGGCGCTTTTACCCACAGAGCTGGCTGCAGAGCTGACCCCCTGCATGGATGGCACGGCACTCACCGCAGAGGAGCATCGTCTGCTCAAGGCTGCCGACCGGCTGAGTGCGCTGATCAAATGCACCGAGGAGCAGCGCAGCGGCAACCACGAATTTGACGCCGCACTCACGCAGCAGCGCGCCGCGCTGCAAGCCATGCAATGCCCGGAGGCCGACTGGTTTCTGGAGCACTGCCTGCCCTGCTATACTCAGAATCTGGACGAGCTGACGAAGCAGTAACCATACGGCTTGCCGCCGGGGGAATGTTCTCTTTTGGTGGCAAAAACTAAAAAAGAGCTGCCATGCTCCGCGGGGAAAGTAATTGCTTGCCGCAAGCGCGCAGGGACGCTCCGCTGGGCCAGAGGCAGGGAGGGGTGTTCCGACTCCCCCCTCCCTACCTCTGGACTCCACCCACCCCGCAATGCAACAACTGCGACCACCGCCAGCGGCGGAAACAGAGAGCAGTTGTTGGGGCAGCGGCCAGCAAGACGCGAGTGTCGCCCAAGGCACGAAGCGGATGCTGGGTGCCGCAACCCGTCGTCAAGGGCTGCTCGCCCTTGACAATCCTAAAGAAGAAGTCGAAGCACAAAAAAGCTAGCGCTGCGCCAGTCGGCGCTATCGCTTTAACGCTTTTTTCGCTTCTCCATTTATAGCCCCTCAGTCGCTGCGCGACAGCTCCCCGGGGAGCAAGGATGCCCGCCGCAAGCGCTGCGCTTCCGTAGGAAGCGGCGCTGCAAATGCCGTTTCTCTCTACGACCCTTCCCGTGAAAATGCAATGCCGGAGCGTCCGCAGACGCTCCGGCATTGCTCTATTTAAAATATTTTTTCCGCTGATGATGCGCATAGCAAAGCGGAGCGCATTTTAAATCGTTGTTCGAGCTACGGGCTTACGGAAACGGTACTTCCCGCACATCGTCGGGGTCCAGCCCGGCTTTGCGCTGCTCTTCAAACACGGCAGCGATCAGTTCGTCCAGATCTTCCAAGTGGGTCAGGGTGCAGCAGTAGCGGCGCAGGGCGGCAGCGCCCTTCAGCCCCTTCATGTAGTGCATGGTCTGGGCACGCGCCTGCGGCATAGCCACAAACTCGCCCTTCTGCTCCACCATCTCCTCCACCTGACGGCGCAGCGCGTTCATCCGCGCCTGCAGGTTCGGCTCCTTGGGGGCGGGCAGACCCTCCAGCGCGGCGTTCACCCGCTCAAACAGCCACGGGTCGCCCAGTGCGCCCCGGGCGATCATCACGCCGTCGCAGTGCGTCTGCCGCACCATGCGCAGCGCGTCCTCGGCGCAGTGGATATCGCCGTTGCCCAGCACAGGCACCTTTACTGCATCCTTTACCCGGGCGATGATCTCCGGGTCGATGCCCGGGGTGTACATCTGCTCCCGGGTGCGGGCGTGCACTGCCACCAACGCCGCGCCCGCCTGCTCGCAGGCTTTGGCGCACTCCACGGCGGTAATGTGGTCGGCATCCCAGCCCTTGCGCATTTTTACGGTGACGGGGCGCTTAGTGTGCGCCACCACCTGCTCCACGATGCGCCCGCAGCGGTCGGGGTCCAGCATCAGCTTGCTGCCCGCCCCACCGGAAACGATCTTGGGGGCAGGGCAGCCCATGTTGATATCCACAAAGTCAAATTCGTACTGCTCGATGGCGGCGGTGGCTTCGCCCATGATCTCCGGCACCTCGCCAAAGATCTGCACCCCGTAGGGTGCGCCGTTAGGCTCTGCCTTCAGCAGGCTGACGGTCTTGTGGTCGCCGTACACCAGCGCCCGGCTGGACACCATCTCGCTGACCGTAAAGCCCGCGCCGTGCTGCGCCATCAGGCGGCGGCAGGGGGCATCCGTAAAGCCTGCCATAGGGCCGAACACCGCCCGGTGGGGCAGGGTGATATTGCCGATCTTCAAAGGTTCCATGGGTTCTCCTTGTATCTGTTTTGGGGGTAGACGATTTGGAATGCGCTCCGCGTTGCTTTGCACATATTCAGCGGAAAAATTATTTTTAATTTCGCGTTTGGAGCGACCGCGTTTGCGGAGCGCAGCGCAGCAATGAAAGCCCCAGTGGGGCTTTTAAGCGGCAGAGCGGTCTGCGTTAGCAGATGGAGGGGCTTTGCCCCGACAAGCTCTGCGGAGCGCGACAAACGCATTTTCACGGGAGGGGTCGTGACGGAAGCGACAGCTGCTTTCTCTCCATACACCGTAAAAAGGGGCTGTTGCGCCAAATGCTGTGCAACAGCCCCTGTGGTTTTATGTTACATCTTCTCGGGCACGTTGATCTTGAACATGGTAAGCACGTTGAAGATGGCGTTCTTCACGCCGATGCACAGGGCAAGGCGTGCCTGCTGCACGGCGGGGTCTGCGCCCTGAATGCGGCAGTTGCCGTAGAAGCGGTGGAAGGCGCTTGCAAGGTCGATGACAAAGCGGTTGATGCGGCTGGGGTCGTATTTCTCGGCAGCCATCACGATCTCCTGCGGGAAGGCAGCCAGCATACGGATCAGATCCATCTCGGAGGGCTCGGTGAGCAGGGTGGCGTCGATGTGCTCCGCACCGGCAAACTGCACACCCTCGCTCTCCATCTTCTTCAGGATGGAGCAGATGCGGGCATGGGCGTACTGCACATAGTACACCGGGTTATCGTTGTCGGTCTTGACGGCCTGATCCAGATCAAAGTCGATGCCGCTGCCTGCGTCGTGCATATTGAACAGGAAGCGTGCGCTGTCGATGGGCACCTCTTCCAGCAGGTCGGTCAGGGTGATGGCATTGCCGGTGCGCTTGGACATACGGACAGGCTGGCCGTCCCGCATCAGGTTGACCATCTGCATCAGCACAACATCCAGATCCTCGCCATTCAGGCCGATTGCATCCATGGCACCCTTCATGCGGGCCACATGGCCGTGGTGGTCTGCGCCCCACACGTCAATGGCCTTGGCAAAGCCGCGGGTGGCCAGCTTGTTGTAGTGGTAGGCGATATCGGCGGCAAAATAGGTGGGGATGCCGTTGGCGCGGACGAGCACCTCGTCCTTCGCCTCTTCCTCGGTGCCGTCCTCGGTCTTTTTCTTGTTCACGGTGCCGTACTTGGCCGCGTACTGGGCGCTGCGGTACATGATGGCGCCGTCCTCGGCCTTGTAGCAGGCACCCAGCTCCAGCAGCTTGTCCACCACAGCCAGCACTGCGCCGGACTCGTGCAGGGTGCTCTCGTGGAACCAGACATCATAATCAATGCGGTACTTGCCAAGATCGCGCTTCAGCGCGGCGATGTTCTTGGGCAGGGCGTAGGCCACCAATGCGTCCTTCAGGGCGGCAAAGGCCTCGCTCTCAAACAGAGCCTCCTCGCTCAGCCCAGAGCAGGCGGCAACGTACTTGTCGCCGTTCAGCTCGGCAAACTCACCGGCCAGCACCTTGATATCGCCGCCCTGATAGCACTCCTTGGGCAGGGGATAGGCTTCCTCGCCGCAGAACTGCTGCAGGTAGCGCACCGCCAGACTTTTGCCGAACTTCTGGATCTGGTTGCCGGCGTCGTTGATATAGAACTCGCGGGTCACATCGTAGCCGGACCAGTCCAGCACAGCGGCCAGACAGTCGCCCAGTGCGCCGCCGCGGGCGTTGCCCATGTGCATGGGGCCGGTGGGGTTGGCAGAAACGAACTCCACATTGTACTTTGCGCCCTTGCCGTGGTCGGTGCGGCCATACTCCTTGTTGGCGCAGGCACCCAGCACCACACCTGCCCAGAAGCTCTGGGCTAGGAACAGGTTGATGAAGCCGGGACCGGCAACCTCCACCTTGGAGAACACACTGTTTTCGATGGAAGGCAGATGTGCCAGCAGGGCGTCTGCGATCATCTTGGGAGCCTTGCGCCAGGTGCGTGCACCGGCCATGGCGAGGTTGGAGGCGATATCGCCGTTTTTCACGTCGGCGGGGATCTCCACGATAAAGGCGGGCAGTTCTGCCTCTGGCAGGGTGCCGTCTGCCATAGCAGCCTTGGCGGCTGCGGTCAGCAGAGCGCGTGCCTCGTCCAGTGCAGCCTGCCGGGGGTTGTAGTTCTGGTAGGTCTGGTAGGTCTTTTCAAAATCAGTCATGGGTCGGATTCCTTTCACAGTCTCAGGGAACTTCATCAATTCACATGGGTCACGGTAACTTCCAGCCGGTTGCGGCTCACCAGCTCGGCGCTGTCGGCATCCAGCAGGTAGGCAAACCTGGCGGTGCCGCCCTTTTCGGTCAGCTGACAGTCGATCTCGTCCGCAGTCACGCCCAGGGTCATAGAGCCGAAGCCGGTCTCGTAGTGGCACAGGTTGCGGCGGCCTTTTTCGATCAGCAGCTGGGTACCAGCCCCGCCGCCCTTGCCGAACCGCAGCATCGCCACCCGGCTGCCGTCTGCGGCGATCTTCAGGGTGGTGGTGCAGCCCTCGTAGCCGGTGGTCTCGGTCTCGCGGTAGGTCACATAGTAGCTGCCGCCCTTCAGCACAAAGCTGCCCCGGGTCATCAGCTCCACAAATTCTTCTTTTTCTTCCTCCGCAGCCGGTTCGTCCAGCCGCTGCTCAATGCGGCTTTTGATGCGGATGATATAGTCTTCCTTCAGTGGCTTGCTCACGTTGTATTTCCTTATCAATATTTATCAATGGCGATCTGCTCCACCGGGCCGCCCTTGTACTCGCCCAGAAACAGGTCTGCCGTCTGCACAAAGCTGTCCGGCACATCGCTGACGTAAAAGTGTGCCTGCCCGCTTTCATGGCTGGCGCGCAGCCCGCGTTCGGCAAGCATCCGCTCCAGATGGTGGGCGGCGGTCATGGCGGGGTCCACCAGCGTGACGCCCGGCCCCATAAACTCCCCGATCATGCTTTTCAGCAGCGGGTAGTGGGTGCAGCCCAAGATCAGGGTATCCACCCCGGCTTCGCGCACCTCGGTCAGGTATTGGGCAATGACCAGCTTCGTGATCTGCTGCTTTCCGGCCTCGCTGTGATCCACATACCCGGCCTCCACCAGCGGTACAAACAGCGGGCAGGCGCGGGCAGTGATCTCCACCCCGGGCACCAGCTGCCGCAGCAGCTTTTCGTAGCTGTGGGAGCGGATGGTGGCGGCTGTGCCAATGACGCCGATGCGGCGGTTGCGGGTGACAAAGGCTGCTTCCCGGGCGGCGGCATCCACTACGCCAAGGTAGGGCACCGGCAGCTGGGCTGCTTCCGCAGCCGGGTAGGTGCTGCTCACCGTGCCGCAGGCCGCCATGATGCACTTGACGTTTTTGGAAAGCAGAAAGGCCACATCCTGCCGGGCGTACTGCAGAATGGTCTCCGGGCTGCGGCTGCCGTAGGGCACCCGGCCGGTATCGCCGAAGTAGATGATATCCTCATGGGGCAGGCGCTTGCGCAGCTCCCGCACGCCGGTCAGACCGCCCAGACCGCTGTCGAACACACCGATGGGGCGATTATCCATGCTGCTTTTCCGTCCTTTCCACCGCCAGTGCGATCAGACGGTCGATGAGCTGCGGCACCGGCAGACCCTCGTGCTCCATGAGCTTGGGGTACATGCTGATGGCGGTAAAGCCGGGGAAGGTGTTGATCTCGTTGATGAGCACCCGGCCGGTGTTCTTTTCCACAAAGAAATCGCACCGTGCCAGACCCTCGCAGTTCAGTGCGGTGTAGGCCATGGCGGCATAGGTCTTTACCTCGTCCAGCTTGGCCTCCGGCAGATGTGCCGGGATGACGGTCTGGCTCACGCCGTTCTTGTACTTATCATCATAGGTGTAGAACTCTGCACCGGCAAGGATTTCACCGGGACGGGTGGCAACAGCGGGATCGGAGCCGATGACGGCGCACTCCACTTCCTGTCCGTCCACAAAGGCCTCAAACACCACCTTGCGGTCGTTTTCCAGCGCAAGGGCGATGGCGGCCTTCAGCTCCTCCTGACTGGACACCTTGGAGATGCCCACGCTGGAGCCTGCGTTGGCAGGCTTGACGAACACCGGCCAGCCCAGCTTTTGCTCCACACCGGCGCAAACGCCCTCCAGATCCTTCTCGATCTCCCAGCGGTTGGCGGCTACCCACTTGGTATGGGGCACACCGTTGGCCTCGAACAGGGCGTTGGCTACAGCCTTATCCATGCACACAGAGCTTGCCAGCACGCCGCAGCCCACATAGGCGATGCCTGCCAGCTCCAGCAGGCCCTGCACCGTGCCGTCCTCGCCCCACAGGCCGTGCAGCACCGGGATCACCACGTCAAGGTGCATCTTTTCCACCCGGCCGTCCGGGGTGAACAGGATCATGCCGTGGTCGGCGCGGTCCGGGCTGATCACGCAGGGCATATTGCCGGGCAGCTCTTCCCAGCTGCCGTCGGCCATCTGCTCCGCCGTGGCCTCGGTGTAGAGCCAGCGGCCCTCCTTGGTGATGCCCACGGTGAGCACCTCGTATTTGCTGCGGTCGATGTTGCGGACAAAGTTGCCCACAGAGACACAGCTGACCTCATGTTCGCTGGACATACCGCCAAACAACAGAGCCACGCACATTTTATTTGCAGACTGCATGATATCTCACTCCTATTTATAAAGCCCCGGTAAAGGGGCGGCTTCAAACCGGTAAAATGCCGTTTCGATTCATTATACAATATCTACGCCCGCGATGCAAGCAGAATGCAAAAAAGCTGCCTTGGGACAAAAAGACGCCGGCTGCAAAAAAGTTTCTCAAAATCGCTTTTTTCTGCTTGACGGATTGAAAAACGCGTGGTACAATGATATCACCTCTTTTGCGGGGTTATTAAGTGCGCCTGTTTTTACAGCTGCCACCCGCACCCGAGGGAGGTTCAAAACAACCGTTATAATGGAGGTGTCAACAAATGACCGTTAAAATCACTCTGGCCTGCACCGAGTGCAAGCAGCGCAACTACAACACCACGAAGAACAAGAAGAACAACCCCGATCGTCTCGAGATGAAGAAGTATTGCCGTTTCTGCAAGAAGCACACCGTTCATCGCGAAACCAAGTAAAAGAAAGGCGGAGCATAATGGCAGACAAAACCGAGAAAAAGCCGGGCTTTGTGGCCAAAGCTAAAGCCGCTGTCAAGGGCTTCTGCGCACGGGTCGCAAAGTTCTTCCGCGATACCAAGAGCGAGCTGAAGAAGGTGGTCTGGCCGTCCAAGCAGGACGTCAAGACCAACACCATCGTCGTGCTCGTGACCGTCGCTATTGCAGCGGTTGTGATGATCCTGCTGGATGCCATCTTTGGTGGTATTCTGGGCCTGATCATCGGCGCCTGAGAATCATCTTGAAACGGAGGGTCAACCAAAATGGAAGAATCAACCAAGCTGGTAGATGAGTCCACTGAGGCTCTTTGGTATGTTGTGCATACCTATTCCGGTTACGAGAACAAGGTCGCCAACGACCTGCAGACCATGGTGGAGAACCGCCACCTGCAGGAGCTGATCTGCGACATCAAGGTTCCCGTCGAGATGGTTCCTGAGATCGACAAGAACGGCAAGCAGAAGATGGTGGAGCACAAGCTGTTCCCCGGCTACGTTCTGGTCAAAATGGTGATGAACGACGATACCTGGTATGTCGTGCGCAATACGCGCGGCTGCACCGGCTTTGTCGGCCCTGCCTCCAAGCCCGTTCCGCTGACCGCTGAGGAAGTGGAGAAGATGGGCGTGGAAAAGGCTGCACCGCTCAGCGTCGATTTTGCTGTCGGCGATACCGTGCAGATCACCGCCGGTCCTCTGGAAGGCTTTATGGGCCTTGTGGAGGCCATTGATACCGAGAACTTCAAGGTGAAGCTCAAGGTCAATATGTTCGGCCGCGAGACCCCCGCAGAGGTGGAGATCGGTCAGGTCGAGCTGCCGTAACCAACCGGCAAGTTCCGTTTACCAAGGTAAGACCGCAGTGCGGTTCTTATAGAGCGTGTGCAGCGTGCACGCGCTCGTGGGAGGCGCAGAGACACTGCGCCGCAACTCACCACAGATTTTTGGAGGTGCATTTATCATGGCACAGAAAGTTACTGGCTACATTAAGCTGCAGATCGAGGCCGGCAAGGCGACTCCGGCTCCCCCTGTTGGCCCTGCTCTGGGTCAGAAGGGCGTCAACATCATGGCGTTCACCAAGGAGTTCAACGAGCGTACCAAGAACCAGATGGGTTATGTGATCCCCGTCGTCATCACCGTGTACGCTGACCGCTCCTTCAGCTTCATCACCAAGACTCCTCCGGCAGCTGTTCTGATCAAGAAGGCCGCTGGCATCAACACCGCTTCCGGCAAGCCCAACAAGGAAAAGGTTGCTTCTCTGACCGCCGCTCAGGTGGAGGAGATCGCCAAGACCAAGATGCCCGACCTGAACGCTGCTTCTCTGGAAGCTGCCTGCAGCATGGTTCGCGGCACCTGCCGTTCCATGGGCGTCACCGTCGAGGGCTGAGACATAAACAGTGGGAGGGCATAACACTGCCCGCATGACCACACAGGAGGATATACAATGAAACATGGCAAGCACTATGTCGACGCTGCAAAGCTGGTCGATTCTACTAAGGCATACGATGTGAACGAGGCTCTGGAGCTGGCTTGCAAGACCGCTTCCGCCAAGTTCGATGAGACCGTCGAGCTGCACGTCCGTCTGGGCGTTGATGGCCGTCACGCTGACCAGCAGGTCCGCGGCGCTGTCGTTCTGCCCAACGGCACCGGCAAGACCGTCCGCGTCTGCGCTATTGCTAAGGGCCCCGCAGCAGCTGCTGCTGAGGCTGCTGGCGCTGATATCGTTGGCGATGACGAGCTGATCGCAAAGATCGCCGGCGGCTTCATGGATTTTGACGTCGTCGTGACCACCCCCGATATGATGGGCCGCGTTGGCCGTCTGGGTAAGGTTCTGGGCCCCCGTGGCCTGATGCCCAACCCCAAGGCCGGCACTGTGGCTCCTGATCTGGGCAAGGCTGTCAGCGAGGCTAAGGCTGGTAAGATCGAGTACCGTCTGGACAAGCAGAACATCATCCATGTGCCCGTGGGCAAGGCTTCTTTCGGTGCAGAGAAGCTGTACACCAACCTGGACACTGTGATGGAGGCTATTGCCAAGGCAAAGCCCGCTGCAGCAAAGGGTACCTACTTCAAGAGCGCTACCATCGCCACCACTATGGGCCCTGGCATCCGTCTGAACACCCTGAAGTACGGTGTCTAATTTGAATTTCTGATATTTTTCTGCTGCCTGTTTACGGGTGGCAGAAAAATTTTGCCAGAAAATTCAAAAAAGCACTTGACAACGCCGCACGTTTGCGGTATTATAATCATGCTGTTTTTAAGACAGCAGGCGCTGGAGTCCAGTGTAAAGTTTTACCGCCTGCCGAGAAACGTGCGTAAAGTTGCTTTATGCCTCTCTCTCGGCGCAGTGCGCGGGAGAGAGGCTTTTTTCATTGCTCCGGCTTTCGATACAAGTTTTTGAAACGAGGTGAAACCGAATGCCCAGTGCAAAGATTCTTTCTGAAAAGCAGGCTTACGTCGCTGATCTGAAGGCAAAGTTTGAGAGTGCGGTTTCCGGCTGCGTCGTCGCTTACGGCGGCATTAACGTCGAGAACGACACCAAGCTCCGTAAGGAGCTGCGTGAGGCAGGCGTTGATTACATGGTCGTGAAGAACACCATGCTGCGTCTGGCAGTTAAGGGTACCGCTCTGGAGGGTCTGGCTGAGAACTTCAAGGGCGACACCGCTGTCGCTTTTGCTCACGAGGCTGACCCCATGGCTGCTGCCCGCATCCTGTGCAAGTATCAGGATGGCGATAAGTCCAAGAAGTTCGTCGTGAAGGCTGGCTTCATGGAAGGCAAGGCTATGAACGCCGCCGAGACCAACGCTATCGCAAAGCTGCCCAACCGCGAAGGTATGCTGTCCATGTTTGCAGGCGCCCTCACCAGCACTCTGTCTGGTCTGGCCGTTGCAATGCAGGCTTATGCCGACAAGCAGGAGGAGCCCGCTGCCTAATGGCCGCGTGACCGCCGCTTAACAAAAAACTGAAACAAACAAAAACCATTGATATTGGAGGGTTATTACCATGGCTTCTGAGAAGATTACTGCCATCATCGAGTCCGTCAAGGGCCTGACCGTTCTGGAGCTGAAGGAACTGATCGACACCTATTGCGAGGAGTTCGGTGTTTCTGCTGTTGCTGCTGCTGCTCCCGCTGCTGCTGGCGCTGCTGCTGCCGCTGAGGAAGAGAAGACCGAGTTCGACGTCATCCTGGCTGAGGCTGGCGCTACCAAGATGCAGGTCATCAAGGCCGTTAAGGAGATCACCGGTCTGGGCCTGAAGGAGGCTAAGGCTATCGTTGATGGCGCTCCCAAGGCTGTCAAGGAGAAGGTCTCCCAGGCTGAGGCTGACGACATCAAGAAGAAGCTGGAAGAGGCTGGCGCTAAGGTTGAGGTTAAGTAATTTAACCCCTTCTCTTACCGTTCTTTCTTGAACATCAAGAGGTCTGCACCGCGAGGTGCAGACCTCTTTTTTGTATCTCTCCGTGAAAAAAAGGCTGCTGCACAAACCTGTGCAGCAGCCTTTCGTGTTATTCTTCCGGTGCAGCCTTGGACTCCTCCACATAGGCTGCAATCTTGTCGATCTGGATCTGTGCCACGGCACGACCGGTCTCGTATACGCGGCGCAGCTGGGCGGGATCACGCTCCATAGAGGGAATTTCCAGCGGGATGGGCGGGTGGATGACGAATGCCCGCCCGGACTGCTCCAGCATGGAAATATAGGCCAGCGTCTCATTGTAGCGCTGGTGCCGGTCTGCCACGGCCTCCACAAAAGCGGGATAGCGCACATACCTTGCCCGGATAAGGGGCAGCATCTTGTTTTTCTGCTTTACAAAACCCTTGGGCTGGGTCAGGATGATCAGGTTGCGCTTGTAGCCGATAGACTCGAAAAAGCGCACAGGAATGGAATCTGCCACACCGCCGTCCAGCAGCTGATAGTGGCCGATCTTCACAATCTTGGCCGCCAGCGGCATGGATGCCGAAGCCTGCATCCACTGGATATCCTCGGCGTCGCCGGTGCGGCACTTGTGGTAGATAGGCTCACCGGTGCGCACATCGGTGCACACCACAAAAAAGTCCATGGGGTTCTCCCGGAAAGCCTTGGTGTCAAAAGGGTCCAGCTTTTCCGGCACGGTATGGTAGCAGAACTGCTCGCTGTACAGGTTGCCGGTGCGCAGCAGGTTGCCAAAGCTGGCGTAGCGCTTGTCGGTGCAGTATTCCGTGTTGTAGCGGATGGTGCGCCCGATTTGGTGCGACTTGTAGTTGCAGCCGAACACTGCCCCCGCCGACACGCCAATGGCACCGTCCAGCTGGATGTTGTGCTCCATCAGCACATCCAGTACGCCAGCGGTGAACATTCCGCGCATAGCGCCGCCTTCCAGCACAAGTCCTGTTTTCATACCATTTTCCTCCTCGTCCGGTCAAAAATCCCGGATATGACCCTTCTCCTATTAAGAATAGTATACTCGAAAACCGCGAAAGAACAAGGGAGGATAAACCAAAAATGACCCGACAACCTCACGAAGTTTCGGTATTTTTGGACAAGGTCATACTTTTAGAAAAAACGAAGAGGTTTGGTGTCGTATTTTTACGAATTTTGGCATGAAAACCCCTTGTCAAAGCGGGATGCTTCCGGTATACTAGGTGAAACATTATATCATGGGTGCGTGTGGCGCGCGCCCGGGAATGGAAAACAGGCGGGCACTTTTCGCGGCGGGCGAGCCGGAGGCAGAAAACGCGCCTGCAAGGGTTGGAGGATATATTTTATGAAGATGCTGGAAGATCGTATCCGCAGGGACGGCATTGTGCGCGAGGGCAACGTGCTTAAGGTGGACAGCTTTATCAACCACCAGATGGACATTCCGTTGTTCCGCGAGATGGCACGGGAGTGGAAGCGCCTGTTTGCGGGCAAGCCTATCAATAAGGTGCTGACCATCGAGGCCAGCGGCATTGGCATTGCGGCTGTGGTAGCCAGCGAGCTGAACGTGCCGGTGGTGTTTGCCAAAAAATCCATGAGCATCAATCTGGACTACGACAACTACAAGACCCAGATCCAGTCCTTCACCCACAAAAAGATCTACAACGTCATCGTCTCCAAAAAGTTCCTCACCCCGGAGGATCATGTGCTGATCATCGACGATTTTCTGGCCAACGGCTGCGCCCTGATGGGTCTGCTGGAACTGGCCGAGGAAGCCGGTGCCACCGTAGAGGGCATCGGCATCGCCGTGGAAAAGGGCTTCCAGCAGGGCGGCGAGCTGATCCGCAGCAAGGGCATCCAGCTGGAGAGCCTTGCCATCGTGGACGCCATGGACAGCACCACCGGCGAGATCACCTTCCGTCCCCAGCCGAACCAGAACTAATAGAATTTCAGCGTAACGGAATGTCTGCGGACGTTCCGTTATTTTTTAACCCTCTCAGGCGCTCCCGCGCCAGCTCTCCCGAAGGGAGAGCCAAGCCGTTACGTTCGTTGCTAAAGCGTTAGGTGCAATGAGGAAATTTCTGGCAGTGCTGAAGCCGTCCCCTTGGGGAAGGTGGCATCGCCGCAGGCGATGACGGAAGGGGTGACCCCGCAGCGCCGCGCTTTCGCAGAAAGCGGCGCTGCAACTACCGTTTGCTACCACGACCCCTCCCGTGAAAAGGCAATTCTGGAAAATCCGCAGATTTTCCAGAATTGCAAATTAAAAATCATTCTTCCGCCGTTTATGCGCAAAGCGAACGCGGCGCGCATTCCAAATCGTCATGCCCCGTCAAAGCTGTCCCCATCGGCGGGCAGGGCGGCGGCTTGCGCGTCTGCGCTGCCGCTGTCTGCTGCCCGGGGGACGCCTTTGTATACCAGCGTCTGCTCCAGCACCTCGGCACAGACCGGTGCCGAGAGACTGCCGCCGGCGGTGGTCCAGCTGTGGGGCTCATCCAGACAGACCAGACACAAAAACTGCGGGTCATCGATGGGGGCCACTGCCACAAAGCTGGCAATGCGGGCCTTCTCGTCGGCGCTGTCCAGCTTTTGGCTGGTGCCGCTTTTGCCGCCCACCCGGTAGCCCGCGATCTGCGCGTTGCGCCCGCCGCCGTACAGCACAACTGCCTCCATCATCTCCCGCATGGTGGCAGAGGTGGCGGGCTGGATCACCTGCCGTTTGCACACAGGGGCGTTGTGCTGCAAAATGCTGCCGTCCGGCGCAAGAATGTCCGAGACCAGATACGGCTGCATCAGCTTGCCGCCGTTCACCACCGCGCAGACGGCGGCAGCCATTTCCAGATACGAGATCTTGCTGCTCTGCCCGAAGGCACAGGAAGCCAGCTCCACCGGCCCCATACGGTCGGCGGTGTAGTACAGGCTCTTTTTCGGCTCGGCGGGCAGGTCGATGCCGGTGGGTTCCCGCAGACCAAAGGCGGCAAAATAATCGCAGAAGGCCTGCTTGCCCAGCCGCGCCCCGATCTGGATAAAGCTCTGGTTACAGGAGTTTTCCAGCGCTTGGGTCACGGTCTGGCTGCCGTGGCGCTTGTGATTGGCGCAGTGGAACCGCGTGCCCGCCACCGAGATAGAGTCCCCACAGTAAAAGGTGGAGTGCCGGGTGATGGCACCGGCGTCCAGCGCCGCCGCGCAGGTGATGAGCTTAAACACGCTACCCGGCTCGTATAAGTCGCTCACTGCCTTGTTGCGCCACTGGGTCTGCTGCGCCAGCTGCAGGGCGGCGGCGCGCTCTTTGCCGGAAAGGGTATCCACGGCGGTGCGTGCGGCCTTATCGGCGATGACCCGGGGCTGGTTGGGGTCATAGGCCGGGGTGGTAGCCATGGCCAGCACTGCCCCGGTGTTCACCTCCATCACGATGCCCACGCTGCGGGCAGCTACATGGTGCTCCTGCACCGCATAATTCAACGCATTTTCAAGATAATGTTGAATATTTGCATCGATGGTCAGCCGCAGCCCGCTGCCCTCCACGGGGGCAAGCTCGGTCTCGTAGCTCTGCGCCAGCGTGTAGCCCCAAGCGTTCACGGCGGTCAGCACCACCCCGTTCTGCCCGGTAAGGGTGTCGTTGTATTTCAGCTCCAGCCCGCTGACCCCGGCGTTGTCTACATTGGTGAACCCCAGCACCGAGGCCAGCAGCTCCCCCTGCGGGTACCAGCGCTTGGAGTCCTGATTGATGCGCACGCCGGTAATGTCGTTCTCCACGCAGAAATCCCGCACGGCATCGGCGGTTTCCCGCTCCACCCGGTAGCGCAAAAGGCAGTCGTTGGAACGTCGGTCGCTGAACTTTTCCAGCAATTTTGCCTCGTCCAGCTCCAGGATCTCGGCAAGCCCCTTGGCGGCAAGGGCAAGCTTATCCTCCGGCATCTCCCGGGGGCTGGCACGCAGGGTCCAGCAGCTGCTGTTGGCGGCAAGCAGCGCGCCGTCGGCGCTGTATATCTTGCCACGGTCGGCGGGCACAACGGTGTCCCGCAGCTGCTGCCCCAGCGCCCGCTGGGTGTACCAGCCGCCGGTGCATAATTGCAGCCAGAACAACCGCCCGATGAGCCCTGCAAAGCAGACGGCGCACAGTCCCACCGCAATAAGCCGTGCCCGCAGACGGAACGCCCGCTCCGGCAAAGTGCGCAGGGCGTCCGTGGGTTTTGAGCCGCGCATGGCAGCACCCCCTTTGCGGGCAGTTTATGCGCCCGACGGCGGCGCGTATGACTAACCGCCCCCGCACCCGCGTACAATAACAGAAACGGAGGTGACCGGGATTGCACAGAACTGCTGCCCGCAAAGGGATGCTGCGGCCGCTGCCGCCCATGGACCTGCCCTTTCTGGTGCTGGTGCTCACGCTGGTAGCCTTTGGGCTGGTGATGCTGTGCAGCGCCAGCAGCGCGGTGGCACTGTACCGGCGGCAGGACGCCTTTGCCTATGTGCGGCCGCAGCTGCTGTACGCCGCCATGGGTCTGGCGGCGATGTGGATGGCCAGCCGGGTGGACTACCACATCTATCACAAACTGGCGTGGCCGCTGCTGGCGCTCTCGCTGGTGCTGCTGACGGCGGTGCTGTTCATGCCGGAGTATAACGGCTGTAAGCGCTGGCTGGTGCTGCCGGGGCTGGGCACATTACAGCCCAGCGAGATCGCCAAATTTGCGGTAGTGCTGGTGTTTGCCCACATCATCGCTTTGAACCACGACCGCATGGGCAGCTTTGCGGTGGGGGTAGTGCCCTTTGCGCTGGTGCTGGGGGTGGTGGCGATACTCATGCTGCTGGAGCCTCACCTTTCCGGTACAGTGTTGATTTTAAGCATCGGCGCGGTGCTTATGTTTGTGGGCGGCACCGGGCTGCGGTGGTTTATGCTGGCAGGGGCGGGCGGCGCTGCCGCCATCGGCACGGCCATCGTGCTCATGCCGGAGCTGGTGCCCTACGCCGCCGACCGTCTTAATTCGTGGCTGGACCCCTTTGCCGACCCGCTGGGGGACGGCCACCAGACCATCCAAAGCCTGTACGCCATCGGCAGCGGCGGGGCGGCGGGGCTGGGGCTGGGCAACAGCCGCCAGAAGCATCTGTTCGTGCCCGAACCGCAGAATGACTTCATCTTTTCCATCCTCTGCGAGGAACTGGGCTTTCTGGGCGCGTGTGCGGTGATATTGCTGTTCAGCGCGCTGCTGTGGCGGGGCATCACGCTGGCGGCGCACGCGCCGGACCGCTTTGGCGCACTGCTGGTGGTGGGCTTTGTGGTGCAGGTGGCATTGCAGGCGGTGCTGAACATCGCGGTGGTCACCAACACCATCCCCAACACCGGCATCAGTCTGCCCTTTTTCTCCTCCGGCGGTACCAGCCTGATGATGCTTCTGGGCGAGATGGGCATCGTGCTTTCCGTCTCTCGGGGCGAAAGCTGATAAAAGGCTGCATTTCCTGCCGCAATGGGGCAGCAGCGGCGCGGAAATACCGGAAAAACACGGACAAATGACCGGACAAACCCAGCAGACTGCGGGAAGGCCGTTTCCGGCGCATTTCTTTGACCAAAGACCCTCGTTTTGCATACCATGGGGTATCTTTTGCAGAACGGGGGTCTTGGCATGGCTGGGGATTGGATCATTACGGGTGGACGGCCTTTGCAGGGCAGGGTGGAACTGCCTGCGGCCAAAAACAGTGTGCTGCCGCTGCTGGCAGCTGCGCTGCTGTGCAGCGGGCCGGTGCGGCTGCAAAATGTGCCGCGCCTGACCGATGTGGAGGACTGTCTTGCCCTGCTGCGGGGCGTGGGCTGCACGGCGGGCTGGCAGGGCGCAGAGCTGGTGGTGCAGGGACAGCCCATGCGCACCGACCTTGCACCGGAGGCCGCAGGCAGGATGCGGGCATCCATCCTGTTCTGTGCGCCGCTGCTGGCGCGGCTGGGGCGGGTGAACACTGTACTGCCCGGGGGCTGCCGCATCGGGGCAAGACCCATCGACCTGCATTTGCAGGGGCTGGCGCAGATGGGGGTGCGGCAGCTGCCCGCTGCGCCCGGACAGCTTACGCTGTACGCCCCGGCGGGGCTGCGGGGCGCGGAGATCTGTCTTAGCTTTCCCAGCGTGGGCGCTACCGAAACACTGCTGCTGGCCGCTGCTACGGCGCAGGGGCAGACCGTGCTGCATGGTGCCGCAAAGGAACCGGAGATCGTGGATCTTGCCGCCTTCCTCAACGTCTGCGGCGGCTGCGTGGAGGGCGCGGGCACCGACACCATCCGGGTGCAGGGAAAGCGCTGCCTTGCAGGCTGCACCTTTGCGCCGGTGGCAGACCGTATCATCGCCTCTACGCTGGCCTGTGCGGCGGCAGCGGCAGGCGGCAGGGTGGAGCTGGCAGGCTGTGCGCCCGGGCTGTATGCGCCGCTGCTGGAAATTCTGGAACAAATGGGCTGCACCGTAGAGCGTGCGCGCGATGCTGCCGCCATTTCACGGTTCGGGGCACTGCGCGGCGCGGGAAATGTGCACACCGCACCTTATCCCGGCCTTGCCACGGACGCCGCCCCGCTGCTGGCGGCGGTGATGCTCTGCGCACAGGAAGAAAGCAGCTTGCAGGACAGGGTGTTTGAAAACCGATTTGCCTGCGCGGAGGGCTTTGCGGCGCTGGGGGCAAACGTCCGAGTGGCAGAGCGTACCTTGTATGTGCAGCCCGCCGGGGTGCTGCACGGGGCAAAGCTGACCGCACCGGACCTGCGAGGCGGGGCGGCGCTGGTGCTTGCGGCACTGGCTGCCCGGGGCAGCAGCCGCCTTGGCGGAACAGAATTTATCCGGCGCGGGTATGCAGACCTTGACCGGCTTTTGGCGGGGCTGGGCGCACAGATTTGGCAGGAAATACCCGCCCGGAGTGGGGTTATGAAAAAAACACCCACGAAAAAGCAATTTTGTCTTGCAATCGGAATGAAAAAATGATACGATACTGTTATATAAGTATCGTATGATAATATCTGTGCGGCTTTTGCGCAGTTCCACATAAAAATCCGATGGAGGACAAAGTTATGGCATTGATGCTCGATGAAGAACTGGACGAGAACGTTACGACGATCAAGGTGATCGGTGTGGGCGGCGGCGGCGGCAACGCCGTGAACCGCATGGTGAGCGATGGCCTGCAGGGCGTGGAGTTCATCGCAATGAATACTGACCAGCAGGCACTGGCTAAGAACCATGCCTCGGTCAAGGTGCAGCTGGGTTCCAAGCTGACCAAGGGTCGTGGTGCGGGTGCAGACCCGGAGATCGGCCAGCGCGCCGCTGAAGAAAGCAAGGACGAGATCGCCAACGCCCTCAAGGGCTCCCAGATGGTCTTTATCACCGCCGGTATGGGCGGCGGCACCGGCACCGGTGCAGCACCCGTTGTGGCCGAGGTGGCACACGACTTGGGCATTCTGACCGTTGGCATCGTTACCAAGCCCTTCTCCTTTGAGGGCAAGCGTAAGATGGGGCTGGCCGAGCAGGGCATTGCCAACCTGCTGATGCACGTTGACAGCCTGATCGTCATCCCCAACGAGCGCCTGAAGATGATCAGTCAGGAAAAAATCACCCTGATGAACGCCTTCCAGGCCGCCGATAACGTGCTGCGTCAGGGCGTGGAGTCCATCTCTGCCCTGATCAATGTGCCCGCCTTCATCAATCTGGACTTTGCCGATGTGCGCTCCATCATGAAGGATGCCGGCTACGCCCACATGGGCGTGGGCAGCGCCAAGGGTGCAGGCAAGGCCGAGAACGCCGCCAAGGCTGCAATCTCCAGCCCGCTGCTGGAGACCAGCATTGCCGGTGCGCACGGCGTTATCATCAACATCACCTCCAGCCCGGACATCGGTCTGGAGGACGTGGAGACCGCCGCAGGCCTCATTACCCAGAGCGCACATCCCGATGCAAACATTATCTGGGGTACTGCCTTTGATGAGAACCTGTCCGATGAGATGCGCGTGACCGTTGTGGCCACCGGCTTTGACAACAAGAGCGCCAGCGACCTGCGCAACAGCATCAACAACGCCATGGGCGGTGCACAGTCTGTGCCGTCTGCGGTGTTCAGCAGCGACACCGGCGCAGCCGCAGCCCCGGCAAGCAATGCCGCACCGGCTGCTGCCCCGGCTGAAAAGAAGGCCGTGGAAGAGGAAAGCAGCGATAACCGTTACTACGATGAGCTGCTGGCTATTCTGAACAAGCGGAAGTAATTACAGGCTACAATGGGGCTGGCAGCTGCGCCCATGCGGTCAGCGCAAGCCCCGTGCAAGGTGTGCATGGGAGGGCATCATGGTGCAGACAGAGCGGGAGACCGGTGCCCTGCGCGGACAATTTGCCCGGCAGGCTGCTGTACAGGCATCTGCCGCAGCACAGGCGGAAAGCGCCCGGGCGCAGGCAGAGCAGCTGAGCCGCAAGCTGGCTGCGGCACGCGCCGAGGTGCGCCGGTACCAGACCCGGATGTTCGCCTTTGAGCGCACCCTGCTTGCCCTCAAGCACGAGAATGCAGAGCTGGAAGCCGCCTGTGAGCAGGCGCGGGAGCAGCTGGAACAGGCCAATGCCCGGGCAGAACAGGCTGAGGCCGCCTGCCGCAGAGCGGAAGCTGCTCTTGCTGCCATGCAGCAGACTGCCCAGGAAGCACCCGTGCAGCCGGATACAGCCCCCGAGATTGAGCCGCAATGCGAGGCTGCACCGGAACAGCCTGTACCGGAGACGGAAGAGACTCTCTGTGCCCCGGAACAGGCGCTGCCCCCGGAGCCCGCACAGCCTGCATGGCAGCCGGAGACCCGGCTGGAGCAGATGGCTGCGGAACTGATGGGTTGGTTCGATGCCATGATGCCCCAAGAATGAATCTTAAAAGGACTGTTGCGTGTTTTGCGCAGCAGTCCTTTTTCTTTCTGCGTGGGACGATTTAAAATGCGCTCTGCTTTGCTTTGCGCATTGTCAGAGGAAAGTAGATTTATATTTCGCGGCTGCCGCGCTCTGCGGAGCGCGGCAACCGCATTTTCACAGAAAGGGCTGTAACGACAAACGGCTTGCTTTTGAACAACGTTTGCAAAGGGTACTGTAAAAATTGGATTGCATTTATACAGCCGGGAATGAGAACGTTTGCAGAAAATACCGGAAAATGGCAGAAATGTTGCACGCATCCTTGCATTTTGCTGTAAAATCCAGTAAAGTATAAATGAACGCAATAAAGCGGATGCCGGGGAAAGCCCGCTGCATTCGATTAGTGCGGACGGTACACCCGGAACAAAGCCGGAGCAGATGGATGCGCCGCAAAAGGAGAAACATGGCCATGAACGAGAAACCGAAGATCCTGATCGCGGATGATTCCGAGATCAACCGTGCCCTGCTCAAGGAGATACTGGGCGATGGCTATGACTATCTGGAAGCAGAGGACGGCGCAGCGGCAGTGGAACTGATGCGGCAACGCACGGATATCTCTCTGTTGCTGCTGGACCTGATGATGCCCGGCATGGACGGCTTTGATGTGCTGCGGGTGATGAAGTACCACGCATGGCTGGACGAGATCCCGGTCATCGTCATCTCGGCGGCAGAGGACACCGCCAACATCGAGCGCGCCTACGATCTGGGGGTAACGGACTATATCCGCCGTCCCTTCGAGCGGATCATGGTGCTGCGCCGGGTGAAGAATGTCCTCATGCTGTACGCCAAGCAAAAGCGGCTCACCCGCCTTGTCACCGATCAGGTGTACGAAAAAGAACACAACAGCGTGCTGATGATCAGCATCCTGAGCCATGTGGTGGAGTTCCGCAACAGCGAGAGCGGGCTGCATGTTCTGCACATCCGCACCCTGACCGACCTGCTTTTGCACCGGCTGGTGCAAAAGACCGATCGTTATCAGCTGGACGAAAGCGATATCGCCCGCATCAGCACCGCCTCGGCGCTGCACGATATCGGCAAGATCGTCATCCCGGAGGAGATCCTGAACAAGCCCGGACGCCTGACCGCCGAAGAGTTTGCCATTATCAAGAACCATACCGTGGCGGGTGCGCAGATGCTGCAGGATCTGGGACAGTCCATTGCCCGGGACGAGCCGCTGTTGCAGGTGGCGCACGCCATCTGTCGCTGGCATCATGAGCGCTGGGACGGCAATGGCTACCCTGACCGGCTGAAAGGGGACGAGATCCCCATTGCGGCGCAGGTGGTGGCGCTGGCGGACGTGTACGACGCCCTGACCAGCGAGCGCTGCTATAAGCACGCTTACGACCACGACACCGCGCTGCGCATGATATTGAACGGCGAGTGCGGCGCTTTTAACCCGCTGCTGCTGGACTGCCTGCAAAAGTCCTCGGAGCAGCTGCGCACCGAGCTGACCCGCTCGGAGTGGGACCGCGGCTTCCGGCAGGAGACCCACCGCCTTTCGGAGGAGATTTTGCACCGGGAGGCGCTGCCCCGGGAGAACCACTCTCAGCTGCTGCTGGAACAGGAAAAGGAACGCACGGATTTCTACGCCGCCCAGTGCGGCGGCATCCGGTTCGACTACGACCTGCTGGCAGGCAGCGTGACCGTGTATGACTACCATGCCGAGCCCTTGCAGCAAAAAACGGTGACCGATTTTGCACAGGGCAGGGGACTTGGCTTTTTGAACGAGCAGGATCAGCGCAAGCTTTCCAAGGCTATCAGCCGCGCCACGCCGGAAGCACCGGACGTGGTGCTGCCGGTCATGGTGGAGCGGAACGGGGAGCCGCGATTGCACCGGATGGCGCTGCACACCATCTGGAGCGGTGCCGGGGTGCGCCGCTGCGTGAACGTGCTGGGGCAGCTCACCGATGAACAGCACCGCGTGGAGCATCAGGCAGAGCTGCTGACTGCGACCGACCCGGAAGAGGATCCCGCCCAGTTTCTGCGGCGGCTGCAGGGCATCTTTGATGTGGTGCGTCTGGTAGACCCGGAGCACCGCAAGGTGCTTGCGCTGGACAGCGACGGCATCCTGACCGAAAAGCCCGGCAACTGCCACATGGTATGGAACCGGGATACCCGGTGCGAAAACTGCATCTCGGCCAAAGCCTACGCCCGCAAGACCATTCTGAATAAGATCGAGTTCAAGGACGAGGAAGCCTATTTTGTCATTTCCAAGTACATCGAGGTAGGCGGCAGGGGCTGTATGCTGGAAATGGTCACCCGGCTGACGGATGGCCGCTGGCTGGATATGGGCGGCCACCGGCTGTTGCTGGACCGCTGCGATGGAATGGAACGCAGCGCCTTCGTAGACCCTCTGACCGGGGCCTACACCCGCCGCTATTTTGATAAGTTCCTTGCCGGGGGCGAGATGCACGGCGGTGTAGCGATGATCGATGTGAACCAGTTCAAGTCGGTCAACGACAGCTTTGGGCATCTGGTGGGGGACGAGGCGCTGCAAACCGTGGCCGCAGCCATGCAAAGCTGCTTGCGCCAGACCGATATTCTGATCCGCTACGGCGGCGATGAATTTTTGCTGCTGATGCCCCAGAACTGCCCTGACGGCGTAGAAAGCGTCATCCGGCGGGTGCAGAACGCTGTGCAGGCGGCACGGGTGCCCAGCCACCCGGAGCTCCGGCTTTCGGTAAGCATTGGCGGCGTGTGCAATGTGCAGCCCCTGACCGAGGCTATCCGGCAGGCCGATGCCCGGATGTACTGCAATAAAGAAAACGGTGAGCAGGTGTTATAGCAGCTGACAACAAAAAAGAGACAGGCGACCCTTTCCGGGAAGCCTGTCTCCTCTTTTTATCAAAAGGATCTTTTATTTCCGCTGCCGGGCGGCGATCTGCGCGGCAGTGGGTGGAATATCGCCCTGCGCCGCTTTTTCCAGCTGGCTCAGGCGGCGATCCAGATCGGTGAGCCGCTGCGAGACGATGTCCGGCAGATCCTGCTGGTCCAGATCGTCGGCAGGGTTCACCGCCTTGTTGTTGATGCGCACCACCTCGGCGGGCACGCCCACGGCGGTGCAGTTGGCGGGCAGGTTGCGCAGAACCACGCTGCCCGCACCGATGCGGGCGTTATCTCCGATGAACACCGGGCCCAGCACCTTGGTGCCCGCGCCGATAAGCACATTGTTGCCCAAGGTGGGGTGGCGTTTGCCGGTATCTTTGCCGGTGCCGCCCAGCGTTACTCCGTGGTAGATGGTGCAGTTATCCCCGATCTCGCAGGTCTCGCCGAACACGATGCCCATGCCATGGTCGATGAACAGACACTTGCCGATGGTGGCACCCGGGTGGATCTCGATGCCGGTGCGGTGGCGGCCATGTTGGCTGACCCATCGTGCCAGAAAAAAGTGCTTGTGCTCGTACAGCCAGTGCGCAATGCGGTGGTACACCAGAATGTGGAATCCCGGGTACAGCAGCATTACCTCCAGCACGCTGCGTGCGGCGGGGTCCTTGCGCTGGATGTTCCGCGCGTCCTCAAGTAAACCCATGCGGAAAACCTCTCTTTCCCATAAACACCCGCCCACGCGGCGGGGCTCTCCCTTTTACCGTATTATAATAGCACAGCAGGAGACGAAAGTACAGTGCCGCGCTAGGGATTGTGGAACAAAATGGCATTTATTTTGCCGCATGACCCGGGTTTTGGGTAGAGTATCCAAAATTCGGCGAGAGATACCAGAAACCTTTTAGCACCTGTTTTTGCGCGCAGCCATTGACATATTTTGCGGTTCTATGATAAAATAATACGAATGAAAACGCAACCATCATAAAAAGGAGAAACACCATGCTGTGCAGCGCCCAGAACCCGAAACTGAACAAGCAGTTCGCGTCCGGTTTTGCCGTGGCTTCGTTGTTTCCTTTTTTTGCGCAATGAGCTTTTCCCTTTGCGGGGAAAAGTTTTTTTTTGCCCGTTTTCGGGCGTTTGATACACAAAAATACCATTACAGGAGGGAACCGCGATGCTGCTGACAAACGCTGTGAACACCGAGGGACGGCCGCTCGAGATCTATGTAAAGGATGGCAAAATCGCTGCCGTAGGGCAGGATCTTTCCGCCCTTGCCGCCGAGAACGAGACGGTGGTGGATGCCGGTGGGCTGACGGTGCTGCCCGCATTTGTGGACCTGCACTGCCACTGGCGCACCCCGGGCTTTGAGTACAAGGAGGACATCGAGACCGGCAGCCGCGCCGCCGCCGCCGGTGGTTACACCTTTGTAAACCTGATGCCCAACACCAAGCCCGTCTGCTCTTCCGCCGCACAGGCCATGATGGTGGAGCAGAAAGCCGCCGAGGTGGGGCTGTGCGATGCAAACCAGACCGTCTCCATCACCGAGAACTTTGACGGTGTGAGCATCGACCACCTCAAGACTCTGCCCGCCAGCGTGAAGTTCATCACCGAGGATGGCCACGGCGTGCAGGATAACGCCACCATGGCGCGGGCCTTTGCCATCTGCACCCAGAAGGACATCACGGTCATGAGCCACGCCGAGGATATGGAGATCAGCCCGTGGGACTACCGTCTGGCCGAGGACATCGAGACAGTGCGCAACTGCTGGCTGAGCGAGTACTACCAGACCCGGCTGCACATGTGCCATGTGTCCACCCGGGGTGCGCTGGACGCCATCCGCACGGCAAAGCTGCGGGGCGCACCCGTCACCTGTGAGGTGACCCCCCACCACCTGTGGTTCACCAACGACACCTGCGACTACCGGGTCAACCCGCCCATCCGCACCGCCGATGACGTGGAGGCACTGGTGGAGGGCATCCGCACCGGCATCGTTGACGCCATTGCCACAGACCATGCACCCCACTCCGAAGAGGATAAGCTGAAGGGCATGGCCGGTATGGTGGGCAGCGAGACCGCCTTCGGCGTGTGCTACACTAAGCTCTGCAAGCAGGAGGGTCTGCCGCTGGAGCTGCTGGTGCATCTGATGAGCACCCGCCCCGCCGAGATTTTGGGCCTTGCCAAGGGTCAGCTGGAGCCGGGCTTCGATGCCGATTTTGTGCTGGTGGATCTGGACACTCCCTACACGGTGGAAAAGGAAAAGCTGCACTCCAAGAGCCACAACACTCCCTTTGACGGTGCACAGCTCTACGGCAAGGTGTTTGCCACCATCAAGGCCGGTAAGATCACCTATCAGGCCGAGGAGTAAAACCCATAGTTACAATTTATTTTCTATAAATACGACTTATACAGGAGGACACCCAAATGACGAACATGGACAAACTGTACGAAGCTGTGGAAGCCCGCGGCCCGGTGTGCGTGGGTCTGGACACCGATTTCAGCTACCTGCCCGCCGACTTTGTGGACAGCACCCTGACCAAGGGCGAGAACATCGTGCGCTTCAACAAGAAGCTCATTGATGCCACCAAGGCTGTGGCCGGCTGCTACAAGGTGCAGATCGCTTATTATGAGTCTCTGGGCATGGAGGGCATGAAGGCCTACGCCGACACCCTGAAGGCTGTGCGCGAGGCCGGTGTGCCGGTGATCGCGGACATCAAGCGCGGCGACATTGCCAAGACTGCCGAGATGTACGCCATGGGTCACTTTACCGGTGATTTCGAGAGTGATTTCGTCACGCTGGCACCCTACATGGGTCTGGACTCCATCAGCCCCTATCTGCCCTATGCTGAGAAGCAGGGCAAGGGTATGTTCGTGCTCTGCCGCACCTCCAACGGCGGCGCCAAGGACTTTGAGTACGAGAAGCTGGCCGACGGCCGCCACGTCTACGATCTGGTGGGCGACAAGCTGAACGCGCTGGGCAAGGACTATATGGGCGAGCACGGCTACTCCTCCATCGGTCTGGTCATCGGCGGTACCCACATCGAGGAGGCCACCGAGATCCGCGCAAAGTATCAGGACAGCTTCTTCCTGATCCCCGGCTACGGCGCACAGGGCGGCAAGGCCGAGGATATCGCTCAGTACCTCACCAAGGGCAACGGGGGCGTGGTCAACTCCAGCCGCGGCATCCTGCTGGCTTACAAAAAGCAGCCGGGCGTTGTCTTTGACGAGGCCGCTTACAACGAGTGTGTGAACATGAAGGAGGCCATTGCTCATGCGTGCAGCCTGCTGTGAAGCCACCGTCCTGCGCAATGAGGTCATTGCCCCGGACATCCGCCTGCTGACCGTGGTGTGGCCGGACCGCGACCATGCCCCCCACGCAGGCCAGTTCTTCACCCTGCGCTCCTGGGGCGCAGACGAAGCCCCCTTCCTGTCCCGCCCCATCAGCGTGCACCGCTGGAACCCGGACAGCAGCACCATCGAGTTTTTGTATCAGGTGGTGGGCGAGGGCACCGAGAAGCTGGCACAGCTCAAGCAGCAGGATACCTTCCAGCTCACCGGCCCCATGGGCAACGGCTTTGATGTGCCGGACATCCTGAGCAAGTACAAAAAGATCGCCGTGGTGGGCGGCGGCATCGGCACTGCACCCATGTTCCAGCTTACCCGCGAGCTGGCCGCTGCCGGAGTAAAGCCGGATGTGTTCTTCGGCTTCCGCGATACCCCCTACTGCATGGAGGAGTACCGCAGCATCGCAAACCTCGTCAAGGTGTCCACCGACACCGGCGCGGTGGGCTTCCACGGCTTTGTCACCCAGCTGTATGACCCCGCCGATTACGATGTGGTGCTGGTGTGCGGCCCCACCGTGATGATGAAGAACGCCGCCCGCCTGTGTGCCGAAAAAGGCACCCCCTGCTTTGTGAGCATGGAAAAGAAGATGGCCTGCGGCATTGGCGCCTGCCTTGGCTGCACCTGCGAGACCAAGAGCGGCGAGGGCAAAAGCGTGTGCAAGAACGGCCCTGTATTTGACGCAACGGAGGTGTTCTTCTGATGGCAGACCTGAAAACCAACCTGCTGGGTTTTGTGATGAACAGCCCGGTCATCGGCGCATCCGGCACCGTGGGCTACGGTGTGGAGTACGAGGAACTGGCCGATTTTGCAAAGATCGGCGGCATCTCCGGCAAGGGGCTTACCCTGCACGGCCAGTACGGCAACAAGGGCGAGCGCCTGTGGGAGACCCCCTCCGGCCTCATCAACAGCATCGGCCTGCAGAACCCCGGCGTGCAGCACTTTATTGACGTGGAGCTGCCCGAGATGCTGGAACTGAAGCAGAAATACGGCACGGTGGCCATTGCAAACCTTGGCGGCCACAGCGAGGAGGAGTATGTGGAAGGCGCTGCCATGCTGAGCGAGAGCGCAGTGGACATTGTGGAGCTGAACATCTCCTGCCCCAACGTCAAGGTGGGCGGCATGGCCTACGGCGTGAAAGCCGAAGCTGCCGGGGAAGTGGTGCGCATGGTGCGCGCTGCCTGCAAAAAGCCCCTGATGGTCAAGCTGAGCCCGCAGGCCGAGAATATCCCCGAGATGTGCAAGGCTGTGGAGGCTGCCGGTGCGGACGCCATCAGCCTGACCAACACCTTCCAGGCCTGCGCCATTGACTTGGAAAAGCGCCGCCCGGTGTTCAACAACATCTTTGCCGGTCTGTCCGGCCCGGCGGTGCGCCCCATCGCCCTGCGCATGGTTTGGCAGGCCGTGGGTGCGGTGAACATCCCGGTGGTGGGTCTGGGCGGCATTGCAACCGGCCGTGACGCACTGGAGTTCATCATGGCAGGTGCCGCCGCAGTGCAGGTGGGCGCGGCAAACTTTGCAAACCCCCGCGCGATGGAGACCATTGCCGATGAGATGGCAGCATGGATGGACAAAAACGGCGTGAAAACGCTGGACGAGATCCGCGGCTGCGCACGTCATGCAGAATAAAAACTGATATATCCATAAAATATCTACAATTATGCGCATAAAATAAAACTTAACGCATAAATTTGCAAATGCCGTAAAAGCGTGGTACAATACCACCCAAAGGAATATACACCACTGAAAAGAGAGGGAGAAGTACAATGAGTGAAGCACTTGAAATTCTGAAGAGCTGTGACGCATTTCTGGAGGGTCACTTCCTGCTGTCCTCCGGCCGGCACTCCGGCGCATACTGCCAGATGGCTTATCTGCAGCAGTACCCGGACCGCTGCGCCGAGGTGATGAAGGCTGTGGCCGACAAGGTCAAGGAGATGGATGTGGACGTCATCGTCGGCCCTGCCATGGGCGGCATCGTGTACGCCTACGAGCTGGCCCGCCAGACCGGCAAGCGCGCGATCTTTACCGAGCGCGTGGACAACGTGATGTGCCTGAAGCGTTTTGCCATCCATCCGGGTGAAAAGTGCATCATCGCAGAGGACGTGGTGACCACCGGCATCTCCTCTCTGGAGACCAAGCGCGTCATCGAAGAGGCCGGCGGCATCTGCCTTGGCATCACCTGCGTGGTGGACCGCACCAAGCCCGAGGCTCCGTCTCCCATCCCCATTCTGGCCAGCGCCCTGAAGCTGGACCTGCCCAACTATACCCCGGAGGAGTGCCCCATCTGCAAGGAGGGCAAGCTGCCGCTGGTGCATCTGGGCAGCCGCAAGATGAAGCAGGAAGCAAAGCAGACCCTGTAAACTGAAAGCTTTTGTTGAAACGAGGAAAACTATGAACGCATATCTTCTTTTGGCAAACGGCATGGTCTTTGCCGGACAGTCCGTGGGCGCGCAGGGCGTGACCGTGGGCGAGGTGGTGTTCTCCACTGGCATGGTGGGCTTTCAGGAGACCCTGACCGACCCCAGCTACTATGGCCAGATCATCACCCAGACCTATCCCCTCATTGGCAACTACGGCATGAACCACGATGACATGGAGTCCGACCGCATTTGGGCAAAGGGCTACATCGTGCGCGAAGCCTGCACCACCCCCTCCAACTGGCGCTGTGAGGAGACGCTGGACAGCTTTTTGAAAAAGAACAATACCATCGGCATCGAGGGCATCGACACCCGCCACCTGACCCGCATCATCCGGGAGAGCGGCGTGATGAACGGCGCCATCCTGACCACCTTTGACCCCGCCGACCCGGTCAATAAGGCCGAGACCGAGGCACTGCTGGCTGAGATCCGCGCCTACGCCGTGACCGACGCCGTGAAGAACGTGACCTGCGCCGCACCCGAGGTGTTCAACCCGGAAGGCGAGACCCATATCGTGCTGATGCACTACGGCTGCAAGCGCAACATCGTGCGCTGCCTTGTCAAGCGCGGCTGCAAGGTGACCGTGATGCCCGCCTTTGCAACGGCAGAGCAGATCAAGGCCCTTGCCCCGGACGGCATCATGCTGTCCAACGGCCCCGGCGACCCCGCCGAGCCGGTGGAGATCATCGAGAACCTCAAGCACATCTTTGCGTTGAACATCCCCACCTTCGGCATCTGTCTGGGTCACCAGCTGTCCGCACTGGCAGCCGGTGCCAAGACCATGAAGCTGAAGTACGGTCACCGCGGTGCCAACCAGCCTGTGACCGACTTTGAGTCCGGCCGCACCTTTATCACCAGCCAGAACCACGGCTACGCGGTCGTGGGCGAGGAGCTGCCCGCCGAGATGGGCGAGGTGGCACAGGTGAATGCCAACGACGGCACCTGCGAGGGCATCAAGTACAAAAAGTGGAACTGCTTTACCGTGCAGTTCCACCCGGAAGCAAACGGCGGCCCCAAGGACACCGAATTCCTGTTCGACCGCTTCCTGAACAACGTCAAAGCAGCAAAGGAGGCACGCTGAAATGCCGAAGGACCCCAGAATCAAAAAGGTGCTGGTCATTGGCTCCGGCCCTATCATCATTGGTCAGGCTGCGGAGTTTGACTACTCCGGCACACAGGCCTGCCGCGCCCTGAAAGCAGAGGGCATCGAGACTGTTCTGCTGAACTCTAACCCCGCTACCATCATGACCGACCCGGACGTGGCCGACCATGTGTATATCGAGCCCATGACGCTGGAAGTCGTGGAGCGTATTCTGGACATTGAAAAGCCGGACTCCGTGCTGCCCAACCTCGGCGGTCAGATAGGTCTGAACCTGTCCATGGAGCTGGCACGCTCCGGCTATCTGGACCGCACCGGCATCCGTCTGCTGGCCTGCAAGCCTGAGACCATCGACCGTGCCGAGGATCGTGAGCTGTTCAAGGAGACCATGGAAAAGCTGCACCAGCCCATCATCCCCTCTGAGGTGGTGGAGACGCTGCAGGACGCACTGGACTGCGCCGACCGCATCGGCTACCCGGTCATCGTGCGCCCGGCCTTTACCATGGGCGGCACCGGCGGCGGCATCTGCGAGACCCGCGAAAAGCTGATCGAGATCGGCACCAACGGCCTGCGCCTTTCTCCCATCCATCAGATTTTGGTGGAAAAGTGCATCGCCGGCTGGAAAGAGATCGAGTACGAGGTGATGCGCGACCACAAGGGCAACGTGATCACCGTATGTAACATGGAGAACCTCGACCCCGTGGGTATCCACACCGGTGACTCGGTGGTCGTGGCTCCCTCCCAGACCCTGACCGACCACGAGTACCAGATGCTGCGTACCGCCGCACTGAATATCATCACCGAGCTGGGCATCGAGGGTGGCTGCAACTGCCAGTTCGCCCTGAAGCCGGACAGCTTCGACTACGCGGTCATCGAGGTCAACCCCCGTGTGTCCCGCTCCTCCGCGCTGGCTTCCAAGGCTACCGGCTACCCCATTGCCAAGGTGGCTACCAAGATCGCCATCGGCTACACGCTGGACGAGATCACCAACGATGTCACCGGCAAGACCTGCGCCTGCTTCGAGCCTGCGCTGGACTACATCGTGGTCAAGTACCCGAAGTGGCCCTTTGATAAGTTCGTCTACGCCGACAAGTCTCTGGGCACCCAGATGATGGCTACCGGCGAGGTGATGAGCATCGGCAACAGCTTCGAAGCTGCCATGATGAAGGCTGTTTCCTCCATTGAGCTGGGCATGGACACCCTGACCCACAAGCCCTTTGAGGAGCTGACCGACGAGGAAGTGGTGGAGCACATGCACGTTCAGGACGCCGAGCGCGTGTTCTGCGTGTACGAGGCACTGAAGCGCGGCATCGACCACAAGGTCATCTACGATATCACCAAGATCGATTGGTGGTTCCTTGATAAGATGCAGCATCTGGCAGATCTGGAAAAGGGTCTGGCACAGTGCAACGGCCAGCTGTCTCTGGAGCAGTACAAGACTGCCAAGAAGTACGGCTTCCAGGATAAGACCATCCGCCGTCTGGCACAGGTGGACACCCTGCCCGTGGAGAACTACCGCGCCGGCTTCAAGATGGTGGATACCTGCGCTGCCGAGTTCTCTGCCAACACCCCCTACTTCTACTCCACCTACGACGGCGACAACGAGGCTGCAAGCTTCATCGCCGAGAAGGAAGCCGAGACCGCTGCCAAGGGCGAGCCTAAAAAGAAGAAGGTTCTGGTCTTTGGCTCCGGCCCCATCCGTATCGGTCAGGGCATCGAGTTCGACTACTGCTCTGTGCACTGCGTATGGACGCTGAAAAAGAACGGCTGCGAGGCCATTCTGGTCAACAACAACCCCGAGACCGTTTCCACCGACTTTGATACCGGCGACCGTCTGTACTTCGACCCGCTGAACCCGGAGAGCGTGGACAACATCATTGCCACCGAAAAGCCGGATGCCTGCGTGGTGCAGTTCGGCGGACAGACCGCCATCAAGCTGGCCAAGCACATGGACGAGATCGGTCTGCCCATTCTGGGCACCCCGGCGGACGCCATCGACGAGGCCGAGGATCGCGAGCGTTTTGACGAGCTGCTGGAGCGCTGCAACATCCCCCGCGCCCCGGGCCGCACCGTGTTCAATCTGGACGAGGCTCTGGCCGCTGCCGAGGAGATCGGCCTGCCGGTGCTGATGCGTCCCTCCTATGTGCTGGGCGGTCAGAACATGATCGTGGCCTACAACAAGGCGGATATCATCGAGTACATGGGCGTTATCACCGAGCACGTCGATATGGATCACCCGGTGCTGCTGGATAAGTACATCATGGGTACCGAGTGCGAGGTGGACGCCATCTGCGACGGCGAAAACTTCCTGATCCCCGGCATCATGGAGCAGGTGGAGCGCACCGGCGTGCACTCCGGCGACTCCATCTGTGTCTACCCGGCACAGCACCTGACGCAGGACGAGATCGACACCATGGTGGACTATACCGGCCGCTTTGCCCGCGAGTTGCACGTCACCGGTCTGGTCAACGTGCAGTACGCCGTCTCCCATGGCCGTGTGTATGTCATCGAGGTGAACCCCCGCTCCTCCCGTACCGTGCCTTACATCTCCAAGGTCACCGGCGTGCCCATGGTGGATATGGCCGTGCGCTGCTGCTTGGGCGAGAAACTGACGGATATGGGCTACGGTACCGGTCTGCACCCCAACGCCCCCTATGTGGCGGTAAAGGTACCCGTGTTCAGCTTTGAAAAGCTGCACGCCGTGGATACCCAGTTCGGCCCCGAGATGAAGTCCACCGGCGAGGTGCTGGGTATTGCGCCCAATTACCACGACGCCCTGCTCAAGGGTCTGATCGGTGCAGGCTATACCTTCAAGACCCCCGGCCCGGGCAGCTGCTGCATCTTCACCGTGAAGGACAGCGACAAGCCCGAGTTCGTGGATATTGCATGGAAGCTGAAGGATATGGGCTATAAGCTCTACGGTACCTCCGGCACCTGTGCATGGCTCAACAAGCACATGGTTCCCTGCAACGAGGTGCGCAACATCTCCGGCGAGGCGCCCAACATCGTGGATCTGCTGCAGAGCGGTCTGGTGGACTATGTGTTCTCCACCAGCGCCAAGGGTCGTGACCCCCGGCGCGATTCCGTCCGCCTGCGCCGTAAGGCCGTGGAGCTGAGCATCCCCTGCATCACCGCAGTGGATACTGCCGCCTCTCTGGTGGACTGCCTGCGCAGCGAGCACAGTCTGGCAAACATCCCGCTGGTGGATATCGCCACTCTGTACCGCAGCAAATAAGCCCTGAGACCCGCATAAAATAGTTCTGTACAGCGCCTGCCGAAACGGTGGGCGCTGTATTTGTGCGGGGTGCACGGAACTAAATATAGTTCGTGTGCAATAAGGTACATTTCGTGCGCAATCCATCGAAAACAGTACGAGAAATATGTTATACTCAACAACGCAAAATTTGCCAAAAGACGTTACTTTTGGACATTCCAGGAGGATATCGATACATGACCCGTTCCCAGATGATCGAAACCGTGGCACGCAAGACCGGCTTTACCGAAGCTCAGGTCGAGACCACGATGGATGCAATGTTTGACCAGATCGCGGACTGCCTGCGCGCTGACGAAAAGGTGACCATCGCCGGCTTTGGCCGCTTTGAGATGCGTCCCCGCAAGCCGAAGGCTTACACCAACCCCAAGACCAAGGTCTCCAGCCAGCTGGAGTCCACCTCCATCCCCGGCTTCAAGGCCAGCGGTCGCTTCAAGCAGAAGCTGGAGGCCGGCAAGAAGAGCGTGGAAGAGACCGCCTGATCCTGCACACTGAGAACCGTACCCGTGACCCCGGGTGCGGTTCTTTTTGTTTCTCTGCTGACAAGCGCGGCATTTCATGCTATACTTGTTGCAACGAGAAAAAACGCCACAAAGAACGGAGTTGTCCAAATGCTTTACAGCGAGTTGCAGTGCAGCGAAGCCATCCACAAGGCCGTGGAACGCATGGGCTTTGCCGAAATGACCGAGATTCAGGAAAAGACCATCCCCCTCATGCTGGCCGGGCATGATGTTATTGCCAAGGCACCCACCGGCACCGGCAAGACCTGTGCCTTCGGTATCCCGGTGGTGGAGCATATCCAGCCGGAAAACAAATACCCGCAGGCCGTTATCATGGCACCCACCCGGGAGCTTGCCCAGCAGATCGCGGAGGAGCTGACCAACCTCACCTACTTTATGCCAGAGGTGCAGGTGGCGTGCGTATACGGCGGTGCCAATATGGAAAAGCAGGCAAAGCGTCTGGCCGAGGGCTGCCAGATCGTGGTAGCCACCCCGGGACGGCTGATGGATCACTACAAGCACCACAGTATTGATATCTCCCATGTGACCCAGATCGTGCTGGACGAAGCCGATGAAATGTTGAATATGGGCTTTTATAAGGATGTGCGCCACATCATCGAGATGATGAAGGCGCGCAAGGCGCTGTCCATGTTCTCCGCCACTATCAGCCGCGAGGTGATGGATATCGGCTGGCTGTACCAGCACAACGCCGAGGAGATCACCGTGCAGCCCCGGGAGGAAAGCCAGCCCAAGATCACCCAGTATATGCTGGAGACCTCCGGCCGTAACAAGCTGTCGGATCTGGCACAGATCATCATCGGCGAGGGCTACAAGCGGGTGATGGTGTTCTGCGATACCAAGTTCAACACCGCCACACTGGCAAACCAGCTGGCACGGCTGGGCTTCTCGGTGGACTGCCTGCACGGCGACCTCTCCCAGAAGGAGCGCAACCAGATCATGCAGGCTTTCCGGGACGGCAAGCTGGCCATTCTGGTGGCTACGGACGTTGCCGCCCGCGGCATTGACGTCTCGGATGTGGATGCTGTCATCAACTATGATGTGCCCAGCGAGAACGAGCACTACACCCACCGCATCGGCCGCACCGGCCGCGCCAAAAAAGAGGGCGTGAGCTACCTGTTCTATGTGCCGGAGGAAAAGAAGCGCGTGCAGGAACTGCTGCGCCTGACCCGCAATACCGACCTGTGCACCCCGGTGCACTTCGACTTCAACCACGAGCATATCGTGGTAGAGAAAAAGCAGGACAACGCCGACCGTTTCCAGATCAAGTGCTATTTTTAAAGGAAGGAACTGCTGTACAAGGTTGTGCGGCGGCTCTTTTTTGCAAAAAGGCTTGACCTTCCCCTTTGTGGAAGGTGTAGAATACTCCCGTAAGGAGGGGGTCGTGACCCATGAAGATCAACGAAGTGGAAGCCGCCGTCGGCGTGACCAAAAAGAACATCCGCTTTTACGAGGAGGAGGGGCTCATCAGTCCCAGCCGGGAGCCGGGCAACGGCTACCGCAGCTACTCGCAGGCGGATGTGGAGCGCCTGCGCCGCATCAAGCTGCTGCGTAAGCTGGACGTGCCGCTGGCAGAGATCCGGGAGATGCTGGAAGGGCAGCGCACGCTGGCCGAGGGCATGAGCCGGCAGCTGGAACGTCTGCGCAGCCGCCGCGCCGACTTGGAAGAAGCAATCGGTTTCTGCACGCTGCTCCAACAGGAGAACGGCCCTCTGGAACAACTGGATGTGGAGCAGACGCTGGCGCGTCTGACCGCACGGGAAGAACAGGGAGTGACTTTTGTGAACATTGAACGGACTGACCAAAAGACCCGCCGCATCCGGGGTGCCTGCATCGGTGCCGCCCTTTTTATGACCATGATGGCTTTTGTAATGGCGATCATGGGCTGGGCAATCTACACCGACCCGCAGGATGCCCCGCCGCTACCGCTGCTGGTGGTGATGTTCGGCATCCCGGCGGGCTGCATCGTAGGCACCCTGAAGGTGCTGCTGGATCGGATCGAAGAGATCGGAAAGGGAGAAGAAGATGCTTATCGTAACTATTAACGAGATTCCGGGCAAAAAACTGGAAGCGCTGGGCGTGGTGCGGGGCAGCACGGTGCAGAGCCGCAACCTTGGCCACGATATGATGGCCGGTTTCCGCACCCTTGTGGGCGGGGAGGTGACCGACTACGCCGATATGCTCACCGAAGCCCGGCAGATCGCCACCGGACGCATGGTCAAGGACGCTGAAAGCCTTGGCGCAGATGCCATTGTGGGCATGCGGTACGCCTCTGCCAGCGTCATGCAGGGCGCGGCAGAGGTCATAGCTTACGGAACGGCGGTGAAGTTTGTATGACAGTAAAAGAAAAACAGGGCTTCGGCCTGTACTTCCTGCTTGCCTTCGGCATGGCATGGCTGTGTCAGGTCGGCGGCTGCATGGCACTATTGCAGCAGAATAATGCGGTGCTGTATCAGCTGGCGCTCATCGTTACCATGTTCTGCCCGCTGCTGGCTGTACTGCTGGTGCAAAAGGCATTTCTGCGCCAGCCCACCGGCATCGGCTGGAAGGTGCAGGGCAAGCGGCGGTTCTGGCTGGCGGCATGGTTCGGCCCGGCGGTGCTCACCCTGCTGGGTGCGGTGCTGTATTTTGCCGTATTCCCCTCCCGGCTGGACTTTTCCGGCAGCTGGCTGGTAGCCGCCTACGGCGGCGAGATGGACGCGCAGACCCTGCGCAGCCAGCTGGGCGTTTCCACCCTCAGCTATCTGCTGCAAAACGGTCTGTTTGCGGTGCTCCTTGCCCCGGCTATCAATATGTTCCCCGCGCTGGGCGAGGAGGTCGGCTGGCGCGGCTACATGATGCCCCGCCTGAAAGAGCGGTTTGGTCTACTGAACGGCCGTCTGCTGGGCGGTGTTGTATGGGGTGTCTGGCACTGGCCGCTGATGCTGCTGGTAGGCTACGAGTACGGTACCAACTATCTGGGCGCACCCCTGCTGGGGCTGGTGGTATGGTGCGTGGTCTGCTTTGCCCTCAACACTCTGCTGGACTGGCTCTACGAAAAGACCGGCTGCATCTGGGTGCCGGCCATCGCACACGGTGCGTTCAATGCCATTGCAGCATTGCCGCAGGTGCTGGTCACCCCGGCAGACGCTTATTATAATGTACTGGGCCCCATGCCCATTGGACTGATCGCTGCGCTGCCGATGCTGGCAGCAGCAGTCTGGCTGACCCTGCGGGAGATGAAGCAGGAAGAAAAGAACTGAATCCCAAGGCAACAGCCGCTGCACTTTTTGTGCGGCGGCTGTTTTTGCGCAGAAATGGTGGAAGAAAGGTCAAAACATCCCCTGAAACTGAACAAAAAACTGGATGATGTATACAAAGCGCAAAAAAAGGCGAAAAAAATGTAAAAAAGGCTTGCAAAAGTAGTTGCGGTATGATATTATATGTGAGCGCCAAGCGCTGAGACAAAAGAATGACTTCTGAAGTCCCAGCAGGAAGCCCTTGAAAAGAACCAATGAACGTTCGAATGTTCCGGTTAGCACCGAGAAACTGCTGAGCGATTTAAGTTCGGAAAACTTCAAAAGCTTCTCAAAAAAGTGCTTGACAAAAAACCGCTTCTGTGGTAAAATAATCAAGTCGTCAGCCGCAAGGCTGCGGCGCACAGGACCTTGAAAATTGAACAATATCGAAAGAACTTGTAACGGAACCTATATTCGTGTTGGAAAAACACGGTAAACAATTCCAAACAAAGGTAATTCACACAGGACGCAAGCGATTGCGTGCTGAGCGAAACAAGATTTAACACTTTTAAGTGATAAATATCATTTATAAAGAGTTTGATCCTGGCTCAGGACGAACGCTGGCGGCGCGCCTAACACATGCAAGTCGAACGAGCGAGAGAGAGCTTGCTTTCTTGAGCGAGTGGCGAACGGGTGAGTAACGCGTGAGGAACCTGCCTCAAAGAGGGGGACAACAGTTGGAAACGACTGCTAATACCGCATAAGCCCACGGCTCGGCATCGAGCAGAGGGAAAAGGAGCAATCCGCTTTGAGATGGCCTCGCGTCCGATTAGCTAGTTGGTGAGGTAATGGCCCACCAAGGCGACGATCGGTAGCCGGACTGAGAGGTTGAACGGCCACATTGGGACTGAGACACGGCCCAGACTCCTACGGGAGGCAGCAGTGGGGAATATTGCACAATGGGGGAAACCCTGATGCAGCGACGCCGCGTGGAGGAAGAAGGTCTTCGGATTGTAAACTCCTGTTGTTGAGGAAGATAATGACGGTACTCAACAAGGAAGTGACGGCTAACTACGTGCCAGCAGCCGCGGTAAAACGTAGGTCACAAGCGTTGTCCGGAATTACTGGGTGTAAAGGGAGCGCAGGCGGGAAGACAAGTTGGAAGTGAAATCCATGGGCTCAACCCATGAACTGCTTTCAAAACTGTTTTTCTTGAGTAGTGCAGAGGTAGGCGGAATTCCCGGTGTAGCGGTGGAATGCGTAGATATCGGGAGGAACACCAGTGGCGAAGGCGGCCTACTGGGCACCAACTGACGCTGAGGCTCGAAAGTGTGGGTAGCAAACAGGATTAGATACCCTGGTAGTCCACACTGTAAACGATGATTACTAGGTGTTGGAGGATTGACCCCTTCAGTGCCGCAGTTAACACAATAAGTAATCCACCTGGGGAGTACGACCGCAAGGTTGAAACTCAAAGGAATTGACGGGGGCCCGCACAAGCAGTGGAGTATGTGGTTTAATTCGACGCAACGCGAAGAACCTTACCAAGTCTTGACATCCTGCGACGCACATAGAAATATGTGTTTCCTTCGGGACGCAGAGACAGGTGGTGCATGGTTGTCGTCAGCTCGTGTCGTGAGATGTTGGGTTAAGTCCCGCAACGAGCGCAACCCTTATGGTCAGTTACTACGCAAGAGGACTCTGGCCAGACTGCCGTTGACAAAACGGAGGAAGGTGGGGATGACGTCAAATCATCATGCCCTTTATGACTTGGGCTACACACGTACTACAATGGCGTTAAACAAAGAGAAGCAAGACCGCGAGGTGGAGCAAAACTCAGAAACAACGTCCCAGTTCGGACTGCAGGCTGCAACTCGCCTGCACGAAGTCGGAATTGCTAGTAATCGCAGATCAGCATGCTGCGGTGAATACGTTCCCGGGCCTTGTACACACCGCCCGTCACACCATGAGAGCCGGGGGGACCCGAAGTCGGTAGTCTAACCGCAAGGAGGACGCCGCCGAAGGTAAAACTGGTGATTGGGGTGAAGTCGTAACAAGGTAGCCGTAGGAGAACCTGCGGCTGGATCACCTCCTTTCTAAGGAGTCAGGCAATGACAGAGCATCTAAGATGGTCGGTCATTGGAACAGGTGACAAGTTAAAGTTTAAGTAGATATTGTTCGATTTTGAGGGCCCTGAAAAGGACACTCAAAGACGTACCTTGAAAACTGAATAATAACTGCGAAACAAAGATTATAGTAAGTTCTTTTTTAAGAAATATTACAATTTCAAAAGGAAGGGTAACAATAATCTTCGTTGGCAAGAGAGAATCAAGAGGATACCAAATGTTCCAAAAGAACGTTTGAAAGGTCAAGCGAACAAGGGCGCAGGGCGAATGCCTTGGCACTGGGAGCCGATGAAAGACGTGATAAGCTGCGATAAGCTTCGGGGAGCTGCAAATAAGCATTGATCCGGAGATTTCTGAATGAGGAAACTCACTTGGGTTCATACTCAGGTACGTTATACTGAACTTAAAAATAGGTATATCGAGGGAACCGCCTGAACTGAAACATCTAAGTAGGGCGAGGAAGAGACATCAAACGAGATTCCGTAAGTAGTGGCGAGCGAACGCGGAAGAGGGCAAACCGGGAGTAGAAATACTTCCGGGGTACGGACTGCTTTTAGGACTTAATCTGTTAACCGAACGGCATGGGAAGGCCGGTCAGAGAGTGTGAGAACCACGTAGGTGAAAACGGAGAGAGCTGCGCAGGATCCAGAGTACGGCCAGACACGTGAAACCTGGTCGGAATATGGGGGGACCACCCTCCAACCCTAAATACTACCCAGTGACCGATAGCGTATAGTACTGTGAAGGAAAGGTGAAAAGCACCCCGGGAGGGGAGTGAAAAAGAACCTGAAACCCTGTGCCTACAAGCACCTAGAGCACGTCAAAGTGTGATAGGGTACTTTTTGTAGAACGGTCCGGCGAGCGATTGTATGCAGCAAGGTTAAGGACTTAAGGTCTGGAGCCGAAGCGAAAGCGAGTTTGAAAAGGGCGTTAAGTTGCATACAATGGGCCCGAAACCGGGTGACCTACCCATGGTCAGGTTGAAGTGGAAGTAAAATTCCATGGAGGACCGAACCGACCTCCGTTGAAAAGGCGGCGGATGAACTGTGGGTAGCGGAGAAATTCCAATCGAACCCGGAGATAGCTGGTTCTCCCCGAAATAGTTTTAGGACTAGCCTCAAGTTAGATACCTGGAGGTAAAGCACTGAATAGCCTAGCGGCCGAGAGGTTAGCGAAGCTTATCAAACTCAGAATGCCAGAGTATTGATGCTTGGGAGTCAGACAGTGTCAGATAAATGTCATTGTCAAAAGGGAAACAGCCCAGATCTACAGCTAAGGTCCCAAAGTCAGGTTAAGTGGAAAACGATGTGAAGATACGTAGACAACCAGGATGTTGGCTCAGAAGCAGCCACACATTCAAAGAGTGCGTAATAGCTCACTGGTCGAGCGTCTTTGCGCGGAGAATTTAACGGGGCTAAACCTGACACCGAAGCTTAGGCAATACAGCAATGTATTGGGTAGGGGAGCGTTGTATACGCGGTGAAACAGTAGCGCAAGCGGCTGTGGAGTGTATAGAAGTGAGAATGCCGGAATGAGTAGCGCGAATGCAGTGAGAATCTGCATGGCCGAAAGCCTCAGGTTTCTGGAGGAAGGTTCGTCCGCTCCAGGTTAGTCGGGAGCTAAGGTGAGGCCTAACGGCGTAGCCGATGCACAGACGGTAGAGATTCCGTCACCACCAAAAGAGTTAAACACAGGGACACATTTGAAGTCTCGGAGCCGGGTGTTGGTTCCGGTAGCGATCGAGGGAAGTTAGTACCGAAGTCCGGGATGGAAGATGGCGAGAAAAGCTGTGTGTATTTCTGCGGTGCCCGTACCGCAAACCGACACAGGTAGGTAGGAAGAAGATTCTAAGGCCAACGGGAGAAGGGTTGTTAAGGAACTCGGCAAATTGACCCCGTAACTTCGGGAGAAGGGGTGCTCCAGAGATGGAGCCGCAGAGAATCGGCCCAAGCAACTGTTTACCAAAAACACAGGTTTGTGCTAAATCGAAAGATGACGTATACGAGCTGACGCCTGCCCGGTGCTGGAAGGTTAAGAGGAGATGTGCAAGCATTGAATCGAAGCCCCAGTGAACGGCGGCCGTAACTATAACGGTCCTAAGGTAGCGAAATTCCTTGTCAGGTAAGTTCTGACCCGCATGAAAGGCGTAATGATTTGGGCACTGTCTCGACAGCCCGCCCGGCGAAATTGTAGTACCGGTGAAGATGCCGGTTACCCGCGACAAGACGGAAAGACCCCATGGAGCTTTACTGTAGCCTAATATTGGGTTTCGATGTTGCATGCACAGGATAGATGGGACACAGGGAAACAAGTGCTTTGGCATTTGTGGAGTGGCCGTTGGGATACCATCCTTGCGATATTGGAATTCTAACCTGCGCCTTTGAATCAAGGCGGGGGACATTGTTAGGTGGGCAGTTTGACTGGGGCGGTCGCCTCCTAAAGAGTAACGGAGGCGTTCAAAGGTTCGCTCAGCTTGAACGGAAATCAAGCAAAAGAGTGCAAACGCAGAAGCGAGCCTAACTGCGAGACTGACGGGTCGAGCAGTAACGAAAGTTGGAGTTAGTGATCCGGTGGTATGTGAGTGGAAATGCCATCGCTCAACGGATAAAAGTTACCCTGGGGATAACAGGCTGATCTCCCCCAAGAGTCCACATCGACGGGGAGGTTTGGCACCTCGATGTCGGCTCATCGCATCCTGGGGCTGTATTCGGTCCCAAGGGTTTGGCTGTTCGCCAATTAAAGCGGTACGCGAGCTGGGTTCAGAACGTCGTGAGACAGTTCGGTCCCTATCTGTCGTGGGCGCAGGATATTTGATGGGAGCTGTTCCTAGTACGAGAGGACCGGAGCGGACGTACCTCTGGCGCACCAGTTGTTCTGCCAAGGGCATAGCTGGGCAACTATGTACGGATCGGATAAACGCTGAAAGCATCTAAGCGTGAAGCCGACCCAAAGATAAGATATCCCATTGTTTCAAACAAGTAAGACCCCTTGAAGACTACAAGGTTGATAGGCATGATGTGTAAGTGGAGTGATCCATTCAGCAAGCATGTACTAATAGGTCGAGGGCTTGACCACAATTCGCTTGAGACTTTTAAGTCAACGAAAAAATGTCAGCAGTGATTATTCAGTTTTGAAGGCACGTCCTTCTAAAAATACTGGACAGATACGCAGAAATGTGTTATACTGATTCAGTCAAATCGGTCGGTGTCGATGACGGTAAGGTTCCACCTGTTCCCATTCCGAACACAGAAGTTAAGCTTACTTGTGCCGAAGATAGTTAGCTGGAAACGGCTTGTGAAAATAGGTAGTCGCCGACTTGAACAGAAAGCTCTGAGATGAAAGTCTCAGGGTTTTTTTGTTGCATAAAAATATGGCATGATTTTTGGTTGTAATGCCAATAGGTCAGGGCTTGACAGAAACACTACTATGTAATACAATGTAGATAAGCTACTACGCATTACATACTAGCGGAGAGGAGGACTTATGGAAAACAATGCACAACTTTTAAAGGGTGTTCTGGAATATTGTGTCCTGAAATTGATTGCGCAAGAGCCGACCTATGGCTATGAGATCGTGATGCATCTGAAACAGGTCGGATTTTCTGACTTGAGTGAAAGTACACTCTATCCGCTGCTATTGCGCTTGGAGCAGCAGGGAAAGGTTACGGTAGAACGCAGACCTTCTCCCAAGGGGCCGAGCCGAAAATACTACATTGTAACGGAAGAAGGGCGGCAGGCGCTTCTTGAGTTCCGGCAGGATTGGAGCCAGCTCTGCCAGCTGGTGAAAAAAATTTTTAAGGAGGAGCCAGATGAATAAGTATTTTGCATTGCGAAAAACAAACCGGATGCGTACTAAGCTGCTGACTGAAGAAAGTCGGGCACAGCTTAAAGAAGTGATTCGTTATCTTCGCCGGGTCAGCTGGGACTTCTGTGGTATCGAACTTGTGCGCAGCGATTTGCTTGATATTGCAATCCAAGCCAACAAGGAAAATCAGGAACTGTTTCATTCGATTTCGGACGCAAAGACCTTTGTGGAAGAGGTCAAGCCCAGCTTGAAAACACTGAGAGCCGGGGATTACTTCTGGTATGTTGCACCTCTGTATTTCTTTTTGGGGTGGGGCGTGGAAGGCTTGCTGCTCTATCCGGTAATTGGAAATTGGTTTTTTGAACTATCCGTAGGGTATCTGATGCAGCTTGCTGTTGCAGTGGCGGCGTTTTGCATACTGTTCCGCCGGATGATGGAGCAGGTAGGCTTTCCGCCGCGGGAGCATTGGCTGAAATATGCTGCATGGCTGATGCTTTATATCGTGATTCTGTATGGAACGGGCTGGTTCTTTACCCAGATCGCGGGTAAGATTGTACTGCTGCGGCTTCCGATTCTTAGCTATTCAGTCTTTTGCCTGCTTCTGGGTGCGGGACTGTATGCAATCCATTTCTGGCGATATGGAAAAGACCCACGTCTGAGTGCTCGCATATAAAATAAAAAGCGGCCCCGCTGCACTGTGCATAACAGTGCGGCGGGGCCGCATACTTTATTGGGTGGTGTACCGGTTACGATACAAGCCTCAGCTTAGCCCTTGCCTGCGCAGCCGAACAGCTCGATCTTCTCCTTGCACTTGGCCTCGATGGCCTTTGCGCCGGGAGCCAGCAGCTTGCGGGGGTCGAAGCCCTTGCCCTGCTGATCCTTGCCCTCTTCGATGTACTTACGGGTGGCCTCAGCAAACACCAGCTGGCACTCGGTGTTGATGTTGATCTTGGAAACGCCCAGGCTGATGGCCTTTGCGATCATCTCATCGGGGATGCCGGTGCCGCCGTGCAGAACCAGAGGAATGTTGTTGGTGGCCTTGTGGATGCGGTCCAGAGCCTCGAAGTCCAGACCCTTCCAGTTTGCGGGGTAGACGCCGTGGATGTTGCCGATGCCGGCAGCCAGGAAGTCGATGCCCAGAGCGGTGATCTTTGCGCACTCCTCGGGATCAGCGATCTCGCCAGCGCCTACAACGCCGTCCTCAACGCCGCCGATGGAGCCGACCTCGGCCTCGATGCTCATACCGTGAGCGTGTGCCAGAGCAACCAGCTCCTTGGTCTTTTCCACGTTCTCCTCGATGGAGTAGTGGCTGCCATCGAACATGATGGAAGAGAAACCGGCCTCAACGCAGGCCTTGCAGCCCTCGTAGGTGCCGTGGTCCAGATGCAGAGCGACGGGAACGGTGATGCCCATGGAATCGACCATGGCGCTGACCATAGCGGCAACAGTCTTGAAGCCGGTCATGTACTTACCTGCACCCTCGGAAACACCCAGAATGACGGGGCTCTTCATTTCCTCGCAGGCGGTCAGGACTGCCTTGGTCCACTCCAGATTATTGATGTTGAACTGCGGCACACCGTAGTGGCCATCGCGTGCCTTGAGCAGCATTTCGGTTGCATTTACCAACATTATTCATTACCTCCAAAAATTATCGGGGTTCCGGCTCTGCCACACACCGCATTGTGCATGGTTTAACAAGCCCACATGGTTAGTATACCCCAAACTGCGCCTAAAATCAATCCGAACAGGCGCTTTTTCTTGCATAGAGCTGCTGCGGAACGAGCACGGCACAAAGCAGCTCCAGCGGCTGCATCAGAAACTTATCGTGTTTAGAGACAAAAATCCATATACGCCGCAACATCTGCCTTGCGCTTGGATGAAGTGGGTTTTCAACGTATTTTAACATTCGTCAAAATGATGTTGGAGGAAATTGCAAAAACGGACAATTTCCGGTTCAAAAAATTGTCATAATTCCGACTTGAATTTTACAAATTGTAAGACTTTTGCTAAGATATGGGGGAAGCTGCTGTTGAAAACTCGGTGGAAACTGTTTAATTCCACCCGGAAAACAGGCGCTGCGGCTGGACTTTTGCACACTTTCCACGGAGTTTTCAACTTGTGGAAAAATTGCGGAGCATTTACGGAATGTATAGACATTTTTTGTGGAAAACTTTTTGCCTTGGCAAAACAGCAGAAGTGTGTCGTGCCGCCCGGGCAGCGTGCAAAACATTTTTACAGATGCCCAGTCCGGCAGGAAAGACGCTTTCTGCCGAAAAAAATTTTAGGCGTCGGGGAATAAAATCCCGGCAATTTGTGGCGAAGCCGGGCGAGATATGGTATACTTTATCTTGGATTATCATAAACAAAATAAAACGCTCCGGCGCGGCACTGCCCACCCGGAACGGAAGGAGCATAAAAAGATGGAAGAACGTAACCAGCCGCGCCGTCCGCGCCGCGATGCAGAGCAGCCGCAGCAGAAAAGCGAGAGCCTGATCTACGGCAAAAACCCGGTGACCGAGCTGCTGAAGAGCGGCTCCGGTGTGGACACCGTGCTCATTGCCGAGGGGATGGCTCCGGCAGTGGCGGCATACTATACAGCACTGGCCAAGGAAGCCGGCGCAACGGTCAAGCGGGTGCACCCCAACAAGCTGCGCCTGATGACCGGCACCGAGAGCCATCAGGGCGTAGCAGCCTTTGCCAGCGAGATCGAGTACGCGACCGTGGAGGATCTGCTGGCAGCAGCCAAGGCCAAGGGCGAACCGCCCTTTCTGGTGCTGAGCGACGGCATTGAGGATCCCCACAATCTGGGCGCAGTCATGCGCAGTGCATTGCTGTGCGGCGCTCACGGCATCGTCATCCCCAAGCGGGGCGGCGCGTCCGTCACCCCCACCGTCATCAAGTCCAGCGCAGGCGCTGCCGAGCGTCTGCCGGTGGCGCGGGTGGCCAACATCGGCGAGACCATCCGCCGTCTGAAGGAGCAGGGCGTGTTCGTCTATTGCGCCGACATGGATGGTGTGTCCCTGCGCAAAAATAATCTGACCGGCCCCATCGCGCTGGTACTGGGCAGCGAGGGCAGCGGCGTATCCCAGCTGGTCAAGAAGCTGTGTGATGGCGTGGTGCGGCTGGATATGGCTGCACCCGGCACCGGCGTGGACAGCTATAATGTTTCGGTGGCAGCTGGCATCATCCTGTACGAGATCCAGTCGCAGCGCGCCGTAGAAGAATAAAACAAGCGGTAAACTCCATCCAGAACAGTGGGAGGAACAAGGATGCCGAACAATAAAAATGAACGCAAGGGCAAGCAGGCGGGGGAGCTCTCGGCAGAGGAGCGTTTCCGCAACTTCTTCAGCACCAGTGTGATCGATCTGCCCGAGGAGATGACCCACCGGGACGAGCCTGCTCCGGTGGAGGAAAAGCCCAAGGCCAAGCTGCTGGGCAAGCTGTTCGGCTACGACAAAGAAGAGTCGCCCGCCCCGGCACAGCCGATGCTGGAGATCCCCACCGGCGAGATCCTGCTGGGGGCAGATGCAAAGCCGGTACAGCCGGAGCAGGAGGACATGGCGCTGGAGCTGCGCACCGCAGACCCTGTTCCGGTAATGCCGATGCAGCCCGCCCGCCCGGAGCCTGTCAAGGCCGTCCCGGCAGAGCCTGTGCCTGCACCCAAGGCGGCTGCTGCCGTGAAGCCACAGCCGAAAAAGCCTGCACCCCAGCCGGAGCCGCAGCCTGTTGCGGCCCCCCAAAAACAGCCCAAGGCGAAGAACGCCCCGGAGACGCTGCTGCCGCAGGAGGAACTGGAACAGCGGGAGATGCAGCAGTTGAAGGATATGCTCAACGGCATGAGCGGCAAGGCAAAGCCTGCCCCGCAGCCCGCAAAACCTGTGCAGGCAGCGCCGCAGCTCAAGGTGCAGCCTGCGCCTGCACAGCCCGCCGCAGAGCCGGAGAAAACCCCGGCAAAGGCAGCACAGAAGCCTGCCGAGGAGCTGCCGTCGGCGGTGTTTGCCAGCGTTCCGGCAGACCCGGAGACACTGCCGAAAAAGCCTGAGAAAAAGTCGATTTTCCAGATGTTCGGCACAGCAGAGGACGAGAAGCCCGCTGCCCGCAAGCCGGAAAAAGAGGATACTATGAGCCTGCCGCTGCTCCCGCTGGAGCAGGACGGCGCTCCTGCTGATGAAACAGTGCCCGCACCGGCAGCCGATGCAGCTGTGACCCCGGCACAGCCGGAGGACGCACCCGCAGCAGAAACCGCTGCCCCTGCCGAGAATACTGTGCCGGAATCCACCACTGATAAGCTGCACCACATGGCCGCAGAGCTGACCTTGCGCTGTGTGCTGGCGGGCATTCTGGCTGTGGTGCTGCTGCACCTTGGGCTGACGGCAGAACGTCTGCTGCCGCCGCTTTCGGTGCTGGACCCGGACGCTGCCCCGGCGGCGTTCTATGCCGCCAATCTGCTGCTGTTTGCCGCCAGCCTGTTTGTGGGCTACCCGGTGCTGCGGGACGGTCTGACCGGCTTGCGCGGCCGTCCCAGTGCAGACACCATGCCCGCGCTGGCCGCTGTGGCAGCGCTGCTGCAGGCAGTGGTGGCCATGCTGAATGCCAACGCCTACCGCAGCACCGAGGGCATCGGTCTGCTGACCGGTATGGCAGCGCTGGGGCTGTTTCTGGCGCTGGTGGGCAGCCGGGTAATGCTGGCTGCCGTGCAGGGCGGCTACACGCTGGCAGCAGAGGGCGGCGAAGTGCGGGGCGCTTACCGCACCCGCGATAAAGATCTGATCCGCGCCCTCGCCCGGGATCTGGAGCAGAAGGATCCGTGGGTGCTGCTGAGCCGCCCGGTGCAGACCGCCAGCGATGATTTTGTGGAGCAGAGCCTCAGCGAGCGCGCCAGCGAGCGCCGTGCCCGGAAGGTGGCCTGCGTTCTGCTGGCAGCAGCAGTGCTCAGCGGCGTGGCCTTCCTGCTGTTCGGCGGCGGCATCAACTGCGCCGTGGCTGCGGCTGCTGCCGTGTTGTGCATGGGCGCCCCCCTTTCCTCGGTGCTGGTGCCCGGTCTGGCGGCGCTGCGGCTGCAAAGAGCGGCTGCCGCTGTGGGCGCTGTGGTGCCCGGCTGGGCAGCCATTGAGGAGCTGGGCGGCATCGACACCATTGAACTGGACGCCGACGACCTGTTTACCGCCGACAGCGTAACGCTGGAGGATATCCGCATCTTCAAGGGCGGCCGCATCGACCGCGCCATTCTGTATGCGGCCAGTGTGCTGAACGAGAGCTGCGACACTCTGCGCGGACTGTTCAGCCAGATCATCGAGGACCGCACCGATATCCTGTTCCCGGTCAAGGATCTGGAACAGCACACCGGGCTGGGCTTTTCGGCATGGTGCGACAATAACCGCATCCTCATCGGCACCCGCCGCTACATGGAGCAGGAGGGTGTTACCCTGCCGGAGCAGGACTACGAGGACAGCCATTCCAAAAACGGTGAACTGCAAATTTTGTATCTGGCAGTGTCCGGCAACCTGCACGCCATGTTTGTGCTGCGCTATGTGGGCGGCCGCAATGTGGCACGCAGCCTTGCTTCTCTGCAAAGGGAGAACATCCGTCTGCTGGTCACCAGCAAGGACCCCAGCCTGACGGCGCGGCACATCACCGAGGCCTACCATCTGCCGGAGGGCATGGTTACCGTGCTGGACGGTGAGCAGTGTCAGGCCATTGAAGCCGCTGATGCAGCCCCGGAAAAGCCTAAGTGCTGCCTGTACCATCACAGGGGCTTTGCCAGCCTGACCGGCGGCTTGCAGGCCGCAGACCAGGCACAGAATGCCGAGACCAGCGCCACAACGGTGCAGCTGGTGTCGGTGTGCTTCTCGGTGTTCATTGCAGTGCTGCTGACCTATGCGGGCAGCATCTGGCAGCTGTCCATCGCCACGGTGCTGATGTATCAGGCCGCATGGAGCGCCTTGAGCATCGCCGTCTGCGCCCTGAAGCAGCATAGCTGAAAGTTTTAGCATATTACAAAACGGGCTGTTGCACAGAACCTTGTGCAGCAGCCCGTTTTTGTGCTCTTATTTCAGCTTTTTGCGCATTTCGTAGTCGTTCAGGGCGGTCAGCGCTTCGCCGGAGAGGGGAACGAGCGCCAGCATATTGAAGATGGTCATCAGTCCGATGCCCACATCGACCAGATCCCACACCACGGTGTAGGCCTGTGTACCGCCCACCAGCAGCATAGCCAGCGCCAGCAGCTTGTAGGCAGTCTGGCTCCACCAGTTGTCGCCGCACAGGTAGGCCACATTGCCCCGGGCGTAATACAGCACCCCCAGAAAGGTGGAGAAGCTGAACAGTGCTAAGATCACCGCAATGAACACGATGCCAAAGCTGCCCAGATGGTACTGCATAGCAGTCTGTAAAAGGCCCATGCCGGTCAGCCCGGCGGTGATGTCCTGCGGCACCAGCAGCATCAGAAAGGCAGTGCAGCTGCAGATGACCACCGTGTCGATCAATACGCCCAACGCCTGCACAAGCCCCATCTTTACCGGGTCGTCGCACTCCGCAGCGGCAGCGGCGCAAGGGGCAGAACCGCTACCTGCCTCGTTGGAGAACAGCCCGCGCTTGACACCGTTCATCAGCACCGCGCCAAAGCCGCCTGCGGCCACCTGACGCAGGCCGAAAGCCTCGGCAAAGATGCGTGCCAGCACGGCGGGCAGCTGCCGGATATTCAGCACCACGATGCCCACCGTGATGACAAAGTAGCACACCGCCATGACCGGCACGATGAAGTCAAGGCTTTTTACGGTAGCGTTTTTGCGCAGCACGATCAGCGCCGCCAGCAGGGTAAGCACCACGGTGGTAGCCAGCGGCGGGACATGAAAGGCGTTTTCAAAGGCAGAACTGACCGAGTTGGAGATGACTTGGCTGATGCCGCACCAGCAGATCAGACCGGACACCGCAAACAGTGCTGCGCACACCGAGCGGCGAAGTTTTTTGCCCCGTTTGCGCTCGGCCAGCACATGCAGGTAGTAGGCCGGGCCACCCCGCCAGCCGCCGTACAGCGGGTCCGGCACGCGGTACTTCTGCGCCAGAGTAGACTCCACAAAGGAGGTGGAAGCGCCCAGCAGGGCAGTGACCCACATCCAGAACACCGCGCCCGCGCCGCCCGCCGAAACAGCGGCCACCACGCCTACAAGATTGCCCATGCCCACCCGGGTAGCGGTGGAGATGACCAGCGTCTGGAAGGAGGAAAGCCCGCCCGCAGCCTGCTTTTTTTCGCACACTGCGCCGATCATATCCCGGAACAGCCGCACCGGCAGCAACCTTGTGCGTAGGGTAAAGCCGATACCGGCTGCAAACAACAGCACCACCATAAAGGAGATGCCAATGCCGCCTGCCACCGGCAGGGTGAACAAATCGCCCCACAGCAGGCGGTAAAGTGCTTCAATCAGATCAACTATCAAGAAAACAGCCTCCTGTACTTTTGAAAAATAAAGTTGTTACTTCATTATAGTACAGCACAGAAGAATTGTAAAATCTAAAATATTGATAGTGCGGATTGACTAAACCGAACGTAGTGTGGCAAATGCAGTTTATCTTCACGACTTTTCTCGTGAAAATGTGGTTCAGGAAAGTCTGCAGACTTTCCTGAACCACGAAATTAAAATAAATTTTCCGCTGAATATGCCCAGAGCGTAAGCGGAGGGCATTTAAATCGTCCTACAATCATAACCCCGCGTGAAAACGCGGGGTTTGCAGAACGGCCCCATAGGGGCCATAATACCAGCCGCGCCTAAAGGCGCACAATGAGCGACGTCAACCGCACACTGACGTCGCTTTTACTTTCTCATACTATCTGTAGGCACTTCTGGCGAATCGTCGTCATCGAAATCAGCTACATTCTTGAATGGATCTTCGTATTCCTTGAAGCTCAACTGGTCGCACGTCTGATCGTTGAACTCTTGTTCCTGAATGTATTTGCGGATCTTGGCTTCATTTCCACCTACTGTATTTACGTAATATCCTTTCGCCCAGAACACTCTCCTTCCGTATTTGTATTTTAGGTTTGCATGTCGCTCGAATATCATGAGCGTACTCTTCCCTTTGAGATACCCCATGAAATCTGCTACGGCAAGTTTGGGCGGTATCGACACAAGCATATGGATATGGTCTGGCATCGCGTGTGCTTCTATTATCTCTACATGCTTGTAATCGCATAGTGTCCTTAGTATTTTTCCAATATCTTTTCTTAGCTTTCCGTATATCACTTTCCTGCGATATTTCGGTACTAGCACTATGTGATATTTGCAATTCCAGCTCGTATGTGATAAACTTTTCTCGTCCATATGGATGAACCTCCTTTTGCTTTAGTATGCGGTTGGCGTTACCCGCTTCTAATTATAGCAAAAGGAGGTTCTTTTTCTACCGTTTCAACGCTACGGCTCTTTTCTTCCACAAGCATAGCTTGTGGTTTTCTATATGAAAAAAGGGACTGCCGCACGCTTGTGCAGCAGTCCCGGAGGAAGAAGCGCCTTTCAGCGCGGGAATAGCTTACAGGATATCGATGTATTCACCGGCCAGTGCCTTGTTCATGCTGCGCACGGCGCAGAACTTGCCGCACATGCTGCAGGTGTCGCTGTGGTCGTCCTCGGGCAGGCGGGCGTCGCGGATGGCCTTGGCGGTCTCGGGGTCCAGCGCGCAGGCGAACTGTGCATCCCAGTCCAGTACGCGGCGGGCATCGCCCATCTTGTCGTCAATGTCCCGGGCGTGGGGGATGCCCTTGGCAATGTCGGCGGCGTGGGCGGCGATCTTGGAGGCCACGATGCCCTGCTTTACATCCTCCACGTTGGGCAGTGCCAGATGCTCGGCGGGGGTCACATAGCACAGGAAAGCCGCGCCGCTGGCGGCTGCCACTGCGCCGCCGATGGCAGCGGTGATGTGGTCGTAGCCGGGGGCGATATCGGTGACCAGAGGTCCCAGCACATAGAAGGGTGCGCCCATGCAGATGCTCTTCTGCACCTCCATGTTAGCGGCCACCTGATTCAGGGGCACATGGCCGGGGCCTTCCACCATCACCTGCACGTTGTGCGCCCATGCGCGCTTGGTCAGCTCGCCCAGACGCACCAGTTCTTCGATCTGGCACACGTCGGTGGCGTCAGCCAGACAGCCGGGACGGCAGGCGTCGCCCAGAGAGATGGTCACATCATGCTCGGCGCAGATCTCGCAGATCTCGTCAAAGTGCTCGTAGAAGGGGTTCTCGTTGCCGGTCATGCTCATCCACGCAAACACCAGAGAACCGCCGCGGCTCACGATGTTCATCTTGCGCTTGTGCTTGCGGATCTGCTCGATGGTCTTGCGGGTGATGCCGCAGTGCAGGGTAACAAAGTCCACGCCGTCCTCTGCGTGCAGACGCACCACATCGATGAAGTCCTGTGCAGTCAGCTCAGCAAGGTCGCGCTGGTAGTGGATGACCGAATCGTACACCGGCACAGTGCCGATCATCACCGGGCACTCGTGGGTCAGCTTCTGGCGGAAGGGCTGGGTGTTGCCGTGGCTGGACAGATCCATAATGGCTTCTGCGCCCATGTTCACGGCGCTCATCACCTTCTGCATCTCAATGTTATAGTCCTTGCAGTCGCGGGAGACGCCAAGGTTCACGTTGATCTTGGTGCGCAGCATGGAGCCCACGCCCTCGGGGTTCAGGCACTTGTGGTGCTTATTGGCGGGGATGGCTACCTTGCCCTCGGCGACCCACTGGCGGATCTCCTCGGTGGTGCGGTATTCCTTTTTGGCTACGATCTCCATCTCCGGGGTGATGATGCCCTTGCGGGCGGCATCCATCTGGGTGGTATAAGTCTGCATACGCTGTGTTCCTCCAAATGACAGTTTATCTCTGAACAGCAGGGTGCTGGTCATACAGTGATGTGGGGCAGCCCGCGTGCCGGGAGCTTTCTCCTCGGACACGAATCGGGCCATTCCATCGCCCGCCCTACTGCCTGCGGCAGCAGGGTCCCACCCCAGCGGACGGTCCTCGGAGAAACTCCCGACCCGCAGGCAAGGGTGGCAGACAGGTAGCCGTCATTCAGAAAAAACAGTATGCTCTGGATGCCGGCACCTGCGCAAAATACGCTTTTCATGTTGGTTTTCTCCATGAATTTTGTAACGCGGCCCAAGGTGGTGCCCCCGGTTTGCCGCGGGATGATAACTTACTTTATGATCTGCTCCGAAAGGGCGCGCAGTTCGCGGCACTCGGCCTCGATGTCCTTTGCGGCAAAGATAGCACTTACCAGCGCCACGCCGTCCACGCCGGTGCCCTTGAGCTGCAGGATGTTCTCCTTGTGGATGCCGCCAATGGCCACCACCGGCACATCCACGGCGTTGCAGATGTCCAGCAGGGTCTGCCGGGGCATCTCGCTCACGTCCGTCTTGGTGTGGGTGGCAAATACCGCGCCTACGCCAAGGTAATCTGCGCCGTGCGCCACAGCGTCCAGTGCTTCCTGTACCGTGTGGGCGGATACGCCGATCATCACGCCCTCGCCCACGCGCTGACGCACCTGTGCGGCGGCCATATCGTCCTGCCCCACATGGATGCCCTCGGCGTGGCACTGCAGCGCCACTTCCACGTTATCGTTGATGAACAGCGGCACACCGTACTGCTGGCACAGGGCGTGGATCTGGATGGCTTCCTGTAAAAAATCTGCGTCGCCCAGCTGCTTTTCCCGCAGCTGTACACAGGTGGCACCGCCCTTCAGGGCGCTTTCCACCTGCTGATACAACGTCTGCTCGCCCACCCATGCGCGGTCGGTCACCGCGTACAGGAGCATGGTGTGTTTATCGCACTTCATAGTTTGCGCCTTTCTCCAGCTGTTCGGGGGTCATGTTGTAAATGGCATCAATGATGTAATTGCGGTAGGTGGCGTTGCCGTCCTGCGGGGTGAGCCGCTGGTGGGCAATCTCGCCCGCCAGACCCATGGCGCACACCGCCGCTGCGGCAGCCTCCAGCGGCTGGCCAGGGTTGGCGGTGACAAAGGCCGCCGTCAGGGCAGAAAGCTGGCAACCCGTGCCGGTAATGCTGCTCATCATGGGGTTGCCGTTGCGGATGCAGTAGGCTTTTTGCGCATCGGCCACGATGTCAATAGCACCGGTAATGGCGATTACCGCGCCGGTGCGGGCGGCAAAAGCCTTGGCAAAGGCTACAGCGCTGTCCAGATTCTCCTCGGTCACCTTGTCGGCTACGTCCGCATCCACGCCCTTGGTGGTGCCCGCGCCGGAGGCAAGGGTCTTGATCTCCGAGATGTTGCCCCGGATCACCGTGAACTGCACCTCCCGCAGCAGGCGGAAGGCGGTGTCCGTGCGCAGATGGGAGGCGCCGGCACCCACCGGGTCCAGTACCACCGGATGCCCCAGCTGATTGGCCTTTTTGCCCGCCAGCAGCATACTGGTGACGGTGCGGCTGTTCAGCGTGCCGATGTTGATATTCAGTCCGCCGCAGATGGCGGTGATCTCCTCCACCTCGGCGGCATCATCGGCCATGATGGGGGAGGCACCGCAGGCCAGCACCATGTTGGCGCAGTCGTTCACGGTGACGTAGTTGGTGATGTTGTGGATGAGAGGGCTACGGCTGCGCAGGTTCTCAAAGGCGGTCTTGAGCATTCCCGGCACCTCCGCTCAGGAAAGGCTGTTCTGCATGGAGCGCAGAGCGCCGGAGCGCTGCAGGCTGAACACCACTGCACCGGCGATCACCGCACCCACAGCGGTGGAGATGAGGAAGGGTACGATGTAGGCGTAGAAAGCGATGTCTGCAGCGCTCTTGCCCATCAGGAAGATGGCCACGGGCCATGCGCACAAGCCGCCCAGAATGCTGGTGCCGAACACCTCACCCACCACGGTGGCGATCAGGTTTTTGGTCTTGTGGTATGCAAGGCCGCACAGCAGTGCACCGAACATACTGCCCGGGAAAGCCATCAGGCTGCCCAGACCCAGCAGGTTGCGCAGCAGGGAAGCCACAAAGGCCACGCCTACACCCCACCACGGCCCCAGCAGAACGGCGCACAGCACGTTGACCATGTGCTGCACCGGGGCGCACTTGCTGCCGAACATGGGAAAGCTGAACACGCTGCCCACCACGCACAGGGCACAGAACATACCGGCAAGGGCAAGCTTTTTGACAGAGAGATTTTTCATGATAAATTAGCTCCTTTTCAACCATCTGCGGCAGCGCAGGACGAATACCGGCGCTCCCGCAACAAAACAGCCCGTGCCCGCAACAAGGCGGGAACAGGTACGGAAGGTGCGGTCGAAGCTTACTGGCTTCCTCTCACGCCGGAACACGGCTTCCCATCGCTGCATTCATCCAAGGCTCAGGGCGCTCCCCCTCAGCTGGCTGCGGAACCTCCGCAGAGGTACAAAAAAACAGGAGGGGCCCGGCACGGCTCCTCCTGCAAAAAATCATAAAAGGTATGACTTCCTACGGCGGCATTATCCGCATCAGGTAAAAGGGTCGAAGCTTGCTATACTTCCTCTCAGCCCGCTGCACGAGCTCCCCTGTGTTTGATTGTGACTGTATTTTACACCTCTTTCCCCAAAATTGCAAGAGGGAAGGGGACGATTTAGAATGGCCTCCGCTTATGCTCTGGCCATCTTCAGCGGAAAGATTATTTTTATTTCGCGTTTGTCGCGGCCTGCGGGCCGCGACAAACGCATTTTCACAAGTGGGGTCGCAGAGGAAAACAGCATTTGCAGTCTGAAAGCGCTATTTTACCATTACGACCCCTCCCGTGAAAAAGCATTTCAGCCAAGCCCGCAGGCTTGGCTGAAATGCAAATTAAAATCATAATTCCGCTATCTATGCGCAGAGCAACGCGGAGCGCATTTTCAATCGTTAAACTGTTTCATTATAAACCAAAGCCGCCGTGCAGGGAGCTGCGCGGCGGCTTTGGTCACAGAAAGGAGAATAATATGAAAAAGCAGAGAAAGTCGGGTTAACCCATGGTCACCTGCACCGTTACCTCAGTACCAGCGGCAGCCAGCGGCAGTACATTGCCGGAGATGATCTTGCCGTCCACAGTAACGGCCTTGATGCCGTGCTGCACCCCGGCGGCGTTATCCACCGTAATATGGTACACTGCACCGCGGTAGCGGCGGGTCACGGTGAAGCCGGACAGGGTGTGGGGGATGCAGGGGTCTACCCGCAGGCCGTCCAAGGTGGGCTGGATACCCAGAATGTACTGGCTGATGTTGAAGAAAGTCCATGCCGCCGTGCCGGTCAGCCAGCTGTTTTTGGCCTCGCCGAAGGTGGGGGCGTCCTTACCGGCTACCATCTGGCTGTAAACGTAGGGCTCGGTGCGGTGGATCTCGGAGATGTCCTCGATATAGGCGGGGCAGGTCTTGCGGTACACCGCAAAGGCGCGGTCACCGTGGCCGAGCGTTGCCTCGGCGCAGCTGATCCACGGGTTGTTGTGGCAGAAGATACCGGCGTTCTCCTTGTATCCCGGAGGATAGCTGGAGATCTCGCCCAAATTCAGCTGGTAGCTGGTATAGGCGGGCTGCAGCAGCACCACACCGTATTTGGTGTCCAGACGCTCTTCCACACTGGCAAGTGCCTGTGCGGCCTGTCCGCTCTCCTTGCCGATGCCAGCCATGACACACATGCCCTGCGGCTCAATAAAGATCTGACCCTCGGTGCACTCCTTGCTGCCGACGGGCTTGCCGAAAGCATCGTAGGCACGGCGGAACCATGCGCCGTCCCAACCGGCGGTCAGGGTGGCCTGTTCCACGGCATCAATGTGCTTGCGGGCGGCAGCGGCCTCCTCGGTCAGATTCAGATGGTCGCACAGTTGGGCGTATTCGTGGCCGTACTTGACGAACATACCGGCAATGAAAACGCTTTCGGCTACGGGACCTTCGCTGGGGCCGGTGATCTGGAAGCTCTCGCCCGGGTGCTCGGAGAAGCAGTTCAGGTTCAGGCAGTCGTTCCAGTCGGCGCGGCCGATGAGCGGCAGACCGTGGGGACCCAGATGGGTGCAGGTAAAGTTGAAGCTGCGGCGCAGATGCTCCATCAGGGTCTGCGCCTTGGTGGCGTCGTTATCAAAGGGTACCTGTTCTTCCAGAATAGACCAGTCGCCGGTCTCCCGCAGGTAGGCAGCAGTACCGGCAATGAGCCACAGCGGGTCATCGTTGAAGCCGGTGCCGATATCCCGGTTGCCTTTTTTGGTCAGGGGCTGGTACTGGTGGTAGGCGCTGCCGTCCTCAAACTGGGTGGCGGCGATATCCAGAATGCGCTCCCGGGCACGGGAGGGGATGATATGCACAAAGCCCAGCAGATCCTGACAGCTGTCCCGGAAGCCCATGCCGCGTCCGGTGCCGCTTTCGTAGTAGCTGGCGGAGCGGCTCATGTTAAAGGTGACCATGCACTGGTACTGGTGCCAGATGTTGACCATGCGGTTCAGCTTTTCCTCACCGGATTCCAGATGGTAGGTGGACAGTAGCTCTTCCCAGTGGGTGCGCAAGGCGGCGCGGGCGGCATCGATCTGTGCATCGGTGGCGTAGCGCTCCATCATGGCGTGGGCGCGGGTCTTGTTGATGACGCCCGGGGCAATGAACTTTTCCTGCTGCGGGTTCTCGATATAACCCAGACCAAACAGAATGCTGCGGCTCTCGCCGGGGGCGAGGGTCAGGTGGATGTGCAACGCACCCACCGGTGCCCAGCCGTGGGCAATGCTGCCGGAGCAGTGTCCGGCGCGGACGGCCTGCGGATCTGCCGGGCCGCCGTATACGCCGCAAAAGGCATCCCGGGTGGTGTCAAAGCTGTCCACCGGGCAGTTTGCCCAGAACACGGCGTAGTGGTTGCGGCGCTCGCGATACTCGGTCTTGTGGTAGATGACGCTGCCCTCTACCTCCACCTCGCCGGTGGAGTAGTTGCGCTGGAAGTTGGAGCTGTCATCCACAGCGTCCCACAGGCAGAACTCCACATAGCTGAAAAGGTCCAGCTCCTTAACGGTGGTGCCGCCGTTGCACACGGTCACCCGGTCCAGCTCACAGGCATCCCCCTTGGGGACGAACAGCTCCTGCCGGGCGGTCACACCGTCCTTTTTGCCCTCCAGAATGGTGTAGCCCAGACCATGGCGGCAGCTGTAACTGTCCAGCGGGGTCTTGGTGGGCTGCCAGCCCGGGTTCCAAACGGTGTCGCCGTCCTTGATATAGATCCGGTGGCCGTCCATGTCCAGCGGGGAGTTATTGTAGCGGTAACGGGTCAGGCGGCGCATCCGGGCGTCCCGGTAAAAGCTGTAACCGCCCGCCGTGTTGGAGACCAGACTGAAGAAGTCCTCGCTGCCAAGGTAGTTGATCCAGGGCAGGGGTGTCTGCGGGGTGGTGATGACATATTCTTTATTCTGGTCATCAAAATATCCGAACTTCATAATGCTTCCTCCTTAAAACTGCGCCTTGTCAGGTGGGCAGTGTGTCGATTGCGAAAACGATTAAGGCGCTGCGAAAGAAGCAATCTCATCACGCTAAGCATACCCTATCCCACCCAAAAATGCAAGAGCTTTTTGCAAAAATCTCAACGGAAATTTAAAAATAATCTGCGCAGCCCCGGCGGTTTTCGGCGGCATTCTGCGCTGCGCATACCGGCGAAACGCGGAACGAAAGACCTGAAACCCATTTTAAAAGTAATATATACATACAGCCTCTGACACCGAAAACCATAACGAAACTGCAACGAAAATTTTTCCGTTTTAATCGAAATGTAACGAAAGTGAATCGAGATGCACAATTTTTACAGGTCAAATTGAAACGAAATGCCAAAAGTGATGCATCTGAGCTAAAACTTTTGCATTTTCGCTTGATTTTTGGTACAGAATGCGCTATATTGAGATTGCGAAAACGATTAAGGAACTCGCGAGAAACATTCCGCAGCTCCTTTCCTTGGAAGGAGGCTATAAGATGCCGTCCCTGAAGGATCTGGCAAAAGAGTGCGGCGTATCCGTCGCAACTGTCAGTAAGGCGCTGAACAACCAGCCGGACATCGCACCGGCCACGCGGGAGCGCATCCGTGCAGCGGCCCGCCGCATGGGGTACCTGCCCAACGCAGCGGCCCGGGCACTGAAAACCAACCGTACTTACAACCTTGGCGTTCTGTTTGTAGATGAAAAGCAGAGCGGCCTGACCCACGAGTACTTCTCCGCAGTGCTGGACAGCTTCAAGGTAGAAGCGGAAAAGCGCGGCTATGATATCACCTTCATCAACCACAACATCAGCGGCAAGTCCATGAGCTATCTGGAACATTGCCACTACCGGGGTGTGGACGGCGTGGTGATCGCCTGTGTGAACTTTTATGATCCACAGGTGGTGGAGCTGGTCAACGGCGATGTGCCGGTGGTGACCATCGACCATGTGTTCAACAACCGGATGGCGATCCTTTCAGACAACGTGGTGGGAACAAAGGCTCTGGTACAGCAGGCATGGGCCTGCGGACACCGGCGCATCGCCTTCATCCACGGCGAAAAGACCGCCGTTACCGAGAACCGCTTGGCAGGCTTCTATCAAGCCTGCGAGGAGCTGGGGTTGAAGGTGCCGGAGGAGTACGTCCGCTGCGGTGTGTACCACGATGTGGATCGCTGCGCAGAGGAGACCCGGGCGCTGCTGGCACTGCCGCAGCGGCCCACCTGCATCATCTTCCCGGATGACTTTTCCGCACTGGGCGGCTACAACGCCCTGACCGAAGCGGGGTTGAGCATCCCGGAGGACATCTCGGTGATGGGATACGATGGCATCTATCTCTCCCGGGTGGTCAAACCCCCGCTGGTGACCTACCAGCAGAACACAAAATCCCTTGGCAGGCTGGCAGCGGATAAGCTGATCGAGCTGATCGAGCATCCGCGTGTGACCCTGCCGGAGCAGATCCGGGTGTCCGGCAAACTGCTGGACGGCGGCTCCGTCCGCATCCTTTAACAAAGGCCCACAACTCCCGGCGCGGAGTTTTTGAGAATGAATTTTTTTAATTGGAAAACCATGAAGGAGGTTTACCCTTATGAAAAAGATCTCTCGTCGTAATTTCCTGCTCGCTTCCGGTGTCGTGACTGTTGGTGCTGCTCTGGCAGCCTGCGGCGGCAGCTCCAGCAGCACTGCTGCTTCCTCTGCGGCTCCCGCATCCTCCGCTGCTGCTTCTGCTCCGGCTGCTGCCGAGGGCAAGGTGCTGAACATCTGGTGCTGGAATGATGAGTTCCAGAGCCGCTTCAACGACTACTATCCCGAGGTCAAGGAGATCGCAGCCGACAAGTCCACCACCACCTTGAAGGACGGCACCACCGTGAAGTGGACCATCAACGCCAACGAGAACAACAACTATCAGAACAAGCTGGACGAGGCTCTGCTGAATCAGGACTCCGCTGCCGATGACGACAAGATCGACATTTTCCTGATCGAGGCTGACTACGCTCTGAAGTATGTGGATTCCGACTACGTTCTGGATGTCAAGAAGGATATCGGCCTGACCGATTCCGATCTGGCCGGCCAGTACCAGTACACCAAGGACATCGTTTCTGTGGACGGCAGCCAGCGCGGCACCACTTGGCAGGCTACCCCGGGTCTGTTCGCATACCGCCGCAGCATTGCCAAGGAAGTGCTGGGCACCGATGACCCCGCTGAAGTGCAGACCTACCTGTCCGACTGGGATAAGTTCAACGATGTAGCTGCCAAGGCTGCTGCCAAGGGCTACAAGATGCTGTCCGGCTTCGATGATGCTTACCGCACCTTCTCCAACAACGTCTCCGCACCCTGGGTCACCGGTACCACCGTTACCGTGGACGAGAACCTAATGAAGTGGGTGGATCAGACCAAGGAGTACACCGACAAGGGCTACAACAACAAGTCCAGCCTGTGGGACAGCCAGTGGGCTTCCGATCAGGGCCCCACCGGTAAGGTGTTCGGCTTCTTCTACTCCACTTGGGGCATCAACTTCACCCTGCTGGGCAACTCTCTGGCAACTCCTACCGCTGAGGGCGGCAAGGAAGAGGTTGGCAACGGCATCTACGGCGACTACGCTGTGTGCGAAGGCCCTCAGCCCTACTACTGGGGCGGCACCTGGATCTGCGGCGCAGCCGGCAGCGACAACCTTGAGACCATCAAGGACGTTATGCTGAAGCTGACCTGCGATGAAGCCATCATGAAGCAGATCACCATGGATACGCAGGATTACACCAACAACGAGAAGGCCATGAACGAGATCGCCAGCAGCGATTACAAGTCCGACTTCCTCGGCGGCCAGAACCACATCGCTCTGTTTGCAGAGGCTGCAACCAAGATCGATATGTCCAACGCCGGCCCGTACGATCAGGGCCTGAACGAGAGCTTCCAGAACGCTTTCAAGGATTACTTCACCGGCAACGTGGAGGAGGATGCCGCCAAGGCAAACTTCGAGACCGCCATCAAGGAGAAGTACCCCGAGCTGACCGACGTGGTATGGCCCGCATAAGCGGTTTTACTCCGAACTGAAAATTGAAGCAAAGGGGCGGGCGGCGTATCTCGCCCGCCCCTTTGGTTTTGCTGTGACCCGGCAGGAGGGAGATCTCATGGGAGAAAAAACAAAGAAGAAAGGGTCGATCAGCTACGCGAAATGGGGCTATATCTTCATTGCACCGTTCTTTATCATCTTCGCGGTATTCCAGCTGATCCCTCTGGCATCCACCATCTATTACAGCTTTTTTGAGTATTACCGCAGCGGTCTGAAGATCATCGGACCCAGCTTTGTGGGTCTGAAAAACTACATCACCCTGTTCGCGACCGATCTGCCCAAGTATTTCAGCAACACGCTGATCCTGTGGATCATCGGTTTTATCCCGCAGATCATCGTCTCGCTGCTGCTGGCGGCATGGTTCACCGACCTGCGGCTGAAGCTGAAGGGACAGACCTTCTTCAAGACGGTCATCTACATGCCCAACCTGATCATGGCCTCGGCTTTCGCCATGCTGTTCTTCGCCCTGTTCTCGGATAACGGCCCGGTGAACGCAGTGCTGCTGAGCATGGGCTGGATCAAGACCCCCATCAGCTTTTTGAATACCGTGTGGGGCAACCGTGGTCTGGTGGGTCTGATGAACTTCCTGATGTGGTTCGGCAACACCACCATCATGCTGATGGCAGCCATTATGGGCGTGGATCCCACCCTGTACGAGGCTGCGGAGCTGGACGGCTGCACCCCGAACCAGATGTTCTGGAAGATCACCCTGCCCCTGATCCGCCCCATTCTGGTCTATGTGATGATCACCTCCATGATCGGCGGCCTGCAGATGTTCGATGTGCCGCAGATCTTGACCAACGGCAAGGGCGGCCCCGACCGTACCTCCACCACTATGATCATGTACCTGAATAACCACCTGTTCAGCAAGAACTACGGCATGGCCGGTGCAGTATCTGTGGTGCTGTTCCTTGTGTGTGCAGTGCTGTGCGTCGTCGTGTACTTCTCGCTGACCAAGGAAGATGACGGCCTGACCAAGGCCCAGCGCAAGGAACTGAAAGCAGCCAAAAAGGCTGCTGCCAAAGGAGGGAAATAAGTATGGCACATACGCCTAAAAACCAGTCCGAAAAGGCGATCTTGACCGCCCGCCGTGCGTGGTGCTATCTGGTGCTGGTGCTGATCAGCTTTCTGTGCCTGTTCTTCTTCTATGTGCTGATCATCAACTCCACCCGCACCCACTTCGAGATCCAGAAGGGCTTCTCGCTGATGCCGGGCAAGTCCATCATCACAAACTTCCGCAACGTGCTTACGGACGCCAACATCCCTGTGGTAAGCGGCATCCGCAACAGCCTGCTGGTGTCTGCCTGCTCGGCAGCGCTCAGCGTCTACTTCTCGGCACTGACGGCCTACGGCATCTACGCCTATAACTTCAAATTCAAAAAGGCCGCTTTTGCCCTGATCCTGCTCATCATGACCATGCCCACACAGGTGTCCGCACTGGGCTTTCTGCAGTTGATCTCCAAGATGGGCTTGAAAAACAGCTTCATCCCGCTGATCGTTCCCAGCATTGCAGCACCTACCGTGTTCTTCTTCATGAAGCAGTATCTGGACGCCTCCCTTCCCATGGAGATCGTGGAGGCCGCCCGCATTGACGGTGCAGGCGAGTTCTATACCTTTAATAAAATCGTGCTGCCCATCATGAAGCCGGCTCTGGCTGTGCAGGCCATCTTCTCCTTCGTGGCAAGCTGGAACAACTACTTCATCCCGGCTCTGGTGCTGGATACCGCCGACAAAAAGACCCTGCCGATCCTGATCGCTCAGCTGCGCAGCGCGGACTTCCTGAAGTTCGATATGGGCAAGGTGTACATGATGGTGGCCATCGCCATTCTGCCGGTCATCGTCGTCTACCTGCTGCTGTCCAAGTTTATCGTCCGCGGCGTTGCTCTTGGTGGCGTTAAAGGCTAAAATTGCGACCGCCGCCTGCGGCGGAAACAGGGAGCAATTTTTGGCGCAGCGGTCTGCAAGACGCGAGACCCGCCCAAGGGTCGAAGCGGATGCAGGGCACCGCAAGAGGTTTTAAGCGAACAATAACACCTTCATTTCTCTGTTACAGCATAGCAAAGCCCCCGGGGGTCACACCCTCGGGGGCTTTGTGCGTTATAGTTGGTGAGCAAAAACGATTTGGAATGGCTTCCGCTGCGCTCTAGCCATTTTCAGCGGAAAAATTATTTTATATTCGGGATTCAGAAACGTCTGCGGGCGTTTCTGAATCCCCTTTTCACAGGAAGAGCCGTAACCGGGAGAGGCAGTTGCAATATCTTTGCGCCCCTTTCGTGAAAAAGTAACTCTGGAAAAGCCGCAGATTTTCCAGAGTTACAACTATAAAAATATTCTTTCCGCTATTTATGCGCAGAGCGAACGCGGAGCGCATTCAAAATCGTCCCACGCGGGGGAGTGTGCGATGGGATTCAGATCAAGATCCCATCGCAATGGTCGATCTCGTGTTGGATGATCTGCGCCGTCCAGCCGGTAAAGGTCTTGATGCGCGGCTTGCCGTCCATGGTCTGGTACTGCACCTTGATGCTCTGGTAGCGCTTTGTTTTCCGCACGCCTTCCAGCGAAAGACAGCCCTCCTCGGCCTCGTACAGGCCGGACTTTTTCAGGATGACCGGGTTGAACAGTACCAGATACCCGTCCTCGGCCTCCACCGCGATGATGCGCTTGAGCACACCGATCATGTTGGCTGCCATGCCCACACAGCCGTCGGCGTGGGCGGTCAGGGTGTCCAGTAAGTCCCGTGCAACGGGCGCATCCTCCGGGGTAGCAGGGGCAGACTTCTGCGCCAGAAACAACGGGTCGTGCATGATAGGCTGGATCATAGTAAAATCTCCTTTATTTTTCTGTACAGCTCAAAAGGATGCCTGCCAGCAGCCCGGCAACCGCCGGGAGCACCCAGCTAAAACCCAGTGCTGCCAGCGGCAGAGCGTTGGCAAGAGCAGAAAGTGCGCTAAGCGGCAGCGCAGCGGCAATGCTCTGCACGGCGGTACAGCCGATACACAGCGGGTAGACCCGGCGGCGCTGCTCCAGCTCGGGCACGAAGGAAAGTACGATCAGCACAATGGCCACCGGGTACAGCGCGTTGAGCACCGGGATGGACAGGCGCAGAATCTCTGCCAGCCCTAAATTGGCGATCAGCATACTGGCAGCGGCAAAAAAGGCGGCAAGGGCGGGGTAGGGGATGCGGGGCAGCAGGGTGTGGAAATACTCTCCCACACAGGCGATCAGCCCTACACAGGTGTTGAAGCAGGCCAGCATAAAGATGGCAGCAAGGAGCACCAACCCCGCCTTACCGAACAGCCGCTCGGCCAGCACGGTCAGCACCTCGGCACCGGTGGCAAGGCCGGGCACGGCAGCACCGGTCAGCGCTCCGGCGTGCCCCAGCATGGTGTAGACCACCAGCAGCAACCCGCCCGCCACAAGCCCTGCACGGATGGCACTGCGCTGCACGTCCTGCTCCCGGGCAACGCCTTGCGCCCGGATGTTCATAGCGATGACCGCGCCAAAGTTCAGCGCCGCAAGAGCGTCCATGGTCTGGTAGCCGTACAATACGCCCTGTAACACAACAGCGGAACGATACGCCTCGGTGGGCGCAGCGTACTGCGCCGCCAGCGGGTGCAGCAGACAGCCACCGAACAGGATCAGAATCAGAACCAGCAGGCAGGGGCAGAGCAGCCTGCCCAGCCAGCGGGTGAGCCTGTCCGGGTGCAGCGCTACCAGAAAGGCCGCGCTGAAGAACAGCACGGAATACCCCAGCTGCAACCCGGCGCTGCTGCCCAGCAGCGGGGTAAGCATGGCAAAGGAGGTACTTGCGGTGCGCGGAATAGCCAGACACGGCCCGATGGACAGGTAGATCAAGATCATGAACACCTGTGCGAATACCGGGTGCACCCGCCCGGCCAACTTGTCCAGACCGTCAGCCCGTGCCACCGCGATGACCCCTGCCACGGGCAGACCCACGGCACTGATAGCAAGCCCCAGAAAGGCGGGCCAGAAGTTTGTCCCTGCCTTTGCGCCAAGATCGGGCGGGAAGATCAGGTTACCCGCCCCGAAAAACATGGAAAACAACGTAAAACCGACAAGCAACAGCTTGCGGCCCTTGAGCGCTTGCGTCAATACCGTCCCCCCTCTTTCCTGCGCCGGTGCAAAGATGCACCGCATACTGTATCCAGTTTACACTGGATGTAAATTCATGTCAAGCATACGACGGTTGAATAAAAGTATATACATTGAAAGCCGACCCGCCGCGGGTGGTGCACAGGTCATTCCCCTTTGCGGGACGGTATGGTATACTATACCTTATAATAGGCAGGGGAAGAGGGCAGTTTATGAAGCAGAACAAGCAGATTTTTCGCCGTTTGCTGGCGGTGGCGTTCTGGCTGGCGGTGTGGCAGGCCGCAGCTATGGCCATCGGGCAGGAGGTGTTTTTGGTATCGCCGGTGCAGGCGCTGCGCACTTTGGTGCAACTGCTGCCAAGGGCGGATTTCTGGCAGCGGGTGGGCTTCAGCTCCGGGCGCATTTTGCTGGGCTTTGTGCTGGGCGCAGTGGTCAGCGTGGTGCTGGCGGTATGCGCTGCCCGGTGGAGCGCCGCCGATGCACTGCTGGCTCCGGTGATGCAGCTGGTCAAAGCCACGCCGGTGGCAAGCTTTATCATTCTGGCACTGGTCTGGGTGCGGGGCAGTGCCCTTTCGGTGCTCATCAGCTTTTTGATGGTGTTGCCGGTGCTGTACGGCGCGGTGCGCACCGGCATTGCCGGGGCAGACGTGCAGCTGCTGGAAATGGCGGCAGTGTTCCGTCTGCCGCCGGGTCGCCGCCTGCGTGCGGTCTGGCTGCCGGCGGTGTTGCCGGCTTTCCGGCAGGGGTGCAGTGTAGCGCTGGGCATCTGCTGGAAAAGCGGCGTGGCGGCCGAGGTCATCGGCCTGCCCAACGGCAGCATCGGCGATGCGCTGTACCGCGCCAAGATCACCCTTTCCACCGGGGAACTGTTTGCGTGGACCTTTGTCATCATTCTGCTGAGCGCAGGCTTTGAAAAGCTGTTCCTGTTTGCACTGGATAAAGCCGTTGGCGCAGTGCTGGGAGAGGAGGGGACAAAATGCTGAAGCTTCAACACCTGACAAAGCGGTTCGGCACAGCGCCGCTCTTCACCGACCTGTGCATGGAGGTGGACGCTCCTGTGGTGCTGTGGGCACCCAGCGGCTGGGGCAAGACCACCCTGCTGCGCATCCTGATGGGGCTGGAACGCCCCACCACCGGCAGTGTGGAGGGTGTGGGCCGGGTGGCAGCGGTCTTTCAGGAGGACCGTCTTTGCCCCCAGCTGAATGCGGTGCAGAACGTCACTTTGGTGCTGCCGGGGGCAGAAAGCCAGTACAAAGAGCAAATTGTAAACGAATTTCAACAGCTTGGAATGGAACTTGCCGCCTTGCAGCTGCCCGCCCGCAGACTTTCCGGCGGGCAAAAGCGGCGGGTGGCGCTGCTGCGGGCGCTGTGGGCACCCAGCGACACCCTGCTATTGGACGAGCCCTTTACCGGCATGGACCCGGACACCCTGCAGCGGGCGGCGGCGCTGCTGCGGCAGCGCTGCGCGGGCAAGCCGGTGCTGCTGGCCACCCACGATGAAAGCGCTATCCGCGCCCTTGGCTGGCCGGTGGTGGAGCTGGAAAAGCTGGGACGTTCTTGAATGCCCTCCGCTTCGCTCTGGGCATGATTTAAGGAAATTTTGTGCTTCAAATATGGCGTTTGTTTTAAAATCACCTAAAAAGCAAGGACGTGCAGCCTGCGGGCTGCACGTCCTTGCTTATAGAATATTCTTTACCCGAACAGGTTTTTGGTGTTGTGAGAGTATACAGACAGTACTAAACCGACACAGATATACAACATGAGCACCGAGCTGCCACCGGCAGAGTAGAAGGGCAGTGTGACGCCGATGACCGGCAGCACCCGCAGGTTCATGCCCACGTTCACCGCGATCTGCGCCATCAGCGCACCGCCGATACCGGCGCAGATGTAGCTGCCCAGCAGATCTTCGCTGCGGGCACCGGTGGCAAAGGTTTTGATCACCAGCGCCAGCAGAACGCCCAGCACCACGCAGCAGCCCACAAAGCCCGCCACGTTGCCGATCCAGCTGAGGATGAAGTCATTGTGGGCGTTGGGCACACTGTAATACCGGCCGGTGAATAGACCGTTGCCAAAGATGCCGCCGGAACCCAGCGCGATCTCGCCGCGCTGCTGCTGGTAGATGATGTTCTTCCATATCGTCTCGCTGGGGGCCCAGCCGGTGGTGTTTTCCGGGTCCAGCACCGCCAGAATGCGGTACCACTGGTATCCTTTGCCGATCTTATCGCTGAAAAAGGCAAAGGCCATCGCCACGGCAGTACCTGCCGCCGCAAACGCCGCAAAGATATACTTCCAGCTCAGTCCCGCCGCAAACATCATGCAGCAGCCGATGATGCCGTAGATGATGGCTGTGCCGTCATCGCCCTGCACATGGATGATGGCAATGGGCACCAGCAGATGCAGCAGCAGCTTTGCCAGCTCCTTTGGCTCGTTGATGCGGCTGCGCACATTGTTCAGGTGCATGGCAAAGGTCAGGATAAAGCTGATTTTTGCCAGCTCTGTGGGCTGAAAGGTAAAGCCGCCCAGCTTGTACCAGGAGTAGTTGTCGGTATCACCGGCGTTGTAGCCGATGGTCAGCGGGCCGATGGATACGTTGCGGATGACCAGCGTGGGCAGCACCAGACCCCACGTCAGCACAACGTGCACCGGCCACACCTTTACAAGGCTGCGGTAGTCCACGCAAGAGAGCAGCAGCGCGATCACGATGCCAATGACGGAAGCGCCCGCCTGCACCAGTGCCCGGCGGTAGTCGCCAATGCCAATGATGGCACCGGTCACCTCGTCGGTGGCAAAGCCGTTGCCCTGCTTAGCTGCCCACGAGGACAGCGCCAGCACCGCCATAACGCTGCTGAAAATGCACAGCAGCAGATAGATCTTATCGGTGCGCTTAAAATATTGTCGAATGCTATCCAAGGAAAGCACCGCCTTTCATCAGAACAGTCTGCCGGGGTGTACCTGCGTACAGGCGATAAAAACCCAACATATCGCTATTATACACAAATCCCCCTGCCAATGCAATGCGCCGGGTGTGACGGAATGGTAAAACATTGCCGGGATGCTTGACAAAGCCCCGGCGGCATCCTACAATGAACCTGTGGGCGCAGCCTTGCGCACAACAGCCCCGGCAGTGTGCCGGGGGAGAGGAACGGGAAAGAAGAAATGGAACATACAGTTTATCGCCGCCTGCTCAGTGCGGTGTGTGCCATCGCACTGGCCTTTACGGCAGTGTGTCCGGCAGTGGCCGCCGCGCCGGAGGAGACCACCGGCACCCCCCAGACCTTGACTGCCTCTGAGGTAAAGGAGATGCAGCAGACGGATGCCGCCGTCACCGCCCTGACCGACAGCGCCGCCTACGCCGGAATGTCGGAGAAAGCGCGTCAGACTGCTGCGCTGGCGCAGCTGGACGAGCTGGCGGCACAGGGGCTTATAAAAAAGGACAGCATCTATGTGGATGCGAAAAACGGCATGATAAGCTTTACTTACAGCTGCGGCGCACTGGGCGGTATTCTGCTCACCGACACCGAGAGCGAGACAGACGCCGCCCTGCCCGGGCCGGAGATGGAGGATGCGCCCGCCCTGCTCGCTGCAGAGAACGGCACCGTGGGCAATGCGGTCATCTACTATGCCTTTGATAACGGGGTGAACAGCAACCGCTACCCCTACTATTCTTATATGAAGGACTACTGGAACGGCTACGGCCTGGACACCCATCTGGACATGATGGTGACCGTCTCCGACCTGAAGCGGATGGCAGACTACGACCTTGCCATCCTAAGCGCCCACGGCGCGTATTATACCTATGAGTATGGCTGGCTGTGGAAAAAACAGGCCACTGCGCCCATCCTTCTGCTGCTGGAAAAATCGGATTTCTGGAACGACCTGCGCTACGGCATGGATCTGCTCAGCCACCGGGTCATCAAGGTGAACGGCTGCTACGCCGTCACCGGAGGCTTTTTCAGCAATGCCTACCGGGGCGGGAAGCTGAACGGCACCATCGTGCTTTCGGAGACCTGCGAGTTCTACGGACGCAGCGGCCATGTGAACACCGCCCTTTCGGATGGGCTGCTCTCCGGCGGGGCAAAGGCTGTGGCGGGCTTTGTGAACAACGTATACAGCGTGTACTCCCGCAGTATGCTGTGGGCGACCGTGAACCGCCTGATCGAGGGTGAGACCTTGCAGCAGGCCATTGATTACGGCCTTGAGGTCTACGGCGAAAACGACATCGTGTGGTATCTCAACCAGAACACCGGGCGGCATCCGCACTCGGCGGCGTCCTATCCCATCATTCAGGGCGACGGCACCGCTCGGCTCACCGCGCCCGGCATGGCAACGAACAGTGCCGTAGAGCAGCAGACCCCTGCCGCCGCCTGACCATTGCACTTTTGCACGTTTTATATTATACTTAGGGATGGCAGAGTGTCTGCCATCCCTTTTTTGAAACGATGAGGTAACCTTCATGTCAGAATATATCACCCATTCCCGCGCCGAAACGGTGGCGCTGGGCAAACGGATGGCCGCTGTGCTGGCCCCCGGGGCATTGATCGCCTTTACCGGCGGTCTGGGCGCTGGCAAGACCGCCTTTACCGAGGGTCTTGCCGAGGGTCTGGGCTGCACCGACCCAGTGTCCAGCCCCACCTTTGCCATCGTGAACTACTACCGGGGCCCGCGCCCGCTGGCGCACTTTGACCTGTACCGCATTTCTACCGAGAATGATCTGTGCGCGGCAGGCTTCTACGATTATCTGGATCAGGGCGCTGTGGTGGCGGCAGAGTGGAGCGAAAACTTTGCCGACCTGCTGGCACTGGAAAACCCCATCCGGGTGAACATCGAACGTCTGGACGATACCACCCGCAAGATTACCATTGAGGGGGTGACGGTATGAATATTCTGGCCGTGGATACGGCGGGCAAGACCGCAGGTGTGGCTTTGCTGCAGGACGACCGCCTGCTGTACGAGGTGTATCTGGACGGCGGCATGACCCACAGCGAAACGCTGATGCCCATGATCGACACCTGCTTAAAGCTGTGCGGGCTGACCTGCGCGGACATCGACCTGTATGCTGTCAACGCAGGCCCGGGCAGTTTTACCGGCCTGCGCATCGGGCTGGCCGCCGTCAAGGGGTTGGCCTTCCCGCGCGAGACCCTGTGCGCCCCGGTGTCTACACTGGAAGCGCTGGCTGCTGCCCACACCGGCGAGGGCACGGTGCTCTGCGCACTGGATGCCCGCCGCGCACAGGTATACAGCGCAGCGTTTGACCTTGCCACCCACGCACGCCTGCTGGACGATGACGCCCGGGCGGTTGCAGATTTGGCGGATTTTGTAGAAAATTGCAAAAAGCCCCTGTTTTTTGTTGGTGATGGCGCGGGTCTGTGCTATAATAAATACAGCGATGTGCCGGGTGTGCTGCAAACACCCCCGGCGCTGCGGGGCGGCCGTGCCGCTGCCGTAGCACTTGTGGCAAAGCAGATGGCCGCAGCCGGGCAGGCTGTGCTGCCGGAGGCGCTGCTGCCGGACTACCACCGTCTCAGTCAGGCGGAGCGGGAGCGGGCAGAGCGTCTGGCTGCCGAAGCCGCAGCAAACAAACAATAAAAGCGGAACTGTGACCACTCACAGGGAAAGGACGTTTTTTCATGGCAAAACCCATTGCACTTGCCGCCGACCACGGCGGATTTGAACTGAAAGAGGCTGTCAAGTCACATCTGGAGGAGCTTGGTCTGGAGTATATCGACTTTGGCACCCACAGCACCGACAGCGTGGACTACCCCGATATGGCTGTACCCGCCTGTGACGCAGTGGTGAGCGGCCAGTGTGAGAAGGCACTGCTGTTCTGCGGCACCGGTGTGGGCATCAGCATGGCAGCCAACAAGATCAAGGGCATCCGCGCCTGCTGCTGCTCCGACAGCTTCAGCTGCGAGTATACCCGCCGCCACAACGACGCCAACGCCCTGTGCATGGGCGGTCGTGTAGTGGGCGCAGGCCTTGCCTGCCAGCTGGTGGATATCTTCCTGAACACTGAGTTTGAGGGCGGCCGTCATCAGCGCCGCATCGACAAGCTGACCGCACTGGAAAACCGCTGATTGGAATTTTTGTAATTTCACAGAGAAGCTTGCACTGCAAGCTTCTCTGTGAAAAAATCCTTTTGTGCGCCCACCGGGCGGGCAAGGCCACAGATCAGTACCCGATAGAATGTTCTATATAAATTAAGGAGCGTGTTTTTATGACCCCGATGATCGTTGAACATCCGCTGCTGCAGCACAAGATCAGCCTGCTGCGCAACAAACAGACCGGCACCAAGGAGTTCCGCGACCTTGTTGGCGAGATCGCAACCCTGCTGTGCTACGAGGCGACCCGCGATCTGCCGCTGGAAGAGGTGGAGATCGAAACTCCCATCACCATGGCAAAGACCAAGGTGCTGGCAGGCCGCAAGCTGGCTCTGGTGCCCATCCTGCGCGCAGGCATGGGTATGCTGGACGGCATGCTGACCCTGCTGCCCGCTGCCAAGGTGGGCTTCATCGGTCTGTACCGCGACGAAAAGACCCTGCAGCCTGTGGAGTACTTCTGCAAGCTGCCGCAGGATATCGCTGAGCGCGACGTTCTGGTGCTGGACCCCATGCTGGCTACCGGCGGCAGCGCCATCGACGCCATCACCCAGATCAAGAAGCACGGCGCAAAGCGCATCAAGTTCATCGGTCTGCTGGGCGCACCCGAAGGCATCAAGGCTCTGCACGAGGCACACCCCGATGTGGACATCTATCTGGGCGCACAGGACGACCGCCTGAACGAGAATGGCTACATCGTGCCCGGTCTGGGCGATGCAGGCGACCGTATCTACGGCACCAAGTAAAACATATCTATAAAAAACAATGCCGGAGCGTTGATGCTCCGGCATTGTTTTTTATCTTACATCTCGCTGCTGCGCAGAAAACGTACCAGCAGGGGCAGCTCGTACAGCAGCATCAGCAGCCAGCCTACCGCGTAGCTGAAGGGCAGGGCTTCGATGTCCATCTTCAGCACCAGCACAAACAGGGCGGCAGCAGCCACACGGCCGCCCATGTTCAGCATACTGCTGTTCAGGGTGACCTTCAAATCGCCCATACCCCGGAAAAAGCCCTGAATGCCGTTGGTGGCGGCGGGCATCAGATAAAACAGCGAGATGGTGCGCAAGAAACGCACGCCCAAGTCCACCACAGCGGGGTCGGTGGCAAACAGCCGGATAATGGGCTGGGCAAACAGCAGACAGATGGCCGTAAGCAGAATGCCATAGGCAAACTCGATACGCATCCCGCAGTGGTAGCCCTGCCGTACCCGGTCGGCCTTGCCCGCGCCCCGGTTCTGCGCCATCAGGGTGGTCATGGCGTGGCCGATGTTCTGCTGCGGGGTGTAGGCGAAGTCATCAATGCGGGAGGCGGCGGTAAAAGCCGCCATGGCGTTGACGCCCATGGTGTTCACGATGGCTTGCACCGCAATTTTGCCCAGCTGCACCGTGGCCTGCTGCATGGCACTGGCCCAGCCGTAGCTCACGGTCTTGCGCAGCAGCTTGCCGTCATACACCAGCCACCGTCTGCCCAGCTGTAAAACCGGAACCTTATAGCGGATGTACACCACGCAAAGCAGGCAGCAGGCGGCCTCGCTGAGCACGGTGGAAAGGGCGCAGCCCTCGCTGCCCCAGCCCAGTGCCTCCACAAAAAACAGGTCGCCGCCAATGTTCAGCACCGCACTGATCATCAAAAAATACAGCGCGCTCTTGCTGTCGCCCAGCGCACGCATGGTGGCGGCAAGAAAATTATAGAAGAAGGTGAAAATCAGCCCCGCAAACACGATACGCAGGTAGTTCACCGCAATGGGCAGAATAGCCGCAGGCACCTGCAGCAGCCGCAGCAGCGGGTCTGCCAGCAGCACGCACAGGGCAGAGAAGGTCAAAGAGAACGCCGTGCCTGCAATGGCGGTGGTGGAGACCTGCCGCTCTACCAGCTGGGTATCTCCCGCGCCAAAGGCGGTGCTGACCAGAATGCCCGCGCCCAGACACATCCCGTTGATGAACAGGATGGCAAGGGTCATCAGCGGGTTCGAGGTGCCCACGGCAGCCAGCGCATCCTCGCCTACAAACTTGCCCACGATGATACTGTCGGCGGCGTTGTAGGTAAGCTGGAACAGGTTACCCAGCACCAGCGGAATGGTAAATTTGATCAGCAACGGCGTAATAGCACCGCTGGTCATGTCCTTGGTCATGAAAAACGTCCTCTTTCCTATTGATAGAAGCAGCCGCTTACACGATGCTGGCGCGCCCGCTGAAGATCGCCAGCGCGGCACGACTGTTGCAGTTGGCCAGCAGCTGGGCGGCGGCGTGCAGGGCAGCACCGGCGCTGACCGAAGCGGGGATGGCATCGGTGCGCAGCACCTGCTGGGCGGCACGCTGGGCGTCCCGGCTGGCCACGGCAGAAACGTTATCCACCACATAGCTGTTGTAGTTTTCCGGCACGATGCCGTAGCCGATATCCGGGATGCCGTGGGGGCCGGTAAGCCCGCCGCCCAGCACCTGATTTTCATACGGCTCCACCGCCACGATGCGCACATCGTTCGTCCATGCCTTGATAGTCTCTCCTACGCCGGTCACCGTGCCGGCGCTGCCCACCCCGATGGTAATGGCGTCCACAAGGCTCTGGTTCTGCCGGGCAATGCTTTGCACAATGGCGGGGCCGGTGACCCGGCGGTGATACTCCGGGTTGTCATCGTTGGCAAGCCAGTTCATATAGTACCAGCCGTTTGCGGCGGCGGTCTGCGCCGCCAGCGCCCGCGCCCCGGCCAGACCGCTGCGGGCAGGGCTGTGCCGGATCTGTGCACCCAGCCGCAGCAGGTACTCCTGCCGCAGGGCAGGGGCGTCCTCCGGCATCACCAGCACGATGGGGTGCCCGGCGGTCAGGCTGGCCAGCGTAAGGGCGGTGGCAAAGGGGCCGGAGGCTGCCTCAATGATGGGCTGCCCCGGGGCAAGCTGCTTTTTTTCAATGGCAAGGGCAAGCATCCCCTCGGCAAGGCCGTCCCGGGCGGTGCCGGTGGGGCCGTTAAAATCCAGATACGCGTACAGATGCCCCTTCAGCCCGCAGGCGGCGGCGTAGCCCCGCAGCTCCACAATGGGGCAGGCAGTGGTAAGGGTCTGGTAAAAATTAGAGTAGATCGGCACAAGGACACTCCTTTCTCTTGGGATACAACACTATTATCCTAACGCAAAGCCCCTGGCTGCGTCAAGATGCCTTTTGGCAAAAACAGCGAATTTCGGGCAGATATTTCAGAAAAAACTCCAAAATCCCCTTGACAAGGGGCAGGGGTTCTGGTATACTCCATCCGTAAAGCAAAAAAACTTTACAACACAGCAAGCACAGACAGCAGAGCACCGGGGGTCAACAGCAATGGCAAAAGATCTGGAAATGGGGTATCTGCTGGATTTTTATGGCGAGGTGCTTACCCAGAAGCAGCGCGAGATGCTGCGCCAGTATTACAACGATGACCTTTCGCTGAGCGAGATCGGCGAAAACTTCGGCATCACCCGGCAGGGCGCACGGGACGCCATCAAGCACGGCGAGACCACCCTGAAGGAACTGGAAGAAAAGGTAGGTTTTGCAGCCCGCTACCGGCGGGTGCAGCAGAAGCTGGAACAGCTGGAACAGCTTGTCATCGACACCCGTTTCGAGTGCACCGGCCCCCGCGCTAATATCACCACCACGGAATATGTGGAAACGCTGACAAAAATGCTGGAGATCATCCGCTCGATGGATGAAGCGAACGAAAGCTGATCGAATTTTGAAAGGAGCACCGCACAATGGCATTTGAATCCCTGACCGACCGCCTTGCCGGTGTATTCAAAAAGCTGCGCGGTCACGGTAAACTGACCGAGGCAGATATCAAAGCCGCCATGCGCGAGGTGCGGATGGCTTTGCTGGAAGCCGATGTCAACTACAAGGTTGCAAAGGACTTCTGCGCAAAGGTGTCCGAGCGCGCCATGGGACAGGAGGTCATGGAGAGCCTGACCCCCGCCCAGCAGGTGGTCAAGATCGTCAATGAGGAGCTGGTAGCCCTCATGGGCGGCAGTGAAGCCGCCCGCCTGAACATCAAGAACAAGGGCCAGACGGTCATCATGCTCTGCGGCTTGCAGGGCAACGGTAAAACCACCCACGCGGCAAAGCTTGCCAAGTTCTATCTCAAGCAGGGCCGCCGCCCCATGCTGGTGGCTTGCGATATCTACCGCCCTGCGGCTATCGACCAGCTGCAGGTGGTGGGCAAGCAGGCCGGTGCACCGGTGTTCACCCTGCCCGGCGCAAAGCCGCCGGAGATCGCCCGCAAGGCACTGGCACACGCCAGAGACTACGGCAACGATATCGTCATTCTGGATACGGCAGGCCGTCTGCAGATCGACGAAGTGCTGATGCAGGAGCTGGTGGACATCAAGGCCGCCGTTCCCGTGGACGAGACGTTGCTGGTGGTGGACGCCATGGCCGGTCAGGATGCCGTCAATGTGGCTAAGACCTTCAACGAGACGGTGGGCGTGGATGGCATCATCCTCACCAAGACCGACGGCGATACCCGCGGCGGTGCAGCGCTTTCTGTGCTGGCCGTTACCGGCAAGCCCATCAAGTTTCAGGGCACCGGCGAAAAGCTGGATGATCTGGATGTGTTCCACCCGGACCGCATGGCAAGCCGCATCCTTGGCATGGGCGATGTGCTCAGCCTGATCGAGCGCGCACAGGATGCCGCTGACGAAAAGGCTGCCGAGGAGACCGCCAAGCGGCTGATGGAAAATAAGTTCGATATGAACGATATGCTGGAGCAGTTCGCCCAGATCCGCAAGATGGGCGGTGCAGGCGCAATGCTGAGTATGCTGCCCGGCGCTTCCGGTATTGACGCCAGCCAGATCGACGAAAAAGCCTTTGACCGCATCGAGGCCATGATCTATTCCATGACCAAAGAGGAGCGGGAAAAGCCCTCCATCATCAACCCCAAGCGCAAGCGCCGTATTGCCGCAGGCAGCGGTACCCGCGTGGAGGACGTGAACAAGCTGCTCAAGCAGTACGAGATGATGCAGAAGATGATGAAGCAGTTCAAGAAGAGCCCCAAGGGCTTTGCCCGCCGTCTGGGCGGCATGATGGGCAACCCCAACGCCTTCCGCGGACTGAAATAACAACGGTATACAACCCCGGCGGGGTTTGTAACATATATCAAAAACAACAATTTTTGGAGGATATCTATTATGGCAGTTAAGATTCGTCTGCGCCGCGTTGGCGCCAAGAAAGCTCCCTTCTACCGTGTTGTCGTTGCTGACAGCCGCTTCCCCCGCGATGGCCGCTTCATCGAGGAGATCGGCACTTACGATCCCAACAAGGAGCCCTCTGAGGTGAAGATCGACGCCGAGAAGGCAAAGCAGTGGATCGCTAACGGCGCTCAGCCCACTGATACCGTTCGTGTCCTGCTGAAGAAGTCCAACATTCTGTAAGTAGGGGAGGGCTGACTCATGCAGGAGCTGTTGCTGGCAGTTGCCCGCGGTCTCGTGGAGGACAAGGACGCCGTCAAGGTCACGGTGGACGAGCCCCGCGAGGACGGTACCATCGTCTACCACCTGAGCGTGGCAGAGGGAGATATGGGCCGTGTCATCGGCAAGCAGGGCCGGATCGCAAAAGCCATTCGTGTGGTGATGCGCGCGGCTGCTGTGCGGGTCGATGAAAAGGTCCTTGTTGAGATCGACTGAGCACCCTACTGGCCCTTTGCCCTTGCGGCAAGGGGCCTTTTTGCTATTAACAGGCTCGCCCTCTCCGGCATTGCTTGCGCAATGCCACACTCCCCCTTTTGTCGCTGTGCGACATCTTCCCCCGGAACGGGGGAAGTCTTTCCTCAAAGGGAGAAGCAAGAGCCTGACCGCAACATTCTTGGCTCTCCCTCTGGGAGAGCTGTCACCGCAGGTGACTGAGAGGGCGAGGATGCTACACAGGAGCGAATTTATGCAGCAATATCTGGAAGCCGGAAAAGTTGTTACCACCCACGGTGTGCGCGGGGAAATGAAGCTGGAGCTTTGGTGCGACGGGGTGGATTTTTTAAAAAAAGTGGGTCGCCTGTACCCGTCGGCACAGGGCGGCAAAGCCTATAAGATCCTTTCCATCCGTCCGCAGGGGCAGATGGCGCTGCTCCAGCTGGAGGGGGTCAGCGATATGGACGCCGCTCGGGCGCTGCGCGGGCAGGTGTTCTACTTTGACCGCAACGATGCCACCCTGCCCGCAGGCCGGTGGTATGTGGCGGACCTCATCGGGTGCGAAGTGCGGGATGCCGACACTGGCAAGGTGTACGGTGTGGTGACCAGCGTGGACCACCCGGGTGCGCAGGATATCTACACCGTCAAGGCACCCGGCGGCAAGGAGTATATGTTCCCCGGGGTGGACGCCTTCCTGAAAGAGCGCAACCCGCCGGAGGGTTATATCCTTGTCACCCCCATCCCCGGCCTGCTGGATGATGATTTTGACAGCGAGCGGGAGGAGGAGTAAGCCATGGGAATGCGTGTGGATATCGTGACCCTGTTCCCGGAGATGTGCCAGCAGGTGCTGGACGCCAGCATCATCGGCCGGGCGGCAAAGCGGGGCTATATTGAGACCCACTGCCACCAGATCCGGGACTACACCATGAACAAGCAGAAGCAGACCGACGACTACCCCTACGGCGGCGGCTGCGGCATGGTGCTGTACGCCCAGCCCATCGCGGACTGCCTGCGGGCGGTGCAGCGCGAGGTGGCCCAGCAGGGACGGCCCGCCCCGCATATCGTGTTTCTGACGGCAGGCGGGCAGCGCTACACCGAGGAGCACGCAAAGCGCTTGGCACAGTACGACAACCTGACGCTGGTCTGCGGCCACTACGAGGGTATTGACGAGCGTGTCATCGAAGCTTTTGCGGACGAGGAGATCTCCATTGGTGATTATATCCTGACCGGCGGCGAGCTTGCCAGCCTTGTGGTGGCAGACAGCGTGCTGCGCCTGAAGCCCGGCGTATTGGCTGAGCAGAAGGGTTACGAGGAGGAAAGCTACTGGGACGGCCTGCTGGAATACCCCCAGTACACCCGCCCCGAGGTGTGGGAAGGCCGTGCTGTGCCCGAGGTGCTGCTGGGCGGCGACCATGCAAAAATCGATGCGTGGCGCGGCGAGCAGAGCCGCACCCGCACCCGTCTGCGCCGCCCGGAGCTGTACGAGCAGTGGTGTACGAGCCACCCCATTGCCGAAGTGCCCAAGTGGAAGCGGGGCGAGAATGTCCGGCTGGTAAAGACCGCCGAGCAGTTTGCCGCCGCCGCAAAGCTGTTTGCCGAGGGCCGGCAGGCTGTCTGCGCCGACAACTGGACGCCGGAATACTGCCGCGCTCTGACCGAGCCGCAGTTTTTGCTGCAATTGCAGCAGGAAAAGGCGGCGGGCTGGGTATGCTACCTGCACACCACCAAAGATGTGCCGGACGGCATGGTGTGTGTCAGCCATAAGGCGGGGCATATCGAGCACCTGTTCGTCACGGAAAAAGCCCGGGGCAACGGCATCGGCGCAAAGCTGCTGGACTTTGCCCGCAAAAAGCTGCCGGAGCACGCACACCCGGTACTGAGTGTGCTGAACACCAACACCCGCGCCATTGCGCTGTATACCCGCATGGGCTGGCAGCTGGACGGCAGCACCAGTCTGGAATTTGATCCGAAGCAATACCCCACCGTGACGCGCAAATGCGCACTGGTGCAGATGCGCTACGCAGGCCCTGCGCAGGAGTGAGTCGGCACCGGAAATATCGGTAAAAATACACAAAATTCAGAGGAAAACTCCCCGACAGTCTAAAAGTTGTTGAAAACTTTTGTATTACACCTCTAACCTTTGGGGTATAATTTTATTGTCTTTGTACAAAACCTGAAAAATGCTCCCTGTTTCATTGGGAAAAGCGCCAAAAATGCAAAAGGGGTCTGTACAAGTGTTTCGACTTGCGCTAAAATGAGTGTAACACAACAGGCACACCATGCTTTTGTACACCAAAACGATATTAGATAGGAGCGCTTTACTATGTACGTAAAAGAAGTTACCGTTGAAAATCAGGTTGGTCTGCACGCTCGTCCGGCTACCTTCTTTATCCAGAAGGCAAACGAGTTCAAGTCTTCCATCTGGGTCGAAAAGGAAGAACGCCGCGTGAACGCAAAGAGCCTGCTGGGCGTTCTGTCTCTGGGTATCGTTGGCGGCACCACCATCCGCATCATCGCTGACGGCGCTGATGAGCAGGCTGCCGTGGATGGCCTGATCAAGCTGGTGGAGTCCGGCTTTGCAGAGTAAGTCTGTATCACAAGCAACAGAAAGCGGCGGGGGTTCCCTGCCGCTTTTTTGATAAGCTTTTTTACGGGAAGAAGGAGGGCTTTTTATGAACGAGAAAAACAAGCAGCGAATGGAAAAGTTCGTCGCACTGTGTAATTCCGGGAAACCGTGGTATGTGTTCCTTGTTCTGTTCAGCCTGCTGCTGGCGGCAAACGCTCTGCTGGAGCTGTTCACCGAGCAGCGGGTCAAAAGCTGGGTATGGCTGCTCAATGTGGCGGGCATCGTGGGCTGCGTGGCCGATCTCTTCCACTGCAAAAACCTCCGTGCTGCCAAGGCTGAGGACGAAAACGCATGACCAAGGCCGAGCTCTATCAAAAAGCCTGTATGCTGCCGCTGCTGCCCGGGGTGTATATCATCCGGGACAAAAGCGACACCATCATCTATATCGGCAAGGCCAAGCGCCTGCGCATCCGGGTAAGCCAGTATTTCCGCGAGGGCGTGCCCCACGACAACAAGGTCAGCCAAATGATCGCCCATGCCTACGCCTTTGACGTTATCGTCTGTCAAAGTGAGTTCGAGGCGCTGGTGCTGGAAGCCAGCCAGATCAAGGCGCATACCCCCAAGTACAACATTCTGCTCAAGGATGACAAGGGTTACAGCTATATCCGCGTTACCCGGGAGGAATGGCCGCGCCTTTCCTTCACATTGCAAAAGGAGGAGGACGGGGCGGAGTATATCGGCCCCTACACCTCCAGCTTTGCGGCACGGCAGATGGCAGAAACGGCCATGGATGCCTTTTTGCTGCCGCGCTGCTCCAAGCGCTTCCCGCAGGAGATCGGCAAAGGCCGCCCCTGCCTGAACGCCCATATCGGCAAGTGTATGGCGGTGTGCAGCGGAAAGATCAGCTGCGAGACCTACAATCAGGCGGTCAAAAACGCGGTGCACCTCATCCGCTACGGCAAAAAGGATATCCTGAAAACCCTCAATGAGCGGATGCAGGAAGCCTCCGACCGGCTGGAATTTGAGACCGCCGCTCTTCTGCGGGACCAGATCAACGCCATCACCAAGCTTACGGCAGGGCAGAAGGTGGTGGTAGACCCGGACGTGGAGATGGACGTGGTGGCACTTGCCGGCACACCGGACAGCGTGTGCGCGGCGGTGCTGCGCTTCCGGGAGGGACGGCTGACCGATAAGCGGGAGTTTTTGTTCCACGATACCTCGGATATCGACGCGGTGCGGGAGGAATTTCTGCCCCGGTACTATCTGGATGATGAACAAATTCCCAAGATCATCGCGGTGGACGCACTGCCGCCGGACATGGACGCCTTGCAGCAGGCGCTGAACCAGAAGCGGGGCAGCGAGGTGCAGCTGTATGTGCCCCAGCGGGGTGATAAAGCGCATCTGGTAGAGATGGCGCACACCAACGCGGTGGAGCGTCTGGCGCGGGAGAGCGGACGCTACGCCCGGGAAGAAAAGCTGCTGGACGAGCTGGCACAGGTGCTGGGGCTTTCAAAGCCGCCCCGCGCTATTGAAAGCTACGATATCTCCAACTGGGGTGATGGCAGCAGCGTCTGCGGCATGGTCACCTTCAAGGACGGCAAGCCCTTCAAGGCGGGCTACCGCAAATTCAAAATGAAAACCGTGGCGGGCACGGACGACTACGCCTCGCTGGCGGAGACTGTTTCCCGCCGGGCGGCAGAGTACGAAAAATACGCTGCACAGGCTGAAAATGGTCAGCCAAGCGGCAACTGGTTCGGGCAGAAGCCGGATCTTTTGCTGATGGACGGCGGCAGGGGACAGGTGAGCGCCGCAAAGGAAGCGCTTGCCGGTACAGCACTGGCAGATGTGCCACTGTACGGCATGGTAAAGGATGACCACCACCGCACCCGCGCCATCGTGGACAGCGACGGGCGGGAAATTGCCATCAATATGAACCGCGGCACCTTTACCTTCATCACCGCCATCCAGGACGAGACCCACCGCTTTGCCAACGCCTACCGCAAGCAGCAGATGAAGCAGAAAAGCTACTCCTCCACCCTGACCGAGGTGCCTGGCGTAGGCCCCAAAACCGCCAAAGCCCTGCTGGCGCAGTTCAAGAGCGTGGGCGCGGTGAAGGAAGCCACACCCGACCAGCTGGAAAACACCCCCGGTGTGGGCAGGCAGCTGGCGCAGACCATCTACGAGTATTTTCATCAGGCATAAACACAAAACCGCCCCTCTTCGCTGGCGCAAAGCCATGGAAGAGAGGCGGTTTCTGTTATGCGGGGCGTTGTTCCTCAACGTTCAGATAAATCAGCCCTTTGGCGTAAAGATTCAGGATGCCGTTGGAACCGGAAGAGGTATAGCGTTTATCATATTCCTTATTGCCGATGCGTACAACGTCATCCGTGCGGGCATCGGTCGTGTAGTCGGCGGGGTCGCCATCCAGATGCAGGCGGATGCAGTAGGTTGCAGCGATACTGGCGTATTCCGCAATGGAAAGGTGATCGATCGTGCATCCCCCAGCAGGAAGCTCGACCAGCAGGTCGCGGGTCACGGTCAGGTTTTCGGCACGCAGACTGCCATTGTTCAGCGCAATAGTCAGCGTTTTCAGCTGCATGGGCGCAAGGCGGACATCGCCGGTCTCCAAGCTGATGATCAGCCGGGTGAGGGCGTCTGCCGGGATGGTGACGGTGAGCATGGCTTCGGGGGCATCCTCGGCTACCTGCCAGTTTTCCGGCATTTCAAAGGTCAGGGTAGTGCGGCCATCCCCGCCGGTGGTGCGCAGAACCGGAGAATGCGGGAAGTTGTCGAACTGGAAGGTGGCGTATTTTTCTGAGGTAAGGGACGGGTCGGTGACAAAGGTCACAGAGCCGTAGTTCAGGCTGAGCTTCAGTTCCTGATTTAGCTTTTCCAGCGGGATCTGCAAGGTGCTTTCCCCAAGGTCATCGGCGGGGATGGTGAGGGGCACGGTATCGGCCGGGACAGAACTGCTGTCCGCTGCCGAGGACACAGGCTCGACCGGCTGCACCGGGGTGGCTTTGGAATGCTGGAAGAAAAAGCAGGCCAGCACCAGCACCGCCAGCCCGCCGCCCAGCACCATGCGCCAGCGGGAATGCGGCTTGCGGGCAGGGGATGCCGGGGCGGCAGAGGCGCCTTGCGGGCTTTGCTCGTCCAGAATCTTACGGGCGACCTCCTCGGGGCTGCCCAATTCCGCAATGGCGCGGGCTTCGTTCTCCGGCCCGGCGGCATCCAGATAATCTTCGTAATAACTCAAAGCGTCCTTGCGCTCGGCCTCCGGCAGGGGAGCCAGAAGCTGCTCCAGCGCAGCAAGAAATGCAGTACGGGTCATAGATCATTCCACCTCTCTGAAAAATGTGTCAATGGAAGAACGGTAGCGGCTCCACTCCTGCGCGTAGGCGGCAAGCTGCGCCCGCCCGGCAGATGTGATCTGATAATAGCGGCGGTTGCGGCCATTGAAGGGCGCATCGTAGACCGTGAGCAGCTGGTCCTTCTGTAACCGGCGCAGCACCGGGTACAAGGTGGATTCGCTCAGTTCCAGCGTGTGGGTGACCTGTTGGGTGATCTTGTAGCCGTAGGTACCTTCCGGCTCCTGCGCCACCACGGACAGCACAATGGCGTCCAGCAGCGCGGCACTGATGGGAAAACTCATGCAGGAACAGCCTCCTTTCGATATGGTGTGTTTCTATAATATTATATATCATATAATATTGCATAAGTCAATAGGAAATTTACCCTCTCAGTCTCGCTGCGCTCGCCAGCTCCCCCGAAGGGGGAGCTTTACCGCACGGACTGGCAGATAATAAAAAAGCTCCCCCTTTCGGGGGAGCTGGATGCGAACGAAGTGAGCAGACTGAGAGGGTCGAGTTTCTCAGTTTTCAGAAGAGATATCCTGTCCGAAGTACTTTTCGCTCAGGGTCTTTAAGGTGCCGTCAGCGCGCAGCTCCTCAATGGCGGTGTTCAGCGCGTCCAGATAGGCGGTGTCCTCGCTCTTGAGCACCGGGATGGCCACATGGGAGGCTTCGGCAGTCTGCGCCACCAGCTTGAAGTCTGCGTCCGGGTGGACATTCAGGTAATCGTAGAAGGAAACGTCCGCGTTCAGGGTGGCGTCAATGCGGCCTGCAGTCAGCAGCTGGATGGTCTCCTCCAGCGTGTCGATGCCCTGCACGGTAGCGCCGTAGCTCTCGGCCAGCTCCATGTAAGTAGAAGCCAGACTGTTGGCGGTGGTCTTGCCCTTCAGGTCCTCAAAGCTGGTAATGTCGGTATTGTCCTTGCGCACCGCCAGCGCAGTGTGGATGTAGCCGTAGGGGGTGGTGAAAGCGTAGGTCTTGGCGCGCTCCTCGGTCACCTCCACGCCGTTGCACACCATGTCGTAGCGGCCTGCGTCCAGACCAGCAAACAGGCTGTCCCAGTCGCTCTCCACATACTCCGGCTCCACGCCCAGCTTTTCGGCAATGGCGCGGGATACCTCCACGTCATAGCCCACCAGCGTGTCGGAAGCATCGTGGTAACTCCACGGCTGCCATGCGCCTTCCAGTGCCACCACCAGCTTGCCGCTCTTCTGGATGCTGTCCAGCTTATTCAGCGTTGCGGAACTGGCAGTACTGGCGGCGGTGTCCTTGGAAGAGCAGCCGGTCATGGATAGCACCCCGGCTGCGGCCATCACGCCCATCAGAGAAATAAAGGTTCTGCGTTTCATAAGTAAATATTCCTTTCTGTCGTGAAAAATGCAAAAAGAGAAGTGGTTTTATTCCGTATGGGCGATCCTGCGCAGGAAAGCCCGGGTGCGCTCCTCCTTGGGGGATGCAAAGAACTGCTGAGAGGGAGCCTGCTCCACCACCACGCCGTTTTCCATAAACACGGTCTTGGAGGAAACGTTGCGGGCAAAGCCCATCTCGTGGGTGACCACCAGCATGGTCATGCCCTCCTCGGCCAGCTGCCGCATCACGCTGAGCACCTCGCCGGTCAGCTCCGGGTCAAGGGCGCTGGTGGGCTCGTCAAAATAGATGATCTCCGGGTCGGCGGCAAGGGCGCGGGCAATCGCCACCCGCTGCTGCTGCCCGCCGGAAAGCTGGCGGGGGTAGTAGTCGGCGCGGTCTGCAAGACCTACCTTGGCAAGCATCTTCATGCCGATCTCATCCGCCTGCTCCTTGGGCAGCTTCCGCGCCACGATGAGTCCCTCGGTCACATTCTGCAGGGCAGTCTTGTTGCGGAACAGGTTGTAGTTCTGGAACACAAAGGCGGTCTTTTTGCGCAGCCGGGCAATGTCGGTGCGACTGGCATGGGCAAGGTCGAAACTTTCGCCGTCAAACACCAGCTGCCCGGCATCGGCAGTTTCCAAAAAGTTTAAACACCGCAGCAGGGTGGTCTTGCCGGAGCCGGACGGCCCCAGAATGGCCACTACATCGCCTTTTTCCACGGTCAGGTCTACCCCGCGCAGCACGGGCAGCTCACTGATGACCTTCCGTGCACCGGGGCGGTGAAAAAGGCCGGGTTTTGTGTAGGTGCGGAAGGTTTTTTGCACATTGCGAATCTCTAACATAGCCATAGGTGCGCACCTCCCTTTTTACTGAAAGCCGCGGGCGTTGAGCTGACGTTCCAGCAGCGCCTGCAGCTTGGTGATGACGGTACAGAACAGCAGATACACCACAGCCACCTCGCAGTAGATGGGCAGGAAGATGTAGGTGCGGGCGGCTACCCGCTGCCCAGCCATGAACAGCTCTGCCACCGTGATATTGGACGCCAGCGAGGTGTCCTTGATCATGCCGATGAGGGAGTTGGACAGCGCAGGCACGGCGGTGCGCAGTGCCTGCGGCAGCACGATGCGGCGCATGATCTGCCACCAGCTCATGCCCACACAGTACCCGGCCTCCAGCTGCCCCTGCGGCACGCTTTCCAGCGCACCGCGCATGGTCTCGGCGCAGTAAGCACCCTCGTTGAAGGCAAAGGCGATGACTGCCGCCGGAAAGGCGTTCAGCATGATGCCCAGGCTAGGCAGACCGTAAAAGATGATGAACAGCTGCACCAGCAGCGGCGTGCCGCGGATGACCCAGATGTAGAACCGGGCGATCTGCCGCAGCACCGGCACATTGGCGTACTGCACCAGCGCCACCGCCACCGCGATGATCATGGCAAAAAAGAAGGAGAGAAGGGTCAGCGGAATGGTCATGGTCAGGCCTGCCGTCAGGATGCGGGGCAGCGCCTCCACCAGCACGCCGACCGTGCGGTTGGATAAAAGTGCTTCAAACATCATTTTTTCCTCAAAATAAAAATACGCAGACCGGCAAAGCTTTTGCCGACCAAAGCAGTATATACCTTAAAGTAGGGTCAAAGTCAAGAGACTGAATCACCAATCCCTACAAAACCTACCAGAATACTATAATAGCATGAAATGCCCCGCAGCGCAAACGGTTTGCACAAAACGTGTGATGTGCCCGAAAAATTGCATAAACTTGTTAAATATTTGTGCAATGCGGCAGATGCTTGACGCTGTGGGTGCTTTCGTGTACAATGGTCATAGTAGTGCGCAGGCGCGGGGCAACGGCTCGGCACGGCGCAAATCCACCGGCAGGGGCTTGCCCTTGGCCCGGTGCAGACACGGAGGATACAAACGTGAAAAAGTTTAGTATTGGTGTTCTGGGTGCAGGTACCTGGGGCATGGCTCTGGCACGGATGCTGACTGTCAGCGGCAACGATGTGCAGGTGTGGTCGGCTATTGAAGCCGAGGTGGACAACCTTTCCACCACCCGGGTGCACCCCAATCTGCCGGGGATGGTCATCCCGCAGGAGCTGCGTTTTACCAAAAGCATAGAGGAAGTGTGCACCGGCAAGGACGTACTGCTGTTTGCAGTGCCGTCGGTGTTCGTGCGTGCCACGGCGGCTAAGGCGCGGCCCTATATCCGCTCCGGCCAGATCATCGTGGACGTGGCAAAGGGCATTGAGCCTGATACCTTATATACCATGACCGAGATCCTTGCCGACGAATTGAGCCACGAGAACGGCCCCCGTGCGGTGCGTCTGGTGGCGCTCAGCGGCCCCACCCACGCTGAGGAAGTAGCGCTGGATCTGCCCACCACCATCGTTTCTGCTAGCCCGGATCTGGAAGCTGCCGAGGTAGTGCAGGAGGTGTTCAGCAACACCTGTATGCGCGTGTACACCAACTCTGATATCAAGGGCGTGGAGCTGAGCGGTGCCATGAAGAACGTCATTGCGCTGGGTGTAGGCATCTCTACCGGCCTTGGCTACGGCGATAACGCCCGCGCCGCCCTGATCACCCGCGGCATTGCCGAGATCGCCCGGCTGGGCGTGGCCATGGGCTGCAATGTCCAGACCTTTGCGGGTCTGGCCGGTATCGGCGATCTGATCGTCACCGCTACCAGTATGCATAGCCGCAACAACCGCGCCGGTATCCTGATCGGCAAGGGCGAAAGCCCGGAGCAGGCCGTGAAGGAAGTCGGCATGGTAGTGGAGGGTATCAACGCCCTGCCCGCCGCTATGGAGCTGGCCGAGAAGTACCATGTGGAAATGCCCATTGCCCAGACGGTGAACGCCATCGTCAAGGAGGGCATGAGCGCCAGCGACGCGCTGCGCAACCTGATGTCCCGCGACCGCAAGAGCGAGATGCCGCAGGGCTATGAGAGCGTGTGAACCTGAATGATTAGAAAGGGACCTCCTGAAATGCCTGCGGGCATTTCAGGAAGTCCCTTTTCTGTTTGGGGGAGCGGCGGGAAGTGCAGCAAAATTATTAAAACTTTTTACAGAAAACAGACACAAAAGGGTAGAAGGTCGGCAAACTTTCTGCTATACTGGAAACGATAGAATTTTTGGTCAGTGCAGCCGGAACAGGGCGGTGAGCGCTGGCACTGCAAGAAGGAGGAATGAGAGATGCCCTCTACCTACGCACACCGCCGCTTTGGCGCAAATGTGCTGGATCATCTGCCCGCGCCGCTGCGGGAAAAGCTGGAGGCACACCGGGAGCTGTATGATATCGGTCTGCACGGGCCGGATCTGCTGTTCTATTACCATGCGGAAAAGTCCACCCCGGTCGCCGCGCTGGGCAATGCTATGCACGACGAGCCAGGCAGAACGTTCTTTGACCGGGCACGGCGGGTGGTGCACGAGGAAGCCGACCGCGAGGCTGCGCTGGCCTATGCGCTGGGTTTTGTGTGTCATTTTGCGCTGGACAGCACCTGCCACCCCTTTGTGGAGCAGTTCACCCGGGAGAGCGGTGTGACCCACTGCGAGATCGAGACCGAGTTCGACAATATGCTGATGCGCCGGGACGGCTATGACCCGCTGACCTTCTTTACCGCCAGCCATATCCATCCCAGCGCGGAAAACGCCCGGGTCATTGCGCCGTTTTACAAGGATATCTCGGAGCAGACCGCGCTGGAAGCTCTGAAGGGAATGATCCTGGTGCATAAGGTACTGCAGGCCTCGAACCCGGTCAAGCGCTGGGTGGTGCTGACCGGCATGAAGGTGCTGGGCAAATATGATGGGATGCACGGCCTTGTGGCAAACCCGCAGCCGAACCCGCAGTGCACCGAGAGCAACCGCAAGCTGGATGCGCTGTACGCCAAGGCGCTGCCACTGGCAGAGCGGCTGATTTTAGAGTATGTGGCAAAGCTGGACACGGACGAGCCGCTGGATGCCGCCTACGACCACACCTTTGGGGAGTTTTAAAAAACGCGCCGCCCGGCGGTGCAAAGAGGACAAGGGAAATACGATGAAAACTGAAAAATTCAAGGTGACACCGCTGGAGCGGGCATGGATCTTATACGATGTGGGCAACTCGGCCTTTGTGCTGATGATCGCCACGCTGGTGCCCATCTTCTTCAATGCGCTGGCCGAGGCCGGTGGCGTGAGCAAGGTGGACTATCTGGCCTACTGGGGCTACGCAAGCTCCATCGTCACGGTGGTCACCGCCATTCTGAGCCCCATTCTGGGCACGCTGGCCGACACCAAGGGCTTTAAAAAGCCCATCTTCATGCTCTGCCTTTTTGTGGGCGTCATTGGCTGCTGCGCCATGGGTCTGGCGGGCACATGGCTGGCCTTTCTGGTCATTTTTATCATTGCCAAGATCGGCTACTCCGGCAGTCTGGTGTTCTACGACTCCATGCTGGGCGATGTGACCACCCCGGAGCGGATGGACATGGTGTCCTCCCGCGGGTACGCGTGGGGTTATATCGGCAGCTGCGTGCCCTTTGTGGTCTGTCTGGCGCTGGTGCTGGGCAGCAGTGCGGTGGGGCTCAGCCAGATGACCGCGCTGTCCATCGCGCTGATCATTACCGCCGTATGGTGGCTGGTGGTCACCCTGCCGCTGCTGAAAAAGTACCGCCAGATCAACTATGTGGAGGTGGAGCAGCACGCCATCCGCCAGAGCTTTGTGCGCATCGGGCAGACCCTGAAGCATCTGCCGCAGGACAAGCAGGTGTTCTGGTTCTTGCTGGCGTTCTTCTGCTACATCGACGGCGTGTATACCATCATTGATATGGCTACCGCCTACGGCACAGCACTGGGGCTGGACACCACCGGCCTGCTGCTGGCGCTGCTGGTCACCCAGATCGTGGCTTTCCCCTCGGCACTGATCTTCGGCCGTCTGAGCCAGAAATACGCGTCCAAGACCCTCATCCCGGTGTGCATTGCAGCCTATATCGGCATTGCCGTCTTTGCCTTCTTCCTGAAGAGTCAGTGGCAGTTCTGGGTGCTGGCCGTGGTGGTGGGGATGTTCCAGGGCGGTGTGCAGGCACTGAGCCGCAGCCACTTTGCCAAGATCATCCCGCAGGAAAAATCCGGTGAATACTTCGGCCTGTTCGATATCTGCGGCAAGGGTGCATCCTTCCTTGGCACCATGATCGTCAGCGTGGGCAGCCAGCTGACCGGCAGCGCCAACGTGGGTGTGGGTTCCATTGCCATCCTGTTTGTCATCGGCTTTGTGCTGTTCAGCATTTCCACCCGGACGGAAGAAACAAAGTCTGTCTGAACTATTTTACGGCGAATCGCTTAAATTCTCTTTATAACGATACAAAGGACTGCTGCACGGCATCTGGTGCAGCAGTCCTTTTTTGATGTGAGCGCATTTCCTGCTTCCTGAAAACGTGCCGGAGCATAAGCCTTCCCCCAGCCGGGGGAAGGTGGCGCGCAGCGCCGGATGAGGGTGCAGACGCCTGCTTTGCCCGCAAGAGAAGCCGCTGTACAAAATGCTGTCGGACGCGGGTGGCACGGGCAAAATTATCATGCAAAAAATACATCCTTGAAAAAAGCGGAATTAACCTATTGACAAACTAGGTAGAGCGGGATATAATGCAGACATCCAATCCACCAGTCTTGTAGGGAAATGAAACAGAGGTTCCCCGGCGGGTGGTACATAGAGGAATGGAAAAGTTTTACCGGAAGGAGGGCACAAAGATGAAGCTGATCTGGAAAGAACTGCTGCACGCGAATTATCGCTGTGGGCGAATGCGTACCAACCGGGCACCGGCATCGGATGTGTACTGTATGTTGCCCTCGGCTGCGCGAATGTACACCCGAATGTGACAGCAGCAACTCCGGTAGACCACACTGCCCGGTGCGCCTTTGAAAACGCATCGGGATTTTTTGTACACAATAATAATACTTTTAGTATATAAAGAGAGGTAAATGACAATGTCTGAATATAAATTTGAAACTCTGCAGCTTCATGTCGGCCAGGAGCAGGCCGACCCCGCCACCGATGCCCGTGCGGTGCCCATCTACCAGACCACGTCCTATGTGTTCCGCAACAGCCAGCACGCCGCCGACCGCTTCGGTCTGGCCGATGCAGGTAACATCTACGGCCGTCTGACCAACTCCACGCAGGATGTGTTTGAAAAGCGCATTGCAGCGCTGGAGGGCGGCGTGGCGGCACTGGCTACCGCTTCCGGTGCAGCCGCCATCACCTACACCATTCAGGCACTGGCACAGGCCGGTGACCACATCGTGGCACAAAAGACCATTTACGGCGGCAGCTATAACCTGCTGGCACACACCCTGACCCAGTTCGGCGTCAACACCACCTTCGTGGATGCCCACGACCTTGCACAGGTGGAAGCCGCGATCCAGCCCAACACCAAGGCTGTCTATCTGGAGACGCTGGGCAACCCCAACAGTGATATCCCGGATATCGACGCCATTGCCGCCATCGCCCACAAGCACGGTCTGCCGCTGGTCATTGACAACACCTTCGGCACCCCGTACCTCATCCGTCCCATCGAGCACGGTGCGGATATCGTGGTGCACTCTGCCACCAAGTTCATCGGCGGCCACGGCACTACGCTGGGCGGCATCATCGTGGACAGCGGCAACTTCGACTGGAAGGCCAGCGGCCGTTACCCCAACATTGCTGCCCCCAACCCCAGCTACCACGGCGTCTCCTTTGCGGATGCCGCAGGCCCTGCCGCCTTTGTCACCTATATCCGCGCCATCCTGCTGCGTGATACCGGCGCGACCATCTCCCCCTTCAACGCCTTCCTGCTGCTGCAGGGCACCGAGACCCTGAGCCTGCGCATCGAGCGTCATGTAGAGAACACCAAAAAGGTGGTGGAGTTCCTTGCCAACCACCCGCAGGTGGAAAAGGTGAACCATCCCTCGCTGCCGGATCACCCGGATCACGCCCTGTACCAGAAGTATTTCCCCAACGGCGGCGCATCCATCTTTACCTTTAACATCAAGGGCGGCCGCGAGGAGGCCTTTACCTTCATTGATAACCTCAAGATCTTCTCTCTGCTGGCCAACGTAGCGGACGTGAAGAGCCTTGTCATCCACCCAGCCTCCACCACTCACAGCCAGCTGACCGATGCCGAACTGGCCGAGCAGCAGATCTACCAGAACACTATCCGCCTGTCCATCGGCACCGAGCACATTGATGATATCCTTGCCGATCTGGAAGCCGGCTTCGCAGCCGTCCGCGGCAAGTAAGCAGCGATTCTCTTTCCCGCAAAGGGAATGTGATCTTCCTTTTATTCCTGTCCTGGTCTCCATAAGTGTGCGACAAGACCCCCGGCTGCCCGCCGGGGGTCTTGTCATCATTAAAAAAAGTGGTTCAGAAACGCCTGTGGGCGTTTCTGAACCACAAATTATACTGCCGGTTTTCCGATTAGCGGCCGATCAGCAGGTCGCGGCGGCAGCGCAGACCCACAGAGAGGGTAGCATTGCTGCCCAGATGCCGAAGGGTGACGCGGGTGCCGGACTTCTGTCCCTCGCACAGCAGCGAGAGGTTCAGGGTGGTGGTGTTCTTTTCGGTCACCAGCACCAGCGTTTTCACGCCGTTTGCCTGCAGGGCCTGCATATCCTCAATGGTGGTGCGGAAGGTAGCCACCTCGGCGGGGACGTCCAGCGTCAGCACGCCGTCCTTCTGGCGGGCGGTGTACAGCAGCTGCTTGCCCAGCAGACCCTTGACGGTGTAACGCGCCTCGGTCTTGGCGGTGTCAGCCAGCTCGTCGCCGGAGATCAGCATAATGTTGCCCTGAATGGGGTTGCCCTCCGGGGCACCGTAGCCGCCGTAGCTGGGGTCTTTTTCGCCCACGGCAACGTCGGCACTGTGCAGTGCAATGTCACCCTGCACCATCTGCTCCTGCGGGGGCAGATAGCCCTCCACGCAGGTAGAATCCACCTCGGCGGCAAAGGCACCCACGCTCAGCATGGCGGCGGCACACACCGCCACAGCGGCACAGCTCAGGGTACGGACAAACTTTTTGTTCAGCATCTTCATAGGAAATACCTCCTGAAAACGGCAGCCGCAGGGACTGCCTTTGTTTTTTTGCATCATAATCTTTTTGGGAACCATGGTTCAGCTGCGGCGCATCCACAATGGAAAACCGCCGTATCTGCTCTATAAACGGATACGGCGGCCAGATTATTGCAAAAGATTCAAATTTTTTTATTTTCAGGGATTTTCCGGTTTGTTTTCTGCATCATCGCAGTTGAGGATATCCATGAACTCCTCGCCGGTGATGGTCTCCCTCTGGTACAGGTACTGTGCCAGCTCGTCCAGCTTTGCGCGGTTCTCGGTCAGGATGCGGATGGCCTTTTCGTGCTGGGTCTTGACCAGCTCTACCACCTTCTGATCGATCTCGCGCTGGGTCTGGGCGCTGCAGGCCAGCGAGGTATCGCCGCCCAGATACTGGTTGTTCACGGTCTCCAGCGCTACCATGTCAAATTCGTCACTCATGCCGTAGCGGGTCAACATGGCACGGGCAAGCTTTGTGGCCTGCTCGATATCGTTAGACGCGCCGGTGGTGATGGAGTTGAATGCCACCTCCTCGGCGGCGCGGCCACCGGTCAGGGTAGCGATCTTGTTTTCCAGCTCGGCCTTGTTCATCAGGTAGTGGTTGCCCTCGTCCACCTGCATGGTATAGCCCAGTGCGCCGGAGGTGCGAGGGATGATGGTGATCTTCTGCACCGGGGCAGAGTTGGACTGCTTGGCTGCCACAAGGGCATGGCCGATCTCATGGTAGGCTACGATGCACTTTTCGTGGTCGGTCAGGATGGAGTTCTTCTTCTGGTAGCCGGCAATGACCACCTCAATGCTCTCTTCAAGGTCGGCTTGGGTCACGCTCTTGCGGCCTGCCCGCACGGCACGCAGGGCGGCTTCGTTCACAATATTAGCCAGCTCTGCGCCGGAAGCACCGGAGGCCATGCGTGCTACGGTGTTGAAGTCCACACCCGGGGCGATCTTCACTTTTTTGGCGTGTACCTTCAAAATCTCTTCGCGGCCCTTCAGGTCGGGCAGTTCCACGGGTACACGGCGGTCGAACCGGCCGGGGCGGGTCAGGGCAGGGTCGAGAGAATCCGGGCGGTTGGTGGCTGCCAGAATAATGACGCCGGTGTTGCCCTCAAAGCCGTCCATCTCGGTAAGCAGCTGGTTCAGGGTCTGCTCGCGCTCGTCGTTGCCGCCAAACTGGCCGCTGTTGCGCTTCTGGCCAATGGCATCAATTTCATCAATGAACACGATGCAGGGTGCTTTTTCTTTGGCCTGCTTGAACAGGTCACGCACCTTGGAGGCACCCATGCCCACGAACATCTCCACGAACTCCGAGCCGGAGATGGAGAAGAAGGGCACGTTGGATTCACCTGCCACGGCCTTGGCCAGCATGGTTTTGCCGGTGCCCGGAGGGCCTACCAGCAGAATGCCCTTGGGCATGGAAGCGCCGATCTCCTCATACTTCTTGGGATCGTGCAGATAGTTGACGATCTCCTGCAGATTCTCCTTGGCTTCGTCCTCACCGGCAACGTCCGCAAAGCGGATGCCATGGGTGGACTGCACATACACCTTTGCGTTGGACTTGCCCGCGCCGCCGAACATCATGGCACCCGGACCGCCGCCTGCCTTTTCCATCAGCTTTTTGTTCATCTGGTTGCCGATGAAACTGAACAGCAGAATGGGCAGCACGAACCACAGCAGAAAGCTGAGCACCGGCGAACCCTGCTCCACGATCTCGCTGGAGAATTGCGCACCGGCATCGTACAGGCGCTCGGTCAGACCGGGGTCGTTCATCAGGCCGGTCTTGTAGATCTGCTTGTTGTCCTTATCCGTAAAAATGATCTGGTTGGACTGGATATCTACCTTGCCGATGTTCTCCTGCTCGGTCATGCTCATAAAGGTGCCGTAGTCTACCTCCTGCACCTGACGCTCGGCCAGCCACGGCATGACCACAAGGTTGATGACCAGCAGCACCAGCAGCACGATGGCATAGTAGATGGCCAACGGCTTTTTGGATGGCTTGACTTCTTTCATGGGATGTTCCTCCTTCTATATAAAGTGGGCTTCCACCCGTTTGCTGCGTCCAGTATACCACACCTTGCCGCCCGGCAACAGCGCAGCGAGGGCAACTTTGCAAAAACTTAGCAGTTTCTTAACAAAGAGGGCTAAAGCCGCTCAGTTACCATATTATAGGTGCGCAAAGGGCTTGCCGGATGAGGGGGAAGGGGAGCAACGACCTCAATTTTGCATGATTTACCCCATGGTATTATGAAATGCTTTCATCTTTATCCTGAATGAAACTTCTTGACACTTTCTGGCAGGCGTGCTAAAATTATCTCACTTTCAACAAAGTGCAAATGCGTTGACGGGGATAAAACGATCTTTCTTCTGCGTGCAGAGAGCCGCCGGGTGGTGCAAGGCGGGTGCAGAGAACTTCGGATACTGGCCCCTGAGCGGCAGAGCTGAACGGACAAGTAGGTTCTGACGGACGCCCACCGTTACAGGGGCAGCGATTCACCGTTTTGGCCGATCGTGCAAAGTGGCTGTACCTGACCGTGCAGCAAGGAGAGTGGTACCACGGGTGCCCTGTAAAAGCAATTTACAGGCTCTCGTCTCTCAAGGTTTTCGCCTTGAAAGACGGGAGCCTTTTTGTATGATAACCCTCTCAGTTGCATGATGGCAACAGCTCCCCCGAGGGGGGAGCTTTAAGAGAAAAGGGGAGGAATGCTTCTTCTAAGAAGCGTCTCACCTTTCAGAAGCCGGAAAGCTCCCCCTTCGGGGGAGCTGGCAGCCCCGCAGGGGCTGACTGAGAGGGCTCGTCTCACCACAACATCAGGAGGACAACAGGATGATGGACGCTACCAAGTACGCACCGGGGTACTACCCGGTACCCGCCGGTTATGACAGCTGGGTAAAAAAGGACCATATTGAAAAGGCTCCCGCATGGTGCAGCGTGGATCTGCGGGACGGCAATCAGGCGCTGATCGTGCCCATGAGCCTTGCAGAAAAGCTGGAGTTCTTCCAGATGCTGGTGAAGATCGGCTTCAAGGAGATCGAGGTGGGCTTCCCCGCCGCCAGCGAGACCGAGTACGAGTTCCTGCGCACCCTGATCGAAAAGGACATGATCCCCGCCGATGTCACCGTGCAGGTGCTGACCCAGTGCCGCGACCACATCATCCGCCGCACCTTCGAGGCAGTCAAGGGCGCACCCCGGGCGGTGATCCACTTCTACAACTCCACCTCCGTGGCGCAGCGGGAGCAGGTGTTCCACAAGTCCAAGGAAGAGATCAAGCAGATCGCCGTGGACGGCGCAAAGCTGGTCAAACAGCTCAGCGAGGAGTACGAGGGCAACTTCCTGTTTGAGTACAGCCCCGAAAGCTTTACCGGCACCGAGGTGGACTACGCCGTAGAGGTGTGCAACGCCGTGCTGGATATCATGCAGCCCACCCCGGAGCGCCCCATGATCATCAACCTGCCGGTGACCGTGGAGATGAGCATGCCCCATGTGTACGCCAACCAGATCGAGTATTGCGACAAGCACCTGAAGTACCGCGACAGCGTGATCATCTCCACCCACCCCCACAACGACCGCGGCACCGGCGTGGCCTGCGCAGAGCTGGCAGTGCTGGCGGGCGCACAGCGCGTGGAGTGCTGCCTGTTTGGCAACGGCGAGCGCACCGGCAATGTGGACGCTGTGACGCTGGCCATGAATATGTACAGCCACGGCGTAGACCCCAAGCTGGACTTCTCAGATATGCCCGCCATCTGTGCCACCTACGAGCGAGTGACCCGGATGCACATCTACGAGCGTACCCCCTACGCCGGACAGCTGGTGTTTGCCGCCTTCTCCGGCAGCCATCAGGACGCTATTGCCAAGGGCATGGCGTACCGCAAGCAGACCGGCGAACACCGCTGGACCTGTCCCTACATCCCGGTGGACCCCCACGACATCGGCCGCACCTACGATGCCGACGTTATCCGCATCAACAGCCAGAGCGGCAAGGGCGGCATCGGTTTTGTGCTGGAACAGAACTACGGCTACAATCTGCCCCCCAAGATGAGGGAGGCGCTGGGCTACAAGGTCAAGAGCGTGTCCGACCACAGCCACAAGGAGCTGAGCGCCGCCGAGGTGCTGCACATCTTCGAGGATACCTACCTCAACCGTGCAAAGCCGCTGAACGTGGTGGAAGCCCACTTTGCACAGGTGAACGGCATTACCGCCACAGTCACGCTGGAGCTGAACGGCCAGCGCAAGGTGGTCACCTCGGTGGGCAATGGCCGTCTGGATGCCGTAGCCAACGCCATCCAGAGCGCCACCGGTATGGACTTCCATCTGGAAAACTACTCTGAGCACAGTCTGGACGAGGGCTCTACCTCCCGCGCAGCCTCTTATGTGGGCCTTGTCTGGGGCGATAACACGGTCACATGGGGTGCCGGTACCGACACCGACATTATCGTAGCCGGTATCCGCGCCCTTGTCAGCGCGATCAATAATCGATAAAAAGGAGAAAACTACCATGGGAATGACCCTGACGCAGAAGATCCTTGCCGCACACGCCGGACTGCCGGAGGTCAAGGCAGGCCAGCTGATCGACGCAAAGTTGGACATCGTGCTGGGCAATGATATCACCACCCCGGTGGCCATCAATGAGTTTGAGCGCGCCGGTTTTGACCGCGTGTTTGATAAAGAGCATATCGCTATCGTGCTGGATCACTTTGTACCCAATAAGGATATCAAGAGCGCTACCCAGTCCAAGCAGTGCCGGGAGTTCGCCAATAAATACGATATCCTCAACTTCTACGATGTCGGCCAGATGGGCATTGAGCACGCCCTTCTGCCGGAAAAAGGCATCGTCACCGCCGGTGACTGCGTGATCGGCGCGGACAGCCACACCTGCACCTACGGTGCGCTGGGTGCCTTCTCCACCGGTGTAGGCTCTACCGATATGGCCGCAGGCATGGCCACCGGCATGGCATGGTTCAAGGTGCCCTCTGCCATCAAGTTCGTGCTTACCGGCAAGTTTAACCCCCGGGTGTCCGGCAAGGATCTGATCCTGCACATCATCGGCATGATCGGTGTGGACGGCGCACTGTATAAGTCCATGGAATTCACCGGCCCGGGCGTGGCAGGTCTTACTATGGACGACCGCCTGTGCATCTGCAATATGGCCATTGAGGCCGGTGCCAAGAACGGTATCTTCCCGGTGGACGAGGTGACCAAGGCTTACCTTGCAGGCCGCAGCCAGCGCCCGCCGGTGTTCTACGAGGCAGACCCCGATGCCGTGTACGAAAAGACCATCGAGATCGACCTCGGCGCACTGGAGCCCACCGTCAGCTACCCCCATCTGCCTGAGAACACCCATGTTGCCAGCGAGGGCAAGGACATCAAGATCGATCAGGTGGTCATCGGCAGCTGCACCAACGGCCGCTTAGAGGATATGGAGGCCGCCTACAACATCCTCAAGGGCAAGCACATCGCCAAGGGCGTGCGCGGCATCATCATCCCCGCCACCATGGCTGTCTATAAGGAGTGCATCCTGCGGGGCTGGACCACCGCCTTTATTGATGCGGGCTGCATCGTGTCCACCCCCACCTGCGGCCCCTGCCTGGGCGGCTACATGGGTATTCTGGCAGCGGGAGAGCGCTGCGTTTCCACCACCAACCGCAACTTTGTGGGACGCATGGGTCATGTGGACAGTGAAGTCTATCTGGCCTCTCCCGCTACCGCCGCCGCCAGCGCCCTGACCGGCTACATCACCGACCCGCGCACGGTCTGACCCGAAAGGAGCATGAGCATGAACGCAAGAGGTTCTGTTTTCAAATACCCGGATAACGTGGATACCGACGTCATCATCCCGGCACGCCACCTGAACACGCAGGACGCCAAGGAGCTTGCCAGCCACTGCATGGAGGATATCGACAAAGACTTTGTGAACCGGGTGCAGCCCGGCGATATCATGGTGGGCGGCTGGAACTTTGGCTGCGGCTCCTCCCGCGAGCACGCACCCCTGTGCATCAAGACCGCCGGCATCGCGGTGGTCATTGCCAAAAGCTTTGCCCGCATCTTCTACCGCAACAGCATCAACATTGGCCTGCCCATCATGGAGTGCCCGGAGGCTGTGGACGCCATTGAGGCAGGGGACACCGTTCAGGTAGACTTTGACACCGGCGTCATCACCGACGAGACCAACGGCAAGGTGTTCCACGCCGAGCCCTTCCCGCCCTTTATCCAGAACATCATCTCCGCCGGTGGTCTGATGAAGGCCATCCAGAAATAACCCCATCCGTGAAAATGTGTTTGGAGCATAGAAGGAGTACCTCATGGAAAAAAATATTGCTGTCATCTGGGGCGACTGCTCCAGCCCGGAGATCGTAAAGCAGACCCTCCGGGTGCTGGATAAGGTGGCTGAAAAGTACGGCCATACCTTCCACTACACCGCTGCCGCCATGGGCGGCGAGGCCATTGACAAGTACGGTGACCCGCTGCCCCAGCACGAGCTGGATAAGTGCCTTGCCGCCGACAGCGTGCTGCTGGGCGCGGTAGGCGGCCCCAAGTGGGAGGGCCTGCCCGGGGAGCAGCGGCCGGAAAAGGGTCTGCTGCGGCTGCGCGCCGGGATGGGGCTATATGCCAACAACCGCCCGGCCAAGATCTGGCCGCAGCTGGCACCTGCCAGCCCCCTGAAGCCCGAGATCGTGGCACAGGGCATTGACTTTATCATCGTGCGGGAGCTGATCGGCGGCGTGTACTTCGGCCAGCACCAGACCCACACGCTGGAAAACGGCGAAAAGCAGGCGGTGGACACCATGCCCTACGCTGAGCATGAGATCGAGCGCATTGGCCGCATCGGCTTCGAGACCGCCCGCAAGCGCCGCAAAAAGCTGTGCTGCGTGGACAAGGCCAACGTGCTGGACACCAGCCGCCTGTGGCGCACCGTGATGCACCGGCTGCAGGCCGAGTACCCGGATGTGGAGTACAGCGAGATGTTCGTGGACAACTGCGCTATGCAGATCGTGAAGAACCCCGCTCAGTTCGACGTGATCGTCACCGAGAATATGTTCGGCGACATCCTGTCGGACGAGGCTTCCATGATCACCGGTTCCATTGGCATGATCCCGTCCTCCAGCCTTGGCGACGGCACCCGCGGCCTGTATGAGCCCATCCACGGCTCCGCCCCGGACATTGCGGGCAAGGACATCGTAAACCCCACCGCCTGCATCCTGTCCGCCGCCATGATGCTGCGGTACTCCTTTGGCATGGCAGAGGAAGCCGATGCCATTGAGAACGCTGTGAGCCGTGTGCTGGACAAGGGTCTGCGCACTGCCGACAACATGAGCGACGGCTGCACCTGCCTTGGCTGCACCGCCATGGGCGATGCCATTCTGGCAGAGCTTTGAGCCGTAGCGCTATTTTTAATAAAACAAGCCCGGAAGGTCGGTAGACCTTCCGGGCTTGAATTTTTTATATTATTACAGCATCTTGGAGAGGAAGGCTTTCAGGCGGGGATGCTTGGGATTGGTGAACAACTCCTGCGGCGGCTCGTCCTCCTGAATTTTGCCGTCATCGATGAAGATGACCCGGTTGGACACCTCGCGGGCAAAGCCCATTTCGTGGGTGACCACCAGCATGGTGATGCCGGTGTGTGCCAGCTCCTTCATCAGCTCCAGCACCTCGCCCACCATCTCGGGGTCAAGGGCGCTGGTGGGCTCATCGAACAGGATCACATCCGGGTCCATGGCCAGCGCACGGGCAATGGCGATGCGCTGCTGCTGACCGCCGGACAGGCTCTTGGGGTAGGCGTTGGCCTTGTCGGCCAGACCTACGCGGGCCAGCAGCTCGTCTGCGCGGGCAGAGATGGCCTCTTTATCCTTCAGCTTCAGCAGGCTGGGTGCCAGCTCAAGGTTCTTTTTCACGGTCAGATGGGGGAACAGGTTGAAGTGCTGGAACACCATGCCCATCTTCTGGCGCACGGCATCGATGTGTGTCTCGTTTACCTCCACACCCTCAAACTTGATGGAACCGGAGGTGGGAGTCTCCAGCCGGTTCAGGCAGCGCAGAAAGGTGGACTTGCCGCAGCCGGAAGGGCCGATCAGGCACACCACATCGCCACGGTAGATATCAAGGTCGATGCCTTTCAGCACATCCAGCGTGGGGTCGGCTTTTTTTGCGCCGCGCTTCTTTACGCCGCCATAGGTCTTGGTCAGGCCGCGTACTTCCAAAATCTTATCGGTCACTTTGTGCCAGCCTCCTCTCAAACTTGCTCAGCAGCCATGTGAACAGCATAACAAGGATCAGGTAGATCAGTGCAACGCCCAGCAGGGGGAACATGGCTTCATAGGTACGGTTCATAATGCCCTGTGCAGCATACAGCAGCTCCTTGCCGCCGATGGTGGTGATCAGGGAAGTATCCTTGAGCAGGACGATGAACTCGTTGCCCAGTGCAGGCAGCACCGCACGGATGGCCTGCGGGATGATGATGACCACCATGGTGGTCATGTAGTTCAGGCCAAGGCTGCGTCCGGCTTCCATCTGGCCGGGGTCCACAGCCATCAGGCCGCCGCGGATGATCTCGGATACATACGCGCCGGAGTTGATGCCCAAAGTCAGCGCACCTACCATGGTAAAGTTGCGGCTGTTGGAAAAAATGACCATGCTCATGATCAGCAGCTGCACCATCATGGGCGTGCCGCGGATGATGGTGGTGTACACCTGACACACCGCGTTAAAAAAGCCCAGCACCGCATTTTTGTGGCCGGGACGCTGCTGGTCGTGGGTCACGCGCACCAGCGCCACCACGCTGCCCAGCACCACGCCCAGCGCCAGCGCCAGTGCGGTGACCAGCAGGGTGGTGCCCACACCGTTGATGTACTGCATCCAGCGGTCCTTCAGCAGAAAGGCCTGATAAAACTTAAAAAAGAAATCCTGTCCAAAGCTTAGCTTTGTGCCGCTGTTGAGCAGCTCTTTGAGCAGTTCGTATTGCGCAGCCATTCACATCCTCGCTTTCTGTTTGTCAATAAATTGTAACCACTTTTTTCTAAAAAAAGAGGTGCCCCGGAGCGGGGCGCCTCCTTGGGTACGGAAATGGTACAGGGCACGCAGCTTAGTTTGCGTTGATGTACTTGTCCACGATGGCCTGCAGAGTGCCGTCAGCCTTCAGCTCCTCCAGAGCCTTGTTGACAGCGTCCTCCAGAGCAGAACCCTTTGCCATGCCGATGGCGTAATCCTCCTCGGCGTAGCTGGTATCCAGCACCTTCAGGCCGGGGTTGGCAGCCACGAACTCCTGTGCGGGAGCGTTGTCGATGACCACAGCGTCCACCTGACCATTGTTCAGGGCCTGCACAGCGGTCAGACCGTCGTCGTAAGCAACCACGTTCTCATCGCCGAAATCATCGGAGCAGTAGATGTAGCCGGTGGTGCCGCGCTGGGTGCCGATCGTCTTACCGGCCAGATCGTCGGGAGAAGCAATGTCGGAATCGTTGGGCACGATGATGGACTGGATGCCGGTGGCGTAGCTGTCGGAGAAGTCCATCACAGCCTTGCGCTCGTCGGTCACGGTAACGCCTGCCATCACGATGTCGGCCTTACCCTGCTGCACGCTGAGCAGTGCGGCGTCAAAGTCCATATCATCGATCTGCAGCTCCAGACCCAGCTTCTCAGCAATGGCCTTGGCGGTGTCCACGTCGATGCCCTCGAACTCGCCGGCATCGGTGGTCATCTCGTACGGAGGGAAGGCAGCGTTGGTAGCCATGGTCAGCTTGCCGGCCTCCACGGTGGTCAGTTCAGCAGCAGCGGCAGAAGAAGCAGCCTCGGAGGAAGCGGCAGAGCTTGCCACAGAGGAAGCAGCAGAGCTTGCAGAACCACCGCAGGCGGTCATAGCCAGAGCAGCAACGGAAACAGCAGCGGCAGCCATGAAGCTGCGGCGAGAGATCTTTTTCATATTCAAACACTCCTCAATCTATGCAATATAGTTTGCTTTGCCCCGATGGGATGCGATTCATCGCGCTTTCGGGGAACGCACTTAGTATAGTTTGTACAAAACAAAAAGTCAATACTTGTGCATAATAATCCGTGAAATTGAAACGATTTTGCAAACATTTATGCAATAACGGAGAAAATGCGTGAATATATGCAGTATAAACTTCCTCAGTCAAAGCCTGACGGCTTTGCCAGCTCCCTCGGGGAGGGAGCCTCTGGCGCGCCCGGACACTTTGCACTTGAGCCGGTAACTTTGCCGCCATGCCAAAGGCCCCATCTCAGAGGGGGCTGGCATCGCGTAGCGATGACTGGGGGAGTTCAGCCTGAGAGGGCGAACTTGCACTGCGGTGCTTATACGCTTCTTGCAATCTCCTCCGCGCTGCGCTTGGGCACGCAGTAGTCGCGGTTTTCGTCCAGATAGTACTTTACGCCGGTCTGCTCGGTCATGGGTACGATGCTGGCTTTGTGGGTGGGGTAACCGAAAGCCACCATAAAGGCCAGCTTCTGCGGCTCCTCGATGCCCAGCAGCGCGGTCAGGGCGGGCTTATTGATCGCGCCCATGATGCAGCTGCCCACGCCCTTGTCCCATGCGGCAAGGGTCATGTTTGCCAGCGCAATGCCAGTGTCGGTGGCAAGGTCGCCGGGGATGGCGGTATCCTGCACCACAGCTGCATAAAAGGTGGGCAGCTCGTCCGCCTTGGGCGTGCCCTGCTCCGGCGGCAGATAGCCAGCCCATTTGACCAGCGGCTGTACCTTGGCCACCATCTCCGGGCTTTGCACCAGCACCAGACGCACCGCCTGCCGGTTTGCCCCGCAGGAGGACAGCCGCACGGCCTGTACGATATCGTCCACCACGTCCTGCGGCACGGCCTTTTGTGCAAACCGGCGGTAGGTGCGGCGGGTAGTCAGAAGTTCCATTGCGTTCATAGAGATCACTCCTTTTATAAATCACATTATAATAAAAAATATAACAGATGCGGCAATATCTTGCAACAAGAATGATAAACAGATGGTGATTGTTAAAAACTTTTTTGCAAAAAGTCGAAATAAGTATTGACAAAATAATACAGGGGGGGGTATATTATAGAAGAACAAGCTCCTGTTTTGTAGTAGGAGCTGAAAATAAAAGATCGTGAGGTTGATTATTATGTCTAATATCTCTCGTCGTCAGTTCCTGAAGAGCGCAGGTGTTGCTACTCTGGCTGTTGCGGCTGCTGGCATGATGGCAGGCTGCTCCAAGGAGGATGCTCCTGTGATTCCCGAAGTGACCAAGGAAGTTAAGGTCATCTTTATGTACAAGGGCGCAACTGCTGGCAAGGATGGTTCTGTTGTTGTTAAAAAGGACGCCAAGACTGTTCCTGTTTCCATGATTAAGGCTGAGCAGATCCCGCAGGGCTATACTATGGAGAGCACCGGTGAGCTGAAGATCCAGGAGATCGGCGGCAAGGAGAGCGTACTTGTCGACCTGAAGAAGATCGATACCGGCAAGAAGGTTACGGTTGCATTCTACGACTCCGTTAACAAAGCTATGCTGAGCACCACCATGACGATTACCGTTGCATCGGATACTGATTTTGTTTACAAGACCGATCTGAAGGAAGCTCTGCCCGGCTACGAGATCATCGACAACGGCAAGAACCAGATCAGCGAGAACAACCGCGTTGTGATGGAGGTTAAGCCGGTCAACCCTGCGAAGCAGAAGGAAGTTACCGTTTACTACTATAAGGAGGGCCTTGAGCAGATCGATAAAAACTGTATCGGCGAGGCTACCATGAATGTGGACATGGATGTTACCTTCCTGTATGCGAATCAGCTGCCGAAGGTGAGCAAGGAAGCCTGGATGGGCCAGGATAAGATTCTGATTCAGGTCGTGCCTGTGGGCAATGGTCCGTTCCGCATTAACTATCTGGGCAACAATAAGGGCGAAGTGAAGGTTACTGCAAAAATCAAGTACATCAAGGCATAAGCCCTGAAACTGCGATCCTCTTTCTATAAAAGTAAAAGCCAGAAGGCTGCTGTGGGTTTCTACAGCAGCCTTCTGGCTTTTGTTGTGAGAGAGTCAACCGTGTTTTTTCGGTATCGGAATGCACAGCACCAGACTGATGCCGATGGCCAGCGCCACGGCGATTTTAAAGGTGCTGATGCCCTTGGCAAGGGCAAGGGCGTTTTCGTTCTGGATGAAGTAGTAGGCGGTGTAGTAGATGCCCGCGCCCGGCACAAGCGGGAAAATGCCGGTCAGCAAAAACACCGTGACCGGCGTTTTTTGGGTAATGGCAAACACGCGGGTAAGGATGGTAAGCGGAATGACCGCCAGCAGGGAGGCCGTGGCGGCGTCTGCGCCCAGCAGAGTCAGCAGTTCGTACCACAGCCAGCCCACAGCGCCCACCAGTGCGCAGTAAGGCAGGCAGCGCCGGGGGCACGCAAACAGAATGGCAAAACTCAGCGTGCCCAGCCCGGCCAGAAAAAACTGCGCGGTCAGCTCGCTGATCTGTACAGCTGTAAGGGACATCATACCACGACCACCCCCGTAAATACCGTGTACAGCCGCAGTACAAGGCCGGTGCCTATGGCAATGCTGGCGGCAATAAGCAAGGCGTCGATCATACGGATAGTGCCGGAAAGGTAGTCGCCCTGCACAAAGTCCCGGATACCCATGGTGAAGGCGATGCCCGGGGTCAAAATCATCAGCGTACCGATGATGGCGTGGCTTGCAGAAGTGTGCAGCAGATTGCACAGCAGAATGCACACCAGCGTGATCAGCGCGGCGGTGCTGATCTTCTGGAAGCCGCCGGGCACCTCGTGCCGCCCGCACCACAGCAGATACCAGCTGGCCACCAGTCCCGCCCCGGCAGCTGCCAGTGCACTGCGCAGGTTACCGCCGAACATCATGGCAAAGCAGAACGCTCCGCACAGCCCGGACAGCAGCTGCACATGATCTTTGGGGAAGGGCAGCTGCCGCGCCAGCACCAGACGGCTCTCGGCTTCATCCAAGGTCATCCCGGTCTGGGCAATCTGGCGGGAAAGCTCGTTCACCGCCGCCACCCGCCCCAGATGGGTGGTGCGCACCGGTACGTTGCGCACCTCGCTGATCTCGGCAGTGCCGGCACTGGCAAAAATGCCGTTGGTCAGCACATAAACGTGGAACTCCCGCAAATGGAAGCTGCGCGCCATGATCTCCATGGTCTGCTCCACCCGGAACACCTCTGCGCCGTTTTCCAGCAGGGTCTGCCCTGCGGCCATGATAAAATCCATAATGCGGCGGCGCAGCTCTTCATCGGGAAAAGGGTCTCTGCTGTTCATTGCCTGCTCTCCTTGCAAAAGATGATACCCTATTTTATCATGTGCACCAGCCGCATACAAGGGCGTATAATAAAAAACCGCCACCCCCCACAGGTGACGGTTTTTCTTTGGATAAAAGTTAAACTAAAAACCTAAAGGGCCAACCGCTTGTCGCAGTGCCTTTTGTAGTTATAGTATAACCCTTTTTGTGCGTATTGTCAAGCAAAACGGGCGCGGCAAAAGGCCGGAAGCCATATCCCTACCCAAAAACTTCGTTGAAGGTGTTGACAAATGCCGCCGATGGGTTTATTATAGTGTCAATATCACAAAAATGGCTGTGAAGAGAAGAGTAGGCCTTCGCATTGATCCTTACCAGAGAGCCCGGGCGGTGGAAAAGGGCAGGAAACAGGAAGCTGAAAATGGTCTCGGAGCCGTGCGGACGAGGCGCAGGAGTGCTAAGCCCGCAACGGGATGCGCCCGTTACAGCGTCCGGCTGTAAGCAGTACACGCTGCCGCAGCATCGAGGCTGTATCCGTAAGGGTACAGTGAACCAAGGTGGTACCACGGAAGTATGTTCATGCCTCCGTCCTTGCAGAGTCTAGGGCTCGTAAGGACGGGGGCATTTTTTCATGCATCCGTTCAAGGCCGCGCGCGGAAAGGTGCCGTGCGGGTCGCTGCACAAAATAGAGAACAAATAGAGAGGGAACAAAACTATGATTACTCGTCGCGATTTTCTGAAAGTTACCGGTGTGGCAGCCGCAGCCGCTGCCCTGACTGCCTGCGGTGGTTCTTCTTCCACTGCTTCTTCCGCCGCTGCATCCGGCAGCGTGTCATCCTCTGCCGCAGCTAAGCTGGATAAGATCAAGGTGGCTGTGCCCAACGATACCACCAACGAGGCTCGTGCCCTGACCCTGCTGGAGAAGAACGGCTTCTTCAAGCTGAAGGCAGATGCCGGCCTGACCGCCACCAAGAACGACATCGAGGAGAACCCCCTGAACGTCACCGTGGACGAGGTGGAGGCCGCTCAGGTGCCCAACGTCCTGCAGGACGAGGACTACGCCGTCATCAACTCCAACTACGCCATCTCTGCCGGTCTGAACCCCATGACCGATGCACTGGCCATGGAGGACGGCTCTTCTGCTTACGTCAACATTCTGGTCTGCAAGGACGGCAATCAGGAGGAGCCCAAGATCAAGGCTCTGGCCGCTGCTCTGCAGAGCCAGAAGGTGAAGGACTTCATGGACGAGACCTACAAGGGCTCCGTGGTGTCCGTTGTGGAGAACCCCACCGACGGCTACGATTCCACTCTGGACTATGACGCTCTGAACGGCCAGACCGTCAGCTGCGCCGCTACTCCCGCTCCCCACTGCGAGGTGCTGGAGGTGTGCAAGGAGATCCTTGCCGCCAAGGGCATCACGCTGGATATTCAGGAGTACGACGACTATGTGATCCCCAACCAGATCGTCGAGGACGGTCAGGTAGACACCAACTACTTCCAGCATCAGCCGTATCTGGACAACTTCAACGCCGAAAAGGGTACCCATCTGGTGACCGTTGCCGGTATTCACGTAGAGCCCATGGGCGTCTACGGCGGCAAGCAGGACAGTCTGGCACCCATCGAGGGATAATCTACCATCGAGGGATAAGCTAAAGGAGCAATTTCTGTGATCGAACTCAAGTACCTTTCCAAGACCTTCCAGATGAAGGATGGCGCGGTGAAAGCGCTGCAGAACATCAACCTCACCATTCCCGATGGCGCGATCTACGGCATCATCGGCATGTCCGGTGCGGGCAAATCCACGCTGGTGCGCTGCATCAACCTGTTGGAGCGCCCCACCGGCGGCAGCGTGGTGATCGACGGCGTGGCAATGGAGACTTTGTCTCCCGCCTCGCTGCGCAAGCGCCGCCGGGAGATTACCATGATCTTCCAGCAGTTCAACCTGCTTATGCAGCGCACCTGCCTGAAGAACGTCTGCTTCCCCATGGAGCTGGCAGGCGTGAAGAAGGCTGAGGCCGAAAAGCGTGCCATGGAGCTGCTGGAGATGGTGGGTCTGCCGGATAAGGCTAACGCCTACCCGGCACAGCTGTCCGGCGGTCAGAAACAGCGCATCGCCATTGCCCGCGCACTGGCTACTAACCCCAAGGTGCTGCTGTGCGACGAGGCTACCAGTGCGCTGGACCCCAACACTACCCACTCCATCCTGACCCTGATCAAGGATATCAACCGTAAGCTGGGCATCACCGTGGTGGTCATTACCCACCAGATGAGCGTGGTGGAGGAGATCTGCGACAGCGTGGCCATTCTGGACGGCGGTGTGGTCGTGGAACAGGGCTCGGTACAGGAAATTTTTGCAAACCCCAAAACGGCAGCCGCCAAGCGTCTGGTGGCACCCAACGGCGGCAGCGCAGCGCGGGATCTTTCCTGCTTTGCGCCGGATGACCATGTGGTGCGCGTTACCTTTAATGGTTCCTCCACCGCAAAGCCGCTGGTGGCAAGCCTTGCCGCCGAAAAAGGCATTCTGGTGTCGGTGCTCAGCGCCGATACCCGTGATCTGAGCGGCCAGTGCTACGGCTCCATGCTGCTCAAGCTGCCCGCAGAGCTTGCTGTCGCACAGCAGGCTATGGAGTATATGCGCAGCCAGTCTGGCGTAACGGTAGAGGAGGTGACCGGTATATGAATATCGCAGATTACGGCTTTGCCATCTGGGAGACCTTTTATGTAACGATGCTTTCCACCGCCTTTGCGCTGGTGCTGGGTCTGCCGCTGGGTGTGCTGCTGGTAGCCGGTGACAAGGACGGCATCCTGCCCCTGCCCGGCTGGCTGATGCACCTGATCAACATCGTCATCAACATCCTGCGCAGTGTGCCTTTCCTGATTTTGATGATCTGTGTATTCCCGCTTACCCGCGCCATCGTGGGCACTACGGTGGGCACCAAGGCCACCATCGTTCCGCTGGTGGTCGCCGCCTTCCCCTTTGTGGCACGTCTGGTGGAGACCAGCCTGCGGGAGCTGGACGAGGGCGTGGTGGAAGCTGCCCAGAGCATGGGCGCTACCCCCTTCCAGATCATCACCAAGGTCATGATCCCGGAGTGCCTGCCCGGCCTGATCTCCAGCATGACCACCGCACTGACCACTATTCTGGGCTACTCCGCCATGTCCGGCGTCATCGGCGGCGGCGGTCTGGGCAAGATCGCCCTGTCCTATGGCTACTACCGCTACCAGACCAACATCATGATCGTCTGTGTGGTGCTGCTGGTGCTGATGGTGCAGGCGTTCCAGTCTGTGGGTACCCTGTGGGCCACCAAGAGCGATAAGCGCCTGCGGAAATAAGAATCTTTGAATTTTCGATTCCCCGCCGGAGGCAGCCCCTCCTGCGGGGAATCGTCCTTCCCGACCAAAAAACCAGCAAAGGAGTATGTTGTATGAACCGTGATACCATCTGTGTGCAGGGCGGCTACACCCCCGGCAATGGCGAGCCCCGTCAGATCCCCATCATTCAGTCCACCACCTTCAAGTACGCTACCAGCGAGGACATGGGCAAGCTGTTCGATCTGGAGGCAGACGGCTATTTCTATTCCCGTCTGCAGAACCCCACCTGCGATATGGTAGCCAAAAAGATCTGCGAGCTGGAAGGCGGCACTGCCGCCATGCTCACCTCCAGCGGACAGGCCGCAAACTTCTTTGCGCTGTTCAATATCTGCGAGGCAGGGGACCACATCGTGGCTTCCAGCACCATCTACGGCGGCACCTTCAACCTCATCTCGGTCACCATGGCTAAAATGGGCATCACCGCCACCTTCGTGGACCCTCTGTGCACCGAGGAGGAGCTGAACGCCGCCTTCCGGCCCAATACCAAGGTGGTGTTCGGCGAGACCATCGCAAACCCCGCCCTGACCGTGCTGGACATTGAAAAGTTTGCCAAGGCCGCCCACGCCCACGGCGTGCCGCTGATGGTGGACAACACCTTCCCCACGCCGGTCAACTGCCGCCCCTTTGAGTGGGGCGCGGACATCGTGACCCACTCCACCACCAAGTACATGGACGGTCACGGCGCGGTGTTGGGCGGTGCCATCGTGGACGGCGGCAAGTTCGACTGGATGGCGCACGCCGACAAGTTCCCGGGTCTGTGCACCCCGGATGACAGCTACCACGGCATTACCTACGCCGAGCGCTTCGGCAAGGAGGGAGCCTTCATCACCAAGGCCACCGCACAGCTGATGCGGGACTTCGGCTCCATGCAGTCCCCCATGAACGCCTATATGCTGAACCTTGGTCTGGAAAGCCTGCACGTTCGGATGCAGCGCCACTGCGCCAACGGTATGGCAGTGGCACAGTTCTTGGAGAACCACCCCAAGGTGGCCTATGTGAACTACTGTGGGCTGGAAAGCAGCCCCTACCATGCACTGGCGCAGAAGTACCTGCCCAATGGCAGCTGCGGCGTCGTGAGCTTTGGTCTGGCGGGTGGACGTCAGGCCGCCAGCACCTTTATGAAGGAGCTGAAGCTTGCCGCCATCGAGACCCATGTGGCGGATGCCCGTACCTGCTGCCTGAACCCCGCCTCCAGCACCCACCGCCAGATGAACGACGAGCAGCTGGCTGCCGCCGGTGTGCCCGCTGAGCTGGTGCGCATGAGCTGCGGTCTGGAATCTGCCGAGGACCTCATCGCCGATATCGCGCAGGCACTGGATAAGGTATGATCCCCTCCCGTGAAAATACATTTGTCGCGGCCAATAGGCCGCGACAAATGTGAAATCAAAAATCATGATACCCCTGAAGATGGCAAAGCGAACGCGGAGCCATTTTTGAATCGTCTAGCAAAGGAGCGACTTCCCTATGCCGCTGATCATCCCCAAGACCTTACCTGCCTTTGATGCTCTGTATGAAGAAAACGTCTTTGTCATGCACCGGGAGCGGGCGCTGGCGCAGCATATCCGTCCGCTGGAAATTTTGATCCTGAACCTGATGCCCACCAAGATCGCCACCGAGACCCAGATCGCCCGGCTGCTGGCCAACACCCCGCTGCAGGTGCACATGACTCTGCTGCAAACTGCCAGCCACTCTGCCACCCATGTGTCGGCTGCCCACCTTGAGGCTTTTTACAAGACTTTTGACGAGGTGAAGAACAACCGCTACGACGGCATGATCATTACCGGTGCGCCGGTGGAGACCATGGATTTTGAGCAGGTGGACTACTGGAACGAGCTGTGCGAGATCATGGACTTCAGCGAAACGAACGTCTACTCCACCCTCCATGTCTGCTGGGGCGCACAGGCCGGGCTGTACTACCACTACGGCGTGCGCAAGCAGCTGCTGCCGGAAAAGATGTTCGGCGTGTTCGAGCACCGGGTCATCCGCCCGGCAAACCCGCTTGTGCGCGGCTTTGATGAGGTGTTCTACGCTCCCCACAGCCGCCACACTGGCATCTGCCGGGAGGATGTGGACAACTGCGCCGCCCTGCGCATTCTGGCCGAGAGCGATGCCGCCGGACCCTTCCTCATGAGCACCGAGAACGGGCGGCAGATCTTTGTTACCGGTCACCCGGAGTACGATAAGTACACGCTGGATGCTGAGTATAAGCGGGACGTAGCCAAGGGCTTGCCCATCCATGTGCCCGTCAACTACTACCCGGACAACGACCCCGCAAAGCCGCCGCTGTTCCGCTGGCGCGCCCACGCCCACCTGCTGTACGAAAACTGGCTGAACTATTACGTCTACCAGAACACCCCCTACGACCTGGGGGAGATCCAGCGGGTCAAGCACGAAGAAGCATAAGAAACATCAGAAGCCGCCGTGCAGAAAAACTGCCCGGCGGCTTTTCTGTACAGGTAGGTATTGTGTGAAAAAAGTACAGGTGGTACAATAAAATACATAGATCGCTTGAAAAAGGCGAAAACAGAAAGGGCGAAGTCATGGAACAAAAAGTTTTTGCGGACAAAAGCAGAATGCGGGATTCCGGCGTTGAGCTTTTAAAGATCATTGCGGTCATTCTGATCGTAATCAGCCATGTGGTGCTGACACTGATAACGGAAAATGAATATATTCCGTATAGCGACTACCTTCTGGATTGTACCCATGCAACGACCAGCATAACAGTTCTGCTTTTAGCGGTCATGCGGCATTTTGGCGCGCTGGGAAACTGGATCTTCTTCGTTGCTTCTGCATGGTTTTTGCTGGACAGTACAAAAGCGTCCGGCAAGAAAATGATGGGAATGCTGCTGGATATCTGGGTGATCTCCGTCCTGTTTCTTGGAATAACGCTTTTGATCCGGGGTGAGGTAAGCGGTAAACTTTTCATTTTTTCGTTTTTCCCAACGCTCTTTGCAAATAACTGGTATTTGACCTGCTATCTGCTATTCTATCCCATCCATCCGTATTTGAACCGTCTGATTGCCGCGATGACGCAAAAAGAACATCTGAAGGCGGTTTCTGTACTGGCGGTACTGTATATCGGCTTTAACTTTATAGAAAGCAGGTTTTTCTTTCCGAATATGCTGCTTCTCTGGATCAGCGTATATCTGATCGTTGCCTACATCAAGCGCTATTGTATGAAACTGTATTCCAGTACAAAAGTGAATAGCATCCTGCTGCTGTGCGGTGCGGCGGGGGCAGTGGGCATCGTGATTCTGACCGATCTGCTTGGATTGAAGATCGCTGCGCTGTCGGATCAGCTTTTGCGGTGGGTAAGCAATTTTAATCTTTTTTTGATCCTGATCGCCATTGCGGCGTTTGGGCTGGCTAGAAAGAACCACTTTAAAAATAAAAGGGTAAATCACATTGCAAAGTGTTCCATGCTGATCTATATCATCCATGAAAACATTTTGCTGCGAACCTATACAAGACCCTATCTCTGGCACTGCATTTTTAACCGGTACGGGTATGCCCATCTGTTTTTGTGGGTCTTTTTGTACTCAGCTGGCTGGCTGCTTGCAGCACTTGTACTCAGCCTGCTTTACGAAAAGAGTATTCAAAAGATAACAGCAAGGGTAAGTGAAAAAATACTGAAATGGATGGGCAGCTGGTATCAAAAATATGAGGCTGCCATGCTGAAGCTGCATTGATAAAGCCCCGGCCTGCCCGGACTTGATCCCGTAAAAAAGGAACCCTCTCAAAGCAAAAACTTTGCAGAGGGTTCCTTTTTGCATGATGGATTATTTTTTGTGCTTTGCAGGCTTTTTCTTGCGCACGCTGTAACCAAAGGTGCCCAGCTTTTTGCCAAGCGCCAGATACTCGCCGTGGCTGTACACAATGAGGTTTGCCTTGTCCAGACACAGCTTGCCTTTTTCGTCCAGCAGGCTCTCGTCCACATCGCAGGCCACCACCTCGGCCAAAAACAGGTCGTGGCTGCCCAGCGGGATGCGCTGGGTGATGCGGCATTCCAGATTGACCGGGCTTTCCTCCAGCACCGGGCAGTCGGTCAGCACGCTGCCGGGTGCTGCGTGCAGGCCGCAGGCGGCAAATTTATCTACATCGCGGCCGCTCTTCACACCGCACCAGTCGATGGCGCGCACCAGCTTTTCGGTGGGCAGATTGATGGCGAACTGCCCGCGCTCGCACAGCAGCTGATGGCTGTACCGCTCCGGGCGCACGCTGATGGATACCATGCTGGGCTGGGTACAGATGGTGCCTGTCCAGCCGATGGTGATAAGGTTGGGCTTATCCAGCCCGCCGCAGGATACCAGTACCGGCGGTTCCGGGTTCAGAAGGGTGCTGCCCTTCCAGCTTTGTTTGCTCATCCGTGATATTTCCTTTCGTAGGGAGCCCATGTGCGCTCCGAGATGATATAGCGCGGGCGGGCTTTGGTCTCCATATAGATCTTGCCGATATACTCGCCGATCACGCCCAGACACACCAGCTGCACGCCGCCCATAAAGCAGACGATGCAGACGGTAGAGGCCCAGCCTGCCACGCTGCTGCCCATGGCAGCGCACACGATGGCCCAGATGACCCCGATAAAGCTGACAAGGCTCACCACGATGCCCGCTCCGGTGATGATGCGGATGGGTTTGTTGGAAAGGCTGGTAATGCCGTCAAAGGCCAGCGCCAGCATCTTGCTCAGGGGGTAGTGGCTCTCACCGGCCAGACGTTCGTGGCGCTCGTAGGTGACCACATCGTGGGCAAAGCCCACCAGCGGCACCATGCCCCGCAAAAAGATGTTGACCTCCTTGTAATCCGCAAAGCTTTCCAGCACGCGGGTGCTAATCAGGCGGTAGTCTGCGTGATTGAACACGATATCCGCGCCCAGAGCGTTCATCACATGATAAAAACCCTCGGCGGTGAACCGTTTAAAGAAGGTGTCGGTGTCCCGGCGGCTGCGCACGCCGTACACTACCTCGGCACCGTCCAGATACTTTTTCACCATCTCGTCCATGGCATTGATGTCGTCCTGACCGTCGCAGTCGATGGAGATGGTGATATCGCAGCTGTCGCTGTGCAGTGCCTCCATCAGCCCCGCCAGCACGGCGTTCTGGTGGCCGCGGTTGCGGCTTTGGGAGATGCCGATATAGTGCTCGTCCTGTGAGGCAAAGCCTTGGATCAGCTCCCACGTTTTGTCGCGGGAGCCATCGTTGACAAAGAGCACCCGGCTTTTATCGCTGACCAGCCCCTGTGCGGTCAGACTGTGGATCTTTTCCAGAAACATAGGTGCTGTAATGGGCAGCACCTGCTCCTCGTTGTAGCAGGGGATCACGATCCAGAGAACAGGCTTGGACATTGTTTTATCGCTCCTTATTGATAAAATAACCCTCTCAGTCATCGCTGTGCGATGCCAGCTCCCCCGAAAGGGGGAGCTTTTCTCGGCAGAGGGGAACACTTGCTCTTCTGCCGGAGAAGGCAGACTGTTCTGAAAACTTGCATAAAGCTCCCCCCTCGGGGGAGCTGGCGTGAAGCGCCTGAGAGGGTTTTATTGCACCATCTGCTGCAAAGCATCCGGCTCCAGCAGCTTGAAGCTGCTGCGGTAGGTGTCGATGAGCCCTTCCCTCTGCATGGTGCTCAGCTCCCGGGAAAGGGCGCTGCGGTCGCAGTTGAGGTAGTCCGCCAGCTGGATGCGGGAGAAGGGGATGCTGAAGGTCAGGCTGTGGGCGCGGGCGGCTTCGCTGAGCAGATAGGCCGCCACCTTGGCGCGCAGGCTCTTCATCACCAGCAGGTCGATGCGGTGGGAGAGGGAAAAATATTTATCGCTGATGGTACGCACAAGGTTCTGCACCACCCGCTGGTGGGCGGGGCTGCCGTCCGAGAGCAGCAGCCGCTCGTAGGGCAGCAGCAGCACCTCACAGGGGGCAGCAGCCAGCACGGTGACCGGGCTGGACAGGCTGGAACCGCCCAGCACGTCCCCGAACACCCCACCCGGCTCTACCCGGGCAATGGGAATGCGCACCCCGCCCGGTGCCGGGCGGTAGGCCTCCAGCTCACCGGATAGCACGATGCCTACCCGGCGGCTGGGTTCCCCCGCCAGCACAAGGGCTTCGCCTTTGCCGTAGCTGCGCACACCGGCCCCCAGCCGGGACAGCAGCGTGCTGAGCTCCGCAGCGGAGAGACCCGCAAACAGCGTGGTGGTTTGTAACAGCGGCAGATAATTATTCATCGCAACTCCGCAGAGAAAATAGCGTTCTCCGCAGCCTCCTGCAATTGCGTTGCACACGCAACGGTATTTTTACCCCTATTATAGTAAACTGGAACGCGCAAAGCAAATGATTTTGCAAAATTTTTCAAAAAAGGCCGGTTTCCGTCCCCGCAGCGGGGCGTGCCGGGTGTGAAAAGGAGTATTTCATGAAAAAATTCCTGTCCTTACTGCTGGCGTTCAGCCTTGCACTGAGCCTTGCAGCCTGCGGCGGCAGCGCAAGCTCTGCCGCTTCCAGCACGGCGGTGTCCGAGGCTGCTTCCTCTGCGGCTGCTTCCGAGGAAGAAGCAGCCGTGCCGCTGTCTGCTACCGAGCCGCTGCGCATCGCGGGCCTGAAGGGCCCCACTACCATGGGGCTGGTCAATCTGCTCTCGATGGAGCAGGCCGGTACCGCCGCCATGGACTACGATTTGCAGCTCTACGGCGCTGCGGATGAGATCGTGCCGCTGCTCATCAAGGGCGAGCTGGACATGGCCGCCATCCCGGCCAATCTGGCGGCGACCCTGTACCAGAAAACCAGCGGCGGCATTCAGGCCATGGCAGTGAACACCTTGGGCGTTTTGTATGTGGTGGAGCAGGGCGATACCGTCCACAGCATGGCCGACCTCAAGGGGCGCACCATCCTGTCCACCGGCAAGGGCACTACCCCGGAATATGTGCTGCGCTATCTGCTTACCGCCAACGGTCTTGACCCGGACAAGGATGTGGACATCCAGTATTACAGCGAAGCCACCGAAGTGACTGCCCAGATGGCCAGCACGCAGGACGCCATTGCCGTGCTGCCCCAGCCCTATGTGACTGCTGCCGGTCTGAAGGACGATACCCTGCGGGTAGCCCTTGACCTGACCGCCGAGTGGGACAAGGTAGCAGACACCCAGCTGATCACCGGTGTGACTGTGGTGCGCAAGGCCTACGCCGAGGAGCACCCGGATGTGGTAGCAGCTTTTCTGGCAGACTATGCCCAGAGCGTGAACGCCGCCAACACCGATCTGGATGGCACCGCCGCTCTGTGTGAGGAGCAGGGCGTGGTGGCAAAAGCCGCCATTGCCAAAAAGGCGCTGCCCAACTGCAACATCGTCTGCCTGACCGGCGAGGAACTGAAGGCAGACGTCTCCGGTTACCTGCAGGTGCTCTACGATGCCGACCCCGCCGCTGTGGGCGGTACGCTGCCCGGCGAGGACTTCTACTGGACAGCCCAGTAACAGCCTGAAATAGCATTCCATCTCCCGCCGCTCTGCCGTGGTACGCAGCGCGGCGGTTTTTGTTGGAAAACGATTTTGAATGGCTTCCGCTGGGAGAGTTTCTGCTTGCCGCAAGCGTGCAAAGACGCTCCGCTGGGCCAGAGGCAGGGAGGGGTGTTCCGACTCCCCCCTCCCTACCTCTGGACTCCACCCACCCCGCAACGGGTCAAGGGCTACACGCCCTTGACAAACCTAAAGAAGAAGTCGAAGCACAAAAAAGCTAGCGCTGCGCCAGTCGGCGCTATCGCTTTAACGCTTTTTTCGCTTCTCCATTTATAACCCCTCAGTCGCTACGCGACAGCTCCCCCAAGGGGGAGCGGGCACACCCGCAAACTTTGCGCTTTAGCCCGAAACCTTCCCGCCATGCCAAGGGCTCCCTCTCCGAGGGAGCTGGCAAAACCGTCAGGTTTTGACTGAGGGAGTTCGTTCCAAACCCTCCCGTGAAAAGGCAAATCTGGAAAATCCGCGTTTGCGTAGCAATGAAAGCCCCAGTGGGGCTTTTAAGCGGCAGAGCGGTCTGCGTTAGCAGATGGAGGGGCTTTGCCCCGACAAGCTCCGCAGATTTTCCAGAATTGCGAAATAAAAATAATCCTTCCGCTGAACATGGCCAGAGCGCCAGCGGAGGCCATTTTAAATCGTCCCGGTTGCAATTCCGCTGCAAAAGTTCTACAATAGAGGCACATTATAGAATATGGAGGGAAAACCTATGGCTTGCACTACCATTCTGGTCGGCAAGGCAGCATCGTACGATGGCTCTACCATGATCGCCCGCAACGATGACTCCGGCTCCGGCCATTTCACTGCTAAAAAATTCACCGTGATCCACCCGGAGGATCTGCCCAAGACCTACCGCAGCGTCCTCTCCCATGTGGAGATCCCTCTGCCGGAGGGCGCACTGCGGTTTACCGCCATGCCCAACGCCGTGGAGGGCAAGGGCATCTGGGCAGCTTCCGGCGTCAATGCCGCCAATGTGGGCATGACCGCCACCGAGACCATCACCTCCAACCCCCGCGTGCTGGGCGCAGACCCGCTGGTGGAGTACCAGCCCGCCAAGGGTGAAAAGCCCGAGGTGCCCGGCGGCATCGGCGAGGAGGATATCGTCTATCTGGTGCTGCCCTATATCCACTCTGCCCGCGAGGGCGTGCTGCGTCTGGGCAGCCTGCTGGAGCAGTACGGTACTTACGAGATGAACGGCATCGCTTTTCAGGACGTAAACGAGATCTGGTGGCTGGAGACCATCGGCGGTCACCACTGGATCGCCCGCCGTGTGCCGGACGATGTGTATGTGGTCATGCCCAACCAGCTGGGCATCGACACCTTTGATCTGGAAGATGCCTTCGGCGCACAGGAAAACTACCTCTGCTCTGCCGACCTGCGGGAGTTCATTGCCAAGAATCACCTCGACCTCTCTTTGGACGGCGCACTGAACCCCCGGGACGCCTTTGGCAGCCACGATGACGCCGACCACGTTTACAACACCCCCCGCGCATGGTATATGCTGCGCTACCTCAACCCCCGCACATGGGTGTGGGAGGGTGCCGACGCCGACTACACCCCCATGTCCGATGACCTGCCGTGGTGCATGGTGCCGGAGCGCAAGGTGACCCCGGAGGACATCAAGTATATGCTGTCCAGCCACTATCAGGGTACCCCCTACGACCCCTACCTGAGCTACGGCGACAAGTCCGCAAAGGGCGCGTACCGTTCCATCGGCATCAACCGCAACGACTTTATGGCGCTGCTGCAGATGCGTCCCGACCAGCCGGAGGAATCCCGCGCTGTGGAGTGGGTGGCCTATGCCTCCAACGCCTTCAACACCATGGTGCCCTTCTACGCCAATGTCGAGCGCACCCCGGAGTATCTGGCAAACACCACCGGCACCGTGTCCACCGATAACTTCTACTGGACCAGCCGTCTGATTGCCGCCATGGCAGACGCCTCCTATAATAAGTCTCTGTTCCACCTCGAGCGCTACGAGGAAGCCGTGCTCTCTGCCGGCCGCGCCCTGATGAACCAGTACGACGCAAAGCTTGCCGCCGAGCCGGACGCTGCCCGCCGCGCCGCCCTGCGGGAGGAAGCCAACACCGCCATCGCTGCCATGCTGCAGGAGAAGGCCGCTGACACGCTGGATAAAGTTCTGTTTGAACTGAGCAGCCAGATGAAGAACGCCTACTCCCGCTCGGATGCCTGAGTTAAACCAGCCGGAGCACCAAAACCGGTCACGACCGGTCATATAAACGCAGAAAAGACCACCGCATACACAAGTGCGGTGGTCTTTTTTTGGCGCAAAAGCGCTCTTGTATCCCAGATGCTGGCAACGGTGCACAAAAATCGAAGATATTTTTTGTGCACGAAAATGACTGAAGCTGATTGATTTTGACGATATTTTTGCTATAATAAAGATGCAGACAACCAAAACACGCCAAGACCGTGCAAAACCGGTCAGACGTGGGAAGGAAAGAAGGGGAAAGACACCATGCTGGCAGAGGAACGTTTTGCACTGATCTTAGAGCAGCTGAACGAGAAACGCACCGTGACGGTGCAGCAGCTGTGCGAGGCGCTGCACACCAGCGAATCCACCATCCGGCGCGATTTGACCGAGCTGGACCGGCAGGGCAGGCTGACCAAGGTGCACGGGGGAGCTACCCTGCCGGACAGCCGTTTTCTGGCAGACGAGCCCACCATGGAAGCCAAGGAAACACTGGCTGTGGCAGAAAAGCGCAGCATTGCCGCAGCCGCCGCAGCACTCATCACCGCCGAGGATTTTGTGTTCATTGACGCAGGCACCACCACGCTGGAGCTAGTGCGGGCGCTGACGGGTGCGGCGCTCAAGGCTACCTATGTGACCAACGGCGTGGCGCACGCCCGGCTGCTGGCGCAAAAGGGCTGCCGGGTGTATCTGCCCGGTGGGCTGCTGCGTCCCCAGACCGAGGCCATCGTGGGTGCCCCGGCAGTCAGCAGCATCCAGCAGTATAACTTCACCAAAGCGTTCATGGGCGCCAACGGCGTTGCGCTGGAAGCGGGCTTTACCACCCCGGACCCCGAGGAAGCCGCCGTAAAGGCAGCAGCCGTCCACCGCGCCCGGGAAAGCTGGTTCCTTGTGGACGACGCCAAGTTTGCAAAGATCTACCCGGCGGTCATCACGGATCTGCACGGCGGTGCGATCCTGACCAACCGCTGCCCGAACTCCAAGTATAAGCAGCAAACATTTGTAAAGGAGACAGAAGTATGATCTATACCGTTACCTTTAACCCGGCCATCGACTATGTTGTGCGTCTGGACGCACCACTGGAGGTGGGCGAAGTGAACCGCGCCCAAGGTGAGGACTGTGTGCTGGGCGGCAAGGGCATCAACGTGTCCGGCGTGCTGGCGCAGCTGGGCTGCAAGAGCGTGGCGCTGGGCTTTGTGGCGGGTGAGACCGGCGCATGGCTGGAGCGCGGTCTGGCGGCACAGGGGCTCAAGACTGACTTTGTGCATCTGGAAAGCGGCATGACCCGCATCAACGTCAAGATCAAGGCAGGGCAGGAGACCGAGCTGAACGGCGCAGGCCCGGCCATTCCGGAAAGTGCCTTGCAGCAGCTGGAAGCCCAGCTGGATAAGCTGACCGAGGGGGATATCCTCATTCTGGCGGGCAGTATCCCGGCAAGCCTGCCGCAGAGCGTCTACGAACGGTTGCTGGCGCGGCTGCAGGGCAGGGGCGTGCGCGCCGTGGTGGATGCCACCCGCGACCTGCTGGTGAACGTGCTGCCCTACCACCCCTTCCTCATCAAGCCCAACAACCATGAGCTGGGCGAGATCGTGGGCAGGGTGCTGACCGGTGATGCAGAGATCGTGGCTGCTGCCCGTACTTTGCAGGAAAAGGGCGCGCGCAACGTGCTGGTAAGCATGGCCGGGGACGGTGCGCTGCTGCTGGACGAGCAGGGACAGGTGCACCGCATCGGCTGCCCCAAGGGCAAGGTGGTCAACAGCGTGGGCGCAGGCGACAGCATGGTTGCCGGCTTTGTGGCCGGGTATCTGCAAAGCGGCAGCTACGCGCAGGCACTGCGGCTGGGCACGGCCTGCGGCAGCGCTACGGCTTTCAGCCTTGGGCTTGCCACAAAGGAGAAGATCGATGAGCTGCTGGCGCAGCTTTAATAGGATAAAGGGAACAAAGGAGGAACGTTTATGCGCATCACCGAGTTATTTACCGCACAGTCCATTGCGCTGGACGAGGCGCTGCAGACGCAGGAGCAGATCCTGAGCCGACTGGTGGAGCTGCAGGCTACCCACGGCAACATTACCGACAAGGAGGCCTACAAAAAGGCGCTCTACGCCCGCGAGGCCGAGGGCTCTACCTATGTGGACAACGGCATCACTGTGCCCCATGCCAAGACCAATGTGGTCACCCGCCCCAGTCTGGCCGCTCTGCGGCTGAGCACCCCGGTGCAGTACAACGCCGAGGATGACGGCACCACCGACCTGCTGTTTGCCATTGCCGCTCCGGAAAACGGCAGCTTGCACGTTGATATGCTGGCGCGTATGATGCAGATGCTGATGAACGAGGACTTTGTGGAAAAGCTCAAAGCCGCCAAGACCCCCAAGGTGTTTTTGGAGTGCATCGACGCGCAGGAGGAAGCACAGTTCGGCGCAGAAAGCTTTACCCAGCAGGCCATCCCGCAGGACGGCTACCGCATTCTGGCTGTGACTGCCTGCGTCAACGGCATCGCCCACACCTACATGGCCGCAGAAGCGCTGACCAAGGCCGGTGACAAGCTGGGTCTGCCCACCAAGGTGGAGACCAACGGCTCGGACGGCGCAAAGAACATCCTGACCCGCGCCGAGATCGCCGCCTGTGACGGCATCATCGTGGCAGCGGAGAAAAAGGTGGAAACCGCCCGCTTCGACGGCAAGCCGGTGCTGTTCACCCGCGTGGACGACGGCATCCATAAGCCGGAGGAGCTCATTAAGAAAATCGCCCACGGCGAGGTGCCTGTGTACCACGCCGAGGGCGGCGCCGCAGCCGAGGACGACAGCTCCACCAAGGACAGCTTCGGCCGCAGCCTGTACAAGAATCTGATGAACGGCGTTTCCCACATGCTGCCCTTTGTGGTGGGCGGCGGCATCATGATCGCGCTGGCCTTCCTGCTGGATGATTACAGCATCAACCCCGCAAACTTCGGCATGAACACCCCCGTTGCCGCTTTCTTCAAGACGGTGGGCAGCGCAGCCTTTGGCTATATGCTGCCCATTCTGGCCGGCTTCATCGCTATGTCCATCGCCGACCGTCCGGGCCTGGCCGTAGGCTTTGCTGGCGGCGTGCTGGCCATGAACGGCACCAACTTCACCGACCTTGCCGCAGGCAGCACCACCGGCATCTCCGGCGGCTTCCTTGCAGCGCTGCTGGCCGGTTTTGCAGCGGGCTACATCGTGCAGTTCCTTAAAAAGATCACCGAAAAGCTGCCCGCCAGCCTGAATGGTATCCGCCCCATGCTCATTTACCCGCTGGGCGGCATTCTCATCGTAGGTGCGATGATGTGCGCCGTGAACCCGGTCATGGGCATGATCAACACCGCTATGACCGACTGGCTGAACGCACTGGGTGGCAGCTCCAAGGTGCTGCTGGGTGCTATCGTGGCCGGTATGATGAGCGTGGATATGGGCGGCCCGGTCAACAAGGCAGCCTACGTCTTTGGCACCGCAGCCCTTGCCTCCGGCAACTACGAGGTGATGGCCGCCGTCATGGTGGGCGGCATGGTTCCTCCTATCGCCATTGCCCTGTCCACCACCTTCTGCCCCCGCAAGTGGACGCCGGACGAGCGCCGCAACGGCATCGTAAACTACGTCATGGGCCTGTGCTTCGTGTCCGAGGGCGCTATTCCCTATGCAGCAGCCGATCCGCTGCGCGTTCTGCCCAGCTGCGTTGTCGGCTCTGCGGTCGCCGGTGCGCTGTCCATGACCTTCGGCTGCGCACTGCGCGCACCCCACGGCGGCATCTTCGTATTCCCGGTGGTGGATCACGCTGCGCTGTACTGCGTGGCGCTGGCTGTGGGCAGTGTGCTGGGTGCAGTGATCCTGAGTCTTATCAAAAAGAACCAGCCTGCTGAGGCAAAGTAACAAGCCATTTTCTTTCTCCATACGGATAGTTCTTCATAAGAGCAAAGGGGACTGCCGCACACTGCGGCGGTCCCTTTTGCATTTTCCGACCGTCTGCGGTAAAAAGATGTTTTTTGCACCGGACAGTTCCCCGGCGGTGGAAAATGTGCTATCATAGAAACGATAGGAATGTGTAAGACCCCGCACTTGCGGGGAGAAAGGAAACGATCCGTTCCATGCGCAGACAAAGCTTCTGGAACCACCGGTTCACCCGCACCCGGATCAAAAGCGAGAAGGTTCAGTTGCCGGAAATGCTCTTCGGCTATATTCTGGGCCCTATGGGTGCTTCCATCTCAGGCAGTATTTTCGGCAGCATCCTGCAAAGCTACTTTACCGATGTGCTCCGGCTGGATCTGCGGTTCCTCAGCCGGTTACAGCTGGTGTCCACTGTGCTCATCGTGGCGGCAAACCTTCTGGTAGGGCAGCTGATCGAGCGCACCCGCGCCACGGCGGGCAAGGCAAGGCCGTGGCTGCTGCTTTCGGTGTTTACCTTTTCCTCTGCCAGCGTGCTCATGTTCATCGTGCCATTTCAGGGCGTCGCGCGCATGGTGTGGATCGCTGTGGCGTACAACCTGTACTACTCGTTTGCGTCCCCCATTTACAGCACAGCCAGCAGCATCATGATCTCGGTGTCCACCCGGGACAGCCGTCAGCGCGGGTTGCTGGCCTCTATCAACAGCATGGTGGGTCTGGGCGTGATGGGCACTTGCAGCATGGTGTTCCCCATGCTGGTGTCCTTTTTCCTCCGGGAAAATATCCACCGCTGGTTTTTCACCATGCTGGGGGTGGCGGTGTTCACCGGGCTTACCATCTACTTGCAGTTCGCCTTTACCCGGGAGCGCGTTACCGAGGAGCGCCGCATTCTGGAAGGCCTGTACGGGCCGGAAGATGAATTTGAAGCCGCTCGGCAGGCAGAAGCTCCCCCGCCGGAGCCTGCACCGGTGCAGCGAATCTCGCTGCGCCGCCAGCTGCGGGCGGTGGCTGCCGACCCCATGTGGTGGCTCATACTGGGCGTATGCGTGCTGTTCCAGTGGAGCGGGTCTTTAAAAAACAGCACCATGACCTACTATTGCAAGTGGGTGGTGGACAACACCTTTTTGGGCAGCGCCGGTGCATGGGGTGCATCCCAATCCCTGCTGACCATGATGGGCGCGCTGCCCATGGCGCTGGCCTCGGTGCTGCTGGTGCCGCTGACCGACCGGTTCGGCAAGCGCAAGGTATGCGGCTGGTTTCTGCTGCTGGGCGCTGCGGGCGGCGTCCTCGCGGGGCTGGGGCAGGGCAGACTGGTCCCTGTTGCCATCGGTGTTGCGCTCAAGTGCTTCGGCTCTGCGCCTACCTGCTGTCTGCTCCTTGCCATGGTGACCGATGTGGTAGACCATGTGGAGATGCGCAGCGGCATCCGCACGGACGGACTTACCATGTCGGTGTACAGCTCCCAGTCCGTGGCGGGCGGCTCGGTGATGAGTGCACTGTTCAACGGGGTGCTGGCGCGCGCCGGCTATGACCAGTGCACCAGCACGGCGCTGGGCACTGCCGCCCAGAATGCCGCTGTGCGCCATGTGATCGCAGGCGGCTATATCTGGGTGGAAACGCTCAGCTATGTGGCGGCGGGGCTTTTGCTGCTGGCCTTCTGGAAGGTGGAAAAAGACCTTGCCGCCCGGCAAAAAAACTGACCCAAAACGGCATCTGCAACAAAAAACAGAACTTTATACCGCCCAAAACGGCCTATCCTGCCGGAATTGTATTTCGTGCCTTGTTTTGCATTGCGCCCCACCCCGGGCTGTGGTATACTTATATTTGTGATTTTTTAGTCCGGGTATGGTGTGCCCGGCCACCAGAGAGGAAACGAACGATGAAAATAGGATTTGACAACGACAAATATCTTTCGATGCAGTCCGAGCATATCCGCGAGCGCATCAAGAAGTTTGACAATAAGCTGTATCTGGAATTCGGCGGCAAGCTGTTCGACGATTACCACGCTTCCCGCGTGCTGCCCGGCTTTCAGCCGGACTCCAAGCTGCAGATGCTGCTGCAGCTCAAGGAGCAGGCCGAGATCGTCATCGTCATCAGCGCCGAGGACATCATCAGCAGCAAGGTGCGCGGCGACTACGGTATCACCTACGATCTGGACGTGCTGCGCCTCATCGACGCGTTTCAGGAGGTGGGGCTGTATGTGGGCAGTGTGTGCGTGACCAAGTACACCGCCGCCGCCGAGGTGGAAGCTTTTGAAAAGCGGCTGAACAGTCTGGGCATCCGCACCTTCCGCCACTACAAGATCCCCGGCTACCCCAACGATGTGGCCCGCATTGTCAGCGACGAGGGCTACGGCCGCAACGAGTACATTGAGACCGAGCGCCCGCTGGTGGTCATCACTGCGCCCGGCCCCGGCAGCGGAAAAATGGCCGTCTGCCTGTCCCAGCTGTATCATGAATATAAGCGGGGCGTCAAGGCCGGTTACGCCAAGTTCGAGACCTTCCCCATCTGGAACATTCCCCTGAAGCATCCGGTCAATCTGGCCTACGAGGCCGCCACCGCAGACCTGAACGATGTGAACATGATCGACCCCTTCCATCTGGAAGCCTACGGCGTGACTACCGTGAACTACAACCGCGACATCGAGATCTTCCCGGTGGTGAACGCGATGTTCGAGCTGATCGCAGGGCAGAGCCCCTATAAGTCCCCCACGGACATGGGCGTGAACATGGCTGGCAACTGCATCGTAGACGATGCAGTCTGCTGCGAAGCCTCCCGCAAGGAGATCGTGCGCCGGTACTACAAGTGCCTGTGCGAGCAGAAGATCACCGGCACCGCCAAGGAGAGCGAGCGCTACAAGCTGGAGCTGCTGATGAATCAGGCCGGGCTGACCATGGGGGCCCGGGAAGTGGAAAAGCAGGCACACGCCCGCAGCGAAGCTACCGGCGGCGCACCGGCTGCTGCCATTGAGCTGAGCGACGGCACCGTCATCACCGGCAAGACCGGCCCGCTGCTGGGCGCTACCGCAAGCGCCCTGATCAATGCGCTCAAGTACCTGGCGGGCATCCCGCAGGAGACGGATCTGGTCAGCGCCGCCGCCATCGAGCCTATCCAGACCCTCAAGACCAACTATCTGGGCGGCAAGAACCCCCGTCTGCACACCGACGAGATCCTAATCGCCCTGTCCAGCTCTGCCGCTTCCAGCGAGCTTGCCGCAGCAGCTATGCACCAGCTGCCCAACCTCAAGGGCTGCGATGTGCACTCCACCGTGCTGCTTTCCAGCGTGGACAGCAGCACCCTGAACCGTCTGGGCATGTATCTGACCTGCGACCCCGTCTACGAGGAAGAGGACCGCAAGTACCATAAGCTGTAAGGATACAGCCGGACGATTTAGAATGGCCGCCGCGTGCGCTTTGGCCATTGTTTAAGGAAATAAGCTTTGTTTGATTTGTGGCTCAGAAACGCCTGCGGGCGTTTCTGAGCCACTTTTTCACAGCTGGGGGTCGTGATTGGAAACTGCATTTTGCCTTTATAATCTTTTTTTGTGAAAATGCATTTGGAGCGCTCCGCAGAGCGCGACAAACGCGAAATAAAAATAATCATTCCGCTGAAAATATCCAGAGCGTAAGCGGAGGATATTTCCAATCGTCCTACGTTCCCAAAGGCCGCTGTGCAAGCGGCATTTCGTACTGTTGCTTGCTACTTGTCCGCAGATGTGGTACACTTGTTCTGCTTAATTCAATATAAAGAGGATAGGAAAAGAGGAATAACAACATGGAACAACAACACAAGCGCAGCGCGTTCTCCGGTAAGATCGGGTTCGTGCTGTCTGCCGCAGGCGCTTCGGTGGGTCTGGGCAACATCTGGCGCTTCCCGTATCTGGCAGCCAAATACGGCGGCGGCATTTTCCTGCTGGTATACATTCTGCTGGCAGTTACCTTTGGTTATACGATGATCGTGGCCGAGACCGCGCTGGGCCGTATGACCCACAAAAGCCCGGTCAGCGCCTATGCCCACTTCGGTAAGGGCAAGGGCATCCGGTTCGGCGGCTGGATCAACGCCATCATCCCCATTCTAATCGTGCCGTACTATTCGGTCATCGGCGGCTGGGTCATCCACTATCTGGCCGAGTATCTGTGCGGCCGCGGCGGCAATCTGGCGGCAGACGGCTACTTCTCCGGCTTTATCACCAACGGCTTGCAGGCTGAGCTGGCCTTTTTGCTGTTCACCCTGTTCACGCTGGGCATTATCTTTGCCGGTGTGCGCAACGGCGTGGAGCGGGTTTCCAAGGTGATGATGCCGGTGCTGGTGGTGCTGTCGCTGGTCATTGCGGGCTACTCGGTCACCCGTCCCGGCGCACTGGCGGGTGTAAAGTATTTTCTGGTGCCCAACCCCAAAAACTTCTCCTGGATGACCGTGGTCACCGCCATGGGGCAGATGTTCTATTCTCTGTCTATTGCCATGGGCATTCTGGTCACCTTCGGCTCCTATATGAAGAAGGACGTCTCCATCGAAGAGTCCACCGAGAACGTGGAGGTGTTTGATACCGCCATTGCCATCATGGCAGGCCTGATGATCATCCCGGCGGTGTTTGCCTTCTCCGGCGGCGACCCGGACACCCTGCAGGCCGGCCCGGCGCTGATGTTCATTACCATCCCCAAGGTGTTTGCCAGCATGGGTCTGGGCACTGTGGTGGGCGTGCTGTTCTTTGTGCTGGTGCTGTTTGCAGCCATTACCAGCTCCATTGCCCTGACCGAGAGCGCCGTCTCCACCTTTGAGGACGAGCTGGGCTGGGACCGTACCCGCTCCACTGTGCTCATCGGTGCTATCATGGTGGCACTGGGTAGCCTGTCGGCACTGGGCTACGGCCCGCTGGCTGAGGTGACCGTGTTCGGGATGCAGTTTTTGGACTTCTTCGACTTTTTGACCAACTCGGTCATGATGCCTATTGCCGCCATTGCCACCTGCCTGCTGGTGTCCCGCGTCATCGGCGTGGAGCAGATCGCGCAGGAGGTGGAGCAGGACGGTCAGCGCTTCCGCCGCAAACCGGTGTTCAATTTTATGATCCGCTGGCTGTGCCCCATTTTTGCAGCCATCATTCTGGCAAGCTCGGTGGCAAACGCCTTTGGCTGGATCGCCATGTAAACCAAAAACAGTATTTCCGGCAGCAGAACGCAAGTTTTTAACAGTAAAAGCAGGACAAGGGGGCCCTTATGAAAATGGAAACCTTGAAGCAGCAGATCCTGACAGCAAAGGGTGACGTGCGGGCAGAGCTTGTGCTGAAAAATGCCCGGGTCATCAACGTGTTCACAAACGAGATCGAGCAGGCCGATGTAGCCATCCGTCAAGGGGTCATCCTTGGCGTGGGACACTATACCGGCGAGACCGAGCTGGACTTGCAGGGCAAGTATGTCTGCCCGGGGCTTGTGGATGGGCACATCCACATTGAAAGCTCCATGCTCTGCGGCCCGGCCTTTGAACAGGCAGTGCTGCCCCACGGCACCACGGCGGTGGTCACCGACCCGCACGAGATCTCCAATGTGGCCGGTACGGCGGGGCTGGACTTTATGCTGGAGACCACCAAAGATCTGGCGCTCTCGGTCTACTTTATGCTGCCCTCCTGCGTGCCTGCTACCGGGCTGGACGAATCCGGCGCGGTGCTGGAAGCGGAGCAGCTGCGCCCCTACTATCAGCAGCCCCGGGTACTGGGGCTGGCAGAGTTGATGAACTCCTACGGCACAGTGCGCGCGGACGAAAAGATCTTGCAGAAGATCTGCGACTGCACCGCCGCGGGCAAAAAGATCGACGGGCACGCGCCCTTCCTCAGCGGGGAGGAGCTGAACGCCTATGTCGTTGCCGGGGTACAGTCCGACCATGAGTGCTCGGACATCCATGAAGCCATGGAAAAGCTGCGGCGCGGACAGTACATCATGGTGCGGGAGGGCACGGCAGCGCAGAATATGGAAAGCCTGCTGCCCCTGTTCCGGGAGCCTTATTGCAGCCGCTGTATGCTGGTGACCGACGACAAGCACCCCGGAGACCTGTTGCAGGGCGGGCACATTGACTACATCATCCGCAAGGCCATTGCCGCCGGGGTAGACCCGGTGGTGGCGGTGCGGATGGGCACCCTTGTCCCGTGTCAGTACTTCGGTCTTGCGCACAGCGGCGCGGTAGCTCCCGGTTACACCGCAGACCTGATCGTGCTGTCAAATCTGGAACAGTTCACGGTGGAGCAGGTGTACAAAAAGGGCAAACTGGTGGCGCAGCAGGGCAGAATGCTGCAACCCGCCGCCCTTACTGTGGACAAGGCACGCTTTGCACGGGTGTTCGATTCATTTAACATGGATGAGATCACCCCGGAGCAATTGCAGCTGAAGCAGACCGGAACCCGTCAGCGGGTGATCTGCCTGACTCCGCACGCCCTGCTGACCACCGAAAAGATCGTTCCGTTCTGCCAGCACCCGGGCACAGCGCCCGGCGTGGACGTGGCGCAGAAAATCGTCAAACTGGCGGTGTTCGAGCGGCATCACCGCTCCGGCCATGTGGGCTTGGGCTTTTTGGGTAACTACGGGCTGCAATGCGGCGCGGTGGCTTCCAGCATCGCCCACGACTCCCACAACCTCATCGTGGCGGGCACCAACGATGCCGACATGGTGCTGGCGGGCAACACGGTGCGCAAAAATAAGGGCGGCCTTGCCTTTGCACTGAACGGACAGGTGGTAGGGGAGCTGCCGCTGCCGGTGGCAGGGCTTATGAGCACCGAGAGCGCCGAATCCGTGGAGGAAAAGCTGCAGGCGCTCAAGGCGGCGCTGAAAGCCCACGGCATCTCGGAGGACATCGACGCTTTTATGACCCTTGCTTTTGTAAGCCTGCCGGTCATCCCGAAGCTGCGGCTGAACACCTACGGTATCGTGGATGTGGATGCCCAGCAAATCGTCCCGGCGGTGTTCTGAGAACGCTGCCTGAGAGGGCAAACTGTAAATCTGACGTTTTTATCGCAATGCCGGACAGTCTGCGGGCTGTCCGGCATTGCGATTTACGGCAAGAGGGCTCTTGACTTTTTGCCACAGAACCGGTATGTTGATACTGTCCGTCTGACACACAGCATTGCATTTATAATATAAGGAAACTTTATGGAAAAACGCAGTACACCCTCTTTGCAGATCACCGACCGCTTTGGCGCACAGGCGGCTTTTGCCAGCCTGCGTCTGCCGGACGGCACCGAAGCCACCATACCGGCAGAGCACGCCGCCGCTATCTATGTAAACGAGCAACCCGCCTTCCGGGTGGTATGCACCCCGGCGCTGCTGCCGCAGCTGGCCTTGGGACGGCTGCTCACCGAAGGGTGGATCGCATCTGCGGACGAGGTGGAGCAGATCGCCGTCTGCGCCGAGGGCGCAAAGGTGCAGGTATATCTGCGCCACCCGCTGCCCACCCGCCGCGCCGCCGCGCAGGAGGTTGCCAGCTGCTGTACCGATAATATCGCGCTGGGCAGTCCGGTGGAACTGCAGCCTCTGCGCCCTGTGCCGGGGCTGGCCTTGCAGCCGGAATGGGTGCAGACCCTGACCGCCGCCATGCACGCCGGTCTGCCGCTGTACCGCGCCACCCGGGCGGTGCACAGCTGCTTTGTGCTGCACAAAGGGGAAATTGTTTTTGCCTGTGAGGATCTGGGGCGGCACAATGCGCTGGATAAGGCGGTGGGCTGCGCGGTGCTGGCAGGGCTTCCGCTGGCAGAATGCGTGCTGTACACCAGCGGCCGGGTGCCGCTGGATATGGTGCGCAAGGCCATCCGCGCCGGGGTGCCGGTGCTGGTAAGCAAAAGCATGCCCACGGTGCAATCCGCAGAGCTTGCAGCAGAATACGGCCTGCAGCTGGTGTGCGGACGCAAATTCCCTAAACTTTAAGCAAATATTACAAAAACAATCGTTACAAAACGGAAAAGCCTGTCTGTTTCTGTTGACATACTCCGCGCACGCATGTTAATATATTATCGAAGAGACCGCTCCGCTGTTGCAGCAGCCAGAGCGGCCTCAATTGTTGTCCGGGGTTACCCGGCAAAATAAAAAACAGGCAGGTGATAACATGAAGCAGGCAACCAACCCGTTTGCGCCCGTACCGCTGTGGCGCAAGCGGCTGCCGGGCTATGCAGCCATGGGCGTTGCGACCATCGCCTTGGCGGTCGGTCTGACCACCTTGCAAAGCGCACGCACCACGGTTGCCGGTACCCTGCTGCCGGTGTCGGAGGCGGATGCAGCCACCTACGGCATCAGCGCAGTGTACCAGCTCGACGATGGCAGCTACCGCGTGGAGGGCTCTCAGAAGGGCTTCCAGAGCGATGTACAGGCTGCCGTGACCATTGACGCCGAGGGCAATGTTTCCGCAGTAGAGATCCTCTCTCAGGACGAAACCGAAAACCTTGGCGGTCAGTGCGTCAACCCGGAGTTTACGTCCCAGTATCAGGGCGCAGCTCCCTTCACGCTGGCAGGCAAAAGCTACACCGTAACGGACCCCGTTACCGGTGCCGCCTATGCCGCTGCCGGTGCGGCGGAGGAGCAGCCCGCTGCCGCCGGGGATTTTGACCCCGCACAGTGGCGCACCTTCGATACCTCTCCCGAGGCCGAGGCTACCCGCAAGATGTATGCTGCGGGGCTTACCCTCTCGGCTCTGAACGGGCAGCCTTTGGACGATGAGCTGGCTCCGCCGCTGGATTCCAGCGCAGAGGCCGTGGCACGGCGCAAGCTGTACGCAGCCATGCTCAGCAAGAGCGCACTGGACGGCGAGCCGATGGCGATCCCCTTTGCGGATCTCTCGGCAGAAGAGCAGTCCAAGGCGCGTCTGGAGCAGGCCAGCCTGACCACCACCGGCAATGCGTCCGGTGCCGTCAGCGCAGACCTGACCGAGGTGGACGCCCTTTCCGGCGCAACCATCACCTCTTCGGCTGTGACGACCATCGTCAACAACTCGTATTTCTATGTGACCGAGGTGCTCAGCGCAGAGTGACCTCAACGGAGGAATGGAACCTATGGCAAAAACTGATTTCCTGACGGCTGACATGACCCGCCGTCAATTCATGAAGATCTCGGGCAAGAGCCTTGCAGGGCTCACCCTGTCCGCTTCCATGCTGTCCCTGTTCGGCTGCTCTCAGCAGCAGGTGGATTCCGGCGCAGTGGCCACTTGGGCACTGCCGCAGGGCCTGCTGGTGGTCAACGCAGACCTGTGCACCGGCTGCCAGCGCTGCGAGATCAACTGCACCCTGACCAACGATGGCGTGTGCTCCTCTTACATCAGCCGCGTCAAGATCCAGCGCCGTCTGAATCTGGACGGCGCAGGCAACGGTCTGCTGTCCGGCACCGATAACTGCTTTGTCTACTTCCCGGACACCTGCCGCCAGTGTGAGGACCCCGCCTGCGGCAACGCCTGCCCGCAGAAGGCCATCACCACCGACGACCGCGGCATCCGCGTAGTGGATACCGACAAGTGCATCGGCTGTGGCGCCTGCCATGATGCCTGCCCGTGGCACATGCCCACCGTCAACCCCGAGACCGGCAAGTCCTCCAAGTGCATCGCCTGCGGTGCCTGTGTGGCAGGCTGCCCGTCCGGCGCTCTGTCCATCGTGGATTGGGATGCCGTTACCAGCGCAGCACAGGCTGCATACTTGGATCTGTAAGGAGGAACTACAATGGCTGAAAGTTATGGCTGGGCAGGCAAGATCCTGCGCGTCAACCTGACCACCGGCGAGATCACCACGCAGGATGACGAAAAGTACCATAAGTATATCGGCGGTATGGGCATGGCCTACCGCATTATGTATGAGGAAGCTCCCATGGAGCTGGACCCCTATGATGAGAAGGCTCTGGTCATCTTTGGTGTCGGCCCCCTGACCGGCGCAGGCGTGCCCTGCTCCGGCCGTATGAACGTGACCTTCCGCTCCACCTGGTCCAAGGGTCACTCCATTATTGACGCACACATGGGCGGCCACATCGGCTCCATGCTGAAGTATGCCGGTTACGATGGCATCGTGATCAGCGGCATCTCTGAGAAGCCCGTCTATCTGCGCATCGAGGACGGCGCGGTCTCTCTGGAGGATGCAACCGAGATCTGGGGCAAGGGCACCTTTGCTGCCAACAAGTGGATGGTAGAGCAGAACGGCCGCGAGTTCGAGACCGCTTCCATCGGCCCTGCCGGTGAAAATCTGGTGGACTACTCCACCCTGAACACCAGCTTCGGCAACTCCGGCGGTGCCGGTCTGGGCGCTGCTATGGGCAACAAGAAGCTGAAGGGTCTGGCCATCCGCGGCACCGGCAGCGTCAAGGTGGCTGACCCCAAGAAGGTGCTGGAGCTCTCCAACTACATGATGGGCAACCTGATCGGCGGCAACAACAACCACAACGTGCCCGCACAGCCCCAGAGCTGGGCAGAGTACAGCGCCACCTCCGGCAAGAACCGCTGGTCCGGCGCCCCCGGTCGTATGTGGAAGAAGGCTCCCGGCGGCCCCGTGGATACCGGCGAGCAGCCCTACAACGATATCAACAAGGTGGCTCTGCGCTGCTTCAAGGGCTACTTCGACTTCGGCGCTCCCGCTGCCGAGTACACCGTGAAGAACGGCGGCTGCTCCTCCTGCCCCATCCGCTGCTACACCGAGTATGATGTAGATCCGCTGGCAGATTACGATCTGCCCACCCACAACTCCAACACCTGTATGCCCGTGCTGTACGGCACCCGCGTCTACCCGGACGGTGTGCACGACTTTAAGTACGAGGGCGACGGCACCATGGTCATCAATCTGGCATGGTCTCATGCTGTGGACGACATGGGTCTGTGGGACAACTACGGCAACCTGAACCGCGACCTGCTGTGGATTCTGCGGATGCCCCGCGAGGAAGCCACCAAGTACATCAGCGAGGCCGAGTACGACTCTCTGCCTTGGGAGTGGGAGAAGGCCGGCGATCCCCGCTGGGAGGTCGAGCTGATCCGCCGCATGGCTTACGGCGAGGGCGACCTGTCCGTCATCGCCAAGGGCACCCTGGCCATGATGGAAAAGTTTGGCCTGCCCAAGAGCTGGCTGGACCGCGACGACGGCGCTACCAACTCCAACCTGATCTACAACGGCTTCCCCAACCACCACGGCCCTGCTGAGGCATGGCAGGTTGGTATGCTGTACAACCTCGTCTACAACCGTGACTGCATGATCCACGAGATCGTCTGCGAGACCGGTTCCGGCGCTCCCTATGAGGTGACCAAGAAGGTCATGGAGGACTTCTTCGGCGAGGGCTGCTACGATAAGGCCAAGGCCTACACTCCCATCAACGAGAACAAGGCAAAGCTGGCTGCATACTGCGTCAACGACAAGAACTTCCACGACTCCGCTACCCTGTGCAACTGGATGTGGCCCATGACCCAGTCTCCCTCCAAGGAGCGCGACTACCACGGCGATCTGGATCTGCAGGCAGACTTTATGACTGCTGTTACCGGCGAGACCTATACTCAGGCCGGTCTGCAGGAGGACGGCGCCCGCATTACCCAGATGCTGCGCGCGATGACCGCCATCAGCTTCCAGCAGAATTGCGGCAGCGCAAACCTGCGTCAGGAGCACGATGCCATCTGCGATTGGGTGTTTGATAAGGACCCCGACTTCAAGGCATTTGAGGAAGGCACCACCAAGCTGGACCGCGCCGACATGGAGAAGGCAAAGGATCTGTTCTACGACATCTTCGGCTGGGACCGCACCACCGGTGTGCCCACCCGCGAGACGCTGGAGAAGTATGATCTGGCTGACATGGCCGATGATCTGGAAAAGCGCGGCATCTACGCCCAGAACACCGCAGCAGCTGAATAAATCCCATAGAAAGAGGAAAGACCGTCATGTTGTTTGGCAGACGTAAACCCGGCTACACCACCACGGTGGATGGCAGCGTAGACCCGGAGCAGGCCGTTCTGGAACTGCAAAAGGCAGAGCTGGCCGCCAAGAAAAAGCCCAAGGCAGAGGTGTTTGACATCGACGCCGCAAGCGAGACTGCCCGCCGCCTGAAGGAGACCGGCAGCACCTTTGACGGCAGCGCCGCCAAGACCGGTGAAGATGTGATCGCCGCAGTGGAGCGGGAGACCGCCGAGCTTGCCGCAAAGCAGGCCGCCGAGGCCGCACCCGAAGCCGCCGAAGCTGCGCAGCCCGATGCTGCGAAGCCGGAGCTGCTGGATTTTCTGGCCAGTGAACCGGAGGCAGAAAACGATCCCTTTGCGGATCAGCCTACCAAGACCGCCCCGGAGCTGCCGGAGCTGACCCCTGCACAGGAGCTGGCCGGTTACATCCGTGCCCGCTCTGCGGCTGCGCTGATTACCCCCCACGCTTTGCTGCTGGAGGAAGTGGAAAACGCCGATGAGCTGCTAGCGCAGATGCCCGCAGACCCCCAGTGCACCGATATCGTCACCCGCGCGGGTGCAAAGGACACCTACTACTATTCCAACGCCAACATGAGCGATAACTACGCCATGATCGCGCAGCTCATCGAGGACAAGGATCTGTGTGTGATGTTCGCCGAGATGGTGCGGTTCAACGCCCGCATCTACCCCAGCGCCACTCCGCTCAAGTACTTCCAGCGCTCCCCCTACGGCCTTGCGCCGGAGGTCATCGAGCAGACTTGGAAGGCCATGCAGGAGAACCCGGAGTATGCCGATATCGAGGAGCTGACCAACAACCAGAACGAGCGGTTCCTCTTTTCCACCAAGCACCTCACCCGCCGCTACGCCAAGGCTATCAGCGACGTGGACGATTTCTGCGATTAAACCATAAACTACAATTGAATCAGGGTATAAGAGCTTCTTTGAGCAAAGGCGTCTAAACTCTCACAAAGAGCAGGACACCGCGCCGCAATGCTAAGGGCTGCATAAGCCGGCATTCAAGGGTGGCAGGGGAAACCCCACCGCCTTCCCGCAGAAGAAACGCTGCAATTTGAAAAAAAGAACTCCTCCCATCTTCACAGGTGCTTTTTGGCTGTGTGCTGCCGCTGCAAGGGCGGCGCATAGCCAAAGGCTGCCACCGGCGTAGCAGACTGCAAACTGCCGCAGCCGGTTTTGTGGGGATATTCTGCGGAGGCGTTTTGATTTTCCGGTCAAGACGTCTCCGCTTCTTTTTCACCTGCCTTTTTGAAAAAAGAATACCCCCGCCGGTGTCCCCGTCTGAGCCATAGCAGAAGGGGAGAGCGGCGGGTCTATGGAGGAAGTTATAATGAATCAGCCTTTCTGCTCCCCCGTTCAGGCGCTGCGCAGCGTGCTGGACGCGGCAGCGCTTCTGCCTTCTCCGTCCCCGGAGACCATCCCGCTGGAAGCCGCCTGCGGGCGCATTGCTGCCGCCGACCTCTGTGCCCGGATGGACCAGCCCCCCTTTGACCGCAGCCCGCTGGACGGCTACGCCCTGCACAGCGCGGATACCGCCGGAGCAAGCCGGGAGACCCCGGTCACCCTGCCGGTGGTGATGAAGCTTTACGCGGGCGATGCTCCGGCTGCGGCGCTGCCCGCAGGCTGCGCTGCCCGCATCATGACCGGTGCACCCCTGCCGGAGGGCGCGGACTGCGTCCTGATGCAGGAGCTGACCGACAGCGGCGAGGAGACCGTGCAGCTCTATGCTGCCGTAAAACCGCTGCAAAACGTGGTGTTCCGGGGCGAGGATGTAGCCGCCGGTGCGGTCATCGCGCCCGCCGGGACGGTGCTCACCCCCGCCCATCTGGGTGTGCTGGCAGGGCAGGGATACGCTGAAGTAGCCGTCTGCCGCCCGCTGACTGTGGGTATCCTTTCCACCGGCAGCGAGCTGCTGGAACCCGGCGCACCGTGGGCACCCGGTAAAATTTACGATGCCAACGGTATCCAGAACGCCGCCCGGCTGCGTCAGCTGGGCTTTGCCGTGGAACGGCAGCAGTGCTCCGATGACCCGGAGGTCATCACCGGCAAAATGCAGGAGCTGCTGACCCGCTGCGATGCTGTCATCACCAGCGGCGGCGTCTCCGTAGGGCAGAAGGATTATCTGCCCCTTGTGCTGGAAAAGCTGGGCGCACAGCTGCTGGTGGAGGGCGTAGCCCAGAAACCCGGCAGCCCCATGCTGGCGGCTACACTTAACGGTAAGCTGGTGTTCTGCCTGTCCGGCAACCCCTTTGCCGCCGCTGCCACGCTGGAGCAGTACGCTATCCCTGCGCTGCTGCGCGCCGCCGGACGCCGGGAGGAGAGCTGCATCCCCGCCCGCACCGTCTGCACCCTGACCAATGGCTTTTCCAAACCCAGCAAGGGCAACCGCTACCTGCGGGCGACTGCCTGCGGCGGCAAGGTGACCCTGCCCGGTGCGGGCAACGCCGAGGCGCACTCTTCCGGTGCACTGTCTGCCATGATGGGCTGCAACTGTCTGGTGGAGATCCCTGCCGGCAGCGGGCCGGTGGAACCCGGCATGGAAGTGGAGGTGCTTTGCTTTGTACAGTAAACAAAAACAGGCGCTGGCCGAGACACAGGCGCTCAAACGCCCGGCGGTGCTGGCGGTCAGCGGGGTGCACAACAGCGGTAAGACCACCCTGCTGGAAAAGCTGCTGCCCGTGCTGCGCAGCCGCGGATTGAAGGTAGGCGTCATCAAGCACGACGGCCACGATTTTACCCCGGACGTGCCCGGCACTGACAGCTACCGCCTGCGGGAAGCCGGTGCCGAGGGCGTGGCGGTCTACTCCGGCACGCGCTATCTTCTGACCGAGGAATTCCGCCTGACCGAGCAGGATCTGCTTGCCCTGTTCGAGCGTCACGGCTACGACCTTGTGCTGCTGGAGGGGTTCAAGTCCAGCGGCTGGCCGAAGATCGAGGTGGTGCGCAGCGCCATTTCGGATGCGCCCGTCTCCTTCCAGCCGCTGGCGGTGGTGGGGGATATCCCCGGCGCAGATTTTGACCTGAACGATATTCCGGCACTGGCAGACTGGATCGAAGCCCAGATGCCCGCGCTGTAAGGAGAATGCCATCATGAAACTGATCCGTACTGTTGACGCTGCAGGGCAGGTGCTCTGCCATGATATCACCCAGATCATCCCGGGCGAGTACAAGGATGCCCGCTTCCGCAAGGGACATGTCATCCAGCCCGAGGATATCCCCGTGCTGCTTTCCATCGGTAAGGAAAACCTCTACGTCTGGGAAAAGCACCCCGGCATCCTCCACGAGGACGAGGCAGCCGCCCTGCTGTACAAGGCTGCTGCGGGCAAAAATATCCACGGCACTGCGCCGAAAGAGGGAAAAATTGAGCTGATCGCGGACTGCGACGGCCTGCTGAAGATCAACCGCAAGGCGTTGATGGCTGTAAACAGCACCCCGCAGATGATGATCGCCACCATCCACGGCGACCTGCCGGTGAAAAAGGGGCAGAAGCTGGCCGGTACCCGCATCATCCCGCTGGTCATCGAGCAGGAGAAGATGGACGCCATGCAGGCCGCTGCCGGGGCAGAGCCGATTTTGAACGTGCTGCCCATGCAGGCCAAGAAGGTGGGCATCATCACCACCGGAAGCGAGGTGTTCAAGGGACGCATCGAAGATAAATTCACCCCCATCCTGCAAAGCAAGCTGGCCGTCTACGGCTGTGAGATGGTCTTCCACAAGGTCTGTGATGACGACCCCGCCGGGATCACCGCTGCCATTCTGGAGGCCAAGGCCGCAGGGTGCGAACTGATCTTTACCACCGGCGGCATGAGCGTAGACCCCGATGACCGCACCCCGCTTGCCATCAAAAACACCGGGGCGGATATCATCACCTACGGTGCACCAGTGCTGCCGGGCGCGATGTTCCTTGTCAGCTATCTGGACGGTGTGCCGGTGTGCGGCCTGCCCGGCTGCGTGATGTACGCCAAGCGCACTATTTTTGACCTGCTGCTGCCCCGTCTGCTGGCCGATGACCCCATCACCGCCGAGGATATCGCCCGCTTAGGCGAGGGCGGCCTGTGCCTGAACTGCGAAATGTGCCACTGGCCGAACTGCGGCTTTGGGCACTGCTGAAACCCTCTCAGTCAAAGCCTTTCGGCTTTGCCAGCTCCCCCGAAGGGGAAGCTTTACTAAGGTGAAAAAATATGAGTGATAATAATCTGACACATTTTGATGCCGCCGGCAACGCCGTGATGGTGGACGTGAGCGCAAAGCCCGTCACCACCCGGGAAGCTACTGCACACGGCATTATTACCATGAACGCCGAAGCCTTTGCCGCCGTGCAGAGCGGCACCGTGAAAAAAGGCGATGTGCTGGGCGTGGCGCGCATTGCAGGCATCATGGCCACCAAGCGCACCAGCGAGCTGATCCCCCTGTGCCATCCGCTGCCCCTGACCAAGGCGGGCATCGAGTTCCGTCTGCTGCCCGAGCGGCAGGCGGTAGAAGCCCTGTGCACCGTCAAGACCAGTGGCGTGACCGGCGTGGAGATGGAAGCGCTGACCGGCGTTTCCACCGCGCTGCTGACCATCTACGATATGTGCAAGGCCGTGGATAAGGGCATGGAGCTGGGCGAGATCCATCTGGTGGAAAAGACCGGCGGCAAGAGCGGCCACTATATCCGGGCGGAGGGCGGCTATGTTTGATCGTTACCAGCGCGAGATCCATTATCTGCGCCTGTCGGTGACCGACCTGTGCAACCTGCGCTGCCGCTACTGTATGCCGGACGGCGTGGAAAAGCTGGAGCGGGAGGTCGTGCTGACCTACGAGGAATTTCTGCGTCTGGCCGCGCTGTTTGCCCAGTGCGGCATCGACACCGTGCGGGTGACCGGCGGCGAGCCGCTGGTGCGCAAGAACGTGGCGCAGCTGGTGGCAGGGCTTAAAGAGACCCCGGGCATCCGCCGGGTCACCCTGACTACCAATGCGGTGCTGCTGGCAGAGCAGCTGCCCGCCCTGCTGGACGCCGGGCTGGACAGTGTGAACATCAGTCTGGACACCCTGCGCCCGGAGGTGTTCCGGCAGATCACCGCCCGGGACGATTTTGCCGCCGTGCAGACGGGCTTGCAGGCGGCGCTGGAAAGCGGCCTGCCGGTCAAGCTGAACTGTGTGCCGCAGGCGGGCGTCAACGAGGGTGAGCTGGAACAGCTCGCCGCACTGGCAAAGGACAACGCCATGCAGGTACGGTTTATCGAGATGATGCCCATCGGCTACGGCGCTGCCATGCCCTGCATCTCCGGCCCGGAGCTGCGGGCGCGGTTTGCCCGGCGCTGGCCGGAGCTTGTGCCCCTTTCTGCTGCGCAGGAGCACGCTTTAGGCGACGGCCCGGCGGTGTACTACACCGTGCCGGGTTGGCAGGGCAGCATCGGCTTTATTGCAGCGGTGCACGGCAAGTTCTGCGCTTCCTGCAACCGGGTACGGCTGACCAGTCAGGGCTTTTTGCGCCCCTGCCTTGCCAGCGAGACCGGGTGCGACCTGCGCGCCCTGCTGCGCAGCGGCGCAGACGACGCACAGCTGCTGGCCGCCATTCGGGAAACCATCTGGGCAAAGCCCCGGGAACACCATTTTAACGACAGTTCCATGCCCGCAACCCGCGGGATGTATCGCATTGGAGGATAAATAACTATGGGTAAGCTTCTGGCAATCTGCACCAGCCCCAAGCGGGGCACCGTAAAAACCGAGGTGCTCAGCGCCGTCCTGACCCCGGAGTGGGGCATCGTGGAGGACGCCCACGGCGGCAACTGGCACCGTCAGGTCAGTATGCTCAGCGCCGAAAAGATCGAGGCGTTCCGCAAGAAGATCTGGGTGGACTACGGTGCCTTCGGCGAAAATCTGGTCATCGAGGGCTTCGATTTCCGCAATCTGCCGGTGACCAGCCGGTTTGCCATCGGGGACGTGGTGCTGGAAATGACCCAGATCGGCAAAGAATGCCACAACGACTGCGTCATCAAGCAGCAGACCGGCGAGTGCATCATGCCCCACGAGGGCGTGTTTGCCCGGGTGCTCACCGGCGGCGAGATCCATGTAGGGGACGAGGTGACCCTGTTGCCCGCACTGGAAAACCCGCCCCTGCGCGCTGCCGTCATCACCCTTTCCGATAAAGGCAGCCGTGGTGAGCGGGAGGATAAAAGCGGCCCGCTGATCGTAGAGATGCTCACCGCCGCAGGCTATGTGGTGGAGGAGACCATGATCCTGCCGGACGAAGCCAAGGCACTGAAAGCGCAGCTCATCCGCATGGCAGACGGTCGTCAGGTGAACCTTGTGCTCACCACCGGCGGCACCGGCTTCTCCCCCCGGGACATCACCCCGGAAGCCACCTGCGCTGTGGCCGACCGCAACGCCCCCGGCATTGCCGAAGCTATGCGCTACCACAGCCTGAGCATCACCCCGCGCGGAATGCTGAGCCGCGGTGTCAGCGTGCTGCGCGGCAAGACCCTGATCGTCAACCTGCCGGGCAGCCCCAAGGCAGTGCAGGAGAATCTGGAGTACATCCTGCCCAGCTTGGAGCACGGGGTACGCATCGCCGCAGGTCTGGACGGCGAGTGCGCCCGTAAGTAAGGTTTCCTGCCCTGTTTTTCTTTGCGGGGCGTAGAAATATACTATTTTTTTACTTAAAGTAAGGAGAAAACAGAGATGAACGACCATCGCATTTCCCGCCGGAGTTTTCTGGCCGCTGCCGGTATGGCCGGTGCAACCGCTGCCCTCACCGCCTGCGGTGGTGCTGCTTCCAGCGCAGCATCGTCCGTGGCTTCCTCTGCCGCCGCTTCCTCGCAAGCAGCACAGAGCGTGGAGTTGATCGTGTTTGCCGCCGCCTCCCTCACCGAGACACTGAATGCGATCGGTGAGAGCTACACGGCAGAGCACCCGGAGGTGACCTTCCGTTTCAACTTCGACTCTTCCGGCACCCTCAAGACCCAGATCCAGGAGGGCGCGGATTGCGATCTGTTCATCTCTGCCGGTCAGAAGCAGATGAACCAGCTGGACATCACCGCTTCTGCCGAGGTGAACAAGGAAGGCCTTGACTTTGTGGATGCCGACAGCCGCGTGAACCTGCTGGAAAACAAGGTGGTGCTCTGCGTGCCGGAAGGCAGCGACAAGGGCATTGACAGCTTTGACGCACTGGCCGAGCACCTGAAGGCGCAGGATATCCTGTTCTGCATGGGCAACAGCGATGTGCCCGTGGGGCAGTACACCCAGAAGATCCTTGCCTACTACCAGCTGGACGAAGCTGCACTGGCTGCTGCGGGCGTGATCACCTACGGTTCCAACGTCAAGGAAGTGACCACGCAGATCACCGAAGGCAGCGTGGATGCCGGTGTCGTTTACTGCACGGATGCTTATAGCGCCGGTCTGACCCCCGTGGACGAGGCCACCAAGGAGATGTGCGGTCAGGTCATCTATCCTGCCGCTGTGCTGAAAGCCGCCTCCAACGCTGAGACTGCCAAGGAGTTTTTGGCTTACTTACAGACCGACAAGGCCATGACCGTGTTCGAGGGCGTGGGCTTCAGCGCCGTATAAAGGAGCAGGCATGGACTGGTATCCGTTGTGGAACAGCCTGCGCATTGCTTTGATCAGCTGCGCGGCGGTGTTCTTTCTTGGCATTTTTGCGGCCTATTATATTGCTCGTCTGCCCCGGGTGGTCAAGGGTGTGCTGGATGTGCTGCTCACCCTGCCTATGGTGCTGCCGCCCACGGTGGTGGGCTACTTTCTGCTGCTGCTCTTCGGCGCAAAGCGGCCGCTGGGCATCTTTTTCATGCAGCAGTTCGGGGTAAAGCTGGTCATGAACTGGTACAGCGCCATCTTTGCCTCCATCGTGGTGGCTTTTCCGCTGATGTACCGCACCGCGCGCGGCGCGTTTGAAAGCTTTGACGAAACGTTGGCGTGGTCGGCGCAGACGCTGGGACAGTCCGATACATGGATCTTCTGGCGGGTGCGGATGCCCGCCTGCCGTCAGGGCATTCTGGCGGGCACAGTGCTGGCTTTTGCCCGGGCACTGGGCGAATACGGCGCTACCAGCATGATCGCGGGCTATACCCCCGGCAAGACCGCCACCATTGCCACCACGGTCTACCAGCTCTGGCGCACCAACGATGAGCTTGGTGCCATGCGGTGGGTGCTGGTGGATATTGCCATTTCGGCGGTGGTGCTGCTGGCGGTGAACCTGCTGGAGAAAAAACAGAAAGCGGGTGGCCGGAAATGAGCCTTGAAATCAACATTGAAAAAAAGCTGGACGGCTTCACCCTGCGCGCCGCCTTTACCGCCGGCAACACCTCCACTGCTTTGCTGGGTGCTTCCGGCTGCGGCAAAAGCATGACATTGCGGTGCATTGCAGGCATTGTAAAGCCGGACCGCGGACGCATCGTGCTGGACGGGCGGGTGCTGTTCGACAGTGCGCAGCACATCGACCTGCCGCCGCAGCAGCGGGGCGTGGGGCTGCTGTTCCAGAACTACGCCCTGTTCCCCAACATGACTGTGGAGCAGAATGTCCTTTGTGGACTGAAGGCGGAAAAAGACTCCGCCGCCCGCCGCGCCGCCTGCGCCGAAATGCTGCGCGCCATGCGGCTGGAAGAGCTGGCAAAACGCTACCCTGCCCAGCTTTCCGGCGGGCAGCAGCAGCGCGCCGCGCTGGCACGCATTCTGGTGGGCAAGCCCAGCATTCTGATGCTGGACGAGCCCTTCAGCGCGCTGGACAGCTATCTGCGGGAAGAGGTAGAAGGCGAGGTAGGCAGCCTGCTGGCAAGCTTTGCGGGCACCGCCCTGCTGGTGACCCACAACCGGGACGAGGCCTACCGACTGTGCAAAGAGATGATCGTGCTGAACGAAGGGCAGGTGCTGCGCACCGGCAGCACAAAAGAGGTGTTTGCCGACCCGCAGAGCATCGCCGCCGCACGGCTGACCGGCTGCAAGAACATTCTGACCTGTACCCCGCTGGACAGCCACACCGTCCGGCTGGACGGCTGGGACACAACCCTGCGGCTGGCGCTGCCCGTCCCGGTAGGCTGTACCGCTGTGGGCATCCGTGCCCACGACTTTACGCCCTGCGCCGCCGATGCACCCAACGCCATCCCGGTAAAAGCCGTTTCCACCAGTGAGAACCCCTTTGACTGGAACCTCATCTGCACTCCGCCGGAGGGCACGGCGCAGCTGTGGTGGAAGGTAAGCAAAAAAAGCCTTTGCTCGGCAGCGCCCGCCGCGCCGCAGTACCTGTGTGCCGCACCGGAGAGCATCATGCCGCTGCAAGGCTGAAAAACGATTTGAAATGGCTTCCGCTGTGCTCTAGCCATATTCTGCTATGAGCCGGAAACGCCTGCGGATGTTTCCGGCTCACTTTTACAACGAAGGAGAAAAGCATGAGGACATTGGATCACGCCGCCTGCGCCAGAGCGATTTTTGAAAGCATTGGCGGTGGGGAAAATCTGGTTTCCGCCACGCACTGCGCCACCCGGCTGCGTCTGGTAGTGGCAGATGCGCACAAGGTCGATCAAAAACGGCTGGAAAGCATCCCGGGCGTGATGGGAGTGTTCTGCGCCGGGGGACAGCTTCAGATCATCCTTGGCACCGGCACGGTGAACCGGGTGTACGAGGAATTTATAAAGCTGTCCGGTCTGCCCGGTGTCCCGGCGGCGCAGAAATGTACGGCCCCGGTACTGCCGCTGCCGCAGCGGCTGGTAAAAACGCTGGGGGATGTGTTTGTGCCCATCCTGCCCGCCATTGTGGCTGCCGGTCTGTTGACCGGCATTCTGGACGCACTGGGCAGGGCATTGCCCGCCGTTGCCGCCGCCGACTGGTTCAGCTTTTTAAAGATGGTGTCCGGCACAGCTTTTGTGTCTCTGCCGGTGCTGGTGGCGCTCTCCTCCGCCCGGGTGTTTGGGGGCAATCTTTTCCTCGGCGGGGTGGTGGGGCTGTGCATGGTGCACCCCACGCTGCTCAACGCGTGGTCTGTTGGCACAGCGGAGAACGTCCCGGTCTGGCATCTGCTCTGTTTCAATGTAAAGCAGGTGGGCTATCAGGGACACGTTATCCCGGTGATCATTGCAGTCTGGCTCATGTCCCGGCTGGAGCGGTGGTTCCGTAGCCGCGTCCCTGCGGCGTTGGATCTTTTTGTTACGCCGCTGTGCACGGTGCTTATTACCACCTTTGTCACCTTTACCATCCTCGGTCCCTGCTTCTCCTTTGCGGAAAACTACATGATCGGCCTTGCAAGGCAGCTCAGCACGGTAGGGCATGGCATCGGTGCGCTGGTTATGGGGGCGCTGTACCCCGTTACGGTGGTCTGCGGCCTGCACCACATGTATAACGTTATCGAAGCGGGGCTGCTCTCTGCGGGCGGGCTGAATATCTGGATGCCCATTGCCTCTGCCGCCAACTTTGCCCAGTGCGGTGCCTGTCTTGCGGTCGCCTTTAAGACCCGCGACCCAAAAAACAAGACCGTTGCCATCCCTTCGGCGCTGTCCGCAGCCCTTGGCATTACCGAACCCGCCATCTTCGGCGTGAACCTGCGCTATGTCCGGCCGTTCGTCTGCGCTATGGTGGGCGGCGCGGTGGGGGCGTGGTTCGGTACGGTAACGGGCATCGGCGCAACGGCCTACGGCGTTACCGGTCTGCCGGGTTTTCTGATCGTGGGCGGCTACATTCTGCCCTACGCCGAGCTGCTGGCGCTTTCCGGCGGGGTGGCCTTTGCCGCCACATGGTTGTTCTGGCAGGATGCGCCCGCGCAGGACAAAACGCCCGGCTGAGCAGTTTCGGCAGAGTGTTCAACAGCCGGGTGAAGGCTTCAGCGGAGGCTATTCCAAATCGTGTTTACACAGGGGGATTTCCCTACACGCAAAGCAGCCGCTGCACGGCAAGGTGCAGCGGCTGCTTTGTTTATGGTGTTGTGTATAGGAAGGAAGGTTGAAAAATGCTTTCGGAGTAAAGGGGGGAGTTTATGCCATATCGCGGCAGGTCACAATGTCAGCCCCGGTGCCGCAGACGTCGGTCAGCACCACATCACCCACATGGATGGGAGCATGCAGCACCACGCTGTCCAGCGCGGCGACTACCTCGGCCATCTGTCCCTTGGGCACGGGCTTGGAGGTCTTGACCGGGCAGCGGGAGTGCAGGCAGCCCTCGGCGCGCACGGTGCTGGTGATGATGCGGGTGGGGTGGGTCAGCTCTTCCTTGCCGTAGGCGATGCCGTTGGGGCAGCCATTGCCGGTCACCTTGTAGTCGTTGGCTTCATCTACCTGCAGATGGCAGCCCTGAGGGCAGCAGGTGCAAATTACTTCTTTCATATCGCTCATGCCTCCTCGATCTCAATGGTCACTTCGTCCACGGGAGCTCTGTCCAGCAGCACTCTGGGCAGGGCAATGTGCTCCATCTCGCCGGGAGCAAGGCGGTCGCGCTTGAAGCGTGCGATCACCGTGTCACCGCTCTTAACAAGGATGGTGCTCTTGCCGCAGATGCGGCGGACGCGGAAGGAAACATTGGTGCTCTTTTCCACGCCTTCCAGACGGATGCGCTGCGGCAGGGTGTAGCCAAGGTCTGCGCCGGGCTTCACGGTCAGCACACGCCCCTCGGCCACGGGGCCGTTCTGGACGTAGTTGGCAGCGGCCGCACCGGCCAGCTCGCTCTCGCCGGAAACAAAGTCCACCAGATCGTGCACCTGCACCACGTTGCCGCAGGCAAACACGCCGGGAATGCTGGTCTCCATGTTTTCGTACACGATGGCACCCTTGGTACGGAGGTCCATCTCGATACCGGCCTGTTTGGTCAGCTCGTTTTCGGGGATCAGACCCACGCTCAGCAGGATGGTGTCCACATCAAACTCCATCTCGGTGCCGGGGATGGGCTTGCGGTCGGGGCCGATCTCGGCCACGATGGCCTTTTCTACGCGGTTCTTGCCCTGAATATCCACGATGGTGTGGGAGAGGTACAGGGGGATGTCAAAGTCGTTCAGGCACTGCACGATGTTGCGGGTCAGGCCGCCGGAGTAGGGCATCACCTCTACGCAGGCCAGCACCTTTGCACCCTCAAGGGTCATGCGGCGTGCCATGATCAGGCCGATGTCGCCGCTGCCGAGGATCAGCACCCGCTTGCCCACCAGATAGCCTTCCATGTTCACATAGCGCTGTGCTGCACCGGCGGTGTACACGCCGGCAGGGCGGGTGCCCGGGGTGCCGATGGCACCGCGGGTGCGCTCGCGGCAGCCCATGCCCAGAACGATGCTCTTGGCCTCGATGATCTGGTAGCCGTACTCCTTGGAAACGCAGTGCACCTTTTTATCCGGGGTCACTTCCAGCACCATGGTGTCCAGCTGAACCTTCACGCCGGTGTTCTTGAGCATCGCAATAAAGCGTCCGGCGTACTCCGGGCCGGTGAGCTGCTCGCCAAAACGGTGCAGACCAAAGCCATTGTGGATGCACTGGTTCAGAATGCCGCCCAGCTCCTTATCGCGCTCCAGAATGAGGATGTCGCGCAGACCGCTTTCCCATGCCTTGCAGGCAGCAGCAAGGCCCGCAGGGCCGCCGCCGATAATGACCAGATCAACCATTGCTCTTTCCTCCTACCTTCGTTTCGCTGACCAGAACGTTCGAGCCGTTCTTGTCCTGCAGGATGTCCAAGGGGTCTATGCCCAGCTCGCGGCTGATAAGCTCCAGCACGCGGGGGCCGCAGAAGCCGCCCTGACAGCGGCCCATGCCTGCACCGGCGCGGCGCTTCACGCCGTCGATGGTATTGGCGGGCACCTCGCTGTGGAGGGCTGCCAAAATCTCGCCCTCGGTAATGGTCTCGCAGCGGCAGATCACGCGGCCGTAGGCGGGCTGCTCCTTGACCAGCGCTGCTTTTTCCTCTGCGGAAAGCTCCTTGAAGCGGATGTGACGGCGGCCATCCTTGTAGTCAGCCTTTTCAGTGCCCAGCACACCGCGCTCTTTCAGGATAGCAACTGCCTCCTCAGCCACTGCCGGGGCGGCGGACAGGCCGGGGCTCTTCATGCCGGCCAAGTCGATCCAGCCGGGTGCTTCCGGCTCTTCACCAATGATAAAGTCGTCCACGTCCAGATTGGCGCGCACGCCCGCAAAGCTGCGGATGGACTCGCCAAAGTTGATGCTGGGCACGCTGCGCTGGGCAGTGGCCTTGACAAATTCCAGACCGCTGCTGGTGCAGGAGGTGTCGTTGCCCTCCACCGGCTCTGCGTTGGGGCCAACGATCAGGTTGCCGTGCACAGTGGGTGCTACCAGCACGCCCTTGCCCAGCTCGTTGGGGCACTGGAAGATGACGTGGCTCACGCGGGTGCCCTCGCTCTTGTCCAGCAGATAGTACTCGCCACGGGTGGGAATGATGTGGAAGTTGGCTGGCTCCACCATGCAGTGTACCTTGTCTGCCCAGATACCGGCAGCGTTGATGACGCAGCGGGTCTCCACCGTGCCGCCGGGCACGGTCAGGCGATAGCCGCCCTCAATGGCGTTGGCATCGGTCACCTTGCAGTTGCGGCGCAGTTCCACGCCGTTGCGTACCGCCACCTCGGTCATGGCCAGTGCGTACTCCCACGGGTTTACGATGGCGGCGCTTGGTGCCCACAGTGCGCCGCAGACCTTTTCAGAAAGGTTTGGCTCCATGGCGAGGGTCTCTTCCCTGGAAAGGATCTTCATGTCGGGCACGCCGTTTGCAGTGCCGTTCTCAAACAGATGCTGCAGATGGGGCAGCTCCTTTTCGTCCAGTGCCAGCACCAGAGAGCCGCACTGCTTATAGGAGACATCCAGCTTTGCGCAGATCTCCTTGGCCAGTGCTACGCCGCGCACGTTCAGCCGTGCCATGCGGGTGCCGGGGGCGGGGTCGTAGCCTGCGTGGAGAATAGCGCTGTTGGCCTTGGTGGTGCAGTCTGCCACATCGTTCTCGGCCTCAAGGATGACCACCTTGTTGTCGTAGCGCGACAGTGCGTAGGCTGCGGCGGCACCGATGACACCACAGCCGATAATTGCTATATCATACATTGTTCTTTTCCTCCTGTCCGTTCTGCCTTGGTCCGTCGGGAGCCGGGCATCTGTTGTTTGTACAAAAAAAGAGCGAACCGAAACAAAGGCAATTGCCCTTGTCCGTTTCGCTCATATCTCTTGAAACAAACAGCACTTGTTAACTCTTATGATACCCTGTCCCTGCGAAAAAAGCAAGATGTTTTGCACTTTTTGTGAAACCATTACAAAAAGTACCTGCCGCTTTTGCGCAGAATGCAGGTTACATATCCCACACGGCCTGATTGGTGGTGGAAATGGCGGTAGCTCCGGCTTCCAGCGCAGCCAACACATCCTCCTTGTCCGCGATCAGCCCGCCGGTCAGCACCGGCACCTTGGCCTTGGCGCAGACGCGGCGCAGGATCTTGGGCATGGTGCCGGGCAGAAGATCCAGACAGTCCGGCAGGTTCGCGGGGATCTTATCCAGACTTTCCAGCGCGATGGAATCCAGCAGAAATACCCGCAGGATAGCGGCCAAACCCAGCTCCTTGGCGCGGCGGATGAAGGACTGTCGGGTGGAGATGATGCCGTCGGCCTCGGTGGTATTGCGGATAAAGTCCACCGCCACCTCTTTGCCCGCCAGCCCGGCAATAAGGTCTACATGCACCACGGCAAAGCGTCCGGCTTCGTGGATGCGGCGCACAATGGAGGAGATATTACAGATATCTCCATATAATACAAATACCACCCGGATATTCTCGTTGGTCAGTGCGTTGCAAAGCCCTGCATCGTCCTTGACTGCCGCAATGACCGGCGTTTCCAGAATGGCATCCATCAGCTCCTGCTTCATGCTTTTCCTCCTGCCCGGCGTTCTGTGGGGCAACTTTTTACTGGTGCTCTGCCAGCCAGCGCAGCGCCATATAGGTGTAGGCTGCCGTGCCGCAGTACAGGATGCTGTCGTCAAAGCGCACCTTGGGGTGGTGCTGACCGTAGGTGTAGCCCTCCTTGGCGTTGCCAGCAGCTAAGAACATGCTCACGGTGGGTACCTCGTGGCTGACAAAGGCGAAGTCCTCGCTGCCGCCACCGGGCTTGCCGCCGGTGAGCGGGGTCATATCCATAGCGCCCTTGCCCAGCAGTTCGGTCATATAGGTCAGGGCATTGCTTGCCAGCGGGGTATCTACCACCATGCAAGGGCAGTAATCGCTGAACTCCACCTCGGCGGTGCAGCGGTAGGCGGTAGCCACGCCCTGCGCAATTTCGGTCATGCGCTGGTGGATAAGGGCACTGACCTTCTGCTCCGGGTCCACGGTGCGGATGGTGCCCCACATATCAGCAGTATCCGGGATGACATTGGAGGCCTTGCCGGCCTCGAACCGGCCGGTGGTGAACACGCCGAAGCCTGCGGGGTCCAGCTCGCGGCTGTTGATCTCCTGCAGGGCAATGTGGATGTGCGCCGCTGCGGTGATGGGGTCGATGCAGGCGTTGGGCATGGAGCCGTGGCCGCCCTTGCCGTGCACAACGATGTGGTACTGCTCGCAGCTGGCCATGGTAATGCCGCCGCCCGGCACCAGCACCATACCGGCGGGCAGGGGCATCCCGGCCAGCACATGGAACATGACCGCTGCGTCCACCTTGGGGTTCTCCAGCAGACCACTGTTGATCATATCCAGCGAGCCCTGAAAGATCTCCTCTGCGGGCTGGAACTCCAGCTTGACCGTGCCTTCGATCTCGTCCTCGTGCTCCTTGAGCAGCTTGGCTGCGCCCAGAACCATGGCGGTGTGCATATCGTGGCCGCAGCCGTGCATCTTGCCGGGTAGCTCAGAGGAAAACTCCTCGCCGGATTCCTCCTGCAGGGGCAGAGCGTCCATGTCGCCCCGCAGCAGGATCACCTTGCCGGGGCGCCTGCCGCCTGCAAGCGCCACCACGCCGCACTTGCCGCAGTCCTGCGGGGTGTAGCCCATCTCAGTCAGCGCCTTTTTGACCAGTGCCTTGGTCTGGGGCAGGTCGAAGCCCACCTCCGGGTGACGGTGCAGTGTACGCCGCCATTCCTGCAGCTGGGGCTCCAGCGCCTTGGCGGCTTCCAACAGTTTTTCCGGTGCGATCATTGTAAAATCAACTCCCTCTGAATTTATGAGGAAAGCCCTCTCGGCCACGGCAGGGAGGGCTTTGCCTTACGGTTATTCTTCCCCGCCGTTATTGCCATTGGGGTGGTACTGGGCGCAGGTGCACTTTTTGAACTTCAGGCCGCTGCCGCAGGGGCAGGGGTCGTTGCGGCCAATTTTGACCACACGCACCGGCTGACCCTTGGGGCTGCCCTTGACGCCGGGTGCACCGTTGCCGGGCACAAAGCCTTCGCCGGTGGGCTTTGCCACCTGCTCCCGCTTGGGAGCGGAACCGGCGGCGCGCAGTTCGATGGTCAGCAGCATCTTGACGCTGGACTCCCGGATGGAATCCACCATCTGGTCAAACATATCAAAGCCCTCGATGCGGTATTCCACCACCGGGTCCTTCTGACCGTAGCCGCGCAGCGCGATGCCCTGCCGCAGCTGGTCCATGTTGTCGATGTGGTCCATCCACTGGCGGTCTACGCACTTGAGCAGGCAGATGCGCTCCAGCTCGCGCATGACGGGTGCACCGTAGCGCACCTCCTTGGCCTGCAGGATCTGCATGCCGCGGTCGTACAGCATATCGGCAATGCCCTGCTGGGAAAGGTTATCAAAGTCTGCCACAGTGTAGTGGAAGTCGGCATCGGTGGTCAACCAGCCCTGATAGTGGCGGCGCAGGGCACCGAAATCCCACTCGTCCTTCACATCGCCGGAAAGGAACTGGGCGCAGCTGGAATCGATGTTTTCCCGCAGCATCTTGTGCATCTCGGTGCTGATGTCCTCGCCGTCCAGCACCTTGCGGCGCTGCCCGTAGATGATCTCGCGCTGCTGGTTCATCACGTCGTCGTACTTCAGCACGTTTTTACGGATCTCGAAGTTGCGGCCTTCCAGCTTTTTCTGGGCGCTTTCCAGCGTGTTGGTGATCATGCGGTTCTCAATGGGGGTATCCTCGTCGATCTTCAGGGTGTTCATCAGGCCGGACACCCGGTCGCCGCCAAACAGGCGCATCAAATCGTCCTCAAGGCTCAGGTAGAAGCGGGAAGCGCCCGGGTCGCCCTGACGGCCGGCACGGCCACGCAGCTGGTTATCGATACGGCGGCTCTCGTGGCGCTCGGTACCAATGATGAACAGACCGCCTGCGGCGCGCACCTCGTCGGCCTCGGCATCGATGGCGGGTTTGTACTGGGCATACAGCTGCTCAAAGCGCTGGCGTGCGGCCAGAATGTTGGCATCATCGGTCTCGCCGTGGCCGTTGGCTTCGGTCAGCAGCAGCTCCACAGCTGCCGGGTCGGCATCCTGCGGGGTGTCGGGGTTGAGCAGGTTCTCGCAGAAGTGCTCCTTGCGCATCTGAGCCTTTGCCATGAACTCGGCGTTGCCGCCCAGCATGATATCGGTACCACGGCCTGCCATGTTGGTGGCGATGGTGATAGCACCCTTTTTACCGGCCTGCGCCACGATCTCGGCTTCGCGCTCGTGGTTCTTGGCGTTCAGCACGTTGAAATCCCGGGTGTGGCGCTGCAGCATTTTGGCGAGAGTCTCGCTCTTTTCCACGCTGACAGTACCCACCAGCACAGGCTGACCGTTCTTGTGGCACTCCATTACCTGCTCGATGACGGCGCGGTACTTGCCCTCCACGGTCTTGTAGATGGCGTCCGGGTAGTCCTTGCGCTGCACCGGGCGGTTGGTGGGCACGCTGACGATGTTCAGACCGTAGATCTCGGTAAACTCGGTGGCTTCGGTGCGGGCGGTACCGGTCATACCGGACAGCTTTTTGTACATACGGAAGTAGTTCTGGAAGGTAATGGTAGCCAGCGTCTTGCTCTCGGCGGCGATCTTCACGCCCTCCTTGGCCTCGATGGCCTGATGCAGACCCTCGTTGTACCGGCGACCGATCATCAGACGGCCGGTGAACTCGTCCACGATGATGACCTGACCATCCTTGACCACATAGTCGATATCCCGCTGCATCACGCCGTAGGCTTTGATGGCCTGATCGATGTGGTGGGCAAGGGTCATGTTCTCGGCGGCGGCAAGGTTCTCCACCTTAAAATAGGCTTCGGCCTTTTTGATACCGGCGGCGGTCAGGGTACAGGTCTTGTGCTTTTCGTCTACAACGTAATCGCCATCGGCCTGCTCGTCGGTGGAGACCTTATCTTCCAGCTCCACCACCACGCTCTTGCGCAGGGTGCGCACAAAGCGGTCCACCTGCGTGTACAGGCTGGAGGAGTCCTCGCCGCGGCCGGAGATGATCAGGGGAGTGCGGGCTTCATCAATCAGGATGGAGTCCACCTCGTCCACGATGGCGTAGGCGTGGCCGCGCTGCACCATGTTTGCCTTGTAGGTCACCATATTGTCGCGCAGGTAGTCAAAGCCGAACTCATTGTTGGTGCCGTAGGTGATATCGGCATTGTAGGCGGCCCGGCGGGCATCACCGTCCATGCCCTGCACGATCAGGCCGACAGTCAGTCCCAGCCAGCGGTAGAGCTTGCCCATCCACTCGCTGTCGCGCTTGGCCAGATAGTCGTTGACGGTAACAATGTGCACCCCCTCGCCGGTCAGGGCGTTCAGGTAGGCGGGCAGGGTAGCCACAAGGGTCTTGCCCTCACCGGTCTGCATCTCGGCAATATCGCCGCGGTGCAGGGCAATGCCGCCGGTCACCTGCACAGGAAAGTGCTTCATGCCCAGCACACGCCATGCGGCCTCGCGGCAGACGGCAAAGGCATCCGGCAGAATGTCGTCCAGCGTTTTGCCCTCGGTCAGCTGCTGCTTGAACACGGCAGTCTGCGCCTGCAAGTCGGCATCGGACATGGCCTGATACTTGGGCTCCAGCGCCAGCACCTGTTTGGTGATGGGGTTCACCTTTTTCAGCTCCCGGTCAGAGAAGCTGCCAAAAAGTTTTTCAACAAGGGACATAGGTCACACCTCATAAATCTTAAAAATCGGGCTGTGATGCGCCCGGAATCGCGCATAACAATACAAGTATATGATACACCAAAGCAGCAGACACGTCAAATCTGCAAGGCTATTTTAGCCCGTTTTTACATGAACTTTCTGTAAAAAGATGCTGCAAGCCGTTCACAGACCCCTGATCTCCCGGCAGCACACTTTATTTTCGCCCTATCGCTTTTGGGGGAATCGTGGTAGAATAGGGCTATCATTGATAGGGAGGGCTGTACTTATGCTCAAACGGCTGCGCACCGCGCACCCCATTCTTTATTGTATCCTGTCCGAGGTGCTGTTCCTTGGCAGCATGGTCGTGTTCAGCCTGCTGGCTACCATCGGGCTGGCAGCGGCAGGGGCGGACTTTGACACCATGGACGGCTACCTGTTTGGCTCTGTGCAGGAGGCTGTCGGGCTGGCGGTGGCGCTTTTGTTGCTGGCCCGTACCGGCAGGCTGGACCTGCTGCGGCGGCGCGGCTGCGGCTTTCTGAACGGGCTGCTGGTGGGCATGTACCCGCTGTTTTTCATCGGGTACACAGCCTTTGGAACGTTGGCTTTTGGCCGTCCGGACACGCCGTTGCTGCCGCTGCCCCGCATTCTGACCTTTATACTGAACATGATCCTTGTGGGCGTGGCCGAGGAGCTGGTGTTCCGGGGCATCATTGCCCAGACTCTGCTGGAGCGCTACGGCACCGCCCGCGCCGGGGTGTGGAAAGCCTGTCTTGTGTCCGGCGTGCTGTTTGGTGCGGCACACCTGAGCAACCTGCTCGGCTCGGAACCCTTTGGCGTGCTGATGCAGTGCGTATTTGCGGCTTCGCTGGGCGTGATGCTGGCTGCCATCTACTTCCGCACCGGCAATCTGTGGGTGACGGTGTTCCTGCACAGCACCATGGACATTGCCTCTATGCTCATCGGCGGGCTGTACGGCACCACCAGCGTGGCCGAAAGCGTAAGCGGCTACGATGCCTCGCGGCTGCTGTCGGTGGCGGTGTACCTGATCCCCACCCTGTTTCTGCTGCGCAAAAAGAAGCTGCCGGAGGTGCAGCTGTACTGGGGCGGCATTGTAAAAAATTAAGGCTTACGGACAAAAATCTTCTTGCAATCTGCCGGGCAATCTGGTATACTGTATCTGTTACCGTGGTACGGGGCTGGGAGTATGCCCGCTTTTGGGAGAACCGTTTCCCGCCGCTGTGCCATAGGCAGATAAATTACTTGAAAGAGGTACTGTATTATGAATAAGCAGGAAGTTATGGCCAAAGTCGCTCTGACCGAGAAGGACACTGGCTCCCCCGAGGTTCAGGTCGCTCTGCTGACCGCTCATATCAACGAGCTGAACGAGCACCTGAAGAAGAACCCTAACGATCACCACAGCCGCCGCGGTCTGCTGAAGATGGTTGGCCGTCGCCGCAATCTGCTGGCTTATCTCCAGAAGAAGGACATCGAGCGTTACCGTGCTCTGATCGCAACTCTGGGTCTGCGTAAGTAATTTTAACGGAGGGCAGGTACCGCAAAGGTACCTGCCCTTTGCTTTATGGATAGCTCCATGTATCCCATGCGCACAAAATAGCGGTGGCAGCGTATTGCAGCAGTAAATCGAACGCCTGTGCCTGCGGGCAGGGACGCTGGATTTATTGCTATAATGCGCGCGCCACAGCTTTTTGGATAGAACGATCCGAAAAACAAGGAGGCAGAAACAATGGCAATCGAATTTGGTTCCCGCAAAGAGACCTTTGATAACTTCAAGGTCTACGAAACCATGTTGGCCGGCCGCCCGTTCAAGGTTGAAATGGGCAAGATGTGTGGCCTGTCCAATGCCAGCGCACTGATCCGCTACGGCGAGACCTGCGTGATGTGCAACGTGGTCATGAGCCCCAAGCCCCGCGAGGGCGTGGATTTCTTCCCGCTGAACGTGGAGTACGAGGAAAAGCTCTACGCCGCAGGCCGCATTCCCGGCAGCTTTATGCGCCGTGAGGGCCGCCCCGGCGAGCGCGCTATCCTGACCAGCCGCGTGGTGGACCGCCCCATGCGCCCGCTGTTCCCCAAGGAGATGCGCAACGACGTGTGCATCACCATGACCGTCATGAGCCTTGACCCGGACTGCAGCCCCGAGATCGCCGGTATGATCGGCGCTTCTCTGGTGACCGCCGTGTCCGATATCCCGTGGAACGGCCCCATCGGCGGCGTGCAGGTGGGCTTGGTGGACGGCGAGATCGTGCTGAACCCCACCCAGGAGCAGCGCAAGGTGAGCGACCTTGCCCTGACCGTTGCCGCCACCATGGACAAGATCGTGATGATCGAGGCCGGCGCCAACGAGGTGGACGAGGACACTATGCTGACCGCCATCAAGACCGCACACGTTGAGATCAAGAAAATCATCGAGTTCATCAACAAGATCGTGGCCGAGCGCGGCAAGCCGAAAATCGACTTCCAGGTGGTGGGTCTGGACATGGACGTGTTCCACGCCATCCAGAACAAGTATCTGGACGACTTCAAGGCCGCTATGGACACCGACGACAAGAATGTGCGTGACGCAGCCCTGCTGCCCATCATGGACAAGATCGCCGAGGAATACCCCGACCTGTCCGCTGCCGATCTGGATCTGGTAAGCTACAAGATGCAGAAGTTCGTGGTGCGCCGCTGGCTGCTGGATGAGGGCAAGCGCGTGGACGGCCGCGGCATCAACGAGATCCGCCCGCTGGCCGCTGAGGTGGGCATTCTGCCCCGCGTGCACGGCTCCGGTATGTTCACCCGCGGCCAGACGCAGGTGCTTACCACCTGCACGCTGGGCGGCACCAAGGACAACCAGTTGATGGATGACCTGACCGACGAGCAGACCAAGCGCTATATCCACCACTATAACTTCCCGCCGTACTCTGTGGGCGAGGCACGCGCACCGCGCAGCCCCGGCCGCCGCGAGATCGGCCACGGCGCATTGGCTGAGCGTGCTCTGGTGCCGGTGCTGCCCTCTCTGGAGGAGTTCCCTTACACCATCCGCTGCGTGTCCGAGGTGCTCAGCTCTAACGGTTCCACCTCTCAGGCTTCCATCTGCGGCTCTACGCTGGCACTGATGGACGCAGGCGTGCCCATCAAGGCTCCGGTTGCCGGCATCTCCTGCGGCCTGATCACGGAGGGCGAGCGCTGGATGACCATGCTGGACATTCAGGGCGTGGAGGACTTCCACGGCGATATGGACTTTAAGGTTGGCGGCACCCGCAAGGGCATTACCGCCATCCAGATGGACATCAAGATCGACGGCCTGACCTACGACATCATTGCCGAGGCCTTCGAGAAGTGCCGCAAGGGCCGGCTGTATATTCTGGACGAGATCATCAAGCCCGTGATCGCCGAGCCGCGTGCAGAGCTGAGCCGCTGGGCACCCAAGATGTTCAGCATGATGATCCCCACCGACAAGATCAAGGACGTGATCGGTAAGGGCGGCAAGGTCATTCAGGACATCTGCGCTACCTGCAACTGCAAGATCGACGTGCAGGAGGACGGCCATGTGTTCGTCTCCGCCGTGGATCAGGAGGACGCAAAGCGCGCCATCTTTACCATCAAGACCATTGTGGAGGACCCCGAGATCGGTGCCATCTACAAGGGCAAGGTGACCCGCCTGATGAACTTTGGTGCCTTTGTGGAGATCGCCCCGGGCAAGGAAGGCCTTGTGCATATCTCCAAGCTGGACACCAAGCGCGTGGAGCGGGTAGAGGACGTGGTTGCCGTGGGCGATGCCATCGTGGTCAAGGTGACCGACATCGACCAGCAGGGCCGCATCAACCTGAGCCGCCGCGACGCCATTCTGGCACTGGAAGCCAAAAAGGCCGCCCAGCAGCAGTAAAAACATAATACAGATTGCATAAAATAAGAGCCACTGTACAAAAAGTACAGTGGCTCTTTTGCGTGGAGAACCCTCTCAGGCGCTCCCGCGCCAGCTCCCCCGAAGGGGGAGCCAAGCCGTTAGGATCGTTGCTAAAGTATCAGATGCAATGAAAAACCTTGCCACCACCCAAAAAGCTCCCCCTTCGGGGGAGCTGGTATCGAGCAAAGCGAGATGCCTGAGAGGGTTCGTGCCAAAACCCCACCCGTGAAAAGGCAATTCTGGAAAATCCGCAGATTTTCCAGAATTGCAAATTTAAAAATATATTTTCCGCTGATTATGCGCAGAGCAACGCGGAGCGCATTCAAAATCGTACTGTGCCCGGCAGGGGAAAGGGCATAAAAAATGCTCCCCCTTGCGGGGGAGCAAATTCGGCACACAACGCCAAACTATGCCGAAAAGAAAGGAGGCAGGGTCAGTTTTCCTTTTTGCCCTGACGGTTCAGCACCCAGCCAGCGGCAAACAGCAGCACACCGCTGCAAGCCAGCACCGGCACGGGCCAGTTCAGCTGGCCAGTCTGGGGCAGAACAGGCTTATCGGGGTTGGAAGGGGAGACCGGTTTATCCGGGTTCCCGGGGCTTACGGGATTGTCCGGGTTGCCGGGACTTACCGGGCTATCGGGGCTGTCCGGGCTCACCGGCGTATCCGGGGTGTCCGGCTGCTCCGGAAGATCGGGTGTGTCGGGCGTATCCGGCGTATCCGGCACATCCGGGGTGTCGGGGGTGTCCGGCGTTTCCGGGATGGTAGCGCCTACCTTGGGGGTGGCGTCCACATCGTAGATCCAGTTGTCGCCATCGGGCATGGGGATGGACACAAGGAAGGGCTTGATGGCCTCGTAGCCGTGGGATGCCTCGGTCTGCACGACCAAGTACAGACCCTGCGGCAGCTTGGTAATGTCGGCGTAACCCTCTTCGTTCACGTCCTGCTGGGCGGCAATGGCGGGCACTGCGGGCAGATACTTTACCAGCTGGTCAGCCAGCGTGCTGTCGGAAAGGTCGCCCAGCACCACACCGCAGCCCACAAAATCGCCGGTATAGTCAAAGTACAGGTTGCCGTTGGTGCGCTTGACGGTGGCCACCTGATACAGGGTCAGTTCGCCGCCGCGCAGGGGCACATCGTTGTGGGTGTCGTACAGACGGACGTGGAGCGAGCCCAGACGCCCCAGCACAATGTTGGCACTGGTGGCAAAGGCCGGCAGGGCGCAGCATACCACAAGGCACATAGCCAGCAGCACAGCCGCCAGACGATGACGCAGATCAATGCTTTTCATGTTTTTCTCCTCTCGTTTTCTTGGGTTTGCGTGTAGAAAGCAGCATACCGATCAGCAAGATCAGCAGCATGGGCAGCGCCATAATGGGCGCAACAATAATGGGTTCAATTTTAAGCGCTTCGGCGGTAACGCGGAGGTGCTTGTACTGATCCGGGGTCTCCACGCGGCGGCCGCGCACCAGCAGACGGTGGGTGTTAATGCCGTAGGGGGTGCAGGTCATCAGGGTAACGTAGTCCTTGCCTTCGGCGATCTTCAGCTCGTCGGTCTCGGTGGGCAGCACGATGGAAATTTTGTCCACCTCGTAGGTGAGCACCCGGTCCAGCACGGTGATGGTAAAGGTATCGCCCACTTCCAGCTGGTCAAGGTTTGTAAACAGCTTTGCGCTGGGCAGGCCGCGGTGTGCCGAGATGACCGCGTGGGTGGACGCGCCGCCCACCGGCAGGCTGGTGCCCTCTAAGTGGCCTGCGGCGATCTGCAGCACGCTGTCGTCGGTGCCGTGGTAGATGGGCAGCTCCACGCCGATTTTGGAGATGGTGATGTAACCCATAATGCCCGTGCCGGTAATATCCAGCGTTTCGTTGTAGCCGGTAAGCTGATCCGGGCGGTAGAGGGCGTTTTCGTTGGCGGCCACCTGTGCATTAAAGGCATCGGCGGCGTCAAAGTAGGCGCTGTAATCCGCATCGGTCATGTTGTCCACGTCCTGCGCGTAGCTTGCCACCGCGCGGGACTGGTTGCGCTGGTTGACGTAATCGCTGATGGTGGGGTATAACATCACGGATAGACCCACGAAAAAGACGAGGATCAGTATAATGGTGCTTTTGTTCTTTTTCATGGGCTACTCCCTAACGTTATAGTTTCAGGATCAGAGCAGGGGGCCTTGCGGCCCCGCTCTGTGCAGGGGAAAAGGAGAAGTTAGCGGTTCTCCATGCGCTTTTTGGTAATGAGCAGGATAGCTGCAGCAACCATCAGGCCGCCGCCAACAACGTAGAAAATGGTGGTGCCGATGCCGCCGGTGCCGGGCAAGGTGGAACCCATGCGGTTCTGGATGTTGGCGGTCAGAGCGCCAGTGGATACCGCACCGGTAAAATCATCGCCGCCCAACAGCTCAGTGAACTTGGGATCGTCAGCGTTGGTTTCATGGGTGGCAGTAACAGTAAACTTAATGGGCTCAATGGTGTTATAGCCGGCAGGAGTGATGATCTCCTTGATCATGTAATCGCCGTCATCAATGCCATCCCACTCGAAGTTGGTCAGTTCCTTGTCCTCAACCTCACCGTTTGCACCAACGTTCAGTTCCTTGACCGGTGCATAAGCGTCATTGCCCTCCATAATGTAGGAAGTGCCATCTCCGGGGTTGGGGACAGCAGGCAGTTTTTTGTACAGAGCAAAAGCTGCGCCGGGCAGAGGTTTGTCATGCTCATCGACCTTATTGGCAATGACTTTGTAGGTGAAAACAATGTTCTTGTCCGGGGCAGTTTTGCCGTAACCACTGCCATTCGGGTTGTTGGAGAATATCAGATAAGCTTCGTTCGGGTTGCCGGTAGAACCAATGACAGCATCAGAATCCAGACGGGCGGTATATTCGACCGTGATTGTGGAGCCGTTGGTTGCACCGAACGCCTTCACATTACCAATAGAAACAGTCAGCTTTTTATTTGCAGAATCCCAATTGCTAGTGTAGTCACCAGCGGACAAAGTTTTATCACCGACCTTGACGGAGGTGATAGAATCATAAGACAGGTGAGTCATGGTATCGACAAACTCTACATAGTAGGTGTCGAAGTTGCTCACATTGCCCAGAGTAGCGGTCAGCTGATAGGGAATAGTATCGCCGATATCATAGTCGGCAGAATCCTGCCAGCCAGTAGTAGCAGATTCGCCAATGGAATCGTTTTTGTCTTTGACCTTCTTCTGAAGGGTGGGGATATCAGTTTTTACCTGAGGGGTAACAGTTTCAGGGCCGCTCACCAGCAGAAGGGTCAGGTTCGAAGCATCATATTCGCCTTCCACTTCGGTAACGTCTTTGATCAGATAATAGCCAGCATCGGTAAGTTCAATGGTGCCGGTACCCGCGGTTTTGGTATTAGACAGATAGCCGTTAGCTACAAAGGCTGCAAACTTAGTGGCTTTTTCAGTAGTGAAAGTTGCTAGTTTCTCTGCAAGATCAGAGGCGCTATAGCAGTCGGCAAAATCGCCAAGGGTGGTATCGGCCTGTAAAGCGACCAAAAGCTCGTTGCCCTTAACACCGTTGCCCCATTTAACATCGGACAGCGTACCCTTGGTAGAATCCAGCTTTGCACTGAAAATCTGATAGGCTTCAAAGTCATGGTTCGTAAGGCTGACACCAGAGTTGGTAACGGGTTCACCTTTTGCCGCAAACGCCGGGATGGCCATGGCGCAAACCATAGCAACTGCCAGCAGCGCAGCCATGAGTTTTTTCATTGCTTTCTTCATGGAGAAAAGCTCCTTTCTTTTCTCTGCCCCTTGCCGCCCCCTGCATTTTGCACAGGGGGTGGAGAGGGGTGTGGTTTGTGTTCGGACTAATGCGTAAACTTTGCGCTGGGCGGGCGGGGGCTCAGCCCCGGCACGCCAGCAGGGAAGTGCAGTTTAGTCATCTGCCCTCCCTTCGTGTCTGCGCTTGCGGTGGATAAAACTATATGCCAGCGCAGACAGCATCATTGTGCCGCCCACGGCTGTATACGGGAGTGTACCGGTGCCACCGGTAGAGGGGAGCTCGTAGCCGGTGTCATCGGTTTCGGTGTTGGTAATAACGATCGTACCACCGTATTGCACACCATCGTTGCCGGTGTAGCTGACCTTATAGCTTGCGCCGGACTGGACTTCCTTCACATAGTAGTAGTAGGCCGCATAGGCATCAGGGATTTCATAGTTGTAAGTCCAGTTGTCTGCCTTTGTCAGCTTGATCTTATCAACGAGTTCGGTGTTGTTGTCATCGACCGGTGTGTTGGCAGCAAGCGGAGTCTTACTGCGCCGGAGCTCCACCTGAACGCTATCCGGCTGCTTATCCGCAGCAAGAAGGTTGTTGTACTTATCGTACCACTGCTTTACAAGGGTAAGACGATTGCTTTCGTTGGTCAATTGCAGGTAGACAGCAGCAGAACCATAGTAGTAGTTGATCGCATCCTTGTTTACAATAATGGAACTCTCTTTAGAGCCGACAGCATGACTGTAAGCAGCTTCTTTCTGGCTGGAATCGGATGTCCAGATGAAGTATAGCGCCCAATTATCATCCTTGCGGTAGCCTGTGGGGGCTTTTGTCTCGGTCAGCCTGTAAAGATAGTCGTGGGGACGGATGGTGTTGCCTGCTGCATTCTTACCGGGCTTTGCATCGCCGGAACCGGCAGAGAAGGTCAGGTTGATGTCACCGTTCTGGTTCGTTGTTACAGTCTGAACGTCTTTGTACGTTCCATCGAAAGGATCGAACCATTGCAGCGTAAACTCTGCGCCTTCCAGCGGCTTTGTAATGTTGCGGCTATCAACTTTGTGCAGGGTCAAACCGGCAGAATGTGCCTCGCCATGGGCGGTGGACGTTTGCATCTGGATAGAGTCAACCGTACTCTCTTTACCATGCAGCTTAGCAGTGTTGCTCATATAGTAAGAAGTGTTGGAGGTGTTCCGATAGGCATACTCCAGAACATAGGCATGACTGTTTGGTACGCTGACAGTTAGACGATAACAATTGCTGGTGGCATCAGGCTCCTGATAGTGAACCGAGTATACATCGCTGGAGATCTCGGCACCCTTTGTCTTGTTGATCGTGTCATAGTCATACAACTTGACGCTGGGGCGTACCAGCTCGGCAGTATTTTCCGCACCGCCTCCCGTAGACATTTCATCTTCCAGCGTGATGGTATCCGAATCGCCAAGCTTCAGTGCATCGGGGTTGATGATAACAGAATACTCTACGCGATAGTTATCTTTGCTGTATTTTCCTGTCTTTTTCACAAGCTTGGATTCATACTTGACCTTGGTATCTGTGCTAGCGTCTAATCCACCCCAAGATGCAGAGTTAGAGACGATTTTAAAATCGGATTCCTTAGTAAGATCCAAGAGGTTATCGTCTACTTTTGCAGCAAAGCGGATCATGATACGGTCAACACATTTCGCGGTGGGAGAATGCAGATACTTGAAATTCTCGGTAAGCTTAAATGTTAAATCTTTCCCGCTCTGGGTGACACTAAAGAAGTCGGAGGTCGAAAGGTTTCTCGTGGATTCCCCTACCCATTTAGTGGGGTCCCCGTCCCTATTCCATTGTGCTTGAGAGGTGTACCCACGCCATGAGTTGCCGGTGTACATAGTATTAGGATCACCAAAGCGCACTACAACATAAGCAGAGCCTTCAACATAACTCAGATGCTCAGACAGCTTGTCGGTGACAGTTGTAGCCGTCCAGTTTTCCAGCTTGCCGGGGGTCAGCTCCAGCTGGTAATAGACATAGGTGCCGTCGTACTTGTTGCCATCAAAATCCTTGTAACCGTTGCCGTATTTTACAGTGACGCCGTTGGCCTTGTACGGGGGATTGCCATCACTATCATTACCGGGCTTATTGGCAGAGGTTTTGACAAGTGCCTTGGTGTTGTCGGCGGGCACGGTAAATTGGTAAGAGGCGGTCACGCCTTCACCCTTGTTCTCGAACACAATGGTCTGACCGGCACTCAGCTTCGAGCTATCGTATTTTGCCTTGGTAGAGTACTCAGAGATCACGACCTTATCCAGCGAGCCTGTAAAGGTATCGCTCTTTCTGAATGTAAGCTTGAAGGAGCGAACGATGTCAGTATCCTGAGGAGGGTCATATTTATCATTACAATTCTCGGATCCATAATATTTGATCGATTCTAACTTCAGACCATCTGGCAGATTGCTGTATTTGTAGGTGGTTCCATCCACAGTGATTTCCAAATGGTCGAGGATGTCTTTTTCCAGCTCGCTCTTGATAGCATAATGGTCGCCGTTCTTGGGCGTAATAAAGGTATCCGTGATCTCTATCTTATTATTATTACTTCCGCTCCAGTCATTCCGGGGCAGCTTGACCTCCAGACTCCACGGCAAGGTAAAGACGCCATCAACCATCTGGGAACTGTTCAGAGTAGTAGGATCAAGAGCTTTCTTGGTAACTTCCTTTTGCCCCTTGTTATAAGTAGCGTCACCCTCGTCCTTCCACTCGGATTTGTCCTTCAACGTGATCGTTGCAGTATTGGTTACCTTTCCAAGCGTTTCAAAGTTATCCGGTACGGTTGTTGTATAGGTTACCGTGTATTTGTAACCGCCCACGGGAGTAGCCTTGTTGAAGGGGTCTGCATCAGGGAAGGTATAGGTAAAGCTGGTCTTACCACTAAACTTAGATATTGTGGCTTTTGGTTCGCCGTTATTGTTCTTGATAATGATATCGCCTATAATTTTAGTACCATTAGGCAGGGTATCCTTCAGCGTATACCCGGTCAATTTGTTGCCGTTAGGGTAGATATCAATTGTCCAAGTGATGGTATTGGTTTTCGGGTCATGACTGCCGCTTTTTTGTAGCTCGTCATTGAAATCGACATCTTCGCCGCCGGTCTTGCCGTTGGCTATAGCTGTATTACCGATCTTACCCCAGCCCTGCTTGGTTTTCTTGAACACAAGTTCGTAGTCCAAACGATACCACTTGCCGGCTTCAAGCGCAGGCAGTTTCTCGCCGTTCTTTGTTGTTATAATGAGCGCAGGACGACCGTCTACGGTAGTTTGCTCCCACTTATAATCAGAGTACTCGTTTTTATCGTTGACCACATATTGACTATCGAGCAGATGGACATTTTGATACTTGATATCGGTGAACATAGAAGTGTCACTGATATAGTTGATCACGTCTTTCAGCTCGATCGGCTCACCGCTGCCGTAATCGGAGTTTACGGTAACCTTATAGTGAACTTTGTAGTAATCGTTATCAAGCCGAGTGATCTCCAAGCCGTTAGTATCGTCTTTCTCAATCTTCTTTTCGATTCTGAGATTAGTCTGATTCTTAATTTCGATAGTATGGCTATCCCCGGGGAAGGTGATCTTGTTATCGGTTGTAGTCGTTGTCTTGCTTACACGGCAGGTAATGGTAAACTTGCCGCTGGTCTGTCCGGTCAAAGCATTATCAAACTTCAAGGTTGCAAGACCATTCTGATCAACTTCAATGGTACCGATTTTATCGCCGGCTCCATTAAGCAGAGGACCCTTTGTACCAGATTCCAAGGCAATAAGATGGCTGGGGAGCTTATAGGTCAGGGTATCAGTATTTGTACCTTGAACGGCTGTATCGTGAATCATAAAGTCATAGTTCAAGGTAACGTTGTCGTTAACGGTAACAACAACACCGTCGGGCAGATCGGAATAACTGCTATTATTGCCCTTGACATTATAGGTAGCACCATTGATCGTGATCGTAGTGCCGGTGATCCAGTCTTCACGCAGTTCTGTCTCAACACCCGCCGCTGCAAGCATCATAGATGCCCGCAGTGCGCCGTCAACGGCAGAGGAGAGCATCTCGTCTGCATACTGGGCATAGGCAACGCTCACCACGCCCAGAACCTCGGCGTTAGAAAGGGTGACCTCAGCCACCTTGCCGTCCACATCGCCGGAGATGACGGTCAGCGTGTCGGCGTCGCTGTCCACACTGCTCACGATGCCCACGGTCTCCACGGGATAAGCGTCAGTCACGGTAGTGGTCTGCGGCTCGGCAGCGGGGGAACCCACGCTGGGCGCAGCGGCGTCGGGGATATCGGGGAGATCAGGGGTATCGAGGGTGGTCATGCCCTCGGCGGCAGGGACGGTATCCAACGCAGCAGCGCCGGATTCCTCAAGCTCTGCGCCGTTCTCGCCCTCAGTGTCCGTGCTGAACAGGTCGTCCAGACCGTCCGCTGCACCGTCGGCGCTGCTGTCCACAGCCACGGTGCGGGTGACGTACTTATTATAGATAACGATGTCGCCCACATCGGCGGCGCTGCCGTCCTCGCCGTCCAGCAGCCAGTCCATGTCGCTCATGGAACTGCGCAGGGCAAGCACGCTGGCCTCCTGCGGGATAGCGCTCTGGGGGATACCGGCGTACTTCAGGCAGTAAGAGAGGAACATCACGTCCCACTCGCCGTAGGGGTTGCCGTAGGACTGACCGTAGCGGGAGTAGTAGCGCAGGGTCACGCCGTCCGCGGGGTCGATCTCAAAGTTTTTCTCGCTCTGCTCGTAGCCCAGCTGGGTCTGCGCCACGCTGACCAGATCCTCGGCCCAGTTGCCGGTCATCACGGCCTCGGCGTTGGCGGCCTGCCACTCCTCGGGGGTCTCAAGGTCGGCGGAGGTGTTGCTCAGGCAGGCAACGGTGTGGTGGTGCTCCGGCAGGGGGCAGGTGAGCACTTCCTCGTAGCAGGCATCGGTGTGATGGTGGTAGATGGGCTCCACGGTGTCCACCATCGGTGCCAGCGCCACGGGCTCGGCCACAGCCATCGCTGCCAGTGCGGCGCTCTGGGTGGGCTCCACCACCTGCTCCACAAGCTCGCCCTCCTCTAAGCCGCAGGTCAGCTCGTACTCGGTGGTGTAGCAGCTTTCGTCGTGGGTATGCTCAAATTTGTCGCAGATCAGGCTGCCATCCTCGGGGTCGAAGCAGTCGTCATCGTGGACGTGCTCTTCCTCCATGCAGGTCAGGGTCTGCACCTCGGTGTAGCAGTCCTCAGTGTGCTCGTGGGGCACAAACTCGATCTGCGGCTCCAGCGACAGCGGCATGGGCTCAGCCTCAACGGTGGGCTGGCTGGTCGCAGCAGCGGCGGCCACCTCGTCTGCATTTTCAAGCTCGCCTTCCTCGTAGCCGCAGGTGAGCACCTTGGTGTAGCAATCCGCGGTGTGGGTGTGCTCCTCCTCGCCGCACTGGTACTGCGCGGTCATCGAGATGCCCACGCCATGCAGCTGCCAGTTCACGAACAGGGTGGTGATCATGGCAAGTGCCAGCACAAATGCGGTGTAGCGCCGCAGGGTGTGCCGGTCCTCGCGGAACCGCTCCATGTACGTTTTAAGAATGTCGTTCATAACGGAATACCTCCTCCCGGGGTCAATGGATCAACGAGAAGCTGGACAAGGGCCATATCCTTAGAAAAACCCTGCCAACGATCTGGCTTTTTTCAACGCAGCCTATCACGCTGCTGCGGCTGTCGATGGAGGTGGAGCGGTGGTCGCCCAGCACGAAGTAGCGGTTTTCCGGCACCTGATAGGGGAACCGAATGTCGCATTCGCCCACGGTCAGCGCGTCCACATAGGGTTCGTCCAGCGCCACGCCGTTTACCGAGACCACGCCGTTCACGTCCATATCGATCACATCACCGGGCTGCCCGATGATGCGCTTGAGCAGCAGCTTGTTCTGCCAGTAAAACCCGCATAACTCACCGTTTTCAATGTGGTTGGATTTTACCAGCAGGATAATGTCCTTGTCATTCAACGTAGGGTTCATGCTGTCGCCAGAGACCTGAAGCACCGGCAAAAACAGCGTAGCCAGCAGCACGGCTACTGCGGCTACCACCACCAGAATATAGATCGTACTGCGCAGCACCCGCTGGTAGCGGCTCTGGTACGCAAGACGCTCACGTTCTGCGGCCACTTCCTCGGTGGAAGGGATGGAAGCGAACCGGATATCGCGTTTTTTCATGATTCCTCCGAAGGCAGGCCGTCTGTGCTGCGGTACTGGTCCAGCAACTCGTTGGCCTTGTGGTCAAATGCCTGCCAACGCTGCTGCACCTCCTGCTCGGCGCGCTCTACCATGGCCTTGCAGTCAGCCTCGGTCTGGGTGCGCTTTTGTGCGGCGGCGGCGGTCATAGCATCGCATTCCTGCTGCGCCTGCGCTTTCAGACTGTCGGCGTCTGCCTGTGCCTGTTCCAGAATGCGTTTAGCCTCGCTGCGTGCCTGCGAAAGGGTGTTGGCAGCGGTGGCGTTGGTGTCCGCAACGCTGGCCTGTACCGAATGCAGATAGTCATCGGCGGCGGCCTGTGCGGCGGCGAACACGTTGTTCAGCTCCAGCGCGGCCTGCGCGATGGAACCAGCGCTTTCCAGCCGGAGCTGCCGGTCCTGCAGCTGCGCGGTGAGCGCAGCGTTCTGCGCCTTGAGCTGGTCCTCGCTCTGTTTCAGCGCATAGATGATCTCTATTAGTTCAGCGCGGTGCATCCGCCGCAGTTCACGATCTGCCATTTGCGTACAAACTCCCGAATGTAAAGATAACGAAATTTCTTTCGAAAATACCGAAAAAACTTAAAGAAAATGCCTGAAAAATCGCTTGTCTCCACGCGATTTGCGCGGCTGGAGAGACCTTTTATAAACTATCTTATTTTAGCACACTCCCTGTAACAACAATATAACAAATCGGACACAAAATCAAGAGATAAAGCCGAAAAAATATCGCAAATTTTTTTATTTTATATGTAAAACACCTAAAAAGAAGGCAATATACCACAGAATTGTTAAAATTTCCCTTCATAATTCTGGGGTGCGAAGTTCTGCGCAGTAATGCACTGAATCAGTGCGCCTACGAAAAACGGGAGCCGCACTTTTTCGAAAAAAGCGCGGCTCCCGTATCCAAACTTTGGGGGTGATCCTTTTACTTGCCGAAGCTGCCCAGCAGGCTGTTCAGCGATACAAAGGACTGGTAAATGACGTTGACGTTGTTGATGATGGAGCTTGCACCGGAGAAGATGCGGGCGATGTAGTTGAACACCTTACCAACGTCCAGGAAGGCCTGATAAGCGTTGCTGGCGCCGCCGTCCAGATAGGTCATCTCCTCGGCTTCGATAGCGGAATAGCTGGCGGGCATTTTCATGGTAGAAGTAGTCATGGTAAGATCCCTTTCTTCAATGGTATCATTGCGTTTACAGCAGTGTTCAGAACATGGTGGCGACCAGCAGAGTAGTAAGCAGGGCACCGGCCACAAGTGCAGGCCCTACATACTTTTGCCACTGTCCAGTGGCAGGCTGGGTGGTGGGCTGCAGTACGGTAGTGGTACTGGCCTTGGCAGTCCAGTGGGCGTAGATGGTGGCATCGGAGGTGAACACGGTGGAGGTGGTCACCTTGCTGCCGCCCACCGGCTCGGTGTACCAGCCGTCAAAGGTGTAGCCCGTCATGGTAGGCTGCTCAGGCGTGCTCTCCAGTTTGCCGGACAGGTTCGTGTAGGTGACCACGGTAGAGCAGATGCCGCCTTGGGCATCCATACCAATGGCGTACACGTTCTCTTCCTTTTTGCTCCCTGAAGTTTTGTCGGCAGCAAATGCAGCCGGCAGTGCGCAGCACAGCAGCGTGAACAGGCAAAGCACGACCACCAGCGTTTTCAGGAATTTTTTCATGAGATCCCTCGCTTTCCTTCACAAAGATGGAGACACTGCCTCGCCCGGGTGCAGCCCGGACGCAGGAGAAGTTTCTTCAACTTATTTTTATCACATCCAGTGTACCAGAACCGCAACAAAAAATACAGTCTTTTGAGAAAATAATAAGAAAAATCAAGAAAAAAATAAATTTCACCTTTGCAAGATAAAATTTATGCCCGTGTAGACTGCGCTTTTTGAAAAACGCATCCCGCAAAACTTACCTTTCGTAAAAACATGGCAGGATATGGAAAAAGCAAAACCTTTGCCGCAAAGCCAAAAAACGACTCGAACCGCCGCAAATGTAGCAGGCAGCGCACAGAAAAAAGCGGCAAAAACGTGGCACACCTCTTGTGGAAAAGCGGAAAATATGTTATACTATCTTGCATGATGCGCCATCGCCAAGCGGTAAGGCAGGGGACTTTGACTCCCCCATCGTAGGTTCGACTCCTGCTGGCGCAACCAGAAAAAGGTCGTTGTACAGGAGACTGTGCAGCGACCTTTTTATTATTTGCCCTCTGGCAGCTTGAAGTAGACGCGGTATTCGTCCGAGTAGACCTTGCTGCCCATGCGGCTCACGCCGCCGTACAGGTGGGTACGCATCAGCGGCTCAATGGCGTCCAGATCCTTCTCCCGCAGAATACGCAGCATCTCGGCGTGCTCGCTGACAACGCTGGGCACGTTGCGCGCGCCTACGATGTCCAGACGGATAAAGCGGGAATAGTCTGCCTGCGGGCGGGTTATCTGCTCCCAAAGGTACTCCTTGCTGGTCTTGCGGAACCAGTACTCGTGCATGGCAAGGTCGCAGCTGAGGAAGTGGTTGAAATCAAAGTTTTGCGGGTCGCTGCGCCCCGCAGCGGCCTCCAGCAGCACATTATAAAGGTGTTCTACCGCAAGGATCTCCATGGGCGAGCAGCTCTGCACAAAATCCCGGAACACCATGCCCTCCACCGCAACACGCTGGAAGATGAGCTGATCCACCACGCCAATATCAATGGCGGTGACGATGGTGCCCTTGCAGGGGATGATCTGCACAAAGCGGTTCTGCTCCAGCCGCTGCAAAACGCTGCGGATGGGGGTGCGCGAAACACCGAACCGCTTGCACAGTTGGTTCTCGCTCAGTGCTTCCCCGGGCAGGATCTTCAACGCGCAGATCTCGTCCTCGAGAATATGATAGAGCTCATCCGTGTGCTGTAATGTAGCCATAGTCGTTCTCCATTTATCCGGTAAATATAATCTTATTATCATTGTACCGTTCTGACAGCGGAATGTCAATGCTGGAACGGAACTTTGTTTGAACACTTGTATACAAGTGCTTGCGCTCACACACAGAGCTGCTCCTGAATCGAAAAAACGGATATACCACTTTGCAATGCGGGAAAAGTGCTGATGAAATGCCGCAATCAAGCGGCTGTTGTATCAAATGCATAAAGAAAACAGAGAATAACTGTCAAATATTACAATAGAAAAGCACGGCGCTGACTGTTGCGGCAACACTGCGGGTTGAAATATTGTATACAGGATTTTGCTGAAAAAGCTGAAAGGACAAATACCCCACAGATACCGGATCGTCTCCGGCAGATGCGGCAGGGCATGTGCCTTTTTGCGTGTATGCTTGCTTTGCTGCCCGAAAGGCGGTAAACTGGAGGTAAACAAAAACGCCCGAAAAGGAGAAATGACATGGCATATACAAAGGCTGACCTCAAGCACGACCTTGCCGCGATGGGGCTGACAGGGAACGAGACTATCCTGATCCATTCCTCCATGAAGTCCATCGGCCCGGTGGAGGGTGGCGCAGACACGGTTCTGGACGCATGGATGGAGTTTTTTGCGGAGGGCTTGCTGCTGCTGCCCACCCACACATGGCGGTTCATCAACGAGGAGAACCGGGTGTTTGATGTGCGCCGCAGCCCCTGCTGCGTGGGCATTCTGCCGGAGCTGTTCCGGCAGCGCCCCGGCGTGCTGCGCTCGCTGCACCCCACCCACAGCATGGCGGCCTATGGCAAGGGAGCGGCTGCGTATCTGGAAGGGGAACTGGACGCAAACACCCCCTGCACCCCCGGCGGCTGCTACGACCGCCTGCGGGCAGCCCACGGCAAGGTGCTGCTGCTGGGGGTCACCCACGCCCGCAACACCTTTATCCATAGCGTGGAGGAGGTACTGAACGTGCCGAACCGCCTGACCGACAAGCCCATGCAGATGACCGTGGTGGACGAAGCCGGGGTGCAGCACAACGTCTATATGCGTCGTCACTACAACGCGCAGCAGCCACATATCTCGGAGGATTTCGTCAAGCTGGAGCAGGCATATCTGGACTGCGGCGCAGCCCGGAACACAAAACTTGGCGATGCAAGCTGCATTTTGTGCGACGCCGAGGGGCTTTTCCGGGTCACCCGCCATGTTCTTGCCCCGAACCCCGAAGCCTTTGTCACCGAGCCGGTCATCCCGCCGGAGCGCTGGCAGGGGATAATTTTATAATACAATGCCGGGCAACGCGCAGACTGCCCGGCATTGATTTTTCATGGGGAGTAGTGAAATGAACTCCCTCAGCCAAAGCCTAACGGCTTTGCCAGCTCCCTCGGAGAGGGAGCCTCTGGCGCATTTGGAAACTTTGCGCTTTAGTAGGAAACTTTATCGCTATGCCAAAGGCCCCATCTTAGAGGGGGCTGGCACGGCGCAGCCGTGACTGGGGGAGTTCTGCGGTTCTGCTCGGCATTTTTACCTTTCACATCAGCAGAAGCGGATACGGTACTCCCGGGGGGTGCAGTGCTTGATCTCCCGGAAGGTCTTGATAAAGTAGCTGGCGTCCGAAAAGCCGCATTCCAGCCCCACCTCGCCGGTCTTGAGCCGGGTGGAGCGCAGCAGCTCGGCGGCTTTTTCCACCCGGAACTGCTTGACGTACTGGATGGGCGTGATGCCCAGAAACTGCCGGAAGCTGCGCAGGCAGGCGCTTTCGCTCAGGGCAACGCACCCGGCCAGCTTTTCCACGGTCAGCTCCTCGGCGTAGTGCTCCTCTACATAGCGCAGCATCTGTTTCATCCGCTCCGAGGCAATTTGTTCCTGCTCCGATACCTTCACCTTGCCGCTGACGCATTGGGTAATGAGCAGCCGCAGGGCGGCGGTAAGGTGGTAGCGCACCCGGTTCTCGTAGTCGAAAGGCTCGTCCGCCACGCCCTTCCACGCCTCCCGCAGGCAGAGCAGCACCTGCCGCTGCCATGGCACGGCCTCATCCAGCAAAAAGAAGGGCGGCGTGCCCGGCTGCAAAAGCGGGCGGATGAGCTTTTGCCAGAATACGGTGTCCATGCCGCCGATCAGCCGGGGCTGAAACACGCCGGAGTGCAGCAGCGCGCTGTCCTCGGCAGGCTCTACCGCGTGCAGCGCACCGGAGTTGACAAACACGCCCTGTCCGGTCTGCAAGGTCAGTCGGGTCTTGTTCACATCCACATGGATAGGCCCCAGCGCCGCCAGAATGAACTCAAATTCCTCGTGCCAGTGCCACGCCACCGAAAAACAGGAAAGATCCTCGGCATAGCAGGCAATAGGGAACAGCGGGCTGCCGTGCTGGGTCTGCTCCCGCCCGGCGGCATCGGCTACCACAGCAGTAGCACTGGAAAGTCCCACCCGGCCGCTGGTATAAGAGGCACAGCTTGTCTGATATGCCATATTCACCAAATCCTTTCCGCAATACTTTGAATGTTTTTTGCCAATGCCGGTTTTGTTGCATATACTATGCGGTTCTGTTCTATTATTTGCGATTGTTTTGTGGTATTATCCTATCAGAGTTTCCAAGCTCAGTATAGCACCAAGGCAGCCGGGACGCAAGCTGTGCAAGCGTTTCCACTGCCGGGCAAAACCGCTATTCTCCCGCCGCCTGTCCAAAGAGGACTGGACGGCAAGTGTAACATAAACCATTTCATCAAGGAGGTATTCCTATGCTTCGGATCGAGTATTTTGATAAGGAACGTTTCATGCGCCAGCTTTCTGCCAGCCACGGCAGCGTGCTGCTGCATCTGGACAACGGCAAGACCTGCGACCTGAAAAAGGACGCTACCGCATGCTCCATGCTGCAGATGATGGACACTGCCCCCAAGAAGGGCTTTGACCTCACCGTGACCGACCCTGCCGACGTGACCGGCTTCCTGCGCTATATGCTGGAGGCAGGCCGCACCGAGCGCGTGGCCGGCTGACCACTGATATTCTCTTAATCCCATAAGTGTCATAGCAAACGCAAAGCGCCCGTCCCGGTCATGCCGGGGCGGGCGTTTTGTCTGTTTTACCGGAAAGCTTGCGCGGGCGGGCAGTCTGTGGTAAGCTGAAGACAGAAAAAAGACGGAGGGAACGACTATGAACCTGAAGGAAGCATTCCGTTACCAGAACAAGCTCCAGTCCCTGCTGGACGAGGCACAGGGCATTCTGGACTGCGACGCCAACGTGACCAAGGTGGCCAACACCTATCTGCGCCATAAGGTGATGCCCGAGGCTGAGGACGAGACCGTTATGGACGTAGCACAGACCGAATATGCGGAGCAGATCACCGACATTGCCCGGTTCATGCTCTACCTGCTGGAGGAAAAAAGCCGCCTGTTTGCCGCCATCCGCAAGGCAAAGGATGCACTGGACATGGATATGGACAGCGAGGTCAGCCTGAATGCCGCGCGCCAGAGCATTGCCCGCACCTTCAAGCGGATGAACGACCTGCGCAGCTCCGAGCAGTTGCTCTCCGGTGGGGGCACCGGCTACCGCTTCAACGCCGAGGGCAACCAGATCTCCTACTGCTGCGATGTGAAGCGGGTGACCACCATCAACTACGACCGCAAGGTCATCCATGCCGCGCTGAGCAAGCTGAACCGGCAGGCAGACGAAACCTCCAATCGGCTGGACCTCTGCCTTGTGACCTCCAAGGTGGACTACACTGTCCCCTTTGATGTAAATGCCAGCTTTGCCGAAGCCTTTGAGATCTATCTGGAAAACGCCAAAAACTAAATAAACGTTCCACCGGCTATTTTGGGTGCGGCAAGCGCCGGGTGCACAGCTGCCGGTTCAGGTGCAGATGAACTATAACGCTGCACATTTCCGCAAGGAAGTTTTGGTACGGCTCACCTTACGAGCCAGCTATTATGAAAAAATCTTGCGTTCGGCTTTTCCGCCACCGCCAGACGCTTTTTCGCCGAAACCGTCCCTTGCTCCTTCCCGCATTCCTGCTTTTGCGCTTACGTCTCCATGGGCAGGCAGGCAAGCCACCCTTCATGAATTTGCCCGCAGACTGTTGCGGGCACATGCTTTCTGCGTGCCGGGCGGGCACTTTGCGCCCCTTTGCACGCGGAGTAAAATGGCAGCCGCCCCTGCGCTTGCCGTATCCAAAATAGCCGGTGGGAAAGGCCTCAAATGATAAAACGGGGACTTGTGGTTGGTGTTAAAGGCTTCCCCCGGACGGGGGAAGCCTTTAACACCATTCTGCATTCCAATAAAAAAATCATCCGACACCGGAGGTGTGCTCTATGAAAAAATGCAGCCTGTTTTATCTCAGCGGACTGTTGTTTTTTCTTGCTGCGGTGCTGAATCTTGTTACCGGCGAGAATCACTCTACGGCGGTGGTATGGCTCTGCCTTGGCTCCAGCTATTTGTGTCTGGGGTATTCGCATCAGAAAAAATAAAGCATTACTGCAGCTCCGGCGGTGGAAAAATCTGGCCGGGGCTGCAATTCTTTGCGGGGCTCGTTCGTATTCCAGACAGAACAACGAAATTTCGACAAAGACGAGGTACGAGTATGTCAACAAAAGCGATCAAACCCGCTGCCGCGACCCGCTTTGACCTGAGCGCAGCGGCTCTTCATATCCTTGCTATGGCGCTGATGCTGATGGACCACCTGTGGGCGACGCTGCTGCCGGCACAGGAATGGCTGACCTGTGCGGGACGTGTGGCCTTTCCCATCTTTGCCTTTATGGCGGTGGAGGGCTATTTCCACACCCATGACCTGAAAAAATACACTCTGCGGCTGCTGCTGTTTGCCCTGCTTTCGGAAGTGCCCTTCGATTTGATGTACGGCGGTACATGGTTCTACCCGGTGCACCAGAACGTCATCTGGACGCTGCTGCTGGGCATTCTGGGCATTCATCTGATGGAGACCGTGCGCAAAAAGCAGAAAATGGCGCTGTACCTGCTGGTATCCGCCCTTGTGGTGGCGGCGGGCGCGGTGCTTGGCACGCTGGGCATGGTGGACTACTACGGCGCCGGGGTGCTGACCGTGTTCATCTTCTACTTTTTTCACGGGCACGGGCGCAAGTGGTGGTGTCTGCTGGGGCAGCTGGCTGCGCTGTACTGGGTCAACGTGGAGCTGCTGGGCGGGCTTATGTATCCAATCCAGCTTTTCGGCATGGACTTTGAACTTTGCCAGCAGGGGCTGGCGCTGCTGGCACTGGTGCCCATCTGGCTGTACCGCGGGCGGCAGGGCTATCACAGCAAGCCTTTCCAGTATGCCTGCTACGCCTTTTACCCCGTGCACATGCTGCTACTGGTTCTGGTGCTGAACTTCGTGAACCGGTAAGGAAAACAGAACGATCCAAAGTCACTTTTACGCGTGGAGTCGTAGAGAGGATGCCCGCCCGAAATAGCCAAAGCGTACGTGGAAACCATTCAAAATGTCCCGCCGGTACAAAGCCGCTGCACAAACTCTGTGCGGCGGCTTTTTTGCGGGGAAAAAAGACACTTGTTCACAAAAAGTTCAGCCTTTTGAGCAAAAAATACTATTTTTTTCGTGTAAAATAGACAACATGGATTGAATGCCGCCCGCGATTGGATTATAATAATAGTGTATGCAAAAACGCATTTGCTGCATTTTTTATAGCGAATGCTGCTTAAAAACAGCGTAGCTGCGCAATGCGGGCTGCTGAAAAGAGAAAGCGGCCGTTGCACATCTTTGCCGCAAACGGCTGTTTGCCATGGCAGCCGGGGCGTTATGCTCCGGTTATTTGTCCTTAGGAGGGAAAACAAGGTGAGAGTAGGTCTTGACATCGGCAGTACCACCATCAAGTGTGTGGTGCTGGGCGAGCATGATGAACTGCTGTATTCTACATACGAACGACATTATAGCCATATTCTGGAAAAGGCGCAGGAGCTGCTGCGGCGCATTGATGCCGAGCAGCTGCATGGCTGCAAGGCGCTGCTCAGCATCTCCGGCTCTGCCGGTATGGGCTTAGCGGACAGCTGTGGCGTGCCCTTTGTGCAGGAGGTGTTCTCCACCCGCGTGGCGGTCAAGCGCTTTATGCCAAAGACGGACTGCGTCATTGAGCTGGGCGGCGAGGATGCCAAGATCCTGTTTTTGACCAACGGCACCGAGGTACGCATGAACGGCAGCTGTGCCGGCGGCACCGGTGCTTTCATCGACCAGATGGCTACCCTGCTGAAGATGAGCGCCGATGAAATGAACAAGGCTGCAGAGCAGGCGCAGCGTACCTATACCATCGCCTCCCGCTGCGGCGTGTTTGCCAAAAGTGATGTGCAGCCTTTGATCAATCAGGGTGCCCGCACCGAGGATATCGCCGCCAGCATCTATAAGGCTGTGGTCAACCAGACCATCGCCGGTCTGGCACAGGGACGTCCCATCAAGGGCAATATCCTTTATCTGGGCGGCCCGCTCACTTTCAGCACCGTGCTGCGCAAAAGCTTTGATGAAGCGCTGAACGTGACCGGCACCTGCCCGGAAAACAGCCTGCTGTATGTGGCGCTGGGCGCTGCGTTGTATGCCGACAAGGAGTTTGTGCTCACCGAGGTGGCCGCTGCGCTGGACAAGTACGCCGCCACTGCTACCTATGCCAGCGAGCCGCCGCTGTTCGCCAGCAAGGAGGAGTACGAGGCTTTCCACGCACGGCACATGTCCCATAGTGTGCCCCGCGTGGCTTTTAGTGCCCACTGCGGGCCGGTGCATATCGGCATCGACTCCGGCTCTACCACCGTCAAGCTGGTGGTGGTGGACGAAAAGAGTCAGATCTTGTACACCAACTATCAGCCCAACCTTGGCAACCCGCTGCCCCTCATCCGGGAGCAGCTGCTCAAGATTTACAAAGAGCACCCGGGGCTGCAGGTGGCAAGCGTCACCACCACCGGCTACGGTGAGGAACTGGTGAAAAACGCTTTCCGCTGCGATTACGGTCTGGTGGAAACGGTGGCACATTTCACCGCTGCCAAATACTTTATGCCGGACGTGGATTTCATCATTGATATCGGCGGGCAGGACATGAAGTGCTTCAAGATCGAGGATGGCGCCATCAGCAATATCTTCCTGAACGAGGCCTGCTCCTCCGGCTGCGGCAGCTTTTTGCAGACCTTTGCACAGGCGCTGGGCTACGACGTCAAGGAGTTTGCCGCACTGGGTCTGTTCGCAGACCGCCCGGTGGACTTGGGCAGCCGCTGCACCGTGTTCATGAACAGTTCGGTCAAGCAGGCACAGAAGGACGGTGCCAGCATCGAGAATATCTCGGCAGGTCTGTCCATCAGCGTGGTCAAGAACGCGCTGTACAAGGTGATCCGCGCCTCCAGCCCGGAAGAGCTGGGCCGCAAGATCGTGGTACAGGGCGGTACCTTCTATAATGAAGCTGTGCTTCGCGCCTTTGAAAAGGAGATGGGCGTGGAGGTCATCCGGCCGGACATTGCCGGTCTGATGGGTGCTTACGGCGCTGCTTTGTACGGCCTGCGCCAGAGCCATAAAAACAACCAGACCACCTCTGCCATGATGGACGAGCAGGAGCTGGAGAAGTTTGCACAGCAGGTGGTCAGCGTCAAGTGCGGCGGCTGCGGCAACCATTGCCAGCTGACCGTCAACACCTTTGCCGATGGCCGCAAGTTCATCTCCGGCAACCGCTGCGATAAGCCCGTTACCGGCAAAAGCGAGGATAACAGTCTGAACCTGTACGCCTACAAGCAGCAGCTGCTGGCAAGCTACAAGCCTGTGCCCGGCAAGCGCGGTTCCATCGGCATCCCGCTGTGTCTGGGCTTCTACGAGCTGCTGCCCTTCTGGTACGCCTTCTGGACGAGCCTTGGCTTTGCGGTGCACACCAGCCCGGTGTCCACCCGCGGGCTGTATCTGGCCGGACAGGCCACCATCCCCAGCGATACCGCCTGCTTCCCGGCAAAGCTGAGCCACGGCCACATCAAGGCACTGAGCCAGATGCAGCTGGACGCCATCTTCTACCCCTGCCTGACCTACAATGTAGACGAGGGCTTGGGCGACAACCACTATAACTGCCCGGTGGTGGCCTACTACCCGGAGGTTCTGGCAGGCAACTGCCCGGAGCTGGAGGGCAAAAAGTTCATCTATGATTATGTGGGCATCCACCGTCCCAAGGACTTTGTGCACAAGATGGCAAAACAGGTGCTGCCCAAGTACTTTGGCGGCATCTCTGAAAAAGAGGTGCAGGCCGCAGCCGACGCTGCCTACGCGGAGTACGAGGCACACATGGCAAAGATCCGGGTAAAGGGCAGCGAGATCATCGACGAGGCGCGCCGTCAGGGCAAGCGCATCATTGTGCTGGCAGGCCGTCCCTATCATGTAGACCCGGAGGTCAACCACGGCATCGACCACCTGATCACCCGCCACGGGGCTGCGGTGGTCACCGAGGACAGCATCTCCAACCGGGTGCAGAAGTTCCCCACCAGCGTGCTGAACCAGTGGACCTACCACAGCCGCCTGTACGCTGCCGCCAAGTACTGCACCACCCAGAAGGATATGGATCTGGTGCAGCTGGTGTCCTTCGGTTGCGGCGTGGATGCCATTACCACCGACGAGACCCGCGAGATTTTGCAGCGGGGCAATAAGCTGTATACCCAGCTGAAGATTGATGAGATCACGAACCTTGGTGCCGTGAACATCCGTCTGCGCAGCCTGTTTGCCGCACTGGACGAGCGGGACGAGGCCGCCGCAGAAAAGGCAGAGAAAAAGTAACCCTGAGATAGGCTGCCACCGCATGTGACTGGTGAGGGCGCTGGCAGAGCATCATGCCAATTACCCCTCATCCGCTTCACTTCGTTCAGCGCCTTCCCCCCAAGGGGGGAAGGCTTTTACAGGAGCTATCTTGTTTAGAGCAACATAGGAGGAACCTATGGAATATCATTATCCCAAATTTACCCCGGAGATGAAAAAGACCCACACCATCCTCATCCCCAACATGGCCGTTACCCAGTTCCGGCTTATGGAGTACGCACTGCGCTGCGAGGGCTATAAGTGTGAGCTGCTGGGCAACTGCGGCAGCGCTGTGGCGCAGCTGGGGCTGAAGTATGTCCACAACGATACCTGCTACCCGGCGCTGCTGGTCATCGGCCAGTTCCTGGATGCGCTGAACAGCGGCAAGTATGATCTGGAGCACACCGCTCTGCTGATCACCCAGACCGGCGGCGGCTGTCGCGCCTCCAATTATATCCATCTGCTGCGCAAGGCGCTGGTCAAGGCCGGTTACCCGCAGATCCCGGTGGCAAGCCTGAACTTTTCCGGTCTGGAAAAGGACAGCGGCTTCCAGATGACCCTCCCGCTGGCACGCAAGTGCATTGCCTGCATCTTCTACGGCGATATGCTGTGTGCGCTGCGCAATCAGGTGGCTCCCTACGAGAACGAAAAGGGCGCTGCTGACCGCATGGTGGACCGCTGGATCGCCCGTCTTGGCCGTGCACTGCTGGCAGGCAAGGGCTTTACTTCCCGGGAAATGAAGCACACCTTCCCGCTCATCGCAAAGGAATTTGCCACTATCCCGGTCACCCGAGTGCCCAAGGTCAAGGTGGGTGTTGTGGGCGAGATCTACGTCAAATACAGCCCGCTGGGCAACAATGACCTGCAGAAATTCCTGGAAAGTCAGGACTGCGAGGTGAACTTCCCCGGTCTGATGGGCTTTGTACAGTACTGCGCTTTCAACATGGGCGAGGATCATGTGCTGTACGGCGGCAAGCTGGCTGTAAAGGTGGGCACTGACCAGTTCCTCAACTGGCTGGACAGCGTGGAGCGCGCCATGCTCAAGGCAGAGACGGACGCCGGGTTCTATGCGCCGGGCCCCTTCAAAGAGCTGGTGGAAAAGCCCAAGGGCGTTATCTCGCTGGGCGCAAAAATGGGCGAGGGCTGGCTGCTGACCGCCGAAATGATCGAGCTGGTGCAGGGCGGCTACGGCAACATCGTGTGTGCGCAGCCCTTTGGCTGCCTGCCCAACCATATCGTGGGCAAGGGCATGGTGAACAAGATCCGTGCGCTGTATCCCAGCGCCAACATCACTCCCATCGACTACGACCCCAGCGCCACCCGGGTCAATCAGGAAAACCGCATCAAGCTGATGCTGGCGGTGGCCAAGGAGCGGCTGAACGCCCCCGCAGAAGCCCAGCCGCTTACGGCGGAGCAGCTTGCCGGGGGTGCCCCTCAGGTCGGCGCTACCGTGTAACAAAAGCAAATAGGATAAAAACAGGGGAGCCACTGCACGGCATTTTTACGCAGCAGCTCCCTTTTTGCAGGAAAGGACCCCCTATGGAAAAGCCCGCAGCTGCCTATTATCATCTGCCCGGCCTGTTCGAGTTTTACGAGCTGTACCGCCGCTTTTTGCCGCTGTACCGGGAACACCGGGAATATTTTTACGACTGGTGCGCCATCGGCTCTATCTACGGTGCCCCGGCGGGCTGCATCTGGGGCGGGGGACGCATTTCCAGCGGCGGGGCAGCTGCGCGCGAGGTGCTGGCGCTGCTGCGGGAATACGATATCTCCGGGCGGCTGACCTTCAGCAACTCCCTGCTGCGGGCCCAGCACCTTGCCGACCCGCAGTGCAACGCCCTGTGTGAGCAGTTTGCAAAAAGCGGCAGTGTGCCAAACGGCGTGATCGTCCACTCCGACCTGCTGGCGGACTATCTGCAACAGCGCTGGCCGGAGTTGTATCTGGTGTCCTCCACCACAAAAGTGCTCACAGAGTTTGCGCAGTTGCGGCAGGAACTGGAAAAACCGCAGTTCCGGTATGTGGTGCCGGATTTCCGGCTGAACCCGGCACTGGAGCAGCTGCGCGCTCTGCCGCCGGAGCAAAAGGCGAAGGTGGAGTTTTTGTGCAATGAGTGCTGCTGGTTTGGCTGCACAGAGCGCAAGCGCTGCTACGAGACAGTCAGCCGACAGAATCTGGGCGAGGACTGCCCGGACCACCGCTGCACCGCCCCGGATGCCGCCGAGGGCTACCGCTTTTCAAAGGCGATGCGCAGCCCCGGGTTTATAGGGACGGATGACATCCGGCAGCGGTACCTGCCCGCAGGCTTTTCCCAGTTTAAGATAGAGGGCAGGGGGCTTGGCAGTGCACTGGTGCTGGAATTTCTGCTTTACTACATGATAAAGCCGGAATACCAGCTGCAGGTGCGGGAGGCAATCTATCTGGACAATATGCTGGATCTTTTTTAAGAAAATCGCACCGGGCAGACCATTTTCTGCCCGGTGCTGTTTTTTGCCTGCGGGATTTGCACCCGAAAACTTTCTTTTCCCTCCAAAGCGTGTTACAATAAACAGGAAATTATTTTTAGAAGCTGTTTTTGGAAATGGTGCGCAGTACTTAGGAAAACGGCTTATAGGAGCAGTGCATGGAAACAACGCAAAAACAGATCGTACTGGGCATTCTGGCCCATGTGGACTCCGGCAAGACCACCCTCTCCGAGGCCATGCTCTACCGCGCCGGTGCTATCCGCAAGCTGGGACGGGTGGACCACGGAGACGCCTTTCTGGACACCGACAGCTTGGAAAAAGCGCGTGGCATCACCATCTTTTCCAAGCAGGCGCTGCTTACGGCGGGCAATACCTCTATTACCCTGCTGGATACCCCCGGCCATGTGGATTTTTCCACCGAGACCGAGCGCACCTTGCAGGTGCTGGACTACGCCGTGCTGGTGGTCAGCGGAACGGACGGCGTGCAAAGCCATACCGAAACGTTGTGGCGGCTGTTGCGGCGCTACCATGTGCCCACCTTTGTATTCGTGAACAAAATGGACCTGCCCGGCATGACCCGGGAACAACTGCTCACCCAGCTGAACCACCGCCTTGGCGAGGGTTTTGTGGATTTTGGCACAGAGCCTGCCGCCCGCAACGAAGCACTGGCGCTGTGCGATGAGCAGCTGATGGAAAAAATGCTGGACGCGGGAACCTTGACCGATGCAGATATTATCCCCGCAGTTGCCCGGCGGCACGTTTTTCCGTGCTGGTTCGGGGCGGCGCTGCGGCTGGACGGGGTGGATGCACTTCTGGAGGGGCTTGACCGCTACACCCGCCCCGCCCCGGCGCTGCACGCCTTTGGTGCAAGGGTATTCAAGGTGTCGCAGGACGAGCAGGGCGCACGCCTGACGTGGCTGCGGGTCACCGGCGGGGAGCTGAAGGTAAAGGCTCTGCTCACCGGCGAAGCAGACGGCGAACCGTGGGCAGAAAAGGCGAACCAGCTGCGGCTGTACTCCGGCGCAAAATATACCCTGACCGAGACCATCGGCCCGGGACAGGTGTGTGCCGTGACCGGCCTGACCCACGCAAAGCCCGGCACCGGGCTTGGGGCAGAGCGGGACAGCGATGTGCCGGTGCTGGAACCGGTGCTCAGCTATCAGGTGCTGCTGCCGGAGGGCGCGGATGTGCACGCCGCACTGGGCAAGCTGCACCGGCTGGAGGAGGAAGAGCCCCAGCTCCATGTGGTGTGGAACGAAAGCTTGGGCGAGATCCATGTGCAGCTGATGGGCGAGGTGCAGCTGGAGGTGCTGCGCAGCCTGCTGGCGGAGCGGTTCGGGCTGGAAGTATCCTTTGGCCCGGGCGGCATTTTGTATAAGGAAACCATCACCGAGCCCATGGAGGGCGTAGGCCATTACGAGCCGCTGCGCCACTATGCCGAGGTGCATCTGCTGTTGGAACCGCTGCCCCGGGGCAGCGGGATGCAGTTTGCCGCCGACTGCCGGGAAGAGGTGCTGGACAAAAACTGGCAGCGACTGGTGCTGACCCATCTGGAAGAAAAGCAGCACCTTGGCGTTTTGATCGGTGCACCGCTGACCGATATAAAGATTACCCTGCTTGCCGGCAAAGCGCACCTCAAGCACACCGAGGGCGGCGATTTCCGGCAGGCTACCTACCGTGCCGTGCGGCAGGGGCTGATGCTGGCAAAAAGCCAGCTGTTAGAGCCGTGGTATGCCTTCCGGCTGGAAGTGCCGGTGGAGAACATTGGCCGCGCCATGAGCGATGTCCAGCGCATGGAGGGCAGCTTTGACCCGCCGGAAAGCGGCACCGACACGGCTACCCTGACCGGCTTTGCGCCGGTATCTACCATGCGCAGCTACCCCATGGAGGTGGTCAGCTACACCCGGGGCAGGGGACGTCTGAGCCTGACGCTGGACGGTTACCGCCCCTGCCACAACGCGCAGCAGGTCATTGCAGAAATCGGCTACCAGCCGGAGCATGATCTGGAAAACCCCGCAGATTCCGTGTTCTGTGCCCATGGTGCTGGCTTTGTGGTGCCGTGGAACGAGGTGCGCAGTCACATGCATGTTGAAAGCGGCTGGGGCAAGGCAAAGCCCGCCCGCCCGGAGGTGCAGGCTGCGCCCCAGCGCCGCGCCATGGCTTACCGCGCCACGCTGGAAGAGGATGCCGAGCTGCTTAAAATTTTTGAGCGCACCTACGGCCCTATCAAGCGCGACCCGCTGGCGGCCTTCCGTCCGGTGCAAAAGACCGAACGCCCGGATTTTGCCGCAGAACAGTGGGAGATCGCCCCGGAGTATCTGCTGGTGGACGGCTACAACATCATCTTTGCGTGGGACGAGCTGAACGCGCTGTCAAAGGAAAGCTTAGACGCCGCCCGCCATCGGCTGATGGACATTCTGTGCAACTATCAGGGCTACCAGAAATGTGTGCTCATCTTGGTATTTGATGCTTACCGCGTGCCCGGAAGCCCCGGCGCCATCGAGCAGTACCACAACATCCATGTGGTCTACACCAAGGAGGCCGAGACCGCCGATATGTTCATCGAGCGGGTCACCCATGAGATCGGCAAGAGCCGCCGCGTCCGTGTGGCGACCTCGGACGGTATGGAGCAGGTCATCATCCTTGGTCACGGCGCGCTGCGCGTGTCCGCCCGGACGTTCCACGAGGAAGTGCAGAACGTGGAAAAGCAGATCCGTGCCCTTGTGCAGGGGCAGGCGTAAAGACTGCCTCCTGTGAAAATGGTCTAGCGGAACGCCTGCAGGCGTTCCGCTAGACCGAAATTAAAATATCTTTTCCACGAAAAAATGCCCACAGCAACGCGGAGGGCATTTAAAACCGTTCTCTGGAGGTGTACCCATGGCTGTGGAAATTACCGAAGAATTTGTCTGGCAGAGCATCCCGCGCCGTGCCCGGGACAGCCATAAGGGCACCTTTGGCAGTGTGCTGGCGGTGGCGGGCAGCGCCTTTTACCGGGGCGCTGCTCTGCTGGCAGTCGAGGGTGCACTGCGCACCGGGGCGGGCATCGTTACCCTTGCAAGCGTAGAGCCGGTGGTCAGCGCCGCTGTGACCCGTCTGCCGGAGTGCTGCCTGTGCCCCTGTAAGGAGGGCGCACAGGGCGGCATTGCACCGGAAAATATGCCGCTGCTCCGACGGCAGAAGGCCACCGTGCTGCTGCTGGGCCCCGGCCTTGGCGGCACAGCGCAAAGCGCCGCCCGGGCCACCGAGACCCGCACGCTGGTGCAGCAGCTGCTGCCCGGCTTTGCGGGGGCTGCGGTGTTGGACGCAGACGGTCTGAACGCCGCCGCCCAGATGCTGGCCGAGGGCAAGCCCTTCCCGCACCCGGCGGGAGAACTGGTAGTTACCCCGCACCCCGGCGAGATGGCGCGCCTGACCGGCCTTTCGGCAGCAGAGCTTGCCGCCGACCGGGAGGGTGCTGCCCTGCGGTATGCCAAGGCGTGGAATGCCGTGGTGGTGCTGAAGGGGGCACGCACCGTGGTGGCAAGCCCGGACGGGCGGGTATGCGTGAACCCCACCGGCAACCCGGGGCTAGCCCGGGGCGGCAGCGGGGATGTGCTGGCTGGGATGCTTGCGGCGCTGCTGGCCTGCGGTCTGCCCGCCTACCAAGCCGCTGCCTGTGCGGTATACCTGCACGGTGCCGCCGCCGACCGGGCTGCCGCAAAGCGCGGTGAGTACGGAATGCTGCCTCACGATATCCTGCCGGAGCTGGGCACACTGTTTGCGGAAAACCAGAGATAAACCAAAAGCGGCAGCTGCACAAAACACCGTGCAGCTGCCGCTTTTGGTTGCTGTAATTTGCGGTTCAGATTACCGGAACTGGCCGAGGTACTCCTCCACCGAGCGGGTCATCTCTTTGGAGAAATCGGAGTTATACTTGCGGTTGCAAAAGGCGGTGCACCACTGGTCAAAGGGCGCGTTGCCTGCCTTGTAGCCAAAGGTGTCCCGCAGCTCTGCACCGTCCATGGTGCGGTAGCCGTTTTCGTGCACGATATGCTCCATGGCGCAGCGCTGGGGCTTTACGCGGTCCTTCTGCTGCTGGGTGGGCCAGCCGAACACCAGCATCACCGCCGGGAACACATAGTCCGGCAGGTGCAGCAGACTGCGCTGGGTGTCGCAGTTCTCCATGATGTCCCCGATGTAGCACGAGCCGATGCCAAAGCTTTCGGCGGCGACCACGGCGTTCTGGGCGGCAATGGCGGCATCGGTGACTGCCAGCATCAAATCGCCCACACCCGGGGCGCGGGGCGTACAGCCGGCTTCTAAGTAGGCGTCGTACCACTTTTTGCAGTCGGCGCAGAACACCAACACCAACGGTGCTTTGGCAATAAAGGGCTGGTGGTCGCAGCTTTCGGCCAGTGCTTCTTTCAGTGCCGGGTCGGTGATGTCTAAAATGGTATACAGCTGCTGGCAGCCCGCAGAGGGCGCCTGTGCGGCAGCTTCCAAAATGGCCTGCTTCATCTCAGCAGGGATGGGCTTTTCTTCATACACCCGCACCGACTTGCGGTCGAACAGGCTTTGCAGGATAGGATTACGCTCAGTCATGGGAACACCTCCGATGTTGTGTTTATTCATAGTCGATGGACAGGGTGGGCAGACCGTTCAGCTCCAGCCCGGCGGTATGCCCGGCAATGTACTGGTAGTAGCCTTGTGCCGCGATCATGGCACCGTTGTCGCCGCAGAACTTCAGCTCCGGCAGGTAGACCTTTGCGCCCAGCTTCTGGGCACCGTCATTCACCAGCTGGCGCAGACGGCCATTGGCGGCTACGCCGCCGGCAAGACACACCTGCTTTGCCCCGGTATCGGCAGCAGCCAGCAGCAGCTTTTCGGCCAGAATGCCCGCAATGCGCTCCTGAAAGCTGGCAGCAAGGTCGGGCACATTCACTTCCTCGCCCTTCATCTGCGCCTTGTTCACCTCGTTGAGCACGGCGGTCTTTAAGCCGGAAAAGCTCACGTTGTATTTGCCCTCCACATGGGGCACCGGCAGGCGGTAAGCCTTGGGGTCGCCGGTCTTTGCGGCGGCGGCTACGCTGGGGCCGCCGGGGTAGGGCAGACCCAGTGTGCGGGCCACCTTGTCAAAGGCTTCGCCCGCAGCATCGTCTACGGTATGACCCAGAATGTGGTAGTGGGTGTAGTCCTGCACCTCCACGATGTGGCTGTGCCCGCCGGACGCCACCAGACACAAAAAAGGCGGCTTGAGTTCCGGGTGGGTCAGGTAGAGCGCGGCGATGTGTCCCCGCAGATGGTGCACCGGCACCAGCGGCTTGCCTGCCGAGTAGGCCAGCCCCTTGGCAAAGTTCACGCCCACCAGCACCGCACCGATGAGCCCCGGCGCAAAGGTAACGGCCACGGCGTCCACATCGTCTATGGTCTTGTCGGCGTCCAGTAGAGCCTTTTTGACCGTAGCACTGATAAATTCGCAGTGGCGGCGGCTGGCGATCTCCGGTACAACGCCGCCGTACAGCGCCTGCTCCTTGACGCTGGTGGAGATGACGTTGCTCAGCAGATGCCGTCCGTCCTCCACCAGTGCAGCGGCAGTTTCGTCACAGGTAGACTCGATTCCGAGAATGATCATTTTAGTGTGCCTCCAGCCAGTTTTTGCCTGCGTGCACATCGGTGCTCAAGGGCACCGCGTACTGCACGCAGCCTTCCATTTCCTCCCGCAGGATGCGGGCAGCCTGCTCGGCCTCCGCCTCCGGGGCCTCCACGATCAGTTCATCGTGGACGGTCAAAATCAGGCGGCTGGCCATTTTTTCGTCCCGCAGGCGCTTCCACACCCGCACCATGGCCAGCTTGATCACGTCCGCAGCGGTGCCCTGAATGGGGGTGTTGCGTGCCATGCGCTCGCCGCTGGCGCGCACGTTGAAGTTGGTGCTGGCCAGCTCCGGCAGGGTGCGGCGGCGGCCGAACAGGGTGGACACATAGCCGTTTGCCTTGGCGTCCGCGATGGTCTTGTCCATATAGCCGCTCACGCTGGGGAAGGCAGCCAGATAGTTTTTGAGGAAGGCATCGGCTTCCTTCACAGTCACGCCGATATCCTTGGAAAGGCTGTATGCGCCCTTGCCGTACATGATGCCAAAGTTGATGGCCTTGGCAGAGGAACGCAGCCGTGGCGTCACCTCGCTCTGCGGGATGCCGTAGATCTTGGCGGCGGTGCTGCGGTGGATATCCTCACCGTTCAAAAAGGCCTGCTGCATGTGTTCGTCCCCGGTGATGTGCGCCAAGATGCGCAGCTCGATCTGGCTGTAATCCGCATCTACCAGCACACAGCCCGGCTTTGCAACAAAGTAGGCGCGCAGCTGACTGCCCAGCTCGGTACGGATGGGGATATTCTGCAGGTTGGGATTATCGGAGGAGAGCCGCCCGGTGCGGGCTTCGGTCTGGTTGAAGGTGGAGTGGATGCGTCCGTCTTCGCCAATGACCTTGAGCAGACCCTCCACATAGGTGGAGTTCAGCTTCTGGTAGGCGCGGTACTGCAAAACGTCCTCCACCAGCGGGTACTCGCGCAGGCTTTCCAGCGTTTCGGCATCGGTAGACCAGCCGCGCTGGGTCTTTTTGCCGTGGGGCAGACCCATGGTGTCGAACAGCATTTCACCCAGCTGTTTGGGGCTGTTGGGATTGAAGGTGGCGCTGCCGGTCTCCATGTGGATGCGGGTCAGCACCTGCTCCAGTTCCTCCCGCAGTTTTACGCCGAACTGCTCGATGCCGTCTTTGTCCACCAGCACGCCGGTGCGGGTCATGTCGGCCAGCACCTGTGCCAGCGGGAACTCGATCTCATTATACAGTGCATCCTCGCCGCAGGCGGTGATCTCAGCCTTCATCCGGGCAAACAGGTCGGCCAGCCGCCCGGCGTCCGGGTAATCGGTGCAGGTAAAGGCGGCAGCGGCCTTGTAGGCGGGGATCAGTTCGCTGATCTGGTACTTGGAGGCAGAAGCGTCCAGCAGATAGGCAGCCAGCTTGCCGTCCCAGACGATGCTGCTGCCCCAGCCGCCGGCAGCCATGGCCTTGGCGTACAGGGGCGCGGAGTTGAACACATCCAGCGTTACATCGGCGTTGTCCAGCAGCCGCACTAGGTCGCCGTCCTCCAGCGGGTAGACGGTGGTATCCTGCACGGCGTACCAACTTTCCGGCTGCAATACCACGTTGCGGGTACCCTGCTTGCCGGTAACGGCGGGGCGGGCGGCCACCAGATAGTGCCCGGCGGGGGTCAGGGGCAGGGGAGCAATGTCAGCCTCCGGCAGCTCTATGGCCTGCTCTTCGGCGGCGGCTTCCGGCGCTACGCCATCCAGCCCGAACCGGGGGATCAGGGAGTGGATCTCCAGCTCCTGCAAAAGCCGCACGGCGGCGGGTTTGTTGCCCTCGCCCACGGTGTAGGAACCCTCGGCGGTGTCGATGGGGGCGTCGGTGCGGATGGTGCCCAGCGTGTGGCTCAGCTCGGCCATGGGCTTATCCTCGAGCAAGTGCTCCCGTTGCTTGGGCTTGATGCGCTTGTCGTCAATGTTTTCGTACACGCCATCCAGCGAGCCGAAAGTCTGCACCAGCGAAAGGGCGGTCTTTTCGCCGATGCCCTTCACGCCGGGGATATTATCTGAGGTATCGCCCATCAGGCTCTTCACCTCGATGAGCTGCTTAGGCGCAAGGCCGTATTTTTCCTGAATGGCGTCCTCGTCCATCACCACGGTCTTGCTGCGCCCCATCACGGTGGCAGCCAGCAGCACGGTGGTGCTCTCGCTCACCAGCTGCAGGCTGTCCCGGTCTCCGGTGGCAAGGAAGCAGTCGTCCTTGCGGGCGGCGCAGGCAGCAGCCAGTGTACCCAGAATATCGTCCGCTTCCCAGCCCTCGGCGGTAACGGTGCGGTAGCCAAGATCTGCCAGCAGCTGCTTGAGCACCGGCATCTGCTGTGCCAGTTCCTCGGGCATGGCGTGGCGGGTGGCCTTGTAGCCATCGTACATTTTATGCCGGAAGGTGGGAGCTTTCAGGTCAAAAGCCACGGCCACCTCGTCCGGCTGGCACTCCTTGAGCAGGGAGAGCAGAATGTTCAAAAAGCCATAGATGGCGTTGGTGTAACGTCCGTCCTTGGTGGTCAGCAGCTTGATGCCATAAAAAGCGCGGTTGGCAATGCTGTTGCCGTCAATGACCAGTAAACGCATAATGCAGTTCCTCCGTTGCGTAATTTCACATCTTATAGTATAGCACAAAACTGTACCGCGCGGGAACTTTTTGCACAAAAAAGAGAAGTGGTTGCTTTTTGTGATGCCGTCTCTCATAAAAATGCGATTGTCACGGCTCGTAAGCCGTGACAATCGCATAATTTATAATGTTCTTCTGCTGCCTATGCCCAAAGCAAAGCGGAGGGCATTTCAAATCGTCCCACTGCAAAAAAGCTGCCGCACAAGCTGTGCAGCAGCCTTACCGGTGCCGGGCTTATTCCTCGATGCGGATGGCGCTTACCGGGCAGCTTTGGGCTGCGGTGACGGCCTGCGGCACCTCCTCCGGCGGGATGGGGCCGGGCTCTGCCACAGCCAGAACTCCCTCCATGCGGAACACTGCGGGGCACAGCCCGGCACACTGGGTACAGCCGATGCACAGTTCAGGGTCTACGAATGCGTTCATGCAAACACCTCCTCGTATAATAAAATAGTAGTATTTATAGACCGCTCTCCAGCGGAATGCTACAATAGTTTCAGGGTGCTGTGGATTGGTGAGGCGTTACTACCGCAAAGACGGTTTTTGGGAGGCTCCAACCACAGCTTCTTTGTTGAAATGTTAATCAGTTAGATACCGCCAGACGGTTTATTTAGAACGAGGTTACAAGAGCAAAGAAGTCTGTGGTCCTGAACAGCATCGAAATAAATACGCCGGAGGTATCAAAATGGTTTGTGTTGGAATTGACGTTGCCAAGGATAAGCACGACTGCTGTATTCTCGACTCGGACGGAACGATTCGTGCCGACTGCATTACCATCCCCAATAACATGGATGGCTTCAAGCAGCTGCTTCAGACGATTCGAGACTGTACCAAAAAGTCAGACAAAATAAAAGTAGGACTTGAGGCTACCGGACATTACAGCTACAACATTCTTGGATTTCTTCTTGACAATGACCTGGCCGTCTATGTCATGAATCCTTTGCACACCAACCTGTACCGAAAAAGTCTCAGCCTTCGCAAAACCAAAACCGATCGTGTGGATGCAAGAACGATTGCAACTATGCTATTGTCCGATGTAGACCTCAAGTCCTACACGGATACAGCATACCATAACGAAGAGTTAAAGTCACTAACAAGATACCGATTCGATAAGGTTCGTGAAAGAGCCAAGCTGAAGCAGTCAGTGTCCAGACTGGTCACGATTCTGTTTCCAGAACTGGAGAAGCTCGTTCCCTCTCTCCATATTGCTTCGGTTTATGCGCTCCTCAGTGAATATCCCGGTGCAAAACAGATTTCAGAAATTCATCTCACCAAGCTGACAAACCTTCTTGCGACAGCATCCAAGGGTCGTTATGGCAAAGATAAGGCTATCCAGATTCGAGATGCTGCCAGAACTTCCATTGGTTCCGTTATGCCTGCTAAATTTCTGGAACTGAAGCATACCATTAAACTCATTCGGGAACTCACCTCCGAGATTGATGAAATTGAAGTTTCTATTCAGAAAATCATGGATGAACTGAATCCACCGATTCTTTCTATTCCCGGTGTCGGTATCCAGTCAGCAGCCATGATTCTTGCTGAAATCGGTGATTTTTCCAACTTTGAATCTCCTGACAAAATCCTTGCTTACGCTGGCTGCTCTCCATCTACATACCAGTCCGGAAAACTTACAAACTGTTACGCTCACATGGAGAAGCGTGGTTCTCGTTATTTGCGATATGCCCTCTACAACGCAACCAAGTACGTCTGCCACTGGAATCCCGTCTTTGCTGAATATCTTGCCAAGAAACGTGCTGAAGGAAAGCACTACAATGTTGCCTTATCCCATGCCACGAAGAAACTTGTGCGGCTAATCTATGCCTTGCAGAAATCTGGCAAAGCATATCTTGTAGCTGCCTGATTCTCTCCAGAGCCTGAGCCAAATCCAAGAACAACTTAGCTGGCGCAGCGAACCCTTGACAAACCGAAGCATTCAAATGCTATTCTGTTTCTGCGAGGGTTGGCCGGGCTTGCTTTGCTATTCTCTCCGTCGCCCTCGCTGCATTGATTATGGCATTTGAATGCTGTTTGTCAGGGGCAGCAGTCGGCAGACGGATTTTTTCATTTTGGGGCTTGACTTTTAATAGTTAGTCTTTGCGGAAAGCATTGCCCGTTTTGCCGCAAATTATGCCTATGCAAGCGGTTTACGGTGTGGTACAATAAGACCGCCGGGAACCGGCAGGAGGAGATAAGATGAATATCCAGATCTTTGGCACGAGCAAGTGCTTTGATACCAAAAAGGCGCAGCGCTATTTCAAGGAGCGTGGCATCAAGTTCCAGATGATCGACCTGAAGGAAAAGGGCATGAGCCGGGGCGAGTTTGATAACGTGGCGCGCGCCTTGGGCGGCTGGGAAGCGCTGGTAAATCCGGCAGCAAAGGACAAGCAGACCCTTGCGCTGCTGGACGCGCTGGTGGACTGGCAGAAGGAGGACAAGCTGTTTGAAAACCAGCAGCTGTTCAAGACACCCATCGTGCGCAACGGACGCAAGGCCACTGTGGGCTACCAGCCCGAGATATGGAAGGACTGGGAATAAAAAGCCTGCTTTCACAAAAAAACCACCGGTACAGGTTTTGCACTCTGCGGCCGGATGTGGTATACTGTTAGGCAGACAAAAAACTTTGGGAGATTCAGACCAATGAAAAATACGATCACCCCGGAAGAACACGCCCGGATCAAGCGCCGCCGCTGGCGGCAGACCTTGGGTCTGCTGATCACGGTGCTGGTGCTCATCGGGTTTATCACGGTGCTGCGGGCCGGTGTGGGCCTTGTGGCAAACCTGTTTGACGATACCGCACAAAAGCAGGAATACGAGGACAAGCTGGAAGGCCTGGTATTGTTTGACCCCATGCCCTTTGACGGCATTGAGAACATCAATGACCTGACCCTGCGGGAGGCAGCTGTGTGGGGCTGTGTGTACAGTATTCAGGAGACGCAAGGCGGCTTTGATAACTACAATACCGACCCCGAGACCGAGCAGCTTCTGCTGCCCTCGGTGGAAGTGGATGCCTATCTGGCAAAGCTGCTGGGCCCCGGCTTCAAGCTGACCCACCGCAGCTTTGACATGGAGGATATGACCGTCGAGTTTGACGAGACCACCCAGTGCTACAAGATCCCCATCACCGGTACGGTGGGCTACTACCGCGCCACCGTGGTCAAGCTGTTCAAGCGCAGCGGCAAGCTGCACGTTACCGTGGGCTATATCCCCACCGCCAGCGCAGATGACAGCATCATCAACCCCTCCTCGGACACCCCCACCAAGTATATGGATTACCTGTTCGAGCGCCAGAGCGGCAGCTGGTATCTGACCGGCCTGACCGAGAGCGAGACCAAGCCCGAAAGCGCCGCAAGTTCCGCTGCCGCGCAGCCGGAGCCTATGGCAGAAAGCGATGTGCAGGACGCCATTCTGGCCACTGCCGGAGACTCTGCTGCGGCAGATTCGGCTGCTGCCTCGGCTGTCCAGCCGGAAGCGCAGGCAGAAGCAGGCGCTGACAGCGCCGTGACAGAAGCCCCCGCCGCTGAGGATGCCGCCAGCACCGCAGCGTAAAATGTAAATATAAAAGGGACCGTTGCACAGCCTTGTGCAGCGGTCCCTTTTATCGTGGGACGATTTTGAATGGCCGACGCATGCGCTTTGGCCATATTCAGCGGAAAGACTATTTATAATTTGCACCCCGGGAAAATCTGCGGATTTTCCCGGGGTGCTTCTTCACGGCAGGGGCGCAGCGGAAAACGGCTTCCTGCCTGTGTGTTACCTCAAATCAAACCGTACCACCACCAGCCGATACCACAGGTAGGGCACCATGTTCCAGATCATCCACAGCTCCATCAGGATGTAGTTGGGCAGATCGCGCCAGCGGAAGGGGCGCTTGCCCAGTTTGCCCGCTTTGAGCAGGGCAAATGCCTCGTGCATGCCCTTGTCCCAAGCTTCGCCAAAGCCTTGCTTGTGGAACTTGTAGCACTTGAGCAGATAGCCCAGCGCCAGCGGGATAAAGTTGAGTACCAGCATCAGCAGCGGCTCGTTTTTGAGCGGCAGCAGAATGCTGTTGCGGCCGCTCTGCTGGCTTTTAAAGGCGTTGTAGCGCACTGCACCGGTGCTGGCACCGCAGATGTGGTAGCACTTGGCAGTGGGGCAGAGCACGTTTTTGTAACCGGCATTGTTGGCGCGCCAGCTCAGGTCTACGTCCTCAAAGTAGGCAAAAAAGTGCTCGTCAAAGCCGCCGATCTCGTCCAGAATGCTTTTGCGGTACAGCGCTGCGCCGCCGCAGGCCGAGAAGATGCGCTTTTGCTTGGTGTAGCGGCTGACGCGGCGGCCATCGCCGGTCTTGCAGGCAAAGCCCATCCATGTTACATAGTCCCCGGCATCATCGGCCAGTTCCCGCTCAAAGTGCCGGATCATCAGGCTTTGCACCGCAAAAATTTTGGGGTCGGCATCGGCGGTGCGCAAAAGTTCTGCCAGCCATTGCGGCTCGGCAAAGGCGTCGTTGTTGAACAGCACCACATATTTGCTCTGCGCCCGGGCAATGCCCTGATTCACTGCGTAGGAAAAGCCGGTGTTGCGCCCGTTTTCGATCAGGGTAAAGTTGGGGCGGGTGCAGTAGCTGCGGGCTTGTTCCAGACTTTCATCGGTGGAACCGTTGTCCACCACGATCAGGTCAAAATCCTGCTCAGTCTGGGCGTAGATGGACTCGATGGAGTCCTTCAGCCAGCCCTTGCCGTTGATGTTTGGGATAATGATGGTCGCTTTTATCATAAAAGTTACTCCTGTTTTCGTCAATTACAGAGAGAGTATATCATATTATCGCAAAAATGCAAACCTCTCGGATAACGCCTGCCCTCGTTTGCAAGGTAATGCCCGGGGAGCTGTGACAGAATTGGCTAAAAAAATTGTATGAACCCCTTGACACAATCTGAAAAATGAGTATTATTGTATTAGGCACTTAACACAGAAACACAAAATGCAGGGAGGGCTACGATGAGTGAACAATTTGATTCCAGCCGTCCGATCTATGCGCAGCTGGTAGAGCGGTTGAAGGCGAAGATCCTTGCGGGGACATACCCGCCCGGAGGACATCTTGACTCGGTGCGGGATATGGCCGCAGCCGCAGGGGTGAACCCGAATACCATGCAGCGTGCGCTGGCACAGCTGGAAACGGAGGGGCTTGTCCGGACCGAACGGACGGCGGGCCGCTATGTGACGGAGGATACCATGTTGATCGAACAATTGCGTGCCGCGACCGCGGAAAAGTTCGCGGAAGAATTTCTGGAAAAGATGCGGGGCATCGGGTACAGCCCGGCGCAGGTCGCCGAATTGCTGGCCCGTCAGACGAAAGGAGAACCGAATCATGAGTGAACTTCTGACCTGTGAAGGGCTGACAAAACACTACGGCGCAAAAACCGCGCTGGACGGTGTGGATCTGCACATCGGCTTTGGGAAGATCGTTGGCCTGCTGGGGCCGAACGGCAGCGGCAAGACCACCCTGATCAAACTGGCAAACGGTCTGCTGCAGCCTGACAGCGGCAGCATCCGGATCGCCGGGATGAAGCCCGGCGTGGAGAGCAAGGCGATCGTATCCTACCTGCCCGATGCCGACTGGCTTCCCGGCTGGATGCGGGTAGAGCAGCTGGTGAAGATGTTTGGGGACTTCTATAAGGACTTCGATCCGGCCCGGGCGAATGAGATGCTGGCAAATCTGGAACTTTCCCCCAAAGACGTCCTCAAGACCCTTTCCAAGGGCAACCGGGAAAAGGTGCAGCTCATCCTTGCCATGAGCCGGAATGCCCGGCTCTATCTGCTGGATGAACCCATCGGCGGCGTGGACCCGGCGGCACGGGATTATATCCTGCACACCATCCTGTCCAATTACAGCAAGGACGCGACCGTCCTCATCTCGACCCACCTGATCGAGGATATCGAGCCGGTGCTGGATGAGGCCATCTTCCTGAAAGAGGGAACGGTCTTTGCTCACCGCAGTGTGGATGAGATCCGTGAGAATGAGGGAATGAGCGTGGACGCATATTTCCGGGAGGTATTCAAATGCTGAAAAATCTGTTGAAGTATGAATTCCGGGCGACCGGACGGACCTATGGCGGCCTGTATCTGGTCTGGCTGCTGGTTGCGCTGGCAATGGGGATCTCGATGCGGGACGAAGTCTGGGACAATGGCAGCAGCCAGATCTGGGCATACCTGATGTTTGCCTACTTTGCCATCGGGGTTGCCATCGGAGTGGTCTGTATTGTGACGATCATCCAGCGGTTCACCAAAAATCTGTTGGGGCGGGAGGGCTATCTCATGCACACCCTTCCGGTCCATCCAGAGCAGCTGGTTGCGTCCAAACTCATTTCCAGCATGGTCTGGGTGATCTGCAGCGGAGTGGTCGGGATCCTGTCCGTCCTTCTGATGCTGGTCGGCCTGGGCGCCTTCGAGGATTCCAAAACGGTCATCAATGGGGAGACGATCACGACGGGCTGGGGCGATGTCCTGAAATTCAGCTGGAAGGAGATCCAGAGCATCGGCGGTGAATTCTGGAGCGAGCTGGCGTGGATCATCGTCCTTGGTCTGGCGGGCGTTGCAGTCCTCATCCTCTGTATCTACGCCGCCTGCATGATCGGGCATCAGTTCAGGAACCATTCCACGATTGCCAGCATTCTGGCCTTCTTCCTGTTGCAGCTGATTCAGGGCAAACTGGATGCAGGCGGCGGGATCCGGGTGATCGTTGGCTCTGTGGCAGCGATGCCGATGGCTTATTCCGCCAGCGGCAATCCCTGGCTCGTCCTTCTTGTAACGATTCTGATCGGCGCAGTCTATTTTGTCCTTACCAGCTGGCTGATGAAAAATAAGCTGGATCTGGAATAAGCATAAAAACCAAACCCCGGCCGTTGCAGATGAAACATACTGCAAAGGCCGGGGTTTATGCGGGAAAATTATTTTGCGAGAGCCTTTTCAATGTTCGCCAGAATGGTGTCGTGATCCTCGGCGCAGACCAGAACCACTTCGCCGGTGGGGGCTACGGTGACGGTGGCAGCCTTGGCCACGAGGTACTGATCCTCCAGATAGTGCTCCATGGATTGCTGCTCGCTGGCAACGTAGGCCTCCAGTGCTGCCTTTACCTCATCGGTCTTGCCCTCGGCAGGCTTCACGATGGCAACGGCGTAGCTGCGCACCATCATGCTGGAAATGCTGGCGGCAAAGGCGGTGTACTGGCCGTCCTCCAGATTCAGCAGGGGCATCAGGATGTCCCGGATCTCTTCGTTCAGCTGGTCGGGCTCGTACTCGGCGCTGTAACCGTCAATGGCGGTAAACTTGCCGTCCTCGCCCTTGGTGAAGATCATATCGTACTCGTTGTCCTCGTCGCTGCGGGCGTCGTGGATGATCTGGGCGTAGTCCTTGGGGGTGGAGCTGTCGGCCTTGCTGCCGCCGGAGCAGCCCACCAAAGTAAACAGGGTCAGCCCTGCCAGCAGGGCGGCGATGAATTTTTTCATAGTATTGCATTTCCTTTCATAGTGCTGTGTGTGGAAGGCGCAGCCGGGCGCGCACGTTACAGGTAGTGTGTGCCGGTTTTGGGCTGCTATTCTGGATACGAACCACCGCACCGCAAAATTGCAGGGAAAAAGTAACAGTTTTATGAACAGCGTCCGTTTACAGCATCAAAGCGTCCAGATCGCCGTGGTTCACCGGGGTGGACAGGATGATCTGGGTGCTGGTGGTGCCCAGCTTCTGGAACTGCAAAATCAGATGCTCCAGCTGTGCCATGCTGCCGCAGCTGACCTTGACCAGAAAGGTGTACGCACCGGTAACGTGGTAGCATTGCAGCACCTCGCGGCTGTTTTGCAGCAACTCCAGAAAGGCATCCTGTTTGGAGGGGGCCACCGAAAGGCTGATGAGCGCATCCACATACATTCGGTCTGCCGGACGGTTCAGCGTGACGGTGTAGCCGCTGATGATGCCGTCCGTTTCCAGCTTATGGATACGGCTGGAGACTGCCGGGCTGGTAAGGGACACCTGCTCCGCAATTTCTTTGACGGGCATCCGTGCGTTTTTGGCCAGAAGGGTAAGAATTTTGCGGTCAAGATCGTCCATAAGAGGAGCCTCCTTCAAAAATATGTTGGATTGTATAAAATTTTCTGAAAGTAAAGTTTTTATGTTGTGCAAACCCACGGAAATGGAATAAAATTTCGTTTCTGAAATTCTATGTTAATTATATAAAGTTTTTGCGAAAAAGTAAAGTATTATTTTAAAGTAAAATCCGAAAATCCTGTTTGACAAGAAAAGAAAAACGGGTATAATACATCATGCGAGGCAGCGCAATGAATAAAAGTCTGCCAATGATATTGAGATTCACCACTTTATATACTTTCCCACCCCTCTATACACAAAAACCCGCTGCCAGGCGGGTTTTTGTGTTTGTTGGGGCTTTTTCCTTTTTCACAAAAGGGTGCAACGGTAAACAATGGACTTGCCCTGCGGAGCAGCTGTTTCCGGTCACGACTCCACCCGTGAAAATGCAAACCCGGAAAGTCCGCAGACTTTCCGGGTTTGCTCTATATCAAAATACTATTCCGCTGATGATAGCCAGAGCGCAGCGGAGGCTATTTAAATCGTATGCGCCTATCAGACCAGATAGCCCTCAAAGCAGTGCAGGTCCTCGGTCTTGACGATGCCTTCCAGATACAGCCCGTCCTCCCGGTATTCTTCCACCTGTACGCTGCCGCGCTCCCGCATGGGGGCGGCAAGCCCCAGCTTGTCGTAGGGCAGCAGAACCCGGATGGTGTGCACCCGGTCGCTGAGCACCTCGTCCAGCTTTTGCAGCAGCTTGTCCAGCCCGTAGCCGGTCTTGGCGCTGGTCAGCAGGATGTCGGGGTCAAAGCTCAGGGTGTTGGGTTTGTCGCACTTGTTGTACACGGTCAGGCGGGGGATATCGGCGCAGTCCAGCCCGTCAAGCACTTCGTCGGTGACAGAAAGCTGCTCCTCGCGCTGCTCGTCCCCGGCGTCTGCAACCCGGATGATCACATCAGACCATGCGGCTTCCTCCAAGGTAGACTTGAACGCCTCCACCAGATTGTGGGGCAGGCGGGACACAAAGCCTACTGTGTCCACCAGCAGCACCGCCATGCCGCTGGGCAGCACCAGCTTGCGGCTGGTGGGGTCCAGTGTGGCAAACAGCATATCGGCTTCGGCTACGCTGGGGCCGCACAGGGCGTTCATCAGGCTGGATTTGCCCACGTTGGTGTAGCCCACAAGGCTTACCACAGGCATCCCGGTCTTGGCGCGGGCCTTGCGGCTCTCGCCCCGGCGCTTTTCCATCTCGGCCAGCTTCTCGGCCAGCGCATCAATGCGGGCGTGCACATGGCGGCGGTCCAACTCCAGCTTGGTCTCACCGGCACCGCGGCGGGCACCGCCGCCACCGCCACCGCCGCCGCCCTGACGGCTCAACGCCTCGCCCATGCCCTGCAGGCGGGGCAGACGGTAGCGCAGCAGCGCCAGCTCGGTCTGCAGCTTGCCCTCGTTGGTCACGGCGCGGCTGCGGAAGATCTCCAAGATCAGCATGGTGCGGTCGATGACCTCCAGCCCGCCCAGCGCGTTGGAGATGTTGCGGATCTGGCTGCCGGTCAGCTCGCCGTCAAACACGGCGCATTCCGCGCCCAGCGTCTGGGCGGCAAGGGAGGCCTCCTCCAGCTTGCCGCTGCCCAGCACGATGCCGGTCTCCGGGGTCTGGCGCTTCTGGGTGATCTGCGCCACGGCTTCCATGTGGTTGGCCTCGCACAGGGCAGAAAGCTCTGCCAGACTGCGCTCGCAGTCCCAAAGTCCCTGATCCAGTGCCAGCAGCACCACCTTTGTGGGAGGGGTCTCGGTCAAAATATCATAAAGTTCGCTCAAAGTAAGTCCTTTCTGTTATCGTAGCGTTCTTTTGTCAGCAGATAGCACCGGCATTCCACCGGTGTGCCGTCGAATTTGTGGTAAACATCGTCGTGGTGGTACACAAAGCCGGCCTTTTCCATCACCCGGCCGCTGGCGGGGTTGTGCACCGCATGGCAGCAGGTGAGAAAGGTGCCGCCCACCTGATGGAACCAGAAATCCACCACAGTCTGCAGCGCTTCGGTGGTAAAGCCCTTGCCCCACCACTTCTGTCCGATGCAGTAGCCCGGCTCCCAGATGCCGCCGGAGAGGTCCAGCCCCGGCCACCTGGTCTTTTGCTGCGGCTCACCCAGCAGGGCGTTGTATACGGAGATGGAGCCAAACACCTGTCCGGTGGCTTTTTCCACCATGGCCCACTGGTAGTAATCGGGGTTCGGATACAGCTCCGCCCACGCCGAAAGCAGCTCCCGGGTCTCGGCAGGGCTTTTGTGCGGCTCCCAGCGCAAAAAACGGGTCACAGCCGGGTCGTTTGCCCAATTTGCATACATCTGCGGGGCGTCCTGCGGCAGCAGACGGCGCAGCAGCAGCCGGTCGGTTTCCAGTTCTAGTGTGCCGGTGTGGCGCATGATACATCCTCTCCCTTTTCTCAAAAGTTATTCCTAAAATAGCACAAAAACAGCCGCGCCGCAAGCGAAATCAAGAAAACCGCTTGACCGGATGGGTGAACTACGATAAACTGAAGGATGAAATCTTTTTATAGGGAAGGGAAAGTATCGATGTTGGATGTGCGCAAACTGTTGACCCGGCGTCCGCTGCTGTTCGATGGCGGCATGGGTACCTATTATAAAACAAAACCGGGGCAGGAGTGCGAACAGGCAAACCTGACCGACCCCGAGGGCATTCTGGCGGTGCACCGGGCGTATCTTGCTGCCGGAGCGGACGCCATCAAGACCAACACCTTCAGCCTGCCGCGTCTGGCGGCGGCGCAGCAGCCCGGCTGGGAGCAGCTGGCAGATGCTGGCTGGCAGCTGGCAGCAAAGGCCGCAGGGGAGACCGGCGCGGCAGTGTTTGCGGACCTTGGCCCCGCACCGGATACCGAGAATACCCCGGCAGAGCAGGTGTATCTTGCCGTGGCAAAGCGCTTTGCACTGCTGGGCGCACGGAATTTTCTATTCGAGACCCTGAGCGCCGAGGACGGCGTGCTGGAAGCGATTCGTGCGCTGAAGCAGACCGTGCCGGAGGCCTTTGTGCTGGTGTCCTTTGCGGTGCTGCCGGACGGCTACACCCGCGAGGGTCGTTACTGCGCAGACCTTGTGCGCCGCATGGCGCAGAGCGGCGTAGTGGATGCCGTAGGTTTGAACTGCGTGTCTGCCCCGGGCGCGATGCGGGCACTGGTACAGCAGCTGGGAGATGCGGGACTGCCTCTTTCGGTCATGCCCAATGCGGGCTACCCGGTGGTGGCACGGGCGCAGGTGCGCTATCAGGGTAAGCCGGAGTATTTTGCCCGGGAACTGAGCCGCCTTGCCGCCGAGGGCGTGCGCATTCTGGGTGGCTGCTGCGGCACGACACCGCAGCATATTGCTGCCCTGCGCACCGCACTGGATGCTCTGCCGGAAACGCTGCCCACTGCCCCGGCGGCAAAGCCTGCCGAAGCGGCAAAGCCTGTGGTGGAAATGGACGACGCCTTTCTGCGCAAGCTGCGCGCCGGGCAGCGGGTCATCGCGGTGGAGCTGGATTCCCCCAAGGACGCCGACCTGACTGCCTATCTCGAGGGTGCCCGCCGGTTGCAGGCTGCCGGTGCCGACCTGCTGACCATTGCAGACTGCCCCATTGCCCGGGCGCGGATGGATTCCTCGCTGGTAGCGTGCCGGGTGCATCGGGAGCTGGGCATGAACGTGCTGCCCCACATGACCTGTCGGGACCGCAACCTGAACGCCACCAAGGCACTGCTGCTGGGATTGTACGCCGAGGGTGTGCGGGAGGTGCTGGCCATTACCGGCGACCCCATCCCCACCGCCGAGCGGGACGAGGTGAAAAACGTGTACCAGTTCAACTCCCGCAAGCTGGCGCAGTATATCGTATCGCTGGCCGGGGAGGGGCGGGAGATGCCCAGCCCCATCACGGTGTTCGGTGCGCTGAACCTGAACGCCCGCAACTTTGAGGTGGAGCTGCGCCGCGCCGCAGAAAAGCTGGAAAACGGTATGAGCGGTTTCCTCACCCAGCCGGTGCTGTCGGCACAGGCGGTGGAAAACCTGAAAAAAGCCCGGGAGACGCTGGGTGAGCAAGCAAAAATTCTGGCCGGCATCCTGCCGGTGGTCAGCCAGCGCAATGCGATCTTTATGGAAAACGAGGTCAACGGCATCCATGTGGATGAGGCCATCATCCAGAAGTTTGAGGGGCTGGACCGCGCCGCAGGTGAGGAGCTTGGACTGGAAGTCTCGGTGCAGGCAGCTAAGGCGGCTGCGCCCTATGCGGATGGCTTTTACCTGATGACCCCCTTCAACCGGGTGGCGCTGATGGAGCGGCTCATTGCCCGCCTGCGCACGGAGGTGACGGATTGAACAACGTAGAACGAGCGCCGGAAGGGGAAAAAGCACCGCTGCTCAGCATCATTGTGCCGGTGTATAAGGTGGAAAACTATCTGCCCAAATGTATTGATTCCATTCTGGCGCAGACCTTTACGGACTTTGAGCTGATCCTTGTGGACGATGGCTCACCGGACGATTGCCCTGCGCTGTGCGATGCCGCCGCCGAAAAAGATGCCCGCGTCCGGGTGATCCACCAGAAAAACGGAGGATTATCTGCCGCCCGCAACGCCGGGCTGGACGCAGCAAGGGGCGCATGGATCGGCTTTGTGGATTCAGACGACTACATTGCACCGGAAATGTATGAAGTGCTGTACCAAGCCGTGCAAAGCACCGGGGCGGACCTTGCCCTGTGCGATTACGCCGAGGTGGACGAGGCGGGAGTGCCATGTCAGTCGATACACGTCCGTCTTGAAAAAAAGGTCTTTGCCGGGCAGAATTTACTGAAAAATGCTACGGATTCGATGATCCAGCCTGCGTGGAACAAGCTGTACCGCCGCGCCGTCTTTGCGCAGCTACGCTACCCGGAGGGAAAGCTGAACGAGGATCTGTTCCTGATCCCGGAGGTCTGTTTGCAGATCCAAAAGGCCGTGGTGGTGCCAAAGGCGTTGTATTATTATGTGCAGCGCGGCGGCAGCATTATGAGCGGCAATAAAACGCTGCGCCATTTCGACGCTGCCGAGGCGGCACAACGGTATTGGGACTGTCTTGTGGAAAACGCTGCATACGATGCACTGGCAAATGCGGCAAAATTTACGATGGGCAGCGTGAGCCGGGTGTACCGGCAGCTGCCCCTGGCGCTGCGCAAAGCACCCCGCAGCCGGGAAATGCTGCGGATGCAGTTTAAGGTGGTCAGCCGCACCCGGAGGTACTGCGCCGTCCCGGGCGGGCTTTGGCTGCAAAGCTGGCTGCTGTGGCACTTTCCGCAGACATACAGTCGTCTGCGGGAACTCAAGGGCTGAGGAAAAAGAGAAAAACGCATGAGAACACGCTATTCTATCATCAACATGATGGTCAACATCGGCGGGCAGTTTCTGACGATGCTGCTCTCCTTTATCAACCGGATGGTGTTCATCCACTGCCTTTCGGCTGCCTATCTGGGCGTCAGCGGCCTGTTTACCGATGTGCTCAGTATCCTTAATTTTGCGGAGCTGGGCATTGGTACAGCTATGGTGTTCAGTATGTACGAGCCGGCCGCTCGGGATGACGAGCGGAAGCTGGCGCAGCTGATGAACCTGTACAAGTGGATGTACCGGGCGGTGGCGGCCACGGTGCTACTGTTCGGGCTGGTGTTGCTGCCGTTTCTGCCACACCTCATCAAGGGCGGCGAGGGCATTGAGCATATCACACTGATCTACATGATGTATGTGGCAGCCTCGGCCAGCTCCTATCTGCTGAACTACAAAAGCTCTATCTATCAGGCCTATCAGAAGAGCTATCTCTGTACCGGATGGACTCTGGTGTGCGAGTGCATCCGCACCGTCGTGCAGATCGTGGCGTTGCTGCTGACGGGCAACTTTATCCTGTACCTTGCCATCCAGCTGGTGATACAGTTTATACCCAACATCATGATCTCCCGCATGGTGGATAAGGAATTTCCCTACTTAAAGAAATACCGTGAACTGCCGGACAGGGAGGAGCGGAACGGTATCCTGAAAAACATCGGCGCCATGAGTATGCACAAGCTGGCGATCGTCATTGTGCGCAACACGGACAGCCTGCTGATGTCCTCCTTCATCGGGCTGGCAACGGTAGGAATTTACTCCAATTACCGGCTGGTGCTCAACGCGCTGAACAACCTGATGACCAAGGTCGTCACAGCCTTTTCCGGCAGCGTGGGCAACTTTGCGGCCCTGGAAAACTCTGACCGGCTGTATCAGGTGTATAAAGAAATGGATTTTCTCTTTTTTGTGCTGTCCGGCTACCTGACCGGCGGGCTGATGATGCTGCTCAATCCCTTGATCGCTCTGCTGTTTGGCGAGGAATACTGCTTCCCGATGGCGACCGTTGTGATCATCGTAACGGAATTTTACATCACGCGGATGCGGCAGACGAACCTGTTGTTCCGGGAGGTCATGGGACTGTTCTGGAACGACCGCTATAAGGCTGTGGCAGAGTCCGCCATCAATCTGGTAGTCTCCCTTGTGCTGGTGCAGCGTTACGGCATGACCGGTATTATCGGGGGCACTATCATCAGCACGCTGTGCACCTGTACTTGGATAGAGCCTTACATCTTTTTGAAATACGGCGTTCAGGACGCATGGCAGAAAAAGCTGCGGGCTTATTTTGCGCAGTATCTAAAGCGGCTGCTGCTCACGGCAGCGGTCTCGGCGGCAGCGGTGCTCTGGGTGCGGCGCTTCCCGGTAGACAACTTCGGCGTTTTTATTCTGGACGGTGTGCTTTATACAGCCGTATTCGCAGGGCTGATCGTATTGCTCTACCGGCGCAGCGCGGAGTACGCGGAGCTGAAGCGGCGTGTACAGGAGATCTTGAAAAGGAGAGCCGGATGAATACAAAAAAAAGCCCCCTGATCTCGGTGATCGTACCGGTCTATAAGGTGGAAAAGTATCTGCCCGCGTGTCTGGACAGCCTGCTGGCGCAGACCTACCGGAATTTTGAGCTGATCGTTGTGAACGATGGTTCGCCGGACGACTGCTGGCAGATCATGCAGCGCTATGCGGCGCAGGATGCCCGGGTGCGCATTTTCAACAAAGAAAACGGTGGGGTGTCCTCGGCGCGCAATTTTGGGTTGGATGTGGCAAGGGGCGAATACATCGGCTTTGTGGATTCCGATGACTTTGTGCTGCCGCAGTATCTGGAATGGCTGTACGATGCCTTGTGCAGTTGCGGCACTCGCATGGCTATGTGCCGCTACCGCAGCATACGGGAAAACGAGCCCCTGTGGACAGTGACGGAATGCCCGGCACCGCAGAGGATCACGGCGGAAAACTACTCGTGGATGCGGGAATGGAGCGGCGGGCACTGCTGGCGGATGCTGACCCACCGGGAGCTGCTGCGGGATATCCGTTTTGATCCGGCATTGCTTTATGGGGAGGATACCCTGTTTTTTGTGATGGAATTTCTCGAGGCTGGCAGTCTGGCGTTTTTGAACTGCCCGCTGTATGCCTATCTTGAACGACCAGATTCTGCCGTGCGGCAGAAGCCGAGCCTGCGCTTTTATACGGCAGCACTGGCATGGGAACGGGTCTGGCAGCTGGCAAAGGCGCAGCCGGACCCCTTCCGCAGTACTACGGATCAGCGCTGCATCATGTCCTGCGCCGAGGTATATTTCCGGCTGGTCAACCAGCCGGAGCGGGACCCGGAAAAGGAAAAAACACTGCTGGAACTGGCAAAGACGCACCGCCGCGCTGCGTGGAAGATCCCGTTAGAGCACAAAAGCCAGAAGCTGCAGGCGCTGATGGTGAGCTACTGCCCGCATCTGGGCGCAAAGGTGTGGAAGCTGGTGCGTTGGGTGAAAGGTTTGAAAAACTGATTGACAAATCCCACAAAAAACGTTATATTCTTTTTATAAATGCGTTGAAAAAGAGTGTGCATCGTCTGGGACCGCACAGAGAGCCGGGGGCAGCTGAAAACCCGGCGGGATACCGGCGGGGCACTGTCACTTTGGAGCAGAAGCGGTGAGCTGAGCCGGTAAGCCGCTTTCGGGTCTGCCCTACGTTACAGGGGCATCAAGGGGCGCGGAGCTTTCCGCGCAATTTGGGTGGTACCGCGGTCATGTATTTACAGCCGTCCCATGGAACGCTCCGTGGGGCGGCTTTTTGCGTCCCACTTCATCAAATTTTTGGGAGGACACTATGAAAGAGCTTGCAAAGCAGTACGATCCCAGTCAGGTGGAAGATCGTATCTACCAGTTCTGGCTGGATGGCGGCTACTTCCACACGAAGGCCGATCCGGACAAGAAACCCTACACTATCGTTATGCCGCCGCCGAATGTTACCGGTCAGCTGCACATGGGGCATGCGGTGGATAACACCATGCAGGATATCCTCATCCGCACCAAGCGGATGCAGGGCTACGCCGCCCTGTGGGTGCCCGGCACCGACCACGCCTCCATTGCTACCGAAGCCAAGGTGGTGGAGGCTATGCGCGCCGAGGGCCTGACCAAGGAGATGGTCGGCCGCGACGGTTTTCTGGAGCGCGCATGGGCATGGAAAACCAAGTACGGCAACCGCATCGTCAGCCAGCTGAAAAAGCTGGGCAGCAGCTGCGACTGGGAGCGCGAGCGCTTTACCATGGACGAGGGCTGCTCTGAGGCTGTCAAGGAAGTGTTCGTACGCCTGTACGACAAGGGCCTGATCTACCGCGGCAACCGCATGGTCAACTGGTGCCCCCACTGCAACACCTCCATTTCCGATGCCGAGGTGGAGTACGAGGAGAAGGACGGCAGCTTCTGGCATCTGCTGTACCCGGTCAAGGAGACCGGCGAGATGCTGGAACTGGCCACCACCCGCCCCGAGACCATGCTGGGCGATACCGCCGTGGCTATCAACGGCGAGGATCCCCGCTACGCCCATCTGCACGGCTGCCATGTGGTGCTGCCCCTGCTGAACAAGGAAATCCCCATTGTCTGCGATGAGCACGCCGATATGACCAAGGGCACCGGCGTCGTGAAGATCACCCCCGCCCACGACCCCAACGACTTTGAAGTTGGTCTGCGTCACGACCTGCCCATCGTGCGCGTGTTCACCTACGACGGCCACATGACCGGCGCTGCCGACAAGGCTGCAGCCGATGCCCTGTTTGCCGCCGGCAAGAACACCGTCAACGAGCCCCATGTGCTGGACTGCGGCAAGTACGCCGGCATGACCGCACTGGAAGCACGCAAGGCCATTCTGGCCGACCTGAAGGAGGGCGGCTTCCTGAAGGAAATCGAGCCCCTCAAGCATGAGGTCGGCACCTGCTACCGCTGCCACTCCACCATTGAGCCGATGATCTCCAAGCAGTGGTTCGTCAAGATGGAGCCGCTGGCAAAGCCCGCCATCGAGAGCGTGGAGAAGGGCGAGATCAAGTTTGTGCCCGAGCGCTTTACCAAGAACTATATGAACTGGATGAAGAACACCCGTGACTGGTGCATCAGCCGCCAGCTGTGGTGGGGTCATCAGATCCCGGCTTGGTACTGCGACGACTGCGGCGAGACCGTGGTGGCAAAGTCCGCTCCCTGCACCTGCCCCAAGTGCGGCAGCGCAAAGCTGACCCAGGATCCCGACACGCTGGATACCTGGTTCTCCTCTGCCCTGTGGCCGTTCAGCACGCTGGGCTGGCCCAACGAGGACAGTGCCGACCTCAAGTATTTCTACCCCACCAATACGCTGGTCACCGGCTACGACATCATCGGCTTCTGGGTCAGCCGCATGATTTTCTCCGGTCTGGCTTACACCGGCAAGGCTCCCTTTGACACGGTCTGCATCCACGGTATCGTGCGTGACAGTCAGGGCCGCAAGATGTCCAAGAGCCTTGGCAACGGCATCGACCCGTTGGAAGTCATTGCCCAGTACGGTGCAGACGCTCTGCGCTTTATGCTGGTGGACGGCTCCACCCCGGGCAACGATATGCGCTATATCGAAAAGAAGGTGGAGGCTGCCCGCAACTTTGCCAATAAGCTGTGGAACGCCACCCGCTTTGTGCTGATGAACCTGCCCGAGGACTTTGAGCCGGGTCTGCCCAGCGAGGAGCTGCTGGACATGAGCGACAAGTGGGTGCTGACCAAGCTGAATCAGGTGGCCGGTGCTATGACCGACAATCTGGAGCACTACGAGATGGGTCTGGCTGCCGCCAAGATCAACAGCTTTATCTGGGACGTCTACTGCGACTGGTTCATCGAGATCGCAAAGCCCCGCCTGAACTCCGGCGATGCACAGCAGGCCGATACCGCCCGCCGCGTGCTGGTGTATGTGCTGGATAAGGCGCTCAAGCTGCTGCACCCCTTCATGCCCTTCATCACCGAGGAGCTGTATCAGGCTCTGCCCGGCTCTGCCGAAACCATCATGACCCAGGCTTGGCCCACCTTTGACGCCGCTCACAACTGGGCCGCTGAAGAGGAAGCCTTTGAAAAGGTGATGGATTATATCAAGGCTGTGCGTACCATGCGCACTGAGATGAACGTGCACCCCGCTAAAAAGACCAGCATGATCATCGAAACTGCCGATGCCGCTCCTTTCCAGAACGCACAGGTCTATCTGGCCAAGTTCGCCTTTGCCACCGATGTGACCTTTACCGAAAAGTATGAGGGCAGCACCGACGGCATGGTACAGGTGTCCACCCACGCCGCCCGCGGCTTCATTCCCATGATGGAGCTCATCGACCGTGAGAAGGAGCTGGCTCGTCTGAACAAGGAAAAGGCCAAGGCTGAAAAGGAAATGGCTATGTTTGGCAATCAGCTGAACAATCCCAAGTTCGTGGAGCGTGCCCCGGCGGCTCTGGTGGAGGAGATCCGCACAAAGTTCGCCAAGAGTCAGGACAAGCTGGCCAATATTGAGCAGAGCATCAAGGCTTTGGGTTGAAATAGTGGAATATTATAACAGAGAACGCACCTCGCTGTGGGTCATTGTGGGACGAGTGGCCTTTACCGTTGCACTCGTCGCCTGCATCTGGTTCATCTTTTCCAACTCCATGGCGGTGGCAACGGTCTCCTCTGGTTCCAGCGGCCGGGTGCTGGCGTGGATGCGCATCATCCTGCGCCATCTGGGACACCCGGGGCTGGCCGACCGCCTGACCATGCACATCGTGCGCAAGCTGGCACACTTTTGCGAGTATACGCTGGAGGGCTTTCTGCTCATGCTCTGTATGCGGGTGTACAGCCGTCACCCGCTGCGGCATATCACCGTGCCCATGCTGGGTGGTGTGCTGACGGCGCTGACCGATGAGACTATTCAACTCTTCTCAGAAGGGCGCAGCAGTCAGGTTACCGATGTGTGGCTGGATTCTGCCGGTGTTCTGGCTGGCATCCTTGTTGCCATTGTGCTGCTGCTGGCCTGCGAGGGGCTGTATTATCACATGAAAAGGAGACACGAATGACCATCCAACAGGCAAATCAGTATTTTGCAGCCCTGCCGGACGGCTTTGCCGACCCGGCGCAGCTGGGTGCGCTGCTGCCCGCCTCGGTGCAGCAGGTGCAGTTCGTGGGTGTGGCAGGCACTGCCGGTAAAACGGCGGTGGCGCGTCTGCTGACAGCCATCCTGCGCGCGCAGGGGATCCGTGCCGGTGTCTACCATGCCGGGTGCGAGCCCCTTGTTGCCCGCATCCGTGTGGATGGCAAGCCGGCGGACGAGGCACTGCTGTGCCGCGCCGCCGATGCCCTTGCTGCCCATGAGGAGCTGCCTTTGCAGGCGGCAGAGCTTGTCGCCGCTGCGTACTGCTTTGGCGAGGCTGGCTGCGCGCTGGCTGTGGTGGAGCTGCCGGACGCAGGTCTGGCTGCGGTGCTGCCCAAAATGCCGGTGTGCGCCGTCACAGCGGTGGGGCCGGACGGCGTGAGCCGGTCGGTGGAGCGTCTGGCTGCATTGGCAGGCGGCGTGATGCGCAAGGACAGCATCTGCGTCACCGCGCCGGAGCAGCCCAAGGCGGTGCTCAGTGAGCTGGTTGTGGCTGCGGGCAAGTGCAGCTGTGAGCTGGTAGTGCCCGACCCGGAGGATATTACCTTTCTGGAAGCAGAACAGTTTGCCAGCCGGGTGGACTACGGCGGCTATACGGTGCCGCTGGCCTTTCTGGGGCGTCACGCCGCGGGCAACGCCGCCATGGCGGTGGAGCTGGCACTGGCGCTCTGCCGCAAGGGGGTGGACATCTCCGATGAAGCCATTCTGGATGGCATCGCTGCCGTGGACAACCGTTGCAGCATCCGGGTGCTTTCCCAGCGCCCGCTGGTCATTCTGGACGCCTGCCGCACCCCGCAGCAGGCTGCTGCGCTGCTGCGCGTGCTGAACATGGCTAAAGTGCGCCACATGAGCGCCATCATCGGCCTGACCGAGGAGGAGGGCGCCGAAGCCTTCTTCTCCGCGCTGGAGACCGGCCTGAGCCCCGAGGAACAGAAAAAGGATAAATCCACCATGCCCGGCATGAGCGAGAGCCCCTTTGATAAGGTGTATCTCGTCACGCCCGCCGGTGTGGAGGAGCAGCTGACCCGGCGCCTGACCGAGAAAGCCAAATATCACTTTGATGCCCAGCTCTGCACCAGTCTGGACGAGGCAGTGCAGCTGGCGCACGCCAACACCCGCCGTGGTCTGCTGGTCTGCGGCAGCGAGGCGGCAGCACTGGAAGCAGCGGCTCTGCTGGCAAAGGCGTAAGCTGCCGACAGCTTTTTCTAAAAAATAACCCGAAGATCCTGTACACTGAAGCTATGTGTACGGGATCTTTTTTATTTTGCAAAAAGGAGATGGACAAGCAATGGCAACAGTGACCTTCAGCGCGGCAGGGGAGACCCTGTATGCCTATCTGGCGGGCGAGATCGACCACGATGCCGCCCAGAGTCTGCGGATGCAGCTGGACGATGCACTGGTCAGCCGCAGCCCTCGCACCTTGATCATAGACCTTGGCGGGGTGGGATTCATGGATTCCTCCGGCGTCGGGCTCATCCTTGGGCGGCAGCGCTGCGCCCGCGTTCTGGGCACGACCCTGCGGTTGCAGCACGCCCCTGCACAGCTTCAAAAAGTCCTGCGGCTGGCGGGCATCCCCTGTATGGAGAACATAGAAAAGGAGAATGCACAATGAAAGCAGAAAACAGTACCCGTATCCAGTTCGATTCCCTCAGCAGCAACGAGGCCTACGCCCGCGGCGTTACGGCGGCCTTTCTGGCGCGATACGACCCCACCGTGCCCCAGCTTGCCGACCTGAAAACGGCAGTGTCCGAGGCGGTGACTAACTGCATCGTCCACGCCTACCCGGAGCGTATCGGGCCGGTGTGTATGACCATAGCGGTGTACCCCGACCGGGAAGTGCACATCACCATTACAGATAAGGGCATCGGCATCCCCAACGTGGAGCAGGCCATGCAGCCATTGTTTACCACCGGCAACCCCGAGGAACGCTCCGGTCTGGGCTTTGCGGTAATGCAAAGCTTCATGGACAGGGTCAAGGTCACCTCAAAGCCCGGCAAGGGCACAAAGGTGCTGCTGGTCAAGCGTCTGTCCCGGCGGGAGCCTACATAAAAAGGAAAGGCGGTCCGGTATATGGTAACGGATAAGACCCGGCGGGAAGCATTCATCACGCAGAATCTAGGGCTGGTGCACGCCTGTGCGGGCAGATTTCGTGGGCGCGGCATGGAGTACGACGATCTGTACAGCGCAGGCTGCGTGGGACTCATCAAAGCCTACGATAACTTTGATGAGAGCCGGGGCGTGTGTTTTTCTACCTATGCCGTGCCGGTGATCCTTGGCGAGATCAAAAAGCTGTTCCGGGATGGTGGCACAGTCAAGGTGAGCCGCTCCCTGAAGGAACTGGGAATGCGGGTGCAGGCGGCACGGGAACATACCATGAAACTATGCGGCACAGAGCCTACCTTGCAGCAGCTGGCAGAGCAGCTGGACGAACCAATAGAGAATGTGGCCCTTGCCATACAGGCCGCTAAGCCCGCCATGAGCCTGACCCCGGAGGGCGGCGAGGATGGAGACCGGCAGCTGGATATCCCGGTGGAATCCCCGGAGGAGGAACTGGCGGATAAGATCAGTCTGGCAGAGGTGATCGAAGCGCTGCCGGAGCAGGACAAGCAACTGATCCGCCTGCGCTTTTATGGTAACCGCACCCAGAGCGAGACGGCAAAGGCACTGCACACGACACAGGTACAGATCTCCCGGCGGGAACGCAAGATCCTGATCCGGCTGCGCACCCGGCTTTTAGAGGAATAAGGGAGGAAGTGTCTATAAAAAATGTAAAAAACTGGGCAAAAAGTCAAAAGAATGATTTTGGCGTAAAAATTGTAAAAAAGCGCTTGCTTTTTGAGGGATGCTGTGCTAAAATACATTACTGTCAGGCGGACGTCCGACAGAATGAAATACTTCAAAAACGACGTCAAACGGAGAGATTCGACGGAATCAAAAATGAATCTCAAAAATCTTTCAAAAAAGTGCTTGACAACTTATCACGAAAGTGATAAAATAACTAAGCTATCAGCCGCTAAGGCTGAGGCGCACAGGACCTTGAAAATTGAACAATATCGAAAGAACTTGTAACGGAACCTATATTCGTGTTGGAAAAACACGGTAAACAATTCCAAACAAAAGTAATTCACACAGGACGCAAGCGATTGCGTGCTGAGCGAAACAAGATTTAACACTTTTAAGTGATAAATATCATTTATAAAGAGTTTGATCCTGGCTCAGGACGAACGCTGGCGGCGCGCCTAACACATGCAAGTCGAACGAGCGAGAGAGAGCTTGCTTTCTTGAGCGAGTGGCGAACGGGTGAGTAACGCGTGAGGAACCTGCCTCAAAGAGGGGGACAACAGTTGGAAACGACTGCTAATACCGCATAAGCCCACGGCTCGGCATCGAGCAGAGGGAAAAGGAGCAATCCGCTTTGAGATGGCCTCGCGTCCGATTAGCTAGTTGGTGAGGTAACGGCCCACCAAGGCGACGATCGGTAGCCGGACTGAGAGGTTGAACGGCCACATTGGGACTGAGACACGGCCCAGACTCCTACGGGAGGCAGCAGTGGGGAATATTGCACAATGGGGGAAACCCTGATGCAGCGACGCCGCGTGGAGGAAGAAGGTCTTCGGATTGTAAACTCCTGTTGTTGAGGAAGATAATGACGGTACTCAACAAGGAAGTGACGGCTAACTACGTGCCAGCAGCCGCGGTAAAACGTAGGTCACAAGCGTTGTCCGGAATTACTGGGTGTAAAGGGAGCGCAGGCGGGAAGACAAGTTGGAAGTGAAATCCATGGGCTCAACCCATGAACTGCTTTCAAAACTGTTTTTCTTGAGTAGTGCAGAGGTAGGCGGAATTCCCGGTGTAGCGGTGGAATGCGTAGATATCGGGAGGAACACCAGTGGCGAAGGCGGCCTACTGGGCACCAACTGACGCTGAGGCTCGAAAGTGTGGGTAGCAAACAGGATTAGATACCCTGGTAGTCCACACTGTAAACGATGATTACTAGGTGTTGGAGGATTGACCCCTTCAGTGCCGCAGTTAACACAATAAGTAATCCACCTGGGGAGTACGACCGCAAGGTTGAAACTCAAAGGAATTGACGGGGGCCCGCACAAGCAGTGGAGTATGTGGTTTAATTCGACGCAACGCGAAGAACCTTACCAAGTCTTGACATCCTGCGACGCACATAGAAATATGTGTTTCCTTCGGGACGCAGAGACAGGTGGTGCATGGTTGTCGTCAGCTCGTGTCGTGAGATGTTGGGTTAAGTCCCGCAACGAGCGCAACCCTTATGGTCAGTTACTACGCAAGAGGACTCTGGCCAGACTGCCGTTGACAAAACGGAGGAAGGTGGGGATGACGTCAAATCATCATGCCCTTTATGACTTGGGCTACACACGTACTACAATGGCGTTAAACAAAGAGAAGCAAGACCGCGAGGTGGAGCAAAACTCAGAAACAACGTCCCAGTTCGGACTGCAGGCTGCAACTCGCCTGCACGAAGTCGGAATTGCTAGTAATCGCAGATCAGCATGCTGCGGTGAATACGTTCCCGGGCCTTGTACACACCGCCCGTCACACCATGAGAGCCGGGGGGACCCGAAGTCGGTAGTCTAACCGCAAGGAGGACGCCGCCGAAGGTAAAACTGGTGATTGGGGTGAAGTCGTAACAAGGTAGCCGTAGGAGAACCTGCGGCTGGATCACCTCCTTTCTAAGGAGTCAGGCAATGACAGAGCATCTAAGATGGTCGGTCATTGGAACAGGTGATAAGTTAAAGTTTAAGTAGATATTGTTCGATTTTGAGGGCCCTGAAAAGGAGTTACTCAAAACCTTATGTGGGGGTTTAGCTCAGCTGGGAGAGCACCTGCTTTGCAAGCAGGGGGTCAAGGGTTCGATTCCCTTAATCTCCACCACATGGGCCAATAGCTCAGCTGGCTAGAGCACACGACTGATAATCGTGAGGTCGATGGTTCGAGTCCATTTTGGCCCACCATGTGATGAAAGTCAGAGTTCCGGGAGACCGGACTTTGAAAGACATCACCAAGACGTACCTTGAAAACTGAATAATAACTGCGAAACAAAGATTATAGTAAGTTCTTTTTTAAGAAATATTACAATTTCAAAAGGAAGGGTAACAATAATCTTCGTTGGCAAGAGAGAATCAAGAGGATACCAAATGTTCTTAAAGAACGTTTGAAAGGTCAAGCGAACAAGGGCGCAGGGCGAATGCCTTGGCACTGGGAGCCGATGAAAGACGTGATAAGCTGCGATAAGCTTCGGGGAGCTGCAAATAAGCATTGATCCGGAGATTTCTGAATGAGGAAACTCACCTGGGTTCATACTCAGGTACGTTATACTGAACTTAAAAATAGGTATATCGAGGGAACCGCCTGAACTGAAACATCTAAGTAGGGCGAGGAAGAGACATCAAACGAGATTCCGTAAGTAGTGGCGAGCGAACGCGGAAGAGGGCAAACCGGGAGTAGAAATACTTCCGGGGTACGGACCGCATTTAGGACTTAAGTTGTTAACCGAACGGCATGGGAAGGCCGGTCAGAGAGTGTGAGAACCACGTAGGTGAAAACGACAAGAGCTGAGCGAGTTCCAGAGTACGGCCAGACACGTGAAACCTGGTCGGAATACGGGGGGACCACCCTCCAACCCTAAATACTACCCAGTGACCGATAGCGTATAGTACTGTGAAGGAAAGGTGAAAAGCACCCCGGGAGGGGAGTGAAAAAGAACCTGAAACCCTGTGCCTACAAGCACCTAGAGCACGTCAAAGTGTGATAGGGTACTTTTTGTAGAACGGTCCGGCGAGCGATTGTATGCAGCAAGGTTAAGGACTTAAGGTCTGGAGCCGAAGCGAAAGCGAGTTTGAAAAGGGCGTTAAGTTGCATACAATGGGCCCGAAACCGGGTGACCTACCCATGGTCAGGTTGAAGTGGAAGTAAAATTCCATGGAGGACCGAACCGACCTCCGTTGAAAAGGCGGCGGATGAACTGTGGGTAGCGGAGAAATTCCAATCGAACCCGGAGATAGCTGGTTCTCCCCGAAATAGTTTTAGGACTAGCCTCAAGTTAGATACCTGGAGGTAAAGCACTGAATAGCCTAGCGGCCGAGAGGTTAGCGAAGCTTATCAAACTCAGAATGCCAGAGTATTGATGCTTGGGAGTCAGACAGTGTCAGATAAATGTCATTGTCAAAAGGGAAACAGCCCAGATCTACAGCTAAGGTCCCAAAGTCAGGTTAAGTGGAAAACGATGTGAAGATACGTAGACAACCAGGATGTTGGCTCAGAAGCAGCCACACATTCAAAGAGTGCGTAATAGCTCACTGGTCGAGCGTCTTTGCGCGGAGAATTTAACGGGGCTAAACCTGACACCGAAGCTTAGGCAATACAGCAATGTATTGGGTAGGGGAGCGTTGTATACGCGGTGAAACAGTAGCGCAAGCGGCTGTGGAGTGTATAGAAGTGAGAATGCCGGAATGAGTAGCGCGAATGCAGTGAGAATCTGCATGGCCGAAAGCCTCAGGTTTCTGGAGGAAGGTTCGTCCGCTCCAGGTTAGTCGGGAGCTAAGGTGAGGCCTAACGGCGTAGCCGATGCACAGACGGTAGAGATTCCGTCACCACCAAAAGAGTTAAACACAGGGACACATTTGAAGTCTCGGAGCCGGGTGTTGGTTCCGGTAGCGATCGAGGGAAGTTAGTACCGAAGTCCGGGATGGAAGATGGCGAGAAAAGCTGTGTGTATTTCTGCGGTGCCCGTACCGCAAACCGACACAGGTAGGTAGGAAGAAGATTCTAAGGCCAACGGGAGAAGGGTTGTTAAGGAACTCGGCAAATTGACCCCGTAACTTCGGGAGAAGGGGTGCTCCAGAGATGGAGCCGCAGAGAATCGGCCCAAGCAACTGTTTACCAAAAACACAGGTTTGTGCTAAATCGAAAGATGACGTATACGAGCTGACGCCTGCCCGGTGCTGGAAGGTTAAGAGGAGATGTGCAAGCATTGAATCGAAGCCCCAGTGAACGGCGGCCGTAACTATAACGGTCCTAAGGTAGCGAAATTCCTTGTCAGGTAAGTTCTGACCCGCATGAAAGGCGTAATGATTTGGGCACTGTCTCGACAGCCCGCCCGGCGAAATTGTAGTACCGGTGAAGATGCCGGTTACCCGCGACAAGACGGAAAGACCCCATGGAGCTTTACTGTAGCCTAATATTGGGTTTCGATGTTGCATGCACAGGATAGATGGGACACAGGGAAACAAGTGCTTTGGCATTTGTGGAGTGGCCGTTGGGATACCATCCTTGCGATATTGGAATTCTAACCTGCGCCTTTGAATCAAGGCGGGGGACATTGTTAGGTGGGCAGTTTGACTGGGGCGGTCGCCTCCTAAAGAGTAACGGAGGCGTTCAAAGGTTCGCTCAGCTTGAACGGAAATCAAGCAAAAGAGTGCAAACGCAGAAGCGAGCCTAACTGCGAGACTGACGGGTCGAGCAGTAACGAAAGTTGGAGTTAGTGATCCGGTGGTATGTGAGTGGAAATGCCATCGCTCAACGGATAAAAGTTACCCTGGGGATAACAGGCTGATCTCCCCCAAGAGTCCACATCGACGGGGAGGTTTGGCACCTCGATGTCGGCTCATCGCATCCTGGGGCTGTATTCGGTCCCAAGGGTTTGGCTGTTCGCCAATTAAAGCGGTACGCGAGCTGGGTTCAGAACGTCGTGAGACAGTTCGGTCCCTATCTGTCGTGGGCGCAGGATATTTGATGGGAGCTGTTCCTAGTACGAGAGGACCGGAGCGGACGTACCTCTGGCGCACCAGTTGTTCTGCCAAGGGCATAGCTGGGCAACTATGTACGGATCGGATAAACGCTGAAAGCATCTAAGCGTGAAGCCGACCCAAAGATAAGATATCCCATTGTTTCAAACAAGTAAGACCCCTTGAAGACTACAAGGTTGATAGGCATGATGTGTAAGTGGAGTGATCCATTCAGCAAGCATGTACTAATAGGTCGAGGGCTTGACCACAATTCGCTTGAGACTTTTAAGTCAACGAAAAAATGTCAGCAGTGATTATTCAGTTTTGAAGGCACGTCCTTCTAAGAAATACTGGACAGAAGCACAGAAATGTGTTATACTGATTCAGTCAAATCGGTCGGTGTCGATGACGGTAAGGTTCCACCTGTTCCCATTCCGAACACAGAAGTTAAGCTTACTTGTGCCGAAGATAGTTAGCTGGAAACGGCTTGTGAAAATAGGTAGTCGCCGACTTTTATGTGGCCCGTTGGTCAAGCGGTTAAGACAGAGGCCTCTCACGCCTTTAACATCGGTTCGATTCCGGTACGGGTCACCATATGCACCTCTAGCTCAGTTGGTAGAGCAACTGACTCTTAATCAGTGGGCCCAGGGTTCGAGTCCCTGGAGGTGCACCACATCAACAAAATCCGAACTTTTTTCCGATAGGAGAAGGGTTCGGATTTTTTGTATTCTTCGGAAAACAGAACGAATCCCTTGCTTTCATCGAAAAACGTCCTAGACCTTATCACAAAAAAGCAGGACAGACCATGGTAAGAGTGCCGTAAGGTAGAAAGGACACGAGTATGAAGTACGATGAAAGAACCTGCAAATTCAACATGGACACCGGCTGCGTGGAACTGCTGCTCCGGGATGGGAGAATGATCTCCATTGACTGCACTGGGGTCGAGGATGAATTGGACGTGACCATGGCGCAGAGGATGGAACTGGACTACCTCATCTACAACGATCCGCTGGGCTATGCCGATTTGATTCTGAACGGTGACCCGGAGGAATATTTGAAGAATATGGCTGGAAGCCATGGGCTAGAAGATTAAGGGCAAAACAAAAACAGGGTGCGCCCCTGAATAGGACACACCCTGCCAAAATCCACATACGATAACGATATGTACAACAGGGCGTTCCCCGTAGCAGAGTTCCCATAAAATAGTATTTGCAAAAGCTCCCGAAATGGGGAAGATTTGGCGTGACTTCGGTCACGCCTTTTCTTTTGCTTCCAGTTCATCCAGAGGGATGTACCCCAGCCCATCGTACTTGATATGGATGTGCTGCACCCGCTTTCCGCTGGACTTATCCGGGGCATCCACATAGATGGCCGACACCAGTTCACGGAGAGCATAAGGGGTGAGTTCTTCAATATGAACGTACTTGTGCGCTTTCTGGACGAACTTTTCAATATTCTCGATCTGCTGTTCCTGTACTTCAATTTCCTGCTGGATGGAGAGAACTTCCTCTTCCAGCTGCTTCTGTTCGGCATCGTAGCTCTGACTCATCATGTCGAAGCGGTCATCGCTAAGCTTTCCGTTAACATTGTCCTCGTAAATCTTCATGAACAGCCGTTTGAGGTCTGCGATCCGCTTCTCATTCCGGGCAAGCTGCTTCTTCAGGACAGTCAGCTTTTCGGTGCTTTCCACCCGAAGCTGCTCCTCCATGACCTTGCGGAAGTAGTCCTCATGACAGAGGATGTAGTCCGTCACCCGCTGAACATGGCTTAGCACACGGCCCTCCAAAACCTTTACCCGGATGAAGTGTCCCTTGCACTTGCTCCCGTTCTTCTTGTGCAGAGAGCAATCAAAGAAGTCTTGACTGAAGTCCCTGTGATTGGACGAACCATATTGCATCTTGGAACCGCAGTCAGCGCAGTAGACCATACCGGAGAAAATGCTGCTCTTGCCTGTCCGGGTCATGCGGTGACGCTGGCTACGAATCTCCTGAACCTTTTCAAACACATCATCGTCAATAATGCGCTCATGTGTATCCGGGAAGATAGCCTGATTTTCCACGGGATTCAGATGTCTCTTTTTATCCCAGATAGAGTTAGTATAGGTCTTAAAGTTGACTGTGCAGCCAGTGTACTCCAGGCGTTCCAGAATCGAACTTACTGCTCTTTTATCCCAGCGATAAGGGTCTTCCGGGGCGGGTGAGTTCGTACTCAGGCCATGGCTCAACTTATAGGCGGTGGGAGTCAGAACTTTGTCCACCCACAGTTGGTTTGCAATTTGGGTCGGGCCACGGCCTTCCATGCACATGGAGAAGATGCGCTTCACGATTGCAGCCGCTTCTGGATCAACAAGCCAATGTTTCAGGTTCTCCGGGTCTTTCACATAGCCGTACGGCACATTGACCGTCAGCGGTACTCCACGCTCTCCCTTGGCCTTCTGAACAGCCCGAATCTTGCGGCTGGTATCACGGGCGTAAAACTCGTTGAACCAGTTCTTAATGCCCGCAAAATCGTTGTTTACGCTGTTCGGGTCAATGGTGTCGTAGTTGTCGTTAATGGCAATGTAGCGAACGCCATACTGGGGAAAAGTGAAGTTTGTGTACAGACCTGTCAAGGCAGAATTGCGTCCCAGTCGGGACAAATCCTTCGTGATAACGATTCCTACACGCCCCGCTTCAATCTCGACCAGCATACTCTGAAAGCCGGGGCGGTCGTAGTTCGTGCCGGAATATCCATCGTCCACAAAGAACACCGGGTTCGGAAAGTGATTCTTCTTAGCGTATTCCAGAAGAATAGCCTTCTGGTTCTCAATGGACAGGCTTTCGCCGAGCCGTGCGTCCTCTTGCGACAGTCGGCAGTAAAGTGCGGTGATTTTATTCGTTGCTCCAGACATTGTTGTGTCCTCCTTACTCTGTGGAGCAACTGTCGGTACAGGATTGGTTACCGGGTCAAGTATAGCAGAATTGGACGCAGTTGTCATTCGTCTGCACCCTCATCTTCAAATTTTTGCTGGGCGTTCTTGGCAACAATGCGCTCCAGCTTCTTCAAAAAGGACTCCTTGCCCTCATAGCTGCCGGTCACGGTGTAGGTGGTGTGACCGACTTTCTCCGTGGTGGTCAGTTCTGGAATCCAGAAAGCGGACAGGTTCTTGACATGGAGGTTGCCGTTCTCGTCCACATAAGAGCTGTGTTTCTTCTGCTCTTCGGTCAAGGGCTTCCGCTTGAAATAGATTTCATTTTCGGAGATGTTCACAGTCTCGCTGGTCTGCTCTTTCGGGGCATCATCATACAGCTGTGCGAAAAATGCCAGTGCATCTTCGGGTGGTTCTCCCTCCATGAGCTGCTCGAAAACTCGCTGTTCCTCTGCCGAGAGGTTATTCCATGCGGCTTCCAACTCCTGCTCGTTGGCTGCGTTGACAAAGGCTTCGATTTCTTTTTTCATGGTGCATCCTCCTTTGGCTGCGAAAAGCGGATTTTCAAAAAGTATGGGTTTTCGTGAGAGCAAGAATCGTCCCGTGGCCACAAATTTTCAATTCTTGAAAATTCTTGCCCTTTTGGGACAGCTTCTTGTTGGGGCGTGCCTGCCCCAAACCCTGCTAGGTGATTTCATTCTTGGTGGTTGCTATATTGCTTATATGCCTTTTCAAATCCTGATTTGTTATATATGATAAATTTATAACATTCTCCATCTTTCATGGAAATTGCTGCAACAGGAACGACCATCTGACTCCATGAAAGTTCCCTTATCTCGTTCATGGGCAATACAAGGTTGCGATACAGTGGACTGACTGTGAGCTTTTGAGTTGAATATGTAACGCTCTGTTCATCAATGTACAAACCACCGCCAATGATTCCATTACGGCATAAGCTACACACAAAAGTTTTTCCCATAATATTACCGCCTCCTATTAGTTGATGGTTGGTTAAGTTGAGTATATCATATTGATTTCCAGAAGAACACCCCTATATAGGAGATTTTAGCCGTTTTACTGCGTACGTGCGTACGAGAGATTGGTACGCACGTACGCAGCGATTTGCCCGAAGCGCACCCTATATAGCCGTTTCCCCCTCGGAGAGCCCACTACACTTTGCAGACCGCAGGGCTGAAAGCGTCATAGTGGGTTATTACACTTCCGCAGAAGTGCCTTTTCCTCGCCGCAGACAGCCCGGTGCACCTTTGTGAGAGCTTTCTGTCCGGCGAATCCACATCGCCCACAGGCGATGTGAGCAGGGATTCCAAAGGGGCGCAGCACCCTTGGCACACGACTTTGGTACAAAGTCTAGTGTGTTACACCTTTCCAGAGGTGTATACGTTCCTGAAATGCAAAAAGCCCCATACCCAACACCTTAACGGTGCGGACATGGGACTTGATGCTTCCTCGGCCTAGCCGGGTACTCCGTAACCAATCCTGACAGGCAGTTGCCGTGTCATTTTTCGAAAACTGTTTTACGGATACCCAGCAGTCGGGAACTTCCTGTTTTTCGTTGTTTGCATGATGAGCCTGCTCTGCCTGCCATAGGCAAGCTCGCGTTTGCGTAGCAACAAAAGCCCCAGTGGGGCTTTTGAGCGACCGAACGGTCTTGCGTTAGCAAGATGGAGGGGCCTCCGCCCCGACAAGTGACCGCTGTCCTTCCTCGCTGTTCCAGCAGGCAAGGATGGCCGGGTAGAATGCCCGTGCCAGACGGTCGATGACTTCATCGGGATAAGGGGAAGTGTTTGTGGACTTTTTCTTTTTGTTCAAACGCACGCTCCTTTGATCGTCCCACCGTGGCAAATTCGGGCGAGAAAATCAAAGTTCCAATTTTTATCAGGCGCAAGGGCGCGGATGCTTTCCGCCCTGCTCTTGCGGCTGGTGGCTCGTTGATGGCTTACAAGTGCCTGTCGTTATGCGGTCTTTTCAGCTTCTTCAAGGGTTTCAGCGAGAATCTGTTCCATGTAGGCTTCCAGCTCATTCAGATAGAGGGCAGGACGTTGCATTGCGAAGCGGAGAACCTTCTGCTTTTCCGGGTCAGTGAAATAGCTGGGATTGTTTTTGAGCGTTTTCTTCCATGAGTTTTTCATCATTTCGGTCGCACGGCTCAAAGATTTGTAAACCTTCATAAACTCGTCCGGTACATGATAGCACCGAAATTCTTCTGTTTGTGGTGTGGGCATGGGGACGGGTTCCGCTATTTCAGGTTCAAATTCTGCGCTGGCAGATTCCAACACTTCCAATGCCTCTGGATGCAGGATTTGAGCAAGGACATCTGAACGATGCTCGACACTTGCCTGTACAAGCTTGGACATTTCTTCGTTGGTGAACTTCACTTCGCCGGAAAAGACTTTCTGCTTGATGCCGGGAGAGAGATTATCTGCGATGTCGATGCCTCGTGTATAGTGGCTGGCACGAAGAACGGAGGCACGGCTGACACCGTTTTCCTCTGCGATCCGGTCGCAGGTTTTCTTGCCGGAGTGGTGGGTATCATCGTGAGACCCACCACTTTTCTTTGCTAAAGTGTACTGGTTGCCGTGAAAGATTTTCTCGGCTTTCTTTTCAGATTCGTACTGCTTCCCCAGCAGGTAACGTTTCTGTTCGGGGGAAAGATTGCGCCGCCCCAGCTGATTCTTGCAAATCCAGGCGAGTGCTTCCTCACGATTTGCAAAGCGGAGCGGCATGGTAGAAAAGCAGATTTCGGGATGTTTCTGAAGAATCGCATAACGGTTGTGACCGTCAACAAGTGTATTGTTCCAAACGATCAAAGGAGAGAGCAGCTTGCCCTCTTTCAGGATATTTTCTTCAAGCTGCTTAAATTCATCATCGGTCAGAGGAGGAATCTGGGACTGGAACTCCGGGTCGATTTTCAAGTTGATCATACGCACACTCCTTTATCTCTCCTGCTGCGCCGGTTTTTCCTCCCGGAAAAAGGACACAACAATCTGCTTTGCGGTTTTCAGTTTGAGCAGTTCTTCCTTGGCTTCCTTGTACTGCTCGTAGAACTTTGCCTTTTCGGATGCCAACTGCGCATACTCGGCTTCCAGCTTTTTCGGGCTGGGCAGCTTGGTGATGTCGTTTGCCTTGAAATAGGCTGCTACTGCCCGGTATACTGTCAGCTCTGCATGGTGCTGCTCCTCAAAGGCTGCGGGGCAATCTTTTTGTATTTCTATAAATAACAATCAAGAGGGTGACAGCTTTTGTTGTCACCCTCTTGATTGTTATTTATTTTTCCCACGTTTTGGCTTTTTGTCGGACATTTATAATTTGGAGCTGGTATAGAATGCTGGGAATTGCAGAAACCAATGAAAAAATACCCAAGACAATAGAATGCTTGATAATCGCAAACAGTGCAAATAGGAGCAGCAGGAATAGCCATGGGTTACGCAAAGTGCGGTAGTATTTTTCTTTATCGTCATAAGAGGTATGGAGTTCAAAAGGTTTTCCGTCGTTTGATTTTTCTACAATCAATAGTTCCATGTTAAAAGTTGTTGCGTTTGTTGCAATACAACCGCCCGTTTCCGCCCATGGACGCAATCGAACTTTTCCGACAGAATAGTTTAGATTGATATTCTTGAAAAATACCTTGTAGCCCATATCCTCCAAAAAATCAGCGTAGTCCGTTGCGTTCTCTTTTGATTTTTCTCCAATAAACTCTACACAATAGGCCACTTCATCGGGATTACATTTTTCGAATTCATAGAGCATTCTTCCTGTCCGGACAAGTCGATAGCCTTTTTCGGACATTTTGTTTAACCATTTTGCCTGTGCTTTTAGCAATCCACCAAAGAAGCGATAGCATTTTTTACTCATACTGTCTGTACCTCTCCAATAATTTCACTTGCGATGCGTACAAGTTCGTTTAGTCTTGCAAGCTCTTTTTCTGCAATTTCTTTTCCCTGTGCTGTAATGTGGTATTCTTTTTTTCTTCCCTCACTATCTCCATAAGGTTCAATCCACTTCTTGTCCTGCAAAGAGTTTAATGCTCCATATAAAGTGCCTGCGCCTAGGGAAAGCCGCCCGCCTGTTTTTTCTTCAATAAATTGCATGACGGCGTATCCGTGTTTTGGCGTATAAAGAGAGAGTAAAATATAAAAGGTGACTTCTGTAAGCGCACCACCTTTTGTATTATCTCGCATGGTTTGACCTCCTTATTACGGTTACTGTAATAAACATATCACTAAACGTAGTATTCGTCAAGCGGATTCAGAAAAATTATTTGAGGGATGTGTGAAAAAAGAACGGTCTACTCTATTCTTGTTTTGTTGTTCGGCGTGTCGTGGTGCTGGGAATTGCTAGGGGGCGATTGAACATTCGTTTTGGTCATTGTACCTCCTGTCTGTTCGATAACTTCTCGGTGAAGTTATGTAAGCACGACACGCCGTTGCTGTTCGCACCGTCAGGTGTGAACCATGAGCAGGGTTTGGGGTGGGACCGCGTTTGCGAAGCGCAGCGCAGCGCAGCAATGAAAGCCCCAGTGGGGCTTTTAAGCGGCAGCGCGGTCTGCGACAGTAGATGGAGGAGCGTGGCCCCGACAAGCGCTACCCCAACAAGATCACTTGGAAAACTCGCAGGAGTTTGAGAAGTGAAGTCCCGGATGGACAGAACATTTTCAAGAATTGAGAATTTGTGGCCACGGGACGGTTCTTGCCCTCTACCGCTGCGCTCAAAACCGTTTCTGGGTAATTGTTTCCGAATTGTTAAGACGCAAAAATAAGTAGAGAGTTCCGCTGCTCGTGTATGTTGATCACCGTTTGCTCCGAACGAAGTTCCTGCCCCTGTTTGTGCAGCGGCGTTTTCCGGCTCGCTCACGGAAAGTGTGAGGTCATGGCACGGTATCACGTTCAGACGGCTTATGAAGGAATCAAGGTGCGGTATGAAGAAAGCCGGGCGCAGTGCGGACACTACGTCCGGCTTCTTTCAAGCACAAGAATAACACTTTGAAGTTGTTCTGTCGACAACTGAAAACAAATTTTAGAAGATCGAACAACTACATAAGATTTTATTTGTGAAAAAAGAAAAATACCGCCAATGCAGCGCAGCGATGATTTTGTCGGGTGAATCGGCAGCAAAATAGATCGGGTGTGTTGCGGGGCGGTAAATTCTTTTGCGGACTTTCCCTCACTGAAGTGGTGGGCCTCACGGTGATAACCAACCACTTTCTGTGCCTGTGTTCAAAATGAACACGACCACATCTTGTGGATGAATTTGAACCAATCCACAAAATCAATGGGATTTACAAGAAAAATATCACGGCATATAGAATGCGTCAAGAGGGTTTTGAAAAATTTGTTGAAGTGAAGCGAGAAAAGCATGACACATCTTGTGGCTTTAGGGAAAAATACGCTATGTGAATCAGAACAAATCCCATTTTCTGTCTGCGGTAGATCTTTCTATTGCCGGCAGCAACAGGATGTTGCAATTTTGACCATTATTGCAATTTTCAAAAATAGTGCCTATCAAAACGACATTTTTACGATATGCAGTTTACGGATAGTGTTTGTGCATTAAAGACGCAGGCTGCTATAAAACGGCAAGGTTTCCAGCAATCAAGAAACCTTGCCGTTTTGTACTGTATTTTGCTAAATCAGGCAGTTGCCCGCGACTTTACAACGCTACGCTGACCGGCAGAACATACACGCCATCGGCGGTGTAGTAGGTGATCTGGGTGACGGTCTTGCCGATGATGGACGCAAGGTAGGGCTCGTCCGTATTGAAGCCCAGCTCGGTGCCGCGCCAGATATTGGTCACATGATGCAGGCCGTACTCGCTGCCATCGGCGGCGGTCAGCACCACGCCGTAGACCTTGTTGGTGCTGGTGTCCAGATCAAAACCGGAGAGCTTCATCTCGTAATTCGCGTGGCGGCCATTGGTGGTCAGCTCCACAGTAACACCCTCTACGGTAGTCTCGGTGGCGTGGACTTTGCCAAACTCTCACTTGCCGCTCAGCAGATTGTACCATGCGGTAATGTAGTAGGCAGGGGTCTCGCCGAGCTTGTAGTACCGCAAAGTCCTTGACCTTTTTGCCGGAGCGCAGTATACTGCTTATGCGGTTAGTTGCATTTAATTGCAAGGGGGTATTACATCATGCAGGACGCATTCTGGGGAATCCTGATTCCGTTTCTGGGCACAAGTCTTGGGGCAGGCTGTGTGTTCTTTTTGAAAAACGCTTTGCGTGACGGCATCCAGCGCGCCCTCACCGGCTTTGCCGCCGGAGCCATGCTGTATGTGGTGGTGGAGGAACTGATCCCGGAAATGTCGCAGGGGCAGCACTCCAACGTTGGAACGGTGTTTTTTGCGGTGGGCTTCAGCGTGATGATGGTGCTGGATGTGGCACTGGGGTGACGGTTGGAGCCCTCGAAGGCGAAATCTCTTTCGGAATCTCCGAAAATGCCTAAACTTCTTGACAGAGGAGACGGCAGGGCGTATTATTTTGGCAGAAGGACCGCTGAGAAGCGGCTTTTTATAGAACAGAAAGTTAACTTTGACTAACTTGCAGCACGAGGAATTGCTGGCCTGTCACCCGGAGCAGTGGGCGCATCTGGTAAAAAGCATTGCATTGTGAACGGTAAACAGAAAGAGGGTGGCGTTATGTCCTTTTTTGAAAACACTCGAAAGCCCGTAGGCCTTGGCGGGAAGATCATGGTCGCCATGATGAACTTTGGACACAGCGCAATGGCAGAATGGGGGCTGCGCTTTTTACAGCCTGCCCCGGATGCCATGGTGCTGGACTGCGGCTGCGGCGGTGGAGCGAACATTAAAACGCTGTTGAAACTGTGCCCCAACGGCAAGGTGAAGGGCATCGACTACTCAGCCGTCAGCGTGGAAAAAGCGCGAAAGGTCAATGCCAGAGCCATTGCGGCAGGACGGTGTACCGTGCAACAGGCAAGTGTGGCAGAACTGCCGTTTGAAGCGGAGCAGTTTGATGTGGTGACCGCCTTTGAAACGGTCTATTTCTGGCCGGAACTTGCGCAGAATTTCAGAGAGGTCTATCGAGTACTGAAGCCCGGCGGAATCTTTTTCATCTGTAACGAAGCAAACGGCGAAACGACAAAAGACGACAAATGGACGCAGATCATCGATGGCATGGCCATCTATGCGGATACTGCACTGAAAGAGTATCTGGAACAAGCAGGATTCTGTAAGATCCAAAGCCACAAAAATAAAAAGGGCTGGCTGTGCGTTACGGCGCAAAAGCGGTGAAATAGTGTAAGGAGGACGGAGCATGGAACGAAAAGAAGCAATCCGCGGTGCCTATCGGTTGACAGGCGGCAACAATTTTTATATTCGCTAAAGGCAAAGGGAGTTCTGCCCGGACATTTGTCCGCGACAGAACTCCCTTTTTGATTCGCAGAGTAAACCACAAGCGATGCTTGTGCATTAAAAACACAAACTGCTATAAACTACTTCATTCCCCTTCTTTTTCGCTGTTTACGATAGCCTGCACCTTGGTGGGCAGACCATAGATGCTGATGAAACCGGTGGCATCGCTCTGCTTGTAGTCGCCGCCTGCGGCAAAGGTGGCGATGTCCTCACGATACAGAGAGTACGGCGACCAGACCCCTGCATTGATGAGGTTGCCCTTGTACAGTTCCAGACGCACCTTGCCGGTGACATGCTCCTGTGTGGAGGTGACAAAGGCACTCAGAGCTTTGCGCAGCGGGCTGAACCACTGGCCATCATACACCAGTTCGCCAAAGGTGATGGCCAGCTCACGCTTCTTGTGGGCGGTGAGCTTGTCCAGCGTCAGAGTTTCCAGCACTTCGTGGGCTTTGTACAGGATGGTGCCGCCGGGGGTCTCATAGACGCCGCGGCTCTTCATGCCCACAAGACGGTTCTCCACCACATCGTACAGGCCGATGCCGTTGCGGCCGCCGATCTCATTCAGCTTTGCGATGATGGCAGCGGGCTTCAGCTTCTCGCCGTTCAGAGCCACAGGAGCGCCCTTTTCAAATTCCAGCTCCACAAACTCGGACTTGTCCGGTGCGGTCTTGGGACTGACACCCAATTCGAGGAAGCCGGGCTTTTCGTACTGAGGCTCGTTGCCTGGGTCTTCCAGATCAAGACCCTCGTGGCTCAGATGCCACAGGTTCTTGTCCTTGGAGTAGTTGGTCTCCCGGCTGATCTTCAGCGGGATGTGATGAGCCTCGGCATAGTCGATCTCTTCATCGCGGCTCTGGATGTCCCACTCGCGCCACGGGGTGATGATCTTCAGGTCGGGTGCAAAGTGCATGATGGCCAGCTCAAAGCGCACCTGATCGTTGCCTTTGCCGGTGCTGCCGTGGCAGACCGCATCCGCACCCTCGGCGCGGGCAATCTCCACCACGCGTTTTGCCAAAATGGGGCGGGCAAAGCTGGTGCCCAGCAGATAACCCTCGTAATCTGCCCCGGCCTGCATGGTGGGAATGACGTAATCCTCTACAAATTCGTCGGTCAGGTCTTCGATGTACAGCTTGGATGCGCCGCTTGCCTTGGCGCGCTCCTCCAAGCCTTCCAGCTCACCCTTCTGCCCCACATTGCCGCACACGGCAATGACTTCACAGTTGTTATAGTGCTCTTTCAGCCACGGAATGATAATCGATGTGTCTAGACCACCGGAATATGCCAGCACGACCTTTTTGACCTCAGACATAGGAACTGCCTCCGTTCAAACCAACTTATATACTTTTCGATTTCCCTCGTGCAATTTCATGATTGCAGTGTCCATTATACGGTCACTTGGAAAATGTGTAAAAAGTGTTCTGCATATAGCAGCAATATGAAAGCAGTATTTCACAGCGGGGCATTATGAATCTATAATAGTAGTTGGAAATAAACAGAAAGAGGGTCTTTTTGATGGCAACGATATTTTCAAGAGAAGAAAAGGCAGAGGCACTGTTCGGGGAGATCCTGAAAAATCCAGAAGCCTGCCGACGCCTGATGGATACCTTCAACGACTCGCTGGACATGGCAGACGTACTGGATGCGCCGACCGTGAGTGCACAGCAGTTTGCCGCAGCACTGTTCAATGCCTACGAGAACAAGGATCTGTCTGCCTTTCTGATGGCGATCTGCCAGCACAGTATGTTTGACCTGCTACGGAACGCTGCCCTGATCCCGTTCAAATTCAACGCCGATGGTCAGCCGAACCCGGTGATCCTGACGGATGATGCCGGCGTTCTTTTGCCGAACAACAAATTTGCCGTGAGCAGCAAAGTATACGACCGGTTTATCCGGGTGTTCCAGAAGCAGGAAAAGGTAAAAATGTACCTTGCCAGCGGCTACTGCAAGTATCACGGCTACGACGAAGGATCGATGGATGTGGTGGAGTACCACTACAACCAGCATTTGGGGCTGCTGCTGATCTACGAACTGCCGGACACCGTGAAGCAGAAGGTAACGGAAGCGGAGGCCTACTCCACCGTCTGGGATATCCAGATGAAGCTGCAGCACGCACTGCCCCGTTCCGTGGTCTACTATGGACAGGATACGCTCAAGGACGGCGGAACCCGCTACGATGAACTTGGCGTTTTTCTGCCGCTGGAACACTTTGCCGACCGGCTGGAACGCCATGTGGAAACTGCTACCAAGATCGTTTACGGCGAGTAAACGCCCTGTAAACGAACTCCCTTTATAAGTGCATCACAGCAAAACAAAACGCAGCGAACCGTTAAAAGATTCGCTGCGTTTTGCCTTATATGGGAGAATGGAAATGCTGCACATCAGGTGCAATAACGGAAAGTCTTGTCAGTGATAATACGGGCGAAGATCAGCCCTAACGGCAGTGCTACGATGATGAGAATGGCATCTGCAAACCATGTGGCGGAGTCCATCAGAGACAGGATGCCCAGATTATAGATGGCACGGTAGAAATACAGTCCCGGTACCATGATAACGATGGACGGCACAGTGACGGAGATGCGGGGATAACCGACGGCGCTCTTCAGGCAGGAGGCCAGCAATCCGGACAGCAGTGCGCCCAGAAACGCTGCAATAGCGGGCGGAAAGCCCGCAAGGCTCACCAGCTCCAGCCGGAACGTGTTCGTTACCGCACCGATAAGGGCGGCGCAGACTGCCAGGTTCCGGGGACTGTTGAACATGAGCGAAAAGCCGAACACACCGCCAAAACTTGCCAGCAGCCGGAACACGATCTCTTCCGGGAGTGTCAGGCTCAGGGCAGGGAACTGCACCGGCTGCAAATGCAGCAGCAGTGCCATGATCCAAGCCGTCATGGTTGCCACCAGAATGATGAGGACGGCGTAGGCCAGACGTTCCAGCCCGGAGCGCATATCCAGCTTGGCAAGGTCGATGCCGCTGGTAATGAACGGAAAGCCCGGAATGATGAAGAGCATGGAGCAGATATACCCCGCCTCGTGCTGCGCCGATACGGCAAACAGCATCTCTGCCAGCTTCAGCAGGATGGCATACACGAGGCTTGCTGAACAGACCGACGCCGTAATGCCCAGAAACAGGGTGAAATGGTGCTTTGTCAGCTTGCACCGTACAAAGTTGCCGATGCCTGCACCGCAGAAGGCACACAGCATTTCCACAATGCCGCCGCCAAGCAGAAAGGTGAAGCAGCCGCAGGCCAGTGCAGCTGCAAAGCCCAGTGCGATGGGCGAATACAAGCCGTGGATGCGCTCGATCTCATCGAGGTGGCTGTGCAGTTCTTCGCCGGTCATAAATTTTCCTTCCCGGTCGAAGTCGTTGACGAAATGCTCCAGTCGGTTCAGCCGGGAGGTATTCACGCCCGTATTTGTCAGACAGAGTGACTGGGTATAACACTGGTCACCGTCAAAGCAGGTGAACTCAATGGACAACAGGCCGATGTCCGCTGTTGTTGTGACTCCCAGCTCCCGCGAAAGGGTGTTCATGGAGCTTCGGACACGCCATGCGCCGGTGCCGCATTCCAGCAGCATCAGCCCGGTGCGTCCAATGACGGAGGCTTTTTCCACAAGCCCCGCCTCGGTAATGGGAACGCCCTTGCTGGCCGACGCATAGTCGTGCCAGTAGACTTCCATGTGATTTTTGATGATCTCACTTTGCCGTTGTCCCATACCGGAAAGCCTCCTTTGTGATATGGGAATGTTGCAGCTGTTTCAAGACTGCGGTGCTATTATAAGGGAAATTGCAGGGCGGGTAAAACGTATCTTGGATATGCCAGCAATATTCGTTTGGTATTTCAAAGAAGAAAATACGTTGCGTTTTTGGCGGCTCTGCGGTAGGATAGAGAAAACACGCCGAAAGGAAACTGCCGTGACCCTTCAACAACTCCGCTATGTCACGGCTGTTGCCGGCACCGGCACCATCAGCCATGCAGTGCAGCAGTTCTATATTTCTCAGCCCAGCCTGACCAATGCTATCCGGGAGCTGGAACAGGAAGTGGGGCTGGCGCTTTCCAAGACGGCAAGCTCTGTGGTGAGCCGGACGCTGCTGGACGCACGCGGACAAATGAGTGCAAAATCGATGCATCACCCTGCTTACGGTCAAAGGAAATGTCAAAAGAAGAAGGGAGTGCAGGAGAAGATGAAGCACCTCCACAAGGGCGGCTGGTGCCATCCCCACAGCAAAAGGCGGCTTGCTTTTTGCCGTGGCTGCGTGGTATACTCGGTTTAGAAATATCAAAGCGCATGGAGGAAAAAAGCATGCTGACCTATACCTATATTTCAAAAGGAAAGTTTGCCCTGATGGAAAAACCAAAGCCGGTGCTGCGGCACGAGCGGGACGCCATTGTAAAGGTGACGCTTGCCAGCATCTGCTCCAGCGACCTGCACATCAAGCACGGCAGCGTGCCCCGGGCGGTGCCCGGCATCACGGTCGGCCACGAGATGGTGGGCATCGTGGAAGAAGTGGGCAGCGCGGTGACCAATGTAAAGCCCGGCGACCGGGTGACGGTGAATGTGGAGACCTTCTGCGGGGAGTGCTTCTTTTGCAAAAAGGGATTTGTGAACAACTGCACCGACCAAAACGGCGGCTGGGCGCTGGGCTGCCGCATTGACGGCGGGCAGGCAGAGTATGTCCGGGTGCCCTTTGCGGATCAGGGGCTGAACAAGATCCCGGATGGCGTTACCGACCGGCAAGCACTGCTGGTGGGCGATGTGCTTGCCACCGGCTTCTGGGCGGCGCGCATTTCGGAGATCACCCCGGAGGATACCGTGCTGATTTTGGGCGCAGGGCCTACCGGCATCTGCACGTTGCTGTGCGTCATGCTGCACAGCCCCAAGCGCATCATCGTGTGCGAAAAGGACGAGAACCGGTTGCAGTTCATCCGTCAGCACTACCCGCATGTGCTCACGGTGCAGCCGGAGGACTGCGCCGCCTTTGTGCGCGCCAACAGCGACCACGGCGGGGCAGATGTGGTGCTGGAAGTGGCAGGGGCGGACACTACCTTCCGGCTGGCGTGGGAGTGCGCAAGACCCAACGCCATCGTGACCGTGGTGGCGCTGTACGACAAGGCACAGACCCTGCCGCTGCCGGAGATGTACGGCAAAAACCTTACCTTCAAGACCGGCGGCGTGGACGGCTGCGATTGTGAAGAAACGCTGCGTCTCATCGCAGAAGGCAAGATCGATACCGAACCGCTCATCACCCACACCTACCCCCTGCGCCGGATCGCAGAGGGCTACGACCTCTTTGAAAATAAACGGGATGGCGTCATCAAGGTGGCAGTGGAATGCTGACGGCTGCCGGATAAGACAAAATACGACACCCGCAAAGGGAGCTTTGCCCGGACGTTTGTCCCCCTCCACCGCTGCGCTCAAAACGCATAGACCGCGTTTGCGAAGCGCAGCGCAGCAATGAAAGCCCCAGTGGGGCTTTTAAGCGGCAGAACGGTCTGCGATAGCAGATGGAGGGGCCTCGCCCCGACAAGTTCTACAATTGTTTCCGAATTGTTAAGACGCAAAAAATAAGTAGCGGGGCTCTGCTCATGTAATGGGGTCGCCGTTTGCTCCGAACGAAGTTCCTACCCCTGTTTTGCAGCGGCGTTGTCCGGCTCGCCCACGGAAAGTGTGAGGTCATGGCACGGTATCACGTTCAGACGGCTTATGCAAGATTCAAGGTACTGTATGAAGAAAGCTGGGCGCAGTGCGGACACTACGTCTTGCTTCTTTCAAGCACAAGAATAACGCTTTGAGGTTGTGCTGTCAACAACCGAAAACAAATTTCGGAGAATTAAACAACCACATAAGATTTTATTTGTGAAAAAGAAAAATACCGCCCATGCAGCGCAGCGATGATTTTGTCGGGTGAATCGGCGGCAAAATAGATCGGGTGTGTTGCGGGGCGGTAAATTCTTTTGCGGACTTTCCCTCACTGAAGTGGTGGGTCTCACGGTGATAACCAACCACTTTCTGTGGCTGTGTTCAAAATGAACACGACCACATCTTGTGGATGGCTTGTAACCAATCCACAAAATCAGTGGGACTTTCGGAAATAATAGCATATTCTCTGCAAGGTGTCAACACTTTAGGAGAATGAATACATGAAATAGGCAAAACATACACAGTACAAGTGAAAAGCAACACGGTGCTTTAGAAAAACTCTTAATTCTCGCAGTTCAATCGAACTTTCACGGTAAAAGTTCCATTCTTCTTTTCGGCATAAAAATCGCCATCGCTTTCCTTCACCACACGTTTTACATTTTTCAGTCCATATCCATGGTGGCTGCCAACCCGAAGGCTGCGCGAGATATCACTGTATGGATTGTCAAGGCGGTAGAAAAGGCTTCGATACTGTTTGCGCAGCTGCAAATGGATCTTTCGTTGTTCTGGCGGCAAGCCACAACAAGTTTCAATTGCATTGTCGAATGTGTTTCCAATCAGGATGCTTAAAGATAACGGAGATATAGATAGAACTTCTGGAATCGTTACGTCCAGAGTAACTTTGATGCCGTTTTCTTCTGCTGTATGTAAATACTGATTCAGCAGTGCGTCCACAACTGGATTTCCAATCGTAGAAATATTTTTGGAACGTTCAAAGGTATCCGTTGCATCTCGTACAATTTTGTGAAGTTCTTCGGAATTCCCGCGTTCCGCAACTGCCTGCATTGCCAGAATATATTTTTTGATGTCGTGCCAAAGGGCTCTTGTTTCTTCCTGCCGTTCCTTTAGCTGCTGATAATACTCCATCTGCAAGCGATATTGCTGCTCGTTAAATTCCGCTCTGAATTTTTCCTGCTCATTTTTTCGGAGAGCTTCCACATAGAAAACAATCAGGATGTTTATTAAGAGAAGTACTGCCATAAAGCCAATCAGGTAGTCTGGAAAATTTTCATCCGCTGCATGGTACTGTACCACATAGCAAACTGCAATGCTGGCAATCTGAATAGCGATGATCGGCAGCAGCCAAAGAACGCGCAGCACATTTTCTTTCCGGCTGAAAAAATGTGAAACTAAGATTAGCAATGGAATCTGAATCAGATTCGAGAACACCACGTAAATCAGTCTGGCTGCTCCCGCTTGCATTAGGCTCTCTGTATCTGGGATGCGCAGCCCGATAAGGAGCATTGCAAGAACTTCAACCACTGCAATCAACGTAAAAAATGCAGCACTTGCAAAGATGGCTTGCCACAATTGTACTTCATAAAACAGCATCGCAAGAAGAAACCCTCCCAGAAGGAGGTAAATCGTTCGCGGCATTACCCAAGTGGGAAACAGGCTCAATATACATTGCCCAGCCATTAGAAGCGCAATATAAAGATAGAACCATCGCAAATACAAATCTTTTTTCTGGAATAAACGGTCAACGAAAAGTACGAGCAATGCGATGTTGGCAAAACTCCCAGCAAATTCAACAAAATAATATATCATCTTCCCAAATAAGCGTTAAAGCTCTGATTGAACTCCTGACGCTTCCTCCGGCTGATCGGCAATTGATTTCCACTCGACAGAACAACCATCGTTCCTGTGGCATAGATAATATGCTCCATGTTGACAAGATAGCTTTTATGGGGTGAAGCAAAACACCTTTTCGGCAACTGTTCTAAGGCTTCTGGAATCGTCATTCGCAGAGTGAGGTCTTGACCTTTACAATGAATCAAGACTTTATGCCCATGGCTTTCCAGATAATAAATGTCCGATGTTTCCAATGAGAGTGTGGCTCCTTCATATTCAACGGTAAAGTGCTTGGAATTCAATTCTTGGACAACGGCATCCATTGCAGCGGTAAAAAGCGATTCATCAAGTGGTTTCACCAGATAACGGAATGCAATGCCATACCCCTGCACAGCGTATTCATGCCGCTTTGTAACAAAGATCACCAGCGGATGTTTTTCCATCTGCGTTAAGGTTTGTGCCAACTGGAATCCGTTTGAAGGCATTTCGATATCAAGCAGCAGAAGATCGAAGAACTTCCTTTTTAGCTGCAAATCACTTAAAAGTGCGGCACCGTCTGTGTAATTTTCAATGTCAAAGTCGCTATGGACATCATATCGCTTGACGCTATGAACAATATCTTCAAGTTCTGACGGTTCATCATCGCAGACTGCAATTCGATACCTCACCATTTTGTCGTCCTCCACAAAGTAATGTTTCTGACACTATTATAAACTGTGCATTTGCGCCTGACAAGTAGTTTGACATACCACTTTTGCCACCATAACGACCAGTTTTGCCAAAGGTCTTGCTTTCGGAAAAATCTATGGTACATTGATATTGAAATTAGTATCAGCGTTTCTACAATATCAAAACCGGGAAGGATAAGCATGAAGTTTTCACCATTGGAACTTTTACTGGTTATTTCGATAGCGGTAATCGTAGGAATCGTACTGGTAGTTCTTGTAAAGTATCTGATTCGCTATGCCATTAAGTTTTTACGCAAAAATTGAAAGGACACCGATTGCCAATGAAGAAAGCATACTATGGCCTCCTTACATTTGCAATCATGAGCTTGTCTTACGATTTGTATTATTGGAACATGAGAAGTGCTGTGGGTGTTCTAAGGGCAGAAGATAAGGTACTTTGTTTATCAAGTGGAGGCATTTGCGTTCTCATAATAGTTTTTGTTGTTATAAAAAGCATCAAAAATAAATAGATTGATATATATTTCTGCCGCAGAATTTTATCGAGGTGAAGCGATACTGATGAAAAAGATACAGAATTTTTTCTCATATGCAAAGGTAAGTGAGCTGCCAACAAATCAAATTTTTGAGTTATTCGATTTAAGTAACAATGGAAAAGATGTTTCTCCTTATAAAATCGACTACGCAGTTAATAAAGATATTTTAGATGAATGCCAATTGGGAGCTTACGAAAGTTTGATTGAACTCAACAACGAAGTAGCTCTTTTGTATGATAATGGAAAGATCGTTGCTCTTATTGGCTATGTTGTACAGTGAGGAACTAAAATGAAGAAAACTTATTGCGTATAGTACTTCTCGGATGGTTTATACTTCTGTGGGTGGTTATGGTGTTACATATCATTCATATGTTGCAAGAGAGTTTAGGAACCGTAAAGAAACATCGAAAGGAAAAGAATCATGAGTAAAATTATAGGAGCTTTGCTGTTAGTTGCTCTTGCAGTGCGGTTGGTGGTGCTTTTCTTCTTTAAGCGGAATATTGTTCTGAATGAAATATCGTTGGTACTGTTTATAGCCGTTTTCGTGGTTGCCGTTATTGTAATGCTGGTAAAGTGGTGGAAATGGAGAACTAAATAATTTATATTACCGTGTTGAAGGACTATTTTATTATCATGCGAGCTTACTATTTCGGATTTACAACCGTGAGAAGCTATTCGTGTATTTAAGGCTAAGTACATTCTATGAAATGATTCTAGGCTTGAGGGGTGAGCAAAGATGAAGCACGACAAACTGTTCCTTGTAAGAATTTTGTGCTTAATCGGAATTGCAGGAGAATTATTGATTCCCAATAATATCATTCGTATGTTATTTGGTCTGTTTTTTGCAATAATAAGTGTTGCTTTTTTGTTGATGCACAAGAATGATATAATTTTGGAAGAAAGTGACAGAAAAAACAATTATTCAATTTCTATAATATGTATTAGCGTTATTCTACTTTTATTTATTATCGTTAGTTATATAATATTAAAAGCGTTGCGAGTCATTGTGCTATCTGATTCGCAGGAAATTTTTCTTTCAGAGATTCTCGTGTTTGGTTTTATGGCTATCTTTGGAAATTGCTCTAAAAAGCTTCCATTCAATAAGTATGTTGGTTTGCGTTTACCATGGACATTAGACGATTGTCAAACATGGAGATATGCACACATGCTTTTATATGAATTAACTTTTCCTACTATACTTTTAGGTATTACAATTCTTTTTTCTCTGCCCAATAAATCGAAAGCGGTCATGATTTGGTCAATACTATTGTATATTGGCACTCCGTCCATCCTTTCTTATTTTTACTGCAGAAAAAGGCATTAATAAGATGCACGATTCAAATATGAAAACCATAGCTGGATGCCCAGTGTTGAGGGTCATATTGTTTGCAGCCACACCGATTTCGTTACAAGTTTTCTCTATTTTGATACAAAATCGTGGACTTCGACGGGTTCTTGTGCTTTGATATCATTGATAATAGCTAGAGTGGAATTTGAGATGAAAGGGAGATTCCGATGCAGAACTTAACGCATTAACCAATTTCACGCATGTACATTCAGATGGTGAAGTTCAAAAGATTTGATTGTTCTGAAAGAATCACACACACCTTTGTAACGGCATTTGCTGTCGTAAACGTAAATAGCATCTAAAAACTTTACAGCATCAGCTGGACGTCCCCGAATCAATCGTCTAGAATCGAATTCAATTCGGGTTCCATATTTCATCTTACTATGAATCGGTTGAATAGGAGTGTCTTATGAAGAAAAGTTTAACCTTCTCCTTTGCTATGTTACTGGGGGTAGTAGTTCTTCTAAGTCCGGTCTCAAATGCACTTGAAGCAGATATGAGCAGTTCAATTACGTATAGGCCGGAGGATACACAGATTTGCTATGTCTCTGAAATAGATGAGGTTATAAGTAATACGGAAATTGACAAATCGGTTCGACAAACCGTGAAGGAACGAGCCCGCACCGGAGCAACTTTCTACTCTATAACACCAGAATCGCAGGAGCAGATCGAGCAGCTGTTCGGCGTTCATTTTGTGGAAAACGCTTTGCTGGATACCATGGAGCATAGCATTGCCCAAAAAGAGCAACTGAATGTCTTTTTCAATTCCTCCACCAAAGTCATGGAGACGGAATATACAAGATACTGGCTGGACGAAAATGTAAGTATTTCACTTTGCGCCAACACATTTTATGATGTGGATGGAATGTGCGGTTCTCAGAAAACGTATACGAAAACATTTCCTAAACAGAATTACAGCATTTCCAAAAAGCTTTACACATCGAAGTCAGGAAAATGCTTTGCAATCTACACAATACAGGATCATGCTGGCTGTACAATTGCACAATATACCATGTTCCAACACCATGCAACAGACTATGCCCTTTATGTCCGCAATGAGAATGCTCAAAAAAGTGAGACGGCTGGTATTCCAAACGATTATCTGCTAACCTTACTGGATAGTTTCTCCTTTGAAAACTGATCGTTTTAAAGAGCTTGGTTGCACGCTATTTGTTGTTACACATAACTCAGATATTATGCAAAGAGAACTGCTGGTCATTCAGATTTAAAGAAGGTCGGTTCTGAAGCACAATAACGCACAACAGCCCTCTATTTGCAACGACTGCAAGTAGAGGGCTGTTGGTCTGTTTGGAATATTTTAATTAAAGGTCAATCTTCTAACCTGCCATGGTCACAGCCAAGTGAGAGATAATGCTCAATCTCACCACCCAGCACAAGCTGAGCATACTCCAAGGGCTTGTTGTAGAGCAGCCAGTCAAACTCCGCCTGCTGTGCCGGAGTATTGCCGTATTCGTCCTCAATAGCGATGCAGATAAACAAAACTGTGATTATGCAACAAATTTTCTATGAATTTATGTGCAGTCATACGATGTTTTAAAACAAGTGTAACAAACTTCCTTTAAAAGCGTTATTATAATAGAAAAATTCCTTTTCTAGGTGCGTGTAAGACATAGGGGAGGACAGCTTATGAAAATCAAAGAAAGTCCATCTATCATTCTGGCGTTTCATGGGATGCTTGGCCGCAAGAAGCAGACCAGCCTATTGCTGCTTTTGCTGACACTGGTTTTCTCGTTCCTGACGGCGGCGGTGATCTACTCGGTCAGTTCTGCACAGGCATTGCAGGACACCCGCTGTGAACTATATGGCGAATGGCAGTACCTGCGTTTGTCGGATACTGCTGCGGACGCCGCACAGGCACAAAACACCTTGCCTGCATCCGCACAGGTCAGCACAGTGATCCAAAACGGAATCGTTCTCGGCGCAGACGATGGCGTGGCGGGCGGGATCGGAACGGCAGACGATACCTTTGCACAGCTGGGACGAATCGTGCCGATCAGCGGTGATTTCCCCACGCAGTCCGATGAGATCGCCATGACGACGACACTGCTGGATGCGCTGGGCTGCTCCTATGACGTAGGGCAGACGGTCACGCTGAAGGTCGCTGCCAATGATTACGACCCGCTGGCAGGCTCCGGCACAGTGATGGAAAAGGCCTATACCCTGTGCGGTGTTTTGCCTGCCTATGATGTGTATTGGAATCTGAACGGCAATCTGACCGTCAGCGGCATTGTAGCAGAGCCGCTTGCCATAGACGGGCAGAAGTTCCAGACGTTTTATTACCTGAATGCAGCCGCACCCGTGACCGCTTCGACCGACCCTGCTTTAGTGGCAAACGAGTATGCCTATCCGCAAGAGGATACCGTCTCGTCCTCCCTGCGCTTTTTGCTGGTCGCAGCGATTCTGGTCAGCTTTTTTGCAGTGGCGCAGTATTTCCTGATCGTTCTGCACAAGCGTGTACATACTATCAATACCTTCCTGACGCTGGGGGCTAAAAATCGGGATCTCCGGCTTATGTGCCTGTGGGAAGCGCTTTTTGCCGGGCTTGCAGCAGTTGCTGCAGGGTTTGCACTGGGCTGCGGTGCTGCGGCCGTCGGTCTGGGGCTGCAGAAGCACCTTTCGTTCTTGGCGGTCCCCGCTGCATCTCTTGTGCCGTTGGCGGTGCTGTTTCTGCTCTCCGTACTGCTGGGTGCACTTTTGCCTGCGGTGCTGGTTCGCCCGCAGACCGCAAAACCCAAAGAGAAGCCTGCAAAAAAATTCCGCTTGGCACAGCTGCCGCTTGCACCGCAGATCGGTGTCGGCTGCGCGGTATTGCTGATCGCCGTCAGTTGTTTGTATGTCGGCTGGCGTGTCATGCTGCCATATGATCTGGATGCACCGTATGCCTGTCTGTCCATCAAGATGAACGGAACCTCCGGGATGCCGTTTTCTCTGAAAGAGGATCTCGCTGCATTGCCCGGTGTGGAAGAGGTTTCCGCTGCAATTGATCTGACCGATACCTATACCGTGACGTCAGACAAGATCCAGTCCAGCAAGATGCTTGCCGATATCTGGGTCAAGGACAACGGTTTCTATACGGACATTCCGAGCTTGCTGCGAAATGCAGAAAAGGGAACGCTGAACACGACTGTCTGCGCCTTGCCGGAGGACGAACTGCGCCGCATTGCCGCAGATGCCGGCGTTTCGGACGAGGAAATAGAGACGCTGCTGGCAGGGGATTCTGTTTTGACCCTGTGGGGAGATTGCTATTATGACCCCGCTGCGGACGCGTACTATCAGAAGAACACCCAAACGGAGGGCAGCATTCCTGTTGAACCGGTTTTCGCAGCTGGAGACAAGTTGAGCATCCAATACCGGCGTTATACCGGGCAGGATGAAGCCGGGAATGAGGTCTACCGGACGTATACAGCCCAGCTGCCCATTGTCGGTGTCGTAAAGTCTGCGAACAGCTACACGCTGTTGACAACAGACCGGCTCATTTCCAGCGGCACGATTTTTGTCAGTACGGCTCTTTACCATAAAATGTTTGAGAGCGCAGGAAGCTACTTTATGGAAAAGGAAGGATACAGCAGCCTGAACGTGAAGCTGTCCGCTGGCAGCAATTTCTCTTTGCGTCGGTCTATTTCCTCCATTGCAACGCGCAGGAATGGTATCCTGCGTGCAGATAACTACGACCTGATCAGCCAGAGCTACACCGAGGGCACACAGAGCGCTTTCCTTGTCGGCATCCTTGCGGTATTCGGGGTCCTTCTGGGGTGTGCGCTGCTGGTGGTTTTGAATCTTTCAGCTTATGAAGTCCAGCAGCAGCGTCTGTCGCTTCTCCTGACGCTGGGCGTTTCCCCGAAAAAACTGGTGCTGTCCTATGCAAAGCTGCTGCTCCCGGTCATCGTTGGGACAACGCTGCTTGTGAACATCGTTGTCTATGCGGCAGTTTCGTGTATCGTCCCGATCCAGAGCATTCTCGACCTGATCCGTATCCATACAAACGGGCGGGTGTATGCGTTCCATAAACCTGTGGGAAGTCAGATCATGGTCAGCATTCTGCTGATGGTGTTCTGGCTGTCCGCAGCATTGCTACCGATCTTCTCCTTTATTCGTAAAAAAGCATCCAAGGGGGACATCTTATGAAGGATAAAATTCTGGAAGCTGTACAGATCTCCAAAACCTACGGGGAAGGGGAAAGCGCGGTTCACGCCCTCAGAAATAGCGACCTGACCCTTGAAAACGGTACATTTGCGTCCATCATCGGTTCCAGCGGCAGCGGAAAATCTACGCTCCTGAAAATCCTGGGAGGACTTTTGCCGCCCACCACCGGTAAGGTGCTGCTGGACGGTCAGGACATTTATGCAATGAATGCGGAGCAGCTGGCACAGGTGCGGCGGCAAAAGATCGGCTTTATTTTTCAGGATTTCCGCCTGTTCCCGGAGTACACGGTGCAGGATAATATTCTGACCCCGTTTTATCTGGACCATAGAGCACCGGATGAACAGATGCTCCATAAGCTGACCGGAATCTTGGGCATTGCGGGCAAGCTACATTCCCGCCCCGCACAGCTTTCCGGCGGACAGCAGCAGCGTGTGGCAATCGCCCGTGCATTGATTGCAAAACCGCGCATCGTTTTTGCAGACGAGCCTACCGGAAATCTGGATACGCGGACGGGCGAGGATACAATGCGGCTGCTGATGGAATGCGCTGCGGAGTTCGGGCAAACGCTTATCGTTGTTACGCATAACCCGGAAATTGCGCAGAAGGCGCAGCAGGTCATTCGGATCGAGGATGGGCAGATTCTAAAAGGAGAACCGCAACATGAAAAAGGGAATTTGGATACGCAATAAAATCGTCCCCTACTACTTAAAAGGAGCCAAGTTTGCATTGGCCATGTTGCTAACTGAAAAAACATTGTCGGCATCCCAGATTGCAACGGCCATTTCGGAAAAAGGGATAAAATGTGACCGAAAAGAACTTGGAAAAATGCTGGCAAGTCTGGAGCGGATGGGGGTAGTTACCTTAACAGATGGAGCCTATTCGTGTAGCACCAAGAAACTGAAAAACTGTCCGGTTGCATATTCTGAGGATCAGCTGATCGATTTAATTGGCATGACGCAGAGCACCGTAAACGGCAAAGCATTTTATAGTGCAACAACGCCAATGAGCGTCAGTTCTCGTGGGAATAGCGGCATATAAAGGAAGATCATTCAAATTGAAGATGGGCAGATTTTGGAATAAGATATTTTGTAGACATTAGGACGCAAAGGACTTCCCAACACTTTGACTTCAACCGCCCCACAACACACCCGATTCATTTTGCCGCCTGATTCACTCGACAAAATCCTTCGCTTGTTCTTGCGGAGCGGTATTTTTCTTTTTGCACTTAACGCATCATCGTTCTTGTGCTATGCTATCGCTAAAATGTAGTTAAATTTATTTAGCTACATTTTTGTACACGCACCTTGACAACTTCATGAGCCGTCTGAATGTGATACCGTGCCATGACCTCACACTTTCCGTGAGCGAGCCGGAAAACGCCGTTGCACAAACAGGGGCAGGAACTTCGTTCGGAGCAAACGGTGATCAACATACACGAGCAGCGGAACTCTCTACTTGTTTTTGCGTCTTAACAATTCGGAAACATTTGTTAAAAATACGTTTTGAGCGCAGCGGTAGAGGGCAAGAACCGTCCCGTGGCCACAAATTTTCAATTCTTGAAAATGTTCTGTCCATCCGGGACTTCACTTCTGCAATGCGTCTGCATTTCCGAAGTGATCTTGTTGGGGTAGCGCTTGTCGGGGCCACGCCCCTCCATCTGCTATCGCAGACCGTTCTGTCGCTTAAAAGCCCCATTGGGGCTTTCATTGCTCCGCTTCGCTTCGCAAACGCGAACTTTTGAGAATACGTCACTTTCGGCAGGGTGCAAGAAAAATAAGGTAAATCTAAAAAATAACCGTCCGCTTCAAGTTGAGCTTGAAAACGGACGGTCTGATTTGCAAAATGATTTTCAAATTTGGAAAGCACGTTGAGAGGTTTCATAGCATCTGCAAGCAATATATCTGTCTATACAAACACCATTTGCGTTGCAAAACGCTTGTTGGGAACACCCAAACCCTTGAACTGCACCGTGCCGATACAGGCTGGATGCTTTCGCAATCCTCAAACCAGCTTCTCCCACAGTGCATTCAATGCGGCAGCAGTATCCGCATCCATGCCCTCGTTCAGGCGGCGAGCAGCGTACCAGAGGGTAGAGCTTTCGCTCTGCACATTGGCAAGGGCGGTGTCTTGCAGCGGCAGAGCAAAGTCTGCCACCGACAGAACGTCTCCGTCCTCCGGGTCGGTGCCGTCCAGCGTCTGGAAGCAGCCATACCGCTGCTCCATGGCGGCGGGGTCGTCCACGATAAACAGGGCGCTCTCGCACAGATAAAAATCAGAGTTCAGCTTGTCCTCGCTGGACTGCATCAGCCGCTGCAGGGCGGCATCCTGCGTTTCAAAGTCCAGCGCCAGCCAGATGCCCTTTACCGTGACTTTCACCTTGCCATCGCCGTTCACGTCCCCGGCAAGGGCTTCCAGCTGGGTCTCCAGCTGGCTGAGAAAGGCAGTGTCCGGGTCGGTGCGGCTCACCACTGCCACGGTGTAATCCGGCTGCACCTCGGTGACCCGGTTCCAGACAAAATACCCCACCGCCAGCATGGCAGCTGCGATCAGCACCACATAATACCAGTGGTAGTGCCACCAGTTGGCACGCTGCTGCGCCGGGGTCAGGGGAGGGGGCGTTTCTTGGATCAGGTCTTCGGGTTTGATATCCCGTTCGTAGCGGTAGGATGCCATGGCTGTGTCCTCGTTTCGTCTGTTTTTCTGCATCTATCATAGCACAAATTCCCGGGCAGCGGCAGACTGCCCGGGAATTTTTCATGCTTTATTTACACCCGTGTACGCAGGCACTTGAGGTCTGTGCCGGTTACAGCGTAGGCCCCGGTGCCAGCGGGCAGGAACAGGCTCTGCCCCTTGCGGATGGGCAGGCTTTCGCCGGTGGCGGTCTCGGTCAGGGTGCCTTTGCCTTCCAGCACCAGCAGGGAGGTAAAGGAGGTCTCGTCGCAGACCTCCTCAAAGCCACCCTCTACGGCATCCACCGTGAAGTAATCACACTGCGCCAGATGACCGTGGAAGTCCTGCGCTTTCGGCGGCTCCCGGCGGGTAACATCCAGCGCCTGCGGGATGTGCAGCTGCCGGGGCTTGCCATCTGCGCCCAGACGGCCGTAGTCGTAGATGCGGTAGGTGACGTTGGAGTTTTGCTGGATCTCTGCCACCACGATGCCCTTGCGGATGGCATGCAGCGTGCCGGAGGGGATGAAGAAGCAGTCCCCCTTGTGCACCGGCACGGCGTTCAGCACGTCGGTCAGGGTGTTATCCTGAATGCGGCGTTCAAACTCCTCCTTGCTGATCTCATGGGTGAAGCCGTAGTAGAGGGAGGCACCCGGCTCTGCTTCCAGCACATACCACATCTCGGTCTTGCCGTACTGGTGCTCGTGCTCCAAAGCGTATTCATTGGAGGGGTGCACCTGAATGGACAGGTCTTTTTTTGCATCAATGAGCTTGGCAAGTACGGGGAACTCACTGAACTTTTCGCAGTGGGTGCCAAGGCAGCCGGGATGCGTGTTGATGTACTGCTGGAAGGTGGAGCCGTCCGGCAGGTAGCTGGGGCCGTCCGGGTGGCAGGACAGCATCCATGCCTCGCTCAGGGGGTGTAATTCGCTCTGGATGCCGTACTCGGTGCGCAGCTTTTCGCCGCCCCAGAGGTAGTCTTTGCAGCTGGGAGTAAGTTGAATCGTTTTCATTTTATATACCTCGAGTATGCCTGAAATTGAACACAAAAAAGGGTGCAAAAAAGCTGCCCCGTCCATTTTTCGGCGGGAACGAGGCAGCCAGTTTGCAGGGGATTATGCTTTCAACAGGGCAGAGGCAGCTTTGCCAAGGGTGTCGTTGATGGCATCGGCTGCTTCTTCGGTGGGAGCAACGGCAGAGAGATACACCTTGATCTTCGGCTCAGTGCCGGAGGGGCGTACCATCAGCTTGGCACCGCCCGCCAGACGGAACTCCAACACATTTGCCTTGGGCAGTCCGGTGCCGGCGGTGTTGTAGTCCACCACGCTTTCCACGGCCATGCCGCCGATGGCGGTGGGCGGGGTCTGCCGCAGCTGCTTCATGATGGCATCCATGGTGTGCATTCCGCTTTCGCCCTCAAAAGCGAAGCTGTGCAGGGCGTTGCGGTAGCAGCCAAACTCGGCGTACAGCTTGTTGATGGCATCCAGCAGGGTCATGCCCTGCTTTGCGTACCATGCAGCGGCTTCGCACACCAGCAGGGTGGCGTTGACGGCGTCCTTGTCCCGGACGTGAGCACCGGACAGGTAACCGTAGCTCTCCTCAAAGCCAAAGATGTAGCGGTCGGCTTCACCTGCGGCTTCCAGCAGACCGATCTGCTCGCCGATGAACTTGAAGCCGGTCAGGGTGCGGCGCAGCTCCACGCCGTACTTTGCCGCCACCGGGGTGGCCATATCGGTGGAGACGATGGTGGTCACAGCCACCGGATGCTCCGGCATGGTGCCCAGTGCCTTGCGGGTGCGGCAGATGTAGTCCAGCAGAATGATGCCCATCTCGTTGCCGGTGATGAGCCGGTAGCCGCCCTTGCCGTCCGGCACGGCGGTGCCGCAGCGGTCACAGTCCGGGTCGGTGCCCAGCAAAAGATCCGGGTGCACTTTGTCGCACAGCTCCAGACCCTTCTGCATGGCTTCCCGGATCTCCGGGTTCGGGTAGGGGCAGGTGGGGAAGTTGCCGTCCGGCTTTTCCTGCTCCGGCACCACGGTCACATGGGTGACACCCAGCTTTGCCAGCAGCTTTTTCACGCATTCCAGACCGGAGCCGTTCAGCGGAGTGTACACCAGCTTCAGATCGGCGGTGCCTGCACCATCGCCCACACGCTGGGCGTAGACGGCATCCACAAAGTCGTCCAGACATTTCTCGCTGCTGTATTCGATCTTGCCCTCGGCAAGGGCTGCGTCAAAGTCCGCAGGCTGTACGGCAAAGCAGTCTACTGCTTCAATGGCGGCAAGGATCTTTGCTGCCACCTCAAGGGTGATCTGGCAGCCGTCTGCGCCGTAGACCTTGTAGCCGTTGTACTTGGCGGGGTTGTGGCTGGCGGTAACGCACACACCTGCGCCGCAGCCGTAGTACCGCACCGCCCAGCTCAGTGCCGGGGTGGGCTCCAGACGGGGGTAGATGTACGCCTTGATGCCGTTAGCAGCCAGAACAGCCGCCGTTTCTTTTGCGAACACATCGCTCTTGATGCGGCTGTCGTAGCCGATGGCCACCTTTTTGGGCAGGTCGGAGGCGTTCAGGTAGTTGGCAAGTCCTTGGGTTGCCTTGCGGATGTTGTAGACGTTCATCCGGTTGGTGCCTGCGCCGATGACACCCCGCAGACCGCCGGTGCCGAATTCCAGCTCCCGGTAAAAGCGGTCGGTGATGGCATCCTGGTCCCCTGCAATGCGGTTCAGTTCATCGGCAAGGTCGGCAGGCATCCCGGGCTGGGAAAGCCAGCGGTCATACTGCTGTTTTACTTTTTCTTCCATGAAATCACACTTTCTTCAAATAAAGACAGTTTCGGTGCAGACGATCATTGCACGCTGTCCTCCGTGTCAGGTTCTTCTTCCGGTTCCTCTTCCTTGCGCCCGGCTTTTTCCAGCTGAGCAAAGGCAGGGCGCATCAGGCTTGCCATGCCAAGGGCAGAACCTGCGCCGCCAATGAGCAGCCACAGGGGCAGCAGATAGACGAACCACGCAGGGGCGGCTTTTGCCAGCAGAGGAAACCACGCCAGAAAAGCCAGATTCCCCACAGTGGGCAGCAGGTTTGCAAGGGTCATGCGGCCACTGTCTGCCAGCACCGGCAGAACGCCGGGATAGGTGAACCGTGCCAGCAGGGCAAAGCCCCAGCTGCCGCAGCAGCCTGCCAGCACCAGCAGCAGAAAGGACGCTGCCGCCAGAATGCCGGTGCTGGGGGTGTCCTGTGCGGTGGCGGTGCGCAGCCCGGTGAGGGCGGCAAAGCCTGCCAGCAAAAGCACCAGCCACAGAGCAGTAGATTGCTTAAAATCCCGCTTGAACGCCTTGAAAAAGTCGGTATGGACGGTGTAGTCCTCCTTTGCTGCCATCTTGTTCACCACCGTGAACAGCCCCAGGGTGGAGGCTCCGGCGGTGACGATGGGCAAACAGCACACCAGCCACAGAAGGTTGGCAAAAAGCAGATCGCCGATCTTCCCCATAGTGCGGTAGAAGGGGCTGTCGATGTTGGTCTTTTTCATGGCGTTTCCTTTCGGGCGGAGGTCTCAGAGGGGCGGTTTACTCGCCGATGCTCTTGAGGTACTCCAGATTTTTGTCGATGAGGGCGCACCGCTGCTTTACGCAGTCCACACTGCGCAGCGGGTCGGCGGGGGTGTTGAAGGCGAAGTCCAGCAGTTTGTCGATGGTGGTAGAAGCTACATGGAGACGGGTATCGCTGGCTGCATAATAAATATACACGCTTCCGTCATCGTCTGCAATCGCGCCGTTGGTAAAGACCACGTTGGAAACATCGCCCACACGCTCCCAATCCCGGGGAGCGATCAGGAAGCCGGAGGGCTCCGCGATCACCTTGCTGGGGTCGTCCAGTGCGGTGACGAATACATAAATGACGTACCGCAGCCCGGCGGCGGTATTCCGCACGCCGTGGGCGATGTGCAGCCAGCCCTTTTCGGTCTTGATGGGGGTGGCACCCTCGCCGTTCTTTGCCTCGGTGATGGTGTGGTAGCGGCGGGGGCTGGTGATGATCTCCTCGTCAATGACGGCGTGGGTGATGTCCTCGCACAGACCAAAGCCTACGCCGCCGCCGGAACCGGTGTCGATGAAATCATCCATGGGGCGGGTGTAGAAGGCGTACTTGCCGTTGACAAACTCCGGCAGCAGATCCACATTGCGCTGCTGGGGGCTGCGCTTGGTGACAAGGTTCGGCAGACGCTCCCAAGTTTTGAGGTCTTTGGTGCGGACGATGCCTGCGGCAGCCACGGCAGCGGACAGGTCATTCACGCTGTTGTCCTTGCTCTCGGAGCAGAACACGCCGTAGATCCAGCCGTCCTCGTGCTGGGTCAGGCGCATATCGTAGACGTTGGTCTCCTCCGGGCAGGTGTCCGGCAGCAGGATGGGCTTTTCCCAGAAGTGGAAGCCCTCCACCGGGCTGTCGCTTTCTGCCACGCCGAAGAAGCTCTTGCGGTCGTTGCCCTCGATGCGTGCCACAAGGTAATACTTGCCGTTCAGCTTGATGGCACCGGAGTTGAACACGGCGTTCACGCCCAGACGCTCCATAAAGTGGGGGTTCGTCTCCGGGTTCAGGTCGAACCGCCAGCTCAGCGGGATGGATTCGCGGGTCAGCACCGGGTTTTCCCACCGGTCATAGATGCCGTTGTAGAAATCGGTCTTTTTGTTTTTGCGGGCCAGGTAGGCATCCTGCAAAGCCTTCTGGCGCAGGTATTCGGGGTGGAGTTTAGACTGTGACATCGGGGTTCCTCCTTATCAGTTCCATGCACATTCTGCCGTTGTGGTAGGGGCACTTCCACGGCTCAAGGATGGGCTTGCGGCTGGACGGTTTTCCGTCTGCGTCCACCTCCCAGAACCATTCACTGCCGGGGCGTTTGTCTACCATCACGTTGCAGATGTAGTGGTAAATATCGGTGGCGGCATCGCGGTATTTTGCATCGCCGCTCTTGTTGTATTCGTTCACGAAGCCCAGCACGCTTTCGGCCTGCACCCACCACACACGGGTGGTGTTCACCTTGCCGCGGTCGCACTCGTTGACCACCGAGTGGTCAATGTAAGCTTCCTTGTAGATGTGGGCGGCAAGGTCGGAGTTGATGGCGTGGATGCGCTTGGAAAGTGCTGCATCGCCCAGTAAATCGCAGCCCCAGTCGATGAGCCAGCTGGACTCGATATCGTGACCGTAGCTGTACAAATCGATGATAGAGTTGTAGTGCTGGTCAAAGAACACCAGCTGCCGGTGCAGCTCCGGGCTGTAGATCTTGTGCTCGTAGATATCAAGGATGCGGCGCAGGGCCTTTTCCACCTCCGGGTCACGGCTTGCCTGATAAAGCCCGGCGTATCCCTCGAACACATGGAGCAGGGTGTTCATGGTCTTTGCCGCCATGACACCGTTTTCGGAGAGTTTTTCGTTGCTCTCCGGCTTCCAGTCGATGGTAAAGGCCTCCAGATAGCCCTCGCTGTCGGTGCAGTGCTGCTCGATGAGATGAAAGATCTTTTTTGCGTAGGTCAGCGCAACGGGGTCTTTGGTCAGCCGGTAGTAAGCGGAAAGGGCATAGATGGCAAAGCCCTGATTGTAGGTGTGCTTGGTGGTGTCCTGCGGCTTGCCGGTGTAATCGCAGCTCCAGTACACGCCGCCGTTTGCCTCGTCGTAGCAGTTTTTCAGGAAGAACTGGTAGGCGTGGCGGGCATCCTCGGCAAGGTCTGCCCGGCCAGTCAGCATGGCAGCCTCGGAGAAGAACCACAGAATGCGGCTGTTCAGGATGCAGCCCTTTTCGGCTTTTTTGTCCAGCTTCAGGTCAAAATCCATGTAGCCGTAAAAGCCGCCGTTTTCCTCGTCCCGCAGCCCTTTCCAGAAGGGAATGATGGTTTGCAGCAGCATTTCTTCTGCTGCCTGTTTGATGGAAGACATAATACAGAACTTCCTTTCTGTACAAAGTAAAAACCCTCTCGGTCACGGCTTGCGCCGTGCCAGCGCCCGGTAGGGGACGTAAAATCTCTTTTTGCAGAGATGGCGATGCGAAGCATTGACAGAGAGGGTTGTGCTTGACGCTTAGCGGATGCCCACCTCGTGATCGGTGGGGCCTGCGTTATCGTGGGTCTTGATGTAATCCACCACCTCGTCTACGGTGGTGAAGGCCAGACCGACATAGCTGTCGGCGCAGCCATAGTACAGAGCGATGCGGCCGGTGTCGGCATCCTGCAGGGTGGCGCAGGGGAAGCAGACGTTGGGCACGAAGCCACGCTCCTCATACCACTTTTCCGGGGTCAGCAGGAAGTTGCCGCAGCGGTACAGTACCTTGCTGGGTTCGTCCTTATCCAGAATGGCACCGCCGATGGAGTAGACGAAGCCATTGCAGGTGCCGGTAACGCCGTGGTAGAACAGCAGCCAGCCCTCGCTGGTCTCAATGGGGGCAGCACCGCCGCCGATCTTCACGCTCTCCCACCAGTTGGAGCCCTTGCTCATCACATGGCGGTGACGGCCCCAGAACTCCATATCCGGGCTCTGGCTCAGGAAGATGTCACCAAAGGGGGTGTGGCCGCTGTCAGACGGGCGGCTCAGCAGGGTGTACAGGCCGTTGATCTTCCGGGGGAACAGCACGGCGTTGCGGTTGAAGGGGATAAAGGGGTTCTCGATGCGGACAAAGGTCTTGAAGTCGGTGGTCTTGGCGATGCCGATGGACGCACCGTAGAAGTCCTGACACCAGATGATGTAGTAGGTGTCCTCCACCTTCACAAGACGGGGATCGTAGGCGTACACCGGCATAAACGGCTCGCCCTTTTCGTTGACGAAGGGAATCTTGTCCTTGTCAAAGTTCCAGTGGATGCCGTCCTCGCTGCGTCCCAGATAGATGTAGGGGATGCCGTCGATCTGCTCGCCACGGAACACGCCGATGAACTTGCCCTCGTAGGGCACCACGGCACTGTTGAAGATGCGTGCCACCCCTTCCACGGGGTTGCGGTCGATGATGGGGTTCTCGTTGTACCGCCACACCGGGGCGGTAACATCGGCAGGCTTTTCCTGCCAGGGGATGTTGGGCAGTGCATCGCAGAACATTTTTACGTTGCTCATAAGATAAACTCCTGTAATAGAAGATTGTTTGTTTCCCTTCTGCTGTATTCTCCCGGCTCCTGCACAGAAACCGGGAGAAGCAGCAGATGATGAAGGAAAAATGTGGATGTCGCAATTTTAGCCCTTCACAGCACCGGCAGCCATGCCGCTGTAGATCTGATCCTGACACAGCAGGAACACGATAAGGGCGGGGATGATGGTGATGATGACACCGGCGCAGATGTAGTTGTACTGGTTGCCCATGGGGCCGGAGAACACATACAGCGAGGTAGCAACCACCTGATACTTGGTCTTATCCTGCAGATACAGGTTTGCCATGTAGTATTCGTTGTAGGTGGACACACCCTTCAGGATGGCGCTGGTGACGATGGCGGGCTTCAGCAGGGGCAGCAGAATCTTGAAGAACACACCAAAGTAGGTGCAGCCATCCAGAATGGCGCTTTCGTCCAGCGTGGGGGAAAGGTTCTCGAAGAACTGCAAAAAGATATAGATGGTGATAACGTCTGTGCCCATCATCAGGATGATGTAGCCGGGCATGGAGTTCACCAGATGCAGAGCGGTCATGATCTGGTACACCGTGACCTGAGAGGCGATGCCGGGGATCAGGGTGGCAATGGTGAACAGGTTGCGGATCAGCTTGTTGCCGGGGAACTTGAACCGGTTCAGCACATAAGCCAGCATGGCGCTGATCATAATGCTGCCCACCAGCACGCAGATCAGGATGATAAAGCTGTTGAGGAACGCCTTGCCCATGTTGGCCTTGTTCCATGCGATGATGAAGTTATCGAAGTTCAAAAAGCTCTTGGGCAGGGTGATGACGTTGGTGCTGGCATACTCTTCCTCCGTCTTAAAGGCGGTGAAGATACAGGACACGATGGGCACCAGTGCCACGAAAGCGGCAAAGATCAGCAGCACATACTTGCAGATATTGATGAGGATGCGCTTCATTTTGATTGCGTTCATACGTTCTGCCTCACTTTCACTTGGTTACGCCGCTGCTGCGGTTTTCCAGCCATTTTTCCACAGCCTTCTGGGCGTAGGTGACGATCACGATGAGCAGCAGCAGAACCACAGCCATGGCGGATGCAAGACCCACCTTCTGGTCGGTATGGGCGATCTTGTCCATGACCACGAAGTAGGTGGAGGTGTTGAAGCCGCCGCCGGTGACAACATAGGGCATCTCGAAGGCGGACAGTGCGCCGGACACCGAGATGATGAGGTTCAGCACCACGATGGTGCTGATGGAGGGCAGGATGATGTCCTTGAAGCGGTGCCATGCGTTGGCACCGTCGATCTCAGCAGCCTCGTACAGAACGGGGTCCACAGAAGCGATAGCACCGATGAACATGACGATGTTCTGACCGATGTATTTCCAGATGGAGCAGGCCACCAGCACGACGTTGTTGATGGACTCATCCCGGAGCCAGAAGGGCAGCTTATCCACGTTGAAGCCCACCCAGCTCAGCAGGGTATCCAGCACAAAGCCGTGGGTGAAGAAGAACTTGAAGATGAAGCCCACCGAGATGCCGCAGATGAGGCAGGGAAAGTACAGTGCACCTCGGAAGAACTTGCTGCCCTTGCACTTGAAGCTCAGGATGGTGGCAAACAGCAGCGCCAGCGCCATCTGCACCACCGAACCTACCATGTAGTAAAGGCTCAGGCTCAAAGCATGGAAGCAGTCTTTGCGGGTAAAGACCGAAATGTAGTTCTGCAGACCCACAAAGGTACGTCTGCCGATGTACTTCATTTTGAAGAAGCTGAACTCCACCATTTTGAAGAAGGGCAGATAGGTAAACATGAACAGCAGCACCAGCGGAACAAACAGGAACACCAGCGTGACGATGAGCTGCTGGCCGCGCATACTGTGAAAGTATTCGCTGAAGCTCTTGCGCTTTTTAGGCGCGGATACGGTTGCGGAAGATGCCATGTAAAAGACCTCCTTTCACCAAAAGCAGGGCGGACACGGGCCCGCCCTGCTGATTTATAACGATAGATCGATTACTGCGGTGCGCAGGCATCCACAGCTGCGTCCCATGCAGCGTTCCAGTCGGCCACGATGTCGTCCAGAGTCTCATCGCCGTTGATGCCGGCCTCCACCACACGCATGACGTGGGTCTGGTCGGCATTCAGCATCAGCTCAGCCTCCTGCTGCACCTCGGTGGCAAGGTCTGCCAGCTCTGCGGGGGCGGGAGCATCCTCGACCAGGTCGATGCCGTCGAATGCCTTCAGGGTATCGGGGTATTCCTGGCTCTTCAGCACCGGCACACCGCCCTGATCATAAGCAAAGTTGGAGCTTTCGGTCAGCCACTTGATGTAGAGCATGGCAGCCAGCTTTTTGTCATCGGTGGTGTTCTTGTTCACACCGTAGCAGTAGTCTGCACCTGCGCTGGCGTACTGGGTACCCTTGACGGTGATGGGGAACGGCATATAGCCAATGTCGTCGGCGTGGTCACCGGCGGCCTGCATCTGCACGATGGCCCAGCTGCCCAGAACCATGGCACCGATCTGGCCGTTATTGATGCGGGGCTTGGAGCCCTCCCAGTCGGTGGTGGTGGGGTCGGCCTCGGTCAGGCCGCGCTTCACTGCTTCGTACAGGATGTAGTACACAGCGTAGGGACCCATATCGTCCGCACCCAGAATGCCCTTCTGGAACGGATCCTTGGTCTGGGGCATGGTAATGTTCATCCAGTTCGGGTCGCCGGTTGCGCCGCCACTGGTGTAAGCATCCCATGCGGTCATGGTCCAGCCGGCGGCGTAGTTGGTGTACAGGGGATCAATGGAAGGATCGTAGTCCTTGATCTTCTGCAGGTCATCCAGGAACTCGTCCGGGGTCTTGGGCAGGGTGGTGATGCCGGCAGCCTCAAAGACCTTCTTGTTGTAGACGATGCCCTGTGCATTGCCGGTGGAGGGGATGCCGTACACGCTGCCGTTATAAGCGCGGTTGGAAGCGAAGTTGTAATCGTTCTCAATGTCGCTCAGTGCGCACAGAGGCTCAAAGTAGTCGCCCAACTCGGTGAGGGGGATGTTGGTGGGGATCATGCACAGATCACCCCAGTCGTTGGAAGTCAGACGGGTGGTCATGTCGGTGGCATAGTCGGTGATGCCCTCGTACTTGATGGTGATGTTGGGATACAGCTTCTGGAATGCGGCAACGTAGCCGTCAAAGGTGCCGTCCTCGATGAGGTCGGTGCGGTGGCTGATGAACTTCAGATCGGCCTTCAGGTCGGTGTTGTCGGTGCCAACGGTCAGCTCATTGTAAGCCTTTGCACCGTCAGCGCTGGCAGCGGAACCGGCGGTGCTGCCGGTGGAGCCGGCGGTAGAAGTGCTGCTGCCGCCGCAGGCGGCAAGAGCAGAGGCTGCGGCCAACACACCAGTGACCTTCAGGAAGTTACGGCGATTGATCTTACGCATAGGAATATCCTCCTTCTTTAATGTGGAACCTTTTTCTGGTTTGCGAAAGCTATCGTTAACTTGATTTGGCTAATTGATTGCTTTCGCTTTTGTGATTTGAGTATAGTCTTTTCACGGTGCACTGTCAATATTGCTAAAAAGATTCGGTGTTTTGGTGGCAATTCGGCGATTTTCTTGTGAAAACTGACCTGCAAATCCGGGATACAACACGAAAATCAAACTTAAAATGTTTTGTTAGCTAACAAAAATAGAGAAAATTAACCTAAGTAATGGTTAGCTTAAAGGTTTTCAAAGGTTTTTGTTGACGAAACTACCGAAAACTGTTATGCTAATTATAAAGTTAATCGGAATTTTATTTACCTCATAATCAAGAAGAAAGCTGGTCAGGAACATGGCAAAAGCAGTACGCATGGCGGACATTGCACAGCGGCTGGGCATCAGCACCGTTTCCGTTTCCAAGGGTCTGGCAGGGAAGGAGGGCGTAAGCGCCGAGATGCGTGCCAAGATCCTTGCCACCGCCGAGGAGATGGGCTATCAGCCCCCCGCCCGGACCAACGCCCACCCCGGCGGCGAGAGCATCGGCATTCTGGTGGCAGACCGCTTTTTCAACGAGAATGCCTTTTATTCCAATCTGTACCGTGCCGTGTTGAAAGCTGCCACCGAGCAGGACATCTCGGTTCTGATGGAGATCGTTCTGCCGCAGGCAGAAAAAAGCTGCAATATGCCCACCTTCCTTGTAAACCGGAAAGTGGACGGCCTGATTTTTATGGGCGAGATCAGCCGCCGCTACCTTGCTACGGCGGTGCAGACCGGGGTGCCCTTTATGCTGCTGGACTTCTACGACGATGCCATTGCCGCCGACTGCGTGCTCAGCGACAACACCAGCGGCAGCTACACTATGACCGAGCACCTTATCTCCACCGGGCGGCGGAACATCGGTTTTGTTGGCAGCGTGCTGTCCACCAGTTCCATCATGGACCGGTATCTGGGCTATGTCAAGGCGATGCTCCGTGCCGGTCTGCCCATCCGGGATGACTGGCGGCTGGAGGACCGGGACGATCAGGGTAAGTTCGTGCCGTTCTCTCTGCCTCATGAAATGCCGGACGCCTTTGTCTGCAACTGCGATGCGGTGGCCTATAATCTGGTGGAGATCCTCAAGCGCAACGGCTACCGGGTGCCGCAGGATGTGGCAGTGACCGGCTACGACGACTACCGCTATTCCACTCTTTGCAGCCCCCAGCTCACCAGCTACCGGGTGGACTTGGACGGCATGGCAAAAACGGTGGTGGCGCAACTGCGCCGCAAAATGGCGCATAAGCCTGCCATTGCTCCCACCGTCATCGTGCCCGGCGGCTTTGTAAGAAGAGAATCTACCTGATAAAAAGGGGCTGATGCACGAAGGTTTGTGCATCAGCCCCTTTAGCGGAAAATAGAGTTTATATTGGGGATGCCGGAGCGTCTGCGGACGCTCCGGCATCCCGTTTTCATTTTTACAGGATCGTTCTCAGAAAAGCGGTCAGGACGTTTGCCGCCTGCCGGTGGTTCTCTGCGCCGGGGTGCTGCCGGGCACCCACGGTTTCCGGCGTGGTATTGGGCAGCTCCAGCAGATAGACAGAGCTGTCTCCGGTAATGGCCTTGTACTGCTCCATACCCTGCCGCAATACCGGCAGCAGCTCGCTGCCCAGCATCCCGATGCACCACACCAGCTTTGCCCCGGGGTTCTTCGCCCGGAGCAGCGTCAGGAAATGCTGTACACCATTTGCCACTTTTTGGGCGTCCGCAGGGTGGAAGTCCCCATTGGAGAGCCGCCGCATCTGGTGGGTCTTGCCGGTGGCAGGGTCTTGCCACGGCGGGTTATCGAATGCGCCGGTGTCGTTGGTGCCCAGATTGACGATGACAGCATCTGGTTTCCATGCAGCAAAATCGTTTTCCTGCTGTGCGCCAAGGGCGGCATTGCGCTGCCCCATCGCTACACCGCACACCTGTGTATAGTAGGGCGGCATCACATGGCGCACATCGTTGTCCCAGCCGGTCACGAGGCCCCAGCCACTTTGCGAGATGCAGCGATATTCGGCTCCCAGTGCATCGGCGGTCAGGCGGCCATAGTGGTTCTCCGCAGAGAAAAAGGCTCCCACCCAGTCCTCCTCCGGCTTGGCTCCGATGGCACCCTCGCCGCTGGTGATGCTGTCGCCCACAAACTCCAGCCGATATTTCGGCTCCGGCAGGGGCAGAAAATCGCCGCCCGCATATTCCAGCCCGGTGATCTGCAACAGATGCGTCGGGTCATCGTGCATGGCCTGCACATCCTTTAGCAGCCGGAGGTGCTTTGCCTTGCCCGGTGTCATGCCCCGGAAAAGACAGATCCGACTTTTGCCGGGGTTCACGGCAAACCGTGCCACCCATGCGCCGTTCAGCTCCACGCTGACCCACGGCTCTACCACTTCATAATCGGCGAAAAGATCCACCCACAGCTCACTGCCGGTAAATTCCAGCTCCATGCCGCTGGCCGTCCAGAATAGGGTCAGCGGGTCACGCCCGGTGTGCCGCCCCAGTGCCCGCACCTGCGGCAGCTGGGTCAGCGTCGCAGTTGTAAGTTGCTCCATTTTCTGTTCCCTCCCGTTGGTTTTTGCTTGAAGCATAGCAGATTCTACCCAAAATCGCAAGCTAAATCTGTAAGCTAACAAAAACCTAAAATTTAGTTTAGCCTTTGCACCTCCCGGTGCAGGGGCTTTTTTCGGGTCAGGTTGACCAGTGCTTTGCCCCTCTCCTTGTGCCATACGCTGAAAATGAAGCGGCATATTGACGGAACTTCCAAAACTGTCTTATACTTGTTGTGCAATCTGACGTTGATTTTTGAGAAAAAAAGAGGAAGGTTTCATGGAGCTGGAACACAACTTTTACGGGGTGAATTTTGCACCCTTTCCCCGGCGGGGCATGTTGAGTAGCGAGAATGCCCACCGCAGCATGGCAGCCATGGTGGAAGCCACCGCAGCCAACTGGGTCATCCTGTCGCCCTCTGGAATACAGTCTGGCCCTTACAGTGAGGAGATCGACTGGCGCACCGATGCCACCCCCACAGACGAGGAGCTGTGCGGTGCCATCCGCTTTGCCAAGCAGTTGGGCTTGCAGGTGGCGCTGAAGCCCACCGTCAACTGTGCCAACGGCGTGTGGCGGGCGCGCATCAGCTTTTTTGACCACGATGTGCCCTGCGAGACCCAGTGGAACAGGTGGTTTGCCAGCTACACCGCCTTCCAGACCCACTACGCTGCTCTTGCCGAAGCCGAAGGCTGTGGGCTGTTCCTGACCGGCTGCGAAATGACTATGACCGAGCACCGGGAAGCAGAGTGGCGCGCCCTCATTGCCGCTGTGCGGCAGCAGTACCACGGATCGGTGAGCTATAACTGCGATAAATACGGCGAGGACCATGTGAACTGGTGGGATGCCGTGGACTGCATCGCCTCCAGCGGCTACTACCCCCTGAAGGACTGGGAAAACCAGCTGGACCGCATCGAGGCGGTGAGCCAAAAATACAAAAAGCCCGTCCTCTTCAGTGAGGCAGGCTGCATGAATATCACCGGCTCTTCTGCTGTGCCCAACAACTGGGAGCTGAAGGGAACACGGAATGATCTGGAACAGGCGGATTGGTATGAGGCAATGTTTTCCGCCTGCGCCAAGCGTCCGTGGGTCATGGGCTTTGGCGTGTGGGACTGGCCTGCCGACACCAAAGCAGTCAGTGCCTACGCCGTGTCCGGCCGTCCGGCGGCAAAAATTATCCATAGTACATATCAGGGAGGAGTTTTAGAATGAATACGTCCAATTTTGCTCGTTTGAAAGAACTGTTCCGCCGTGCCGCGGCAGGGCAGGAACTGACCATCGGCTTTCTGGGCGGTTCCATCACGCAGGGCAGCCTTTCCACCCAGCCCGGTAATGCCTACGCTTTCCGGGTGTACCAGTGGTTCGTGGATACCTTTCCGCAGTCGAAGTTCCACTATGTCAACGGCGGCATCGGTGGCACCAGCTCCCACTATGGCGTTGCCCGTGCCGTGACCGATGTGCTGATGTACCAGCCGGATTTTGTGGCGGTGGATTTCAGCGTCAACGATCTGGAAGTCCCCTTCCGGCAGGAGACTTACGAGGGCGTTGTCCGCAAGCTGCTCACATGGCCCTCTCACCCGGCGGTGGTGCTGCTGAACAACATTTATTACGATACCGGCGAGACGTCACAGGACGAGCACAACGCCGTGGGCGACCACTACGGTGTGCCCCACGTCAGCATCCGGGACAGCATTTACAAGGATCTGCATGCCGGTAAGTATGCCAGCCGCACCCTGCTCAGCCCTGATGGGCTGCACCCCAACGATTACGGCCACGGTCTGGTGGCAGGGGAGATCATCAAGCTGCTGGAGGCAGTCAACGCCCACCGGGAAGAACCAGAGCAGGAGCCTGCCTTCCCGGCACCGCTCACCGCCAACGCCTACGAGAACGCCCGGCGGCTGACCATCCGGGAGCTCTCCCCCAAGCTGGAGGGTTTCCGGGCAGACCCGGAGGAAAAGCTGGGGCATCTGGACCACTGGAAAAACGGCTGGGTCGGTCAGAAGCCCGGGGATAAGATCACCTTTGAAGTGGATGCCTCCTGCATTGCAGTGCAGTACCGCAAGACCATCCGCCGCCCGGCGCTGCGGGCACAGCTGGTGCTGGACGGCGACACCGCCCACGCCGCTGTGCTGGACGGCAACTTCGATGAGGATTGGGGCGACTGCCTGTATCTCCAGCCCATCCTCCACCATGGTGAGCAGAAGACCCATACCGTGGAGATCACCATTCTGCCGACAGAGGATGAAGCTCCCACGGAGTTCTACCTCATGGCACTGATCACGGCATGAGGTAGAATACCCCTCCTGGACTTGATTTTTGGTGTGCGGCCACGCAAACCAATGCCGTCAAGTCGGTAGGGGATAGGGCGATTTTGTTTGTCGGAGAGTAAGTGCGCGGTTTCTGCACGGTTTTAAAACGTGCAAAGGGCGCTTCTCGCTGCAAAATCCGAACTTTTTTCCGATAGGAGAAGGGTTCGGATTTTTTGTATTCTTTGGAAAACAGAACGAATCCCTTGCTTCCATCGAAAAACGTCCTAGACCTTATCACAAAAAAGCACGACAGACCACGGTAAGAGTGCCGTAAGGCGGAAAGGACACAAACATGAAGTACGATGAAAGAGCCTGCGTCCACAAGGATGATATGGCAGACATCCTGCAAAAGATGATGGAACAGCATGAGTTTCCATAAAAACAAAAACAGGGTGCGCCCCTGAATAGGACGCACCCTGCCATCGCAATTCACGATTTGATTTGTTGACAACAACTGTGAATTGCATAAAGACGCAAGTTGCTATAAAACGGCAAGGTCTCCCGCAATCAAGAAACCTTGCCGTTTTGTGCTATATGTTGGCTGAATCAGGCAGCCTTCTGCAAACTTACAGTGCCACGCTGACCGGCAGGACATACACGCCGTCGGCGGCGTAGAAGGTGATCTGAGTAATCGTCTTGCCGATGATGGATGCAAAGTAAGGATCATCGGCATTGAAGCCCAGTTTGGTACCATGCCAGATGTTGGTCACATGATGCAGGCCGTACTCACTGCCATCGGCGGTGGTCAGAACTACGCCGTAGACCTTGTTGGCCTTGTAGTCCAGATCAAAACCGGAGAGCTTCATCTCGTAGGTGGTGTGGTGACCGTTGGTATTCAGCTCCACAGTGGTGCCCTCTACGGTGGTCTCGGCGGCGTGGACCTTGCCAAACTCCCACTTGCCGCTCAGCAGGTTATACCATGCGGTGACGTAGTAGGCAGGGGTCTCACTGAGCTTGTAGTAAGCGTAGCTCTCGTTCTCAAACAAGGCATCTGCGCCGGTGTAGGTGGTGGTGGATTCCTTGCCCTTCAGGGTAACGGTAATGTCGTAGCTGTCGGCATCGGTGACCTGTTTTGCATTCTTCAGCGCCCACGGGGTCAGCACCTTGACCGGGAAGGAAACGCCGGTGATGTCGGTGCCATCTGCGTTGACGTGGTAGGAACCGGCGGCAAGGTTGCCCGCACGGGTCTTGTTCTTGGTGGCACTGGTCACAGCGTCAATCTCAGATGCATTGTCCACACCGACAGCCTTGTAGAAGTCGGCGTAGGGGATGTTCATCTGGACATAGCTGGAGGTCAGGCAGTTTTCCTGTTCCACCTCTTCCGCAGCGAAGGCCGGGACTGCCACAGCGCATACCAGCATAGCGGCCGCAAGTGCACCTGCAAATACTTTTTTCAATCTCATGGTAACACACCTCTATCTCAGTTTTGAAAAAACAGTTAGCTTTACCTAACAATTGATGCAAAAAAATGCAGGGGCAAAGCCCCTCAGATGGTTAGGCAAAACAAATTCGCGAAGTAAAAATAGCACTCCCACCGGGCGTTGTCAAGTAGAAACCGGTAAGTTTGCAGAGGTGAATTTTTCGGTGCAGGAAACGATCTGCGTCCTCTATACCGCAAAGCCCTTGACCTTTTTGCCGGAGCGCAGTATACTGCCTGTATGGTTAGTTACATTTAACCACAAGGAGGTACTACATGATACAAGACGCATTCTGGGGGATCTTGATCCCTTTTCTGGGCACAAGCCTTGGAGCGGGCTGTGTGTTCTTTTTGAAAAACTCTCTGCGTGACGGCATCCAGCGCGCCCTCACCGGCTTTGCCGCCGGGGTCATGGTGGCGGCATCGGTATGGAGCTTGCTGATCCCGGCTATGGAGCAGGCTGCAGATCTGGGCAGGCTGGCGTTTTTCCCGGCAGCAGCAGGCTTTTGGCTGGGCATCCTGTTTTTGCTGCTGCTGGACCATCTCATCCCGCATCTGCACCAGAACAGTTTGCAGGCCGAAGGGCCAAAAAGCCAGCTCCAGCGCACCACCATGATGGTTCTGGCGGTGACGCTGCACAACATCCCGGAGGGTATGGCAGTGGGCGTGGTCTATGCCGGATACCTTGCCGGAACTGCTCAGATCACCGCCGCCGGGGCGCTGGCACTTTCCCTTGGCATTGCTATCCAGAACTTCCCGGAGGGTGCCATCATCTCCATGCCCCTGCGGGCGGAGGGAATAAAAAAAGGCCGGGCGTTCTGGGGCGGCGTGCTGTCCGGCATCGTAGAGCCCATCGGGGCAGTGTTGACGATTCTGGCGGCAGGCATCGTGGTGCCCGCGTTGCCCTATCTGCTCAGCTTTGCCGCCGGAGCCATGCTGTATGTGGTGGTGGAGGAACTGATCCCGGAAATGTCGCAGGGGCAGCACTCCAACGTTGGCACGGTATTTTTCGCGGTGGGCTTCAGCGTGATGATGGTGCTGGATGTGGCACTGGGGTGACGGTTGGAGTCCCCGAAAGCGAAATCTCTTTCGGAATCTCCGAAAATGCCTAAACTTCTTGACAGAGGAGACGGCAGGGCGTATTATTTTGGCAGAAGGACCGCTGAGAAGCGGCTTTTTATAAGACTGCAAGTTAGCTTTACCTAACTTGCAGCACGAGGAATTGCTGGCCTGTCACCCGGAGCAGTGGGCGCATCTGGTAAAAAGCATTGCATTGTGAACGGTAAACAGAAAGAGGGTGGCGTTATGTCCTTTTTTGAAAACACCCGAAAGCCCGTAGGCCTTGGCGGGAAGATCATGGTTGCTATGATGAACTTTGGACACAGCGCAATGGCAGAATGGGGGCTGCGTTTTTTACAGCCTGCCCCGGATGCCATGGTGCTGGACTGCGGCTGCGGCGGTGGAGCGAACATTAAAACACTGTTGAAACTGTGCCCCAACGGCAAGGTGCAGGGCATCGACTATTCGGCAGTCAGTGTAGAAAAAGCGCGAAAGGTCAATGCTGGTGCCATTGCAGCAGGACGGTGTGCCGTGCAACAGGCAAGTGTGGCAGAGCTGCCGTTTGAAGCGGAGCAGTTTGATGTGGTGACCGCCTTTGAAACGGTCTATTTCTGGCCGGAGCTTGCACAGAATTTCAGAGAGGTTTATCGAGTGCTGAAGCCCGGCGGAATCTTTTTCATCTGTAACGAAGCAAACGGCGAAACGACAAAAGACGACAAATGGACACAGATCATCGATGGCATGGTCATCTATACGGACACTGCACTGAAAGAGTATCTGGAACAAGCAGGATTCTGTCAGATCCAAAGCCACAAAAATAAAAGGGGCTGGCTGTGCGTCACAGCACAGAAATGAGGTGTGATCATGTCGAAAAAAGCAACGGAATTCCAAAGAAAAGCGATGAGCTGGATGTACCGGGGCAAGGAGATCTTTAAGCCTTTGAACACCGGCTGGATCGACGAGAATGTTGCCTGCGTGCGCGAATGGGTGGCGAACATCTTCTTTTACCGCAAAGGCGATACGACCATTATGGTCGATGCGGGATATAACTACGACCGCCTTGCCGAAAAAATGGGCTGGCTTGGGATTGATCCGAAGTCGATACACCATATCCTTATCACCCATCAGGACACCGACCATGTGGGTGCGGTGGAAGCAGACAGCCCGGGGCTGTTCCGGAATGCGAATCTGTACATCGGCGAGATTGAGAACCGGTATCTGATCGGAGAAGCACGCCGCAAGGTTATTTATCATCTCTATAAGCTGCCGCAAGTGACCATCTACAACGAAAAGCAGCTGCTTCACGATGGAGAGGTCTTTGATATTGACGGCGTCAGGATCGAGTGTTTTCTGGTTCCCGGTCATACATGGGGGCACATGGTATACCTTGTGGACGGGAAATATCTCTTTACCGGCGACACGCTGTGGTTTGGCGCGGACGGCGGCTACAGCTTCATTTCCTCGCTGGCGGAGGACAATAAGCTGGCTGTGCAGTCACTGGCGGAGCTGGAGCGGAAACTGCGCGCACGTGGGCTGCATCCATATTTCATCACCGGTCACACGGGATGGACGGACAATTTTGCCTTTGCGTTTGCCCACAAAGACAAGCGCTGTTCACCATTCAAAAAACGAGTACACGACCCATCGGCACCCTATGATGCCTACGACGAATCGGACGACACCGAAGAAAATGCAAAGAGCGGTTTTCTGAAAGGCGTGGGAAAATGAAGGACGGCGAATTACAAATTGACCGTAGCTGCCATGTGCTATATTCCAAACCCTGCAAAAAGGAAATTCTGGCGAAAATCACTCTGCACTATCCGGAGGTGGAGCGCGAGGTGGTCTGGGAGCAGGTGCAGCTGAGATACGCAGAGCTTCTTTCCAAGTGGCGCACCGACCTCGGCGGTAAAAAGAATTTTCACAACGGCGTAGGCGGCACCTACGACTGCATCACCATGATGTGCTTTTACGATGTGTGCCGGGATGTGGTCACATTCCGCGAAATGGAAGAGATAGAAGAAAATCTGATCCTACCGTCCTTCCGGAAACTGCGCTTCGTTGACATCAACAAGCCATTCTGGAAAAAGCTGATGTATCGAGCATTCAGCACTGCCCAAAAGCACTGTGACACATGGCATGATTACGAGATGGATGTTACGCCTTACGAAAACAGCAAGCCCATCTATTATGAATTTACGGCGTGTCCGGCGGCGGAATTTGCCAAGCGGTTCGGATTTGTGGCCATTATGCCCGCCCTGTGCAATGTGGACTATGCGTCCATGGAACTGCTCCATGCCAAGCTCGTGCGGACGACCACCTGCGTGGACGGTTGCCGATGCGACTATACCATCTGCGGCGATAAGGATCCATACGTAAAGGAACATCCCGAATACCGGGATGAAAACGGATACAGGAGGAATAAGTAATGCTTTTACAGGTGATTCTGGAAGGTCTTGGGCTGGGGGCTTTGCTGGTTCTTGTCTGTGCTGTGGGCATCTGCAAAGGGGCTGTTGGGATGGTGCATCTTTACAGCCCGGCGGTGCAGCAGCGGTGCGTAAAACTGGGGCTTACAAGCCCGGAACGCATCCGACGCAACAGCCTGCTGTTCAAAGCAGTCTGCATTCCCGGCTATATCGGCTATGTGCTGGTCTGTGTCTATGGGATAAACGGTACAAAGGGCTTTGTTCAGGGTTTCTGGCAGTTACTCGTCATCTTGTCCGTTATGAATCTCATGGACCGCCTGTTGGTTGACGGCTATTGGGTGGGGCACACGAACGCATGGACGATCCCCGGAACGGAGGATCTGAAACCCTACATTACTGCAAAAGACAAGCAGAAAAAGTGGCTGTTCGGCACGGTGGGCATGGCAGTCATAGCGGCGGTGCTGGCGGCAATGATGACAGTACAGTGATCGGAAAGACCCTTCTATCAGCGGCTTTTTCCGGTTTCTTGCAAGGGTCGGTGACGGCATGATGAAAATGCAGATCGTGAAGATCGGATTTGGAGGCAAGCAATGAAAATGAGCAAAGAAAAACGAGCACTCATCGCAGGTATGATTGGGTGCCTTTTATATGTGATCGGCGACTTTTTGTTTGCGGCGACCGGGAAAAGTCAAAGCACAGAATCCATTGGGCTGATGGTCAAGGTCGCCTATCTTGATATGGCAACATGGCGCATGGTGGTCAGCATCATCTGCGGTGTTCTCGGAACGGCACTCTATTACATCGGTTTTCACCAGATGTGGAAGCTTTTGAAGCAACGCCTCACCCAACCGAAGCAGCAGAAATGGGTCAAGCTGTTTCAAATCGCCTATCTCACCGGCACGGTCTGCTGGGGCTATGTTCATGCCATGTTCATGAATGTGGCGCTGATCTTCAAGTTTACCTTTGAGAAATACGGCGATATGCAGGCGGCAGCTGAAATTGCCAACAAGGTGTTTTACTGCAACGCCGCGCCGCTGCTGGCAGCATATATCCTGTGTGATGTACTTCTTTCCGTCGTGATGCTCGTTATGATCTGGAAAAGGATGCTCCCGCTGAAAAACACAGCACAGCAGATATTTGCATCCTTCTGCAACCCCATCGTTTTTACGGGGATTGTGGGAAATCTCTTCACGCTTCTGCCGTGGCCGCTGGATCAGATCGATCACGGCACGGAATCCGCCGGACACCTGCTGGTTTTGGTATTGGGGCTGGTTTTGCTTCGGGAGAAGGCAAAATGCGGAGAATGTAAGGAGACCGTGCAATGAAATACATGGGTATGCCCATGGGAATGTGGGTGCTGTTTGCTGGTTCCTTTCAAAAGCAGCTGACGGCAGTGCTGGGCTATGATGCGGACACTGCAAAAGCCATCACGAAAAAGGCAAAGCCGCAATACCGGCAGATCATCTGCAGGCTACCGGAGTTTGAAAAGGCCGACCGCTTCAAGATGAACATCGTCAACTGCGCAATGCTCGGCGCGTTCATTCTCTCCATGCCGCAACGCCCAGAGGTGGACAGGCTGACGGATTACTATGCAAAAACCATGATGACAAAGCCCATGCAGTGGTTCTGCCGCAAAAGCGGAAAAAGCAAGTTTACCCCAAAGGACATTGCCGCTATGAAAGCTACTGCCGCTCTGAAAGCCGCCGACCGCAACCCCTACTCGTGGAACATGGAATTTTACGAATACCCGGATGGCAGCGGCTATGAAGGACGCTTTACCAAGTGCGGCATCTGTGTGCTGATGAAGGAACTGGGGCTATACGACCTGACCCCCGCCCTGTGCCGTCTGGACTACACCATGAGCAAAGCAGGCGGTGTGACCGAATTTGTGCGGCAGTATACCCTTGCCTCCGGCGGACCCTACTGCGACTGCGGGTACAAAAAGAAAGGGTAACGGACGCTGCGATTTTTGCATAAATTTTTTGAAGGAGTTTTTTCGTGAAAAAACAGTCCGATCTTTCCCGGCTGATGGGTTACGCTGAGAACTACCGATATTTCACCTACGCTTCGTGGGTGCTGTCTGCGGTCAGCGCACTGGTGCCCTTTGTGTACATCTGGAAGATCCTGCGGGATGTGTTGAATGCCGCGCCGGACTATGCGCAGGCGGTGAACATCCCCCATTACGGCTGGATGGCAGTGCTGTTTGCGGTGCTGTCTTACCTCATTTACATTGCGGCACTGCTGTGCTCCCATCTGTCGGCGTTCCGGGTGGCGACCAATTTGCGGCTGGCGGTGTCGGAGTATCTGGCGGTGCTGCCGCTGGGCTTTGCCGAGACCTTTGGCAGCGGCAAGCTGCGTAAAATCATCCATGAGAGCACCGGAGCCGCCGAGACCTATCTGGCCCACCAGCTGCCATACCAGTACAACGCCATCGCCACCCCGGTGGGGCTACTGGTTTTGCTGCTGGCGTTCGACTGGCGGCTGGGGCTGCTGAGCCTTGCGCCGGTGGTGCTGGCTTTCCTCATTATGACGACCATGACTGGCAAGCGGATGGCTGAAAAAATGCGGCAGTACGGGAACGCCTTGGAGGCCATGTCCAACGAGGCAGTGGAGTACGTCCGGGGTATCCCGGTAGTCAAGACCTTCGGGCAGTCGGTGTTTTCCTTCAAAAAGTTCAAAGCCACCATTGATGAGTATGAAAAGTGGGTCATCTCCTACACCAAAGACCTGCGCCTGCCCATGATGTTCTATACCGCCGCCGTCAACGGCGTGTTCGACTTTTTGATCGCGGGCGGGCTGCTGTTCACGACCCACGGCGTCACCCCGGAGTTTCTGCTGAACCTGCTGTTCTATATCATCATCACGCCGGTGATCTCCCTGCCCCTGACCCGTATGATGTACATGAGCGAGAGCAAGATGGTGGTAGCGGATGCGCTGGCACGCATCGACTCGGTGCAGGAGACGGCACCCATGCAGGTGCAGGCTGTTCCGTAGCACCCGCAGGATTCCTCTGTCACGTTGCAGGATGTGCATTTCAGCTACGACGGAAAAAACGAGGTCATCAAGGGCGTTTCGCTGGAGATTCAGCCGGGTCAGACCGTAGCTTTTGTGGGCCCCTCCGGCGGCGGCAAGACCGCTGTTTCCCGGCTGGCAGCACGGTTCTGGGATTACCAGAAGGGCAGTATCACCGTGGGCGGCATGGATGTCTCCCGAATCGACCCGGAAAAACTCATGAGCCTGTATTCCATCGTCTTTCAGGATGTGACCCTGTTTGACAACACAATCCTCGAAAACATCCGTCTGGGGCGCAAAGGTGCCACCGACGAGGAGGTCCTTACGGCGGCAAAGCTGGCAAACTGCGAGGAATTTGCCGAAAAGCTGCCGGATACAGAATATCAGAACTGCGTGGATGCGTTGTTTGCGGCATGGGACAGGCTGGAAAAATGGTCTGCTTCTCTGCCCATGACTGCAGAGAAAAAGGCTGAGTCGGAACGCTTTCAGGTACTCTCCCGGCAGAAGAAAACAATCCTCACCTGTTGTAATTACGTGACAGAAGTAGAATTTGAAGTTGCAGAGGCCGGTCAGCCCACGCGCTGGCTATGCTACAGTGATGCAGATTTTGCAGGTTTTGTGGTGACAGACCGCAGCTCCATTGCAGACGAATCGAAGCCGCAGGAATATTACGAACAGGTGCAGGTTCTGGAAAATTATGAGGAGTTGGAGATCGCTAGAGGGTCTGCATACTATGCACTGTTCGCCCAAATGCAGAAAATAGCCGAAGAAAACTAAAATGTGGTAACAGAAGTACCGCCTATCGGACGGATAAGGGTGTAGAATAGGTTCAGAAAATCAACCGAAAACTGCGCGAAACAAAAAGGGGCATTGAAAATGAGCATCTTTATTGATCTGGAAATGAACACCACGGATACGCGGCTGGTACACAGGAAGGAACTCAAGAACGAGGTGATCGAGATCGGCGCTGCTGCAGACCAGCCAGCCGGAACCCGTGATGGCGGTTTGAAAACAAGAGGATACCCAAAACAAATATAGACTGCGGCCTGTTGCTCTCTGCAAGGGAGCATGACCAAAAAGATCCTCCGTATCAAACTACTGCTAACAATGTTAATACGTCCTAACATCGTCAGAAAATATTGAAAAACCCCAAAAGCGTGCTAAAATATAAAGATAAAGAACCCGCCCCGCTCAAGGGGATGGGTGCTCAGATAGGAAATACAGAAACGAGGGGTAAATATGTTTGATACAAAAAAGCTTGCACTGTTTTTGGGTGGTGTGGTGTTCGGCTCTGCCGGCTTCAAGGTGCTGTCCAGCAAGGATGCCAAAAAGGTCTACACCCAGACCACTGCTGCGGTGCTGCGGATGAAGGATTGCACCATGCAGACCGTGAATAAGGTGCAGGAGGAGGCCGGTGACATCCTTGCCGATGCAAAGGCCATCAACGAGAGCCGCGCCGCCGAGGCTGCACAGGAGGTCATCGAGGATACGGCTGAAGAACAGGCCGAAGAGCAGACCGCACAGTGATATAGCGCAGCAGAGCCGCCGCTTTGGGCGGCTCTTTTTGCACAGAGGGGTAAGAAAAGCAATGAAATGTACGATCCTACATGAAGGGAAGGGGCGGATGCGGGTGCACGTCTGCGCTGTGCGCATGACGTTGCACCGGGCAGACGTGCTGGAAGCCTACCTGAACGGGCAGGAGAACATCCAGAAAGCCACCGTCTACGAGCGCACCGGAGATGTGGTGCTGACCTACCGGGGCAGCCGGAAGGACGCCGCCGCCCTGCTGGCGGCCTACCGCTTTGACAACGAAGAATTGGAGGTGCTGGTTACCTCCCACGACAGCCGGAAGATCAATCAGGAATATCAGGAAAAGATGGTCAGCCTTGTGGCGGGCCGGGTGTTCCGCAAGGTGTTCCTGCCCGCGCCCATCGCAGCGGCGTATACGGTGTGGCGCTCCATCGCCTTTGTCTGGAAGGGAATCCGCTGCCTGCTGCACCGCAAGCTGGAGGTAGAGGTGCTGGATGCGCTCAGCATCACCGCCTCCCTCCTGCGGGGGGATTACAGCACTGCAGGCTCGGTGATGTTCCTGCTGACGGTGAGCAGCTTGCTGGAAGAGTGGACAAGGAAAAAGAGCTTGGATGACCTTGCCCGCAGTATGGCACTGAACGTGGATAAGGTCTGGGTGCGCACCCCGCAGGGCGAGGTACTGGTGCCGTTGACCCGCGTTCACGCCGGGGACGAAGTGGTGGTGCGCTCCGGCAACATGATCCCGCTGGACGGCATGGTACTGGAGGGCGAAGCCATGGTGAATCAGGCCGCCCTGACCGGCGAGTCCATGCCGGTGCGCAAGACCACCGGTGCCACCGTCTACGCCGGAACAGTGGTGGAAGAGGGCGAATGCGTCCTTGTGGCCAAGGCAGAGGGCGGTGCCAACCGCTACGATAAGATCGTGGCCATGATCGAGGAATCGGAAAAGCTCAAGTCCGGTACTGAGAACCGGGCTTTGCAGCTGGCCGACCGTCTGGTGCCTTGGTGCCTTGCCGGTACGGTGGCTACCTACGCTTTTACCCGCAACGTCACCCGCGCCATCTCCATTTTGATGGTGGACTTCTCCTGTGCGCTGAAGCTTTCCATGCCGCTGGCGGTGCTTTCTGCCATGCGGGAGTGCGGGGAATACCACATCACCGTAAAGGGTGGCAAGTATCTGGAAGCGCTGGCAAAGGCGGACACCATCGTGTTCGATAAGACCGGCACCCTCACCCGCGCCACCCCGCAGGTGGTGCAGGTAGTGCCTTTCTCCGGCTGTGAGGAGCAGGAGGTATTGCAGCTTGCCGCCTGTCTGGAAGAGCACTTCCCCCATTCCATGGCAAACGCCGTTGTCCGTGCTGCCAGGGAGCGGGGTATCTCTCACGAGGAGATGCACTCCGAGGTGGAGTACATCGTGGCGCACGGCATTGCCAGCCGGGTGGGCGGCACGCGGGTGGTCATCGGCAGTGCCCACTTCATTTTTGAGGACGAGGGCTGCACCATCCCGGCAGGGGAACAGGCAAAATTCGATGCACTGGACCCCCAGTATTCCCACCTGTATCTGGCTGCATCTGGGGTGCTGGCAGGGGTCATCTGCATCGCAGACCCCCTGCGCCCGGAGGCGGCACAGGTGCTGCATAAGCTTCGGAGACTGGGCATCACCCAGACGGTCATGATGACCGGCGACAGCGACCGCACTGCCCGCGCCATTGCGGCGCAGGTGGGGGTGGACCGCTGCTTTGCGGAGGTGCTGCCGGAGGATAAAGCCGCCTTTGTCCGTGACGCCAAAGCCGAGGGACATACGGTGGTGATGATCGGTGACGGCATCAACGATTCGCCCGCCCTGTCGGCGGCAGATATCGGCATCGCCATCCATTCCGGTGCCGCCATCGCCCGGGAAATTGCCGATGTGACCATCCGCGCCGACAGTCTGGAAGAACTGGTGACTTTAAAAGCCATTGCCAACGCCCTGCAAAAGCGGGTGGGCAGCAATTACCGCTTTGTCCTCAGCTTCAACTCCGCGCTCATTCTTCTGGGCGCACTGGGCATTCTGCCCCCGGCTACCAGCGCGATGCTGCATAACCTTTCTACCCTTGGCATCAGTCTGCGCAGCATGACAGACCTGTTGGAGCAGAAGCCTTTACCGTGAAAATGGAACGCCGGAGCGTCCGCAGACGCTCCGGCGTTCCGAAATTATAAATAGTTTTTCCGCTGAAAATGCCCAGAGCATAGCGGAGGGCATTCAAAATCGTCTTAGCCAAAAGGGAGGCGCTGCACGATATTGTGCGGCGGCCTCCCTTTTTTGTTTCAGATAAACCGGCAGAAGCCCAGCCAGCAGCCCAGCAGGAAGAAGAGCAGCGCCTTACCCAGCACCGGCAGCCACGGGTGCTTGCAAAGAGCCAAATCCCACCGGTGGATGTTCTGCTTGGGGCAGGTGCCCACGCAGGCTTCACAGGCGATGCACTCCCCGCTGCGCAGGCTGCTTTCCTCCAGCTTCAGGCACACCGGGCACTGCTGCTTGCAGGCGTTGCAGCCCGGGATGCAGCCATCGTTCTGCCGGTGCAGCCGCGCAAAGGGCAGCACCGGCAGCAGGGCGAACACCGCACCCATGGGGCAGAGAAACTGACAGAAGAACCGGTGCTGCACCGCCATGCCCAGCAAAATGAGCACAAGCAGCGCGATGCCCACGCCGAAGCCCTCCGGCGGCAGACGCAGAGCCGTCAGGCGGGAAAATACCTCCCACGGGCTTGCGCCGGTCAGCAGCTTTTCCTGCCAGGTCACATACAGCGCCACCAGCCCTGCCAGCAGCAGATATTTGACCTTCTGCCCCCAAAGCACCGCCCGCTCCGGCAGCCGGAGCTGCTTTTTGCGGCGGAGCAGCTTTTTCTGGATAAGGCCAGAAAGCACCCAGACGGCATCGCCCAAGCTGCCAAAGGCGCAGGCGTACCCGCAGAAAAACCGGTCGAACAAAAGGGTGAAGCCACACAGCCCCAGCAGGGAAAGCGTGAAGCTATCTGCCGAGAGAACCTCGCCCGCACCGATGTGCAGAAAGATCTGTTTTACCCCGGAAAAACCGGCTACGAATGCGCCCGGCATGGTCACAAAGAAGAACAGCTGTACCCCGGCGCGCAGCCATGTGCGGTGCTTTTTGTCCCGCTGACGCTGCTGCGCCGCCGTTAAAGGCTTTGCTTGTGTTTTTTCCATCATCCTGCCGCCTTTCCCAGTGCGTCCTCTACTGCACCGATGAGACCTTCTGCCGTAAGGGTAGCGCCGGAAACGGTATCCACCTCGGCAGACTGCACTGCCAGCATCTCGTCCAGCAAAGGCAGTGCCTGTTTATAGTAGGGCTTATCCTCACCGGAGGCATCCAGCACCGCAATATCGGTCATTTTTCCGTTCTGAATGGTTACCGACACCCGGATGGCATCGCCGAAGCCAAAGGCGCTGCCCTCGTAGGTGCCGTCCCGGTAGCCGCTTTGGGTCTGCTCTGCCTGCGCTGCGCTCTGCGCCTGCAAAACGGAAGTGTTGTAGGCTTCCACCTCGGCAATCTCTTGCTTGCGCTGGCTTACCGCTGCCGCCCGGACTAACGCCACCTGCTGGTATTGCCACAGAATCCCCAGAATCAGCAGCAGGTTCACCGCCCGGAGGAGAAAGTTTTTGTATTTCATTCCGCTGCTCCTTCCGTTTCAGGTTCGGTTTCTTCCGGCGGCAGCGCCGCTTCGGATGCCGGCAGCACTTCCGCAGAAGATGCCGGCTCCGGTTCAGAGGACGCCGGTGTTTCTGCCGGGAAAAGCTGCTGCCACACTTCCTTGAACCACGCGGAAACAGCGCTCTTTTCCTCCGGCTGCACCACCTCCACGGTGGGCGCAGTGACCGGCGTTTCCTCGGGTTCTGCCGCTTCGGACGGCGCGGCTTCTTCCACCACTTCTTCCGATGCTGTCTGCTCCGGGGTGGTTTCCTCTGCCGGGGCGATAGCGGCCTTTGCCAATGCCAGCTTGACGGCGTTCAGGATGCCGGTGGAGGAGTAGGTCGCACCGGAAACGGCATCCACATTGGGGCTTTGTCCCTCCAGAATGGCGGGGATGATCCGCTTTGCCCGGGAAAGATATTCCTCCTCGTCCTCGGCGCTCAGAACCGTGATATCGGTGATCTTATCCTCTGCCACCGTGACCTGTACCATAATTTTGCCCTCAAAGCCTATGGCTTCGGCGGTGTAGATGCCGTCAAGGTAGGTGGAGGGTGCAGTAAATTCCTCCACCACCAGCGGTGCGGCAGGCTTTGGCTGCGGCGGCAGGGGGTTGTTGACCACCTCGCCGGTCAGGGCGTTCTGCACCGCGCCCAGAATGCCCCGGCTGGTGTAGGTGGCTTCGGAAACGGCGTCCACCTCCCAGCTCTGGGCATCCACTACGGTGGTCAAAAGCCGCTTTGCGCGCCGCAGAAACTGCTTTGTCTCGTGGGAAGCATCCAGGATCTCCACCTCCGCGATGCTGCCGTTTTCCATGGTCACCTGCACCCGGACGGCACCGCCGTAGCCCCGGGAAGAGCCAACGTAAACGCCGTCGGCATAGGGCAGCTTGGGCAGGGCTTCTTCCTCCGCTTCAACGGAAGCGGCTTCCACCGGTTGCTCCACCACGGCCGTCAACCTTTCCGGCACGGCAGCCAGCACCGGCGCGGTGCGCGGCAGCGCAAAAAGCACAGCTGCCGCTGCTGCCACCGCCGGGAGCAGCTGCACCAGTGGCAGCAGTGTGTTGCATCGTTTTTTGTTCATTCCAACTCCTCCTGACACGGAAAAGCAAGGCCGCCTGCATAAAGCGACCTTGCTTTTTGGGTGTTCTGTTTTTTGCCGGATCAGGCATCCTTCAGGTTCTGCACGGCATCGGTCAAGTGGGTCACCTGCTCCAGTGCAGCGGCCTTATACAGGGTCTCGCGGCTCAAAAGCTCCACGCTCTCGGCCAGCTCGGTCTCCAGATTGGCATAGCTGTCGGCGGTGTAAGCGGCCTTTGCCTTGCTCTGTGCTTCGGCGACCACAGCCTGCAGGGCGGCGCGGTCGGCATCGCTTGCCAGCTCGTGCTTGGCAAGGTTCTCGGCAGTGGTCTGGAACTTGACCACCGTGTCGGCGTAGCCCAGTGCGCGGATGGTGATGGTCCAGTAGCCGGTGCCATCAGTGCCCTCCGGCAGCTGGCAGCGGGCAGAATCGCTCAGACCCAGTTGGATGCCCATGGACTTATGCATCCAGTTGTCGGCTGCAAACTTGGTGCCGTAGGAGGCTTTGGCGTGGGTGTAGGTGCTGTCGTTGCCGTAGTAGGTCCACACCACAGACTGCATCCGGGAGCCCAGCTCGCCGTAGTTGCCGTTCAGGTCCACACGGATGAACTCGCCAAAGCTGCCCACGTCGCTGCCGCTGCGCAGGTTTACGGTAAGACCATCGGCAGCCTTCTGGGCGGCTTCTGCCACGCCGGAGCCGGTGCCGTTGTGCGCGGCGGAGAAGGTGTAGCCATCGCCGCTCTTGGTTGCGTATTTCAGGCCGTTGGTGTTCTCGTCCACCGCAGCCGTCAGGGTGTAGGCGGTCAGGTTCTTTTCAGAGTAGCCGCCCACCAGCTGACCGCCGTTTTCCACGACGGTGTACTTGGAGCAGAAATCTGCAAGGTTGCTGGTAGCCACGCGCACCGGCACATACTTGGTGCCCAGTACCTCGTAGTGATCCATCTGCACGGTAGAACCGTCGGCCTTAGTGATGGTGCCGCGGTTCCAGCCTACGGTGGTGCCATCGGCCAGATAGATGGTCTTGCCATCGTCCGACCAGTGGGAAACGGTGTAGGTGCTGCCGTCCTTGGCGTAGATGACAGCAGTGCTCTGGAAGCTGCCGCGGTGCAGACCGTGGTTGACGGTGGCGCGGGAGACCGCGTCAAACGCGCCAAGGTCCTGCTCTTCGTGGCTGTCCAGCTGCGCAGAAGCGGCGGTGCTGCCGGCGGCATAGACCTTCTCGTTTGCCCAATATTCGTCCCAGGTCAGGGCGGCGTAGAGGTAGGTGTACTTTTTGCCTAGGAGAAAATCGAAAAAGCCGTTTTCCTCCTCGGCAGGGGCTGCTGCAAAGGCGGTAGCGGTCAGCAGGCTGAACGCCATAGCTGACGACAGCAGCAGGGAAAGAAATTTCTTTGTTCTCATGAAAAAATGCTCCTTTCATCACACTGGCAGGGGATAGAGATCATGTAGTTAGCATTACCTAACATTGCGCGCAAAGAAAAACCTGCGGGGCAAAGCCCCTCAGATGGTTAGGTTAAGCTAATTGACGGAAATTAAGATAACACGCATACAAAGGGATGTCAAGAAAAAACAGGGATGTTTATGGAAGCTAATTTTTCGGCAGAAGAAGCCGCCCGCACCCGCTCTGCCGCAAAGCCCTTGACCTTTTTGCCGGAGCGTAGGATGCTTTTTATATGGTTATTTGTAAATAACCGCAAGGAGGTACTATATGATGCAAGACGCATTCTGGGGGAATCTTGAGCCCCGGAACATAACTGGGGATGCCAGCCGGTGGAGAGCGTTGAATCAATCATGGATGCCGCTAGGCTGCGGGCACGATTTTATTTCCATTGTATTTGAAACCTCTTGACAATGGAAACTTTTTTTGATTATAGTAAAACTAACAAATGTTAGTTAGCGAAAGGCAAAGGAAAATGGAAGATACCAAGCAGCGCATTCTGGAAAAGTCGCTGGAACTGTTTTCGACCAAAGGGTATGATGCGGTCAGCGTGGGCGAAATTGCAAAGGCGGTCGGCATCAAGGCACCGTCACTTTATAACCATTTCCCCAGCAAACAGGCCATTTTTGGTGCGATTTTGGAGACAACTTCGGCGGCATCATGGAGCCGGTGGCCGTCTGGGTGCGCAAGGGCGGCGAGTGGGCCATCATCCACCGCTGCAAACGCTGCGGAAAGCTCAGCTCCAACCGGGTGGCGGCAGACGACAACCCCATGAAGCTTATGAGCATTGCCATGAAGCCGCTGTGCGCTCCGCCGTTCCCGCTGGACTATATTGAGGAAATGACCGCCCTGATGGGCGGCGATGGACGGATGCGGTAAGCCGCAGGAGAAACTACAAGATGGACTATATCAGAGTTACCAAAGAAAACATCGACAAGGAACACATCTGTTGTGCCATGTCCGGCAAACAGAGCCTTGCCAAGAAGGAATGGCTCAAGCAGCGATTTGAGGAGGGACTTGTCTTTTACCGCAGTGCGGAGCGCGGCAAGTGCTTTATCGAGTACATCCCGGCAGAAAACGCATGGGTGCCCATGGATGCGGTAGGCTGGCTTTATATCAACTGTCTGTGGGTCTCCGGTTCCCTGAAAGGGCACGGCTATTCCAGCGAACTGCTGGAAGAATGCCTTCGGGATGCCAAGGCGCAGGGCAAAAACGGCGTTTGCATCCTGTGTGCAGAGGGGCGCAAACGGGAGTTTCTTGCTGATCCCAAGTTTTTGACCCATAAGGGCTTTAAGGTTTCGGACATCTCCGATTGCGGGATCAATCTCATGTATCTGCCCCTTGCAGAGAGCGCCCAACCGCCAAAATTTAAGGCGTGTGCCAAGCATCCCAAGGTGGAGGAAAACGGCTTTGTCCTCTACTATACCGACCAGTGCCCCTACACCTATTACTGGGTGCCAAAGGTGCAGGAGGCCGCAAAGGAACATGGGATTCCGTTCAAAGCCATCCACATCACCGAGAAAGAGACGGCTCAGAATGTGCCTGCACCCGTTACAACATACGCATTGTTCCGGGATGGGAAGTTTGTGACCCAGGGCATCCAGTCGGACAAGAAATTTTTGAAATTGGCGGCAGAATAGCAGAATAATTGAATCAAGCCAGACGCCAGACGCAGTGCAGCCCATAGAATTGGGGTGCGCTGCGTTTTTATTCGTTGGGGCTATTTTGCAATAGCCCCTTCATTTTTGCTTGTTTCCGGTGAAAGCTGCGGTGCGGGAACGTTCCATTCAGCGGGTCTTCTTGGGGTCGCTTTCGTCCGTGGCGCTGCCGCTGCCGGAGTTCAGGATCGCCACGAACTGCTGCAGCTGCTTGAGGGAGCTGACACCCAGTTTTTCGTAGATGTTCTTGTTGTGGAAGCGCAGGGTGCTGTCCTTGATGTCCAGCTGCTCCACGATCTCCCGGGTGCGCAGCCCGGCGGCGTAGCCGTCAAAGATGCGGCGTTCGGTCTTGGTCAGGGTGGGAATGCCCGCCACAAAGGTCTGGAAGGCATCGGGCACCGACTCGTTGCGGCACACGTCCGCCAGCCGGGACAGCTCAGTCTGCATCTGCTGGCGTTCCAGCTGCAGCTCGTCCATCCGCCGCCGGGATTCCCGCCGGTCCTCCTCGAACTGCCGGAACGCCGGCGAGAGGATGCGCCGGTGGAAGTTCATGCAGCAGAACACCACGAAAAAGGCGATGAACAGGCCGATGAGCAGCATCTGCAGATTGCCGGAAAAGACCAGTCTCCGGTAGTCTGCCATGGGGATGCACACCGCCAGCCGGTAGGACTGGCTCTCGCTCAGGCGGCACAGCTGGGAGATGCCCGCATAGGCGCTGTCGGGGCCGGTCAACTGGGTCAGCCCGCCGCCCATGCTGCGCAGCACCAGCGTGTTCCGGGGGGCATGATAGTAGCCGCCGGTGGTGCCGCTGCTGAGGGCGGCATCGGCGGCAAGGCCGTCTCCCGCCGGGGCCAGCAGGCAGCTCAGCCGGTCAAAGCCGGTGGGCTGGGCAAAGTTCTGCTTGAAGTAGCTCTCGCTGATCTCAAAGCCGCACAGCCCGTACATCGTGCCGTCCCGCCCCCGCAGGGGCAGCAAAAACAACTGCACCTCCTCCGAGGTGCCGGGCAGCTCGAACCGCTCGGTCAGCGTGTAAGACTGGTACAGCGGGGCGCTGCCGGGGGTCATCCAGCGGTCGTAGTCCGGGAACTGGTCGGTCTGGAACTCCATGCGCCACTTGCGGTGGGGCATCACGCTGCGGGCCTTGCCCACCTCCGCACTGCCCCGGTACAGCAGCAGGGGCACGGTGGGGGTGTCGGCACCGCTTTTCTGCACATACAGCCCGGCGCGGGAATGCTCTGCTCCCTCCATGCGGGTGTTGACGGTGGCATCCAGCAGCACAAAAGCGCCGGAACAGCCGGTCTGGCGCAGACGGCGGCACAGCGGCTCGATCATTTTCTCCTCCAGCGCGTTCAGCGCCTCGGGAGAGTCGTTCAGCTGGGCAAAGGACATCTGCCGCAAAGCAAGCTCCTTGTCCACCTCTGCGCTCATGTCCTCGGACAGGTTCACGCCCATGACCGCCAGCTGGTCAAAATAGCGCTCCATATCGTTCTGGAACACCGAAAACTGGATCTGCAGACTGCGGCTGATGTCCTTTTTGGTGTTGTGCAGGCTGGCAAACAGGAACAGCGCCGCACCAAAGGTCAACACCAGCAGCACCACCAGCAGCAGGCAGGCCCACAGCAGCCGGCTGCTCATGGGGCTTTGGCGGATCTTTTCACGGTGCCGGTCAACAAAGTGCATCAAAGTCCCTCCTTTCCGGCTGAGCGGCAGGCTCAGGCATTGTCACACAGCAGCTGCCATGTCTCCTCGGCAAGGACTTCCAGCGTTTCGCCGTCCGCAAGGCGCTGGGGATAGTCCTTCTGGCGCTGGCGCAGGCTGTCGTACAAGGTTTTGGCCTTGGCGTGGTACCCCACGATGCCCGGTTCGGACAGGGGAGTGTTCTGGATGCGCATTTCGTTGTAGACGTCGTACAGCCGCTGATAGCTCTGCTGCTCAAAGGGATAGTCCGCAATGGCGTCAAAGGCGGCGCTGGACACCGGCATGTAGCCGGTATCGGCGGCAAATTCCAGATTGCGCTGCTGTTCGGTGAGCCAGCGCAGGAACACGGCGGCGGCTTCGGCCTTCTGGTCGGTGGTCTTAAAGGCGCACAGACCCACACCGGCCTGCGGCATCAGGGGCGTGGCGGTGCCTGCGGCGTGGGGCAGGGGAGCCAGCAGCAGGTCGGTGGGCTCGGTGGTGTTGTCCGGGTAGGTGACGAAATCATTGTAATAAAGGATAGCCGCAGAGCTGCCAAGGCCCGCCAGCGTCTCGCCGGTCATCACCTGCGTGTTGGAGTACAGGTCCGAGATCAGAATATCGCCCTGCACCAGTGCCCGGGCAAACTCCATCCACGAAGCGCGGAAGGTCTCGTTGGTCAGATCGTACCAGCTGCCCTTGTACAGCTTGCCGCTGCCCTGTTCCAGTGCGTTCAGCTCCACCAGACGCAGGGGGTAATCCAGCGCGCAGAAGGGCTTGCCCTGCGACCACTGCCGGTAGGCGCCCGCCATTTCAAAAAAGCCGTCCCATGTGGCAAGGGTGGAAAGCTGCGCCCCGGTGTCCGCCGCAAACCGGGCGTATTGGGAGCCGTTCAAAAAGATGAGCTGGGTGGATTTGGACACCGGGAACACCACCTGCCGCCCGTCAATGATGCCGTCCTGCACAAAGCCGGGCACATAGGCCGCCATGTCCTCGGCGGTGAACCAGTCGTTCCAGTCCACAAGGTTCTCAATGCCCAGAGCGCTGGCGTCCGCGGAGTGGGCCGAGAACAGGTCCGGCAGGTCCAGCGCGCCGGGCTTGCCGGCCTTGGCGTCCTGCAGCTGGCCGCCGATGGCGGCGCTGTTGGTCATGTTGGTCACGTTGAGCAGGATGCCCTTCTCTCTGCCCACTGTGTCGTTGAACTCGGTCAGCAGGCGGTTCATGGGCGAGTCGGCCTGTTCGCCGTACACATGCCAGATGCTGAGCATGGTGGGGTCCTTGGGCGAGAGCAGGGTCTTGCTGCCGCCGCAGCCCGCAAGAGCCAGACCGGGGACAAGCGCCGCAAGCTTTAAAAATGTCCTTCGTTCCATTTTTCATGACTCCTTTCCGCACATTGCAGCCAGAGGGGGAAAACCGGCACAGGCAGGGCTGCAGCTGCCTGTTTTGAGGGGGAAAACGCCCCCAAATCCCCCCAATTTTGGGCTTTTTGGGGGGATTTTTTGAGGGGGAAGTCCCAAACCCCCAAAAATTTTTTTGGAATTGCCCCCCCAAAAACGGCTTTTCTGAGGGGGCAATTTTTTCCCGGGTATGATACAGTACAAACAGAAGAGGTCCCGCGCCGGTGCAGAAAGCCTGTCGCTGTGCACAAAACGTGTCAACGGGCAACTGCGGATTCTATTCATAAGGATAGCATAAGATGGAGCGGACTGCAAGTGCAGAGAATACCAAAACCAGAGCCCTCTAAAAAGCAGAGGGAACAAACAGAAAGGAGCACCCCCATGAAAGAGATGAACCGACGCGAATTCCTCACCCTCTCCGGCGCAGCTGTTGTGGCACTCTCACTGGCAGGCTGCGGCGGCGGGCCCTCCGCACCTCCCGCACCTCCGGCCTCTGAGAGCAAAGAGATGGCCCTGTTCAGAGCCATCAACGAGGTCTGGTATGAAGTCAACAGAGAAGTAGTCCCCAATCCCAAACTTCAGATCTGCAAGTCTGTGGTCTACTGTCAGGAGGCTGCCGACCTCGCAAAGTTTACAGCCAGCCCCTTTGAAACCTATGAACCTGAAGTAGACGAGGAGGATTTCCGCAAATGGAACTTGCCTGATGATGTATTCCACGAGTACCAACTCCGTGAGTCTGAAATGATACAGGAAATCAGGAACAAATATGGAAATGGAAGCTATCGGGGGACTGCGGGAGTTTCTAACGGCACCCATGATGGTATGCAATTAAATCAACTGTATCCTAGTAGTCAGAGCGAGGTCAGGGAGTTTGTGCGGCGTCTGGCCGGGCATGGACTGGCGAGTCTGCATCCCGAGCAGTGGATGATCGGGCTCTACTGCCCCACCATTAAGGGCAAGACCTATACGGTGGCGGTAATGGTAAACTTTGCACCGATCTGAAGCGGGGCAGGGATGCATGGACTTCCCGCAAGTCCCGAACCGTAATCTATAAAATATTGTATCGAAAGGAGCACCCCCATGAAAGAGATGAACAGACGCGAATTCCTCACCCTTACCGGCGCAGCCGTTGTGGCGCTCTCGCTGGCAGGCTGCGGCGGCGGGCCCTCCACGCCCGTAGCGCCCACCGGCAAGGAAGCCGAGCTGCTGGCAGCTATCAACAAGGTCTGGAATGAAAAGTTTAATGCAGGTAAGGTTGACCATGAGCAGCTGACCCTCAATCAGGATGCGGTGGGTGCCATAAGGTGCTACGGACGTGTTTTTGAAGAGGCCAACGAGACACCGCATACGTTGAAAGACCCTGACCACAAGATCATTTTTGGGGAACTCAATGGACTTGAGGACAAGATACGGAACAAGTATGGCAAGGACAGTTTGGCAGGTATGGCCGGCATCTCCGAACCGTCTCCCGAGAATGTGGTGGCTCTGGAGGATGAGTATTCTTGCGAGAATACTGCCGTTCGGACTTTTGTAGCAAAACTGCTGAACAATTCTAATAGCGCCAAGGCAGAGTTCATCAGCATCTACTGCCCGGTGGTTCAGGGCAAGACCTACATGACCGCTGTTGTGTTCCGAAATAACAAGGCATAAGATAACCAGACTTCCCCCTTTTGCCCCGGGCACACTCCCCCTGTGTCCGGGGCTTTATAAGAAGAAAGGAGCACCCCCATGAAACGATATGACCGACGGACTTTCCTGAAGCTCTCCGGCGCATCGGCGGTGATGCTAGCGCTGGCAGCCTGTGACGATAGCTGCTCCTCCGGCTCCACAAGTTCCGGCTCTGCCACAGAAACGCCTCCCTCGCCGCCGATCCCTGTGATCCGGGACGGGCAGAAGATCCTGACCATTTTCAACGCAGAGCTGGCCCGGCGAAAGGTGGAGAACATCAAGTTCGAGTACAGCAAGGGTCTGGAGCACGCCATTCAGGCAGATGTGCAGATGTTTGTGGATAACGACAGCCCGGAGTTCCCGTCGGACGAAGGGCTCAGGCTGCGGATGGAGGGCGACTATGCCGCAAAGATGTGGGAAGGTCTGCACGAGGCGGGTTATAGCTCCGGCTCCACGGCTATCTTCGGTATGCTCAATCAGTACCGGGTAGGCGTGGATTTCGACTACGAAGGAAAGCAACGTTACAGTATGGATCGTCTCTACCCCGCCACCGAGGCCCAGTTCCAGCAATTGGTGGATGAACTGATCAAGGACTACGGCGGTGTTCCGGGGCTTTATGAGGACGACCCGGTGGTGAATAAGGTAGGCATCACTGTGGTGGATATCAACGACAAGACCTATTGGGCCGCCTACATCATCGACAAGTGGCAAGGCATAGGAGACGGCTGAGCCATACCATAGAAAAGGAGCCTACTATGAAATACCAACGCTTTGCGGCCCTTGTGCTGGCTGCGGCCCTGCTGCTGGCGGGGTGCGGCGGCACCCAGAGCAGCCCCAACACCGCTGCCGACCAAAGCTCCGACAGCAGCCGAAGCACCCCCGGCGCGGTGGCGCAGGCCGCCCAGACAGACCGCATCACCGACCAGTACACGCTGGAAAAGAACGTTTCGGGCGTGTGGGGGGAGGAAGCGGTGCAGTGCATTTCCGTCCATGTGCCAAAGCTGGAATGCGACAGCCCGGATGCCGCCTACATCAACGAGGAGCTGAACGCCATCTATGCGGCGGATTTCCGGGAGTTCGAGGCCTACGAGGAGGCCGGGCAGCCGGGCGGCGATGCCCCGCTGATCGGTGTGGGCTGGGATGACTGGTGGTACGGCGACTGCGTCAGCCTGGTGGTGCGCAGCCGCTATAGCGGCACCGCCCCGTGGCGTTACAGCGGCTGGTGCTTCGATTTTGCCAGCGGCCGGCAGCTCACCGTGGCCGAGATGCTGCAGCGGATGGGGCTGGACCCGGACGAAGTGCAGGCGCAGGTGCAGCGGCAGGCCATGCAGGCCTTTGACCGGGAGATGGCGCAGGGCGCGTATTACGAGGGCCTGCGCCTTGGCGGAGAGCTCTCGCAAATGCGAATGGATACGCTGGAATACAATGAACTGGAAAACCTGTGTCTGCTTTTGCCACAGCAGGATCAACTGGTGCTCCGGGGAAAGTACAGCTGCGAAGAAGGCTGGCAGCAGCTGGATATGGAGCTCTCGCTGCCCCCCGCTGACACCTCGGTGCTGACCGACACCTACGACGGTGTGCAGGTGCAGCTGAAGGGAACGCAGGCCACCATCACCCTGAGCCCCGCGCCAAAGACCGACCAATGGGGCGACATTGGCATCCGGGTGGAACAGGAGCACAGCTACCCCATCCTTGGCGCTTATAATGAGTATGTGGACGTGTGCATCGGGGAGCAGGAGGACGGATTCTTCCGCCCGGTGGTCTATCTGCTGACCAAAGACGGCGTGGTGGAGTATGTGGACGTGCTGCGCTGCCTCATGTTCGGCAACGCCATGATCTGTCAGGATCCCATCTACTTTGCCAACAACGGCGTGGCGCTGGAACTCTGCGGCAGCGAGGTGAACCTGCGCCGGAAGGACGGCTCTGTGCTGGAACTGGCTCCCCTGTCGGCAGAGTGGAGCGCGCAGGAGATCCCCTATTCCGTCATCGGCTCCTACAACTACACCGCCGAAACCGGCTGGAACTGGCTGGATCTGACCAGCGACGGCAGCGTTCAGCTGGGCGTGCAGGACAACAGCCGCATCTATCGGGGCGACGCCGCATATCTGGGCGTGGTGCCCGAGGGCGTGGTGCTGGGCATCGCTGCCGATGAGGAGCTCGAATTTGTGGCGGCGTTCAAGAACGACCTGTACAACGAGAACCTGACCATGACCATGATCGCCGGGCAAAACCCCTTTGCCAAGGGCGAGACCCAGCTGCAGATGACCCGCAGCTACGGCTGAGAACACAGGAGAACGACCATGAAACACAAACGCCTTGCCGCTGCTGTGCTGGCGGCGGCTCTCTGGCTGACCGGCTGCGGCGGCGCGGCGTCTCCCGCTGCCCCCGCAGGCTCCGGCGCAGCTTCCAAAAGCGCCGCAGACACGGCGGTGCAGACGGCGCAAAAAGACCGCATCACCGAGCAGTTCACGCTGGAAAAGACCATCCAGCTGTACGAGTGGGGCAGCGCACAGAAGCTGACCATCCATGTGCCGCAGCTGGTGTGCGACGGCCCGGACGCTGCCTACATCAACGATGAGCTTGCCGCCATGTATGCGGCAGACTTCCGGCAGTACGAGGACAGCCCGGAGATCGAGCCGCAGCAGGACGAGTGGAGCCCGGAGATTTATATCAACTGGGACGCCTACTGGTACGGCGACTGCGTAAGCCTTGTGGTGTTCCGCTACGACGGCGGCTCCGACCCGGGGTATTCCCGGGGCTGGTGCTTCGATTTTGCCACCGGAAAGCAGGTCTCCGTGGCTGAAATGCTGCAGCGCATGGGGCTGGGCCCGGATGCCGTGCAGCAGCAGATGCTGCGGCAGGCTATGCAGACCTTTGACCGGCACATGGCGCAGGGCGGCTACTACGAGGGCCTGCGCAGCGGTGGCAATCTGGCAAGCATGCGGATGAACACGCTGGAAAACAACCAGCTGGAGGACCTGTGCCTGCTGCTGCCGGAACAAAACCGGCTGGTGCTCCGGGGCGGGTGCAGCTCCCCCGCCGGGTCGGGCTGGCGGCAGCTGGATGTGGAGATCCCGCTGCAGGCTGCTGACCCGCAGCCGCAGACGGTGCTGACCGATACCTACGGCAGCGCTTCGGTGCAGCTGGAAGGAACACAGGGCACTATCACCCTCCGCCGCACGCCGGAGACCGCCGCATGGGATACGGATTACGGCATCCGGCTGGAACAGGACCACACCTACCCCATCCTTGGCATCTACAATGAGTATGTGGATGTGTGCATCGGAGAACTGGGCGCGTCCTTCCACCCGGTGGTCTATCTGCTGACCAAGGACGGCGTGGTGGAATATGTGGATGTGCTGCACTGCCTTATGTTCGGCAGCGCTTTGGTCTGTCAGGACCCTATCTATATTGCAAATCAGGGCGTGGCGCTGGAACGCAGCGGCAGCGAGGTGAACCTGCGCCGGGAGGATGGCTCTGTGCTGGAGCTGGCTCCCCTGACGGCAGAATGGAACGCGCAGGAGCTCCCCTCGGAGGCTGTCGGTGCCTTCAACGATATGTCGGACGACCAGTTTGACTGGATGGACGTGGAAAGCAGCGGCTCCGTCCAGATGGGCGTGCAGGACAACAGCGTTTTCTATCAGGGCTACGCCGACTATCTGGGCGTGGTGCCGGAGGGCATGGTGCTGGGCGTCTGGACCAACGAGACGGCAGACGGGGCACCCGGCATCACCTTTGTGGCGGCGGTGAAGTACGACCTGTACAACGAGACCCTGACCTTGACCATGCTCGACGGGCAGAACCCCTTTGCCGAAGGAAAGACCCAGCTGCAACTGACCCGCTGCCCGGATAACTGACCACGGCGGGAGCCGCTGAGAACACAGGAGAACCACCATGAAACACAAAGCATTCCGCTGGATACCGGCAGTTTTGCTGGCGGCGCTGCTGGCAGGCTGTGGGGCAAAGACTGCAGCCTCTGCCCGCCCGGCTGGCAGCCGGGAACTGAAATCGACCCCGCCGGATTCCATGCACGCCACCGCGGCGATCACCGAGCAGTACACCCTTGAAAAGGTGGTGCAGGCGGAAAACGGCGGCAAGGTCCGGCTGAACATCCATCTGCCCCGGCTGGAGTGCGACAGCGCCGATGCCGCCCGCATCAACGCCGAGATCGCCCGGCTCTACGAATACGATGTGCAGGAGTATGCCGACTGCCCGGCGGCAGCCGACCCGGAATCGTGGGACATCTGCATTGAGATGAATTGGAATGCCAGCTGGTACGGCGACTGCGTCAGCCTTGTGGTCAGCAGTGATTACGGAGGTACCGATGCACCCTTCCATCAGGGCTGGTGCTTCGATTTTGACAGCGGAAAACAGCTCACCGCCACCCAACTGCTGCAGCGCATGGGGGCAGACCCCGCTGCGCTGGAAGAAGCGCTGTACCGCGACATAAAGCGCCGGGATGAGCTGGACCGGCAGACCACCTGTGAGCGGGGGCTGCTGCCCCACGGCAGTCTGAAAGAGGGAAACACCGCATGGTGGGCTACACTGGATGAGCTGCCGCTTTCGTTTGACGAAACAGGAAACGTTATCTTTTTCGTCCGCCGGTTCAGCGCCTCCCGGGAGGAGTATGTGAACGATGCCCCAACCATCCCGCTGGACGCGCAGCCGCTGCCGCAGGACTGGGAGCAGCAGGTGCTGGCCGAGTGGATGGCAGTCACGGCGGTGACGCAGGGTGAAAGCTATGCCCCCGCCGACCGCAACGAAAGCTTTACCCTGCGGCTGGAAAAGGCCGAGATCACCGGCACGGTGACCGTCTCCTTCATCCGGGAAACATACGTCAGCCCGCAGATTCAGTCCGCTGCCGAGACCCGCACCGGAGAGCTGAATGCCGGCGCTGTGACCGGCTGGGACGGGGAAAAAAGTCAGGGCTGGAACCTGACATGCCTCAGCGAGGACAGCAGAAGCTGCTGGATTATCTCCATGATGGAGGACGGCTCGCTGCTGATGCGCTCCACTGGCCCCCAAAAGGGCAGTGAGGTCTGGTACGTTTTTCAACGCACCGAGGCATGGGACGACATCGGCTACACCGCCATCCCCCGCAGGCTGTGGGGCACTTACCGCGCCGGAGACGAGGCCGCAAAGGGCATCCGCTGGATGACCTTCCTGCCGGACGGCAGCTGCTGCATGAGCGTGGAATGGGTCGGGTGGAACGGCACCCTGACCGGCACCGCCGAGGGAACACAGGGCCGCACCGAGGACGGCACCGAGCTGCACTTCACGCTGACCGACACGGACGGCAGACCGTGCGAGTTCTGGGCCATTTTGCTGAACGATGACGGCAGCCCCAGCGGCTGCAGCCTGAAATACCGCGCCGGAGAAGTGCTGTTTGACCGGGACACGCGTCCCGTTTACTGGAAAAACGACTCCCCGGATCTAACCCTTGTACCGTGACCGAAACCGAACGCAATGCGATGACAAAGCGTTGTCGCTTACAACAAACAAATAACAGGAGGAAATTACTATGGGTCTTATCAAAGCAGGTATGGGCGCACTGGGCGGAACTCTTGCAGACCAGTGGAAGGAATTTTTCTACTGCGATTCTCTGGACAAAGATGTGCTGATGGTCAAGGGCCAGAAGCGCACCTCCCGCCGCAGCTCCAACAACGGCGAGGACAACATCATCACCAACGGCAGCGGCATCGCCGTGGCAGACGGACAGTGCATGCTCATTGTGGAGCAGGGCCGGGTGGTGGAGGTGTGCGCCGAACCGGGCGAATTCACCTTTGACGCATCCACCGAGCCCAGCGTGTTCACCGGCAACTTCGGCGACAGTCTGGCAGCAACCTTCCAGACCGTAGCCAAGCGCTTTACCTACGGCGGCGACACCGGCAAGGATCAGCGCGTGTACTACATCAACACCAAGGAGCTGGGCGAGATCCTGTACGGCACCGCCACCCCCATTCCGTTCCGTGTGGTGGTCAGCGAGGAGCGGGGCTACAAGCTCTCGGTGAACCTGCGGTGCAACGGCAGCTTCACCTGCCGTATCTGCGACCCGCTGCTGTTCTACACCAACGTGTGCAGCAACGTCTCCACCCAGTATGACGCATCCGAGATCGCACCCCGGCTGAAGAGTGAACTGCTGAACGCTTTGCAGCCTGCGCTGGCTACTCTTTCTGCCAACAAGGTGCAGTATTACGAGATCCCCGCCCACACGCTGGAAATCTCCGAGGCGCTCAACGAGCAGCTGTCCAATGTCTGGCGCAAAAAGCGCGGTATTGAAGTGTTCTCCTTCAACATCAACTCCCTGTCTATCCCGGAGGAGCAGCAGAAGAAGATCACCGAATGGGAAGAAAACGCCATGACCACCGACCCCACCACCGCCGCAGCTCGTCTGGTGGGCGGCCAGATCGACGCCATGAAGACCGCCGCCGGCAACACCGCCGGTGCCATGACCGGCTTTATGGGCATGGGCATGGCAGCCGGTGCAGGCGGTATGGGCGGCATGAGCGCCCAGAACCTGTTCGCTATGGGCCAGCAGGCCCGTCCGGACAGCGTGGACGCGCCCCAGCAGGTCAGCCGCCCCGCACCCGCCCCGGCAGACAGCTGGAAGTGCAGCTGCGGTGCTACCGTTACCGGCAAATTCTGCCCGGAGTGCGGCAGCAAAAAGCCGGAGCCGAAGCCCGCTGCGGACAGCTGGACCTGCAGCTGTGGTGCTACCGTTACGGGCAAGTTCTGTCCGGAGTGCGGCAAGCCCCGCCCGGCGGCAGCAGAAGGCTGGACTTGCAGCTGCGGCGCGGTGAACAAAGGCAAGTTCTGCTCCGAGTGCAGCAAACCCAAGCCCGCCGGTACGCCCAAATATAAGTGCGACAAATGCGGCTGGGAGCCGGCAGACCCCGCTCACCCGCCCAAGTTCTGCCCGGAGTGCGGCGACCCCTTTGACGACAGCGACCAGACCTGATCTGACAAATACAGAGCAATGAAAGGAGCATACCATGATGGGATTCTTTTCCAACCTGTTCGCAAAACAGAACTGTGCCGTCTGCGGTAAGGAGTGCGGCACCCTGCACCGCTCCAAGCTGCGGGACGGACAGTTCCTCTGCGACGACTGCGGCAACAAGTGCTCCAAATATGTCCGGCTCAGTGAGCTGACGTTGGACGAGGCCAAGGAGCACATGGAGTACATGGCTCGGATGAAGCGGGTGTTCGACGAGGTGTTCGACAAGACCGAGTTCCGGGTCAACGCATACCCCTCCACCCCGACGCAAATGGGGCTGGTGTTCTGCGATGAGCTTGGAATGCTGTACATCGACGATCGCACCGGCGGACGGGGCAAGATGCCGGAGCTGATCCGCTACGACCAGATCGCCAGCTATGAGGAGTATCTGGACGAGACCCCCGCCAAGGAGCCGGGCCAGGAACCCACCCTCAACGGCGGCGGCCTGAAGCTGAAGCTGGTGCAGCCCCGCGGCATTACCGAGGCAGAGACCAGACGGGGTCTGCAGCCCCACCCCTACATCAAGCAGGAGCTGGTCATCTGCTTCAGCAAGCGGGACCGGCGGGAGATCGGCTATGCCCACATCGCACGGCAGCATCTGGATCACATCTTCGGAGTCCACGACAACGAGACGAGCCTGTTCGGCCGCCGGATGTCCAAGGCCGAGGAACGGGAGCTGAAGGGCCAGATGGGCATGATCGGTGCCATGGGTGCCGTGGCATCCGCCGCCATGAAGGGCGGGCAGCTCTCTGAGCAGGAAAAGGCCCGCTTTGTGGAGAACATCAATCTGGCAAACGACGCCCAGACCGGCGGCATGGCATTGTACAGCCGCCGTGCTGACGAAGCCTTTGCAAAAGTGCAGTGACCCCAAAAGGAGGAACGGATATGAGAAAGATCCAGCGCAGAGATTTCCTCAAGGCCATGGGCCTTGCCACCGCCGCCCTCGGGCTGACCGCCTGCGGCGGCTCCGGTGCCGCCAGTGCATCCAGCGTTTCCAGCACCCCGGCTTCCAGCAGCAGTGCCCCGTCCGCTTCGGCACAGCCGGAATTAGCAGAGGACAAAGCCGCCCCTGCAGGGACCCCTGTGACCCAGTTCCAGACCGGGGAGCTGACCATCGGCGAATACACCTTCAAGGCGCAGTACATCCCCTTTGACGTCCGCCGCGAGGTAGGCGGTGCCTATCATGTGATCCACGCGGATACCTACCGGGGCAATTACTTCTTCAGTTTCTACAACGAGGACGATGAAGAGCAGTCTGCTAAAATCTTCGAGTATGCCATCAAGGACGACCGGCTGACCCCGGTGGCAGAGTACAACATTGACGGAAGCAACGCCCTCAGCATCGACCGCAATGGCATCCTGTACGCCATGGATCCCTTTGATGTCTACTGCTACGATCTGAACAGCAGCGACCCGGAAGAGCCCGGCGACGCACTGGACTACTCGGGCAGCTGCTATTCCTCCAAGGATCGGGATCTGACCGTAATCTACTGGACCGACTCCGCACCGGTGCTGGTGCAGGACGGCGAGTACACCGAGCTGACGCTGGAGGGCGACAACGAGATCGGCCCCTTCTGCAGCATGCCCTCCCTGAACCTCAGCGGAGACGAGCTGCTGACGGTGGGTGAGCCGGACTCCAGCGGAGACTACTACTTTGCCGCCTTTGATCTGGACGGCAATGAGCTGGCCCGCAGCTCGCAGCCGGTGGGCAGCTTTGACGCCGTGATGATGAAGCGCCCCAACGGCTATCTGCTGGACACGGGCTATATGTGGGAGCTGTACGCGCCGGACGGCACTTTTTTGGAAAAGTCCCTTCCCGTGGGTGAGCGCGAGACCCTGTGCCAGCTGTGCGGCGACTTCTGCACCTTTGATGTTTTCCTGCCGCTGGAAGAAAACGCTTTCCTGGCAGTGGGCCACCACGGCAAAGCTACCGAGCCGGACGAGCCGGTGGTGTTCCGCATCACTACGGATTTCTGAGCCGACCGCTTTGGCAGGAAAACTGACGCAAAAACAGCGGGGCCGGGGAAGAGCCCCCGGCCCCCTTTGAAACAACAGGAGGAAACGCTATGGCAGGAATGCTGGAATACAAGTGCCCCTGCTGCGATGGCGCCATTCAGTTTGACAGCGCCACCCAGAAGATGAAATGCCCCTACTGCGACACCGAGTTCGACGTGGATACCCTCAAGGGCTATGACGAGGAACTGAAGGACGAAAAGCCCAGCGAGATGGAGTGGGCGACCCCCGGCGGCGGCTGGGCAGAAGGGGAGACCGCCGGTCTGCATACTTACAGCTGCAAGAGCTGCGGCGGCGAGATCGTGGGCGACGACACCATGGCCGCTTCGGCCTGCCCCTTCTGCGGCAACCCCATCGTGCTCACCGGACAGTTTGCCGGGGCCCTGCGGCCCGACCTTATCATCCCCTTCAAGCTGGACAAAAAGGCCGCCAAGGCAAAGCTGCAGGAGCACCTCAAGGGCAAGACTCTGCTGCCCCGGGTGTTCCGCAGCCAGAACCACATCGACGAGATCAAGGGCGTGTATGTGCCTTTCTGGCTCTTTGACAGCGACGCCGACGCTCAGCTGCGGTTCACCGCCACCCGGACCCGATGCTGGTCGGACAGCAAATACGACTATACCGAGACCAACTACTACTCCGTCCGGCGGGACGGCACACTGGGTTTTGACGCAGTGCCGGTGGACGGCTCCTCCAAGATCGAGGACGACCTGATGGAATCCATCGAGCCCTTTGCCATGCAGGACGCCATCCCGTTCCAGACCGCCTATCTGGCGGGCTATGTGGCGGACAAATACGATGTGAGCGCCGAGGACAGCATCGAGCGGGCCAACAAGCGCATCCGCCGCTCCACTGAGGAGACGTTCCAGCAGACCGTTACCGGCTACGATTCGGTCAAGGTGGATAACAGCAGCATCCAGCTGCACGGCGGCAAGGCAAAGTACGCGCTGTTCCCGGTCTGGCTGCTGAGCACCAGCTGGCGGGGCGAAAACTATCTGTTTGCCATGAACGGTCAGACCGGCAAATTCGTGGGTGACCTGCCCGTGGACAAGGGCGCTGCCCGCAAGTGGATGCTGGGCCTTACGGCTGCCCTTTCCGCCGCGTCCTACGGCGTGATGTGGCTGCTGTGGCTGGCACGGATCCTGTAAAGGAGGGACGAACGATGAAAAAGACTTCCAACCGACTGCACGCCCTCTTTGCGGCGCTGGCAGCACTGATTCTTGCGGCGGCGCTGGCTGTTCCGGCCTTTGCGGTAGAGGGCGGCTTTGCCGACCTGTACTACCGCATATTCGACGACGCTGAGGTGCTGACCGAGGACGAGGACAACGAGCTGGAGGACGCACTGGAAGAACTGAGCCTGCGCCAGAGCTTCGATGTGACCATTGCCACCATCGAGTCGATGGAAAGCGTTGGTGCCGACAGCATGGAGCAGTTTGCCGATGATCTGTATGACTACTGCCAGTACGGCTACGGCCCCGATATGGACGGCGTGCTGCTGCTGGTGAGCGTGGGCGACCGCAAGTGGCACATCTCCACCTGCGGCTACGGCATCACCGCCTTTACGGATGCCGGCATCCAGTACCTTGGCCAGCAGATGACCCCCTTCATGGCCGATGGAGATTACGCCGGTGCCTTCCGCACCTTTGTCCAGTGGTCGGATACCTACATCGACGCTGCCCGGGCGGGCCACCCCTATGACGTGAATAACCTGCCCCGGGAGCCGCTGTCTCTCATGTACCTGTTCCTTGCGCTGGGCATCGGCCTTGTGCTGGCATGGGTCGTCGTCCATGTGATGAAAAGCCAGCTGCGCAGCGTGGCGTTCCAGGAGAATGCCGCCAGCTATGTGCGGGAGGGCAGCATGAATCTGACCAACAGCCGGGAGCTGTTCCTGTACCGTGACGTGCACCGCACCGAGCGGCCGAAGGAGTCCAGCTCCAGCGATTCCGGCGGCAGCTCCACCCACACCTCTTCCAGCGGCACCACCCACGGCGGTGGAGGCGGCTCGTTCTGAAAGGAGTATGTTTATGAACCCTTATCTTTCGGAAAAAGCCCGCGGCGAGATTCCCCGTGTCCTCAAATGGCTGCGGAACGCGGGGCTTGCCTTCTGCGTGTTCTGCTCTGTTGGCGGGCTGTATACCCTCTGTCTGGACCTGCAGGCTAAGGACACCTCCCACGTTGTCGGGTATGTGTTCTGGATCGTGGTGGGCGCAGTGCCCCTTGTTCTGTTCGCACGCAACGAAAAACGCCGCTACCATGCAAGAACCATCGCCCGCAGGGTGGAGAGCTACTCCGGGCCGGAGGTGCCCCTGCGGTGGCTGTGCAACAGCGTTGGCATGGACACAAAGGACCTTGCATGGTATTTTGAAAACGGTTATTTTGTAAACCTCAGTCTGGATCTGAACCAGAAGATCGTCCGCAGGCGGACCGTGCCCCGCCATGACCCGAACCGGAGCTGAACCCTCACAGCTGAAACAGAAAGGAGTATTTTCATGGGACTTTTTGATAAGATGAAGCAGGCCGCCGCAAATGTTTCCGGCAACCAGACCGTCACCTTTACCTTTCAGGCTCTGCCGGAAAGCCTTGCCCAGATGCAGGCACTGCCGGAGGCCAGTCTGGACACCCCCTTTAAGACCGCAGCCCTCACCGTCTGCGCACTGTGCGCCTACGGTGCCGATAAAAACATCGGGCTGGAGATGCTCAACTGGCTGCGCGGCCCCCGCCCCATGAACGGGCAGGAGATTTCCTTCCTGAACGACCGCTTCCGGGACGGCAAAAGCTATATCCCGTTCTCCTACTTTGTGGGTGCGTCGCCGGAAAACGGCTATACCCCCCGCCAGCCCTTCACCCTGCTGGTGGGCAGCAACCACACCTCCAACACCGAGGAGGGCTACTGCAAGCTGTTCATCCCCTGCGGCGGCGCCGACAGCCCCCGCCCCATCAAGCTGCGCCGCAAGGGCGATGGGCAGTGGTTCTTGTGGGAGCAGTACCTGATGACCGGCATCCGCATCCCGGCGTCTGCCGACCCGTGGGCATAAAACAAAGGGGCTGACATGAAAGCCATGAAAACTTTTGCAGCACTGCTTGCACTGGCTTTCAGTCTGGCAGGGTGCGGTGCGGTGGACGGCGACCCCGTCCGCCCCGCCCCCGGCAGCGCCGGGCAGGGCAGCAGCACAGCGGCTTCCGGTGCCGATTCCGCTGAGCCGGAGCAGCTTGCCGCGCTGCGGCAGCTGGCCGGGGAAAACGGAGACCTTGCCGGGGTGCTCTATCTGGGCAGCGTCCCGGAGCGCACCACCGATGTGCATGCCGTGCTGGACAGCTTACCGGAACAGCCGTGGCAGTTTGTTGCGGACATCCCGGCAGACCGCTGGGTCACAGCGCCGGGCGGCGGGCGCGAGCTGTACTGCATCTTTGCCGTGCGCAAGGAGGATACGCTTTTTGTCTATGAAAAGCAGGAACCCGCGTATCCTGCGCAGCTGGGGAAAGAACTTTACGGCAGGCAGGGCGGCCAGCCCATTCTGCTGCTGTGCAACGGCAGCAGGGAGGACACCGACACCATGGTAACGGTCTATTGCAGCACCGGACGCCCGCTGGACTGGAACCCGCAGCTTTCCGCCGAGACCGGCCGCCCTGTGCCGGTGGAGGGCGTAGACGATTTTTCCCAACACCCAACGCCCGGCGCTGCCCCCTGAGGTGCGCCCCGGCAGGGCATGAGAAAGGAGAACCTATGAAAAAGATCAAACTTTTGGCAGCCCTGCTGGCGCTGACCATCGGCCTTGCAGGCTGCGGCGGGTCGTCCAAGGGCGGCAACCCGGCCAGTTCTGCATCCAAAAATAAGCTGGACGGTGACGGCATGACCGCACCCAGCACCCAAGAGCAGGAATACGAAGAGCCGGAGGACGTGGCCTATATGCGCCTTCTGGCAGGGGAGGACGAATACCGCGCCTGTGTGCTGTATCTGGGCGGCTCCTACGAGGTGACCACCGATGTGCAGAAGGTGCTGGACAGCCAGCCGGACTTACGCCAGCTGTGGGGCTTCGTCTATGACATCCCGCAGGATCACTGGGTCGTGGCACCGGATGGCGGGTGCGATTTGTACTGCATCTTCCCGCAGGACCCGGATGCCACTCTGTTCGTCTACGAGACGAGCCTGACAGACGATGCCGAAAACCCGCTCCAGCGCGGCAAACAGCTTTATTACAGTGAGGACGGCCAGCCCATCCTGCTGCTGTGCAACATCAGCGATATCGCCCCCAACACCGAGGTGGAGCTGTACCCCAGCACCGGCGAAGAGCTGGTATTCAGCCCCTTCCTTTCCGGCGAGAATGGCCATGTGGTGGAAGCCGAGGGCGTGTGCGATTTTACCATCTACCCGGAGGGAGACGACTGGGAGACCACTACCAGCCCTTGGTCGTTGGAAGGCAACTGGCTGGAGACCGGCCGCGACACCGACGAGGGCTATTTTGACACCGACCCCGCAGACGCCGACCGGATGTGCTTTTTGCCCACCGATGCTGACACCGAGGGCAGCCAGCTGCCCCTGACCGCCAGCTACATCACCCCCTACCCGGAGCTGAACGTGGAGGAAGCCGACCTGTTCTATCAGGAGGGCACCCCGGAGGTACCCTTCCGCTCCAATCAGGAGTGGTACGCCACCTTTACCGGGGAGGACGGCTCCCGCTACGCCGTCACGCTGGAGGACGAGGACACCCTTGCCCTGAAGGTCTATCTGGACGGTCAGGAGAGCTACCTGAGCCTTGTCAACACGGTCTACTTTGCACGGCAGGAGGCCATGGGCTGACCGGCGCGCACACTAACACCGGGAGGAATGCACCATGAAACAAACCAAAACGATCACCATCCTCCACTCCAATGATCTGCACGGAGACTTTCTGGCAGAGCAGGTGGACGAAAAACTGGTGGGCGGCGTTTCCATGCTGTCCGGCTACATCGAAAAGGTGCGGGCAGAACAGCCCAACACCATCTACGTCATTGCAGGTGATATGTTCCGGGGCTCGGTCATTGATTCCGAATACAAGGGGCTTTCCACCATCGAGATCATGAACGCCCTTGCCCCGGACGTAGTCACCATCGGCAACCACGAGGTGGATTACGGCATCGCGCATCTGCTGTTCATCGAGAAATGCGCGCGCTTTCCCATCATCAACGCAAACCTCTACATCAAAAACACCCCCACCCGGCTGTTCACCCCCTACAAGATCCTGCGGATGGACGGCATGAACATCCTGTTCATCGGCATCATCACGCAGGACGTGATCAACCAGACCAAGTCCGAATCTCTGGTAGGGTCCTTTGTGGACACCGCCGCCGCTGCCGCCGAGGTGGGCAAGATCTGCAACGCCCACAACAGCATCGATATTGATTTTACCGTGCTGCTGACCCACATCGGCTTTGAGGAGGACCGCCATCTGGCGCGCCAGCTGGACCCGGCGTGGGGAGTGGATCTGATCATCGGCGGGCACAGCCACACCCTGCCGGAGCACGCGGTGGAGGAAAACGGCGTGGTCATTGCGCAGGCGGGCACCGGCACCGACCAGATCGGGCGCTTTGACATCATCGTGGACACGGACAACAACTGCATCGATTCCTACACGTGGCGCACCGTGCCCATCTGCGCCGAGACCTGCCCCCGCAACCCCGCCATGGAGCAGGTGCTGCACCGCTTTACCAGTCAGGTGGACGAAAAGTACAGCCACATCGTAGGGCGCTTCCGCCGGGAGCTTACCCACCCCCAGCGCACGCAGGAGACCGAGCTTGGCAACCTGTTTGCCGATATCTTTACCCGCAGCCTTGGGGTGGATGTGATGCTGATCGGCTCCGGCAGCATCCGGGCCGAAAAGCTGGGCCCCATCGTTACCTACGGCGACCTTATCGAGGGTTTCCCCTACGATGACGGCGTATTCATGTTCAAGGTGACCGGCCAGCAGCTGCGCCAGATGCTCCATTACATGCTGCGGGAGGAAGCCTACACCGGCCATACGGAGTTCTACCAGCTGCCCTCCACCCTGCGCCTGCGGTACGACCGCCGCAAGGGCGATTTTGATTACTTTACCTACTGCGGCAGGGAGGTGGGCAAGGAGATCGGCGATGACGCCCTGTTCACCGTGGGCTTGCAGAACTACCACTTTAAAAACATCGAAAGCTTTTTCAACATCTCCTACGACACCCTTTGCAAGCTCCAGAAGCCCCGCAGCGTGGCAACCTCCTGTCAGGATATCCTGATGGAGTATTTCCGGGAGCACGAGATGCTGGACGCGGTGGTGGACGGACGAATGACCATCCTGCCCTCTACCGCGCAGACCGGCTGAACCCCTTTACCGCACAGCAATAACAACACGAAAAACGAAAGGAGCACCCCATGAAACAGCGATTCTCAAAACGAACGCGTCTTGTCAGCGCCTTGTTGACGCTGGCCATGGTATTCACCTTCCTGCCCTTCAGCGCCTTTGCGGCAAACACGGCGAGCACAGGAATTGCTTTTGATTCGCTGGATTTTGCACTTAAGTTCCCGGATGCGGTATTTCGGAGCTTTCTCATAGATTATTGTGACACAAACAACGATGGCAAGCTCGATGTGGATATCAAGAGTATGACGATTCCAGCCAGTTATGCAATCAAAAGGCTTAAGGGAATCGAGTTCTTTGAAGATCTCGAAAAGCTGGATTGCCACGGTATTGGCTTGACAGAACTTAATGTTGGCAAAAATTTCAAACTGGAGGAGCTGGATTGTTCCGATAATCAACTGAAAGAGTCTTATCCTATTCTTTCAAGCGGACTGAAAAAACTGAATTGCTCCAATAATAAACTGACCTACATGAATCTGGGCAGTCTCTATGGGCTGAATCTTGAAGAGGTGAATTGCTCCAATAACGAAATAAGGAATATCGTAATGGATAGCGTGGGGGAACTGGTCAAATTTGATTGTTCCAACAACGACCTGATGACGTTGGATGTCAGCCAATGCTTCAAGCTGAAAGAACTGAATTGCTCTGGAAATCAATTGATGGAGTTGGATGTCAGTAGCCAGACGCAGCTGAAACAGCTGGATTGTAGCAAAAATAAATTGACGGAACTGAACGTGAAACAGAATGGCGGCTTGACATCTTTGATATGCAATGATAATCAGCTGAAAACGCTGGACCTGAGCCAAAATCTCAGTTTGAGTCATCTGAATTGTGCAAAGAATCGGTTGGCTTGTTTGGACGTTACTGGAATCAGCGGCACGATAATAGCTGATGGCAACAGGTGTCCCATTGCTGTCCGTACAGACGGAACGTTTGACCTGAACACCCTGCCCGGCTTTGACGTGAGCAAAGCCACCGACTGGAACGGCGGCTCTGTTTTCGACAAAACTCTAAGAGTGAATGCGGGCGCAGACGAGGTGAGCTACCAATACAATTGCGGCGATGGAGTAAACCGCACATTCATCTTTGAAACCAGTCTGCCCATCAATGAGAAAAATTTCCCCGACGCTAACTTTAGAAAGTACATCAAGGGCAACATAGCAGGTGGCAGAGATGTCCTCACGGTGGAAGAACGAAGCAAAGTCAAAATAATCAATATCAATAAAAAGGATATCAGTGACTTAAAAGGCATTGAGGCGTTCCCTAACCTGACCGAATTGGATTGCGGAAACAATTCTATCCAGAAATTAGACCTGAGACAGAATCCAATGCTGATAACGTTGAAATGCAATAAGAATCAACTGACCCAGCTGGACCTGAGCAAGAACCCGGATATCGACTATCTGAATTGTTCCGAGAACCAGTTGGAACAGCTGAATGTATCGCATCTGAAAGATTTGGTGACTCTCGATTGCTCGCACAACGATCTGGAGCAACTGGATGTCAGAAATAGTAAATTTCTGAGAGCACTTTACTGTTCCTGGAATCGGTTGACAGAGCTGGACGCAGATGTGTCCCATAAGTTCCAGCTGGAAAAGGTAGAATGCCAAAACAACCAGCTGACATCGCTGATTCTGGGCCAGAATAAACTGCTGAATAAACTGAATTGTGCCCATAACCAGTTGACCCAGCTGAATTTGAACAATATGATTTCCTTAAAGGATCTGAACTGTTTCAACAACCAGCTGACCGTGCTGGATGTCAGCGATAGTCCAAAATTGACTACATTGTGGCTTGGGGATAACCATCTCACCAGCCTGAATCTGGACAACAACCCGAAGCTCGATTTCTCTCTTACGGATATTTACAGCGGTGATAATGTTTACACCGTTACCCTGAACCCTGACCGTACGTTTGACCTGAGCACTCTGCCCGGGAACTTTGATAAAAGCCGGGTTACAGGATGGGAGCATGGCAAAGCCAATGGGAACATTCTGACAGTCGATGAAGGCACAAACGTAGTGTACTACGCTTATAAGTGCAGAAGCGATATATTGGAAGTAAGTTTCAAGCTGGATGTGACTGGCACCGGCGGCACCGTTCCCCCGGTAACGCCTCCGGAACCCCCGGTGACGCCTTCGGAACCCCCGGTGACGCCTCCCTCCGGCGGCGGTGACGGCGGCGGTGCGGTCGTCATCGTGGCGGCAGTAGGCGCAGTGGCGGCTGGCGTTGTGGGCTACGGCGTGTACAACTATGTTTCCGGCCAGAAGCTGCAAGCCCTGCTGCCGGAAGGCGTGGCTGCACCCGAGAACCGCGCCCAGACCGCGCTGCTGCTGTGGAACACCGCAGGCCGTCCCGAGCCTGCCGACGCCCCGGCCTTTGCAGACGTGGCAGACCCGGATACCGCCAAGGCAGCCCAGTGGTGCGTGGAGCAGGGCCTGATGAAGCGCCGCCTGAACGGCAAATTTGCCCCGGGCAGCAGCATCCCGGCCTATCAGGTGCTGAACGCCTACCGCAGGCTGGCAGGAGGCTGACAACCGAAGAATCATTCTGCCCCCTGCCGGGCAATGACCACTTTTTAAAAAAGGGTACCCTTTTTTCGGGAGAAGCTGACGCTTCTCCCGAATGGGGCCCTGAAAAAAATTTTACCACAGAAAGGAGCACCCCATGAAACAACGATTCTCAAAACGAACGCGCCTTGTCAGTGCCCTTTTGACGCTGGCTATGGTATTCACCTTCCTGCCCTTCAGCGCCTTTGCGGACGATGAAGTCGATTTCTGGGTTCCCCTGCACAGCGAAAACTTTCCGGACAAAACGTTCCTGGAATATATCAGAACGACGTTTGACAAAGGAGGATCGGAGGATGGAGAACCGAATGGAATTCTGGAGCCAGGCGAATGGAGAGCTGTCACTACGATCGATGTCCGCAACAAAAATATTACCAGCCTGTGGGGCATTACGTGTTTTCGCAACTTGAAGAAGCTGAATTGCTCCAATAACCAGCTGACATCTTTGAACCTAAGCTACAACACCAAGCTAACGCCAGAAAACTTCGAGTGCTCTGGAAACAAGTACCCCATTACCATTGATGAGACCGAACGTACGTTTGACTTGAGTACCCTCCCTGCTGGATTTGACGTAAATAAGGCCAGTGGATGGGTTGGCGGCACTGTGGAGGGCAACACCCTGAAGGTGAACCCGGGTGCAGACCGGGTAACTTACACCTACGATTGCGGCAATGGACTGACCAGCGTATTCAGTCTGCAGGTGCTGACCATTACCAGAATCAAGCAGGTGAATCTCCGTGTAAACACCCCCAAAAATGGCAAAATGCCGGACGAGACCGTTGTTATTCTGGACAACGGAGCAGACGTCTGTGACGCCAAGATCTACTGGGTCGAGGGCGACGGCGTAGGCGGCAAGCCGATCACCGGCTCCTTCAGGCCGGGCAAACGGTACACCCTTCAGGTGGGTCTGTACGCAAAACCCAGATATAAGTTTAGCGAGGAAACCGTCTGTACAGTGAACGGACGGGAAACAGAGTTCAGCTGGACCCAGAACGATGATACGGAATATTGCGCAATAAAGCATTATTCGGTGTCGCTGAATCCGGGCGGATTTGAGCACGACCACACGATGGAAATGACCCACGACGAGCACAGTCACTGGATGGAGTGTCCCATCTGCCATACGGTGCAGGACACCGAAGCCCATGTCTACGATAACGACAAGGATACCACCTGCAACATCTGCGGCTATGTCCGCAGTCTGACCCCGGGCGGCTCTACCCCGGGCGGCACCACCCCCGGCGGCTCTACCGGCGGCGGTGACGGCGGCGGTGCGGTCGTCATCGTGGCAGCGGCAGGCGCAGTGGCGGCTGGCGTTGTAGGCTATGGCGTGTACAATTATGTTTCCGGCCGCAAGCTGCAAGCCCTGCTGCCGGAAGGCGTGGCTGCACCCGAAAACCGCGCCCAGACCGCGCTGTTGCTGTGGAACACCGCAGGCCGTCCCGAGCCTGCCGAGGCCCCGGCTTTTGCAGACGTGGCAGACCCGGATACCGCCAAGGCAGCCCAGTGGTGCGTGGAGCAGGGGCTGATGAAGCGCCGCCTGAACGGCAAATTTGCCCCGGGAAGCAGCATCCCGGCCTATCAGGTGCTGAACGCCTACCGCAAGCTGGCAGGATAAAACCTCTCAGTCTCGCTTCGCCCGGCAGCTCCCCTGACCGGAGAGCCAGGAAAGCGGGCGTGTTCCGGCCAATGACATCAAAACGCAGCCGATGCCCTGACTTTCCCATCAGGAGAGGGGGCGCGGCATAAAAAATAAGCATCCGCAGCGCACTGCGCCTGAGCTGAAGCAGCCCGGCCATGCGCTGCGGATGCTTTTGTTGTGCGGCGGGGCACGCCGCCAAAAACAAAAAATCCGAACCCTTCTCTTTCGAGAAAAGGTTTGGATCTTCCTTGTCTGGTGCGAGTAGTGATACAGAATTTTTTAAAAACAATCGTAGTACGATGGCATCGACGGCCATGGCTCATATGCTGCGTAAGGATAAATACATAGTCTGAATTTTCTACAGGATGAAAATCTTGACTTTTTGGTGTACCATCTAGTACCATTATCGATGGATATGCATCTTTGATGTTCTTTCTTAGTTGCTCGTGTCCTCCAACAGTAATAATCTTGTACTTGGCAATCTCCTCTTGTTTGCCACTTTCTACTGCCTGAACATCAGATTCATCTGCGCCAATATTTTGTTCAAAGAAAAAGTTTCGCAGCCGTTCGAGTTCGGGTTTCATTTGTTCATAATCCCTAATTTGCTCGTTAAGAATCCTTAGTTGTTCTTCATAACGTGTTTCCGCTTTCTTTACTGCACTTAAATCATTTTTCTGATATGCCGTGATTTTTGCTTTTAATGTGTCATTCTTTGCTCGTTCCGCATCCAATTGATGTTTTAGTTCTTCAACTTCATTACGCAGATGATCAACCTGCTTCTGTTTACCACGGACTGCCACCAAAAGACCATTGCCTTTTTGACCAAAGATACTCACAAAAATTTTCCGCCTTGAAATTACCCGAATGGCGTTGAATGAACACAAATAGATTGTGTATAACAAAAATTGCGACAGGCATCTCGTTTTCTTCCCATTTACGAGAAAAAGGCCACCTTCCGGTGACCTTTTTCAATAGTCTGAAGTACAGGCAATGGCTGTACTTCTTTTTGGTATTCTTATGAGAAGATTCAGGTTTCGCCACTGCGGTTAAAACTGCGCCGGTTGTTGGGAAACCAAATGGCAGGGGTAAACACAGCCAGCCCCACCGCTGTGGTATCCCCGGGGTTGGAAACGACGTGAGGCAGGTTGGACTGCACCACAGTGGTGTCTCCGGCGTTCAGGCGGATGGTCTCGGACTCCACCAGTACATCCAGCTGCCCCTGTTCCAGCAGCAGGATTTCCTCACTGGGATGGATCACCGGCAGGTCGCCGTCCTTGCAGTGGGGTTCCAGCTCAAAGCGTATGACCAACGACTGAGGTACAAAATTTCCGTTGGGCATAGGCGTAAGCAGGTGATACCGTATATTGGAATTGGGCTGGGAGAGGATCATCATATCCGCCTGACGGGTTGTCAGGCCAGTGCTGTGCTCACCTCCCATAAACAGATAGGTGGGGATGTCCAGAGCGGCGCTGAGTTTGCGCAGGGTGGACAGGGACGGGTCGGTGAGATTGCGCTCGATTTGGGAGATATACCCGATGGACAAACCAGTCTTTTCGGCCAGTTCTTTGAGGGTGATTCCCCGTTTTTTCCGAATATTTCGAACGTGTTCGCCCAGCATAAGACCTCCCGCTTTTTCGTAAAAAGTTTATTTACAGTATATCACAAAATGCCCTGTACGTAAATAAGTGAGAAAATATTCGATATTTATAAAAGTTTTACAAAGAAAATCAGATAATTTCGTGCTTATCCTATAAAATACTCTGAAAAATGTGAAAAAAATAGAAAAGCTCTTGACAAAAATTTTAGAAATAGTAAAATTTCTATAAAAATTCATAAAAAATTTATAAAAATTATTATGCAGGAGGAACCCTATGAAAATCACAGATGTAAAGGTAGAAACCATCCGTATCCCCATGAAAAAGCCCTTCCGCATTGCTTTTGCGGTACAGGATCATTCGCTGAATGTGCTGGTGAAGATCTCCACCGACGAAGGTCTGTGGGGCATCGGTGAGGCCGCGCCCTTTGAACCGGTGACCGGCGAGAGCGCAGCCACCGTTCTGGAAGCGCTGAAACTGTTCCGCACCGGATTGATCGGCATGGATCCGCTGGATATTGAGGGCATCCACAGGATGATGGACCGCCTGCTGTCAGGCAACACCTCGGCAAAGGCCGCGGTGGATATTGCCCTGTACGATATCAAGGGCAAACTGATGGGTCAGCCTCTGTACAAGGTGCTGGGTGGCAGCGTGAACCAGATCGTCACTGACATGACGGTGGGCATTGACACACCGGAAGCTATGGCCGCCGAAGCCCGGGAACGGGTGGAAAAGGATGGCTTCACCATTCTGAAAATCAAGGCCGGCATCAACCCGATCGAGGATATCCAGGCATTGACCCTGATCCGTCAGGCGGTGGGCCCCAACATCCGCCTGCGTGTGGACGCCAATCAGGGTTACACTGTCAGCGATGCGGTGCGCACCCTGAAAGCCTTTGAAAAGCTGGGCGTGGAAGCGGTGGAACAGTGCCTGCCTAGCTGGGATCTGGACGGTATGCGCTTTGTGCGTTCCAAGGTGGACTTGCAGGTCATGCTGGATGAGTCGGTCCACACCCCCATCGATGCAGCAAAGGCCTGCAAGATCGATGCTGCAGATATTATCAACATCAAACTGATGAAGTGCGGCGGCCTGTACCCGGCGGAAAAGATCAACGCCATTGCCGAGGCAAACCATGTGCAGTGCATGGTGGGCTGCATGCTGGAGACCAAGGTGGCCATTGCTGCCGGTGTGAGTCTGGTTGCCGCCAAGCAGAACATCACCGAGGCGGACTGCGACAGCTTTATGTACGCCGTGGACCCCGAGATGGGTATGCCCGGAGGTTTTGCCGTGAATGGCGGCGTCTACACCCTGTCCGACAAACCGGGCCTTGGCATCGATATTGATTTTTAAGCGGGATCCCGCAGAGAGGTGTATTATGCCGAATACGATTTTTTCCTCCGAAGGCGCGCTCCTGTTCATCATGGTCGCCATGGTCGCACTGGGATTCTGGCTGCAGCGGTTCAAGGCGTTCAAAACGCTGGGTCCGGCCCTGACGGTTATCATCATGGGTATCGTGCTGTCCAACCTGCGGATCGTGCCTACCTCCAGTGCTACCTATGATGCCGTCAGCAGCTACTGTGTGCCGTTGTCCATTTCCATCTGCCTGCTGAGCCTGGACCTGAAACAGATGCGCAAATTATCCAAGGAACCGGTCATTGCGTTGGTCTCGGCCATATTCAGCGTCTGCGTGGCAGCTTTGGTGTTCGGCGTACTATTCGCCGACAAAATCAACGAGGGCTGGAAGGTGGCCGGTATGTTCGTGGGCACCTACACCGGCGGCAGTTCCAACCTGACCGCCATCGCTGTAGGCCTGGATGCCAGCAAGACCACCATCGCCTCGGCCAATGCCGCCGACTATGTGGTGGGCATCCCCACGCTGATCCTGATGTTTGCTACCCCCGCCCTGTACAAGAGTTCCAAATGGCTGAAAAAGCTGTGGCCCTATGAAATGAGCGAGCCGGAACTGCTGGGGGATGGCAACCACGAGGAACTGATGACTTCCAAGGAATGGTCCATCCAGGAAATCGCCTGGTTGCTGGCCATCGGCTTTGGAACCGTGTGGGCTGCCACCAGCATCTCCTCGATGGTATTCGGAGCAGGGTTCCGCAGTGCAGGCCGCATCCTGCTCATCACCACCTTCTCCATCATCCTGGCACAGGTGCCAGCCGTCCGCAAGCTGCGCGGCAACTTTGACCTGGGCCTTTTCGTAGCGTTGCTGTTCCTGGTGACCATCGGCTTTGCGGTGGACCTGAAGCAGTTCTTCGGATCCACCTTCTACATCACCCTGTTCTGCTTCTGTGTCATCGTCTGTTCCATTTTGCTGCACCTGCTCATCACCCGGCTGCTGAAAGTCCGTTTTGAGTATGTGCTGCTGTCCATCGTAGGCTGTATCTCAGATGGCCCCACCGCCGCCCTCATCGCCTCCAGCGCCCAGTGGAAGACCCTTATCAACATCGGCTTGCTCATGGGCGTACTGGCCGGTGCCCTGGGCAACTATGTGGGCATCGGTGTAGCCTATGCCATCCGTGCTTTCATCGGCGCCTGAACGGAAAACGGGAGAAACGGAAATGCGTAATTTTGACTTATATGTTTCAGGCATCCTGTACGGCAGACTGCGGCTGGGCGACGGCACATCCCAGATCCAGAAACTGGACGTGCATACCGGTGCGCTGCTGGACTGGCAGGACCTGACTGAACAGGACCGGGATTTTTACCGTTTCTTTGTGAAGATGGACTTTGCCGCCCTGGGACAGAACCTGTCCCATTACGAGTCGGGGCTGCATGGCACCGGGGAAGTTTCCCTGTGCGGCGAGCGCTACACCAGCGAAGACGGCTGCAGCTACCTGCAGCGGGATGTAAAATTCCCCAACAACAAACAGATGAAAGAAGGGCGGCTGATCGCCGTCACCTGCCCTGCCCGGGAGATGGTCACGGTGCTGGTGGAACCCGGTGCCGAGGAGGAGACCATCCTGCGCCTGTGGCGCTCGACCTGGCCAGAGGAACAGTTGTTCCCGGTAGAACATGCGCTGACCTTCCCAGTGCCCATGCGGGACGGGGTACATCTTTCCACCAACGTATACCTGCCTAAAAACTGCAGTACCCCGGTGCCCGCAGTGCTGGTACGCACCCCATACGGCAAAGAGGACGGCTGTGAGGTATACTACCGTTACGTTCAGCGCGGCTACGCGGTGGTAGTACAGGATGTGCGCGGCCGAAACGCCAGTGAAGGCGAATGGCTGCCCAACTACCACGAGGTGGAGGACGGCGACGATACTCTGAACTGGATCGCCGCCCAGCCATGGTGCAGCGGACGCATCGGTATGGTGGGCGGGTCCTACCTGGGTTACGTACAGTGGGCGGCCGCTGCCAGCGGCAACCCCCACCTGAAAGCTCTGATCAGCGTAGTCTGCGCGGGCAGCTCCTTTGTGGATCTGCCCCGCCGGGGTGGGTCTTTCACCTCGGGCATGCTGGCCTGGGCCTTTGCGGTGTCTCAGAAAACCTTCCACCCTGAGCTGATGGAACGCGATGACTGGGAGAAAGTGCTGAACATCCGCCCCCTGACCGACCTGCCGAAAAAGGCTCTGGGGTACGATGTGCCCTTCATCACACGGTGGCTGGAACCCAGTGACTACAACGATTTCTGGCGTATGTCCAACTGGCAGGAACGCTCCGTCGGGGCGCAGATCCCGGCGCTGATTCAGTCCGGCTGGTTTGACGACAACGGCATGGGTACCACCGAAGCCCTGGAACTGGTCCACGACTTCCCTCGGGGCATGCGCAAGGTCATTCTGGGGCCCTGGCAGCACAGCGGCAACAGTAAGTACGACATGCACGGGGTATCCTTCGGCAGCCAGGCGCTGCGCTTTGATCTGGACTGGCTGTATTTCCGATGGTTTGAGCATCACCTCAAGGAAGTGGACAACGGCATCGACCAGACTGCCCCGGTAGAATACTACACCCTGGGCCAGGAGGTATGGAAGACCGCTGAAAACTGGCCGGTGCCCGAGACTCGGGTCACCCACCTGTATCTGGATAGTGACGGCCATGCCAACACCTCTGCCGGGGACGGGCGGCTGACTTTTGCCAAGCCGGAGCGGGAGAACTGCGATGGTTACGCCTATGACCCCGAACATCCGTCCCAGCACATCATCGATATGTCGGAGAACGAGATCGAAGTGCCAGAGGACTACACCCGGGAGGAACTGCGTCAGGACCTGCTGTGCTACACCTCCCCTGTGCTGAAGGAAAACCTGGTTCTGACCGGTGATATGACGGCGGAGTTGTATATTTCTTCTGACGCGCCGGATACCGACTTTGTGGTGCGTGTTACCGACGTGGATGAGAACGGCCGGTCCATCAAACTGGCGGATGGCCTGCTCAGCGCCCGATACCGTAATGGCTTTGCCCGGTCGGAGTTTTTGCAGGAAGGCGAGATCGTCTGCCTGAAGATCCGCACCACCAAGTTGTCCAATTGCTTCCGGAAAGGCCACCGCATCCGGGTGACTGTCACCTCTAGCGCCAAGAATTTCATCTTCCCCAACAGCAACACCCGGGAAGGTTTTGCTTCCGCCCGGACCGTGGTGGCCCATAACCGGGTATACCACGGTGGATTGCACGCCTCCCGCCTGACGGTGCGGGTGGAACCCTAAACTATGGAATGCCCTCCCTGTCAGCGGAAGCGAACAGATTACATTCTGCTCCGCAACCATCAAGCCTCGGCCAGAAAAGGCCGGGGCTTTTCATGTCTAGGAGGTTATCGGCTGAAGAACGGCAGGCTCTTTCGGAACTGAATCGCATTTTGTCTGAGACTCCGCAATGGAGCGGCGAAGAAGAACTGTGTATCGAAATGGAGAACATCGGTGGCAGGGTTTGCTTCTGTCACTTTTGGGATGAGCACTACTCCATGGTGCAGTTGACAGAAGATTGCAACTGAAAATACTCCACAGCCTACGTTCTGGATGCAGAACCCACCCCGGATGTGCGTAAGGCTGCGGTATTGCAGGCGCAGAAAGAACTTGCGGACTGTATGCAGGTGTGGGGCGTTTCTCTTCTGGAAACACCAGTTCCTGAACAGATGAAGTACGATTCTCTTGCAGAAGCCGCTTCTCACCTCATGCAGGTTCTTAACGCCCCGGAGCGCATCACCGGGTAAAAAGCGTCCCGTCGGGACGCGCAGCCTGCATTGGGAAAAATGCAGATCAAAGGGGTTTGGGGCATTACCCAACAAGCGTTTTGCAACGCAAAATAAGCAGATGTATATACGTCTGCACTGCTTGCCACAACAATGCGACCTTTCAGTCCGTATTCAACTGCTTTCAGTTCTAGTTAAACATGAGTTCTATCAGGAAGAAAATCATAGCAATCCCCACGAGCCAAGGGATAATTTTCTCTTGATGAAACTCTCGGAATCCCAATGATCTTATAAACAGAACACCTAATAGGCCGATGATGCACCATGCTGAAACGGTAAGACAGATATCGTACATTGCTCCTTGACTTCCTCGTATCTCTTGTATGGCTTGATTGTAGCGCACTCTCGGCCCCATCCGGTCGGCGGGGATTTCTGAACCTTAAAGATTTTTCACAAACAGCGCCCGGATAGCATTGAGGACGGCGATAATCATCACGCCCACATCCGCAAACACGGCCAGCCACATATTGGCGAAGCCCAGAGCGACCAGCACGAGGCAGGCCAGTTTTACGCCGATGGCCACCACGATGTTCTGATAGACGATGCCAAGGCACTTGCGGGAGATTTTGATTGCTTTGGAGATCTGCAAGGGGTCATCATCCATCAGTACTACATCCGCAGCTTCAATGGCAGCGTCAGAACCCATAGCGCCCATAGCAATGCCGATGTCTGCCCGGCGAAGCACCGGGGCGTCGTTGATGCCATCTCCCACAAAAGCCAGTTTTTCTTTCTCTGGTTTGTTTTGGATCAACTGCTCCACTTTCTCCACCTTGTCAGCAGGAAGCAGTTCACTGTAAACCTCATCCAACCCCAGAGCGGAGGCTAACTGTGTGAGATAAGATAAAATCGAACTGAACCTTGAAAACCTGATATGGACAATATCCGTTTGATTTTGCTTTTCTCGCCAAAAGAAAGTGAGAATGCAATGAAAAAACGCGTTTATACATTATACCGTGTTTCGACCAAAGGGACACACCGGGGAAGGCCACTATACAGGCGGCACCGTGGCTTTTGGCTACAAGCGTGTCCGCCTTGGTCGGGTGAACAAGAAAAACCAAGAGGTCTGCGACCTTGTGATTGATGAAGCGGAAGCTGAGATCGTCCGGCTGATCTTTCACAAGTATGTTTATGAGGGCTACGGCGCACAGAAGTTGAGCCACTATCTTTATGAACAGGGAGTCGTAGGACGGAACAACAAAAATATCCCCAACACCAGCATCGTTCGGATGATCAAGAACAAAGGATACACGGGGTACCTCATCAACGGTGCGGTGGAGACGGAGTGTCCGCAGCTCCGCATCATCGAACCAGAACTGTTCGAGCAGGCACAGGAACTGCGGCAGGCACGCACTTGTGAGCGTGGCGGTACTTCACTGGGTACCAGCTCCAAAGCCCTGTTGACCGGGCTGGTCTACTGTGCCCACTGTGGCAACCGCTTGAGCCTGACCAGCAGCGGACGGACACATACCTACGCAGATGGGCATACGGTGAAAGAAGTCCGGCCGCGGTATAGCTGCTTTTATAAGATCCGGCATCCGGGTGACTGCGATGGGCAGTCCGGCTATGGTGTTTCTAAGCTGGATTCCATTGTGGAAGAAGTTGTCCGGCAGATCTTCGCACAGTTCCGCGAGGTTTCCCGGAAAAAGCTGCTGGAATCGGTCAAAAACAACGATGCCGCCCGCATCCAGAAGAAAATCAAGAAAATCCAGAAAGACTTGGAAGCCAAGCAGAAAGAGCTGGACGACCTGAAAGCCGAAACCATCCTCGTCATCCGGGGCGTGAGTGCCTTGGACAAAGAACTGCTGGGTACACTGGTAGCCGAGGCAAGAGAGGCTTTGGAAACTCTGGAAAAGCAACTTGTTCAGGCGCAGGAAGAATACGAAGAAGCCACCAAAACGGCAAAGCGCAGTAACTACATCTGCAACGAGCTGTTTACATGGGCGGATGTTTACGACACCGCCAACCACGATGAACGCCGCGCCATTTTGCAGCAGTTCATTAAGGAGATTCGCGTCCGAAAAGACTATGAGATCTTGATTACGCTGAACGCCAGCTTCAATCAAGTGGAGCAGCTCAAGGCTGTGTCAACCTACGATGGTGCGGAAATTTTTGAAGAAATTTCCGAGAAGGGGGCATAAAAGCGATGAACTTGCCCGTAGCACTCTGCAAAATGCAAAGAAAGAAGCGTGAAACCGATGGATTTTCCAATAGTACATTGATGACCCCGCCCGGTTCGCATCCGACTTCAGGGTTCGGAGCCCGGCACGGTCCGCCAAAGTTTTTTGGACATAAAAAACGCCGCATCGCACAAAACGATGCGGCAAATTGGTGGACCTAGAGGGATTCGAACCCTTGACCTCTCGGATGCGAACCGAACGCTCTCCCATGCGGACCTTAAAGAAGCCCCCAAAGGACAAAACATTTCTTTTGAAAAATGGCAAAAAACATAGGCGTAATGCGGGTTTTCGGACGAGCATTGCTTTCGAGAAAAAATTGCCATTCTTGCTTCAATGTAAAAAAGTTACACTTCAGGAGAAATGCGCTTCAGATGCGATTTGAACGGGCGACCATCTGAATACTTCTTGCGGATCATACACCGTATGGGGATGATTCGGATTATATCCCCTGTGCGATAAAATTGACGAGAAACAGTTAGATTTTTTCTGGCTGTTTCTTTTTTATTGCACAAATCCGGCGAAAACAGTGCCGATGGATACGCACCCAACGAAGATGCAAATGCCCAAAAAAGCCATCAAATATTGCCTTACTTTATACAAAATATAGCAAGCGGTATACGCACCATAAAGCATATACGGTATAACGTCAATTTTTGTACATATCTCAACTGAATGACTGGAGGTGAGTTTTCAAAATGCCTGTTATTTATGTTGCAAAAACATCTTCCTACGCACGAAGAATCACGTTCGTTTTAGGACAGACGGTTGAAAAACAGCATGATCCTTGATTATTTCTACGGGCAAGCCGGAGAGCTGTTTTCGTTCTACCGCATTCCAAAGGCTCTGTTTCAGGAGCCACGGTTCCAGAGCCTGTCAACCGATGCCAAGACCCTGTACGGTATCCTGCTGGACCGCATGAGCCTGTCCGTGAAAAACGGCTGGCTGGACGAGCAGAACCGGGTGTTCATCCTCTTCACGATACCAGACCATGCCCATCGCAGAATAAAAGCTCCACAGCGCATACCTGTTGGTATAAAATACTCGGCCATCCCAATGGCTTTTGATGGAATAAGGATGGCACCCAACCGCTGATCTTAAAAATGCCCAGATAACACAAAGCCGGGCTGCTGCACAGAAACTGTGGAGCAGCCCGGCTTTTCTACAACGCAGTCACACCGCTGCAGTTCTGATCCAGAGGAACAGAGTGGGTGTGCTTAGCCCAGGGTGAGGGTGTTGGTGACGGAGACCACGCAGGCGAGAATGCCCATGATGATGCCGCCGATGTAGGGGTTTTTGGACTTCTTGTAGATCTTGCTGCACACAAAGACGGCAAGGGGCAGGATGAAAACGATGGGGTAGAGCCAGATGCCGGTAATGGAGCCGCCAAGGTGAGTAAGCTCGGACCACAGGAAACCCTTGTTGAAGAAGGTGATGTACTGAACGCCGATCATGATCTCGGGTCCGATAAAGACGAAGAACATCTGCACCAGAGTGCTGAGCCACTTGGACTTACCCAGCTGTACAAAGTTGAAGCCGTTGGTGGCAACAGACAGGGCAATGTAGTACACCAGCCAGAACACCAGATACTTTGCAATGGTGGCAAAGTGCATGGGTGCAAATGCACGGATGGTGATGAAGCACCACAGGCGGAAGTCGGTGAGGAACAGGTAGTCGGAAATGAACACCAGCGCATAGGCGGCGACCACCACGATAAGGGACAGAACGATGGTCTTCCAGAGCTTGCGACCGCTGATCTTCACGCCACGCTCTGCCAGGTCCAGGCCGTTCTTCTTGCTATAGCAGTTATAGGTCACCACCATAACCAGGATGGTAAACACGCCACAGAGGAAGGTCCACATACCGATGTACCAGGTGGCACCCTGATTCCAGAATGCCGGACGGTTCTTACTGCACCATGCATAGATGGTGGGGTAGAGGATCATGCCCATGATGGCACCAAATGCAAGACCGCCCCAGTACCAGCCCTTGCCCTTGCCCTTGGGAGCGGGGAGCGGCTGTGCGTCAGCAGCAGGCTTGAGCTCTGCAAAGTAGCGAGCGTCCAGAAGGGCGATGGCGGCGTAGATGACGAACATAAAGAAGCCAGCGATGCCCACCGTATTGAAGAATGCCTTCCACTGCCATGTCTGGTTGTTGGCATCCAGCTTGATGGGAGCATCCAGTGCCTTGTCAAAGAAGGTGACGCTGTCAGCAACAACATTCTTGGAGAAGTGTGCCCAAGGGTGGGTGATGGCCGGGTTGAAGATGACACGGATGGATTCCTTGCCGTCGATCTGCTCGGTGTAGTAGGTATCGGCACTGCGCTTGTCCAGACCGGTGGGGTCTACGCCAAAGTGCAGGAAGGACTGTGCAGTATTCTGGTCGATGTAATCCCGGGGAGCACTCTTGGTGCCGTCTTCCTGCTTTACCCGGTGGAAGAACTCGTCGTACTGGCAAGCAACGATACCAGCATCACGGCTGCCAAAGATGTTGACCCACTGATCGTCCTTCTTGTAAACGGCATCGTTGGACACCAGCAGTGCGGCGGCGATCAGCCCTTCCTCGTCCTGCATCACAGCCACACGGCTGGCAAGTGCGCCGTTGGAGTGACCGGTAACGCCGATGCGGCTTGCATCAACGTAGGGCAGGCGAGCAATGTACTTTACGGCATCGTAAAGACCGTTGGCATTGTTCTCAGCATCCCACCAGGTTCCGTCCGGGATGACCTCAGAGTCGCCGTGACCGTACATACTGATGGAGATGACCACATAGCCTCTGCGAGCGTACTCAACATAGTTGAGGTCCTGCATCTCACGGTTGTTGTACCAGCCATGACTGGTGACGATCGCCGGAGCGGGGTTCTCTCTGGTGGCGTTTTTCGGCACCAACAGAAGGGCGTCCAGTTCGTGACCGCTGTCGGTGACCATAGTGATGTCGTGGTACTTGATCGCACCGCCGCCTGTCTGCACCATGGATGCGCCCAAAGAGCTTATAAGGCATAGGATCAGAGCGATCGCGACCCAGAAGCTCGCGCTCTTTTGCTTTTTCATTTTGTTTCCTCCTTGTTGTGATTTTTTTCTTTTTGTTGAGTGTAACACTTCACACTCAACTGCCTAATGAGAATTTATCAAAGATGCACAAAAAATGCAATAAATAAGTTTGTTGCTCTTTTTATGGATTTTGTTGCTGTTTTTTGTCATTTATTCGTTTTTTGTCTTTTCCGTTTGTATACAAAATAACTTCCACAAATTAAAGCTGCTGTAATTGTAAGAACTGAACAAAGGGCTGCAGCACGTGATTTTGTGCTGCAGCCCCGATCCGGTGCTTTTTTTGGAAAGCAGTGCCCGCTATTATGAAAATTTTTTTCGTTTTTTCGACGACCGGTAGGCGGAGGGGGTGATCCCCTCTGTGCGTTTGAACACCGCCGTAAAGTGGCTGATGTTGTCATAGCCTACCTCTTCAGCGATCTGGGAGATGCTTTTGCCAGTCTCCAGCAGCAGCTCCTTTGCCAGTTGGATCCGGCGGCTGCTGATGTAGTTCACAAAGCTCTCTCCCGTTTCCTTATTAAAGGTCCGGGAAAAATAGCTGGGGCTGAGGTGGCACAGGTCTGCCATCTCCATCATGGTGATCTCCTGCTGCAGATGATCCCGGATGTAGACCACCGCCGGGTAGACCACGCTGCTGGGATTTACCGGCAGCACCCCGGTCTGCTGCGGTCTGTGCTCCTCCTGCGGCAGGAGCTCCTGGATCTGGATCTCCTCGCTGGGCTGTTCGGCATTGGCACTCATCAGCCACTTATAGGTCTCATCCCGGGTGTGGCTCTTTACGGCACGGTCAACAATATAATGCACCATATCGTTGATATATTCTGCGACCTGAACGATCCGGTCGTAATCCATTTCCGGCAGAAGCTCGTATTTCCGCAGGATCTCCTGTTGTGCAGCGTCCTCTTGCGGAAGGATGGAACTGATCTCGTTTACCAGACGCTCCGCCTTTTCCCGGTCCTTGTGCCGCAGACGCACCTGCCCGAACATCACGGCACCAAGGTAGATATCCCCCACCATGACGGGGACCGCTACGTCCACGATGCCGCAGTGGCACAGGTAGATGTAGGGGCGGCCCCGGCGCACTGCCTCCACTCCTGCCAGCGCATCGCAGCGGAAGCAACGCTTGCGAGAAACGGGATTCTCTCGCACGATGCTGCAGAACGCGGTACGGCCACTGTGTTTCGTGACAGGCTTCCCCTTGATGTCGATGCAGACGATGGCGGTACCGGTCAGCTCCGCCAACCGGTCCTGCATTTTTTCCCAGAGAGGGATATCCAAAACGTTTTCTATGGTGTATTCAAACCTGCTCATACCTTCGATTTCCCTTCTCCTTGCCGGACATTCGAACACTGCCATCATAAATGACCCGGCATGGAAAAGCAAGGTCCTCGGAGCAAAATCATGGTAATGTACAAATTTTCTACATTGAATAGGGTATATTGACGAGGGATTCCGTGGACAGATCTGCCCAAACCGAATGCAGCAGGCCTTCATCAGCCCTGCGTCGAGCGGAACGACCATCCTCAGGCTCACAAAAAAGCAAAACGCCTGTTGGGACACGGCATTAGCGGCAGCATCCCCAGTAGACATTCCTACTGGTTGGGAACCGCGCACTAAGCAACAGCAATGGGTTACGTTTGCTGATTTGCCGCAGTGTAGTGTAGTGTTTGCAGCGAAATATCGGAGAATGGTGATTTATGGCCAAATCAAAAAAGATATTGGTCAGATACTTCGCAAACTATGCGAGCAAAAGGATATTGAAATAATTGAAGCAGAAGCCTGCCCGGACCATATCCATATGCTGATAAGTTTTTCGCCGAAGTATAGCATTTCTTACGTTATGGGATATCTCAAGGGAAAGAGCAGCCTCATGATTTTCGACAGACACGCGAATTTAAAGTACAAGTATGGAAATCGGCATTTCTGGGCCAGAGGATATTTTGTGGATACTGTTGGAAAAAACAAGCAGAGAATCCAGGAGTATATCAAGAGACAGCTAGAACAAGACCAAATTGCAGACCAGTTAAGCCTTAAGGAATTCACGGACCCGTTTACGGGTAGCAAGGGAACCAAGGCGTAAATAAAAGGCCCCTTGAGGGGCCTGCCACGAGACAGGAATGCAGTTGACAGACCCATTCGTGGCCCCTTAAGGGGCTTTACTAGTATTATGCCTTTCTAGGGCTTACTCAAGCCACCGGCTCAGCCGGTGGTTTTGACTGCACAAATCGGCAAAAACAGCGCCGACAGCTACGCACCCAACAAAGATGAAAATGCCTAAAAAAGCTATCAAATATTGCCTTACTCTATACAAAATATAGCGATCGGTATACGCACCGCAAAACATATACGGTATAGCGTTAATTTTTTGTACATATCCCAACTGGAAGACTGGAGGTGAGTTTTCAAAATGCCTGTTATTTATGTTGCAAAAACATCTTCCTACGCACGAAGAATCACGTTCGTTTTAGGACAGACGGTTGAAAAACAGCATGATCCTTGATTATTTCTACGGGAAAACCGGAGAACTGTTTTCGTTCTACCGCATTCCCAAGGCTCTTTTTCAGGAGCCACGGTTCCAGAGTCTGTCCACCGATGCAAAAATCCTGTACGGCATCCTGCTTGACCGCATGAGCCTGTCTGTGAAAAACGGCTGGCTGGACGAGCAGAACCGGGTGTTCATTATCTTCACGATAGAGGATGTCAAGAGGGCGTTGTGTTGCGCAGACAACAAAGCGACCAAGCTGCTCCGGGAACTCGAAAAGTTTGGTCTGATTGAACGAAAACGCAGAGGTCTGGGAAAGCCAAGTTTGGTGTATGTGAAGAACTTTTCAGCAGAATCGTCAAAATCAATATTCCAGAATCGTGATTTTCACGATTCTGGAGGCTTCAAAAACGCAAGTCAAGACCCTTCAAAATCACGATGTAATAAGACTAAAGACCTGCTAATAAAAGTCAAGTCCCAAAACAAGAAAATTCGCTAACCGACCGCTGCCCATGACAAACAGTATTCAAATGCTGGTCAAAACACAGCGAGGGCGACGGAGGGGATAGCAAAGCAAGCCCAGCCAGCCCTCGCAAAATCAGGATAGCATTTGAATGCTTCGGTTTGTCAAGGGTTCGCTGCGCCAGCTAAGCGGTTCTTTGAATTCAGCTCAGGCTCAAGAGGAAATTACGACCAAAAACAAATATCCATGCTTATTTTGAGTGTTTGGAGTCCATTACAGCTTTCACTCTAGCATAATAGATTCGCAAGAACTTGTTGGCTGAAGCCATCATGTAAACTTTGTAGGGTTTTCCCTCAGAGCGCTTTTTGTTCATGAATTGAAAAACCGGCTCATCCTGAGGTTGTGTCTTCAAGATGACAGTCATAATCAGAAAGAGCGTCCTACGTAGAACAGCCGAACCCACTTTACTAATTCCGCTATCGTTGCCCACAATCTTGCCAGAATCATTTGGCTGCGGTTCAATTCCTGCAAATGCAATGAGTGATTTCTTGGATGAGAAACGACGGACATCTCCGATCTCAGCCATCAGTTGAGGACCGAGAGAAGGGCCGACGCCGTACATTTCCATCACAGTATCAAATTCCGGAAGCTGTTGAGAAAGGCGAAGCATCTCCTGCTGGAATGCAGCCACGGACTGAGATACGGCTTTCAGCTGAGCGACCTGTTGCTGAATAAGGAGTTTTGAGGTTGGGGATTTTGGAAGAGAAGCAGCATTGACTGCACAGGCATAGATCGTATCCGATTTTGAGCGAGTGAAATTATATCCGTGCTTCTGACACCACTTTAAATACTTTTTAGCAAAGGCATCAGAGGAAAGGCTTGAAACACACTCACTGTGCCAGAAGTCTCCAATGAAATCGACCCATTTTTCGCACCCGTTGCTCTTTGCGGGGCTTGAAAATAGCTTGTTTGCATCTGGAAAGGTCAGGTCAAGAGATGAGATCAGATTATTCTTCAGCATAGTACGAACTGCCACGGCTTGCTGGTACTGACGATAACAATTCTTCAAAGCCAGCCGGGTATCATCTTCGGGAAGATACTGTCGTAGCCGTGTCCACTTGTCGAGCGTATAGTTGGCGATTTTAACAGCGTCTTTTCTATCCGTTTTGACACGTCTTAAACTGTTGTTGTCATAGTCATGAATCAGAACAGGATTGACTACGGAAACGAATAAGCCCGCATCGTGTAAAACGAAAGCAACTGGTTTGTGGTAATTCCCGGTGGCTTCCATGACGACACGGGTCTCTCCGTCCAAAGCTTTGAGCTTCCCAGCCAGATCGTTCAGGCTTTGGGCGGTGTGTAAAACTTCAAAGGGTTCGAGTACTACTTCTCCAAAGGGGCGCATGACGCAAACCATGCTCTTTCCTTTGGAAACGTCAATGCCTACAGCGTTCATAACGGTTCCTCCATTACTTTGTATTTGCAACCGGAATCCATCTTTTACTCGTTGCCGATTCAATCTATTGGGTGACACGAACGCTCCGCTTGGCGGGTGGCTCAACCTGCTTAAAACGAATGCTACAACAAGAGAGATGGTCAACTGTCTTTAGAACGGGCGTAGAAGCCCAGAGAATGATGCGTTAGCCGATTACTCTCTTATTGTAGCTTAGGTACGAGTTGGAATGGAATATGGCTGGCTGCCATATCCGGTTCCATGTTTATTGTAATAGAGAATGATACTGAAATGAGTGAGACTGATCCATTCTATTCTGAAGAAGCGGATGGGATGAGCAAACGCACCCAACTGGAAGAATATTTTTCTCAGTCTTTGGAGGTGGAACTCCTGCTCCGGCTCTGCCCGGATGATGAAGATACCCTCTACCAAATCGTGAATTTGCTGGTGGACACCTGCGCTACCAACCGCAAGCTGCTGCGCATTGCCGGGGACGATAAGCCCGCCGAGGTGGTACGCAGTCGCTTTATGAAGCTGAACGCTGACCATATCCGCTTTGTGCTGAAGTGCCTTGCAGAGAACAGCAGCCCGATCCGAAACATGAAACAATACCTGCTCGCTTCTCTGTACAACGCACCCACCACGATGCAGCTTTCCTATCAAAACCAAACTAATCACGACTTAGCGATGCGGGGGTGATAAAAATTTCAAAGAAAGCAACCACAATTGCCATCGTCAACCAGAAAGGCGGCACTGGCAAGACCACCACCTGTGAAAATCTAGGCATCGGGCTGGCGATGGAAGGTAAAAAAGTCCTGTTGGTGGACGCTGACCCGCAGGGCAGCTTGACCATCAGCATGGGCTGGCAGCAGCCCGATGAACTGCCCACGACCCTTTCCACCCTGATAGCAAAAGCCATGAACGACCAGAGCATTCCACCCGGCGAGGGTGTTCTGCACCATGCAGAAGGTGTTGACCTGATTCCGGCAAACATCGAACTGGCAGGGATGGAAGTTTCCCTTGTGAACTGCATGAACCGGGAAAAAATGCTCAAGCAGGTGTTGGACGGTGCAAAGCGAGAATACGACTTTATCCTGTTGGACTGCACCCCCTCCCTTGGGATGTTGACCGTCAACGCATTAGCCGCAGCGGATACTACGCTGATCCCTGTACAGGCGCAGTATCTGTCCGCAAAAGGTTTGGAACAGCTTTTGCAGACTGTGCAGAAAGTCCGTCGGCAGATCAACCCGAAATTGAAAATTGAGGGCATCCTGCTGACCATGACCGACAGCCGCACCAACTATGGACAGCAGATCGACAATTTGATTCGGGGTGCTTACGGCAGCAAGATCAAAGTGTTTGACCAGACCATTCCCCGGTCTGTCCGTGCTGCGGAGATCAGTGCTGTGGGTAAAAGCATTTTCCAGCATGACCCCAAAGGCAAGGTGGCAGAAGCCTACCGCTCTCTGACGAAGACTAACTATTAAAAGTCAAGCCCTAAAATGAAAAAATCCGCCAACCATCCGCTGCCCATGACAAACATCATTCAAATGCTGGCCTTGGAGTAGCGAGGGTGACGGAGAGAACAGCAAAGCAAGCCCAGCCAACCCTCGCAAAAACAGAATAGCATTTGAATGCTTCGGTTTGTCAAGGGTTCGCTGCGCCAGCTAAGTTGTTCTTAGGTTTAACTCAGGCTCTGGAGAAAATCAAGTGACGGCAAGATATGCTTTACCGGACTTCTGCAAAGCGTAAATCAGTCGTACGAGTTTCTTTGTGGCATGAGATAGGGCAACATTGTAGTGCTTGCCTTCAGCTTGCTTTTTGGTAAGGTATTCAGTAAAAACAGGATTCCAGTAGCAGACGTATTTGGTTGCAGTGTAAAGAGCGTATCGAAGATAACGAGAGCCACGCTTTTCCATGTGTGCATAGCAGTTTGTGAGTTTTCCTGACTGGTATGTGGAGGGAGAACATCCAGCATAAGCCAAAACTTTGTCAGGAGAGTTAAAATTCGAAAAATCCCCTACCTCTGCAAGAATCATCGCAGCAGAATGAAATCCCATTCCGGGAATCGAAAGGATCGGCGGTTTCAATTCATCCATGATTTTCCGAATGGCATCTTCAATTTCATTGATTTCGGAGGTAAGTTCTTGAATGAGCTTAATGGTGTGCTTTAATTCCAAAGACTTAGCAGGCATAACAGAACCAATGGATGTTCTGGCTGCATCTCGGATATGAGTAGCTTTATCTTTTCGGTAATGGCCTCTGGATGTTTTCACGAGAATATTAGCTAATCTGGTCAGATGAGCTTCTGAAATCTGCTTTGCACCGGGATACTCACTGAGAAGTGCGTAGATTGAAGTGCCATGGATAGACGAAACAAGCTGTTCCAATTCCGGAAACAGGATTGTAACCAATCTGGACACCGACTGCTTTAGTTTAGCGCGTTCCTGAACTTTATCAAATCGGTATCTCGTGAGTGACTTTAGTTCTTCGTTGTGATATGCTGTATCTGTGTAGGACTTGAGGTCTACATCGGACAACAGCATAGTTGCAATCGTTTTTGCATCCACACGATCGGTTTTAGTTTTGCGAAGACTGAGGCTCTTTCGATACAGGTTGGTATGCAAGGGATTCATGACATAGACGGGCAGATCATTGTCAAGAAGAAACCCACGGATGTTGTAGCTATAATGTCCGGTAGCCTCAAGCCCTACTTTTATTTTGTCTGATTTTTGAGAACAGTCTTGGATTGTTTGTAGCAGACTTTTGAAACCATCCATGTTGTTGGGAATGGTAAAGCAATCGACAAGGGTCGTTCCTTCCGAATCGAGAATGCAACAGTCATGCTTATCTTTGGCAACATCAATTCCGACACAGACCATTTTATACCTCCGTTATATTATTCAATGCTGCTTAGGACCACAGACTTCTTTGCTCTTGTAACCTCGTTCTAAATAAACCGTCTGGCGGTATCTAACTGATTAACATTTCAACAAAGAAGCTGTGGTTGGAGCCTTCGTCAAACCGTCTTTGCGGTAGGAGGTGTTCACCAATCCACAGCATCCCATACAGTGTAGCATACCGCTGGAGAGCGGTCTATAAATACTACTCTTTTATAATACGAGGAGGTGTCCACAGAATGAAGGAGGAAAAGAAAGAGTCGCCCATAAGCGTCTTATGGGGATGGGGCAAAGCTTATCATGGAAAATTCATCGGCAGTATTATCCTTGCGGTATTAGGCGTGGCCTGCCAGATGGTGCCCTATTTCTGCGTGGCGCATATTGTCACAATGATGTTGTCTGGGGAACAGAATTTTTCCCGCTATGTGACCGCTGGTATTATTGCATTGTGCGGCTACTTTGGGAAGGTGCTGTTTTCCTGTCTTTCTACAACGATTTCCCACACAGCGACCTATTACACGCTGCGTGATCTGCGGGAGAATATCACCGCAAAGCTGGCCCGCGTCCCGATGGGGACGATTTTAGATACTCCGTCCGGCCAGTACAAAACGACGATTGTTGACCGGGTTGAAGGCATGGAATCGACCTTTGCGCACCTGATCCCGGAAATGACCGCAAATGTGCTGGTGCCGCTTGTAATCGCCGTGTACCTGTTCCTTTTGGACTGGCGTATGGCGCTCCTGTCCCTTGTTACGCTGGTGGTGGGCCTTGCTGTCATGTCCGCCGGTATGAAGAATTATCCCGTCAAATGGGAGGGTGCTGTCAAGGCAGGCAAGCAGATGGCAAATGCCATTGTAGAGTACATCGGCGGGATTGAGGTGGTAAAGGCGTTCAGCCAATCCGCCGGTTCCTACAAAAAATATTCTGACGCGGTGAATTATAACGCCAACTACTATGTGGACTGGATGCGGGAAAACCAGAAAACCATGAGCGCCTACAACGCCATCCTGCCCTCAGTGCTGATTTGCGTGCTGCCCTGCGGTTTTGCATTCTGGCTCTCCGGCAGTCTGGAACTTTCCACCTTCCTGTCCATTGTGATTTTCTCGCTGGGGCTGATTGGGCCGATTATTGCGGCCTTTACCTTTACGGACGATTTGGCTGTACTGGGGACAAATGTGGAAGAAATCAGCCAGCTTCTGAACGCCGAAGAACTGAACCATAAAGAAACGCCGATCAAGCTGGAAAATACCGGCATTTCTCTTAGGTCTGTGTCGTTTTCCTATGACGGGACAACAGAGGTTTTGCATGATGTGAATCTCGCCATCCACCCCGGAACCATGACCGCTCTTGTAGGGCCGTCCGGCTCCGGCAAGTCTACGGTGGCGAAGCTGATTGCCGGGTATTGGGATGTTACATCCGGCAGCATTACCCTCGGCGGCCATGAGCTGAAGGATATGCCGCTGTCTGAAATTGCAGACCAGATTTCCTATGTATCTCAGGACAACTACCTGTTTAACCGCAGTATCCGGGATAATATCCGCATGGGAAGACCCAGTGCCACGGACGCAGAGGTGGAGCAGGCAGCCAAACAAAGCGGCTGTGACGCCTTTATCCGCAAGCTGGATAATGGCTATGATACGGTTGTCGGCAGCGCCGGTTCCCATCTTTCCGGCGGTGAACGCCAGCGGATTGCCATCGCCCGCGCCATGCTGAAAAATGCGCCGGTTGTCATTTTGGACGAGGCAACTGCCTATATCGACCCAGAGAATGAGGCGCTGGTGCAGAAAGCCATTTCCACTTTAACTGTCGGCAAGACCCTGATTGTGATCGCACACCGGCTGTCTACCATTGTTGGCGCAGATAACATCGTTGTGGTGAAGGATGGAACCATCCACGCACAGGGTACGCATGAGAAGCTGCTGGAAACCTGCCCCCTCTACCGGGATATGTGGCAGGCGCACATCGGCGCGAAAGACCAGATGTAAGGGGGTGTTGTCAGATGTATGGAACATTGAAAAAAATCTTTGCTTTTGCAGGCAGCAAAAAGGGGCTTCTAAAAAAATCCCTGTCATTCTCATTCCTGTCCGGGCTGTTTTCAGCCATGCAGTTTGCCGCCCTCTTTGTAGTGATCGGCGCGCTGGTATCTGACAACCGGGACGGAAAGTTTATCTGGCTTTCGCTGGGGATTATGGCCGTTTCCCTCATTGGGCGTATTATTACGACCTATTTCTCCACGATGGAGCAGACGGAAACCGGCTATTGCATGGTGGCGGAAAAGCGTATCCGCATCGGAGATCGGCTGCGCTACATCCCGATGGGCTACTTCAACAAGAATAGTATCGGGAATATTACCGCCATTGTCACAACAACTTTGGGTGATGTAGAGAACTCAGCAGCCCGTGTTCTGGTGTCAGTGCTGGGCGGTTTTTTCAACTCGGTTGCCCTCGTCATCGTCCTGTTGGTATTTGACTGGCGGATCGGTCTTGTGGCCGCTGCCGGTGTCCTGATTTACCTTGCGGCGGCGGAACTGGCGCTTCGCAAATCTGCCGCGCTCAGCGGGGTACGCCAGCACACACAGGAGTCCCTTGTGGAGTCTGTGTTGGAGTACATTCAGGGCATGGGGATTGTCAAAGCATTTGGACTGGAACGGGACAGCACGCAGTCTATCGGCAGTGCAATTAAGGCGAGCTGCCGGGACAACCTGAAACTGACAAAGGCCAGTGTTCCCTATGATGCCATCAAACAGGCTGTTGTCCGGGTGTTTAGCGTCCTGTTGCTTTTGGCTTCGGTCTGGTTCTGGCTGGACGGCTCCCTGTCGCTGGCCTATGGCTTGATTTTGGTGATTGCTTCTTTCATGGTGTTCAACGATTTGGAGAACGCCGGGAATATGGCCTCTCTGCTACAAATGCTGGCGGCCTCGATGGATACGGCAAACTCCATTGATGACACGCCGGTAATGGATGAAAAAGGCGTTGACATTACGCCGGAGTCCAGCGAGATCGTGTTTGACAAGGTGGATTTTTCCTACGCAGACCGTAAGATATTAGATCAGGTCAGCTTTACCATTCCCGAAAAAACGACTACGGCCATTGTCGGTCCTTCCGGGGCAGGAAAGACAACGATGTGCAACCTGATTGCCCGTTTTTGGGATGTGAATGCCGGGAAGATTACCATAGGCGGTACGGATGTACGGGATTTCAAGCTGGACAGCCTGATGAAGAATATCTCGATGGTGTTCCAGAGCGTGTACCTATTTGCAGATACGATTGAGAACAATATCAAGTTTGGCTGCCCGGATGCTACCCATGAACAAGTGGTTGAAGCGGCGAAAAAGGCTTGCTGCCATAACTTTATTTCTGCCCTGCCGGATGGCTATGACACCGTGATTGGCGAGGGAGGCGGTACTTTGTCCGGTGGCGAGAAACAGCGGATTTCCATCGCCCGCGCCATGCTGAAGGACGCACCCATCATCATTTTGGACGAGGCAACAAGCAGCGTTGACCCGGAGAATGAGGATGAATTGCAGCGGGCTATCGAGGCATTGACCCATGACAAGACCATCATCATGATTGCCCACCGTCTGAAAACCGTCCGCAACGCCGATCAGATCCTTGTACTGGACAACGCTCATATCGTCCAGCGCGGCACTCATGCGGAGCTGATCCAGCAAAAGGGCCTGTATGCCGATTTTGTATCGGCCAGACAGGAGGCCATCGGCTGGAAGCTGGCTCAGTAAAGGAGGCTCAGATGAAACTTCATGCGTCCGGGGAGGACTACATGGAAACCATCCTTGTTCTCCAAAAGAAACTCGGTATGGTGCGCTCCGTAGATGTAGCCCGGCACATGGAGGTGTCAAAACCCAGCGTGTGACATGCAGTGGCTACCTTGCGGGACGGCGGCTTTCTCACTATTGACAACGGCCAGATTGCACAGCAGGGCACGCACGAAGAACTTTTGAAGCAGCCCGGCATTTATCAGGAGTTTGTCAACATCCGAAAGAATGCGGCTGGATGGAGCCTTGCTTAACAAAATTCAGCGTATGCGATGCGGAGCATTAAATGTCTGTGAGAAGTTGTTCACCAAAGATTCTAGAAGAATTCTATGCAAAAAATTGAAGTTATTGTTCGTATCACGAAGGACCACTGCCCTCCCCAAGAGCAGACGATTTTTGAGTGGATTGAAACGAACCGTGCTGCGCCAGACACCTTGAATTATCCCGGTCTGGAAATCAACTTGGAACACCACCGTGTTTTCAAACACGGAACAGAGGTGTACATGAGTCGTTACGAATACGGTGTTTTGAGTTTGATGGCACAGCATCCGGGCAAACTGTTTACAAAGGAGCAGATCTTTGAAGCAGTCTGGCATAAGGACAGCGAAAGCTATTTGAGAGCCGTCACCAGCACGATCGGTCGAATCCGCCAGAAAATAGAGGATGACAAAGATCACCCCCGTTATATTAAAACGGTTTCCAACATTGGATATCAATTTGTCCCATCATCGGAATCGGTGCGATTGAATCGCAATCTGTAATAAAAGCCATACCGTGAGATCCTAGTAGGATTCTTCGGTATGGCTTTTATCGTTTTCTGTGCTGTACAAAATCGGCATCCTTGCATAGATGACCAAGAATATTCTAAAATAGAGATGACTTAATTCAGGAGGTCAAACCATGCAAACATTTGAAGAAGTATTGACCCACTTCCATAGCTTTTTAGAGTCTGCGACCTATTTGGACGTTGTTCCATGCCGCTGGGGATATGTAAGGCTTTTCAATGAGGGCGACCCTATCAATTTCAATGCAATTCTTTGCCGCACACCACAAGAACTATATACGGCATTGGCAAATGATTTGGAAACAGAGATTCAGGTTAGCTTGGGAATCGACTGAATTGGTATAAAATTGGTTTGCTTTTGGGTTCGTTTTGGTATAGTGACTTTGAAAAATATGCTATACTGTACCACAAGCAAAACATTTTCAGGGATTTTCAATCTTACTGTAAAACTCTGTCAGATGCTTTGCCAGTGTGCGGGTCGAGTCCATTAAGGTTTCTCGCACCGCTTCTGGACAGGAAAGATAGATTCGATTGAACTCTTTTAACTCTATTTCCGTTTTACCCATCCCCGGAGTAATCAGCGCATCAAGCGAAACCGGCAAAACACGAGCAATCGCCAAAAGAATTTCGTAAGATGGATTCATGCTGCCTTTTTCAATGTTGGCGATATGCTTCGTTGAAACATGGCAGCGTTCAGCAAGTTGTTCTTGTGTTAAACCTGCCAGCTTGCGCTCCTTGCGAACCTTTTCTCCAAGTACTTTCAAGTCAGAATTCGGCATCATCGTTCACCTCAATAGTATTGTATCGTTCTGGTGAATGACGCGGTATAACCTTGTATTTCCTGTGAGTAGGAAGTATAATGCCGATTTTTGCGTTTCCCGGTCGAGTTATAAAAAAACGGTAACTCGTCCGGGCGATTTCACGCGCTATTCGATCACAGTTGCCGTTTGTGGAGGTAACTGTGATTTTTTATTGGGGTAACGCATCAAAAAAAGTCTGTCTGCTGCCGTAGACCAGACCGCTCCGAAACAGGCACAATCGTTCCGCTTTGCCATCCACAATCGTGCCGATATGCTGTGCTGCGCCAGCTTCCCTCAATGGGAGGCTGGCGTTTTTGCGCTTTTAAGGGCAAGGTGTCGTGGGCCACCACGATCCTTTTTGTCCGAATGCTCACATTCCGTAAAATAACTGGAGGATTATTGATAATGAAATCGACCTATTTGCTTCCGTGGTTCAAGATGGCCACATGGTACTTCCGACTGTCTCGATTGCTGGAAGTTTCCAACGTCAAAAAGCGCACCAAAAATCATAGTGCTGATGCCGACCGTATTTTCATGTTGGTGAAAAATCATGTGCTGGCCGTATCCGGCATGGGAGATGAAGCTCCGCCCACTCCCGGCGGAAGAAACGGAGGGAGTGATGTATTATGATCCTGCTGCAACGGGTGAACGAATCCAAAACCTCCGAAAAGACCGTGAAGTGACACAAGAACAGCTTGCCATCGACCTGAACATCAGTGACCGCTACATGAGAAATCTGGAGAAGGGTGAGAAAGTTCCGTCTGTCGACCTCTTTGTGGAGCTGCGGGAGCGATTTGGCTCCTCGCTGGACTACATCGTCTTAGGTGTGTCTGCGTCCCAGCGGGAGCAGGAACTGCAAGATCAGCTGCAAATGCTCCGCAAAGAACTGAAAGAAATGCAGCGGTGGATTCTTGCTATGCTGGAAATGCTGGGCGAATCTGCTTAAAATCACTTTATTGTTCTGAACCGGAACGATTGGTTCCGGCTAAAATCGAAAAACCGGAACTACTGGTTCCTAACGAGAACTTTGGTTTTCAAGTACACTATGGTCACAGCAAGGGCAGCCCCCCTGACAGGGGCCGACAAGCCCGAAACTGTACCGTGTACCTTGAAAATTGAAGAAGCAGCTTTTCGGTACTTCCAGACAATGATACTTCCGTAATTCGCGGCCCGGTCAGAAAGCAGACGGGGTGGCTGAGATGCCAATGGAGCGGTGCAAATCCGCCGCCGAAAAGTTCCCACCTCCGGGGTGTCGAGGACAAATAGGAGAAAAACAGTACTTTTCAAACCACCAGTTGAGGATTTCTCGGCTGGTGGTTTTACATTTCCCATCAAAATACCGATATGGAGGAAATCTATATGAGTCGATTTTATAACAACTGCGTAGACGAAGCCAGCTTGACTACCCTCTGCCCGATTTGTCTGGATTCCTTTCAGGGGGCAAAGGGCGTTCGCGTCCGGCGCGCAGACCCTAAGCAGAAGATCAAGGATGTCTGCACCTACTGCCAGATTCGCTATGGTTTCGATTATTATGTACAGCCCGATAAGAACGCTGGGCAGTATGTGAAGCGAGGCCATTTCGATGATGAATCTGAATGCACTTAAAATCGACCCGGAGTTTCAGGGCAAGATCCCGCCCCTGAATTTTGAAGAAGAACAACAGCTTGAGCAGAACATTCTCCACGAAGGGCGGCTGCTGAATCCCATTATCATCTGGAATGGCTTTATTCTGGACGGGCATACCCGCTACCGCATCCTGCGGAAGCATCCGTTCATCGCCTACCAGATACAGGAGATCGAACTGGATAACCGTTATGCGGCTCTTTCATGGATCTGCCAGAACCAGCTTGGACGCAGAAATCTTGACCCGGAACGAAAGAAGTTTCTGATGGGCAAGCTGTATGAATCCGAAAAGCTGGCACGGGGCGGCTCCAAAGAGCGGGCACACGATGAGAACGGACGGTTCACCTCAATGGTTCAAAATGATCCATTGAGGGCAAAGCAGCTCTCCACCTGTGAGCGCATTGCCGCACAAAACGGCGTTGGGGCGGCTACCGTAAAGCGAGCGGAAAAGTATGCCAAAGGCGTGGACGCTGCGGAAGATGCAGTCCCCGGTGCAAGAGAGGAAATCCTGACCGGGCGCATCAAGGCAACGGATGCAGAAATCACCGCCTTGGCAAAAACGCCAAAAGCAGAAATTCCTGCTGCTCTTGCAGAATTACGGAAGCCAAAGCAGGAACGTCAGCCCCGAAAAGCTGAAACAACTTCTTCAAAACAAACGCTTTCTGAAATCTGCAAAAGCATCCAAGGGCATCAACGCCAGCTTACTACCGAAGAAAGAACCTTTCTGAAAGCATCCATTGACAACCGCTATCAGGAACGAGCCGTTGCAAACGGTTCCCTGATGATGTGCGAGGTACAGGGTGCAAAAGAGGACTTCATTCGCCGCTGGAATAGCATTTTCAAAGAATACCCGGATGTTTTTGAAGATTCGGACTGCCGCAAGATCATTTATGACTTGACCGAAGATGCCGTACAGTATCTTCTGAAAATAAAGGAGAAGACGCTATGATGCTTTCTAACCTGAACCTTTCCAGCCTGCCGGAGTGCAACTTCGAGGTGCGCTACGTTGACAGCGTTCTGCTGAACCCCTGCGCCGAATATCAGCGGCTGCTCCGCATGGGCAAGGTTGCACGAATCGCAGCAAACTTTTCGGAGTACATCGCCAATGAGCCGAAGGTCAGCTACCGGGATGGCCGCTACTTCGTCTTTGATGGCCAGAACACCATTGAGGCACGGAAAACGTGCAACGGTGGGCGTGACCTCCCGATTCGCTGCAAGGTCTTCTACGGCCTTTCTAAAGAGCATGAAGCTCTGCTGTTTGCTGTGCAGACAGGCATTTCCAGCGAACTGACCGCTGGTGAACAGCTTCGTGCCAAACTGGTGGCACACGAAGAAAACGCCTGCGATTTTGTTTCGGTAACGGAGGGCACAGGCGTTCGGTTTGCACTGGATGGGATTCGTGCCCCGTGGAAAATCTACTGCATCCGCTCGGCTTACTACATCTACAAGAGCTACGGTGCATCACTTTACCGTGAAATGCTGAGCGTTCTCGTAGACGCTTGGGGTGGCGATTCGGATTCGTTCCTGTCGGGCATCCTGCATGGCATGGCTCGTTTTCTGGCTCTGTATCAGGGCGAATACAGCCGGGAGCGGCTGATTCTCCGGCTGCGCACAGTGCATCCCAAGACCATCACCCGGTTGGCACAAAACGACACTGGCAATGTGGCAGACCGCCACATGAAACAGATCCTGTCCATCTACAACGGTGCTGGCCGTGCCCACAGTCTGCCTTGCAAGCGGTGATGAGCATGATCCCAGTCAACCGAAAGTTTCTGCGCGGTGATATTTACTACGCCAATCTGGAGCCGCACCTTGGCTCCGAGCAGGGCGGTATCCGCCCTGTGGTCGTGGTGCAGAACAACACCGCAAACTGCTATTCGCCCAACCTCATTGTTGCGCCTGTTACATCCAATACTGCAAAGAAGCCCGATCACCAAGCCCACGTTCTTGTGGACAGTAATCGGGCTTTTTTGCAGCCCTCTATGATCTTGGCAGAATCTGTCCAGACCATCAGCAAGGGACGGCTGATCCGCCCGATGGGGCGGTTGAGCATCCCGGAACTCATTCGGCTCAATTATGCGCTGCTCTATCAGCTCAATCTCAACGAATGGGTATGGAGAAAGGAGGCCTATGAACGCTATCTGCGATACCACCGCTAAATCTGAAACCCTTTCCGTCAAAGGCTGCAAAGTCAAGATCACCTATGCGCCTGCGGATACGGACTGTCTGGATGCCATCCAGAAACTATTGCAGACCACCATCCTGCGCACGGCAGGGCACACCGCTGCCTGACATCCTTGTGCTCCTTGAATGCGTGAGATAAGATAAAATCGAACTGAACCTTGAAAACAAAATATGGACGAAACACGTTTGATTTTTCCTTTCTCACTCAAAGAAAGAGAGATTGAAATGAAAAAACGTGTCTATACCTTATACCGTGTTTCGACAAAGGGACAGGTCGAGAAAGACGACATCCCCATGCAGAAAGAAGCCTGCCGCAACTTTGCAGAAAGTCAGGGCTGGGAGATCGTCAAGGAATTTTCCGAAAAAGGCGTTTCCGGCTTCAAAAAATCTGCCAAAGAGCGTGACGAACTCCAGAAAATTCAACAGGCCGCGATGGAGGGCAAGTTTGACATCCTGCTGGTGTTCATGTTTGACCGTCTCGGTCGCCGTGATGATGAAACGCCCTTTATCGTGGAATGGTTCACGAAGCAGGGCATCGAAGTCTGGAGCGTGAACGAGGGACAGCAGCGATTTGACACCCATGTGGACAAGCTGATGAACTACATCCGCTACTGGCAGGCATCCGGCGAAAGTCTGAAAACCTCTGTCCGTACCCGGACAAGGCTGGAACAGCTCACCGGGGAAGGCCACTATACAGGCGGCACCGTGCCTTTTGGCTACAAGCGTGTCCGCCTTGGTCGGGTGAACAAGAAGAATCAGGAAGTCTGCGACCTTGTGATTGATGAAGCGGAAGCTGAGATCGTCCGGCTGATTTTCCACAAGTACGTTTACGAGGGCTACGGCGCACAGAAGTTGAGCCACTATCTTTATGAACAGGGAGTCGTAGGACGGAACAACAAAAACATTCCCAACACTAGCATCGTTCGGATGATCAAGAACAAAGGATACACGGGATACCTCATCAATGGTGCGGTGGAAACCGAGTACCCACAGCTCCGCATCATCGAACCAGAGCTGTTCGAGCAGGCACAGGAACTGCGGCAGGCACGCACTTGTGAGCGTGGCGGTACTTCACTGGGCACCAGCTCCAAAGCCCTTTTGACCGGGTTGGTTTACTGCGGTCACTGCGGCAACCGCTTGAGCCTGACCAGCAGCGGACGGACACACACCTACGCCGATGGGCATACGGTGAAAGAAGTCCGGCCCCGGTACAGCTGCTTTTATAAGATTCGGCATCCGGGTAACTGCGATGGGCAGTCCGGCTATGGTGTTTCTAAGCTGGATTCCATCGTAGAAGAAGTTGTCCGGCAGATCTTCGCACAGTTCCGGGAAGTTTCCCGGAAGAAGCTGCTGGAATCGGTCAAGACCAACGATGCCGCCCGCATCCAGAAGAAAATCAAGAAAATCCAGAAAGACTTGGAAGCCAAGCAGAAAGAGCTGGACGACCTGAAAGCCGAAACCATCCTCGTCATTCGGGGCGTAAGTGCCTTGGACAAAGAACTGCTCGGTACACTGGTGGCCGAAGCAAAAGACGCACTGGAAACGCTGGAAAAGCAGCTTGTGCAGGCACAGGAAGAATACGAAGAAGCCACCAAAACAGCAAAGCGCAGCAACTACATCTGCAACGAGCTGTTTACATGGGCGGATGTTTACGACACCGCCAACCACGATGAACGCCGCGCCATTTTGCAGCAGTTCATTAAGGAGATTCGCGTCCGAAAAGACTATGAGATCTCGATTACACTGAACGCCAGCTTCAATCAAGTGGAGCAGCTCAAGGCTGTGTCAACCTACGATGGTGCGGAAATTTTTGAAGGAATTTCCGAGAAGGGGGCATAAAAGCGATGCACTTGCCCGCAGAACTCTGCAAAATGCAAAGAAAGAAGCGTGAAACCGATGGATTTTCAAAAAGTACATGGATGACCCCGCCCGGTTCGCATCCGACTTCAGGGTTCGGAGCCCGGCACGGTCTGCCAAAGTTTTTTAGGCATAAAAAACGCCGCATCGTACAAAACAATGCGGCAAATTGGTGGACCTAGAGGGATTCGAACCCTTGACCTCTCGGATGCGAACCGAACGCTCTCCCAGCTGAGCTATAGGCCCATATTTAGGGGCGTGACACGGTTGGGCGACCAACCGACATACTCCCCATTTGAATGCCCACAACTCCGTGGGGCACAAAAGCGATACGCTTGCACTCCCAACTGAGCTACGAGCCCACAAAAAAGCACCCAATTTCTAATGGGGGCAAATGAGCTATAACACCAGATCGGAAATGCAACGCTTGCTCTCCCAACTGAGCTACGAGCCCATATTTAAGCCCCCAAAAACCGCTTGGGGGCGCGTGGTATATAACTCCAGATTGTTTAAGGACCGCATGGGCTCCCAACTGAGCTACGAGCCCACAAAAAAGCACCCAATTTCGAATGGGGGCAAATGAGCTATAACACCAGATCGGGAATACAACGCTTGCACTCCCAACTGAGCTACGAGCCCACAAAAAAGCACCCAATTTCTAATGGGGGCAAATGAGCTATAACACCAGATCGGGAATACAACGCTTGCACTCCCAACTGAGCTACGAGCCCACGAAAAAGCACCCAATTTCGAATGGGCACAAATGAGCTATAACACCAGATCGGGAATGCAACGCTTGCACTCCCAGCTGAGCTATAGGCCCATATTTAGGGGCGTGACACGGTTGGGCGACCAACCGACATACTCCCCATTCTAAAGCCCACAACTCTGTGGGGCACAAAAGCGATACGCTTGCACTCCCAGCTGAGCTATAGGCCCATATTTAGGGGCGTGACTCGGTTGGGCGACCAACCGACATACTCCCCATTTGAATGCCCACAACTCCGTGGGGCACAAAAGCGATACGCTTGCACTCCCAACTGAGCTATAGGCCCATGATGTAACGCTGATAGTGTACCGCGTTTCGGGGCGTTTGTCAAGCAATTTCGGAGAGCACAAGCGGGAAACTTACAAGCGGCCGAGCTGCCAGAAAGCTACGGCACTGGCTGCGGCTACGTTGAGGGAATCCACCCCATGGGACATGGGGATCTTTACGGTGTAGTCGCAGGCGGCGATGGTATTATTGGCCAGCCCATCGCCCTCGGTGCCCAGCACGATGGCAAGCTTTGGCTCGGCGGCAAGGGCGGCATCGTCAATGCTGACCGAGCGGTCGCTCAGCGCCATGGCAGCAGTCTTGAAGCCCAGTGCATGGAGCTGGGCGCTGCCGTTTTCCGGCCAGTCGGCAGGGCAGGAGCCGATCTGCGCCCACGGCACCTGAAACACGGTGCCCATGCTTACCCGCACCGCGCGGCGGCACAGCGGGTCGCAGCAGGAGGGGGTAATGAGTACGGCATCCATGTTCAGCGCGGCAGCGCTGCGGAAGATAGCGCCCACGTTGGTGGAATCTACGATGCCCTCCAGCACAGCCACCCGGCGGGCGTGGGCGCACACCTGCTCCACCGTGCGGGGCGCAGGGCGGCGGAAGGCACACAGCACGCCACGGGTCAGTGCAAAGCCGGTGAGCTGTGCCAGCAGCTCCCGGTCAGCGGTATACACCGGCACATCGCCGCAGCGGGTCAAGATCTCCTGTGCCGGGCCGGTGATCTGCTTGCGCTCCATCAGCAGGGAAAGGGGCTGGTATCCGGCATCCAGCGCCCGGGCAATCACCTTGGGGCTTTCGGCGATAAAAATACCCTTTTCCGGCTCCAGCCGGTTGCGCAGCTGCGCCTGCGTGAGCCGGGCGTAGACGTCCAGCTCCGGGGCGGTAAGGTCGGTGATCTCGTGAATGACAGGCATGGGAACGCTCCTTTGAAATGAAGTTTTTTCTATTGTAGCACAAGCCGGGACAAAATGCAAAATCCCTGCTGCACACAGAGCACAGCAGGGATTTGAAAGCAATACTTATTCAGAGCGCAGCGCCTTGACGGGGTTGCTTTTTGCGGCGCTGCGGGCGGGGATCACACCACCCAGCATGGTAAGCAGGGTGGCCAGAACGATCAAAATCAGTGCAGCCTGCGGCGGCAGCGAGGCCGATACGCTGACATCGCCCGCGATGTGGTGGATGAGCATATTGCCGGGGACGAGCAGCAGCAGGCAGAGCACCACGCCCATCACGCCGGAGCACAGGCCGATGATAAAGGTCTCGGCATTGAACACCTGTGAGACGTTGTGCTTGGAGGCACCGATGGCACGCAGAATGCCGATCTCCTTGCGGCGCTCCAGCACGCTGATATAGGTGATGACACCGATCATGATGGAGGACACCACCAGCGAGATGGCCACAAAGGCCACCAGCACATTGCTGACCATGCCCACGATCTCGGTGACCGAGTTCATCAGGGTGCCCACCATGTCGGTGTAGTGAATCACCTTGTCGTCCTCGCCCTGCTGCCGCATGGCGGCGTTGTAGGCGTCCAGCTCGCTTACCACCTGTGCTTTGGTGTCAAAGCTGTTGGGATAGATATAGATGCCATCAGGCTTTGCGTAGTCCACATAGCCGATGTCGCTCAGAATCTTTTCGTAGCTGGAAGCGGAGGAGAGCAGGGTGTTTTTGATCATCTCAGTCAGGTCGGAGCCGGTCATGTTGATCTGGATGGCCTGCTGGAACGCGGCGGGGTCGATCTTGAGCGCGCTTTCCACCTGTGTACTCAGCTGCGCAATGTTGCTCTGGATCGCCTGCGCGATCTTCTGCTCCAACTGTCCGGCCAGCTTCTGGATGGCGGGGCCCATCTGCTCCTGCAGAGCAGCGGTGAGCTGGACTTGCAGCGCTTCGCTCAGCTGGACGGAGTAGCTCTCCATCACGGTCTGTAAATTCTGCTGGAGCGTATCAGCAAACTGCTCCTCCAGCCCGGAGGTGTCCAGCAGGTCGCCCATGGATTCGTTCAGCAGCGTCTGGAAGGCCTCGGTTTTCATATAGGAGGAAAAACCGATCTTGTCCAGATTCAACAGGCCGTTGCTGATGATATAGCGCTTGTAGCCGTTCAGGATCTTTTTCATCAGTGCCTGTAAGCCGTCCTGAGAGATGTTCAGCTCTACGCCGTCGAACAGCTCGCTCATGTCCATCTCCATGTCCGGCAGCGGCAGCCCGCTGAGATCCAGCTTGAAGCTGGAAGGATCGATGAGGGTGGCAAGGTCAAAGGAGCCATCGGTCAGGTCAAATGCGCCATCCAGATCAAAGTGCAGGGCGCTGGTGTCGAACTGGAAAGCGTCCTTGAGGGCATCCGTGTCCACCGAGAACAGGGAGGCGATATCCAGCATGCTGTTGCCGGCAGCATCGAAGGGCTCGCCGGTCAGCACGTTGATGTCCGGGTCTGCCAGCTGCTGGCGCACGATCTCGCTGTTGGCGGCCTGGTCGATGACATGATAGGTCAGCTCGTGCAGGTAGTCCAGACCGCTGTGCAGGATGGCAGAGGTGGCGTCTGCCTTGGGCTGCACGATGCCTACGATGGTCAGCTCCTCGCTGTCGGCCACCAGCTGCTGCATATAGGCTTCATCGTTCAGCTTGCTCAGCCAGACCTTGTGCTCGGTGTCGTAGACATAGCAGTCGGCCTTGTTGACAAGTTTGAAGGTCATGCCAAGAAAATCGTCATAGGTATAGGTGCCGTAGTCCGTGGGCAAATCGATCTTCTGGTTTTGCGCATACTGCTGTAAAATTTTGTCCAGCTCGGCCTGATCCCGCAGACCCATGGCGTACAGCGTGTAGTCTGAGATACTGCCGTCCGCGTTCAGGGTCAGCACCAGCTCGTTGTACTTTTCCGGCCAGCGACCGGCCTTGATATCATACTGATCCTCGTACAGGGCGGGGGTCTCGGCCATTTCGCAGAACACATAGGGGCTGGACATGGAGGTCATGATGCTGGTCACAGAGGTGTTCTCATTGGCAATATCGGAGAAGGTGGTGTCCGGGTTCAGCTTCTGCACGGTGCCGTCCGGGTTCTGGCGGTAGATCAGCGGAGAAGCGGAATAGGCGTATTCCACCGTGGCGTTGTCCCGGATAGTGCAGGCGTCACTGTCCAGATATTCCTTCAGCGAGCGCAGATCATTGCTGGTGGCACCGATGTTCAGCTGAGCTAGCAGCTGGCTTACTGTGACCATGCCATCCGGCGCAGGGGCAGCGCTGGACGCAACACTGGTGTAGGTGTCTGGGTCCATCATGCTGGTCAGATCCACGCCGGTGCTGCTGATCTGCAGCGGGTAGGCCGCCAGCGTGGATTTTTCCATGTTGCTGATATAGCGGCTCACACCGTTGGAAAGGGAAAGGATCAGCGCAATGCCGATGATGCCGATAGACCCGGCAAAGGCGGTGAGCAGGGTGCGCGCCTTTTTGGTGAGCAGATTGTTGAAGCTGAGGGAGAGGGAGGTGAGCAGGGACATGGAGGAATGCCCCATGTTCCGGTGCACGGGGGCTGCGGCGGCAGCCTCATCCTCGGGCTCGTAGGGCATGGTGTCGGAGCGGATCACGCCGTCCTTCAGATTCACGATGCGGGTGGCGTAGCGCTCGGCCAGCTCCGGGTTGTGGGTGACCATGACCACCAGCCGGTCCCGCGCCACTTCTTTGAGCAGTTCCATCACCTGAATGCTGGTCTCGCTGTCCAGCGCGCCGGTGGGCTCGTCTGCCAGCAGGATGTCGGGATTGTTCACCAGCGCACGGGCAATGGCTACGCGCTGCATCTGCCCGCCGGACATCTCGCCGGGGTGCTTGTGCAGCTGGTTGCCCAGCCCCACCTGTTCCAGCGCAGCGGCGGCACGGCGGCGGCGCTCGGCCTTGGATACGCCCGAGATGGTCAGTGCCAGTTCCACGTTGCCCAGCACGGTCTGGTGGGGGATCAGGTTATAGCTCTGGAACACAAAACCGATGGTGTGGTTCCGGTAGGAGTCCCAGTCGCGGTCGGTGTATTTTTTGGTGGAGATGCCGTTGATGATCAGATCGCCGCTGTCGTAGCGATCCAGACCGCCGATGATGTTCAGCAGGGTGGTCTTGCCGGAGCCGCTGGGGCCCAGAATGGCCACGAATTCGTTGTCCCGCAGGTTCAGACTGACGTTGTTCAGTGCGTGCTGCACCAGCTCGCCGGTCTTATATTCTTTGTTGATCTGTTTGAGCTTGAGCATAAATGTGCCTTTCCGGTACTGCGCCGCCGGGCGCTGCTGCCTGTGGTTTGAAATTCGGAAATGTTTGCAGACAATATCTTATTAAGTTTAGCAAAAAAATGTGAAAAAAACGTGAAATTATTCCTGGGAATGCTGAAGCTGCGGCACTTTTGCGCCCGAGCAGCGATCTAGCCGGGAAGGACGGGGCAAAAAAGAAAAGCGGAAAAAGATACCGGTTGAATTTGCAGACGGAACGTGCTATTCTAAAGCTGACAGCGGCGCGTAGAGCATGCCGGAGGCAAAATGCCCGAAAATGCTCTGTTCAGACACTTCTTTAGGATTGTAACGGTTTCTCCTACCTTATAAAATATACTTTATATAAACAAGGCAGAAAAAAATTGGCCCTTGTAGTAAGGAGGAACTGAAATGGAACATACATTTTCACCCATGATCCGGCAGTATTCTGCCATTGATGGTTTGCAGCAGGAGTATACGCTGGTGTATGCCATGGAGGTAGAGGGCACACAAGGCTGTCGGCTGTCCCTGTGCCGGATCGGCAGCCGACAGCAGATCGTCAGTCAGCATGTTGCGGCAGCGCCGGAGTTCTGTTACCGGCTCCTGCGCTACTTGTGTGAAAATGGAGTTCAGCCGGAGCTCTGGCGGGATGCGGTCACAGACCTGACAGCTGCCGGGCTGGTAGGCGAGAAAGGCGGCGCATGGCGTGAACAGTGAGCGAACAGCCCAACTGCAAGTCGCCCTTGCAAGCTATGACCTGAGGGAGCTGCGTGTCCAGAAGCGTTATTTGCAGGAGCAGGGAACCGCCATTGTATGCACCTGCTTTTGCAGCGGCGAAAAGCTGCTGGCACAGCTGCGGCAGGGTGTCCGTTACGATGCCGTGGTGCTTTGCAGCGAGCTGACGGACTTGTCTGCAGAGCAATTTGTCCGGCAGCTGTACCAGTTGAAGGAGCGGCCGACGCTGCTCATACAGAGCCATGGCCGCAGCAGCGGCACGGCGTTGCAAAAGCTCCGCGAGGGGTGCTACTGCGTAGAGGGCACCGAGCTGAAAAGGCTGCTGTGGCAGCTTTACCGGATGCCCGGGCGGCAGAACCGGCAGCTGGAGCAGCGATGCAGCCAGCTGTATGCGGCGTGGGGCATCCCGCAGGGGGATGTCAACGCCGGATATCTATCCTGCGCGGTCGGCATCGCATGCAGCACCAGCCAGAAGCTGGCGATCCGCAAAGAGATCTTGCAGGCGGTGAGCGAGCAGTTTGATACATCGGTCGCTGCCGTGGAAAGCGGCATCCGCCGGATGGTGGATCAGCTGGAGGAAATACCGACCCCTGCGTGGCTGGCGTTTAAGGCCGACACAAGGCTGGGCAGCGGCAAGCCCACCACCGGCAAGCTGATCTACGCGGTCAGGGATGTTGTGCTGCGGCAAAAGTCCAAGGCTGCACCGCCCACCCGCCCGTAAGGCTTGCACACGGTTGCGGCAGTTGGAACACTGCGGTGTTCCGTTGAAAAAATGGCATCGCCCGGGGAGGCAGAGCAATGGAGCAGCAAAGGACAGAAATGCGGTCTATCACCGCAGAGCAGCAGAAGCGGGTCGAGGAGGTCTGCTTCCGTTCGCTGGCGCTGATCGGGCGCAACTGTGAATATCTGGAGCAGCATTTTGACCGCACCGGTGCAGACGAGTCTACTTGGCAGGCGGTGGCGGATATCAACACCGCTGCCATGCAGCTGGACCGCACCCTCAGCGAGGCAATCACCCTGCTGGAATTTCTGCACGAGGAGACAAAACCGCAGCTGTACCCCATTGATCTGTGTGAGCTTTTGCAGCAGGTGTCGGCGCAGTCTGATATGATCCGGGCGCAGCTTGGGGTGGACATCCGTCTGGACTACGGTGGGTGTACCGCCTGCTGCGTAATGGCAGACCGCAGAGATGCGGAGCTGCTGTGCCTGCATCTGCTCTCCAATGCCCTGCGCGCCAGCCGGGAGGGTGGCTGCGTCTGCATTGCGCTGCGCCGCACCGAAAGCGGCTGGCAGCTGACGGTCACAGACGATGGCTGCGGGCTGCCCGGCGAGGATGTACAGGCAGCGCTGGAAAACCGCCGCAGTTTTCTGGGCGGGGCACAGCTGGGGCTGCTGCTCTGCCGGGAGTGCTGCCGCCGGATGGACTGGAGCTTACAGCTGGAGCCTGCCCCCGCAAAGGGCACAAAGGCTGTGGTAAGCATTCCGCTGTACGCGGGCGAAAGCCGCCCCGATGGCACGGTGGAGCTGCGCACCGACTCGGAGACCGAGCGGGAGCAGCGCAAGTATCATCTGCGCGCCATGCTGGTGCGGGAGATGCGCACCATGCCGGAGCGTGGCGACCCGGACGAAGAGCTTTAATAAGGTGGCAAGGCCGCTGCACAGTGTTTTGTGCGGCGGCTTTGTTATTTTGCGCCCGGTGCTTTCCTGCAAGCGCAAAGCATGGTATACTGAAAGGCGGAAAACAAAAGCTTGGAGGAGCAACAATGACAAACAAGAAGCTGAACTACCCTGCAATTGCCAAGGAGACGGCCATCCTGACCGGGGCCGTTGCTATTATTGCGGCGGCGGTCTATTTTTTTCTGGCGCCCAGCCATACATCCGTCAGCAGTATTTCCGGCCTTGGCATCGTGCTTTCTAATTTTGTGCCGCTGCCGCTTTCGGCTATTACTATGGTGCTGAATACCGTGCTGCTCATCATCGGGTTTTTCACCTGCGGCAGGGAGTTCGGCGCAAAAACCGTGTATACCAGCGTGATGCTGCCGGTATTTCTGGGGCTTTTCGAGCGTTTGTTCCCGGATTTTGGCTCCATGACCGATAGTCAGGAACTGGATGTGCTGTGCTATATTCTGGTGGTCAGCGTGGGTCTGAGCATCCTGTTCAACCGCAACGCATCCTCCGGCGGGCTGGATATCGTGGCAAAGATCATGAACAAGTACCTGCACATGGAGTTGGGCAAGGCCATGTCTCTTTCGGGCATGTGCGTGGCGCTCTCTGCCGCCCTTGTCTACGATAAAAAGACGGTGGTGTTGAGCATTCTTGGTACTTACTTCAACGGCATCGTGCTGGATCATTTCATCTTCGACAACAGCATCAAGCGCCGGGTGTGTATTATTACCGAGAAGGAGGAGACGCTGCGGCAGTTCATCATCAACGATCTGCACAGCGGTGCCACCATGTACGAGGCTATCGGTGCATACAACTTTGAAAAGCACAACGAGATCATTACCATCGTGGACAAAAGCGAGTATCAGAAGCTGATGAACTTCATCAACCGCGAGGACCCCAAGGCCTTTGTCACGATTTATAATGTATCCAGTATGCACTATCAGCCCAAGCGCTGAGCGACGCAGAGAAAGGGTGCAAAAGCCGTGCTCGGGGCTTTTCCGCAGCGGAAAACCGTGGTAAAATAAGAAAAAACAGAAAGGGAATAACAGCCATGGACATCAGACTGGTTTGCAGCGATATTGACGGTACGCTGCTGCAATACGGCAAAAAGGAGCTGGAGGGCGAGATATTTGATCAGATCCGGGCGCTGCATCAGCGGGGCATCTGGTTCTGCCCGGCCTCCGGGCGGCAGTATACCAGCCTGCGCAAACTCTTTGCACCGGTGGCAGACTGCTGCGTGTTTATTTGTGAAAACGGCGGCACGATTTTTAAGGAAGAACAGTGCATCGCCAAAAATCCCATGCCGCGGGCGCTGGCAGAGGAGATCGCCAACGATATGTGGACACGCAGCGAGGGGCAGGGCGAGGTGATGCTCTCCGGCCAGAACACCGCCTACCTGATGGAGCGCGGCCTTGGGATGCTGCAGCGGGTGCAGTTCGTGGGCAACCACTACCAGATCATCCACAGCCCCGCCGAGGTGCCGGAGGACATCACCAAGGTGTCGGTGTACCTGCACGAGGGCGTGGAAAACTATGTAGAGCGCTTTGTGCCCCGCTGGAAGCAGGCCAACTGCGCCGTGGCGGGCCCGTACTGGATCGACACCACCTTTGCCAACAAGGGCATCGGGGTGCAGTGCGTGTGCCGCACCCTTGGCATCGACCCTGTACAGGTGATGGCCTTTGGCGATAACTACAACGACGAGACCATGCTGGACGTGGTGGGCGTGCCCTACATTATGGATAACGCCGCCGCTCCGCTGCGGGCAAAATACCAAAACCACACCCCCCGCCCGGAGGATGTGCTGGCGCAGCTGCTGGCACAGCAGCCGTAAAGGGGGCGAGCCAATGAACCGCAAGGGCTTGGAACAGCTCATTTTTGATACTTACAGCGTAGAGCCGGACTATCCGTGGATGGACACCCCGGAGTCGGCGGTGTTCCGCCATGCAGCAAACCGCAAGTGGTTTGCGCTGGTCACCACCGTGCCCAAAAGCAAGCTGGGGCTGCCCGGGCAGCAGCCGGTGGATATCGTGAACCTGAAATGTGACCCCATCCTCATCGGCTCCCTGCGGGCAGAACCGGGCTTTTACCCTGCCTACCACATGAACAAGGAAAACTGGATCACCGCCGCATTGGACGGCAGCGCCCCGGAGGATAAGCTCCGTCTGGTGCTGGACATGAGCTACAACGCCACCGCACCCAAGCTGCGAAAAAAGAAAGCTTGACCGCAGCAAAATAAGGGCGGGCGCTGCAATAGTTGCCTGCTTTTATTCGTATTCAGGATGAAGGGACTGCATTTTGCAAAAGGAGGCAGCTATGGCTATTTTTGAAAAGACCATCCGCAACCAGAACTTCGATACCCTGCTCCGCAAGCTGGAACACGCCATACCGGACAGCAGCTGGTCGGCAGAGCTGGAAGCCGGCAGCGATTTCAAGGAGGGCAGCGCCCGGTGCAGCGTGCGGGTGTTTGAGCGGTACAGCATGGTGGGCGGCAACCGTCTCAGCCTGACGCTGACCTTGTTCCAGAACGGGGACACGCCTATCCGGCTGTCGGCCATTGCGGCGGGCGGCAGTCAGGCGGTGTTCTTTAAAATGAACACCCTCGGCGAGGACGCTTTTCTGGAGGACGTAAAGCAGCTGCTGGAAGAAATTTTGGAGGACTAATATGTTTTATAGTGGGGTTGACGCGCTGTTCAGCATCCTGTTTCCGCTGGTGTTTCTGGTGGTGCTGGGCATGATTCTGTTTACCGTGGTGAGCAACCTGTGCAGATGGAGCAAAAATAATGCGTCCCCGCGCCTTACCGTCCCGGCCACTGTGGTGGCCAAGCGGATGAACGTTTCCCGCCATCATACGGACAATGCGATGGCGCATACGTTCACCACCTATTATGTGACCTTTCAGGTGGAAAGCGGCGACCGCATGGAACTTGAAGTAGGTGGTTCGGATTACGGAATGCTTGTCGAGGGCGATACCGGAAAGCTGAGCTTTCAGGGCACGCGTTATCTGGGGTTTGAACGGAAAGACGGGTGACTGATATGCAGCAAAAGCATTCAAGCGTGCCGGAGATCGTGGGCAGAAGCCTGTTTTATACGCTGACGAATTATCTGCTTATCAGCATGGAACTGTCCTTCCGTGCGCAGTGGTTTTCGGTCTTGTTCTCGGCGGCGCTTGTATGGTGCAATATGGAGTATTGGAACGCCATTTACAGGCTGACCGGCAAAAAGCTTGCCGCATGGGTCTTGTGGGGCGTCTGCATTGCTGTAAGCACAGGCATTGCGTATTTTGCGGGGTATATCCAAGGGATGCTTGTTCCGCTTGCAATATAACAAACGCGTTGATACGCGGCATTTTTGAAGAAATCGCAGAAGCTGTGACAAAAGTATTATTCTTTTGTGAATTTTAGCACTCTGCGCTTGACAGTGCTAAAAAATCGTGCTATAACAGAGGCGTGCTCAGGAGGAAGGGCAAAAGGAGAGCCGCAAGGCTCCCCGGAAAGCCTTTCCGAATGGACGCTTCAAAGTTTTTGCCCCGACCCGAACGCCGGGATTGGAGGTATGTTTTATGTTTATGCCGACTGTTTTTCATGAGAACCTGTTCGATGATCTCTTTGATCCGTTCTGGAACGAGGGTGCGCTGGAGCGTGCGATGAACCGCGAAGCCCGCGACACCTTTGGTAAGCGCGGTGCAAACATGATGAAGACCGATGTCAAGCAGACGGACAACGGCTACGAAGTGGACGTTGATCTGCCGGGCTGCAAGAAGGAAGACGTTCAGATGGATCTGAACGACGGCTACCTGACCATTCAGGCAGTGCGCAGCCACAGCAATGACGAAAAGGACAACAAGGGCCGCTACGTGCGGCGCGAGACCTTCTCCGGCAGCTGCGCCCGCAGCTTCTATGTGGGCGAAGTGAAGAAGGAGGACATCCACGCAAAGTTCGAGGATGGTGTCCTGCACATCGAGCTGCCCGCTCCTCAGCAGACAAAGGCTCTGCCTGAGAACCCGAATCTGATCGAGATCGAGTAAATGCCGACCGTGTGCGCCAAGGCATAACGTATATAGGATGCCCCCGGAGAGCTGCAACAAGCCCTCCGGGGGCATTTTTTGTGTGCGTAGGTTTCTGCTGACGGAGAGGGGAGAACTGAACCCTCTCTGTCATCGCTGCGCGATGCCACCTCCCCCGATGGGGGGAGGTTTTTGCTCTGCTTACCGGTAGATGCCGAAAAGCTCCCCCTTCGGGGGAGCTGGACGCGACCAACGGGAGCGGACTGAGAGGGCTTTCTTCCTAGAGATGCCAACGCCGTAGGCAATGACGGAAAAGAGCATCCTTGCGCGCACACGTCTGTTTTCCTCGAAAAACTTTATTTTTCCACCGTTTCGTGGTATCCTTATAAGGCGCACGCATTACAGGCCTGCGGCTGCACTGGCAGCAGCTGCGGACTGCGTGCGGCAAAAAAGAACGTATAGAAGGAAAAAGGGGGATAAAAGTCATGGGCGAATTTGCCTTTCAGACTTTACGGGAAAGTATCACCTCTGCCATCAGAAGCAAGATCCTTACCGGGGAGCTGCAGCCGGGTGCAAAGCTGGCTGAGCAGCGGCTGGCCGAAGAGTTCGGCTCCAGTCGGGCACCCATCCGGGAGGCGCTGCGGCAGCTGGAACAGGAGGGTATGGTCGAGTATTCGCGCAATGTGGGCTGCTCGGTGCGCCGGGTAAAGCCGGAGGACGCCTACGAGATCTATCTGCTGCGGGCAAATCTGGAAATGACGGCGCTGCGCTATTTTGACTGCAAATTCCCGGAGGAGGATCTGCACACCATGCGCGGCATCTTAGAGGAGATGCGCAGCGTCCGGCCGGGGGATCTTTCGCAGATCGTGGAGAACGACAACCGCTTCCATGCGGTCATCGTGCAGCGGGCAGGGCTGCCCAGACTGCTGAAATTCTGGGACGACCTGAATTACGGCAACCTGCTTGTTGGGGCGAACAGCGGCTCTAACCACGAGACGCTGGCGCAGCGGCAGAACGGCATCCACACCAAGCTGTACGAGGCGCTGGCAAGCGGCGACACCGAGGCTGCCTGCCGCGCTGTCTACGCTCACTACATGGAGCCTATGGAGCGGATGCGCAGCGCGAACAGCGCTGGACAGGCAACAGACGGCATGGCAAAATAAGGGGAATTTGGCTGAACGTCTAAATTTTGACCAATCATTTTATGGAAATTGCAGATTGTCTACAATCTGCAATTATGCTATACTATCAAAGCGATTGGTCGAGTACTGCTGTATTTTTGGTAAAAATTGCAAAATGTATGCGGAACATCGGCCTTCTTACAGGAACTTCCGCCCTGTGTAGAAAAGAAAGAGAGGAATTGTCCGCATGTCTAACAAAGAAAAAGCCACAAAGATCTCGTGGCTTACCCTTGCCTTCATGGCCTTTTCTACGGTCTGGGGCTTCGGCAACATTACCAACGGCTTTGTGTACTTTAACGGTCCGCAGGTCATCTTCAGCTGGATCTTCATGTTTGTCCTGTACTTCATCCCCTATGCGCTGATGGTGGGTGAACTGGGCTCTGCCTTTAAGAACGAGGGCGGCGGTGTCAGCTCCTGGCTGCACCAGACCACCAACGCCAAGCTGGCCTACTACGCCGGCTGGACCTACTGGGCCTGCCACATCACCTACATTGCCAGCAAGGGCAGCGGCTTTTTGAAGGCGCTGAGCTGGGCGGTTTTCCGCAACGCGGAGACCTACGATTCCTTCCCCACCCGCTACATCCAGCTGGCTACCTTCTGCATCCTGCTGCTGGGCTGCTACATTGCAAGCTTGGGTCTGAACCCCCTGAAAAAGCTGCTGACTGCCGCAGGCACCTGCACCTTCGTCATGTCCCTGCTGTACATTGTGATGATGTTTGCTGCCCCGGCCATCAACCCCACGGCAGAGTACGTCCACGCCAACCTGAGCTTCAGCAGCCTCATCCCCAACTTCAACGTCACCTACTTCACGTCTCTGTCCATTCTGGTGTTCGCTGTGGGCGGCTGCGAGAAGATCTCTCCCTACGTCAATAAGGTCGAGAACCCCAGCAAGGGCTTCCCCCGCGGCATGATCGCGCTGGCCGTCATGGTGGTCACCTGCGCCATTCTGGGCACGCTGGCCATGAGCCGTATGTTCGACCCCGCCGTCATCAACGCCAGCGCAGAGAGCTTCAACGCCTATGTCGCCAACAGTTCCTACTGGGCTTTCCAGAAGCTGGGTCAGTACTACCATGTGGGCGATCTGTTCATGATCATCTACGCGCTGTGCAACGTCATCAGCCAGCTCGCCGTGCTGATTTTGAGCATCGACGCACCGCTGCGTATGCTGCTGGATAACGAGCACACCAAGCAGTTCATCCCGCGGGCTCTGCACAAGGTCAACGCCCACGGCGTGCACAGCAACGGCATCAAGATGGTGGCTGTGCTGTCCGGCTCCATCATTCTGGCACAGTCCTTCGTGCCCGGTGCGGCTGCTGTTCTGCGCCAGCTGACCAAGCTGAACTCTGTGTGCATGCCCATGCGTTATCTGTGGGTGTTTGCCGCCTACATCGCCCTGCGCAACGCCTACGACACCATCCCTGCCGAGTACCGCTTTGTCAAGAATCAGGCCGTGGCCAAGTTCTTCGGCGGCTGGTGCTTTGCCGTTACCGCCGTGTGCTGCGTGCTGGGTATGTATGATAAGGACCCCTTCACCTTTGCACTGAACGTTATCACCCCCGTGGTGCTGACCGTGCTGGGTTTCATTCTGCCCGCCCTAGCAAAGCGCGAGCAGACTGCTGCCAAAAAGTAACCTGAATATGCTTAAAAAGGGCCGGTCAGCACTGACCGGCTCTTTTCAGATACACCCAAGGAGGTTTATTTTTATGATCGCATCCGAAGTCCGTGAAATGCTGTCCTTCATCGACGGCAACCCCACCGCATACCACACTACCGCCGCTGTGCGGGATATCCTGTTGAAAGCAGGCTTTGCCGAGCTGCTGGAAAGCCGCAAGTGGGCGCTGGAACCCGGCAAGGACTATTTTGTCTGCCGCAACGGTTCCAGCATCATCGCCTTCCGCATGGGCGACCAGCTGGAAAATTACAGCTTCAACGTTGCCGCCGCCCATACGGATTCTCCCTGCTTCCGCATCAAGGAGAACGCCGAGATCCACATGGGGCAGAACTACACCAAGCTGAACACCGAGGGCTACGGCGGTATGATCTGCGCCACATGGATGGATCGTCCGCTGTCTGTGGCGGGTCGTGTGCTGGTGCAGGAGAACGGCGCTATCGTATCCCGTCTGGTGGCACTGGACCGCGACCTGCTGATAATCCCCAGCGTAGCCATCCACATGAACCGCGAGGTCAACGATAAGGCTTCCTTCAACAAGCAGGTGGATATGCTGCCCGTGCTGGGCGGTGCCTGCGAGGAGGGCGCGCTGAAAAAGCTGATCGCAGAGGAGCTGCAGGTGTCCGAGGAGCAGATCCTTGGCAGCGATTTGTTCCTCTATGTGCGGGAAAAGGCCACCGTCTGGGGCTGCAACGAGGAGTTCATCTCCTGCGGCCGTCTGGACGACCAGCAGTGCGTCTACGGCATCCTGAAAGGTCTGCTGACCGCAAAGAACGCCCGCTCCATCGGCGTGGCGGCCTTCTTTGATAACGAGGAGGTCGGCTCCGGCACCAAGCAGGGCGCAGCTTCCACCTTCCTGTACGATGTGCTGCACCGCATTGTCCAGAGCCTTGGCGGCAACGACGAGGACTTCCACCGTGCGGTGGCTTCCAGCTTTATGGTCAGCGCCGACAACGCCCACGCCGTGCACCCCAACCACCCGGAGCACACCGATGTGAACAACTGCACCTACATGAACAAGGGCGTGGTCATCAAGACCCACGCAGGTCAGAAGTACACCAGCGACGGCATGAGCGTTGCCGCCGCCCGGGAGCTGGCTGCCCGCGCCGGTGTGCCGCTGCAATACTTTGCAAACCGCTCTGATAAGGTGGGCGGCAGCACGCTGGGCAATCTGGCCATGGCACAGGTGTCCATGAACTGTGTGGATATCGGCCTGCCGCAGCTGGCGATGCACTCCTGCTACGAGACCGCCGGCGCAGAGGATACCCTCTCGCTCATCAAACTGATGCAGGAGCTGTACAGCAGCCACTTTGAAGAGACTGCATTCGGCACCCTTTCCATCAGCAAGTAAACGGATAAAAGCATAAAAAGGACTGCTGTGCGCTGTTTTGCATGGCAGTCCTTTTTGCGTAAAAGCTGATTTTCCGTGGCTGGTTAAGCCCGGATATAGAAATCCGACAGTAGTTGTGGTAAAATAAGGCAACCGGGAGCGCCGGGCGCTCCGTTGCAACATCAAAAATGGAGGTTTTCTATGAAAAAGACCTATCGCTCGCTCTTTTGCCTGCTTGCGGTGCTGCTGCTCAGCGTCAGCGCGCTGCCCTCTGCTTCGGCGCTGTTTTCCAAGAAGCTCTACTATTATGGTGTAGTAGAGGGCGTCAGCCGCACCGTGGAGGGCAAGGTGGAGTCCATTGTGGTTTCTGCGGAAGAGCAGGAAAGCTATGAGATGATCATCACCGACAGCACCGTCTGGCAGGACCATGACGAAAAAACCACCTCCGACCCCGCTACCCTTGCGGTAGGCGAACAGATCTGCGTGGTGCACGACCCGGCTGTGATGATGTCGCTGCCGCCGCAGTCGGTGGCGTATACCGTCATCCGCAACTTCCCCGCAGGCACGGATCTGGAACAGGAAGCACGGGATGCCGCCTGCCCGGTGAAAAAGTTCTTCGCCGACACCCGCAAGGCCATTTCGGACTGGTTCTACCAGACCATGCCCATCTGAGGGGAATGCTCCTTCTATAACGCAAAAAAACTGCTGCCCCATACCGGATGCCAAAGCGTCCGGGCAAAGGGGCAGCAGATTTTTTATGCAAGGTTATGCGGTGTTTTGCGGCAAAAGCGCTGTATACCGCTATTTATTTTCGGGGGGGGGGTAACGCGGAAGCGCTTTACCACCTGTTCCAGTGCGCTGATGTCCACAGGCTTGGACAGATGCTCGTCCATGCCGGCCTCCTTGCTCTTTTGCATATCCTCAAGGAAGGCGTTGGCGGTCATGGCAAGGATGGGGATGGTGCGTCCCAGCGGGTTTTCGCCGCTGCGGATGCGGCGGGTGGCTTCCAAGCCATCCATCACCGGCATCTGTATATCCATCAGGATCATGTCATAGTCGCCGGGCTTTACGCTGGCAAAGGCATCCACGATCTCCTGACCGTTGGGGCAGATGGTACAGCTTGCTCCTTTTGTTTCCAGCAGCATTTGCAGAATCTCGGCGTTGATGGCGTTATCCTCGGCACAGAGAAACTTCATGCCGGACAGGGGAGAAGTGGTCTCTTCTTCCTCCGGGAGCGCCTGCGCCTTTTGCACCGTGTCCGCTTCAGTGTCAATGGGAAATTCCAGCACCACCTCAAAGCGGGTGCCCTTACCGGTGGCGCTCTCCACGCTGATGGAGCCGCCCATCAGGTCTATGACGCTTTTGGTAATAGCCATACCCAGACCCGTGCCCTGCACCTTGTTGGTGCCGGAGCGCTCCTCACGGGTAAAGGGGTCGAAAAGGGTCTTTTGGTAGTCCGCGCTCATGCCGATGCCGTCATCCTGCACCACAAAGCGGTACCGGGCGTAGTGCTCGTTCCGGGGCAGCTCTTCCACCTCCAAACGGATGTGTCCGCCGGTGGGCGTATACTTGACCGCGTTGGAGAGGATGTTCATCAGCACCTGATTCAAACGGTTGGGGTCGGCCAGCACGTTTTCGTGCTGCAGATTGGTGCTTACCGTAAAGGTCTGACTGCGCTGACCTGCCTGCTGGCGGATGATGCTGTCCAGCTGGCTGATCTGCTGGGGCAGGTTCATCTTTTCCACATTCAGGGTGGTCTTGCCGCTCTCGATGCGGCTCATATCCAGAATATTGTTGATGATGCCCAGCAGCAGCTGCCCGGAGCTTTCCAGCTTGCCCAGATGCTCGGCAAGCTTTTCCGGCTCGTGCAGCTCGTTTTTCATCAGGGTGGTAATGCCGATAATGGCGTTCATGGGGGTGCGGATATCGTGGCTCATGTTGGAAAGGAAGTCCGTCTTGGCTTTGCTGGCACGCTCGGCAGATTGCAGCGCCTCGGCGGCAGCATCCTGCGCCCGCCGCATCTCATCGTTGGCCTGCGTCAGCTGGATGTTATACTGCTCCAGACGGAGGTTCGTCTTTTTTTCAGCCTGCAGCTCCTGCTGCTGCTTTTCCCGCAGGAGGAACCAGCCAGCAATGACTGCCATGATCGAAAACACCGTTGCAAAGCCTACAATAACGACCATGACGATATTGACCAGTTTCTGCGTATTCACGGCCACATATTCTGCCGGAACAAGGAACGCCAGCGTCCACTGGGCGTTTTCCATCTGCTTCAGGGCGTAGTAATACTCGGTCCCGTCCAGCACGGCGTTGGAATAACAGGAGCCTGTGCGGGCAAGCCGCTCCTTTGCTACCGCAAAGGAAGAACCGTGCAGATAGGACATCTGGGAGAGCACGGTGTATACGTTATGCCCCTTCAGCAGCTCAGTGTCATTGGCGTTGAACAGCTTGAAACCGTTGTTGTCCAGCACATAGACGCTGTTGTTATTTTCGTAGGCGTCGCAGTGGAAATAATCGTTCAGCTGGGTCATGCACTGGGAGATGCCAAAATAGCGCAGGGTGATCTCGCCGGTCTCGCTTTGCAGTGTGATGGGGGTGGGGAGCTGTTTCAGGAACACCATCCGGGAGTCGTCCTCGGTCAGCGCGTTGGAAACATAGCTGACCCGCTCCGGTGCGCTTTCCAGATAGGTTATTCCTCGCAGCAGACCCGTGCGGCCATGCGCGGTATAATAATGTCCGGCAGAGTCCACGGCGATCAGGTCGATCTGTTTTTCATGGTAATTGGAAAGCTCCGACAGCTTTTTCAGATAGCGGTAGAGATCGGTATCAGTCTCCAGCGGGGTGTTGTACAAATAATTACACTGCACATCCACCTCGTCCCAGTGGGTGTCGATCACATCCTCCAGACTGTGGAACATCTGGTGGGTGACCTCTTCCATCTGGCTCAGCCGCTCGTGGTAGACAAGGTTCTGGATGTAGGTCTGGCTCATGACAAAAAGGGTCAGGATCAACACGATGATGACAAAGCCGGTGCCCCAAAGCAGTTTTTGGTATTTTTTCTTGTTCACATCCAGTATCTCCTGTCTGTTCTGTTTAATTCCATGCAGTATCTGCCCGGCTGATGGTGGTGTATCCGCCAAAGAAAGCCTTTGCGGCGTCCATGCCCACCACGCCGCTGTCTGTCACCGTTGCTTCGGCAGCCAGCTGGTCGCTCACACCGCAGATGGCAACCTGATAGGTCTTGCCCGCCTCCGGCTGCACCGGGCTTACCAGCACATAGGGATAGCCCTTGCCGTTGCCGTAGGCATCGTAACCAGAAGCCAGCAGGTCATTGATCTGCTGGCCGGTCAGGGCAACAGTCTGGATAGTGCGGTTCCAGCCGGTGGGCAGGATGACCGAAAGGTCGTAATCCGTAATGCCCTTGGCGTACAGCTTGGCGGCTACGCCGTAGTGGTTCTGCTCGCTGGGGTTGCCGGGGATCCATGTGCTCAGCGAGACCAGCGCAAGGTCGCTGCCGGTAGCCTGTGCAAAGCAGCGCCCCACCAGCATGGCGCAGTCCTCCTGCGAAAGCTCCTCGGTGACGGTGGTGATGGTATCCGGGGTGTTGTTCACCACGCTATCCTGATCCTCGTCCAGCTGACGGATCACATCTTCCATGGTAGCATTGCCCTTGATAAAGTCCAGCATTTTAAGGCCGGTGGTCACGATGGTGTTTTCCCAGCCGGAATAGATAAAGGGCGCGGTGTTGCCCGCGTTCAGGGCGTTGGCAATATCGGCGTAGTAGGTGTCATCTGCCTTTGCGTCCTTGAAGGGCAGCAGGCTGTTTTTCCGCGAGCTTTCGGCAAGCAGGGCACTGGTGCCCGCAACGGTGGAAAGCACGCGCATCACCTTGAGCGCATCCTCCAGCTTCTGGGGGTTCTGCTCCAGCTTTTTGTTCAGACCGTAGAAGCGGTTCACCTTCAGCACAAAAACATTCTGGGTGCCGTCCTGCGAGAGATAGGGCATCAACTCGAATTTATTGGCGTTGCCGTCTGCTTCCACGATGCCATTGGTGCCGCCCATCAAAAACAGGGTGTTGCCCTCGGCCATCCTCTGCCGGGTCACGTTGTCGTCAAGAGCATCGCCGGTGTCATTCAGCATCCCGATGTCCTTCCACTTTTTGACATACGCCATTGCCTGCATCATGCCGGGGGTGTTGCTGACGTTTGCCTTGCCGGACAGATAATCCTTCTGCCACAGTCTGCCGTCCAGTGTGCCAAGGAAATCGGCATCTGCAATGTTGCACAGATACTGGAAACCGTAGCCCGGGTACTGGATCTGCGGCAGGCAGAGATCGACCCCGGCTTCCTTGGCTTTTGCAGCCAGCACTTCCAGCTCAGCGAAAGAATTGGGCAGTTTCCAGCCGTGTTCCCGCAGCAGGGTCTTGTTGTAGGTGATGCCGTAGCAGGTGTAAACCGAGGGCAGCAGATAGATGGCACCGTTATCGAACACATCCTGCAAGCGGGATTCTACATAGTTGTCGGTAAAATCATAGCCGGAAAGGTCCAGCAGCTTGTTGGACACAAGGTCGGTCATGGGATTATAGACCGTAAGGGTGCAAATATCCGGCAGGTCGCCCGCCGCAAACATATTCTGCAAGCAGATGGTGGTGTTATCGCCGCTGTACGGCACGCTCTCAACATTTACTTCCGGGTAAACGCTATGCACCTGCTCAATAAAGGCTTCTACCTCCATATAGGGTGCCATAAAGGTGACGGCTTCGTGCGCATCGTCTTTTTTATCTGTTTCAGCCTTACCGCTGCCGCAGGCGGTCAGCGCTGCTGTGGCAGCTGCAACGCCGCAAGCCTGCAAAAAGGAGCGGCGGGAAATTTTCTTCATCATACAAATACCTTCCTCACATTTCGGAGGGCAGTGCTGCACAGAACCAATGGGGTGCAGTGCTGCCGTAGCTATTTTTACACACCCCACAGGATCCCCCACGCTCGCGGCCTGTCCGCACTGGGCATACGCCGATTTTCCCATAAAATGACAATCATATTGTATCATTGTAACAAAAGCGTTTCAAGTTGTTTTTTGAAGGATATTGTATGGAAAAGGGCGAACAACCGCGTGCTTTGCAGCCGCACGGCATAAAAATACCCCTGATACTGGGGAAAGGGTATCAGGGGAAAGTGGTATTTCCGGGCACGCTGCTTTATTGCAACGGCTCTTTTGCGCGCAGACGCCGACAGGCGTCCTCTTTTACAAGCTCGATGACCACCGCCGTCAGGGGGATGAAGAAAATAATGCCGATGATGCCGAAAAGCTTCCCGCCGATCATGGCGGCAACAAGGGTGTACAGCGGCGAAAGCCCCACGGATTTGCCCACCACACGGGGATAGATGAACTGGTTTTCAACAAACTGCACGGCAAGGTACACGATCAGGCAGCGCACCGCCAGCACAGGGTCTACCAACAGCACAAGGAACACGCTGACCACGCAGGAGATCAGCGCACCCACATAGGGGATGATGGCGCAGATGGCGGTAAGCACCCCGACCAGACTGCCGTAGGGGATCTTGAAAACGGAAAACGCAAGAGCCATCAAAACGCCAAGGATCACCGCCTCGCTGCATTGTCCCGTTAAAAAGTTTGCGAAGGACTGCCGGAACAAGCGGCAGAATTTCAGCACCCCGGCGGCATGGGAGGGCTTCAGGTAGGCGCACACCAGCGTGCGGGCGTGGTGGCTGAGGCTCTCCGTCCCAAGGGACATATAGACGGAGATGATCAGTGCAAACGAGGCGGTGACTACGATGTTCACCGTGGCAGAGACTGCCCCTACCGCATTGACCAGCACTGTATCGATGCTTGCAGTGACCTTGTGCAGCAGCTGCTCCCAGTTGATACCCTCCAGCCAGCTCATCAGCCAGCTCATGTCGGCATCCTGTGCGTTGAGATAGGCGGTCCAGCGGGGGATATTGGCCTCGATCTGCACATACAGGCTGTGGAAAGACTGCACCAGCTCCGGGATCAGCAAAGTCAGCGCCAGCACCAGCACCAGCACAACGCCCAGCAGGGTGATGAAAAAGCTGAGAAGATGGATCACTTTCGCCGAGGGTTGCTTTTTGGCCTTGCCGAACAGGCGGTTCAGCCGCTTTTCCAGCCCGGTCATGGGTACGTTGATAAAAAGCGCCAGAATGCCGCCCGCCAGAATGGGCAGTATCAGATCTATCAGCTTTGCGGCAAAGACCAGAACATCAGAAAGCCGCAGCAGTGCTACAAAAAGCGTTACCCCTACCACGGTAACGAGCAGAGATTGTTTTGTTTTGGGTTCCATAAAAAATCCTTTCCCGGAAGGTTGTGGCAGCAGGCAGCAAAAAAACCGTCTGCGGGCTCTTTTTGGTATTGTAATCGGAAGAAAAGGGCTTGTCAAGACGAGGGGAAAGGGAAACGGAACTTTATAAAAGCAGTTTGCGAGAATGTAGGCGGAAGCTTTTCAGCAAGGGAAAACCGTGGTATACTTGGCCAGAGCAAATTTAAAGAAATTGAGAGAAACACAGCTTGAAAGGAAATAGATCATGTCGAAAGATGAATATCTGATCACAGATGCGCCGCTGAAAGCGCTGACGGTTTTTGCAATGCCAATGATCCTTGGCAGCTTTTTTCAGCAGGTCTATAACATGGCAGATTCCATCATAGTCGGTCAGTTTGTCGGCTCCTCGGCACTGGCGGCTGTCGGTGCCTGTGCTGCGCTGACCAATGTTTTTATCTGTGTGGCGCTGGGTGCCGGTGTGGGTGCCGGTGTGCTGGTAAGCCGCTATTTTGGCGCTAAAAACTATGGCAAAATGAAAACCATCGTGTCAACGTCCCTAGTCAGCTTTCTGGTTTTGAGCGTTGTCCTTGGCGTTTTTGGCTTTAGCTTTTCCCGTGCTATGATGAGCGGCTTACAGACCCCCGCCGACATTCTGGAGGACGCGGTGCTGTATCTGCGGGTCTATTTTGTAGGCTTCCCGTTTTTGTTTATGTACAACATTCTTTCCACCATGTTCACCTCCATTGGGGAGTCCAGGATCCCGCTGGGTCTGCTGATCTTTTCCTCCATCCTGAATATTTTTATGGACCTCTGGATGGTGGCGGGGCTTGGCTTGGGCGTGTTTGGCGCAGCCCTTGCCACGTTGATCGCACAGGGCATTTCTGCGGTGTTTTCGTTTTTGATCTTCCTGTACCGGATGCGGCAGTATAAAAGCCCCTTTAAAAGGTTCGACCGGCAGGAGCTGGCTTCCATGCTCCGCATTGCAGTGCCGTCGGTCTTGCAGCAGTCCACCGTGTCCATCGGCATGATGATCGTACAGGCGGTGGTAAACCCCTTTGGCACACAGGCGCTTGCCGGATATGCAGCAACGATGCGGGTAGAAAATGTTTTCTCGCTGATCTTTGTCTCCATCGGCAATGCAGTCTCGCCCTATATCTCCCAGAATTTTGGTGCAAAGAAGATCGACCGCCTCAAAAAAGGCTACCACGCTGCGCTGGTGCTGGACCTGTGCTTTGCGGTCATTGCCTTTGCGGTCATTGAAACCCTGCACACCCAGATCTCCTCGCTGTTTCTGGGCAAGGACGGAACGGCGCTGGCCTATCAGGTGTCCGGTGATTATATGCGGTGGCTGGGTTACTTCTTCATCTTCATGGGCATCAAGATGGCGACCGATGGCGTGCTGCGCGGGCTTGGCATCATGCGCCCGTTCCTCATTGCCAATATGGTAAATCTTGCCATTCGCCTGTCCGTTGCCCTGCTCTGTGCACCGCGCTTTGGCATTGCCTTTGTCTGGCTTGCCGTCCCGGCAGGGTGGCTTGCAAACTTTCTGGTCTCCTATGCGGCGCTCAGAAGATCGTGGCCGACGGAAAATGCAGCGGCACCTCAATGATTTTGTGCAGCGCGGCAGCCTTTTTTCTGCGCCCGCCCGGGCCTGTTACAGCGGTTTACTTTTGGCAGCGGAAATGCTATGATATCCATAGAAAAAGGCAAGGAGGAGCTACAATGGGCATTGCAGGGAACGAATGGGGGTTTCAGGTGGGCACGCTGCCCAAAGGTGCACGGGATAAGATCAGCGATGTGCCGGGGGTGACGGTAGGGCACTGCACCTTGGCAGACGGCGTGGTGCAGACGGGCGTAACGGCACTGCTGCCGCACCAAGGGGATGTTTTCCACGAAAAGGTGCTGGCGGCCAGCTATGTCATCAACGGCTTTGGCAAGACCACAGGCCTTGTGCAGATCGACGAACTGGGCACGCTGGAAACGCCCATCCTGTTTACCAACACCCTCAGCGTGGGTACGGCACAGACCGCGCTGGTAAAGTATATGCTGGAGAAAAACCCCGACATCTGCGAGACCACCGGCAGCGTGAACCCGGTGGTCTGCGAGTGCAACGACTGCGGCCTGAACGATATCCGGGGGCTTCATGTGACCGAGCAGCACGTTTTTGCCGCGCTGGCAGACTGCAAGGCAGATTTTGCCGAGGGTGCCGTAGGTGCCGGGCGGGGAATGCGCTGCCACGGGCTGAAAGGCGGCATCGGTTCCGCCTCCCGGGTGGTGGAACTGGACGGAAAACCCTACACCATGGGCGCACTGGTACTCTCCAACCATGCGCTGTTCGATGACCTCATCGTGGCGGGCACGCCTATCCACACCCTGCTGGGCGACAGCATCCCGCCCCACGAGGATAAAGGCTCCATCATCACGGTGCTGGCTACGGATATCCCCCTGAGCGAGCGGCAGCTGCGGCGGCTGTGCCGCCGGGCGCTGGTGGGGCTTTCCCGTACCGGCTCTTACTGCGGCAACGGCAGCGGCGAGATCGTCATCGCCTTCACCACCGCCAACCGGGTGCCGCACTATTCGGAGAAAGCTCTGCTGCCCATGACTCTGCTCCACGATGATGCCATCAACCCCCTGTTCCGGGCGGTGGCAGAGTGCGTGGAGGAAAGCGTTCTCAGCAGCATGCTCCACGCCGAGACCGTTACCGGCAACCACGGCCAAACCTTCCGCAGCCTGACGGAACTTTTAAAAAACCGCGCCTGAAGCGCTGCAATACAGAAAAAAGCCCCGCATCGGACAGGCGCTTTGTGTCTTTGACCAGAACGGTCAGAGCACGGCGGTGTCCGATGCGGGGCTTTGTTTTGCTCAATAGCGGCGGTGGATCTTTTTGGTGGGCTTGCGGCGGTTCCAGTTGGAGCACAGCAGCCACAGCCCGTAGATCAGGGCGGCGATCAGGCTGAGCACCAGAACCACCTTCAGGTACAGGCTGGTGAAAAACTCCTTTACCTTATCCACCCCGAACAGCAGCGGGTTGCGGGCTACGTCCTGCCCGGCGATCAGATCCACCACGCCGATGGTCTCGCCTGCCAGCTTCAGCTCCACCGTGCCCACCACGTCGCCCTGCTGGATGGGGGCGCAGACGTAGTCCGGCAGGTGGAAGTATTTCTGAGTGACGGTGCCGTCGCTGGTGGAGGGCAGCAGGGTCATCATGCTGTCGTTGGGGTACAGCTGCAAGGTGTCGGTGTCGGAGGAATACTTTACCGGGATCTCCGCAATGGTCAGGTCGGTGTCCAGCGCAGCCTGAATGGAAAAGCTGTCAAACACCCAGTCCATCAGTTTGACCGTCTCGAACAGGGCAGGACGGCGGTTGGCGTAGCCAAGGGTATCGCAGCTGTCGGGGCTGTCCATCACGCAGAAGATATAGGTGGCACCGTCCTTGTTGCCCCACGAAACATAACTCTGGGTGCCGGTATCGTTTTTAAAGGCGGTCACATTGCACATGCCGCCCTGCATGGCGCTGCGGTAGTAGCTGCCGCCGCTGGCTTTGCTCAGCGCCGCGTTCTGGCTGACCAGCACCGAGGAGGAGCGGTGCTTCTCCTTGGCAGGCATGGTAAAGCTGGGCGCGCCGGACACCTCCACAAAGGCGTCAAAGCTCATCAGGTAGCGCAGGATCAGGTACATATCCACGGCGCAGGTGGTGTTGCCGCTGTCGATGCCGCAGGCGTCCGTCCAGCTGCTGGCGGTGGTGCCGATGCGCTGGGACAGGGTGTTCATCTGCGCCACCCAGCCGTCCAGATCGCCGCCGGCAAGGGTGTACGCCACACCCATGGCTGCCTCGTTGGCGTTGCGGGTAAGCATGGCGTACATGGCTTCCCGGTAGGTGAAAGTCTCGTTGGAGCGCATATCTGCGTTATTGGTGTTATAAACATAGTCCGAGATGGCAAAGGGCATCTGGAAGGTGCTGTCCAGCTGGTCGGCGTAGTTGGTCAGCAGCACGGCAAGGGTCATATATTTGGTCAGACCGCCGGCAGACACCTGCTTTGTGCTGTCCTTATCATAGACGATGATGTTGGTATCGGTGTTCACGATATAGGCGCTTGCAGCCTGCACCTGATATACCGGACTGGGGTCGAACATGGCCCCGGCGGGCAGCACAAGGCAGCTGAGCAGAAATACAAATGAAAGAACCAGTGCAAAAATACGTTTCATGTGGACAATTCCTTTAAAAAGCGATAAAATATACGAGATAAGGCTGCGCTGTGCGGCGCGCCGGAAGATCAATTATGCAGCAAGTGTGCTGTGTTCTATAATAATAACAGGTTTGCCGGGGTGTTACAAGAGCCTTGCGGTGTTTTACACCGTTCTTTCGCTCCGGCAGGGAGGACAGGAATGGTATATCTTACAGGGGATACCCACGGCGATATCCAGCGCTTCAAGCAGGGCAAGCTGCGCTGGCTGGGCAAGAAGGACACCGTGGTGGTGCTGGGAGATTTCGGCTTTGTGTGGGACGGCAGCGCCGCAGAGCGCAAGCGGCTGGACTGGCTGCGCAAGCGCCCCTACACGATTCTGTTTCTGGACGGCAGCCACGAAAACTATGACCTGCTGGCACAGTACCCGGAGACGGAGCTGTTCGGCGGCAGGGTGCAGAGCCTTGGCGGCAACGTGTACCATGTGTGCCGGGGCAGCGTGCTGGAGCTGGAGGGCAAGACCTATCTCTGCTTCGGCGGCGCGGAAAGTCAGGATAAGGACGACCGGGAGCCGGGCGTGAACTGGTGGAAGCAGGAGATGCCCAGTGACGAGGAGTACGACACCTGCCGCCGCAACTTAGAGAAAGTAGACTACAAGGTAGATTATGTGCTGACCCACGATGCACCAAGCAGATTTTTGGATTTTACCGCCCTTGCCCTTGGCGAGAGCAACCGTCTGCACCTGTTTCTGGACGAGATCTTGCTCAAACTGACCTACGAAAAATGGTTTTTCGGCTGCTATCACAAGGATGTGCAGCTTTCCACCAAGAGCCGGTGTGTGTTCTGTGACCTCATCCCCATGGGCGAGCGACGCACCGGGCTGTTCCGCTGACGGGAGGGAATATGGAAGTTACGGTAAAACTTGCCACCCGGGAGGGCGCGGCGCACATCAGCGGCATTCTGGCGGGCTTTATCCTGCTGGCAAAGCGCGGGGAACTGACTTTGCGGGTACAGGACGAGCGGCGGGGCAGTCCCATTGCCCGGGAGGCGCTGCTGGAAACGGAAATTGACGGCCGCACGGTGGTATTTGACCTGATGGACGGCTACTTTTATAACGACCCAGCGGCGGTGCTGGCGCTGTTCCACCGGGCGGATGTGGTGTTCAAGCGCAGCTTTTCGGCGGAGAAGAACCGGCAGTTCCCGGGCGATATCTCCGCAAAGCTGCGGCCATTGGGGCTGAACTACTACGTTACCTGTCCGGGCTCGCCGCTGGAAGCGGAGCGCAACGCAAAGAGCCGCCTGAAGCAGTGGGCGCTTTCCACCCGCTGCTACCCGCAGGACTTTGAAGCCCGGCTGACCCGGGTGCGCAAAAAGCCACGCATCCTCTTCCTGACCCGTCTGTGGGACCCGGAGGAACCGGCGGTGCAGCAATACCCGGAGTTACAGGCAGAGTGGCGGCAGGTGAATGCAGACCGCATCGAGCTGCTGCACCGGCTGCAAAGTGCCTTCCCGGCGCAGTTCACCGGCGGCGTGTCCGACAACGCCTGCGCCCGGCGGCTGTGCCCAGAACTGATTTTGCCGGACAAGCTGACCGGCAAACGCGCCTACCTGCACCGGATGCAGCACACGGAAGTTTGTGTGGCATCTACCGGACTGCACGGCTCTACCGGCTGGAAGCTGGCCGAGTATGTGGCGGCGGGGCGCGCGATCGTCACCGAGCCGCTGCGGTATACCCTGCCGGGCGGCTTTGAAGAAGGAAAAAACTATAAAACGTATACCTCCCCGGCAGAGTGTGAGGAGCAGCTGCGGCAGCTGCTGGCAGACCCGGCGGCGATACTGGCTATGGCACAGCACAATGCGGCGTACTATCAAGCATGGCTGCGGCCGGAGCAGCAGGTGCGGCAGGCTTTGCGGCAGCTGGAAACAGGGGAAATGTAAGGGGGAAAATGGGGTATGGAAGAGCAGAAACGGCATAGCGGCTTTGAGACGATGCGCATCCTCAGTATGGTAATGATCGTGCTGATGCACGGCATCGGGCACGGCGGGCTGGGCAGTGCGGCACCGCAGGGGTCGGTGGCATTCTGGATCTACTGGCTGCTGTTTATTCTGGCGCGTGTATCCACAAACTGTTTTGTAATGCTTTCCGGCTATTACCTGTCGGAGCGCAAGGGGGCTGTCCGCGCCGGGCGGCTGTTCCGCATTGGGGCACAGGTGTGGTTTTACTCCATGCTCACCTTCTGCGTTGCGGTCAGGGCGGGGGCAGTGCCGCTTTCGGCGGTCAAGCTGCTTCGGGCGCTGCTGCCCCTTACCTCCAACGGCTACTGGTTTGCCTCGGCTTATTTTCTGATGTACCTCTCGGTGCCGGTGTTGAACGCGGTGGTGCAAAGCCTTGACCGGCGGCAGTACAAAACGCTGCTGCTGGTGGCGCTGCTGCTGCAAAGCGTGTGGGGCACGCTGTTCTACTGGGCAACGGATGTGACCCTTGTAAATAACGGGTACAGCTTTATCTGGTTCTATATCCTGTATTTTATGGCAGCCTATTTCCGCAAATACCGGGTGACCGTGCCCAGCGGGCTGTGTTTGCTGGCATATCTGGCAGCTTCGGCGGCGGGGCTGTTCAACCGGATGCTGGCGCTGCGGGTGGAAAACGCCCTGCACCTGAACGGTTTTGTGAATACCGTCAACGGCTATCAGGCACTGGATACGGTCATCGCCTCGGCTGCAATGTTTCTGATGTTCCAGAATATCCGCATCCGCTCGGACTACTGGCGGCGCTGGGTCTTTCGGCTGGCACCGCTGTCCTTTGGGGTATATCTGCTGCACGATAGCGATTTTACCCGGGCACTGCTGTGGCAGTGGGTAGATCTGCCACGGTTCGGCGGGGCGCTGCTGCCCTCGCTGGCTTACCTGACCGGCGTGATGCTGCTGGTTGCCGCTGCGGGCTACGCGGTGGATGCCGTGTATCAGCGGCTCTACCGCCTGCTGCACCTGCCCGCACTGGAAACAAAGCTGGACGCCCTGACCGCCCGCATCCTGCAAAACATTGTCGGGAGCAAAGAAGTGTAAAGAAAAGCGCTATCGCACGTTTTTTTGTGCGACAGCGCTTTTTTAGTTCATCGGCCAGGCCTTGTCGAACATCTGCTGCACCTGCGCGGCCAGCAAAGCGTGAGCCGGGCTTTCCAGCAGTGGGTCAGCGGCAAGCAATGCGGCGGCCTCGCTCTGAGCGGCGTGCAGGGTACGGGTGTCATTCATCAGGTCGGCGATCTGCAAGGTGGGCAGACCGTGCTGACGGCTGCCGAAAAAGTCGCCGGGGCCGCGGGTCTCCAGGTCGTACTGTGCCACGGCAAAGCCGTCGGTGGTGGAGCAGAGAAATTTCAGCCGCTTCTGCACGGCTTCGCTGGTGTTGTCGCTGACAAGAAAGCACCAGCTCTCGGCAGCGCCGCGCCCTACACGCCCGCGCAGCTGGTGCAGGGCGCTCAGACCGTAGCGCTCGGCGTTTTCGATCACCATCACGCTGGCGTTGGGCACGTCCACACCCACCTCGATGACGGTGGTGGACACCAGTGCGTCCAACCGCCCGGTCTTGAAATCCTCCATGACGGCGGCTTTTTCCTTGGGTTTCAGCTTGCCGTGCATCAGCCCCACCCGGCGGTCGGGCAGCAGCGTCTTGGCAATGTCCTCATAGTAGGTCTTGACGGCGTTCAGCCCGCCGTCCGGCACATCCTCAATGGCGGGGCAGACCAGATACACCTGCCGCCCCTTGTCGATCTCGCTGTCCAGAAAACGGTACAGGTCTCGCCGCCGCTTGCCGGTGATGCACCGGGTCTTGACCGGGGTGCGCCCGGGGGGCAACTCGTCCAGAATGGAGATGTCCAAGTCGCCGTAGATCAAAAGCCCCAGCGTGCGGGGGATAGGGGTGGCACTCATGACCAGCAGGTGCGGGTTCGCGGCTTTTTCTGCCAGTGCACCGCGCTGACGCACCCCAAAGCGGTGCTGCTCGTCAATGACCGCCAGACCCAGCCGGGCAAATTCCACCCCATCGCTCATCAGGGCGTGGGTGCCCACCACAAGGTCGGCTTCGTCCTTGCGGATGGCAGCCAGCGTGGTGCGGCGGGCGGCGGCCTTCATGCCGCCGGTCAGCAGGGCGACCCGCATCCCGAAGGGGGCAAGCAGCCGGTTGAGCCCCTCGGCGTGCTGCGCGGCCAGAATTTCGGTAGGGGCCAGCAGCGCAGCCTGATACCCCGCCCGGATGCACGCCCAGATGGCGGCAGCAGCTACCAGCGTTTTGCCGCTGCCTACATCGCCCTGCAACAGGCGGTTCATGGCGGTATCGCCCGCCATATCGTTTAAAATCTCCTCCACTGCGCGGCGCTGCGCCCCGGTGGGGGCAAAGGATAGGCTCCGCCAGAAAGGGGCTGGGTCGGCGCGGCGCATGGGTGCCCCGGTGGCCGCAGCGCCCCGGCTGCGCATCCGCCCGATGCCCAATTGCAGCACCAAAAGCTCCTCGTAGATGAGCCGCCGCCGCGCTGCTGCGGCCTGTTCCTCGGTGGCAGGGCAGTGGATGGCACGCACCGCCTCGGCCTTGGGCAGCAGACGGTATTTTTGCAGCATCTCCGGCGGCAGCGGGTCGGGCAGCAGCTCCGCGTGGGGCAAAAGCTGCCGGATGCAGCGGGAGATGGCGCTGCTGGGCAGTCCCTCGGTCTGGGGGTAAACGGCCTCAAAGGGCGCGGCTTGTATCTGCTCGGCGGTGCGCACCTGTGGGTTGACCATCTGGCGGCGCAGCATCCCGCCGGTCACGATGCCCTGAAAATAGTATTCCTGTCCCAGCTGCAATTTTTGGGTGGCGTAGGGGTTATTGAACCATGTGATCTCCAGACTGGCTACATCGTCCCCGGCGGTGATGCGCTCCATCCGCCGCCCACCCGGCAAAATGCGCCCGCCGGGCTTTGCGAATACCTCGGCCTTTACCACACATTCGGTGTCGGCGGGAGCTTCCGCAATGGAGTAGGGCTTGGAAAAGTCGATGTACCGCCGGGGGTAATGGCACAGCAGGTCTGCCAGCGTCACGATGCCCAGTTTTTCGAACCGCTCTGCGGTCTTGGGCCCCACCCCTTTCAAGTAGCGCACCGGGGTGTCCGGCGTTAAGGTGGTGCGATTTTCGGTGGGCATGGTGTTTCAACTCCCTTCCAAGCGTAGTATAGCCATTGTAACACGGACGGGGAACAGATGCAAATATTTTGCCCTTGCGCGGCAGCTGTGGTATACTGACATTACAAAAAGGGAGGAGAGATACTGTGGAAATACGCAACGCAACTATGGACGATTTACAGGCCATTGCCGCCGTGGAGGCGGCCTGTTTTCCGGCAGCGGAGGCTGCCACAGCAGAAGAATTTGCCGGGCGGCTGGCACACTATGCCGATCATTTCTGGCTGTTGTTTGAGCAGGGGGAGTTGGTGGCCTTTGTGGACGGCTTTTGCACCGATATGCCCGACCTGACCGATGAGATGTACGCAGATGCCGCCCTGCATGATGAAAATGGCGCATGGCAGATGATCTTTGGGGTGAACACCCTCCCGCGCTGCCGCCGCCGGGGCTATGCCGGGCTGCTGCTGCAAAGAGCCATCGCAGATGCCCACACACAGGGGCGCAAAGGGCTGGTGCTGACCTGCAAGGAGAAACTTTTGCACTATTACGCAAAGTTCGGCTTTGTGAACGAGGGCGTTTCCGCTTCCACCCACGGCGGGGTAGTGTGGTACCAGATGCGGCTGGACAGCTCTTACGAGAACATCCTGCCATCGGCTTCCGAAAATTGACAAACAATTCTTGATGCCTCGGAGAAGGCATCCTGCATCACCGGCGTTGTGCTGAGTGTGGACGGCTTGGCAAGAGTCTGACGACCTGCTGACATAGAATAACAAAAAAGTCTGAACTGAGGCATCCGCCACCGGTTCAGACTTTTTTATACCATAAAACCACAGACGGCTGCGGACAGCAGCGTGCAGTTTAAGGCAATACCGCATAATTCTAGGTGCCGCAGCCGCCGGAGTGGTGCTTAAGCCGTAAGGCGGGAATTGTGCGGTGTTGCCTTGAGTTACTGTCAGCACTCGTCGTACTGCTTTTGCAGGTATTGCAAGCATTGGACGGCGTTTTCCGGGGTGGTGTTCTCCAAGGTGGCGAACACATAGGGCTTCTGCTCCTTGGCAAACCGCAGAATGGTGCGGTAGTCGCCCATGTCGCCCTGTCCGGCACCGGTGGCAGCCAGCTGCCCGCCGGCGTCCTGCCGCAAAAAGTCCTTGAAGTGGATCATGGCAACATCCTTGCCCAGCAGCTCGATGGCCTCGGCAAACACTTCCTCCTGGCGGTCCACGTTTTCCATGTTCAAAAGGTTCACCGGGTCCAGCAGGATCTGCAGATTGGGGCTGCCAATCTCGTCCAGCACGGTGCGGGCGCGGCGGGCGTCATACACGATATGCTTGACCACCGGCTCAATGGCAATGGTCACGCCGTATTGCTCGGCGCAGCGCACCACCGGCTTGAAGTTTTTGATAAAGGTGGCAAGGGCGGCATCACTGCGGCACTCCGGGCAGAACTTGTACTCTGCGTTGGGTGCACCGGTCTCGGTGCCCACCATGCCGCAGCCCAGCAGGCTGGCAAAGCGGATATGCGCGTAGTACTTTTCCTGAATGGCGTGCAGAGCATCCGTATCCGGGTGCGCCAGATTCAGGTAGTTGCCCAGCACCGCAATGTCCAGCTCGTTTTTGGCAAACAGGCGGCGCAGATAGGCCGCGTAGCCGGGGGTGAGAGCAGAGGGGGTGTTGGGCACCTCCTTCAGGGATTTGCTCAGTGCCAGATGCACGCAGGAAAAGCCCTTCTGACGCACCAGCGGCAGCACCTGCTCAATGGGTAGCTTTTCCGCGTCGTGCAGACGCAGACCGAATTGGATCATGCTTGGTTCCTCCTTTGGTTTGGGTGCGTTTTTACCATTATACACCAAAACTGTCTGCGGGGGAACACTTTAAACTTTTTTAGAAGCTGCTTTAAAGCGCGAAATGTTGTCCACATAGCAAAAGCCGCCTAGATTTCTACGAATCTAAGCGGCTTTTCTTGGAGCTGGTGACAGGAGTTGAACCTGCAACCCACTGATTACAAATCAGTTGCGCTGCCATTGCGCCACACCAGCAAAGGTTACTTGAATAGTATAACACAGGCACGGCTATTTGGCAAGGATTGTTTTTTGCATGGGATAATAATGCCGGAAAAACGGACAAAAATGATAGAAAACAATACACAAGTATAAAAATATACTACAATTTTAAACAATTTTACATTGCAAATTTTTTGACAATGTGTTATGCTGAAACGTAGAGGAACGCCGCCGGAAAGGCGGCTGCAAACAGATTTGGAGGATTTGTATTATGGCTGACCGCATTGTTCTGAATACCATCTCTTACCACGGCCACGGTGCTATCGAGAACATCGTTCCCGAGCTGACCGCCCGTGGCTACAAGAAGGCTTTCGTCTGCTCCGACCCCGACCTGATCAAGTTTGGTGTTACCAAAAAGGTCACCGACCTGCTGGATGCCGCAAACTTTGCCTACGCTGTTTACAGCGAGATCAAGCCCAACCCCACCATCGCCAACGTACAGGACGGCGTGGCTGCCTTCAAGGCTGCCGAGGCTGACTGCATCGTGACCATCGGCGGCGGCTCCTCCATGGATACCGCAAAGGCCATTGGCATCATCATCAATAACCCCGAGTTTGCAGATGTCCGCTCTCTGGAAGGCGTTGCCCCCACCAAGAAGCACGCGGTGTTCACCATCGCAGTGCCCACCACTGCCGGTACTGCTGCTGAGGTCACCATCAACTACGTCATCACCGATGTGGAGAAGAAGCGCAAGTTCGTCTGCGTGGATACCAATGATATCCCCGAGATCGCTGTGGTCGACCCCGATATGATGTCCTCCATGCCCAAGGGTCTGACTGCCGCCACCGGTATGGATGCTCTGACCCACGCCATCGAGGGTTACATCACCAAGGGTCACTGCGTCATTTCCGATATGTTCCATCTGGAAGCCATCAAGCTGATCAGCCAGAGCCTGCGCGGCGCTGTGCAGAACACCCCGGAGGGTCGCGAGGGCATGGCTCTGGGTCAGTACATTGCCGGTATGGGCTTCTCTAACGTGGGTCTGGGCATCGTGCACTCCATGGCACACGGCCTGTCTGCCCTGTATGACACTCCCCATGGTGTGGCCTGCGCCATCCTGCTGCCGGTGGGTCTGGAGTACAACAAGAGCGTTGCCGGCGAGCGCTACCGTGCCGTGGGCAAGGCCATGGGCGTTATGGGCATCGACGAGATGAACGATGTGGAAGCCGCTGATGCTACCATCGCCGCCGTCAAGCAGCTGAGCGCAGACGTGGGCATCCCGGCAAACCTGCACGGCATCCTGAAGGAAGAGGACATCCAGTTCCTCGCTGAGTCCGCTTTTGCAGACGCCTGCCGTCCCGGCAACCCCCGCGACACCAGCGTGGAGGAGATCGTGGAGCTGTATAAGAGCCAGCTGTAAGCTGTAAAAAATGACCTTGAGAGCCGCTGCACCGTGCTTGTGCAGCGGCTTTTTTAACGGAAAAATGTTTTTAATTGCATTATTCCGGGCAGACTGCGGTCTGCCCGGAATGATGCGTTCGTAAAATGAAAACGCACGCCAATTGTAACATTTTTCTGCCGTCCTCTTGTGCAAACCGGCGCAAGCGAGTACAATTAGAGCATAAAAACAGAAGGCGAGGAAAGCGCGATGACACTGAACTTCTACACGCTGGGCGTGCTGTATCTGGTCTATTCCTTCCTTGGGTGGGTAGGGGAGACCGTGGTAGCTACCTTCCGGGGCAAGCGGTTTGCAAACCGCGGCATGGCGGCGGGGCCGTTTTGCTTTGTGTATGGCACTACGGCCATCCTGATGGCAGTGGGCTTTGCAGATATGCGCACAAAGCCGGTGGTGCTGTTCGTGGCCTGTATGCTTACGGCTACCGTGGTGGAGTGGCTCACGGCAAAGCTGCTGGAGCGGCTGCACAACCGCAAATGGTGGGACTACTCGGATAAAAAGCTCAACCTGAACGGTTACGTCTGCCTGCAGTACTCGGTGCTGTGGGGTGCGCTGGGCATGGTGACCGTGCTTTGGGGCAATGGGCTGCTGCTGCGGCTGTGCGCCCTTGTGCCGGACTGGCTGCTGCATCCGCTGGTGTGGGCTGCGCTTGGCATCGCGGCGCTGGATCAGCTGGGCTCGGCGGTTCTGGTGGGGCGGTACGCGGCGCAGCACCCAGTGCTGGAACAGCTGAACCAGAAACTGGAGGCGCGCTCCGACACCTTGCGCCGCCGCATTGCCGTGTATGTGGAAAAGCGTATCCAGCGCGCCTACCCGGAAGCCGCCCGGCAGCAGCCCACGGCAGTGCAAAAGGGGAAAACCGACTTCCTCAGCGCGGCAGACCTGCTGTGGCTGTTCGTCATCGGGGCGTTTCTGGGCGACATGGTGGAGACCGTGTTCTGCCGCCTGACCGCCGGGGTGTGGATGAGCCGTTCCAGTCTGGTGTGGGGGCCTTTCAGCGTGGTGTGGGGGCTGGCGCTGGCCATGGCTACCGTGCTGCTGCGGCAAAATCAGGATAAAAGCGACCGCTATCTCTTTGCTTTCGGCACGGTGCTGGGCGGCGTATATGAATATGTGTGCAGCGCTGTCACAGAGCTATTGTTCGGTACCGTGTTCTGGGATTACAGCAAGTTCAAGTTCAATCTGGGCGGGCGCATCAACCTGCTGTACTGCTTTTTCTGGGGCATTGCGGCGGTGATGTGGATGCGCTACGGCTATCCGCTGGTGCTGAAGCTGATGAAAAAGGTGCGCAGCCATATCCGTCCGTGGATGACAGCGGCGCTGGCGGTGTTCATGGTGGTGAATGTGCTTACCAGCGCGCTGGCACTGGCGCGGTACGATGCCCGCACCAGCGGCGAAGCACCCAACGGCCAGCTGGAAGTGTTCCTTGACGAGCATTTCGACAACGCCCGCATGGAGCGCATTTACCCCAACGCCAAAAAAGTGACCAAGGCAGAATAAATCCCATATTTCCCCTTGCGCTTTTGCCGGAAAACAGGTATAATATTCTCTGGATAAAAGGGAGTAAGGGGCGTACCTTGGTTGAAAAACCGGTGCGCTGTGCTGTAGCGACAGTCCCGGCAGAAATGCCCGATGCAGTACCGGATGCTTGAGACTTTTATCACATTTCCCCGTTTTGGGCTGGATGTGATAAGGGTCTTTTTTTGTGCCTCTGCCGCTATTATTAAAAAGGAGAGATATTATGCTGATCCCTGTTCTGTTATTTATCGTGGGTCTGCTGTGCCTGATCAAGGGCGGCGACTGGTTTGTAGACGGTGCCACCGGCATCGCCCGCCGCTTCCATGTGCCGGAGCTGCTCATCGGTGCCACGGTGGTGTCCATCGGTACCACCCTGCCGGAGGTCATGGTGTCCACTACCTCTGCCCTCACCGGTCACGGCGAGATCGCCTACGGCAACGCCATCGGCTCGGTCATCTGCAACTCTGCTCTGATCGCCGCCATCACCATTGCGGTGCGCCCGGGCAAGGTTGACCCCAAGAGCCTGCGCACCCCGGTGGCCTTCTTCTTTGTGGCTGCCGCTTTCTATGCCGGTGTGGCCTACACCACCGGCTCCTTCACCCGCCCGGTGGGTCTGATCCTGCTGGCCATGTTCGTGGCTTACATCGTGTGCAACGTGCTGGCTATGAAAAACGCCACCGCCCCGGAAGAGGAAGAGCAGGCTGAGGAAGGCTCCTTTGCCAAGGAGCTGGGGCTGCTGGCCATCGGTGCGGTGCTCATTGCTGTGGGCGCTGACCTGCTGGTGGACAACGGCACCCTCATCGCACAGGCGCTGGGCGTGCCGGAGTCTGTCATTGCGCTGACCTTTGTGGCACTGGGCACCTCGCTGCCGGAGCTGGTCACCGCCATTACCTCGCTGGCAAAGGGTCACGGTGCGCTGTCGCTGGGCAACGTCATCGGTGCAAACGTGTTCAATCTGGTGCTGGTCAGCGGCGTGTCCGTCACGCTGGCACCCTTCAGCATCCCGCAGAACTCCACCATCGCAGGCATGAACGCCTCGCTGGTGATGGATATCCCGGTCATGTTTGCCGTGATGCTGCTGCTCACCCTGCCCGCTCTGATCAAGGGCAAGCTGAGCCGCCCGCAGGGCATTGCACTGCTGTGCATCTATGCCGCTTTCTGCGCCGTGCAGTTCAGCATCTGATCTGTTGTAAACGTAAAATATTTAAGGCTGCTGCACAAAGCACTGTGCAGCAGCCTTTTTATGTAGGACGATTTGGAATGGCCGCCGCTATCGGGTTGCGGCACCCAGCATCCGCATCGTGCCTTGGGCGGCACTTGCGTTTTGCTGGCCGCTGCCCCAACAACTCCTCCCTGTTTCCGCCACTGGCGGCGGTCGTCGTCGTTGCACTTTGGCCATATTCAGCGGAAAAATTATTTTATAATTTCGGAATACCGGAGCGTCTGCGGACGCTCCGGTATTCCATTTTCACGGGAAGGGTTTGGAACGAACTCCCTCAGTCAAAGCCTGACGGCTTTGCCAGCTCCCTCTGGGAGGGAGCCTCTGACGCGCCCGCAAGCTTTGCGCTTTAGCCGGAAACTATACCGTCATGCCAAAGGCCCCATCTCAGAGGACGACTTCCCCCGGCCGGGGGAAGATGTCGCCGCAGGTGACAAAAAGGGAAATCTGTCGCCATAGGCGACTGGGGGAGTTCAGCGACGTGCGCCCTCTCCGTCATCGCTGCGCGATGCCACCTCTCCCAAAGGGAGAGGCAAGAGCACCACCGGAAGCTTCCTCATTGCGCCTAATACTTTAGCAACGGACTTTAAACCTTGGCTCTCCCTTTGAGGAAAGACTTCCCCCGCTCCGGGGGAAGATGTCACCGTAGGTGACAAAAAGGGGAATCTGGCGCGTTAGCGCCTGAGAGGGCAAGGCAAAACCCTGACGGCTTTGCCTGAGAGGGTAAAAAAAGTGGGTCAGAAGCGCCCACAGACGTTTCTGACCCACAAATAAAACGATATTTTTTTGTTTTACAGCTGGCAGGCGGTATCGTAACCGGTGCGGATGGCGTTGGAGATATCTGCAGCCTTACCGGCGGCATCGCCGATGGAATACACCGGGATACCGGCAGCTTCCAGCGCAGCAGCGTCAAATGCGTTGGAGCGTGCGCCCATGGCCAGTACGATGTAATCGCAGGGGATGGTCACCTCTGCGCCGTCCTTGTTCTCGCAGACGACGGCATCCATGCGGAACTCCTTGACCTTGTGGCTGGGGTACTGCTCCACGCCGTAGGTCTTGTAGTTTTCCAGCAGGGTGGGCAGAATGGTGGTGCTCTCGCCTGCGGCGATCTTGTCCATCATCTCGATAACGGACACCTTGCAGCCGCGGGCAGCCAGATACTCTGCGGTCTCGCAGCCCACCATACCGCCGCCGATGACGGCAACCGTGCCATATACCTGCTGCTCGCCCGCCAGAACCTTCCACGCGTCGGCAACGTTCACGCTGTCAATGCCGGGAATGCGGGGTGCGGCGCTGTGTGCGCCCACAGCGTTGATGACGGCCTCAAAACCGGCGTCCTTCAGCTGCTCGGCGGTGCGGGTCTGACCCATGCACAGGTGCACACCGGCGTTGCAGACCGCGTGGATCAGGTCCTGTGTGGCGCGGCGCATCTCCTCCTTGCGGGGAGGCACGCAGGCAATGTTCAGCTGACCGCCCAGAGTGGTGGTCTTTTCAAACAGTGTCACGTCATGGCCGCGCAACGCTGCCACACGGGCGGCTTCCAGACCGGCAGGGCCGCCGCCGAGGACGGCGATCTTCTTTTTCTGTGCTGCGGGCTGGATGCTGCGGGTGTTCTCGTAGCCGTTCTCCGCGTTCAGCACGCAGGAGAGGAACTGGCGGTTCTGGATGGCATCGGTGCAGCCCTTGTTGCAGCTGATGCAGCGGCGGATATCGCAGGCCTTCCCGGCAGCGATCTTGGTGCCCCAGTCGGGGTCTGCCAGCAGCGGGCGACCCATGGCAACTATGTCGGCCATGCCGCTCTCGATGACACGCGCAGCCATGTCGGCGTCCACGATACGACCCACGGCGCTGACCGGCACATTGACGGCCTTTTTGATGTCCCCGGCGATCTTGACGAAGAAGCCGTAGGGCTGTACGCCCATGGGAGGAATGGTGTCGGCCATGTTGCCGGTGTGGTTGGCCTGGGCAACGTGGAACATATCCACGCCGTCCTCCACCAGCCACTGGGCAAACTGCACGGCGTCGGCTTCGTCAATGCCGCCCTTGCCGCGCTGCGGGGTGACGATGGACAGCTTGTAGTCGATGACCATATCCGGCACAGCCTTGCGGATGGCGCGGGTCAGCATGCGGGCAAAGCGGACGCGGTTCTCCAGACTGCCGCCGAACTTATCGGTGCGGTGGTTCATGCGGGTGGAGCAAAGGCAGCCGTTCAGGCGGTCGCCGTGGATCTGGATGACGTCCACACCGGCCTTCTGTGCACGCACTGCGCAGGCGCACATCTTATCGATGATAGCCATCAGCATCTCCTCGGTGACCTCATCGGTGAAGAACATCATGTCATGATGCAGGCGCTGACGCATTTCGTCAAACTTCTTCTGCATAAACAGGCTGTTGATGGCGTCCACATCGTACTCCGGGTGGAAGATCTGGATGCCCAGCTTGGTGCCGTAGGCGTGTACGCTGTCGGCCAGTGCCTTGAAGGCAGGAATCTGGCTGTCGTCAAACAGCTTGGGGGTGGGAGAAAAGCTGTTGATGGGTGCCACATCGCCCATAACGATGTAGCCCACGCCGCCCTTTGCCAGACGGGTGTAGAAGCCCATGTCCTGCTCGCTGATCATGCCGTTTTTCTCGTAGCCGGTGGTCAGCGGGGGGAACATGATGCGGTTTTTAAAGGTCTGTCCGCCCACCTCGATGGGCTGCAGAATTACGTTTTCCATACAAAAGCCTCCTTGCAGATACGCTTTGCTTTACAGATTTGCTTTGATGAATGCTGCGGTCTTTTTCTCCACGGCGGCACGGGCTGCCAGCGTGGCAAAGTTGTGGCCACCGCCCGCAATGGTGTCCACCTCGGGTGCGGTGTACACCTGTGCGTAACGGCTGCAGGTGCCCTCGTCCACCAGACGGTCATCGTCGGCGCGCAGCAGCAGCACCGGGCCGTTGTAGCCCTTGGCCTCGGTAAAGGGGTCGGGGTGCTTGGCCATCTCGTAGTTAAAGGCCATCTTGTAGCACAGACCCTCCATGTCGGTGTAGTCCCTGCCGGTCTGCACAACGCCGTCGGCACGTTGTGCGCAGCCGAACCACATCCCGGCGCCCGGGCACAGCAGGATCAGGCCGTGGGGCTGAATGACCGGTGCGCAGGAAGCGGCAATGTAGCCGCCCATGCTCTGGCCGGAGAGGAACAGCTTTTCGCTGTCCACATAGGGCTGCTCAGCGGCCCATGCAAAGATATCCTGTGCATCGGTGTGCAGGCCGTCGAAGCTCATATCCTCGAACTCGCCGTCGCTCTCGCCGTTGCCGTAGAAATCGAACCGGGCGCTGCCGATGCCCTGCGCTGCCAGAGCGCGGGACAGGTGAGTGTACATGGACTTGTAGCCGCTGCAGCTGCCGGCAAAGCCGTGCAGATGCACCACAAAGGGTACCTTGCCCTCGGTGTCGGGCAGGGTCACGATGCCGCGCAGGGTGTGGCCATTGCGGTTTTTAAACTGAACCTGTAAGATCTTCATGGTTTACTTGCTCTCCTTTGCGGCGCGGCGAGTCTTCAGCTCGGTCAGCATCTCGGCAGTCTTCTGCTTGGTCAGGGGATAGACGAAGAACAGGATGGCAACTGCAATGCCGTAGCCCAGGAAGTAGACGCCGGTGTAGCTCTTCCAGATGGCGTTCACAACGCCTGCGGTCTGCACAGCGCCTGCGGTCACGTTGTAGCCGATGGCACCCAGCACAAAGTTGGACAGGCTGCCGGAAATGGCGCTTGCAAGCTTGCGGAAGAAGGAATAGGTGGAGTAAACGATGCCCTCGTTGCGCTCGCCGGTCTGCAGCTCGTGGTAGTCGATGGCGTCGTTGACCATAGCCCAGATCAGCACCTGCATGCCGGAAGCGCCCAGATAGCAGATACCGTTGATGACGATGAAGGCCACGGGGTTATGGACGGGGAAGAAGAACAGGATGCCAAACACGATGGCGGCAAAGCCGGCGCCCATGCAGCACCACTCCTTCTTGCCGAACTTGTTGGCAAGAGGCTGGGTGATGGCAAAGGACAGCACAGCGTACAGCACGCTCAGCATGCCAGAGACAGCCTGAATTTTAACGTTGCCGAAGAAGTCCTTATACAGGTAGGTGTTCAGACCGTTGACCACGGAAGCACCGATCATGCCGGTCAGGCTGAAGAACATAACGCCCAGCAGAGCCTTATTGTGAGAGATCTCCTTGAGCACGTGCAGGTAGTTCAGCTTTTCGCCCTGCGGACGCTCGGGCACTTCCACGCGCTCCTTGCACCACACGCAGGTGATCTGCAGGCACAGCAGGCCCAGCATAGCGCAGATGCAGGCCAGCATCAGGAAGCGGCCAGCCACGGGCTTGTTGTCCACATACAGGAACAGGGGGCCGATCATGACCATGACGGTCATGAAGATGGTGCCGCCAAGGCTGCGGTAGCGGGACAGTGCGGTGCGCTGGCTGACATCATCGGTCATCACGCTGGACAGGGTACCGAAGGGCACGTTGACGCAGGTGTACAGTGCCTCGTACAGAACGTAGGTGACGAACATGTAGGCCAGACGCAGGCCGTAGTTGATGTTGCCCACATTGACAAAGCCCAGTATGCACAGCACTGCCATGGGGAAGGAGAAGGCGCGGATCCACGGGATGAACTTGCCGCCCTTGGTGGCCTTGCGGGAGTCCACGATCGCGCCGATGATGGGGTCGTTCACGGCGTCCCAGATCTTGGTGACCAGCAGCAGGATACCCACATGGAAGGGGTTGACCTGCAGGATCAGGGTGTAGAAGATCGACAGATACATGGCGCGGTACTGCTCAGTAAAGCAGCAGCCCAGATCGCCCAGTGTATAGCCGATCTTGTCCTTCATGGAGAAGGGTCGGACGGTCTTTTTCTGGTCCATTGTGTTTTATCCTCCTTAAAAACAGTGAAACCACGAGACTTTTCGCACAAGTCTCTTTTCTACACTTTGCATTATACGTTAAATTTCCATCAATACATATCCAAAAAATGATTGAAAACTATCACAAATTGATGTATTATGCAATTATAACAGTTGTACTTTTCTGTTGTGTACAACAATCTGTTACACATGACAGTTTCACGGAGGTTTTTTTGGTGAACTATACAGTCAAGCGTTATTTTTTTGAGCAGAGCGCCGTCCGGGAATTTTATTCCGGCGCGTATTATGATTTGTTTCTGGTCATGCGGGGCAGTGGTGTGTTCCGGTGCAGCGAGGTGGTGCTGCCCGCACAGCAGCAGAACCTCATCATCTTCAAGCCCGGTCAGGGCGGCAGGCTGGAATACGCCGGTGCTTACGGCCCGCTGGAACTTATTCGGGTGCAGCTGTCTCCCCAGACGCTGGCGCAGCTTTCGGACGCGGACACCGACCTTGAAAAAAGCTTCAACGTGGTGCCCTTCCGGCAGGTAGCCGTCCGCCCGGACAGCCAGATCTATATGCTGCTGAAAAACCTTGCCCGGAAGCTGCTGATGCTCCCGCAGGAGCGCACCCAGTTCGGCGCAGCGGTATTCGAGCACGGTATTCTGCAGATGTTCGTGGTGCTGGCGCTGCGCGCCTGCATCCATGCGGAGTTCCACACCGCATCGGTCAGCCGCCACCACCTGATGCTGGATGAGGTGTTTTTGTTTATTCAGGCGCACCTTACCGAGGAGCTGACGCTGGAGCGGCTGGAAAAGGAGTTTTTCGTCTCCCGGGAACATATTGCCCGGGAATTTAAACGCCAGACCGGGCAGACGGTGCACCGCTATATCGTAAAGGCGCGGTTAGACCGCTGCTGCACCCTCATCGAGCAGGGGCTTCCCATCACCGAGGTGTACAAGACCAGCGGCTTTGGCGGTTACAACCACTTTTTCCGCGCCTTTAAAAAGGAGTACGGCATGACCCCCAAGGAGTACTTCCATACCACCCGGCAGGACGCCCGGGGATGAAGCCGGCAAAAGCAGCGCCGTCTGCGCCTGTGAAAAAAGCCGCCCGGGAAGATCCGCAGATCCTCCCGGGCGGCTTGCTTATCCTATTTTTTCTTTTACTTGCGGCGGGTGAGGCAGTTCAGCGCCATCACAACCAGCACGAGAAAGCCGATGACCAGCAGGATACCGGTCATGCCGATGAGCATCATGGGCAGGGTGGTCATCCAGGAAGAAAGATGAAGCATAAAGGCACCTCCGTTAAGCCATCAGGGAAAGGATCAGTCCGCCGGCAAGGACGGATGCGATCTGCCCGGAAACGTTGACGCTGATGGAATACATCAGCAGGAAATTCTGGTTGTCCTCGGCCAGACCCATCTTGTTGACCACGCGTCCGCTCATGGGGAAGGCCGAAATGCCTGCCGCGCCGATCATGGGGTTCAGCTTTTTGCCCTCGGGCAGGAAGAGGTTAAGCAGCTTAGCGAACAGCACGCCGCCAGCAGTATCAAAGATAAAGGCCACAAGACCCAGCGCCATGATGAGCAAAGTATCCGGCCGGACGAACTTGTCGGCGGTCATCTGCCCGGCAACGGTCAGACCCAGCAGCAGGGTGATGAGGTTTGCCAGCACGTTCTGGGCGGTCTCGCTCAGGGAGTTCAGCACCCCGCACTCCCGCAGCAGGTTGCCGAACATCAAAAAGCCTACCAGCGCCACGCTGGCCGGGGCTACCAGACCGGCGACCACTGTGACCACAACGGGGAACAGGATCTTGGTCAGCTGGGTGACGTTGCCTTTTTCGTAGGGCATACGGATGCGGCGCTCCTTCTGGGTGGTCAGCAGACGGATGACCGGCGGCTGCACGATGGGCACCAGCGCCATGTAGCTGTAAGCTGCCACCATAATTGCGCCCAGATACTGGGATTTCAGGGTGTTTGCCACAAAAATGGCGGTGGGGCCGTCCGCTGCGCCGATGACCGCAATGGACGCGGCGTCCTTCATATCAAAGAAGAACCCGGCAAGAAACAGGGTGAAAAAGATGCCGAACTGTGCCGCTGCGCCAAACAGCATGAGCCACGGCTTTTCCAGCAGCGGGCCAAAATCGATCATGGCACCGATGCCGATGAACAGCAGCAGCGGGAACAGCTCGTTGGACATACCTGCCTCGAACAGGGCAGAGATGGGGCCAACGGTGTCTCCCTGCGTGATGGCACCGGATGCGGGAAGATTGACCAGAATGGCACCGAACCCCATGGGCAGCAGCAGACTGGGCTCCATCTTTTTGACGATGGCAAGGTAAATGAGCAGGGCACCGATGCCCCACATGACCACCATCTGCCATGTCAGCGCCCCGAAATTTGAAAAGAGCGCGGCGAATGTGTTCCAGAAATTCATATTGTTTTTCTGCCTCCTTTTGTTCTGATGCTGCGGCAAGAAAAAAGACCCTTGCCACAGCGTAAGATCTGTGACAAAAGTCTCAAGCGAACACATGACATCGGGCATTGCTGCCGTGATGACGCTGCCATGCAGCGGCCTGCCGGAAAAAGCCTTGACCGGCGGGCTGCCCTTTACTCCCCTTTATCATTTTTATTGATACCAGAAACTGCCGCTTCTGTCAAGGGGGAAAATGCGGTTTTTCGCAAAAATCCAACCGTGAAAAGGCCAACCGGGAAAATCCGCAGATTTTCCCGGTTGGCAAAATATAAATAATTTTTCCGCTGAAAATGGTCAGAGCGCAGCGGAGACCATTCCAAACCGTTAATCCACCACCGGCACATCCAGCCCGAACTCCTGCGGGCGGAAGCGGGGACAGACGTTCTCGGTGATGCAGATGACCGAAGCGGCCAGACGGCTGCCGATCTCGCAGGATTCTGCCAGCGTTTTGCCGTAGGTCAGGCCGATGACCGTGCCGGCAAAGAAGGCGTCCCCCGCACCGGTGGTGTCCATAACGTCCACCTTTTTGGCGGGTACGATGCCGCAGTCACCGTCTGCACAGGCGTATACCGCGCCCTGCCCGCCCATGGTCACCACCATGCTGGGAATGTTGGCGCTGCGCACGTTGCCCGTGAGCACCCGGCACATCTCGTCCGGGGAGAGGTGGTCGTAGTCGTCCGAGAACAGCAGCCCGGCCTCCTGCTGGTTGCATACAAAACAATCGATCTGCTGCAAAAAATCCCGCCGCTCCATGGCGATGCTCATGTTGGAGACTGCGGCAAACACCTTTTTGCCGTACTTTTTAGCGTAGCGCAGGGTCTGCTTTACCGTTTCTTTTTCGAGGTCCAGCTCCAGCGCAATGGAATCGCAGTTTGCAAAAATGGCGTCGCCCTGCTCCTGCAGCAGACCGGTCAGCGGGGTGGTGTCCGGCCGCTTGGAGATGGCGGCGTGCACATCGCCATCGTTGTCAAAAATGGCCAGCCATGTGCCCATGCCGTCCGGCTTTTTCTGGATAAAGCGGGTGTTGACCTTGTGCCTTGCCAGCTTGTCGATGACGTCCTGTCCCATACCGGTGTCGTCCACCAGACCCACAAAGGTGGGGCGCAGCTCCACGTTGGCGATATCCTCCACCACATTGCGGCTCACGCCGCCGTGTACCTGCTCGATGCGTCCGGCGTTGCGTCCGCCGGGGATATAGGTGGAAAGGGGATAGCCCTTGATGTCCACAAAAACAGCTCCGATGACTACGATGCCCATAAACGATAAACCTTTCTGACTTCAGTTGATTTTACCTGTATTATACAGGAAGCAGACAAAAGATGCTATCCTTTTGCGGAAAAATATCTCTCGGTCACGACCCCTTTCCGTGAAAAAGGGCTTCCGAAAAGTCCGCAGACTTTTCGGAAGCCCAAATAAAAAATAATTCTTCCTCTTACATCGCCGTGCGGGCGGTGCGCACCAGATACTCCATGGCCTGCACCGGGTACTGCCCGGCGGCGGTCTCGCCGGTGAGCATCAGGCTGGATGCGCCGTCCAGTACGGCGTTGTAGATGTCGCTCACCTCGGCGCGGGTGGGTACCGCCCGGGTGTGCATGCTGTCCAGCATCTGGGTCACCACCATAAAGGGCACCCCGGCTGCCCGGCAGGCGGCAGAAAGCTGCTTCTGGCAGCGGGGCAGCTCCCATAGGGGCATGGCGTTGCCAAGGTCGCCCCGGGCAATGACCACCTCATCCACCAGCGGCAAAAACTCCGGCAGTGCCTGCACGCCCGCAAGGTTTTCAATTTTGGCAAGAATTTTCAGCTGCGGCGCACCGGCCTCTGCCAGTGCCTGCCGCAGGCTGCGGATATCTTCAGCGCCGCGCACAAAGGGCAGCATCACGCCGGTAACGCCGCAACCGGCGGCGATGGTAAGGTTCTCCTTGTCCTCGGTGGTCAGGGTGGGCATCTGGATGTTTGCCCCCGGTGCTGCAAGACTTTTGCGGCTTTGCAGCACGCCGCCCCGCACTACGGTGCACACGAGCGCGTCCGACTCCACAGCGTCCACCCGTGCCAGCAGCTTGCCGTCATCCAGCAGCAGCTCCTGCCCGGGCTGCACGCCCTGTACTAGTGCAGCAGGGCAGGGGATGCCCTGCGCGCCCAGACGCACGGTCTGCCCGGCGGTCAGGGACAGCGGCTGCGGCAGACGACCGATGCGCAATTCCGGCCCCTGCAAATCAATGAGCAGCTTTTTGACCCCGGCTTTATGCAGCATCTCCAGCCAGTCCTTGTGCGCTGCCAGCGGGCCATGAGAAAGGTTCATGCGGATGCCGGTCATGCCGGCTTCCACCATCTGCTGCAAAAGCTTTACATCGGCACAGGCAGGGCCGATGGTTCCGTAAAAATCCATAATTCCTCCTGCAATTCGCGTTTTCTTTCTATTGTAGCATGACCGCGCAGCAAAAGATAGCCCGGCTGCGCATAAAAAAACACCGGAAGCTGATGCAAAGCCTCCGGTGCCTTTTTATGATGCCTTATGGGGTTTACTGTTACACTGTGCACCGCCTGCGTTCAGTACAAAGCTTACAGCTCCCTCTATTTTTAAAGGTTGTACTTAGTTTACAGCATTTCGGGCATTTCGTCAAGGGCTTTTGCAGGCAAAAAAAGGAATATCACAACATTATCACAACTGCAGCTGGTGGTAGCACGCGCCCTCCATGGTCTTCCAACAGGCGGTGCTTCCCTCCAAGGTCATGTAGCTGTGGGCGGTGTTTTCCTTGGGAATGCTCACGGAGCCGGGGTTCAGGTAAAGGTTCCCCTGCCCGAAGTTTGTCCATGCGGGCACATGGGTGTGACCGTGGAGCAAAATATCCCCCGGGGCAAGGGGCGGCAGATGGTTCAGGTTGAACACATGGCCGTGGGTGACGTAGACCAGCCGCTGCCCCACCGGCAGCACGGCGTAATCCGCCAGCACCGGGAAATTGAGCACCATCTGGTCTACCTCGGCATCGCAGTTGCCGCGCACACACAGCAGCTTGGGCGCAAGGCTGTTCAGCAGCGGAATCACCTTTTTGGGGGCGTAATCCCGGGGCAGGTCGTTGCGGGGGCCGTGGTAGAGCAGGTCTCCCAGAAACAGCAGGCGGTCGGCCTGCTCCCGTTCAAAGGCCTGCTGCAGCTGCTGCGCATAATAATAGGAGCCGTGCAGGTCTGATGCGATCATCCATTTCATATACAATGTCCTCCCTCAGAGCCGGTTTGCCTTATTGTAGCGCCTGCTGTAAAAATGGTCAAGTGATTACAAAAGTCATACTTTCGCGCCAAAACCCCTTGACATGCCGCTGAGGATGTGGTATTCTGCTGGAGTTGCAGTGCGCAAGTGCGCAGGCTGCATATCGCGGACAGCTGCCGCGATCATAAAAACCGTGTGGATTTTTACAGCAATATTGCTACTTTTCGCCACACAATGACCTCACAAGGGTCATTGTGTGGCTTTTTTGTGCGCCGGAAACCGTCTGCAAGCCGATGCTGTGCCCGCCATATTTTTACTTTTTACAGATAGCAGGTGAATTTTTTCAATGAACGAAACTTTTATGAAGGAGAAGCCGGTGCTGCCGCTGCTGCTCTCGATGGCGCTGCCCAACGTGATCTCCATGCTGGTGAACAGCCTCTACAACATTGTGGACAGCCTGTTTGTGGCGCGCATCAGCGAGGACGCCATGACCGCGTTAAGTCTGGTGTTCCCCATCCAGAACTTTTCCAATGCCATTGCCATCGGCTTTGGCATCGGCATCAACGCCATGATCGCGCTGTATCTGGGCGCGGGCGACCGCGAAAAGGCCGAGATAGCCGCCACCCACGGCTTTGTGCTCAGCCTTGTGCACGGCGTGGTGATGATGGCGGTCAGCATTGCCATCATGCCCGGCTTTCTGCGCCGCTTTACGCAGGACGAGGCGCTGATCGCCGCCGGCATCACCTATTCCACCATCGTGTTCCTGTTTTTGGTCGTGAACATGGCCTCGCTGGCCTTTGAAAAGACCTTTCAGGCGGTGGGCCGCATGAAGGTGTCCATGGTCGCGCTGATCACCGGCTGCGTGTGCAATATTCTGCTGGACCCGGTGCTCATCTTCGGGCTGGGGCCGGTGCCTGCCATGGGCATTGCAGGCGCAGCACTGGCTACCGGTATCGGTCAGATGCTCAGCGTGGTGGTCTATCTTGTGGTCTATCTGCGCACCGAGCTGCCGGTGCGGCTGCGCCGCAGCTGCCTGCGCCCAGACGCGGCGCTGGACGGCAGACTGTACGCCATCGGCATTCCGGCCATCCTGAATCTGGCGCTGCCCTCACTGCTGGTCACCTTCCTTAACGGATTGCTGGCGGCTTTTTCTCAGAGCTATGTGGTGGTGCTGGGCATCTATTATAAATTGCAGACCTTTTTGTACCTGCCCGCCAACGGCTTCGTGCAGGGAATGCGCCCCCTTATTGGCTATAACTACGGTGCGCGGGAGCACGCCCGGGTGAAAAAGCTGTTCCAACTGACCCTGCTCATGAGCGCTGCCATCATGGCGGCGGGCACGGTGATCTGTCAGGTTGCTTCCGGGCAGCTGATGGGGCTGTTCACCCAGAACCCCGAAACCATCGCCGCCGGACAGACCGCACTGCGCATCATCAGCATCGGCTTTGTCATCTCGGCAGTCTCCACCACCGCTTCCGGTGCACTGGAGGGGCTGGGCAAGGGCGCAGAATCGCTGGTCATCGCCCTGTGCCGGTACGTCGTTTTCATCATGCCGCTGGCTGCACTGCTGTGTAACTGGCTGGGCGCAGACGGCGCATGGCACGCCTTCTGGATCACCGAAGTGCTGGCAGCGGTGGTCTCCGGCATCGTTTACCGCAGGGCGGTCACACATAAAAAATAAGAATTTCTGATAGGGGCGTTACATAACGTCCCTATTTTTCATTGACACTACGGGAAAAGTACGGTAAAATAATTTTCGTGTTTTGACAAAAACTGTCAGTGCGCAAGATATTACAGAGGATGTGGAAGTATATGATCGAGACCATTGCCGCCGTCAATCAGGCGGTGAACAGCTTTATCTGGGGCATCCCCGCCATGGTGTGCATCATTGGCGTGGGGCTGCTGCTCAGTGTCCGCACGGGCTTTTTGCAGATCCGCAAATTCCCTTACGCCATCCGCACCACCGTTGGACGGATGTTCCGCAAGCGGGATGCTTCGGACGGTGCCATGACCCCTTTTCAGGCGGTGTGCACCGCACTGGCGGGCACAGTGGGCACCGGCAACATTGCCGGTGTGGCGGGCGCTATCGCCATCGGCGGCCCGGGTGCCGTGTTCTGGATGTGGTGCTCTGCGCTGCTGGGTATGTGCACCAAGTTTGCCGAGGTGACGCTGGCCGTGCATTTCCGGGAGCGCAGCGACACCGGCGAGTGGGTGGGCGGCCCGATGTACTATATTAAAAACGGCCTTGGCCGCCGCTGGCAGTTTCTGGCCGTGCTGTACGCGCTGTTCGGCGTGCTGACCGTGTTCGGCACCGGCAACGCAACGCAGGTGAATACCATCGTGGCAGCAGTGGATACCGCCCTGCTGGAATACGGGCTGGTGGGCGGCAGCTTTCTGCCCACCCTCAACCTCATCGTGGGCATCCTTGTGGCGGTGCTGGTGGCGCTGGTGCTGCTGGGCGGCATCAAGCGCATTGGCAGCGTAAGCGAGAAGTTGGTGCCCTTTATGGCACTGTTCTACATTGTGCTGTCGGTGGGCGTGGTGGTGCTCAACTTCTCCCGCCTGCCCTATGTGCTGGAATCCATTGTGGCGGGTGCGTTTAACCCCGCTGCCTTTACCGGCGGCACCATCGGCAGTCTGTTCGTCAGTATGCAAAAGGGTGTTTCCCGCGGCATCTTTTCCAACGAGGCAGGTCTTGGCACCGGTTCTATCGCCCATGCCTGCGCCGACACCAAAAAGCCGGTCAAGCAGGGCATGTTCGGTATTTTTGAGGTGTTTGCCGATACCATTGTCATCTGCACCCTGACCGCGCTGGTCATCCTGTGCAGCGGCACCCAGGTCAGCTACGGCGCAGCGGCGGGTGCTGAGCTGACCATCTCCGGCTTTACCACCACCTACGGCGGCTGGGCGTCTATCTTTACTGCCGTGGCGCTGTGCTGCTTTGCCTTTTCCACCATCATCGGCTGGGGTCTGTACGGCTCCCGCTTTCTGGTGTTCCTGTGCAAGAGCAACAAGGTGGCGCGCCCCTTCTTTGTGGTGTATGCTCTGGTAGCCATTCTGGGCGCTACCATGGATCTTGGTCTGCTGTGGAGCATCGCCGACACCTTCAACGGCCTGATGAGCATTCCCAACCTCATTGCATTGCTGCTGCTTTCCGGCACGGTGGTGCAGATGACCCGCGCCTTTTTTGAATCGGAAGGGTGAGCGGCAGCTCTGCCCATAGTGGACAGAAACGCCGGAACGCGGTATACTGAGAAAAAACAACGGTGGCTATGCACCACAGGAGGTTCTAACGTGGAAAACTTTAACGAATTACTGCAAAAGTATGCAGATTTTATCGTCCGGGTGGGTGTGAACCCGCAGCCGGGACAGACCCTGATCATCAACTGCCCGCTGGAGGGTGCGCCGCTGGCACGGCTGTGCGTGCGCAGCGCCTACGAAGCCGGTGCGCGGGACGTGCAGGTGAACTGGCAGGATGATGCCGTTACCCGCATCCGCATGGAGCTGGGCAGCGAGGACGCCCTGACCGACCACAAGGGCTGGCAGCTGCGCCGCTATCTGGACTACGCCGAGAGCGAGGGCGGTGTGTGCGTGCTGCACCTCATCGCGGACGACCCGGAACTGTTTGCCGGGCTGGACGGTGCCAAGATCAGCCGGGTGAACAGCGCGAACCGCAGCTTTATGCAGCCGTGGCGGGAGTACACCATGAACGACCGGGTGCAGTGGTCCATCGCCGCTCTGCCCGCCGAGCCGTGGGCAAAGAAGATGTTCCCGGAGCTGGACACTGCCGCCGCCATTGAAGCACAGTGGAAGCTGATCTTTGATACCTGCCGTGTGACCGGCGGCGACCCGGTAGGGGAGTGGCAGAAGCATCTGGACCGCCTGAATGAGCTGGGCGCAAAGATGAACGCCTTGGATCTGGAAAGCGTGCATTTTGAAAGCGCCAACGGCACCGACCTGACCGTGGGTTTGGCGGAACAGGCCGTGTGGGAGAGCGCCGGCAGCAAAAACGAGAAGGGTGTGCCCTTCCTGCCCAACATCCCCACCGAGGAGGTGTTCACCGCGCCCCATAAGGATAAGGTGGACGGCATCGTTTACGGCACAAAGCCCTACGTCTTTAATGGACAGCTCATCAAGAATTTCCACGTCACCTTCAAGGACGGCAAGGTGGTGGAGCACGGCGCCGATGAGGGCGCAGACCTGCTGGGTCAGCTGTTGGACACCGACGAGGGCGCACGCCACATCGGTGAGGTGGCACTGGTGCCCGCCTCCAGCCCCATCAACCGCAGCGGCAAGCTGTTCTACAACACCCTGTTTGACGAGAACGCCGCCTGCCACATCGCTTTTGGCGACAGCTACCCCGGCACCACCGTGGGCGGCACCGGCCTTTCCAAGGAGGAGCTGGCAGCCCGCGGCATGAACCACTCCTCCCTGCACGAGGACGTGATGATCGGTGCAGAGGACAGCCGCATCACCGGTAAATGCCGCGACGGCCGCACCGTGTCGCTGTTTGAAAACGGCGTCTGGGTGCTGTAAAAACCCCAAAGGGCGCGCAACTGCAAAAAAATTGCGAAAATGCTTGCATAAATCGCAAGAGTATGCTATATTCTAGTAGTACGATATACTTTAACCTGAAACGTGGGCCGCAAGGTCCGCGTTTCTTGTTTGTTTGGAGGTTTTTTATGGCGAAGCAGTCTGGCGGCAACACCGCGCAGAGAGTGGAAGCGCTTGTCCGTCCCACGGTGGAAGGCATGGGTCTGCGCCTGTGGGATGTGGTTTTTGAGAAGGAAGGGCCGGACTGGTATCTTCGCATCCTCATCGACCGGGACGGCACCATGGATACCGACACCTGTGCAGAGGTGTCCCACGCACTGGACCCCATTCTGGATGAGGCAGACCCCATCGACCAGAGCTATTATCTGGAAGTAGGCAGCCCCGGCCTTGGCCGCAAGCTGACCCGCCCGGAGCACTACGAGGCACTGAAGGGCCAGAAGGTGCGGGCAAAGCTCATCCGCCCCAACGCCGACGGCGTGCGGGAGCTGTCCGGCATCCTGACCGGCCGCGAGGGCAGCACCGTGACGCTGGAAACCGAGAACGGCCCCGTGACCTTTGAGGTGAATGCAGCCTCCGGCGTGCAGTTGTGCGACGACGAGGATCTGTTCAACTGAAAATAACCGTCTCTGAGAGAGAAAAGAGAACAAAATATATAGGAGGAACCCGAAAAATGACAGCAGAGAATAAGGACTTTTTTGAAGCGCTCTCCATGCTGGAGCATGAGCGCGGCATCACCGCAGAGTACCTGATCGAAAAGATCAAGGCGGCTATCATCATTGCCGTCAAGAAGAACTACGAGGTCGAGGAGGATCACATCCGTGTGGACATCGACCCCGACACCGGCCGCTTTGATGTGGCACTGATCCAGGACATCGTGGCAGACGAGGACTGGTACGACGAGCACGCCGAGATCGGTGTGACCGAGGCACGCAAGATCCGCAGCAGCTACGAGGTGGGCGACCGCATCATCACCCCGCTCAAGACCCGCGATTTTGGCCGTATTGCCGCCCAGACCGCAAAGCACGTCATCCGTCAGGGCATCCGCGAGGCCGAGCGCAACCAGCAGCTCAGCGAGATCCAGTCCCGCGCACATGACATCGTGCAGGCCACCGTTACCCGCGTGGATACCGAGAAGGGCATCGTAGCGTTGGATCTGGGCAAGGGCGGCGAGGCTGTTCTGCCCCGCAACGAGCAGGTGCCCGGCGAGGTGTACACCGAGGGCGAGACCCTGCAGGTCTACATCGTGGACGTGGTCAGCACCGAGCGCGGCCCCCGCGTGATGATCAGCCGCACCCATCCCGGCCTTGTCAAGCGCCTGTTTGAGCTGGAAGTGCCCGAGATTTTTGACGGCACCGTGGAGGTAAAGGCCATCAGCCGCGAAGCCGGTGCCCGCACCAAGATGGCTGTCTGGTCCAAGGACCCCAACGTGAACCCTGTTTCCGCCTGCATCGGCGAGCACGGCGCCCGCGTGGCCGCTGTTGTGGAAAAGCTGGGCGGCGAGAAGATCGATATCGTCAAGTGGAGCGAGGATATCTCGGAGTTCATCTCCGCAGCCCTGAGCCCCGCCAAGGTGGTCAAGGTAGAGCTGCTGCCCGGCGAGACCCGCTCCTGCCGCGTCACCGTGCCCGACCAGCAGCTGAGCCTTGCCATTGGCAACAAGGGTCAGAACGCCCGCCTGTGCGCCCGCCTGACCGGTTACAACATTGATATCCGTCCCGAGAGCGGCTACTACGGCGAGGACGAGGAGCCCAAGAAGGACGCAGCAGACGCTGAATAAGCCCGGCACCATCTGCCGAAGGAGGGAAACCGGATGGCACAAAAAAAGATCCCTGCCCGCCAGTGCATCGGCTGCATGACCAGCCGCCCCAAAAAGGAGCTGGTGCGCGTGGTGCGCGCACCCAGCGGGGAGATCAGCATCGATCTGGTAGGCAAAAAGCCGGGGCGCGGCGCATATCTCTGCCCGGACCCGGACTGCCTGACCAAGGCAAAAAAGAAAAAGGCGCTGGAGCGCTGCTTTGAGCAGCCGGTTCCCGCCGAGGTATACGACGCGCTGGCTGTACAGCTGGCCGCAGCCACAAAGGAGGCCGCAGCCGATGGCAAAAAAGAATAACGCCCCCGCAAAACCCAAGCTGCCCCCGGAGGAAGCGCTGTATCAGGCCGTGAGTCTGTGCCGCAAGGCCGGTGCGCTGACCATGGGCTTTGATGCCGTAGAGGAAGCCTGCGTCAAAAGCAAGGCATGGCTGGTGATGACCGCATCGGACATCAGCCCTAAGACTTTGCAGCGTTTGAACTACGCCGTGGGGGACTTGGTGGATGTGTTCACCATGCCGCTGACGCAGGATAAGCTGGCCGATATCAGCCACAAGCCTGTGGCTGTTTACGCGGTGACCGACCGCAACCTCGCAAAGCTCTGCTTCGACCGTCTGTCGGACTGCGGAGCAATCAAAAATGAGGAGGATATGAGCGAATGATCGTAAAATATAAAGTGAGTGACTTTGCAAAGGATCTGAACCTTTCTGCAAAGAAGGTGCTGGACGAGCTGGCCGCTATGGGCAGCACCGGCAAGAAGAACAGCTCCAATCTGGAGGAGAACGAGCTGAACTACCTGCTGGAAAAGTTCAGCAAGGATAACAGCGTGGCAAATCTGGACGAGTTTTTGAACAGCGCCAAGGCTCCCAAAGAGGAGCCCAAGGCCGAGAAGAAGGCTGACCAGAAGGTCGAAAAGAAGGCTGAGAAGAAGCCCGAGGCTCCCAAGGCTGACAAAAAGCCCCAGCAGCCCGCCGCAAAGGCCGAGCAGCCCAAGGCAAACAATAATAACAATAACGGCAAGCACGGCGACAAGAAGCCCGAGCAGCATAAGAAGCGCGAGGAAAAGACCGTTTCCTTCAGCGAGCTGGCACGCGAGACCGGCGCAAAGGCTACTGCTGCCCCCGCACAGGCAGTTTCTGTCCGCCGTGAGGACAATCAGGTCACCGTGGATACCCGCACGGTGGATATGAACGTGGATCGCTTTGATGCCCGTTACGATGATCTGGCCTCGACCAAGAACACCGAGAACCGCCGCAAGCCCACTCCGCAGGGCAACAAGCAGAAGTTCACCCAGCGCGGCCAGCGCCAGCGCCAGCAGTTCCAGAAGGGCAAGCGCGAGACCGAGTTCGAGCGCCTGCAGCGCATCCAGCTGGAGAAGGCACGCAACGCCCAGCTGAAGGTGATGATCCCTGACGAGATCACCGTGGGCGAGTTGGCTGCCCGCCTGAAGCAGCAGGCCGGTAAGGTCATTGCCAAGTTCATGCAGATGGGTGAGATGCACGCCATCAACGACGTGATCGATTTCGATACCGCAGCTCTGCTGGCAGAGGAGTTCCACGCAAAGGTCGAGCATGAGGTGCATGTGACCATCGAGGAGCGCCTGTTCACGCAGGAAGAGGATGCACAGGAGGATCTGGTGGAGCGTCCCCCGGTGGTCTGTGTCATGGGTCACGTTGACCACGGCAAGACCAGTATTCTGGATGCCATCCGTAAGACCAACGTCACCGCAGGCGAGGCCGGCGGCATCACGCAGGCCATCGGTGCATATCAGGTCAAGATCAACGACAGCCTCATCACCTTCCTGGATACCCCGGGCCACGAGGCGTTCACCTCCATGCGTGCCCGCGGTGCCAACATGACCGATATTGCAGTTCTGGTGGTTGCTGCCGACGACGGCATCATGCCCCAGACCATCGAGTCCATCAACCACGCCAAGGCTGCAAATGTCAAGATTATCGTGGCAATGAACAAGATGGATAAGCCCACCGCAAACCCCGAGCGCGTGATGGAAGGCCTGACCAAGTACGGCATCATCACCGAGGACTGGGGCGGCGATGTGGCCTGCATCCCGGTGTCTGCCCTGACCGGCATGGGCATCAACGACCTGCTGGAGCGCATTGCTCTGGAAGCTGAGGTCATGGAGCTGAAGGCCAACCCCAACCGCCGCGCCAAGGGTGCTGTGGTCGAGGCCCGTCTGGACAAGGGCCAGGGCCCCATTGCCACCATTCTGGTGCAGAACGGCACCCTGCACTCCGGTGATGTCATCATCGCCGGTACCGCCGTGGGCCGTGTGCGTACCATGCGCAACGACAAGGGTCAGCTGCTGACCGATGCCGGCCCCTCCACCCCTGTGGAGATCACCGGCCTGACCGCCGTGCCCGAGGCCGGCGACCTGTTCGAGGCTGTTGAGGACGAGCGTCTGGCCCGTGAACTGGCTGAGCAGCGCGTTGCTGCCGCCAAGGAAAAGCAGTTCTCCTCCTTCCAGAAGGTCACGCTGGATAACCTGTTCAGCCAGATGGCACAGAACGACATGAAGGAACTGGCCATCGTGGTCAAGGCCGATGTGCAGGGCTCTGCCGAGGCTGTGAAGCAGAGTTTGGAGAAGATCTCCAACGATGAGGTGCGCGTGCGCGTCATCCACGCCGGTGTCGGCGCCATCAGCAAGTCCGACGTGGATCTGGCCGATGCCTCCAACGCCATCATCATCGGCTTCAACGTCCGCCCGGACAACGTGGCCAAGGAAGAAGCCGCTGCCACCAAGGTGGAAATGCGTATGTACCGCGTCATTTACGACGCCATCAACGATGTCACCGACGCTATGAAGGGTATGCTGGCACCTAAGTTCCGCGAGGTCGCTCTGGGTGAGCTGCAGGTGCGTCAGGTGTACAAGATCTCCAACGTGGGCACCGTTGCAGGCTGCCGCGTGACCAGCGGCAAGATCACCCGCGACAGCAAGGTGCGCGTGGTGCGTGACGGCATCGTCATTGCCGAGGACGAGATCGCATCCCTGAAGCGCTTCAAGGATGACGCCAAGGAAGTGGCCGAGGGCTACGAGTGCGGCGTGACGCTGGAGAAGTTTGCGGACGTCAAGGAAGGCGACGTGTACGAGGCCTTCAAGATGGAAGAGTACCGCGACTAAGCAAAAACCGAATATATAACAGCTTCCCGGCAGAAAAGGCTTCCCCCGGACGGGGGAAGCTGTCGAACGAAGTGAGACTGATGAGGGCGTATCTTTCGCAGGTGTGGAGCGTGCGCCCTCATCCGTCGTTTTGGCAGACAAATGCCGCCTTGCCCCGGCCGGGGCAAGGCTTTGGGAAGCTGCCGGACAGAATTTGGAGAAAACTATGTCTCAGAAAAATATGGGCCGTCTTGCGCAGGATATGAAGCGCGAGGTCATTGCCATCATCGGCCGGCTGAAGGACCCGCGGCTGGAGGGCGGTCTGCTGACCGTCACCCGTCTGGACGTGACGCCGGATCTGGATGTGGCAAAAGTGTATGTAAGCGTGATGGGCCGCGCAGACGGCCCCAAGCCCGCTATTGAAGCGCTGAACCGTGCCGCAGGCCATGTGCGCACCGAGGTCAGCAAAAAAATGCACATCCGCAAGGCACCCCGCTTCATCTTTGTGGAGGATGACGGTGCCGCCTACGCCGCCCACATCAACGAGCTGCTGCGCAGCCTGAACGTGAACGGCGAGGAAGAAGCACAGCCTGCCGATACCGAACAGACCGAGGACTGACTGCCTTTGCGGAAAGGATGGATCATTGGATGACAGAACAACTGGATGTGCAGCAGATGGCGCAGCGCCTGCTGACTGCGGACAACATTTTGATTCTGTGCCACAAAAACCCGGACGGTGACACCATCGGCTGCGGCAGCGCCCTGTACTATGCGCTCAAAGCGCTGGAAAAAACAACGGCGGTGCTCTGCTCCGATGCCATTCCGTCCCGCTACGCCTTTACGAATCCACGGCTGTTCAAGGGCGAGTTCGAGCCCCGCACGGTGATCGCAGTGGATGTGGCCGGCCTGCAGCTGTTTGGAGAAAATAACGGTGTGCCGCAGTTTGCACGCCATGTGGACCTGTGCATCGACCACCACGCGGGCAACAACGGCTATGCCGATTTTACCCTTCTGGATGCCAGTGCCGCTGCGGCAGCAGAGCTGCTGTATCAGGTCATCGTGGAGATGGGGGTGACTATCACCCCCCACATTGCCGACTGCCTGTACACCGGCATTGCCACCGACACCGGCTGCTTCAAGTTCTCCTCCACCACAGCCAACACCCACACGGTTGCTGCAAAGCTTATTGAAGCCGGCTGCCATGTGGAGGAGCTGAACACCCTGCTCTTCGACACCAAGCCCCGTGCCCGCATGGAGGCCGAGCGCATCGCCCGCAACCATCTGGAATACTATCTGGACGGCCGCTGCGCCCTGATCTACCTGACAAGGGACGAGATCCGGCAGAGCGGGGTAGACCCCGCAGATCTGGAGGAGCTGACCGGCCTGCCCATCAGCATCGAGGGGGTCAAGGTGGGTTTGACCCTGCGCCAGCAGCCCGGCGGCAGCTACCGCATCAGCGTGCGTACCGCAAAGGGCGTGGATGCCTGTGCCATCGCCCGGCGTCTGGGCGGCGGCGGCCACACCCGCGCAGCGGGCTGTGAACTGCTGGGCGACCTTGAAAACGCCAAAAACGCGATCCTTGCAGAGGTGGAAGCCGAGCTGGACGCGCCACAGGAGGAAGCATGATGCAGGGCATCCTGATCGTAGACAAGCCCATGGACTGGACCAGTTTTGACGTGGTGGCAAAGCTGCGCGGCGTGCTGGGCACCCGCAAGCTGGGACACAGCGGTACGCTGGACCCCATGGCCACCGGTGTGCTGCCGGTGTTCTGCGGCGGCGCCAGCAAGGCGGTGGACCTGCAGCTGAACCACGACAAGACCTACCGCGCCACCCTGCGCCTGGGCGCACGCACCGATACCGGCGATAGCACCGGTACGGTGCTGGAAACCGCGCCTGTTACCGCCGGGGAAAAGGAACTGCTGGCTGTGCTGCCGCAGTTTGTCGGCCCGCAGATGCAGGTGCCGCCCATGTACTCGGCAGTCAAGATCAACGGCCAGCCGCTGTATAAGCTGGCGCGCGAGGGCATGACAGTGGAGCGCAAGGCGCGCCCTATTGAAATTTACGGCATCGAGTACGGCGGCAGTCTGGCAGAAAACGAGTATGTACTGACGGTGCGCTGCTCCAAGGGCACCTATATCCGCACGCTGCTGGAGGAGATCTCCGCCGCCATGGGGCAGAAGGGCACTATGAGCGCTCTGCGCCGCACTGCTGCCGGTCTGTACACCGAAGCAGACGCCCACACGCTGGAAGAAATTCTTGCCGCAAAGGAGCAGGGGAGCGCTGCACTGGAAGCACTGATGCTGCCGGTGGAAAGTGTGTTCACCCCGCTGCCGCTGCTGATGGTGGAGCCATGGGTGGAGCAGCACCTGTACAACGGCTGTCCCACCAGCCGCTACCCCGCAGCAGACGGACGCTACCGGGTGCGCAATGCCGCCGGGCAGTTCCTTGGCCTTGCCAACATCACCGGCGGGGTGCTCCGGGTGGAAAAACTGTTCGTGGAACGTAATTGAGCAATAAAGGAAACAAGACCCATGCAGATCATTTCTCAGTTTGCCCCGCTGCCGCTGGCACAGCCCGCAAAGGGTACCGCCGTGGCAATGGGCTACTTTGACGGTATCCATATCGGCCACCGGGCGGTGATCGAAGGGGCGGTACAATGGGCAAAGAACCATGATGCAGCTCCGGCGGTGTTCACCTTCCGCCTGCCGGTGGAAAACAAAATGAAGGGCAAGCGCCTGCTCTCCACCGAGGATAAGCACGCTTTGATCCACAGCCTTGGGGTGGAGTATTACCTTACCCCGGACTTTGAGGCAATCAAGGCACTGAGCCCGGAGGAGTTTGTGCGCGGCATCGTGGAAAACTGCCACGCACGGGCGCTGTTCTGTGGCGAGAACTTCACCTTTGGTGCAAAGGCTGCCGGTACGCCGGAGCTGCTGCGCACCCTCTGTGCCCCTCTTGGGGTAGAGGTAGTGGTGGTGCCCATGGCACAGTTTGAGGAAAAGCCGGTGTCCTCCACCCGCATCCGCACCGCGCTGGAGGGCGGGGACATCCCCGCCGCCAACGCCATGCTGGGCATGCCCTATGCCATCCGCTTTGCGGTGCAGCACGGGGCAGGGCTGGGGCACACCCTCGGGGTGCCCACCATCAACCAGCTGTACCCGCAGGGCTTCCAGATGCCCCGCAGCGGCATTTATATCACCCGCACCTGTATCAACGGGGTGTGGTATCCCTCGGCCACCGGTCTGGGCAGCCGCCCTACCGTGAACGATGACGCCACCAAGGTGACCTGCGAGACCTTTATCCCGGGCTTTTCCGGCAACTTGTACGGCACCGACCCGGTGGTGGAGTTCCACGCCTACCTGAGCCCCAGCAAAAAGTTTGATACGCTGGACCAGCTGCGGGATTGCATCAACAATGCCGCCCGCCGCGCACAGGAGTATTTTGCATAACGCATCAACAGCGGAAAAATTATTTTTATTTGGGGTCGAGAAACGCCTGTGGGCGTTTTTCGACCCCTTTTGTCGTGAAGGAAAACAGCATTTCCGGCGTCTGCGGGCAGAAAAAACCGCACTTCGGGCAAAATAGACACATTTCTGTGCAACAACGGCAAATGTTTGTTAAACAATTATCTATCTCATATCCTTGCAATGCACGCAGTTTTTGTTTATAATAGTAGCTGTACGGGGCAACGCCCCGATTGTGAGCGAGACTCTGGTTCAGAATTATAATTTGAGAGGAGTTTTTACCATGGGTTTAGGTAAGAAGACGATCGACGATCAGAACTACTGCGGCAAGAAGGTGCTTGTCCGCTGCGATTTCAACGTCCCGATGAAGGACGGTGTCATCACCAACGAGAACCGCATCAACGCAGCACTGCCCACCATCCAGAAGCTGGTCAACGATGGCGCTAAGGTCATCCTGTGCAGCCACCTGGGCAAGCCCAAGAACGGCCCCGAGGCTAAGTTCAGCCTGGCTCCCGTTGCTGTGGCTCTGAGCGCAAAGCTGGGCAAGACCGTTGTGTTTGCCGACGACGACAACGTTGTGGGCGAGAACGCAAAGGCTGCTGTGGCTGCTATGAACAACGGCGACGTCGTTCTGCTGCAGAACACCCGTTTCCGCAAGGAAGAGACCAAGAACATGCCTGAGTTCAGCGAGGAGCTGGCTTCTCTGGCTGATGCTTATGTGGACGATGCCTTCGGCAGCTGCCACCGTGCACACTGCTCCACCGCAGGTGTCACCGACTACATCAAGGATACCGCTGTCGGCTACCTGATGGAGAAGGAGATCAAGTACCTGGGCAATGCCGTCAACGACCCCGTCCGTCCCTTCACCGCTATTCTGGGCGGCGCTAAGGTCGCTGATAAGCTGAACGTCATCTCCAACCTGCTGGAGAAGGTCGATACCCTGATCATCGGCGGCGGTATGGCTTACACCTTCGTCAAGGCTCAGGGCTACGAAGTGGGCAAGAGCCTGTGCGACGACACCAAGCTGGACTACTGCAAGGAAATGATGGCTAAGGCCAAGGAGAAGGGCGTTAAGCTGCTGCTGCCTGTGGATGCTGTCTGCATTAAGGACTTCCCCGATCCCATCGACGCTCCTGTGGATGTCACCGTGGTGCCTGTCACCGCTATTCCTGCTGACATGGAGGGCTGCGACATCGGCCCCGAGACCATGAAGCTGTTTGCTGACGCTGTCAAGGCTTCCAAGACCGTTGTCTGGAACGGCCCCATGGGCGTGTTCGAGAACCCCACTCTGGCAGCTGGTACTCTGGCTGTTGCCAAGGCTATGGCTGAGAGCGATGCTACCACCGTCATCGGCGGCGGCGACAGCGCAGCAGCTGTGCAGCAGATGGGTCTGGGCGACAAGATGACCCACATCTCCACCGGCGGCGGCGCTTCTCTGGAGTATCTGGAGGGCAAGGAGCTGCCCGGCATCGCAGTTATCCAGAACGCATAATTTTTCCGGCATCACAATGGGTGCGGCGGCATTTACGCCGCCGCATCTTTTCTTTTTGTGCAGGTAATTTGTAAATATTTACGAAGGTAAGGAGAAAATAACAATGGATAAGGCAAAGCGCAAGGCTATTATCGCTGGCAACTGGAAGATGAACAAGACCGCCTCCGAGGCTGCTGTTCTGGTGGACGAGCTGATCCCCGCTGTGAAGGACGCTACCTGCGAGGTGGTCATCTGCACCCCGTTTACCGATCTGGTCACCGCTGTGGCTAAGACCAAGGGCACCAACATCCATGTTGGCGCCGAGAACGTCCACTTTGAGAAGTCCGGTGCTTTCACCGGCGAGATCAGCGCCGATATGCTGGTGGATCTGGGCGTGGAGTACGTCATCGTCGGCCACTCTGAGCGCCGTCAGTACTTTGCAGAGACCGACCAGACCGTCAACAAGCGCGCGCTGGCTGCCCTGAACGCCGGTCTGAAGGTCATTCTGTGCGTGGGCGAGAGCCTGCAGCAGCGCGAGGAGGGCGTTACCGAGGAGCTGGTCCGTATGCAGACCAAGATCGCTCTGCGTGATGTGACCGCTGAGCAGATGGCAAACGTTGTCATCGCCTACGAGCCTGTCTGGGCCATCGGCACCGGCAAGACCGCTACCGCTGATCAGGCAGAGGAAGTCTGCGCTCAGATCCGCAAGGTGGTGGGCGAGCTGTACGGCGAGGCTGTGGCCGAGGCTACCACCGTGCAGTACGGCGGCAGCATGAACGCCAAGAACTGCGAGGAGCTGCTGAGCAAGAAGGACGTGGACGGCGGCCTGATTGGCGGCGCATCCCTGAAGGCTCCTGACTTTGCAGTCATCGTCAATGCAGCCACCAAGGGCTGAGCAACTGCCTTTTCTTAACTAAGCTGTTTCAGCGCCCGGCTGCGCCGTTTTTTCAGCGCTGAGCCGGGCGCTGATCTGTTTTTACAGCAGCCGCTCGGGTGTTATGCACCCGCAGGCTGCACCCGCAGGCGGGGCACTTAGCCTTGCCCGCAACGCGTGATAAATTCAAAGGAGATTCAATTTTATGGCAAAGAAACCTGTTCTTCTGTGCATCATGGATGGCTTCGGCTGGGTGCCGAACGAGACCTTTGGCAACGCCGTGGTGGCTGCCAAGACCCCCCATCTGGATGCTCTGATGGCAAAGTACCCCATGACTACCATTGATGCTTCCGGCATGGCTGTCGGTTTGCCCGATGGCCAGATGGGCAACTCCGAGGTCGGCCACACCAACATGGGCGCAGGCCGCATCGTGTACCAGCAGCTGACCCTCATCACCAAGTCCATCCACGATGGCGAGATGCTCAAGAACCCTGTGCTGGTCAAGAACATGAAGGCCGCCATCGAGGCCGGCAAGGCCATCCATCTGATGGGTCTGGTGGGCACCGGCGGCGTGCACAGCCATGCCGACCACTGGTTTGGCGTGCTGGAAATGGCAAAGCATCTGGGTGCAAAGGAAGTTTACCTGCACTGCATCACCGACGGCCGCGACACCGACCCCCACTCCGGCAAGGGCTTCCTTGCTGACCTGCAGGCCAAGCTGGATGAGCTGGGCGTGGGCAAGATCGCCAGCGTTTCCGGCCGTTACTACGCCATGGACCGTGATAACAACTGGGACCGCGAGGAGAAGGCCTACGCTGCTTTCGTCTACGGCGAGGGTGAGCACGCTGCCAACGCTGCCGAGGCCATCGAGGCTTCCTATGCCGCAGACAAGACCGATGAGTTTGTGCTGCCCTGCGTCACCTGCGAGGGTGGCCGCGTGCAGGATGGCGACACCGTCATCTTCATGAACTTCCGCCCCGACCGTGCCCGCCAGATGACCCGCATCTTCTGCGACGATGCCTTTACCGGCTTCGAGCGCCGCGGCGGCCGCAAGCAGGTGAACTACGTCTGCATGGCTGAGTACGATGCCACCATGCCCAACTGCGAGGTTGCTTATCCCCCGGTGGAGCTGAAGAACGTTCTGGGCGAGTACCTGTCTGCCCACGGCAAGACCCAGCTGCGCATCGCCGAGACCGAGAAGTACGCCCACGTCACCTTCTTCTTCAACGGCGGCGTGGAGGCTCCCTACGAGGGCGAGGATCGCTGCGTCATCCCCAGCCCCAAGGTTGCCACCTACGACCTGAAGCCCGAGATGAGCGCCCCCGAAGTCGCTGCCGAGTGCGTCAAGCGCATCGAGAGCGGCAAGTACGATGTGGTCATCCTGAACTTCGCAAACTGCGATATGGTCGGCCACACCGGCGTGTTCGAGGCTGCCGTCAAGGCCGTTGAGGCTGTGGATACCTGCGTGGATCAGGTGGTCACCGCTGTGCTGAACGCCGGCGGCTGCGCTTTCATCACCGCCGACCACGGCAACGCCGAAAAGATGATGAACCCGGACGGCACCCCCTTCACCGCCCACACCACCAACGTTGTGCCCTTTGTGGCAGTTGGCTGCGGCGATGTGAAGCTGCGCGAGGGCGGCTGCCTGGCCGATATCGCACCCACTATGCTGCCCTATATCGGCCTGCCCGTTCCCGCCGAGATGACCGGCAAGAGCATCATCGTGGAGTGATGCCAGACGGGATGACCGTATAAACAAACAAAAGGCTGCTGCACATTTTGTGCGGCAGCCTTTTTGCATAAGAAAAATTTCCGTGAAAAGGGAATAGCGGAGCGTCCGCAGACGCTCCGCTATTCTGAAATTAAAAATAGATTCTCCGCTGATGATGGCCAGAGCGCACGCGGAGGCCATTCAAAACGGTTCGCCTGCAAAACGGCAAAGCTTACTTTTTCAGGTGACTGTCCCAGCCGCTGGAGGTGGTGGCCTGCTTATCGGGCGTGCACCACATGGCCTCTACGCCGTCCAGCGATTCCACCAGCTTCTGCCCTTCTTCCAGCGGCATACAGAACAGGGCGGTGGTCAGGCAGTCTGCCATGCCGGAGTCCGGGCACAGCACGGTGACGCCGTTGTAGTAGGCGGCGGGCCACAGGGTATCCGGGTCGATAATGTGATGATAGCGCTTGCCGTCCACCACAAAGTAGCGCTGGTAGTCACCGCTGGTCACCAGCGCAAGGTCGCTCATGTTAATGGGCGAGCCGAAGATGGAGTTGGTGTTGGTATACACCTCCGAAGCGTTCCACGGGTTCTCCACACCGCCCGTCCACTGGCTGCCGTCCGGCTTTGTGCCGATGGCGCGCAGGTTGCCGCCTACGCTCACCAGTGCGCTGGTCAGGCCCCGGGCTTCGGCGGCGCGGCAGACCATCTCCACGGCGTAGCCCTTGCCCACACTGCCCACGTCCAGCGACATCTCCGGGTCGGACAGGTAGACCGTTTTGGCATCCTCGTCAATGACAAGGTCGTTGATATTGCAGTGCTGTGCAGCGGCTTCCAACTCCTCCTGTGTGGGCAGGGTGTTGTCGGCGTCAGAGGCGTCTTTTTCGGCGGCTTCGCGGTAGTCGTGCCAGATGCCCAGTACGCTGCCCATGGCGATGTTGATCTTGCCGCCGGTCAGTTCGTACATCTGCTGTGCCAGCTCCAGCATGGAGAGGATGCGGTCATCTACCTGTACAGGGGCTTTCCCGGCGTTTTCGTTGATGGTCTTAACGTTCACAACGCCGTCGTAGTCGTTATAGATATCGTAGAGCTGGTTGTAGGCGATCAGATCCTGATGCAGCGCCTGCATCTGGGTGTTGAACTCTTCCTCGCTCTCGCAGTAGGCGATGACCTGCGTCACCGTGTCGAACACATCATAAAAGATGGTGGTGTACCGGGTCAGCTCCTTTTTGGGCTTGCAGCCGACCAGCAGGCTAAGGCTCAGCACCGCCGCCAGCAGTGCAGCGGTCATGCGGGTGATGCGGCTCTTCATACGGTCTGGCTCTCCTTTGCAGCGCTAAAGGCGGTGTGCTCCTCCTGCAAATGTGCCAGCAGGTCTGCAAACATCCAGTTGCGGTTTGCGGGGGTGACCACCGCCTTGAGCGGGATGGTCACCTGTGCCTGCCGCATCAGGTCCAGCAGGGTGTCCACGTCCTTATCACGGAAGTTTGCCAGCACCAGCGCCGGGGGATAGGCGCCCGGTTCCAGCACCAGTGTTCTGGGGGCTTTTACCTCCACCTCGCCCAGCAGCTGGGCAACGGTCTTGCCGGCATCGGCGGGGGCAACGAGCAGCAGCTTCATGCCAAAGGCGGGTGCCATGCCCTCCAGCTTGCCCCGGTCGGCGGGGGAAAGGTTCCAGCCCAGCGCCAGCGGCACTCCGGCGTTCTGGTTGCGTGCAATGTGTGCTTTCATCTTTAAAACCTCTTTCGGCAGTGAATTTTCAAAATACACCATAGTATACCATAAAACCCGTGAAAAGAAAATGAAAACCCGCCGGTGCACAGAAATTAAGGTAAAATGCTGCTTGCCTGCGCCCTCATCCGTCTGCTTGCTTCGCGCGCAGCCACCTTCCCCCGACCGGGGGAAGGCTTCCGGCTTGGCGAACTTTCCGGCAAAAAAAGGACTGCTGAACCCGGTCGGCACAGCAGTCCCTGCGTATAACAATATTCTTTCGGGCAGGCTCAGTTCATTTTTTTGCCGAAGAACTCCACCTCTTTGCCGATGAACTGCATCAGCGCATCGAACTGATCCGGGGTCAGGCTCTGTGCACCGTCGCACTTGGCCTTGGCGGGGTTGTTGTGCACCTCGATCATCAGACCATCGGCACCGGCAGCGACCGCAGCTTTCGCCAGATCCGGCACCATCCATGCGTGGCCGCAGGCGTGGCTGGGGTCTACCACCACCGGCAGATGGGTCATCTTGTGCAGCATGACCACACCGGCAAGGTCCAGCGTGTTGCGCATACTGGTCTCAAAGGTGCGGATGCCGCGCTCGCACAGGATGACGTTCTCGTTGCCCTCTGCCATGATGTACTCGGCGCTCATCACGAACTCTTCCAGCGTGTTGGCAAGGCCGCGCTTGAGCAGCACCGGCTTTTTCTGGCGGCCAACAGCCTTGAGCAGCTCAAAGTTCTGCATATTGCGGGCACCTACCTGAATCAGGTCTACGTTTTCAAACAGGGGCAGGTGCTCGGTGTTCATGATCTCGGTCACGATGGGCGAACCGGTGGCGCGGCGCGCCAGCTTGAGCAGGTCCAGACCCTCGCTGCGCATACCCTGAAAGGAGTAGGGAGAGGTGCGGGGCTTGAATGCACCGCCGCGCAGCAGGGAAGCGCCTGCCGCCTTTACCCGCTGGGCGCAGTAGGTGATCTGCTCCTCGCTCTCAATGCTGCACGGCCCGGCAATGACCGCAAAGTTGCCGCCGCCGATCTTGACACCCTCCACGTCGATAACGCTGTCGTCCGGGTGGAATTTGCGGTTGGCTTTTTTGTATGGCTCGGACACGCGGCGGCAGGTCTCCACAACCGGGTTTGCCAGCACCCAGCTCTCTGCAATGGCCTTAGTGTCGCCGATCAGACCCAGAATATGGGTGTCGCTGCCCTTGGAATCGTTGATCTGCAGACCCATATCCTCCAGCTCGTGGCAGAACTCGCGCACCTGTACGTCGGGGGCATCCTGTTTGAGTACGATGATCATAGTATTTGTCTCCTTTGCCTTTTTCTATCCTGTGAAACGGCGAGGGAGACCGGCTCCTTTGCCGCAGCTTGCAGTGTCAAACTTCAGTACTCTGAAGTACGTGACGCTATGATATCACTTCATGAAACTGAAGTCAAGAGAAATTTTGAATTTTTTCGGAAAAAGTGGTAGAATAGAAACAGAGCAAATGTAAAAGAGGGAATAACAATGGGAAAAGAAGCTAAAACCAACGCAATGCGCATTCTGGAACGGGAAAAGGTGGCCTATACCGCCCACGAGTACCCCCACGAGGAGGGGGTGGCGGTGGACGGCGTGACCGTAGCCGCCAGCATGGGCGAAGACCCTGCCTGCGTGTATAAGACGCTGGTAACGCAGGGCAGCAGCAAAAACTATTTTGTGTTCGTCATTCCGGTGGCGGCAGAGCTGGACTTAAAGGCCGCAGCCCGCAGCGTGGGCGAAAAGAGTGTGGCAATGATCCATGTGGCGGATATCAACAAGGTCACTGGCTATGTGCGGGGCGGCTGCAGCCCGGTGGGCATGAAAAAGCAGTACCGCACCGTCTTTGACGAAAGTGTGCTGACCCAGCAGAAGGTCTACGTTTCCGGTGGGCGCATCGGTACGCAGGTGTGCTGCGCCCCGGCGGATCTGATCCGCGCTGCACGCGCCGCCACCGCAAAGATCATTTTTTAAAAATCCGACGCGATATCTGGGATACATCAACACGGCCTTTACATAAAATATACTTGCTGCATAAGTCATACTTAGAAAGAAAAAGGATGGCGAAACTGCACAAAACTTTCGAAAGTTTTTTGACGGCATGGGAACACAAGGGAGAATTTGCCCAAACGCTCTTTGCAAAGCGGTTTTTTTGCCGTAAACTGTATCTAGTACAGGGACGATGCCCCAAAAAACGGGCTTGTATCGCCGCCTGAAAAAACGCTTGCACAGGAAACTGCGGAGGGAAACTTCAATGATGCTGCTGGTGCCGGGTCGCATGGAATGGGGTCACATTCACTGCAATCAGGGGCATGGTGCAACCTTGTGCAAAATGCGCGGACAGAAAAACTGGAAATAAAGGCCGTGGTACAGGTGTACCGCAGCCTTTTTTGTTTGTCGGTCTTGTTGGACAGTTGAGAAAGAGAGGCTTTGGAAAATGGTTCGTAAAGTGGCAGTGATTATGGGTTCGGACAGCGATTGGCCGGTGGTCAAGGGGGCCTGTGCCCAGCTGAAAGCACTGGATATCCCCTTTGAGGCACATATCCTTTCGGCACACCGCACCCCCGCCGAGGCAGCAGCCTTTGCAAAAAATGCAAAGGCCAACGGCTTTGGCGTTATCCTGTGCGCGGCAGGTATGGCAGCACATCTGGCAGGTGCTTTTGCCGCCAACACCACCCTGCCGGTCATTGGCATCCCCATGAAGGGCGGCGCGATGGATGGCTTGGACGCTCTGCTGGCTACCGTGCAGATGCCCAGCGGCATCCCGGTGGCAACGGTGGCACTGAACGGTGCCAAAAACGCCGCATGGCTGGCTGCTGAAATTCTGGCACTGAGCGATGACGCACTGGCTGAAAAGCTGGAGGCTGAGCGCGTATCCATGGCACAGCAGATCGCAGCAAAGGAAGAAAAGCTGCAAAACGAACTGAACGAGCTGTAAAGGAGAACCAATGTCTGATTTTGCATATCCGCTGCATGAGGAGTGCGGCGTTTTCGGCATCTACGACCGTGCCGGTACCGAGGATGTGGCCGCAGCGGCTTATTCAGCCCTGTATGCGCTGCAGCACCGCGGGCAGGAGAGCTGCGGTATTGCCGTCAACGATGACGGCGTGATCACCGGCCACCGGGATCTGGGCCTTGTAAACGAGGTGTTCACCCCGGAGGTGCTGGCAAGCCTGTCCACCACCACGGCACACATGGCTACCGGCCATGTGCGCTACGCCACCGCCGGCACCCGTGTCCGCGCCAACGCCCAGCCCATGATCGTCCGGCATGGCCGCGGCACCATGGCGCTGTGCCACAACGGCAATCTGACCAACGCTGTGGAGCTGCGCCGCCAGCTGGAAAACGAGGGCGCCATCTTCCACGGCTCCTCGGATACCGAGGTCATCTGCTACCTCATCACCCGCAACCGTCTGCGCATGGGCAGCATCGAAACTGCCATCAGCAAGACCATGGACGTGCTGGAGGGCGCGTACAGCCTTGTGATCATGTCTGCCACCAAGCTCATCGCGGTGCGCGACCCCCGGGGCTACCGTCCCCTGTGCATCGGCACCCTGCCCGGCGGCGGCTACGTCTTTGCCAGCGAGAGCTGCGCACTGGATGCCACCGGTGCCGCCCTGCTGCGGGACGTGGAGCCCGGCGAGATCGTAGTGGTGGACACCAAGACCGGCGAACTGCGCAGCATCAAGGATCACTGCGGCCGCCCGGACACCCAGATGTGCGTGTTCGAGTTCATCTACTTCGCCCGCCCGGACAGCGTCATCGAGGGCAGCTCGGTGCACGAGGCCCGCAAGCAGGCAGGCCGCTTCCTTGCACAGGAGCACCCCGTGGAGGCGGATGTGGTCATCGGCGTGCCGGATTCCGGCTTGGATGCAGCACTGGGCTACTCGCAGGAGAGCGGCATCCCCTACGGCATCGGCTTTATCAAAAACAAATACATCGGTCGCACCTTCATTCAGGGCAGCCAGAAGCAGCGCGAGAACAGCGTGCGCATCAAGCTGAACGTGGTGTCCAGCACCGTCAAAGGCAAGCGCGTGGTGCTGGTGGATGACTCCATCGTGCGCGGCACCACCTCCGCCCGCATCATCAAGCTGCTGCGGGATGCCGGTGCTGCCGAGGTGCACTTTATGGTCTCTGCGCCTCCCTTCAAGTATCCGTGCTACTTTGGTACCGATATCCCGGACCAGAAGCTGCTGGTGGCCACCGGCCGCACGCTGGAGCAGATCAACGAGGTCATCGGCGCCGATACGCTGGGCTATTTGTCTAACGAGCACGTTGTCCAGCTTGCCAAAAACGCAAAATGCGGTTTCTGCACCGCCTGCTTTACCGGCGAGTATGCCGTAGAGCCGGAAAGTGTGCTTTCTACCGATATTCACGACCGTCACCTGAACGACCGTCCCAAGGACGCCAAAAAGTTAGGAGAGTAAGAACATGGAAAAGAGCTATTCTGAAAGCTACGCCGCAGCAGGCGTGGACATTACCGCCGGTTACCGCTCTGTGGAGCTGATGAAGCAGTATGTCGCCCGTACCATGAACGAGCACTGCATCGGCGGCTTGGGCGGCTTTGGCGGCCTGTTTGAGCTGGACTGCACCGGCTACAAGCATCCGGTGCTGATCTCCGGCACCGATGGCGTGGGCACCAAGCTGAAGGTAGCCATGATCATGGATAAGCACGATACCATTGGTATCGACTGCGTGGCCATGTGCGTCAACGATGTCATTTGCGCCGGTGCAAAGCCGCTGGTGTTCCTGGATTACATCGCCTGCGGCCGCAACGTGCCGGAAAAGATCGCCAACATCGTCAAGGGCGTGGCCGAGGGCTGCGTGCAGGCCGATTGCGCTCTGGTGGGCGGCGAAACTGCTGAGCACCCGGGCATGATGCCAGAGGACGAGTACGATCTGGCCGGCTTCACCGTAGGCGTTGTGGACAAGGAGAAGATCCTGAACAACGAGACCATGGCAGCCGGTGACGTGATCCTCGCCTTGCCCTCCACCGGTGTGCACTCCAACGGCTTCTCGCTGGTGCGCAAGGTGTTCAACATCGACGCCGACCCCGATGTGCTGTTCTCCACCCCCGCCGAGCTGGGCGGCAAGACCCTTGGCGAGACGCTGCTGGCTCCCACCAAGATCTACGTCAAGCCCGTGCTGAAGGTGCTGGAAGAGGTGCAGGTCAAGGGCATCTCCCACATCACCGGCGGCGGCTTCTACGAGAATATCCCCCGCAGCCTGAAAAAGGGCTGCTGCGCCCGCATCAACAAGGCAGACGTGCGCACCCCCGCCCTGTTCCACCTGATGCAGAAGGTGGGCGGCATCTCCGAGCACGATATGTTCAACACCTTCAACATGGGCGTGGGCATGGTGCTCACCGTGCCCGCCGAGCAGGCCGACAAGGCACTGGAGATCCTGCACGCCAACGGCGAGCCGGAGGCTTACCGTCTGGGCGTCATCGCAGAAGGTGAGGGCGTGGAGCTGTGCTGAACATTGCCGTGTTAGTGTCCGGCGGCGGCACCAATCTGCAGGCGCTGCTGGACAGCGAGGCCCGGGGCGAGAACCCCAATGGTAAAATTACGCTGGTAGTGGCCTCCAAGCCCGGCGTCTTTGCGCTGGAACGCGCCGCAAAGGCGGGCGTAGAGGGCTGCGTGGTGCGCCGCAAGGACTACGCTGCCAGCGAGGAATTTGACGCTGCGCTGCTGGAAACGCTGCGGGCGCACAAGATCGATCTGGTGGTGCTGGCAGGCTTTCTGTCCGTGCTGGGCCCCAGCGTCATCGCGGCCTATCCGCGCCGCATCCTGAACGTGCACCCGGCGCTGATCCCTTCCTTCTGCGGGCCGGGAATGTACGGCCTGCGTCCCCATGAGGCTGCACTGGCTCGTGGCTGCAAGGTGACCGGCGCCACCGTCCACTTTGTCAACGAGGAGTGCGACGGCGGGCCCATCCTGCTGCAAAAGGCCGTGGACATCCTGCCCGGCGACACCCCCGAGGTGCTGCAAAAACGGGTGATGGAGCAGGCTGAATGGAAGCTGCTGCCCAAGGCGGTAGCTATGGTGTGCAGCGGAGAGATCTGCTGAAAGCTTGCAGAGCGTTGTTCTTGCCTCTCCCTTTGGGAGAGGTGGCACGGCGTAAGCCGTGACGGAGAGGGCGGGGAAGTTGCCTCCGCAAAGAGGTTCGCCCTCTCAGGCGCTGACGCGCCAGCTCCCCCAAAGGGGGAGCCGAGAGTTGCTCTTTGAAAACAAAAATGCAAGGGAGAACAACAATGGAAAAGATCAACCTGAACGAGTATCTGGCCTCCAACGAGTACCCCGGCCGCGGCATTGCTGTGGCAATGGCTCCGGACGGACGGCAGATGTTTATCGGCTACTTTATCATGGGACGCAGCGAGAACAGCCGCAACCGCGTGTTTGACCCCGTGCCCGAGCGCGGCGGCATCTGCACCGTGGCGGCAGACCCCGCAAAGCTGGAGGATCCCAGCCTGATCATTTATAACCCGGTGCTGACCCTTGGCAAGACCCATATCGTGACCAACGGCGACCAGACCGACACCATTTTTGACCTGATGAGTCAGGGCAAGAGCTTTGCAGACGCCCTGCGCACCCGCACCTTTGAGCCGGACTGCCCCAACTACACCCCCCGCATCTCCGCGGTGGTGTACGCCGACGGCAGCTACCAGATGAGCATCCTCAAGTCTGCCGATGGCAACGGCGACAGCGTGCAGCGCTATTTCTTTGATTACCCCCAGCCCGTTGCAGGCGAGGGCCACTTCATCAGCACCTACAAGCACAACGGCAACCCCATCCCCAGCTTTGAGGGTGAGCCTTTGCGCTTTGCCTGCCCCCGCACCATCGGCGATTTTGCCCACGATATGTGGAGCAGCCTGAATCTGGACAATAAGGTGAGCCTGTTTGCTCGGGTCATCGATCTGGATACCGGCGAGAGCGGCGATATGATCTTTAATAAATATGATCCGGTGTGCAGCGACCTTGACGACCCTGAGGAGCCGGAACTGCTGCCCGAGGAACTGGAACTGCTCAAAAAGCTTGACGCCGAGGAAGAATAAGAGTAAACCTTAGGATATAAGGAGGATGCACCAATGAATGAACTCGCACTGAAGTACGGCTGCAACCCCAACCAGAAGCCCAGCCGCATTTATATGGAAGATGGCTCCGACCTGCCCGTTACCGTGCTGAACGGCAAGCCCGGCTACATCAACTTTCTGGATGCCCTCAACTCCATCCAGCTGGTCAAAGAACTGAAAACCGCCTGCGGTCTGCCCGCAGCGGCCTCCTTCAAGCACGTTTCCCCGGCGGGCGCAGCACTGGGTCTGCCCCTGACCGAGGTGGAGCGCCGGATGTACCACATTGCCCCGGAGACCGAGCTTTCTCCGCTGGCCTGTGCTTATGCCCGCGCCCGCGGCGCAGACCGGATGTCCTCCTTCGGCGACTGGATCGCCCTGTCCGACATCTGCGATGTGCCCACCGCAAAGCTGATCCAGCACGAAGTCTCTGACGGTATCATCGCCCCGGGCTACGAGCCGGAGGCACTGGCCATCCTGTCCGGCAAAAAGAAGGGCAACTACAATGTGGTCGCCATTGACCCCGCCTATAAGCCCGCTCCCATCGAGCACAAGCAGGTGTACGGCATCACCTTCGAGCAGGGCCGCAACGAGCTGGTCATCAACGCCGACACCATGCTGAACAACTGGGTCACCGAGAATAAGAATGTGACCGAGGAGCAGAAGCGCGACCTCGTCATTGCTCTCATCACCCTGAAGTACACCCAGTCCAACAGCGTGTGCTACACCTATAATGGTCAGACCATCGGCGTGGGCGCCGGCCAGCAGAGCCGCATCCACTGCACCCGTCTGGCCGGTCAGAAGGCCGACAACTGGCAGCTGCGCCACATGGACAAGGTGCTGGATCTGCCCTTCCGTGACGATGTGGCAAAGCCCAACCGCGACAACGCCATTGATGTTTACATCGGCGATACCCCGGAGGACGTCATCGGTGATGATGTCTGGGCAGAGACCTTCACCCGCCAGCCCGAGCCGCTGACCGCCGAGGAAAAGAAGGCTTACCTCAGCAAGGTGACCGGTGTCTGCCTTGGTTCGGACGCCTTCTTCCCCTTCGGTGACAACATCGAGCGCGCCCGCCGCTCCGGCGTGACCGCCATCGTGCAGCCCGGCGGCTCCATCCGCGACCAGCAGGTCATCGATACCTGCAACAAGTACGGCATCGCCATGGCCTTCTGCGGCCTGCGGCTGTTCCATCACTAAGGAAAAAAGGAACGAACCCTCTCAGTCACCTGACGGCGACAGCTCCCCCGAGGGGGGAGCTTTATGCGGGAAAACGGGCAGGAATGCTCCATCCGTTGAACGCAGTACCTGTCGTCAGCGGAAAAGCTCCCCCTTTCGGGGGAGCTGGCATTGCGCAGCAATGACTGAGAGGGTCATTCAAAAACGGGAAGGTGAATGATATGGCTGAAAAAATCTTGGTAGTGGGCGGCGGCGGCCGCGAGCACGCCATCATCAAGGCACTGAAAAAGAGCCCCGACTGCGGCGAGATCTGGTGCGCACCGGGCAACGGCGGCATCAGCTATGACGCTAAGTGCAAAAACATCAAGGCCACCGATGTGGATACCATGGTGGGCTTTGCAGTGGAAGAAAAGTTTGATTACGTTGTAGTGGCGCAGGACGACCCCCTTGCACTGGGCATGGTGGACGCACTGGCAAAGGTGGGCATCCCCGCCTTTGGCCCGGACAAGGCCGCTGCCCGCATCGAGGCTTCCAAGGTGTTCTCCAAGGACCTGATGAAGAAATACGGCATCCCCACCGCAAAGTACGAGACCTTCGATGACCCCGCAAAGGTCATGGATTACATCCGCGCCGAGGGCAAGTACCCGGTGGTCATCAAGGCAGACGGCCTTGCACTGGGTAAGGGCGTGCTCATCTGTGAAAATGAGCAGCAGGCCGCTGATGGCGTCAAGGAGATCATGCTGGACAAAAAGTTCGGCGCATCCGGCAACCATGTGGTGGTGGAAGAGTTCCTCACCGGGCCGGAGGTCAGTGTGCTGAGCTTTACGGACGGCAAGGTGGTCAAGCCCATGGTCTCCAGCATGGACCATAAGCGCGCCAACGACCACGACACCGGTCTGAACACCGGCGGTATGGGCACCATCGCCCCCAACCCCTACTATACCCCGGAGGTGGCTGCGGAGTGCATGGAAAAGATCTTCCTGCCCACCATCCGCGCCATGAACGCCGAGGGCTGCCCCTTCAAGGGCTGTTTGTACTTCGGCCTCATGCTCACCCCGGACGGCCCCAAGGTCATCGAGTATAACTGCCGCTTCGGCGACCCCGAAACGCAGGTGGTGCTGCCGTTGCTGGAAAGCGACCTGCTGCACATCATGCAGGCCTGCACCGACGGCACGCTGGCAGAGCAGGAGGTCAAGTTCTCCGATGGTGCTGCGGCCTGCGTGATTCTGGCCTCCGGCGGCTACCCCGTGGCCTATGAGAAGGGCAAGCCCATCTCCGGCCTTGTGGATGGTCAGCTGCCCGGCGAGGAGAACGTGACGGTGTACCACTCCGGCACTGCCATCACCGAGGACGGCCAGCTTGTGACCAACGGCGGCCGCGTGCTGGGCGTTACCGCCACCGGCCCGCGCCTGACCAACGCCCTGAGCCACGCCTATGAAGCGACCGAGAAGATCAGCTTTGAAAAGCTGCATAAGCGCAGCGATATCGGCCTGCGTGCCCTGAAAGCGCTGGCAGAGAAGCAGTAAGAAAGAATACCCTCTCAGTCGCCTGCGGCGACAGCTCCCCCGAGGGGGGAGCTTTATGCGAGAAAATGGATGAGCCTATGCTTTCCATCGAACGCAGTACTTTCCGTCAGCAGAAAAAGCTCCCCCTTTCGGGGGAGCTGGCACGGCGCAAGCCGTGACTGAGAGGGTCGGTTCAAAGAATACAAAGGGGGAACCTACCCAATGGTCTATCGTATTTATGTGGAAAAAAAGCCCGGCTTTGATGTCGAGGCAAACGGTCTGAAAAACGAACTCACCAGCCTGCTGGGCATCAAGGACCTGACCGGTCTGCGCCTGCTGAACCGCTACGATGTGGAAGGCATCGATGAGGCACTGTTCAACCAGTGCGTCAGCACCGTATTCAGCGAGCCGCCGGTGGATAACACCTACGCCGAACTGCCCGCTGCCGAGGGCGTGTCCTTCGCGGTGGAGTACCTGCCCGGTCAGTTCGACCAGCGCGCAGCATCTGCTGCCGAGTGCATCCAGCTCATCAGTCAGGGCGAGCGCCCGCTGGTGCGCTCTGCCCGCGTCTATCTGCTGGAGGGTGCTCTGACCCCCGAGCAGGTGGCCGAGATCAAAAAGTATGTCATCAACCCCGTGGAAGCCCGCGAGGCTTCTCTGGAGACCAAAGAGACCCTGAAGATGGAGTACCCCGTGCCCACTGCCGTGGCAGTGCTGGAGGGCTTCAACCAGCTGGATGAGGCAGGTCTTGCCAAGTTCATCGAGGAAAAGGGTCTGGCCATGGATCTGGGGGATATCAAGTTCTGTCAGGAGTACTTCCGCACCGAGCAGCGCGACCCCACCATCACCGAAATCAAGATGATCGATACCTACTGGTCCGATCACTGCCGCCACACCACCTTCGGCACCATTCTGGACGATGTGCAGATCGACGATGCTGTGGTGCAGGAGGCCTTTGACCGCTACATGGCGATGCGCACCGAGCTGGGCCGCGAGAACAAGCCCCGCTGCATGATGGATCTTGCCACCATTGGTGCCAAGGAGCTGAAGAAGCAGGGCATCCTGAAGAATCTGGACGAGTCTGAGGAGATCAACGCCTGCACCGTTAAGATCAAGTGTGACGTCAACGGCAAGGATGAGGACTGGCTGTTCCTGTTCAAGAACGAGACCCACAACCACCCCACCGAGATCGAGCCCTTCGGCGGCGCTGCCACCTGCATCGGCGGTGCCATCCGCGACCCGCTGTCCGGCCGCAGCTACGTCTATCAGGCTATGCGCGTCACCGGCGCAGGCGACCCGCTCAAGCCGGTCAGCGAGACCATGCCCGGCAAGCTGCCCCAGCGCAAGCTGGTCACCACCGCAGCCGCCGGTTACTCCTCCTACGGCAACCAGATCGGTCTGGCTACCGGTCAGGTGGACGAGATCTACCACCCCGGCTACGTGGCAAAGCGCATGGAGATCGGCGCTGTTGTGGGCGCTACCCCTGCCTCCCACGTCCGCCGCGAGTGCCCCGCTCCCGGCGATGTGATCGTGCTGCTGGGCGGCCGCACCGGCCGTGACGGCATCGGCGGTGCTACCGGTTCCTCCAAGGCGCACAAGCTGGACAGTCTGGAGCACTGTGGTGCCGAGGTGCAGAAGGGCAATGCGCCCATCGAGCGCAAGCTGCAGCGCCTGTTCCGCCGCGAGGATGCCTGCAAGATGATCAAACGCTGCAATGACTTTGGTGCCGGCGGCGTTTCCGTTGCCATCGGTGAGCTGGCCGACGGCCTGTACATCGACCTGAACAAGGTCACCAAGAAGTACGAGGGTCTGGACGGCACCGAGCTGGCCATCAGCGAGAGCCAGGAGCGCATGGCTGTGGCCCTTGCCCCGGAGGATGTGGACAAGTTCATCGCCATTGCCACCGAGGAGAACCTCGAGGCTACCCCTGTGGCGAAGGTCACTGAGGAAAAGCGCCTGAACATGGTGTGGAACGGCGTTTCCATCGTGAACATCAGCCGCGAGTTTTTGAACTCCAACGGTGCTGAAAAGCACCAGAACGTCCATGTGGAAAAGGGCAGCGTCTGGCAGCCCCAGTGGGCCGGCCTGACCTTCAGCCAGAAGATGAAGTCCATGGTGGGCGATCTGAACGTCTGCAGCAAGAAGGGCCTTTCCGAGCGGTTCGACTCCACCATCGGCGCTGCCACCGTGCTCATGCCCTTTGGCGGTGCATACCAGCTGACCCCCCAGAACGCTATGGTAGCCAAGCTGCCGGTGGACGGCGAGACCACCACCTGCTCCGGCATGGCATGGGGCTACAACCCCTATCTGATGAGCGCCAACCAGTATGTGGGTGCACGGATGGCTGTTATTGAGAGTGTGACCAAGCTGGTAGCCACCGGCTTCCGCTACGAGGACGCTTACCTGACCTTCCAGGAGTACTTCGAGCGTCTGGGCAACAAGCCCGAGCGCTGGGGCAAGCCGCTGGCTGCCCTGCTGGGCGCACTGGATGCACAGATCGGTCTGGGCATTGCTTCCATCGGCGGCAAGGACAGTATGTCCGGCTCCTTTGAGCAGCTGGATGTGCCTCCTACGCTGGTGTCCTTTGCCACTGCCATCGGCAAGGCAAGCCGCGTAGTTTCTACCGAGTTCAAGAAGCCTGAGAGCACCGTGGTGCTCGTGCGGCCCATCATCGACCCGGAGACCGGCTGCCCCAACTTCTTCTCCCTGAAGGCAAACTACAAGATCGTGGAGAACATGATCGAGGAGGGCATGGTCGCCTCTGCCTGCTCCGTGGGCTACGGCGGCATTGCCGAGGCACTGTTCAAGATGGGTCTGGGCAACCGCATCGGCTTCAAGATGCGTGCAGATATGACCACCCACCAGATGTTCGAGCCTATGTACGGCTCCATCATTCTGGAAATGGTGTCCGATTCTCCCGCCGGTATGCTGCTGGGCGAGACCACCAAGGAGTACACCTTTGAATCCTGCGGCGAAAAGCTGGATATGGCCGAGCTGCAGGAGATCTGGGAGAGCAAGCTGGAGCCTGTGTACCCCTACCGCAAGGCCGGCCCTGCCGTGGAGAAGATCAACGGCAGCCTGACCGCTCCCGCTGCACCCAAGATCGGTGTGGCAAAGCCCAAGGTCATCATCCCGGTGTTCCCCGGCACCAACTGCGAGTACGACACCGCCAAGGCCTTTGCCCGCGCCGGTGCCGACCCCGAAATTCTGGTGGTGCGCAACCTGACCCCCGCCGACGTTGCCGAGAGCTGCGAGGCGCTGGTCAAGGCCATTGACGCAAGCCAGATCGTCATGCTGCCCGGCGGATTCTCCGGCGGCGACGAGCCGGACGGCAGCGCCAAGTTCATCGCCTCCTTCTTCCGCAATCCTGCGGTCACCGAGGCTGTGCGCCGTCTGCTGCAGCAGCGCGACGGCCTGATGCTGGGTATCTGCAACGGCTTCCAGGCACTGATCAAGCTGGGTCTTGTGCCCTACGGCGATATCCGCCCCATCACCGCCTGCGACCCCACCCTGACCTTCAACACCATCGGCCGTCACCAGAGCATGCTGGTGCATACCCGCGTGGCTTCCACCGGCAGCCCGTGGCTCAGCAAGTGTGAGGTGGGCGAGATGCACACCATCGCCATCAGCCACGGCGAGGGCCGCTTTGTGGCTCCGCAGGAGGTGCTGGACACCATGCTGCGCAACGGTCAGGTGGCTACCCAGTATGTAGACCTTGCCGGCGTGCCCACCATGGATCAGAGCTTCAACCCCAACGGCTCTGTGCTGGCTATCGAGGGCATCACCAGCCCGGACGGTCGCGTGTTCGGCAAGATGGGTCACTCCGAGCGCAGCGGCGAATACCTGTACAAGAACGTCACCGGCGATAAATACCAGCCGATCTTTGAGGGCGGCGTGGACTATTTCAAGGTTTGATGGTAGAATAAGAAGAAAACCCTCTCCGTCACGCCTGCGGCGTGCCACCTCCCCCGAAAGGGGGAGGTTTTCCGGTGCTGACCCGCAGAGCGCAAAAAGCTCCCCCCTCGGGGGAGCTGGCGAGCAAAGCGAGACTGAGAGGGTTATTTTCAGGAGGAAAACAACCAATGTCACAGCATGATCGCTATATCAGCCCTTTTTCCACCCGCTACGCTTCCGATGAGATGCAGTACATCTTCTCGGACGACAACAAGTTCCGCACATGGCGGCGGCTGTGGGTGGCACTGGCTCGTGCCGAAATGGATCAGGGTCTGACCAACATCACCCCGGACATGGTAGCCGAGCTGGAAGCCCATGTGGACGATATCAACTACGAAGTGGCCATCGAGCGGGAAAAGCTGGTGCGCCACGACGTGATGAGCCACGTCTACGCCTACGGTCAGCAGTGCCCCAAGGCAGCCGGTATCATCCATCTGGGTGCCACCAGCTGCTATGTGGGCGATAACACCGACATCATCGTGATGCGGCAGGGTCTTGAGCTGGTGCGCAAAAAGCTGGTGGGTGTGCTGGCAAAGCTGGCACACTTTGCCAAGGAGTACAAAGATATGCCCTGCATGGCCTACACCCACTGCCAGCCCGCACAGCCCACCACTGTGGGCAAGCGCGCTACCCTGTGGGCCAACGAGCTGGTGATGGATCTGGCTGAGATCGACCATCGTCTGGCTACCCTGCAGCTGCGCGGTGTCAAGGGCACCACCGGCACGCAGGCTTCCTTCATGGAGCTGTTCAAGGGCGATGCCGACAAGATCCGCGCCGTGGATGCTTCCATTGCAAAGGAGATGGGCTTTGACCCCAAGGCTGTTGTGCCGGTGTCCGGTCAGACTTACAGCCGCAAGGTGGATGCCTTTATCCTGAACGCACTGGCCGGTATTGGCCAGAGCTGCATGAAGTTTGCCACCGACCTGCGCCTGCTGGCGAACTTCAAGGAGATGGAGGAGCCCTTTGAGAAGAACCAGATCGGTTCTTCCGCTATGCCCTATAAGCGCAACCCCATGCGCTGCGAGCGCATCTGCGCCCTTGCCCGCTACCTGATGGTGGATGTACTGAACCCCAGCTTTACCACCGGCACCCAGTGGTTTGAGCGCACGCTGGACGACAGCGCCAACAAGCGCGTGGCTATGGCCGAGGGCTTCCTTGCCACTGACGCCATCCTGAACATCATGCTCAACGTTACTGATGGTCTGGTGGTGTACCCCAAGGTGGTACGCAGCCGCCTGATGGCGGAGCTGCCCTTCATGGCCAGTGAGAACATCATGATGCAGGCTGTGGAAAAGGGCGGTAACCGTCAGGAACTGCACGAGCGTCTGCGCCAGCACGCCATCGCCGCCGGTAAGCAGGTCAAGGAAGAGGGTCTGCCCAACGATATGGTGGACCGCATTGCCGCAGACCCGGCCTTTGGCCTGACCCGCGAGGAGATCGTGGCGGGGCTTGTGCCGGAAAACTTTGTGGGCCGTGCACCCCAGCAGGTGGAGGAGTTTATCGCCAACGTCCTGCAGCCCATTTTCGATGCTGACCCCGAGGATGTAGAGCAGCACGCCTCCCTGAGCGTCTGATGACAGTATAAATTGCAAAAAGGAGAAGCCCGCGGGCTTCTCCTTTTTTGCGTTTGTGCCTTGCACGATTTTGTCTGTCATGTTACACTGAGGGCATCATCAACAAAGGAGAACCGCTTATGCGTTTGGATAAATATCTGGCCGAGACTGCCCAGTGCACCCGCAGCGAGGCCAAAACCATGCTGGCAAAGGGCCGCGTGCAGGTAAACGGCGCGGTGTGCAAAAAAGGGGACACCCAGCTGAAATGTACCGACACCGTGGCTGTGGACGGCGCGCCGCTGCGCTATCAGAAGTTCGTCTATCTCATGCTCAATAAGCCCGAGGGGGTGGTGAGCGCCTCTACCGATAAGCGGGACACCACCGTGGTTGATCTGGTAGGGGATGCCTACCCCCGGCGGGAGCTGTTCCCGGCCGGGCGGCTGGATAAGACCAGCACCGGCTTTGTGCTGCTGACCGATGACGGCGGCTTTGCCCACGATATCCTGTCCCCGCGGCACCATGTTTCCAAGACCTACACCGTGACCATCGACACGCCCCTCACGCAGGAGATGTGCACCGGCTTTGCGGCGGGGGTCACGCTGGCGGACGGCACCGCTCTTTCGCCCGCCGAGGTGACCGCCCTTTCCCCGGACGGATGCACCGTGCGGGTAGTGCTGCGGCAGGGGGTGTACCATCAGATCAAACGGATGTTCGGCGTGTACGGTGCCGGGGTGAATGCTTTGCACCGGGAGGCCATTGGCGGCCTTGCACTGGATGCACAGCTTGCGCCGGGGCAGTGGAGGGAGCTTTCTGACGAAGAAGTGGCAAAAATTACCAGATAAAATGCTGTGCTTTTCACGCGGTTTTCAAAAATGTATCACATTTTATCGGTAAAATAACGGTAAGAACCACGCAAAAAGGCACTTTTTTGGCAAAAAATGGCCCCGAAAGATAATTTCAACAAGAAAGAATTATTTTTTTTGTTGAAAACTGTTGCAAAAGTAAATTCTTTTGTGTAAAATATAGATTGTAATGCGGCTAAATTGTTTAAAATCACAACCCATGCCGCCGCGGCTTGCACAAACGAGGAAAAGGGGTATCCATTTATGGCCAATAGAGTATTTCAAAGCGTGATCTACCAGATGAAGGACGCAATCAATCGGGTGGTCGGCGTTGTGGATGAGACCGGCGCTGTCATTTCCTGCTCGGAGCTGAACCTGATCGGCGAGGTGCGCGAGGGCTATATGGCCGAGCGTCTGACCGCAGGCGACCGCTTTGTGCGCGACGGCTATACTTACCAGCAGTTCTCCAACGCCAAGCATAACGATTATGCCGTGTTCGTGGAGGGCGCCGACGAGACTGCAGGGCAGTTTGCCGGTGTACTGGCCATCAGCCTGCAGAGCATCAAGCAGTACCACGACGAAAAGTTCGACAAGTCCAACTTTATCAAGAACGTGGTGCTGGACAACATCCTGCCCGGCGATATCTACGCTAAGGCACGGGAGCTGCACTTTGCCACCGATGTTTCCCGCGTGGTGTTCATTGTGCGAGTGATCAGTGGCGGCGATATCTCTGCCTACGATGTGGTCAGCAGCCTGTTCCCCGATAAGCAGAAGGACTTTGTGTTCAATATCAGCGAGACCGACACCGTGCTGGTCAAGGAGATCCGCAAGGGCATCGACCGCACCGATATGGAAAAGCTGGCTGCCAGCATCGTGGATACCCTCTCCGGCGAGCACTACATCAAGGCCGTGGTTGGCATTGGTACCCCCATTGCCAACGTGAAGGATCTGGCTACCTCCTTTAAGGAAGCCCAGATCGCCATGGAAGTGAGCAAGGTGTTCGATACCGAAAAGCAGATCATCCGCTACGATAATCTGGGCATTGCACGTCTGATCTACCAGCTGCCCACTACCGTGTGTGAGATGTTCCTGCGCGAGGTGTTCAAGCAGGGCAGCATCGAAAGCCTGGATCAGGAGACCCTGTTCACCATCCAGCGCTTCTTCGAGAATAACCTGAATGTGTCCGAGACCAGCCGCGGCCTGTTTGTGCACCGCAATACGCTGGTGTATCGTCTGGAAAAGATCAAGAAACTGACCGGCCTGGATCTGCGTGAGTTCGACGACGCTATCGTCTTTAAGGTAGCGCTGATGGTAAAGAAGTACCTGTCCAACAACCCGGCCAAATACTGATATTCCGCTGTGCGGGTTTTGCCCCGCCGGCGCCGAACCGGCCGCTCGAAACCGATGCTGGCCGGTTCTTTTTGCAGTGTTGGCTGCGGACGGGTTGTCTTGACCGTCAAAAATCTTGATGTCAGGAGCGAATACGATTCCATGATCGATTTTGAACACGTTTCCAAAGAATATAAAAAGGGGGGCCGCCTTGCGCTGGAGGATATCAACTTCCATGTGGATGAAGGCGAGTTCGTCTTTCTGCTGGGTCACTCCGGCGCGGGCAAATCCACCCTGCTCAAGCTGATCCTGCGGGAGACTTTGCCTACCTCCGGCAAGGTGACCGTGCTGGGCAAGGACGTTGCCAAGCTGCGCCGCCACAAGATCCCTTACCTGCGCCGTCAGATGGGCATCATCTTTCAGGATTTCCGGCTGATCCCCAGCATGACCGTGTACGAGAACGTGGCCTTTGCCATGCACGTGCTCAACGTGCCCCGCAAGGAGATCCGTCCCCGCGTGGAGTACATTCTGGAGCTGGTGCATCTGGAGGATAAGGCCAAGTGCTACCCGGATACCCTTTCCGGCGGCGAGCAGCAGCGTGTGGCTGTGGCGCGTGCGCTGGTGCATAACCCCAAGCTGGTCATCGCGGACGAGCCCACCGGCAACATTGACCCGGAACTGAGCTTGGAAATGATGCAGCTGCTGGAGCGGGTGAGCAAAATGGGCATCACGGTGCTGGTGGTCACCCACGAGCACGAGCTGGTGCACCGTTTCCATCAGCGTGTGGTCACCCTGAGCCATGGGCGCATCGTCTCGGATGTGCCCGCAGACCCTGTGGCTGCCGCCGAGGACGATCTTTCGCTGGATGTTGCCGCCTTTGATGCGGACGATGCGTCCGCTGCCAAAAAGGAGGTGGCTGCCGTATGATGCGACCCTCTACTTTCTTTTTCCTTACCCGGCGTGGTGTGCGCAACTTGGGCAAGCACTGGGCTATGACCATTGCCTGTATCGCTTCTTTGAGTGTTTGTATGACCCTGAACATCTTTGCCAGCTTGGCCGAGGTGAATGTGGGCAGCATGGTGTCCTATCTGGGAAGCCAGAACGAGACAGTGGTCTATCTGGACCCCGAATGTGATGATGCCACCGCCGCGCAGGTAGGCGAGGCCCTTTCGGCTATGCCGGGGGTCAGCGGGGTGCAGTACGTTTCCAAGCAGGACGTGCTCGACACCTACCGCGGTTATATGCAGGATTATTCCTCCCTGTGGGATGAATTTGAGACCGACAACCCCTTTAAGGCCAACTACCGGGTCACCCTGAGCGACCTGACCCAGATGGAGCGCATGAGCGTGAAGATGCAGGCCATCCCGGGTGTTGTCAGCGTTACTGCCCCGGTGGAGATGACCAATATCTTTGTGGAGATCCAGAAAGCCGTCACCAAGGGCGGCCGCATGATCGTGCTGGTGCTGATGGTGGTCAGCATCATCACGGTGGGCAGCACCATCCGTCTGAGCGTTTTTGCCCGCCGCCGCGAGATTGAGATCATGAAGTATGTGGGTGCCACCAACCGCATGGTCACCCTGCCTTTCTTTGTGGAGGGCCTGACCATGGGTCTGATCTCCGGTATCCTGACCGCAGCGGTCAGCCTTGGCTGCTACACCTATGTGGTCAACGCTGCCGGTGGTCTGGGCGGCATCTGGCAGATGCTCATGGGCCGCGCACTGGTGCCGGTGGCAAACGTGCTGCCGACCATCGTGGTAACAAGCCTGCTCAGCGGTGCTATCGTAGGCGGCGTGGGCAGTATGTTCTCTATCCGCAAACATCTGAATGTGTGACCGAAAGGAGCCGCGTTTTATGAGTAAAGCAATGCACGCAAAGCCCTTCCGGCTCACAGGCCCTTATACCGCCCGGCACGCCCGGCCGGAAAGCCCCCGCAGCAAGCTGATCCGTGTGGTCAGCCTTGGGCTGGCCTGTGTCTGCCTGCTGCTGACAGCCACGGTGTACCCGGCCTCGGCAGCTACCAATAGCACCAGCATGGCCAGTTTGCAGACCAAGCTGGATAAGCTTTCCCAGTCTATCAATCAGCACAAAAAGGAACTTTCGGACGCCAAAAAGAAGGAATCTGCCGCAAAAGCGCTGGAAAGTGAGCTGAAAGAGCGGGTCACCGTCCTGCAGGATCAGATCAGCGTGCTGGGTGGGCAGATCGCTGCGGTGCAGAACAGCATTGGCGAGAAGGAACAGCAGATCGGCGTGATGCAGACCCAGATCACGGACAAGCAGACCCAGATCGAGGAAAAGCAGAACGAGATCGACGGTCAGTGGGATGATTTTAAAAAGCACATGGCTGCCATGCAGGAGCTGCGGGACGGCGGCAGTGTGGCTATGCTCAGCGCGGTGAACGACCTGTACGAGCTGCTTACCTTCAACGAGGTGATGCAGGATATCTCCATCAAGGACACCGAGATCATGAACAACATGAAGTCCGCCAAGCAGGAGCTGGAGGACGATAAAGCCGCGCTGGAAGAGCAGAAGGCTGGTCTGGAAGCCGAAAAGGCAGAGCTGCAAAGCCAGAAGAGTGAGTTGGACAGCCAGAACGCCCAGATGAAGGGCAAGCAGAGCGAGCTGAACAACAGCATCTCTGCGGCAAAACTTTCCGCTGCCGAGGCACAGGCGGCGCAGCAGAAGGCACAGGCAGCCATTGAATCCGACGAGTTGAACTACGAGGCCGTGAAAAAGGAGATCCAGAAGATGATCGCCGCAGCCTCTGCCAGCAAGCCGCAGCTGAGCTTTAGCGGTTTTGCCTGCCCGCTGAAGAGTTATAGCCGCATCTCCAGCGAGTACGGCTGGCGTAAAAACCCGGTCTCCGGCGTGAACAAGCTCCATGCCGGTATCGACTTTGCGGCAGCCGGCGGCACGCCTATCTATGCAGCCGCCAGCGGCTATGTGCAGGTGGCAGGCTGGTCTACCGGCGGCTATGGCAACTACGTTATCATCTACCACGGCAAAATGTCCGATGGCAATACCTATTCCACCCTGTACGCGCACATGCGCTCGGTGGCTACCAGTGCAGGCAAGTATGTGAAGCAGGGTGAACTGATCGGTTATGTGGGCACCACCGGCAATTCCACTGGCAACCACCTGCATCTGGAGGTGTGGAAGGGCGGCTCCAAGGCTAACGCCGTGAACCCCCGCAGCTGCATCCCCATCCCCCACAACTAACAAGCAACGCAAGGAGTCTGGTTGATCTATGAACGAACAAAAACGCAAGCGCGTGCTGCGCATCGGCTGTCTGGTTCTGGCAGGGGTGTTTGTACTCTCGCTGCTGGGCAGCATCCTTATGATGCTGCTGCTCTGACCGGAGGAAACAAACTATGAACCGTAAAATTTCTTTGGGTATGGCGGTCACTATCGTGATCCTTGCCATGACCGTGACCTTTTCCATCACGATGCTCATCGCCATGCGTCTGTTCGACAGCACGGTCAACAGCGTAAAAGAAAAGGAAAGTATGTACAACAAGATCGCTGAGGTGGACCGCTACGTCCGCAGCAACGATTACTACACCATCGATGAGGCCACCCTGTACGACCGCCTGACCGCCGGTTATCTGCTGGGCACGGGCGACAAGTACGCCCGCTACTACACCGCCAACGCCTACACCGAGCTGATGAACATCCAGGGCGGCAAGATTTTGGGTATCGGCGTGGAGCTTGGCATCGACCAGACCGGTTACGCCAAGGTCACCCGTGTTTACGACGGCTCTCCCGCACAGGAAGCAGGCATCGCCATGGGCGACTACATTACCACCGTAGGCGATACCGATGTCAAGAGCCTGTCCAGCGCAGATGCCGTGTACAAAGCCCTGCAGGGCGAGGCCGGCACTACCGTTACCGTGACATGGCTGGACAGCACTGCCGCCAGTAAAACGGCTGAGCTGACCCATTCCGGCTACACCAGCACCACCGTGGATTACCAGCTGCTGGACAATGTGGGCTATATCTACATCCGTCAGTTCGACGGCACTACGCCCAGCGAGCTGGACTACGCCCTGCGCACCCTGACCGCAAACGGCGCGGCCAGTCTGGTGTTTGACCTGCGGGATAACGGCGGCGGCATTCTGGAAGATGCTGTCAACTGCATTGACCTGATCGCCCCGGAGGGCACTGTGGCCTACGCCGAGGATAAAAATGGCAACCGCACCGTCATCGGCAGCAGCGATGCCGAAAGTGCCGTCAGCCTGCCGATGGTCTGTCTGGTCAACGGCAACACCGCCAGCGCAGCCGAGCTGTTCGCAGCCACCCTGCGCAACATGAACGGAGCCCGTCTGGTGGGTACCACCACCATGGGCAAGGGCACTATTCAAAGCAGCCCGCAGCGCCTGTCGGACGGCAGTGCCGTGGTCATCACGGTGGCAAAGCTGGTCTGCGGCGACGGCAGCTGCTTTGACGGCACCGGCCTGACGGTGGACGTGGAGCGCGCTCTGAGCACAGAGGAAGCGACGAACTTCTACGACTACACTCCCCAGACCGACCCGCAGGTACAGCGCGCTGTCAGCGCTGCCCAGCAGCTGAGCGGCACCACTACGCTGGCGGGCGCAAGCTCTGCCGCTGCAGCGGACAGTGCTGCTTCCTCTGCCGCAGCAGACGATACCGCCCCCGCAGAAGCTGCGGAGGGGGAGCCCGCCGAGGGTGAGACTGCCGCGTCTGAGCCGGAAACGGCTGCAAGCGCAGCGGAGTGAACCCCGCGATCCTGAACCATAAACACCAAAAAGGCTGCTGCGTTCTGCAACAGCCTTTTTCTGAGAAAGGAATTGACCCTATGCCGGAACTGACCGACCTTTCTGTGATCCGTGCCCTGTGCGAAAAATACGATTTTGCACTTTCTAAGGGCTTTGGGCAGAACTTTATCATCAACCCGGGCATCCCCACCAAGATCGTGGATGCCAGCGGGGTAGACAAGCGCTACGGTGTCATCGAGATCGGCCCCGGCATCGGTGTGCTGACCAAGGAGCTGGCTAAGCGCGCCGCTAAAGTGGTGTCCATTGAGGTGGACGAGCGTCTGCCGCCCCTGCTGGCCGAGACCATGGCTGGGGTGGACAATTTCAAGTTGGTGCTGCAGGATGTGCTGAAGGTGGACCTGAAAGCCCTCATCGCCGAGGAGTTCCCGGGAATGCCGGTGGCAGTGTGCGCAAACCTGCCCTACTACATCACCAGCCCCATCGTGATGAAGCTGCTGGGCGACCGCCTGCCCATCGAGAGCCTGACCGTCATGGTGCAGAAGGAAGCCGCCGACCGTCTGGCTGCGGTGCCTGGCACCCGCGCTTCCAGCGCCATCAGCTGCGCGGTGAACTACTACGCCACCTCCAAGCTGATGTTCACCGCTGCACCGGGCAGCTTTTACCCCGCCCCCAAGGTGACCAGCGCTGTGGTGCGCATGGATATCCGCCCCACCCCCGCTGTGCAGGTGGAGGACGAGGCGGGCTACTTTGCGCTGGTGCGTGCCGCCTTTGGGCAGCGCCGCAAGACCGCTGCCAATGCCATTGCAGGCGGGCTGAACCTGCCCAAGGAGAAGGTCATTGCTGCCATCGAATCCGCAGGCTTTGATGCCCGCATCCGCCCGGAAGCCCTGACGCTGGAGGACTTTGCAAAGATCCAGCAGGCACTGAGCTGAGCAAAAAAGCAGGATGGTCGGCGGGCAGTGGCTCACTGAAAAAAGAATGCAAATTGATATCTGTTCAACTAAACGTTGAGACTCCCTTCAACGTTTAGTATGTTCCAAATAAATGCGGGTCATCTTCGCCGGGGCGATACCGTTCAATGATTTCATGCCGGACAGTATCGACAAGGGCGTTGAGGTTTTGAATCCTCCATGGCGCGGTCAGCGTTGTTCATGGAGGTGCAGTTTTTAATGGTGTTGTAGCTGGGCCACAGTGCCTTGTTGTCCGTGGACAGGCCGGAGAGCTGCAGGCCGGTGTTGCCGTTGTTGTAGAAGTTCATCTTCCGTCTACGCCGCCGGACACGAGGTTGTCCATGCAGGCGTGCACAATGTTGTATTCAAGTTAACGTGGATTTCACGGTTTTACAAGAAAGACTTGGCAAAATAAAACAACTTTTGCGTTTGATATAAACTTTTTAAGGCATTATTGGGCAGAATTCCGGTAAACAAAGACAAAATAGGGGGAATGACCGTTCTAAACTTATATACTAGAATATGAATTTGGAGAAATTGGAGTCCTTTACTGCCCAAACTGCGGCAGACAACGACGGACTGACTGCGGCATTGCCAAGAAGGGTATTATTTTGTGAAATGCTGGGACGAATGCGCAGGCGTACCGGACTTTTTTGCGCCCTCGCGCGCCGGGCAAAAAAGAAATTTATTTTCATAGTTCTGCGGTAGGTAGGACGAAACTTTGTCAAATGCGTGAAATATCGCAGAAAAAATTGTGAAAAACAGCCAACGAATATCCCCTAAACGTGTTGATATTGAGAAAAAAGACGAAGGATTGTTTACAAAAGAATTACAGGCTGGTATACTTTGTAGTGGTAGATCCCTATGAGATCCGCAAAGAAACAAGAAAGGAAATACCGAACCGTGAATACCACCGCACCGCACGCCTTGAAAAAACGATTGCTGACCCTGATACTGAGCTTTGCTTTCCTGCTTACCTGTCTGCCCGCTGCATTGGCAGTGGACCTGAACGTGGACGCAGGTTTCTACTTCAAGCAGAGCCGGGGCGGCACCTGTACGCTGGCCTCCGCAGCCATGATGCTGCGCCGCCGTGCCTACTTTGACGGGCTGAGCGACTGGACGAACGTGACCGAGAACAGTGTGCGCTCCACAGCATGGGCCAACGGCCTTGCACACAGCTTTACATATAAGGAAATGCAGGTGGGCTACGCCACCCTGCCCTCCAGTCTGCAAAGCAAAACGGCGGTGTTGATCTCCCTGCTGGAGCAGCACCCGGAGGGCATCGTCCTCTACGACCGCACCCAGCCCCATGCGGTGCTGCTGACCGACTACACCAACGGTATTTTCTATTGCTCCGACCCGGCGGGGAACATCGGCTACGGCCGCATCCCCATTACCAGCTCCAGTGTGTCCATTGCAAGAGCATCCTGCTACTGGTACGTCACCGCAGATCACAACAGTGTGGCTGCACAGGCTGATGGGCTGCGGTTGGAGGGCGTGCGCTACCCGGTGAATATCCGCACCGGCAGCGGCATGGCATTGACCGGTACGGCCAACAGCGCCAGCGGCACCACTCTGACCAGCGTGCAGGTGGCTGTTTTGGACGCGGCGGACCAGACCGTGCAGAGCGCTGAGGCGCAGGTGAACGCCGCTGCCTTCTCGCTGAACACGCTGGACAGCCAGATCCGCTTTGGCGAACTGCCGGAGGGCAGCTACACCTACATGGTGCTGATGACCGACTCTACGGGTGAGAGCCTGTGCTTTGCCTCAGACTTCACGGTGTCCGGCAGCGCAAGCAGCACCCAGACCTACTGGTCGGTCAAGGATGCTGGGGGCACTAAGTTGCAGCAGACGGTCCAGCAGATGGAGACCACGGTAGAGACCGCCGCCGAGACCACCGTAAGCTGGTTTGCACAGCTGTTCGGCTGATAAAAGAATATAAATTTGGAGCCGCTGCACAAGGCAATGTGCAGCGGCTCCATTTGCGTAATTGCGTAATTTAGGACTTTATTTAAAATGAATTTTCCGCTTTGTTCTGCCGCTATTCCCCCTGCAGCTCCGTGCCGGGGTAGTAGTGCGCCAGAATGGTGCGGTAGTCTGCGCCCTGCTCTGCCAGTGCCTTTGCACCCCACTGGCTCATGCCTACGCCGTGACCGTAGCCCCTTGTGGTAAAGGAGAAGGTTCCGCTCTGGCAGACCACCGTAAAGCAGGCGCTGCGCAGCCCCAGTGCCTTGCGCAGGGCGGTACCCTGCACCGTCTGCCCGCAGACCGGCAGGCTGTCCACATAGCCGGAGGAGGTGAGCACCGGCGTGCCGAACCACTGCGCCTGTTGCGAAAGATCGGCGGCGATGCCAAGCCGCTCGGCCAGCAGCTGCTGTAATTGGGCGGCGGAAAGGTTCAGGGTGTATTCGTAGTTGTCGGCGGCGGTGTCGGTGCTGCTGTCCACCGGCACAAGATAGGGCAGGGCGGTGCCCCAGACGTTTTCGCTGGCCTCGGTGCGGCCATTGGACATGGCAAAGTAACTTGTCCCGGCGGGGGCATCCCCATAATACAACATCTGTGTCTGTACGGTATCCACCAGCGCGGAAAGCCGGGCGTAGTTGGCTGCGTAGGCAGTACCCCAGTAGCTGTGCAGCACTGCATCGGTCAGGCAGCCTTGCCGCCGGGCGGGGTCTGCGGTGAACCATGCGCCGTTTTCCCCGGTACTGTGGTCCCGGTGGTAGAGGGCATAGCTGTGCGCCGCCACTGCCTGCGCCTTCAGTGCTTCGTCCGGCCAGCTGACCGGCATCTCAGCGGCAACTGCTCCAATCAGGTACTCTCGCAACGGCAGTGTTACCGTCTGCCCGGTGCTCTGATCCATAAAGCAGACGGTAGCGGTCATGTCAGCAGGGGAGGGAGCTTCTTGCTCGCTGCTTTCCTCCGAGGCGGCAGAGGCCGCTTCGGCTGTGGACGGAGCGGCACTCTGCGCAAGGGTCATGCGGGCAAGACGGTAGGCAGCACACGGCAGGGCACAGCCCAGCACCAGCAGAACGGCGCACAGCAGCAAAAAGGAACGTTTCATACTAGACCTCCTCCCGGGACGCAAGCTTCAGAAGCATCATACGCCCGGCGGCGTGCAAACCGGCGGGAAATGCGCAGAGAAAAACCTGCATTTTTGCGCTTTACGGTGAGAAGTGCGCACTTAACGCTTGAATTTACTGAACAAAAGCGATATTATAAAAGTATGTCCATCAGAGCGTAGGATGGACGGAATCGGAAAGTATAAGAAGTAAGAGACGGAAAGGAGCACTCCTATGAACTTTGCACACGCAGAAGTGGCAACGCTGGACCCGACGACCATGCGTACCCTGTGCGAGGAGTACATCGCAAACAACTACATCGACCCGGAGACCAGCGAGCGGCTGGGGGTCAAGCGCGGTCTGCGCAACCCGGATGGCACCGGCGTGCTGGCCGGCCTGACCAACGTCTGTGACGTTGTGGGCTACAAAAAAGATCAGGAGGGTCATGTGATCCCCGCCCCCGGCAAGCTGATCTACCGGGGCGTCAACATCAACGAGATCGTGGACGAGGCTTACCGCAACGACCGCTTCGTGTTTGAGGAAGTGATCTGGCTGTTGCTGTTCGGCAGCCTGCCCACCCGGGAGCAGCTGGACGATTTCTGCGAGATCTTAGCAGAATCCCGCGCCCTGCCGGACGGCTTCATGGACACCATGAACGCTCCCTCGCCCAATATCATGAACAAGTTGCAGCGCTGTGTGCTGGGCCTGTATTCCTACGATGACCGCGCCGAGGATCTGAGCCTTGAGAACATCCTGAACCAGAGCATCAACCTGATCGCCAGTATGCCCACCATGATGGTGAACGCTTACCAGATGAAGCGCCGCTACTACGATAAACAGAGCATGTTCTTCCACCTGCCCAAGCCCGGTCAGAGCACGGCAGAGCACATCCTCAGCACCTACCGCCCAGATCAGAAGTTCACCCACGAGGAGGCAAAGCTGCTGGATATGTGCCTGCTGGTGCACGCAGACCACGGCGGCGGCAACTGCTCCACCTTTACCACCCGCGTGCTGTCCTCCTCCGGTACGGACACCTACTCGGCCATCTCTGCGGCCATCGGTGCCCTGAAGGGCCCCAAGCACGGCGGTGCGAACCTGATGGTCAACCGCCAGCTGCAGGATATCCTCAAGCACGTCGAGAACCCGGAGGATGACGATGAGGTGCGCGAGTATCTGCGCCGCATCCTGCGCAAGCAGGCGGGCGACGGCTCCGGCCTGATCTACGGCATGGGTCATGCGGTGTACACCATCAGCGACCCCCGTGAGGTCATCCTGAAGCAGCGCGCAAAGCATCTGGCCTACGAAAAGGGCTTTGAGGAAGAGTACAATATGCTGTGCAGCATCGAGCGGCTGGCACCCGGCATCTTTGCCGAGGAAAAGGGCAGCTCCAAGCCGGTGTGCGCCAATGTGGACCTGTTCAGTGGCCTGATCTACAATATGCTGGGCATCTCGGAGGATCTGTACACCCCGCTGTTCGCCATCGCTCGTGTGCCGGGCTGGTGTGCACACCGGGTAGAAGAGGTGATCTTTGCCAACCGGATTATCCGCCCGGCCTACAAGTATCTGGGCGTGCGCCAGAAATATAAGCCCATCGAGGAGCGTTAATGGAACCGTTAGAGTTAGTTATTGTCCTGCTCTGCGTACTGCTTGGCCTTGGCCGCGGCGCAGACCTTGCCTTTGCTACGGACGCTGCCACAGGCCTGTGTACCGCAGGCGCGGTATGGTGGCGGTATCTTGCCTTGGGCGCTGTGGTGCTGGCCGCAGTGCTGGCCGGGCGCAGCCGCTCGCTGCCCCCGGAGCCGCTGCGCAGCCGCCGCCCGGCGGCAGGCGTGCTGGCCTTTGCGGGGGCAGTGTGTATGTTGGCTGCCGGTGCAGCACAGTTTGTGTTCGCCGCCGGTACGGTAAGCACCTTTGTACGCATTCTGCTGGAGGTGGCCTGTGCCGTGTGGCTGAGCAATCTCGGGCGCAGCTGGCTGCGCCGGGACGGCTGGAAAACGCCCACCGGAGGTCTGCCGGTGGCCATAGCGGGCAGTGCGCTGTTTTACTGGAACGTGCTGATGCGCTTTATGGAGAACAGCTCCAGCTGGCACAGGGTACAGCCTACGGCAACGGTCTGGCAGGAGATGGCGGCGCTGCTGTTTCTGGCGGCGCTGGCGCGCACGCTGTACCTGCCCCAGCCGGAAAACGGCCGCACCCTGCACGCAGCGGCGCTTGCAGCCTTCTGCCTGTGCCTGTGCTGGGAACTGCCCCGGGTGCTTCTGCTGTTGGCGGCGAGTCTTGGCAGCGGTGCTGCGGCGGTGCTGCCGGAACTGCTTTCCGGTCTCGCGCTGTGCTGTATCGGCGGTATGGGACTTGCCTGTACTGGGCAGGGAAAAACTGGAAACGACTGACAAAAATGGCTGCGCGCCCTTGGTGTAATTGAACAAAAGCTTTGTGGCAGGGTGCATAAAATCATACAAAAGCAAAAAAAGATAAAATTGTGTTGTTAATTTTTTAGCAGACACTTGAAAGTTTGCCGGTTTTGGTCTACAATAAAGATACCGTGATTTATCCGATTATGGGTAAAATAATTAGGAGGTACTATTACAATGGCTGTTAGAGTTGCTATCAATGGTTTCGGTCGTATTGGCCGTCTGGCTTTCCGTCAGATGTTTGATGCTGAGGGTTACGAGGTCGTCGCAATCAACGACCTGACCAGCCCCAAGATGCTGGCTCACCTGCTGAAGTACGATACTGCTCAGGGCTCTTTCTGCGGCAAGATCGGCGAGGGCAAGCACACTGTCGAGTCCACCGAGGATTCCATCATCGTCGACGGCAAGGAGATCAAGATCTACGCTGTTAAGGACGCAAAGGATGCTCCTTGGGGCGAGCTGAACGTTGACGTCGTTCTGGAGTGCACCGGCTTCTACACCAGCAAGGAGAAGAGCATGGCTCACATCCAGGCTGGCGCAAAGAAGGTCGTTATCTCTGCTCCCGCAGGCAACGATCTGAAGACCATCGTCTACTCCGTCAACGAGAAGACCCTGACCGCTGAGGATCAGGTCATCTCCGCTGCTTCCTGCACCACCAACTGCCTGGCTCCCATGGCCAACACCCTGAACAAGACCTTCCCCATCGTTTCCGGTATCATGACCACCGTTCATGCTTACACCGGCGACCAGATGATTCTGGATGGTCCTCAGCGCAAGGGCGACCTGCGCCGTGCTCGTGCTGGCGCACAGAACATCGTCCCCAACACCACCGGTGCTGCTAAGGCCATTGGTCTGGTCATCCCCGAGCTGAACGGCAAGCTGATCGGCTCTGCTCAGCGTGTGCCTGTTCCCACCGGCTCCACCACCATTCTGGTTGCTGTCGTCAAGGGCAAGGATGTCACCAAGGAAGCTATCAACGCTGCTATGAAGGCTGCTTCTTCTGAGTCCTTCGGCTACAACGAGGATCAGATCGTTTCTTCCGATGTTATCGGCATGCGTTACGGCTCTCTGTTCGACGCTACCCAGACCATGGTCGCTAAGATCGACGACGACACCTATCAGGTTCAGGTCGTGTCTTGGTACGACAACGAGAACTCCTACACCTCTCAGATGGTCCGTACCATTAAGTACTTCGCTGAGAACTGCTAATTGCGTAGCTGCGTTAAAAATCGGATGATTTGTCGACCGGAGTTTGTCTTGCTCAACTACGAACAAGCTTGATCTGGTACGATAAGCTTATCTAGCAATTTTTCACCCTTTCTTTTGTGGTCCGCCATGAAGGAAAGGGTGTTTTTTTATGTGTTTGAAAGATCTCCGCGATGAATTTATCTACGATTGTGAATGTCGCCATCTGGCTAAAGGCTCCCTGCGCAATTATAAGGCTGCGACCCGTTTTTTGCTGGAATATCTGGAGCTGAAGCAGATCGCTGAGCTGGAGGATGTCCGCCCCCGCCACATCCGGGACCTGATGAAGGAGAAGCAGGACGCGGGCAGCACGCCCCGCTATATCAACGACCTGCTCAAGGTGTGGCGCACATGGTTCAACTATCTGGTCAATGAGGGCTATCTGGAGGAACGGGATAATCCGGCCAAAAAGGTAAAGTGCCTCCGCCAGCCCCGGACGATTATTGATACATTTACAGCGACTGAGATGAAACGGATGATCCAGTTCTACGACGGCAAGGATTTTCTGGAGGTACGGAACAAGACCATCATCATGCTGCTGTTCGATACCGGGATGCGCTGCAACGAAATGATCCTGATGGAGCCGGAGGACATCAAGCAGGACTATATTCTGGTCAAGCACGGCAAGGGCAGTAAGGAACGGGTCGTGCCCAAATCGCCCGCACTCTCTAAGCAGCTCGTCAAGTACTGCACGCTCCGGGATGGCTACCTGAAGGAGCACCCTACCCGCTACAAGAATCTCTTCCCCAGCAAAAACGGTAAGCCCATGACCGATGAAGCCGTGGCACGGATATTGAAGCATGCAGCAAAAGAAGTGGGGGTCTCGTCCTCGGTGCGTGTCAGCCCTCATACCTGCCGCCACACCTTCGCACAGATGCAATTGAAGAACGGTCTGGACCTGTACAGTGTCTCCCGCCTGATGGGGCACGTCAATATCATGATCACCCAGCGCTACCTGTTGGGCATCAAGGATAAGGACATCGTGGATCGCGGTACCCAGACCAGCCCCCTGATGAACCTGTAAAAAACTGAATCGTACACTTCAAGAGTGGCTCCGCCGGGTGGTGGGGCTGCTCTTTTTGTTTTGATTCGATTGTGAAAGATGAACAATAGAATATATAGGATTTAATTGATTTGTAAAATGACGTGTGTAAGACGAAAAGTGAAAATATAAAGAAACAATGAAGCGAGTCTATACCTATTTATAAATAGAAAGAACATATCTTGAAAATAACGAGTAAAAATATGCGATAATACGATAAAAACTTTTATATGGAAGAAGAGTTGTAGAATGCCTATATATTATAATAATGTATTATATATATTTATAATAAGAGAGCTGAATGACTGCAAAAATTAAAAAGTGAAAATAAAACGACACAACGACAAAAAACAAGCGCAATAATGTGGTGAACTTTTTACTGATTTAGATGTTTCGAAATTCTAGTATAAAGAGAAGTATTGTGACGCGACAGAGTGGATTAAAATGATTGAGAAAAGTGCAGGAGAGAAATCGAGGACACTGGCAACAGTAGCACACGGAAACAGGATCATGAGCAATGGCGAAGCTGATCCAGACAAGGAAACATAACCAGTATATTGATGTGTTGCAGTGCGGGATGCTAAAGTAGAACGGAATGATAAAACGATATGACTAGTATTCTGATGCGTTTATGGCGCAGTCGGCAGAGGTAAGACAAACCTACAAATATACATAACTAGTATATTAATGTGATGATTGTGGGGCGGTAGAAGGGCACGAGCGACCCTTGACAGTTTTAACGACCTATGATATTGTGTTTATGCGGCGGCAAACACGCCTAGGAGCTTCTACAGCGGATTTTTACTGCCAATGTAGATGTTTATGGCAAAAATTAGAAAAATGAACCAGAGACGCCTTGTAGCGCGTATGGTGAAACTTTTTTAAAAAACCCCTAGACAAATCCTGCCGAGTGTGTTATGCTTGTGCACCCGAGGAGGAGAGAGCGGCCGGACAAGCCCCGGACGTGCTCGACATCCCGACAAGCGTGCCCCGCGTGCGGGGGGGCGGTGACCGAGGCGACTTGGAAGCTGCCCCTGCACGACGGAGCAGGCGGCTGCCCTGTGAAAGCGGGGTGGAGCACCTTGAAAACTGAACATCGTCAAAAATTTATTTGGACAAGGAGGAATGTGAACATGGAAAAAAATGACATTTTCAATACGAATCTGCTGCAGTTGCCCATGAAGGCACAGGTGGCTGACGAGGGGGTGGTACAGGATATCGCGCCCGTTGCAGCGCCCGCAGACCTAGCTGGGGGAGTAGCGGAGCTTGAGCTGGATGCTTTGAACCAGAGAGGCGTTGTTCTTCAGCGGTTGAGCGATGTGACGCCCCAAAATCATGAAATGTTGGCATCCGGACGTCTGCAGTGCGGCGAAATCACACTCCTTTGCGGTGACGGCGGTGTAGGCAAGGGGCAGTTCGTGGCGCAGATCGCGAGATCCCTGACCATGGGCGAGGCCACGGAGGTTTTTCCACAGGCACCCAACCGCACGGGCAACGTTGTGATCCTTGCGGGCGAGGACCCCATCGATGCTGTGCTGTGCCCGCGTATGGCTGCTGCTGGTGCTGATCTGGGCAAGGTCGTGGTGATCGATTCTGATGTATACTACGAGAAGAAGGGGAAAATGCCCTACCTCGGCGACCCGGATCTAGTGAACTGGATCATTGCGGCGAATCCGCTGGTGCTGGTTATCGACCCGCTTCAGGCGTTTTTGCCTAATTCTGCCAATATGAACAACCGTCAACAGATGCGGAGGGTGCTTCAGGACCTGCGCATGCTGGCACAGCAACAGGGGTTTGCCATCCTGCTGGTGACCCATACCAACAAAAATCCATCCGCGTTTGGGCGCAAGCGCCTGAATGGATCGGGTGAACTTTGGGACACCGCCCGCAGCGTGCTGATCATGGGGCATACGAGGGATGGCAGCAAAAGCTACGTCTCCCACGAAAAAAGCAGCTATGGAGTACCGGCGGATACGATCCTTTTTACCACCGAGACGGTAGAGGTCAGGGGAATCAAGACGGTAAGGCTGAAGTTTGACTCGACTTCGGATTGGAAGGACGAGGATTTTTGTCGGGAGAAGCCGGACAATAAAGGGCAGAAGTATGCAGAAGTTCAGAGAGAAATCCTGCGTACGTTGAATGCCGCCCCAGGGAACCGTATGGTCAGCAAGGAGCTTCAGCGACTAGTTATGGAAAAAACTGGATGCAGTGAAAGCACCTATAACCATGCACGCAGCGCGCTGAGTGGCGATGGCCTCATCAAAAATGTCCGGCAAATTGTACCAGAGGTCGGAGTCTGCGGCGTTACAGCCCTGACACGGAGCACGGCAGTGGCGTAACGGCTGCTGAGGGTGTATGATTGCAATGTTGCAATGTTGGCGAAAAATATCGATGAAAAGCGAAAAAACACAATTTCTGCTTTTGCAATGTTGAGCCCTGCTTTGCAAGGCTGAGGTCGCCATAACGGGGGCAAAAAAGGAGGAAGTGGCATGCAGTGCAGTAGACCGCTGAAAATCCCATAGCGCCGGTAGGGTGAAAGATCTGACCCGCTTTGGCACTGTTGGGAGCAGACAGCAAGACCGTTCTAAAAAACACGATTCAATTCAAAAGGAGGACCATATGACAGATAGAACATAGAGCCCGGGCAGCACCCTGCCAACAAGGGAAACTGTACATGAACTCTAGCAAAATAAACAAAAAATATAAGTTTGGAGTGTTGATGTTGCTGAAAATTTGGAAAAATTATTATCTGGACGCGAGTAGCGTGTATTATGCGTTGAAAAAGGCGCATGCGAAGGCCGACGGCGGGGTGGAGTACGATACTTGTTCCTATCATGCAAGGCTGGAGGAGGCACTGGCAGAAGCTGTAAGACGCACAATTCGTGAGGGAGTCGCCAGCGGGGAGCTGAAGGAATGGGAGCAGGTGCGTGCCGAGCTCCAGCGGTTGGAGAGCGAGGCGCGGGGGCTGCTGCAGTCCATCTGTCCGGCGGACAAGGCTTTGACCTCAACTCTGAAGAACAACAAATGTGCATGAAAAAGGAGAACTGATATGATCGAACTTTACTTCAATGATGCAAATCTTCTGCCCGAGAACCGTGAAGAGGAGCAGTATGCCGAGGCGACACTCAACAACATTTTGGCTGGAAAAACGGCTGACACGGAGATGTGCATCCTGCCCTGCTTTTACGATGCTCCGCTGCACAAGGGGCTGCTGTACCATCTGAACGACGGCACAACGCTGCGGATCAGACCTATCCTGAATGAGGCGGGAGAACCGGAGCTGCTCATCAGATGCGTTACGGAGGAGACCGTTGAGGGGATGTACCAGAGGGTCGCGAATTACGACTAAGGCGAACCCCGTACCGACAATGTACCTGTTTTCAAAAATAAATTTCAATGAAAAGAAGCTATAATATGGTTGAAAATAACGTAAAAGAGAACCTGCTTGACGGTGAGGAGGAAATCTATATGAACCTGAATGATCTGGTGAACCTCAGAGAGTCGGCGGAGCTCAAGGAAGCTGCAGACGCATTTGAATGCTACTTGGAGGATTATGCGTTGGCAACAGGAATGCCGCAGAGCGTCCTGTCGGATATCTGCCATCTGTCTGTACAGGCAGCACACAGGGGAATGGAATTTTGCTTCATGAAAGGGTTCGAGATGGGCGCTCGTGTAATGAAGAGCGCACTGGAAGAGGAGATGACGGAGGGGGTGAAGCCGTGAACAGAAGACAAGCAGCAGTATCCTGACACTGCAGTACGAGCAAGAGGTTTGACTATGCTAACCGCAAACGCAAAAGAAGCCTGCAAAAAAATTACATGTGCGCGCATCGCGCAGGAGGTATAATGATGGATTACAATCACGAAGACGCAGTAACGATCCGGACGAATGGACGTAAGAATGACGTATCGGCGCTCTGGGCGTTGAGGAATGTGCTGGAAGGGAAGGCTTTGATCTATGATACCTGCACAGACACACCCCACGACAGTCTGAATCCCTGCGAAGGAATTACGTTGAAGCTGGCCGACGCGCCGGATTGGGAGTGTAATATGACGATCACCTTCTTGCCATACCTCAGCGATGATGGGCGGGCGTTACTGAAAATCGACTGCCATTCTGTGCCCTACCAGAATGATGCGGACGAAAAAATTGTCCCCACGGCATATGACTGGATGGACGAACTGGATGAGCTGGACGATCCGGACATCGATACGATTTTTTAATCAACCAAACAGGAGGGGTACGACTATGATCGATATCTACATGAACGGTGCCGAGGTCCATGCCGAAACACCTGAAGAAGAGCGGGAAGCATCGCTCATTCTGAACGCAGCGCTGTCTGGGAAAACGACCCCGGCGGGCGGATGTATCTGCCCGGATCAAAGAGATTCCACGGTCGGTAAAGGCATTACGATGCGTTTTTGCGATGGTACGGATATGACCATTACGCCTACCTCAGATGCAGAAGGCGACCCCGAACTGGAGATCATCTGCAGCATGGAGGCTGTCGTTCAGGAGGCAGCAGCAGAGGAGCCGACCTACTATTATGAGGTGCGGCTTGAACCAAAGCCTGTACTGCGAAGCTATATCGCTGCCACCTATGAACTCTGCAATGAACTGACCGATAGTGAGCTTGTGCAGATGGGGCATGACCGGAACACGGGGCGCATTCGTCTATTGCAGGCGCTGGAAACGGTGGATGCATTGGCCGATTACAGCGAAGAGGCGGCGACGGAAGAGTTCGGAAACTATATGGATGTGAATTTCCCCAATGTGACGTTCAAGCCGGAGTTTGTGAATCCCCGGGCGGCACGATGGTGTGGAATGTAAAGGACAAGGAGGAAGCTTATGACGGATAACAAGACCTGCAGCGTGGACATTTTGAGTGTGTCGTTGGACGAAGAAGGATATTTGATCATCCCACGGCAGACGCGTGAGCTGTGTGAGCCGCTGGTCAAGGCCGCAGACGCGCTGGAAAGGGCGCTGGAGGACCTGCCGGTTGATGAGGCGGACAAGAATAGGATCGCACGGTTGTCGGCAGAACTGATGGCCCAAGCAGAGCAATACGCGGTAGAGCTGGGAATCCAGGCATACTTGGAGTTTACCAGAACGCTGACCCCAGAGATGCGCGTTGGACTTGAAGGGCACAAGGACAATGAGGTGCCAGAGACATGATCCAAGGCAAACAAAAAACGTCTAGCACATGCAAGGCGCTTGACAATAAAAAAGCTGTGGTAAAGGTGGGTGCCGGCAGTGTACAGCGCGCCCAAGCAAATGAGCAGGCTGTGGAATGGGCAGGACATCCAGAGGCAGTGTCATGCTAAAAAGGAGATTAAAATGAGCTTTTTAGAAGATGTATTTCAGACCACTGACGAAATCAAGCAGAATGAAGAGAAGTTCAAAAGTGCTGTGGAGGCAAGCTTTCATCAGCTAGATGTGCTTGTTCGACCGTATTTGGGTGACGTACAGAATGCGATTCTATCTGAAATTCTGGAAGGGTTGGTCGCGCCCATTGCCGAGAGTTCTTTTGAAATTGGCTACAGCAGCGCCATGCGGAGGTTTGCAGAAGCGGCGGCGGCACTCGAGGCGAAGGCCCATGTGCAACAGTAAAACAAAAACCGCCTTACCTGTTGGCGCAGGCAAAGCGGTAATAGAGACGGGAATATGTATTTGCAGTAAAAGTTCCCGCCCCTATAATAGCACAGAACAAAGCGTTTGACCAGAGCTTTTTTTGGCAGGCGCTGACAAACCGGCGCATGGTCTGGCAAGATGGCTGGGCTGTGCGCCTTATATTATTATAGAGGCTATTACATGAAAATGCCCTTTGACGGCTTCTACTTGAAGCTTTTGGATGAACAGAACAGAACCCACGAATATGAGGAATATCTACGCAACTGCAAGGAGAACCCGTTGACCGAGGAAGAGCAGCGGGAATGGACAGAAAGCGCCCGTGCAGCGATTGCAGAGCTGGAACGGATAAACGCAGAGCCGGAGCCCACCAGACAGTCAGCAGAGCCAGAAGCAGAGGCTGAGGGGATACCCAGTCCCCAGACGCCAGAGCCCACCGAGCTGCAGGAAGGGTGCTGTGCCGTTCAGGAGGCAGAGGAAGCGCCAGAGGTGGAAGTGGTGCCCGCAGAAGCAATCGTGCCATTGGTAAAGATAGGAGGGGACGCCCCGGCGGAGAAGGAGCGGTGGGCGTATGCTTCAGAATTAATCGGTGATGCATTCCAGCATTGGGGGAACGGAAGAGTTCTTCTGGATATGGGAACCGGACGTGGCAAGAGTGAATTCGTTATCCGGAAGATGGCTGGATGGGCGGTTGATCAGTTTTTGAAGGGAAATTATGACAACCGGATCCTTATGATTTGCCCGTTGACGCTATTGCATGAAGATCTGGAAAAACGACGTAGGGCAGAATACTTGATGGTGTTCGGCGATGATTCAGAAGAAGGATGGGATCTATATAAAGAGGTCTTAACCGTTATCACCTACCAGAAACTTGAGCAACTCTGTAAGGGAGACGTATCCGATCAGAGAATCCTTCAAGAGCTATTGGACAGACATCGAATTATCATTGCGGATGAATGCCACTACTGGTCCGAGTTCTCAGCCTTCAACATCAATACACACTATTCATTTGATGCCCTCCTACAGGCAGAGAAAGACCATACCGTGGTTTATATGAGTGCGACCGGGCGGGATACTTGGAAACTTCTGGAAGAGAAAGGTGGTCCAACGCAGTCTGAACGTATCTATAGGTTGCCGCAGTACTATGAGTACGTCAAAGTCGCCTATTTCTATGCCCGACACAATCTGGTGACGATCCTGAAACGCCTTCCGGCGGGTGAAAAAGCAATCGTGTTCATGGAGCTTGGCGATGATTTGGCCGAAATGGAAAAAATATTTGGCGACACAGCCGCATATTATTGCTCACCTTTCAACGAAAGATATCGGAAAAAGTACAGCGATTTTTCGGTCTGCGTGAAGGATGGCCAGCAGCTAAAGAATATTCTGTTCACGACAAAGGCTATGGGTGTGGGAATCGGATTGAAAGATCGGGGTGTAAAGCATATTTTTATCGACCAATGGAATCCTCTGGAAATAGCTCAGTCACTCGGACGCAAGCGCTCCTTGGATGCAGATGACACCTGTACTGTCTATTTCAGGGATTATAGCCTTGACTGGTACTGGGGCACAAACAGTGGGCTGAAAAAGTTTCGCAGTATGCTGTTGAACAAGTATTTGCCAGCGCAGGCGTACATGGCAGGCGAAGAAGAATTTAATAAATACCTGCATAGTGACAATCCGGAAGTGATTCAGAAGAAAATCGATAAGAGTAAAATTTTGGAACACAATGTAGTCACTGGATACCATATCAATCCGCTGGGGCTTCAACAGGTAGGGCACGATCTCGAAATGCTTTATGACATTATGAGCTCAACGAATTATCCTGAGTTATTTATGAAGTATGCGATGTTTAACTTGCACCAACCCATCAAAGCGTATCGGTTCAAAGATTTGGAAGATTGGCTCTATGCGCACCTGAATCAACCGATGGATTCAGAGGAAATGACAGAAAAAATTATGGGTTTTGGCTATATTGAAAAATATCAAGGGAGAGAGCCGGGTCAGATGGGTTTGAATAAATTTCTTCTATGTTATGGTGTTAAGATTATAAGTGATAGAGAGAATAAGAGAAACGAGAATCGAGATAAAACTTTCTGGATTTTGATTAAACAGTGACTATAGTTGGTGGCGCAAAATTTGGTATATAATATATATATAAATAGCAAAAAATGCGCCAAACTATCTTCTGGTAATATTCTCGGTAATAGTAATCTCAGTGCGGTGACTTCAGTGCCCTTAACATGCAAATGGTTGCATCAATATGGATATGATCTTGGAAGTAAGCAGAAGCGATTTGAAGCAGGACAAAAGAAAATGGTCTGGTGGGTGACAAAATTAGAAAATTGATGCCTACGAAATTCACTCTATTATATAAAACAGTGAAAAATATAGGCACTGATGTCGCTCTTTATCAATCCTTCACCAATAGGACGCATATCAGAAATGGGCGACGATTTGATCAGAGTGAAATATCTCAAATAATTGAGAAAAATATCTGCTGCGGTGTGATTCTGTCTGACTTTGATACCATTAAAAAGTATACCTCGAACGGAATATATCGTGTTACCGTATAATACAAGGACGTCTACACTGTGGATATTGTTTGATGACGGAATTTTAAGCTGCCAAAAAAGGGGGTACTCAAATTGATTACCCCTGAGAGTGGGTCAAAATGGTCTGCGTATGGTTTCCAACCTCATTAATCATCAATCTGATTAACGAGCTCAATGGTTCAAGTTAAGCTTTGTTGCGCTGATAGAATCGCCATACACGACCCTGTACCAAACAGTACGCACCTGCAACGGCCTAAATTGAAGTGAGGTCGCTTAGACCGACCCCATCAAGAAAGGTGTCCCCAATTTTGGGGAGATGTAGATGGTGCTCAAAAATGTGCGCCGTGCTTCAATTCTGTACTTTCGCCACAAGTGGAGATGTGTTTGACAGACCTTATGACTGGAATCAAAGTCCGCTCATAATTCCGTCGCATTTCACGACGCAAATGGATATGCTCAAAAGTGGTGAAAATAATAATCGAGCCGCAAATCCGCCGGGATGTGTGCTGTCTGATATTAAACGCCGCTCTTTAAGTTCACTTCTTGACCGGATACCAAGTAAAAAAGAGCCCTGCTACTCGTGTCTGAGCGGCAGAGCCCTGTTGCTGCTATAGGAAATGATGGTTGGTGTCAGCGTTCAATGATTTCTGTAGTAACTTTCATTTGACCCTTGCCAAAAAGTCCGGCATAGCCAAAATCAGCCAAATCCTTGAGCTCCTGTGCTTTTTCTCGTGTTTCACGGTAATCTTCACGAAGCAGAGTATCTCCATTTTCATCATGGAATACCGTTTTGACAACGAATTTATTTTCAGCCATAAGCTTACCTCCTGCTGCTGATAGAAGTGGTGACGATAGGCGCGATGTCTATTACCGCAGCTTTCTCATATAGGCTTGGGACGTTCTTTTCTGGCTCTCATAGAAGGTAACGCCGGTAACATCGTCCACGACCAGATCATCATAAGGGATGCCCTTTTTGTTCAGGTGATCAATGAACCAGCGCTTTTTCAGATAGCACCACGGAGTTCTGCTGAGGTCGCCGTAACTCGATGCAGGCCTCTCACATGCGTTGTAGGTTTTGCCGCAGATGCTCCACCATTCTTTACGCACTCGCTCCCGCATTTGCAGAACCTCAGAGGTGCCATGAAGGCCATGCTCCTCGCCATACTGATAATCTGCCTTCTTGATTTTTGCGTTCTGTCCCGCGCTGACTGCACCAGCTGCACCAAGACCCAACATGCCTAAAAATAACGAAAAAGCGCCTGCCATAATATTATCCTCCTGTGTTTTGAAGTGTGTTTGCTTTGATGTATCTAAAGCTTACCAAACGATGCGTCCGATAAGATGGACTTACAAGGACACTTTTAAAATATGGTGCTTTCTGGCTGCCGTCGCGCAAGTTTATAGATGACCGCACTATAGCGCGCAAAAAGTCTCCGGTAAGGCCTCCGGCGGCAGGGGACACCTCACTCGGCCAACCCCAACAGATAATCGGTGGATACCTGATAGAATTGGGCGAGCTGGATCAGGCGGGGAATCTCGGGGCATTTGTCGTGCTCCCATGCGTAGACTGCCCGGCGGGTCACACCCATAGTTCGGGCAAGCTCGGTCTGAGTATAGCCGTGCGTCAGGCGCAGGTGCTGCAAACGTTCTGATATAATGGTCATGGCTGCTCTCCTTCAATATAATGGGCGTCCTCTCACAGCCCGGCGGATCTCTGTCTTTACGAGTGCACTTCTAAAAAACGTCAAGGGTAATGGTGCCGCCTTCTTTGGTGATGATCTCATACTCGGTGGACTGGATATCTCGCAATACCAACTTTTCAATACTCAGGATGCTGGCAAGGGGGATGGAAAGCATGGTGTGTCCAGCCATGAAGTGCAGCTCTGATTTGTTTCGGTGCGTGTGCAGCTGGATGTCTTGGAACGCGATGTCTGCCCCGGTAAATACGGCGCACCCACTGGCTTTGCACTCGGACGTCTCGGCAAGAAAGGCGTCAACAGCGATTTTATAAGTATCCATGGAATGTCTCCTGTGATTTTATATAATAGCACTACTCTCACTCGTGCCCTCGCTCTCTGTCCTGCTATGGTTAGTCAGCCTTCACGAACAGCTCCATGCAGTCCGCACAGATGACCCGCACTTCCTTGGTGCTCCGGATGATGGTACCGCACTTGGGGCATACCCACCGCCGGGTGCTGCTCTTTGCTTTGGGAGGCTTGGGCGCTCCGGTCTGACTGCTGCCGGGTGCCTTGCTGCCTGCTCCGGTGCCTGCCATATCCGACCATGCCAGCCGCTCACCCATCTGGATATCCTGCCAGCCTTGGAAGATGATGAAGTCCAGCAACTCTTCGGACGGGCTCGTGATGGTCCAGCCATACTTTTCGTGGTGGTCGACGGTCAAGCCGTGTGCCTCGGCCTGCTCCTTAAAGCGCCGGTTGTGATAGACCCCGTTGTTGCTGGTGTCCTTGATGCCAGTCTCCATGCAGTACTCATGCACCATCTCGTGCAGCAGGGTGGAAGCAGTCTCTTCAATGGGGCGGTCAAGGGTAGCCGACGAAATATTGATCTCGTACTTGTTCTCGCCGCCTGCCTGCCAGACCTTGGAGCAGGTGATGTGACCATAGGCGGACGGGGTCTTTTTCAGGCTGATGATGGGCTCGGTCAGCTTGCCTGCAAAGTAGTGCTTGTTGAGCTCGCGGAACATCTTTTCCAGCTGACCAGCAGCGCGGGAGGTTTTGACAGTCTGTTTCATCTTATGAACTCCTATTCTCTTTACAAAAAAGAGGGGAGCGGCTATAATAGTCTTGTAATCCGAACCGCTCCCCAGCGGTCTTTACTGGCTCTTGTAAATGCAGTTTCCTAGGCGGCATTTGCAAGGGCTTTTCTTTTCAGGTGATGCTCAGGCGGGTGCCGGTGACCGTTTTGCTGTACTGGTCGTACAGGTCGGGTGCTACGGCCTTGATGGCTTTGCTGTCCAGTCGGGTGCTGGAGAAATCGGACAGGCGGACTTTGTGGCAGCCTACTTCCAGATAGTTGGTGGAGCGCTCAGCCAGTGCCTCGCGGATCTGGGTTTTCAACTGTTCCTGTTCAGCCTGTGCAGCCTCGATCAGTTGGGCGGCCTCCTTGTACTGCTCGACAAGGGTCAGTAAAACGTTGATACTCATGTGTGTACCTCTCTTCAAATTGTTGGTGAATGGTCGGATGTGAGAACCGGTGTTCCCGATGGCACTAGTATACGCCTACTCCATGAAGTACGCAAGATGGAATGTTGCACAAGAAAAAAGGCTATAAATTGCGGAAAGTGCATACTTCATGAAGTATTTGCAGAATGGACAGCTCGAAAAGATATGATATAATACCTATAAGAGTAAACAGAAAGTTGGTGCTTTGGATGGGCGGCAAAACAAGTACAGCCAGCAAACGAAAATGGAATAACGAGAATTACGAGTACACACAGCTCGTGACGCAAAAGGGCGAAAAAGAACGCATCAAACAAGCAGCAAAGCAAGCTGGGCAAAGCGTAAACGCCTATGTGGTGGAAGCTGTACGCCGCCGCATGGAGCAAGAACAGATGCTCAGTGCGTCAGACACCCCGGGGGTAGTTAAAAATCTGGAAGGGGACACTGACCCGGTAGAATGAGATAGTTGTTCCATCTCCCCAGACCTGATTAAAATCTAGCAACAGAAGGCCTCTGTCTTTCACAGAAATGTGATCGGCAGGGGCCTTTTTGCGTTAAGAAAATGACACCTAAAAAACAAAAAAGTATCCTCCACATGGAAAATGAAAGGCCGTGGCCAAAATCAAACGTTATTCTATCAGATTCATCGATTTCCTGCCCCTCATGGACACCTGATGGGAGAAAATTCGGTTCATCTCCCTGCGCTTTCGGGTCAGGTCAGAGTGCACATAGCGCTGCAAGGTGATGTTGGCGTTAGCGTGTCCTAACAATTCGCTGAGGGTCTTTACATCGCACCCCGCCTGCAGACAGGTCGTTGCAAAGGTATGGCGCAGCGCGTGCGGACGTACCTGCCGGACAGCTGCCTGTTTCAGATATGCTCTGATGCTTTTTCGGTAGCAGCGGGGTTCGGTGGGCTTAGACTCGTTGCCAGATAGAAACCATGTGGAATTACTGGCGTTTCCGCGCAGCTTTTTTAGCACAATAAGTAGCTGTTTCGGGATTGGAATTTCCCGGCGGGAGGTGCGGGTTTTCGGCGTTTGGATAACCACCTTTGTATGACCGTTTCCGCAGGAAATTCGGCAGACTGTCCTGTTGATCTTCAGCGTGCCAAGTTTCAGGTCAAAATCACCCCATTGTAAGCCGCAGATCTCGCCAATACGCAGACCTAATTCAAGCCCCAGTAATAAGCCGATTTTGCGAGGCGTGGGGTTCTCCTGCACATACTGGAAGAGCCGTTGCTGTTCTGCCGGAGAAAGGGGCACGGGTGTTTTATCAACAGCTTTTGGCAGCGCAACTTCCAACTCCATCGGACGAATCAGGCGTAAATGTGCGGCATATTCGACGCAGCATCGAGAGGCATTCCCGGGCAGAAGAATTTCCCAGTGGCTTGTGTGCGGCATCTGTGGGCACGATGATCTGCTGCATGGCCTGTTCGAGGAAGCTCTCGTCAAGGGATGCAACGGACACTTTGCTCAAAACCGGAAGAAGATACTTGTGCAGCGTGTACGAATAATGCGCATAGGTGGATTCTTTTACGGCATTTCGCTGGGAGCGCAGCCATACCTCGGCCAATGCTTCAAAGGTTAGGTCGGTTCTTTTCAGGTTATAAAAACCAGCTTCTGCTTTTTTCTGAATCAGAATCTGCTTGACCTCTGCATAGACTGTGCCATAGATATAGCCCCACTGAATCTTTCCATCCGGTGTATGCGCTTTGATATAGCGGCCTTCCCACCGACCATCATTGCGCTTATGAATGTTTTCTCCCCGTCGTGCCATTTTTGTTTCCTCCTGCGTCTTGGACACCCATCTGACCACTTATTCTGTCCACCTTCGTTTTTAGCTGGATTTTTTCATGCAGAACTGGGCAATGTGCAAAAAAGTTTCGGCTTCTGCGAGTTTTTTTCTAAGGTCAGGTGGGATACATTTGTATAATTTTCTATTGATTCCCAGATATAACCATGATAAAATAATAGGGAGAATCAAACAATGATGTCGAAAAATTGGTATCCTCCATTTTCCATGTGAAGGGTACCCCTTTATGCGGAAAGGGGTGAACAAGGTGGCATTGCGTCTGTTTGAGCACAACGAGAAAGCATATCATGCGGCAGTCCGGATGATGAACCAGTATGGCAAAGCCGCCATTGTTTATCCCACCGGCACCGGAAAGAGCTATATTGCGTTCAAGCTGGTCGAGGACAACCCGGACAAGGTTGTAATCTGGCTTTCTCCCAGTGAATACATCTTCAAGACCCAGCTGGAGAGCCTGAAAAAGAACGACTCGGATTTTCCGTTGACAAACGTTCATTTTTACACCTACGCCAAACTGATGTGCTGCACACAGGCACAGCTGGACGAAATAGCAGCGCAGAAGCCCGCCTATATTATACTCGACGAATTCCATCGTGCCGGTGCTGAATGCTGGGACGAAAGCACGGTGGCTTTATTAAAGTTATGTCCGAACACAAAACTGCTGGGTTTGATAGCAACAAACATCCGCTATCTAGATAACAATCGCGACATGGCCGAAGAACTTTTCGATGGACATATTGCAAGCGACATGAACCTTGGCGAAGCAGTCGTCAGGGGCATTTTGCCTGCCCCGAAATATGTGACCACGGTTTATCAGTATCAGAAAGCCCTTGCAAAGTATCAGGCACGGGTGGATAACCTGCGAGCACCGGGCATTCAGGATGTGAACCAGAAATATCTGGACGCGCTGCGCCGCGCTTTGGAACAAGCGGATGGTCTGGATAGGGTCTTTGCACATCATATCACGAATAAGACTGGCAAGTACATTGTGTTCTGCGCTAACAAGGAGCACATGGACGAGATGGTGTCCCATGTGCCGGAGTGGTTCGCTGGGGTCAACCCGGACGTTGTGGTGTATCAGGCCTATTCAGATGACCCGAACACGGACAAAGCCTTTGCGGACTTTAAAACGGACACAAGCAACCGGCTGAAGCTGCTGTTCTGCATCGATATGCTCAACGAGGGTATCCATGTGGAAGGCATTTCCGGGGTCATCCTGTTCAGACCTACCATTTCGCCCATCATCTACAAGCAGCAAATCGGACGTGCCCTGACCGCCGGGGACACCGCAGCCCCGTTGATTCTCGATGTGGTCAACAACTTTGAGGGTCTGACCAGCATTTCCGGTCTGCAAAGCGAGATGCAGGAAGCAGTCCATCGTCTGTATGCCAACGGCGAGGGCGATAAGATCGTGACCGAGCGGTTTGAGGTCATCGAGCAGGTGCACGATTGCCGGGTACTATTCGAACAGCTGCAGGCGAGCCTTTCTTCCGGCTGGGAGCACTACTTCTCTGAGGCAAGTATCTACTATGCGGAGCACAGCAACCTGAACGTCCCGAAACTGTACACCACGCCCGGCGGTCTGAGCCTTGGCGTGTGGCTGGTCACCCAGCGCCGGGTGCGCGAGGGACAGATCCAAGGCAATCTGACCGAGCAGCAGATCGCGCGGCTGGACAGCATCGGCATGGTCTGGGGAAACCGGAAGGAAATTGCGTGGCAGCATGGATTTGAGGTCGCAAAGAAATACCACGACACCTACGGAAACCTGATGGTGCCCGGCAAATACACCGACCCGGACGGCTACCCTTTGGGACAGTGGATTCTTAAGACCCGGCAGCAAAAGCTGAATGGCCGCTTGAAGGAAGAACGCATCGCACAGCTTGATGAGATCGGCATGGTGTGGAGCGTTTTTGATGCCAAGTGGGAAAAGGCTTATGCGCTGGCTGCCGCCTACTATGAGGAAAACGGCAACCTGAATATCCCGCGTTCCTATGTGACAGCGGCTGGTGAACGGCTGGGACAATGGGTCGCAAGCCAGCAATGGGCATACCCGAAAGGAAAACTGACGGACGAACAAGTCGAACGGCTCAACCGTATCGGAATGTACTGGGGCAACCGCAATGACCGCCAGTGGAACGAAGGATATCAGGAAGCGAAGCGCTATTTTGATGCCCACGGCGACCTGAATATCCCGGCAGAATATGTGTCGCCAAACGGATACAACCTTGGCAATTGGGTCAAACGGCAGCGGTATACCCGCCATAATCCTGAAAAAAGCTGCGCTGTTCTGACAGAGGAACGGATTGCAAAGCTGGATGCCATCGGGATGCGGTGGGAGAAAGCAGATTCGAGACCGCGCCGGTTGGAGTTGGCACAAGGACCTCATAGGGAAAGCGAAAGACTGAATGTTTCAGCTAACCACAAAACGGGGGAAGATATCGGTTTGTGTAGTTGATAGCGCGATCCAAAGCACTTGATGCAATTTGGGTCGGAGAAGTTACGTGAGTCGTAAAAAGAAAATCTAAAGGAGTTATTGGAGAGGATTATGTCAAAGATTCAGCATGATGTGATGTTGAGGGTCGTGAAGATCCTGAATGTTCTGATGATCGAGCTGCCGTTTGCGGGCTGCTGGTTCCTGTACTACTCGCACCAGACCTATGCAAATCTGGCATGGGAGGGTCATTTTGCGATTTTAGGCCTGTTTTTTATCCTGTACATTGCACTCGGTAAAATCTACGATGCGTTCTGGATGTCCATGCAGCGGGTCTCGGAGCTTGTGTATGGCCAGATCCTTGGCGCGATGGCAACCGATGGTATTTTGTACATCGTGATCTGCCTGATGTCGGCAAAGCTCTGCAACCTGTTGCCGGGTATTGCGGCAATTGCGGGGCAGTTGGTGATGGCTGCGATCTGGGCATCTTGTGCACATAAATGGTACTACAAGACCTTTCCGCCGCAGAAGACCGCAGTCGTCTACGATGTGCGTCATGGTATGGAAAAGCTCATCAACGAGTACGGTCTGAGCCAGAAATACGACGTGCAGGTTACCCTGAGCGTGTCGGAGTGCTTGGCAGACCTGAGCATTCTGGACGGCATGGAGACTGTTTTTGTCAGTGGTGTTCACAGCCATGAACGAAACATTATCCTGAAGCACTGCGTAGGGAAGGGCATCAATATGTTCGTCATCCCCCGTGTGGGCGACGTTATTATGAGTGGCGCTTGGCCGATGCATATGTTCCACCTGCCGATGCTGCGCGTCGGTCGTTACATGGCAAGTCCGGAGTTCCTGTTCGTTAAGCGCGCGATGGACATTGTGATCTCGCTGGTGGCACTGATCATCCTGAGTCCGTTGTTCCTGATTACGGCCATTGCGGTCAAATCCGATGGTGGTCCCGCTTTCTATAAACAGGTGCGCCTGACCAAAGATGGTAAGCAGTTCGAGATCTTGAAGTTCCGCTCTATGCGCGTGGACGCAGAAAAGGATGGCGTGGCACGTCTTTCCACCGGCGACAAGGATGACCGTATTACAAAGGTCGGTCACATTATCCGCGCCTGCCGTCTGGACGAACTGCCTCAGTTGCTGAACATCCTAAAGGGTGATTTGTCTGTTGTGGGCCCTCGTCCGGAGCGCCCGGAGATCGCTGCCCAGTACTGCGAGGAGATGCCGGAGTTTGCACTGCGGCTTCAGGCAAAGGCAGGCTTGACCGGTTATGCACAGGTGTATGGCAAATACAACACCACCCCCTACGATAAACTGCAGATGGATCTGATGTACATTGCACATCCAAGCCTGATCGAGGATTTGAAAATCATGCTGGCAACCGTGAAAATCCTGTTTATGCCTGAAAGTACCGAGGGAGTTTCCGAGGGTCAAACTACTGCTATGAGTGGAGAAAACCACTAAATATCGATGACTCTTTGCGTTTTGAGCTGCCAAAAGCTGAAAGAAAATCCAGAGTGGAATCGGGCATAAATACACCTCTTACCGTGGCGTTAAGCTGGATAGTACTCTCGATAGTGCAAAATGCCGAGACCATGGGCGTTAGAGAGGGCAAAATGAGGTTGAATTGAGGCGTTTATGCCCGGAAAAAGCACTTTTATGGATGCGGCCGTAGCTCGTGGGTTTATGTCTGATTGCACCGTGAGGGTACTAACGATACTGTAGTGACTTTCACATAGCGGTTTTGGGACTTGACGATGATAACATCATCTGCGATTTCATCCCGGTCTTGAAGGTAACAAGGCGGATGTGAGAGTGATGATGATAACCACATGGTCGCAGAGATGCTCATTCCTGTGGTGTAATCCGGCATAAGCAGGGACGCTACCGTGGCACGGATGAGTGGAACCGGGAATAAAGGCAGGGGCTACCGTAACGAGCGTTGGTGCTATCAGGACTAAAGATGGGAGCTACCGTAACGCGTGATAGTGTCATCAGGACTAAAGACAACGGCTACCGTAGCGTGAATTTGCCATAGCAACGTTCATTGCAGCGGTACAAGACATAGCGGTAGTGTGACTCACACTGCTGAGGACGATTAGTAGAGCTTTATAAGAAAAAACGGCTCAGGCTTTTGGAGAATGAGTCTGGGCTGTAATCTTTGATATGCGGAGAGGAACTATGAGTGTTGTGGGATACAGAGGATACTCCGTTCTTATGTCGGTTTATCACAAAGAGAAGCCGGAGTATCTGAAGCAGGCAATAGAGAGCATACAAGCGCAGACGCTATCCACAAATGATTTCGTATTGGTATGTGATGGACCGTTGAACGAACCACTGGATAGCGTAATCGCAGCAAAGCAACAAGAAATGGGTGAATTCCTGAATGTTATTCGGCTCACAAAGAACGGTGGACTTGGCAACGCACTCAACAAAGGCATCAAGCATTGCAAAAATGAGTTGGTTGCCCGGATGGACAGCGACGACATCGCTTATCCAGATCGATGTGAAAAACAGATTGCTGTGTTTAACACACATTCGGAGGTGAGCATTTGCTCCGGCATCGTGGAGGAGTTTACCACTGATCCGAACACGGTTGATACGAGGCGAGTGCCGCCGGAGACGAATGCGGAAATTATAGAGTTTGCAAAGAAGCGGAATCCGTTTAATCACCCCTGTGTGATGTATAAGAGGTCCGCAGTCGAAGCAGTTGGTTCTTACCAAGACTTCTACCTGCTGGAGGATTATTACCTTTGGCTAAGGATGTTGATGGCAGGGTATCAGGGCTATAACATTCAAGAGCCGTTGCTCCATATGCGGGCAGGCTCGGATATGTATTTAAGAAGAGCCGGTTGGAAATATGCCAAGACACAAGCAAGGCTGTTCAAATTCATGAAGAAACAGGGATTCATTGGAGAAGGACAGTTCATCAAGAGTTGCGTGATCCGTAGTGGGTCGGCGCTGGCGCCGAACTGGCTTCGAAAGTTTATGTTTGAGAAAGTGTTGAGAAAATAGAATTTACAATCACAGCAAACAAGAAGGCTATGCCGAGGTGATAGTAAATGATTAAATGTGGAGGTGAAGAGATGAATATTCTAATAGTTTCTAAACATTTTAGTCCTGGTTTTATTGGTCATATGAAAGCTTGGTATAAAATGTGCGAAGAATGTGGATATCAAACTGAGCTTTATTTTGATTCCCAGTATGAAAAATTCTTTGATAAGAATGAATATAATTACACAACAGATATGGTAAATGTAGAAAATTATCATCCTGACATTGCTGTAGTACAAAATACTGGATTTGAGAATGTCGAACTATTTAAGTGGTGCGAAAAACATAATTGCAAAATTTTCTATATTCTGCATGAACCTTATATGGGGATAAAGGAATTGATGAAAGATGGTAACTACTTTATAAAACAAGCTGTTGCTTGCGCTTTAAATGTATGGCTTTGTGCTAAAGCAACAAGAGTCGTCTTATGTTCAAAGTATGCGGAGGAAAACTGCAAGAGATATATGAAGGGGGCGTATCGGAAAGCGGTTTTTCTGCCATTGCTTTTTCTGGACGATTACGATGAAAAAGTGTGCACTTACAGAGAGTATTTTTCCATGATTGGAACTTATGCAGAGCCCCATGGCTCAGATATATTTATCAAATATATTAGAGAAGCGTATGAAAGCGGCTCGAAGCAAAAATTCCAAATCGCGACACGTAGTAATATTTCAGATATGATTGCAGATCAGATTTACAAAAAAATGCAGGATGAAGGGCAATTATTAGTTCAACAAGGACGACCTTTAACAGAAGAAGAGATGAGTGCTGCTTATCGTCGAAGTCTTGCAACGTGGAATGGCTATCGTCGCTCAACACAAAGCGGTGTGCTGCCGAATGCATTCATGCAGGGAACACCAGTTATTGCAACAAGATTGGGGAGCTTTGAAGAATTTGTGGAACCGGGGAATACAGGTGTATTTATTGATGATTTCGGGTGCAACACAATCACAAATGCTATCAAGAATATAGAGGCAACAGGCAAAGTAATGAATGAAAAATGTCGGAGCTTTTTCCTTACGCATTTCTACTATCGAAACCAGTTGGATTCGTTCAAGAAAATCGTCGAAAAAGTAGAGAAAGAGGAAATGAAATGATTGTTACGCGTTTGAAAGGTGGTCTTGGCAACCAATTGTTTCAATATGCGTTTGGCTATACATTAGCTAAACGTTATGGAGATGAACTGAAACTTGATATTGAGTGGTTTGATGGAGAAGGCAATGTACCGTGGTTGACTCATCGTAAGTATGAACTTGATAAGTTTACAATTCCATCAGCCTCGATAATTGAACACAAGAAGTTGCCGTTGAAAGTTCGCTTTTTTGGACACCGTTTTGTTAGAAAACCATTTGAGTATTTAAATGTGTCACGCTTCTACCTTGGTGAATGGGCAGTGGTAGGTTCAGATAGTAAATATGACTATCTAAACCTTATGCAGCGTCCCAATATCTATCTAAATGGCTACTATGATAACTATGCGGCTATCTATCTGAAAGAGAGCATTGATGATTTGCGAAAAGAATTTATCCCTCAAAAGATTAGCGAAAAGACGCAGCTGTTAGTTAATGAAGTTTCATCGACTGATAGCACTGCTATCCATGTCAGACGTTCAGATCAGTTGCATTCGAAGGGGCACTTGGCTGATTTAGCTTATTATAAAAAAGCGATTGAAGAAGTTTCTAGAAAAAAACCCAATACAAATTTTTATGTGTTTAGTGATGACATAGACTGGTGTAAAGTACAATTCGCGGGTTTGGACAGAATGAAGTTTGTTGACAACTCCGATAAGAACGATGCAATCGGTGACTTTACGAGTATGATGCACTGCAAAAATAATATTATTGCATACAGTACATATAGTTGGTGGGCGGCTATGCTTAATCCTAATAAGGATAAAATGGTTATCTCTCCAGCGTTTTATGATTCAAAGGGATTTTTACCTGACGATTGGATACAGTTATAAAACAATCAGATACAGGGGTGATAATGTGAAAATTGCTGTTGTAGTAAATGATTTGGAATTGAGCAAGGCGGGAGGTGTTGGAAGCTTTGTATATGAGTTGTGCAAAGCGTTTCTTAAAGCCAATCAAAGATTAATGCTTATTGGAATCATAAATAAGGGAGAAAACGACAACGATGAAATGACAAAAGAGTTGATTACTATGGGGGCAAGTGCAAAATGTTTGAATACGAGAAATCAAAAGGATGCTCTTTTGCATTTTCTATTGCTAGCAGAAAAATTAAGAGGTATATTGAACTCGTATGCTGATGGAGAAAAAATTATATGTAATGTCCATCTTAAGCTTGCGGCATTGGTGGGGACCTTTGCTTCCATAAATAACAAAAGAATAAGTGTTATAGAAACATATCATTCTCAGTATAGCCGCTATTACCTACAAGCCAAGATAACGAGTCCTCTGATAAAAAAAGTTATTTGTTGCTCTGATTCAGCATACGATGAGTATATTCATCGATTTGGTAGAAAAAATGATGTCTATTCTATTCCCAATGGGATTGATATGGAAGGAATTCGACGCTTTGCTACAAATGCAAATCAGGCAAATCAGCAAGAGCGAGATTCTGAAACTACTTTTTATTCTGTAGGACGTTTGTCAAGGCAAAAAAATCTGCCCGTTTCAATTACAGGCTTCCTAAGATGTAGTGGTTTAAAAGCAAAGTACTATATTGTGGGTGATGGCGAGGATAAAGAAGAACTGGAGCATATCATTGGAAGTAACAAAAGTATTCAATTGTTGGGCAACTTAGAAAGAGTGGAAGTTTTGCGTCGAATTGCTAAGGCGGACATGGTCGTAATGCCTTCACTTTGGGAGGGATTGTCGATTTTCCAATTAGAGGCATTAGCGCTTGGATGTCCAATGATGTTGTCTGATATTAGTGCATTTAGACAGGTATTTAATGAAAATCAGCTGAATTCTGGGGAACTTTTTAGGGTGTGCAAATGGGGCTACTTGGTTCAAACAAATAATGCGGATGCATGGAAACATGCCTTTAGCCACTATGCCACAAATTCGTGTCTGAAAAATGAAATGCATGATATGGTAATGGAAATTTCAAATGAATATGACATAGGTGTAACAGTGAGCAGATATCTCGATGTTTTTCATGATGTCATTGGAGGTTAAATTAACTTGAGGGATGAAGCAAGGAAAAACAATCCGCTTGTATCAACTATGTTGATACTGCTTATTGTTCTGTCTCCTTTAGAACATGTTATTGGTGTTGAAAAGTTGCTATACACTGTTGGACTTCTTGTTGCAGGATTGTGTGTTCTATATAGAAAAAAAATAGTAATTGATGAAACCAGTGCATTGCTTCTATTTTTGGGTTATGCGTTTCTAACTTGCTATTGGAGCGTAAATGCTGCACCATTTCTAAATCTATTTAATACGGCTGTAATGTATATTTTTTTGTTCTTGGTTCTTCAGTTTTCGTACTCGGAACAGGACTATGAACGGCTAAAGAAAGCATTTGTAATACAGGGAGTCGTTCTTTTGATTTTATGCTTCACGTTTGGTACATATCAAGATAATAGGTTTTGGATAATTTCTAGTACAACGGGTGCAGATCCAAACTATCTATCGGGATGGTTTATCCTTCCTGTTGCGATGGTGAGTGAGTTCCTTTTAAGGAAAAACAATATATTTATAAGGGCACTTCTCCTAGTCGAGATGGTTCTTTCATTTTATTTTGTGGCTCAGTCTGGATCGCGTAGTGGGTTGCTGTGTATTGCATTTGTCGTACTGGTGTACACAACATGGATGCTGAGATCTGAAATACGAAGAAAACCACTCTATGGAATTGTTGGCATAGTTGGGTTCGTGTTTTTGCTATCAGTTGCGGTAAAAATGATTCCAGCTAATACTCTATATCGTTTTACCGGTGCCGCAGACGCAGGAAGTCTTGGAGGGAGAACAAGAATTTGGGGAAATCTTATGAACGCATTATTCAGTCACCCATTAGGGCTTATATGTGGTATGGGACAGGGGGCAGCACCTTCTTATTCAGGGTTCGATAGAGTGGCACATAACACTTTCATGGATATTCTCTTTGAAAATGGTATTATTGGTTTGTTGTTCTATTTGTATTTTTTTATCGTAGCGTTAAAAAGAGCCTTTAAAAAAGATATTGCTATGGGCATTGCACTTGTTGCAACGGGAGTGCTTATTTTTACATTATCATCGACGTATATGCGTTTTCTAATATTTATCCTATTTATGGCCGATTGCCATATTTATCAAGAAGAACAGAAAGCTTAATGGAGCAAATTTATGAAAAACAAGAAAAGTATACTGGTTTCAACAGTGATGGTTTCATTATTTACTGTTTTAATCAAGTTTCTTGGTTTGATCAAACAGTCAGTTCTTGCGGCATACTGTGGCGCGACAATAGAAACAGATGCTTTTTTTGTCGCAACTGGGACGATGACTTCATTGTGTGGAACGATATTCTCTGCACTGTCTATTTCACTTTTGACTATTCACACCCAACTCTTAGTTAATGAGGGACGGGAGAAGGCGAATGGCCTGATTAATGCGGTTCTAAGAACTTTTCTTCCAATTTCGGCTGTATTAGCACTTTTGTTTTCGGTGTTTGCGCCATTTGTGGCAAGATTTCTTGCGCCATCGTATCAGGGAGAACAGATTAGCGATTTGGCTTATGACATTAGAATTATGTCTGCCGAACTTATCTTGTATTGTTATTATTTGATTGTTAATACAGTTCTCGAATCAGATAAAATATTTTTGCCAGGAAAAGCAATAGCTTTTTTTCAAAACGTATTTTTAATCTTAGCAGCAGTCTTTTTTTATTCTCAATTTGGTATGAACGGTATGCTCTATGCTTTTATTCTTTCTGGAATTGCAGAGTGTATCTTGGTAACTGTAGCCACAAGAAAAAAACTTAAATTTGTTATTGGAAAGATTGACTATCAGGTCGAAGTAAAAAAATTACTTGAGCTTACTATTCCATTACTGCTAGGTAATGCTATGTATGAAGTAAATCAGATTGTAGACAACCAAATTTCGACAGGCCTTGGAAATGGAAGTGCCTCTGTTTTAAACTATGGTGCATCGGTTCATGATATGGTAGTTGGAGTTATTGTTACATCGATTTCAGTGGTCTTATTTTCTCACTGCAGTACATGGGTTGCGCAGGGACAGACTGGTAAAGTGGGAAAGAGTCTTGAAAAAATACTTGTTTATCTTACGTTGATTCTGTTGCCTATCACGGGAATGTGTGTAATTGCGGGAGATCAAATTGTTGAACTGTTCTACGGACGTGGCAATTTTGGAACAAATGAAATTACACTGACGTATAGTGTCGTTATTGGATATTCGTTGGGATTTGTCTTTCAAGCAGCAAGAGCTAATTTGGTTAAGGTTTTTTATGCTTTTCAAGACTCAAAAACACCAATGATTAATGGAATGATATCAATTGTATGCAATATTACGTTGAGTTTTTTGCTTTCTAAGTTTATCGGCATTTCTGGCGTATCGCTTGCGACGAGTATTGCGATGATGATTGCAACAATACTTCTGTTAAGAGATGTTAAAAATTATCTGCCTGGTTTTTCAGTCAAAAGCTGCTTCTCGGAAATAAGAAAGGGAATTACAGCCTTGATTTTATCGGTTGTAGTTCTTTTATTAGTTAAAGAAGTTGTGAATTTGAGCACATTGATTTGTCTTATTATAGAGGGTGTTGTTGTTGTTACAGTTTATGGCACAATACTATTCTGCTTGAAATCGAAAAGCATTGGAGAGGCATTGGATTACATAAAACGAAGGACATAATTTATACGATGGATCATTTATTAGAAATGCAGATTTGAGAAACTGCTGCTATGAATGTGATTTCGAAAAGAAAGGCCGAATTAGTGATTTGACTATTGCTGATGCTTAGGGGATTAAATCGTATCGATTAAATCTCTCAGATGACAAGGATCTATCACTGATTTACGTGAACACTGAAGCTGGCAAGTAACTTTTTAACGATTTACAAACTTTGTCCGTGAATCAATGTATAGATGGGGACTTCATCGGATTTTATTCCCAATTACAGGACAATGCTCCGAAGCATAAAAATAGAAACCGACTGTATTCAGAAATTGATAATTGCTCGATTAAAAAATGCGAAACCTACAATGAAAAAGCGTATGGTGTATGTTTTAAGAAAAATAGGGTTGCTTTATAAATTGAAGAAGATCCTTAAAAAGTAGACCTTTTGCATATGTCAGACGGATAGAGTTGTTATGATTATTCTTGACAGGAGGAAAACTATGGACGATAATCTGCAAGCAAGCAAGCAAGCAAGCAAGCAAGCAAGCAAGGAATAGGATGCTGGATATATACAAGGGTCTATTAATAATCTTGGTTGTCATTCGTCATGTACTGCAGTACAGTGTGACGGATGAGGGAGGAATCCTGACTAATATAATTTGGGCGATTCAAATGCCTGGATTTATGCTGGTTTCAGGATATTTTTCGGCCAGAAACGTTGAGAACACTCATGAATTATCAAAGAGGATTGTTGGCTCAATGCAACATTATGCGCTTCCGTTCCTTTCTTGGTGGTTCTTGGTTAGTGTGCTGCTTCTAGGTGGCTTTGACAGAAATGTACTAACGGCAGCAAATCATATCGCATTTCATGTTGACTCTGGAATGTGGTTTTTATGGGTGGTTTTTATACTTTCAATAATAGCAAACATCTGTAATTATATAAGTTCACGGAACACTGCATATTATGCGGTGAAGACAGTTGTTGCCGCGCTTGTCATGCTAGGAATGCTGGGGATCTTAGGCATCCTAGTTGGTATCCGATTTATAGGGATAAAGTTCATTTTGTACTATTCTGTATTCTACGGCTCTGGTTGGCTTATACGCAAAACACAGGATACATGGAAGCGGTTTATTGACAAGTATTCGAGTTTGATTGCGTTTGTTGCAATAGTTTGCTTTTCGGCGATTGCTTTCAATTATGATTTGTATCACTGCGAGGATAATTTGATTTCAATCGCATTAAGATGTATTGCAGGATTTTCCGGGAATGTCGTATTACTATGGATTGCAAACAAATATAAGGATAATTTTGAAAGAGTCCGTTTGGATAATATTGGCTTGTGTACGCTGGAAATATACACTACACACATGTATGTTAATGGACTGATGAGTGCTGGAAATACGAGCGGGTTCTTTACGGCGACAGGCTTTGCTAATTTTATTGTTTCGCTTATTCTGACAATCACCTTTACAGTGATACTAACGACGATTATTAAAAGCATACCATTTACTAATTTTCTGCTGTATGGGAAAATGAAGCGCAATTGATAGCGTAAAAGAAGGGGAAGGTGTCCAAGATGAATGACTTGTTTTTACATGATTCACCGGATGCCTCCCCAATTGTTTCCTCTGACCGTGTCCTTTATACACCAACAACATTTGCAAAGTCTGCCCTGCTCTATCTTCAGGAGATTGGTTCCTTGCAGGCTAAACAGCCGCATATTTCCTCGCGCACCCATCTGTCCTCTTACCTGTTTTTCTGTGTCAATTCCGGCTCTGGTGAGCTGGAGTATCAGAGAAAGAAATATAAGCTAGGCAGGGGAGACTGTGTTTTTATTGACTGTCAGCAACCGTACTCACATAGTACTGATAAAGAACTGTGGTCCTTGTCGTGGATTCACTTTTCCGGTGTAACGATGCAGGACATCTATCAGAAATACCAAGAACGCGGAGGACGCCCAGTATTCCATCCGGAGAATATTACTGCGTTTACAGAGCTGCATAAGTCTCTTTTCACTCTTGCTTCGTCGGATGACTACATCCGGGATATGCGAATCAATGGTAGCCTGAATGAACTTTTGGTTCTCCTTATGAAAGAGTCATGGCATCCAACGGAGCGTTTGGATACTACATTGAAAAAGCAGAATCTTGATCCAATCCGAGATTATCTGGATAAGTATTACACTGAAAAAGTTTCGCTGGATGCATTGGCAGACCAGTTCTTTATAAGTAAGTTTTATCTGACCCGTGTGTTTAAGGAACAGTTCGGAGTGAGTATCAATACCTATGTACTAAATCTCCGCATTACAAAAGCCAAGCAGATGCTACGCTTTACGGATAAGAAATTGGAAGATATCGGATATCAGTGCGGTTTGGGTGCACCGCATTATTTCAGCCGTATCTTTAAACAGGTCGAGGGAATTACACCATCAGAGTTCCGTGAAAAGTGGTAAACGCTGTATTGACTCTAATGCGGTCGTGTGAATGTAACGGCTTTCTTCAAAAGAGGGCAATATTGTGTAAACGATTTGCCTCGAAAGGCAAGATAGTGAATTCAGTTTTGATTCGGGATTCGCTAAAATAATATACGGTATTACAAGAAAACCAAGCAGAGAACTGCAAAGAGCAACAGGAAAGTTGAGGTCAATATATGTCTAAAATTGCGCTGATTACCGGTATTACCGGTCAGGATGGTTCCTATCTGGCAGAGTTCCTTCTGGAGAAGGGCTACGAGGTCCATGGTGTCATACGCCGCTCATCTGTTGATTACCGCGAGCGCATCGCCCACCTGGAAGGCCATGAGCACTTCCACCTTCACTACGGCGATTTAAGTGATTCCATGAGCATTCTCTCAGTCGTCAGCACCGTGCGGCCCGATGAAATCTACAACCTCGCCGCCCAGAGCCATGTGCAGGTCAGTTTTGATGTGCCGGAGTTTACCGCCGACGTTGATGCCACCGGCGTGTTGCGCGTGCTGGAGGCTGTGCGCCTGTCCGGCCTCAAGGATACCTGCCGCATTTATCAGGCATCTACGTCCGAGCTGTACGGCAAGGTCGAGGAGGTTCCCCAGAACGAGAACACACCGTTCCACCCCTACAGCCCCTACGCCGTCGCCAAGCAGTACGGCTTCTGGATTGTAAAGGAATACCGCGAAGCCTACAATATGTTCTGCTGCTCTGGTATTCTCTTCAACCACGAGTCCGAGCGCCGCGGTGAGACCTTCGTTACCCGCAAGATCACGCTGGCTGCTGCCCGCATTGCACAGGGCAAGCAGGATAAGCTGTACTTGGGCAACCTGTCCAGTCTGCGCGACTGGGGCTATGCCAGGGACTATGTCGAGTGCATGTGGCTGATTTTGCAGAACGACAAGCCCGAGGACTTCGTCATCGCCACAGGCGAGCAACACTCCGTCCGGGAATTCTGCCAGCTGGCCTTCCACGATGTGGGCATCGAGCTGGAATTTGTGGGCGAGGGCATGAACGAAAAGGGCATCGAGAAGGCTACGGGTAAGGTCGTTATCGAGGTCAGCCCTGATTTCTACCGTCCCACCGATGTTGTCAACCTGTGGGGCGACCCCAGCAAGGCCAAGCGTGAGCTGGGTTGGAACCCCACAAAGACCACCTTTGCAGAGCTTGTCAGGATCATGGTCGATCATGACATGAAGAAAGTCGCCGTAGAGCGCGCCGAGGAGCATATCAAGACCAATCTGGCTGAATTTCTCGAAAAGGGCGTTATCAAATAATTTCATCAAAAGCATCAAAAGAAGGTAACAATCATGATGGAAAAGAATGCTAAGATTTATGTCGCAGGTCATCGCGGTATGGTGGGCTCTGCAATCGTTCGTGAATTGCAGCGTCAGGGCTATACCAATATCATCACACGCACCCACAAAGAACTGGATCTGACCCGTCAGGATGCTGTGGAAGAGTTCTTCGCACAGGAAAAGCCGGAGTATGTGTTCCTTGCTGCTGCCAAGGTCGGCGGCATCGTGGCCAATCAGGAAGCACTGGCCGATTTCATGTATGACAACATGACGCTGGAGATGAACGCCATCCACTCTGCATGGAAGAACGGCTGCAAGAAGCTGGAATTCCTCGGCTCCTCCTGCATCTACCCCCGCATGGCTCCTCAGCCCATGAAGGAAGATTGCCTGCTGACCAGCGAGCTGGAAAAAACCAACGAGGCCTATGCACTGGCAAAGATCTCCGGTCTGAAGTACTGCGAGTTCCTGAACCGTCAGTACGGCACCGACTACATCAGCGTCATGCCCACTAACCTCTATGGCCCCAACGACAACTATCACCCCACCCACAGCCATGTGGTTCCGGCGCTGATCCGTCGTTTCCATGAGGCTAAGGAGCAGAATCTGCCCAGCGTTACCTGCTGGGGCGATGGCTCTCCGCTGCGTGAGTTCCTGTATGTGGACGATCTGGCAAACCTGTGCGTCTTCCTGATGAACAACTACTCCGGCAATGAGACGGTCAATGCTGGCACCGGCAAGGAACTGACTATCAAGGAGCTGACCGAACTGGTTGCCAAGGTCGTGGGCTATACCGGTGAGATCAAGTGGGATACCACCAAGCCCAACGGCACTCCTCGCAAGCTGTTGGACGTGTCTAAGGCTACCAATCTGGGCTGGACCTACAAGACCGAGCTGGAAGATGGCCTGCGCCTGTCCTACGAGGATTTCCTGAACAACCCGATGCGTGCAGAGCGCTAAAATAAACGATTTGAAAAGGTCGTGTGTCCGTGCAGGGCCACGGCCTTTTTTGTTAAATGATAGGAGAAGTATTATGAATCTGGTGTTATTGTCCGGCGGTTCCGGCCAGCGTCTGTGGCCGCTTTCCAATGATATCCGTTCCAAGCAGTTCATCAAGATCTTCCATCGCGAAGACGGCGAACTGGAATCCATGGTGCAGCGTGTTTACCATCAGATCAAGGCGGTCGATGCGGATGCAACCGTCACCATTGCTACTTCCAAATCGCAGGTTTCGGCTATCCACAATCAGCTGGGCGAGGAAGTGGGCATCAGCGTGGAGCCTTGCCGCCGAGATACTTTTCCAGCTATCGCTCTGGCAGCGGCCTACCTGAAGGACGTGCAGGGCGTCGGTGAGGAAGAATCCGTTGTCGTCTGCCCGGTAGACCCCTATGTGGAGAATGACTACTTTGAGGCGTTGAAAGCACTGGGCGACCGTGCCGCCGTCAGCAGCGCAAATCTGGTCCTGATGGGCATTGAACCGACCTACCCCAGCGAGAAATACGGTTATATCATCCCCATTGGCAAAGAGCAGGTCAGCAAGGTGTCCATGTTCAAGGAAAAGCCCACGCAGGAAGTGGCCAAGGACTACATTGCAAAGGGTGCGCTCTGGAACGGCGGCGTGTTCGCCTTCAAGCTGGGCTATGTGCTGAACCGCGCCCATGAACTCATTGATTTCGTGGACTACGATGACCTGTTCAATAAATATGATACTTTGAACAAGATCAGCTTCGACTATGCTGTGGTGGAGCACGAGCCGGAGATCGAGGTCATGCGCTTCGCAGGCACTTGGAAAGACCTTGGCACTTGGAACACCCTGACCGAGGCGATGGACAGCCACGCGGTGGGCGAGGCACTGTTCAACGAGAAGTGCGAGAACGTCCATGTGGTCAACGAGCTGGATGTGCCGATCCTCTGCATGGGTCTGAAGGATGTGGTGGTCTCTGCCAGCCCGGAGGGCATTCTGGTCTCGGATAAGGAGCAGTCCAGTTACATCAAGCCCTATGTCAACACGCTCGACCATCGGGTCATGTTCGCCGAAAAATCGTGGGGCAGCTTTAAGGTCATCGATATCGACAAGGCGTCCATGGTTATCAAGGTGACCCTGAATGCAGGCCATCAGATGAACTACCACAGCCATCAGCACCGCGATGAGGTCTGGACGGTCATTGCAGGCAAGGGCAAGACCATTGTGGACGGTATGGAGCAGAACGTGAAGGCAGGCGATGTGATCACCATGTCCGCGGGCTGCCGTCATACTGTGATTGCCGAGACCGAACTGAAGCTGATCGAAGTGCAGCTGGGTGAAGCCATCGACGTCCATGACAAGCAGAAATTTGAACTGGAATATTGAGCCACCGCAGGAGGCAGCTATGCAAAACAAGAATAAGCCTCTTTTGCTCCGACCGTCCGGCAAGGATTATCTTTGGGGCGGCAGTCGTTTGAATGATGAATTTGAAAAAAACATCGACCTGACCCCGCTGGCAGAGACATGGGAGTGCTCCACCCACCCCGATGGCCCCAGCTATGTGGTAGGCGGTGCGTTTGATGGACAGGAACTGGCAGAGGTGCTGAGGGCACACCCGGAGTATCTGGGCGAGCGCCATAAGGGCGAAAATGCGCTGCCGATTCTTATCAAATTCATCGATGCCAAGAAAGATCTGTCGGTGCAGGTACACCCTACCGATGCCTATGCGCAGGAGTATGAACACGGGCAGCTTGGCAAGACCGAGATGTGGTATGTGCTGGACGCCAGCAAGGACGCAAAGCTTGTGTATGGCCTGAAGCGGGAGCGTACCGAACAGCAGATGCGAGACGCTATCGCCAAAGGAACCCTGATGAAGGACTTGCAGTGGGTTCCGGTCAAGAAGGACGACCTGTTTTTCATTGAAGCAGGTACTATCCATGCCATCGGAGCCGGTGCACTGGTGGCCGAGATTCAGGAAAACTCCAACCTGACCTACCGTCTATATGATTACGACCGTGTAGGCAAGGACGGCAAAAAGCGGGAACTGCACATCGACAAAGCATTGGATGTAGCAAATCTGAAAGGCAGTGCAGAACCGAAGCAGCCGCTCCGGGTGCTGAAATACCGACAGGGCGTTGCCTCTGAGCTGCTGACCCGCTGCAAGTATTTTGAAGTGTACCGTATGATCGTCAACACCGAGCGGCGGCAGAAGGTGCACTACCGCGCAGATGAAATTGCCTTCCGGGTGCTGCTCTGCGTCAACGGCTGCGGTACGATTTCCCATGAGAACGGCACAATTCCGTTCTATAAGGGGGACTGCATCTTTGTTCCGGCAGATTCCGAAACTCTAACCATTCATGGGCAGGCACAGTTCCTTGATGTAAGAGGCTGATACATGGAAAAGTGGAAGACAATAAAATCTGAACCGCTTGTAGACAGCCGATGGGTCAAGGTGAGAAAAGATTCAGTGGACTTGCCGAATGGTCAGCACATTGATGATTTCTATGCCATTTCACTCAACGATGCGGCGGCCATTGTGGCACTGGATGATGCCGGAAATATAGTTCTGAAAAAGGAATATCGGTATTGCCTTGACCGTGATCTTATTGAAGTTCCTGCAGGAGGCTTTGAGAGAGGCGAAGATGGTTTGGCAGTTGCCAAACGAGAGCTTCTGGAAGAAACTGGATATGTTTCGGACGACTGGCAGTATATCGGAGCAACGGTAGAAAGCTCGGCGAAGTTGACGAACTATATGCATATTTACTTTGCCAACCACTGCCGAAAGGTTGGCGAACAGCATCTTGACCCTACGGAAGAGCTGGATGTTCTCGTTGTTCCGTTAAAACGGGCGGTTGAGATGGTGATGAATAACGAGATATGCTGCAATAGTTCTGCACATGGAATCCTTTGGACGGCAAGAAAGCTCGGAGTGTAATGAAAGGTGACCGGAAATGGATATCAAGAAAGAATACGAACGCTGGTTGGCAAATGCCACCGCAGATGCCGACGTTGTGGCAGAACTGAAAACGCTGGATGACGCCAAAATCGAGGATGCATTCTATCGTGACCTTGCCTTTGGTACAGGCGGTCTGCGTGGTGTGATTGGTGCGGGCACCAACCGCATGAACGTTTACACGGTGGCAAAGGCCTCTCAGGGCTTGGCTGATTACCTGAAAAAGAATTTCGCAGAGCCGTCTGTGGCAATCGGCTACGACAGCCGTATCAAGAGCGATGTGTTTGCTAAAGTCGCCGCTGGGGTGTTTGCGGCTAATGGCGTCAAGGTCAACATCTGGCCTGTCCTGATGCCTGTTCCTACCGTGTCCTTTGCGACCCGCTATCTGCATACCTCTGCCGGTGTCATGGTGACAGCTTCCCACAATCCCAGCAAGTACAACGGCTATAAGGTCTACGGCGCAGATGGCTGTCAGATCACCACCGAGGCCGCAGCGGAGATTCTTGCCGAAATCGAGAAGCTGAACATCTTTGCGGACGTCAAGACCAGCGATTTTGAGGCAGGTGTGGCAAACAGCAGCATCCAGTACATCCCGGATGAAGTCTACACCGCATTTGTGGAACAGGTCAAGAGCCAGTCTGTTCTGTTTGGCGAAGAAGTCAATAAGAATGTGGCCATTGTGTACAGCCCGCTGAATGGTACCGGCTTGAAGCCTGTGACCCGCACCCTAAAAGAGATGGGCTACACCAACATCACCGTGGTTAAGGAGCAGGAGCAGCCGGACGGAAACTTCCCGACCTGCCCGTACCCCAATCCGGAGATCAAGGAAGCCATGGCGTTGGGCATGGAGTATGCTAAGAAGTGTAATGCTGACCTTCTGCTGGCAACCGACCCCGACTGCGACCGTGTGGGTATCGCCGTCAAGAACAAGACAGGAGAGTACGAACTGCTGACCGGCAACCAGACTGGTATGCTGTTGCTAGATTATATTTGCAGCCAGCGTGTAAAGCACGGCAAGATGCCCGCCGACCCGGTCATGGTCAAGACCATCGTCACCATGGACATGGGCGAGCAGATTGCCACCCATTATGGCCTGCGTACCGTCAACGTGCTGACCGGCTTCAAATTCATCGGTGAGCAGATCGGCAAGCTGGAGAAGCAGGGCAAGGCAGACAGCTATGTGTTCGGCTTTGAAGAAAGCTACGGTTATCTGACCGGCTCTTATGTCCGCGACAAGGATGGTGCGGACGGTGCTTACATGATCTGCGAGATGTTCAGCTACTATGCAACCAAGGGCATCAGCCTGCTGGACAAGCTGAACGAACTGTACAAGACCTATGGCTACTGCCTGAACACCCTGCACAGCTATGAGTTCGACGGCAGTGCCGGTTTTGCCAAGATGCAGAACATCATGCAGGTATTCCGCGGCGATATCACGGAGTTTGGCGGCAAGCAGGTCGTGAAGCTGCTGGACTACGCTCCGGGTCTGGATGGTCTGCCCAAGTCCGACGTGCTCAAGTTCCTGCTGGAAGATAACTGCTCCATCGTGGTGCGACCCTCTGGTACCGAACCGAAGCTCAAGATCTATATTTCCGTCAGCGCGGAGAATAAGGCAGCTGCCGAGAAGGTTGAGGCAGAAATTTGCAAGAGTGCTGAAGAATGTCTGAAGTAACGCAATTAGATAATATTTTTCATCACAATGATGATTTTAAAATGAACTTGTGATATACTGGAGCCATGGGAGACCGTGGCTACCTACGCTGCTCGAAACTTTGCATACCTCTACGTGGTGAGCGGCAGGCAACACAGTGTGTAGATGCTGTGGCTAAGAATGCAAAGGCGCTTATAATTGTATTATTAGCTACAAAATCATGGACATACACCAATATTATGGGTGGAGGGGAAAATGAAAAAGAGTGAGTGGAAAAAAATAGGATTTGGCGATAAAATGGGATGGCTTGTTGGTGTTGTAGGTATAGTGGCCACTTTGATTTCGGCGTTCCGAACGGAATCTAACGGGTTTGTATATATTTTTATTGGATTACTGGTTGCGGAGGTGATAGCTGTTTTCGCTTGGCTCTGGGCTCTTCATGAACGCTATCGAATGACCCAAAAGGTTGATGAAATTCAATCGGAAATAAAAAAGCTAAAAGATGAAAACACAAAACTTCAAAATGATTTGAAGAAGAGCCAGACTGATGAAGAAGCCAAGTTAAATGAAGTGCGAAAAAAGATTGAAGATATCTGTGTTAATCAAAAGAATGTTAGCAAGTTATATAATGAATTTTGTACTCGAATCCCTAATATTGCAGAACGTTCATATCATATATTGGAAACACTTCAAAAGGGTGGAATGAAAGATACAGAGGAGCTTCAGAAAGAGGTCGTTTACTCTTTTAATGAGTTTGCCGCCGGACTATATGATGTTTATAAAATATATTCAAGTAATCTATTGAATTATTTAGTACGCATAGAAGAGTCTTATTTGGCATCGAAAGGAATACAAGTTGATGTTGCAGCAACGATAAAATTGTTTGATAAGCCGTATGTTGCAAGGAAAGACAGCCGCGATAAAATTGTTGTATACACTGCATTCAGAGATAAAGAAACGTTCGAAAAACATGAAAGAGAGGTGGGCAATAAAAAATATACCATAGATGGAAACGGAGATTTTGTTCATTGTTTAAAAAAAGATCATTTTGTTGTGAATAACGCAAAGAAAAACAGTGAAAATTATATGAATGAACATATAGATTTTGATGCATATTATAATTGTGCTATAGTGGTTTCGATTAGAACTAAACTGGCTGACGGAACATATAAGTATTTCGGCTATTTGTGTTGTGACTGCAAGAATGCACAAGAAGGATTGGAAGTTTTTGATAAACCGGCAGCGCAATTGCTTTTTTCTCTGGCACAACAATATGCAACGTTTTTGAGTACGTTGGATTCAAACTGGGTGGATCGAACAGCCGGAGGAATTGGAGGACTACCGCAGGGTTTTTTACAATTGATTTATGCCAAGGCTTTTACAGGCAATTTCGTTTCGTAAAAGCAACTGATTATATTTAAGGTGAGTTTATATTTAAGGTGAGTTTACATGAACTATAGAACTTGTAGAAAAACGAAAAAAACCAACGGCAATGATAGAACTATAAAAACACGCTTTTCTATTCAGCAAACAAAAAATGGAAAAGTACCCATGCCTATCAATCCTATGATGCCAGGCGATTATTCCATGGAAGAGCGAAAAAAATTGAAGGATTTTGAACGAGCTATTATGGCAGGAGCAATAAAGTGAGTGGTACTTCGTTTGCGGAATGCTCTTAGTCTTTTTCTGAACAGTTTAATATGCAAGCTGGTTGTTTAGATAGTAATAGAATTATTGATATGAGTGATGAATGTATTCTAAAAAATGTGATTTCTTTAAAAATAATATAAAAGAATCGAGGTAGCAAATATGCCCAGAACCAAAGGAAGCAAGAACTGCCCCAAGATTACCAATGACTTTGCATCCAAAATCGCAGAGAAAAAGGAATCCACCGCTTCTCTGACTTCTGAAATCACTTCCACCACTGCAAACATTGACACTTTGAAGGCTGACCTGAAAGAGAAGAAGGCTGCTCTGAAGAAGGCCGAAAAAGAAGTGGCATCCCTGGAAGCGAAGAAGGTAAAGGCAGATGCTAAGGCTGCAGAAAACGCGAAAAAGGCTGAAGCAGAATCTGTTTTGAAAAAATTGCTTGCCGAAGGCGTGAGTGCAGACGAGATTCTCGCAAAACTGAAATAACAGCGAAGCCCATGATAAACAGGTGTGACCTGCTTACTGTGGGCATTTTACTTTTAGAGAGCGTTTCTTTTAAATACTGTTTGTACTGCATTAAATCTGGAGATTGGTTGCAGAAGTGGCAAAAATCGTGTAGGGAAAGATTCACGATTCTTATTCTGTGAAGTCATTTTATTGAATGAATGGGAGAGACACAGCAACAAAGAAATGCATTTTTAACAAGATGATATTAAAAAATTATAGAGATGACTTGTTTGTTGACCTATGATATACTGAAATCAAATCAATCTGTGTTTTACGTTTGATGAATTATAAGTTAAGATTGGGCTACATTGAAGGATGGGTTTTATCTATGCAAATTGAAAATGAAATAGAGTATGCTGCTAGGAAAATTATAATTTCGAATTATCAAACAGGTTTTACACAGGAAGATTTGGACAAAGCCGTGAATCGTACAAAGGAGGCTTTGAAAAACAATGACTTGGATTTTTCAAGGTTGGAATCATTAGTTCTTACGCAAGATGGACATACACGTCAAGTCTACCGATATCCAGACCTGTTGGAGCCAGAGAACATAATTTGCCAATGCCTGAAACAACTCCTAGATAAAGTATTTCGTGTTCACTATCCCAATCGTAATAAAATGGTTAAGACGCTGTTTAATACCCTTCCGGCGGTTGCCCAAATGTCTGCATTTACGATTGTAAAATTTGATTTCAAAAATTATTTCAACTCGCTTTCAGCAACATATATCTACGAGAAATTCCTGAAAAGCCACTTGTCTTTTCGAAGAGATGCAGATTTGATAAAAAAATTTGTAGAAGAGACGCAGTATGCATACGCAGGATTAAGCACGTCAAATGCGATGGCAGAAATAGTAGCTTCTGTATTCGACTGTGTGGTTCGCCAAGAGTTTTCTCAATTAGGACTAATCTATTATGAACGATATATCGATGATGGTATATTGATTTTAAATCGAAATTGGGAACGCTCGAAGATCCTTTCGATTTTTGAACGATTGCTGCAGCAGGTATTCTATGATAAGCAAATCAAATCTGAAAAATCATGTAAAACCTCCTTCAATATGAAGAAGTTTTGCTGTGTATCTGAAAAAAATCTGACGCAAAATCCTACAAAAATAAGCTATCTGGGGTATGAATTTCACTTTTTATTGCAAGAAAAGGCAACGGAAAAGCATACAGTTAAATTGATGTATGGGATTACACAGGAAAAGCAAGAAAAATATAGCCGCCGAGTAAGGCAACTGATCAAGTTGTACAGTGAGCCATCCAGTTCGGATTATCATGATGTAGAATTACTACGGTTGAGACTGGGAGCGTTTACATCTCGTGTAGTGTATGTATCAAAATATTCGAGTGGGAATGTTTGGAAAACGAAGGGGTTTGTTTCAAATTACTCGGAACTTCGTTATTTTGTAGAGGGGTGGACGCTTGAAAAGCAAACGGCAGATTTTTTGAAAAATATGGTTATATGGGAATTTCAACGTCAGAAAATTCCAATTCCGTATTTTTTGGCAATGTATGCTACAAGCGATGCCTCAAAAAGGAATGCGGCAAGCGGATATGATCTGTATAAAAATTTGAAAAGCAACCGGACGCTTCTATTTGTGGAAGGAATAGGTTATGACTATGATGCACTTGAAAAGCTTTGTGAAAGAGTTCATATTCGACCGACTGATTCAAACGGTATTCGGAAGTCTTATAATGGATTGGTAAAGGAATATCTTATCAAAATGAAAGTGGGCTTTTAAAAAACAAAACGGTAAGGTTTCCCTTACCGTCTCGGAGCATTTGCCGTAGCTATGCTCTAAACACGATATTGGCCGAAGCGTTTACCGTGCCGATGATGTGTGTGTTTACATGATAAACACTGCAAAACATATGCTTGCCTATTAAGCATATACTATTGGGGAGGAAAAGTCAATGGGGTGGATGGGGTTAGAGAGAAATAAGTTGGATTTTATCCTGACAGATTTGCTTCCGGTGGAAGTTTCGGAACTGTTTTCTTTTACAAGTTTTTATGAGTTTTTGACAGAAAAGCCTCAGCAGAAAGTGATAAATAACTTGTTGAAAGACTTCTACATGATGAAGGCCGCAGGAAAATCTTTATTTGAGGATGGTTGGGGAACAAAGCCGTTAAAGTATAGGATTCTCAAGGGGACTAATTCAACAAGGGAAATGAGCATTATTCAACCATGTTCAGCACTGAATTTGTTTTTCTTTATCGACTGCTATCAAAAAGAAATTTTAGACTATTTTGAACAACATCATGAATTTTCTATTCGATACCATCAAAAAAATACGGATTTAGTGTACCGCTCCCGTTTGAAAAAAGAAATTCACTATTTTCAAGACAGAGCCTGTTTTGCCGATCGATCGATAATTCAACAGAGTGGCACTTTTTTTAAAATTGGTCCATATAAATCAATTAACAGCTTTACAGGTTCGCATATTTGGCGTGTGAATAATTTTAAATTTCCAGTATATGCAAAAGTGGACTATAAAGCATGCTTTGATAGCATTTACACCCACGCTTTTTCATGGTGCATAGAAAAAAATACAGTTGATGCAAAAAATGCAAAAAACTCTAATTTGTTCGTGGAAATCGATCGAATTATGCAAAACATTAATGGACGCTTTTCGAATGGCATTGTGGTGGGACCTGAGTTTTCTCGAATGATGGCTGAAATTCTGTTGCAATGGATTGATTGTGAAGTTAAGAGGGCGTTAGAAATTCAAAATATTGTTTATGGAATTGATTACAAAATATACCGATACGTTGATGATATCTTCATTTTTGCCTCAAACGATGTAGTGATTGATTACATTGTTGAACAGTATCGTTTGATTGCGGAACGCTATTTGCTAAGATTAAATGATTTGAAATATATAAAAGACGCTACACCCTGTTTGCCTAAAGACTGGCTTGAAAGCACAAGGCTACTGGCGGATGCTATAGGTGATTTTTTCTATCAAGGGAAACTAGATGATTTCCGCAAGTTTCCAACGGAAGAACAGATTTTGGTAAAAGATACGTTTATCCCGGTTGACCGAATAAAAGATGAAATAACCGTTTTAATGAAAAAGTATTCAGAAGAAAGACATACTATCGTTTCGTTTCTGCTTTCGACAATACTAAACAATATTGGGAGGAAAAGGAATGGATATAATCTTTTTCACCAGGATCAATATGGGAAGGCAATGCTCCTGATCGATTTAACTTTATACATCTATGCATATTGCCCTTCGTTTGAATCAACACGGAAAGTTATATCAATTCTATCGTATATTAATGATGAAGTTGATTTTAAAGCCAATGAAATTGTCAGAGAAAAGTTGAGAAAATGTATTTGGCGATATGCATTCATTTTTGAAAAAGGAAACTTGTTTGATTTATGTGATTGGTTTCCGTTGCTTTCGGAGTACGGCTTGACACTATCTTCTAAGGTGGAGGAGAATATTGTTGAGAGAATTCGGGCATTGGACAACCCAATATTGTGGGGAATCATACTGCGGTACTCTAAATATTATAAGAATTTCTTTGAAAAAATTCTTGCGGAAGTTGAGTTAGTGGTTGATGATAAAATTGATAGAATTTCGAAAAGAGAGCCAATGATGTATGAGGAATTTTGGTACATTCTTATATTTCATAATTGCCCTTTCTTGTCAAATGAATTAAAGAAAAAAATTACTCAGTTTGTGAAAGATATAACGCCAAATGAATCAAAGGTAAATCTTCCGTCTGAAAAAATTAAAAAGCTTTTATGTGAGTTTCTCCAACGTTCAAATCAGGGGAACAAACCGGAAAAAAGCTTTTTTAACTGGGGGAAAATACGCTCTTTTGATAACCGGATTACTTATAGAACTTATCAAAGAACAATTTTTAAAAATTACAAAAAAAATCAAATAGGGTTTATAACTAGCTTGGACTGAAAAACACCAACTGATTTGGTGAAGCAAAACGGTTTTAGTTCGAGACAAAGGGAAATTCCACATTTTATAAATTTTTTTAACCCTCAAACCGTGTGGGTGTGATTACAAAATCTCATCCATGCGGTTTTATAATGGAGCAATTGTTCTATATCGAACAAATATATCCGTTTCTCATTCCATCCCTCAAAATCACTTCCGGGGAAATTTCAGCAAGAGAGGTAGCAGGGGAGAGCGGAGGCTAAGCAAAGGAACATCACAGACAAGAAGCTATCAAGGCAATCTGCACATCAAAACAACTTCAATCGCTTCAAAAGTATTCTTCAAAAATCAGAGATAACCCATCGTCCAAGCTAGTCCATCAATGCACCAATCAAACCGTAATTCAACCCGTCATCACCCACCCTGAGGAGCGCATCTGGGCAGGGCGAACGCCCCGGCGGAAGCCCCGGGTCCCGGACGCTCCGAAGAGTGAGCACGATATCACATGAAAATCCATACGCATAAAAAGTGCGGAAATGCAAAAAATCCAAAAACACAAAATTGCGAAAAAACTTGAAAATAACGCCAAAACATGGTATAATTTTAATACGAATAAGCCGGTTTTGGTACGACAACGGTATGCTGTGGTACTGTAACTGTTGTTTCGAAATTATGAACGATCACAAAAAAAATCGTGAAAATTTAGCGTAGCTACGATGACACCTATCAGGTTCAGGTCGTGTCTTGGTACGACAACGAGAACTCCTACACCTCTCAGATGGTTCGTACCATTAAGTACTTTGCTGAGAACTGCTAATGACGTTCTAACGTTAAAAAGCGCTTGAGACGCTGCGCCGAATGACGGCTGATAACAGCCTTTCTGGTACGAATATGCTGTGATCGGCGCGACAACAGGATATTAAGTTCAACACCCTTTCTTTTGCGGGATTCCGTGAGAGGAAGGGCGTTTTTTATCTGCTTGCAGGGAGAAAATCCAAAGAAAGGATGATTTGCTCTGAGAATTGTGCTATACTGAACTTACAGCGTCCCGGAGCCGATGTACCATGCAGACGATATTGCTTCTCTTTGCAGGGAGCATCAGGCAACAGGGAAAAGCATATACACTATAAAAAGTTCACTTTTGGGAACGAGGTAATCAAGAATGGGAAAGTATTTTGGGACCGATGGCTTCCGTGGGGAAGCGGGCATTGATCTGACCGCTGACCATGCCTACAAGGTTGGCCGTTTTCTGGGCTGGTATTATAACGCTCTGCGCGAGCGCAACGGCAACAATGAGCCCGCCCGTATCGTTATCGGCAAGGACACCCGCCGCAGCTCCTATATGTTCGAGTACAGTCTGGTCGCAGGCCTGACTGCTTCCGGCGCAGACGCCTACCTGCTACACGTCACCACTACCCCGTCTGTGGCCTACATTGCCCGCGTGGATGACTTCGACTGCGGCATTATGATCTCTGCCAGCCACAATCCGTTCTATGATAACGGCATCAAGCTCATCGACTGCTACGGTGAGAAGATGCCCGAGGAGACCCTGCTGTTGGTGGAGGACTACCTTGACGGCAAACTCCATGTGTTTGACAAGGACTGGCCGGAGCTGCCCTTTGCACACCGGGAGCACATCGGCTGCACCGTGGACTATGTGGCAGGCCGTAACCGCTACATGGGCTACCTGATCTCTCTGGGTATCTACTCCTTCAAGGGCATTAAGGTCGGTCTGGACTGCGCCAACGGCTCCAGCTGGAATATCGCTAAGTCCGTGTTTGACGCTCTGGGCGCTGACACCTACGTCATCAACAACAAGCCGAACGGCCTGAACATTAACAATAATGCCGGTTCTACCCATATCGAGGGCCTGCAGAAGTTCGTAGTGGAGAACGGTCTGGACGTTGGCTTTGCCTTTGATGGTGATGCTGACCGCTGCCTGTGCGTGGACGAGAAGGGCAACGTCATTACCGGCGACCACATCCTGTACATCTACGGCTGCTACATGAAGGAGCACGGCGAGCTGATGAACAACACCGTGGTCACCACGGTCATGTCCAACTTTGGCCTGTACAAGGCCTTTGACGAGCAGGGCATCGGCTATGCAAAGACCGCCGTGGGCGATAAGTACGTCTACGAATACATGGCTAAGAACAGCTGCCGGATCGGCGGCGAGCAGAGCGGCCACATCATCTTCTCCAAGTACGCCAGCACCGGTGACGGCATCCTGACCAGCCTGAAGATGATGGAAGTTATGCTGGCGAAGAAGATGCCCATGAGCAAGCTGGCCGAGCCGCTGAAGATCTACCCGCAGGTGTTGGAAAACGTCCGTGTGACGGATAAAAAGGCTGCGCAGAACGACCCGGCGGTGCAGGAGGCAGTCAAGGCTGTGGCAGAAGCATTGGGCGATACCGGCCGCATTCTGGTGCGCGAGTCCGGCACCGAGCCGCTTGTCCGCGTGATGGTGGAAGCTCCCGACCACGACACCTGCCAGAAGTACGTTTCTCAGGTGGTGGAGGTCATCAAGGGCAAGGGCTACGCCGTCTGAGACGGAGCACTGCAGCAGATGTTGCCCGTGCACCAAAATGCGGGCGGCAGATGCTCTGTGTGGCGTGATCCTGCATCTTTTTGTTGACAAATCCGCACTTTTTGCGTATGATAAAAGTAACACTGAAAATTGTGTCAAATTGGCTGTGAAGAGAAGAGTACGCACCGTCTGCGCCTGACAGAAAGCCCGAAGGATGGAACCGGGCAGGCCGCGCGGTGCCGAAGATGGTCTTGGAGCCGCGCAGGTGAACAATGAGCCTGCGACGGGGTGCGCCCGTTACCGCGCAAGGCCGGTTTTTTGTCGGCTAAAGGCTGCGTCCGCAAGGGCACAGCGAAGCAAGGTGGTACCACGAAGGTTCAGCGCTCTCGTCCTTGTCCGGTTATACCCGGCAGGGCGGGAGCGTTTTTTGCTTGCAGAACCAAAAGAAAGGAAGATAGAACCCCATGAGCGAACACAAGACATTTTATATCACCACCCCCATCTACTACCCCAGCGATAAGCTGCACATCGGCCACAGCTACACCACCGTGGCATGTGATGCGCTGGCCCGCTTCAAGCGGATGCAGGGCTACGACGTCATGTTCCTGACCGGCACCGATGAGCACGGCCAGAAGATCCAGGATAAGGCTGCCGATGCCGGCGTCACCCCCAAGGAGTATGTGGACAAGATCGTGGCCACCGTCAAGGATCTGTGGAAGCTGCTGGATGTCAGCTACGACCGCTTTATCCGCACCACCGATGACTACCACATGGAAAGCTGCCAGAAGATCTTCACCAAGTTGTACGAGCAGGGCGATATCTACAAGGGCGAGTACATCGGCCACTACTGCAAGCCCTGCGAGAGCTTCTGGACCGACAGCCAGCTGGTGGACGGCAAGTGCCCGGACTGCGGCCGCGAAGTCTATGATGCCCACGAGGAGGCCTATTTCTTCAAGACCAGCAAGTACGCCGACCGCCTGCTGAAGCTCTATGAGGAGAATCCCCAGTTCATCCAGCCCGAGAGCCGTAAGAATGAGATGATCGCCTTCATCAAGCAGGGCCTGCAGGACACCTGCGTATCCCGTACCTCGGTCAAGTGGGGCATCCCCGTGCCCTTCGACCCCAAGCACACCATGTACGTCTGGGTCGATGCTCTGAGCAACTATATCTCCGCACTGGGCTACGGCAACGAAACTTATCACGATTACGATAAATTCTGGCCGGCCGACCTGCACATGGTAGGCAAGGAGATTCTGCGCTTCCACACCATCCTGTGGCCTGCCATGCTGATGGCACTGGATCTGCCGCTGCCCAAGCGGGTGTTCGGCCACGGCTGGCTGCTGATGAACGGCGGCAAGATGTCCAAGTCTGTGGGCAACGTGGTAGACCCCGTTATCCTGTGCGACCGCTACGGCGTGGACGCCATCCGCTACTTCCTGCTGCGCGAGATCCCCTTTGGCAACGATGGTATGTTCACTAACGAAGCGCTGATCAACCGCATCAACAGTGATCTGGCGAACGACTTGGGCAACCTGCTCAGCCGTACCGTGGCCATGTGCGAAAAGTACTTCGGCGGCACTGTGCATAACGTGGCTGGTACCGAGGCCATCGACACCGAGCTGGAGACCATGGTCAACGAGCTGACCGCCAAGGTCACTGCCGATATGGATGACCTGACCATCCCGCAGGCACTGATGGAGATCTTTGCGGTCATCCAGCGCGCCAACAAGTATATCGACGAGACCGCACCCTGGGCACTGGCAAAGGACGAGGCCAACAAGCAGCGTCTGGAGAGCGTGCTGTACCACCTGTGCGAGGCACTGCGCGTGTGCGGCATCCTGCTGAATGCCTACCTGCCCACCACTGCCCCCAAGATGATGGAGCAGCTGGGTCTGGACGCTTCTGCACTGGATCTGACCAAGACCACCTACGGCGCACAGCAGACCTATACTGTGCATAAGGGCGAGGCACTGTTCCCCCGCATTGACGTGGCTAAGGAGATCGCCCACCTGAAGGAAGAGGACGAGAAGCGCAAGGCCGCTGCCGCTGCTGCCAACAAGGCCAAGGAGGAAGCCGAGAAGAAGGCTGCCGCCCCCGCAGAGGAGAGCACCGTGGACTTCACCCATGAGGAAGAGATCGACTTTGACACCTTCTGCAAGGTGGAGCTGCGTGTGGCCGAGGTGCGCGCCTGCGAGAACCTGAAGGAGAGCAAGAAGCTGCTGCACCTCACCGTCTTTGACGGCGAGCGGGAGCGCTGCATCCTGTCCGGCATTGCCAAGTGGTTCAAGCCGGAGGATCTCATTGGCAAAAAGCTGGGCATCGTGTGCAATCTGGCACCCCGTCCCATGCTCAAGGGCAAGTACGTCAGCGAGGGCATGATCTTTGCTGCCGACACCGCCGACGGCGGCTGCTCCATTGCTTTCTACGGTGACGATACCCCCGTGGGCAGCCGCATCCACTAAGTGAGGAACATCATGTCTGATAATACAGCCGTCCGTGCGGCAAAGCTGGATAAGATCTTCGGCACGCCGGTGTGCGCCGTGCTGCTGGCCATCTTCTGCAATGTCCTGTGGGGTTCGGCCTTTCCGTTCATCAAGCTGGGCTACCGCCTGTTCTCCATCGACTCCGGCAACACCGCCTCCATCTTCTGTTTTGCAGGGGTGCGGTTCATGCTGGGCAGCGTGCTGGTGCTGCTGGGCAGTATCCTACTGCAGGGAAAAGCACCCCGCCTGCCCCGGGGCAGGGTGGCAGCCGAGTGCTGCGCGCTGGGCTTGTGGCAGACCACGGCACAGTATGCGTTCTACTATATCGCCGTGGCCATGCTCACCGGCGCGTTTGGCGGCATCCTGAACAGCACCCAGAGCTTTCTGGGCGTCATCTTTGCCCACTTTATCTACGGCAATGCGGACCGCATGACCCCGGCAAAAACGCTGGGCTGCGCTGTGGGTTTTGCCGGAGTGCTTATCGGTACGATTGGCAACCACGGCGGCGGCAGCGGCTGGGGCGTGTTCTGCATGATGGCGGCGACCGTCATCTTCACTCTGTCCGGCCCGTGGAACAAGTCGGTCACCAAAAAGGCCGACAGCTTTGCTGTCTGCTTCCTGAACCTGTTTGTGGGTGGGCTGGCACTGTTTGTGCTGGGCACTGTCATGGGCGGCCGTCTCCATGCGCAAAGCGCACTGGCTGCGGTGGTCATGCTGTATCTGGCCTTCATCTGCGGCGCAGGCTATATCTTGTGGGCGCTGCTGATGAAAAACAACCCGGTCAGCCGCATCGCAATCTTTAGCTTTGTCAACCCGGTGGTCAATGTGCTGCTGAGCGCCGTGCTCAACGGCGAACCGCTGTTCCGCTGGCAGTATCTGGCGGCGCTGGTGTTCGTATGCGTGGGCATCTGGCTGGTGAATAAAGCCCCCGCCCAAAAGGAGAAGGTATGACCGGACCTATTTTTGACACCCACGCCCATTACAGTGCCCGCGCTTTTGACGCCGACCGCTTTGCTCTGCTGGACAGCCTGCCCGGCAAGGGTGTGGTAGGTGTGTGCGAGCAGGCCACCCACTCCGGGGATGCGCCCCGGGTGCTGGAGCTGGCGCACCGCTATCCGTGGGTGGTGGCGGCCATTGGCATCCACCCGGAAAGCCTGCTGCCCGCCGCCGATTGCGGCGAGGACGGCCCTGCGCCCACGGTGTCGGTGTACGGGGGCGATTGGGCCGCCGAGATGCGGGCGCTGATGCCTTACTACGACGACCCCAAGGTGGTGGCGGTAGGGGAGTGCGGGCTGGACTATCACTGGCCAGTGCCCAAGGACGCCCAGCTGGCGCTGTTTGAAGCCGAGATCCGGCTGGCGTTGGAGTTGGACAAGCCCATCATCGTGCACGACCGGCAGGCGCACGCAGACGTTTACGCCCTGCTTAAAAAATACCGCCCCAAGGGCATTGTGCACTGCTATTCCGGCAGCGCCGAGGATGCCGTGCAGCTGGCGGCGCAGGGGTTGTACATTGGCTTTGGCGGTGCCTGCACCTTCAACGGTGCCAAGCGCGCAGCCAAGGCCATCGACGCCCTGCCGCTGGACGCCATCGTGCTGGAGACCGACTGCCCCTACATGGCACCGGAGCCGGTGCGCGGCACCCGCTGCGACAGCTCCCTCATCCGCTATGTGGGTGCATACATCGCCCAGCGCAAGGCACTGGAGCCGGAAGAGGTGTTCCGCACCACCGCCGCAAACGCCCGCCGGGTGTTCGGGCTGTAACCGTTTTTTCGCAGGTCGCGGGGCAAAGCGCTCCGCTTCTGAATAAAAAGCTGATTTATTGAAAACGATAAGAATAAGGAGATCACTATTATGAAGGCACGTATTCCCAAACACCGCGAGTTCATCATCAACTTCCCTGACAGCATCGACCAGAACAAGGCCAACGAGGGCTGGGCAAAGCTGCAGCAGATCGTGGAGGACTACAAGAAGGCACACAACGGCGCTTCCGTTTACGCTCCCACCTTCATCGAGGACTGCGAGCCCGAGGTCAAGAAGCTGCAGGAAGAGTACGGCTTTGAGTACACCGTGGAGTTCGTTCAGTAAGTTCGGCATCGCCTGATAGTAAAAGGGTCATTGCACAAACCGTGCAATGACCCTTTTTGCGTAAAATGACCGCTGCCTTATACCTCGTAGTCCAGACAGACGCGGTTTTTGTAGTAGGGGCGCACCTTGCTGTTTGCCACTGACACATGCGCCGGGTGGGTGGAGTACCCCTTGAGCGCCTCGGCGCTCTCAAAGGTGGTATCCAGCATCAGGTCGGCGTTGGAGGAGGGGAGAGCATCAATGTTGACATGGATGTCCACAAGCCCCGGAATTTTGCCGGAAAGGCTTTCCAACCCCTCTTTGATGCCGGCCTTGACGGCGGCCTTTTCCTCGGTGGACAACTCGTCCTTCAGCTGCCAGAGAATAACGTGCTTGACCATAACAAAAAACCTCCTGCGTTTTTTCTCATTGTAACAGGGCGAGAAAAAATCCGCAAGAGGAAAGCTGCAAAGTATTATTTGGGCGCGAACAGCAGCACCACTAAAAGCACAGCACAGAGCACCGAAACTACGATGCCCTCCAGCCGGGTTAGCCGGATGTACTCCTCCGTAGGTTCGGGCACCTGCGTGTACCGCCTGCGGGAACGCAGGGCAATGGCATCCTCCGGCTGCAGCGCCATAAAGATACCGAACCCGATGCCGAAAAGCGCGACCAAGATCGATAAGATGACTTCCATGGAAACCCCTCACTTTTTGTTTTTGTCGTCCCTGCTCAGGGTATAGCACAGATGTGAGATCAGCAGAGCAACACTGAACACAAGCGCCGCCACCATCAAAATGGAGTGCAGCGGCTCGACTCTGGGCAGAAAAATGTTGACCAGCCAGAATGCACCGCAAAGGATCAACAGAATGCCGTAAAATTTGTGGAAGTGCTTCTTTTCGTCCTCACTGCTCCAACCGGTGCCGGTGCCATTGTACAAGTCCCGAATGCCGCGGTATAAAAACAATACGCCCAGTGCTGCGTTCAGCCAGTCTGAAGTGGAAAGGTTCAGGTTCATAGCTACCTCCCGGCGGCTCAATCCGCGCTGTGCTCCCAGATTTCATACAGGATCAGGTAGATCACATCAACGATGACTGTAATGGTGCGTACCCCGTTGCTCAGGGTGGGGAAGTTGCCCAGAAACTGCGAAGAAGCAAGAACCATTGCGTTGAAGATCTCCCACACGCCGTTTTTCTTCTGCCACATGGCGCGGTATTCCGGGTCGCGGTCATATTGATTAAAAAAGGTGTGGATCAGCGGGTCTTTGCCCTGCAGGTCGCGAATGCCCATCCACAGCGCTACAAGGCAGAACAAGAGTTCAATAATGTTGTACCAGCCAAACGCCAGCTGCATAAAATGCACCTCCCATCTTTTACCATATTATAACATAGGGGGGCGAAAACACAAGGACGCTATTCAACCTTCCTGCGTAAATTTTGCATAAATTGGCCATCAACTATTTGTTGAAACAACATAAAATAAAACCAGCCGGACGAGGCGGTTGCAAGCCCTCGTCCGGCTGGATACTTACTTCTTCGGAGTCATAAGCCTCTTCTCCTTGGTGACCTCATTTTCGGAATACGGGTTTCATAGGGTGACTCTCCTTAGAAACGTTTCTTCAGAATTTAGGTACTTTGCAAGGGGATGAAAATCAACTGTACATTGGACTGACCCTTTTCTCAACTGTTGGACTGCGGCAAACGGTTCATGAGGATGAATTTCATATTACCACATTCTTTCGAGTTAGATTTGCAAGGGAAACGTCTTACTTAGTACATTGGTAGAACTCCTTTTCAGCTATTCAAATAAGGTTCTCCGGATCATTGATACTTTCATAAGAATCATCTCCAGCGGATCTATCTGAACGCTCTGGGAAGAATTGAATCGACAGGTTGTCGTGTTATCGCATTTTTGATGCTCAAGACTGGCTCTGTTTTTGTGTTTTTATACGGGGGAAACATCCCGTTTGTGGTGAGCCTCTATTTTGCTTCTCAGCGAACCCCGACAGCCTGTCCCTGCTGTGCGGGTTCCATATCAACCATCGGTCTTCGCTCCTTTCTTCTTAAAGTCAGCGGGAGTAACTCTCTTTTGAGCTTCTGCTGTACTTCTCTGGTTTCTGGCTTAATTATACAGGAAGAAGCACGATTTGTCTATTGGCAGACCGCACAAAGAATAAATTTTGTTTTTGTGCAATGTTAAAACCTGCGGCGGTGCGGAAAAATTGCCCAGAAGTTCCGGGTCGTTCGTGAAGGATTTTCCACAAAAGGGGAGAAAGTGCCCGCAAGGTATTATGCGCCGGTTCTATTTGTGCTAAAATACCACCAATGAATGGTAGTCGCCGCCGCCCCGCGAGATGAAAGTTTCGCGGGGCGGCTTTTTTGCGGCGAAAATTTGCATAAAAAAGAAACGGAGAATCAATCAAAATGCCTAAAACTTTACCGGAACGCATCTTCTTTACCATTGTCATGGCCGCTATCATGGTCTATGGCATGATCGTCTACAATGTGGCGTTGAACACAAACGGCGTGACCAATGCTACTTTTGTTATGGCTCTGCACGAAATGCCGATCATGGTGCCGGTGGCCTTTGTGCTGGAATTTTTTGTGGTGGAAAAGCTGGCCACGAAGCTGGCATTCCTGTTTATGCGCCCCACAGACCGCCCGCAGTTCATCACCTACGCCATCTCGCTGATGATCGTGTGCATCATGTGCCCGGTGATGAGCCTGGTCGCAACGCTGCTGTTCAAAGAGCCGAGCTTTGGGATGTGGGTACATACTTGGGGCTGCAATATGCCCATGGCGCTGTGCTGGCAGATGCTGTACTGCGGCCCGCTTGCCCGTGCCATCTTCCGGCTGGTGTTCCGCCGCGGGGAAAAGTAGGCCATGTAAGGCGGTTTGGCTGCGATTCTATAATAAATATGTATAAGGAATATACATAAGATGCTGTCCAAACATACCGGGGAAGATACCTATACGTTTTTTATATACCTGATATATAAAAGCTATACGGTACGGCTATTTTTGCGGAAATATTTCCCAAAACCGGAAGAATACGCCTGCAAAGCACTGGAAAAATCCAAGAACATTGTACAGATTATATGCTTTTTTAACTTGCAATTGTGCACCCTGTACAACAGTTTTGTTTTGTCGGTGCAATGCTACCGGGTAAAATGTAGAATGTACACAAATACCCTTGCCAATTTTGTGCAATCGTACTATTATACACAACGAAAAAAGACGAAACCGACAGAGAAAGGGGAGGGCGCAGAAAGCATTCAGCAGCGCCTTCCTTGCTTTTTTCACGGTGCACAGTCTTTTCTTCGCGCGATAAGAAGGTGTGAAGGGGCGCGGAGCAAAAGTGTGCGGCAGATCCTCGGCCGGGGATCTGCCGCACACCCGGCTCCCGCCCGCAGACCCCTATCCCTGCAGGAAGGAGGAAAAGCAAATGAACAAATTGACGCAGGCTCTGATGGAAGAACTCACCGTGGAGTATGTCAAGGTCGGCTCGCTGCAGATCCCGGAATCGGTGGTCATCAGCTGGGTGATCATGCTGCTGCTGGTGGTGGGCTCCATCCTGCTTACCCGCAACCTGAAGGTGGATCACATCAGCAAGCGTCAGGCAGCACTGGAAGCGCTGTACTCCCTTGGCAAAAACTTCTTTGAAGGGTTGCTGGGCAAGGAGGGCAGCCGCTATGTGCCCTACCTGATGACCGTGGCGCTGTACATTGCCTGCTCCAACGTGATCGGCGTGTTCGGCGTAAAGCCCCCCACAAAGGATCTGGATGTGACCGCTGCGCTGGCACTGATGAGCATCGTGCTTATCGAGTATGCAGGCGTTCGCGCCCGGGGCGGCGCGGGCTTTCTCAAGAGCCTTGCAGCCCCTACCCCCATCATGACCCCTATGAACATCCTCGAGATCGCCATTCGCCCCACCAGTCTGTGTATGCGACTGTTCGGCAACGTGCTGGGCGCGTTCGTTATCATGGAACTGCTCAAGCTGGTGGTGCCGGTGTTCGTCCCGGCGGTGTTCAGCCTGTATTTTGACCTGTTCGATGGTCTGATCCAGACCTATGTTTTCGTGTTCCTGACCGCACTGTTTATGAAAGAGAGCATCGGCGGCGAGGAATAAACAACACATTTAAAACTGTAATTACAAAGGAGATAGAACTATGAGTGGTTTGGTAGCTCTGGGCGCTGGCATTGCAGCGCTGACCGGCATTGGCGGCGGTATTGGCATTGGTATTGCAACGGGTAAGGCAACGGAGGCCATCTCCCGCCAGCCGGAGGCTTCCGGCAAGATCCAGACGAACCTGCTGCTGGGCGCTGCGCTGGCAGAAGGTACCGCAATTTTCGGCTTCGTCGTTGCACTGCTGATCATCCTGTTCCTGGGCCAGTAACGGAGGCGTGGACGAATGCTGAAGTTGGATTTGAACCTGCTGTGGACCGTGGTGGATGTCCTGATCCTGTATGTGCTGCTGCGCAAGTTTTTGTTCAAGCCCATCCAGAACGTGCTGGATCAGCGCCAGAAGACGATCGAGGCAGACATTGCAGCGGCACAGACCTCCAAGACCGAGGCCGCCGCAGCACTTACGACCGCGCAGGACAAGCTGCGTAATGTGGACAACGAAGCCGCAGCCCGCCGCGAAGCCTACGAGAAGCAGGCCGAGGTGGAAAAGCAGCAGCTGCTGGCCGACGCGCAGAAGCAGGCCGATGAGATCGTGGCTGCCGGTAAGGCTGCTGTGGAGATCGAGCGCCAGAACAAGCTGCGGGAAGCAGATGCACAGGCTACGGCACTGGCACGCTCCATGTGCGAAAAGCTTTTGAAACATAATTTGACCGCCCAGGATGATGATCAGCTGCTGGACGATCTGCTGCAGAAAGCAGGTGCAGGCAATGGCAACTGAATTCAGTCGTGAATTTTTTGCGGATAACCGCATCGTCAAGGCCAGCCTGCGCTGTGCCCATAAACTCCGCGAAAAAGATCTGGACCGCATCAAGTCGGAGATCAAAAAGCTGTATGACGCCACGGAAGTCATCCTGAATATCACCGTGGACGAGAGTCTGCTTTCCGGCTATGTCCTGCAGGTGGGCGACCGCGTGTTCGACAATTCCGGCCGTCATCAGCTGGATAAAATGATGGAGGGCAAGCCCTCGCTGGCTACCCTCAAGACCCGCATCGAGGACTACAAGCCCGCCGAGACCTCCGCAGAGGGCGGTGTGGTCATCTCCTCTGCCGATGGCATCGTGCACATTGACGGCATGAACCGTGCTGTGTACGGCGAGATCGTCACCTTTGAAAACGGTGCCAAGGGCATGGTGGAAAGCGTGGAGCCCGAGCAGCTGGGCGTTATGCTGTTCGATGGTGCCGAGACCGTTGGTGTGGGCACTATGGTCACCCGCAGCGGCAAGCGCGCCGGTATCCCGGTGGGCGATGCTTTTCTGGGCCGTGTTATCAGCCCGCTGGGCGAGCCCATCGACGGCAAAGGCCCCATTGAGGCCGAAGGCTACAACCCCATTGAGAAGCAGGCACCCAGTATTCTGGAGCGCCAGAGCGTGGACACCCCGCTGCACACCGGTATTCTGGCCATCGACTCCATGTTCCCCATCGGCCGCGGTCAGCGTGAGCTGATCATCGGCGACCGCCAGACCGGCAAGACTTCCATTGCCACCGACGCCATCCTGAACCAGAAGGACAAGGATGTGCTGTGCATCTATGTTGCCATCGGTCAGAAGGCTTCCTCCATCGCCCGCGTGGCCGAGGATCTGAAAAAGCACGGCGCTATGAGCTATACCACCATCGTGGCAGCTACCGCGTCGGATTCTGCCCCGTTGCAGTACATTGCTCCCTATGCGGGCACTGCACTGGCCGAGTACTTCATGGCCAAGGGCAAGAGCGTGCTCATCGTTTACGATGACCTGTCCAAGCACGCGGTGGCCTACCGTGCCATCTCGCTGCTGCTGCGCCGCTCCCCGGGCCGTGAAGCCTACCCCGGCGATGTGTTCTACCTGCACTCCCGTCTGCTGGAGCGCTCCTGCCGTATGCGGGATGATCTGGGCGGCGGCTCTATCACCGCACTGCCCATCGTAGAGACGCAGGCCGGCGATGTTTCGGCCTACATCCCCACCAACGTCATCTCCATCACCGACGGTCAGATCTTCCTGGAGAGCGCCCTGTTCAACGCCGGCAACCGTCCGGCTGTCAACGTGGGTCTGTCGGTTTCCCGTGTGGGCGGCGCTGCCCAGACCAAAGCCATGAAAAAGGCCAACGCAAACCTGCGTATCGAGCTGGCGCAGTATAAGGAGATGGAATCCTTTGCACAGTTCAGCTCCGATCTGGACGCCGAGACCCGCCGCCAGCTGGAGCACGGCAAGGCACTGATGGAAATGCTCAAGCAGCCGCTGTGCCAGCCCAAGTCCGATGCCGAGCAGGTGGTCATTCTGGTGCTGGCTTCCCACGGCCTGCTGGACACTCTGCCCACCGCAGAACAGCGGGAAAAGACCGCTGCCTTTGTGCGGCAGTTCCGCGCAGACGTCTCCGGCACCATGCAGAAGATCGATGCTGACGGCAAGCTGGAGCCCGACCGGGTGGATGCCATCCTGAACGCTTGGAAAGCTTATGCGGGAGGCAATGACCATGTCGTCCAGTAAGCTGCTGAAGGAGCGCATCGAGAGCATTCAGGATACCATGAAGATCACCAATGCCATGTACCTGATCTCTTCGTCCAAGCTGCGCAAGGCACGGCAGAACTACCAGAATGTGTCCCCTTACTTCAACCGTATGCGGGACACCATCTCCCGTGTTGTGCCGCATCTGCCGGAGGAGCCGGAGCATCCCTTCTTCCACGAGCGGAATCTGGAAAACCCCCGGCGGGCGTATTTGGTGCTTACTGCCGATAAGGGCATGGCAGGTGCTTATAACCAGAACCTGCTCAAGTTTTTGCGGGAGCACGCAGACCCCAATGACCGCTTTTATGTCATCGGTCAGGTGGGCTACCGCGCCCTGCGCCACCGGGATCCCCGCCTTGTGGAGGAGTTCCGTTACAGCGCAACCGCACCCACTTTGCAGCGTGCCCGCGACATCACGGTAGACGCCATTGACGACTTCAAGTCCGGCAAGCTGGACGAGATCTACATCGTCTACACCAAGATCCAGAACGCCCTTACCAGCGAGCCTGTCATGGAGCGTCTGCTGCCGCTGGACCGGCGGTTTTTGCAGCCTGCTCCCAAGGGTCTGGGTGACCCCAAGGGCGAGGTGGAACTGGTGCCGGACGCATGGACGGTGTTCGAGCAGATCGCACCCATCTATATGCACGGCATGATCTTTGGTGCCATGACCGAGAGCTTCTGCGCCGAGCAGAGCGCCCGCATGACCGCCATGGATTCTGCTACCAAGAGCGCCAATGACATGATCCGGGACTTGCAGCTGGAATACAACCGCACCCGTCAGGGCTCCATCACGCAGGAGATCACCGAGATCATCGGCGGCGCAGCTGCCGTGCAGGACCGGACATAATAAAGGAAAACCCTCTCCGTCACGCCTGACGGCGTGCCACCTCCCCCGAAGGGGGGGTTCAGGGCAGTTGACGGCGATGCAGATAAAAGCGCCCCCTTCGGGGGAGCTGGCATCGCGCAGCGATGACTGAGAGGGTTCGTTGGACAAACATATTTGACAAGAGGCAATCCAAATGATACAGGGAACTATTATTCGCGTAGCAGGCCCCGTGGTGGATGTGCAGTTCACCGCCGGCAGGCTGCCTGCCCTGCAGGAGGCGCTTACCGTGACCGCAGAGGGCACCGAGCGCACCGTGGAGGTGACGCAGCACGTCAACGAGACCACGGTGCGCTGCATCATGCTTTCTGCCAGCGAGGGTCTGGGCAAGGGTATGCCGGTGGAAGCTACCGGCCACGGCCTGACCGCCCCTGTGGGCGAGGGCACACTGGGCCGTATGTTCGACCCGCTGGGCCGCCCCATTGACGGCAAGGGCACTGTGGACGAGCTGCCGCACTGGCCCATCCACCGCAAGGCACCCGGCTTTGCAGAGCAGAAGCCCGCAACTGAGATCCTGGAGACCGGCATCAAGGTCATCGACCTGCTGGCTCCTTACGCAAAGGGCGGCAAGATCGGCCTGTTCGGCGGCGCCGGCGTGGGCAAGACCGTGCTGATCCAGGAGCTGATTCATAACGTGGCCACCGAGCACGGCGGCTACTCCATCTTTACCGGCGTGGGCGAGCGCTCCCGCGAGGGCTGTGACCTGTGGGGCGAGATGAACGCCTCCGGCGTGCTGGACAAGACCGCACTGGTCTTTGGCCAGATGAACGAGCCCCCGGGAGCCCGTATGCGCGTGGCCGAGACCGGCCTGACCATGGCAGAGTACTTCCGTGAGGAGACCCACAAGGACGTGCTGCTGTTCATTGATAACATCTTCCGTTTCGTGCAGGCCGGCAGTGAGGTCTCTGCCCTGATGGGCCGTATGCCCTCTGCCGTGGGCTACCAGCCCACGCTGGCCAACGAGCTGGGCGCTCTGCAGGAGCGCATCACCTCCACCAAGGACGGTTCCATCACCTCGGTGCAGGCCGTCTATGTGCCTGCCGATGACCTGACCGACCCCGCTCCTGCCACCACCTTTGCCCATCTGGACGCCACCACCGTGCTGTCCCGTAAGATCGTGGAGCAGGGCATCTATCCGGCTGTGGACCCGCTGGCTTCCACTTCCCGTATTCTGGAAGCGGACATCGTGGGCGAGGAGCACTACCGCGTAGCCCGCAAGGTGCAGTCCATTTTGCAGCGCTATCAGGAGCTGCAGGACATCATTGCCATTCTGGGCATGGACGAGCTGGACGAGAACGACAAGCTGACCGTCATGCGCGCCCGCAAGCTGCAGAAATTCCTGTCCCAGCCCTTTGCCGTGGCCGAAAACTTTACCGGCCTCAAGGGCAAGTATGTGCCCCTGAAGGACACCGTGCGCAGTTTTGCCGCCATCGTGGACGGCAAGGCCGACGATCTGCCGGAGTGGGCATTCTTCAACGTAGGTACGCTGGAAGAAGCACGCGAAAAAGCAGAAAAGAAGCTGGCTGAGGAAAAGGGCGGTGCCGTCTGATGAACAAGTTCATGCTGAGCATCACAGCGTCCAGCGGCGAGTTCTATCAGGGTGACTGCGAGGATCTGACCCTGCCCATCAGCGATGGCATCTACGGCGTACAGGCCGGGCATAACCCGGTGCTGGTGGCGCTGCACATGGGCATCCTCCACTTTGTGGTGGACGGCAAGGCCCGGGATGTACTGGTGGGCGATGGCATTGCCGAGGTGACCCCCGCCTATGTGATGGTGCTGGTGGACAGCGCCGAGAACCCGGAGGACATCGACAAGAACCGTGCCGAGGCCGCCCGCATCCGCGCCGAGGAACGCTTGCAGCATAAGCAGAGCATGCACGAATATTACCAGAGCAAGATCGCGCTGGATCGTGCCATGCAGCGTTTGCAGACCGCCGCAAAGTATAAGCGCTGAGGCAGCATCCCTATTTCCATATAACAAAACCTCCCCGTGCAGGAAAACTGCATAGGGAGGTTTTTTCTGTCTGTCAACGATGCGAAAATTGTGCCACAGGGTCATTTTTTGGGAATCGTCATGTGCGCTGCTGTGCCTTACGCCCGCACATCCTCCCGGCGTAAAAGCAGCCATGCCAGAAGGAACATCGTCCCCAGCCAGAAGATGCAGCTGAAGGCAAACAGCCCGTAGCTGCCAGCCAGAGCATCCGCACTTTTGTTGGAGTTCATACCGAGCTGCATCAGGGAATAGGGCCACAACAGCCCATGCCCCTTGGAACTGATAAAGATGCCGGTAATGCCGCCCAGCAGCCCCAGAAAAATGGGCACGGCAAAGCTGCGGATGATCATGGCCAGCACCAGCTGTGCGGCAATGACAGCCAACGCACCCAGCAGTCCCCGCAGTAAAAACAGAGGTAAGGTGACCGGCGGCAGCCCGGGCAGATGGGCAAATACCTTGCCACAGAACACGAACAGCGCGAACACAAAGCCGTGGGTCAGCAGCGCCAGCTTTGTCACCACCGCAAACTTTGCTACAAACAGGTCCAGCGGCGGTACGGGGCTTGCCATGATCAGGTTCCAGTTGTGCCCCAGATGTTCCAGCCGCCACAAGTAGGCAGCATAGGTGGCTACCATGGCAGGAAAGAAGAGCATGGAATAAAACAGGGTGTGCTGGGTCCACAGGCTATACCAGCCGTCGGTGAGAATCTCAAGATTTTGCAGATAATTGAAAGTGCCATAGGTGGCCGAAAGAATGGGCAGCACAAAGAACATTGCCCAGATGGGGGATGCGTGGAGTTTGCGGTTCTCCGCAAGAATACAGCGTTTCAGCATGGTTTTATACCTCCTCGTCCTGTACCTTGCGCCACGCAAGGGCAAACAGCACAGCGCCCAGCGCAAGGGTGAAGGCCAACAGCCCCCAGTTGAAGGGGCGGGTGCCGTAGGTGACGGTGTGGGTGGCCTTGTCCCAGTTCGCCACTTCGTAGGCGCTCAGAGGGATGTAGTACCCAAAGGGCACAAAATAACTGGCAAGCGGCGGCATAAAAGCAGAGAACAGCCCCACCAGCGCCCCTACAATGCCCACGCAGAGCGCCGGCAGGGGATTGCCCACCCACAGCATCAGCAGAAATTCCCCAAAGAAGAGCATTGTGTCCACAGCCAGCGTGCAGACGAACAGATAGCATAGCTGCCCAGTGGGAAAGGCTTCGGTATAACCATGGACACGCCCCAGCACCGGAACACAGGTCAGCTCCAGCACCGTGACCAACAGCACCTCCAGCACTCCAAAGACCGCCTTGCCTGCAAACAGGCTGCGGCGGCTCTGCAGGGTGTAGAGCAGTTTGGCGGTGTTGCCTTTGATCTCCATATCCCACAACCGGGAGGCCAGCACTGCCATCATCACCGGCATCAGAATAGCTTCAATGACGGGCAGGCTGTAAAGCAGGGCGCTGTAACCGTTGGCAAGCTCCTCCGGGTCTGCCGGGGCAAGGCCGCCCACCCACAGCACGACAATGCCGGGGATGAGCAGGCAGAGAGCAAGGTCGTGCCGACGGTGAGCTTTTTGCAGTTCTGCACGGAAAGCTGCCATCTTACGCCACCTCCCCGCTGGTCTGGGTCAGGCTGAGGAAGATATCCTCAAGGCTCTTTGTCTGTGCAGTCAGTCCAACTACGCCCACGCCGCTTTCGGCAAGGGTACAGACCAGTGCCGCCAGCGCTTCGTCCGGCAGCGGGGGAAGCTGCAGGGTGTCCGGCTGGTCTGCCGGTGCAGCGGCTTTTACTCCCTGCTGCTGCAGGACGGCTGCGGCTTTGGGGGCGTCCAGCACCCGCAGCAGAATGTCGCCCCGGCTGTGCTTTTGCAACTGCTGCAAGGAGCCCTCGAACAGCAGTTTGCCGTGGCTCAGGATGCCCACCTGATCCACCATCTGCTCGATCTCTCCCAGCAGGTGGCTGGAGATCAGCACGGTGGCTCCGGTGGTCTGGGGCATGGAAGCAATCAGACTGCGCATCTCCTGAATGCCCGCCGGGTCCAGACCGTTGGTGGGTTCATCTAAAATCAGCAGTTTGGGACTGCCCAGCAGTGCCATGGCAATGCCCAGCCGCTGCTTCATACCAAGGGAATACTGCCCCACCTTCCGGTCAGCGTCTTTGGTCAGGTGCACGATTTCCAGCACCCGGCTGATGTCCTTCCGGTCCACGTCTTTCAAGTCAGCCACGATGGATAGGTTTTCCCGGGCGGTCAGGTGCAGGTAACCGGAGGGAGATTCGATCAGACTGCCGGTCTGCCGCAGCAGGGCAATGCGGTTTGCTTCGTTCAGGGTGTGCCCCAGCAGTTCCACACTGCCGCCGGTGGGGTGTACAAGCCCCAGCAGCATCTTCATGGTGGTGGATTTGCCCGCACCGTTGGGGCCTAAAAAGCCGTAAACACAGCCCTCCGGGACAGTCAGGTTCAAATGATCCACCACCGGACGGCCATGGTAGCTTTTGCAAAGGGCATGGGTCTCAATCACAGGTTTCATAAAGGGTCTCCTTTCGCATTCATGGTTTTCGGAACGATGCCAGAATACACCCGCTGCCTTAAACTGACCGGAAGCGCAGCTTAATTTACCCTTAAATTTGCAGGCGTTTTCCGCCGCAGCGCAAAAAGTGTGGTATAGTAAAGGCGGGAAAGGAGAACTGCCCTTATGGATACCATTTATGATGCAAAGCTTCTCATTGTGGATGACAACGCCGAACTGCTGGCACTGCTATGTGAGCAGCTGCGGGGCGCAGGCTACTGCCGCCTGAAAACCGCCCAAAGCTGCGCCGCTGCCCGCGGCTGCTTTGCGGCAGAGCAGCCGGAGCTGATGATCCTGGATATCAACCTGCCGGATGGGGATGGATTTTCGCTGTTCCGTGCGCTGCGGGCAAAAGCGGATGTTCCGGCACTGTTCCTCTCTGCACGGGATGCGGATGCCGACCGTCTGTTCGGGCTGGGTCTTGGCGCAGATGACTACCTGACCAAGCCTTTTCTGATGCAGGAACTGCTGCTGCGGGTGCAGCATATTTTGCAGCGGGCGTACCGGGCAGAGCTGTCCCGTACAAAACCGGCACCTTTGCAGCTGGGGGAGCGGTGCGTAGACTTGAATGATGCCATTGTTACCCTGCCAGAGGGCAAAACACTGGCGCTGACTGCTACCGAGCTGGCGCTGCTGCGGAAATTGGCAGAGAACCGGGGACACATCGTTACCTACGATGCCCTTTGTGCGGCGGTCTGGGGCGCAGATTACTATGGCTACGAGAACAGTCTGGGGGTACATATCCGGCATCTGCGGGAGAAGCTGGAAGCCGAACCCGGCACGCCGCAGTTTCTGCGGACGGTGCGGGGCATTGGCTATAAGCTGACAAAGGGGGAAGAAGCATGAAAACCTTTGAGCGACTGATCCGGCGGTATGTGCTGGCGGCGGTGGGCATTGTTCTGCTGCTGTTGTTTTCCGGTGTTGCGGTGCTGGGCTGGCTGGGTTGGCAGGAGGGCTGCCGCCTGCCGCAGCGGGAGTATTCCTCCAGCGAGATCGCGGATTCTATGGTGGAGACCGCCGAAGGGCTTGCCTTTGGGGCAGAACGCACCCCGCAGGAGTGGATGAACGGCTACGAGTGGGCGATGGTGCTGGACGATGTGGGAAACATCCGCTGGAGCTACGGCCTGCCGCAGGAGCTGAACCATGCCTACACTCCCGGCGATATCGCCAGATTTGCCCGCTGGTATCTGGCGGATTACCCGGTGTTCTGCTGGACAGAACCCTACGGACTGTTCGTTATCGGGCTGCCAAAGGGGAGCCTGTGGAAGTACAGCATTTACAGCTCACCGGACTTTGTCCTGAGCATGGTGCGGGTGCTCCCGGCGGCAGCGCTGGGAATGCTGCTGCTGGGTCTGGTTCTCTGCTTCTGGTTGAGTTGGCGGGGGGCAAAGCGGCTGGAGACCGTGGCAAACGGTCTGGATACTCTGGCGCAGGGGCAGACCGTCCGGCTGCCTACCGACGGTTTTGCCGGGGAACTGGCAGAAAAGCTGAACCGGACCGGGGCGCAGCTGCAAGCCAAAAATGAGATGCTTTCCCGGCGGGACAACGCCCGCACCCAGTGGATCGCAGGGGTCAGCCATGACGTGCGCACCCCGCTGGCGCTGATCTTAGGCTGGGCGGAGCAGCTGGAACAGGATGCACTTTTGCCGGACAGCTCCCGGCAGAAAGCGGCCGGCATCCGTACCCAGTGCGAAAAGCTGCGCACCCTCATTGATGACCTGAACCTGACCAGTAAGCTGGAATATGGTGCCCAGCCCCTGCGCCGGAAAGACCTCCGGGCAGGGCCGCTGTTCCGGCAGCTGGTGGCGCAGTTCTGCGAAAGCCCACTGGCAGAGCGCTGCGAGATCACGCTGGAACAGGAAGAACCAGCAGAGCAGACAGTGCTTTCGGTGGATGAGGCGCTGCTGGCACGGTTGCTGGAAAACCTGCTGAACAACAGCGTCCGGCATAACCCAAAGCCGGTGAACATTACCGTGCACACCCGGCAGGTAGGAGAGCGCTTCTGCCTGACCGTGGCAGATGACGGTATTGGCTATCCGGCTGCCGTTCTGGCGGCACTGAACGCTGCGGAGCCTGCCGAAAATGCGCCCCATATCCTTGGCTTATATGTAGTGCAGCAGATCGCCGCCGCCCATGGCGGCATGGCAGTGTTTGGGCAGAACACCCCCTGCGGAGCAAAAACAGCGGTTTGGCTGCCCGGCCGGGTGTGAACGGGGCCAAAAAAGAAAATAGCGCAAAAAACAGGCCGCTGCTTGCAGTTGTTGCAAACAGCGGTCTTATTGTTATGCGTTTTTGCTTTTATCCAGTGCATCGAACTGCTGTAAGATCTGAGGGTCTTTCAGTTTAATGACCTTGCCGGAGAGGTAGTGCAGGGTGTTTTCCTCCGGCACATCCAGAAAACTGATGCGCACCGCGCACAGCGCCTGTGTTTTGGTGCCGGTGCGCTCGTTCATTTTGCGGTTGCCGTATTTGATATCACCCAGCACCGGCTTGCCCAGATAGGCCAGATGGGCGCGGATCTGATGGGTGCGCCCGGTGACAAGGCCGATCTTGCACAGGGCAAAGGGGCCGGCGGTGCGCAGCACGTCCACGTCCGTGATGATCTGCTTGCGGCGCTCGTCCTGCGATTGATGGGCGTGGATGCTGACCTTGTTGTTCTTTTCGTCGTGCTCCCACCATGCGGTGAACCGCCCGGACTGGGGAATACCCACCGTGATGGTGTAGTACTCCTTCTTCAGCAGGTCGGTGCGGATGATCTCGTTCATGTCCCGCAGGGCGGCGTAATTCTTGGCGGCGATCACCAGCCCCTCGGTGCCGCGGTCCAGCCGGTTGCAGATGCCGGGCTTGAAGCGGTTCTCACCGTGGGGGTCGTATTCGCCCTTCTGGGTCAGGTACTGGGTAAAGGCGTCCACCAGATTGGCGTCGCCGGTGCGGTCGCTGTGGCACAGCAGATGGGTGGGTTTGTACAGCACTGCAAGGTTCTCGTCCTCGTAGATGACGGTCACCTTGGGCTGATTGGGCTGCTTTTTGGGGGCAGTTTTCTGCACCGGCTTTGCACCCTCGGGCGGGAAAAACTCGTCGTTGATGTACAGCTCGATCAGATCCCCCGCCTGCAAACGGTACTCCGGCGCGGCCTTTTTGCCGTTTACCTTCACCCGCTTGTTGCGGAAACTTTTGTACAGCAGGCTGGTGGGAAAATCGCGGGTCACGCTCTGCACAAAGCGTGAAAGACGCACGCCGTCATCGTTGGCGGTGGCAGTAAATTGTTTCATAAAGCTATCCTCATCGTTTTTTGTCAGAATCATGCTTTTATAGTAATACAGGCGGGGCGGGAAGTCAACGCGCATTCCAGTGCAAAATCCGGGTTATTTTTGCAGAACGCTTGTGTTTGCGTCGCAAAATGGGTACTATAAGGAGAGAACATAGAAAAAAAGGAGTACCGCCATGGCAGAGAATAAACGGCACAAGGGACATCGCCAGCGGATGCGGGAGCGGGTGCAGAGCTATGGGCTGGACAGTCTGGCCGAGCACGAGGCGCTGGAATATGTGCTTTACCTGACCAACGCCCAAAAGGATACCAACGGCATCGCCCACGACCTGATCGACCGGTTTGGGGATTTTGCGGCGGTGCTGGAAGCCAGCGAGGAAGAGTTGTGCACTGTAGAGGGCGTAGGCCCCTCTACTACCCGGATGCTGCATCTGCTGCCCCAGATCAGCCGGTACTATGGCCGCAGCCGCACCAGCACCACCCGCTGCATCAAGACCACCGAGCAGATGGGCAGCTATCTGATGGCAAAGTTTGCGTGGTCGGACTACGAGCGCGCCATGCTGGTCAGTCTGGACAGCCGCAAGCGGGTGCGCGCCGCCGTCTGGCTGCGGGAGGGCACCTCCGACCGGGTCAGTCTGGATATCAAGAACGTGGTGGCTGCCGCCATCAAGGGTGGTACGGATGCCGTGGTGCTCTGCCACAACCACCCCAACGGGGTGGCGCTGCCCTCGCTGGAGGACATGGACGCCACCGGCAGCATTGCCAGGGCGCTGGGGCTGGTAAATGTGCATCTGCTGGATCACTTTATCCTGACCGACACCGAGTATTTTTCCATGCGGGACGCCAACCGCCTGCCTATTTACGACTTCAAGACCGGTACGCTTTTTTGGCCGTAAAACAAAAAACTGTTTACATTATAAAATGTGCGTGCTATAATACAACTTGAAACAACAACGGATTGTGGTTATGCGCGCGGAAGGGAGAAAAACGATGGCAGAGGAAAAATTTGAACTGGTGTCGAACTATGCCCCCACCGGCGACCAGCCTCAGGCGATCGCGCAGCTGGTGGAGGGGGTGCAGCGGGGCGACCGCTGCCAGACCCTGTTGGGCGTGACCGGCAGCGGCAAAACCTTTACCATGGCCAACGTCATTGCCCAGTGCAACCGTCCCACGCTGGTGCTGGCGCACAACAAAACACTGGCGGCGCAGCTGTGCACCGAGTTCCGCTCGTTTTTCCCCAACAATGCGGTGGAGTACTTCGTTAGCTACTACGACTACTACCAGCCGGAGGCTTACATCCCCAGCACCGATACCTATATTGAAAAGGACAGCGCCATCAACGACGAGATCGACCGCCTGCGCCATTCGGCTACGGCGGCACTTTCCGAGCGGCGGGACGTTATTATTGTGGCATCGGTGTCCTGCATCTACTCGCTGGGTGACCCCATCGACTACCGCAGCATGGTCATCAGCCTGCGCCCCGGGATGCAGATGGAGCGGGACGAGCTGTGCAAAAAGCTGGTCACCCTGCAATACGAGCGCAACGACGTGAATTTTGTGCGAAATAAGTTCCGGGTGCACGGCGACACGGTGGACATTTATCTGGCTTATATGAGCGAGCTTGCCATCCGGGTGGAGTTCTTCGGGGACGAGATCGACCGCATTACCGAGTTCAACCCCCTGACCGGCTCCAAGCAGAACGTGGTCAGGCACGTTGCTATCTTCCCGGCCAGCCACTATATCGTCAGCGCGGAAAAAAAGGCCGCTGCGCTGGAAAAGATCCGCGCCGAGTGCGACGCACAGGTCAAGCAGTTTACCGCCGAGGGCAAGCTGATCGAAGCGCAGCGCATTGCCCAGCGCACCAACTACGATATCGAGATGCTGAACGAGGTGGGCATCTGCAAGGGCATCGAAAACTATTCGGCGGTGCTGTCCGGCCGTGCGCCGGGCAGTATGCCCACCACTCTGCTGGATTATTTTCCGGAGGATTTTCTGCTCTTCGTGGACGAAAGCCACGTTACCCTGCCGCAGGTACGCGCCATGTACGGCGGCGACTACGCCCGCAAAAAAACGCTGGTGGAATACGGTTTCCGCCTGCCGTCCGCCTTTGATAACCGCCCCCTGAAATTTGAGGAGGTGGAGTCCAAGCTCAACCAGATGATTTTTGTCTCCGCCACCCCCGGCGAGTACGAGCGCCGGAACAGCTCACAGGTGGCGCAGCAGGTCATCCGTCCCACGGGTCTATTGGACCCGGTCATCTCAGTGCGCCCGGTGGAAGGGCAGGTGGTGGACCTGCTGGGCGAGATCAACGCCCGCATCCAGCGGCAGGAGCGGGTGCTGGTGACCACCCTGACCAAAAAAATGGCGGAGGATCTTACCGATTACCTCACCGAGCAGGGGATCAAGGTCAAGTATATGCACCATGAGGTGGATACCTTCGAACGCATGGAGATCATCAAGGATCTGCGTCTGGGCAGCATCGACGTGGTAGTGGGCATCAACCTGCTGCGTGAGGGCCTGGACCTGCCGGAGGTGAGCCTTGTGGCCATTCTGGATGCCGACAAGGAGGGCTTTCTGCGCAGCGAGACCAGCCTGATCCAGACCATCGGACGTGCCGCCCGCAACGCGGAGGGCATGGTCATCATGTACGCCGATGTGGTGACCGACAGCATGGAGCGTGCCATCACCGAGACCGAGCGCCGTCGCGCCATTCAGATGGCCTATAATGAGGAACACGGCATCGTGCCCAAAACCATCGTCAAGGCCATTGCGGACAGCATCGAGATCAGCGATAAGGCCGAAAACGCCAAGCGCAACACCCGCCGCATGGGCAAGATGGAGCGGGAGGCTGCCATTGAGCGCCTGACCCGGGAGATGAAGGAGGCCGCGAAGCTGCTGGAATTTGAACACGCAGCCTTCCTGCGGGATCAGATCGACCGCCTGCGCCGGGGCGAGAACCCCACCGTGGACTCCGCCGCCGAGACCGAGCGCAAGCAGAACCATGCACAGACACAACGAAAAGGGAGAAAATACCTTGGCAAACGATAAAATTATTATCAAAGGTGCCCGCGAGCACAACCTGAAAAATATCAACCTGACTCTCCCGCGGGAAAAGCTGATCGTTATGACCGGCCTTTCCGGTTCGGGCAAGTCCAGTCTGGCCTTCGATACCATCTACGCCGACGGTCAGCGCCGCTATGTGGAAAGCCTTTCCAGCTATGCCCGGATGTTTCTGGGCCGGATGGATAAGCCGGACGTGGACGAGATCACCGGTCTTTCGCCGGCTATTTCTATCGACCAAAAGACCACCAGCCACAACCCCCGCTCCACCGTGGGCACCGTGACCGAGATCTACGATTATCTGCGTCTGCTGTACGCCCGCATCGGCGTGCCGCACTGCCCGGTTTGCGGGCGGGTCATCAGCCAGCAGACCGTGGACGAAATGGTGGATGCTGTCCTCAAGCTGGAGGAGGGCACCAAGTTCCAGATTTTAGCCCCCGTGGTGCGTCAGCGCAAGGGCACTCAGCAGAAGGAACTGGACGCCGCCCGCCGCGCCGGTTACGCCCGCGTAAAAATCGACGGCAACCTGTATGATCTAGACGAGGAGATTAGTCTGGAAAAGAACATCAAGCATACGGTGGAGATCGTGGTGGACCGTCTTGCCTTGCGCAAGGGCATCCGCAGCCGTCTGGCAGACTCGCTGGAGACCGCGCTGGCGCTCACCGGCGGCGTGGCCGAGGTGGACGTTATCGGCGGCGAGTGCATGACCTTCAGCCAGAACTTTGCCTGCCCGGAGCACGGCATTTCCATCAGCGACCTGTCGCCCAGGCTCTTCTCCTTCAATAACCCGCTGGGTGCCTGCGAAAAATGCACCGGCCTTGGCACCTTTATGCGGGTGGATGAGGATCGCATCCTGCCCAACCGCAGCCTTTCCATCCGGGAGGGTGCCATCAAGGCCAGCGGCTGGTACTACGCTGAAGGCTCTGTGAGCGAGATGTATTACCTCGGCCTTGGCAAAAAATACGGCTTTACGCTGGATACGCCCATCAAGGAGATGAGCACCGAGGCGGTGAACGCCCTGCTCTACGGCACCAACGGTGAAAAGATCGAGATGCACCGCACCAACGAGTTCGGCAGCGGGGTGTACTACAACACCTTTGAGGGCATCGTGGAAAATCTGGAGCGCCGCTTCCGCGAGACGAGCAGCGAGTGGATGAAGGAAGAGATCGGCAGCTTTATGTCCGGCGTGGAGTGCCCGGACTGCCACGGGCAGCGCCTGAAGCCGGTGGTGCTTGCCGTGACCATCGGGGACAAGAACATCAGCCAGTTCTGTGAGATGTCTATCCGGGACGAGCTGGAATTTATCCGGCAAAACGAGCCGAACCTCACCGAAAAGCAGCAACAGATCGGCGGTCAGATCATGAAGGAGATCAAGAACCGCCTGCAATTTTTGCAAAGCGTGGGTCTGGACTATCTCACGCTGGCCCGGGCGGCGGGTACGCTGTCCGGCGGCGAGAGCCAGCGCATCCGCCTGACCACCCAGATCGGCAGCGCTCTGTCCGGCGTGCTCTATGTGCTGGACGAGCCCTCCATCGGTCTACACCAGCGGGATAACGATAAGCTTATCGCCACCCTGAAAAACCTGCGGGACCTCGGCAACACGGTCATCGTGGTAGAGCACGATGAGGACACCATGCGCAACGCAGATTATATCGTGGACGTAGGCCCCGGTGCTGGCGTGCACGGCGGCGAGATCGTGGCCGCAGGCAGCGTAAAGGATATCTGCAAGGCCAAGCGCAGCATTACCGGCGACTACCTCTCCGGCCGCAAGCGCATTGCCGTGCCCCAGACCCGCCGCACCGGCAACGGCCACTGCCTGACCGTGAAGGGCGCACGGGAAAACAACCTGCGCAACATCGACGTCAGCTTCCCGCTGGGGGAGTTCATCTGCGTTACCGGCATTTCCGGTTCGGGCAAGTCCAGCCTGATCAACGAGATCCTGTACAAAACGCTGGCCAGCGAGCTGAACGGTGCCCGCTCCCGCGCCGGCAAGTGCGATGGGGTAGAGGGGCTGGAATTTGTGGATAAGGTCATTGGCATCGACCAGCAGCCCATCGGCCGCACTCCGCGCTCCAACCCCGCCACCTATACCGGCGTGTTCAACGATATCCGCACCGTGTTCTCCCAGACGCAGGACGCCAAGATGCGCGGCTACGGCCCGGGACGGTTCAGCTTCAACGTCAAGGGCGGCCGCTGCGAAGCCTGCGAGGGCAACGGCATTCTGCAGATCGAAATGCACTTTCTGCCGGACGTATATGTGCCCTGTGAGGTGTGCAAGGGCGCGCGCTACAACCGTGAAACGCTGGAAGTAAAGTATAAGGAAAAGACCATTGCAGATGTGCTGAACATGACCGTGGAGGAAGCGGTGGTGTTCTTTGCCAACCAGCCCAAGATCGCCCGCAAGCTGCAAACGCTGCTGGACGTGGGCCTTGGCTATGTCACCTTAGGGCAAAGCGCTACCACCCTGTCCGGCGGCGAGGCGCAGCGTGTGAAGCTGGCCAACGAACTGGCGCGCCGCGGCACCGGCAAAACAGTGTATATTCTGGACGAGCCCACCACCGGTCTGCACATTGCAGACGTGCACCGTCTGATCGAGGTGCTGCAAAAGCTGGTGGACGTGGGCAATACGGTCATCGTTATCGAGCATAATCTGAATCTCATCAAGTGCGCGGATCACATCATCGACCTTGGCCCCGAGGGCGGCAGCGCCGGCGGTTTGATCGTGGCCGAGGGAACCCCGGAGCAGGTGGCTGCCGTGCCCGGCAGCTTTACCGGCCAGTATCTGCGCCCGCTGCTGGAACGTGACCGCGCGCAGCGCGCCGCAGAAGCGGAAAAGCACTGACAAAAACAGCAAAAACGAAAAAGCGCGTATCCGTGTAAAAATCAGACTTTTCTCAGAAAAAACCAAAAATAATCAAAAAATCTGTTGACAAAACGGCCTTGCCTGAGTATAATATCTCTTGTCGCCACGCTTCGGTAGTGAAGCGGCGGCCGATATCCGGGTGTAGCGCAGTTTTGGTAGCGCGCTTGAATGGGGTTCAAGAGGCCGTGAGTTCGATTCTCGCCACTCGGACCATAAATCCAACGATTTCACGTTAGAAATCGTTGGATTTTTTTGCTTATAGGCTGGCCTCATTTGGTTTTGACCACAATTTTGACCACAATGCCAACGATTTTATCTGGTCTAATTAGTGACGTTCCGTCCAATTTTCAGGCCGAAAACGCCTCACTGAACAACTGGATCGCACTCTGCCGAATGGATTCCTGAACATGGAGATAATGCTCAGTCATCTCGGTGTCGGCATGGCCTACGATGCTCTGGATGGTCTGGATGTCCACGCCCAACGCCTGCATCTGCGACACATAGGTGTGGCGGCAGCTGTGCGGTGTGAGCAAGCGGACATCGCCCGCTTCTTCCAGAGATTTGCGGAACACATCTCGGAAATGGGTGGGGTTGCAGGGCAAGCCGGTCTTGGGGCTTTCCCAGATGAACTGGTCGGTGGTATCCCGCAGCTTGATGGCACACGGGCGAACATTCAGCGGCACCGGAATATCCCGGATACTGTCTTTGGATTTCGGACTGCCGATGCTGACTGTACCTTTTACGACCTTTACTGCCTGCCGGATGTGAATGACAGAGCCATCTTCTTCAATAAACTGCGGCTCCAAAGCCAGAAGTTCCTGCATTCTCATTCCAGTGCCGAGCAAAAGCCGGATGCTCAAGCCCATGCGGTCATCGGGCAGCACCTTCATCAGGTGCGCGACTTCCGCTGTGGTGAAGGCTTCCTTGCGTTTTGCAGTGCCGGATGCCCGCATCTTTTCAGCAAGCCGAACCGGGTTGCGGCGCACAAGGTCATTGGCCTCTGCCTTTTGAAAGATCTGGTAGAGCATCCCTCGTGCCTTGCTGATGTAAGAATCCGAGCGGCCATCACGCCGCATCCCTTTCAGAAAGTTTTCAATGTCGATGGGGCGTATGACGGTCAAGGGGCGATGGTAAAATCCCTCTTTGAGCATTTTCAGGCAGTATTTATAGCTTTCCTGTGTCGTGGGAGCGATATTATCCCTGTGACCCTCGAACCATGTATCCGCCCAATCCTCGAAGTACAGGATCGTGTCCAGCTGGACACCGCTGATAAGCGCATCCTGATACTCTTTCAGTTTGAGCTTGACCTCCTTCTGAGTCTTGCCATAGAAGGTCTTGAAGCGCGGCGAACCATCTTTCTGGTAGCCGTCCATCATACGTAATTCCCAGCGACCATCGCTGCGGTGGCGAAGCGTACCCTCGCCGTGTGAACGTTTGCTTGGCATATTGCCTCCTTCCTGATGTCAAGTCGTTTCGGGAATAGTATAGAAAAAGAAACCTCTTGAATCAAGGATGTCAAATCAGCCATTTACGCTGTCCGTGATCCACTGAAGAAAACGGTCTTTGGGTACGACCATCCGCTTACCGATGTGGAGCGTGGGAAAGCCGTCCGAACGGAGCAGGATGTAAGCGTTGGCGCGGGAGATGCCCAGCGCAGCAGCGACATGATCGGCTGTCAGGGTGATGGGAAGCTGCTCATACGAAGTGAACTGAGAGCGCATAGAATACCTCTTTTCTCTATATGTTGTGTTGAATGAATACAGGAACACTATATATTGCACTTTGATATGTAACAAGGGGCATCTGCGGTTTGCGGATGCCCCTTGTGTATATGGGAGGAATGCCTGTGAATGTCAGAATTTCATCGGCAGCGCGTCTTTTCTGCACTTGCCGTTGTAGGCGGTGTAAATGGGAAAAACATATTTCTTCCATCCGCGCAGCTTTGCGGGGTCGTCCTGCCCGATGCGGTAAATATCGACTGGGTGGATGTTGCGCAGTGCACGGAGCAGCCGTTCTTCACTGAACTCGCCGTGGTACAGCTCCACAAAGTGCATCATGCCTTTCAGAACAGATGCCCGGAACGAATCGGGCTTGCCCTCCCATGCTGCCACGATCAGCCGCATCGTTTCACAGTAGAGCGGTTCGCCCATCTGCTTGTAGAGTCGGAAAGCCGTACCAACGCAGCCGATGCGGTAATCGGTCAGCTGCTGGCTGTCATAATTGAGACTCAACCCCACCCGGTTGGTGGCTGCGAGGAAAGCCTTGGAAATAGCATCGCCGCCTACGACCTTGGCGCGGAGCTTGATGCCAGCAGTCAGCGGAGCGGAAAAGCCGTTCTGTTCGGCAAAGAGCAGGGCTTCCTGCTCCACGGTCATGCCCGTGTACACCTTGCAGAGAATCGGCAGATCCTTGCCGCCGTTGCGGAGGATGCGCCCCTCGATGGTGTGCTGCCCATCCGTTACGATGAACTGACCGTTGCGGAAACTGACCTTCGGCTCATTTGCCACATATTCGTTGAAGTGGGCGGCAATCAGTTCCACACGCTTGCGCTCCACACCGCGCTGATACAGTTCGCGGGGGTAGACCAGCTTGCTGCTGTGGATGACCATGAGCTGGTACGGCGGGTTGACATGGATGAAGGGATTGGTGTTGTCTTTCAGGCGCATCGCATTTCCTCCTTGATTCTCCAGATGTACGTTTCGGCTTCTTTCAGGATTTCAGCAACCTGCTGCTTACGCTTCGGGATGGTGAGCAGACTTGGGTTGAATGTGAAGCTGTATTCCAGCCGCTGGATCATTGCGTGTACCGCAGCTTCCAGTTCGGTGTACAGCATCATGTCCTCGACACTCCCAGCATCCTCAAAGGATGATTTGATGGGCGTGTAGGGATAGAGGGGCGGCTTGCCGTCAACCACCTCAGGCGGCGCGTAAGCAGCCGTAGAGCGGATGATGGGTGGAAGCCGCTGAATGCTCCCCATCGGGTTCAGGGCAAGGCTGGCACGGACGGCATCATCCACCCGGTTCATTTCCTCCGGGGTGAGGTGTCCGAGGAATTTCAGCACCCTGCTTTTGTCTATGGTAAAGATCTGCTCTGCCTGAACGATGGACGGAACGGAGAGAAAATCGTTCACCAGCAGGCAGTGGGTCGGCTGGGTATACTTTTTTGCAGACTTGCTTGTCAATGTGGCCACGATCAGCGTGGGCGAGTAAAAATTTCCCACATCGTTCTGGAGAACGACTGCGGGACGATTCCCGCTTTGCTCTGAACCGATGGCGTTGTCGAAACGGGTGAAGAAAATGTCTCCACGCTGGAATTTCCAGTTTTGAATCAAAAGCTGCCCTCCTTTTACAATATGTACACCGCCCGCTGCACCTCCTTGGCAGTGTGCGGTGTGTTTGTTCAGCGGTTCATCACAACGTAGTCATGACCGCGCCGGGTCTGGCAGACAGTGCAAGTGTCCATGCTCCGGTCTGCGCTGGGAACAATGGCGATTTTGAACGCTTTGGATTCTACAAAACTGCAAAGGCAGACACCGCAGAGCGTGCGGATGGAACGGATCATTTCCGGGGTCAGTTCCATTTCCTCGTAGATCGCTTGCTCTAAGATGGTACGGTCGTTCTCGTTCATAAAACCTCCTATGTAGGACAAAAATGTGGATATATGGAATAAGTAAAAAGAACAGACGTGGACGAAGACCGAAAACAGCATTCGGCCACGCCTGATTTAATAAGTTAAGGTCTCGCATATTCGCCCTCGGCTCCCTGCGAGTGGGGCATAAACATCTGGCAGCGGACTTGTACCGCTTCATTGGCATTTCAGCCACCCCGTCTGCTTTGTGACCGGGCCGCGAATTACGGAAGTATCATTATCGGAGTACCAGATGAAGGAACTATTCAGTTTTCAAGGAACGGCTGTTCGGACGTTTCACTCTGCGGCTTGTGCCGTCTGGTGAATTGCCCTCTCACTTGGTAGGCATCGAGAAGGGTCAATCCATAGCATTGAAATTGAAGTTTTTCAAAAATTTAGTAATTCGCTTGATTTTGATGCTAATAGTAGGCTGCGCGACGCCTAAAACTTTAGAAATTTCAGTGACGGTGTAGCCCTCATAGGCGTACATGGTGACGAGATTGAGGTCTGCATCCGACAAATTTTCAAGCGCAGACAGCAGCCGCTCGTCCTCAATCTCGCCGATCCATGTGAAGCGGCTCTTGGTTTCACGGTAGTGTTCGGTAATAGAAATGGCTTCCTGATACTTGTTCATAAGGGGCGAGTAGGCTTCTTCGCCCTGCTCAAAGGACGGGGCAGCGATTTCCTGTGTGTGGTTCTGGTAAGAACGCGTAGCATTGAAAACAGACCAGTCATACTCATACATTGCCTGAATCACTTCAATGCTCATGCCAGCATCTTCATACTGCTTGCGGGTCACAGCCCACTGACTATCAAAATTCTTCTTCTCCAAACCGTAGTTAAAGCCCATGTGTAACCTCCAAATTTTCGATAAAACGTGAAATGTCGAAAATTTGGAAACACTACGGATATTTCGCCATCTGGGGCAGCCATGAAAAGAGGGTAAACATAAAACCTGCTCCTTTTCGGGAGCAGGCCATCTGAAGCTATAAAAAATAGCCGGACAACAGCCGACCGAAAGATTGAAGATCTTTCAGTCAAGCTGCTGCCCGGCTATTTGGTGCTACGTTTCATACATCACCCGGAGGTGACGGCCCGTTGCTCGGTGCGAACAGTCCATATTCAGAGTGCTTTGCACCCGATTCTTATGAAACCAATGCTTACTTGGCTCGAATGGAAAGGTTGAGCCATAACATTTCCCGGCAACGCCAGCATTTTATGTGGATGAATCCAGTGCAGTCGGCGGTCATTCGATAGAGCTTTATATTGCACTTGGGGCAAAACTGCCAGAGTTCTGTAATTGCTTCCTTCTTATGATCGAGCATGACTTTCCCTCCCAAATATAAAGTTTGCTGCGGTATTATGGGAGAAACGGCGGACTGCGGCACTTTTGTTCCAAAAGCGCAAAAACGCCAGCCTCCCATTGAGGGAAGCTGGCGCAGTACAGCATATCGGCACGATTGTGGGTGGCAGAATGGAACGATTGTGCCTGTTTCGGAGCGGTCTGGTCTACGGCAGCAGACAGGCTTTTTTTGATGCGTTACCCCAATAAAAAATCACAGTACCCTCCATAGACGGTAACTGTGATCTTGTGGCGCAAGGAATCGCCCGGACGAGTTACCGTTTTTTTATAACTCGACCGGGAAACGCAAAAATCGGCATTATACTTCCTGCTCGCAGGAAATACAAGGTTATACCGCATCATTCACCAGAACGATACAATACTATTGAGGTGAACGATGATGCCGAATTCCGACTTGAAGTTACTTGGAGAAAAGGTTCGCACGGAGCGCAAGCTGGCAGGTTTAACACAAGAACAGCTTGCTGAACGTTGCCATGTTTCAACAAAGCATATTGCCAACATTGAAAAAGGTAGCATGAATCCATCTTACGAAATTCTTTTGGCGATTGCTCGCGTTCTGCCGATTTCGCTTGATGCACTGATTACTCCGGGAATGGACAAGACGGAAGTAGAATTAAAAGAGTTCAACCGAATCTATCTTTCCTGTCCAGAAGCGGTGCGAGAAACCTTAATGGACTCGACCCGCACACTGGCAAAGCATCTGACAGAGTTTTACAGTAAGATTGAAAATCCCTGAAAATGTTTTGCTTGTGGTACAGTATAGCACATTTTTCAAAGTCACTATACCAAAACGAACCCAAAAACAAACCAATTTCATACCAATTCAGTCGATTCCCAAGCTGATCTGAATCTCTGTTTCCAAATCATTTGCCAATGCCGTATATAGTTCTTGTGGTGTGCGGCAAAGAATTGCATTGAAATTGATAGGGTCGCCCTCATTGAAAAGCCTTACATATCCCCAGCGGCATGGAACAACGTCCAAATAGGTCGCAGACTCTAAAAAGCTATGGAAGTGGGTCAATACTTCTTCAAATGTTTGCATGGTTTGACCTCCTGAATTAAGTTATCTCTATTTTAGAATATTCTTGGTCATCTATGCAAGGATGCCGATTTCGTACAGCGTAGAAAACGATAAAGCCATACCGAAGAATCCTACTAGGATCTCACGGTATGGCTTTTATTACAGATTGCGATTCAATCGCACCGATTCCGATGATGGGACAAATTGATATCCAATGTTGGAAACCGTTTTAATATAACGGGGGTGATCTTTGTCATCCTCTATTTTCTGGCGGATTCGACCGATCGTGCTGGTGACGGCTCTCAAATAGCTTTCGCTGTCCTTATGCCAGACTGCTTCAAAGATCTGCTCCTTTGTAAACAGTTTGCCCGGATGCTGTGCCATCAAACTCAAAACACCGTATTCATAACGACTCATGTACACCTCTGTTCCGTGTTTGAAAACACGGTGGTGTTCCAAGTTGATTTCCAGATCGGGACGGCTCAGAGCGTCTGTGGGATTCCGCATCAAATCGAACCATTCAAAAATCGTCTGCTCTTGCGGTGGGCAGTGATCCTTTGTGATGCGAACAACAACTTCAATTTTTTGCATACAATAGACAATCCTCCCCCAAAGCCAAATCTATATCACTCGATATGGAAAATCGGGTGTAGCTCGTATTTCCGCATTGACCGTGCACTACGATGCCGTGTGCTTTAGCCGCCGTCGTTTTTGGAATCCCGAAAGTTCAGAGCTGCCATCAGGCATCCAAACGCACCTGCCCAGAGAAGGTCGGTATAGGGCCATACTTGGAGAATGGCAAAAATCACCCCTGCGATCAGCAGCAGGATGCCAACCGTTAACAGCAGACTTGCCGATAACTGCTCCATCTTAGGCATCCCTTTCTGTGCGAAGATAGTGCTGCACCCGGTGGACATCCCCGGAACGAACTGCAATGTACCACAGGGATTGAGACATTGCTCCGGTAGGCATTGGTGTATTCAGCGGAACCGGAAGCAGTGCCGCCCGCACCTTGTAGGGAATATTGTTTTCCGCCATACGACGGCTTTTTTTCTTTTGCCATCGTCCGGCAGATGAATGAAAAATTAATGGATTTCGAGTGTCACAGTCAATACATTGGATTTAATTTCAGCAGAAACATTGCCGCCTAGTTTATCCGTCAGTAACTTTACAACCGCAAGTCCTACTCCTGTACCACTGTTGTGTCTGGATGCGTCCCCTGTATAAAATCGTTCAAAGAGGCGGGCGGGATTTATTTCAGTTTTGCTATCTATCGGATTTTCAATCGTGAAAATAGCCCTATTTTTCCTTGTCTGCTTTAAGCCCATTTTTATGTCGCCGGATGAATAACGTATCGCATTTGTCAGTAGATTTTGTAAAATCCTTTCCACCATGCTGTAATCAGAATTGAGATAGACAGAATGGGGTGGCAAATCAATTTCAGGGGATATATTTTTTGCTTCCAATGCAGGAGCATTCTCTGTAATAAGATTTATCAGCAAATTAGACAGGTTAAAATCTTCTCGCCGGGGTGTTATCTGCTCGGCATCCAAAATAGACAGGTCATAAAAAGTCTGTACCAATTCTTTCATTCTTTCTGCTTTGTGAAAAATGGTTTCTATTCGCTGTTCCTGCTTGTCTGTCAGAGTTTCTTTTCTTAATAGCTGTAAATGTCCGAGTATAACGGTCAATGGTGTCCGTAGATCATGTGAAATATTTGCAATCGACTCTTTCAGATAGTTTTCGTGGCGAAGCGTACTGGCAATCAACTGCCTTTGATTATCGTTATACTGGTTTAGTATTCCTGCCAGTTGTTCCAAATCTTTGTCAATTAAAGAGATGTCCAGCATTTTCTCGGATTTGCCATTTACCAATTCAGCTATCTGTTTTGATAGATTGCGGATTTGCCGTTTTGTTTGAAGATATTTGAATAGCAAGATAAGCAACAGCAAAAATACAATCAATAGCAGTAGCTCTATTTTAGACACCTCCTTCTTTCCGTTTTCTAATTGAAATCTATTTTAATTCACATTTTCGAAAGCTGCACCATGATAAAATCAACAACGTAACAACCCAAACAATTCCAATCAAAATCGGGAATGGTTGGAAGATTGCTGTGCTGGTAACTGCCTCCCTTATTTGATAAGTTGGCAAAAAAGCTACTGGAAATTTCAACATCATTCCAAAACCCAGATAAAGACTAAGTACAAACGTTGTAACGGCTGTAACAGCAATCGCTTTTGCAGAATTACGCAGTGAAAAGCAAATCCAGATTGCAATGAAAAAAGTAGCACTGTTCAAAAGTAAAGAGTATAGAACCGCCTTAGCAGCCTGATAAATAAAGTTTCCTCCGTCAATAAATCCAAATCTGAAAAATTCTCTTATACACCCGGCAATGGGATAAACAAGAGCCATGACGTTAAACGCAATCAAATATGTGATTACCTTTGAAAAGAAGATTGATTTTCTGGAATGGCCCGCAGTTATTTCAAGATCTACTGTCCGATAAGAAAACTCCTGCCCTAAAATCAAAGCTAAAATACTGGACATCAGAATGAGAAGAAATGTAGAGTCATAAACCATTCCGTTAAAAATATCCGCAAGGGAAGTAGCCGCCCCGCCGGTTGTTCCCATAACTTCCGGGACATAAGTTTCTGCCGTAAAAAAGCCAATTAGAAAGATGCCTACCATGCCACACCAATACAAGAAATTATGTGATAATTGGTATCTTTCCATTTTTAATAGATTGCTCATTTCGACACTTCCCTGTCACTTCAAATCGGAATGCTTAAATCCCAAATAAGCGCCAAAATATAAAATAAATATCCACAAAAAATCTGTGAAAACAAATTGCACCATAGATGGGGTAAATTGCTGCAATGCAATCAGTCGGAGCTGTCCCATTGGCAATATTCGCGAAATAAAGAGTGCTTGATCTCCATTCATCAAGAATATCATCAGGAAAAAGAGAACCATCGGGACAGCTAAAGTTTTTCCTATATCACGAAACAGAAGCGCAAAGAAAAACGGCAACAGGCACATTGCAAATAAAGAAACTACAACTGCCAAAACGGTATAGAGATTGCCGCTAACACTCACGAAACTTTCTTTGAAGCAAAGCCTACCAATCAATCCATGTACCAGTAATGGTAAAGCTAAAATCGTTATGCAGGCTATTTGATAGGCGATCAGTTTTGCAAGTAATATCTGTCCTCGGTTATGGCCTGCAATGATATATGATTGCAGCGTTCTTTGTCCAAAGTCATTTCCAACAAACAACGCAGAAAAGACGATTGCCAGAAAAAAGAGAATAGGCACATTATATAGTGATGCAAAGAATAGACTGGATGTTTCTCCAATACTGTCTAACAGCAGCACACTGCTCAAAAAAAGATTAAACGCCACAATCCCCCAAAAGTACCGGCTATGAAACAGTTTATAAAACTCAGTATTTAGGAGATTTAACATTTTCTGAACCTCCTATCTTACTTAAAAAGTAATCTTCCAATGTATCGCCGGATACAGAAAGCCCTGTAACGAGGATATGCGCATCCGACAAAACAGCCGCGACTTTTTCCAAATCATCAAGATAATCGTACAGGCGAATTGTCCCATCCGGCATCAACTTGAAATTTTCTGTATGAAGTTTTTCTTCCAATACAAGCAGCGCCTTTTGCGGGTCGGTAGCCTTGATTGCAATATGCCGTTTACACCGTTCATTCAATTCTTGATCGGAGATTTCTTCAATGATTTTTCCTTTGTCAATTAAAATAAATTCTGTTGCAGTTTGGTATAATTCTTCCAAAATATGGCTGGACACCAAAATTGTCATTCCATATTCCTTGTTCAAGGATTTCAGCAAATTTCTGACTTCGACAATCCCGGCAGGGTCAAGTCCGTTGATCGGTTCATCGAGAATTAAAAATTCTGGCGTGTTCAAGAGAGCGATTGCAATTCCCAGCCGTTGCCTCATACCCAAAGAAAAATTGCGAACACTCTTTTTTCCAGTGTCCTTTAAGCCAACCATATTCAAAGTCTTTTCAATCACTGTTTTATCGGGGATGCCGCGTTGGATGCGTTGTATCTCCATATTTTGATAAGCTGTCATGGCCGGAAATAGTGCAGGTGTTTCAATCATGCAGCCAATCCGCTTTCTCTGTTCCTGCAAATCTTTTGCCGAACTCTTTCCCCATAAGCCTAAAGTACCGCTGGTCGGGAATGCCAGCCCTGTAACCAATCGCAGAAAAGTAGTTTTACCTGCTCCGTTCTGACCGATAAAACCGTAGATTTTCCCTTTCTCAATTTGCAAGTCAATATGATCTAAGGCAACAGTATGCCGATATTTTTTTGTCAAGTCGTGTGCTTCTAAAATAATAGGACTCATATCGTCAGCCTCCTTTATCTTTGATTGTAAGAGGCAATCGTAAAGAATTTCTTAAATCCAAACAGAAAACTCTAAAGAATATCTAAAGCCAGAGGTTTAATCTCTGGCTTTGTGTAAACGGTACCCAATACCCCAAACAGTATCAATAAAGTCCTTGTCCGGGCAAACGGCTTTTAATTTGTTACGAAGATTGCTTATGTGAACATTTAATGTGTTATCCTCACTGATATACTCGGCGTTCCAAACACTTTGAAATAAATTTGCTTTTGAGAATATTTTATCCGGGTATTTCATCAGCAACTCTAAAATTGCAAATTCTTTTGCCGTCAAAGTCAATTCGCTGCCTTGCAAAAAGGCGGTATTATCGTTCAAATCCAAAACCAAATCGCCATGACGTAAATGGGTAGGATTATCTTTTTGAAATTGAACTCGACGGAGATTACTTTCAATTCTAGCCAGAACTTCCTCCATATCAAACGGTTTTGTAATATAATCATCTGCACCGAGGCGCAGTAAATCTACTTTGTTTTGTGTTGTTCCTTTGGCAGAAATAACAATGATTGGAACCGTAGAACATTCTCTTACCGCTGTAAGTACGGTATCACCATTTCGATATGGAAGCATAATATCAAGCAAAATCAAGTCGATCTTATTTTCTCGCAGGCAATCCAATACATGAAGCCCGTCATATTGGCAAAAAACTTCATATCCATTTTCCTGTAAAAATTCAGCTAATAACTTGCTGATTTCCAAATCATCCTCAACCAACAGAATTTTCATTTTCGTTTTTCACCTGCTTTTTATATCGTCTATCTGCGGGTTTGGCTATTTCCTTGGGGAGCAGCCAAACACCGGCCATTTTCACAGCGCCGGGGATACGCCCAGCAGCGCAATAGTAATTTACTCTACGAGGTGTCACGCCCCACTTCTCGGCGGCCTCTTTCAATGTCATATAGTCCATTTCGCACCTCCACAGAGTACATTATAGTTCTTTATCTCGAATAGTACAAGTTGGAGGCTGCATATTGATGAAATGAAATACTACTTTGTGTAAAATCTCATTACATTCTCATAACCCGACCCGAAATGTACGATGATATAGGGTGATATGAGAATGAACCAAGAAGAAAGAAGGTTTGACTTTCACGGCCTCGGGGCGGCTCTCAAACGAGCCAGAGAAGAAAAGGGATGGGCACAAGCCTATGTTGCGGAATTAGTAGAGCGTGACTCCCGTACCATTATGAATATTGAGAACAAAGGTCAGTATCCCAGTTTCGACCTTTTTGTTAAACTCATTACCATGTTTGACGTTTCAGTTGACCAGTTTATTCATGCGGACGGAGGGGCAAGGTCAAGCTCTTGCAGAAAGCACATTGATGTGCTCCTAAATTCTATGAATGAAAAAGAGCTTGTTGTAATAGAAGCCACAGCCGAGGGCATTAAGAAAGCCAGAGAAACGGAGGTTCCAGAATAAGGGCCTCTGTTTTTTTGCGCCATTTTAAGGGCTGTCGCTAAGTGGCAAGCAGGGCTTTTGTCTATACAAACGCCATTTTTGCGTTGCAAAATGCTTGTTGGGATAGTCCCAAACCCTTTGTGTACTGCATCCGCCGGATGCAGGCTGCGCGTTTTTTCAAAACGCTTCTATTTATATAAGGTAGAGTTTCAAGACAGTTGCGCTCTGCAATTTTGATGGAGACATCTCAAGCCAAACGAACAGCCAGCAACGGCCTCAACGGTAAGTGAGGTCATGATGCTGGCTGTTCTTCGTTCAGAACGGAAAACATTCGACATTTCCGCTGGTTCATGGTACACTACATCCAATCCATGCGAATCCGTTGGAGGTGATTGTGTTGCTTTCCCTGTACTTAGCTGTTCTTGACGATCAAAGCAAAGAAGAACAATTTATAGATGTATATAATACCTACAAACGGCTGGTCTACCATACCGCTTACAAAATTATGGGCGATTCGTATCTGGCAGAAGATGTACTGCAAGAGGTGTTTTTGTACGTTGCCAAAAATTTTTCTAAAATTCATCGAGAAAACTGTCACGAACTCGCTGCTTATCTCGTTAGTTGTAGTAGAAGCCGTGCTTACGATATGCTTCGCAAGCAGCGAGAAGAACCGCTGGAAGAAGTCCCGGACGCACCAGATGATGCCCCGGTGCCGGATGATGCAGCAGTCAGCACCGATAACATCCAATATCTGACAGAACTGATCGGACAGATGAAACCGATGTACCGTGATCCGCTGCGCCTTTTGGCAATGGGCTACACCAACAGGGAGATTGCCGAATCGCTTGGACTGACGGATGAAGTGGTTCGGATGCGGCTTTTCCGTGGAAGAAAACTATTGTGGAAGGAGCTGAACAGCCGTGAGTGAGCGGACAGAGATCTCTTTTGATGCAGCTTTGATGATGGCACTCCGTGCAGATGCACAGAAAGAACTGGACGAGCTGCCAACTCCGGCACAGCTTAAGGAATGCTACCCGGACACTTCCCGATGGGATGCTCGCCTGAAAGCGGCATTGCATAAACGCCGCCCGGTGCTGAAGCGAGTGCTTGTTGCGGCCCTGACGCTGATAATTCTGACCCTCGGTGCGCTTGCAGTAAGTGCAGACTTCCGCAAGGCGGTCTATACGATGATTCAGAAGTTCCTGCCCATTGAGATGCAGCTGACGTATCAAGTGGACGGCGAACCGTTGGAACAGCTTCCGAATGGATACAGCGACCATTATGTGCCGGATGGCTTTGAACGAGATTATGAACAAGGATATGATAACGAAATATCCTTTCTTCATGCCTATGTTGATGTCAATGATAAGAACATCTTTTATTATGTGGACTGTTCCGTAATTCAAGACTATGGACAAGTCGAAACTTTCGACAATGAGCACACGGTTTATGAGCGCATTAAAGTTGGAACAGCCGATGCAACACTCGGAACGAACAATAGCGGAGGACGTACAGGATATGTGCTAGTATGGGAGAAAGATGGCATTTCACATACGATTATTGGAAAGATACCGCGTGAAGAGATTCTAAAAATTGCAGAGAGCATTTCCTGACTGGCTAAATTTTTGCCCACACACTTGTAATTGCTTACAAATGTGTGGGCACTTTTTTGTTGAAACGTCCAAAGTTGACAAGACCTTGAAATTTTTTCAAAAAAGTTGTCACAAACGCAATGTGAACTACGTTGACTAAGCAAAAGCTCCTGTTGGAGTACACAAAATGGAGGTTATGTCTTATGTCCAAAAAGCGTCTTGTTACTCTCATTCTGTCAATCGGTATTTTTCTGAGCCTTGCCGCAACGGTTTTTGCTGCTGGCCAACCTAGGCGGTATAAAGAAAACAGCACTGTCAAAGGGACGATTTCTCAAAGTTTTTATCAGGTTAATGCCAAAACTGATGTTACGGTAAAGCGCATCACCGTCACTGGAACGCTGTATGAAAAAGGAACATTCGGTACGTGGCAGAAGGTAAGCAGCTGTTCTAACACAAGTACATCTTCTTCCTGCTCAGCAAGCAGTAATTATAATACAAAGCCCGGAAGATCGTATCGCCTTGAATGTTCAGCAACATTCACTTATTCAAATGGGCAGAGCGAAACTATCACATCAACTGCCAGCCATTAAATGATTTTATAAAAGAGCGATTTTGTTAAAAAGAGGTGATGCTAATACAGCATCTACCGGCATCGATTAACACGATTGAACTAAACTAAAGGATTCATTAATCAAAATGACGAAAGAAGAAATCATTTCCATGCTATCAAAGGAATTGAACAGTGAATGGACAAATGGAGTCACATGTTTGATGGTGGAAAATTCCGATAGCTATATTCCAGTAATAGTTCATCACAATAAAAATGAACTTATTGTTGAAGTAGGAGAACAAGACAAGAAGATTTACCGCATCGGACGAAATGAGCTAAATAAAACATCTTAGTCATCACCAAAAAAATCATTGAAATCAGTCACAATTTGACGCATGGACAAAGTGAAACCATCACTTCAATATCCACTAAGACCTACATATGGATGCGTTCGCGTCACCAATAGTGATCAATTAGCGATTCAGAATGTTCTCAATAATCAAAGTCAAAAAACGGGAGTGCTTGAAATTATCGAGAGAGATACCTAAGATATGATGCTGGAGGAGCGAGATGAAAAGGTTTCAAATTCTAATCCTCGCAATCATGCTGGCCAGTTTATCTGCCTGCGCAACAAATTCGCTACCGTCATCCTCCACCGAATCCTCTGTATCCATATCGGTATCAAATCCACAAGATTTTTTGTCAGAGCTTGAGGATATGGGCACAAGTCAAATATTAGAAGCGCTTAAAATTTCAGATGGCGGATATACCGAAGATTGTTTTTCGGTATTGTCTAAGCGGCTTGTTGAATTTCCTGAAGATACGCTTTGTATACTGAATCATAACAAACTGATGGCTGATACGGATTTTGAAGCGCTTGTCACAACTGGAATTGGAGCAGAACTTCCTTATATTGGGTCGGCAGAAGAAAAAGATACTCTTTACAAATATTTGAAATCTATTTCTACAGATGAAGAATATGCTGAAATAGCATCAAAAATCCTAGACGAATGGCTGTCGGAAAGTGATGGCTCCTAATTTTATCAAAAAAGTGGTGATTCCAATGCAGATTTTAAAATATTAACCAATTCCTTGAAGGAGAATAATTCGTATTATACGCATTGCTATCATCAGACTATGTCGTACTATAATAGTGGAGCGTCCACACCTTTCCGGACGGATACTGATTATTACCAAGCTGTTGGTGGCTAACGCATACGGTTTTGCAGGTATAGACAATGAAGAAAACTTTATATACATTTTTGGGCTGGAATTTTCTGCTGTTTGTAGCCGGTTTAAGTGATATTGTTTTTTACAGAGATCTTACATCGGCAGAAGCTATGGCAATAAGTTGGACCCAGCCAGCACTCGTAAGCGTCACTTCATTTTTGATATTGCTTTCAATATATTATGGGATGCACCAGCTCCTTTTTGGAAAAAATTTCCATTTAAAACTGGAAGTCAATCAGGAAGATGTCGATAAAGCGCGAGATTCAATTTTCGCTTTTTTGAAAAAGGGAAAAATTGTCCCTGAAAAATTGCAGCAACACTTGAAGTATTTGATAATCGCTGAAGTTGTTTTGTGGTGCATTTTCATTATCTATCTTTTTGTATCAAGCTCTACAGCAATCTAATCCCATTACGGAAAAGTGAAAGCTCGCCAGATTTTATGTCTGGCGAGCTTTCATAATATTCTAATTTATAGCATTATAGCAACTCCAATTCAAATTCATCATATAAAGCCCTTGAAATATGGTGGGAAAAGTGTGAATAGCAATTTGATTCCCCTTCCAAAAGCAATTCACACTCAATTTACTACATGGTGGGCACAATATTAAAAAGAGGTAGACTGGAATGAATGGTTTAGATAAAGTTATAGAGCATCTGAATCATGCGCATTTAGATGCTCTATTAAATCCACCAACCGATGATATGATATTGGAACACTTAAAAAAAGAAATGGGACATATTCCAGCTGATTATATTGAATTTCTGAAGCGATGTAATGGACTGACGCTTTATCACAGCGGAGACTATTGCTTATTTGATGCTCAGGAAATTCTTTCGTTCCATTTTAGTAATGATAATTTATTATGTCGGTCGGCATGGAAAATTGGATATTGGATGGGATATGATATTGTCATTAACGTGGATGACATAGAAAAAGAGTATCTTTATGCGGGGGACTGTTGCTCAACAGATGAATTTGTATGTGTTGGAAATATACTAAATTTCATTGAAGAAATTGTTAAAAATGGAGGTGATCCTTACTGGACAATCAACGAAAATCAGTACAGAGATTTTTCAAAAAAATAATTTCAAAGTCAAATACTTTCGCCAGTTGATCCGATACCGGACGGAAGATGGTATTGCCCGGATTGTGGGAACTTAAATGATTCTTACGAACTTTTGCAAAAACTGTGGGAAAGTCCGATAAATGAATAAGGCAATATAAGAAGTTATTTGCCATCCGTTAAGTATTTTGAATTGGTAATGGTTATAAGATGATTCGCTAAAAAGCAAAAATCCGCCGAGGACTCCTCCCGAAAAAACGGGAAGGATCCTCGGCGGATTTCGTTTATCGTGCTTGTCCTTTTTCGGTTGTACTTTTTTCCTCTGCAAAGAACATCTCTACATTTTTCTGAGCTTTCATCAACTCCTGCATCTCATCTCGTGCCTTACGATAGTCCGGGTATGCTTCTTTCTTCTTTTTCAGAAGTTCAGCGTATTCGATGCTCAAGTCCTTAGCCTTTGGCAGCTTTTTCAATCCGGCTTCATCAAAAGCAGTTTTTGCGGCCTTATGCAGCGTGATTTCTTCCCGGTGGGTGTCCAGAAATCTCTTACTATACCCGGCTTTGCGGTAGGCATCATAGACCGGGCGTGTCCGGGCATAATTAACGATGTGCGTTCGCAGAACAGCAATCTCGGCCATGCGCGTTTCTGCTGCCTTGATTGAATCGCCTAGTTCATGATAGCGAGCAGTAGCAGCATCTATACGCTCCTGCATTTCCTCAATGCTTCCGATTTTGTTCTCCTGTAAGAAAATCAGCGTTTTGGACATTTCTTTCAGATTATATCGCTTTGCCCAGCGAGCATACCCCATGCTCTTTCCCTCGGCCAGCTTTGCCTGAATGTCCACCAGCATCTGAAACTTTTGTTCCGGTACGATGCGCTTCTGCTTCTGCCGGGGATGGTGTTCGGCTTCCCCAGAGATAACAGCTTTCAGTTCTTCTTCACTATATCCTGCGCCCAAAGTGCGGAACCGGATGAATCGTTTCTGCCGTGTGCCTTTGACGGAGGTGTATTTCCCTCGCTTGACCTCGTATCCCTGCTGCTCCAGCTTTTGCAGAAAATCTTCGTAGTCTTTGGTTTTTTTCGCCAGAATGTTGTCGATCACGCCGCATAGACAGTCACGATTGCTTTCTTTGGGCGGATAAAGTGTGCGCTTCTGCCGCTCCCGATAGGGTTTTATCTCAATGACGGAAAGCTGATGCTCTAAGCAGATCAGATCGCTCAACCGTTGCACAGCCAGCCCGGACAATAAAAAATCCCGGAATTTCCGGGTGCTGTCCAACGCAGTGGAGTTGTAGATAATGTGATTATGAATGTGTTCCCGGTCCGTGTGGGTTGCAACGATAAACGCATACTTGCCTTTGGTGAAACGCATTGCCAGCTCATAACCCACCTTGTTGGCTTCTTCGGCGGTGATCTCGCCGGGTTTGAACGACTGCCGGATCTGATAGGCAATCACGTCACTTTTTTGTCTGCGCCCAGTGACAAGTTCATACTGCCGTTTGGACAGCATAAATTCTTCATCCACCGTCAAAGGACTGCATTCGTAGCTGCTAATCAGTTCACCATGCTCAGTCTTGTCGGGATTCTGTACATAGTCTGTGCGGCTTTTCAGACAGGCCGCAACCGACTTGCCTTTGTTTTTGTGCAGCGCGATCAGCCGTGTCGCGGCCATCCTAAATCACCCCCATAAAAGAAAAAGCCGCCCGAAGGCGGCAAAAGGTTGAAAATGCTCCTTACAGTTCGGCCAACCACTCACTGAACCGCCCGATGCCCTCGGTGATGGCAGTTGCGCCGAAAAAGAGGACAAAGCAGATGAACTCGGCCACCAGCAGGATAAAGAACTGATTCCAAGTCTGACGGTAAGCAGTGTAGATGCCGCAGCCGAAGATGTAGAGCATCAGCGGAGCAACTACATAGCTGGACAGGGTTAGCAGCCACCTTGCCATCAGAGCTAGAAACGCCACAAAGAGAGAAATCGGGAAAAGAGCAATTTTCTTCAGCATAGACATCATATCAAGCACTTCCTTTCTGTTCGCCCTTATTATAAAGGTATCGACTACTACGTTGCAAGGATGTCAAGCGTTATATGTACACCCGCAGTCCTCCAACTGCGGGAATTTTTATAGCTCTGCCAGCTTGGAAAGAATTTGCTTGCCAATGTCAATCAGTTCATCCAGACGCTGCCGCAGATCTTCCATGTCGGCGGCGTAGACCCGACCGTTTTCATTGGCGGCTTTGGCGTACTGATTCAGATTGTTGCTGCAATTCTGGAGCAGATAAGCCATTCGGCGTAGCTGCGGCAGATCGAGATTCAGGCAGTATCCATCCAATGCCATTTTGCGGATATAGGCACTCAGGCTGCGGATGCCCATGCTGAACATCTTTTCATAGATGCGGTTCTTTTCTGTTTTGGTCAGGCGCAGGATGATGATTTCATCCCGCTTCTCTTTCATCGTGCATCACCATCCTTATCATAGTAGCTGCGGAACGGTTTGACAGGCTCCGGCTGATTGGTCTTTTCCCCCAGTGCAGCCAGCACAGACGGACGAATTGCGGGCGTTTCGGTTTCCTCGGTTTCTTCGGGAGCATCCTGCGAGGAACTGCGGTCACGGTCGATATTCAGTAGAGCATTCAGTTCGGCAAGGCGGGCAGACTTTTCGGCCAGTTCCTCCTCCTGTGCAAAGGGCTTTGCCACTTCGACCTCTGCGGCCTGCTTCTGCTGTTCAAGGTTTTGCAGAGCATTTTCGGCATCTGCAATACGGTCAGCGAAATTGTCGATGGCATTGTCCAGACGAGTGATATTGCCGCGCGCATCATCGCCCAGCGACACCGGGTAACTTAACTCTGCCCGGAGTACGGCCTGATGCTCATTTTTGAAGCTGTCGAATCGAATGTTCAGTTCAAAGCCACGGTAGGTGCCCAGCAGCATCATATCAGCATTGGGCATCTCCTGCCGAGCCAGCAGCAGCCGTTCGCCTGCAGCCTTTTTGTCATCGTACACCATGCCCTTGATGGTCATGCCGCAGAAGTTTTCTTTGTCCTGCGGGTGTGCTGCTGCAATCTGTGAATCCTGCTGCAAAGCAGTAATGCGGGTTTTCTGTTTCTGTATCTCTTCCGGGAATGTCTTGAGCAGCTTATCTTCCAGACGGTATTTCTGATTCTGGAAGTCACCGCGCAGAACTTTCAATTTTGCCACCTGCACGTCCAAATCCATCTTTTCCCGGATGCGAGGGTCGCCTGCACACAGAGCCTTGATTTCTGCGTAAGATAAAGCCTGTTCGTCAATATCATCGCAAGATCGCATAGGCGATTTGCTCGTCATGATCTGCGAGATAAACTTCTGCTTATTCTCAAGGGTCTGATAGAGGTAGGCGTCAAATGTCGATTCCGTGACGTAATTATAGACGTACACTTGTTTGTTTTGATTGCCTTGACGGATGATTCTGCCATTGCGCTGGGTCATATCAGACGGACGCCAGCCTACATCCAGATGATGCACCGCCACAAGCAGCGTCTGGACGTTGGTGCCAGCTCCCATCTTTGCAGTGCTGCCCAGCAACACACGCACCTGTCCGCTGCGTACCTTGGAGAAAAGTTCTGCTTTCTTGTTCTCTGTATCTGCGTTGTGGATGAACTCGATCTCCTGTTCGGGCACACCGGCGTTGAGCAGCTTGGTGCGAATATCGTCATAGACGTTGAACGAACCGTCACCCTTTGGAGTAGACATATCGCAGAAAATCAGCTGGGTCAGCTTCTGCTCCTTGGTGTCGTTCCAGATGCGCAGGACGTTGTTGACGCAGGCATTTAACTTGCTGTTGGGGTCATCGGGCAGAGCGGAATTCATCAACCGCTGATCAAGACCGATTTTGCGGCCATCCGACGTAATTTTCAACATATTATCCACAGAAGGGTCAACAGAACCGCTGTGGACTTCGGCTGCACGTTCGCTCAATGCCTGCACCATATCCTGTTGGATTTCCGAAGGCTTGACCACCACCGTTTCAAATTTTGCATCAGGCACCGGGAGATGAAGCTGGTCGCTGGTCTTGATATCTGCCGCTTCTTTGAACATCGCCATCAGTTCAGGCAAGTTGAAAAACTTCGCAAAACGAGTGCGCGCACGGTATCCGGTGCCTTCTGGGGCAAGTTCGATGGCAGTAGTAGTTTCACCAAAAGTAGAAGCCCACGCATCAAAATGGGTCAACCCTTTCTGCTGCAAGGTGTTGTACTGGAGGTAGCGCATGAGGGTGTACATCTCGGTCATACTGTTGCTCAGGGGTGTACCCGTTGCAAAAATCACGCCACGGCCACCGGTGATTTCATCCAGATAGCGACACTTGCCGAACATATCGCTGGATTTTTGTGCCTCGCTCGTACTCAAACCTGCGACATTACGCATTTTCGTGTACAAGTAGAGGTTCTTAAACGCTTGGCTCTCATCCACAAACAACCTGTCTACGCCCAATTGTTCAAACGTAACCACATCATCTTTACGGTCTGCGCCTTGCAGTTTTTCCAGTTTCTGTTTCAGAGACTTGCGCAACTTTTCCAGCTGCTTTACCGTGAAATGCTCGCCAACCTGCGCTTTCGCTTCTTCGATGGCCTCCTCGATTTCATCCATCTGTTCCTGAATCAGACGCTCCTGTCGTTCTGCGGACAAGGGTATCTTTTCAAACTGGCTGTGTCCGATGATAACTGCATCGTAGTCACCGGTCGCAATTCTCGCACAGAATTTTTTGCGATTACCGGGTTCAAAATCTTTTTTGCTGGTGACCAGCAGCTTCGCATTGGGGTACAGGCGTAGAAACTCGCTGGCCCATTGTTCCGTCAAATGGTTTGGCACGACAAAAAGACTTTTCTGGCACAAGCCCAGACGTTTCAGTTCCATAGCGGAAGCCGCCATCTCAAAACTCTTGCCAGCACCGACTTCGTGCGCCAAAAGGGTGTTGTACCCATACAGCACATGGGCAACCGCATTGCGCTGATGCTCTCGCAAATTGATCTCCGGGTTCATGCCCGCAAAATGAATGTGGGAACCATCGTATTCACGGGGGCGGGTGCTATTAAAAAGCTCGTTGTACTTTTTTACCAGTAGGGCGCGTCGCTGTGGATCTTTCCAGACCCAGCCAGCAAATGCGTCCTTGATGGCCTGCTGTTTCTGCTGGGCGAGGGTGGTTTCGTTTTGATTCAGCACACGCTTTTCTTTCCCATTCTCCTCGATGGTATCATAAACGCGGCTGTCACGCAAATTCAAGGTATCCTCCAAAATCTTGTAAGCGTTGGCTCGGCGGGTACCGTAGGTTTCAGTGGCCATAATGTCACCAAAGCCAGTAGCAGATTTATTGCTGATCCGCCATTCGGAAGTGTAAGGGGAGTAGCGAACGGTGATGGCATTGTTGTAGCGGATACGATAGGGCGGCTGAAAAGTTTCCATCATAAACTGTTGTACGATAGAGGGGTCAAGCCATGTGGCACCCAAACGCACATCAATTTCAGATGCCTCCAGATCTTTGGGCTGTGCCTTGGTCAGTGCGTCCACATTAACCTTGAACTCCGGGTGACTTTCCGCAGCAAGCTGTGCCATCCGCAGCTTATCGCGTACATTACCCGAAAGGTATTCGTCCGCAGTCTGCCAGCCCGCTTCCGGGTCGGTGGGGTCGGCGGCAGGGTCCTTGAAGATCACACCAGACAATTCAGTGGTGATGCGCCCGTACTCGTCGGGTGTGCCCAGCAGTTCTGCCATATAGGGCAAATCCACCTTGCCGTGTTCCCCGATGGACACCGCCAACGCTTCACTTGGCGTATCCACGCTGGTGACGGTGCGTTCCGGGCGAATGGTGCGCTTGGTGAACATCGCCGCCTTGGATTTAAGCTGCCCTTGCTCGTCCAGATTTTCCAGCGAACACAGCAGATAATAGGAGGAATCCTGTTCAAACAACCGCCCGTTTCTGCGGTCATTCAGCAGACCGTACTTTGCGGTAAAGGCATCGTAGGCGGCGTTCAACTTTGCCTGTGTCGCTTTAATATCCTCGTCCGGGTAGTCGTTCAACTGCTGGTCAATCAGTTCGTTGACGATCTGCCGCAGTTCCACCATGCCGGTGACACGCCCCTTGGCGGTGTCGGACAGTTCCACCTGTGTCATCACGGAATTTTCCCGGTAGAACACTTCACCGTCCACCACGGTGTAGGAGAAGTTCTTGACCTCCGGGTCGGCAGGCAGGGTGCGCCGGGCGGCTTCTTCTTCGGCAATGTCGGGAGTGTCCATCTCGGCGGCGGTGTACTGCCCCTCGATGTGCTGCACCGCTTCTGCAAGCTGGTCGGCAAGGCTGATGCCCTCAAGGGGCGCAACTGTCAGTTCCTCTCGTCCGTACTGGGTGCTTTCGGTGGAGAGTACGCCCAGAACCATCTCCGGGTGGTCTGCGAAATACTGGTTGATGGCAAAGCCATCTTCTGTTTTGCCCAACTGCACCCAGTCCGGCTCATGGTCAATGGGGCGGTCACGTTTTTGCAAAAAGATAATGTCGCTGACAACATCCGTGCCAGCATTGGCGCGAAACGCATTATTCGGCAGACGGATGGCACCCAGCAGATCGGCACGCTCTGCCATGTGCTTGCGGGCGGTGCTGTCCTTGCTGTCCATGGTGTAACGGCTGGTGACGAACGCCACCACGCCGCCCGGACGCACTTGGTCGATGGCCTTGGCGAAAAAGTAGTTGTGGATACTAAATCCCAACTTGTTGTACGCCTTATCGTTGACCTTGTACTGACCGAAAGGCACGTTGCCCACCGCCAAATCGTAGAAATCACGGCGGTCAGTGGTCTCAAAGCCAGCCACGGTAATGTCAGCCTGCGGATACAGTTTTTTCGCAATACGCCCGGTGATGCTGTCCAGTTCCACGCCGTACAAGCGGCTGTCCTGCATGGTATCCGGCAGCATTCCAAAGAAGTTGCCCACGCCCATACTAGGTTCCAGAATGTTACCGCTGTGGAAACCCATGCGTTCCACGGCATCGTAGATACTACGGATGACGGTGGGGCTGGTATAGTGGGCGTTCAGGGTGCTGGAACGGGCAGCAGCGTACTCATCCTCGGAAAGCAGTCCTTTCAGTTCGGCGTATTCCTTTGCCCAATTATCTTTACCGGGGTCAAAAGCGTCTGCCAGACCGCCCCAGCCCACATACTGCGAAAGCACCTGCTGCTCCTCGGCGGTGGCACCCCGGTGCTCCTCTTCCAGCTTGAACAGGGTACGGATAGCTTCGATGTTCCGGGCATATTTCTGCTTTGCGCCACCCTCGCCCAAATGATCGTCCGTGATGTGGAAGTTCCCGGCAGGCTCCGGTGCAGAATGTTCCGCTTCGACTGTGGGCGATTCTGTGCTTATCGTCTGAATTACAATGTCAAACGGCAGATTGTTTTCCTTGGCGGGGTATACGGCAACCGTTTTTTCAGTACGAACTGGCCGGGTAGCATTTGGTTCGTTCTGCCGCAAGCCCTCCTCGAATTGTTGCTTATTGATAACTTCGTTATCCCACGACTGCCCCTGTGCGCTGGTGTCGATGCGAACATCCGTTTCACCCACATAGCCGATTGTTCCTTCGATGGTTTGGGTAGGAAGATCAACGATAACATTGTCACCGACCTTGTAATCAACGGCCTTTTCGGGAGCAGCGTCAAGGGCCTCGTCCTGCTGTTCGTACAATTCCCGGACAACAGATAGCGGTTCTTCCCGAAAAATTGGCATCCGCAGGTCGGCCAGTGCCATATCCTGCAAGGAAACCTTGCCCTTATCAAAATCCACTCCGTCAATCCGAAATTTCCGGCCATCCATATTGATGATGGAGCCGATGGGCAGATAGTCCTCTTTGTGCAGATGTTTAGTCTGGTGATGAGTCCCATCTTTGTTCAATCCGGCAAGGTAAACATCATTGCCCGCAGACCACAATTCTTTTGACTTTCTTGCCCATAAGATAGGTGGAAAGCCTGTGACCTGAACTTCGCCCAGTGCTGTTTCTCTCGTAAATAAAGCACTGTTGAGAACTTTTGCGACCTTGGCAGCATCTTCTCCATAGAACATAAAATTGCCGCCAGCTTCAAATCCAACCAGAGTATCCGGGTGCTGCGCCTTTAATGCAGTGTATTCGGCTGCACTGGCGGCGTTCAGTTCAAGGGGAAAGTCGATGGCTCTTCTTTCTTTGTCCGACAGGTAGCGGTCAGACTGAATCATCAGGTCAATATATTTTTCGACCCGATCCCAGCGGAGAAGCACTTTCTGATGGTCGGGATAATGCTCAAACGTCAGACCCTTGCTGTCATGGTCAAGCCAACCACTGCTTCCGTCCAGATAAGTGTGTGAAGAACCGCCGGGGCCATACGGTGCATATTCGTTGGCAAGAGCTTTTGCCCGGAGTTTTCGGTCAGGCTGCAACTGATAAATTTTCCATATCCGAAGTTTGCTGCCTTCAACATTGGAACCTCTCCGCAGCGCATTTTCAATCTCCGCCTGCGACAAAACAAAAGCGGAGGGCGATTTTTCGCTCTCCGCTTGGTCGATAGTTTCAATTTGTTCAGCTTCGGTAGGGATGTGGGCATCGAAGAAACTTAACTGTAAATCAGTTCGTTCAGCACCAGTTCCTCGGCCTGTGCTTTCAGACTGTTCATGTGCTGCACCCACCCCATCTGATGCTGTTCCTTGTTCGGAGCCGGGTTCTGTTTCAGAAGCTGCTCCATGGTCTGCTGCATCTGGCTCTCTGCCGTCTGCTCCACCTCCATCAGGTGCGGGTACAGGCTCCCGTTCAGGAGCATCGTGTTGTACAGCACCGGGCGATGGTTCATCAGGTACGTCCGGCGCAGCCTGCCGTACTTGCCCAGCGGCTTCCGGGGCTGGTTCAGGGTCAGGTTCGGGAGCTGGTAGTCCCCGACGGTCGAGTAGGTCACGTTCCTGCTGTTCGTATTCATATTGGCTCCTTTCTGCATTGCGGCGGCGAATGGTTGTTTTTACGGTGCGCTCGATGTTCCGCAACACCTCCCGGCTCATGTCGCTGACGGCTGCGCCGAGGGTGTAGACGGCATCCGGGGTGGAAAAATTGTAGATTGCCTGAAAATCGTCCTTGTCGAACCAGCCTGTCGGCTCATAACCACAACGTTCCAGCAGCGTGTAGGTGACGCTGATGGCGGCAGCGGACTTGAACTGCATCTCCACCCCGGCTTCATCATAATCCATCAGCAGCGAACCGTCAACGATGGCGAGAATGTCACCACTGTTGTTGTCCCAGTAATCTGCCACCAGTTTCCCGGCAACATCCGCAAGCTGCTGGCTGACACGCTCTCCGCTGATGCCGTAGGTGGCGGCGAGCATTTCTGAAACCGGCTGCACCAAATCGGGACCGAGCTGCCACACCTCCGGGTCACGGGAATTGCGGCGCACCCCGGTGTCCGACACATCGAAAACGTAGTGCAGGCGCGGGAATCCGCTGGATTCGTCCAGCAAGGCGATGCCCTTAGAGCCACGCCTGACATAGCGGTTCATCCGGTTGCGCCAAATGTCAAATTCGGCGCAGGCGGTGGCATCGGGCCGCTGAGCGTAGATCATAAGCTGGTCGGCAAAGGGGTACTTGTACAGCCGGGATGCGGTGGTCAGGTAATCCGTCCAGCTTTCCCAGTACCGGGTCAAGCCGTTTGCCGTGCGCTGGGCAAGGGCAAGGTATTCTTCGGTTTTGCTTGGCATTTTGGCCTCCTTCTTCAGATTTTAGGGTATAAAAATAGCGGGCAACCGTTTTTGGGTTGCCCGCCAAGGATATATAATAATTGGGTTATCGTCGACTTTGAAGTTTTGATGATGAATGTCTATTTTTCATCGCTTTCGGGCGGACGAACATAACGTAACATTTTTCTTTCACAGGCACCAAATTCCAAATAGTTGTTTTTTGCCTCGTTTAGAGTTATTCCATGATTCAAGTCACTGGGGTCGCTATCAGAAGTAATAAACGGGTCATTCTCCCAAAAGCAAACTGGGCAAATGTACCCACAATCTTCCTTTGGTGGAACATTATAAGTAAAACATTCGCAGCATGGACATTGATACTTTTTCAAATAGATGCACCCCCGCAAGCACCGACTTGTCAATTTGTATATGGCTCTGTGTCTTTTCCGTCGTATACAATTACTTTAATGTTGGTGGCTGCATCAACATCCGCATGAATACCTACGGTATATTCTTTGTCCGTAACATTCGCAAAAGAGTAGCAGCCTCCCGCAGAAATATTGCCAGATACGATTTCCTGTTCGCCTTCGCAGAGCAAATGCACCACAATTTCAAAATCATTCCTATTCTGAATCGTCAGTGTGCCCGTTTTGGATGAAACCTTTACATTAGAATAAGTGATTACATATTGGGCAGATGTTGATTTTTCTGTACAAGACACAGAGCAATCCCATTGGATTGCAGCCTTCGCCTTTCTGTAGGATTCCGAAGATCTATACGCCGAAATTATAATGATTGCGGCTACGGCAAAGACGCTCACGATAATGAACACTATTGGTGCTTTTTTCTTCATAGTCTTTATCTCCAAAATTTCCAATTCATTGAGTTGAGCATATTACATACGCGAACACTCCAAACCTACAGCTCAGTTTCCACCGCAAGCTGCTCCTGCTTCTCTTTTTCATCAGCGATTTGGACATCAACATCTTCGCGCATCTTTTTCAGAAGTGCAAGGACTCGCTTGATTTGGCTCTTGGTGTTTTCCACTCTGCTCTGCGCCTGATTGATGTGATCCAGAACTGCCCAGTCTGCAAAGAGGCCATCAAAGAAGAAATCTGCGAATTTCAAAAAACTGTCTACCGCAACCTGAAGGTCTGCGGTGATCTCAACATCGGCAAGCTCAGTTTTGAACCGCCGCAGTTCCACTTGAAGCTGTTCCACCTGCTCCTGTGCATTGTCCAGTTCCTCATACTTGGCAAGATCAGCCATCAAACCGCCGCCCATTACGTCCCATGTACTCCAGCCCTCGGCATTATCCAGCGTTTCCAGAACTTCATTGACCGTGTGCAAGGCGGTCTTTCCGGCGTTGATGGCTTCCAGCAGCTCCCGCTTTTGGACTTTCAGTGCGGCAATGCGGCTTTCGCTTTCCACAATCTGCTGTGCGGCAGGGTGGGCAGAGACTTTGATGCTTTTGATTTTTTCGGAAAGAGCAGCTTGATACTGCCTTTCGCAATCGGACAGCCGTTCCAGTCTATTTTGAATCTGCTCCAAGTCGGCATCAACGGAAGAAAGGTCATGGAAAGCAGCATCGTACTTGACACGGGCTGCATAGGCTTCCTGCCGTTCCTTGTCCAGCTTTCCGTCCATTTTTCCAATCACTTGATAGAAAAATGCGGCAAGGCTGTGCCCCTCCAGACGATCCACATCAGCCTGTTCTGCCAGCTTGGATTTTTCCAGCTTTTTTAGGCGGTCCGCAAGCGTATCTCTCTGGGCGGTCAGTTCTTTCTGCTTTGCTTCACAGTTCTTCTTTTCTGCGACCTGCTGCCAAAGCTCTTTCAACGTAGAATCACTCATAAGGAATGTCCTTTCCCGGCATTACGTTTCTTCGTTCAGAAGCTGGTTCAAAAAATGCTGCCGATTATTTACAAATGTTTTGGTGATAACGTAGCTGTCCGTATCTTCATACTGACAAGGATGAATCGTGCCATTGTCGAAGTTAAAAATTTCAGCATCAGGCATTCCGAGGAGAATGGGTGAATGTGATACGATAATGAATTGCGCCCCTTCTTGGGCACACCGATGAATGTTGATCAGTAACGTGAGCTGCCGCTGCGGGGATAAAGCGGCTTCCGGCTCGTCAAAAATATAGACTCCATCTGCACCCATGTAGTCCTGCGCAATAGCGAGGAAACTTTCACCGTGTGATTTTTGGTGATAGCCTTTGGAGGGATGATCGTCATCGGAATAGTCGATTTCCTTGGTGGCTACATTGTAGAAGCTCTCTGCCCGGAGAAAATACCCGAACTTTGGTCTGCGATACCCCTTGGAAATCGTCATAGCCTCACATAGTTCCGAATGGGAGTTGTATGTGGAAAATGAATAGTTCTTCGTTCCACCCTCCGCGTTGAAGCCGTAAGCAACAGCGATTGCTTCCAGAAGCGTAGATTTTCCGCTTCCATTTTCGCCAACAAAGAACGTAATGGGCTTATGGAATGTAAAAGTGTCGATTCCGCTGATGGCAGGAATCTGACGAACATAATTGTATGGGCGAACTCTGTTCCAGTCGATGGTCAGCCCTTGGATAAATAGATCGTTCATACAGCACTCCTTACTATATAGTGTAGGAGAACACTTAGTTCCGCTCAAACCCAAGATAGCGGGTGCCCTGAAAACTCAGCTTTCCGATGTCGCCCTGCACGAGCAGACCATAATCGCTTCCGTCCACTTCAAATTCCATCCGGTCTCCGCTTTCTACCTGAAAGGTCACATAATAGGAAGTGTAGGTGCTGGTTCTATATCCATGTGCACCAGACAAATCTCCAGCATTTGCAGTGTCGGAATGCGAAATATCAGTTCGCTTTGCTACTACTGCTGCCGGAATAGATAGACGGGGTGAGTGATTGTTTTTGTTCCATGTGCGAAGATTTGAAATCAGCGTAAAAATAAATAGACACATCAATCCGAAAAAGATAAGTGGGAATACTATGCTGAACACAGCGTTAAACCAGCCAAAAAACATATTACTCCTCCAGAATCTCTTCCAGCAGCTCTTTTACATCGTCCAGAAAAGATTCTTCTCCGAGGGTGTTCACCTTGAAGAACACCGCTTGACTGCCTCCTGCGGTGATGGCAGACAGCCGAACCGGACTGTCCGCATTCTGGAACATGGTCAGTGTCAGACTCAGGCGGTTGCCGCCCATCATGCTGTACCGTTCAAACACCCGGACACTGCACCGAGCATCGCCCTCTTTGAAATCACTGCCTGCCTCCAAATCTGCCGACCAACTGCTGTCTGGAATTTCATTTTCCAGCTTCCGAAGCAACTTGTCAAAGTTTTTGTTTCGGATGGTCTTTTCAAAGATTGCCATAATGGTTCCTCCGTTCTGACAATAAAATTCAGTCCCTTAATCTTGATACGAGCAGAGCCACAGGAAAATTGCGGAGAAATCGCTTGAAGAGAGGAATTTTGTCTAATTTGATTATAGCATATCTTTTGGAAGAACAAAATACTTTATGTACGCCGCCCGTAGGCGGCAAAAATCAGTCCGGTGGAAATTCCAGTTCGGCAAACTCCGCATCAGTCAGCAGTTTCAGCTTTTCGATAACACCCTCCGACAGTTCCCGCAGGGCAGTTTCATCCGGCATCAGGTAGCACTGCATCAGCCGCAGTTCGTGGATAAGCCCCATCCGGGTGCCGGTGTTGTAGAGCATCATCAGCATCCGCTCTTCGTGGTTAAAGTTCATGTCCATCCCTCGCTTTCCTGCAGACGGTGGGGTTGCACTCCGGGGCATCGCACTTCTCTTTGAGATTCATCAGCACCGAAGGGCGTTCCGGCTGCTTGTCCAGAAACCCCTGTAAATCCTTGAAGCCGATGCTGTCCACATAATGCACAGACACCTCGCCATTGCGTTTAAGTGCGATCACATCGCTGACCGACAGGCTGTGCCCCTCAAAATCCTGCGGACGGGAGAGGTTGAACATCTGAAACAGTTCTTCCAGAACCTCGTTGTCCGGCACATCCTGCCACATGGCGGGCAGATCAGCATAGTAGGTGACCTCGTAATGCTCCGGGTCTGGCGTTTTGCCCTGACGATGCAGTTCCCGCATGGAAGCAAATCTTTCATCGAGGATTTTTTCGTCATGCCGCAGCTGCATCACCATATAAACATCGCACCCTGCGTTCAGAAACTTCTGCGGGATGTCCGTCATGGGTTCATCGTCAAAATTCTGGTTCCATTTTTGCTGCATCGTCCACCTCACAGTTCCGGTGCAGAACGTGCAGAGGATTTTGGCGCAGACGCATCACTTGCCAGTTCTGCCAGCTTTTCCAGTGTGGAAGGGCGATGGTCTGCACTCAGTTCCTCGGCTTCCGCAACTTTATCCATGACTGCATCGTAGTCCTGCAGTAGCCGCCGACCCTTTTCCATGTGGTGTGCTTCCAGAATCTGCTCACGGGCTTCCTGAATGGTCAGTTCCGGGGCACCCAGCTGCCCGCCGTCCATCACAGAATAATCGCTGTGGTAGAGGGTGTAGTCCCATCCATCCTCACAGGACTGGATGGCAAGGTAGCCTTTGCCGCCCAGTTCCCATGCAGCCTGCTCGTCTTGTGTCTGAATTTCCGGGTAGAAGTCGGCATGGTTCCGTTCCATGACCTCGGCAAACTGGCAGATGTGGAACACATTGCCCAGACCGCCCATGTCAAAGTGATAATCATCCAGATGTTCCATCCGTGCCGTAAAACTGCGCCCATCCGGGTAATCCACCTGAATCACGCCGCCATCTGGAATGCGATAGAGGTCATCATAGTGGCTGTTGATGAGACGAATATCCTTCGGCAGCGTTTCCGGCTCCCAGATGCGCCGCCTGCGGACACCAGACTGCGGAATGGTATCAAGGTGCTGCAAGCTGACCTCCTGAATTGCCTTGCGGTCATCGCTGGAAAGCTCAAACAGATACCAGTTCCGGGCGGCAGGAATGGCATTGCGGCCATCCGGCGGCAGATTCTGCTTGGAGATCTGCCCGAACTCCTGTGGCTCACTGGTGGCACAGTCGTAGGTGGCAAAGCCGACCCCTGCGCCATTTTCACGCAGATGCAGAAATCTGTCCCCATTGATGAGATAAAGAGCTTCCGTTTTCTGTTCCATTAGCGTCCACCCTCAAATTCCAGAGAAAACTTGCTGCGGCCATCGGTTTCACAGGACAGCAGCACGGTGGCGTTGTAGGTCTTGCCCTTGGCACTCTTGCAGTCCTTCAGGCGGACACGTCCATCCCGCAGCAGCTTGTCCGCCGCATGGGAATCCAGCCGCTTGCCCAGACGCTTGAAGAACGCATTGTCCTTCCACAGCACAAAGCGGCACTCCCGGTTCTCGCAGAACCAGCCCTTTTCACGCTCCACAACATTTGCACCACAGTTGGGGCAGACACCAATCACTTTGTTTTTCATAAGCGCATTCGCTCCTTTCGCGGCCTCGGTGGTCGTTACCAGCGAGGAGATCATCTCTTTGATTTCAGTCATAAATTCTTTCGGCTCCATTTCGCCACGTTCGATTTGCAGCAGCTTCGTTTCCCAATCGGCGGTCATTTCCGGGGACTGGATCTCTTCGGGCATCACAGTAATCAACGCCTTGCCCTTGTCGGTGGGCAGAAGCACCTTGGTTTTCTTGGTGCCTTTCCGTTCCAGAAAGCCCTTCTGCACCAGCTTTTCAATGGTGGCGGCACGGGTTGCCGGAGTACCGATGCCCTGACGTTCCACGCCCTCCGGCATACTGTCTGCACTGGCGGTTTCCATAGCGTGCAGCAGAGTGTCCTCAGTAAAATGCTTCGGCGGGGACGTTTGCCCCTCTTTCAGTTCGGCATTGAGGATGCCGCATTCGTTTTCTGCTGCATTGGGCAGGGCGGTGAGTTCCTGCTTCCGGTTCAGGATGTCTGCCAGCACCTTGCGCTCCACCGCTTTCCAGCCTTCCTCCAGAACCTCCTTGCCCTTGGCGGAGAATTCCTCCCCGGCACATTCGGTGGTGAGCAGTGTTTCCAGATAGCGGAATGGCTTGCTGACCGCCATCAGCGTCCGGGCGATGATGAGCTTCAGGACGTTCTGCTCGCCTTTGGGCAGCGCTTCCAGATCAGCTTGTAGCATACTGCGGGTGGGCAGGATGGCGTGGTGGTCGGTGACTTTTTCCCGGTTGACGGTGCGCCGTGTCCGGGGCACAGCCTCGTCCATATCCTCCGGGGTAATACCGAGAAAAACTTCCAGTTCCTCGGTCAGTTCCTCCAGCATCTCCTCGTCATCGTCGGTGATATAGCAGCTATCAGTTCGGGGATAAGTGGTAAGTTTCTTCTCATACAGGCTCTGCACATAGTCCAGCGTCTGCTGTGCGCTGTACCCCAGCAAGCGGTTGGCATCCCGCTGAAGGGTGGTCAAGTCGTACAGCGGCGGCGGATTCTCAGACTTTTCCTTGCGGGTGATGCGCTGGATCGTTGCCACCATCTCCCTTCGACAGGCTTCCAGCAGGTTTTCTGCAACGGATTTTTCAGGAATGCGGCGGCTGGATGCCGTGCAGCCGCTGGTCAGTTCCAGATCCACCGTGTAGAATTTCTCCGGCACAAAGGCAGCGATGGCAGCTTCCCGCACCACCGTCATGGCAAGCACCGGGGTCATAACACGCCCCACCGCCAAGGGCTGGTTGTACAGGCATGAAAAAAGCCGGGACGCATTGATGCCGACCATCCAGTCGGCGCGTTCCCGGCAGAGTGCTGCATTGTACAGCGCATCGTATTCAGTTGACGGTTTGAGATGGGCGAAACCTTCCCGGATGGCGGTTTCCTCCATGCTGGACAGCCACAGGCGGGAAAAGGGCTTCTTGCAGCCCGCTTGCTGGTAGACCAATCGGAAGATCAGTTCTCCCTCCCGTCCGGAATCGCAACTGTTCACAATGCTCTCGACATCCGGGCGGTGCATCAGTTTTTGCAGGATGCCAAACTGTTTTTTGGTGGACGCAGATCCCAGATACTGCCACTTTTGCGGCAGGATGGGCAGATCTGCAATGCTCCACTTGGTGTACTTGGCATCGTAGACATTGGGTGGGGCAAGTTCCACCAGATGACCAACGCACCAGCTTACCAGATAGCCGTTACCCTCCAGATAACCGTCTTTGCGGTTGGTGGCACCGAGGACTTTGGCGTAGGACATGGCAACCGAGGGCTTTTCTGCTACAACTAGAATTAAAATAAGCGTTCCCTCCAATCTGTTTTCATTTGGATATGTACGGCGGCAAAATGCCGCCTTAAAATCAGATGGGTTCGGTATCTTCCTCACCGGGTTCCTCCGGCTCGTCCTCGGTGGGAATCTCGAAGTCGCCCTTGTCCTCGGTGTAGTTTGCATCAGGGTCAAGGGCTTCTTTTTCGGCCTGCTTTTTCTGCTTCTGCTTTGTGAAAGCGTAGAAGCCGCCGCCTGCCGCCAGCGCAATCAGCACGACTACGCCCAGAAAGCCGGATGCAATCTTTGTGACCTTGTTTTCCTTGGGCTGTTCCTCGCCGGATGCCGCCGCTTCTTCTGCGGCTTTCTTGGCTTCTTCCTCGGCTTTCAGCTTATCCTGTTCAGCCTGCGCCGCTGCTTCTTTTTCAGCGGTATAGGCATCGGCAGCATCTTCCTCCATCAGAGCCAGAAGGTCGGCTTCGTCCACAAGGTTCATAAAGTGGACGGTCTGCTGCCCCTTGGCGTTGCGGTCAATCACCAGATAGAAAGTCGCACCCGACTTCGACACCAGCGTAATGAACTGCTGTCCACTGCCATCGGAATAGTTGGTGTGGTAGTCGTCCACCAGCGTCAGGTTGCCCTCCGGGGTCAGGGCACCAGAGGTTTCGTCCGTGATGGTGACAACATCTTCCTCCATCACTTCCGGCAGAATCGGCTGTTCCACCGGGGCAGCTTCTCCCTCAAAAGCAAAAGCGGGAGCCGCCATGCCAGCGCACAGTGCCGCCGATACCAACAGCGCACCCAGTTTCTTAATCTTCATCTACATCGACCTCCTTCTCAAAAGTTGCACCCACAGCAGACAGCGCAGCCGGGTTCGGGGTAGTGGTGGCCGACTGCCGCAGCAGGGCAGCAAGCTGTTCCGGCGTGACCTTTGCAGTCCGCACCATCTCGTTGACCTCGGCGGAATCTTCCTCCTGAATGCGCCGCTCCAGAATCTCGATGCGGTTGTTCAGCTTGATGCGGCGCTCCTTCTCTTTTTCCAGCATCGCCCGCAGCTTATCCGATTTTTCGCTCATAAAACTCCTCCAATCATTTTGAAAGCCGTCCGAACCCAGCGAGATGCTTCTCCCAGTAGGACGAGTGAATGTTTGCGTACTTGATGGGGTCTCCGGCACTGACCATCATACCGTTGCCGAGGTAGATGCCCACATGACTTTTCCCCGGTGTATCATACGTTCCCTCGAAGAAAACAAGGTCACCGGGCTTTGCTTCGGCTTCGGAAATGTGTTGGCTTTTCTGCCAAAGACCGTTGGCTGTGGTGCGCCCTACATCATAGCCGTTCTGGTTATAAACCCAGCAGACGTAGCCGGAACAATCAAACCCGGTTTCCGGGGTAGAGCCGCCCCAGACGTAGGGTGTGCCCACATACTTTTGGGCTTCCTTGTAGATGGCGGCGAACTCGCTGTCCGTCAGGGCTTCTGCCGGAACGGTATAGTCGATGCCCGGTGTGCCGGAACCGTCCGAGCCACCGGGCGGCAGACCGCCATTAAAAAGATAGGGTCTGCCACCCAAGGTGTCCTGAAAGATCTCGTACCGTTTCCACTGGTCGTTGTTCAGCTCCTCCCGGATGACCACCTCCAAGCCACGATTCACCAGCTTGGTGTGGAAGATTCGATACTCATAGGGCACCTGCGTAGGAATTGGGATTCCTGCGGGAGTCATGACCCACACAGTCATATACCGGGTCTGCACCTCTACCCATGTGGTGAGCTTGTACTGCTTTTTGAAGATCTCCTTCAGCTTGCCCTGCACCTCCGACCGGGTGTAATCGTCATACAGGGTGGTCAGGAACGAAGTGAGCTGCCACGGGTCGTGCTCGATGGGGTCAAGGTGGTACTGATACTCGTTGTAACCGGGGTGGTCGGTGGGGGTGCGCTTGATCTTTTTATCCAGTTCCTTTTCCAGCTTCTTGTAGTCCTGCTCTGCGCCCCGGATGTCCCGATTCTCGGCAGAATACATGGTCTGCCCGGATACCTGCGTGCCGCCGGAAAAGAGGATTCCACAGGAGGAAAAGCCCGACATCACCATAAGAATGAGCAAAAGAAAAACGCCCACGATCACCAGAACGTGTGCGTTGCCTTTAGCGGCATTCATCAGCCCCTTTACGGCGGTGCTGACGGCAGTTTTGCCCTTCTCTACGGCTTGTTCCACGCTGGACCGGGCAGCAGATGCACCGTTGGATGCCGCTTTTCCGCCGGCGGTCTGCGCCGCCGTGCCCGAACGGGCGGCGGCATAGTAGCTCTGCCGGATGTCCTGTTTCTGCCGCCACCGGGAAAGCCAGTTGGAACCGTCCTCGCTGGTGCCGGATGCGCCTGCATCTTGTGGAAAAGTCGGATTCTGCACGGAAGATTTTGCGGTTCGGGCACCTTTCTTGCCCTGCATTTTAGCTCTCTTTTTGAGCTTCCGGGCATAGCGGCTCTTGGAAATATCCCGGACATTTCCTGCCGCCGTTTCGCCCTCGCTCAGAGCCTGCGTGCCCACATTGTCGTCCTTGTACTGGTCAACCTCCCGATGCACCGCAGACCGGGCGGCATGGGCGGCGTACATCTCCCGCTTCTGCGCCTTGCTCAACCGGCTCAGTTCGTCCGGGGTCAGTTCCGCCTTGCCAAACCGCAGATGCTGCGTCTTTTCCGCAGCTTTATCTGCGTCGGTTTTCAGTTTCTTCTTTTTGGGCAGCGTCTGCTCCACCTTGGCTTTTTTCGGGGGTGAACGGGTCTTTTTGGCGGACGATTCCTCTTTGATGTTCAGCTTCGGTTCACTCATTTCTGTGCGCCCTCCGAAACTTCACCCAACTTGGTGGTCATGATGCGGTAGAGTTCCAGATCAGTCGGGAAACGGTCAACGAAAGGCAGAATGACATTGCCGAAGAACAGCAGCCCTTCGCCCTCGCCGGAGTGGGTCACATAGGAAAGCTGATGGGGTGAGATGTTGAGCTGCTTTGCGAGGATCTGCCGGTCTCCTGCCGCCTGATTCAGCATAATGATCATGTCGGAATTTTCAAAAATATTCTCGACCTCACGAGAAGAAAGAAGGTCCTTCACGTTCTGCGTTAAACCAGTCGGGATGCCGCCCCACTTGCGGAAACGCTTCCAGATCTCCACGGAATAAGCGGCGGTCTGCTCCTCTTTCAGCAAAAGGTGCATCTCATCCATATAATACCGGGTGGACTTTCCGCTGCTGCGGTTGGCTGTGACACGCCCCCACACCTGATCCTGCACAATGAGCATTCCCAGCTTCTTCATCTGCTTGCCCAGTTCCTTGATGTCGTAGCAGACGATGCGGTTATTAACATTCACGTTGGTGCGGTGGTTGAACAGGTTCAGACTGCCCTTGACGTAGATTTCCAACGCCGTGGCAACATGATGGGCTTCTTTTTCGTCCTGTTGGAGCAGGGCATTGTACAAGTCCTCCAAAACCGGCATATTCTCCGGGCAGGGGTCCGCAAAATATTTGCGATAAATGAGATGCACACAGCGGTCAATGACGGTTTTCTCCACCGGCAGCAGACCCTCCTTGCCGCCCACCACCAGCTCGCAGAGGGAAAGGATAAAGTCGGCTTTCAGGGAAAGCGGATTATCTTCCTCGGAGTAGTTGGCGTTGATGTCCATGGGGTTGATGAACTGGGTGCTATTGGGGCTGATTTTGATGACCTGACCTTTCAGCCGGTTCACCAGAGGTGAATAATCGGCTGGGTCAGCGGTGTTACCACCGCCTTCCCGCCTAAGAACCGTACATGACAGTTTCCCGTCATACGGCTCAAGCATTTCATCACTTCTTCAAGCGGTTCTCAGCATAAATACGCTGACAGGTGCAATGAACGTAGCGCATATTGCGAACATCTTCCATGCCAGCCTTTGCCTTTGGTGCAAGGTAGAAGATTTCTCTTTCTTCCGTTACATCCATCGGCATTTCGCAGTGGTAGCACAGTCCGTTCTGGTTTTTCCAAATCATCTTGAATTTTCCAGTCAGCCGGTGCATTCCTTTATCGAATTTCCTTTTTTGGAAATACGCCTCATCGAGGAACGGATTTGCAGTAGCTTTTATCTTGGTATGTCGCACAATGGCTGTGCTGTCCACCCGTATCAGCTCCTTGTTTTCCGTAGAGAACACCCAGTTCCGATTACCGACACGATGCCAGTATCTCGTGGAAATCCACCACTTGTTCTTCTTTGGGTGCCGTCTTTTAGCCCATCGCCACAGCAGTTCGTACAGGACATAGTCCAGATGCGCGAACGCATCACTTGCGCATACGGACTGGTGGTAATTAGTCCAACCTCGAATTTGTTCATTCAACTTCATAATCAGAACATCTTGCTGCCACGCTTTTCCTCTGCGGAGAATCGTGTCAGAGATATTGGAAACGATAGCCTTAACCGCCTTTTGGGAAGGCTTGATAATCAGCTTTTCGTTATACTTTCTGAAGTTCCAGCCGAGGAAGTCGAAACCATCGTCAATGTTGGTGACAACGGTCTTTTCATCAGAAAGTTCCAATCCGCGTTCAGCGAGAAACTCTCGAATCAGCTCCTTTGCTTCAAGAGCCAGTTCAGGTGTTGCCGCTGTGACCACAAAATCGTCTGCATAGCGGACGAAGTTTACTTTGTGGGCATTCTTAAATCTTGAATCGACCTTACCGAGCGCGTTCGTGTGAAAGCGTTCGACCAGCTTCTTCTCGATACCATCCAGCGTCATGTTCGCCAGAATGGGGGAGATAATACCACCTTGCGGAGTTCCTTCCTCGGTAGGAAAGAGTTCGCGCTGATAGATAAATCCTGCCTTTAAGAACTGCTTCAAAATGTTCTTGTCCATGGGGATGTTCGCCAAAAGCCAATCATGGCTGATATGGTCGAAGCAACCTTTGATGTCACCCTCCAAAACCCACTTCGGAGAAATGTGCTTGCGCGACAGTGCATTGAACAGATATTCGCAGGCATCCTGTGCGCATCTTCCTTTTCGGAAACCAAAGGATTTCCCATCTGCTGTTGTTTCCGCCACCGGCTCCAGTGCCAAAGCATAAAGAGCCTGCATTGCGCGGTCATACATCGTGGGAATCCCCAACGGACGTTTTTTCTTCTTGTCCTTCTTTTCGATATACACTCTACGGAGAGGACGTGCACGATACCTTTTATCTGTCAGCGATAGAGCCGCTGCCATTTTCTTCGCCGGAGTGTTCCAGAGAACACCATCCACACCGGGAGTTCTGCGCCCGTCGTTGGTTACGACACGCTTGACAGCCAGTGCTTTGGCGTAAAAGGAATGTGTCAGAAGATACTGAAGTCGTTTTACTGCGTTGTAGTCTTTTTGCTGAGTTGCCTTGACAATCCTGATTTGTAGCCTGTTGACTTCCCGCTCTGCCTTATGCCAGTCAATGTTTTTCCATTGGGCACTCAACATAGCTTCGTCCGACAGCTTCTCAGAAGTTTTACCTTCCGTCGTTGAATACTTATCGTTCACAGGAATACCTCCAATCTTGCCATGAAATACCCGGAATAAGTCAGCACCCTTTCAGGTCAGGGCAAATTTTGAACCCCTATGCTCACCGTTACAGTGAACCTTTCGCTTTTTATTCCATCTCATACCCTCTGCGCCATTTCTTCCTCTTGCGAGGTCGATACCTTTGTTCAAGGAACGCATAGGGTTTTCCACGTTCCACGTAATGCATAATTCTCGAATGCCTTAGCCGCCATCTTTGAACCGGGAGGATTTGTGTCCATTTGCTTCGGGGTAGCGAAAGGCCCCTCGGCCACCTCCAACACCTTTTGGTGTAGGTGTATCAGCCTTATTTCACCTATTCCCTGTAACGATCCTTACGATGATTCACATTACGTTCGACATAGCATTCTTTACCCTAACAGTACATCCGCTTTAGGCTGGCAGATTTCCCATATTGTCCTGTGAGCTTCCCAACGCCGGCTTTTGACCAGTGCAGGTCACAGTAGGGTTACTCCAAATGGATAGAGCAGTGTTTATACACAATACATTACGCGACTTCGTGTCGCACCTCGCCTTCGGGGTCATTGATAATAATATCATCGTCCGTCACCAAAAAAGCGTTGGTGATCTCACGCTTTGCCGAGAAACTTTTGCCGGAACCGGGGGTGCCGAGAATCAGACCGTTGGGGTTTTTCAGCTTCTTCCGGTCCACCATGATAAGATTGTTGGACAGGGCGTTCAAGCCATAATACAGGCTTTCCTTGCCGTTGTCGAACAGCTCCTGCGTGGTAAAGGGTACAAAAATCGCCGTGCTGCTGGTGGTCAGTCCCCGCTGAATTTCGATCTGGCAATCCGCCAGCGGCAGGCTGCTCATCAAGCCCTGTTCCTGCTGAAAATCCAGCCGGCACAGATTGCAGTTGTGCTTCTGGGCGATGGAGCTGGCCTGAAAGACGTTGTTTTCCAGCTCCTGCTCCGTGCGCCCGGTGTTCAGCACCAGAAAAGTGACAAGGAACATCCGCTCGTTCTGGCTTTGCAACTCTTTGAGCAGGGCTTTCGCATCCCGTCCGTAAGTTGCCAGATCCGACGGAATAATGTCAATATCATACCCGGCACGGATGGCTTTTTTCTGTTCCTCGATCTTACTTCTGTCCAGTTCCGTGATGGTGCGCTTCACCGTCTTGATGGCACGGTTCTGGTCAACGGACTGGATGTGCATGGTGACGATCTGGCTGGAATCCATGTCCAGAAAGTCCTTCAAAAGCTGGTCGCTGATGTCGGATGCCGTGATGCTCAGAAAGCTGGCGGCGCAGAAGATACCGCCCATCTGGAAGGTGCGGCTGTTTTTGAACGCAAAGGCGGTGGGCGCAATGGCATCCTTCACGGAAAGTCCGCTTTTCACGAGGTCTTTCCAGTCAAAGTGAAACTTGCTGGCACCGTCCATGTTGAACATATCGTGCATGAGCTTCAGCCGCTGGGCACCGTTCAGGGGCTTTGCCTGCACCCCCAGTCGGTGGAAGTTATTCAGCAGGTCGTTCTGGATGTGGTCGAGCCGGGGCTTGACCTGCGCCATGCTTTCGCCCCCCACGCCAAAGGTGATGAACTTGGTCTTGGTCAGACCATTATTGCCCTTGGCAAGCTGCTGGCGCAGCATTTGGCTGTACTCGGCACGCACATCGTCAAAACCGTCCTTCTGGAACGGGATGCGGATGGATTTTTCAAACTCGGTGCTGTCGGTTGCCATGTTCACAAAGGACAGCTCAAATTTGATAGAGCTGTCGAAAAAGTTGAGGAAGGAACACCATTCCTCGAAAATGGCAGTCTTGTCCTCCTGCTGGGCAAGCTGATAATTGATGTCCTGATACTGGATGGTGCGGGTGTAGTAGTTGGGCTTCACCCGGCAGGTGCCATCCTCAAACATCCGCTGAAACGGGATGCTCTCCTGTGCCGTGCGGGGAACAGCAGGCTTTGCTTTCTGCCTGCGCTTCTGCACAGACTGCGGCTTACTGTGCTTGCCGGCCTTTTTCCAAAACGGGATCATTGGTCACGCCTCCCTTCATCAAAATCGCATAGTAATTGTTGGTCTTGTAGGGGCGAATTTTCGGGCGGAGAAACCGTGACTGCACATAGTACGACAGCAGCTTTTCCATGGGCTGGCCGTTCTTTTCGTACATCCCAAGGAAGAACGCCGGCAGCATCACCGCCATCATGCCGAGGGTGGCAGCAGTGTTGCCGCCAGAGTCCCGGAGAACAAAAAACAGCGGCACTCCAATGAGAGCCGCTGTGCCAAAGCAGACAAGCTGCCGCTTGGTCAGGTTGAATGCGACCTTTGACTTCACTTTCGTCAGGTCACGGGGAACGGAAATATACGCAGCCAAGTGAACACCTCCTTTAATGCGCTCCGAGAACGGATTTTGTCACGGAGCTGGTCTTGAACAGGCTGAAACAGAGCAGAACGGTGTAGCCCACAATGCTCCAAATGGAGTTGATGGCATCCCCGGAAATCGCCACCGACTGTATCAGCACCGCATAAATCGCCACGCAGATGAGGATGAGAAAGCCCTGAAAGCCCAGCGCAAACAGGCATTTCAGGTAGTTCTGCCCCATGTGCGATTGCTCATGGTTGCCGAAAGTCGCCATGGGGATGGGTGCAAGGCTTACCATGCAGTAGATCTCGATCATACGCCCGTAGACGATGACAAAAATGATGATGCTCAATATCCGCATGGTGATGCCGATGAAGAAGGACTGCAAAAACAGCCCGAATAATGGGCCGACATCCATCTGCATCAGGCTGGATTGCAGCATGGACAGGCCAATGTCGTTGACACGGGTGTTTCCGGCAATGATACCGCTGGAATCAGACACAACTTTCTGCGTAAGGTCAAAGACTGCCATCACAATATCAAAAGTATTGCTGATGAGCCAGACCGAAACAGCGGTCTTAAAAATCCAGCGCATGATGAGCGCAGGCTCAAACTGTGCCATGTTGTTGTGCTGGGTGATCATCTCAATCAATTCGTAGCAGGCGATGAAGGTCAGGATGATGCCTGCAATGGGCAGCACCACGTTCCGGGAAAGGGCTTCGATCATCGCAAAAACGCGCGGTTCAAAGGCCGATGGCTTGGTGCCCACCTGCTGTGCGATGTTGCCCACCTGCGTGTTCACATCATCGAACAAGCCGGAAAGGTTTGACATAATGCCTGCCGTCAGGATGCCTTTGATCCAGTCGGCAATGGCTTTGAGAACGGTTTCCATTCAGCAGTCACCGTCCTTAGCTGAAGTGGTTGATGAGGGTCTTGAGAAGGTTCAGAAGAAAAATAATGTGGGTCAAAAACTGCATATAGCACCGCCTTTCGTTGATGGGTGGAGATTCGTACCGCAATGCGCTCCTTATGATAAAGGACTGTTATCCACAGCAGAGATGGAGCGATTGCGTATGTACAGGCGGGAACCCCCGCCTGCGGCTCTTAGCCGAACAGACCAGACAGCAGAGGAATGAGAGTGATGCCCACCAGAGCGACACCGCCGCCAGCCATGAGCTGCTTCATGCCCTGAGACTTGGAGCCGGGGTTGTCGTTACCGTAACCTTCCAGCAGGTTGATGGCACCCCACACGCCGAGACCGGCACCGAGGGCAACAACGAGGGTCTGGAGGACTTCGATAGCAGAGTTAAAGAATTCCATAATCGTTTCTCCTTTATTTTGAAAAAATTGTAGACCGTCCGTACACACCTGAAGCGGTATATTGAAGCCGCGAACTGCGGCGGGAGTGGGCTTGCTGGTGTACCTCTCCGGTCAAAAATAAAACCGCCTACCGGGTCAGGCAGACGGGAGCGAATCAGCGTCCACCACGATGAACTTATCACCGGGGTGGATTTTTTCTTTTCGGTTCAGATATTTTTCAATATCAAACGTATTTTTGGGGTCGTAGTCGGAGGTCAGCTTGTAGTTGGGGTGCTGGGTCAGGTCGTACTTGTCCGAAAGAAAGGGGCGCACACCTCGCAGCTGCAAAATACACTTGCCGCCGTCCAGCACCGCCAGCTCGTCCCGGCTCAATAATTCGTGCCCCATCTTTTGGAACGTAGTGCCATAGCTGGGGCTGTTGCCACGGGTGTCCGAGGTGTTGAAGGCGTCGATGGTCTCCTTGCCCAGCATCTCGGACAAGTCTTTCAGGGTGGTCGGCTCACTGCCGCCGAGGAAAATCTGGCTGTCCATGTTGCCCACGATGGTGTCCGCATTGTCCTTGTAGATGGCTTTCAACTGGCTTCTCGCCTGCAAAACAAGGCAGGCGGAGATCTCACGGCTGCGGATGGTAGCCACCAGCTTTTCCATATTGGGGATCTGTCCGATATTGGCGCACTCGTCGATCAGGCAGCGCACATGAACGGGCAGCTTGCCGCCGTACACATCATCTGCTTTATCACACAGCAGATTGAAAAGCTGGGTGTAGACCATCGAGATCAGGAAGTTGAAGGTGGAATCCGTGTCCGACATGATGAGGAACAGTGCCGTTTTCTTATCGCCCAGCGTATCCAACGCCAGCTCATCGTACATGGTGAGGTCACGCAGCTCTTGGATGTCGAAGGGTGCAAGCCGGGCGCCGCAGGAAATCAGGATGGATTTTGCGGTCTTTCCAGAGACGAAAAGTCAAGGACTTTTTCATCAAATTCAAAAAGCAGTCACATTTTGCGGACTTCCTCACGGAGCAGACGCTTGATTTTGTCCTCCATCGTCTCTTTTGCGGTCTGGCTGAAATGCACACGGACGATATAGGTGGTCTTGCCGATCTGCTTTCTGACAGTCGGGCAAGGGGTGTTGGTGGTGGTGCTGTGGGTTGCGGTATTGTTCATTCAAAATCCTCCTGTAAATGAAAAATGCCCGGTGACTGTTCATCATCGGGCGGTGTCGGTATGAGGGAACAAGGCAAGGCGGCAACATTAAGGTATCTATAAAACCTTTGCCACGCTTGCCGTGTTCCCGTTGTCAGTCTCGGAGATAGCAGACCCATGCTGTGCCGTCTTTCTCGGTCACAAGTCTGTCCCCGATACGGCTCTTTGCCGTTCTCATGGTGCGTGAAGAAATCCCACGCTCATTGACTGCCTTTTCCAACTCTGCGCTCGGCATACGCTTTCCGTCCGCAAGCAGTTCCAGAATGAGCATTTGCGCCTGTGCGGTCTTGCTCTCGGTCTTGGTGGTGTCTGTCCCGGCAAGAAGCTCGTCAGCGGTAATGTCATAAGCCCCTATCCACTCAAAACCTTTCTCATCTCCCAGAGAAAAGGCAAGGGACTGTCCGGGCGGCGCAAGGGAGCTTTTCTCATGGATAAGCACCCTCGTTGTCGGACTGTCCTTCAGCTTGCCAATAAACAGCAGACTGCGGACTGCCGCCGTAATGTCGATAGACCCCAATCCCCGGTAGGTGCTTTGCGTTCCTGCGGCTTTGTTCAGGTGTCCAATCAGCACGATAGCGCACCCAGTAGCCTGTGCAATGTCTCCCAGACTGCGGAAGATGGGACGGACTTCATTTGCCCGGTTCATGTCCACATCTGCGCCCAGAAACGCCTGTACCGGGTCAATGATAACAAGCCTTGCGTTGTTCTCACGGATTGCCCTTGCTATGCGCTCATCGGCAAGGGTCAGCGGTGAGTCCCTATCGTCAATGACAAGCACTCTTTCAAGGTCTGCTTCCGCTTCCATCAGCCGGGGCTTGACGGTATCGCCCAGACCGTCCTCTGCGGTCTGGTAGATGATATTGAAAGGCTCAATTGTCTCCATACCGGGCAAAGGCTTTCGGTTGGTGCAAGCCGCCGCAAGACGCATGGCAAAGTAGGTCTTGCCCTCGCCGGGGTTGCCCTGTATGATGGTCAGTTTTCCAAAGGGAATATACGGAAACCATAACCAATCCACGCTCGTAAGCTCCACATCTGCCATACGGAGCATTGGGACAGGCTGGGCGGTGGGCAGCTCTCGCAGCGTGATTGTCTCGGCTATGAATTTGCGGCTGGGAATGTCCCCTTGCTGACGGAGAACATCGTTCCAGTCTTTCCTTGCCGGGACAAGGCGAATGACGGCGATCTCGCCGGGAATGTCCTGTGCCAGCCGGGTGCAGGCTTCACTTCCTGCGGTGTCGCTGTCAAGGCAGAGGAACACTTTTCGGGTGTCCTTGCGTTCAGAAAGGAAACGGTCAAGGGCTTTGCCTGAAACGCCTCCCAGGGCAAGGTAGCTCCTTGTCTGCCAGTCCTGCGGATAAAGGCAGATAAAGGACAAAAGGTCAATCGGCGCTTCAAAGACAAAGAGCTGGTTGCCGTTTCCCTCATAGTGGAACGGATAGGACTTGTCAGACCCGGCAATGTCCTGTCTGAATGGGTCTGCCGTTCCTCGCACATGGGCGTATCTCGGCGTACCGCTTCGGTCTCTGCCGACAAACACAACATTGTGCCGCTTTGCGTCCTCGTAAATATCCCCGGAAAGAAGAAAAGCCTCAACAAGCGTTTTGTTGAGACCTCGGCTTTCGCAAAGATATTGAATTGCTCTGTCGGCTGTTCTGTTGTGCAAGGGCAAGTGAAACGCTGTGGGCGGTGCTGTGGTGGCTTCGCTCTGTCCCTCAGCGCTTTCGCCGGTTAAGAGCTGGACTGCTTCGGGAAAGGACTTGCCGTAAAACTCCATGACAAAATCAATGGGATAGCCGCCCTTGCTCTGGCTGTGGCGAAACCACTTGTTTCCCCGGACGGTCAGGCTGTCATGTTCTTTCCAACGGTATTCCCGTCCGCTTTTGATAAGTGTCTCTCCCTGTGTGCGGAGAAAATCTTCCAGACTGACGGCGTTTGCCCGGTCAATCTGTGCTTGGGTGTAATTCATCGGGATAGTTCCTCCTTTTTCTGTCGTGTTTGGGGTCGATTTTGGAGCTTTTGTTCCTCTGTGCGCTCGTTAAATCGGGCGGCAGTATCTACACATGACTTGACCTTCCAAAGGCGGTGTAAATCGTCTCTGACAGCCTTAAACTCGCCATAGGTGGTTTCGTGCGCCTGTTCCAGCTCGTCATACTCGTCGGACAGCTTTTTCATATCCACCTTGCCGTCTGGGAACTCCCCGGTCAGCTTTCGTCTGGCGGCGTAGAACTGTATCAGTTCCGCTTCATGCTCTGCCTTGTACTTGGCTCTGGGCTTCTCAAACTTGATTTTCTGCAAGCCGTCATAGACAGGCTTCAAGTTCTGGAAAGCAGCGGAGCTGTCATAGAGCTGCTTGATTTCTTTCATTCGTGCGGTCTGCCCGTCCAGCGTTTTCTTCAAGCTCTCTGTGGTGGAGCTGTGTTCATTGACACGGCTTTCCAAATCTTCAAGGTTGTAAATGCCGTTTGCCCGGAGATAATTGAAAGTCTCGTTCATCTCCTTTAGGTTGCTGATTTTGCCTTTCTGGGAATAAGCCCCGGCTTTGCGCTGGGTGTAGTAGGCGTTCAGCAGAGAAACAAGGTTGGGTGCCTGCGGCTTGGCAAGCTCCGCTTTTGCTTCGGCAATCCAATCAAACAGGAGAGCGATTTTCTTCTTGATGTCCCGGATAACGGCATTGGTTGCTCTGATCCAGCGGTTGAACTCGCCTTTCTCGGTGCGTATGCCTTTCTTCTCCATTGCCCGGACGGTTGCGCCCTCATGGACGGTGGGAAGAAGCTCCACGCCCTGACGCTCATAGCTTCGGTGGTCGATACGAACATCAAGCCCTTTCTCCGCAAACTTGGCGTTGCATAGTTCCGCCCATGTCTGCCGCCAATGTTCCAGCGTTTCGGGACTGCCCCAGTCGGTAGTGGGAACGGCATTGAAAACATACTCGCCGTTCTGGTCTCTGATACGATTTCCGTCCTCGTCCAGCTCGTACACTCGTCGTTGCTTTAGCCCCCATTTACCGTCCTGCTCGATGGGGCGGATGGGACAAAGCACATGGAAGTGTGGGTTTGGTATGCCGCCGTCCTCCCGGTCTGGCTGGTGTACGGCGAAGTCAACCACCATGCCACGGCTCACAAAGTTCTCCAATAAAAATCGCCTTGCAAGAGCGATGTTTTCCTCAAGGGAAAATTCATTCTGCAAGGCAATGTCAAAGCTGTATGCAAGCTGGGCGTTCTTTCCACGCTCGGCTTTTTCCACGGCGTTCCATAGGGTCTGGCGGTCTGCGTATTCTGGCGGTGCATGGGACGGCAAGAGAATGTCAGAGCAGATCACGCCGCCCTTGCGGGTGTAGTCGCTGTATTCGCCGTAATACTCGCTATACAATCGCTCCCCGGCACGGTAGGTGGCAGAAGCAATAGCGGACTGTCCTGCGCTTCGCTTAGTCTGCGTGACGCTCAGATGAAATAGTGCCATCGGCTTTCAACTCCTTTTCTCTGTTCGCTTGGTTGGTGTGAGTAATCGCCATGTGACGGACGGCTCGCTGGACTTCGGACAGAGAAAAGATGTACTCCATCAGCTCTGTCATTTCGGTGCGTGTGAGATCTTTGACCTCCGGGGCAAGGCTCTCAATCGTGCCGCCCAGATTGCAAAGACGATGGGTGCGTTTCTGCCTTTCGCCTTTCTCCAGATATTTCTTTCTGTTCTCAAGACGGTTGAGCTTGTGCTTCTCCTGTGCAAGCTGCGTCTCGGCTCGTTCCTTTTCGGCTCGGAGCCGTTCAAGGGTTTTCGGTTTTGTCATTGTGATTGACCTCCTTTTTTGATTTTTGGGATAAAAAAAGACCGTCAACTTTTCGCATAGTGCGACCAGTCAACGGTCAGTTTTTCGGTATTCAGTTTTTCAAACTTGCTGGCGGCGAACAGCATTTTATGCTGTTTGCGGACGGCAAGTCCACAAGGGATAGCCGCTTTAGCGGCGCAAGGGGGTGTAGCCACCTTGACGGAACGAAGTGACGCAACATTCTCGGTCAAGCAGTTTTCTTCTGCTGACGGAGAATGAAGCTCCGCAGGACGCACGATACTCCCGATAGGAGAGTATAGAAGTGCGCCCTTAGAGTTCTAAGGGTATTTTTAGATAATTGGGAATGTTTCTTTGTCAAACTGCGTAACATTGAACACGATACGCCACTCGACATCATCACCAACCGGTTCAAAGTGCAGAGCAGAACAAGCAGCATGAAGTTTTTCTTGTGAATTTGTTCCATATATAACTGCTGTCGGACCATCTGCACCACCAATAACACCAACAACAAAACAGGAACTACTGCCAACTGGACGGAACGAATGATCGTCTGGTGTAACTTCTATCGGTCTATCGCCTTCATCACAGTCAAAAACCGAAATGTTCTCCATCGGTTCAGGGGTAAGTGTATAACTCATGGCAATATAATGTGTCGGATAAATCCAGCGATCAGAACCAAAACTATTTTGAGGAACTGTCTGCTGTTCTATTTCCTGCACGGTCAGTGTATGGGTTATTCCGCTAACAGGATGGGAAAACATAAATGAATCTCCGGGTGCGTGAACTTTGAAATGTGAGCCTGGAACTTGTCCTGGTTGCTGCTCCATTGTAAGAAAAAGTTTATTGATTTCAGGGTGATGCTTGGTTCCCCAAGGAAATACGTCTCTGCATATGACCCAGCCATAAGTACTATCCAGCCCATAATGGTCGATTGCCCATTTTGCTTCCAACTCATTGATAACGCCATCTGGCAGACAAGGATTAAAGCTCACAGCGCAGCCATGGGTTGTCTGTAATATTTTCTCGTTTAACTTCAAGCAAGGTTTGAAGTTAAAACAAAGTGGGTTTTCCCATTCCATCTGCATCTGTTGCTCACGGGTAAAATTTTCACATGAGTCATTTTCCCAGTCCAGATTCCATTTTTTCATGAAGTCACGGATGCTTTCTGAATCAACTCGCATACAAAAATCAACGACAAGTCCTTTGCTACATGAATAAGCTGCCGGAATTACCCAATGATATCCAGCCCAATCGAATTGTTTATCCAGCTTGATCTCTTTTCCGGCACGGTCTTTACCTCGATGTCCCCAGAAATCTCCATCAAAGTAGACCTTCCATTCAGGGGCAACCAATTCTGCCTCTGAAGTCATATCATTATCGTAATAATCTTCTGTGTATTTAATCTGACTGTAATCAAAGGAAGATTGCAGGTTTTTGATATATGTCCACGGTTGTTCCATAGGCAACAAATTCATCTTCTCTGAAATTTCCGATAAAGTTTGCTGTTGTTCCTGGGTTGTAGGGTTTTCATTGAGAAAGGCTTCAAACTGTGCTTCGTTCCACATCCACGCTTGTTCCACTGCCGCCACATCACCACAAGCCAGTATAAGCCGCAGAAAGTCGGTAAAATTTTCAGCTACTGGATGAACATAATCAGGAGAAGTATTCATGGGGCTGACAGAGAAAACCATCTCTCCAAATCCACGAATGAAACAGAAGTGGATACCATCTATCCCTGCCCATCCAAAAACCGATGCCCCTTTTGGGGTACAAAAATAATTTGTATTATCCTCACGGAGTTCAACTCCCACAGGACTTAAATCGACACCCCGCTGTAAAAATTTTTTCAAAATTCTATTCATTAAGCATCCCCCCATAAAATTAGTGCTATCACGCTCTTTATTGTAGTAAATTTTATCACAAGAGTGTGAATAAATCTACTGGCGAATGCTGAAACCGCCCGAACAGTTTCTTTCTGCTCAGGCGGCTTTCTTCATCTATTTTTCTTTCTTCTGCTGCACTTGTTCATGGGCTTCCTGCTGAACATCAGCCCAGCGGAAAAGCCATACTTGAAGTGACTTTCACTTTCTTCACATTGGGCGATTGCTGTCTGCGCCCGGAGTTCCTGCACCAGCTCATAGTCCTCTTTGCTGAGCCGCTGGGACAACTGCTCCATGAGCTTTTCACAGGCTATGACTGCCTTTCGGTATTCCGGTGATGTAGGTACAACTGTCTCGCAGGGATAAAACTCCCCATTATACATGGCTTCCAAAATCATAGCTTTACCTCTCTCAACAGTAGATTAGTTCCGTCTTGATGATTTCCTCTGCCCGGCAGCGGATGGAGTTCATTGACTGCACCCATAACATCTGATTTTCCGCTTTCATGGCTTCGGTCACGCCCTCGGCTTTCATCATCTGCCGGATAATCAAGTCCAGCCTGTCTGCCGCCTGCTCGTTCAGATCGGCAACGACGGTGTGGAGCCTGCCGGACAAAATTAGCTCGTTGTAAAGCATGGGACGGTGCAATTTCAGATAGGACTGGTGCAAGCGTCCCCAATGCCCAATAGGTCGGCGTTCCTCCGGCAGCTTCAAGTCCGGCACATAGTAGTCGCCCACCAACACATAGTCCATACCGTTCTCATGGATTCTCGGTTTCAACTCTTTCATAAAATCACGCTCCCTTTCTCGGTCCCAGCTGCGGCAAACTGCTCACCGGGATAAATACCCCTCTGGCAATATCCTCGGTGCGGATTGCCTGTTTTCTGGCTTCAATCTCCGCTTTTTTCTTGGCTTTCGTGCGCTCCTCATACTCTTTCTGTTTACCATTGGCTTTCCGCTTCAAGTAGTTCTGGTGGAGCCTGTCCTTGCGTTCCTCACGCTTGCGGATTTCCTCTAATTCCTCCGGGGTAAGCTCCACTTCGCCAAACGCAGGGGGAACGAAACGACCCACGAAATTGAAGTAAATCTCGACCTCCTGTGTGGTCTGAATACTGCCCTTGCGGTCACGCTCATGCACAAGGATTTTCTCAATAAACTCATTGAGCATGGCAATCGTCAGCTTGTCGAAGTTCTCATACTTGTCAATCAGAGCGATAAAACGGTCAGCGTCCTTTTCGTGCTTCTCGTAGCTCTTGATAGCCTTTTCCAGAACAGAGATTTCAGCGGTAAGCTCGGTCTGCTCCTTTTCATATTGAGCGTCCAGAGTGGCATATCTGCTGTCAGACAGCTTTCCTAAAATGTTGTCCTCATAGATTTTGCAGAGCAGGACTTCCAGCTCGGAAACTCTCTGCTTTGCGGTGGCAAGGCGTGTCCGCTGTTTCTTGACCTCTGCCGTCTGCTGGCTGGACTGCGCTTCCTGCACCACTCGGACAAACTCGGCTCTGTCATGCTTCGCATACTCGGCAATAGCTTTGAGCATTTCGGAAACAAGGGACAGTACCACATCTTCATTGATACGGTGCTGTGTCGTGCAGAGCTTTCCAACTGGGACTTTGCTGTATTGGGAACAGGTATATTGAGAAATACGCTTGCCGTTGTTGGTACGGTGGACATACATCTTGCCGCCGCAATCGGCACAATAAAGCAAGCCTGTGAGGGGAGCTGCTTCGCCCCAGCCGTCCGGGTAGCGTCTGACATTCCCACGGATTTTCTGCACAAGGTCAAAGGTCTGCTGGTCAATGATAGCTTCATGGGTATTCTCGAAAATTGTCCATTCGTCCTCCGGGACATAATGGCTTTTCTTGTCCTTGAAGTGCTTTCGGGTCTTGAAGTTGATGGTGTGTCCCAGATATTCACGCTTTTCAAGAATGTTGCAGATGGTGGAAGAACCCCAGCCGTACACATCTTTGAAGGTCTTATTTTTGTTCACGCCCTCGCCGTGCCGGGCAAGGTAAGCGGACGGAATGAGGACTTTTTCTTCTTTCAGCTTGCTGGCGATCTGATACGGACCGTAGCCGTCAATCGTCATGGCAAAGATGCGCTTGACCACCTCGGCGGCTTCGGGGTCAACCAACCATTGGTCTCTGGCTTCGTTCCAAAGATAGCCGTAAATGACCGTGCCTGTGAGGTGCTTGCCGGACTTGCCTTTGGACTGGAAAGTGGAACGGATTTTACGGCTGGTGTCTCTGGCGTAGTATTCGTTCATAATGTTGCGGAAAGGGGTAAAATCATCGTCCCCTCTGGCACTGTCCACGCCGTCATTGATGGCGATAAGGCGAACGCCACGCTGACGCAGGATTTCCATAATCTGACCGACTTTCAGATAGTCACGACCCATGCGGCTCATGTCCTTGATGCACAAATACTCCACATTCCCGGCTTCCACTTCTTTCATCATTGCTAAAAATCCGGGACGGTCAAAGCAAGTACCACTAATGCCATCGTCCGTGAAATGGACAATGTTTGTAAAGCCCTGCCGTGCGGCGAACTCCTCCAACATTGCCTTTTGATTGGATATGGAATTGCTCTCACGCTGTTGGTCATCATCTTTGCCAAAGTCATCACGGCTCAGTCGTTCGTACAGAGCTGTGATTTTCTCATTTTTTCTCATAACTTGCGCTCCTTTCTTCGGTTTTAGGTTGTGTGTTCTAAGAGACTTCCCAACCGCTTGATTAAGAAGTCTTTTAGAGCATACAACACCGGCAGCCAACTTGTAAAGTTTATACTGCCGCCCGGCAAAGCTGTTGGGCTTCTTTTTTGCCAGTTCCTCAAACAGCAAGTCCACCGGATTCTGGTATTCCTCGTCATCCTCCAGCACCTGCATGGTGTTCAGCATTTCCAGTAACGTCGCAAAATTCTGCTCCTCCACCGGGGCTTCATAATGCAGATAAGCGATTAGGGCGGTGAGCAAAAGACGTTCGCTTTTCTCCCAAAATGGATCGCCGCCGCTGCCTTCTCCCTTCGTGTTGGTCATCAGGGTCGTGACCAGTTTCAGAATGTCCTTTTCGCTGTGGACATAGGCGAAGGGATTGTAGTGCATCGACTTTTTGAAGTTTATGGTGTTCAGGATTTTCAGCTTGTAGCCGTTCTTCAGGAGGGCGTTCCCGCACTCGACCACGATACTACCTTTCGGGTCAGTGACCACATAGGAACTGTGACATTGTAAAAGGTTGGGTTTAAGCCAGAATCTCGTCTTGCCGCTGCCGGAGCCGCCCACCACCAGCACATTTTTGTTCCGGGCGTTTTTGGGGTCCGGTGGGCGGTTGGACATCATCAGCCGTTCCGTTTTGGTCAGGATAATGTTGTCGGCAAACTTGGGAGCCATGAACGGCTCAATGTCCTTGGGGGTGCCCCACCGGGCAGAGCCGTACTCCATGCCATGACGGTACTTCTTTGCGTTTTTGCCACGCAGATAGACCGCCAGCCGCAGCCCTGCGCCGCAGCACAAGCCCACCAGCAGATCAAGCGGATGCAGGCTGGGCAGAGGGTTTGCAAATGCCACCGAGATTGTACCCATCATGGACATGATCTTATCGCCCAGTTCTTTGCCCTCGGCAAGCCGCCATGCTTCACCAAAGTTGGTTGCCACCAGTCCCAGCAGAAGATAGGGCAGATACAGCGCCAGCAGCTTTGTCAGTTTTTTCGTGGTCACAGTCCACGCTCCTGTTCCTTGTGCCGGACTTTGCCGGGGAGTTCTGCCGCCGCCTGCACCAGTTCATGCAGTTTTGCCAGCACCGAGGGGCGTTTATCCTTGTTCAGCAGGGATGCCGAATACTCCTTAAACGCTGAGTGAAAGGCTTCTGCGTCCGGGGCTTTGAAAAAGACCAGATACCGGGGCGGCACCTCGGAGGTGTCCTTGCGGATAGCGTAGTCGATGCCGTACTTTTTGGCGTAGCGTTCCAGCCCACGGATGCCGGTCTTGCTGATCTCCACGCTGGACACGCCCCGGTTTTGCCGCAGAAGGGTGCGGACGCTCTGCTTGCCTTGGGATGCCTTGGACTGGTACAGCCGAAGCGCCGCTTTTACCGCCCGCAGGACAGTCCGGGCGGACAGCTTTGTGGTGGAGATCATCAGGTTGAAGGATTTCTGTTCGATTTCTTCCTGCACTGCCATCACCTCCCGTGCAGCAGGGTGATTTTAGCGGTCATGCTCTGCCGGGGGCTTGGTGCGGGGCTTTTCTGTGGGAGGTTCATCAGGCACCGGCAGCACCAGCAAACGGTTGCCCAGCTTCAGAAAGGCTTCCGGCTGATGGAAAAGCTGCTCGTACTTCTGCGCCAGTTCCGGGGTCAGGGATGCAAAATCCTCCTCGCCCAGACCCACCACCAGAAAAGTCCCGGCAACGGCATCATACATCTGCCCGTTCTCATCCCGCAGGGCACGATTCAGGGGCAGTCCCATGAGCTTGCCGTCATCGTTATAAACGATGGCAACCGGGTCATCGGCAAAGGGATAGCTTGCGCCGATGGAACCGCCGACAGCCTGCTGCAATGCTTTCAGGTCGTTATCGATCTCGACCTGCTGCGGATACTGCCCCGGCGCAATTTTCAGCACCGACAGAGTGTTCTCTTCCATGTGAATCCTCCTTTCCGTTCAGCCCGATTTCGCCGCTCCGTGCCGCCTGCATCAAAGCCGCCACGAAGAAACCGAAAAAGGCACCAGCCTCAAAAAACGCGATACCGATAAAAAAGTTCAGCATAGCACACCTCAGTCGATGCAGATGCAGGTCAGCTTCTGCTCGTCAGCCATCAGGGTGATGCTGTGGCTTTCCAGATACTTCTGGAACAGGTAGACCTCATCAATGGTCAGCGAGATGACCTCGCCGTCCATGTTGGTGCGGACCAGAATCACCGGGCCGGTCAGGTAGTGCTTGCCGCCCATCTTCAGCACCTGCGCCGGGTTGTAGCAGAGCAGCAGCGAGGTGTTGGGAAGATTCAGGCAGGCATCGTCCTCCTCAAAGCAGGGCAGGATGTCGGGAGCCTCGTCCAGCGTGATGACGGTCAGTTCCATATCCGGGGCAATGGCTGCGAGGTAGACCTCACCGCCCCGGTTTGCCGCCAGCGCAGCGCAGATACGCACATCAATGGTGATCTCTTCGGAGCGGATGGTGCGGGTAGCGTTGTTTTTCATAGGCTTTTCTCCTTTTGATTGCAAAAGAAAAAGACCTCATCGGGTCTTTCGTTACGGTATAAGTCAGCGTTCGTTCTGCCGCTGCTGTTTGCGCTGCCACTGTTCCAGCAGCTTGATGATGGTGTCCTCCATCTGTTTCGGGGTGTAGCTGCGCGGGAAATATTTCCGCAGGGTGTCGTTTTTGATGACCACCTTGTCCAGCTCGTCCTTTTTCTCTTCTCCCATGACCGCAAAGGCAACATCATACGAGAAGTGCCCTTCCTGCGCCAGCCTTTTGAGCCGCTGCGCTTGGGAAAGGGACGGCGCATTCTGGGTGTCGTTCATAGCTTCTAAAAAATCCCGCTGTTGGCTTTCGTCCAGATAGGACAATTCCACAGCGGGATTGAAGGCAATTTTCTTTTCGTCTACCATGTCCAGCAGTTCGGGGATAAGGTTGGTCAGGCGGATGAACCGCTGGACGGTTTTATATCCCTCGCCAGCATCTTCCGCAACCCGTTCAATGGACAGCTTCGACTTCTGGACAATTTGTCCAGAAGTTAAATCTGACCTAGCACCTTGATTTTTTATTGCTTCCAGCTTCATTTTGTAAGCGAAAGCCCTTTCACTGGGCAGAATGTTCTCACGTTGAAGATTGCTGTCCACCATGAGCAAAACGGCGGCATCATCATCCATCTGACGGACGATAACAGGCAGGGCATCCAGCCCCGCAAGCTGTGCAGCGTGCTGGCGGCGGTGCCCGGAGATGATCTCGTAGCCACCTTCCGGGCGTGGGCGGGCAATCAGCGGAGATAATACACCGTACTGTTCCACGCTTTCCACCGTGCGCTGCATGGACTCATCATCCAAAACCTTAAATGGATGATTCTTGAAAGGAAACAGCTCTCCAATGGAAATCTGCTGAACCTGTTCCCGTTGTTGTTCCTGTCGGGATTCTTCCGTGGAGAAAATGTCATCTGCCCCTTTCAGCGACACGTTTAAGCTGTTTTTCGGCATCAGCCAGCACCTCCTCGTATTATAAAAGAGTAGTATTTATAGACCGCTCTCCAGCGGTATGCTACACTGTATGGGATGCTGTGGATTGGTGAACACCTCCTACCGCAAAGACGGTTTGACGAAGGCTCCAACCACAGCTTCTTTGTTGAAATGTTAATCAGTTAGATACCGCCAGACGGTTTATTTAGAACGAGGTTACAAGAGCAAAGAAGTCTGTGGTCCTAAGCAGCATTGAATAATATAACGGAGGTATAAAATGGTCTGTGTCGGAATTGATGTTGCCAAAGATAAGCATGACTGTTGCATTCTCGATTCGGAAGGAACGACCCTTGTCGATTGCTTTACCATTCCCAACAACATGGATGGTTTCAAAAGTCTGCTACAAACAATCCAAGACTGTTCTCAAAAATCAGACAAAATAAAAGTAGGGCTTGAGGCTACCGGACATTATAGCTACAACATCCGTGGGTTTCTTCTTGACAATGATCTGCCCGTCTATGTCATGAATCCCTTGCATACCAACCTGTATCGAAAGAGCCTCAGTCTTCGCAAAACTAAAACCGATCGTGTGGATGCAAAAACGATTGCAACTATGCTGTTGTCCGATGTAGACCTCAAGTCCTACACAGATACAGCATATCACAACGAAGAACTAAAGTCACTCACGAGATACCGATTTGATAAAGTTCAGGAACGCGCTAAACTAAAGCAGTCGGTGTCCAGATTGGTTACAATCCTGTTTCCGGAATTGGAACAGCTTGTTTCGTCTATCCATGGCACTTCAATCTACGCACTTCTCAGTGAGTATCCCGGTGCAAAGCAGATTTCAGAAGCTCATCTGACCAGATTAGCTAATATTCTCGTGAAAACATCCAGAGGCCATTACCGAAAAGATAAAGCTACTCATATCCGAGATGCAGCCAGAACATCCATTGGTTCTGTTATGCCTGCTAAGTCTTTGGAATTAAAGCACACCATTAAGCTCATTCAAGAACTTACCTCCGAAATCAATGAAATTGAAGATGCCATTCGGAAAATCATGGATGAATTGAAACCGCCGATCCTTTCGATTCCCGGAATGGGATTTCATTCTGCTGCGATGATTCTTGCAGAGGTAGGGGATTTTTCGAATTTTAACTCTCCTGACAAAGTTTTGGCTTATGCTGGATGTTCTCCCTCCACATACCAGTCAGGAAAACTCACAAACTGCTATGCACACATGGAAAAGCGTGGCTCTCGTTATCTTCGATACGCTCTTTACACTGCAACCAAATACGTCTGCTACTGGAATCCTGTTTTTACTGAATACCTTACCAAAAAGCAAGCTGAAGGCAAGCACTACAATGTTGCCCTATCTCATGCCACAAAGAAACTCGTACGACTGATTTACGCTTTGCAGAAGTCCGGTAAAGCATATCTTGCCGTCACTTGATTTTCTCCAGAGCCTGAGTTAAACCTAAGAACAACTTAGCTGGCGCAGCGAACCCTTGACAAACCGAAGCATTCAAATGCTATTCTGTTTTTGCGAGGGTTGGCTGGGCTTGCTTTGCTGTTCTCTCCGTCACCCTCGCTACTCCAAGGCCAGCATTTGAATGATGTTTGTCATGGGCAGCGGATGGTTGGCGGATTTTTTCATTTTAGGGCTTGACTTTTAATAGTTAGTCTTCGTCAGAGATTGGTAGGCTTCTGCCACCTTGCCTTTGGGGTCGTGCTGGAAAATGCTCTTACCCACGGCACTGATTTCCGCAGCACGGACAGACCGTGGAATGGTCTGGTCGAACACCTTGATCTTGCTGCCGTAGGCACCTCGAATCAGATTGTCGATCTGCTGTCCATAGTTGGTGCGGCTGTCGGTCATGGTCAGCAGGATGCCCTCGATTTTCAGCTTGGGGTTGATCTGCCGCCGGACTTTCTGCACAGTCTGCAAAAGCTGTTCCAGACCCTTTGCAGACAGATACTGCGCCTGCACGGGAATCAAGGTGGTGTCTGCTGCTGCCAGTGCATTGACGGTCAGCATCCCAAGGGAAGGAGTGCAGTCCAGCAGAATGAAATCGTATTCATGCTTTGCCCCTTCCAGCACCTGTTTCAGCATCTTTTCCCGGTTCATACAGTTGACGAGAGACACTTCCAGCCCTGCCAGTTCAATGTTTGCCGGAATCAGGTCAACGCCCTCCGCATGGTGCAGAACGCCTTCACCGGGCGGAATGCTCTGGTCATTCATGGCTTTTGCCATCAGGGTGGAAAGGGTAGTGGGCAGTTCATCGGGCTGCTGCCAGCCCATGCTGATGGTCAAGCTGCCCTGCGGGTCAGCGTCCACCAACAGGACTTTCTTGCCCTCCATCGCCAGCCCGATGCCAAGATTTTCACAGGTGGTGGTCTTGCCGGTGCCGCCTTTCTGGTTGACGATGGCAATTGTGGTTGCTTTCTTTGAAATTTTCATCACCTCCGCATCGCTAAGTCGTGGTTGGTTTGGTTCTGGTAGGAAAGCTGCATCGTGGTGGGTGCGTTGTACAGAGAAGCGAGCAGATATTGTTTCATGTTACGGATCGGATTGCTGTTCTCTGCAAGGCACTTCAGCACAAAGCGGATATGGTCGGCGTTCAGCTTCATAAACCGGCTGCGTACCACATCGGCGGGTTTGTCGTCCCCGGCAATGTGCAGTAGCTTACGGTTGGTAGCGCAGGTATCCACCAGCAAATCTACGATCTGATAGATGGTATCCTCATCGTCCGGGCAGAGCCGGAGCAGAAGGTCTACCTCCAAAGACTGAGAAAAATATTCTTCCAGTTGGGTGCGTTTGCTCATCCCATCCGATTCTTCAGAATAGAAAGAATCAGTCTCACTCATTTCAGTATCATTCTCTATTACAATAAACATGGAACCGGATATGGCAGCCAGCCATATTCCATTCCAACTCGTACCTAAGCTACAATAAGAGAGTAATCGGCTAACGCATCATTCTCTGGGCTTCTACGCCCGTTCTAAAGACAGTTGACCATCTCTCTTGTTGTAGCATTCGTTTTAAGCAGGTTGAGCCACCCGCCAAGCGGAGCGTTCGTGTCACCCAATAGATTGAATCGGCAACGAGTAAAAGATGGATTCCGGTTGCAAATACAAAGTAATGGAGGAACCGTTATGAACGCTGTAGGCATTGACGTTTCCAAAGGAAAGAGCATGGTTTGCGTCATGCGCCCCTTTGGAGAAGTAGTACTCGAACCCTTTGAAGTTTTACACACCGCCCAAAGCCTGAACGATCTGGCTGGGAAGCTCAAAGCTTTGGACGGAGAGACCCGTGTCGTCATGGAAGCCACCGGGAATTACCACAAACCAGTTGCTTTCGTTTTACACGATGCGGGCTTATTCGTTTCCGTAGTCAATCCTGTTCTGATTCATGACTATGACAACAACAGTTTAAGACGTGTCAAAACGGATAGAAAAGACGCTGTTAAAATCGCCAACTATACGCTCGACAAGTGGACACGGCTACGACAGTATCTTCCCGAAGATGATACCCGGCTGGCTTTGAAGAATTGTTATCGTCAGTACCAGCAAGCCGTGGCAGTTCGTACTATGCTGAAGAATAATCTGATCTCATCTCTTGACCTGACCTTTCCAGATGCAAACAAGCTATTTTCAAGCCCCGCAAAGAGCAACGGGTGCGAAAAATGGGTCGATTTCATTGGAGACTTCTGGCACAGTGAGTGTGTTTCAAGCCTTTCCTCTGATGCCTTTGCTAAAAAGTATTTAAAGTGGTGTCAGAAGCACGGATATAATTTCACTCGCTCAAAATCGGATACGATCTATGCCTGTGCAGTCAATGCTGCTTCTCTTCCAAAATCCCCAACCTCAAAACTCCTTATTCAGCAACAGGTCGCTCAGCTGAAAGCCGTATCTCAGTCCGTGGCTGCATTCCAGCAGGAGATGCTTCGCCTTTCTCAACAGCTTCCGGAATTTGATACTGTGATGGAAATGTACGGCGTCGGCCCTTCTCTCGGTCCTCAACTGATGGCTGAGATCGGAGATGTCCGTCGTTTCTCATCCAAGAAATCACTCATTGCATTTGCAGGAATTGAACCGCAGCCAAATGATTCTGGCAAGATTGTGGGCAACGATAGCGGAATTAGTAAAGTGGGTTCGGCTGTTCTACGTAGGACGCTCTTTCTGATTATGACTGTCATCTTGAAGACACAACCTCAGGATGAGCCGGTTTTTCAATTCATGAACAAAAAGCGCTCTGAGGGAAAACCCTACAAAGTTTACATGATGGCTTCAGCCAACAAGTTCTTGCGAATCTATTATGCTAGAGTGAAAGCTGTAATGGACTCCAAACACTCAAAATAAGCATGGATATTTGTTTTTGGTCGTAATTTCCTCTTGAGCCTGAGCTGAATTCAAAGAACCGCTTAGCTGGCGCAGCGAACCCTTGACAAACCGAAGCATTCAAATGCTATCCTGATTTTGCGAGGGCTGGCTGGGCTTGCTTTGCTATCCCCTCCGTCGCCCTCGCTGTGTTTTGACCAGCATTTGAATACTGTTTGTCATGGGCAGCGGTCGGTTAGCGAATTTTCTTGTTTTGGGACTTGACTTTTATTAGCAGGTCTTTAGTCTTATTACATCGTGATTTTGCAGGGTCTTGACTTGCGTTTTTGAAGCCTCCAGAATCGTGAAAATCACGATTCTGGAATATTGATTTAGACGATTCTGCCGAAAAGTTCTTCACATACACCAAACTTGGCTTTCCCAGACCTCTGCGTTTTCGTTCAATCAGACCAAACTTTTCGAGTTCCCGGAGCAGCTTGGTCGCTTTGTTGTCTGCGCAACACAACGCCCTCTTGACATCCTCTATCGTGAAGATAATGAACACCCGGTTCTGCTTGTCCAGCCAGCCGTTTTTCACAGACAGGCTCATGCGGTCAAGCAGGATGCCGTACAGCGTTTTGGCATCGGTGGACAGATTTTGAAACCGCTGCTCCTGAAAAAGAGCCTTTGGAATGCGGTAGAACGAAAACAGCTCTCCGGCCTGTCCGTAAAAGTAGTCAAGGGTCATACAATTCTGTCAAGGATGAAAAAACAACGATGGTTCATTGACATGGTTGACAAATCCTCCTTATAGATAATTCGTGCAAACAAAAAGCGCAACTTCGATTGATGAAAATCGAAATTGCGCGATGTAACTTAGCCGGGGGAGAAAGGTCATTTGTCAGGTTCGTTTGACCACAATTTGACCACAAAAGGAATGAAACGTCTTGACATCCAATGAAACAGAATGGTATAATGCATTTGAAATTTAACGATACTGAGTCTAGGCAGTATCGGATTGTACATTGTGTTTTCGAGAGAAGCACAATGGGGTTCAAGAGGCCGTGAGTTCGATTCTCGCCACTCGGACCAAACAAAAATAATCCGAACTTGTTTCCGATAGGAGATGGGTTCGGATTATTTGTTTTCTTCGGAAAATTAGCGTTTGCGAAGCAATGAAAGCCCCAGTGGGGCTTTTAAGCGGCAGAGCGGTCTTGCGCAAGCAAGATGGAGGGGCTTTGCCCCGACAAGTTCCATGCAGGTGTCCGTGGAAGATGAAATCCGAAATCATAGATTGGTCGATATAAGCTACAACATGATTTCAGGAGGACATGAACGTGAAGTGCGATGCAAGAGTTTGTCATTTTAACATGGACACCGGATGCGTGGAGCTGCAGCTCCGGGATGGGAGAAAAATTTCCATCGATTGCACCGGGGTCGAGGATGCGTTAAATGTGACCATGGCGCAGAGGACGGAACTGGACTACCTCATCTACAACGATCCGTTGGGCTATGCGGATTTGATTCTGAACGGTGACCCGGAGGAATATTTGAAGAATATGGCTGGAAGCCATGGGTTAGAAATCTAAATGAATGCTGGACATTACCGCTTTTTTGAGCTGGTGATGTCCGGCATTTTTTAGTGTTGCCCGATCAATTTTAATGGAATCTTTATACTTCTACAATTTTCTTTACGGCTCCTTTATCTATTCCATGCTAATCTTTATGCACACGGATAGGTAAAGGAGCTTTTATGATTCAATATCCTCGTTACAGGCAGCACCGTTTTTCTTCTTTTCAGGTCATTATTGCAGGGTTTGCGGCAGTTGACCTAGTGGGCGCATTGCTTCTGATGCTCCCGATCGCTGCACAGCAGCGGTGCGTTACACCGTTCCATGAGGCGCTGTTTACTTCCACCTCTGCCCTTTGCGTGACCGGACTTGTGGTACAGGATACCGGCAGCTACTGGTCGGCATTCGGGCAGAGTGTGATCCTTCTTCTGATTCAGATCGGAGGATTGGGCGTCATTACGGTAGGCGCTGCCTTTGCGCTGCTTTCCGGGCGAAAGATCTCCCTCAAACAGCGCAGCACGATGCAGGAAGCCACCGCTGCCCCGCAGATGGGCGGCATCGTGCGGCTGACAGGCTTTATTCTGCGGATCACCGCCCTGTTTGAATTGGCCGGTGCTGCACTGCTGCTGCCGACATTTTGCGCCGATTATGGATTGCGCGGGATCTGGTATGCACTGTTTCATTCCATTTCGGCGTTCTGCAATGCCGGCTTTGATCTGCTGGGAACAAAGGGTGCAAAATTTGTTTCGCTGACACGGTATGCAGGCGACCCATTGCTTACCACAGTGATCGCGGCCCTGATCGTCTTTGGCGGCCTTGGCTTTCTGACATGGGAGGACATTTGTACATATCGCCTTGACTTTCACCGTTATCGGATGCAGAGCAAAGTGATCCTTGTCACAACGGCGTTTCTTCTGGTGTTGCCGTCGCTGTACTTTTATTGCTTCGAGTTCACGGCAGGCTCTGCCCGGCAGCGCATTTTATTGTCGATGTTCCAATCCGTTACCCCCCGTACTGCCGGCTTTAACACCGCCGATCTTGCTGCGATGGGCAGCACTTCACAGGCATTGATGGTGGTTCTGATGCTGTTGGGCGGTTCGCCCGGCTCCACGGCAGGCGGCATGAAAACCACAACATTTGCCGTTCTGCTGGCCAATATGTGGGCGACCTTCCGCCGCAGAGAAGATGCGGAATTTTTCGGGCGGCGCATAGATAGTTCTGCGGTCAAGAATGCTGCCACGATTGCAGGGATGTATTTGACGCTGTTCTTCCTTGGAGCCTTTGTCATTGCTACGGCAGAGCAGCTGCCGATGTCGGTCTGTTTGTATGAGACTGCTTCGGCTGTGGCAACGGTGGGTCTGACATTGGGCATCACGCCGCAGTTGGGCATCCTTTCGCAGGGGGTGCTGATCGCACTGATGTTTTTGGGACGTGTTGGCGGATTGACGTTGATCTACGCGGCATTTGGCAGCAGCCCTGCCCACTCTCGTCTGCCGCAGGAGAAAATCGCAATCGGATAAAGGAGACAAGTATGAAATCGATTCTTTTGATCGGGCTTGGCCGTTTTGGCCGCCATATTGCGCAGGAACTGAATGAGCTGGGTCATCAGGTCATGGCCATCGACAGCAATGAGGACCGTGTGAACGCTGTGCTTTCCTATGTGACGAATGCACAGATCGGTGACAGCACCAGCGAATACTTTCTGCGTTCCCTTGGCGTTGGCAATTTTGATGTGTGTATCGTAACCATCGGCGGCAATTTTCAAAGCTCACTGGAAACAACATCACTGCTCAAGGAGTTGGGCGCAAAGCTTGTGGTCTCGCGTGCAGAGCGGGATGTACAAGCCAAGTTTCTGCTGCGCAACGGTGCGGATGAAGTGGTCTACCCGGAAAAGCAGCTGGCAAAGTGGGCAGCAATCCGATACAGCTCCGAACACATTCTGGATTATATCGAGCTGCAGGACGACCACGCCATCATGGAAGTGACGATTCCGCCGGAATGGATGGATCGCACGATCGGCGAGATCAATATCCGAAAAAAGTATAACATCAACATTCTTGCACTGAAAAAAGACGGAAAGCTCGATATGGGCATTACGCCGGATACGCAACTGTGCCGGGATGAAAGTATGCTGGTTTTGGGGAAATACGCATCGATCCAGAAGTGTTTCCGGCTCTAAAAAGATAGGACGGATCGTATGGATGTCGCTTTGTTATTGATGGTTCTTGGAGTCATGTTGAGTGGTTTCCGGGCAGCAGATGCGCTGGATCACATACGACGGGAGATCCTTCGACAGGAAGGAAAAAGACGCGGCTGGTGGTCGTGACCATCAAATTGTGCTATACTGTGGGCAAGGCAGGTGATCTTTATGAATCAGAATGACCCACCCACTGAACATATTCTGGCGTGTCTGTCGTCCTCTCCCTCCAATGCAAAGATCGTGCGGACGGCAGCAACGATGGCAAAGGCGTTTGGAGGGACCTTTACAGCTCTGTATGTCCGGACGCCTGACTCGGATCAGATGGGAAAAGAAGATCGTCGGCGTTTGCAGCAGCACATTCGTATGGCAGAGCAGGCAGGTGCCGACATTTCTACGATCTACGGGGATGACATTCCACAGCAGATCGCAGAGTTTGCCCGCATCTCCGGCATTACAAAAATCGTACTGGGGCGCTCCAGCGTACATCGCCGCCATTTCTGGAGCGGACCGTCACTGACTGAAAAATTGACGCTGACTGCGCCTAATCTGGATATTTATATCATCCCGGATGCTTCTGCAGAGAACGGCTACGGTTCAGGACGGAAGCTGTTCACCCGTCCGCTTCTGCCGTCTGTCCGTGATCTGCTGATTACCGCAGGCATCCTGAGCTGCATCACGCTCATCGGCTTCTTTTTCTTGCAACTGGACTTTGCACGCTATAATATTATTATGCTCTATATGCTGGGGGTGCTGTTCACCGCATTGTGTACCAGCGGCTACACCTGCGGTGTGCTGGGGTCCGTTGCCAGTGTAGCATTGTACAATTTCTTCATGACCGAGCCATACCTGACATTCCATGCGTATGATTCCGGTTATCAGGTTACATTTGCCCTGATGCTGACCTCTGCAATCATTACCTGCGCCCTGACAACGCGGCTGAAAGACCATGCAAAAATGTCTGCACAGGCAGCGTTCCGTACAAAAATACTGTTTGACACAAATCAGCTTTTACAGAGAGCAAAAAGCGAGGAAGAAATCCTCTCTCAGACAGCGTCCCAGCTGATGAAGCTGCTGAACCGGAGCCTGATCGTCTACCCGGAACAAAACGGAGGTCTTGGTTCAGAACAGCTTTTTTCGGTTGACGGGGAAGTGCCGTGTAACATCTTTTCTGCACCGGAAGAACGTGATGCAGCAAACTGGACGTTTGCCAACAAAAAGCGTTCCGGCGCAGGCACGGATAGCTACCCGGATGCAAAGGGGCTTTATCTTGCGCTTCGGACCGGAGGTGGCGTGTTTGGAGTGATCGGGATCGATCTGTCCGAAAAACCGCTGGATGCCTTTGAAAACAGTGTGCTGCTTTCCATTCTGGGCGAAGGTGCGCTGGCCATCGAAAACCGCAGAAATGCGCTGGAAAAAGAGCAAGCTGCATTGCAGGCAAGGAATGAAGAACTGCGGGCAAACCTGCTGCGCACGATCTCCCATGACCTGCGCACCCCGCTGACCTCCATTTCAGGCAATGCCAGCAATTTGCTTTCCAACGGAGAAACGCTGGATACAGAGACCCGGAACAAGATCTGCACCGATATTTTTGACGATGCGCAATGGCTGATCGGTCTGGTGGAAAATCTGCTTTCCATCACCCGCATTGAAGATGGGCGGATGAATCTGCAGATCTCGCCGCAGCTGATGGACGAAATGATCGAAGAAGCACTGCATCATGTCAACCGGAAAAGCTGCGAACACACCATCACAACACAGTATGGGGACGAGATCCTCCTGGTCAATGTGGATGCACGGCTGATCATGCAGGTCGTTGTCAATCTGGTGGATAACGCCATCAAATACACCCCCGTGGGCTCGGTTATTCAGATTTCGGCTTACCGGAAAAACCATCAGGTCGTAGTGGAAGTTGCAGATAACGGTCCCGGCATTCCGGATCGCGCAAAAGCACAGGTGTTCGAGATGTTTTATACCGGGCAGAGCCGCATCGCAGACAGCCACCGCAGTCTTGGACTGGGCTTGCCCCTCTGCCGTGCAATCCTGACGGCTCACGGCGGAACATTGACCCTGCGTGACAACATTCCCAATGGCAGTGTCTTTTCCTTTGCATTGCCGCAAAGCGAGGTGAACATTCATGAATAAGCCGTCCATTCTGGTCGTAGAGGATGATGTTCCTGTACGGTGTCTGATCACAACGACCCTGAAAACCCACGGCTATAAATATCTGACTGCTTCCAATGGGGAAACGGCGATCATGATGACTACCAGCCACAATCCGGACATCATGCTGCTGGATCTTGGACTGCCCGATATAGACGGCATCGAGGTCATCCGCAGCGTCCGCACATGGTCGAACCTGCCCATCATCGTCCTGAGTGCCCGGAGCGAAGATTCTGATAAGATCGAGGCACTGGACAACGGCGCAGACGATTATCTGACAAAGCCGTTTTCCGTGGATGAGCTGCTGGCAAGACTGCGTGTAACGCAGCGCCGATTGAATCTGCTGGCTTCTGACGGCATAAATAGCCCGGTTTTTGTCAATGGTCCTTTAAAGATCGACTTCTCGGCCGGGTGCGTTTGGCTGAGTGAGAATGAATTGCATTTGACCCCCATCGAGTACAAGCTGCTGTGTGTGCTGGCGCATAATGTGGGCAAAGTGCTGACGCATACCTCCCTCACGCAGAAAGTATGGGGCAGTACGCAGGAAAATGACATTGCTTCCTTGCGAGTTTACATGGCATCCCTGCGCAAAAAATTGGAACGATACCCGGATGCGCCGCATCTGATTCAGACCCATGTTGGTGTCGGATACCGGATGCTCCGCGCAGAAAACGATGAAGCATAGTAAAAAACAGGGTGCGCCCACCCGGACGCACCCTGCAAAAAGCCACAGACAATAGCGATAAGCTGTAAAAAGAAGCATGGACGCCCCCGAAAAGGAGAGCGTCCATGCTTCTTGCTGTATCCGAATGGAGGAGATTGCGAAATCAGTGATTGTCCGGGCAGACGATTTCCAGCATCTGATCGAAAACCTCTTCCATCTGCCGCACCAGTGTGAACTGGGTGCGGGCGCGGTCGAGGTTGTGATCCGGGCGAGCAATATGGAAATAATGGTCGCCCTCCAGATAGTCAGTCAGAAAACGGATGCCGCATTCCAGCGTCATGAGCCTTGCACCCCATGCAAGGCTCTTTTTTTCTGCCATGCTCATGGATGCCCCGGCAGTGGAGAGATACCCTTTGGCGAACACTTCGTACAGATGCAGGTCAAAATGGACTTTGCTCTGGTCAGGTTCGTCCTCAGCGCAGTCGTTGGCACCGGTGCGGATGGAATCGCCGAAGTCGTAGGCCGAAAGTCCCGGCATCACGGTGTCGAGGTCAATGACACAGATGCCTTTTCCGGTAGCGGCATCGATGAGGACATTGTTGATCTTGGTGTCATTGTGGGTGACGCGCAGAGGAATTTCGCCAGCTGCCAGCTGATCCAGCAGGACATGGCAGTCCTGCTCCCTCGCATGGATAAATTCGATTTCCGACGTGATATTTTTTGCCCGGCCCAGTGCATCGGCGGCGAGGGCTTTTTCAAAATTGGCATAGCGGTTGGGCGTGTCGTGGAAGCGGGCGATGGTTTCGTGGAGGGTGGAGGCCGGGTAATCCTCCAGCTGGTTCTGGAATTTGCCCAGTGTCTCGGCCACGGTGCGGAAGTCGGTTTCGCTGCCGACCTGCTGCAAACAGATGGTATCTTCTACAAAGTCGTAGGCACGCCATGCGCCGCCGTCTGCATCCAGATAGCAAGTCGACCCCGACAAAGTTGGGATGACATTCAGCGTTTCCCGTGCTGGGTCGCCGCCCTCGGCAAGAATTTTCGCCCGCAGATGCCGGGTCACGCCGCAGACATTCTCCATCAGGCCCACCGGGTTAGTAAAGGTATCTGTGTTGATGCGCTGCAAAATAAAGCGTTTGGAATGATCTTCCCGCCAGACCACAAAGGTGTCGTTGATATGCCCCTCACCATAGTGGTGAGCATCGCAGAGCACAGGCCCGCCAAAATCAAAGGCATTTGCAGCAGACTGGAGCAGAGAAAGGGTAACGGATTTCATCATAAATTCCTCGTTTTCGTTATACTTCATGCCGTTTTGTCGGGGCGGGGCGTTTTCCCTGCCGCGTCTGACGGCGGTATTCGTTGGGGGTCATGCCCTCCGCCTTGCGGAAGCACTGGGAGAAATAGCTGGGGGAGGAAAAGCCCATCAGCTCGCTGATCTGCGCCAGACTGTAGCTGGTGTTGCCCAGCATATGCTTGCTCTCCTCAATGCGGCGGCGGTTCAGGTAAGTAATGGGGGAAATGCCGTACTCCCGCTGGAAGGTGTGGGCCAGATAGTATTTGTTCAGATGGGCAAGCTCTGCCAGCAGGTCCAGCGAGATATCCTCGCGGTAGTTGGTGTCCAGATACCGCTTGATCTCGGCGCACTCCCGGTTCTCGGTCGGGGCGGCCTCCTCCAGCTGCAGCGAAATGGTGGTGCAGCGCACCAGCCAGATCAGCAGTACCTCCAGCAGGTCCTGACAAACGGTCTCGCAACCGTCTAAGCTGCGGTCGGCCTCGGCCAGCAGCATGTGCAACAACGTGACCATCCGCTCCCGGTTCTCCCGGCAATTGAAGATGGCGTAGTTCGTATCCGCCTTGCTGAACAAAAACTCCATGCTGGCAACGCCCAGCACGATATACTCCAAGGGCGAGGCGTTCAGGCTAAGCTCGGTATGCTCCACCTGCGGGTTCACAATGACCATATCGTCCGGCTTTACCGGGAACAGCTGCCCGGCAAGGTAGAACTGTCCCTCGCCGCTGAGGCAGTAGAACAGCTCCGTGCAGGAGTGGGTGTGGGTGGTACTGTTCCAATCGCCGCCAAACCGGCTCTTGCTGATGTACAGCAGACGGAAGGATTCCCGCGGGGCGGGCGCGTGGCGGATATCAAAGCGCTGGGTACTCATAGATGATCGGCTCCTTCGGGAAACGCAAATTTTCTAAAAACAAACGCAACATTCTGAAAACATTACCCCAAATTGGTGCGTTGCTTCGTGCACTTTACCCTCATTATAGAGGGAACACACAAAAAAAGCAAGCCCTGATTTTAGGCTGATTTTTATATTTTTGTTTCTCGAGTCTCTTCGGAATATGTCAAAATAGTTACGGGTTGGGGATTATGCTGAAACTTTTAAAAGATTTTTAGCACTTTTACTGAAAGAATTTTTTAGAAAGCAATATCTATAAAAAATGAAACAACAAACCTCTTGAGCAAGGAAGCGAAAGAATTTATATTGGAGGCAGAAAAACACACAGTCCTTCGGGCAAAGCCTGTTTGCCCGGCTGTGTTTGAACGGAACAAAATGATGGAGGCAACACAGTATGAATCGTATTTCTCGTCGTAATTTCCTGAAGGCGGCCGGCGTTGGCGCCGCTGCACTGGGTCTGGCTGCCTGCGGCGGCTCTTCCAGCTCCACCGCATCCAGCGTGGCATCCTCCACCGCCGCTTCTTCCGCAGCGGCGGCTGCAGACGTTACCATCAAGGTAGCCGCCATCGAGACCGGCTACGGCGCTGATATGTGGAAGAAGGTCGCCGAGGCCTTTACCGCACAGACCGGCATCAAGGTGGACCTGACCACCGACAAGAAGCTGGAGGACGTCATCGGCCCCTCCATGCAGGGTGGCGACTACCCCGACGTTGTCCATCTGGCTACCGGCCGTGAGGCTGCCCTGACCGAGCAGTTCATCAAGGGCAACCTGATCGCCGACATCACCGACGTGCTGAGCATGACCGTGCCCGGCGAGAGCAAGAAGGTGAGCGAGAAGATCGCCGGCGGCTTTACCGACACCTCCCTGACCAACCCCTACGGCGACGGCAAAACCTATCTGGCTCCCATGTTCTACAGCCCCTGCGGCCTGTTCTACAACGCCGGCTTCCTGAAGGAAAAGGGCTGGGACGTGCCCAAGACCTGGGACGAGATGTGGGCACTGGGCGACAAGGCTGCCGCTGAGGGCACCTACCTGTTCACCTACCCCACCACCGGCTACTTCGACGCCTTCTTCTATGCGCTGATGTACGCTGCCGGCGGCCCGGAGTTCTTCAATAAGGCCACCCACTACACCGAGGGCATCTGGGACACCCCCGAGGCAAAGACCTGCTTTGATATCGTGGCAAAGCTGGCTTCCTACACCAACCCCATCACCCCCGCACAGGCCAACGATCAGGACTTTACCCAGAACCAGCAGCTGGTGCTGGACAACAAGGCTCTGTTTATGCCCAACGGCACCTGGATCGTGGGCGAGATGGCCGAGGCTCCCCGTGCAGACGGCTTTGAGTGGGGCATGACCGCCCTGCCCGCTGTCAAGGCCGGCGGCGATGGTTACAGCTACACCTGGTTCGAGCAGGCATGGATCCCCGCCGGTGCCGAGCATCAGGATGCCGCCAAGCAGTTCGTGGCTTACCTGTACAGCGACGAAGCCTGCAAGCTGTTCGCCGAGAGCGGTGCGATCCAGCCTGTGCTGGGCATCGCCGACAGTCTGGAAGGCGACAACAAGATGTTCTACTCCATCTACGACAACGGCGCAAAGGCCGCTATGGGCAACTTTGCAGCCTTCAGCGCCATCCCCGGCGTGGAAGTGCGCACCGTGTTCTTCGACCCTGTCAACTCTCTGGTGTCCGGCAGCATGACCGAGCAGCAGTGGATCGACGGCATCAAGTCCGCCAGCGACCAGATGCGCGCCAACATCATCGAGTAATTAAGCCCTGCCCAGCGGGGGCGGTTTTTACCGCCTCCGCTTTTTTGGGCTGTACAGTACCATCAAGAAAGGAGCGGTCAATCCCCTATGAGAACGGATAAAAGCCGCAAACGGTTCGTATTCCTCTGTGTGGCACCGGCTACCATCCTGTTTTTCCTCTTTATGATCCTGCCCACCCTCAACGTGTTCCGCATGAGTTTGTATGAGCGGGGTGCCTATTCTCCCAACGAGACCTTTGTGGGGCTGAAGAACTTCCAGCATCTGCTGCGGGACGCCCAGTTCATCCGCTCCATGCAGAATATGATCCTGCTGGTGGTAACGGTCACCCTGATCACCTTCGCCTTTGCACTGGTATTTGCCGCCATCCTCACCCGGGAGAAGATCAAAGGCCAGAACTTTTTCCGCATCATCTTCTACATCCCCAACATTCTGTCGGTGGTCGTCATCTCCGGCATCTTCTCTGCCATCTATAAGCCGGAAAACGGCATGCTGAACAGCATCATCGGCCTGTTCCGCAACATGAGCGACCCCATCCTGTGGAAGGGCGAAAGGCTGGTCATCCCCTCCATCATCATTGCCATGGTGTGGCAGGCCATCGGCTACTACATGGTCATGTACATGGCCTCCATGTCTGCCGTGCCCATCAGCCTGTACGAGAGCGCCAATCTGGACGGTGCCGGGCGGCTGACCCAGTTCTTCCAGATCACCATCCCCCTTATCTGGACGAATATCCGCACCACCCTGACCTTCTTTATCATCTCCACCATCAACATGGCCTTCCTCTTCGTCAAGGCCATGACAAGCGGCGGCCCCAACGGCGCATCGGATGTGGCGCTGAGTTATATGTACAGCCAGAAAGACGCTGGCCTGTATGGTTACAGTATGGCTATCGGCGTGGTCATCTTCCTGTTCTCGTTTGCCCTGTCCGCCTGTGTCAACAAGGTTACCAACCGCGATACGCTGGAATTTTAAGGAGGGAAGAAGATGCAGAATACCACCGAAAAATCTTCCCGCTCTGCGGAAGGTCTGTACAAGTTTTTCATCTATTTTGTGCTGGTTCTGCTGGCCGTTACCATCATCGTGCCGGTGGCATGGGTGTTCATGGCCTCCATCAAACAGAATGCAGAGTTCTACGGCAACCCCTGGGCACTGCCCGCCGGGTTCTACTGGCAGAACTTCGTCAACGCATGGAACGGCGCGAAAATGGGCGAATATATGCTCAACTCGGTCATCGTCACCGCGCTGGCGCTGACACTGCTGCTGGTCGTTGCCCTGCCCGCCGCCTACTGCCTGTCCCGCTTTTGCTTCAAGGGGTGCAAGGTGCTGAACACCCTGTTCATGGCGGGCCTGTTCATCAACGTGAACTACATCGTGGTGCCCATCTTCCTGATGCTGCGGGACGGCGATGTGTGGCTGAAAAGCCACTTCGGCAGCGGCTTTCTGCTGAACAATCTGGTGGTGCTGGCGGTGGTGTACGCCGCCACCGCGCTGCCCTTTACCATCTACCTGCTGTCGGGCTACTTTGCCACCCTGCCCCACGATTTTGAGGAGGCCGCCTACATCGACGGTGCAAGCTACTTTTCCACCATGACCCGCATCATCTTCCCCATGGCAAAGCCCTCCATCATCACCATTATCCTGTTCAACTTCCTGTCCTTCTGGAACGAGTATATCATCTCCATGACCCTGATGAGCTCCACCAAGGCACCCCGCACCCTGCCGGTCGGTCTTTTGAACCTGATGCAGGCGCAGCAGAGCGCCGCCCAGTACGGTACCATGTACGCAGGCCTTGTGCTGGTGATGCTGCCCACCCTGATTTTGTACATCTGCGTGCAGCGGCAGCTGACGCAGGGCATGACCGTGGGCGGCCTGAAAGGTTAAGGTGACAAACGATGAAAGCATACTGGAAAAACCATCCCGCCCTGCGCATGATCCTGATGCTGGTGCTGTTCGTACTGGCACTGGTGCTGGTGGTGTCCGGCTGGAAAATGACCGGGCAGCTGGCAGGGCTTGGCATCATGCTGGTGGGCGTAGCGCTGCTGCTGGCAGTGCTGGCCATCTACAATGCGACCTATCAGGATTGAGGATAAGAGAGGTAAAGGAGAATCCCTATGGATGAAACAAGAAAGTCCGGGCGCGTGACCATCCCCACCGACTTGGACGTTGTGCCCGAAACGCTGGAGATCTTAAAAAAGTGGGGTGCTGATGCCATTCGCGACTGCGACGGCACCGACTTCCCGCAGCAGCTCAAGGATGCGGACGCCAAGATCTACTCCACCTACTATACCACCCGCAAGGACAACGCATGGGCAAAGGCAAACCCGGACGAGGTACAGCAGTGCTACATCATGACCGGCTTTTACACCGCCCCCGGCGACACCGTGACCATCCCGCTGATGAAGGGCATCAGCCCGGAGCTGATGCAGGTGAACACCAACGACGATATCACCCGCTGGTGGGAGGTCATGGATCGAACCACCGGTCAGCCCGTGCCGCCGGAGCAGTGGAGCTACGCCGACGGCAGTGTGACCGTACAGGCCGTACCGTTCCATGAGTATACCGTCAGTTTTCTGGCTTACCTCATCTGGGACCCGGTGCACATGTACAACGCCACCACCAACGGCTGGACGAACTTTGAGCACCAGATTACCTTTGATGTGCGTCAGCCCAAGACTCACAAGTATTCCATGGAGCGCCTGCGCAAGTTCATCGCAGAGCACCCCTATGTTAACGTCATCCGCTACACCACCTTCTTCCACCAGTTCACCCTGATCTTCGACGAGCTGAAGCGGGAGAAGTTCGTGGACTGGTATGGATACTCTGCTTCGGTCAGCCCTTATATCCTCAACCAGTTTGAGCAGGAAGTGGGCTACAAGTTCCGCCCGGAGTACATCATCGATCAGGGCTACTATAACAACCAGTACCGGGTGCCCAGCAAGGAATTCCGGGATTTTCAGGCCTTCCAGCGCCGCGAGGTGGCAAAGCTTGCCAAGGAGATGGTGGACATCACCCACGCGTGCGGGTGCGAAGCCATGATGTTCCTCGGCGATCACTGGATCGGCACCGAACCTTTCATGCCGGAGTTCAAGACCATCGGACTGGATGCCGTAGTGGGCAGCGTGGGCAACGGCTCCACCCTGCGCCTGATCTCTGACATTGAGGGCGTGAAGTACACCGAGGGCCGTTTCCTGCCGTACTTCTTCCCCGACACCTTCCACGAGGGCGGCGACCCGGTGCGGGAAGCCAAGGAAAACTGGGTTACAGCCCGCCGCGCTATCCTGCGTAAGCCCATCGACCGCATCGGCTATGGCGGCTATCTGAAACTGGCCTTGCAGTTCCCGGAGTTCGTGGACTACGTGGAGAGCGTCTGCAACGAGTTCCGCGAACTGTACGAGAACATCAAGGGCACTACACCCTACTGTGTCAAGCGAGTGGCCGTGCTGAACTGTTGGGGTAAAATGCGGGCTTGGGGCTGTCACATGGTGCATCACGCCCTCTATTACAAGCAGAACTATAGCTATGCCGGTGTCATTGAGATGCTGTCCGGTGCGCCCTTTGAGGTGAAGTTTATCAGCTTTGAGGATATCAAGAACGACCCGCATCTGCTGGATTCGTTGGATGTCATTATCAATGTCGGCGATGCCGACACCGCCCACACCGGCGGCATCTGGTGGGAAGACCCGGAGATCTCCTCCGCTATCCGCAAGTTCGTCTGGAACGGCGGCGGCTTTATCGGCGTGGGTGAGCCTTCCGGTCACCCGTATCAGGGCCACATTCTCCAGCTTGCCAGCGTGCTGGGCGTGGAGGAAGAAAACGGCTTCACCCTCAACTACGACAAATACAACTGGGAGGAGCACCCCGACCACTTTATCTTGCAGGACGCCGACCAACCCGTGGACTTTGGCGAGGGCAAAAAGAACATCTACGCCCTTGAGGGCACCGAGGTGCTGGTGCAGCGGAACAAGGAAGTGCAGATGGCGGCACACGACTTCGGCAAGGGTCGTGCCGTGTACATCAGCGGTGTGCCGTACAGCTTTGCCAACAGCCGCACCCTTTACCGCGCTATCCTGTGGAGCGCCCACAGCGAGGAGCAACTGCATACATGGTTCAGCTCCAATTATAATGTAGAAGTTCACGCCTACGTCAAGAACGGCAAGTATTGTGTGGTGAACAACACCTACGAGCCGCAGGACACCACCGTTTACACCACAGACGGCAGCAGCTTTGCTCTACACCTGGATGCCAACGAGATCAAGTGGTATGAGATCTAAGTTCTCCTTTTCATAAACGAACACAACGGGCAGCTCTGTTACCAGAGCTGCCCGTTGTGTTTGCTGTATCTGCCGATAACTCAACCTGTGTCAATCGAACGCTGCAATGGAGATGGCTGGAAACGCAGAAATTCAGTAATGCGAGCGTAATAGACCTGCAGAAAAAAGAAACTGCCCGTGCGAGTATGCGTAAGATGGTGAAACACTTACTGAAAAAATTTAAGTGTCCACCGGTGGAATATGATACGGCAATCAACACGGTCATTAGCCAGTGTGAGATGTGAACTGACAACATGGTAGTATGAATTGTATGAAATATCGTTGATTTGTGCTTGACAATCGGATTCCTTTTCTGTAAAAAGATTTTAGAAAATACTATTATTGAAAATACAAGCGGTTTGTGGATGCCCCTTGTGTATATGGGAGGAATGCCTGCGAATATCAGAATTTCATCGGAAGTGCGTCTTTTCTGCGCTTGCCGTTGTAGGCGGTGTATCATCAGCCGATGAACCTGTGCAAAGGGGTGCGGATGAGCACAACCAGCGACTTTGCAGCCTGCAGGTTTTGCTAATAAAAACCTTGAACCGAAACAACTCATGTGTGTACGCCTCCTATCAAATTTTTGTGTAATTCTATATAGCTTTTGGGGAAGGTGCTGATTATATCCTAAAAATTTGTATACTTCAATATGTTAAAGAAAGTTTGGAGAACCATTCAAAGAAATGCCCTAAACAAAAACGGAATGCGATTATTTTGACATAGCAACGCTGCTTATATAGAGTGAAGCACTACTTATAAATAGTGGTGTCAGGAATTGAGATTTTGGAATACCAAAAAAGACACCCTCGCTTTTGATAGGAATCTCATGCAGGGATGTCCTTATCTCAACGCGAAGGTGTCTTAATAACGAGGGTCAGATGCCACGGAACGTAAAGGTGAACTCCACAGGCTTGGTTACATCAGGAATATACTCCGGGTGGACATTGGCACCCCAGCTGTCATCACCGCCGACGCCCATCTGCTCGCCGATGGCACGAATCACCGTGTAATGGACTGGGGGCAGCTCGTAGGGATGCTTGGCACTCTCCATTTCATGGGGAGTGTAGGGCAGCGCAGAGAAGAACATGGGCTTTGCGGCATCTGCGGTAAACAGCAGCCCGCGACCCTTGCGGTCCACTACCTTTGCCCAACGCACAGCGGTCTTTGCACCGCACTCCTGCGGCACAAGGTACTGTGCCATGTTGTCTGCAACCTTGTTCTGGTAAATGCCCAGCTTGGCACCATGCTGGCGATCCCAGTAGGTCTCCGCAGGGCCGTTTCCGTACCACTCCACCGTGTCGTAGTCAGCGTCGATCTTGAACAGTACGCCGAACTCCGGCATTGCTGCAAGTCCTTCCACCGGGTCATAGTGCAGGGTGGTCTGGATGCGGCCATCACCGAACACACGGTACTGCAGGCTGCACTCTGCTGCGGGGCTGGTCTGGAGGTTATAGAGATAGGTCACGACCACGCTGTCGGCTTCCACCTCGCAGGTGGGATTCTGGAGGATGGTGCCGCCATGAACAGACGGAATCTCCTTGCCGATGCCCTTGGTGGTAGCGTACAGGCTTGCCAGCTTCCACTGACCGCGAACGCCGCCCATGTTGTTGCCGCAGTCGTTGTCGGTGGGAGCGCGCCAGAAGTTGGGACGGGGAATCTCCTGAATCATCTCCTTGCCGGCATAGCGGTAGGAAGTCAGACCGCCGTTCAGATCGGAGAACAAAACATCGAAATTCTCGCCCCGGACACCGATGTTGTGTGTACCGTGCGTAACGGTAAACGGCGTGAGCTTCTTGCTGGGAATGGAACGAACCACAGCGATCACACCCTGTCCAAAGGCGACTTCATGACCTTTCTTTGCCCAGCTGGTGTCCTCCTTCAAACGGAAGCTGATGGTCACTGCATATTCACCGGGGAGCGCAGGGACCATAAACGGCAGCGGGAAGCTGGAACGCTCTTCGGGAGCAACATCAATATTGGCTAGTTTCTGCTGCTGATACAGCTTTCCATCACGATGCAGCAGAGCAACGCAGTCGAAAGCACCCGTAGAGGTGAACAGGTTCTTATTCCAGACTTCAAATCCAGAGTTGTCGATGGAAACGGCGATGTTCTGATAGCAGAACTTGACCTCCTGCATCTTGGGAGAAGGAGCACGGTCACCACCATAGGCAATGCCGTTCCCGCTGAAATTATAGTCGGTAGGACGCTCACCGAAGTCGCCGCCGTAGGCTTGGAACCACTTGCCGTAGCGGTCTTTTTTCCAGATGGACTGGTCGATGTAATCCCAGATGAAGCCGCCCTGATAGCCGCAGTCCTTCTGGTCGGCAAGTTCCGTGTACTTGTACAAAGCACCGTTGGAGTTGCCCATAGCATGAGAATATTCGCACTCGATATAAGGCCGCTGATCGCCCTGTGCCAGATACTCTTTAATGTCCTTGACCGTGCTGTACATGTGGCTCTCGATATCGGTGGTTTCGAGGAAGCGGGGATCATTGACCACACCTTCGTAATGCACCAGACGGGTGTCATCAAAGCGGCGGACCATCTCTGCCATCTGGAGCAGGGTCTCACCACCAAACGATTCGTTGCCCAGAGACCAGATCAGAACAGCAGGATGATTTTTGTCACGCTGGTAAGTGGAATTCATGCGGTCAAACAAGACAGCTTTCCACTCCGGCTTATCATTGGGCAAAACGCCCTCGATGCCGCGAATGCCCGCCTGATGGATGTCCCATGTGCCATGGGATTCCAGATTGTTCTCTGCGATCAGATACAGACCATACTCGTCGCACAGGTCGTACAGTGCATCCTGATTCTGGTAATGGCTGGTGCGGATGGCATTGATGTTGTTCTGCTTCATGGTGATGATATCCCGAAGCAGTTCCTCATGGGTGTGTACGCCCACAGCACGACCCGTAATGGAGCTGAACTCATGACGGTTGGCACCCTTGAACACGATGCGCTTGCCGTTGAGCAGCATCCGATTGTTCTTCAGCTCGAACTTGCGGAAACCGACTTTCTGCCCAGTCACCTCTACCAGATGGCCTGCATCGTCCAGCAGCTCAATTTCCAGTTCATACAGAGCCGGGTCCTCTGCACTCCACAGGTGGGGGTTCTCCACCGTATGGCTGAACAACGCAGAGCCGCCGTTCAGTGCGATTTTTTCGGAGAACACTTCCAGCTCACTGCGGCGCAGGGTCAGACGGGCTGCGCCCTTACCCTCCACCTGCAATGCAACTTCCAGCGTGGAATGAGTAAAATCAGCCCCGGCAAACAGCGTTTTGACGGATATATCTTCCAGATGCACGGTGGGGATGGCGTACAGCCACACGCTGCGGAAGATGCCGGAGAAGCGGAAGAAGTCCTGATCTTCGCACCAGCTGGAGGAAGTCCACTTGAACACCTGTACAGCAAGTTTGTTCACGCCCGGCTGGAGATAGGGAGTCAGATCGAATGCGTGTGCGGAGAAGCTGTCCTCGGTGTAACCCACATAAGACCCGTTCAGCCAAAGAACCATGCCGCTTTCCACACCCTCGAACTCGATGTGGACGGGCTTGCCCTGCATGGATTCCGGCAGCTCGAAGTATTTTACATAGCTTGCCACCGGATTGAACCACTGCGGGATCTCACCCGGCTGTACTTCTTCACGGCCATCCCACGGATACTGAACATTCGCGTACTGGGGAATGTCGTAGCCCTCCATCTGGATGTGTGCCGGAACATGAATGTCATCCCAGCCGCTGCAATCGTAATCTGTCTTTTCAAAGCCGGGGATGGCACTGGTGTAGTTCTTTGCGTAGGCGAATTTCCAGATGCCGTCCAGCTTCAGCGCCAAAGAAGAGGAGCCTGTCCGATATTCTTCGCGGGAAGCGTAAGTACGGAAACTTGCATGAGCATTCAGCACGTTTTCCTTGAAAAAGGTGGGGTCTTTTACTTTTGCAAAATCAAATGCAGCCATAGTATTTCCTCATTTACCTTTTATAATTTTATAATATTTCTCCAGCCTCCCCCGGAGGAATCGCTGGATTCCTCCGGGGAACAGCAGATGAAGGAGAAATGATAATGGCTTGTTATCAGACTGCTGCACGCAGTTTTTCATTTGCTTCTTCGACCTTCATACGAGAGAGAATGAAGGTGATGATGGCATCCAGAGCAAACGGAATCACCAGATACATGATCTTCAGCATATTGATGCAGGAATCCGGCTGAACGGTCAGGGCGCTGTCAAAATGGCTTGCTGCCAGCAGCCAGCCGGTGATGGCAGTACCCAGACCGCCGCCCAGCTTCACACCGAGAGAAGTGCAGGAGTACATCGTGCCATCCACGCGCTTATGCTTCGTCAGCCAAGTATATTCAGAGCAAGCAGCAATCGCAGCGTTCATATCGCCCTGCCAAGGACCCTGACCAAGAGCTGCGATTGCAGTAAAGAGCAGCATCAAGGTCACATTGCCGCTGCCCATGTAACCAGCTACAGCAACCAGTGCACGAGAAATCGTTGCCAGAGTATAGCTCATTACATTCAGCTTATACATTCCGTTCCACTTTGCAACCAAGGTCGGGGTGAACACCAGTGCGATGATCAGAGGAATGTTGATTGCCCAAGAGAATACACCGAACAGATTCTGGTTGCCAAGGATGTAGGTTGCATAGTAGGTGCCCATGCTGATCATGGCACCGTAGATCTGCTGCAAAATGTAGGTGACGCAAATCATCATATAATATTTGTTACCAGCAAGCAGCTTTGCAGCCTGAACCAGATTGTACTTTTCGTCCTGCTCGATTTCCTTTTTGTCGGTGGTATCCACCAATTCGCCTTCCGGCAGTTCCTTCACGGAGAAAACGGAGAGGGTGTTGACAAGCAGACCGATGATGGCGTAGATGATTGCAACAGTGCGCCAACCGGCAGCACCACCGCCCAATGCCGTAACAGCACCCAGCGTGATGGACTGGATGAGCAGGCTGGTGGCAAAGGCGAACATGAAACGCCAAGAACCCATCTCGACCTGTTCGGCACTGTTCTTCGTGATGAGAGCAGTCAGTGCAGAGTAAGCAATGTTGTTGGCAGTGTAGAATACAGCGTTCAGCAGAGTATATGCGATCAGGAACCATGCGTACTGTGCAAACTGTCCCAGATTGGTCGGGATGGCGAAAATTGCCACCAGCGTAATGGCACAGCCAATGTAGCCGTACAGCATCCAAGGACGGGCTTTGCCCATCTTAGAATGCGTTTTGTCAATCAAAGAACCAAAGAAAATGTCCGTCACACCGTCCAGCAGTTTGGAAACTGCAATCAGAGTGCCGACAATACCGGGATTCAGGCCAACGGTGTTGGTCAGATAGATCATGACGAAGGAGGACAGGAATGCATACACCACGTTGCCTGCAATATCGCCTGAACCATAGCCGACTTTATTATACCACTTTAGATAACGTTTCTCAGTCATTGTGCTTTCTCCCATCTTGCTTGTTTTGTGTGGGCGCGACCAATCTGCTGCGCACTTCAGACTGGAATTCTCATTACGCAAGTTGCCCAAATCTCTTGCGTTTCGTCTGAAAATATTATAGAATCTAATGGAACGAAAAGATATAGACAAGATGGAACAAAATATGCACAAAATCAAAGAGTTTGTAATTTTTTGATAGAACATTTCTCAGATCACTGTAAAATCATCTGAAGATGAGGAGGACGCAGGGATGTATTTCAACTCAGGATATTTGAACAACTCCCGTTTGGATTTCAAAGACTACTCAAAGCCGCTGGTCGTAGGCAGTTGCGGCACTTATCGCTTGAAAAAACGCCCTAAGCTACCCACTTTTTGGGCAAAGGGCCGCAGAGACTATCAAATCCTCTATGTGGCATCTGGTAAAGCACACTTCTGGTTCGATGGTGTTGAGGAAGTGGTGACTTCTGGACACATGGTGCTTTATCAGCCGCAAGAAATCCAGAAGTATGTCTACTATGTAGAAGATCATCCAGAGGTGTTCTGGATTCACTTTACAGGATATGATGTCAAAAACATCCTGAACTATCACGGAATACCATTGGACAAGCACGTTTTTTACAGCGGCACACTGCCGGATTACAAAATGCTGTTCCGAAAGATCATCCGGGAACTGCAACAATGTGAATATGGCTATGAAGACTATATTGCTTCTCTCTTCAACATCATTCTGCTTTTAGTAAGCAGGCAACAGCAGGAAAGCGAGAAAACAACTACAAGCATCCCCGAAGAAATCGAAGCCGCCGTTGCCTACTTTAACGAGAATTATAATACAAAGGTCAGTGTGGACGATTACGCAGAATCGCTGCATATCAGTACGAACTGGTTTATCCGTAATTTTAAGCAGTACATGAAAATAAGCCCTGCACAATACATCCTGTCCCTTCGGATGGTAAATGCACAAAGCTTATTGGAGAACACCGAATACAATATTGGAGAAATTGCAGAGATCGTAGGGTATGATAACCCACTCTATTTTAGCCGGGTATTCAAGAAAGAGTATGGTGTCAGTCCGGCACAGTACCGAAAGAATCTGGAAGAATCTACTGAAAAATGAGAAAGATTCCTTATAAATAAGGAGAGTAGAACCATGCCGATAAAAAATGCGATCCACAGCCAACAAGTCTACGACCCAACGGATGAATCCATCATGGCAGAGCAGGAACTTTGCATGGAGCGGCTGTATTGAAAAAAGGTATCTACCAATTTTCCTTTAGGGAGCGGCAGAGATTCTTCCAGTTTCATACTGGATAATGTAATGCTCCTATGAAGAGCCTCATACAATCGGTTGGCTCAATGCAAATATGTCCTCTTTTGTGGAGTTCATCAACACGCTGTCATAAGCACGGAGTTCCCCTGCGAACAAAACATTCCGATATAAAAAAGGACGCTGCCGCCTCCGGGTGAGAGGTTGCAGCGTCCTTTTGGCATCAGAGGGCGAATGATCTGTCAGACTAAACGGCTCCCAACGAATGCGATGCTTTTAGCTTGCGTCTTTCTGTTCGTCAAGAATGCGCCAGCCGTCCATCAGGTCTGAATTTTCCATAATAAAGGTGTGGGCAGTGTCCTGTCCCCACGAGTTGTCGTATTTCAGCATCAGATAATCGCTCAACTCAGTTCGATTTTTGAACTTCAACAAGCGATACGGCTCCTGAAAAGCAACCTTTTCGACAAAATATACCACATCCGATGTGGGAAGCATAACGCCGACATGACCGATCATAAGAGAATTGTCCGTTTCAGAGAATTGGTCGTGCAGGACTACGGAGACAAGACGAATCTTATCATCTTCCGCGAAAGAGAGGCCGCGTTTCTTCCATTCCTGCTGAATCGTTTTCAAATGGGTAGGAATATCGGTCGTATTGGTGGTTTTAACCGGAGCGAACAGTGCATCAAACTTTTGTCTTTCATCGCCGCAAAGGGATTCCGGGTCGGAATCCAGTGTTTCATAGTCCATAAACAGGGTGTCCTCAGCTGAGTCAAGGTCTGCCTTGCCCGTGACAGTGATAAAATCACCGAACAGCCCACAAGCGGTGATTCGACAGTTCCAGCCGGGGAAAGTGTCATATTTTTCCGTCCATGCGTCCTGCATGGAGTAAGGATCGTATTTCAGATCCGAAGGCCTGGCATTTTCAAACCCTGTGGTGAGCCATGCCGGGTCCACAGCATTGTTGAACTTTTGCACATGATCAAAGAAGGTCTGTATCCGCAGGTCGGATACGCCGGCATCCTGCAAAAGTTTGGAAAGAAGACCCTGTGTATCCGAATCTGCTAAATTGGAGTATTCGACTTGCTGAAGGACGGGCTGAGAGGTTTTTTGAGTGCAGCCCACTGCCAGAAACGCACTGCAAAAAAGTGCAGCGGTGCAGACAAGAAAAGTTCGACGTTTCAAAAATGGTCACCTCGTTGTGTTTTTCGGAAAATTTCTTTGAGTGCCGGAGTCTCAACCATAAGCGAAGAGAGCAACGCCGTTGGTCTCGTAACGAATGGTATCACAGATAAACAAAGAAAATCAATGACTTCTGTCGTATTTGACCATATATAATGTTGCAGTATCCATATCCCATACGGCTAACGTCCATTTGGGGAAAGACAATGCGGCAGTTTTCTGAACGATTTTCTTCATGTCGGACACAACAGGAGTATACCCAAGTTGGAATAAAAATTTTCCGTTTTTTCAGAATGGAAGGTTCAAATCGCTTTCCAGATAGACGGACCAAACAGAAATAATCCGAACTTGTTTCCGATAGGAGATGGGTTCGGATTATTTGTTTTCTTCGGAAAATTAGCGTTTGCGAAGCAATGAAAGCCCCAGTGGGGCTTTTAAGCGACGGAACGGTCTGCGTTAGCAGATGGAGGGGCTTTGCCCCGACAAGTTCCATGCAGGTGTCCGTGGAAGATAAAATCCTAAATCATAGATTGGGCGATATAAGCTACAACATGATTTCAGGAGGATACGAACATGAAGTATGATGAAAGCGTTTGCAAGTTTAATATGGATACCGACTGCGTGGAGCTGCTGCTCCGGGATGGGAGAATGATCTCCATCGACTGTACCGGGGTCGAGGATGCACTGGATGTGACCATGGCGCAGATGTCAGAGTTAGACTACCTCATTTATAATGACCCACTTGGTTATGCCGATTTGATTCTGAATGGCAATCCAGAAGAATACTTGAAAAACGTAACCGGGAGCCATGGGTTAGAAGATTAAGAGAAATGCCGTTCCAAAAGCAACTGGAACGGCATTTCTTATCTTTCGATATTCGGCATCTTCTGTCTCCGAAGCTCCTGCCGGATGGCACGGAACTGATCAGGTACATCCGCATCGGTCATCGCACTGGGGACATCCACTGTCCCAGCGGCTTTGGCGGCTTCATAGAACCAGCATTTATACTCCACGGTTTCCAGCGTGTGCTGTAACTGCTGGATCTGCTGGGTGAGCACCTCCCGCTGATGCCGGAACATTTCCAGCCGGGTGTCAATGGTGTCGTCTCCCTGCATGGAAAGCTCAATATACTGCCGGATATCCTTGATGGACATTCCGGCTTTTTTCATGCAGCGGATGACCTGCAGCCACTCGAAGTCGTTTTCCCGGAACATCCGAATGCCGCCGGAGGAACGCTCCACAAAGGGAAGTAACCCTTCTTTGTCGTAGTAGCGCAGGGTGGAGGCAGGTACGCCCAGCTTTTGTGCCATTTCGCCTACGGTATAGATCATCTGAAACCTCCGTTTTTTTCAAAAAGCCCTTGACTTAAAGTACGCTTTAAGTTGTATGATAAAATCAAACTTTATCAACATCATAATGCGGATGCACTCCGCTGTCAAGGAGGTTCCTATGAGCAAGAAGGTATTGATTTTGTCTGGCAGTCCCCGGAAGGGCGGTAACTCTGATATTCTATGCGATGAATTTCTGCGTGGAGCACAGGATGCCGGGCACAAAGCAGAAAAGATCCGGGTCGCTGAGAAAAAGGTGACTCCCTGTTCCGGCTGCTACTACTGCAGCACCCACGGCGGAGCCTGCGTCCACAAGGATGATATGGCAGACATCCTGCAAAAGATGATCGATGCCGATGTCATTGTGCTGGCAAGCCCGGTATACTTCTACTCCATCAGTGCCCAGTTGAAGGCAGTGATCGACCGTACCGTGGCACGGTGGCTCGAGGTCAAAGACAAGGAATTTTACTACATCACCACCATGGCAGACGAGGAAAAAGCCTCTGCGGACACTACGCTGGCCTGCTTCCGGGGCTATGCAGACTGTGTGGAAGGTGCCGTGGAAAAGGGAGTCCTTGTAGCATGTGGCGTTTACGAGCCGGGTGCGGTGCGAAACACCTCTGCAATGGCACAGGCTTACGAGATGGGGAGAAACGTATAATGGCAGTAAAACAGACCGCAGGGCGTGATGCTCTGGGCGAATTTGCACCAAAATTTGCAGAACTTAACGATGAGGTACTATTCGGGCAGGTGTGGAGCCGAGAGGATAAACTCTCTCTCCGGGACCGCAGCCTTGTGACGGTGGTGGCACTGATGGCGCAGGGACTGACGGACTCCTCGTTTCGGTATCACCTGACGGCAGCCAAAAACAACGGTATTACCCGGACTGAGATTGCAGAGATCCTGACTCATGCGGCGTTTTATGCAGGCTGGCCCAAGGCGTGGGCGGCTTTCCGCATGGCAAAGGAAGTCTGGGCAGAGGAATCTGCAGAGGATGCCAAGGCAAAGCACCAGAGTGAAATGGTGTTCCCCATCGGTGCATCCAACGACGGTTTTGCACAGTATTTCAGCGGAAAAAGCTATCTGGCACCCTTGTCCACCGCACAGGTTGGCATTTACAACGTCACCTTTGAGCCGGGCTGCCGGAACAACTGGCACATCCACCATGCTGCAAAGGGCGGCGGACAGATCCTTGTCTGCGTGGCAGGCCGGGGCTACTATCAGGAATGGGGCAAAGCTCCGCTGGAGCTGCATCCGGGCGATGTGGTGAACATTCCCCCGGAGGTCAAGCACTGGCACGGTGCTGCACCCGATTGCTGGTTCTCTCATCTGGCAGTGGAAGTGCCCGGCGAAGGCACCTCTAACGAGTGGTGCGAGCCGGTGCCGGAAGAAACCTATAAGGAGTTACGGTGATGCGGTTTGATGTACCCCCAACCACGATGAAACAAAAACAGGGTGCGCCCCTGAATAGGACGCACCCTGCCTCGCAATTCATGATTTGATTCGTTGGCAACGACCGTGAATTGCATATCGCAAACAGGTCGTTGAGAATTGCGCTGCCTGTAAAACTTGCGATTAAAGCCACAGATAACAGCGATATGTACAACAGGGCGTTCCCCATCGGGAACGCTCTGTTTCTCTTTGTTTGTGGGCTGGCCTCATTTGGTTTTGACCACAATGCGGGTGGCTTTATATTGCGACAAAAAGCGGGCAGCCGTTTTGTGGCTGCCCGCCGGGGATATGAAATGGTTTATCTGTTATGTGATCTTATAATTTATATTGCATAAAATTGCCATTGTGAACAAACCCAAAATTGGAATATGCCTATTTTATATACGCTCCAGTCCTCCGTAAACTGCGCTTTATCGCGCCTAAAGAGACAGCGCTTTCGCCTGAGTTACAGAATATACTCCATCTGACGTTCCTTGGTTTTCATGCCCATTTTTTCATAAAAGTGTTCTGCCGAAGTGTTCCCCGCCCAGACGTTCAGGGTCACCTCATAGCAGCCCAGCGCTTTTGCTTGCTGCTTTACATATTCAAACAGGCTTTCCCCGATGTGTTGCCCGCGCGCCTGCTTGTCAACGCAAAGGTCATCAATGAACAGCGACTTGAAGGGCACCATATTGGTGGAAAAAGGCTGCTCTTTCAGCTGACAGAAAGCATAGCCCATGCACACATCCTCCTCGTTCACGGCAACGTAGATGGGCTTGTCCTCCTGCTTCAAAAGCGCTGCCAGTTCACAGACGGTGTATTTTGTGGTGCCGGGAATAAAAATATCCGGGCGTATCTCTGCGTGGATCTGCAGCACCTGCCCCAGCAGCGCAAGCAGTCTGGGAATGTCTTTTTCCTCGGCTTTACGAATGTTCATTTTTTACTCCTTCCATTTTCTGGATTTTACATTTCCAGTATACCACATCGGGCGGCACAGGAAAAGAGAAAATGCAAACCGCCCGAGGGGCGCAAACAAAAACGCGAGCGGCCAAAGCGGTCGTTCGCGTTTTTATGTGTTGGGCAGATCGCTTAAACCAGATACGGGTCCAGCAGGGCGTCTATCTCTTTTTTACGTTTAGGAGAGGGCTTTTTCACGGCACGGCCGCGGCAGACCACCAGTTCCAGATGCTGCAAGGCCCGCAGATCCTCCAGCGGGTTTTCGCGGGTCACGATAAAATCTGCGCTTTTGCCGGGTATGATAGAGCCGGTCACATCGCCGATGCCCGCCAGCTGCGCGTTGCGCAGGGTGGCCGTGTAGAGGGCGAAACGGTTGCTCACGCCGCAGTATTTATGGAAGTAGCACAGCTCCCGCCAGAAATCGTACTGGGTAATATAGGGGCAGCCCACATCGTTGCCCAAGCCCACCGGAATGCCGTTTGCCAGCGCAGTCTTGGCACTCTCGACTACACCGTCAAAGACGATCTTGCCGTTGTACTGGTCTTTTTCCGACGCGCCCGAAACGGCGGTGTCAAACAGTGCATAGGGCAGTGCGGGGGAGATGGTCGTGCACAGAAATGCACCCCGCTCCTTGTACAGACGCACCGTCTCCTCATCCATTTTTGCACCGTGCTCGATGGAATCCACGCCATTTTCCAGCGCAGCCTTCACGCCCGCAGGGGATTCGGTGTGGGCGGCAACAGTGTAGCCCAGCTTGTGGGCTGCATCGCAGACGGCTTTGATCATCTCCGGCGGCATCTTCATCTCGCCGGGGGTGCCCTTTTCGGTGGCGTCCAGCACGCCGCCGGTGATCATCAGTTTGACAAGGTCTACCTTCTGTTCACTGGCCTTTTTCAGCTGTGCCAGCGCTTCGGCGTTGTTGTGTGCCGCCACTGCTACTGAGCCTGCCATGTGCCCGCCCGGCACCGAGATGCCCTCGTTAGCGGCCAGAATGCGGGGTGCCAGCACCTTCCCGGCGGCGCTGTCGTCCCGGCAGCGGGTGTCAAAGTCCGCAATGCCGCCCACAGTGCGCACGGTGGTCACGCCGCCCAGCAGTTCCAGCTTAGCATAGCTGCATACCAGCCGGTAGGCGATGGCGCGGGTCAGTCTGTTGCTCAGGATCTTACGCACCAGCGCCGCATTGTCCCGGGGCTTTGCGCTGGGCTTGCCGTTGCCCGCCAGATGGACGTGCAGGTTGATGAGCCCCGGGCAAAGATACCCGCCGCGCAGATCGATGACCTCGTAGCCGTCAAGGTTTGCACCCGCATCTGCGATAGCGGTGATCTTGTCGTTCTCGGTCAGCAGCACCTTGCCCCGTACCGGTTCCATCTGCTCGGTGCCGTCCAGAAGGATGCCGTTTGTGTATGCGCGCTTCATGTGTTCCATCCTCTTTCCGTTGTATTTTTAGAGTGCAGACTGCCTTATCCGTCCAATTTCTCCTGTGCCCGGTATTGCAGCGCTTCCAGCAGGGAGTCCTCGTCCAGCAGGGTCTTGCCGGCAAGGTCGGCCACGGTGCGGGCTACCCGCAAAATGCGGTCGTGTGCCCGGGCAGAAAGCCCCAGTGCATCGTAGGAGCTGCGCAGCAGCTGCTCGGCACCGGGGGTCATACGGCAGATACGCCGCACCTGTCCGGCGTTCAGCTGGGCGTTGCAGTGCACTCCCTTAAAGCCTGGCGCAGCGTAGCGTTTGGCCTGAATGGCGCGGGCAGCCAGCACCTGTTTGCGCAGCTCCGCGCTGCTCTCGGAGGGGGCAGCGGTGTGCAGCTCGTCAAAGGCGATGGGGTCCATCTCCACGCACAGGTCGATGCGGTCCAAAAGCGGGCCGGACACCCGGCTGCGGTACTGCCGCACCGCGCTGGGCGAGCAGGTGCAGGCGCGGGTGGGGTGGCCGTAGTAGCCGCATTTGCAGGGATTCATGGCGGCTACCAGCTGAAAGTGGCTGGGGTAGGTAGCACTTCCGGCGGCGCGGCTCACGGTGATCTGTCCGTCCTCCAGCGGCTGGCGCAGCACCTCTAAGCTCTCGCGGGAAAACTCCGGCAGCTCGTCCAAAAACAGCACTCCGCAGTTGGCCAGACTGCACTCGCCCGGGCGGAACTGTGCCCCGCCGCCGGCTAGGGCGGCAGAGCTTGCCGAGTGGTGCGGGCTGCGGAAGGGGCGGGCAGAGATCAGCCCGCGTCCCTGCGGCAGCTGCCCGGCGATGGAGTAGATTTTGGTCGTCTCCACCGCTTCCTCCCGGGTCAGGGGCGGCAGGATGCCCGGCAGCCGCTTTGCCAGCATGGATTTGCCGGTGCCGGGGGCGCCCGTTAAAAGCACGTTGTGCCCGCCTGCGGCTGCAATGACCATGGCGCGCCGCGCCAGCGACTGCCCCATTACGTCCGCGAAATCCGGCACCTGCTGCCATGCGTCCTCCGGGTCAAAGGGGATGACAGCGGCAGGGGAGAGGGGACGGATGCCCTTCAGCGCCTCCACCACCTCCCGGGCGGTGTGGGCAGGGTAGACGGTCATGGTGTCGGCGCAGGCCTCAGCTGCTTCGGCGGCGTTCTCTGCCGGGACGTACAGCGCCCGGATGCCGTGTTCAGCAGCGGCAAGTGCCATGGGCAGCACGCCGGACACCGGACGCAGACTGCCGTCCAGTGCAAGCTCGCCCAGAAAGGCAGCGTCGGCGGGCACCTCTTCCAGCTGTCCGCTGGCGGTCAGCAGTGCCAGCAGCAGCGGCAGATCGTACACCGGGCCAGTCTTGCGCACATCGGCAGGGGCAAGGTTGATGGTGATGCGCCGGTCCGGGAAGCGGAAGCCAAGGTTTTTGATGGCGGCGCGCACCCGGTCGGCGCTTTCCCGCACGGCAGAGTCCGGCAGGCCGACGATGGAAAACGCGGGCAGCCCGCCGGAAACATCGGCCTCCACCGCTACGGCAAAGCCGCGCAGTCCGTTCAGGCCAAAGCTGTTGGTCACAGAATACATGGTGTCCCTCCCTGTATGGCGCATGGTTTGTCAAAAATGCCAAAAGTGGAAAATAATGGATATATCTACTATGCTTCGACAATTTTTTCTGTTTGAAATCATTATAGTAAAGCACAGGAAAGTTGTCAATGCAGCAGAAAGGAGAACGAGAGATCATGACAAATGGGGAATGTTGCCGGTATATCCGTACCTATTCAGAGCTGGAGGGACTGCAACACGCCTGTACGCTGGTATACTGTGCCGCTTCCACCCCACAGGGGGTGCTGGCACAGCTGCGCCGGGAGCAGGGCGGCAGGGTGCGCAGCAGCACAGTACTTGCTCCGGCAGACAGCTTTGGCCGGATAATGCGGCTGCTGCGCTACCTGTGCGAAAACGGCGTGGGGCCGGAGCAGTGGCTGGAGGTGCTGGAGGATGTGCACCAGCCCTACCAGCTACTGGATACATCGAAAAACGCAATGAACATAGCAGAAGAACCGGTTTTTTGTGGTATTTGTCGGTTTTAAGGGCACAAACTTCGGCCATTTTACGCAATTGACATAAGCGGAGCAAGAGTTTATAGTATAAGTAGGTTTACACAAACCGTTTCGATCCGGGGAAAAAGATTTTAAACAAAGGTAAGGTGTACAAGATGTATCTGGATGAATACAAGCGTTGGCTGGCAGCGGATCTGGAAGATGCAGACCTGAAGCCGGAACTGGTAAAGGTCGAAGGCAATGACGATGAGATCAAGGATCGCTTTGCTGTGGCGCTGAAGTTTGGTACCGCAGGTCTGCGCGGTGTACTGGGTGCTGGTACCAACCGCATGAACATCTACGTTGTCCGTCAGGCAACGCAGGGTCTGGCAAACTGGGTGCTGACCCAGGGCGGTACCCAGACCGTGGCCATCAGTTACGACAGCCGCCTGAAGAGCGATGTCTTTGCCAAGACCGCCGCAGGCGTTCTGGCAGCCAACGGCATCAAGGTGCGCATCTATGATGCCCTGATGCCTGTGCCCGCTTTGAGCTTTGCTACCCGTTACTATAACTGCAACGCCGGTATCATGGTCACAGCCTCCCACAACCCGGCCAAGTACAACGGCTACAAGGCCTACGGCCCGGACGGCTGCCAGATGACCGATGACGCCGCCGCCATCGTCTACGACGAGATCCAAAAGACCGATGTGCTCACCGGTGCAAAGTATATCTCCTTTGCCGAGGGCGTGGAGAACGGCATGATCCGCTTTGTGGGCGATGACTGCAAAAAGGCTCTGTACGAGGCCATTGAAGCACGTCAGGTGCGCCCGGGTCTGTGCAAGACTGCCGGTCTGAAGCTGGTGTACAGCCCGCTGAATGGCTCCGGCCTTGTGCCCGTGACCCATGTGCTCAATGATATGGGCATCACCGATATCACCATCGTGCCCGAGCAGGAGTACCCCAACGGCTACTTCACCACCTGCTCCTACCCCAACCCCGAGATCTTCGAGGCGCTGAAGCTGGGTCTGGAGCTGGCCACCAAGACCGGTGCCGACCTGATGCTGGCTACCGACCCCGATGCCGACCGCGTGGGCATTGCCATGAAGTGCCCGGACGGCAGCTATGAGCTGGTGTCCGGCAACGAGATGGGCGTTCTGCTGCTGGACTACATCTGCGCTGGCCGCATTGAGAAGGGTACCATGCCCAAGAACCCCGTGGCAGTCAAGTCCATCGTGTCCACCCCGCTGGCAGACGCTGTGGCAAAGCACTACGGCGTGGAGATGCGCAATGTACTGACCGGCTTCAAGTGGATCGGCGACCAGATCGCCAACCTCGAGGCTGCCGGTGAGGTTGACCGCTTCATCTTCGGCTTTGAGGAGAGTTACGGCTATCTGGCTGGCCCCTACGTCCGCGATAAGGACGCCGTCATCGGCTCCATGCTCATCTGCGAGATGGCCGCTTACTACCGCAGCATCGGTTCCTCCATCAAGCAGCGTCTGGAAGAGATTTACGCCCAGTACGGCCGCTACCTGAACAAGGTGGACAGCTTCGAGTTCCCCGGCCTGACCGGCATGGAGAAGATGGCTTCCATCATGCAGAAGCTGCGTGACCAGCCCCCCGTGGAGCTGGCAGGCCATAAGGTGGTCAAGGTGACCGATTATAAGAAGCCGGAAGAGACCGGTCTGCCCGCTGCCAACGTGCTGATCTACACGCTGGAAAACGGCGCTACCGTGGTGGTGCGTCCCTCCGGCACCGAGCCGAAGATCAAGACCTACTTCACCACGCTGGGCAAGGATCTGGCGGAAGCACAGGCACAGAAGGACGCTCTGGCCGCTGCCATTGAGCCCATCCTGAAGTAAAACTATCCCAAAGCATTCTGCGGGGCTGCTGCACGTTTTTGTGCAGCAGCCCTTTTTTGCGTTCAGCAGACAGTTGACCGGAGCAAAAGCCTTATGGAGGTGCCGCAAAGTTTACCGCCACCGCGAAAAGCCGTCCCCTTGGGGAAGGTGGCTGCGAACGCAGTGAGCAGACGGAAGGGGTCAGCGCCTGAGAGGGCGAAAGCGCACACTCTGGGTGACTGCTCTTTCAGGACAGACCGTAGGGCTTTATGCAGCACAGATGTACTTTTGCTGTGTAAAATCGGTTGAAGTTTGCGCTGTGATACGCTATAATAAAACATGGTTTATTATAAGCAGCTGTGGGCGTACAGCGCGGCACAGCGGCAGGGTAGGTGGAAGAGATGGAAAAAACTGTATCGGCAGTATTAGTGGCGGCGGGCAGCTCGACCCGCATGGGTTTTGATAAGCTCAGCTTTGATCTGGGAGGCGAAACGGTGCTGCACCGCAGCATCCGCGCCTTTGCCCAGTGCCCGCAGATCACCGAGCTTGTGCTGGTGGCGGGCAAAAACCGGGAGTTTGTGGCGCAGCAGGCGGCGGACTGCCCAAAGCCTGTGCAGATCGTAGCGGGCGGGGCTACCCGCGCCGAGAGCGCAAAAAACGGTGTGCTGGCTGCGCACGGAGAGCTGGTGGCGGTGCACGATGCCGCCCGCCCCTTTGTGAGTGCAGTGGTCATTACAGCGGCGCTGGAAGCTGCCGCCCGGTGCGGCGCAGCAGCCCCGGCAGTGCCGGTAAAGGATACCATCAAGGCCACTGCCCGGGGCGATGGAAAGACCGTGCCCCCGGACTGCGCGGTGCAGACGACCCCGGACCGCAGCACCCTGTATGCGGTGCAGACCCCCCAATGCTTTGACCGTGCAGCGTATCTTGCGGCGCTGGAAGAACTGGACGAGACCCGCGCCCGCCTTGTTACCGATGATTGCAGTCTGTTTGAGCTGACCGGACGCCCGGTGCAGCTGACGCAGGGCGACTATGCAAACCTGAAGATCACCACCCGGGAGGATCTGCCCCGCCCGGCACAGAGGAAGGAAACGAAAATGCGTATTGGACACGGCTATGATGTACATCGTTTGGTGGAGCAGCGCAAGCTGATCCTTGGCGGGGTGGAGATCCCCTTTGAAAAAGGCCTGCTGGGGCATTCGGATGCAGACGTGCTGACCCATGCGGTGATGGATGCCGTGCTGGGCGCAGCGGCGCTGGGGGATATCGGCCAGCATTTCCCGGACAATGACCCGGAGTACGCCGGTGCCGACAGCCTGAAGCTGGCCCGCCGCGTGGCGCAGATCCTCAAGGAGCATGGCTGGCGCATTGAGAACATTGATGCCACGCTGCTGTGCCAGCGCCCCAAGCTTGCACCCCATATCCCGGCCATGCGTGCCAATCTGGCGGCGGCTTTCGGCCTGCCGGTAGAGGCGGTAAGCGTAAAGGCCACCACGGAGGAGCATCTGGGCTTTACCGGCGAGGGACTGGGCATTGCCGCCCACGCAGTCGCCCTGATCGAAGCTGTGTAAGGGGGCACACACGCATGACACTGAATGCGATCATCGCAAATTTTCAGACCTTTAAAATTGTCGATCTGCTGGATATCATCATCATCGCGTTCCTGATCTACCAGCTGCTGGGCATCATCAACCGCACCCGTGCCGGGCAGCTGGCCAAGGGCGCGCTGCTGGTCATGGTCGTGTATCTGGTGGCCAACACCCTGAATATGCGCACCGTTACATGGCTGCTCAACTCGCTGCTGCAAGTCGGTCTGCTCACCCTTGTGGTACTGTTTCAGCCCGAGATCCGCCGTGCGCTGGAGCGTATGGGTCAGACCGACCAGTGGGCGTCCAAGCTGTTCAACGTAAAGGGGCGCTACAATGACCCCAGCCTGAAGGGTGCGTGGCGCAGCGCCATCATTGCCATCTGCGATGCAGCCGAGCGCTTTTCCGAGACCAAGACCGGCGCCCTCATCGTGCTGGAGCGCCACACCAACCTTTCCGAGATCGTGCGCACCGGCACCCCGGTGAACAGCGCAGTCAATCTGGAAGTGTTGGGCACCATCTTCTACGAGGGCACGCCCCTGCATGACGGCGCCGCCATCATCGAAAACGGCCGCATCAAGGCGGCGGGCTGCGTGCTGCCCCTTTCCAACAATCTGGATCTGGGCAAGGATATGGGTACCCGTCACCGCGCCTGCCTTGGCATTGCGGAAAACTCCGACGCTATTGCCATCGTGGTCAGCGAGGAGACCGGCATCATCTCCATGGCCAAAAATGGTGTGCTGATCCGTCATTTTGATCGCCAGAGCCTGTATACCCGGCTCATTGATGAGATGATCCCCAAGGAGTCTACGGTGGAAAAGAACACCGCCGACAGCTGGGTGGAACAGGCGAAAAAGCTGTGGAACTGGATCAGCCAGAAGGGGGAGGACGAGCAGCAATGAGCAACCAGCCGAATAAGCCGAACGGCGCAAAGTCTGCCGTCCGCAAAAAAAAGAATTTTCTGGATGACCGCCGCATCCGGCTGGCACTGTCCGTGTTGGGTGCCATCGTTGCGTGGATGGTGGTCACCATTATCGTCCAGCCCGGAACCACCAACACCATTTATAACGTGCCGGTGGATTATACCTATGATTCCGCCGCCTATACCTCCCGGGGCCTGAGCATCGTCAGCGCCGAGGACAAGACCGTGAACCTGAGGCTCTCCGGCGATGGCTACACCATCGGCGGGCTCAGCGCCTCGGATTTTGTGGTCTACCCGGATTGGTCCAGCGTGCGCGACAGCGGCGAAAAGACCCTGCGGCTGCTGGTGCGCGGCGCCAACGGTCTGCTCAATGGCGTGACCGTGACCATGGAAGGCAGCGACAACACGGTGGACGTAGTGTTTGACGTGGTGGAGGAAAAGACCCTGCCCGTTACCGTTACCACCAACTATCTGCGCGTTGCAGACGGCTATATCCTTTATAGTACTGAGGTATCCAAGGAGACTGTTACCCTGTCCGGCCCCAGCAGCGAGCTGAGCAAGGTGGCTACCTGTACTGCCGAGGCATCCTATAACAGCGAGCTGACCGAGTCGGTCACGCTGGACACCCCCCTGCGCTTCTACACCAGCGGCGGCAAGGAGGTCAAGTTCCAGTACACCACGCTGGAAGAGAGCAACGTGGACGTGACGCTGCAAGTGTACAAGATGGCGACCCTGCCGGTGAAGGTAAATTTTATCAACGCGCCGCGCGGGTTCGATAATTCGGTGCTGAGTTATGCCCTCAGCTGCAAGCAGCTCAAGGTGGCGGGCCCGGCAGAAAAGATCGATGCACTGTCCACCTTGTCCATCGGCACCATCGACCTTTCCACCTTCAGCCTGAACAAGGTGTACGAGATGCCCATTGAGCTGCCGACAGATATCTATCTGCTGGATAATATCTCCACGATCACGGTCAGCTTTGACTGCTCCGGGCTGGAGACCAAGACCATGAACCTGCCCGCCAGCTGTGTGCAGGTGGTCAATCTGCCCGCTACCTATCAGCTGACGGTGGAGACCGAGCGGCTGATGAACGTCATCCTCTGCGGCCCCAAGGGCGCTATGGAAACTTTGACCCCCGAACAGGTGGTCATTGAGATCGACGCCGAGGACTTTGCTGTGGCTACCGGCCAACAGAACATTGCCTGCCGGCTGTATGTGCCCTCCAACGGCAAGATCTTTGCACTGGGCAGCTATGTGCTGCAATGCCGCATTGAAAGCAACTAAATTTAAAGGAAAACACAACAAATGATTCTGGTTCGCAACATCCGTCTGCCCCTCTCTGCCGCAGAGCCGCAGGCATTTGAAAAGGCACTGCACACCCTGCGTGTGCCCTGCAGCAAGGTAGAGCACACCGGCGTGGCAAAGCTTTCGGTGGACGCCCGCCACGGCCAGCCCAAGCTGGTATATACCGTGGCGGTCACCCTCAGGCAGCCCGGGGAGGAAGCTGCGTTTGCGGCACGCTGCCCGGACGCTGCCCTGCACGGCCGCGCAGACTTTACCCTGCACGCGGGTACGCAGCCGCTTGCGCACCGCCCTGTGGTGTGCGGACTGGGCCCGGCAGGGCTGTTTGCGGCCCTGTTGCTGGCACGGCAGGGGTACCGCCCCATCGTGCTGGAGCGCGGCCCTGCGCTGGATGCCCGTGTGCAGGCGGTGGAGCACTTTTCCGCCACCGGCCAGCTGGACCCCAACGCCAACATCCAGTTCGGCGAGGGCGGCGCAGGCACTTTCTCGGATGGCAAACTGACCACCCGCATCGGGGATGAACTGTGTGATTTTGTCACCGAGGTGTTTTTGCAGCACGGTGCCCCGGCAGAGATCGCGTGGAAGCAAAAGCCCCATGTGGGCACCGACCTGCTGCGCGGCGTGATTACCTCCATCCGCAAGGAGATCGAGTCTCTGGGCGGCGAGGTGCACTTCAACACCGCGCTCACCGGGTTGGAGCGAAAAAACGGCCGACTTGTGGGCATCACTACTACAAATGGCAGCTTTGCCTGCGAGACGCTGGTGTTTGCGGTGGGGCACTCGGCACGGGATACCTTCAGCATGCTGATGGACAGCGGTCTTGTGCTGGAATGCAAGCCCTTCAGCGTGGGCTTCCGCGCCGAGCACCTGCAAAGCGAGATCGAAAAAAGTCTGTACCATGAGGCTGCCGGGCATCCGGCGCTGCCCCGGGGCGAATACCAGCTCTCCCAGCACGTCGGCGAGAGGTGCGTGTACACCTTCTGTATGTGCCCCGGCGGTCAGGTAGTGGCTTCGGCCAGTGAGGAAGAGCGTGTTGTGACCAACGGCATGAGCTACCACGCCCGCAACGGCAAAAACGCCAATGCAGCGGTGGTGGTCAGCGTAGGCGGGGCAGATTTTGCAAACGACCCCCGCCGCGCCATCGCCTTCCAGCGGGAGTTGGAAGCAAAAGCCTACGCCGCCGGTCGTGCCGCCGGAGCCTACGCCGCTCCGGCAGAGAACGTGCAAAGCTTTTTGGAAGGGCGCGGGCAGCTGCACATCGGCAGTGTACAGCCGACCTACGACCGCGGCGTGACCGCCGCAGACCTGGGCGCACTGCTGCCCGGGGAACTGGCGGATACCCTGCGGGCGGGTCTGCGCGCCTACGAGCGCAAGATTGCGGGTTACACCGCGCAGGACGCCATCCTGACCGGCCTTGAGACCCGCACCAGCAGCCCGGTGCGGCTCAAGCGGGAAGAGGACTTTGTGTGCACCCAGCTGGCAGGGCTTTACCCCTGCGGCGAGGGTGCGGGATATGCGGGCGGCATTATGAGCGCCGCCGTAGATGGCCTGCGGGTGGCCCGCGCCATCATCAGCCGGTATGCACCGGCAGAAGGGTGAGAAAATTTTGATGTACGATCGTGAAAACGATAACCGAAATAACGAAGGCCGGCAGGTACAGCAGGAGCTGGAAGACCAGCTGCGCGCCTTTGGCGACACCATGACCGATGCCTTTGCCCACGGCTTTGAGGGCAGGGGCATGGACATCGGCGACCGGGCGTGGGATGTGGGCAAAGCCGCTGTCCATGCAGCCAACTACGGCATCGGGGAGGCGGCAAAGGCCTTCCGGCAGGGGCGCAGAGGTTATCCCTACGGGGATGCAAAGCAGCCTTTCCGCGAAGGTGCTGCGGATGCCGACCCCGCCGGGATGCCCGGCTGGTTCCGGCAGATCTTTGCAAAGCCAGAGCCGACCCCGGTGGAAAGTATCCGCATCAGCGCCAAAAAACGCCATAGCGCAGGCTGCACCCTGCTGGCTGTGGGCATCACCTTTGCGGTGATCTTCGGGCTGGGGACGCTGGGCTGCCTCATCGGGCTGGGCACTATTTCGCCGGCTGCTTTGGGTGACGTTGTGGTGTCGGCTACTGAGGGCGGCGGCATCCTGATGACGGGCACGGACTACGTTATGAACACCGCCTACAACGTGCTGGGCATCGTCAGCAGCGTGCTGGGCCTTGCCACGGCGGGCTTTGGCTGGATGACGGCCTGTGGTGCAGCCCGGATGAAGGCGGGCAGACAGATGGGCCAGTTTGCCGACTACGCCGACAGCGTGGACTACCATAAGGGCCTGCCTGTTTCGATGCTGGCCGACCTGACCCACCAGAAACCGAAAAAAGTGCACAAGCGGCTGCAAAAATACATCCGCAAAGGCTGGCTGAACGCATGGCTGGACGACAAAACGGATACACTCTACCTGACCGCCGAGGATTACCGCGCGGCACAGGAGGCCCTCGCCGCAGAGCGCGCCCGCCCGGCCCCGCAGCCGGAGCAGGAGGCCGTGCCGGAAACGCCCCTCAACCTCGAAACGGCCCGCCGCTTTGCTGCCGTGCTGGAAAAAGAGCAGCAGCTCATGCAGGACGCGCAGGCACGGGAAGAACTGGCCGCCATGCACAAGACCACTACCGCTATCTGCGACTGGCTGGAAGCACACCCGGAAAGCCAGCCCAAGACCCGCCGTTTTGCGGAATATTATATCCCCACCACCCTCAAGCTGCTGCACACCTATAACGACGTGCAGGGGCAGCAGGGCGAAAATGCCGAGACCATCCGCCGGGACATCGCAGGCATCCTGCATACCTTGAATCAGGCGTATGAGAACCTGTACAACAATCTGCTTTCGGACGTAGCCATGGATATTTCTTCCGAGATCGCCGCTTTGCAGGGAATGCTGGCCAACGACGGCCTGACCGGGAGGGAATTTGAATGACCTACCGCGCTTGGGAACAAAAACCGCTGGACCGCGCCGCTGTGCGGGAGCTGACCGCCGCCATTGCCGAACAGGCAGCGGCACAGCTGGAAGAGCAGGCCATGGACGAAGCGCCGTGGTCAGACGAAAAATATAAGGCCGTGCTGGCTGCGCAGCAAAAGGAAAACGCCCTGCTGGCGGGCATCCTTGCCGCCCGGGGCATTACAGATCCAGCAGAAGCGCTGACCTTGCTGGCAGGGGAGGAGGAACTTTCCGACCCCGCCCTGCTGACCGACATGGACGCCGCTTGTCAGCGCATCTGGCAGGCCATTGACAACGGCGAGACCATCGCGGTTTTTGGCGATTACGATGTGGACGGCGTGACCGCCACCGCCCTGCTGTACCAGCACCTCAAGGGCATGGGCGCGACTGTCAAGTGTATGCTGCCCAGCCGCGAGGGGGACGGCTACGGCCTTTCTAAAAACGCCATCCAGTCCATGCACAACAAGGGCTGCACCCTCATCGTGACGGTGGATAACGGCATCTCTGCCGTGGAAGAAGCCGACTTTGCGGCTTCGCTGGGCATGGATCTGATCATTACCGACCACCACTTGCCGCCGGACACCCTGCCCAAGGCAGTGGCGGTGGTTGATCCCCGCCGGGAGGACGACCACAGCCCCTTCAAGGGTCTGTGCGGTGCGGGCGTAGCCTTCAAGCTCTGCGCCGCGCTGGACGGCTGTCCGCCGGAGGAAATGCTGGATTACTGTGGCGACCTTGCTGCTGTGGGCACGGTGGCGGACGTGATGCCGCTGGTAGGGGAGAACCGCACTCTAGTCAAAGCCGGTCTGCGGCAGCTGCAGCAGACCGACCGCCCCGGCTTTGGGGCACTTTTAGAGGAAGTCGGCCTTGCGGGCAAGCCCATCACCGCCGAGAACATCAGCTACGCCATCGCGCCCCGCATCAACGCGGCAGGCCGCATGGATAACGCCGTCACCGCTTTGCAGCTGGTGCTCTGCGAGGACCCGGACAGAGCTGAGGAACTGGCGCACAAGCTGAACGAGATCAACGCCCACCGGCAGGAGACCGAGCAGCAGATCTTCAAAGCCGCCGAGGAATTGCTGGAACAGCAGCCCGAGCGGCTGGATGACCGCATCATGCTGCTGTGGGGACGGGACTGGCACCCCGGCGTCATCGGTATCGTGGCTTCCCGGCTGGTGGAGCGCACCGGACGCCCGGTCATCGTGGTCACCATTGATGAACACGGCGAGGGCAAGGGCAGCGGGCGCAGCGTGCAGGGCTTTAACCTGCACGCCTGCATCGGCTCCTGTGCCGACCTTCTGGTGCGCTACGGCGGCCACGCCATGGCAGCGGGACTTTCCGTCCGGGAAGAAAACCTGCCCGAACTGCGCCGCCGCCTGAACGACTGGGCTGCCCGGGAGTGCCCGGTGCTGCACACCCCGCCCCTTACCTGTGACGTGACCATCCATCTGGACCGTATCACCGTGGAGAGCGTGCGCCATCTGGATCAGCTGGCACCCTACGGGGCAGAGAACCCCACCCCGGTGTTCTTGCTGCAAAGCGCGGTGGTGGACGGCGTATACCCGGTATCGGAGGGGCGGCACAGCCGCCTGCGGCTGCGGCAGGGCAATAGCTGCCTGTACGCCGTCTGGTTCGGAATGCCCGCCGAGCAGCTGCCCTACGCATTGGGCGATGTGGTGGACGTGGCGCTGAATCTTTCGGTCTACGAGTCCGCCCGGGGGGCACAGCTCTCCGGCCGCATCATCGACCTGCACCCGGCAGGGCTGGGCGCAGAGCTGGCGCGGCAGGCTGCACTGGTGCAGGCGCTGCGCCGGGGCACCCCCCTGACCGAAGAACAAAAGAAACAGATCACCCCCGCCCGCACGGATATCATTGCCGTGTACCGGGAGCTGCAGTCCCGCCGCTGGCACGTCGAGGATCTGCAGCCCCTGTGCGCAAAGCTGGGCGAGGAGCAGACCGGCAAAACGCTGGTGGCAGTTGCCGCTTTGGAGCAGGTGGGGCTGATCACCGCAGCGGAAAAAGGCGGGGCAAAATTCTGGGAGCTGGTGCCGACAGCAGGCAAAAAGAACCTTGCCGATGCCCCCATCCTGAAATGTCTGGAGGAACTATAAATGCCTGAGGGAAAGAAAAATACTGCCCCAATCCCGGCTCCGGTACGGGACGAGGACGGCTACTCTGCCAAGACCCATCTGCACCAGCCGGTGCAGGAGACCGCCACCGTAGCCGCTACGGCACTGCTGGCAGACGCACCGGAGGGGGCGCTGCCCTCTGAGGTACGCCCGGAGATCGTAACATGGGAAAAGCTGTGCGAGGCCATTCAGGCCAGCGGCAAAGCCTACAATATGGAGATGATCCAAAAGGCCTATGAGCTGGCAAATAACGCCCATAACGGCGTGTGCCGCCGCAGCGGCGAACCCTATATCTGCCACCCGTTGGCAGTCGCCCGGCTGGTGCTGGATCTGGGCATGGACTCCGAGAGCATCGCCGCTGCCCTGCTGCATGACGTAGTGGAGGATACCCCCACCACGCTGGACGACCTGAAAGCCGCCTTTGGCGAGGAAGTCGCCCTGCTGGTGGACGGCGTTACCAAGCTGACCAAAATCCAGTTCTCCAATATTGAGGAATTGCAGGCCGAAAACCTGCGTAAGATGCTGCTGGCTATGAGCCGGGACGTGCGCGTGATGATCATCAAGCTGTGCGACCGGCTGCATAATATGCGCACCGGCGACGCTTGGCCGGAGCAGAAGCGCCGCGATAAGGCTCGCGAAACCATGGAGGTGTACGCCCCCATCGCCAACCGCCTTGGCATCCTGAACGTCAAGGAAGAGCTGGAGGATCGCAGCCTGCATTATCTGGACCCCGTGGGTTATTCCGAGATCAGCCGGATGCTTAGTGAGCGCTCCGGCGAGGAGTTTTTGATCAAGGTTTCCGGCGTCATTGAGCGCCGTCTGGTGGAAAGCGGCATCGAGGGCGCTACCATCAAGCGCCGGGTTAAGAGCATCTACGGCATCTACCGCAAGACCATCATGCAGAACAAGTCCTTTGACGAGATCTACGATATCTACGCGGTACGAGTCATTCTGGATTCTCTGGCCGAGTGTTACAGCACCCTTGGCCTCATCCACGATATGTACCATCCGTTGCCCAACCGCTTTAAAGATTATATCTCCACCCCCAAGCCCAACGGCTACCAGAGCCTGCACACCACCGTCATCGGGCACGAGGGCATCCCCTTTGAGGTGCAGATCCGCACCCGCAAAATGGACGAGCAGGCCGAGTACGGCGTTGCCGCCCACTGGAAGTACAAGGAAGGCCGCGAAGGCCACGATAAGCTGGACGACCGTCTGGCGTGGGTCAGCCAGCTGCTGGAAAACCAGCGCCTGAGCGAGGATTCCGGTAACCTGCTCCACGATCTGAAGAGCGACCTGCTGCCGGAAGAGGTATTCGCCTTTACCCCCAAAGGCGATGTCATCAACCTGCCCACCGGTGCTACCTGCATCGATTTTGCCTACGCCATCCATTCGGCGGTGGGCAACCGCATGGTGGGCTGCAAGGTGAACAACCGCATGGTGCCCATCGACCATGTGGTGTCTACCGGCGAGATCATTGAGGTGCTGCTGGGCCCGGCAGATAAGGGTCCCAGCCGCGACTGGCTCAAGATCGTGCGCACCAGCGAAGCCAAGAGCAAGATCCGCAACTGGTTCAAGAAGATGCGCCGGGAGGAGAATATCCAGCAGGGACGGGACGCCTTGTCCAAGGAACTGCGCCGGGAGATGATCATCATCCCGGATGACCAGCTGGATGCCTTTATCGATGGCTGCTCCCGCCGGATGCGCCAGAACAACGCCGAGGAGCTGTACGCTGCCATCGGCTACGGCGGCATGACCATTGCCAACTGCCTGCCCAAGCTCAAGGAAGAGTGGCAGAAGCTCAAGGCTGCCGAGGCCGAGGAGAATAAGTCAGTGGAGGATCTGCCCAAGGTAGACCTGAGCCGCGTTCATGCCACCGACGGCGTGGTGGTGGAGGGCTTTGATAACACCCCCATCAAGTTTGCCAAGTGCTGCAGCCCGCTGCCCGGCGACCCAATCGTGGGCTTTATCACCCGCGGCTTCGGCGTTTCCATCCACAAGCAGACCTGTGCCAACGCTGTTGCCAGCATGAAGGACCCCTCCAACGCCCCGCGCTGGGTCAAGGCCTACTGGGCAGACAGCGTCAAGGACAGCTACAAGGCCGGGCTGGAGATCATTGCCCTGAACCGCAACGAGCTGCTGCAGGACGTGCTCAGCGCTCTGGCCGATATCCGGGTGCCCATCTACGCCATGAATGCCCGTCAGGTAGAAAACAACTGCGCCGTGGTCAGCCTGACCATCGGCATCAACAATACCGAGCACCTCAACCGTGTGGTGGCGCGCCTTTCCAAGGTGCGGGACGTGCTCAAGGTGACAAGGAGTTAACGCAATGCGAGCAGTTATTCAGGCCGTATCCTCCGCCAGTGTGCGGGTGGAAGGCGGCGAGCCCCGCGCCATTGGGCCGGGAATCATGATCCTGCTGGGGGTCAGGGACACCGACACGCTGGACATCGTACCAAAACTTGCCGATAAATGCGCGGGTCTGCGCATTTTCCCGGATGCCGAGGGCAAGCTGAACCTGAGCGCCCGGGATCTGGGCTATTCCGCGCTGGTGGTCAGTCAGTTCACCCTGTACGGCGATACGAAGAAGGGCTACCGCCCCAGCTTTATCAAGGCTGCAAAGCCGCCTCTCTCGGTGGATGCCTATGAGCTGTTCCTTGCCGAGATGGCTAAGCACGGCCTCAAGGACGTGCAGCACGGCGAGTTCGGCGCGCACATGCAGGTGTCGCTGGTGAACGAGGGTCCCTGCACCATCATCATTGACACCGACGAGTGGAAAAAGAAGGAGTAACGATGCAAGGCTTTCACATTCCTGCGGCACCGCCGCTGTATACCAACACCTTTCTGCTCATTTCCGACGCAGGCCATGCCGTGGTCATCGACCCGGCGGCAGAGGTGGACAGCTACGATGAAATTTTAAAGCAGCACAACGCCACCCTTACCACCATTCTGTGCACCCACGGCCACTACGACCATGTGGGCAGTGCGGCTGCGCTGAAAGCCGAGTGGAACGCCACCCTCTACTGTGAAAAGGCAGACCTTGCCGGGGACCGGATGTACCCGCTTTCCGCTGCGGACTGCGGCTACACGGAAGGGGAGCAGATCGCAGTGGACGAATTGCGTTTTACCGCGTGGCACACCCCCGGCCACACCCCCGGCAGCGTGGTGCTGCTGTGCGGCGAGCATCTGTTCTGCGGCGATACGCTGTTTGCAGGCAGCATCGGCCGCACCGACCTTGAGGGCGGCAGCAGCGCACAGATGGCAGATAGCCTGCGCAAGCTGGCACAGCTGCCCATCCCCCGCGAAACACAGGTGCTGCCCGGCCACGGCGAATTTTCCACCTTTGGCGCGGAGCTGGACAACAACTATTATATCCGCAGCGCCCTGCGCGGCGGCAACGACATTTTTTAAAGAGAGAACGACATGAAAATCTATATCACTGGGCTGCCCTCCGGGTACGAGGTGGAGCATCTTGCCCGCCTGTTTTACCCCATGGCACCCCTGACCCTGACCCCGCCGGAGCCTGCCGAGGACTGTCTGTGGGCTGAAAAGACCGATACCGGTCTGCGGGTGCTGGTGCGGCAGGGCGAAAAGAGCAAAACGCTGGAAGCTCCGCTGCCGCTGCCGGTAGAGCAGGGCGGCGAAACCCCGGAGTTTGCCCTTGCCAGCCTGACTTATGACCTGCTGCGCTCGTGGACGGGTATCCGCCCGCCTTGGGGCAAAATGACCGGTGTGCGCCCGGTGCGGCTTATCCACGATAAGCGCGCCGCCGGGTGGAGCGCAGAGCAGATCGACCGCTTCTTTTTGCAGCGGTTTGACTGCTCGGAGCAAAAATACGAAATGGCGAAGGAAATCGCCGATCTGCAGGAGCCAATCTTGCAGCTGGGCAGCGCGCCCAAGACCTACAGCCTGTATATCGGCATCCCGTTTTGCCCCTCCCGGTGCAGCTATTGCAGCTTTGTCAGCTGTAATCTGGACCGCGACCGCAAGATGGTGCAGCCCTATGTGGACTGCCTGTGCAGGGAAGTTGCAGAGATCCGGGTGCAGGCCGAGCGTGCAGGGCTGACCTTGTGCAGCATCTACATCGGCGGCGGTACGCCCACCAGCCTTTCCGCTGCCCAGCTGCGGCAGCTCATGGGCACCGTGCGGGAGAATTTTGACCTGACTAAGGTCGTAGAATATACCGTAGAAGCTGGCCGCCCGGATTGCACCGATGCTGAAAAGCTGGCGGTCATCAAGGAATACGGCGCTACCCGCATCTCCATCAACCCCCAGACCTTCTCGGATGAAGTGCTGGCAAATATCGGTCGCAAGCACTCGGCACAGGATATTCTGGATTGCTACGCCGATGCCCGCCGCGCCGGGCACGAGGACATCAACATGGATCTCATCGCCGGTCTGCCCGGGGATACGGTGGAGGGCTTTGAGTACAGCCTGCGGCAGGCTATTGCCTTGCAGCCAGAGAATATCACCGTCCACACCCTTACCCTCAAGCGGGCGTCCCGCATCGTCATCGAGGATCAGAAGGAGAACGACTACGCGGACGTAGCCGCTATGCTGGAAAAATGCCATTTGCTGGCCGAAGCGGGCTACCGCCCCTATTACCTCTACCGGCAGAAGAATACGCTGCAAAATCTGGAAAACGTGGGCTGGTGCAAGCCGGGTCACGAGGGTTACTATAATATCTATATCATGGAGGAAGTCCAGACTATCCTTTCGGCGGGTGCAGGCGGCAGCACCAAACTGGTAGCCGATGGGGGCAAACGGATGCAGCGCATCTTCAATTTTAAGTATCCGAACGAGTATATCCAGCGCTTTGCGGAGGTACTGGAACGGAAAAAAGGAGTGGCTGAGTTTTATGATCACGATCTGGGTACCGAAACGACTGGTTGAAATAGATCTTTATAACGTAGCAGCCCGCAGCCCGCAGGCGCTGGCCGAGCTGAGCGAGAACAGCTACGCCCGGCGGGTGCAGTATGCCGCCCAGAAGGTGCGCGGCTCCGGGGCAAAGATCGTTATGCTGACCGGCCCCTCGGCCAGTGGCAAGACCACCAGCGCCCACTGTCTGGCAAAGGCCTTGGTACAGCAGGGCACCCCGGCACAGGTGGTCAGTCTGGACAACTTTTTTAAAGGTGCTGCCTACTATCCCAAAATGCCAGACGGCACACTGGACTACGAAAACCTTGAAACGCTGGATCTGCCCCTCATCAAGCAGTGTCTGCGCCAGCTCAGCGAGACCGGCAAGACCGAGCTGCCCATCTACGATTTTGCCACCGAGCAGCGCTCTGCCGAGGTGGAGCCCATCGATCTGCAGGGCGGTGTGTGCATCGTTGAGGGCATCCATGCCCTCAACCCGGAGCTGACCGGCCTTGTGCCGGATGACCAGATCTACCGCATCTACGCCGGGCTGCGGGAGGAATACTGCATCGATGGACGCCGGGTCATCAATACGCAGGATATCCGCCTGTGCCGCCGCACCCTGCGGGACGCCGCAGCCCGCGGCCGCAGCCCCGCCAAGACCCTTTCCATGTGGGACAGGGTGCTGGACGGTGAAACACGCTATATCAAGGGCTTCAAGACCACCGCAGACTTTCTGCTGGACACCTCCTTTACCTACGAGCTGGGACTGATCTCCCGGCTGCTGGGCGAGGTGCGCCGTCAGTTCACGCTGGAGGGCCACAACGCCGAGCTATGGGACGAGACCGCCCGCCGCTTTGAGCAGGTGGACCCGCTGCCGCTGGAGCTGCTGCCCGCCGACAGTATGCTGCGCGAGTTCTACGGCAGCCGCACCTAACCGGTGAAAAATGCGTAAAATTTGTTTCCAAACCGGCACCAAACTGTAAAAATTGCGGTGCATTCGTTGCAATTGCCATAACGCTGCGCTATAATGGGAATACGACCCCGGTATGGCGCACTGTGCGTCGCAGTCTGCAGAGAATACTGCCAGAATAAGAGAGGTGTCTTTTATGGATTTTAACAAGATCAAAGCGATGGGTTTGGAATATGCCGAAAAGGGCAAGAACGCTGCCATGGATCTGGCCGAAAAGGGTAAGACGCAGGCGCTGCTGGTCAACGAGCAGGGCAAGCTGCTCAAGGCACAGCGTCAGCTGGGCGCACTGGTGTACAGCCTTGCCAAGGGCAAGGAAGAAAACCAGCCGCTGGTGGATAAATACATCGAGATGATCGATACCATTGAGCAGGAGATCACCCGCCTGAAGGCTACCCTGACTCCGGTCGAAGCCGCCGAGGTGGACTACGAAGCCCCCATGGAGGAGGCAGAAGAAGCTGCCCCGGAACAGCCCGCTCAGCCTGCCCGCAAGACCTGCCCGCAGTGTGGCGCGCCCGTCTCGGACGATGCACTGTTCTGCAATAAGTGCGGCGCACAGCTGTAAGCCCGTAACCGGAAAAGTTTGCAACAGGGCGGTATCCCCCACAGGACGCCGTCCTGTTTTTGTGAAAAGCGCAGAAAACCATGAACAAAGCGGGAAAATTGCGGCTTTTTGCTTGAAAAACCGCAGCGACTGCGGTAGAATCTACAATATCTTTTCAAAAAGGAGATGGAACGTGTGCTGGACTGGAACCCACAGCCGCCCTATACAGCGGAGCAGCTGTTGCAGGTGATCCGCATTCTGCGGGACCCGGAAAACGGCTGTCCGTGGGATAAGGTGCAGACCCATGCGTCCATCCGCAAAAATTTTCTGGAAGAGACCTGTGAAGCGCTGGAAGCCATTGATGCAGACGATGCCGTTCTGCTCCGGGAGGAGCTGGGGGACGTGCTGATGCAGGTGGTGTTCCACGCCGCCATGGAGGAAGAGCGGGGACGCTTTACCTTTGAGGATGTGTGCCGCAACGTCTGCGAAAAGCTGGTGTTCCGGCATCCCAACATTTTTGCATCCTCCGCAGCGGAAAACGCCGGTATAAATGGCTGGGATGCGCTCAAAAATAAGGAAAAGGGGCGCACCACCCTTGCGGATGAACTGGCCACCGTGCCCGCTACGCTGCCCGCACTCATGCGGGCGCAAAAGCTGCAAAAGCGTGCCGCCGGGCATGGCCTTGGGCAGCAGAACGCAGCTGCAGCGCAGCATCAGCTGGAAAATGCCGCGCAGGCCTTTGGCAAGGCAGACGCCGCCGCAAAGCAGGAAGCCGCAGGGCAGCTGCTGTTTGCAGCGGTGAACGCCGCCCGGCTTGCGGGGGTGGATGCAGAGGAAGCGCTGACCTTTGCGTCCAAGCGCTTTACACAGCAGTGTCTGGAACAGGAACAAAGCGGTATTCAGGTCGAATGACCTGCTCCGATAGAACGAGAGAATTTAAGACAAAAATCAGATGGAGGCAAATAATATGACCAAGACCGACTTGATCGCACAGGTTGCGGCAAACACCGAAATGAGCAAGAAGAGCGCTGAGCAGGCTGTCAACGCCGTTTTTGAAGCACTGGGCAAGGCAATGACCGAGGGCGAAAAGATCAGCATCTCCGGCTTCGGCACCTTTGAGGTGCGCGAGCGCGCCGAGCGTCAGGGCATCAACCCCCGTACCCGCGAGCCTATCACCATCGCTGCTTCCCGCAGCATCGTGTTCAAGCCCGGCAAGTCCCTGAAGGACACCCTGTAATCGGTTCTGTCACGCCGCCGCTGCCTGCACAAGGTTCGGCGGCTTTTTTGCTGAAAAGAAAGGAACGACCAAAATGCGTCTGGATAAATATCTCAAGGTCTCCCGCCTCATCAAGCGCCGCACCGTGGCAAACGAGGTGGCGGATGCAGGCCGCATCCTCATCAACGGCAAGGTGGCTAAGGCCAGTCAGGCCGTCAACGCCGGGGACATCATCGAGGTCACCTTCGGCAACCGTCCCATCAAGGTGCGGGTGCTCTCGGATGAAGAGCCCCGCACCAAGGACGTTGCCCGCGAGATGTACGAGGTGATCGCGGAATAACCGCCCTGCCTGCCCGCATACAATGCTGGCAGAGGGGGACTGCCTATGGAAAAAGCTGCAGCAAAGCCGCCGCTGCCCCATGACCTGATCTTAGAAAGCCGCAGCAGGCTGACTGTTACCGGGGTGCAAAGGGTGCTGCATTGCAGCGCCGAAAGCGCCGCGCTGGAGACCGGCAAGGGCATTCTGCACCTGTCCGGTGCGCAGATCAGTATGCAGACGCTGGACTTGGAAGCCGGGGAAGCGAAGCTGACCGGGCGGTTCGATGGGCTGGAGTACACCGCCGCCCGCGCAGCCGGGGGCTTCTGGCACCGGCTGCTGCGCTGATGGTACAGGTGCTGCTGCCCGCCCGGCTCTTGCAGGAAGCCGCCGCCTGCGCTGTGCTGGGCGCAGCCCTTGGCGCGGCGCGGGCGTTTTTGCCGGCGCGGGGCAGGGCGGCTTTTGTGCCGGATGTGCTGCTTTCCGGCGCGGTGCTGCTGGTGTGTCAGAGCTACGCCGCCGGGTACAGCAATGCAGGCGTATTGCGGTGGTACATGGTGCTGGCAGCCTTTACCGCTGCCCTTTGCACTGCCGGGGTGCTGGGTGTCCCGTTGCAGGCGCTGGGGCGGGGGATACGGGCTGTTTTGCGCCTGCCCAGCCGTATTTTGCACCGTTTTGCGCCGCAGCCCCTGCACCGCCGCCGCGCTGCGGCTAAAACTGCCCGCAAATTACGCCGGAACGCAGAAAGAACCGCAAAAAAATCCAAAAAGAACTTGCCAAACCAGCGGGCATTGTTGTATAATTCAAACGTATCAAAGTAAGAGAACAGACGCAGAAGGTCTGCTGTTCAGACAGGAGCGTAAGGCAATGACGAATACGGGACGCAAAAAGCGCAGAAAGAATGCAGTGGTCACCATGGCGTTCCGCCTGTTTTTCGTGCTGCTTTTGCTGAGTATGCTGGCGGCTTATATCTCCAATCAGGTCACCATCAGCTCCAAGCGGGCAGAACTGGAAACACTGAACGAACAGGTGGTGCAGCAACAGACGGAAAATCAGGAACTGCAGCGCGTACTGAGCGGCGATGCCGACCAGATCACCGAATGGGTCGCACGCGACTCTTACAACTACGCCGCACCCAACGAGCGCATCTTTGTGGATGTGACCGGTAACTGACCACGCGGCAGGTCAAGAGTTTTGGAAAACAAGGAGTATTGAGTTTTGGCAATTGAGGTAGGGAACGTATTCGAAGGCCGCGTGACCGGTGTAAAGCCCTTTGGCGCATTTGTTGCGCTGCCGGAGGGACGTGTCGGCATGGTCCACATTTCCGAGGTATCCAACGAGTTCGTGCAGGATATCAACACCGTGCTGCACGATGGCGATGCAGTAAAGGTGCAGGTCATCAACATTGCACCGGACGGCAAGATCGCACTGTCCATCAAGCGGCTGCTGCCCCCGGCTCCGCGTCAGCCCCGGGAGGGCCGCCCCGCAGGCCCCCGTCCGGGCGGCTTCCGCAATGGGCAGGAGGGTGGACGCTCCGGCGGTCGCGGCGCAGGCCGTGCCCCCCGTGAAGGCGGCCGTGGCCCTGCCCGGGAGGCTGCGCCTCGTGTGTGGCAGCCCAAGGCACCCGCCCGCTCCGACAACCTGAGCTTTGAGGACATGATGAGCCGCTTCAAGAGCCAGAGCGAGGAGAAAATGGCAGATCTCGATCACGAGACCAACAACCGCCGGGGCGGCGGTTATGCCCCCCGCAGCCGCCGTGGCCGCTGAGCCATTGCATCAGCTGGGATCACAAGGAACACAGGCAGGCCTGTCCCCGGTCGGACAGGTCTGTTTTTTCGGTACAGAACAGAAAGGAACTACCATGCCCGCAAAATTTGAACTGATCGCTCCCTGCTTTTTCGGGTGCGAATCCACCGCTAAATTTGAGCTGACCCGCATTGGCGCAGAGAACATCCGGGTGGAGGATGGCCGTCTGAGCTTCTGCGGTGGGGCTGAGATGATCGCCGCCGCAAACCTCAACCTGCGCACCGTGGAGCGTGTGATGCTGCTGCTGGCGCGCTACAAGGCCACCACCTTTGACGAGCTGTTCGACGGCGTGTATTCCATCCCGTGGGAGGAGTTTCTGCCCGCGGACGCTGCTTTCCCGGTCACCGGCTCTTCCCTGAACAGCCAGCTGACCAGCATCCCCGCCTGCCAGAGCGTCATCAAAAAGGCGGTGGTCAAGCGCCTGATGAAGGGCCACCGCACCACCGTGCTGCCCGAGAGCGGCGTGGAGTACAAGGTGCGCTTTATGCTGCGCAAAAATGTGTGCGAGATCATGCTGGACACCACCGGCGAGGGTCTGCACAAGCGCGGTTACCGCCGCAACGCCATGGAAGCCCCCCTGCGTGAGACGCTGGCGGCTACTATCGCCGACCTTGGCCGCGTGCGCCGCGACAGCCTGGTGGAGGATCCTTTCTGCGGCAGCGGCACATTGCTGATCGAAGCCGCACAGAAGGCCATGAACATCGCCCCGGGTCTGAAGCGCCGCTTTGCCGCCGAGCGTTACAGTTTTGTGCCCGCTGCCCTGTGGGCAGAGCAGCGCCAGAAGGCACTGGCAGAGTCCAAACTGGACGTGGGCTTTGAAGCTTTCGGCTACGATATCGACCCCGCCGCCGTGGCACAGGCCAACGTCAACGCCAAGCTGGCGGGTGTGGAGAATCGCTGCCACTTTGAGGTGGCGGATGTTGCCACCTTTGCCGCAAAGCCGGAAGCCATCGTACTGACGAACCCTCCCTATGGCGAGCGTCTGGGCACCATTGAGGGCGCTGCCAAGCTGGCGCACACGCTGGGACAGCAGATGGAAGCCAGCCCTTGCGCCGGTCTGTACGCTATTACCGCCGATATGGACTTTGAAGTGCACTACGGCAAGCGCGCCAACAAGCGCCGCAAGATGTACAACGGCATGATCCCCTGCCAGCTGTATATGTACTATAACGCCCCCAAGACCGAAAAGATGGCAAAGCCCATGCCCAAATCCGGCTTTGACGGCAAGCGCACCCATTTTGAAAAGAAGTAAGGTCATTTGACTGCCCACCCGGCAGACATTGCACTGAAAAAGTGTGCCTTTTCCCGGGAAAATCCGGCACAAACACCCGCAGATCATCTTTTGCTGAAAAGAGACGGTCTGCGGGTATTTTTAATAGAAAAATAGATTTCACAAAATTCGGCATAATGACAAATTACAGCAGTTTTTGCATCCGGTAGTTGCGTTGCCGAACAAAAAGGATTATACTAACCTTATTGACCGCAGGATACAAAAACTGTACAGAAAGGATGGCTGGCTCTTATGAAGGGACGGATGCGGCCCTACCTGCCGGAACTGACGATCCGGGATTACAACACCTATATGCGTTATCTCCGCGGGGTGCGGCGGCAGATGTACAAGTCTTACGGCTTCTATGCCTGCCATCTGCTGCGCACCAACGGAGTGCTGTTTGCCATCCTGTCCGACAGTCTGGCGGGGCGTATGCCCACCTGCAAACGGCAGCGGGTGCCCGGTACGCCGTTCCAGCGCAGCATGATGTGCCAGACGCTGGGCATCCGGCAGGCGGCGCAGACGGAGATCCTGATGGGCTGGCATAATCTGCAGGACCGCAAGTACAGCGAGCTGCGCCCGGTCAAGCGCTTGCGCCGCGCAGCGGACAAGCTGCTGCTGCGCCGCGCCTACGAGAAAGCCCGGCAGGAGAACCCGGCGCTGGAGCGGCTGTTTGCGCAGGAGCGGGAGCAGGCGGTGGTGCAGATGAACCTGAGCGCCAAAAACTACGCCCTTGCCGCCGAGCCCATGAGCAACGTCTACGGCGCTTTGTACTCCACGCTGGCTACGGACGATCCCAACCAGCGCAAGAGTATGCGGTATATCGGCAGCTGCATCGGCCGCATCTTCTATCTGCTGGACAAGGCCGAGCGCTTTGAGACCGACCGCCGCAACGGTCAGTACAACGTGTTCGTGGTCAACGAGCTCAACGGGCAGGCTGCCGCTATAGAGAACGCCCGGCGGCAGGCGCTGGCAGCGGTCAACGACCTGATGCGGGCATACAAGATGCTGGATCTCAAGCTGAATGACACCCTGCTGAATAATATCATGATCTTAGGTCTGCAACACGCGGTCTACCCGCTGGAGCAGGATGTAGATACCGAAAAGTGGGAGATCCCATGAAGAAACGAAAAAGCAAAAGCTGGGCCATGGCCTACTGCGGCATGGCGGCGGCACTGTGTGTGGCACTGATGCTGCTGGGCACCATCATCCCCATTGCCATGTTCATCGCGCCTGCGGTGGCCAGCTTTCTCATTGCAACGGTGTGCATGGAGTGCGGCATCACCATGGCATGGACGGCGTACGCAGCCGTCAGCCTGCTGGGGCTGCTCTTTGTGCCGGATAAGGAGATTGCTCTGATCTTCACCGTGCTGCTGGGCTATTACCCGCTGGTGAAGCCCCGGTTTGACCGCATCCGTCCCCGGGCGTTGCAGCTGGTGTGCAAGCTGCTGCTGTGCAACGCGGCGGTGCTGGCAATGTACGGTCTGCTGCTGGTGATAGTACCGGCGGGCAGCGTTTCGCAGGAGCTGCGCACCACCGCGCTGGCAATGTCCCTGCTCACACTGGGCATGGGCAACGTGGCCTTTGCCCTGTACGACCGTGCACTGTGCAATATGCTGCTGCTGTACAAGCTGAAGTGGCAGCCCAAGCTGCATAAAATGCTGGGAATGCATTGAGCAAAAAACATTGAAAGAAGGAATGTGTACCACAAGCTGACACAAAGCGCCGGGCCACACGGGTGACAGCCGTGAGGGTGACGAGGAGAGGAATCATCGAAAGATTCGGCGGGTGTTTCTCCGGCTGAGGGCTATACCAGCCGCAGAACAGGGCAAAAACCGGCAGCAATACCGGAACAGAACCCTGCAAAGAAAGCCATACAAGAACATAGACTTTGATAGAGGAAACTGACTGTGCAGCAGCGCATTTCGGCGCGCCGCAGTCGGTCTGGAGGTATTTTGTATGTGTGGCATTGTAGGTTATGTTGGCATGCGCAGCGCCCAGCAGGTGCTGCTGGACGGCTTGGAAAAGCTGGAGTACCGCGGGTACGATTCTGCCGGTGTGGCGCTCACCCAGCGGGACGGTATCCGCGTGGTCAAAAGCAAGGGGCGGCTCGCCACCCTGCGCAGCAAGCTGGAAGAACTGTCGCTGCCCCAGAGCAGCTGCGGCATTGGTCATACCCGCTGGGCGACCCACGGCGAGCCCAGCGACGTGAACAGCCATCCCCACTCCACGCCCCGGGTCAGCATCGTGCATAACGGCATTATTGAAAACTACGGCGCTTTAAAGGAGCGCCTGATTGCTAAAGGCTACACCTTTGCCAGCGAGACCGACACCGAGGTGCTGGTAAAGCTCATCGACAGCTGCTATCAGGGCGAGCCCTTACAGGCGTTGCAGGCAGCGCTTGCCAAGGTGCGGGGCAGCTACGCGCTGGCGGTGCTGTTCAAGGACTACCCGGACACTATCTTTGCGGTCAAGCGGGAAAGCCCGCTCATCGTGGGCTGGGGTGAAGGCGAAAACTTTGTGGCTTCGGATATCCCGGCGCTGCTCAAGTATACCCGCCGGTACAGCGTGCTGGAAGAAGGGGACATGGCCGTGTGCACGGCGCAGGGTATCCGCTTCTATAACGAGTTCGGCGAGGCGGTGGAGCGCGAAAAACTGACCGCAGACTGGGATATGGAGGCCGCCGAAAAGGGCGGCTACCCCCACTTTATGCTCAAGGAGATCAACGAGGAGCCCGCCGCCATCACGGCAACGGTCAGCCCCCGGGTGGAGAACGGTCTGCCGGAGCTGCGCATCCCGGAACTGACGGACGAAAAGCTGCGCAGCATTGGCACGGTACATCTGGTGGGCTGCGGCACGGCCATGCACGCCGGTATGGTGGGCAAGACCGCCATCGAGACGTTGGCGCGGGTGCCCGCAGAGGTGGACATCGCCAGCGAGTTCCGCTACCGCGACCCCATCCTGAAGCCGGAGGATCTGGTCATCATCATCAGCCAGTCCGGCGAGACCAGCGATACGCTGGCCGCCCTCAAGCTGGCCAAGAGCCGCGGCGTGCCGGTGCTGGCTATCGTGAACGTGGTGGGCAGCAGCATTGCCCGTGCAGCGGATTACGTCATGTACACCTACGCCGGGCCCGAGATCGCGGTGGCGTCCACCAAGGCCTATATGGTGCAGCTGTGCGTGCTGTACCTGTTTGCCCTGCGTCTGGCCTACGCGCGCGGGCAGCTGACCGAGGAAAAGACCAAATACTACACCGCCCAGCTGCTGCACGCATCCGAGGTCATCAAGCCCCGCCTTGCGGACTGCGAGCAGATCAAGTACCTTGCCAGCCGCTATGTGAACACCCAGAGCTGCTTTTTCATCGGGCGCGGGTTCGACTACGCCCTTTCGCTGGAGGGCAGCCTGAAGCTGAAGGAGATCAGCTATGTGCACTCGGATGCCTACGCGGCAGGCGAGCTGAAGCACGGCACCATCAGCCTGATCACGGACGGCGTGCCGGTCATCGCGCTGGCGACCCAGAAGAACGTCTACGAAAAGACCATCTCCAACGCCAAGGAGACCCGCAGCCGCGGCGCACGGGTGCTGCTGTTCACCACAAAGGACGCGGAAGTGCCGGAGGGCGTTGCCACCGAGGTCATCCGCTTGGACGAGTACGACGACATCCTGATGCCGCTGCAGCTCATCGTGCCGCTGCAATTGTTCGCCTACTATATGGCGGTGCTGCGCGGCTGCGACGTGGATAAGCCCCGCAATCTGGCCAAGAGCGTAACGGTGGAGTGACCGGAAAGGGAAAAGAGCGCTTTATCTGTGGTTCCGAGACGCCCGTAGGCGTTTCGGAACCACTTTTTCACAAGTAAAACACACAAAACCGCCCGCTGCACAGAAGCTTGTGCAGCGGGCGGTTTGTTTTATGCAGAATAGCGGGGGAATTACCAGAACCAGTAGCGCTTTTTGAATGCGATGTAGGCAATGGCAATGATAACGATCACCACGCCGCCGGCGATGAAGAAGGTCCAGTCGATATTGCTGAACCGCAGGTTGTGATTGGTCAGCAGGTAGCGACCGGCCGTGTCAGCGGTGATCACGCCGTCCTTGTAGCTGTTCAGGTACTGCCACTTGTTGCTGATGGTGTTGTACAGGTACAGGTGGGAGTAAGTGCTCACGTCCAGCTCCAGCTGCACCGCACAGGGAAGGGTGCGGCCGTTGTCCAGCTCAAACTCCAGCCCCTCTTCGCTCTCGGTGAAGGTAATAGCGGTGTCGATCTCGCTGGTGGTGCTCTTTATGTTTTTGCCGGAAACGTTCAGGGTGTAGCCGTCGCCCACCACGCACAGGGTCTTACCGGTGGTGCGCAGGGCGTTCAGGATATCACCGGTCACAATGGGCACCTCGGACTGGGCAAACACTACCTGATCCTCCGTGCTGTCCTGAATGGTCTGCACCACGGGGTCCAGCGGGATGGGAGTGTTATCGTCCGGGGTGTTCGTGCTGTCATTGCTGCTGTTGCTGCCGGAGGAAGCCTCTGCCGAGCGGTTCACGATGACCGTGACCATGGCAGTGGCCTTGCCATTGGAGATGGTAATGGAGGTAGAACCGGTGCCTACCGCCGTGACCACGCCCGTGGGGCTGACCGTGGCAATGCTGCTGTTGCCGGACTTGAAGGTGAAGGACTGGGATGCACTCGCGGGGGTAGCTTTGGCCGTGATGGTGCGGGTGGCACCGGGCTTGAGCACGATATAGTTGGTGTTGGGGGTGATCACCTGTCCGCTGTTGCTGGATGGAGTGCCGCTTGTGCCGGTAGAGGAATCCGTGGGCAGGGCAAGCACCGTAACAGTGGTGGTGGCTACCACAGAGCCACAGGTGGCGGTAATGGTGGCTTTGCCGGGGGCTACGCCGGTCACGCGGCCAAAGCTGTTCACCGTGGCGATCTTCTCGTTAGAGGAGGTCAGCGTAACGGTGGCGTAGTTGGAGGCAGAGCTGGGGCGCACCTGCAGCGAAGCCGACACCGAGTTGCCCACATAGATGGTATTGGAGGAAAGGGAAAGATCCATCTCGGTCACGATCATGGTGGAATCCATGGAAACCACGATGGTGTAGGCGCAGATCTGGTTGCCGGCGGCTGCCGTAACGGTGGCGGTGCCAACGCCCACAGCCTGTACCACGCCGCTGCTGCTTACGGTCAGCACGCTGCTGTCATCGGTCAGAAAGACCACAGAGTCGGTGCTGTAACTGGGCTTGACCACGGGGGACAACTGTTGGGAAGCGCCCAGCAGCATATTGGCAGAGTAGCTGCCGGTGGCAATGCTCTCGGCGGGCACATCCTTGAGCCATGGCAGCGAAACGCCGTTCTGCTCTTCAACAGGCAGGCTGGCGGCGGCAGCGCTCAGCGCGGTGCCGCATAGCAGCACACCCAGCATCAGCACACAGGCGGCCAGTTTCTTTGCGGTTTGAATCATGTTGTTTGTACCTCTTTGGGGTGGGTGTAAAAGGGGGACATCCTGCCGTGCTGTGCAGTCCGTTTTAGCGGAACAGCACGCCCAGAGCCTCCATGGCATACTCAAAATAGGTGACCTGATCGTATTCCACGCGGGCGGTCACGCTCATACCGTTGGAAAGATCCACCTTGTCGCCGCTGCGGCTCACCACATAGGTGGCGTCGGGCTTGATGGTCATCTTGTAGTAGGAGGCGTTGCTGCTGGTGGTCACATCGCTGTCAATGGAGGTAACGGTGCCGGTCAGCGTGCCATAGGAGTACTCCGACAGGCCGGTGATGGCGATCTTGCAGGGGTCGCCGACGTGCAGCAGGGGACGGTCGTTTACCGTCACCATGGCCATGATCTCCAGATCATCGTTCTCGCTGGCAACAGTAGCCAGTGCGGAACCGGCGCTCAGCACCATGCCCTCCTTGTAGGGGGTGTCCATGTGGATCACGCCGGAGGTGGGCGCGTAGATGAAGTAATCGTTGGCGCCGGTGTTCAAGGAATCCAGCTGCGCCTGCAGGTTATCCACGTTGACCTGTGCACTGGTAATGCTCTGGGAGATGGACTGCATGGTAGAGTAGTACAAAGATTCCAGCTCGCTCTGGTTCTGCTCCATCAAAGCCTTGATCTGGGTGTCGGAGTAACCGGCAGCCTGATAGGTGGTGGCGTCAAAGGTCTTTTGCGCTACCTGACTTTTGTAGGTCTGGTACTGGTAGTAGTAGGGCTGATCCTCGGCGTTGGCTTCGTCAAAATAGTTGGTGTCATCCTGAATGCACTTGAGCAGCTTGTTGTACTGGTCCAATTGCTTCTGGTAGATATCCAGCTGGCTTTGCAGATTATCCTTCTGCATATCCAGGTCGGTGCTCTTCAGCCGGGCGATCAGGTCACCCTCATTCACATAGCTGCCCTCAGAGACATACAACTCGGTGATGGAGCCGGAGTAGCTGGACATGATGTAGGTCTTGTTGGCGGCCTGCACCACACCGCTGTTCTGGCTGACATAGATGCGGTTGGTCTGGGTGCTCCAGATCACCAGAAAGATCATGAACAGGCCGGTCAGAATGACAAAGGCGTACCCGTAAGGGGGCAGCTTTTTGTCCATCATGATCCTGCGGTCCTGCAGATCCGAAAGGTTCTGAATGGTTGTTGTCATAATTATTTGGTCTCCATAAATACATCGACCACGGCATCGTCATCGTCCTGATTGACATAGATGGTGTAGCTGCTGCCGGTCATCTTGATGTCGTTCTCAAAAGCATGGATCTGCAGCTTAGAGGAGGCCAGCTGGCTTTGGCTCAGCGGGCCGGTGTAGTGGGCATACAGGCAGTTCTTTACCCGCAGCACAGCGTCCATGTGGTAGCCGGGCTCCATGTTGGGGATCATCTGGGTGGCCTGCTGCATCATGTACATCTCCGGCAGCTGATCCGGGCCGGTACCGGGCTTGATCGCCTGCACCAGCGGGCCGATGGGCTGCACGCCGTTGCTCTTCATAAAATTCTGCATCTGGGTCAGGATGACCGGTAGGTTAGCCAGCTCCTCCGGGTGCAGAGTGCGGGAGAGGACATTGGTCAGCTTGAGGGTCTTGTTTTCAGCAACTTTGATTTCATTCATGATAAATTACCCCTAATCCTGTTATTTTTAATGTAAGCCGAAACAAAAAGGTGCCCGGAAGCGTCTGCCTCCGGGCACACCATAACGAGGCATTCTTTGGTTTCCCCAGCGGGAAAAAGCTTATGCGGCATCCGGGCAAAGGCTGCGGATGCGGTGCGGTCAGTAGGTGATGGACTCGCCGTCGTCGTCCTCTTCCACCACAGCGGAAGGCATTTGCGGAGCGGGCTCGGGCTTGTGCTTGCGGAAGATGCCCTGCTGCATGTTCCACAGCTCGGCATAGCGACCATCCTTTGCCATCAGTTCCTCATGGTTGCCGCGCTCCACGATCTTACCGTGATCCATCACAAGGATCAGGTCACAGTCACGGATGGTGGAAAGGCGGTGTGCCACGATCAGCATGGAGCGGTCCGCCAGCTGCTCGTAGATCATGTTGAAGATCAGCGTCTCGGTGGCAAAGTCCAGATTACTGGTGGACTCGTCCAGAATGTAGAGGTTGGAGTCCTTCAGGAAGGCACGCGCCAGTGCGATACGCTGCTTCTCACCACCGGACAGGCCGTTGCCGGCTTCCTCCAGATAGGTGTTGTACTGCAGCGGCAGGTGACGGATAAACTCGTGAGCGTCGGCCTTTTTGGCTGCTTCCTTCACCTCGTCCAGCGTGGCGTCCATGCGGGAGATGCGGATGTTGTCGTAGATGGTCTTGCTGAACAGCTCGATGTTCTGGGGCACATAAGCAATGGCACGGCGCACAGAACTGTTGGTGTACTCGGCCAGATTCACGCCGTTCACATCGATCTCGCCGTCCTCGGGGTCGTAGTATTTCAGCAGCAGCTTGGTAATGGTGGATTTGCCGCTGCCGCTGCCGCCCACCAGCGCCACCTTTTTACCGGCGGGGATGGTAAAGCTGACATGATCCAGCGCGGGGGCGCGGTTGCCGTAGCGGAAGGTAACGTCCTTGAACTCGATGTCACCCTCCACCTTGCTCATCTCGCTCTGCTCCACGCCGTCTGCGGTCTCGTACTCGGCAGGGTAGTCCATGATCTCGGTCAGACGCTTCATGGAGATGCTGGCTTCCTGAATTTCCATCTGCAGGCCGATCAGGTTGCTCAGGGGGGAGGTGAAGTAGCCGGACAGGGTGCTGAACGCCATAAAGCCGCCCAGCGTCATTTCGCCGTTCAGCACCTGCGTGATGCCCACATAGGTGGTCAGCATACTGAAGCCGGTGGAGATGAAGGAGGAGATCAGACCCTGCGTGGTGCTGATGCGGCTGGAACGCAGGCTGATCTTCAAGCTCTTCATGTACTCGCGTTCCAGATTATCCAGCTCGGTCTGCTCGTTAGCGTTGCACTTGACGGTCTCGATGCCGCGCAGGCTCTCGATCATCTGGCTGTTCAGCGCGGCAGACTGTGCCATGCTCTCTTCGTTGATCTTTTTATAGGGCTGCTTGTAGATCAGCACCAGCAAAATGCTGACCAGCGCCATGAACAGCGAGATAGAGAACAGCATGGCGTTCATGCGGAACAGGATGATACCGGTGATGACAGCCATGGAAATATCCATCACAAGGCTCAGCGCAATGCTGGTAAAGATGGATTTGATGGTGTTTGCGTCCGAGTAACGGGTGGTGATATCACCGGTCTTGCGGGTGGCAAAGAACTTCATGGGCAGGTTGAAGATGTGCCCGAAGTACCCCAGCATCAGCGGGATATCGATCTTGATGGACAGATGGATCAGCACCCATTGGCGCACAAAGCCGATCAGGGTACTGGTAATGCTGACCACACTGAACACCAAGATCAAGGTGACCAGCAGGTTGTTCAGCCCGTAGGGCAGCACCTCGTCCATCAGGATCTTATTGAACATGGAGGACGCGATGCCCAGTATGGTGGTGATCACCGAGCTGAGGATGGCATAGAAGAACAGTTTCTTCTGGGGCAGCAGCAGGTTGATATACCGCTTCATCATGCCGCCCTTTTCGATCTTACCGCCCTTGAACTCCGAGGTGGGGTTCATCAGCAGCAGCACGCCGGTGAAGTTCTTGTAGAACTCGTCCAGACTGATCTTTTTCAGCTCCGTGCCGGGGTCGCCGATGATGACGTAATCCTTGCACTTATGCTTTTTGCCTTTTTCCTCGTTTTCCTTGCGGGCTTCGGCGTCCTGCAGCATGTGCTTGCGGCGCGCGCCCTCGTCCTTGATGGTGGTCTTTTTGAACACCACAACAAAGTGCGCCAAGCCCTGATCGGTAATGACCTGCGCAATACAGGGAAGTGAGAAATCACTCAGAAAGTTTTCGCGGTCCACACGGACTGCGGCGGTGGTAAAACCAAGTTCATTGGCGGCTTTTTGCAGGCCGACAAGGTTGGTGCCTTTCAGGTCGGTGCCCATCATATCCCGCAGGCGGGTGATGGTAACTTCCTTTTTGTAGTGCAGGCACACCATGGCCAGACAGGCAGCCGCACAGTCGGTGGTATCGTGCTGCCGGACGTAGGTATAACGCATAGATGTTTCCTTTTACTCTCAAGATTTATTCAAACGACACCAAGCTGCCCTGCCGCCCCGTGTTTGCCGCACAAAGCTACCGGCCGGCCTGCTGATTTGACCAACGAAAAAACTGCGCTCCTGCACGGCAGTCTTCTGACCGGGGAGCGCCTGTCTGTGGGCAGAAAAGACTGTGCAGCCTGCACAGTACCTTTTCCACGCCTATAAACTTATAAAAGTATACCACATCCACTAGGGTTCTTCAAGGCACTATTTTTTAAGAACCGTAAAGAAAGGGCGAAAAAGATGCAGATAAACAAAAAAGCGATGGAAGAATATCCATCGCTTGCTGGCGCCTCTTGCCTGACTCGAACAGGCGACACCCTGATTAACAGTCAGGTGCTCTAACCGACTGAGCTAAAGAGGCATATCAGTGACTGCGAGAGATATTATACCGCAGTTACCGCACTTTTGCAAGCCCTTTTTGCAAAAAATGCTGAGGAATTTGTCAGCCATGAAAAAAGCAGCGCAAAAACGCCCGTAGGTGCTTCTGCGCCGCTATAATAAGGATGCTTTTTTGAGATTACTTCAGCTTGCTCTTGGCCTTCATGCGCTGCTCATGGTTCAGGATCTGCTTGCGGATACGCAGGTTCTCCGGGGTGACCTCCAGCAGCTCGTCCTGTGCCAGGAACTCCAGGCAGCCCTCGAGGCTCAGCTTGCTGATGGGGATCAGGCGCAGAGCGTCGTCGGAGCCGGAAGAACGGGTGTTGGTCAGGTGCTTGGTCTTGCAGACGTTCACGTCCACATCCTCGCCGGAAGCGGTGTAGCCGATGACCATGCCCTCGTACACCTTCTCGCCGGGGCCCACCAGCAGGGTGCCGCGCTGCTGAGCGTTGAACAGGCCGTAGGTGACGGCCTCGCCGGTCTCAAAGCTGACCAGAGAACCGGTGGAGCGGTTGGCGATCATGCCAGCCCAGACGTCGTAGCCGTCAAAGATCTGGTTGATGATGCCCTCGCCGTGGGTATCGGTCAGGAACTGGTTGCGGTAGCCGAACAGGCCGCGGCTGGGCATCCGGAACTCCAGACGCACACGGTCAGAGCCCAGGGACTCCATCTGCTGCAGGATGGCCTTGCGCTGGCCCAGACCGGTCATGACGGCACCCTGATACTGGGTGGGCACGTCGATGACGACATGCTCCATGGGCTCGTAAGTCTTGCCGTCGATCACCTTGGTCAGAACGTGCGGGGGAGAGACCTGCAGCTCATAGCCTTCACGGCGCATGGTCTCGATGAGGATGGACAGGTGCATCTCACCACGGCCCATGACACGGAAGGAATCAGTGGTGGCGGAGTCCTCCACCTTCAGGGCCACGTCCTTCAGCAGTTCCTTCTGCAGACGGTCGCGGATCTGACGGCTGGTGACGAACTTGCCCTCACGGCCGGCCAGCGGGCTGTCGTTGACCGAGAAGGTCATCTCCACGGTGGGGTCGTTGATCTTGACGAAGGGCAGCGGCTCCACGTTGGAGGGGCTGCACAGGGTGTTGCCGATGGTCACGTCCGGCAGACCGGAGAATGCCACGATATCACCTGCGGTGATGTTGTCGCAGGGCTGACGGCCGTTGGCCTGGAAGTCGTACAGCTTGGTCAGACGGCCGCGCATCTTCAGGTCGGGGTTGTGCCAGTCGCACACGACCACTTCCTCGCCTACCTTGGCAACACCGTTCTGGATGCGGCCGATGCCGATGCGGCCCACGAAGTCGTTGTAGTCCACAGAGGACACCAGCATCTGGAAGGGAGCCTCAGGGTCACCCTCGGGCGGCTTGATGGTGCTCAGCAGGGTGTCGAACAGGGGGATCAGGTCGGTGCCCGGCACATCCGGGTCCAGGCTGGCGGTGCCGTCACGGCCGCAGCAGAACAGGATGGGGCAGTCCAGCTGTTCGTCGGTAGCGCCCAGGTCCATCAGCAGGTACAGCACCTCGTCGATGACTTCCTTGATGCGGGCGTCAGGGCGGTCGATCTTGTTGATAGCCACCACCAGGCTCAGGTTCTGCTGCAAAGCCTTCTGCAGCACAAAGCGGGTCTGGGGCATGCAGCCCTCGGCAGCGTCCACCAGCAGCAGCACGCCGTTGACCATCTTCAGCACGCGCTCCACCTCGCCGCCAAAGTCGGCGTGGCCCGGGGTGTCGACGATGTTGATCTTAACGCCCTTGTAGGTGCAGGAGCAGTTCTTAGCCAGAATGGTGATGCCGCGCTCACGCTCGATATCGCCGCTGTCCATCACGCGCTCGGCCACGGCCTGATTGTCGCGGAAAGCGCCGCTCTGACGCAGCAGGGCATCCACCAGGGTGGTCTTGCCGTGGTCAACGTGAGCGATAATGGCAACGTTGCGCAAATCGTTACGAACCATAAATTTCTACCTCTCTATTTAAAAAGACTTATAAAATACGAACGAACGTCATACAAATCTAAGTTTATAACAGAACAGGGTGGTTTGTCAAGATTGTATAAAAATTTTTTCTGCAATTCAGCATTATGCCCGTAAACTTCCCGCAGATTTGTGCGGCGTGAACCTTAAAAATATGCTATACTAAAGCTATAAAACGAACCGGAGGTGTTTTGCATTGAAGCTGACATTTTTAGGCGCGAACCATGAGGTGACCGGCAGCTGCACCATGCTGGAAGCGGCAGGGCAGCGGTTTCTCATCGACTACGGCATGGAGCAGGGTAAAAATGTGTACGAAAACCAGCCCCTGCCCGTAGCCCCCGGCGAGATCGACTTTGTGCTCATCACCCATGCCCATATCGACCATACCGGCCTTTTGCCGCTGCTGGCGCACAACGGCTTCCGGGGCAGGATCTATGCCACCATCCCCACGGTGGAGCTGTGCGGCATTATGCTGCGGGACTCGGCGCATATTCAGGAGTTTGAAGCCGAGTGGAAAAACCGCAAGGGCAAGCGCTCCGGCGCAGAGCCGGTGGAGCCCATGTACACCGTGCAGGATGCCGAGGCCGCCTGCCGCCTGTTCTTGGGTGTGGAGTACGGCAAGCGCATTAAGCTTGCCCCGGGCATCGAAGCACGCTTTGTGGACGTGGGGCACCTGCTGGGCTCTGCCAGCATCGAGCTGTGGATCACCGAGGGCAGCACCACCACAAAGCTGGTGTTCTCCGGCGATATCGGCAATCTGAATCAGCCCATCATAAAAGACCCCACCTATATCCAGCAGGCGGACTATGTGTTCATGGAGTCCACCTACGGCGACCGCAACCACGACCCCCGGCCGGACTATGTGGCAGAGCTGGCAAAAATCTTGCAGCGCACCTTTGACCGGGGCGGCAACGTGGTGGTGCCCAGCTTTGCGGTGGGACGCACGCAGGAGATGCTGTATTTTTTGCGGGAAATCAAGGAAAAAGGGCTGGTCAAAGGGCACGGCAACTTCCCGGTCTACATCGACAGCCCACTGGCTACCGAGGCCACCCGCATCTTCCGGGATACAGACCCCGACTGCTTTGACACCCAGACCCGCGCGTTGCTGGAAAAGGGAATCGACCCCATCAACGTGCCGGGGCTGCGCATCAGCGTGACCAGCGATGATTCCCGCATGATCAACACCGACCGCACGCCCAAGGTCATCCTGTCTGCCAGCGGCATGTGCGAAGCCGGACGCATCCGCCACCACCTCAAGCACAACCTGTGGCGGCCGGAGTGCACCATCCTCTTCGTGGGCTTTCAGGCGGTGGGCACCTTGGGACGCACTCTCATTGAAGGAACGGACTTGGTCAAGCTGTTCGGTGAGCCCATTGAGGTAAAGGCCGAGATCTGCCAGCTGACCGGTATGTCCGGCCACGCGGACAAAGACGGTCTGCTGCGCTGGGTGAATGCCTTTACGGAAAAGCCCCGGCGGGTGTTCGTGATCCACGGCGAGGACGAGGTGGAAAACCGCTTCGTGGACACCCTGACCGAGCAGGGCTTTACCGCCTGTGCACCCTACAACGGTGCGCAGTGGGCCATTGGTGCCGAAGGCGCAGTCTGCCTGCAAGAGGGCACAAAGGTCCGCGTGGAGCAGAGAACTGGCGAGGGTACAAACCGCGCCGCTACCGTGTTCCAGCGGCTGCTCAGCGCCGGTAAGCGCCTGCTGCGGGTCATCGAGCACAACGAGGGCGGTGCAAATAAAGATCTGGCAAAATTTGCCGACCAGATCAACGCTCTGTGCGACAAATGGGATAGGTGATGCAGTAGCCTTTTGCGACAGAGCAACTCCGGGAAAAACGCAGATGCGTCAAAAGCGGCGGGGCGAGCAGCGCTGCCGAAAAAAGAGGATAGATTTTTGTAAAAAACCGTTGACAAGCGCCCCTCCGGCTGGTATAATAACCCATGTCGTCAGGCACAAAGCCAAACATCTGGGGGTTTAGCTCAGCTGGGAGAGCGCTTGCATGGCATGCAAGAGGTCACCGGTTCGATCCCGGTAATCTCCACCAGAAAAAAGCATCGCACAGAAATGTGTGGTGCTTTTCTTGTATCTGCCGTGCTGAACTCCCTCAGTCACGGCTTACGCCGTGACAGCTCTCTCGGGGAGGGAGTCCTTGGCATAGCGGTGATATTTCCGGCTAAAGTACAAAGTTTGCGGACGCGTCAGTTACGTCCTCTCAGGCGCTCTCGCGCCAGCTCCCCAAGGGGGGAGCCAAGCCGTAAAGCCCATTGCGAAAGCATTAGGTGTAATGAGGAAGCTTCCGGCAGCGCTCTTGGCTCTCCCTTTGGGAGAGCTGGATTTGCGAAGCAAAGACTGAGAGGGCGAGGACGGCAAGATGTGCAAATGCCGCTCCCGGTCGCAGCCCCTCCGGTGAAAAATGCGTTTGGAGCACTCCGCAGAGTGCGACAAACGCAAAATTATAAAGAACCTTTCCGCGGAATATGGTCAGAGCGAAGCGGAGACCATTTCAAATCGTCCCACTCACAGGGGACAGACTGCAAAGCGTTTACAGATTTGCAACCCCTAAATTCATACTGGACATTTGCACAAATTTATGGTATAATTCTTTCTGCAATTGCGGGTATAGTACATCGGCTAGTATATCAGCCTTCCAAGCTGAGGAGGTGGGTTCGATTCCCATTACCCGCTCCACAAGACCTGAACCTTGAACGGTTCGGGTCTTTTCTTTTTGTCCGGGCAGCCATCTTGCCAATCGGCGGCGGAAATGCTACAATAGAGCCATCAAAATGCTGAAGGGGGAACGCCGCTATGGAATTCCGCGATAAACCGATGGAGAATCTTATCCGCTTGCAGGAGAAGGATATCTGCAAAAATATCAACGCCCTGCTGCTGGAGGGCGAGCAGATCGTGGGCGCTTACAAGACGGTGCGCGATCAGGTGGTGTTCACCAGCCACCGCATCATCATGGTGGATATGCAGGGGGTCACGGGCACGCGGCAGCAGCTTTTTGTGCTGCCCTACCGTAAGGTGCTGCACTACGGCATCCAGACAGCGGGCTTTGGCGACCCGCTGCAGGCGTCCCAGCTGACGGTCTGCTTTGCGGACGGCCACGAGGCCAAGTTCGGCTTTATCGGGCAGAAAGATCTGTTTCAAGTGGCAAACGCCATCAGCGCCCGCATTCTGTAAGAAAAATTATGAACCGAAGCCGCTGCACAAGGGTTTGTGCGGCGGCTTTTTTTACACATTTTTGCGGCTGGTTGTATACAAAACGCATGAAAACTTGAAACAAAACGTAAAACAATGTGCCAAAATAGGCGAAAAACTGAGAAACACAAAACTTTGTGCCACAAGACGAAAACATGATTGACATTTTGTTTCGTCTCGCGTACAATTCGGGGCGTAAGGCAGTCCCGCTGCTGCGGGACAAAAAAGCACGAATACAGGCATATTGTCGCATTGCGGCAAAAAGAATGGGAGGACCTTACCATGTCAACCAAATTTTCCCGTAAAACGTTCCTGAAGGGCAGCGTTGCCGGTCTGGGCATGATGGCGCTCAACGTGTGCACCGCCGGGGCAGCCTCTGCTGCCGAGCCCGCAGCCGCCGCAGCGGAGGATACCAACTCCCTGAACCTCGTCCCTAAAAAGGCGGCCTCGGTCAAGGTGACCAGCCGCGGCAGCGTGAGCGGCGGCTGGCAGGGCGAGCCGGTGTTCCCCAACTGGAAGGGTCTGGACGATACGCTGGCCATGAACCACATGTACACCTTTGTGGGCTACGCAGGGCAGGGAACGCTGTGCGTGGAGCCCGAGGCGGGCGTGACCGGTTTTAACCTGTTCGTCAATAACCGCCAGATCAACACCGCTGCCATGGCGGCAGGCGGCGTGTGGAACGTGGATATTTCCGGCCAGACTATCAACGGCCGCAACACCATTCAAGTGGGCGGCATCCGTCCCCGCGGCAAAAAGGTGACCGTGCGGGTGGGCTACCCCACCGTGCAGGAGGGCAGCCTGCAGGACGTGGGCATTGACCGCGATGCACTGGAACTGCTGGAGCAGATCATTCAGGCAGATGTGAACAACGGCTTCCCCAGCGCACAGATGGCTGTTGTGAAAAACGGCAAGCTGGTGTATCAGAACGCATGGGGCAAGGTGAACTCCTATAATCCGGACGGCACCCCCAAGACCGACAGCCCGGCTGTGACCAACGATACCCTGTACGATCTGGCCTCCAACACCAAGATGTACACTGCAAACTACGCATTACAGTACCTCGTCACGCAGGGCAAGGCCAATTTGGACAGCCGTCTGGTAGACCTGCTGGGCAGCGCCTTTGTGGAGGACACCATCGACATTACCTACAACGGCTACGAGAACCCGGGCCTGAAGGTCAACAAGCAGTGGAAGGCAGAACTGACCCTGCGCGATATCCTGCGCCATCAGGCAGGCTTCCCTGCAGACCCCCAGTACCACAACGATTCCTTTGACCAGTGCTCTCAAAAGACCGTTTCCGGTGCCACCAACCTGCTCTTCTCCGGTTGGGACGGCAGCGCTGCAACCCGCGCCGCGACCCTCAAGTCCATCTTCAAGACCCCGCTGATGTACAAGCCGGGCACCAAGACCGTTTACTCCGACGTGGACTATATGCTGCTGGCCTTCGCCATTGAAGCCATCACCGGCAAGGGGCTGGACGCCTTCCTGAAGGAGACCTTCTGGGATCCTATGGGTCTGACCCATACCACCTACAACCCCCTGCTGAACGGCTTTGCCGCCAACGACTGCGCCGCCACCGAGCTGAACGGCAACACCCGCGATGGTGCCATCTCTTTCACCGGCGTGCGCACCGCCACCATTCAGGGCCAGGTGCACGACGAGAAGTGCTACTACGCGATGGGCGGTATTTCTGGCCATGCAGGCCTGTTCTCCAACGCTACCGAGCTGGCAAAACTGGCCTCGGTCATGCTGACCGGCGGCTACGGCGAGAACCGCTACTTCTCCCGCAACGTGATGGACGCCTTTACCGCACCCAAGAAGGAGGACGCTGCCAACTGGGGTCTGGGCTGGTGGCGTGAGGGCGACAACCAGCGCTGCTGGTATTTCGGTACGCAGGCACCCTCCAATACCATTGGCCATCAGGGCTGGACCGGTACGTTGACCATGATCGACCCCGTGGAGAACCTGGTGGTCGTGTACCTGACCAACAAGATCAACTCCCCGGTCACCGATAAGGCCGCGAACCCCAATAATTTCAATGGTAACTGGTATACGGCTTCTACGCTGGGTTTTGTGGCACAGCTGCTGTATCAGGGTCTGCAGAACCACGGCACCGACCCCAACAACGCTTACAGCGCCCTGCTGGAGGATATGGCAGAAAGCAAGTTTGCGCTGGTGGCCGAGGGCGGCAGCGTGCCTGCCACCCACCCGCTGGTGCGCTCCGGTTATGCCGTGCTGGAGGCTATGGCTGCCCACGCCAATGCCACCCACTCTTATCTGGACCGCAACTATTTCAACGATGCCCTCACCCTGCTGGATGACACCCGCGATGCAGAGGAACTGGCAAAGCTGAAAAAGATGCTCAATAAGTTCTGAACGCAGTTCTTTACAAATAACTGAATAAATAGCAAAGGGACTGCCGCACCAAATGAGGTACGGCAGTCCCTTTAACTTTAGCGGGCTGGACCCTTTCAGGTGTGCGCTGTTTTGCGCACCAGCTGCCGGTGCATCAGCGCCATCAGCACCAGAAATACCAGCAGATAGAAGGGGAATAGCGCCGGGGTGATGCTGTTGGCCAGCAGACCGAACAGCGGCGGCATGGCAAGATTGCCCACATAGGCGCTGCTCATCTGGATGCCGATGACGGCCTGAGAATTTTGTACGCCGAAGTGCGCCGGGGTGGCGTGGATGATGCTGGGGTAGATGGGCGCACAGCCCAGCCCTACCAGCACAAGCCCTGCCAGCGCAAAGACCTGCGCCCCGGGCAGCAGCAGGGCGGCAATGCCCACGCCCAGCACCGCAAACCCCAGACGAATCATCTGGTCGTCGCTCAGCTTTAAGGTCAGAAAGCCGCAGACGCCCCGCCCCACTGTGATGCCGATATAGAACAGGCTGGCAAAGCTGGCAGCCGTCTGGGCGGGCACCTGCCGCACAAGGGTCAGGTAGCTGCTTGCCCAGAGCCCGGCGGTGGTCTCCAGCGCACAGTAGCAGAAGAAGCAAAGCATCACTTCCTTCGCGCCCGGCAGCGCGAACACCTGCGGCAGGGTCAGCGCCTTGGGCGCGGTGCCGTCCGGGGCGGCGTCGGGGCGTTTATGCCACAGGGGCAGGCTGCAAAAAAGCACGGCAGTCAGTGCGATCTGGAACAGGGCGATGTACCGGTAGCCGCTGTTCCAGCTCAGCCCGCCGGAAAGCGCTGCGCCCATCACCACAGGGCCGATGGTAGTGCCCACGCCCCACATACAGTGCAGCCAGCTCATGTGGCGGCTTTCGTAATGCAGGGCAACGTAGTTGTTCAGGGCGGCATCCACGCTGCCCGCACCCAGACCGTAGGGGACAGCCCACAGACAGAGCATCCAGAACTGGCCGGAGACCGAGAAACCGAACAGCGCCGCAGCGGTCATGCCCACGCTGAGGGCGGTCACTCTGCCCGTGCCCAGCGCCCGGGTGAGCCGGTCGCTGTTCAGGCTGGAAACGATGGTGCCCAGCGAGATGATCATGGACAGGATGCCCGCATAGGAAAAGGGAACGCCCAGCTGGGGGTACATGGTGGGCCATGCGGACCCCAGCAGAGAATCCGGCAGGCCAAGGCTGATAAAGGCCAGGTAAATAATTGGCAGCAAAAGCTGTGTCATAGGAAAAGTTCCTCCACAGATGATTTGATGGCGTGTCCCGCAGTGTATGCGGGTGCGCTATAAGAATAACATGACCGGATGGGAAATCATAGGGCAAAAGTGCCTGCTTTTTACAACAAAACAGGCGTTTCTTTGATTTGATCCGTAAAAATGCGTTTGCCGCGGCCTACAAGCCGCGGCAAACATAAAATAGAAATAGAATTCCGCTGAAAATGGCCAAAGCGTATGCGGCGGCCATTCTGGATCGTCTTTTAGTTTTCGCTGGTCTTTTCCAGATACACGGTGGTGGAGGGGAAGGCGAAGTCCACACCGTTTTTCTGCATCACGTCCATCAGGTCGAGATTCAAATCGTTCTGCATCTGCAAAAAGCGGGTCATGTCGGCGGTGCGCAGATAGGCAGACACCAGCAGGTCGATGCTGGAAGCCCCAAAGCCGCTCAGCTCCACCAGCACCGAGTCCTCGTAGGTGTAGGGGCTGGCCTTGAGCATGGCGGTCAGGTCGGTCATCAGCTGTTCCAGTTGGGGACGGGTGGTGTCGTAGGTGACCCCGAGGGTGAAGCGGTACAGCCGCTTGTTACGCAAAGTACCGTTGTTGATGGTGGCAGAGCTGACCGTGCTGTTGGTCAGGATGTACACCGAGTTATCCAGTGCGCGGACTTTGGTGGAGCGGAAGTTGATGTCCACCACCTCGCCGGAAACATCGCCCACGGTGATCCAGTCACCGATGGAAAAGGGCCGGTCCAGCAGGATGACCAGCCCGCTGAACAGATTTTTGGCGCTGTCCTGTGCGGCCAGAGAGATAGTCAGACCGACAAGACCCGCACTGGCTACGATGCTGCCCACCGGCAGGCCGGTCTCCTGCGCCATGGTCATAATGCCCAGAACTACGATGAGAACTTTGTACACCTTGTTCAGCAGGGTGGTCAGGGTGCGGTTGGCGCGCACCTCCTCGCCGCAGTTTGCCAGCAAAAGGTCGGTAAGGTCGGCGGCGGCGTACAGTCCCTGACACACAAAAAAGGTGGCGGCAAGTTCAAAGACCATCAGCAGAAATTTGCTTACGCCGGCAATTGCCCACGGCAGGCTGGCCGCTGCGGCATAGATGAACGCCGCAAGGGTGAGCCGCTGCACCGGCACGGCAAAGCTGCGCAGCAGAATGGGCGTACCTGCCAGCCGCCAGCTGCGGCGCAGCAGGGCAGGGCATACCCGGCGGGACAAAAGCTGCCGCGCCAGCCAGCCAAGCACCAGCAACAGCGCCGCGCACACCACGCGGGCAGCAAAGGCTGCCCAGCCCTCCAGCAACAGCGAGCCAAGCTCGAAGCCAAGGTTACGGATCGAGAAAATCATGGAAAACCTCCTGTGTTTTTTCACAACGCATATTATGATAGCATACTCCGCCGCCCGGGGCAAGGAAAGAAAGGTGAAAACACACTTTGATAAAAAATGTGCAAACTTTTTGGAAAGGGGGCTTGACAGCGCCGCAGTACCGCGCTATACTCTAGGCCAGAAAGTTCGTTTCAGGGCGGGGTGCAATTCCCCACTGGCGGTAAAGTCCGCGACCACCCGCAAGGGTGCTGACCCGGTGCAACTCCGGGACCAACGGTATAGTCCGGATGCAAGAAACGGCAGGCAAATTGCGTCTGTGCGCCCTGTTGCAGTTTTTTGGTTGCAGCAGGGCGCTTTTTGGTTTGTCTTTCCGGTTCGATCCAGCGCGAAAAGGGCTTTCCGAACAAATTTGAACGGGGAGTACACCCCGGGGAGGACAACTACCATGAAAAAGAATACCACCCACAACCTGACCGTTGCCGCCATGCTCAGCGCGGTCGCCTTTATCCTGATGTTCATCGAGTTCCCGCTGCCGATGCTCATCCCGTCCTTTGTCAAGATGGACTTCTCCGACCTGCCCGCCCTGCTGGGCGCCTTTGCACTGGGCCCGGTGTACGGCGTGGTCATCAGCTTTATGAAGAACCTGCTGCACATCATCATCAAGGGCACCTCCACCGCCTGCGTGGGCGAGCTGTGCAACTTTATGCTGGGTGCGGTGTTCTCCGCTGTGGCGGGCTTTGTCTACAAGCGCCACAAGAGCCGTAAAACCGCCATTCTGGGCGCCATCGCCGGTGCAGCCGTTATGGCCGTGTTCAGCGTGCCCTCCAACTACTTCATCACCTACCCGGCCTATGTGCAGTTCTACCACATGCCGCTGGAAGCCATTCTGGGCATGTATCAGGCCATTCTGCCCTCTGCCGACAGCCTGATCAAGTGCCTTGTGATCTTTAATATGCCCTTCACGCTGGTCAAGGGTCTGCTGGACGCCGTGCTGTGTCTGCTGATCTATAAGCCCCTGTCTCCCATCCTGCATGGCCGCAAGTAAGCTGCTGAGATAACAGAGAGCCGGAAAGTCCGCGGACTTTCCGGCTCTTTCTCTATTTAGAGGGCTTACCCCTTCCGGCTTGCCGCTGCGCGGCAAGCCACCTTCCCCAAGGGGACGGCTTTTGGTTATGCCGGAAAGTTTCCCTTCTAGGCAAAGGCGTCCCCTTGAGGAAAGACTTCCCCCGCTCCGGGGGAAGATGTCACCGTAGGTGACAAAAGGGGGAATCTGGCGCGTTAGCGCCTGAGGGGGTAACAGAAAGCCCCCTCATCATTTACGCCAACGCGCCCTTATCCAGCCATTTGCCCCGCGCCATGCGCAGCAAAAACAGTGCGCCGCGGGTGCAAAGCTCCGCGCACATGGCCACCCATACGCCCACCAGCCCAAAGTGGGGAGCCAACAGGACTGCCAAAGTCAGCCGCACGCCCCACATGCTGACAAGGTTCAGGATAAAGCAGCCGGTGCTGTCGCCCGCGCCCTGCATGGAGCCGCTGGCCACGATGCTTGCCCCGAACATCGGCTCGGCAAAGGCTTCGATGCGCAGCACCCGTGCGCCCAGCGCAATAACGGCGGCATCGGCGGTAAAAATGCCCATCAGCTGCGGGGCAAACACATACAGCCCCACGCCGGTCAGTGCCATGATGCCCATGCCCATGGCGGTGCACAGCCACGCAAAGCGCTTGGCCATGTCCCGGCGGTTTGCGCCCACGGCCTGTCCCACCAGCGCAAGGGCAGCGTCCTGAATGCCGTAGCCCGCCATGTAGCACAGACTCTCGGCGCTGACCCCCAAACTGTTGGCGGCAATGGCGGTAGTGCCCAGCCCGGACACGATGCGCACCAGCAGCACCTGTGCCGAGGACAGGGCGGCGCGCTCTGCCGCCAGCGGTGCGCCCACCTTCCATACGTTGTGCAGGCAGGCGCGGGTAATGTGCCAAGAGCCGGGCTTGCGGATGCACAGTGGGCCGTCCCGCAGCAGCAGAACGCCCAGCGCCAGCGTACCGCCCACAGCGTTGGCAAGGGCTGTACCCAGTGCTGCGCCCGGTACGCCCCAGCCCAGACCCCAGACCGTGAGGTTCTGGCCGAATACCGTCATCTCCCGGGTGGGGTTGATGAGGAAAAAGTTGAAGATGATGTCCAGCACGCAGGTGAACACGCTGATCAGGCCGGGGGTCAGGGCATCGCCGGTGGAGCGCAGCATGGCGGCATAGGTGCCCATGGCCATGATGAAGGGCAGGGAAGCCGACCAGATGGCAAAATAGGCCGAAGCGTTTGTCTGCAATGCCGTGTCTGCGCCCAGCCACTCGGGCAGGAACCGGCTGATGCCCACACCAAAGGCTGCTGCGGCAAGACCCACCACTAAATTGAACAGCATGGACTGCCGCAAAACGCCCCGGGCGTCCTGCTGGCGGTCTGCGCCCAGATACTGCGCCACCTGAATGGAAAACGCCATGCACAGCCCGGCCAGCATCCCGTGCAGCAGCCATGTGCTGGAACTGACGATGCCAATGGAGGCAGTGGCGGCGGCACCGATATGTCCCACCATGGCGGCGTCGATGTACTCCATGGCGGTGACCACGATCTGCTGCAAAATGGAAGGGATGCTCAGCGTCAGCGCCACCTGTGCGGTATGGCGCAGCGGCACCTGCTCGCCCTGCCGCATCCGGGCAGAGAGCTGCTCAAGTGTAATGGACATGGAACCTCCTGCGTTGTGAGTGAAAACTACAGACTAATACATTATTATAGAGAGCCGCGGGAGAAAAGTCAATCCAAAGTGAATTGTGCCGATAGAAATCAATTTATGCCGCTTGACCCAGTGCAAAAGCCTTCACCCCTTGGGGGGAAGGTGGCTGCGAACGTAGTGAGCAGACGGATGAGGGGGATTTAAGGTGAATTGCTGTTCTCCTACGCCCTCATCAGTCACCTGCGGTGACAGCTTCCCCCGACCGGGGGAAGCCTTCAATCGGAAAATAGGTTTCTACGCGAATTTTGCTGCCGGGATTGATTTTTGGGCAAGGGCGTGATACACTCACAACGTACTATACAGAAAGAAAGAGGAATGTTATCTTATGATCCAAATGCTTACCTCTGTCATCGGGCAGCGGGGCGTAGATGCCATGGCGTTTTTGCTGGCATTTGTCCTGACCGCCCTGACGGATTCCATTTTCCGCGATAAACTGCCCCACGACCACGGCCGCGCCTTTGCGGTGAACGGCGAGCTTTCCAAGGGCAAGGCGCGAGGCTCCGGACTGATCTTTGTACTGTGCATCGCACTGGTGTCGCTGGCGTTCCTGCCCTTCAACACAGAGTATGTGGTGTACAATGTGCTGCTCATCGCCTCCATGCTCTCTGGCTATCTGGACGATGCCGCCGAGACCGCGTGGAACGAGTACAAAAAGGGCATCATTGATTTTGTTATTGCGGTGCTGGCGGGCGTCACCTACCTGAACTTCAATGGCTGCGGCGTACACTTTTTGCAGTGGAGCTTCACGCTGCCCTACGCGGTGTACCTGCTGCTCATTGTTATCCTGATCTGGGCAAGCATCAACGTGGTCAACTGCACCGACGGTGTGGACGGCCTTTCCGCCAGTCTGGCAGTGGTGACCATTGGCACCTACCTGCTGGCCTATAAGACCGAGCTGGGTGCGTATGCTACGGCTGGTGTGGTGTTCATTGGTGCGCTGCTGGCCTACCTGTGGCTCAATGCCAAGCCCTCCAGCCTGCTGATGGGCGATGCCGGCAGCCGCGCCATGGGCTTTTTCATCGCCATGCTGTCGCTCAAGTGCGGCCATCCGTTTGCCTTTTTGCTGGCGGCTATCGTGTTCATCGCAGACGGCAGTTTGGGCATTTTGAAGATCAGCCTGAAGCGTTTTCTGCACATCTGGATCTTGAAAAACACCCTGACCCCCCTCCACGACCATGTGCGCAAGCGCAAGGGCTGGAGCGACGAGCAGGTGGTAGCCCGCTGGCTCATTCTGCAGTGTGTGGCCTCGGCCCTGCTGCTGCTCCTTGTGCGGGGCTGATACCCGTTACAATTCTGTCCGTAAAAATACAAGCCCGGAAAGTCTGCGGACTTTCCGGGCTTGCTCTATCTTAAAATAATTTTTTTAGCATTCCACCCCTGCCTTTTTGCACGCCGCCTGCACCACATGCCCTACCAGCACCGAGGTGGTCACGGTGCCCACGCCGCCGGGCACGGGGGTGATGGCGTCCACCACCGGCTCTGCGGCGGCAAACTGCACGTCACCGCAGAGTTTGCCCTCCTCGTTTACATGGATGCCCACGTCCACGACCGTCTGGCCTGCCCGCAGACAGTCTGCGCCCACAGCCGCCATTTTGCCCATGGCCACCACCACGATGTCGGCCTGCCTGCACACTTCCGGTAGGTTCCGGGTGCGGGAGTTGCACAGGGTCACGGTGGCATTTTCCCGGTCCAGCATCATAGCGGCGGGCTTGCCCACCACAAGGCTGCGGCCCACCACCACGGCACGCTTGCCGGAAAGGGGGACGTTGTAATACTTCAAAATTTCCATGCAGGCCTGCGCGGTGCAGGGGGCATAGCCCAAATCGGTATTCGTGAACACCCCAGCCAGCGAAGCGTCCGTAATGCCGTCAATGTCCTTTTCCGGGCGCAGAGCGGCGCGGATGGTGCGGTCGTCGAACTGCTTGGGCAGCGGGCGGAACAGCAGACAGCCGTGGATGCCGTCATCGGTGTTTACCTCGTCCAGTACCCGGAGCAGCTGCTCCTGCGTGGCATCGGCAGGCAGCACGAACTGCCGGACGGCGACACCCACCTTGCCGCAGCGGGTTATTACGCCCCGCTCGTAGGAGAGGTCGTCCTCCCGCTCGCCCACCCGCACCACGGCCAGCGTGGGGGTGATGCCTTTGGCTTTCAACTGCTCGCAAAGCGCCGCGTTGCGCTCGTTCATGGCGGCCACCACCGGCGCGCCCTTTAAAATCGTTGCCATATACTTTCCCTCATTTGTGATATTATTTATTGCGGAGTTTTCCGCTGACGGCGGTGAATACTTCGTCTGCCCGGGGCACAAACTCTGCAAGCAATGCGTCTGCCCGGGCGTTCAGCGCGGCGGCGCGGGCGCGGTCTGCCATCAGTTTTGTATTGATGAATACATTCAGGCTTGCGGCTTGCAGGGCGGCCTTGCACAGCACGGCGGCACACCCTGCGTCCGACACCGCCAGCACGCTGCCCTTGGCGGCGTACTGTCCGGCCAGCGCGATGCCCTCGGCGCACTTTTCCATGATCTGCAGCGGCACGGCGCTTGCGCTGTCCAATGCGGCTTCCAGTATAGCGGCCTTGTGCGCGGCCTGCTCCGGGGTATCCTTGGGCAGGCCGTAGGCCACAGCCAGTGGCGCAAAGGCATCGGCATCGGCCTGTACCAGCGCTTCCAGCTCCAGCCGAAGGGCTTCAGCCCGGGCGTTCAGTGCCTGAATGTCCGCTTCCACGACGGCGTACTTCTTTTTGCCGGTGGTCAGACATCCCACCATGTTGCCCAGCGCCACACCGGCAGCGCCCACCAGCGCGGCCGTGCCGCCGCCGCCCGGCGTGGGCGCTTTGCTGGCAAGCTGTGCCAGAAACTGCGCGCAGCTTAGATCGTTCATTTCCATGTGTAGATACCCCTCTCTGTTACAAAGGCGTCCAGCCGCTGGTCGTGGGCGTCCACGGCGGCGCGGGGGACGCGCTGAGCTTCCAATGCGATGCCGATCTTCACCGCCCGGGTGCAGCGGGGCAGGTAGCGGTCGTAGTAGCCCTTGCCCATGCCCACCCGGCGGCAGTCTGCGTCAAAGGCGGTGCAGGGCACCAGCACCAGATCCAGCCGCTCCGGCTGCAAAAGGGTAGAGCGCTCCGGCACCGGCGTGCGGATGCCGTATTGTCCCACCGCCCAGCCGTCCGCGCCCGGCACGGCTGCGGTAAGGGAAAAGCCCTCGCCGCACACCGGATAGGCCACCGTCTTGCCCTGCCGTGCGGCCTCGGCAGCCACGGCGGCAAGGTCGGCTTCGCCTCCAAAGGCTGCGTAGAGCAAAAGGGTATGGGCGGTGCGGTAGGCGTCCAGTTCCAGCACCCGGCGGCACAGCGCCGCATTGGCGGCGGCGCGCTGCGGTGCATCCAGCGCTTTGCGGGCGGCACGGCCTGCAGCGCGCTGCGCCTGCTTTTCCTCGGCAATGGTCATACAAAACACCTCGCTTCACCTGTGGGGGAAGAAACTTGAAAAATATACAAAATCGACAACGCATTTTTATACAAACATAATAAACACTTCAGACAAAAAAAGCAAGCCTTTTGGCGAAAAGAGGATTGAAGCCACTGCCGCTTTCTGCTATGATTATCTTACAGCAGCAAGCGCCGCGCGGGCGCTGCGCTGAGAGAACCTGCAACATTTTGTGGAGAGGGGCAAGGAAAATGTACAAGGATATGATGGACACCATCGGCATGGTCAATGCAGCCGACCCGGAACTGGGCGCAGCCATGGAGCGGGAGCTGACCCGTCAGCGCGAGAATATTGAGCTGATCGCCAGCGAGAACATCGTTTCGCCCGCCGTGATGGCAGCCATGGGCAGCGTGCTGACCAACAAGTACGCCGAGGGCCTGCCCGGCAAGCGCTACTACGGCGGCTGCGTCTATGTGGACGAGGTGGAGAATATTGCCATCCGGCGCGCCTGCCAGCTGTTCGGGGCAAAGTACGCTAACGTCCAGCCCCATTCCGGCGCACAGGCCAACCTTGCCGTGTATTTTGCCCTGCTGGAGCTGGGCGATACCGTCATGGGCATGGACCTTTCGCAGGGCGGTCACCTGACCCACGGTTCTCCGGTGAATATGTCCGGTAAAAACTACCACTTCATCTCCTACGGCGTCGGCGCAGACGGCGTTGTCGACTACGCTGAGCTGGAAAAGCAGGTGCGCAAGGTGCGCCCCAAGATGCTGGTGGCGGGCGCTTCTGCCTACCCCCGCGCCATCGACTTTGAAAAACTGGCCGAGATCGCCCACGGCTACGGCGCATACCTGATGGTGGATATGGCGCACATTGCCGGTCTGGTGGCGGGCGGTCAGCACCAGAGCCCCGTACCCTACGCCGATGTGGTGACCACCACCACCCACAAGACCCTGCGCGGACCTCGCGGTGGCCTGATTTTGACCAACAACCCCATCATTGCCAAGCGCATCAACTCGGCAGTGTTCCCCGGCACGCAGGGCGGCCCGCTGGAGCACGTGATTGCAGCCAAAGCCGTCTGCTTTGGCGAGGCACTGAAGCCGGAGTTCAAGGAATATGCCCGCAAGATCGTGGAAAATGCACAGGCGCTGGCTGCGGCCTTGCAGCAGCGTGGGGTCAAGCTGGTATCCGGCGGCACCGACAACCACCTGATGCTCATTGACCTGCGGGACGAGGAGTGCACTGGCAAGGACTTGGAGCAGCGTCTGGACAGCGTGCACATCACCGCCAACAAGAATACCGTCCCCGGCGAGACCCGCAGCCCCTTTGTGACCTCCGGCGTGCGTCTGGGCACCCCGGCTGTCACCACCCGCGGCATGGGCGCAGCCGAGATGCAGGTGATCGCGGACTGCATTGCAGACTGCATCTGGCACTATGAGGAAAAGAAGGACGAGATCAGCGACCGCGTCCTGCGCCTAACCCGGGAGTTCCCGCTGTACCAGTAAAAGCGAACCATAAATAACAAGGCATCCGCAGCCGTACTGCCAAGCACAGGGCTGCGGGTGCCTTTTGCTACAAAAAAAGGAGAAGGACGATGGAAAGCTTAGGCCTTTTGCATCTGTATTACGGCGACGGCAAGGGCAAGACCACAGCCGCCATGGGGCTTGCCCTGCGGGCACTGGGCAGCGGAAAACGGGTGATCATCGTGCAGTTTTTAAAGGGCGGGCAGAGCGGGGAAATCCCGCTGCTGGAGCGGCTGGGCGCCACCGTTTACCGGGGCAAGGTCGGGCAGAAATTCGTCTTTCAGATGAACGAAGCCGAAAAGGCCGCTACCCGCGCTTTGCAAAACAAAAACCTTGCGGCGGCGCTGGCGCAGCCCTGTGATATGCTGGTGCTGGACGAAGCCGGCAGCGCGTGGGAACTGGACATGGTGGATAAAGCCCTGTTGCAGCAGGCAGTGCTGCAACGCCCCGCTGGGCAGGAGTGTGTCCTGACCGCCCACGCAGCCCCCGGGTGGATGCTGGATGCCGCAGATTACCTCACAGAGATGTGCTGCCGTCGCCACCCCTACCAGAAGGGCATCGCTGCACGGAAGGGCGTGGAGTATTAAGGTTATAGCAAAAAGGAGTTGTTGCGCATGATGCAACAACTCCTTTTGCAGTTTCAGGTATCCCAGAACCCTTTCAGCGCCGTTTCCAGCGCGGCGGTACCGGGCAGATACTGGATGTGCTGCCAGTGCGGCGGGAACAGACGGGCGGTGTCGGGCTGCGCAAAGCGGTCGTCCAAAAGCAGTACCACACCCTTGTCCTGTGGGGTGCGTACCACCCGCCCGGCGGCTTGCAGAACCTTGTTCATGCCCGGGTAGCGGTAGGCGTAGTCAAAGCCGCAGCCGGACTGCTCCTCGTAATACCGGCGCAGCATCTCCTGCCGGGGATTCACCTGCGGCAGACCCACCCCCACGATGGCGCAGCCAATGAGCCGGTCGCCCACAAGGTCTACCCCCTCGCCAAAGATGCCGCCCATCACGGCAAAGCCCAACAGCGTATTGGCAGGGTGGGGGCCGAACTGCGCCAGAAACTCCGCGCGCCCGGCATCGTCCAAGCTGCGCTGCTGCACAAGGGTGGGAATGTCCGGCCAGCGGGCGGCAAACGCCTCGTACACCTGCTGCAAATAGGCGTAGCTGGGGAAAAACGCCAGATAATTGCCGGTCTTGCCCTTTGCCAGCGCCGCCAGCGCATCGGCTACGGCGGGCACACTGGCTTCCCGCTGGCGGTAGCGGGTGGAGATGCCCGGCAGGCAGAACAGCCCCAGATTTTCCGGCGGGAAGGGGCTTGGCAGCGCCACCGCCCGGGCATCGGCGCAGCCCAGTACGTTGCGGTAGAAAGCGGGCGGGGTCAAAGTGGCACTGAACAGCGCCGCGCTGCGCCCTGCCGCCAGACTGGCGTCCACAAAGGGCGCGGGGTCCAAGCAGAGCAGATGCAGCTCCAGCTCGCTGCCCCGGGCGGTAAGTTGGGTGACAAAATGGCTGTCGTACCGGTCAGCTGCGCGGGCGATATCCTGCAAGGCAAAGTATAACTCCAGCAACTGCGCATGGGCGGGGTCGTCAGGGTTCTGTTCCAGCCAGTCCTGCAAGGGAGTATGCACCGCCCGCAGAGCGGCGAGCAGGGCAGCAGGCAGCTGCTGCAAAAACACGGTGCCGTCCCGGGCGTACAGTGGCTGCGGTAAGGCGAAATCCGGGACGGTCTCGGCGGGCAGCAGGCTCACCTGCGTAGGCTCGGTCTCCCCGGCGGGCTCTGCACCTGTGCGGGGCGCAGCCTGTGCGCAGGCCTTGCGCGCCGCCAGAAAGACTTTATCCGCCTTGGTCAGTGCGGTTTTCAGGCTGCTTTTGCCCTTGCCCAGCGCCCGCTTTGCCTCGGTCAGGCTGCTTTTGGCAAACTGAGCCGAGTACATGGCGCGGGCTCTGTCCGGCAGATTGTGCGCCTCGTCAATGAGGAACAGCCAGTCCCCGGCGGCATCGAAAAAACGCTTGAGGTGCACCACCGGGTCAAACAGATAGTTGTAGTCCCCGATGACCACATCGCACCACTCGCTCAAGTCCAGTCCCAGCTCAAAGGGACACACCGAGAACTGCCGGGCGGTGTCTGCCAGCGCAGCGCGGCTGAAGCTGCCGCTGCCGTCCAGCAGAGCCGCCAGCGCGTCCTTGCGGCGGTCGTAGTAGCCGTTGGCAAAGGAACACACCTCCGGCAGGCAGGCGGGGTGCCCTTCGGCGTCCGGGTGCAGACATGCCTTTTCCTTGGCGGTCAGGGTCACGCTGCGCAGGGCAAGGCCGGGCTGTGCGGCACGCAGCCGCGCTACCGCGTCCTCGGCGGCGGCTTGGGTGGTGTTGCGGGCGGTCAGGTAGAACAGCTTTGCGCCGCAGCCCTCGCCCATGGCTTTTAAAGCAGGGAAGAGCGCGCTCATGGTCTTGCCGATGCCGGTGGGCGCCTGACAAAAAACGCGGGTGCCACCCTTGCGGTCGGCGCTTTTTCCGGCGCGGCAGGCGCGGTATACCTCGCCCGCCAGCGCCCGCTGCCCGGGACGGTACTCCGCAAAGGGAAATTGCAGCGCCGCAAGGCTCTGGCTGCGCCGGATGTCCCAGTCCAGCTGCCGCTGCGCCCACGGGGCATACTGCGTTAGGAGCTGCTGCAAAAACTGTTCCAATTGCTGCCGGGTGAACTGCCGGGTAAAGCGCAAAAGCTGGTCGGTGTCAACTTGGTAATAGGTCAGCCGCACCGCCAGCGCTTCCAGCCCCTGCTGGCTGCTGTAAATAGCGGCATACACCATGCCCTGCGCCCAGTGGCAGGGGTTCAGCTCCTCGGTGATCTCCTCATAGGGGACGGTAGTGGTCTTGATCTCGTCGATGGTCACAGTGCCGGTTTCGTTGGTGAAAATGCCGTCTGCCCGGCCCTCCAGCGTAAAGGCAATGCCGCAGGCTTCCCGCTCCGCGCTGAGGAATACCTCGGCCTGATAGCCCTCCCCGGCGGCCTTTTGCAGCTTGCGGTGGATGCGTGCGCCCTCGTTGGCGCGGTCGAAGCCGGCAAAGCGGCTGTCGATGCTGCCGGTGCGCAGCAAAAACTCCACCAGCTGCCGGATGGGCAGATGGATGCTTGCCAAGGCGTTTCACCTCCGTTGTAGTTTACGTTATCCTACCCCGAACAGCTCCATGCACTGGGCGGCTGCGGCATCCACCTGTGCAAAGTCCACGACGGTGCGGTAGTAGGTCTCCAGTTCATCATGGCAGCTTTTTGCCTGCGCCATCAGGGCACAGGCCTGTTCCAACAGCTCGGCGGCGGCGCGCTCGTTGAAACGCAGCCGTGCACGGCAGGCAGAAAGGTTCTCCCTATCCACAAAGCGGCTACACCGCACGGTCTGCGCCGCAGACAGCCGCACCGGATGCCAGCGGTTGTCGGTCAGGAACGCCAGCCGCAGGGAGGGGATGATAATGTGGTCAATCTTGTCCTCCGGGTGCATGGCGCAGGGGCAGGTGATGATGTGGTAGCCCCGCGCCAGCGCCTCGGCGCGGACGAGCTCCAGCAGCAGGCGGGAGACTGCCCCGTAGTCGTCCCGGAAGAGGATGCACCGGTCTGCCAGTGCCTGCACCGTGCCCTGATAGAACACCTCGCCCTTGGGCGTGATGGCCGAGAGCAGCCGCAGCTCTTCAGAGCCCATCTCCTCAGTGCGGGGCAACAGGCGGGTGCACAGCCGCTTGACGTAGCGTCGCACCTTCTCAAAGTTTGCGCTGCACGCCTCGGCGCGGCGGCTGTCCAGCAGCAGGCTGCCCGCCGAGGCCACATACCGCGCCGCCCGGCTGCGCAGCAGCTGGTTGCGGGCAAACAGGGCGGTCACCTCGTCCTTGTGGGGGTGCAGGGCATCGGCGTCAATGGTGTGGTACAAACTCAGCACCCGCTCGTCTGCGCCGGGGGCTTCCGGCTCCACCACATGGGGCGCGGTGGCGTCGATGATGGCGCGCTTCTGGCGCAGAAACACCACGCCATCCAGACTGTCGGGGTCGCTGGCGCAGTGGATGCGCTGGATGGGTTCGCCTTTGTCCTGTGCGGCGCGCGCCAGCCGCTTCATCAGGGTAGACTTGCCGCAGCCCGGCCCGCTTTTGAGCAGCACCAGCTGCATCCCGGGTTCCCGGCGCAGCGGCGCAAAGTAGCCCTTGAACCCGGCGGGCGTTGTAGCGCCCAAAAAGAAATCCACAGAAGGATGCACGGAACTTTCCATACAAAAACACCTCTCTTTTGCTTTACAGTATGCAAAAGCGGTGCGGTTGGTTCCTGTCCTTATTTATGATAGGTATGCTCGCACACGGCGGCAATGGTGTCCCGCAGCACGGTAAAATCCGCAAAGGCTTCGGGCTTGTTCTGGGGCTGGCGCAGCAGGGCGGCGGGGTGGAAGGTGCCCATGAACAAAATGCCGCCCTTATTTATGATCTGCCCGTGCTCCCGGGTAACAGAAAAATCCTGCCGGATCATCCGCTGGGCGGCAATGCGCCCAAGGCAGACCACGATCTTGGGCTGCAGCAGCCGGAACTGCTCCCGCAGCCACGGCATACAGGCTTCGCTCTCGGCGGGCAGCGGGTCACGGTTCTGGGGCGGGCGGCACTTGACGATGTTGGCAATATAGCAGTTTTTGCTGCGGTCAAGGTCGATGGCAAACAGGTATTTGTCCAGCAGCTGGCCGCTGCGCCCCACAAAGGGCAGACCCTGCTCGTCCTCGCTCTGGCCGGGACCCTCGCCCACAAACAGCACCTCGGCGTCCGGCGCGCCCTGCCCGAACACTACGTTCGTCCGGGTGGTGCACAGCTCGCATCGGGTACAGGCAAGGCATTCGGCCTTTAAAGTATCCATATCCATGGAGAACATCTCCTTTAAAATCAGATTGGCGGTTTATTTGCAAATTACAACATTGTAAACTATAACACAGATTCAAGAGCACGGCAAATACCCAAAAGAGATTATCTTGGTTTCTTGAAAAAAACACCTGCGTATGATAAAATGAGCTTGAAGAAGGGTGTGGGTAAAATGCCGGTATTAAGCATATTTTATGGCATCATCGTCAGAATGTACCGAGAGCAGGGTGGAAAACACAATATGCCGCATATCCATGCGGAATATTCCGGGGAAGAGATCGTGATGACGCTGGATGGGACGATCTTGGAAGGCGGCTTTCCGAAAAACAAGCTGAAGCTGCTGGAAGCGTGAGTGGTAATACACCACGATGATCTGGAAGCGAATTGGAAGCTGTTGAGCAATGGTGAGCAGTTCTTCCGTATTGACCCTTTGAAATAAGGAGTGATCTTATGTTGCAGCCAAAATTGACCAAGGTGGAGACCATAAGCCCCTTGAAGCTTCGCCTGTTCTATGAAACGGGTGAGGTGAAGCTCTTTGATGTTGCGCCCTATGCAACGGGTCCGTGGTACGGACAGCTGAAAGACGAAAGCTATTTCAATGCGGTGCAGCTGCTGCCCGGCGGCGTGGGTATCGAATGGCCGGAGGGACAGGACGTTGCGCCCCACGAGCTGTATGAGAACAGCATCCTCGTAAAGAAAACTGCATGATGGAGCATCTGCCCATAGAGCCTGTGAATGACACGGGTTCTTTTTTATATTTGCAGAGGAAAATATCCCTTAAAACCAGTATGATATTTTATTCACAAATCAAATGGCGGTTTCTCCCCTAAAATATAGCACAAAAACACAATTTTGTCTTGAACTTTTTGCCGTCTGTGCTAGAATAAAGAAGAAAGGCATCCTTGTGTCCAACAGACACGGGAGCAAATTTTGGAAAGCATTTTCGGAGGTAATCACAATGGCTGATATGTTTGCACCGCTGGTAGCACAGCTGAAGGCAAATCCCAAGACGATCGTGTTCACCGAGGGCAATGACCCCCGCATTCTGGAGGCCGCAAGCAAGCTGCTGGCCGAGGGCGTGCTGAAGGTTGTTATGGTGGGCAACGAGGCAGAGTGCAAGGCTGCTGCCGCCGCCGGTAACTTTGATATTTCCGCTGCCGAGATCATCGACCCGGAGAACTACGCCGGTTTCGATGAGATGGTCAGCACCATGGTGGAGCTGCGCAAGGGCAAGCAGTCCGCAGAGGAGTGCACCGCACTGCTGAAGAAGTCCAACTACTTCGGCACCATGCTGGTGAAGATGGGCAAGGCAGACTGCCTGCTGGGCGGCGCTACCTACTCCACCGCCGACACCATCCGTCCCGCTCTGCAGCTGGTCAAGACCAAGAAGGGCGCACATCTGGTGAGCTCCTGCTTTATTCTGGACCGCGACTGCGGCGAAGAGGGTCTGAAGCGCATTGCTATGGGCGACTGCGCTGTCAACATTGATTACACCGATACCGTCGATAAGGCTACCGGCGAGGTCAAGATCTCTGCTGCTTCCAAGCTGGCAGAGGTGGCTGTGGAGACTGCCCGCACCGCAAAGCTGTTCGGCATCGACCCGAAGGTGGCCGTGCTGAGCTTCTCCACCAAGGGCTCCGGCAAGGGCGGCACCGTGGCACTGAGCCACGACGCTACCATCAAGGCACAGGAGATGGATCCCGAGCTGGCTGTGGACGGCGAGCTGCAGTTTGACGCAGCCGTTGCTCCCGAGGTGGCACAGGTCAAGTGCAAGGGCAGCAAGGTGGCTGGTCAGGCCAACACCTTCATCTTCCCCTGCATCGAGGCCGGCAACATCGGCTATAAGATCGCACAGCGTCTGGGCGGCTACGCTGCCTACGGCCCCATTCTGCAGGGTCTGAACGCACCCATCAACGACCTGTCCCGCGGCTGCAACGCAGACGAGGTGTACAAGATGAGCCTGATCACCGCTTGCCAGTCCTAAACAGTTTTAGCACAAAAAGGAGAAGCCTTCGGGCTTCTCCTTTTTGTTTTGCCCCTCTTGCAATCCGGCGGGGTTTATGGTACAATATCTTAGCATCCACAAGGATGTGTCGGACAGCGCCTGCTGCGTGGTTCGGCATACGGATGCGGGTCCTGTACGATGGGCTCGCTGTGAACCAGGTCAGGTGGGGAACCAAGCAGCCTTAAGCAGTGCGTTCGTGCGTTTCAGTAAGCCTGCATCCGTATGCCGAGTTACGCAAGGCGGGGACAAAACCCCGTCGAGCGCTGTCCTTTTATTTTTGCCGCAAAGGCCGGGAAAGGGGAGACATCGCCGTGTATCGTGCACTTTACCGCAAATGGAGACCCCAGCGGTTTGAGGATGTGGTGGGTCAGCGTGCCATCGTGACTGCCCTGAAAAACCAGATCACCGCAGGGCGCGTAGGCCATGCGTATCTGTTTACCGGCGTGCGCGGCACCGGCAAGACCACCTGCGCCAAAATTTTTGCCAAGGCGGTCAACTGTCTGCACCCGGAGGGTGGCGACCCCTGCGGGAAATGCGAGATCTGCAAGGGCATCGACAACGGCAGTCTGCTGGACGTGGTGGAGATGGACGCAGCCTCCAACAACGGTGTGGACGATATCCGCGACCTGCGGGACGAGACTGCCTACACCCCCAGCGCCTGCCAGTATAAGGTGTATATCATCGACGAGGTGCACATGCTGTCCACAGCGGCTTTCAATGCGCTGCTGAAAACACTGGAAGAGCCCCCCGCACACGTCATTTTTATTCTGGCGACCACCGAGATCCAGAAAGTGCCCGCCACCATCCTCTCCCGCTGCCAGCGGTACGATTTTACCCGCATCGGGCCGGAGGATATCGCACGGCGGGTGGAGTATATCGCCGGGGAGGAAAAGCTGGAGCTGACCTCCGATGGCGCGGAGCTGATCGCCCGTCTGGCAGATGGTGCGCTGCGCGATGCGCTGTCCATTCTGGACACCTGCGCCGGTGTCACGGCAAAGATCGATGCGGACGTGGTGCGCCGTATGGCTGGCGTGACCGACCGCAGCTACCTGTTCCACATCTCGGACGCGCTGGAAGCACAGGACGCTGCCGCGGCGCTGGCACAGCTGGCGCAGCTGCGGCAGCAGTCGGTGGACGTGAAGCGCCTGACCGAGGAGCTGATCGCCCACTACCGTGCCCTGATGCTGGCGGCGCTGCCCGGCGGGCAGGCGCTGCTGTCCGGCGTTTCGCCGGAGGAAGAGGCGCTGTACCTGCAAAAAGGCCCGGAGCTGGGCCAGCGGGAGGCCATCCGCGCCATCCGCACCCTTGGCACGGCGCTGGAGCACATGACCCGCGGCAGCGACCAGCGCATTGAACTGGAGCTGGCATTGTTCAGCCTGTCCGAGCCGCCGCAGCAGTTGCAGGCGGTAACGGTGCAGGCAGCCCCCGCCCGCGCGGCACAGCCGGAAGCGCCCCGCCCCTTTGCGGCGGCGGTGCAGCCCTTTGTAAGCGCCCCGGCGCAGCCCGCACCGGCAGCCGCACCCCAGACCCCGGCAGTTGCGGCAGAGCCTGCTCCTGTCGTGCAGGAAATACCTCCGCAACCCGCCGCGCCGGAAGCCCCGCCCGCACCTGTGGACGAACTGCCGCCTGTGCCGGAGGAACCGCCGGTGCAGCAGAGCGAAGCCGCTCTGCCGTGGGACGAGCCCGCCCCGCAGGCACCGCCGCCGGACGAGCCGGAGCAGACCGCCCCTGCAGAACCTGCGCAGCCGGTTCCCGCAGCAGAGAAGCCGCCTGCCCCGGCACAGGAGCACCCCGCCGACCCCGTGCTGACCAAGCCTCGCAGCGTGGCGCAGCAGGGCACGAACCCCTTTCCGTACTGGGGACAGGTCGTGCAGAAGCTGGAAGGCATCGACCCCATGCTGTATATGTATCTGCGCAAGTCCAAGGCTTACTTTGACGGCACCCGCGTGCTGATCGACGGCGGCAAGACCTTCCGGGATTTTATCCGGGTGAACAAGGACAGCCAGAAACTGATCAAAAAGCTGATCGCCGAGGTATCCGGTGTGCCGGTGCCCATCGGCCCCTACGAGCCCAAGGCTGCCGAAAAGACCGCTTCCAATGCGGAGCAGTCCCTTTTAGCGCTGGAAAAGCTCGGGCTGGAGGTCAGCATTGAGGATACCGCCCGCAAAAAGCGATAAAAATTGTTTATAATAAAGGAGAATACCACTATGAAAGCAAGAATGCCCGCAGGCTACGGCCGCCCCGATATGAACGCCCTGATGCGTCAGGCTCAGAAGATGCAGGAGGACATGAAGAGCAAGCAGGCCGAGTTGGAAGCCGCTGAGTACACCGGCAGCGCCGCCGGTGAGATGGTGACCGTGAAGATGAACGGCAAGCATGAGGTGCTGTCTATCACCATCAAGCCCGAGGCCGTGGACCCGGATGATATCGAGATGCTGGAAGACATGGTGGCTGCTGCCATCAACGCCACTGTAAAGCAGGTGGACGAGACTGCCGAAGCCGAGATGGGCAAGCTGACCGGCGGCCTGAACATTCCGGGTCTCTGAGCCGGGAAGGGGAGATACCATGGATTACACTGCCGCACCGCTGGAAAAGCTGATCGAGGAGTTCGGCAAGTTTCAGGGCGTGGGCCGCAAGGGTGCTACCCGCATGGCCTATCAGGTGCTGAGTATGTCGGATAAGGATGCTGCGGCGCTGGCCGATGCCATCCGTGGTGCACACACCCGGCTGCATCGGTGCCGCATCTGCCAGAACTACACGGACGCTGACCTGTGCCCGGTGTGCGCCAGCGCCAAGCGGGACACCTCAGTGATCTGCGTGGTGGAAAAGCCCCGGGACGTGCAGGCCTTTGAGCGCACCCGGGAGTATAACGGCCTGTACCATGTGCTGCACGGCCTGCTGGATCCGCTGGCCGGTGTGGGTGCAGAGCAGCTGACCGTCAAGGAGCTGCTGGCGCGGCTGAAGGGCGATACGGTGAAGGAGGTCATCATGGCCATGAACCCCACCGTGGAGGGCGAAGCCACCGCCATGTATCTGGCAAAGCTCATCAAGCCGCTGGGCATCCGGGTCACCCGGCTTGCCTCCGGTCTGCCGGTGGGCGCCAGCTTGGAATATGCCGACGAGACCACCCTGTACCGGGCACTTTCCGGCCGGGGAGAGCTGTAAACTCGTAAAAATTTACAATTCTGTCAGAAACAGCCCTTGCATTACCGCAAAAAAATGGTATACTGAAACAACAAACGGAACGGAGAAAGGAGGCGCGCAGCATGGCACCCACAAAGGAGCGCCCGGCGACCAAGAGCATCGCCACCAACCGCGAAGCGCGCCACGAGTATTTTGTTCTGGAAGCGCTGGAGACCGGTGTGGAGCTCAAAGGCACTGAGGTGAAAAGCCTGCGGGCCGGCGGGGTCAATCTGAAGGACAGCTGGGTAGATATTGAAAATGGCGAGCTGCTGGTAAAGGGAATGCACATCAGCCCCTACGACCACGGTAACCTGTTCAATCAGGATCCCATGCGTGTCCGGCGGCTTCTGGCGCACAAAAGTGAGATCCGGCGTCTGCACCAGCAGTGCAAGCTGCAGGGCTATACGCTGGTGCCGCTCTCGCTTTATTTTAAGCATGGCCGCGTAAAAATGGAAGTGGGCTTGTGCAAGGGCAAAAAGCTATACGACAAGCGTGCCGATGCCGCCCAGCGCGATGCAAAGCGCTCCATTGACCGGGCTGTGAAGTCCAACGGCAAGTACTATTAAGCATTCCAATTGCAGACTGCGGCTCACCGCAGAAAACCAAGCTTTCCGCACATCGCAAGATGTGCTTTATAAGGGGGCGTAAAGGTTTCGACGGGGGGAGCGAGGTCTGGGCAGCGGGTAGCAGTGGGGGAACTGCTCTATAACTCCTCCAAAAAAATTAACTGACAACAATAATTATCAGTTGCTCGCAGCCTGAGTGCTGCGCGTTCCGCCCACTCTTGTGTCGTGTGGGGTCGGGGCGTCCTTTAGACACAGCACCTGAACGGACCTAAGCTTTGCGGACCGGCAGGAACTCATGAAGCTACCAAAGCGCTAGCCTGACGATCGGCGTGGCGCGGCGGGAATGTTGTAGATCGCCTGCACCCGGAGATACCTACACTGAGCTCTTTTCGGACATGGGTTCGACTCCCATCGCCTCCACCAACTGAAAGGGCGAGGGTATTTGGTACTGTTATTTTCGGACAGTATCGGATACTCTCGCCTTTATTTTTGTTGCTGATATGATTCTTCAAATTGATTTGGGGTTTGCTGCTTAAGACATTCATGCGGTCGGTAATCGTTATAAAAATCAATATATTCTGATAGATTTTCCTCTAATTCGGAGACAGTTTCATAAAAATGAAATTTGAACTGTTCTTTTTTAAGCGAAGCAAAGAAAGATTCCGCCACAGCATTATCAAGTGGATTGCCTATATCGGAAAAGGATTGGTGTACATTAAAGTCAAGAAGTAGTTGACGAAAGCTGAATGCGGTATACTGCGCGCCTTGGTCACTATGAAATGTTAACCCTTGCGGATGGTTCCGATTTTGATAGGCCAATTTGAATGTGTGGATCGTGAGTTCTGCATCGGCGAATTCGGCAACGGCGTGTGAAACGACTTTTCGAGAAAATAGGTCGATGATAACACAGATATATGCGATAGAAGTGTTTACCTTAACATAGGTGATGTCACTGACCCAAATGCTGTTTGGCTTTTCAACGGTAAAATTTTGCTTTACGAGATTGGGACGATAAGTATAGTGCCGCTGAAAAGTAGCATTCTCTGGAAGTGCTTGTTTACGTTTTAATCCGTGCTCTTTCATGAGCCGCACAATACGTTTTGTGCTAACAGTATAGCCTTGCTCCATCAATTTTGCGCGAATCTTTTTTGCACCGAAACGGTAATCGCTTTTCTGGAAGATGATAGTGATTTTTTCTTTCAAAAGTGTATCTTCTACATCTAGTTGCTTTTCAATCAGTGCACTTTTCTGTCTATTTATGTAAGTGGATTTTGAAAGATTCAGCAAACGGCAAAGTGTGTAGAAGCTGTATTCTGACTTTAAGGCATCAATAATTTGCACCTTGTTGTCTATGGACAAATCAAGAGCAGCTAGAGATTTTTGATAGATGGAATTTTCATTTTCCAAGGTTGCAACATGGCGTTGAAGCGTTGCAAGATCGCGTTTAGAAATGTTTGAAACTTTTGCTTCTTCGCTCCATTGGTATAAGATACTGCGAGAAATATGGAACTGGGCACAGAGATCAGCGGTACTTGTGCCACTGTTGTATAGCTGGACAACCTTATTCCGAAAATCGGCAGAGTAGGTCATAATATTCTCCTTTATAGTCTAAAATGCCATTATTATCCCATAAAGGAGATAAGATGTAAAGAGATGGTCTTGACAATAGAGGATATATCCGCTATACTGTATATGAGATAAATCCACTATTCAAAGGGAGTGCAGCCGTGCAGGAATATGAAATTGAATTCTACGATAAAGCCGATGGCTCCGAGCCAGCCAAAGAGTTTATCCTAAGTCTGGATAAGAAAATGCAAGCCAAAGTTTTGCGTACCGTTGCGTTGCTCCGTGAGGAGGGACCATTTTTAAGGGAACCGTATTCCAAAGCACTGGATGATGGGATTTTTGAAATTCGTACCAAGTTTGGGTCGGATATTACCCGCGTGCTGTATTTCTTCGTGGTTGGTAAAAAGGTGATCCTCACAAATGGATTTATCAAAAAGACCCAGAAAACACCTGCTTCAGAGATCACACTGGCAAAACAATATCGCGCAGATTATCTTGCCCGAAAGGAGAATTCCAAATGACAAACTTCAACGATTTTTTGAATGAGCAGATGAAAGACCCTGAATTCAAGGCCGAATGGGACGCACTTGACCCGGAATTTTCTGTGATTGAAGCCATGCTCAAGGCCCGCAAAGAAAGCGGTTTGACCCAGAAGCAACTTTCGGAGCGCACGGGTATTGCACAGACCGACATCAGCAAACTGGAACGCGGCAATGCAAACCCATCTCTTCGTACCTTGCAGCGGCTTGCTGCCGGGATGGGAATGAAGGTTAAAATTGAATTTGTTCCTGCATCTGCAAAATGATTTAGTGATGGGATGCGTTTCGGTAAAATAGAAAGCACAATAGTGACGCTATGCAGCGATATTTTCAAGCACGCGTTCGTCCGGCGTTGCAGTCCGTCCACCAGAAAAAAGCCACCTGAAAACGTAAGTTTTCGGGTGGTTTTTGCTATATCTGCTATTTCGTGCTGTACGGTTATGCCAGATCCGGCAAGATGTCCGACCACAGTGCCTGCTCCTGCCGCAAGGCATCAAAGCAGCAGTCCAGATATATTTTGTTGACCGCTGCAAAAATGGTGCTGCGCAGCAGCAGACGCTCGTCGTTGAGCGTAGTCTCCGGCTGGGTTGCCTTGCCGCCGAACACCACAGAAAGACTGGCCTCCAGTTCCTCGCAGAAGATATCGTAGGCTGTCCCGGCGGAGCAGTGCTCCCGCTGCATTTTGAACAAAGTGTCGATGTTTTCGATCGAGAGCACGGTCTTGGAAACTGCAATGTACATCAGGGATGCGATCTGATCTCGGGTGTATTTCTTGCGGATGGGGTGGTCTATCACCCCTTTTTTGACGTAGTTACTCACCATAGACGGGGTCAGCTCCACGCCGCAGAAGCTGCGGAAGTAGCCGTTGACGAACTGCACCGTCTGGTCCAGATACAGCCCTACCGAGGGGAGATCGTTGTACCGGGGCAGGGCAAAGCCCGCAGCACATGCCGCAACGCGGAGTTTGGTTTCAGCTTTCATAGTATCTTGTTCCGTTCGTGCTCCTGCACTTTTTGCAAGCAGGAACATTGTTTTGTGCAAAGGCAGGGCAATTGCTTTCCGCAAAAGCACTTCTGCCTGTGAAATAGTATACCGCATTTTGGAAAATTGGTCAACGGCCTGCGAAAACTTTGTAAAAGAATTTGAAAAAACAGTTGACAGGTTTTTGAAAAACTGCTATGATGGTCACGGACAAAGGAATGACTGCGGCGTGCGCCGCTTGAAAATGGAGAAAAATATGAAAAGCAAAATCGTTGTAGATTCCTCTGCAAATGTGTACGAGCTCCCCGATGTAGGGTTTGCCTGTGTGCCGCTGAAGATCCTGACCGACGAGCAGGAGTATGTGGATACCGCAGAAGTGGACGCCCCCGCGCTGGCTCAGATGATGCGCACCTATAAGGGCCGCACCAGCACCTCCTGCCCCAACATCTCGGACTGGCTCACCGCCTACGAGGGCGCAGACGAGGTGTATGTTGTAACCATTACCGGCACGCTGTCCGGCGCTTACAACGCCGCGCTGCTGGCGGGCGAGGAATACGAGCAGAGCCACGAGGGCGCGCGGGTCTTTGTGCTGGACAGCCTGTCCACCGGTGCGGAGTCCCGGCTGCTGGTGGAGCGTCTGGCGGCGCTGATCAAGGCCGACAAGCCCTTTGATACCGTATGTGAGGAGATCCGGGCGTACCATGAGCACACTCATCTGCTGTTTGCGCTGGAATCTCTGGCAAACCTTGCCCGCAATGGCCGCGTGAAGCCCGCTGTGGCTGCTGTGGCGCGGATGCTGGGCATCCGGGTCATCGGGCAGGCCAGCGATGCCGGTGATCTGGAGGTTCTGTGCAAGACCCGCGGTGAGCACGGCGCACTGGAGCGCATAGTGCTGGAAATGAAGGCGCACGGCCTGACCAATGGCCGGGTGCATATCGACCACTGCTGCAACGCTGCCGCTGCGGAGCGGCTGAAGCACATGGTCCATGCCGTGTTCCCGGAGGCCAAGGTGGAGGTGGGCACCTGCGGCGCGCTGTGCAGCTACTATGCGGAGTACGGCGGCCTGATGGTGGGCTACGAGGATAACGAAGCACCCACCGTTTGAACGGAAAATATGATACTGTGATTTCGATTCACCGGGGCATCTGCGGACGCTCCGGTGAATTTTTTATGCGGAATAATTCCGGTGCACCCGACACCAAAAACTTGCAAAGGGTGAAAAACCGCGTTATACTTACCTGTATTATAGAGGTAAGGAAACACGGGAAGGGGAGATGGTATGTTGTTCCGGTTGCCGATCGTCAAGTTTTTCAACCGCATCCTCAACCGCATCACGGTCACGGTGGTGCTGGTAGCGCTGCAGCTTGCATGGCTGGCGTGGGTGTTTTTTGCCCTCACCACCGGTACGGCGCGGGTGTGGGTCACAGGGGTGCTCAACGGACTGAGCCTGCTCATCATTCTGTATCTGGTGCGCAAGGACGAAAACAGCGCCTATAAGGTGGGCTGGATCGCCCTCATCGGGCTGCTGCCGCTGCTGGGCGGGGCACTGTATCTGGCCTTTGGCAACAAGCGCCCCTCCCGCCGTCTGCGCAGTAAAATGCAGGCGGTGGAGCAGGCGCACCGGGCAGATCGCGCCCAGCAGCCCGGGCAGACTGCCGGACTGTACGATGAAAACCGGGGCGTGAGCCGCTATCTGACCCAATACGGCTGCTATCCCGCATGGCAGAACACTACCGCCCGGTATTTCTCCTGCGGCGAAGCCATGTATCCGGCACTGCTGGCCGACCTTGAAAAGGCAGAAAAGAGCATCTTTCTGGAGTTTTTCATCGTCAGTCAGGGCAGGATGTGGCAGGGCGTGGAGGATATTCTGCGGCGCAAAGCGGCACAAGGGGTGGACGTGCGGCTGATCTACGACGACTTCGGCAGCCTGCTGGGTCTGCCCAAGGACTTTGTGGTGCGCATGGAGCGGGCGCATATCCGCTGCATCCCCTTTAACCCGGTGGTGCCGCTGCTCTCGTTGGTGATGAACCACCGCGACCACCGCAAGATCGTGGTGATAGACGGTAAGGTGGCCTACACCGGCGGCATCAATCTGGCGGATGAATATATCAATGAGATCACCCGCTTCGGCTACTGGAAGGATGCGGGCTTGCGTATCGAGGGCGCTGCGGCGTGGAACTTTACCGTGATGTTTCTGGATTTCTGGAACGCCTTCCGTCCCTTTGAGCAGGATTACAGCGCCTTCCGTCCGCAGCTTGCGGTGCTGCCCGCCAGCGATGGGGTGGTGCAGCCCTACGCGGACAGCCCGCTGGACGAAGAGCCGGTGGCAGAAACGGTCTATCTGGATATTCTGGCACAATCACAGCAATACGTTTATTTTTATACGCCTTATCTCGCCATCGGCGAGGAAATGCTGGACGCGCTGCGCAACGCCGCCAAGCGCGGGGTGGATGTGCGGCTGGTGCTGCCGGGCATCCCGGACAAAAAGCTGGTGTTCCGGCTGAGCCGCTCGTACTATCTGCCCCTGCTGCGGGCGGGGGTGCGCATCTACGAGTACACCCCGGGTTTCCTCCACGCCAAGTGCTGCGTCAGCGATGACCGCGCGGCGGTGGTGGGTAGCATCAATATGGATTACCGCAGTATGTTCCTACACTTCGAGTGCGGGGTGCTGCTGCTGCAAAACAGTCAGGTGCTGGCTTTGCGGGACGATGTGCGCCGCACCCTGCCCCAGTGCCGGGAGGTGCAGTGCGCGGACTGCCGCACCGGGCTGGCCGGTACGGTACTGGACAGCGTGCTGCGGTTGCTCAGTCCTTTAATGTGAGCATCTGCTCATAAAATCCCGCGCGGCGGGGTACACTAGCTCCAAAGCCTGCGTTAGCAATGCAGGCACGGAAAGGGAGCGTATGTGACGATATGAAACAGGCATCGCGTTGGTTTTTGTGCTGCACGCTGGCGGCAGCACTGGCATTGACCGGCTGCGGCGGGGGAAGCTCCGGCAGCAGCTCCGGCTCTATGAGCGGCAGCACCTCTGCGGGCGGTAGCGCGGCGCAAAGCGCGGCGTGGCGCACCGGACTGGGCGTTCTGACCGAAGCGACAGGTACAGACCGTGCGGGCAATATCCGCACCGTGGCGGCTGCCGTGCTGCTGGATGCGGACGGCAAGCTGGCCGAGGTGACGTTGGACGAACTGGAGCTTTCGGTCAGTGCGGATGGCACCGGAAAGGTGACCACCCCCACCGACACCCGCACCAAGCGCCAGAAGGGCAAGGACTACCCGCTGGCAGAGGTGTCCGGCCTGAAAAAAGGCTGGGCAGAGCAGGCCGATGCCTTTGGTGACTGGCTTGAGGGCAAGACCCCGGACGAGGTAAAAAAACTGAAAACGGATGCGGACGGCAAGCCCACGGACGCAGACCTTCTCTCCGGCTGCACTATTGCGGTGGACCGCTACCGGGATGCCATCGTCCGCGCCTGCGAGAATGCGCAGGTGCTGGGCGCTGCCCGGGGTGATACGGTCAGGCTGGGCGTAGAGGTGGACGAAATGCCGCAGGGGCTTGTGGGCACCGATGACAAGGACGCACAGGTGCAGGCTAAAATCACGCTGGCAGTGGTGACCATGGACGAGAATGCCCGGGTGACCAGCGCCATCGGGGATATGACCGAGCCGGAGCTGACCGTCAGCGCGGACGGCACGGTATCTGCCCCGCGTGAGCCGGTCTACACCAAAAACGAACTGGGTGACCGTTACGGGATGCGCAGTGCAAGCGCCCTAGGCAAGGAGTGGTACGAGCACAGCGCAGGCTGGTGTAGCTACCTGAAGGGCAAAAATGCCGTGGAGATCGGCAAACTTTCCACAGACGGCACAGACGCCGACCTGAAGGCGCTGTGCACCATCTCAGTCACCGACCTGCAAAAGGCGGTGCTGAAGGCCATGGCGGAGCAATAATCATAAAACAGGATGTCCCTCTGCACAAAAAGTGCGGGGGGATTTTTTATGGATACCCCCTCAGACGCTAACGCGCCAGATTCCCCCTTTTGTCACCTGCGGTGACATCTTCCCCCGGCCGGGGGAAGTCTTTCCTCAAGGGGACGCCTTATGGAGGTACCGCAAAGTTTCTCGCTACCGCGAAAAGCCGTCCCCTTGGGGAAGGTGGCTGCGAACGCAGTGAGCAGACGGAAGGGGTATTTGCAACTGTCCTCTCAGGCGCAAAGCCGGAAGGGGTATGCACACTTTCCCACAAAAAGCGGGCTTACGGGCGGGGCAAAGCAGTGCATTGTGCAAAAAATAAAGGTTTCCTCTTGCAAAAAGGTGGCAAACGCGCTATTCTATAACCACAGTTTACCGCTTTAGCATGGTAAAATGGTAAATCGAGAGGGAAGCGGGACGCAGAACGTCCCCTATGGGAGGAAAAAGATATGAAACTCAAGCGTATTGCAAGTGCATTTCTGGCCGGTGCTCTGGCACTGAGCCTTGCAGCCTGCGGCGGCAGTGCATCCACCTCTGCGGCGGCATCTGCTTCCGGCAGTGCAGCCGGTTCGGCTTCTGCCGCAACGGGCAGCGATCTGGACTACATCAAGGGCAAGGGCAAAATGGTCATCGGCTACACCGTGTACGAGCCCATGAACTACACCGATGCCGACGGCAACTTTACCGGCTTTGATACCGAGCTTGCCACTGCTGTGTGCGCAAAGTTGGGCGTGGAGCCGGAGTTTGTGGAGATCAACTGGGACACCAAGGTGGTGGAGCTGGACGCCAAGAGCATCGACTGCATCTGGAACGGCATGACCCTGACCGAGGATATCATGGCCAACACCGCTACCACCAAGGCCTACGCCAAGAATGCACAGGTCGTGGTGGTAAAGGAGGGCACCGCCTACACCTCCACCGCCGACCTTGCCGGTAAAACCGTGGTGGCCGAGGCTGGTTCTGCCGGTGAAGCCGCCATTCAGGGTGATGAAAACCTTGCCAAGGCCGATTATGTTTCCAAGAGCGTGCAGACCGACTGCCTGATGGAAGTGGCTGCCGGTACGGCAGACGCCGCTGTGCTGGATCTGACCCTTGCCAACGCCATGATCGGGGAAGGCACCGACTACGCCGGTCTGAAGATCGTGGACGAGCTGAACGCCGAGGAGTACGGCGTGGCTTTCCGCAAGGGCAGCGATGCCGCCGCCGCAGTGGATGCCGCCTTTGACGCGTTAAAGGCCGACGGCACCATGCAGGCACTGGCCGAGAAGTACGAGCTGGCGCTGGCCGACTGAGCCGGGCGTAAAACAAAACGATAGATGGGTGTGTTTTTGTGTCTGTGATCCTTGGGCGCCTTTCCGGCGCATTCCTGCTCAACTGTGAGCTGTTTGCCCTTACGCTGCTGTTTGCGCTGCCGCTGGGGCTGGTGGTGGCCTTTGGTTCCATGAGCCGGTGCAGGCTGCTGTCCGGTGCGGTAAAGACCTTTGTCTGGGTCATCCGCGGTACGCCGCTGATGCTGCAGATCATCGTCATTTATCTTGGCCCCGGTCTGCTGGGCATGAATAACCCGTGGCCCTCCGGCTCCGGCGGGCGCATGGTGGCGGCGGTGGTGGCCTTTGCCATCAACTACGCCTGCTATTTTTCCGAGATCTACCGCGGCGGCATCGAGGCTGTGCCCAAAGGCCAGACCGAAGCCGGGCAGGTGCTGGGCATGACCCGCACGCAGATCTTTTTCAAGGTCACCCTTTTGCAGGTGGTCAAGCGCATTCTGCCGCCCATGGGCAACGAGATCATCACCCTTGTCAAGGATACCTCACTGGCGAATGCCATCGCCAACAAGGAGATCATCATGATGGCCAAGGAGTACAGCGCAAAGGGTCTGATCTGGCCGCTGTTCTCCACGGCGCTGTTCTTCCTTGTGTTCGTAGGCGCGCTCACCCTGCTGTTCAACTGGGCTGAAAAGAAGCTGGATTATTTCCGCTGCTGAGGAGGTTTTTAAAATATGGCATTACTGGAAGCCTCCGGCATTGGCAAAAATTTCGGAGATACAAAGGTCTTAAAGGATATTTCTCTTACTTTGGAGCAGGGCGAGGCGCTGGCCATCATCGGCTCGTCCGGCTCCGGCAAGACCACCCTGCTGCGCTGCCTGAACTTTCTGGAGCGGCCGGACACCGGCTGCATCCGGGTGAACGGCGAGACCATGTGGGACGCCGCCGACCCCGCCACCCAGCGGGAAAGCGAGATCCGCAAAAAGCGGCTGCACTTCGGGCTGGTGTTCCAGAACTTCAACCTCTTCCCGCAGTATACCGCCTTGCAGAACGTGATGCTGGCAGGGGAGCTGCTGGCAAAGGAGCGCCTGGACTACCGCGCCAACAAAAAGGCGGTGCACGCTCAGCTGGAACAGCAGGCGCGGGAACTGCTGGCGCAGATGGGGCTTTCGGAGCGGGCAGACCACTACCCGCACCAGCTTTCCGGCGGGCAGCAGCAGCGGGTAGCCATTGCCCGGGCGCTGGCGCTGCACCCGGACATCCTCTGCTTCGACGAGCCCACCAGCGCCCTTGACCCGGAACTGACCGGCGAAGTGCTGCGGGTGCTGCGGGAACTGGCCGACCGCAAGACCACCATGATCATCGTGACCCACGAGATGCACTTTGCCCGGGATGTGGCCGACCGCATCCTGTTTATGGACGGCGGCGTGGTGGTGGAAGAAGGCCCTGCAAAGCAGCTGATCGACCACCCACGCGAACAGCGCACCCGGCAGTTCTTGGCACACTACGCGGAATGAGCAAAATCACCAATTCTTTACGCAAAAAAATGGAAATGTTGATGCAAACCAAGTCTTGTAAAACCGGCGCTGCTCCGCTATAATACCATTCATGAATCCTTACAACGTCCTGCCGCTTTTCCGGCAGGGCGTTTTTCACGGCAAAAATGCGAACATCCATCTTTTTTGTGTGGGCAGGAGGTATATTTCCATGACCAAAGATATGACGCAGGGCAGCCCGCTGAAGCTGCTGCTTGCCTTTGCTGTGCCGCTGATGCTGGGCAGTCTGTTCCAGCAGTTCTACAATCTGGCCGATACCATCATTGTGGGCCGGTTTGTGGGCGTGGAAGCGCTGGCGGCGGTAGGCAGCGTGGGTGGCCTGAACTATCTGGTGCTGGGCTTTGTCAACGGCATTGCCTGCGGCTTTTCCATTCCCATCTCATGGACCTTCGGTGCCCACGACCACCACGAGATGCGCCGCTACACCGCCAATACCGTGTGGCTGTCCATCGCCTTTGCCACGGTGCTCACCATTGTTACGGTGGCTATGACCCGGCTGGTGCTGGTGTGGACGAACACCCCGACCGATATCATCGACCTTGCGGATATCTATATCCGCACCATTTTTGCAGGCATCCCCTTCACTCTGCTTTATAATGTGACCAGCGCCCTGATGCGTGCACTGGGCGACAGCAAGCGCCCGCTGTATTTCCTGCTAGTGGCCAGCGTGCTGAACATCGGGCTGGATCTTGCCTGCATCATCCTGTTCAACATGGGCGTGTTCGGCGCCGCCTTTGCCACCGTGTTTAGTCAGGCTGTGGCGGGCATTGGCAGCCTTATTTACATCATGCGCCACTACCCGGAGCTGCGCTGGAGCAGGGAAGAGGGCCGCATCAGCGCACCGCACTGCGCAAAGCTTTGCGCCATGGGTCTCCCCATGGGTCTTCAGTGCAGCATTACCGCCATTGGCAGCGTGGTGCTGCAGGGCGCGGTGAACGGTCTGGGCAGCGATATCGTGGCCGCGCAGACCGCCGGCGGCAAGGCTGCGCAGTTCCTCAGCGTGCCGCTGGAGAGCATCGGCACCGCCATGACAACCTACACCAGCCAGAATATGGGCGCAAAAGACCTTGGCCGCGTGAACCGCGGCGTGAACACCGCACTGGGCATCGGCTGCGTGTACAGTGTGGCTTCCTTCCTCATCCTGCGCGTGCTGGACAAGCCCCTGATCGGCCTGTTTCTGGACGCAGGCGAGACCGCCATTATGGCCAATGCGCAGGACTTCATCTTCTGGAACAGTGTATTCTACATCCCGCTGGCAGTGCTTATCATCTACCGCTACACCATTCAGGGTCTGGGGCACTCCGGCCTTGCCATGTTTGCTGGTGTGGCTGAAATGATCGCCCGCGCCATGGTGGGCTTCTGGTTCGTGCCGCTGTGGGGCTACTTTGCCGCCTGCATCGCAAGCCCGGTGGCATGGTTCTTTGCCTGCTTCTTCCTGATCCCGGCCTATTTTGTGGTGTTCCGTAAACTGCAAAAGGAAAAGCAGCAGGAAGCCGCCGCAAAGGCGCAGTAAGGGTTCATAAAAAGTGCTTTTTCTTTTCGCCCTTTCATGCTATAATAACAAGTAAATACGGCTTTGCCGTAACAGGGCAGGGCAGGGATGACCCCGCACTGCCGGGGCAATGCCCGCAATTGCGGCGGGCGGGAAATACAAAAAGAGAGGCGAATCGAGATGTTGGATATGATCAAATGCAGCACCGGCGGTGCGTACTATGCGCGCGGAGAGTGGGTGCCCGCAGACGGCAATGCACCCGCTGCACTGGCAGCAAAGGGCTTTGATGCCGCTGCCGTTGCCACGGCTAAGACCGGTACCATGGCCTACAATATTATGCAGGCACACAACACCAGCGGCGATGCCGAGAACCTGAAGATCAAGTTTGATGCCATGGCAAGCCATGACATCACCTTTGTGGGCATTATCCAGACCGCCCGTGCTTCCGGGCTGGAAAAGTTCCCCATCCCTTATGTGCTTACCAACTGCCACAACAGCCTGTGCGCTGTGGGCGGCACGATCAACGAGGACGACCACCGCTTTGGTCTGTCCGCTGCCAAAAAGTACGGTGGCATCTTTGTGCCCCCGCACATGGCAGTCATCCACCAGTATATGCGCGAGCGCTTTGCGGGCTGTGGCAAAATGATCCTTGGCTCGGACTCCCACACCCGCTACGGCGCACTGGGCACCATGGCTATCGGTGAAGGCGGCGGCGAACTGGCAAAGCAGCTGCTGGGCCGCACCTATGACATTGCCCGCCCGGGCGTGGTGGCCATCTACCTGACTGGCAGTCTGCCGGCGGGCTGCGGCCCCCACGATGTAGCCATTGCCCTTGTGGGCAAGCTGTTCAAGAGCGGCTACGTCAAGAACAAGGTCATGGAGTTTGTTGGCCCCGGCATTGCCTCCCTGCGGCAGGATACCCGCAACGCCATTGATGCCATGACCACCGAGACCACCTGCCTGTCTTCCATCTGGGAGACCGATGAAGTCACCCAGCGTTTTCTGGCAGTGCACGGCCGTGCAGCGGACTACAAAAAGCTGGCACCGGCAGACCTTGCCTACTACGATGGCGTGGTGGAGGTGGATCTTTCTGCCATCCGTCCCATGATCGCCCTGCCCATGCACCCCTCCAATGCCTTTACCATTGAGGAGCTGAACGCAAACCTGGAGGACATCCTTCACGCCTGCGAGCAGGATGTGCAGAAGCTGATCGGCCGCAAGGACGTGCAGCTGGATCTGTGCAGCAAGATCGAAAACGGCAAGCTGCGTGTGGATCAGGGCGTTATTGCGGGCTGCGCAGGCGGCCTGTACGACAGCATCTACGAGGCTGCTTCCATCCTCAAGGGTCACACCGGCGGCTGCGGCGACTACGCCCTGAGCGTTTACCCCGGCAGCCAGCCCATCATGATGGAACTGGTGCGCACCGGCGTCATCGGCGAGTTGATGGCCAGCGGAGCTACCATCCGCACCGCCTTCTGCGGCCCCTGCTTCGGCGCAGGCGATGTGCCCGCAAACGGCGCACTGTCCATCCGTCACACCACCCGCAACTTCCCCAGCCGCGAAGGCTCTAAGCCCGGCAGCGGTCAGCTGGCCGGTGTGGCACTGATGGATGCCCGCAGCATTGCAGCCACCACCGCAAACGGCGGCATCCTGACCCCCGCCACCGACATTGATTATGATCCCACCGTGCCGGAGTACCAGTACGATGCTTCCAGCTACGACACCCGCGTGTATCAGGGCTTTGGCAAGGGCGATTACGATGCCCTGCTCAAGTTTGGCCCCAACATCAAGGACTGGCCGGAGATCGCACCGCTGGGCAATAACCTGCTGCTGAAGGTGGCATCCTATATCACCGACCCCGTCACCACCACCGACGAACTGATCCCCTCCGGCGAGACCTCCTCTTACCGCTCCAATCCGCTGGGTCTGGCCGAGTTCACCCTCAGCCGCAAGGACCCGGAGTATGTGGGCCGTGCCAAGGCCGTGCAGGCCGAAGAGAACGCTCGCCGCGCCGGTGCAGGGGATGCTGCTCTGCTGGCAAAGGTGAACGCTGTGCCCGGCTGCGAGCAGCTGAAGTGGAACGATATCCAGATCGCCTCCACCATCTTTGCAGTCAAGCCCGGTGACGGCTCTGCCCGCGAGCAGGCCGCCAGCTGCCAGCGTGTGCTGGGCGCCGGTGCCAATATCGTTACCGAGTACGCCACCAAGCGTTACCGTTCCAACCTCATCAACTGGGGCATGCTGCCGCTGCAGCTGGCAGGTGCCACCCCCTTTGGTCTGGGGGACTATGTGCTCATCCCCAATGTGCGGGAAGCACTCAAGGGCGATCTGCAGAACATCAAGGCCTATGTCCTGGGTGATACCGTCAAGGAGTTTGAGCTGTATATGGCTCCGCTCACCACCGACGAGCGCCAGATCCTGGCTGACGGCTGCCTGATCAATTTCTATAAGCACTAAGGAAGTAACCCGCTATGTCCTGTGACCTGCATATCCATTCCACCTGCTCCGACGGTGCTGTGCCCATTGAGCGGCTGGCACCCATCGCCGCCCGCACCGGGCTGCACGCCATCGCCCTTTCGGACCACGATACTCTGCTCAGCGCCCAGTACGCCTACGCCCACACCGGGCAGGACGGGGTAGAGCTGATTCCCGCCGTGGAGCTGACCGGCTACGACTTTGAGCGCCAGCACCGGGTGCACCTGCTGTGCTACTACCCGGACATTGACTGCCCGGCGCTGCGCGAGCACTGCGCCATCATGAAGGAGCGCCGCAACGCCTGCGCTTTGCAGAGCGCAAAAGAGCTGGAACAGCTGTACCCGCAGTTTACCACCGACCTTGCATGGGAGACCACCAAGGCCAGCGGGGTGCTGTTCAAAAGTGGGCTGATGCAGGCACTGGAACTGCTGGGCCTGACCGATGGCAGCATCTACGGCGAAACCTACCACAAGCTGTTCGGGTGGAACCCCCGGGGCATCGTGCTGCACTCGCCGGAGTATCTGCCGGTGCGTCAGGTGCTGGCTACCGCTAAAGCCAGCGGCGGCGCGGTGGTGTTTGCCCACCCCACGGTGTACAAAAGTATGCCCCTGCTGCGCGAACTGGCGGCAGAGGGCGCAGTGGACGGCATAGAGGTGTACCACCCCAGCAACAGCCCGGAGGACAGCGCCGAGTGCCTTGCCCTGTGCAAACAGTACGGCCTTGTGGCGACCGCAGGTACGGACTTCCATGGCCGCAACCACAAGCACCCGCACCCCATCGGCACCTGCACCGCACCGGACGAAGCCGCAGCGCAGCTGCGCGCCATCGCTGAAAAACGTAAAAGAGAGAGGACGTAAAGACCATGAGCAAGGAATTCTCCTTCCCGAACAAGGGCACCTGCTCCAAGCAGACCAACTTTGTACTGAATGATGACCACACCATTGCATCCATCGAGGTCATCGGCGGCTGCAACGGCAACCTGAAAGGCATCTGCCAGCTGCTTACCGGCATGAAGGCAGAGGACGCCATTGCCCGTCTGGACGGCACGCTGTGCGGCTTCCGCAGCACCAGCTGCCCGGACCAGATCGCCAAGAACCTGAAAAAGGCACTGGAAGAGATGAACTAAACCCACCAGAGAGCCGCTGCACAGAACCTTGTGCGGCGGCTCTCTTTTTGCGCGGGGACGATTTTGAATGCCCGCCGCTATGCTCTGGGCATGAATAGCGGAAAATTATTTTAAATTAGTGTAATGCCGGGCAGCCTGCGGGCTGCCCGGCATTGCACTTTTGAGGGAGTGTTTTAAATGATTTTGCGCTGCGCTTTTATGTCACAATTTGTACGCATTTCCAGCAAATGAAGGCGGATGTAAAAAATCTATACACAGGGCAAAGTTTGTTTGTTGTTCAAGTTCACTTTGCGGGGTATACTGTTGCCATAGAGAACAGCACGATGAAGGCTGTGAAACGAAAATATGAAAGCAGGGAGGCTTTTTTATGTACTATTCCAGTGGCAACTACGAAGCTTTTGCACACCCCAAAAAGCCGGAGGGCGTGGATCATAAATCCGCTTATATCATCGGCTCCGGTCTGGCTGCGCTGACCGCTGCCTGCTATCTGGTGCGCGACGGCCAGATGAAGGGCGAGCACGTCCATGTGTTTGAAAAGAACGCACTGGCCGGCGGCGCTTGCGATGGCTACAAGTACGATATCGGCTATGTGATGCGCGGCGGCCGCGAGATGGATAACCACTTCGAGGTTATGTGGGATCTGCTGCACTCCATCCCTTCTCTGGAGACCGAGGGTGCCAGCGTGCTGGACGAGTATTACTGGCTGAACAAGGAGGATCCCAACTTCTCCTTGTGCCGTGCCACCGTCAACCGCGGCGAGGATGCCCACACCGATGGCAAGTTCGGCCTGTCCGATAAGGGCGCCATGGAGATTATGAAGCTGTTCTTCACCCCGGACGAGCAGCTGCAGGATAAAAAGATCACCGATTTCTTCGATGACGAGGTGCTCAACTCCAACTTCTGGCTGTACTGGCGCACCATGTTCGCTTTCGAGAACTGGCACAGCGCACTGGAGATGAAGCTGTACCTCAAGCGCTATATCCACCACATCGGCGGTCTGCCGGACTTTACTGCCCTGCGCTTTACCCGCTATAATCAGTACGAGTCCATCATCCTGCCCATGGTGCACTATCTGGAAGGTTTTGGCGTGCAGTTCCACTACAACACCAAGGTCACGGATGTGAAGTTTGATATCCAGAAGGGCCGCAAGCTGGCAAGCTCTGTCACCGTGGAGCACGAGGGCGAGACCACCAACATTGATTTGACCGAGAACGATCTGCTGTTCATCACCAACGGCGGCTGCGTGGAAAGCTGCACCGTTGGTGCACAGAATAAAGCCACCGGCTTCGACCCCACCATCCAGCCCGGCAACGGCTGGGATCTGTGGAAGAAGATCGCCGCACAGGATCCCTCCTTCGGTCACCCGGAAAAGTTCTGCTCCGAGCCGGAGCTGAGCAACTGGGAGAGCGCCACCATCACCACGCTGGACGACAAGATCCCTCAGTATATCCGCAAGATCTGCAAGCGCGACCCCTTCAGCGGCCATACCGTCACCGGCGGCATCGTTACCGTCAAGGACTCCAGCTGGCTGCTCAGCTGGACGCTGAACCGTCAGCAGCAGTTCAAGGATCAGCCCAAGAACCAGCTGTGCGTCTGGGTGTACGGCCTGTTCAGCGATAAGCCCGGCGATTACGTCAAGAAGCCCATGCGTGACTGCACCGGCCGCGAGATCTGCATGGAGTGGCTGTATCACATCGGTGTGCCCGAGGATCAGATCGCGGAGCTGGCAGAGCACAGCGCCAACACCGTGCCTGTGATGATGCCCTATATCGACGCCTTCTTCATGCCCCGTGCTATGGGCGACCGCCCCGATGTTGTGCCCGAGGGTGCTGTGAACTTTGCCTTCCTCGGTCAGTTTGCCGAGACCGCCCGCGACACCATCTTCACCACCGAGTACTCCATGCGCACCGGTATGGAGGCCGTGTACACCCTGCTGAACATCGACCGCGGCGTGCCCGAGGTCTGGGGCAGCACCTACGATGTGCGCGCCTTGATCGATGCTACCGTAAAGCTGCGCGACGGCAAGAAGATCACCGACATGGATCTGCCGCTGATCCCGCGTCTGGCTCTGAAGGAAGCCCTGAAGAAGATCGAGGGTACCGACCTTGAGAAGTTCCTCAAGGAGTATAACGCTATCTGATATTTCCTTCTCCTCCGATAGACCCGGCAACGGGTCAACACCCCCTAAAAAAGACCTCTCCGCTGCTCTGCGACAGGGCACGGGGAGGTCTTTTTTGCATGGAATTTGTGTAAAAATGGTACAATATGTGTTAAAATAAAACGAAACGTGAAAATAATTTGTGCCAAAAGAATGATTTTGGCTTGTTTGCGGCGGCGTTCTGTGCTATGCTAGAGCTATTGAAAGGGCAGGAGGGAAGAGCCTGCCTCAAATGCGATACGCCAAAAATAAAAGGAGGTCGTTTTCCTGTGAAACAACTTATTTCCCGTCGCAGCTTTTTAAAGGCTGCTGGTGTGACCGCTGCCGCTGCATCCATGGCCATCGGTGCGCCTGCCGCATCGGCCTGCTGGCTTGGTGATAAGTCTGATGTCACCATCCTGTACACCAACGATGTCCATACCTACATCGACAAGCAGAGCCCCAAGCTGACCTACGCCGCCATTGCCGACCTGAAGCAGAGCTATCAGGACGCCGGTAAGGACGTGCTGCTGGTGGATGCCGGCGACCATGTGCAGGGCACTGCCTACGGCTCCATGGACGAGGGTGCTTCCATCATCAAGCTGATGAACGCTGCCGGTTACGATGTCGCCACCCCCGGCAACCACGAGTTTGACTACGGCATGGACCGCGCCAAGGCCATCATGAAGGAAGCCGACTTCCCGTACCTGTCCTGTAACTGGGTAGATCTGCGCACTACGCTGCGTGTGCTGCCCTCCGTCAAGGTGTTCGTGCGCGGCGGCAGACGCATCGCCTTTGTGGGCGTGACCACCCCCGAGACCTTTACCAAGTCCACCCCGGCCTACTTTATGGATAAGGCACAGCGCAAGTACATCTACGATATTCAGGGCGGCGAGGACGGCAAAAAGCTCTACGATGCCGTGCAGAAGGCCATTGATAAGGCAAAGCTTCTGGCAGATGTGGTCATCGGTCTGGGCCATCTGGGCGTAGATCCCTCTTCCTCTCCGTGGACCAGTGAGGAGGTCATTGCCCACACCAGCGGCTTTGACGCCTTTATCGACGGCCACTCCCATACCGTAATGGAGAACAAGCAGGTGCAGGATGCTTCCGGCAAGGCTGTCACCCTGACCCAGACCGGCTCTTACTTTGCCAACGTTGGCGAGATGACCATCGCTGCGGACGGCACTATTACCACCAAACTCATCCCTACCCACGAGGGCATGGATGCAGGCATCGCCGCTATGCAGACCGGCTGGGTGAATACCGTGGACGACATGCTGGGCGAGAAAATCGCTGTGGGCGACAGCGATTTCTACGTCTCTGACCCCGCCACCGGCAAGCGCCGCATCCGCTCTGCCGAGACCAACCTCGGCGACTTTGTAGCTGACGGCATCTACACCTATTTCAACGAGGTGGAAAAGCTGCACTGTGATGTGGCCATCATGAATGGCGGCGGCATCCGCGCTGACGTGCCCGCAGGCGACTGGACCTTCAAGACCTGCAAGCAGGTCAGCCCCTTTGGCAACGTGGCCTGCCTGATGTCGGTCACCGGCAAGCAGATCCAGGACGCATTGGAGTTTGCAGCCCGCTTTGCAGGCGAGGACGGCAAGGAGAACGGCGGCTTCCTGCAGGTGGCCGGTGCTACCTACGAGATTCACACCGATATCCCCAACACCGTGCAGACCGACGAGAAGAACGTCTGGATCGGCAGCGCCACCGGCACTCCGCGCGTGCAGAACGTGAAGATCTACGATAAGGCCTCCGGCAGCTATCTGCCGCTGGATCCGGGCGCTACCTATGCACTGGCCGGCATGAACTACACCCTGCGCAATCTGGGCGATGGCTTTGCCATGTTTGACGGCGCAGAGCTGATCAAGGACTATGTGTCTGAGGATTATCTGGTGATGTCTACCTACGCTATGATTTTTGACGGCGTGGATGCTGCGGGTCTGCCGCACCTGTCCAGCGCCAACAGCCCGCTGGCCGCTTACTCCGGCTATCTGCTCAATTACGAGCAGCCCTACGGCGCAGGCCGCATCACCATTCTGTAAATTTATATTTCCCGTGAAAAGGCGAACCCGGAAAGCCCTGCGGACTTTCCGGGTTCGCTCTATCTATAATAGTTTTTCCGCGCGGAATCATACAAACAGAAAAGCCACCTGAGTTTCCTCAGATGGCTTTGTTCTGGTTGGGGATGAGAGAATCGAACTCCCACAAGTAGAGTCAGAGTCTACCGCACTACCACTATGCAAATCCCCAATATTCTGTTGTGTTTTGCGGGGTGAGCCGCTCAACGTGTGCTATTATACGGGAAAAGCCCGGAGTTGTCAAGCATATTTTTGAAAAAAGTTGTACTTTTTTGGAAAATGACGCAGCAGCGATGAATGTTTTGCAAAATCAGTCGGTGTGTTTTTCACCGTCCGGTTCGTCCGGCAGATAAACGGCAACTTCTTCAAGGGTGCAGTCCAGAATTTTGCAGAGAGTATTAAGCGTATAGGTGCTGACATTCTCATTTTTGCGTAAACGGCTCAGTTGCCCCGCACTAAAATGGTAATCCTTTAATAATTTATATTGGGAGACCCCACGTTTTTTCATTGTCTCCCAAAGCGGGTCGTATCGAATCATAACATATACCATCCTTGGTGGGTTTTCATAATTAAAGAATAAGAAGTTGGCCGCATATTGACAATTAGCGATAATTGGGGTATTATCAATATGTGGGTAATGCTTTGCAAAATAGGGAAGGATGGCGTCATATGACAGCAGCAGAAATCAAAGAATATCTTGGTATGTGTATTGAGCTTGAAAAAGAAGTTTATACACAGAACCGCGCAATTGCACAACTTCGATACAACATTTCCCTGTTGGGAAACTATAGAATAATCAATGAACCGACCGCACCTGGTAAGACGGTTAATGAAAACGGTATAAACACAATGTTTTGGGGAATGATCCTTGCAGTTACCGGTGGGATTTCAATCGTAATTGCATTGCCTATCAGTTCAGACTTTTTTCTCATCAGTGGCGTTTTGGCATTGCTTATTGGTGGTGGATGCTGGTTTTTCGGAAGGATAATATATGACGAAGACTACAAAAAAGCTGTTAGAAACTATAACAAAAAGGCTGAACAATATAAAGTAGAAATACTTAACGATGCAAAACGTGTAGACGCGGAGAGAATAAAAAAAGCAGTGCTTCAATCAAATATGAACACGCTAAGCGAAGCAAACAAAAAATCGAGAAGATGCTTGCAGCAACTCTATGCTAAAGATGTTCTGTATTCTAAATATCGTAACTATGCATGTGTATGTACACTGTATGAGTACTTTGCTTCTGGCCGCTGTACAACGCTGGAAGGCCATGAAGGGGCATATAACATTTTGGAAAGTGAACTGCGCCTGAACCGGATCATCACGCAGAACGATCAAATCTTAGCAAGCTTAGAAGAAATCAAACTGAATCAGGAAATGCTGTACGATTCGATTCAAGATGCAAATCGAAAGGCAGACCAAATCATTCGCAACTGCAATTATATGTCCAACCAGCTGAACGGTATTCAGGCACAAGGCGCAGAGCTGAATGCCCGCATTGAAAGACTGCAAACAACTTCTGACCTGAACCTTTATGTAAATGCCTGCGCAAAACGTGAAATTGAGTACATGAACCGCGCAAATCGCATTTTCTAAGCGCTTTCTTATAGCCGCTCCCCGGCCTGTCCGGCGGGGCGACTTTTTATGCCTGCCCACGCTTCGGCACATTCTGCGCACTGCACCGCCTATACTGGAAGGTACAAAACCTTGCAAAGTACCAGAAGGAGGATGCCTATGCCGGAACGAACCACACAAAACGCCCAGACCCTGCTTTCACCCCGCGTCCCGCGGGACACCGAGCACGAGCGCTACCACCCGGAACTGGAGGAGGAGCTGAAGGAATGCCTGTTCTGTTTAAAGCGCAACGAGATGATGTTTGATATGGAGGTGGATACCGACCTGATCGAGCAGCGCATCTACGAGCGGCAGGCGCTGCTGTGCCGCTACCGGTACTTACTGGCGCGCGCCCGGGAACTGGGGCTGCATACGGTGCTTACCCGCTACCAGCCCATGGGCGGGTGAAAAGGCTTAGCGAAAAAATCTTGACAAAAGGCGCGCTGCGTGATATCCTATTACAAGATAAAAGCGTACCGGAACTATGTCCGGCGCGATAAATTTTTGAGAGTTAGAGAGGTTTCTATCATGGAGCGTATCAAGACTATTGCTACTCGTGACCTGACCAAGAGCGTTAAGACCGGTGGCTGCGGCGAGTGCCAGACTTCCTGCCAGTCCGCCTGCAAGACTTCCTGCGGCGTGGCTAACCAGCAGTGCGAGAACAGCAACAAGTAATTTCTGCAAACCCTATGCCGCCTTTGCCGGGCGGCATTTTTTTGTGTAATCTGGAATGGAGTGTAAAATGGTACATCAGTATCAATTAAACGGTTATAACATCGTGCTGGACACCTGCAGCGGCTCGGTGCACGTTGTGGACGAGGTGGCTTACGATGTCATCGCCATGTACCCGGAGCATACCGCAGACGAGATCGTTGCCGCCATGCTGGCAAAGTACGGCAGCCGCCCGGATGTGACCGAGGAGGATCTGCGCCAGTGCATCGACGATGTGACCAGCCTGAAGGAAAACGGCAAGCTGTGGAGCCCGGATGTCTATAAGGACATGGCCTTCGACTTCAAAAACCGCAACACTGTGGTAAAGGCGCTGTGCCTGCACGTTGCCCATAGCTGCAACCTGAGCTGCTCTTACTGCTTTGCCTCGCAGGGACGCTACCACGGCGACCGCGCTCTGATGAGCTTTGAGGTGGGCAAGCGCGCCATGGACTTCCTCATCGAGAACAGCGGCACCCGCCGCAATCTGGAAGTGGACTTCTTTGGCGGTGAGCCGCTGATGAACTTTGAGATGGTCAAAAAGCTGGTGGCCTACTGCCGCGAGCAGGAGAAGATCCATAACAAAAACTTCCGCTTTACCATGACCACCAACGGCGTGCTGATCGATGATGACGTCATCGATTTCTGCAACAAGGAGTGCCACAACGTAGTGCTGAGTCTGGACGGCCGCAAGGAGGTCAACGACCGTTTCCGCGTGGACTGTGCAGGCAACGGCAGCTACGACCGCATCGTGCCCAAGTTCCAGGAGTTCGTCAAGAAGCGCGGCGACAAGAACTACTATATGCGCGGCACCTATACCCACTATAACACCGACTTTACCAACGATATCTTCCACATGGCAGACCTCGGCTTTACCGAGCTGAGCATGGAGCCGGTGGTCTGCGACCCCAGCGACCCCAGCGCCCTGACTGAGGCCGACCTGCCCATCCTGAAGGAGCAGTACGAGATCCTTGCCAAGGAGATGATCAAGCGCGACCGCGAAGGCAGAGGCTTTACCTTCTACCACTACATGATCGACCTGACCGGCGGCCCCTGCATCTATAAGCGCATCTCCGGCTGCGGCTCCGGCACCGAATACATGGCGGTTACCCCGTGGGGCGATCTGTACCCCTGCCACCAGTTCGTGGGCGACCCCAAGTACCTGCTGGGCGATATCTGGAAGGGTGTCACCAACACCGCCGTGCGGGATGAGTTCAAGCACTGCAACGCCTACGCCCGCAAGGAGTGTCAGGACTGCTGGGCAAAGCTGTACTGCTCCGGCGGCTGCGCTGCCAACTCCTACCATGCCACCGGCAGCATTACCGGCGTGTACGAGTATGGCTGCGAGCTGTTCAAAAAGCGCATGGAGTGCGCCATCATGATCAAGGTCGCCGAGAATCAGGAGCTGGCAGCCAAGGGCATTGAGGTGCCCATTGAGCTGGGCTCTACCTGCAACGCCTGTGCTGACGGCGAAGCCTGCGAATGAGCATGACCACCCCCATCGTGGATTTTGTGCGCAGCTATGCACAGTCCGGCACCGCCCGGCTGCACATGCCCGGCCACAAGGGGCAGAGCCTTTTAGGCTTTGAGCCGCTGGATATCACCGAGATCTGCGGTGCAGACGAACTTTACGCGCCGGAGGGCATTATTGCCGAAAGCGAAGCCAACGCCACCCGGCTGTTTGGCACGGTGCACAGCTATTACAGCACCGAGGGCTCGTCCCAGTGCATCCGCGCCATGCTGTTTCTGGCGCTGCAAGGCGCACCGCAAAACGGCGAGCGCCCGGTGCTGCTGGCTGCCCGCAACGCCCACAAAGCGCTGCTCTACGCGGCGGCGCTGCTGGATTTTGACATCTGCTGGCTTTGGCCGTCTGCGCAGGCAGAGGGTACGCTGTGCAGCTGCCCTGTCACAGCCGAAGCGCTGACCGGGGCTTTGCACGCGCTGGCGCAGCAGGGGATAAGCCCCTTTGGTGTGTACGTCACCAGCCCGGATTATCTGGGCGGGATGCAGGACATCCCGGCGCTGGCCGCTGTCTGCCGGGCGCAGGGCGTGCCCCTGCTGGTGGATAACGCCCACGGAGCCTATCTGCGCTTTCTACCGCAAAACTGCCACCCCATCGCGCAGGGCGCGGCCATGTGCTGCGACTCTGCCCACAAGACTCTGCCGGCGGTCACCGGCGGCGCGTATCTGCATCTGGCGCACGATGCCCCTGTGCAGGACGAAGCGGCCGTGCGGGGGGCGCTGGCACTGTTCGGTTCCACCAGCCCTTCCTACCTGATTCTGCAATCGCTGGATGCCTGCAACGCGGTGCTGGCAGGGGACTACCCTCAGCGGCTGTCACAGTGCTGCGCCGCGCTGGAAGGTCTGCGCCGCAGCCTGAATAAGGCCGCAGCGGCGCGGCAGTGCCCGGTGCCACTGGCAGTTGCCGGGGCACAGCAGGAGCCGATGAAGCTCACACTGGATGCCGCCGCCCTTGGCTGCACCGGCACAGCGCTGGCGGAATCCTTGCGCCGCGCACAGCTGGAGTGCGAGTACGCCGACCCCCGCTATGTGGTGCTGATGTTCACCCCGGAAAACCCGCCGCAGGACTTTGAACGCCTGCAAACGGCGCTGGAACAGCTTCTGACTGCCGTGCCCGCCGGACTGCCCCGCCCCGAGAACCGGGCAGGAGAGTTTGCCGCCTTGCAGCAGCAGGCGGTGCAGCGCTGCACCATCCGGCAGGCGGTGCTGGGCGCACAGGTGCGCGTCCCGGTGCACAAGGCACTGGGACGGGTGTGTGCTATGCCTACGGTATCCTGTCCGCCCGCCATCCCCGTGGCGGTCAGCGGCGAGGAGATCACCCCGGCGGCCATCGCCCTGATGCAGCGCTACGGCATCGAGGAAATCTCGGTGCTGCGATAAAGATTTTATAAGAAGAGAACCCGGAAGGTCTGCGGACCTTCCGGGTTCTCTATATTTATTCTTAAATATCCGTCCGGGGTGTGGCGCACATTTCCCAGAAGTGCAGCTCGTGCTCCGAGCAGGCGCGGAAGATTGCGCGGCAGCGGGCGGCGCGCTCCGGCGAAAGGCCGGTGCAGGCTACCTCGGCTCTCTCTGCCCATGCGCGGCAGGCGGCATCGTAGCCGGGGCCGGCGTAGTCCAGCACCAGCGGGCCGTAGTAGGTGTCCTTTACGGCGGGGGAACGCTGCAAAAGCTTCTGGAACAGCCAGCCGTAGCTCAGCATACAGGGCAGGCAGGCCATCAGGCACTCGGCTTCGCCCTCGCCGTTGCGGGCAGCGTCGATCATGCAGTCCAGATAGGCGCGGCTTTCCGGGCGCAGGGGCAGGGCTTGGATATCCGCCTCGCGCAGACCGTACTCTTCCAGATATCGCAGCCGGGTCAGGTCCTCGTTCTCCTGCACAAAGGACAGCAGGGAATAGTAGGTACGCATGGCAGCCATGGTGGTGGCCTTGGTCATGCCCCACGCAAAAATTTTGGCGTACTCCCGCAGATACAGGCTGTCCTCCACAAGGTAGCTTTTAAAGCAGTCCTTGCTCAGGGTGCCGTTCTCCATCTTTTGCAAAAACTCGGTCTGCAAACACTGTTCCCACACAGGCAGGTCGGCCTGTACCAGCGCCGAAACAAAGGGCAGGTCAGTCACGGACAAAATCTCCCTTCAGGTTGAAGGTGTGATCCATGGGCCCGGAGCCGTGTCCTAAATCCAGCATGGCAGACAGACAGCCGGAAATGTAGGCCTTGGCGCGCTCCACGGCGGTGTCAAGGTCGTAGCCCTTGGCAAGATTGGAGGCGATGGCGCTGGACAGGGTGCAGCCGGTGCCGTGGGTGTTGGGGTTTGCAATGCGCTTGCCCTTGAACCACTTGCCGGTGCCACCGCGCCACAGCAGATCGTCAGCGTCGTTGATCTGGTGACCGCCTTTGCACAGCACGGCGCAGCCGTAGCGCTCGCTGATGGTGCGGGCAGCAGCTTCCATGTCGGCAGCGTTTGCAATGCTCATGCCGGACAAGATCTCAGCCTCCGGGATGTTGGGGGTAAGCACCTCAGCCAGCGGCAGCAGCTTTGCGGTCAGCGCCTGCACGGCATCGTCCTGCAGCAGCTTTGCGCCGGAGGTGGCCACCATCACAGGGTCTACCACGATGTGCTTTGCGCCGTAGAAGTGCAGCCGCTCGGCGATGGTGTCGATGAGCGGGGCAGAGGATACCATGCCGATCTTTACCGCATCGGGGTAGATATCGGTGAACACGGCATCGAGCTGCTGTGCCAGAAACTGCGGCGTGGTGTCAAAAATGGCGGTCACACCGGTGGTGTTCTGTGCCGTCAAGGCGGTAATGGCGCTCATGGCAAACACGCCGTTGGCGGTCATGGTCTTGATATCGGCCTGGATCCCGGCGCCGCCGCTGGAATCACTGCCGGCAATGGTCAATGCAGTTTTCATGGATAAAATGCTCCTTTACAGCAAAAATGCGGATATGCCCGCAAAGACATATCCGCAGATAAAAGCGCTATCTCCCTACGTTGGCATGATCCAAATCAGGTCACAGGTCAGGGCAGTACAGCCCACTCTCAGCCCGCTTTGCGCGGGCTCCCTTTTTATAATAGAAAGCATACCACAATCGGGGAAAAGATGCAAGAAAAACAGGCTGCGCAAAATGCACCGCTTACTCGCTCAGTGCGGTGCGGATGTTATCCAGCACCTTTTTGCTCAGCAGCACGAAGGCCTGCTTGGTGCGGCCTGCGGACACATTAGCGCAGCGCACGTTTTCCCGGGCAAAGAAGTCCTCTGCCACGGGGCCTGCCGCGGCGCGGGTGTCGCAGAAGAAGCGGGTGCCGGGCAGATCGAGCCACTTTTCCAGTGCAGCGGAGTCAAAGCCGGGGCCGATGGAGGTGTTGAACAGCACCTTACCTGCACCCAGCTGGGCAAACTCGGTTTCGCCCAGCAGCAGTACGTTCTTGTTCAGGCAGGTGAACACTACCTCGCTGTCCGCCAGCAGCTGGGGCAGGGGCTTGAAGGTCATACCGGCAGCCTCGGCGTCCGGCTTTGCGCTGCGGGCAAAGTAGCTGATCTCTGCGCCCATAAATTGCAGCGCATCGGCGATCATCCGACCGGAAACGCCCAGACCCACGATGCCAACCTTCAGACCGGTGATCTCCACCGGCTCGTCCCGCAGCATGGGCATCCCAAAGCCGTGCAGCAGGCCGGTCAGCTCGTGCAGAACGTACTCCACAACGCCGCGGTCGCCGTAATCCCGGATGCCCAACACCTGGATGCCCCGGGTGCGTGCGTAGGCGATATCCACATTGGCACTCTCCTCAGAGTACAGGCTGCAGCACATGCCGATATAGCGGATGTTGGGGCACTGCGCAATGACTTCCTTGCCCATGCGGGAGGTATAACTCAGCAGCACGGCATCGGCGTCTCCGATACGGCGCACCATTTCGGCGTCACTGCCGGGCACGTCCCGGTACAGCACCACCTCTTTGGCGTAGCGGTGCAGCTCTTCCTCGGCAGAGGGAATCAGGCTGACAGGCTCAATGGCAACAAGCTTTTCAAACATGGCAGACTCCTCCTTATATTAATAGAAGCAAACGGGCGAGGCCAGATTGCGCAGCAGGGAGACGGCGCTCCAGCCCGCAATGGCGCTGGTGGAAGAGCAGATATCCACCACAGCCTTCACGCCCTCGATCTCGGCGGTGATGCAGTGGTCGTCGCCCACCCAGCCGGGCACGGAGTGCATGGTCACGCCGGTGATCTCGGGGCCGGTGGTGGCCAGAGAGGTAGCCACAGCCACGTTCACCCGGCGGGGGAAGGTGGCAATGGCCTGCTTTGCGTTGCCGGTGAACACGGTGGTCTTTTTGGTGTCGGTCAGCAAATGCTCTGCCCACACCGGGGTGTTGCGGAAGCCTTTTGCACCGGTATGGGTCTCGATGCCGGCAGTCTCCGGCAGGCCCTGCGCCTGCGCCATCAGGGTGACAGTCTGCAGTACATCAAAGCCGCCGATGGCACCGCTGGCCAGATGCACCTTGGCACCGCCCTCCACGGCGGCAGCCTTGACCTGTGCGTAGAAATCCAGATCCGCAAAGGCACCGATGGATAGAATGACCAGATTGACGCCCCGCTTCAGCACGGAGATGGCCATGGCGCGCACCGACTCCACCGAGGCAGCCTCCACGATGTACTCCGGCTCAAGTGCCAGCAGTGCGTCCACGTCCTCGCAGACGGTGCAGCCGACATTGGCGGCGGTCTTTTCGGCCGAGGCGCGGGTGCGGCTGGTCACGCCCACCAGCTCGTAGTCCGGCAGCAGACCCTTTTTCCACGCGTCAGCCACGATGTTGCCCAGAAAACCGCAGCCCACAATACCCAATTTTGTTTTCATACCGTATCCTAAACTCCTTTTTTCTGCCTGTGGCAGCATATTCATAGCCAGTATACCATATCGGGTACAAAAAGGAAAATGATGTTTGCGGCAGCCCGGCGGGGCAGGACATAAAAAGTTAACAAAATAAATTACAAAAAAATTACAAAACCCTATTGCAAAATGGTTTCAAAAGAGTTACAATATGGTTACAGCAAGGGCAAAGCCCCAAGGCTGTGTGTGAAATCTTTTTCTTCTTGTTTTTGGGATACTGGGCGCGGATCCTCCTCCTCCGGCTGTTCTCCTTCACAGCTATGATCCATGCGCCGCACAGGCAGTGTCCCGCTTCGTGTGCAAAAGGGCTCGTCCGGTATTCTGGACGAGCTTTTTTGCATTCTGTAAGCCCTGCTTTGCCCGCAAAAGTGATACTTCAAAAATCAAAGTATGACCAATGCCTGAAAACGCTTGGCAATTTGTCTGTTTTTCCGCAAAGGACAATTATAAAGTTTGGCGCGGCAGGGGTTTGTATTCTTGCGGGCTTTGTGGTAAAGTATATACAATCAATTTATAGGCAGCAAACATGAATGATTTTGATGCTGATTTGTATCGGATGCGTTAAGAGAAAAGGAGTTTGATTATGGCTTATTTCTACGAAGAACCTTCCCGCACCTTTGGCGAGTACCTGCTGGTCCCCGGCTATTCCTCTGCGGAGAATGTGCCCACGGCGGTCAGCCTGAAGACCCCGCTGGTCAAGTACCGCAAGGGGCAGGAGGAGTGCCCGCTGCAGATGAATATCCCCATGATCAGCGCCATCATGCAGTCGGTCTCCGGCGATAAGCTGGCCATTGCACTGGCTCGTCAGGGCGGCGTTTCCTTTATCTATGGCTCTCAGAGCATCGAGAACGAGGCTGCCATGGTGCGCCGCGTCAAGAGCTTCAAGGCCGGTTATGTGGTGTCCGATTCCAATCTGGCTCCCACCGCCACCCTGCATGATGTGCTGGAGCTGAAGGCACGCACCGGCCACTCCACCATCGCCATCACTGCCGACGGAACTCCTAACGGCAAGCTGCTGGGCATCGTGGCCTCCCGCGATTACCGCATCAACCACACCCCGGACGATGCCTGCGTTACCACTTTTATGACCCCCGTTGAAAAGCTGGTCACCGCTCCGGCCAACACCTCTCTGCACGACTGCAACAACATCATCTGGGACAACAAGATCAACACCCTGCCGCTGGTGGATGCCGAGGGCAATCTGGTGTATATGGTATTCCGCAAGGACTACGATTCCCACAAGGCAAACGTCAACGAGCTGCTGGACAAGAACAAGAGCTACGTTGTAGGTGCCGGTATCAATACCCGCGACTACGCCCAGCGCGTGCCCGCACTGGTAGAGGCCGGTGTGGATGTGCTGTGCATCGACTCCTCCGAGGGCTACTCCGAGTGGCAGAGCCGCACCATCGGCTGGATCCGCGAGCACTACGGCGACACCGTCAAGGTGGGTGCCGGCAACGTGGTGGACGCCGAGGGCTTCCGCTTCCTCGCTGAGGCTGGTGCAGACTTCGTAAAGATCGGCATCGGCGGCGGCTCCATCTGCATCACCCGTGAGACCAAGGGCATCGGCCGTGGTCAGGCTACCGCTGTCATCGAGGTCGCCAAGGCTCGTGACGAGTACTACAAGGAGACCGGCATCTATGTGCCCATCTGCTCCGACGGCGGCATCGTCCACGACTACCACATCACCCTCGCGCTGGCTATGGGCGCAGACTTTGTGATGCTGGGCCGTTACTTTGCCCGCTTTGACGAGAGCCCCACGAACAAGGTGCGCATCAATGGCCAGTATATGAAGGAGTACTGGGGCGAAGGCTCCAACCGTGCCCGCAACTGGCAGCGCTACGATCTGGGCGGCTCCACCAAGCTGAGCTTTGAGGAGGGCGTGGACAGCTATGTGCCTTACGCCGGTCCTCTGGCGGACGGCGTGCAGACCACCCTGTACAAGGTGAAGAGCACCATGTGCAACTGCGGCGCTCTGTCCATCCCCGAGCTGCAGCAGAAGGCCAAGCTGACCGTTGTTTCCTCTACCTCCATCGTGGAGGGCGGCAGCCACGACGTTGTGCTGAAGAACGCCACCCCCAGCATCATGAACGGCTAAGCCTGTTCTGAGCAAGCGATTACTTTGAACAAAGAGACCGCTGCACAGCGTTTGTGCAGCGGTCTCTTTTTGCACAAAAATACTTGCACAGGCAGGGAAATCGTGCTATCATGGTAGAAACGCTCTGTCTTGACAGGGCGGCAGATCCCCCTGCCGGGCAAGCGGCAGGCGGCGCAGCGGGGAAGACCCCCGCGCTGGGCATAAATAGAGAGGAAAACGTTCATGAACGAGATCAAGGTCGAGCCTTATATCCCTGACGAGGACTACGATAACCCCGCGATGGTGGTGGACTTTTACGAATTCACCATGGCAAACTGCCTGTTCCTGCATGGTTTTAAGGATACCACGCTGGTGTTTGATATGTTCTTCCGCAAAAACCCGGACAATCAGGGCTATTCCATCAGCGCAGGCCAGCGCAAGCTGACCCGCTTTTTGCTGGACTATCACTTCAATGAGCAGGATATCCACTGGCTGCGCACCAAGGGCATGAGCGAGGAGTTCTGCGAGTATCTGCGCACCTACAAGTGGAAGGGTGATATGTACGCCCTGCCCGAGGGCACGGTCTGCTACCCCCATGTGCAGATGGTGCGTATCGAGTGCGATCTGGTGGGCGCGATCCTGATCGAGACCTACCTGCTGCAGACCATGAACTTCCATAGCCTGATCGCCACCAAGGCCACCCGCGTTACCGGTCTGAACACCCACACCCCCCGCAGCGTCATGGAGTTCGGCACCCGCCGCGCACAGGGAGAGAGCGCCGGTAACGATGGCGCTTACGCAGCAGTGCTGGGCGGCTGCATCGGCACGGCCAACTGTCTGGCCGAGATGAAGTTCGGTGCAGAGGTCAAGGCCGTGGGCACCGTGGCACACAGCTTTATCGAGTTTTTCCCCACCGAGTTCGATGCCTTCAAGGCCTTTGCCGATACCTACCCGGATTCGGTCAGCCTGCTACTGGATACCTATAATATTATGGAAAGCGGTCTGCCCAACCTGATCAAGCTGGACGATTATCTCATTGAGAAATACCCCAACGATCCCAACCGTCGTGTCAAGAGCGCCCGCATCGACTCCGGCGACCTTGCCCGCGGCTCCAAGCGGCTGCGCAAGGCACTGGATGCCGCCGGTAAGCCCTACATCAAGCTGGTAGCCTCCAACGGTCTGGACGAGAAGAAAATCGCCAACATGGAACTGTACGAGCACGCACACTTCGACTCCTACGGCGTGGGCGAAAACCTCATCACTTCTGCCTCCGACCCCGTGTTCGGCGGCGTATACAAGTTGGTGGCAGTGAAGAAGCCGGACGGCGGCTACACCCCCAAGATGAAGTGCTCGGACTCCGCCAGCAAGGCCATCATCCCGGGCAAGAAGATGCCGTGGCGTCTGTACGATGAAAACGGTCAGGCACAGTGCGACCTGATTGCCATGGACGGCGAGGTCATCGAGGCTGGTAAGCCTGTCACCATGGTCAATCTGGACTCGGACGCCATCGAGCGCACCATCACCTTTACCCCCACCGCTGTGCGCCCGCTGTTGGTGCCGCATATTCTGTGTGGCGAGCTGGCCATTGACCTGCCCTCTATTGCAGAAAAGAAGGCCTATATTGCAAAGCAGCTCACCGAGGAGACTTGGGAGAGCGAGCTGCGTCTGGAGTGCCCCCACAAACACTACGTCAACATGACCCCCGCAGTGGCCGAGTGCCGCTCCCGGATGTACGCCGATCTGCACGGAGGCAAGGTGTAAGCGGCACCGAATAAGCGGTTTTTCTTGACAAAACAGGGAAACTATTGTATCATAAAAGCCGCTGATTTTAATAAAAATGTTAATACCACCAGATTGCGAATAGCAGTGTGGTTGTAATAATTTTTCCTCACACCTGTTATTCCCGGCTCCCTCTCAAGCCAGAGGGCAGCAGGGCTTTGTAAGCCGGGGTTGCGCCGCTGTGGTGAAATTGGCAGACACGAGGGACTTAAAATCCCTTTCTGGAGACAGAGTACGGGTTCGACCCCCGTCGGCGGCATGTGAAAGCCCAGAATCGTTCGTTGATCCGAATGATTCTGGGCTTTTTCTTTTATGCTTTGCGGGGAACGGGCGGGGCGCTGTTGTCCGTCAGACCAAGGATATAATCGGTACTGGTATGGTAAAGGTGAGCAAGCTGGATCAGCACCTCGGTGGGGATATCCCGCTTGCCGGTCTCGTAATTGGAGTAGCAGACCTGGGTGCATTTCAGATACGCCGCAACATCCTTTTGCAGCAGATCACGATCCTCCCGCAGATCCCGGATACGTTGATACATGGTGTTTACCTCAAAGGCTTTATTTAAGGTAAAGTATAGGCATAACGAAATGTTATATTGACATATAAAACAAAATGTTATATCATGGTGTCGTGCCGGGCACAACTATGAATATCCGGCGCAAAAGGGGAGAACATCATGAAACTGGAATTCCGGCAGACAGTATCCTGCAAACACCTTACGCTTGCAAGGGTCTGCAAAACCATCGACTGGCAGCAGCCGCTGCCCCGGTGCGGAGAATATGTGACCGGGCTGGATACGCTGGACGGCGAGCAGGAACTGCAGGTGCACAAGCTGCTGCACCGGGCACAGGACGGCAGCTGCCTTGCGGAGCTGCCGGGCTTTAACATCGCGCAGCTGCGGCTTTCTTACCGGGAGCTGGAGCAGCTGGCCGAAAAAAAGGGCTGGACGCTGCAAAAGCTGTAAAAACTTAAATTTCCCTCTTGCATTCTGGCCAATTCGTGCTATAATAGTAAGGCAATCGTTTCCAAGGCCGCTCGACGGGGTAGCCGATATTGAAGGTTGTGATGGGCACATACATTAAATATGGCCCCAATACGTCAGAACCAGAATTGAGGTGAAAAGAATGAAACAGGGTATCCATCCGAACTACGTTGACTGCACCATTACCTGCGCTTGCGGTAATGTCATCAAAACTCGTTCCACCAAGCCCGAGATCCACGTCGAAGTTTGCTCCAAGTGCCATCCTTTCTACACTGGCAAGCAGAAGCTGGTTGACACCGGCGGACGTGTTGAGCGCTTCAATAAGCGTTTCGGCCGTAAGTAATTATAGGCTATCTCATGCCGCTTCCTTCGGGAGGCGGCATTTTTGCTTTTTGCATGGGCAAATATTTCGTTTTCCCACACAGGATTGTCTTAATTTAAACACATTTTCCGTCTAAACTATAGCAGTTCCAAACCGGAAAGCATTGGCTCTACGCTGCTTTCCGCAAAACAGCTTCTGAAACAAAGGAGAGTTTGCTGTGATCGAAGTTTCTCACCTGAGCAAGTCCTACGGCAGCCGCCCTGCCGTGCAGGATCTCTCGTTTACGGTGCCGGACGGCCAGATCTATGGCCTGCTTGGCCCCAACGGCGCGGGCAAATCCACCATTATGAATATCCTTACCGGCTATCTTGCCCCCACTCAGGGCGAGGTGAAGGTGGCCGGGTTCCGTCTGCCGGAGCAGGCGCAGCAGGCCAAGGCCTGTGTGGGCTACCTGCCGGAGCAGCCGCCGCTCTACCCGGAAATGACCGTGCAGGAGTATCTGGACTTTGTGGCAGAGCTTAAGGGGGTCAAGCGTGCGCAGCGCAAACAGCAGGTGCTGGCCGCCGCCCGCCGCACCGGGTTGGAGGAAGTGCTGCCCCGGGTCATCCGCAGCCTGTCCAAGGGCTACCGTCAGCGGGTTGGCATTGCGCAGGCGCTGCTGGGCAGCCCGCAGCTCATCATTCTGGACGAGCCCACCGTAGGGCTGGACCCCGCGCAGGTTATCGAGATCCGCAACCTTATCCGGGAGCTGGGCAAGGCGCACACGGTCATTCTGTCCAGCCATATCCTCAGCGAGGTGCAGGCCGTGTGTCAGCAGGTGCTCATCCTGTCTAAAGGGCATCTGGTGGCTGTGGGCAGCCCGGAGGAGCTGGGCGAGACTCTGAATCCCGGCAGTCGTCTGCGCGCTACCGCGCAGGGCGAGCCCGACACCGTGCTGGCCGCTGTGCGCAATGTGCCGGGCATCTGCCGGGTAAAACTGGAAAGCACCGCAGACGGTCAGGTCACCTTTACCGCCGAGAGCGAGGACGCCGCCGACCGCCGCGCTGCCGTGTCCCGTGCGTTGACCGAGGCCGGCTGCACCGTGCTGGCACTTGCCGCCGAGAACCGCAGCCTTGAGGAGGTATTCCTAGCGCTGACCGAAAAAACGCCGGAGCAGAACACCCCGGCAGAAGGGGAGGAGAACTGAGATGGCTGCTATCTTTAAACGAGAGCTCCGCAGCTGCTTTCACGGCATGATCGGTGCGGTGCTTACTGCCTTTATGCTGGCGGCTACGGCTATCTATTTTGTGGCGCTGAATCTGGGTTATGGTCTGCCGGATTTTGGCTACTACACGCTGAACCGCACTATTTTTGTGCTGCTGCTCTACATTCCGGTGCTCACCATGCGTTCCTTTGCGGAGGAACGCCACAGCCGCACCGACCAACTGCTGCTCACAAGCCCGGTGTCAGTGGGCGGCATCGTGCTGGGCAAATACTTTGCCCTTTGCGTCATTTTTGCGCTGCCCTGCCTTGTGGATGCAGGCATGATCCTTGTGCTGAAGGTGCTGGGCGCTACCGGCACCAGCACGCTGGCCAATTTTTCCGCGCTGCTGTGCTATTACCTCATGGGCTGCGCCGCCATTGCTATCGGGGTGTTCCTTTCCGGCCTGACCGAAAACCAAATCATTGCCGCCGTGTCCGGTGTGGCGGTGCTGCTGCTGGCCTATATGATGCCCAGCCTACGCACTATGTTCACCACCGGCAGTGCGGTGGCGCTGGCATTGTTCACAGCCATTGCCGCCGTGCTCAGCGTGGTGGCGGGGCTGCGCAGCAAAAGCTTTACGCTGGGCTGTCTTTCCTTTGCGGGGTGCTGCGTGGCGCTTACGGCGCTGTTTCTGCTCAAGAGCAGCTGGCTGACCGAAGCTTTCAGCGCAGTGCTCAGCGCCCTGTGCCTGTTTACCCCCTTTGAAGAATTTGTCAACAGCAGCTTTTCCATTCCCACGCTGGTCTACTACCTGACCGTGGCGGCGGTGTTCCTGTTTTTTACCGCACAGGGGCTGGAAAAACGCCGCTGGGACTGAGAGGAGGCCATAACGATGAAATGGAACAAGAACGCAGCCTCTCAAAAAGGCAGAGTATTCCGCAGCGGGCTGCTGTCCACCGCCATGCTGGCGGCAGTGCTGGTGCTGGCGGTGCTGCTCAACCTGCTGGTGCGGGCCATCCCTGCAAAATATACCGAGTTCGACCTCTCCGAGGCCAAAATGTACACCCTGAGCGACAGCACCAAAGCGCTGGTGGAGGGGCTGGAAAAGGATGTGCACATCTATTATCTGTGTGAGACCGGCAGCGAGGATGCCATCATCACAAAGCTGCTGGATCACTACGCCGCCGAGAGCGGGCACCTGAGCTGGGAACAGAAGGACCCCACCCTGTACCCCACCTTTGCCGCCAAGTACGGTGCGGAGAATGTTTCCTCCGGCAGTCTGATTGTCACCTGCGGGGAGAACAGCACCGTACTGGATGCCGCCGACCTGTACGAGTACGACTATTCCGACTACTACACCACCGGCTCCGCCAGCGTGACCTTTGGCGGCGAAAAGCAGATCACCTCTGCCATTTATAAGCTCACCGCAGCGGGGCAGAGCCATGCCTACTATACCACCAACCACGGCGAGCAGACCCTGACCGACTCCCTGACCGATGCGCTGGACGCCCAGAATATCGACGCCCAGCCGCTGGATCTGCTCACAAGCACCATCCCGGAGGACTGCGACCTGCTTATCATCAACGCACCCACCACCGATTTTTCCGCAGGGGACGGCCTTGTGGATGAGATCAGCCAGCTGCAAGATTATCTTGCGGCGGGCGGCAAGCTGCTGCTGACCAGCAGCGTCTACGCCCAGACCCCGCAGCTGGACGCCGTGCTGGCGCAGTTTGGCCTTGCCCGCGCAGAGGGCATGGTGGTGGAGGGCGACAGCAGCAAGGCACTGTATAACTCTGCATGGTCGCTGCTGCCGGACTACGGCACGCCCACCGAGAGCACCGCGCTGAACGGCGTGAATACCAGCACCCATGTCATGCTGTCGGTGGCGCAGGGCATCACGGTCACTGAGACCGAGGATGTCACCGCCGAGCCGCTGCTGAACAGCTCCTCCTCTGCCTATGCCAAGGCCGACATCGACGACCTTACCACCATGGAGCGGGAGGACGGGGACGCAGATGGCCCCTTTGCGCTGGCTGTCTGGGCACGGAACGAAGACACCGGCGCCGAGGTCCTCTGGATCGGCTGTCCCAACATGGATAACGAGCAGCTTTATCAGTCCATGCCCGGCAATCTGACCTTTTTGCAGGGCTGCGCCGCCTCGCTGGTGGGGCAGGATATCCTTGTGGACACCAAGGCGCTGGAAGCCGAGCCTATCACGGTGGCAGGCTCTACCGCCGCTGCACTGGGACTGACCTTTGTGTTCGTGCTCCCGGCGGCGGTGCTCATTGCCGGGGCAGTGGTGGTGCTGCTGCGCCGCCGCAGATAAGGAGACCACCATGAAAACAAAACAGCGTGTCCTGCTGGCGCTGCTGGCAGCGGCAGTGCTGCTGGGCGCGGCACTGTGGGCGGTGACCCGCAGCAACGCCAAGGCCGAGCAGGCCGCCAGCGCCGCCGCCGAGGGCAGCATCCCGCTTTCCAGCTTTGCCGCCGAGGACTTGGAGCAGATCGAGTACACCTTCAACGGTGAGACCTACACCCTGCAATATTCCGGCGGCAGCTGGCAGCTGGCACAGGACCCCGCCTATCATCTGGACGAAAGCGCCTGCAACACTATGCGCACCGCCCTGATGGCACTGAATGCCAAGCGCAGCCTGACACCGCAGGCAGGGGAGGACTACGGGCTGGACAGCCCGCAGCTCACCGTTACGGTAACGGCGGCAGGGCAGAGCACCACTCTGACCTTCGGGGCAGAGAACCCGGTCACCGGGGATCTCTATGTGCAAAAAGCCGGGGACGATGCCATTTATACCGTCAGCGGCAACAAAGCCGCCTGTTTCCAGCTGGATAAGGCCGGGCTCTTCGGCAGCTTCTGCCCCACTGGGCTCACAGCCTCGACCATTACACAGGTAGCCTACACGCTGGCAGACGGCACCTCCGTCACCCTGAACGCCGTCAGCGAACCGACCGAAAGTGCTTCTTCCGCTGCCTACGAGACGGTGTGGCGGCTGGCCTCTGACCCCGCCGCCAGCCTTGCGCAGGATAAGGTGCAAAGCCTGTTGTCGGCCTTGTGCACCTATGCCACCGCCCAAGCCACGGACGCAGACCTTTCTGCCTGCGGTTTTGATGCACCGGTATTCACCGCTGTAGTCACCAGCGAGGACGGCTCCACCGTGCAACTGGCCTACGCCTGCGGCACGGACGGGTGGTATCTGCAGGTGGAAGGGGAACCTTCGGTATACACGGTGGACACCAGCACTGTGCAGGCGCTTCTGCTGACGGAAAACGACCTGCTGGCGCAGGAATAATTGCTTTAATACGCTGCACCAAAACCAAGGTGCAGCGTATATTTTTTTGCAGCTTTTTATAAAGTTGCGGCAAACATCGGCAGAGTGATTGACAATCCGACTGTGATTGTTTATTATAAACCGTGACAGGGTAAGTCCGCCGCGCAAGATCATGCTGCTGCGCGGGGCGGAGCATCCCTTATACGCAAAAAAGATGGGGCAGGTTCCCTGTCTTTTTTCGTATCTGAGAACAAGGAGGATAACATATAAAATGGACAACTCGGTGGTCGTTTCACTGCGGGATATCGTAGTGGAATTTGATGGACAGCGCATTCTGGATGGGCTGAATCTGGATATCCATGATAAGGAGTTTGTAACGCTGCTCGGTTCCTCCGGCTGCGGCAAAACCACCACCCTGCGCCTGATCGCAGGTTTTCTGGAGCCGAACGCCGGTAAGGTGCTGCTGAAAGGGAAGGACATTACCGGTGTGCCGCCCTACAAGCGCCCGGTGAATACCGTATTCCAGAAATACGCGCTGTTCCCGCACCTGAATGTGTTCGAGAACGTGGCCTTTGGTCTGCGGCTCAAAAAGCTGGACGAGGACACCATCCGCCGCAAGGTGCGCGATATGCTGGAGGTCGTGGGCTTAAAGGGCTTCGAGCGCCGCAGCATCAGCCAGATGTCCGGCGGTCAGCAGCAGCGCGTGGCCATTGCCCGCAGTCTGGTCAACGAGCCGGAGATTTTGCTGCTGGACGAGCCGCTGGGCGCGCTGGACCTGAAGCTGCGCAAGGAGATGCAACTGGAACTCAAGCGGTTGCAGCGTGAGATGAACATTACCTTTATCTACGTTACCCACGATCAGGAGGAAGCGCTTACCATGTCCGATACCGTCGTGGTCATGAACGGCGGCAAGGTGCAGCAGATCGGCACCCCGGAGGATATCTACAACGAGCCGAAAAACGCCTTTGTGGCGGACTTTATCGGCGATTCCAACATCGTGGACGGCGTGATGCACAAGGACTTTCTGGTGTCCTTCTCCGGCGTGGATTTCCCCTGCGTGGACCGCGGCTTTGCCCGGGAGCAGAGCGTGCAGGTGGTGGTGCGCCCGGAGGATATCGAGGTGGTATCCCCCGTGGAGGGCCAGCTTGTGGGCGTGGTGAACGATGTCATCTTCAAGGGCGTGCACTTTGAGATGCACGTGGAGTGCGAGGGCCGCGAGTGGCTGATCCACTCCACCCGCGCCTGCACCCCCGGCGAGACCATCGGTATGCGCATCGGCCCCAACGAGATCCATATTATGGCGCGGAGCGAGGGGTGATGTGCCATGAAGATCTATGATAAAAAGCTGGCCTATCCGTACTTTGTATGGATGGTGCTGTTTACCGTTGTGCCTCTGTTCATTGTGGTGTACTACGCCATGACGGACGCCGAGGGTAACTTTACCCTGAATAACCTTACCTCCATCAGCGGCTACGGCTCGGTGTTTGCCCGCAGCCTGCTGCTGGCGCTTATTGCAACCGTTATCTGTCTGGTCATCGCCTTCCCGGTGGGCTATTTTCTGTCCCGTTTGCGGGTGAACAAGCAGCACATCATGCTTATGCTGGTCATGCTGCCCATGTGGATGAACTTTTTGCTGCGCACCTACGCTTGGATGGGTCTGCTCAGCGTCAACGGCCCGGTGAACACCCTGCTGGGCTTTATCGGCCTTGGCCCCTATACCATGCTCAACACCTCCGGTGCGGTGGTGCTGGGCATGGTGTATAACTATGTGCCCTACATGATCCTGCCGCTGTACACCAGCATGACCAAGATCGACCAGAGCCTTGTGGAGGCTGCGCAGGATCTTGGCGCCAACACCACCAAGACCCTTGTGCGGGTGCTCATCCCCATGAGCGTGCCGGGCATCAGCACCGGCATCACCATGGTGTTCGTGCCGGCAGTGTCTACCTTTGTCATCAGCCGTATGCTGGGCGGCGGCTCTAACCTGCTGATCGGCGATTTGATCGAGATGCAGTTCTTGGGCAACAGCTACAACCTGAACGTCGGCTCTGCCATGAGTCTTGTGCTCATGATCATTGTGCTGCTGTGCATGAGCTTTACATCCAGCTTTGACGAGGATGAAATGGAGGGCGTATCCTGATGAAAACAAAACATCTGCGCCTGATGCAGCGGGTCTACATCATCCTGTTCTTCTGCTTCATGTATCTGCCCATTGCCTACATGATCGTGTTCAGCTTCAACCAAAGCAAGGGCTACTCGCTGTTCACCGGCTTCACCCTCAAGTGGTACCGCAGCCTGTTCACGAATGCGTCCATCCTCCATGCGCTGTGGGTGTCCGTTGAGGTGGCAGTGCTGTCCGCCATCATTGCCACGGTGCTGGGCACGGCAGCCAGCCTTGGCATTGCCTCCATGAGCCGCAAAAGCCGTCTGCTGGTGACCAACATCACCTATATCCCGGTGGTCAACCCGGAGATCATCACCGGCATCTCCCTGATGCTGCTGTTCGTGGCTTACCAGCGCTTCGCTGCGCAGTCCGCGTGGCTGCCGGACAACATCATGGGTCTGCCCACGCTGCTTATTGCGCATATCGCGTTCAACGTGCCCTACGTTATCTTTAACGTGAGCCCAAAGCTCAAGCAGCTGGATATCAAGCTGTACGAAGCAGCGCTGGATCTTGGCTGTGACCCCCGACAGGCTTTCTTCAAGGTCATCCTGCCGGAGATCAGTCCCGCTATCCTGTCGGCGTTCCTCATCTGCCTGACCTATTCCATCGACGATTTCATGATCTCCTACTTCAACTGCGGTACGGTGGAGACCCTGCCCATTGCCATCTATTCCATGACCCGCAAAAAGGTCAGCCCGGAGATCTACGCGCTGTCCACCATCATGTTTGTGGTCATCCTCAGCGTCATTCTGGTGTCCAACGCCATGGAGAGCCGCAGCTACCGCAAGGATCAGAAAACGCTGCGAGAGGAGGGCGCATGATGAAACGCATTGTTGCATTGCTGCTGACGCTGGCCGTGGCGCTGTGCGCCGCACTGCCGGTGTTTGCCGCCGGTACCATCGAGGTCACCGAGGACGTCTCGGTGTCGGATACTTACGACTGGACCCGCTTCAAGGGGCAGAACGTCACCCTGAACGTCTACAACTGGGGCGAGTACATCTCCAATGGCTCGGATGACAGTGTGGACGTGGTGGCCGCCTTTGAAAAGCTGACCGGCATCAAGGTGAACTACACTACCTTCGACTCCAACGAGTCCCTGTACGCCAAGCTCAAGTCCGGCGCAGCCAACTACGATGTGATCATCCCCTCCGACTACATGGTGGCAAAGATGATCAACGAGGGGATGCTTGCACCCCTTGACTACGACAATATCCCCAATTTCCAAAAGATCGATGCAGGCTACCGCAACCCGGATTACGACCCGCAGAACGCCTACACTGTGCCCTATATGCTGTGCACCACCGGCATCATCTACAACACTACCATGGTAGACGAAGCCCCCACCTGTTGGGCAGACCTGTGGGACGAACAGTATGCGGGCAACATTCTGATGTTCAACAACAGCCGCGATGCCTACGCTATCGCTGCGTTCAAGAGCGGCCACAGCATCAACCCTGCCACACCGGAAGAGGTAGACGAGGTGGTAGAGGAGCTCAAGGCACAGAAGCCGCTGGTGCAGGCCTACGTCATGGACGAGATCTTTGATAAGATGATCGGCGGCGAGGCTGCCATCGGCGTGTACTACTCCGGCGATGCCATTACCATGATCGATGATAACCCGGACTTGGCTTGGGTGTTCCCGGAGGAGGGCAGTGTGCTTTCGGTGGACTGCATGGCTGTGCCCGCTGCCAGCGAGCACAAGGAAGCCGCCGAGATGTTCATCAACTTCATGTGCGAGACCGACATCGGCAAGGCCAACAGCGAGTATATCGGCTACACCACCCCCATGCACGATGTATGGGAGGTACTGGACGAGGATCTGAAAACCAGCGAGATCGCCTATCCGCCTGAGGAGGACGCCGCCCGCGAGAAGGTGTTCACTGCCCTGAGCGACGAGGTGAACAGCGAGCTGGATCTGAAGTGGAGCGAGATGAAGAGCTACGACGAGGGCGGCGGCAGCTACCTGTTTTTGCTGCTGCTGCTGGCTATGCTGGCACTTGCCTGCTTTAATATCTGGCGCAAAGTGCGCAGAAAGACCCGCAATCAGTATTGATCGTTTCAACCAAGGCTGCCGTCCCGGACGTGGTGCGGCGGCCTTTTTCCGATAGGAGGGAAAGACTATGGAACCGTTTTATTATGAAGGCACCGCCGTGGTAGAAAATGCCGATGCAGACTGCCACAGCCTGCTCAAGGCCAGCGCCTTGCTGCGCTATGTGGAGCAGATCTCCACCATGCACGCCCGCCACTTTGGCATGGACGATAAGTTCTTTGAGGATCACGGCGTAGCGTTTCTGGTGGGCAAGCAGGCGCTGCGGTTCAGCCGCGTGCCCCGCCGTGGCGAGACTTTGACCCTTTGCTCCCGCTCAGAGAAGAGCATTCGCGGCTCTATCAAGCGCGTCACCACCCTTACGGACGAAGCCGGGCAGGAAGTAGCCATGGTGGACAGCCGCTGGATCATGTCCAGCCTTGAGAATGGGCACATCCTGCGCCAGCCAGGCTGGACGGTAGAGGGATACTGGAACGAGACGGTGGAAGAGGAGCTGCCCCTTTTGCTGCATAAGCGCCGGGACAGTCTGACCAGCGCCGGCCTGTTTACGGCGCGCTACTCCCAGTGCGATTTGCACTACCACATCAACAACGCTTTTTATCTGGACATCGTCTGTGACGCGCTGCCGCTGGAGATCATGCGCGATCATGTTGTGAAGTTCGCTTCCATCAACTATCACCGCGAAGTCCCCATGGGGCAGCAGGTGGAGGTGTTCTACACGCCTTCGGATGATGGCTGGTACTTTATTGCCAAGCGCGCGGACAAAACGGCTTTCGAGTGCTATCTGGAACTGGAGCCGGTCAAACAGTAAGTGCCCGGAGGAAAAATGCCTATGTCCAAGACCAAGGAACTTTTTTGCACCTTTTTTAAGATCGGTGCCTTTACCTTTGGCGGCGGCTACGCCATGGTGGCGCTGCTGGAGCACGAATTTGTGGAGGAAAAACGCTGGCTCACCCGGGAGGAGTTTCTGGATATGGTCGCCATTGCCGAGTCCACCCCCGGCCCTGTGGCGGTAAACAGCGCCACCTACATCGGCTATAAGCTGGCAGGGGTAGCCGGTGCGGCGGCCTCCACCTTGGCGGTGTGCCTGCCGTCCTTTGCAGTCATTTACCTTATTTCGCTGTTTTTTGACCGTTTTTTGCAGCTGACAGTGGTAGCGAATGCCTTTAAAGGCATACAGGCCTGCGTCATCTACCTGATCCTATCCGCGGGGGTCAAGATGCTCAAAAATCTGCAGCGCACCCCCTTCAACACGGCAGTGGTGGCGGTGGTGCTGGCGGCCATGGTGGGCTGCTCTGTGCTGGCGGTAAAGTTTTCCTCCATCTGCTGCATCCTGTTTTGCGGCGCAGCCGGGGTGCTGACCTACGCGGTAGGGCAGGGGAAGAAAGGCGGTACAAAATGATCCTGCTAGAGCTGTTCTGGAACTTCCTTGTCATCGGTGCGGTGTCCTTTGGCGGCGGCTACGGCATGATCTCGCTGGTGCGGGAAACGGTGCTGGGGCACGGCTGGCTGACCGAGAGCGAATTTCTCAGCTTTATCGCGGTGTCAGAGTCCACCCCCGGTCCGCTGGCGGTGAACATGGCTACCTTTATCGGCGCTTCGCAGGCGGGGCTGGCAGGCTCCCTTGCGGCAACGGTGGGGGTGGTGCTGCCCTCCTTTGTCATCATTCTGCTCATCGCGGCGGCGCTGCACAGCCTGATGAAGTATGCCGGGGTCAACGCCTTTCTGGCTGGGGTGCGCCCCTGCGTGGTGGCTATGATCTTAGCCACCGCCTGCACCATGGGGCTTTCCACGCTGGGTGGCTTTACCACTGTTTCCGGCGGCTTTGCCCCGGATGTGCGTGCGCTGGCGGTGTTTGCCCTGCTGGGCATTTTACATTTTGCCTATAAAAAGAAAACGCAGAAAGCGCCGTCCCCCATCGGGATGATCCTGCTTTCTGCGGTGCTGGGTGCGGTGCTGTGGAGCATCTGACCCGGCAAGAAAGGATACTGCAATGAACATTACCGTGTATCTGGGCGCAAACCTTGGCACCGACCCTGCACTGCCACAGGCTGTGCAGCAGCTGGGGCGCTGGATCGGCGAAAGCGGCAACGCGCTGGTGTACGGCGGCAGCAAAAGCGGCCTGATGGGCATTTTAGCCGACAGTGTGCTGGCCGCAGGCGGCAGGGTGACCGGCGTAGAGCCCAAATGCTTTCTGGACGCAGAGCTGCAGCACGAGGGCCTGACCGAGTTGATCGTGACCGAGGATATGCCCGCCCGCAAGACCAAAATGATCGAGCTGGGAGATGCTTTTATCGCGTTTCCCGGCGGCACCGGCACGCTGGAGGAGATCACCGAGGTCATTAGCAAGCTGTCTCTGAGGCAGCTGGACGCACCCTGCATCCTCTACGATTTGAATGGCTACTATCAGCCCCTGCACCAGCTTTTGCAGCAGATGATCGCCATGGGGCTTTCCACCTCGGCGCGGCAGCGGAATATCACCTTTGCTGCCGACCTTGCCCAGATCCGCGCGATTCTTGAAAAATGATACTGGGAAGCTTACTTCTCAAACGTAAGGAGACTGCTGTACATGGCTTTGTGCGGCGGTCTTTTTTCATAAAATGGGATACCGGGGCGTCCACGGACGCCCCGGTATCCCGAAAAAGAAAAAATCATTCCGCTGGTTATGCCCATAGCGCACGCGGAGGGCATTTAAAATCTTTCTGCGCAACCAAAAAGGCCGCTGCACGAAATCAATGTGCAGCGGCCTTTTGCTATCCTGTTATGTACGCTGTGCGCGTTAAACTTAGGCGGCAGTGGTGGAAGCAGCCTCAGAAGAAGCAGCCTCGCTGACAGCGGCCTCAGAGGAAGCAGCCTCGGAAGATGCAGCCTCAGAGGAAGCGGCCTCGCTGGAAGCAGCCTCAGAAGAAGCAGCCTCGGAAACAGCGGTGCTTGCGGAAGCAGCCTCAGAGGTGGAGGAAGCAGAAGCGGTAGAAGTACCACCGCAGGCGGTCATGCCAGCAGCCAGAGCCAGAGCAACAACAGCGATGCAAATATTCTTGAGTTTCATATCAATGATCTCCTTAGTCTTCTTGTAAATGTTTAGCAGCGGGCTTTCGGTAACACCTCACTGCGATGCTATATTCTAGTCCGTTTTTGAAAAAAAATCAAGAGGATTTTGGCCGAAAGTTATAATTCGTGTAAAGAATCTGCATAGTTGTCATAAACTTTCGCCAGATGTCAAAGACTTTTTGGTAAAAATAAAGCGTGGGATAGAGCCTGTACCGCCGGGTGAGAAGCACAATAATAGAAATAATTGAAAAAATGCTAATAAAATCCTTTTTATTGGACTGTAAATGTAGATAATAGAGGTACAGCAGGGGACGGACATCCCCCGGAAGGCTGAACGACAAGAACATTTGTGGAGGATACTACGATGAAAGATTTTGATTTTGGCTACTTTGGCACCGGTGACGAGGGCTATGCCCAGTACATGACCGCATTCGAGCACAATTTCAGCACGGACAGCACCGACAGCTTTGCGTCAGATGACGCGGACTGCGATGCAGACAGCTGCGACAGCACTGAGGACGATTTCTGAGTCCGCACCTTTTTACCCGTTTGTGCATACAACGGGCAAAGGGGGAATGCGGCTTGAACCGGATCGTTTTCACACTTGGGATCTGGCTGTTCCCGGCGGCGTGTACCGCGCTGGGAGCAGCAGGGGTGTTTTTGCTGCGCAGGCAGGCAAGACCGGCTACCCGGCGCATCTTGTGCGGTATGGCGGCGGGCATCATGCTGGCGGCCAGCGTGTGGAGCCTGCTGCTGCCGGCCATTGCCCGGTCGCAGGGCAGGGCAGCGTGGGTGCCCCCGGCGCTGGGGCTTATTTTAGGCGCTGTGGGGCTTTTGCGGCTGGAGGACGCCGCCGGGCAGCTGCTTGCGGGCGGCCCCGGGCATTGCGGGCGCATGGTGCTGGCGGTCACCCTGCACAACCTGCCGGAGGGCATGGTGGTGGGGCTGGCTGCGGCGCTGGCGCTGCACGGGGACGCGGATGCCGTAAGCGGCGCGCTGGCGCTGAGCCTCGGCATCGGCTTGCAGAATATCCCGGAGGGTGCGGCGGTCAGTCTGCCGCTGACCCAGAGCGGGCGCACCCGGGGGCAGTCCTTTGCCGCCGGTGCGGCCTCCGGGCTGGTGGAGCCCTTGGGCGCAGTGCTGGCCTTTGTGCTGGCCGAGTGGGTAGGCGCAGCGCTGCCATGGCTCATGAGCGCCGCAGCGGGCTGTATGGTGTGTGTGACCGCACAGGAGATGATCCCTGAGGCGGTGGAACCGGATGAAGTGGCCGGTGTCATCAGCATCGTGCTGGGCTTTGCCCTGATGATGGCACTGGATGTGGCCCTATGATATAGTAAAAGCAATGCCGGACAGACCTTTTGGCCTACCCGGCATTGCTTTTATGCAAAAAGGATTTATATCGTCTGCGGCTGCTTCTGGCGCAGCTTACGCCGCACCACCAGCAGGCAGGTCAGGTGCACCAGCGCGGTCAGCGCCCAGCTGATGGGGTAGCTGATGTACAGCATAAAGGGGGTACGGTTCAGCTGGAAAATCGTTGCGATCCAAACCAGCCGCAGCGCACACACGCCGATAAGGCTTACCACCATGGGCAATATGCTGTAGCCCAGCCCGCGCAGGCTGCTGGCCAGCACGTCCATAATGCCGCATAGCAGGTAAAAGCCGCAGATCAGGCGCAGCCGCTCGGCACCGGTGGCAATGACCGCTGCGTCCGAGGAATAGAAGCGCAGCAGCTGATGTCCTGCCAGCGCTGCGCCGCCGCCCAGCACAAGGCCGGTGACCACCGCACACAGCAGGCAGTTGCGGATCACCCGGTCAAGGTTGTGGTACTTGCGCGCGCCGATGTTCTGGCTGGTAAAGGTGACAGCGGCCTGTGCAAAGGCGTTCATGGCAGTGTACACAAAGCCCTCCAGATTGGAGGAGGCGGAGTTGCCCGCCACCACCATGGAGCCGAAGGAGTTGATGGAGGACTGGATGACCACGTTGGAAAGACTGAACACCGTGCTCTGCAGCCCGGCGGGCAGACCGATGAGCAAAATCTGCTTCAGCGTTCCGGCGTGGAAGGCCAGCCGCCGCAGATCCAGCCGCAGTGCGCCCTCCTCCCGGACGAGCATTCCGGTCACCAGCAGCGCGGACACGGTCTGGCTGATGATGGTGGCCAGTGCCACGCCTGCCACGCTCATGGAAAAGCCGATGACAAAGACCAGATTCAGCACCACGTTGATGGCACCGGCAGCGGCCAGACAGTACAGTGGGCGTTTGGTGTCGCCCACGGCCCGCAGCAGCGCACTGCTGAAGTTGTACAGCATGGTCATGGGCATGCCGATAAAATAGATCTTCAGGTACAGGGTGGAAAGGCCGATCACGTCCTCCGGGCAGCTCATCAGCTCCAGCAGGCCGCGCGCGGCGCAAAAGCCCACCACCGCCAGCAGTACGCCGCTGACTAAGCCCAGCGCTACGGCGGTGTGCACCGTATCCTGCACGCCCTTTTCGTCCCGGGCGCCAAAGCACCGGGCTGCCACCACGTTGGCACCCAGCGAAAGCCCGACGAACAGGTTGACCAGCAGGTTGATCAACGCGCCGTTGGAGCCAACGGCGGCCAGTGCTGTGCTGCCTGCAAAGCGCCCCACCACCACAACGTCGGCGGCGTTGAACAGCAATTGCAGAATACTGGATGCCGCCAGCGGCACGGAAAACAAGATGATCTTTTGCAGCATGGGGCCGCTGGTCAGGTCTGCGGAACGGCTGGTCGTAGCCATGAATTATCTACCTCCTATAATAAGCTTTGTGCGAACATAGCAATTGCCTATTATAGCGCGATATTAGGTAAAAAACAAGAGGTAAAGCGCCCTATTCTCTCCAAAAGCGGCAAATATCGCCCGCCGGTCGCAGCCTGCAATTGAAAAATGCTGCCCATACTGCTATAATAAGGCAGTACACCCGTAGAAAACGGAGGAAGTTCTATTCATGTATCGAAATCGGATCAAACGACTGTTGGATATTATTCTGTCAGCCTGTGGCATTCTGTGCCTTTCGTGGCTGCTGCTGCTTCTGGCTGTTGCCATCAAGCTGGACTCGCCCGGGCCGGTATTTTTCCGGCAGAAGCGTGTGGGCATCGGCAAGCGGCATTTCCAGATCCTCAAGTTCCGCACCATGCGCATCGACACCCCCCACGATATGCCCACCCATCTGCTGCACGACCCGGAGCAGTATATCACCCGCATGGGGCGCTTTTTGCGCAAGACCAGTCTGGACGAGCTGCCCCAGCTGTGGAATATCCTTGTGGGGGATATGGCGGTCATCGGCCCGCGCCCGGCGCTGTGGAACCAGTACGACCTGCTGGCCGAGCGGGATAAATACGGCGCGAACGATGTGCGCCCGGGGCTGACCGGCTGGGCGCAGATCCATGGCCGGGACGAGCTGGAAATTGCCGAAAAGGCAAAGCTGGATGGCTGGTATGTGGAGCATATTAGCTTTGGGCTGGATGTGAAGTGCTTCTTTGGCACCATTACCGCCGTACTCAAGCATGACGGCGTGGTGGAGGGCGGCACCGGCACTCTGCATGATGAAAAATGATCTATTATATGGAGACACCGGAGCCTTAGCCGACGCTCCGGTGTCTCTATTTTTACAGAAAGCACAGCACAGACCGGCTGAAATTGGCATATCTCTTGATTTATCCCCTGAAAAGCGTATAATAAAACAGTACACAAGACGTTAAAGGAGGATTCCTGTATTATGGAACGCACCTATATCAATGAGGCTCAAAAGGCCATCGGCGGCACGGTGAAGGTGCAGGGGTTTATCGAGAACCTGCGCAACAGCAAGTATATGGCATTTATCGTGCTGAAGGATATTACCGGCAAGCTGCAGATCACGGTGGAAAAGGCCGACCACCCTGAGCTGGTGGATACCATCGACCAGCTCACCCCGGACTCTGTCATCACCGTCACCGGCAAGGTGATGGAGAACGACTACGTCAAGATGGGCGGCGTGGAGATGATCCCCGAGAGCATCGAGGTGGAGAGCACCGCCAATGCACTGCCCATCGTCCGCAAGGAGATCGCAGCCACCAAGAAAAAGAAGGCTGTGGAGCGCTCCAGCATCGACCAGCGCATCGATTACCGCTGGATCGACCTGCGCACCGACGAGAACCAGCTGATGTTCAAGGCACAGAGCTGCTTCGTCAATGCTATGCGCAAGTTCCTGCTGGACCGCAACTTCATCGAGATCCACACCCCCAAGCTGATCGCTGCTGCCAGCGAGAGCGGCTCTGAGGTGTTCAAGGTGGACTACTTCGACAGCAACGCTTATTTGGCACAGAGCCCCCAGTTCTACAAGCAGATGGCCATGGCTGCCGGCTTTGAGCGCATCTTCGAAACTGGCCCGGTGTTCCGCGCCGAGAAGAGCTACACCAATAAGCACGCGACCGAGTTCTCCGGCTTCGATCTGGAATTCAGCTACATCACCTCCTTTAAGGACGTGATGAAGATGGAAGAGGAGCTGCTGACCGCAGGTCTGCAGGCTGTTAAGGACAGCTACGGCGACCAGATCAAGGAACTGTTCGGACTGGAAGTCATCGTGCCCACCACCCCGTTCCCGGTGGTCAAGCTGGCAGACCTGTATAAGGCTCTGGAAGAAGAGTTCGGCTACACCGTGGACGAGAGCGAGAAGGGCGATCTGACCACCGAGGCCGAGCGCCTGAGCTACGACTGGGTCAAAAAGCACTATGGTCACGAGTTCCTGTTCATCACCGATTACTCTGCCGAGAAGCGCGCCTTCTACCATATGCGCGATGAGAACGGCGTGCCGCAGGGCTACGACCTGATCTGGCGCGGTGTAGAGATCACCACCGGTGCCCAGCGTGAGCACCGCTACGAAGTGCTGAAGAAGCAGGCCGAGGAGAAGGGTCTGGCCGAGGACGTTAAGTTCTATCTGGAGTTCTTCCAGTACGGCTGCCCGCCCCACGGCGGCTTCGGCCTGGGCATCGACCGCCTGACCATGCTGCTGTGCGGCCTGAGCATCAAGGACGCCGAGTTCCTGTTCCGCGGCCCCAACCGCCTGACCCCGTGATTTCATAAAGCCTTTCTGAGAGCTGCTGTGTGTTTCGCACGGCAGCTCTTTTTGTTGGGTGCACCCTCTCAGTCAAATCCTTCGGATTTGCCAGCTCCCCCGAAAGGGGGAGCTTCTGGCGCATCCGCAAGGCTTGCACTTTATCTGGAAACTGTGCCGTTACTGCAAAAAAGCTCCCCCCTCGGGGGAGCTGGCGAACGAATGTGAGCCTGAGAGGGTTTGGCGCGCCAAAAGCAAACGGAAAGCCTTTTCCGCAGCGCCACACTTTCGAAGAAAGTGGCGCTGCAAATGCTGTTTCCCTTTACGACCCCCTCCGTGAAAAAAGCAATTGAGGAAAATCCGCAGATTTTCCTGAATTGCAATTATAAAAGTATTTTCCGCTAAAGATGCCCAGAGCAAAGCGGCGGGCATTCAAAACTGTTCCGGCATAATAAGCGCTCCCTTTTCATACGATACAACGAGCACACCAACCCCTACGGGCGCGGTGCGCAGCGCAACAGGAAGGGGAGAAGGACCTTGGAGAAACAGGAACAGAACAGCATCTGTCGCGAGATCGGCGCACGCACCGGCGGGGATATCTACATCGGTGTGGTGGGGCCGGTGCGCAGCGGCAAATCCACCTTTATCAAGCAGTTCATGGAGCAGCTAGTGCTGCCCGCCATGTCCGGCTCTGCCGCCGCCCGGGAGCGTGCCCGGGACGAGCTGCCGCAGTCGGCAGCGGGGCGCACCATCATGACCACCGAGCCGAAATTCATCCCGGAGACCGCCGTGCCCCTGCAGCTGGAGGGCGGCGGGGCGTGCCGGGTGCGGCTGATCGACTGTGTGGGCTACATGGTGGAGGGTGCCATGGGGCACGAGGAGGACGCAAAGCCCCGCATGGTCAAAAGCCCGTGGTTTGAGCAGGAGGTGCCCTTTGATCTTGCCGCAGAGACCGGCACCCGCAAGGTGATCTGTGAGCACTCCACCATCGGGGTGGTGGTCACCACCGACGGCTCAGTCAGCGATATCCCCCGGGCGGGCTACGCAGAGGCCGAAAGGCGGGTCGTCACCGAGTTGGAAGCGCTGGGCAAGCCCTATATCATCCTGCTCAACAGCACCCACCCGGACGCGCCGGAGACACGGCAGCTGGCCGAGGGCATGGCGCGGGACTACCGCCGCACCGTGCTGCCGGTAAGCTGTGTGGACTTGGATGCCGCCATGCTGGGGGAGATCCTGCGGCGGGTGCTGTACGAGTTCCCGGTGCAGGAGCTGGATTATGCCCTGCCGCGCTGGGTGACTATGCTGGAGCCAGGGCACTGGCTGCAAGCGCAGGTGTATGCAGCCGCCATGCAGCTGGCCGAGCGGGTGTCCCGCATGAAGGATCTGCCCACTGGAACGGACGCCCCTGCGCTGGAATGCGATGCCGTGCAACGCTCGGCAGTGGCAGGGGCAGACCTTGCCGCCGGCAGTGTGCGGGTGAGTGTGGAGTTGAAACCGGAGATCTTTTATCAGGTGCTTAGCGAGCAGACCGGGCTGGATATCGGGGACGAGGCGGGGTTGATGCCCTGCATCATGGAACTTGCCCGGGCAAAACGCGCCTACGAGAAGGTGCGCAGCGCCTTGGAGCAGGTGGAAGCTACGGGCTACGGCATCGTGATGCCCTCCATCGACGAGCTGCATCTGGAGCCGCCGGAGATCGTGCATCAGGATGGGCGCTGCGGGGTGCGGCTGCAAGCCTGCGCGCCCTCTATCCAGATGATGAAGGCCACCATCCACACCGAACTGAGCCCTATCGTGGGTACCGAGAAGCAGAGCGAGGACTTGGTGCAGAGCCTGCTGGCCGACTTTGCGGACGACCCGGTGCAGCTGTGGGAGTCCAACATCTTCGGCAAAAGCCTGCACGAGCTGGTGAACGACGGCTTGCAGAACAAGCTGCTCCACATCCCGCAGGAAGCCCGCACCCGCCTGCAGGAAACGCTGGAGCGGGTCATCAACGAGGGCTGCACTGGGCTGATCTGTATCCTGATCTAGGGTGTATCTGAAAAAATCCCCGCCCGCCGTAAGGTTTGCTTACAGCGGGCGGGGATCGTTCTGTCTTATTTTTCTTCCTCGGTCAGCTTGTTGATCAGCAACTGGTAGATCTCGTTGCCCTTCAGGATGAACTGTTTTTTCACCAGCTCGGCGCTCAGCCGGTCGGGCGCACCCAGTTCCAGACAGAACAGTTCGCTGTCCAGCCCCTTTACGGTGCAGCGCACGGTGCAGTGACCATCGGCCTTTTCAGTAATGCGGGCGCTGTATTTGGCCTCCTTGCGGGCCCATGTCTGGCAGCGCAGCACGGCGGCCACCGCCCGCTCCCGCACGGTGCGGGGCAGGTCGTAGGCCAGCTCCTGCGCCACCTTGCGGCCCTTGTCGGTAATGGCGTAGCTGTCACCGGTTAGGGTGACCAGCTCCTGCTTTGTGATATCGTCCAGACAGGAGCCGATCTCAAAATAATTGACAAGGGCTTCCTCCATCAGGGCGTTCTCGATCTCCTGCCGGGTAATGGGGCCGGCGTTTTTCACCAGATAGCACAGCAGCAGCCGGATCTCGGTGCTGCTGGTCAGGCCGCCGGGACGGACACCGGCGGTAAAAGCATCATTGGCGCTCATCGTTCCTTACATCCCCCTTGCACTTTCACATGGTATCAAGGGTCTGCGCCGCTACGGAAAGCGTGGGCAGCGGGCAGACAAAAACTCTTTCTATTAGTATAAAGGCTTTCAACCCGGATTGCAAGCCGCAACGGCAAAATCTGTCTCAATGCGCTTGGGACATTCCGGTGTGGAGTACACCCACCTGTCCAGATGCCCCTCAGTGATGAAGTACCGCAGCTCAAACCGGTGGGGCTGGCTCAGGGCATGGTTCACGATGACCAGCTTGATCTTCATCTTTTCCGGCAGAATGTTTTTGATGTAAACGCTTACCGCCTGCCCGGGCGCAAGGCCGGAGCAGCTCTCCGCAAGGCCCGCAAGGTTCGGCGCGATCTCCACAAAGGTGCCGTATTCCTCCACGCTGCGCACGATGCCCACCACCGTTTCGCCCACGGTGAAGCGGGCGGCGTTCTCTGCCCATGTGCCCAGCAGCTCCCGGATGGTCAGCACAAAACGCCCCTGCGCGTCCCGGTTCTTGATGGCACACAAAATCTGCTGCCCTACGCTGACCCGGTCGGCAGGGGAGGAGATGCGGCTTACCGACATACAGTCGATGGGCAGCAGGGCGCTGATGCCGCAGCCTACGTCACAAAACGCACCAAACGGCTCAATGTGGGTCACCGTACAGGGCAGAATATCTCCGGGCGAAAGGGTGTCCAGATACTCTGCCTTGCACAGCCGCTGCGCCTCGGCGCGGGAAAGCCGGTAGCAGGGTGTACCGTCCTCGTCCGTGTCCAGCCCCTCGATGACAAAACAGGTGGGGCGTCCCACCCGGGTCAGCACCGCAATATCCCGCACGGTACCGGTCTCGGCACCGTCTGCGCACTGGGCAAAGGGCATCACCGCTTTTACGCCGCCCAGCTCAAACCGCAGCTGTCGCCGGGTATCAAAGGCAAGGGCGGTGGCCTGCAAAATTTCGCCGCTGGCCATGGCAGCCCGCAGCTCGGCAGGAGAAAGGCGGGCGGCAGAACGATAACTGTTTTCGGTACGATAAGCTTGCATCATGTTTCATTCCTCTTTCTATATGGTTTTCGGGTCTCTGTGCGATGCTACAACGATATGCAGCACTGTGCGCAGATATTTGCATTTTGTGCGGCTTTGCATTATACTATATCTGTATGCGCAGCACCCGCTGGGCGGGCGGCGGCACACACTGGCTCTGCCGGGCATCTGCGCGGCAGAAAAGAAGGGAGAGGTCGGATAAATATGGACGTCGCTGTGGGAGATACCATCCTCACCCGCAAAAAGCACCCCTGCGGAGCATCCAGCTTCGAGGTGCTGCGGGTGGGCATGGATTTTAAGATCCGCTGCACCGGCTGCGGACGCGAGGTTATGCTGCCCCGCGCCAAAATTGAAAAGAACATCAAAAAGGTGGTAAAGCCCGGCAGCGCGCAGTAGCGCAGCCAACGCACCCGAACCGGAACGAATTTGTAAGGAGAACTGCAAGGATGCAAGATATTTCTTCCCGGATGGATGCGGTCTGCCGCCGCTTTGAGGAACTTTCCATGCGGCTGAACCAGCCCGATGCCGCCGCCGACCCGGCACTGTTCCGCAAGCTGATGCGGGAGTACCACGACACCGAGCCGGTGGTGGAGGCTTACCGGGACTGGCAGACCGCGCTGGATCATCTGGCACAGGCCAAAGCCCTGCTGGAGGAGCCCGGTTCACTGGACCCGGACTTCAAGCAGATGATACAGCAGGAAATCAGCGAAAAAAGTCAAGATGTGGCAAAGCTGGAAAATAATCTCAAAATTTTGCTGCTGCCCAAGGACGTGAACGACGGCAAAAACGTCATCATGGAGATCCGCAGCGGTGCCGGCGGCGAGGAAGCTGCTCTGTTTGCCCACAGTCTGCTGCGCATGTACACCATGTACGCCCAGAACCGCGGCTGGACGCTGGAAGTGCTCAACCTGAACGAGACCGAACTTGGCGGCGTAAAGGAAGCCATCGTCTCGGTGGACGGCGCGGGTGCGTATAACCGTCTCAAGTATGAGAGCGGGGTGCACCGGGTGCAGCGGGTGCCGGAGACCGAAACGCAAGGCCGCATCCACACCTCCACCGCCACCGTTGCGGTGATGCCGCAGGCAGAGGAGGTGGACTTTGCGCTGGATATGAAGGACCTGCGCATCGATACCTTCCGCTCCTCCGGTGCGGGCGGTCAGCACATCAACAAGACCTCCAGTGCCATCCGCGTGACCCATATCCCCACGGGTACGGTGGTGGAGTGCCAGAACGAGCGCAGTCAGTTCCAGAACAAGGATAAGGCGCTGGAGATCCTGCGCAGCCGGTTGCTTGCGCAAAAACAGAAGGAACAGCAGGATGCCATCAACGCCCAGCGTCAGGGGCAGGTGGGCACCGGCGACCGCAGCGAGAAGATACGCACCTACAACTTTCCGCAGGACCGCTGCACCGACCACCGCATCGGGCTGACTGTCCATAATCTGGAAAAGATCATGGACGGCAATCTGGACGAGGTCATTGACGCCCTTGCCACCCGCGAGCAGACCGAAAAGCTGCAAAGGCTGGGCGGGTAAAACCCGGTTTTGCGGGTGCAAAACCACTCGAACGGATGACAAGCAACTATACTTTACAGATAGAAAGAACGATGATTCGTATGGAAATCAAAACTAGAGTTTTGCCTGCCGATGAAGCAGGCGTAGCCGAGGCCGCGCAGCTGCTGCGGCAGGGGCAGCTTGTAGCCCTGCCCACCGAGACGGTCTACGGCATTGCCGCCGATGCCCGCAACGGCGCGGCGGTGCGCAATATCTTTATAGCCAAGGGACGCCCGCAGGATAACCCCCTTATCGTTCACGTCACCGGGCCGGAGATGCTGCCGGGTCTTGTCAGCGAGGTGCCGGAGCGCGCCCAGCTGCTGATGGCAGCCTTCTGCCCCGGCCCACTGACCATCATCATGCCGCGCGGGCCGGAGGTGGCAGATGAATGCTGCGCCGGACTGGATACTGTGGGTATCCGTATGCCCAGCCACCCGGTAGCGCGGGCGGTCATCCAGCAGAGCGGCTGCGCCTTTGCCGCCCCCAGTGCCAACCTTTCTGGCAAGCCCAGCCCCACCAACGCGCAGGATGTGTTCACCGATATGGACGGCCGCCTGCCGCTGATCTTGGACGGCGGCGAGTGCGATGTGGGTGTGGAGAGCACCGTGGTGTCGGTGGTGGGGGAAAAGCCCACCCTGTTCCGCCCCGGCCACATCACGCTGGAGGACTTGGAACGCGCCCTCGGTGAAGAAGTAGAGGTGTCCAAGGCCATTCTGGAAAAGCTGCCGGAGGGTGCTGTGGTGCGCAGCCCGGGCATGAAGTATAAGCACTACGCCCCCAAGGCCGATGTGACTCTGCTCAACGGCACCTTTGCGCAGTTCAAGGCCTATGTGGACGCCCATAAAAACGAGAACCCCAGCTGCCTGTGCTTTACCGGCGAAAGCGCAAAGCTGGATGTGCCCTGCGTGGAATACGGCCGCGAGGGGGACGGTGCAGATCAGGCAAAGCACATCTTCCGTTCCCTGCGGGCGCTGGATGAGCAGGGCGATGGCGTAGTCTACGCCCGCTGCCCGCAGAAAGATGGCCTGTCCATGGCGGTGTACAACCGCCTGATCCGCGCCGCCGCCTTCCGGGTGATCGACCTATGATCACATTGGGTATCACGGGGCGCAGCGGCTGCGGCAAGTCCACGGTCACAGCGGTATTTGCAGCCCACGGCGTGCCGCTGGCAGACGCCGACCAGCTCAGCCGGGAAATTTTGTTGCCCGGTTCGCCGCTGCTGCCGCAGCTTGCGGCGCGGTTCGGCGGGGAGATCCTCCGCCCGGACGGCACGCTGGACCGCCGTCTGCTGGCTGACCGCGCCTTTGCCACCCCGGAGGGCAAGGCTGCACTGGACAGCCTGACCCACCCCGCCATCGTGGCGCGCATCCGTGCGGCAAAACAGGCGGCACAGGCCGCCGGAGCGTCCCTTTTTGTGCTGGACGGTGCGGTCATCGTGGGTACTGCGGCACAGGCTGAATGTGACCGCCTGTGCGTGGTCACTGCACCCTTTGAAACCAGTGTGGCGCGTATCGTGGCGCGGGATGGCATCTCGCCGGAGATGGCTGCCCGCCGCCTGAACGCCCAGACCCCGGAACAAACCCTGACCGCACAGGCGGACTACACCCTGCGCAACGACGCCGGGTTGGAGGCGCTGCAAGCCGCAGCCGCCCGCCTGTGTGTGCAGCTGCAGGCAGAAGGGGGCGTGACGGCAGCGCTTTGAACGAACAAAATTATGAAAAAGTCTACAACCCCATCGCCGCCCGGGAGCGCCGCGCCGCGCGGGAAAAACTGCATCGCCGCAAACAGCAGCGCCGCCGCCGGATGGTGCGGCGGCTGGTCGCTTTGTGTTTGGCAGTGGTGCTTACGGTGTGCGTGGTGCCGCCTTTGTGCAACCGGGCAGAGCAGCTTTTGTACCCCCGCAAGTACGAGCAGCTGGTGGAAAAATGGGCAGCAGCCTATGAGTTGGATCCCCTGCTGGTCTACGCCTTTATCCGCACCGAAAGCGGCTTTGACCCGCAGGCTACCTCCAGCGTGGATGCCCGGGGCCTGATGCAGATGACTGAGGAGACCTTTCTCTGGATGCGCAGCAAGATCGCCCCGAATGAGCCGCTGACCTTTGCCGACCTGTACAGCCCCGATACCGCCATCCGGTTCGGGTGCTGTTATCTGCACCTGTGTATGGTGCGCTACAAAGGGGATGTATCCACGGCGGCAGCGGCTTACCACAGCGGCTGGGGCACGGTGGATCAGCTGCTGCAAATGGAGGAACACTCCGCAGACGGGGAAACGCTGCAGGGCTTCCCCTATAACCAGATGCACCACTACGTCAACAAGATCACCGCCTGCTACCAGACCTATCAGCGTCTGTACGCAGGTCAATGATAAAAAGTTAAGGAGCGTAAAATTATGAGCGAGAAATTTACTGCAAAAGAGTACGCCGAAAAGCTGCTCTACACCCCCGAATACGCTGCCGACAAGCAGGCAGATGTAAAGGAAAAGGCTGCTGCCTTTGCCGAGGGCTACAAGAAATTTATGGACAGCGCTAAGACCGAGCGCGAGGCTGCCGTTGTCAGCGAGCAGATGCTGCTGGCTGCCGGCTACAAGGCTTTTGAGCCCAAAAAGGCCTACGCCCCCGGTGAGAAGGTCTACTTCATTCAGGAGAACAAGGCTGTTGTGGCGGCTACCATCGGCCAGAAGCCCTATGAGGAGGGCTTCCGTCTGGTCATTGCCCACATCGATTGCCCCCGTCTGGATCTGCGCCCCAACCCCCTGTACGAGTCTGACCACATGAGCTACTTCCGCACCCACTACTACGGCGGCGTGCGCAAGTACCAGTGGGCTACCATCCCGCTGGCCATCCACGGCGTATTCACCCGCGCCGACGGCTCCAGCGTCAACTTTGCCGTCGGTGAGGACGAGAACGATCCCGTGTTCTGCATCACCGACCTGCTGCCCCATCTGGGTGCTGAGCAGAACGAGCGCAAGCTCAGCGAGGGCATCAAGGGCGAGGAGCTGAACGTGCTCATCGGCTCTGACACCGTGGAGGAAGAGGACGTCAAGGAGGCTGTCAAGCTGAACACCCTCATCCTGCTGAACCAGAAGTACGGCATTACCGAGCGCGACTTCACCCGCGCCGAGATCGAGGTGGTGCCCGCTGCCAAGGCACGCGACGTGGGCTTTGACCGCTCCATGATCGGTGCCTACGGCCACGATGACCGCGTGGATGCTTACCCCGCGCTGCTGGCCGAGATCGAGACCAAGGATCCCGTGCACACCACCATCTGCGTGCTGACCGATAAGGAAGAGATCGGCTCTGACGGTGTGACCGGTATGCAGAGCATGTATGTGTTCCACTTTATGCAGCTGCTCTGCCGCGCTGCCGGTCAGGACGACATTCTGGCCTTCCGCAACAGCGTGTGCCTGTCTGCGGACGTGACTGCCGCCTACGACCCCTCTTGGGCAAGCGCCTTTGAGAAGCAGAACGGCACCTACGCCGGCCGCGGCATTGCCATCTTCAAGTACACCGGCAGCCGCGGCAAGAGCTCTGCCAGCGATGCCAACGCCGAGCTGGTGGGCGACATCACCCGTATGCTGGATGCCAACAACGTGGCATGGCAGATCGGCGAGATGGGCCGTCTGGATCTGGGCGGCGGCGGCACCATTGCCAAATATGTGGCAAACCGCGGCATCAAGGTGCTGGATATGGGTGTGCCTGTGCTGTCCATGCACTCTCCCTTCGAGGTCATCCATAAGACCGACCTGTACATGGCATACCGCGCCTTCTCTGTGTTCTGCCAGTCTGCGGACTAAAAAAATGCGCGCGCCGCAGCCTGCGGCATACACGCAATAAAAGCACCTTTTTACAGAGCCGTCTGCACATTTTTGTGCGGCGGCTCTGTTTTTTGCGCAAAACCCTTGACCTTCAACCGGCTTTAAGGTGTAATGTAAGGGCGGAGGTGAAGCAAATGAACATCAAACAGGCTTCCGAACAAAGCGGCGTGTCCGCCCCGAACATCCGCTTTTATGAAAAAGAAGGGCTTCTCACACCGGCACGCAGGCAGGGCAATGACTACCGCGATTACACCGCCGGGGATGTCCGCACGCTTAAACTTATCCGTATGCTGCGGATGCTGGATGTGCCGCTGCCTACCATCAAGGCGGTACTGCGCGGGGAACAGCCCCTGCAACAGGCGCTGCAAGCCCAGCAGACCGTGCTGGAGCAGCAGGCGGCGCAGCTGGCGGCAGCCATGCAGTTCTGCGCCGACCTTGCCCGGCAGGCTCCGCAGACGGACACGCTGGACGTGGACGCCTGCCTGACCCGTATGGAAAGCCCCGCCCCGCAGCAGGGGTTCTTCTCCGGCTGGCTGCAGGATTACTGCACGCTGGCACAGGTGCAGCACCAGAAGCACTTTTTCTTTATCCCGCAGGGCAGCATCAACACCCCGCAGGAGTTTACAGCGGCGTTGCAGGCTTATGCAGAGGAAAAGGGAATGCAATTCGCCCTGACCAAAGAGGGAATGTACCCGGAGTTTTCGCTGGACGGCATCGCGTATAAAGCCTACCGCAACCCGGGCAAGTATCGCGATGAGATTTGTTGCGATGCCATGCACCCCGAGCAGCTGGACGCAGGACTGCCGCCCCGGCGGGAGAAACTGCTGCGCATCCTGCGCCTCGCTGTGCCGTCGGTGTGCACCTTTGCTGCCATTCTGGCGGCAGGGTGGGTGGTGACCGGCGGTGCAGGCTGGCTGTGGCTGGCGGTGCTGGTCTCTGCCGGAGTGCTGCTGGGGCGCTGCTTTGAAAGGTGGTTGTAAGGCGCATTACCCCAGTGGCAGCGCCTCGGCTACGGTCAAAAAAGTGTAGCCGTTGTCTGTATACCACCGGATGATATCCGGCAGCGCCTCGGCGGTGGTGCGGGTAGTGGCAGAGTCGTGCATCAGCACCACGCAATGGGTCTGCTCGCCGGTCTCCCGCACCACATTACGGTAGATGGTATCCGCACTGGGGTGCCCACCCACGGCGTCCTCGGCGCAGACGTTCCAGTCCACCCACTGCCAGCCGCGCTGCTCTACCTCGGTTTTTAGCTGTTGCATCAGCCCCTTGCCGCCGTAACGGCGGCTCACGGTGTTGGTGCTGCCGCCGGGAAAGCGCAGGTACCGGATGTTCTCGGCATCCACATAGGGGGCAATGCGCTCCTTCAGCAGGGCGATATCCTTCCAGTAGGCGGCGCTGCTGCGGTAGATGTCGCTGTATTCGTGGGAGGCAGAGTGCAGCGCGATTTGATGCCCGGCGGCAGCAGCCTGCGTGAGCAGGGGCAGATATTTCTCGTTGTAGCCGGTGGCCACCACAAAAAAGGTGCCGTGCACCCCGGCGGCATCCAGCGCAGCCAGCACTGCCGGAGTGGTCTTGCTGGGGCCGTCATCAAAGGTCAGGCAGACCCATTTTTCCGGCAGGGAAGATGCTGCGGGCGTACCGGCATCGGATGCAGCCACCACCGGCGCAGCAGGGGAAAAGGGGCTGAAGTCCGGCGCGGCGGTCAGCTCGTTCAGCCTACAGCCCACCGGTGCGTGTACCGGTACCAGCCACCCCGCCGCAAACGCTGCCAGCGCTGTTGCCAGCAGCCCGCCCCATAGTCCGATGCGCCCGCCGGTGCGCCGCACAAAAAGTTTCATACACGAACCCCCTCCTTTGCTCTGGGCGCAGCGCCGCAGGCAGATTTTCTGCGCACAAATGACCTGTGTAATTGCCAGAAAGGCTGCCTTTGCGCGCGCGTTGCGCTGCTATTATAGATATGAAACTTAAAAAAACTTATGAGAAACAAAGAAACCACTTGACGAAACGCCGGAAATGTGTTACTATATGCAAGCAGTCCGCACCAACGGTTTTCTACCTCAAAAACCGGAGAACTGTAAAACAGGTATGCGAGGGTGGCGGAACTGGCAGACGCGCACGTTTGAGGTGCGTGTGGTTTATCCTTGGGGGTTCGAGTCCCCTCCCTCGCACCAGAAGGCAAGTCGGTTTTTGACTTGCCTTTTTTCTATGAGCAGAAGTGGTGGAATGGCAGACACGCTGGTTTTAGGCACCAGTTCCTTGTGAGTGAGGGTTCAAGTCCCTTCTTCTGCACCAATGAAAAGACCCGCAGCAGCCCTGAAGATTCAGGCGCGGCCTGCGGGTCTTTTTGTCCTTTTGAGCGGCAAAAACAGGGCAAATCTGCGTGAATCGCCCTTGAAACGACACGAATCACCCCGGGGATGTGTTGACAGGCTTTTTTACGGGATGGTATAATATTATTAGGAATAGTGTCGGTTTATATGGGAGCTGACACGCGGCGCTTGTGCACTTTTGCGGAACTTTGTGCATGGCGCTTCAGGATAAAGCCTTTGGGAGAACGTATTGTGAAGAGGTCTGGCTGCGGGGCAGTCAGGGGGAACAGCTTTATGAAGAAGAAACAAAAAAATATACTGCTCATAGCAGGGATGCTGCTGGTGCTGCTGGTCGGCATCCTTGCTTACAGTGCCTATACCCAGAAGGAGGTCTATCAGGAAAGCACGGCAAATCTGCTTTCTACCTATGGACAGTCTGCCAAGACCTTTACCATGTTTGCGCAGCGCAACTGGAACATCCTGACCGACTGGGACAGCTATCTGGGCGCCCTTGCGGAGCGGGGAGAGCAGGAGGGGCAGTGGCAGGAGTATATTGCCCAAAAGGCTACCTGGCAGTACACGGATTTTTACCTGTTCAACGAGCAGTGCGAGTTCTGGACCACCGCCGGGCGGCAGGGCACGGCAGAACACATGAAGGACGCTTTTGAGGAGCTGTATACTGCAAATGCTCCGGTGATCACCAGCTACACCTCCAGTCAGGGCATCCGTAAGATCATATTTGCCATGCCTATGGAACAGCCCTTGCAGCTGGGTGACACCACCTATACAGCGCTGGCGGTCAGCTACGATAACGCCGTGCTGGAAAAGCTGCTGGGCAGCATGGTCTATGAGGGACAGAGCGATTGCTATATCGTGCGCTCAAACGGCGATATCGTGCTTTCCACCGAGGTCAAGACCGAGATCACCGAGCAGATGACCAACCTGTTTGATTACTTACGGCAGAACGCCAGCGTGGATCAGCCTTACTTTGACACCATGGTGCAGACCCTGCCGCAGGGCGGCGAGGGCTGCGTGCTGTACACGTTGAACCGGCAGAAATATTACCTGATCTATCAGCCGCTGGGGCTCATGGATTGGAGCATCATCGGTATCGTGCCCACCGGGGTGGTGGATGCCGGGATGCGCAGGGTGCAAAACGCTACTATTTTAGTCATCGCACTGCTGGGGCTTCTGATCATGGCAGGCGTGGTAAAGATCCAGCGTGACGCGGAGCGCAACCGCCGCCGGGAGCTGGAGCGCCGCCGGGAAAAGAGCGATATGATGTTCGCGGGCATGGCGCGCGTTGTGGAGCGTTTTGCAGTGTGCGATCTGGACCGTGACCGCTACCAGTACTATGAGCGGCGCGGAGAGCCACTGTACCCGCCGGAGGGTTCTTACCAGCAGATGCTGGAGCAGATATCGCGCAAGTATGTGGTGCTGACCGACAGCGAAAACGCCAAGATCCCCCAGATGCTGGCCCCGGAGAACCTGCGCAGGCTGATCAAAACGGACAACGACTCCCTCAAGCTCGAATACGCCGCCCGCGATAAAAGCGCATTTTTCATGATGACGGTGGTTCCCATGGCGTGGAAGGGTGACCGCCTGACCCGTGTGATGATGATCGTGCAGGATATGGGCAAGCAGCACCTGCTACAAAGCCTTGCCAACACCGATGGCCTGACCGGCCTGCTGAACAAGCGCTATTTTGACCGGGTACTGACGGTGCTGGAGCAGCACAGCCAGCCCTTTGCGCTGTTCTATATGGACTTGGACCGCTTCAAGCCTGTCAACGATACCTACGGCCATGATGTGGGCGATGAACTGCTGAAGGGTGTTTCCCAGCGGCTGCAGGGCTGCATCCGCAGCCGGGACTACGCCTTCCGTCTGGGTGGTGACGAGTTCGCCCTGCTGCTGATCGGCCCGATGGGACCGGAGGCTTGCGCCAGCAAGATGAACCTGATCTGTGAGATGATTGCCGTGCCCTATGAGATCGAGGGCAATACCGTGAGCGTGGGCGCCAGCTGCGGCTACGCTTTGTACCCTGCCGAAAGCGTGGACGTGCAACAGGTGCGCTGCATCGCTGACCAGCGGATGTACGAGAATAAGCAGGCAAACCACGCCAGACAGGACGGCGCGGAAGACATTTAAAATCGTCTTACATAAAGCAAGGCCGCAGCACGGTATTTTGTGCTGCGGCCTTGCCGTTATATTATGCTATTACAGATGCAGCATATCCCGCTGGGCGGCAGCGCGGTAGCGCAGCGCAGCGGCGATAAAGCCCTTGAACAGGGGATGTGCGCGGTTGGGGCGGCTCTTGAACTCCGGGTGGAACTGTGCGCCCAGATGGAAGTCGCGGCCGGGCAACTCTACGGTCTCCACCAGATGGCCGTCCGGGCTTGTGCCGGAGATGACCAGCCCGGCGTCCTGCATCTCCTGCCGGAAGTCGTTGTTGAACTCATAGCGGTGGCGGTGGCGCTCCCAGATCTCGCTCTCGCCGTAGCACTCGGCCATCTTGGTGCCGGGCTTCACCGTGCAGGGGTACTTGCCCAGACGCATAGTGCCGCCCTTGGGGATGTTGCCCTGCTGGTCCGGCATCAGGGAGATGACGTTGTGGGCACCGTCCGGGGTGAACTCGCTGGAATTAGCGTCCTTGTAGCCCAGCACATTGCGGGCAAATTCAATGACCATGATCTGCATACCAAGGCAGATGCCAAAGCAGGGAACACGGTTCTCGCGGGCATACTGGGCGGCTTGGATCATGCCCTCGATGCCGCGGTCGCCAAAGCCGCCGGGCACGATGATGCCGTCCACGTCTGCAAAGGCTTCTTTGCAGGCGGCCTGATCGGTCAGATCCTCGCTTTCTACCCAGCGGATCTCCACCTGACTGTCGTTCTCAAACCCGGCATGGTACAGGCTTTCCATCACCGAAAGGTAAGCATCGTGCAGCTTGACGTACTTGCCCACCAGTGCGATGGTGCAGGTCTTGCTGCGGGTGGCAATGCGGGAGACCACCTGCTTCCACTCGGTCAGGTCGGCTGGGGGAACATCCAAGTGCAGCTGATGCACCACCACATCGTCCAGACCGTTGGTGTGCAGCATCAGCGGGCACTGGTAGAGGCTCGGCATGGTCAGGTTCTCAATGACGCACTCCGGCTTGACGTTGCAGAAGGTGCTGATCTTGCGGCGGATATCGCTGCCCACGCTGCCGTCTGCGCGCAGAATGATGATATCGGGGCTTACGCCCATGCCCTGCAGCTCCTTGACCGAGTGCTGGGCGGGCTTGGATTTGTATTCGTCCGAGCCGGAGATGTAGGGCACCAGCACCACATGGATGAAGCAGCAGTTCTCCCGTCCCTGCTCCAGACCTACCTGACGGATGGCCTCCAGGAAGGGCTGGCTCTCGATATCGCCGGTGGTGCCGCCAATCTCGGTAATGACCACATCGGCTTCGGTAGAGGATGCCAGATTGTAGATGTAGCTCTTGATCTCGTTGGTGATGTGAGGGATGATCTGCACCGTTTGTCCCAGATAAGCGCCCTGACGCTCCTTGTTCAGCACGTTCCAGTACACCTTGCCGGTGGTCAGGTTGGAGTACTTGTTCAGGTTTTCGTCGATAAAACGCTCGTAGTGTCCCAGATCCAGATCAGTCTCGGTGCCGTCATCGGTCACGAACACTTCGCCGTGCTGCAGCGGGCTCATGGTGCCCGGATCCACGTTCACATAGGGGTCCAGCTTCTGGCTGGCCACCTTCAGGCCGCGGCACTTCAAAAGCCGTCCCAGAGATGCAGCAGTAATGCCCTTGCCCAGACCGGAGACCACGCCGCCGGTCACAAAAATAAATTTTGCCATAAAAATATACCTTTCTTTGTCGTAAAATAAAACTTTCCTATAAAAGGCTCGCTCCGGCGCACCCCTTTCCCTGCGGGTGCGTCTCATTCGCTTCTGTCAGCGTACTCCTCCAGTACCTCCTGCGCCACCTCGGCGCGGTCGCGGCGGGTGTCCATAGCCTGTTTTTCAAGGTAGCGGTGCGCTTCGGCCTCGGTCATGTGGGCGTGCTCTACCAGACAGCACTTTGCCCGGCTGACCAGCCGCAGCTGCCCGATCTTGTCCTGCAGGCGGGCGTTCTCCTGCCGCAGACGCTGCAAGCGGTGGTTGCCGGCAGCCGCCATGTGCATGGCCTGCAAAAACAACGGGGTGGTGAAGGGTTTGCTCAGCAGCAGCACCCCCTGCTCGTTCAGGGGGGCAAGCAATTGTTCAGCCTGTGCGGCCTTTACCAAAAAGACCACACCGGCATCGGTCTGCTCCACAGCGGTGATGCACAATTCGTGCCCGAACTCATCGGGCAGGGGAGCGTTGACCACGATCAACTCAAAATCAGATTCCGACATTCTGCGCCGCGCCTCGGCTCCGCTGGGAATGATCACCGGGCGGCTGTAACCCATCTCGGACAGCCGCGCGGCGATATACTCGTTGGAGTTGGCACCGGCGCTTACGATCAGTGCGCGTCCCATTTTCCGCACTCCTTTCTCCTGCGCAGGCAGGGATCAGATGGCGTTAAAATAGTAGACGCGCTCGTGCTCGGCCTGGTCAGGCGCACTCCGCAATGCGGCGCAGCGCTTGAGTTCCTCCGAGAAATAGCGTTTAGAAAGCCCCTCCGGCAGCACCTTGCGCAAAAACTCGCTCTCCTCGGCTACCTGCACCGCCTCCTCAAGGGTGGCGGGCAGGGTCTCAAGACCCAGTCCCTCGGCCTCGGCGGCATCGAACAGGTTGCGGTTCACCGGCGGCTGCAAGACCATGCGCTGCTCAATGCCGTCCAGTCCGGCAGCCAAAATCAGACCAATGGCCAGATACGGGTTGCAGGCGGGGTCTGGGCTGCGCAGCTCCATGCGGCAGCTGTCACCCTTGACCATGGGAATGCGCACCAGCTGGCTGCGGTTCTGGCGGCTCCAGCTCACATAGCGGGGCGCTTCGTCACAGCCAAAGCGCTGGTAGCTGTTGGGCAGGGGATTGGTGAACACGGTCAGTTCCCGGCTGTGGGCCAGTACACCGGCCATAAAGCTGCCTGCTACGCTGTCCGGGGCAATATCGCCCTCAAACAGGTTTTTGCCGTCCATGTAAAGCGAGAGGTTGATGTGCAGCCCGCTGCCGGCCTGCTGGGGCAGGGGCTTGGGCAGAAAGCTGGCGTGGAGACCGTTGCGCATGGCAATGGCACGGACGATCTGCTTAAAGGTCATCACGTTGTCGGCGGTTTTCAGCGGTCCTGCGTAGCGGCAGTCGATCTCGTTCTGGCCATTGCCGCTTTCGTGGTGGCTGTGCTGGGGTGCCATACCCATCTGCTCCATGGTCAGGCAGATATCCCGGCGCAGGTTTTCACCCGCATCCAGCGGCGCAACGTCAAAATATCCACCGAAGTCAATGGGAATGCAGGTGGGGCGGCCACGGTCGTCCTTTTCAAACAGATAAAACTCGCACTCGGTACCCACGTTGCAGGTAAGTCCCAGCTTTTTGAATTTGCGGTTCATATCCCGCAAAAAGCCGCGGCAGTTGCCGCTAAAGGCTGCGCCGTCTGGCATTTCCACATCGCAGAAGAACTGCATCACCCGCCCTTCGGTGGGACGCCACGGCAGGATGGTCACGGTGGAAAGATCCGGCCGCAGTACAAGGTCGCTTTCCTCAACGTGCATAAAGCCCGCAATGGAACTGCCGTCAAAGCACACGCCCTCTTCCAGCGCCTTGGACAGATTGCTGGCCAGCACGGCAATGTTCTTCTGGGTGCCAAAAATATCACAGAAGGCAAAGCGCACAAATTTGACGTTGTTATCCTCCACAAAATCCAGAATATCCTGTTGGGTGGAATAGCTCATAAATACCCCCCTTACAAAAACTGCATTTCAAATAAAACGCCCAAAGGCCTGCCCTCAAAAAGGGAGCAGGTCTTTGGGCTGGTGTAAGAAATAGGAAAAGGAGAATGGCTAATTGATCCGGCAGCCGGCGGATGCTTATTTTTTACGTTGTCAGGAGATTATCAGACGTAGTAAAGCATCTTGCTGTAGCTGGGCAGAGGCCAGTAATCCTCGCCGCAGATAGTCTCGGCATCGTCGGCAGCGGCACGCAGGGCATCCATCACCGGGAGAACGTTATCGTGGAAGGCAACGGCCTTCTCGCTCTCGGTGGGCAGTGCCTTTGCGGCATTCACGGCATCCTGCAGGGTGTCGATGGCATCGCTCATGGCATCGGCGTCAGAAGAAAGCTTTTCCAAAGTCTTGGTCTCGCTGCGCACGCTGATGTGCTCGCTGACAGCCAGCTTGGAGGCGGCGGTGTTGGCAACCTCGCTCATGTAGGCGTTGATGGCGGGCAGCAGCTGCTTGCGAGCCATCTCCAGCATGGTCAGAGCCTCGATGTTGATGATCTTGGAGTAGTGCTCCATCTCAACCTCGTAGCGGCTTTCCATCTCCACCTTGGTCAGCACGCCGAACTCTTCCATCAGGGCGATGTTCTTGGGCTCGACCAGTGCGGGCAGAGCAGCGGGGGTATTCTTCTTGTTGGGCAGGCCGCGCTTGGCTGCTTCGGCTTCCCACTCGGCGGTGTAACCGTTGCCGTTGAAGATAACGCGGCGATGGTCGCGGATGGTGCGCTTGATCAGAGCGATGGCTGCGCTGGTAAAGTCCTCAGCGCCCTCCAGCTCGTCGGCGTAGCCCTTCAGCTCCTTGGCGACAGCGGTGTTCAGGATGGTGTTGCAGTCGCTCAGGTTCTCGGCAGAGCCGGGCATACGGAACTCGAACTTGTTGCCGGTGAAAGCGAAGGGGGAGGTACGGTTGCGGTCAGTGGTGTCCTTGCTGAACTTGGGCAGAACGTCCACGCCCAGATCCATCTTCATCTTGACGGGGCCGGCATAGGGAGAATCGGATGCGATCGCATCGATGACGGCTTCCAGCTCCTCGCCTACGAAGATAGAGATGATGGCCGGAGGTGCCTCGTTAGCGCCCAGACGGTGATCGTTGCCCGGGGTGGCCACAGAGGTGCGCAGCAGGTCAGCGTACTCATCCACAGCCTTGATAACAGCGGCCAGGAAGATCAGGAACTGCAGGTTCTCCATGGGGGTGTCGCCGGGATCCAGCAGGTTCTCGTGGGTGGTGCTCATGGACCAGTTGTTGTGCTTGCCGCTGCCGTTCACGCCTTCAAAGGGCTTCTCGTGCTGCAGGCAGACCAGACCATACTTGGGTGCGATCTTGCGCATCATTTCCATGGTCAGCAGGTTGTGGTCGATGGCTACGTTGGTGGTATCGAAGATGGGAGCAAGCTCGTGCTGGCAGGGGGCAACCTCGTTGTGCTTGGTCTTGGCGGGCACGCCCAGCTTCCACAGCTCCTCGTCCAGCTCCTTCATGAACGCAGAAACCTCGGGACGGATGACGCCGAAGTAGTGCTCCTCCAGCTCCTGACCCTTGGCAGAGGGAGCACCGAACAGGGTGCGGCCGGTGAGGATCAGATCCTGACGTGCCTCGTAGTCCTCCTTCTTGACCAGGAAGTATTCCTGCTCGGGGCCGACGGTGGTGGAAACGTAGTCCACATCCTTGCCAAACAGCTTCAGGATGCGGACGGCCTGACCGGACAGTGCGTTCATGGAACGCAGCAGGGGAGTCTTTTTATCCAAAGCCTCGCCGGTGTAGCTGACGAATGCGGTGGGGATGCACAGCACATCATCCTTCACAAAGGCGTAGCTGGTGGGGTCCCATGCGGTGTAGCCGCGTGCTTCGCAGGTAGCGCGCAGACCGCCGGAGGGGAAGGAGGAAGCGTCGGGCTCGCCGCGTACCAGCTCCTTGCCGGAGAACTCCATGATGGCGGTGCCGTCGCCCACGGGGCTGACGAAACCATCGTGCTTCTCGCTGGTGATGCCGGTCAGGGGCTGGAACCAGTGGGTGTAATGGGTGGCACCCAGCTCCATAGCCCAGCGCTTCATCACGCTGGCGACAACGTTTGCCACCTCAATGTCCAGCGGAGCACCCTTGTGCAGGGTGTTCTTCAGGCTTTTGTAGGTAGCGCTGGGCAGGCGCTCCTTCATAACGTGCTCATTAAAGACCTTGCTGCCGTAGATCTCCATAACATTTGCTGCCATAAATCCTACTCCTTACTTGATCTTACTTTTTTCTTTCGCCTTGGGTCTGCCGCAATGCAGAAACCCAAAGCTTGCTTACATCCTAACAAAAACGGCGCTGCGAGTCAGGAGGTGACCCACAGCGCCGTTGCTGTCTATGGCTAAGATTATAGTCTTTGCGGGCAAAAAAGGCAATTGACAAAACTGACGATTCTGCACAAACACGATCTCGGATTTTTGGAATAACCGCGATTGGTATGACTTTTACACCGGAAAAACCGCTTTCAGAACGGCTTTCTCCGGCTGAAAGGTGCGCAGCGTGCGGCAATTGTTCTTACTGTAAAAGCATCAGATGACCTGAAACAGGAAAAACTTGAGGTAGTTCGTCTCCGGCACGCCCCACAGAATGGGGTGATCCGGTGCCTGCTGCTTTACCTCGATCTGCCGCAGCTGCCGGTGGGCGTCCTTGGCGGCAGCGCGCAGCATCTTGATGAACAACTCCTCGGTGGCAAAGTGGGAGCAGCTGGCAGTAGCCAGATACCCGCCCCGGGGCAGCAGCTTCATGGCGCGGTAGTTGATCTCCTTGTAGCCGCGCATGGCATTCTCCACCGTGCGGCGTGCCTTGGTAAAGGCAGGGGGATCCAGAATGATGAAGTCGTAGGGGCTGCCCTCCTTTTCCAGCCGGGGCAGCAGGGCAAAGGTGTCCTCACAGAGGAAATCCATATTGTCGAGACCGTTGCGTTCGGCGTTGCGCTTTGCCATGGCAATGGCTTCGGCGCTGATGTCGGCAGCAGTCACCCGGGCAGCCCCGCCCTTGGCAGCGTTCAAGGCAAAGCTGCCGGTGTGAGTAAAGCAGTCCAGCACGGTATGCCCGGCGGCAAGGCGTGCTACCGCCCGACGATTATATTTCTGGTCAAGGAAAAAGCCGGTCTTTTGCCCGTTTTCAAAGTCCACATGGTAGTACACGCCGTTTTCACAGATCTCGGTCTGGGTGGTTTCCGGGTGGCTCTCGCCGGGCAGGGTGAACCAGCCCTTGTTTTGTTCCAGCCCCTCCTTGGCGCGCAGGGCTTCATCGTTGCGCTCATAGATGCCGTCAATGGTCTGTCCGTCTGCCCGCAGCACCTCAGCCAAAAGCGGGAAGAGCACCGGCTTCAGCTTTTCCATGCCTACGCTCAGGGTCTGGGTGACCAGAACATTGTTGAAACGGTCCACCGTCAGGCCGGGGAACTGGTCTGCCTCGCCAAAAATGAAACGGCAGGCGGAAAGGTCGGCGGGTTCCAGCACCGTTTTGCGGTAAGCCCATGCGTACTCCACCCGGCGGCGCCAGAAAGCGGCGTCAAAGGTGTCGTTGGCGTTGCGGGAAATCAGCCGCACCCGGATTTTGCTTTGCAGCGAGAGAAAACCGGTGCCGAGATAGGCGCCCTTGGGGCTGACCACATCCACCAGCGTGCCGTTTTCCGGCGTAGTGCCGGGGGCTTCCAGAATGTCGTTCTCGTACACCCAGGGGTGCCCGCCCACCAAAAGACCTTCGGCGTGCTTGTTGACTTTATATACAGGATAAGTGCGTTCGCTTTTCATAAAATGCTCCTTCAACTAAGAATGCGCAAAATGATGCTTGTTCTGCTCTTTATCATAACATAAAAATATGGTAGAATAAATACAAAATTTTGCGGAAGGAAGAAAACGCTATGGAGATCGAACGCAAATGGATGGTGACCGGCTGGCCTGAGGGGCTGCCCCTTGAGGAAGAGTTCACCATGCGGCAGGGCTATATCAGTGTGCAGCCCACGGTGCGCATCCGTGAGGAGGCGCTGACCGGCGGCAGCACCGACTATATCCTCTGCTTCAAGTCCGCCGGAGGCCTGGCACGGGAGGAGATCGAGCGCAGCATCGACAAAGATCTGTTTGTGCAGCTGGAGGAGAAGATCATCGGCAAGCCGCTGATCAAAAAGGTGCGCCGGAGCTACCGCCTGCCGGACGGCGCGGTGCTGGAGGTGAACCATGTGGACGAGGACTTGCCCACAGCGTTCTGGTACGCCGAGGTGGAGTACCCCACGGTGGAAGCCGCGCTCCGCTGGCAGCCGGATACCTGCGGCCTTGCGGCATACCTCAACAATGAAGTAACGAATCAGCCCGGCCAGAGCATGGGCGCATACTGGGCACAAACCAGAGGGTAACGCCAACAATACTGTGAAGGGAATGACTGTTTACGAAAAAGAGCAAGCTGAAACTGGAACTCCAGTATAACTCGCCGGTGATCCTTACCTTTTTTCTGCTGTCCATGCTGGTGCTGCTGGCAGACGGCTGGACGGACGGCTGGAGCACCATGAACCTCTTCTGCGTGTACCGCTCCTCGTGGCGAGACCCGCTGGGCTACATCCGACTGTTCGGCCATGTGCTGGGTCATGCCAACTGGGAGCATTTTCTCAACAATATGCTGCTGCTGTTGGTAGTGGGCCCGCCCATGGAGGAAAAATACGGCAGCATTCCGCTGCTCAAGGGCATTCTGTTCACCGCGCTGGTCACCGGCGTGCTGCAATGCATCCTGTTCCCCAACACGGGGCTGTTGGGTGCATCCGGCATCGTGTTCATGCTGATTATGCTGTCCTCGCTGGCGGGCTTTTCCGGCGGCATCCCGGTCACCATGCTGCTGGTGGCGGCGCTGTATTTCGGCCAGCAGGTGTATGATATCATCTTTGTGCACGATAACGTAGCAAACTTTATGCACATCGTGGGCGGCTTGTGCGGTACCGCCTTCGGCTATTACTGTGCCCTCCACCGCCACCCTGCGCGCAGCCGTAAATAAAAAGAGAAGAATTATAGATAAAAACGGGATACCGGAACGTCTGTGGACGCTCCGGTATCCCGTTTTTACAAGAAAGAAAAATAATGAGTGCGGCAAACTGGAAGCTACCATTTTCCTTTAACGATTCGTCCACCGACCAAAATGAAAGAAAAAATAGCAGCGAAAATCAAAAGGGTAATCCAAATCGGGCTGAGTACCCATAGCCATGACCACGAAATCAATCCTGTTACTTTTAGTACAGCGAAGATCAAAACTAAAGCAACAATAGGATCCATCCTAGACCGGTAGGATTTCTTCTCCGTGCGCATAACAGAACCTCCTTAAATTCCGATTTGTTGAACTAAGCCGAGTATACCATGCCAGCCAATGAAAGTATACCCATCTAGGGGAGAATTGGCTGAAAAAAGCGTTTGAAGCGTTCCGCAGAGCGCTTCAAACGCGAACAATAAAAATATTATTTCCATCCCCGGTCGGTGGGGTCCAGCATCCCGGCAGCGGAATACACCAGCGCGTTGCAAATGGCAGCGGCAACGTTGCTGCCGCCCTTGCGCCCCATGGCAACAATGGCGGGCACGCCGTGGGCGGTGCACACCTCAAACAGCCGCTCCTTGCTCTCCACTACGTTCACAAAGCCCACCGGCACCCCGATGACCAGCGCAGGGCGCAGTCCGGCGGTTTCAATCAGGTCGGCAATGGTCAGCAGTGCTGTGGGTGCGTTGCCCACCGCAAGAATGGCACCGGGATGCTCGGCGGCGGCTCTTTGCATGGACGCCACCGCCCGGGTGGTGCCGTTGGCCTTTGCCAGCGCGGCTACCTCCGGGTCTGCCATGTAGCACAGCGCGGTGCCGCCCAGCCGCGCAAGGCCCGGCTTTGTAATGCCGGAAAGCGCCATGTTGGTGTCGGTAACGATGGGTGCAGCGGCTTGCAGCGCCGCCACGCCCGCTGCTACCGCGCCGGGGGTAAACCGCAGATTACGGGCGTAGTCGAAATCTGCGGTGGTGTGGATCACCCGCTTGACCACGGCGGCAGTCTCCGGCGGCGGGGTCAGACCCAGTGCTTCCAGCTCCGCGGTGATGATAGAAAGGCTCGTTCGTTCAATGTCTGCGGGCAGATGATGCTGCGGGGTCATACGGTGCTCCTCCTTTCCAGTCCCATGGCGGCGTACAGGGCGTTCATGTCCAGCGCCCGGCGCACGCCGTCGGCCAACAGGTCAAACTGCTGCTGCCGGTACTCTGCCATGGAGAGCAGCGGTGCACTGGCAGGGGAGATGCCCTTGCGGCTGCACAGCAGCTGCACCAACTTTTCGGTCAGCTCCCCGGTATCGAACAGCCCGTGCAGATAAGTGCCCGCCACATTGCCCTGCACGCAGCCCTCGGCGCTGCCGTCCGCAAGGCGGCAGAAGGGCACGCCCTGCACAGCGGTGCGCCCGGTATGGATCTGGTAGCCGGTCAGCACTGCCCCCGCCAGCTGCGGCGCGGTAACGGTGGCGGTATCCTGTGTGCGGTGCTTTGCGTCCGTAAACACAGTCTGGACGGGCAGCAGCCCCAGCCCGCGCACGGTCTGCGGGCGTCCGCTCTCAGTGCCCTCGGGGTCGGCAAGGGTCTCGCCCAGCATCTGATAGCCGCCGCATACACCCAGCACCGGCGTGCCGGCAGCTGCCAGCTTTTGCACGGCACTTTCCAGCCCGCACTGACGCAGCCAGAGCAGGTCATCAATGGTATTCTTAGTGCCCGGCAGAATGACCACATCCGGTGCGCCCAGCTGCCGGGGGCTTTGCACATACCGCACGCTCAGCAGCGGGTGCTGCTCCAGCGGCATAAAATCCGTAAAATTGGAGATATGCGGCAGCCGCAGAATGGCAGCATCCAGCGGCTTGACGGCGGTGCTGCTTTCCAGCCGGGAGGAGAGGGAGTCCTCGTCTTCGATATCCACCCGCAGGTAGGGCACAACGCCCAGCACCGGCAGATGGGTCTTTTCCTCCAGCATGGTAAGGCCGGGCTTCAGGATGGCGGCATCGCCCCGGAACTTGTTGATGACCAGTCCCTTGATGCGTGCCCGCTCGGCGGGCTCCAGCAGCTCTACCGTGCCGTACAGCTGTGCAAACACGCCGCCCCGGTCGATATCTCCCGCCAGCAGCACCGGTGCATCCACCAGCTCTGCCAGCCCCATATTGACGATATCGTCTGTCTTTAAGTTGATCTCTGCCGGGCTGCCTGCGCCCTCAATAACAATGATATCCATCTCTTCCGCCAGACTGTTGTATGCAGCTAAAATGTCCGGGATCAGGCTCTTTTTCAGCTTGAAGTAGGCGGCTGCGGGCATCTGTCCGCGCACCTCGCCGTTCACGATGACCTGACTGCCCACATCGCTGCTGGGTTTGAGCAGAATAGGATTCATGCGCACATCCGGTTCTATGCCGGCGGCTTGTGCCTGCACCACCTGTGCCCGGCCCATTTCCAGCCCGTCCCGGGTGACAAAGCTGTTCAGCGCCATGTTCTGGCTTTTAAAGGGGGCTACCCGGTAACCGTCCTGTGCAAAAATACGGCACAGCGCGGTGCACAGCAGGCTTTTGCCTGCCCCGCTCATCGTGCCCTGTACCATAATGCATTTTGCCCGGCTCATGCAAGCACCTCCTGTAAGGTTTTTAAAAGCTGCTGGTTTTCCGGCGCAGTGCGCACGGCGGTGCGGTACCAGCTGCTGTCCAGCCCGGGGTAGTTGCCGCAGCTGCGCAGCACGATGCCGCGCTGCCGCAAGCTTTCGCCCAGCGTTTCCGGTGCCTGAAACAGCAGATAATTCGCGCTGCCATCCAGCACCCGCAGCCCCAGTGTGCGCAGGCAGTCCCGCAAAACAGGACGCTGCTGCGCAATAAGCGCCTGCACCCGGGCCACATAGGCAGCTTCGTCCAGCGCTGCCAAACCCGCCGCCTGTGCAAGGCCGGAGACTGCCCACGGCTGCCCGGCGGCCTGCATCTTATCCAGCAGGGCGATGTTGCTGCACAGGCAGTAGCCCAGCCGCACCCCGGCCATGCCGTACAGCTTTGTAAAGGCTTTCAGGATGATGAGGTTCGGGCTTGCCAGAAGCTTTTTGGCAGACAGCACCTCACTTTGCGGCAGAAAGTCCAGAAAGCACTCGTCCACCACCAGCAGTGCACCACAGCGTTCGCACCGACGCAGCAGCGCCTCCACCAGCGCTAGCGGCGTCAGCTGCCCGGTGGGGTTATTGGGCTGGCAGAGGAATACCATGTCGGTGTCCTCGTCCACTGCGGAAACAAACGCTTCTGTCACCGCAAAATCTTCTTTTTCCTGCAGAAAATGCCGCCGGACGGTGCAGCCTGCCGTTTCCAGCGCGGCGGCATACTCCGCAAAGGTAGGGGCGGGCAGCAGGGCGGTGCGGGGCTTTGCCGCCCACACCAGCCGGAAGATGAGGTCTGCCGCGCCGTTGCCGCAGAGGATGTGCTCCATGGGCACCTTCTCGTGCACTGCCAGCTTTGCCCGCAAAGCACGGCAAAGGGGGTCGGGGTAGCGGTCGGCGGTGGCAAGCGCGGCAGTAATGGCCGTTGCCACCCCCTCCGGCAGCCCCAGCGGGCTGACATTGGCCGAAAAGTCCAGCGCGTCCTGTCCGTACTGCGCCCGGTAACCGGCCCAGTCGCCGCCATGTACAAGCTGCATCATAAAATACCTCGTATCACCAGCCCAAGCGCCAGCGCCAGCAGGCTTTCGGCGTACATCATGCGGTCCGCGCGGCGGATATCCTCCGGCTCAATGGGACGCACGGCATCGCCGATGGTGGGCTTTTTGTAGTATTCACCAAAATAGTAGGCAGGCCCCGCCAGCTGCACGTTCAGTGCACCGGCGCAGGCGCTCTCGGTCTGGGCGCTGTTGGGGCTGGCGTGGTTGCGCCTGTCCCGCCGCCAGATGCGCCACGCATTGCGGGCATCGTTGCCGGTCAGGGCGGCAGCGGCTACCCACAGCAGGGCGGCAATGCGGCTGGGCAAAAAGTTCGCAATATCATCCAGCTTTGCCGCCGCACGCCCAAAGTGCAGATATCGCTCGTTTTTGTAGCCCACCATGCTGTCCATGGTGTTGATGGCTTTGTAGGTGAGCGCCAGCGGAGCGCCGCCCAGCAGCATATACAACAGCGGCGCGATCACGCCATCGCTGGCGTTTTCCGCCACGGTCTCCACAGCGGCTTTGGTCACGCCTTCCGCAGTCAGTGCCTGCGTATCCCGCCCCACGATGCGGCTTACGGCAGTGCGGGCGGCAGGCAGGTCGGGTTTTAGCAGCTCCCGGTAGACGTTCGTACTCTCCTGCACAAGCCCCTTTGCCGCCAGTGCCTGCCCGCACCAGAACATCTGTACTGCCAGCCCCAGCAGCGGGTGCAGGGCGGCGGCTCCTATGCAGACAAGGCTTGTGAGCGCAAAGGTACCCACCGGCAGACAAAAGGCTAAGATACGTCCGCCCCAAAGCTCGCCCTCCGGCGTTTTGGGCAGGCGGGCACGCAGCCCTTTTTCCAGCGTAGAGATGGCCTTGCCCATGTACACTACCGGATGCGGAAGCCACGCAGGGTCGCCGAAAACGGCATCCAGCACAAAGCCGCCCAGTACCGCGTAGCCGATCATTCCCGTGCCTCCTTCGTGTACTGTACGGTCTTTACCAGATGCAGCACCCGCTTTGCCGCCCAATCCTTGGCATCCAGCACAAAGCCGCCGGCGTTGGGGGCGCACCATTCGTAATAATCCTTGTGCGGCAGGGCATAGCGTTCCATGGCAGCCATCTGGGTGCCGCCGTGGGCTAAGATGACCAGCATCTCCTCGCCGTCCGCAAGAGCTTTGTCTACCAGTGCAGAAAAAGCCGCGCAGATACGCTCACAAAAAGCGGCCTTGGTCTCGCCGTCCGGGCAGGGGCTTTCGCAGTTGGCGGCTACCCATGCAAGGTAGTCCGGGTCGTGCTCCATTTCAATATAGTTTCTCCCCTCAAAGCTGCCAAAACACATCTCCTTCAGCCCGTCTATTTCTATAAGCCTTGCGCCCGGGAACAGCACCTCAGCGGTCTGCCGGGTGCGGCAAAGAGGAGTGATGTACACGGTCTTGGGGGAGATGTCCGCCCGGCATAGCATAGCGCGCCCGGCGGCAGAAAGCGGGATATCCCGCTGCCCCTGATAACGCTTTTCGGCGTTGTATTCGGTCAGCCCGTGGCGCAATAAATAGATCAGCATTCCGGCAATTCTCCTTTCAAAACGGTGGGGATGCCGCAAAACATCTGCACCACGCACTTAGCGCGCGCCGCCAGCATACAGGCCAGCCGCCCGGCATTTTCCCGCGCGGCACGCTCTGCCGGGTCTATGGGCACCACACCGCCGCCCACCTCGGTGGACAGCACGATATCATAAGCGGATAATTTGTCCGCAAGTTTCTCAAGTTCAGCGTTGTCTTTGCACCCGGCGGCAAGCTGCTGCGCATCCGCGATGCAGCGGCCGGTCAGGGTGCGGGCAAAGGTACGCTTGCCGCTGTAAAGCGGCCCGGTGATAAAGATCATAACAGCCCTCCCCATTGGCAGGCGCACAGCGCCGCCAGCATCCACAGCTCAGTCTTTTGCAAAAACCACCCGGCTAAATCGCCGGTAATGCCGCCCAGCTGCTGCACAGCTACATGGTGATACCACAAAAACAACAAAATTGCAACTGCCGCCAGTGCCCCGCCGCCTAAAGCCAGCAGCGCCCCGCAAAGCAGTATTGCCAGCACTGCCAGCACATTGCGCACGGCGGTGCGGTCAGCGGCACAGGCAAAGGTGTGGGCAAGGCCGGTGTTTTTCGCCATGGGAAAGGCCGCCACCGCAAGGCCGGAAAGCGCTCGCTCCAAAACCAGCGCCAGCGTCCAAAGCGCACCCACCCGAGACGTGAACTGCACGCAGGCGGCAAGGCAGAGGTAAGCCGCAAAATAGCTGCACAGCCGGATAACGGCAAAGGCACCGCAGTGCGGGTCTTTTAAAATTTCCAGCTTCTTTTCCCGGTCGCCGTAGCTGGCAAGGGCGTCACAGGTGTCGGCGTAGCCATCCAGATGGATGCCGCCGGTCACCCACACCGGCACAAGGCAGAACCCTGCCGCCCGCGCCGGGGCAGGCAGCGGCAGCACCCCGCACACGCACCACAGCGCCCCGCATAAAAGCCCCACCAGCGGAAAGGCGCACAGCGCGTACCGCATATTCTTTTCGTTCCACGCAAACTGCGGCACCGGCACCGCCGAAAACATGGCAAAGGCCACCGCAATAGTCTGCAAAACGATCATTTTTCCACTCCTTTATAATAGACAGGGACGCCGCACACCACCCGCACCACGGCATCTGCCCGGGCGGCAAGGGCGTTGTTCACCTGTGCCAGCGCCAGCAAATAGCGGTCCGTGTCTCCGGCATAGTCCGCGCCGCCACTGAAAACCTCGTTAGAGACAATAACTAAATTTTCGCACTGCGCTGCAAGGGCATCTAGTCCTTGCAAAATGTGCTCGGCGGCGGCATCGCCCGCCCCGGCGGGGTCGTACAGCTCGTTGGCGGTCAGGTTGCCCAAGTCCTCCAGTAGCGCAGTGCCCCGACGCGGCAGACGCACAGCATCCAGATACAGCGGGCACTCGATGGTCTCAAACTGCTTCGCAGCGCGCATTTTGCGGTGCTTTTCCACCCGGGCGGCGCACTCGGCATCCCACACCTGCATGGTTGCCAGATAGTACCGCGGCAAAGCACTGCGCAGCACAAGGGTTTCGGCGTATTCGCTCTTGCCGCTGGCAGCGCCGCCCAGCACCAGCGTCAGCATTGGGGCGTATACGGCGCAATGCCGCCCTCCGCAAAGGAATAGCACCCCTTGTACACTGCCAGTGCCATGTCCCACAGAGGGATACTGGCCACCGCGCCCGTGCCCTCGCCCAGATGCAGTCCGGCGGTAAGCAGGGGTGTTTTGCCCAGTGCTTCCAGCACTAGCCGGGCGGCAGGCTCGGTGGAGCAGTGACTGGCAAACACGGCCTTGGATGCTGCCGGGCACAGCCGCACAGCACACAGCGCCGCCACCCCGCTGATAAACCCATCCATCAGTACGGGTATGCCTGCCAGCGCCCCGCCCAGAAACATCCCGCACATCCCGGCGATATCAAAGCCGCCCAGCTTGCTCAGGACGTCCAAGGCATCATCGGGGTCAGGGCTGTTGCAAGCGATGCCCCGCCGGATGGCATCAACCTTGCGGGCAAGCCCTGCATCGGAAAGCCCTGCGCCGCGCCCGGTCATGGTCTGCACCGGCTGTGCCAGCAGCACGGCAGCCACGGCGCTGGAGGTGGTGGTGTTGCCAATGCCCATCTCGCCGGTAGCCACCAGCCCGTAACCCTCGGCGGCAAGCTGCCGGGTCAGGGCAAGGCCCCGCCCAATAGCCTCCACTGCCTCGGCACGGGTCATGGCAGGGCCTTTGGTAAAGTCCGCAGTTCCGGCGGCAACGCGGTGGTCCAGCACGCCGAGCACCGGCGCACTGGCGATGCCCATATCCACCGGCAGCACATCGCAGTGCGCCGCCTGCGCCATCCGGCAGACGCTGGTGCGCCGCGCGGCAAGGTTCTCGGCTACGGTGCGGGTCACGCTCTGATCGGTCTGGCTTACACCCTGCGCCACAACGCCGTTGTCCGCGCAGAGCACTGCCACCGCCCGGCGGGAAAAATCAAACTGCGCCGTTCCGGTCAAAGCGGCGGCATCTTCCAGCAGCGTTTCCAACGCGCCCAGCCCGCCCAAGGGCTTGGCAAGGCTTGCCCAGTGGGCATGGGCGGCAGCACGGGCAGCGTCGTCCGGCGGGGTGATGGCAGCAAGCAACTGCATCAGTTCAGCTTCGGTCATTTTCGTCATCCTTTGTGTTTTAAAAAGTGCCGCGCCGCCTGTACAAAGCGGCGGGGCAGGGCAGTGCCTGCCCAGTAAAGATGCGGGAAACCGGCATACAAATGCGCGTTTGCAAAGCTGCATTCCCACTGTCTTTTTTCGGTTTTGCGCACAGAAAAGTCTGCACCGTTTTCGGAGGAATCCCAGTGGTGGAATTCATGGATGGGCAGCGCTTCTCCGGCGCAGAAAAGCATACTGCCAGCCTTTGCCGTCATGACGGCATAGCCAAAGCGCACCAGCCGCCCGGTGTTGTGCCCGCTGCCCGGCAGCACACCTGCCATGGGGTATGCCTTGCCGTCTGTGCCCTCCAGCGCCTGCCCTAAGTACAAAAAGCCGCCGCACTCGGCAGCAGTGGGCAGACCATTCTGAACAGCCTCCCGGACAGCGGCACGCAGGGCGCGGTTTTCACTCAGCTGCCGGGCGTACAACTCCGGGTAGCCCCCGGGTAGGTACAGCCCGCCGATATTTTCTGGCAGAGATGCATCCCGCAGCGGGCTGAAAAACACAAGTTCTGCACCCGCGTCCCGCAAGGCGTCCAGTGTTTCGGCATAGGCAAAGCAGAAGGCTTCGTCCCGCGCCACGGCAATGCGCACGGCGGGTGCGCACGGCGCGGCAAGCGGCGGCGCAGCCGGGGCAGGGCGGTCGGTCAGTGCTGCCAGCTGTGCCCAGTTCAGCACAAGAGCATCGGCAAGCTTGCCCAGCTTTTGCTGTAAGTCCGCAACCTCGCCGGCGGTTTTCAGCCCGAGGTGACGGCTCTCAATAGCGCATCCCGGCAGATGGGGTAGATACCCCACCACCGGCAGACCGGTCTCGGCTTCCAGCATCGGGCGCAGCGTTTTGTATAAGAACTCAGAGCAATCATTGAGCAGAATGCCAACGATATGGCTGGGTGTGCGGAACTGCAAAAGCCCCCGCAGCTCGGCGGCAAGGGTGATGCTTGCACCTTTGGGCTGTACCACCAGCAGAACCGGCAGCGTCAGCGTGTCGGCCAGCTCCCAAGCGCTTGCGCGGGTGGTCAGTCCCTGCCCGTCGTAAAAGCCCATGGCACCCTCGCATACGGCAGCGCCGTGCCCGGCGGCATACCGGGCGTAAAGCGTGCGCACTGTATCCGGGGCGGAGAGGTAGAGGTCTAAGTTGTGGCTTTCCACCCCCAGCGCACTGCGGTGAAACATAGGGTCGATATAATCCGGTCCGCACTTGAAGGCGCAGGGGTCAGTCCCGCGCCGCTGCAAGGCGGTAAGCACTGCACAGGTAACGGTGGTCTTACCGCTGCCGGAACGCGGCGCGGCGATGAGAAACTGCATCATGTCCGTGCCCCCGTAATGAGAAACACCGGGTTGTTAGCCATCAGCAAATGCAGACTGCCCGCCGCTTTTGTGCGGCTGACGGAGATCTGTGTCACCTCTGCGGCAAGGCCGTGAGCGGTCAGAGCAGCCACGGCGGTGCTGAGCGTTTCCAGCGCAATGGCGGCAATGCACAGCCGCGCAACAGGATTTTTGTGCAGCACGGCGTCTATAACAGCGTCCATATTGCCCTTTGTGCCGCCGATGAATACAGCATCCGGGGCAGGCAACATGTCCAAAGCTTCAGGGGCTTTGCCCTCGATCAGGGTCAGATTATAAGCTGCAAATTTCTCCCGGTTTTTCTGGATGAGCGCACAGGCTTCCGGGTCACACTCTATGGCGTATATCTGCCCGGCAGGGGCGGCAAGCGCCAGCTCCACGCTCACGCTGCCGGTGCCCGCGCCCACGTCCCATAGGGTGTCCGTGGGGGTGACCGCCAGCTTTGCCAGTGCGGCGGCGCGAACCTCCTGCTTTGTCATGGGCACAGCGCCCCGGATGAAAGCATCGTCCGGCAGGCCGGGGGTGCGGTGGGGCGGCAAAGTCTCCCGTTCGATGAGCAAGACGCTCAGCGGTGCAAAGGTTTGCTCTGCCAGTTCCCGGGCAAGGCCAAAGCGGATGGCTTCTGCCGGAGTGCCAAGGTTTTCACCCACAAGGGCGTGAGCAGCGCCCAGCCCGGCGGCGGTCAGTTTGGCGCAAAGGGTGGCAGGGGAGTCCCCGCCGCCGGTAAGAAAAAATACCTGTGGATGCGACAAAACTTCGGCTGCCGGGTCGCAGACACGGCCATGGGCAGATACCAGCTTCCAGTCCTGCCAAGGGCGTCCCACAGCGGCGGCTAAAAGCTGCACACTGGAAAGCCCGGGCAGCACCCGGACAGAGTATCCCATGGTCCGCAGCAGGGGCAGCAGCTTTGCCGCACCGGAGTAAAACCCGGTGTCGCCGCTGTACAAAACAGCGGTGTCGGTGTCCGGCTGTGCGGCAAGACACACAAGGATTTCCTCCGGCTTATACACGGCTTTGCAGTTGTCAGTGCACCCCGCCGGCAGATGCTCCAACAGGCGCTTTGCTCCAAGAATCAGCCCTGCGCTTTGCAGTGCGTCCAGCCCTTGCACGGTCAGGCTTTCCGGGCAGCCAGAGCCCATTCCGATGAGAGAGATCATACCAGAACCTCCTTGCAGCGTGTCAGAATTTGTGCAGCAGTTTGTCCGTTTTCAGCCGGGCGGCGCACCACGATCAGCTGTGCACCGGTGTCCTGCGCGGCCTGTGCCTTTTCGGCAAAGCCGCCCACAGCACCGCCGTCCTTCGTGACCAGATACCGGATGGAGAATTGCTTCATCAGAGCGCAGTTCAGCGCATAGGTGAATGGCCCCTGCATGGCAATGATGTTTTTATGCGGGATACCGGCGGCCTCGCAGGCGGCAATGCCCTCCCGCGTGGGCAGCACCCGGGGAAACAGCCGCTCCGGGCCGAGCGCTGCAAAAGCGGCAAGCTCTTTTGCACCGGTGGTCAGCAGCACATTGCCACTGCATCCGGCCAGAAACGCGGCGGCGTGGGCGGCGGTGGCAAACACCATGCTCCCGGCAGGCAGCGGGCTTTCTTCCCGCAGCAGCCGGTGGTACTCCACCCCGACAGCGGCACACGCTGCCCGGATGTTTTTAGTGGCGTCCACCGCATAGGGGTGGGTGGCGTCCACGCACAGGGCAGTGCCCTGCAAAAGGGCGGTCATTTCCTCGGTAGTCAGCCGACCGCAGTGCACTGTAATGCCGTCTGCTTCGCCCTGTTCCTCTGCACCCAGCGGGGTGGCGACACTGACCAGAACCTCCGCTCCCAGCGCCGCCAGCTGCCGGGAGAACACCCGCCCCTCGGTCGTGCCGCTGAAAACCACCGCCTTCATCTGTGGTACCCCCGTGGCGTGACCATTCTGTCGCCCAGCTGTTTTGTGGCGGCGTTGCCGATGTACACGGTGGTAAACATATCCACCGCAGTGTTTTCCAGCTGGGCAAGGGTCAGAACGCGGGCGGTCTGACCCTCCCGGCCAATGTTGCGCACGATGCCGCAGACGGTATCGGCGCTTTTGCCGTTTTTCAGCAGAATGCGCACCGCCTTTGCCAGATAGTCCGGTCTGCCCTTGGAGGAGGGATTATACAGCGCAACGCAGAAATCCCCCATAGCGGCGCAGGCCAGCCGCTTCTCAATGATTTCCCACGGGGTCAGCCGATCGGAAAGGGAAATGACGCAGAAATCGTGCGCCAGCGGTGCGCCCAGCACTGCCCCGCCGCTGAGGGCAGCGGTCAGCCCGGGCACAACTTCCACGGCAACATCCGGGTAGTCCGGGGCAAGTTCCAGCAGGGGGCTTGCCATGCCGTACACCCCGGCATCGCCGGAGCAGACCAGCGCCACCCGCTTGCCGGTGCGTGCCTTTTCCAGTGCCCAGCGGCAGCGGTCAAGCTCCTGCGTCATGCCGGTGGCATAGTATTCCTCGCAGGGAAATTCATTGCGGATGAGGTCAAGATAGACCTTGTATCCACAAATCGCGTCAACGCTTTCCAGCGTGTTTGCAGCCTGCTGGGTCATATAAAAAGGATCGCCGGGGCCAAGCCCCACGACATAGACTATCTTCTCGGGACGGTCAATGTCAATATCCATCACGTCAAGCATTCTGCCACCTCCAGTCCGGGGCAAAGGGCCTGCACGCCAGCGCAAAGGTCACGCCGTTGCAGGCAAATTTCGGGTAAAATAAGTTGCCGCCTGCGTCCAGCACTGCCGCCCGCTCGCAGACGTTATCCACTCCGGTCACACTTTGTACAAAAGTGGAGGGGGTGAACTGTCCGGGCGCGCTGCGCAGCTGCGCGGCAGAGTAAAACCGCACCGGCCAGCCGTGCGCCAGACAAAAGGCCAGCAAGCCCGGTTCATTTTGTTTCAGGTCGATGCTTGCAGCGGCGGTAACTGCCTGCGCAGCAAAGCCGTGCCGGGCGCAGAAAGCGGCAAAAGCAGCTTCCAGCGTTTCAGCGCTTGTGCCCCGCTTGCAGCCGATGCCCAGCACCCCGATGCGCGGCACAAGATGCAGTGCCTGCCCGGTGGGGCAAAGGGTGAGTGCAAAGTCGGCTTTTTCCGGGGTATCAGTGGGGAATAACCCTGCGGGCACGGTGCCTGTTACCGGGAAATCAGCCCGGTAATAGACCGGTTGCCCGGCCAGTAATTTGCTGCTGACCAGCTTGATGCGTTCCGGCTCCAGTACCATGCAGTTTTGGTGTTTTGCCCACTCGTCCACCGCAAAAATGCCGTGGGCATCGGTGGCGGTGGTGATCACCGGCACGGCTCCGCATACAGCGGCAATGGCCCGCGCAAGATCGTTTGCACCGCCCAGATGCCCGGACAAAATGGGCACGGCAAAGCGCCCGCATTCGTCCACCACCACCACAGCCGGGTCGGTGGTCTTGCTCTTGCAGTGGGGCGCGATAGCCCGCACCGCAATGCCCACAGCCCCTACAAATATCAGCGCATCCGACTGCACAAACTGTGAACTTGTCCATTCTGCCAGCGATATACCGTTCTGTCCGCACCGGGCAACGCTGCCGGGCAGGCTGACGGCAAGGCGTTTTGCCAGCGCAAGGCCGGTCTCCGTAAAGGCAAGATAGGCGCGGGTCATACCGGTTCTCCCTTGCGGAACTCGGTGGTAAAGGCGGGATCGTACAGCTTGCTGCGCTCGTACTGCTTGCCGAGAAAATCCCCTACCACGATAAGCGCCGTTTTGGTAATGCCCGCTGCACGGGTGCTCTCGGCCAAAGAACCAACTGTGCACCGCACGATTTTTTCTTCCGGCCAGCTGGCCTTGTACACTACGGCAGCGGGGGTGTCCGGTGTGTACGCACCCTGCAAAAGCGCCGTCTGCACCTTATCGATCAGCCCGATGGACAGGAAGATCACCATGGTCGCGCCGTGGGCGGCAAGGCTTGCCAGCCTTTCCCGCTCCGGCACAGGGGTACGCCCTTCCATGCGGGTGATAATGACCGTCTGGCTGACCGTGGGTAAAGTATACTCGGCGTTCAGCGCGGCGGCAGCGCCGCAAAAGCTGGAAACACCGGGGGTATCATCGTAACAAATGCCGTCTGCGTCCAGTGCATCCATCTGCTCCCGGATGGCACCGTACAGGCAGGGGTCGCCGGTGTGCAGACGCACGGTGGTTTTGCCTGCGTTCTCCATCCGATGCATCACGTCCAGTACCTGCTCCAGCGTCATCTCGGCGCTGTTATAGATAGCACATCCCGGCTTTGCCAGCCCCAGAAGCGCCGGGTTGACCAGACTGCCTGCATAAATAATGCAGTCTGCGGCCTGTAAAAATGCTGCACCGCGCTGGGTGATAAGATCCGGTGCGCCGGGCCCGGCACCTACAAAATGTACCATGTGCGTTACTCCTTCCATTCGTTCAGCAGGCGGGCGGCAGTTTCGGTCTGTCCCAGCGGGCCGTGCTGGTTTGAAAACAGCACCGCGCCCACCCGGAACGCCCCGCCCGCGCGGCGGTCAAGATGCAGCTGGATGGCGGCAAGCAGGCTTTGTAGCACCGGCTCCCGCAGTCCGGCAGTGTCCAGAATCTCCAGACAGGCATCCGTGGTGGCGGCATTGTACAGCGCGGTGCACACTTCCCGGTCAGCACCGCACAGGGCGGCGTGGGTGCAGAACAACTCCGTGCGGCAGTCTGCCGTGTGGGAGTGGGTGTTCATAATGCCGCCCGCCAGCTTGCACAGCTTACCGATATGCCCCACCAGCAGTACCTGTTCAAAGTGCGCTGCTGCTGCCATATCCAGCGTATCTCCGATAAAGTTGGACGTTTTGACCACCGGGATAGCGGCAAACTGCGGATATGTTTCGTGCAGATAGTCCAGCCCGTAGTTGCCCGGGGCAAGGATGAGCCGTCGGTGGCTTTTTGCCCGCAGTGCCGCCTGATTCATCTCCAGCTGGATGGTGTCCAGAATGGCTTGCTGGCTCATGGGTTCTACAATGCCGCTGGTGCCCAGCACCGACAGCCCGCCCTCTACCCCGATATGGGGGTTGAAGGTGCGTCGGGCCACCTCCTCGCCGCCGGGGATGGAGATAGTCACGGCAAAACCGCCGGGGTAACAGGCTGTTTCCGCCTCCCGGCGCAGCGCCTCGGTGATCATCTGCCGGGGCACATGGTTGATGGCGGCTTGTCCGACCGGCTGGTCCAGCCCGGGCTTTGTCACCCGGCCAACCCCTGCGCCACCTGTAATGCGCACCTCGGGTGTGCCGGGGAGCAGCGTCACCGTGGCAGTCACCGGCAGACCGGTGGTCACGTCCACGTCGTCACCGCCGTCCTTTTCAATGGCGCATTCCGCACCCTCGGCAGCAGCGCGGCAGAACAGGGGGGCAACCTCCACCACAATGCCCTTGGGCGTGCGTAGGGCGACGGTTTTCGGCGCAGTGCCGGTCAGCAGCAGACGAGCAGCCCCGGCAGCAGCCAGCGCCGCACAGGTGCCGGTGGTGTAGCCGCAGCGCAGCAGCTTCTGCCCGCTGCGCACATAGTGCTCAAATTGCGGCTTTTCCGGCTTTGGCGGGTCAAAAACAGCGCTGTACTGTTCCTCGGTCAGGCCGTAAAGTGCTTTGATATTTTCCCGGGCAAAGGCCTGCTCCGGGGACATGGGGGCAGAGACGCCATGCGGCGAAACGCAGACCACCGCGTCCGCAATCTTCTGCGCCATGTCCAGCTCGTGCAGGGTGACAATGACCGCAAGCAGTTGCTCATGCGCCAGTTTTTGTAGAATGGTCAGCAGCTCTATCTTGCCTTTTACATCTAAAAATGACGTGGGCTCGTCCAGCAGAAGCACCTGCGGCTGCTGACAGACTGCCCGCGCCAGCAGAATGCGCTGCCGCTGCCCATCGCTGACACAGTTGAAGTCCCGGTCAGCCAGATGCGCCGCGCCCACCAGCTCCAGCGCATTCTGCACCTGTTTTTTGTCCTCGGCAGAAAGGATGCCCAGCCGCCCGGTATAGGGAATGCGCCCTGCCGCTGCAAACTCAAAGCAGGTGGTCAACTCGGTGCGGCGGGTGTGGGGCAGCATCAGCGCCAGCTTTTGTGCCCGGGCGTTGCCGGGGATGCGGGCAAGCTCCTGCCCGTCCAGCAGCACCGCGCCGCCCAAAGGGGCCAGCTGCCCCGCCAAGGTTTTGAGCAGGGTGGATTTGCCCGCGCCGTTCGGGCCAATGAGTGCCAGCACCTGCCCCTTGGCAGCGCCCAGCGCGATATCCCGCGCAAGGGCAGCTTTGCCGTAGCCGATGGCAAGGGAGTTGGTTTCAACAGAGTACTTCATCGCACATCCTCCCGGTTGCGGCGCAGCAGCAGCCCAATGACCACCGGTGCACCGAATACAGCGGTGACCGCGCTGATGGAAAGCTCCATGGGCGCAAACAGGCTGCGGGCAATTAAATCACACAGCAGGCAGAACGCCGCCCCGCCCAGACAGCAACCCGGCAGCACATACAGCGGGCGGGCGCTGCCCAGCAGCTGCTTGACAAGGTGCGGCACCGCGATGCCCACAAAGGAGATGGGCCCCGCAAAGGCGGTAACGCAGGCGGCCAGCAGGCTGGAAAGCAGCACCAAAAGCCGGGAGAACCGCCGCACATCCACGCCCACGCTCCGGGCGTAGGCTTCACCCATCTGGTAAGCGGCCATGGGCTTTGCAAGGCAGAAAGCCGCTGCCAGTGCGGGCAGCACCACCAGCGCCGCCGTGCGCACATTGCTCCACGTCATGCCGGAAAAGCTGCCCTGCGACCAGTTGTGCAGGTTGACGATGCTGCTGTCCTGCGCAAAGGCCACCACAAACTCGGTGATGGCAGAGCAGATGTAACCGATCATCACGCCGCATATTACAAGGATGCTCATGCGCTGCACCCGGCGGGCAGCAGCCAGCACAAAGGCCATAGCCGCCATAGCACCCGCAAAGGCTGCAAGGATGAGCACGGCAGAGCTTGTCAGCAGGCCGTAGTTCAAAAACAGCACCATCACCAGCGCCACCGCCAGCTTAGCCCCGCTGGAAATGCCCATCACAAAGGGGCCGGCAATGGGGTTGGCAAAAAAGGTCTGCAACAGATAGCCCGCCGCCGAGAGCGCAGCGCCCAGCAACGCGGCCATCACCGCGCGGGGCAGGCGCAGCTGTGTGATAATGCCTACGCTCAGCGCGTCCTGTCCGCTTCCGGTCAGGGCTGCAAGCACGGCCTGCGGGGTAAGCGCAACGCTGCCCCAGAACAGGCTCACGGCAAACAGCACCGCCAGCAGCAGGGCAAGGCAGCAATAGGAAAAAACAAGGCGTTTGCGGCTGGTCATAAGCGGCTCCTTAGATGATCCTGGTCAAAAAATGCAGGGTGTCGGGGCTGGCAGTTTCCCCGGTAAAAACGGCATGGAGATCCAGCATAAAATCTGCCAGCGCCATGCTCTGCTGGAAAAAGCTGGGCGTGGTGCACCAGATATCACCGCTTTGCACCGCCTTGCACTCTGCCAGCAGCGCGCAGCGGGCAAGCAACTCTTCCTTGGTGGAGATGGTGCCCTCGATGGTGCCGTTATAAATGAGCACATCGGCATCCTTGACCCCGGCGTAAAGATCTTCCAGTGGGATATTCATAGTAGAAAGGCTGTTGCCGCTGTCGGCAAGGTGGGCAAAAACATATTCGCCCCCGGCCATGCCGATCATCTGCGCCACATAGTCTCCGCTTTTTCGCACAGTGGCAAGGCCGCTTGATGTAATGGAGAAAAACGCGCAGCGTTTGCCGGTGGAGGGCTGCTTTAGCAGTGGTGCAATGCGCTGTGCCTGCCGGGCGAACACCTCCTCGGCAAGGGCTTCTTTGCCCAGCAAAATGCCATACAGCTTGATCCACTCCATCCGCGCCAGCGGGCTGCTCTCGTAGCTGGAACGCTCTACCAGCACCGGAATGCTGAACCGCTCCAGCTGCTCCTTCACTTCCGGGGTGTGGTAGATCATGGTGTTTTCCACCGCAAGGCCGCATTCTGCGGTCAGGATGCGTTCGTAGTCCGGGGCGCTGTACTTGCCCGCGTAGGCAATGCGCCCGGCCTGCATGGCCTGCTTTGCCTCGTCCAGATACCAGCCCTCGGCGCGGGTGCCGGAAAGGGCAATGCTGTCCAGCGCGTCCAGATGGAGAAATAAGTCCATGGCAGAGGTGGACACCAGATAGATGTTCTGCACCGGCTGCTGCAAAACAGTCACGCCCTCGGGTACGGTGCGCAGAGTGGCAGCGCCCTCCGGCCGGATAAGAAACTTTTCCTGTGCGTCCGGGATGGTCAGCAGGGTAGAGCCGTCTGCGTAGCAGTCGGCGGTAAACTGGGTGGCATAGTCCAGCGGGTAGGCGTGGTCAAACACAAGCTCGTCCGTATCGGCAGGTGCGGTGGGTGCGGCAGTGCAGCCTGCAAGCAGCAGCGCGGCGGCGGGCAGAGCCTTTAAAAATTGTGCGCGGGTCAGCTTCATGGAAGGTTACTCCAAGGTAAAGGTCAGGGTGTATTCGATCTCGTGGGGCTTGCTCATGGCAACGGTGTCGGCGGTAACAGTCAGCGGGGTGCCCAGAGCGGCTACCGGGATCTCAAAGGTGGAGTTGCCCTCGGTGTTGGTGGGCAGATACTTCTCACCATCCACGATCATGTAGTCGTAGTTGGGGCTGCTCCACACGATGGTAGCGGTCATCTTGCCATCTGCCACGGTCAGGGCAGCGGGGCTTTCCACGGTGGCGCGGCCGGAGCCGCCCTCCAGCACTACGGCAGCGGTGTATGCGCCGTCTGCGGGGGTCTCGGCGGCCTGCTCGGTCTTGGGCTCGGCGTTGCGCACGCTGACGATATGGTCATACCACTTGCCCTTGGTGCCCAGCAATGCCAGCTGGAAGTCGGTGTCCAGTGCTTCCACCGGGATGTCGTATCCGTACACTTCTTCGGTGGTGCCATCCGCGTAGGTAACGGTGTCCACGGTGGGGATGAGCCATGCGGTCTTGTTGGCCTCGGCATCGGCGGCAAGACCGGGGTAGAGGTTCACGATCTTTTTGGAGGCCAGACTGACATGGAAGGTCATCACGCCGTTTTCCACGGTCAGCGTGCCCTTGCCGTTGCAGGCTTCGCTTGTGTGGAACATACTGCTGTCGGTCTCGAAATCAGCGGTGTACACGCCGTCCGGCAGAGCGGTTTCGGCCACAGAAGAGGAAGCCACCACGGAGGAAGCCGCTTCAGAGCTTGCCGCAGCGGAAGAAGCGGGAGCAGCAGTCCCGCCGCAGCCTGCCAGAGAAGCAGCCAGCACCACGCCGGCCAGAGAAACGGTAATAAACTGTTTGCAGCGCATAAAATAAATACCTCAGTATCATAAATTTTGACCCGGAATTTGGCTTTCCGGGGTAGGGGGCATGTTCTCCTCGCGCGGGGAACGCGCCCATAAAAGAAGCCCTCTCCGTATGCTTGGCAGCGCCGGAGAGGGCTTCTGAAGCCATTAGCCGTTCAGAAGATCCATAGCGGCCTTGGTATGTGCAATGTACAGCTGCTGGATGTCCGCAATGCGGCCCAGACCGGAGATCTGGCAGTCCACATTCTCAAAGCAGCCTGCGGCGGTAAACTGGCTCAGCCAGCTGTCGGCGTCCTCACCGGCCATGTCGTTGTTGGCGTGGTCGCCTGCCACCACCATCAGCGGGCGCAGGATGACTTTGGTGTAACCGGCAGCCTTTACAGCCTCGATGATGGCCTCGCAGGAGGTCTCCTCAGGCTCGCCCTCCACCGTGCCAATGAACACGTTGTCGTAGCCTAAGGTCTGCATGGTGGTCTGCATCTGGCTGTAGCTCACCTTGGCAGTGTGGGAAGTACCGTGACCCATAAAGACGAAAGCAGTCTTATCTGCAGCGGCAGCAGCGGCGCTGTCGTAACCGGCGTCCTTCACAGCGGCAGCGGTAACGGCCTTGGCAACAGCTTCCTTATCCGCATTGATGACGGAAGCATCTGCGCCCACCTCGCCCAGCAGGGGCTCGGCCACAGCAACGCTCTCAAACTTGTCGCGGTACTGGTCCAGCATCTCGTTCATCTCGTCATACTCGGCACCGTGCATCAGATGGGTGGGCTGCACGATCAGGTTCTTCACGCCGTTTGTCACAGCGCGATCCAGTGCCTGCTGCATATTGTCGATCTTCTCGCCGTCGCGTGCCTGCACATGGTTGATGATGATCTGTGCGGTAAAGGCGCGGCGCACGCTCCAGTCGGGGTAAGCGGCCTGCAAGGCGTCCTCAATGCCCTTGATATCGGCAGCGCGGCTGTCATTGAAGGAGGTGCCGAAGGACACCACCAGCAGCTCGTTTTCGCCAATGTCATCGGCGTTGCGGGCATCGTCCTTGGAGGCATCGCCGGTGTCGCGGCCGAAGTAGTCGGGGTCAGCGTTCTCGCCCTCCACCAGCTCCTTCTGGGCATCGGTCAGGGCGTCCCATGCAGACTTTGCGGCTTCACACTGGGCATCGGTGTCGTCGGTGCGCTGCTGCACATAGATGGCATCGATCAGGTCTGCCACGTTCTGTGCAGCCAGTGCGTCAGCGTCTGCGCCGGAAGCCTCGCTGCTGGCGGCAGAACTGGCAGCAACAGAGGAAGCCGTGCTGGAAGTAGCCCCGCCGCAGCCGGTCAGTACACCGGCGCACAGAGCCAGAGCGGTCAGAGCGGCCGCCGTTTTGCGGATGTTGCGTTTTTTCATCTTGCTTTTCCTTTCCTGATGTGGGTGAAATACGGCGCCGAACAGAAGGGTACAGGAAAGAGAACCTACAAAAAACGGGGCCTTTTGCTTGCGAAATGGCAAAGCAAAAAGGCCCCGTATCTTACAGGCTTTTTGGTACAACCAATTCCTCGTGATCTGGGGCGGCAAAGCCCCGGTACCAACAGCAGGCAGGTTTCCTGACTCAAAGCTCAACGCCCGCTGCCGCCTTCCCAAGCCGGATGGCTCAGTGACCGGTGCAAAAGCACCCTGACAGTGGACTCCCTTATCACAGTGACGAGATCGTGCGGGATTTGCACCCGCTTCCCTTTTAACGTTCCTGCCGCCGCCCGATGGGGCAAAGTGACGGAACGCACCTGTTGTTTTCTGTTCAGTTCGACAAAAAGTATAGCACAGCCCCTTACAAAACGCAAGAAAAACCGGAGAAATGCTTGACCTTCCCCCCGCCGGAAGGTGTATACTTGGCTCAAAACTGAAAGCAAGGGGGCAGCTCATGTTAAAGATAGAACATCTGACCAAAACCTACGGCGGCAAACCTGCCGTGCAGGACCTTTGCCTGCATATCCGACCGGGGGAGCTGTGCGCTTTTATCGGCCACAACGGTGCGGGCAAGACCACTACCTTAAAATGCTGCTGCGGCATCCAGCAGTTCGACGCCGGCGAGGTTTACGTGGACGGTATTTCTGTGCGGGATGACCCGCTGGAATGCAAGCGCCGCTTGGCCTACCTGCCGGATGACCCGCAGCTGTACGAGTATATGACCGGCATCCAGTACCTTAATTTTATCGCGGATATCTTTGGCGTAAGCGCCGCACAGCGGGTGCAGCGTATCCGGCAGTACGGCGATGCCTTTGGCCTGACGCAGGACCTTGCGCAGTCCATCGGGGCATACTCCCACGGCATGAAGCAGAAGCTTGCCATCATTGCGGCGCTGCTGCACGAGCCAAAGCTGATTTTAATGGACGAGCCTTTTGTCGGGCTGGACCCGCTGGCCTCCCATCAGCTCAAGACCCAGATGAAAGCTTTTTGTGCGCAGGGCGGCGCGATCTTCTTCTCCACCCATGTTTTGGAAGTGGCCGAAAAGCTCTGCGACCGGGTGGCTATTCTGCGCAAAGGCCAGCTGGTGCGCGAGGGAGCCATGGAGCAGGTGCGCGGCGACGACACGCTGGAAGAGGTATTTCTGGAGCTGGAGGATACGGGGGGAGCATTATGATCCGTGCATTGCTCAAAAAACAGCTTCTGGAACTGGGGGCGGCCTTTGTGCGCAGCAGCAAAACGGGCAAGCGGCGCTCCCGGGCAGGAGCATTCGGGTATGCATTGCTGTTTGCGGTGCTGATTCTGCTGGTCATGCTCAGCTTTGGCTCAATGGCGCTGCCGCTGGCGGTAACGCTGGTGCCGCAGGGGCTGGACTGGCTCTATTTTGTGCTGATGGAGCTTTCGGCGCTGACGGTCAGTGTGCTGGCCAGCGCTTTTACCAGCTACGGGCATTTGTTCCGCTGCCGGGATAACCAGCAGCTGCTGGCACTGCCCATCCCGCCGGGCGCTATTTTTGCGGTGCGCTGCGGCGGGGTGTATCTGACCGGGCTGATTTATCTGCTGCTGGCGTGGGTGCCCTCGGTGGTCTGCTATGCACTGGCAGCACCCTGTCCCGGCGGAGCCCTGCTGGCAGCGCTGCCGGTGGCACTGGCGCTGGCGGGGGTCTCCATGGTGCTGGCCGTTCTGCTGGGCTGGGCGGTGGCGCTGCTCAACCGCCGTGCCCGGCACAAAAGCCTTGTCACCGTGGTGGGCACGCTGCTGTTTCTGGCGGTCTACTATGCAGTGTTCCAATGGGTTAGCAACGCAGTGGATGCCCTTGCGCTGGATGCCGTACAGGCGGGCGCAGCGGCCGGTTGTGCCGCCGCGCCGCTGCGTCTGCTGGGTCTGGCGGCAGTGGGCAACGTCCCGGCGCTGCTGCTGTTTCTAGCGCTGGCTGCGGCCTGTATGGCGCTGTGCGGTAAGGCGCTGGCAAAGCCCTATCTGCGGCTTTTGACCTTTGAACCGGGCAGAACCAAAGCGGAATACCGCGCAAAAGCGCAAAAAAAGCAGCCCCCGCGCCGGGCATTGCTGCGGCGGGAACTGCTGCATCTGGGCGCTTGCCCCATGTGGCTGCTCAACTGCGCACTGAGCAGTCTGCTGTTGCCAGTGCTGGGCGCAGCAGCGCTGTGGAAGGCCGCAGACCTGCGTGCCTTTACTGCTGCTTACCTGCCGGAGAGCCTGCCCATGCTGGTGTGTGGGATGGTGTGCACCATAGCCGCCATGAACTTTATCACAGCGCCCTCGGTGTCGCTGGAGGGTGGCACCCTTTGGCTGTTGCAAAGCCTGCCGGTGACTCCGCAGCAGGTGCTGCGGGCAAAGGTGGAGCTGCAATTACTGCTCACGCTGCCGGCGGCGTGGCTGTGTGCCGGGTGTGCCATGGCGGCGCTGCGCATTCCGGCAGGACAGGGGCTACCGATGCTGGCTGTGCTGGCAGCCTTTGTGTGGCTGACGGCGCAGCTGGGGCTTGCTTTGGGGTTGTGCCTGCCCAACCTCCATTGGGTCAGCGAAGCCGCCGTGGTCAAGCGGAGCGCCGCCAGTATGCTGGCGATGTTCGGCGGGTGGCTGCTGGCGGGCGGGGTGCTGTTTTTGCCCCTGATCTTACTGGACTACGCTGTGTCGCCGCTGGCCGCACAGACTGTTTGTTTGGCTGTGCTGCTGGGGCTGGATTTACTGCTGCACCGCTGGCTGTGCACCCGCGGCGCAGCCCGGTTTGCCACCCTGCACTGAGGTGGGACGATTTGGGATGCCCTCCGCTTTGCTTTGGACATATTCAGCGGAAAACTCATTTGAATAGAGCAAAATCGGGCAGGCCGCGGCCTGCCCGATTTTGCATTTTCACGGGAGGAAACGTAATGGAAAACAGCCACTGTCGGCAGAGCAGTGAAGCTTTTTGTTTTGCAGTTATAGCGCATCCAATGCGGTACGGGCGGCGCGGATATTTGCTTCGCTGGTTTGCCAAATCTCAAACTCCGAAAAGCCCGGCAGACCCATGGGGACGCCCTGCCGCCGGAAGGTCATGCGGCTGTCCAGCACCTGCTTGCCGGAAAGATGGAACGCCCGGGCACCAGTCTGGGCGGCAAGGGCGGGGATGTTGGCAGCAGATACGCCTGCGCCTACCAATATTTCCACTTCCTGCCCGGCAGCTTCCACCAGCTGCCGCAGCAGGGCAGCACCCTGCGGGGCGCTTGCGGCCTGTCCGCTGGTCAGGATAGTAGCAAGGCCCAGCTGCTTTGCAGCCTCCAGCGCAGCAAAGGGGTCGCAGCAAACATCAAAGGCGCGGTGCAGGGTGCAGTCCACGGTGCGGTGTGCTTTTTCTGCCGCCTGCCGGGCTGCGGCGTAGATAGGGCGCAGAGCATCGGTGTCCAGCGCCCCCGCCGGGGTCAGCACGCCGGTCACGATGCCGTCGGCACCGGCGGCTACCAGCTCGGCGGCGCATTCGGCCATCTGTGCCAGCTCGTAGCGGTCGTAGCAGAAATCGCCGAAGCGGGGACGGATAAGCGCCCGCACCGGCAGACCGGTCTCAGCCTTGACCTGACGCAGCAGGGCAGGGGAAGGGGTGGTGCCGCCGATAATAAGGTCGGCGCACAGCTCTAACCGGTCAGCGCCGCCGCGTTTTGCCGCCAGCGCACTGGCGGTGCTGTCTACGCATACTTCCAAAGTGCAGTGCATAGCGATACCTCCATCTACAAAAAACGATTTTGAATGGCCGCCGCGCTGCTTTGGCCATTTTCAGTGGAATGAATATTTTAATTTATCAATGGGAAAATCTGCGGATTTTCCCATTGATTTTTTCACAGGGGAAAGAGTAAAGGAAAAGTGCTTTTGTTCGATGCTGTGTTCTAAAAAAGGCTGTTGCGCCATGATATGTGCAACAGCCTCGGGGAGTTATGGTTTATTTTACGCTTTCAAGGAAGCGGACAAAACCGGCGCGGCCTGCTTCATCCAGCTTGTACACACCGGCATCGGCCAGCACCTGTGCAAACACATGACCAACCTCGTCCTGCAGAATGGTGTGGACGTTGTTGGCGTTCAGTTCCGGGTGTTTTGCAAGGATCTCTTCCGCCCACTCGGCATGCTTTTGCAGGGCTTCGGGGTACTCTGCGGTGGGCAGGTGTGCCACCAGCACATCGGCAAGGTCAAACAGTTCCTGCTTCAGGCGGCTGGGCAGCACAGCCAGCCCCATCACCTCGATCAGGCCGATGTTCTCCTTTTTGATGTGGTGCAGCTTGGCATGGGGGTGGTACACGCCCAGCGGATGCTCCGGGGTGGTGATGTTGTTGCGCAGCACCAGATCCAGCTGATACTTGCCGTCCCGCATCCGGGCAATGGGGGTGATGGTGTTGTGGGGCTCGCCGTCGGTCTCGGCAAAGATAAAGCAGCTCTCGTCGGTGTAGTCGCGCCATGCAGTCAGCAGCTTATCAGCCAGTTCTACAAGGCGTGCATCGTCCGCGCAGGTCAGGCGGATGCAGCTCATGGGCCAGTGCACGATGCCGGCCTCCACATCCTCAAAGCCGGGGAATACCCAAGCCTTTTCAATGGGGGCTTTAGCCATGGCAAATTCGTAGTGACCACCCTGGAAATGGTCGTGGCTCAGGATGCTGCCGCCCACGATGGGCAGGTCGGCGTTGCTGCCCACAAAGTAGTGGGGGAACAGACCTACAAAATCCAGCAGCTTGCGGAAGGTCGCCCGCTCGATCTTCATGGGGGTATGCTGGTTATTGAACACGATGCAGTGCTCGTTGTAGTAAACGTAGGGGCTGTACTGCAAATTCCACGCGCTGTCGTTGATGGTCAGCGGGATGATGCGGTGGTTTTCGCGCGCAGGGTGGTTCATGCGGCCTGCGTAGCCCTCGTTCTCCGCACACAGCTGGCACTTGGGGTAAGCGCTCTGGGGGGCAAGCTTTGCGGCGGCAATGGCCTTGGGGTCTTTTTCCGGCTTGGACAGGTTGATGGTAATGTCCAGATCGCCGTATGCGGTCTTGGTGACCCACTTCAGATCGCGCTTGATACGGTAGCGGCGGATGTAGTCGGTATCCTGACTGAACTTGTAGAACCAGTCGGTGGCAGCCTGCGGACCCTCGCTTTCGTACCGCTCCTCAAAGTTTGCGCGCACGATGCTGGGGCGCGGGGTCAGCACGCCCATCAGCTTGGTGTCGAACAGATCGCGTGCGGTGGAATTATCCTCGCACACGCCGCGGGCAACGGCATCGTCCACCAGAGCCTTGAGAATGCTTTCCAAGTCGGTGTAGCACGCTTCGCCCTCCGGGGCGGTAAAGTCGTCCAGCTGCATGGTCATCAGCAGCTGGTTGCGGATATAGATCTCGTCATCGGGCAAGATGAGCCCGGTGTCCAGCCCGTAGTTCACGAGCTGCTGGATGGCGGTGGAGATCACAGCACAGCACCTCCCTCAGGACGAATGCTCAGCACATGGCAGCGGCCAGCGCCGAGGATCTTTTCCATGTTTGCCTTAAAGTCCGCCAGCATCTCCACCGGCACAAAGGCCTGCACCGTACCGGCAAAACCGCCACCGTGCACGCGCACAGCGCCCTTGCCGCCCAGATAATGCTTGGCAGCGGCGATGGTCACAGCCACCTCCTGATGCTCCTTGTAACCGGCGGGGATGACGTTCTGCAGATACTCCCAGCTGCTGTCGCCGGAGGCGGTCACCATCTGCAAAAAGGCATCAAAGTCGCCCTCGCGCAGGGCAGCTACCTGCTGGGGCACGCGGTCATTATCGGCGTAGAAGTGGAAAGCGCGCAGCACAGCGCGGTCGCCGCACTGCTTGCGGCAGGCCGGGATATTTGTAAGGAAGGTCTCAAAGGGCACGTCCCGCAGCACCTCGCCGCCGCACACAGCGGCCACAGCGCGGCACTCGTTGGGGATGGCGGCGTACTCGTCGGTCAGGTCGGCGTGGTCTGCACCGGAGTCCAGAATGCACAGTGCCAGACCTGCCTTGGAAAAGTCCACCTGCACCGGCTCCACGTCTGGGTTTGCCTTGTCGGCAAAGTCGATGGTGATAATGTTGCCCACGCTGGAGGCCATCTGATCCATCAGGCCGCAGGGCTTGCCAAAGTAGACATTTTCAGCCCACTGGCCGATCTGTGCAATGGCAATGGGGGAGACTTTTTCATCCATGAAGCAGTCGTTCAAAATCACACCGACCAGCACCTCAAAGGCGGCAGAGGAAGAAACGCCGCTGCCCTTGGGCACGTTAGAGGAAATGTACACGTCCAGACCGGACAGCTTTGCGCCACGCTGACGGAAAGCCTCACACTCGCCGCGCAGTAGGGAAGCAGTGGTGTTCTCCTCCTCCTTGCGGGCAGTCAGGTCGTCAAGGTCGATGACGCAAAGGTCGTACCCCTCGCTCTGCACGCGCAGCTGGTTCAGGCTGTTGGGGGCGGCAGCAGCGATCATGTCAATGTTCACGCTGCCAGCCAGTACACGGCCATGCTGGTGGTCGGTGTGGTTGCCGCCGATCTCGGTGCGGCCGGGGGCACTATACAGACCGGCCTCGGTGTGTGCGCCGAAGGTGGTCTCTAACCCGTCCAGAACAGCCGTATAACGGGCTGCCTGTGCAGGGGTCTCGTCGGGGGCGCAGCAGTACAGCGCAGCCAGACGCGCAGCGTGTGCGCCCTCGGTCAGTTCCTGCTTCCAGGTGGAAATGGACTTCATCATGGAAATTTCCTCCTACTATTATGATCGGAAAAGTCGATGCAGCCGTTCGCAGCTGCCGTAACTGCTTCTATAATAGTCAAATGCAGCGCAAAAAACCATGTGTTATTGTTGCATCTCGATGAAAAGTTGCAAAAAGCGTCTGTGCAGCCCAATCGACTGCTGTCGAACAAATAAAATAAAAGTTTTTCGGGCAAATCAAAATGCTTGGCATAAATGCACACAAATCCCGGAATTTTGAGCGCAGCGCCCAAAAAAGACGGGATGGAAAATTGCACTTTGCACAAAAAATACCCCCGCACCGATGCAGCCATCGGGTGCGGGGGTGTGGTTCAGCGGGTAAATTCGCTGCCGGTTAGGCCGTCAAGGTTCAGCATTCCTTCCAGTGCGGCAATGTCGGCGTTCACGTCCAGCGCGTCGGCTTGGAACAGCTTGTCCAGCTGGTTTTCAAAGGCGGTCACCAGCAGGTCCATGCTGCGTTCAATGCTGTGCTTGGCCTCGGTGATGTTCGTGCCCTCCACTGCCTGCCCGGAAAGGCTGGCGTAGGTGTTCAGCAGCTTGAGGGCGGTAGGCAGATAGTAGTTCATAAACTTTTGCAGCTGCGCCTTTTTCTCCGGGTCCTTCTGCGCCAGCGCAAAGATACGCCCGCTGACCTCTTCCAGCCGGGAGATCTTCTGGCTCATCACCGGGTCGGGGATGGCATCGTTCACCTCCTGCAGCTGGCGCAGCAGGGCGGCGTACTCGTCCTCTGCGGCGGGCTGGGGTTTGGGCGCCGGAGCAGGTGCGGGCTTTTTCGGCTGGGGTGCTGCGCCCCGCACCACCAGCGTGTCGGTGCGGTTGTCAATGTAGGCATCCGCGCCAAAGTATCCGTGCTCGATGGCGCTTTTTACGGCAGCGCGTCCCCGGGCAGCGTCCACCCCGGCGGCGGCAAACAGTTCCGGCAGGGGGATATTATCGCGCTCGCCCACAACCTTATCCAGCAGCTGCTCCAGCTTGCGGGTGCGGTTCATCCGCAGACCGGTCAGCAGCGCGCCGCCGCCGCCAATGGCCATGACGATATCGGAAAACAGCTCCCCGGGGTCGGGCAGAATCTGCCATGCACCGATGATATCCACCGCATCCATCACACCGGAAAACAGAAACACAGCACCCATAATGGTGCAGAGGGCGGCAATATTTTTATGCCATTGCTTTGCGCTTTTCTGCTCTGCTGTGGGAACATCCTGCCCGGGGAAAGGCGGCGTTTTAGGCATGGGTGCGGGATTTGGGGCGGGGCGGTAGTCACCCCGGGCACGGGCAGCTTCCTGTTCTTCCTTCTGCACCTTCTGGTCGATGCCTTTCAGGATAAACAACAGCACCCCCAACGGCCCGGACATCGCCATCACGATAAAGATGGCAATGGTGGGGATCTTTGCAAAATAGTGTTTTCTCGGCTCCATGAAATAAATTTCCTTTCACAGAAAGATAAAAATAAAAGACCACGTTCCACTCTATTATAGCGGAGCGCGGCCTTTTTGTTAAGGGGGTATTTCTGTTCCTGTGAATGTGCTTGGAGTGGTTCGCAGACCGCGACAAGCGCAAAATTATAGCAGTTTGCGTTTTTAATGCACAAGCAACATCCGCAAACTGCATATCGCAAATATGCCGTTTCGATAGGCAATGTTTTTGAAAATTGCGATAAAAATCATCAGCAACAAAAGAAGCCACTGCGCAAAACACAGCGGCCTCTTCCTGAAAACTTACTTCATCAGGCTGCAAACGGCCTCGGCATAAGCGGCGGGGTCATCCACGGGCAGACCCTCGATCAGCTGTGCCTGTGCGTACAGCAGGGCACTGTACTTGTTCAGCTTCTCGGTGTCGCCAGCCTCCTGCGCGGCCTTCAGGGCAGCAAACACGGGGTGGTTTACGTTCAGCTCCAGCACCTTGTCGCTCTTCACGCCCTCGCTGCCGGGCTGCTTGGACAGAACCTTCTCCATCTCAATGGACAGCGGGCCGTCAGAGCTCAGGCAGACGGGGTGATCCTTCAGACGGGTGGAGACCTTGACCTCCTTCACCTTGCCGTTCAAAGCGTCCTTCATGGCATCGAACAGTGCCTTGTTCTCGGCGGTGGCATCCTCGGCGGCTTTCTTCTCCTCCTCGGATTCCAGACCCAGATCACCGCTGTTCACGTTCTTGAACTCCACGGTGCCGTCCTTGCCCTCGGCATCCTTGCGGGGATAGCTGTGCAGGATCTGCAGGCAGAACTCATCCACATCCTCGGTCAGCAGCAGCACGTCAAAGCCCTTGTCCAGCACCAGCTCTGCGGAGGGCAGCTTTGCCAGACGGTCGGTGGAGTCGCCTGCGGCAAAGTAGATGTACTTCTGCTCTGCGGGCATCTTGTCGATGTACTCCTGCAGGGTGACCATCTTCTGCTCCTTGGCAGACCAGAACAGCAGCAGGTCGCGCAGCAGCTCGGCGTGCATACCGTAATCAGAATAAGCACCAAACTTGATCTGACGGCCGAACTCCTTCCAGAACTCCTCATACTTTGCACGGTCATTGTTCAGCATGGCGTGCAGCTCGTTCTTGATCTTCTTTTCCAGTGCGTTGTGGATCAGCTTCAGCTGGCTGTCCTTCTGCAGCATCTCACGGCTGATGTTCAGGCTCAGATCCTGACTGTCCACAATGCCCTTTACAAAGCTGAAGTAATCCGGCAGCAGGTCAGCGCACTTTTCCATAATGAGCACACCGGAAGCGTACAGTGCCAGACCCTTCTCGTAGTCCTTGGTGTAGAAGTCGTAGGGACGGTGGCTGGGCACGAACAGCAGAGCATTGTAGTTGGCAGTACCCTCGGTGCGGCTCACGATGACCCGGGCGGGGTCGGCATAATCGCCGAACTTGTCCTTGTAGAAGTTGTTGTACTCCTCGTCGGTCACTTCACTCTTCTGCTTCTTCCAGATGGGAATCATGCTGTTCAGGGTCTCCAACTCGGTGTAGGTCTCCCACTCCGGCTTGTAGTCCTCGGGCTTGGGGTCCGGTTCCGGCTTCTGACGGCTCTTTTCGCGCTCCATCTGGATGGGGTAGCGCACATAGTCGCTGTACTTCTTCACAATGGCCACAATGCCGTATTCGTCCAGGAAGTTGTCGTATTTCTCAGTGTCGGTATCCGGCTTGATGTGCAGAATGATCTGGGTGCCCACGGTATCCTTCTGGGCGGGGGTCATCTCGTAGCCGTCCACACCGGAGGACTCCCACTGCCATGCCTCGTCCGAGCCATAAGCCTTGGAGATAACGGTCAGCTTATCGGCCACCATAAAGGCGGAGTAGAAGCCCACGCCGAACTGACCGATGATATCAATGTTCTCGTCCTTGTTGTCCTTCTTGAAATCCAGAGAACCGGAGTGTGCGATGGTGCCCAGATTCTGCTCCAGTTCTTCCTTGGTCATACCGATGCCGTTATCCTCTACGGTCAGGATGCGGTTTTCCTTATCGCGGGTAATGAGGATGCGGAAATCGCCCTTGTTCATGCCCACGGAGGTGTCGGTCAGGCTCTTATAGTACAGCTTGTCGATGGCGTCCGAAGCATTGGAAATCAGTTCCCGCAGGAAGATCTCTTTATTGGTATAGATGGAGTTGATCATCATGTCCATCAGTTTTTTGCTCTCTGCCTGAAATTCTTTCTTGGCCATAATACAAAACCTCTTTTATCACATATTTGGTGCGCCGTACCCGGTAAACTGCCGGGATACTTAGCACTCATAACTTCTGAGTGCTAATATACAACGACTTGCAGGGAAAATCAAGGCTTTTCATAAAAAGTTAAAAAAGTAAAAGATTTGCTGCCCCGGTGCACGAAACGGCGTTCCGGGATCGTTTGTTATATAAAGAACGAAATTTTTTCGGAAAAGCTTTCCCACTTTTGCGCAGACTGTGCTATAATGGAGCGAGTATGCCGGAAGGATGTGAGAAAATGTCAAAACAGGGCGATGCCGCCTATGCATGGTTCTTAAAGGGCTATAATTGCAGTCAGAGCGTGGTGGCGGCGTTTGCACCCCAGCTTGGCCTGACCGAAGAAACGGCGCTGCGCCTTTCCGCAGGCTTTGGCGCGGGTATTGGCCGGATGCGGGAGGTGTGCGGGGCGTTCTGCGGTGTGGTGACCGTGCTGAGCATGGTCTATGCCGACCCCGCCGACCCCAAGGATAAATCCCGGATGTACGCGCTGGTGCAGCAGGCGGCAGAGCAGTACCGCAGCCGCAACGGCGGCGGCAGCATCATCTGCCGGGAACTGCTGGCAAAGGCGGGTGTTGCCCCTGCCGGAGGCACGGCGGCAGAGGACCGCACCGCAGATTACTATAAAAAGCGCCCCTGCCCGGAATTATGCCGCCTGTGCGCAGACCTGTGCACAGAATTTATTGCGGCGCACCCGGAGGGACGGCACGGCTTTTATAAGGAGGAAGTGTAAATGCAACTTGAACAACTGGAATTGACTGGCGGCGGTACGCTGACGCTCTACCTGCGGGAGAGCGTGGAGGCCATGCCGCATTTCCGGCAGCGCCCGCTGGTGCTGGTGGTGCCCGGCGGCGGCTATACCCACGTCAGCCCCCGGGAGGGCGACCCCGTAGCGCTGCAATTTGCGGCAGCTGGCTACCACACGGCGGTACTGCACTACGCAGTAAGGGAGAGCGCCCGGGATGCGCTGCCCATGCGGCAGCTGGCACAGGCCATCGGCCTTGTGCGGCAGCACGCAGAACAGTGGAATATTTTGCCGGATCAGATCGCTTTGTGCGGCTTTTCTGCCGGCGGGCATCTGGCACTGTCCGGTGCAGTGTGGGATATCCCCGGCATGGCAGACCAGCCGCGGCCCAACGCCCTGCTGCTGGCCTACCCGGTGGTCACCGCCGGAGAATACGCCCACAGGGACAGCTTTGTGCAGCTGACAGGCACGCAGGATGTTGCCGCCCACCAGCGCTTTACGCTGGAGGATAAGATCACCCCCGCCACACCACCGGTATTCGTCTGGCATACCATGGAGGACGAAACTGTCCCGGTGGAAAACGCCTTGCTGCTGCTCAGCGCCCTGCACAAGGCAGGCGTGCCATGCGAAGTGCACCTGTTTGAAAAGGGCTGCCACGGCACCAGTATCTCCACCCCGGAGGTGGACGCCGACAGCACCCACCGCCACCGCTGGGTCAAGCTTGCGGTGGAGTGGCTGAACGATACCTTTTCCTTTCACGCCTGAGATAACCGACTGAAACAGGAAAAGCGTGTGTAAATTTTGGCCGTACCTACAAAAAATTCACAAATAAACCGTTGACTTGCACAGGCGTATGCCGTATACTGTCCAACGGGGATAAAACCACGAAAGAAGGAAACAAAAATGGTTATGGATCCCACACTGCCGCGCATCAAGGTGCGCGACCTGCTTATGCAGGCATTTCTCACCGGCTGGGAGCGCTCCGATAAGAGCACCTCGCAGGACGAATACCTGCAAAGCTCCATTCAGGTTATTGAGATGCTGCAGGTAGAGCCGGAAAACCTCTACGCAGAGGAAGGCCTTGGCCTGCCGGATGGCGAAGAGGTGAATCATCTGGACGATCTGCTGCGCGCGGACGGCTTCTGGCTGTACTACGGGGTGGAAGCGGAAAACTTCTTCCTCATCCAGTGGTACCCGGACGAGGCTTCTGCCAATGCAAAGCTTGCTCAGCTGGAAGAGCTGGGTGACGGTAAGCAGTATCTGGTGGATCTGTCCCTCAAGCGGACAAACCCGTCCGAGGCCGAAAATTTTGGCAATTCCAACCCGGTGCAGCTCCGCTCCTGAAACAAACGTTAACGTATTGAGTTGAAAGGAAATTTTGCTCATGCAGCTTTCTGTTACGGAACGCGAACAGCTTTATGCCATTCTGGAAAAATACGATCAAAACCCCAAGGTGCAGCAGATGCGGGAGTTCATCCAGCATGGGGACGTTACCACCTATCAGCACTGCAAGAATGTGGTGCTGGTCAGCTGGTGGCTGAACCATCGGCTGCATTTGGGTGCAGATGAGACCTCGCTGGCTGTCGGTGCTTTCCTGCACGATTTTTATCTGTACGACTGGCATAAAAAAGGTACCTTCCATGGTATCCACCGCCTGTTCGAGATGCACGGATTCTCCCACCCGAGCCGTGCCTGCGTCAATGCAGAACAGGTGTTCCATATCACCAAAAAGGAACAGAGCATCATTTCCAGCCACATGTGGCCGCTGACCTTCCGTCATGTGCCCAGCTGCCGCGAGGCCATCATCGTCTGCCTTGCCGATAAGTACTGCGCCGTGGTGGAAAGCATGTTCAAGCGCAGCCGCGTGGCTGCCGCCAAAAACGCCAACGGCGAATACGACGAGTGGTAAAACCGGATCATCGCAAATAACAGGAGCCGCTGCACCAAAAAGTGCAGCGGCTCCTTCTGCTTTGTGCTCCTACTTCGTGAAGAGGTAGACCGGGAAAATCCACGGATTTTCCCGGTCTACAAATAAAAATTCTGCTGAAAATGGCCAGAGCGTAAGCGGAGACCATATCCAATCGTTAGCCTGCGCCAAGCGGCGAGTCACAGCTTTTTGAACCCCTCCGGTTCGTCTGCGGCGGCGCGGCGCTCCATTAGGTAGGTATCCAGCCAGCGGCCGTGGCAGTCCCGTGCAATGCGCTCCCGGCGTCCTACCAGCCGGAAGCCGCACTTGGCATGCAGGGCGCGGCTGGCAGCGTTATCCTGCAAAACGGTGGATTGCAGTGTCCAGTACCCGGCCTTTTCGGCAGCGGCGCACAGGGCGCTCAACAGCCGGAAGCCCAGTCCGTGCCCCCGAAACTGCTCACCCACATAGATGCTCACCTCGGCCACGCCCCGGTAGCACCAGCGGGGGTCTACCCGGTGCAAGGCACACCACCCTGCCAGAACCCCGCCGGAAAGAATGACCAGACGGCACTCCTTTGTGTGGGAAGCGTCCCACGCGGTATAGGGCGGGCATTCGGTCTGGAAGGTTGCGTATTCCGTAGCGATGCCCTCAACATAGATTCTGGAGACTGCGCCCCAGTCCTCCGGCGTCATAGGCCGGATGATGATCTTATCCATACTTTCATCCTCGGCGGGCCGAAAAATGCCCACACTCTCTTTCCACTCCCGGATAGGTTTCAGTATAGCAGAATTTGCCGGGCGGTACAAGAAGCGGACTGCACAGAAATTGCTTTGACATCCCCCTCGTTTGTGATACAATAAGGGAACAAGAATACGGAGCGGGGCAGTGCAGGGGCGTGCTGTCTCCCATGGAGGATGTATGAAGAAAACTGTACATGTGCTGCTGTGTATGGTATGGCTTGTGCTTTGCGCGGTGCTGCCTGCCTTTGGCGCAGAGATCGCACCCCATGTCACCGCAGAAACTACGATGGCACAGCTGCGCGCGAACCCGGCGATCCAAGGGACCGGCTATTATACATATTGCCGCGAGATGACGCCGCTGATGGTGGCACGCTGGAAAAACAAGACCCTGCACGATTATTTTGGCGACACTGACCGGGAATCCGGCATTGCTGCACTAAACCTTATCATTGATAACTATAACAAGGGCGTCAAGGTCACCTATCAGGTCTACACCCCGGAGGAGATCGAACAGAATTCCAGTCTGGGCTGTGTGCAGCTGTTTTATTACCCGGCAGAGACGCCCAACGCCAAAACGGCTATCGTGATCCCTGGCAACGCCCTGACCATAACCTCAGAGATGGGCGAGGGCGGCTCCACCGCCTACGAGCTGCATAAATTGGGCTATGCTGTGTTCGTGCTGCGCTACCGCACCTTCTTGGATCTGGGCGATAACGCCCCGCTTCAGGATCTGGCACGGGCGGTGCAGCTGGTGACGAGCCTTGACGAGGAGCTTTCCATCCATACGCAGGACTATGCGCTGATGGGTTACTCCTCCGGTGGTCAGCTTGCGGGTGTGTTTGCGAACAAGGAGCGCGGCTACGGCCATTACGGCGTTGCAAGACCCGGCGCATTGCTGCTGGGTTATTCAGTTGTGAACTTTTCAGAGGTAAAGATCGCGTATCAGGCGTTTATGGATACCGGCAACTATGGGTGGCACTATTACTGCTCCAGTGTGGCAGATCTTATCACGGATGATTATCCGCCGGTATTTTTCTGGTACGGGAAGGATGACAAGGTGCTGCCCTGGATGATCAATCAGGTGCAGGGTCCGGCGCTGCAAGCGGCGCTGGAAGCCCATAAGGTGCCTTATGTTGTAAAGGTGTTTGAGTCTGCACCCCATTGCATCGGGGTAGGCGATAACACTGATGCCGAGGGCTGGCTGACGGAAGCCGTAGCTTTCTGGGAGCAGCAGACCGCTGCTTGACCATAAATAAAAAGGAGTAGAGCATGATGGATCAGAATACTTGTTTTGCATACCTGAACATGGAGCTGCCGGACGACATCCGCCGCCTGAAGGAGGCAGGCTACTACGATGCCGCCATTGCGCGCATCGACGCCTGTCTGGCCGAGGACTGGACCGCCAGCCAGAACCAGCCCCTGCACCCGCAGGGTGCGCTGCCCGTAAACCCCACTCCTCACGGCGTGGATGTGTGGCGGCAGGGTCTGCTGGCGCACCGGGAGATTTTGCGCCGTCTGCCGCAGGACTACACACTCACCGCCGAGCAGCTGCTGAACCAGCTGCAAGCCACCCTGCGAGACTTTACCGCCGAGGAGTTCGCCGCGCTGGATGCTGCCGGGCAGATGGATTGGCGCTTTGTGGAGGGGAAGAAGCGCTATATCTACCGCGCCGCCGAAACGCTGGTGGCTACCCATCCCGACCTTGCTGCCCGTCAGCTGGACCCGCCCGTCCCGGAGCGCAGCTGGGATCGTTTTGAGCCCCAGCACGACCAGATGGTGCGCACCGGCGCAGTCAGCGCAGACATCACCATGCGCACCAGTATCGGCATGACGGACGAGGTGTTTGCCCATGCCCTTGCCGCCGCAAAGGCTGAGGGCAGAAACACCGTGCACGTCAAGGTATGGCTGCCGCTGCCCGCTGCCTGCCCGGCACAGAGCAATATCACGCTGGACAGCTTTACCACCCAGCCCACTTATATTGCGCCGGAAACCGCACCCCAGCGCACCGCGTACTGGGAGGCAGACCTTGCCGAGAACTGCCGCTTTGGGGCACAGTACAGCTACCGCAGCACTGCACACTACGCTGCCCCGCTGGAAATACAGGCCGACCCGGTGCAGCCGGATTTTGACACCGCAGAGCAGCTGCCCCACATCGCCTTTACCCCCTATATGAAGGCACTGGCTGCGCAGCTGACCGAGGGTATCACCGACCCAGTGCAGAAGGCAAAGCGCATTTATGATTTTGTCACCCTGAACGTGCACTACCACTTCCAGCCCATGTATTTTGTGCACGAGAACATCACTGATAACTGCGCCCGCAGCCGCCGGGGCGATTGCGGCGTGATGGCCGCTACCTTTATCACTCTTTGCCGCATTGCAGGCATCCCGGCAAAGTGGCAGAGCGGCATGGTGGCACGGCCGGAGACAGCCGGCTGCCACGACTGGGCAATGTTCTACATCGCGCCCAAGGGCTGGATGTACGCCGATTGCTCTGCCGGTGCGTCTATGGCGCGTGCGGGCAACGAGAAGATGCGCCTGCACTACTTCGGCAATCTGGACACCGACCGCATGGTGGCCAACAGTGACATCTGCGCTCCCTTCGACCCGCCCATGTGTTCCTTCCGCGCCGACCCCTGTGATAATCAGGTAGGCGAGATAGAGGTAGACGGCGTGGGTCTGTACGGCCAGCAGGTGGAGACTACACACGAAATCGTAAAGCATCAGGAAGTATAAACAGATCCGGGTCTGCCATTACCGCAAGACCCGGATTTTTGAGTTAAAGGAGAATGTCTATGGGATTTTTGGCAGGACTGTATACGCTTTTGCTGGTGGCCATCTGCCTGTTGCAGGCGCTTTTGCTGTACCGCACCGGCAAGCCCACCGCCCGGCAGGATGACGAAGCTCTGAAAGAGTGGCTGCGCCAGCAGTTGGAAGCACAGGCGCGGGTGTTGGAAGAAAAGCAGGCGCAGCAGGCACAGCAGAATCTGGCCGCGATGGCGCACATCAGCGATACCCTGCAAACCGCAGTGCAGGGTATGAGCAGCACCCTGACGGCAGGGCAGAACACCCAGCAGCAGACCATGGAGCAACGGCTGCAGGGACTGGAAGCCTCCAACGCCCGCAAGCTGGAGGAGATGCGCAAAGCACTGGCAGACGGCCTTGCCGCCATGCAGGCACAGAATGCCCAGAAACTGGATGAGATACGCCACACCGTGGACGAGCAATTGCAGGACGCACTGCAAAAGCGGGTGACCGAAAGCTTCAAGGCGGTCAACGACCAGCTGGAGCAGGTGTACAAGGGCTTGGGCGAGATGCAGAGCCTTGCCGCCGATGTGGGCGGGCTGAAGCAGGTGCTTTCCGGCGTTAAGACCCGCGGCATTCTGGGCGAGATCCAGCTGGGCGCGATTCTGGAAGAGATCCTTGCACCGGAGCAGTACGACACCAACGTGGCCACCATCCCCGGCAGCACCCTGCGGGTGGAGTACGCCATCCGTATGCCCGGCGTGGACGGCAACAGCGTCTGGCTGCCCATCGACTCCAAATTCCCCGGCGACACCTACGCCCACTTGCAGGACGCACAGGCTTCCGGCGATGCACAGGCAGTGGAAAACGCCCGCCACGCGCTGGAACTGGTGCTGCGCAGCGAGGCAAAGGACATCCGGGAAAAATATGTGGAGCCGCCCTATACCACAGCCTTCGGCATCCTGTTTCTGCCCTTTGAGGGGCTGTACGCCGAGGTGGTGAACGCCGGGCTGCTGGAGGTTTTGCAGCGGGATTATCAGGTGAACGTGGCCGGTCCCAGCACCATGGCAGCATTGCTCAACAGCCTGCAAATGGGCTTCAAGACCCTTGCCATCCAGAAGCGCTCCGGCGAGGTGTGGCAGCTGCTTGGCGCAGTCAAGACCGAGTTCGATAAGTTCGGGCAGGGGCTTTCCAAGATGCAGCAGCGTCTGCGCCAGACCGACGAAGAACTGGATAACCTCATCGGGGTGCGCAGCCGTGCCATCAGCCGCAAGCTGCGTGCGGTGCAGACGCTGGACGAGAACACCGCCGCCACCCTGCTGGAGCTGGACACCGAGCCGGGCAGACCGGTAACGGCACGTCTGCCGGAGAGCGGGGAAGAGCTTTGATGCGCAGAAGCTCCCCGCATTATCCCTTGCGAAATTTCTGACGATGTGCTACAATAGGAATTGTTCTCAGAAATATTTGCCAATTTACGGCACAAGATAAACCCAAAAGGAGTCTGAACGGTATGAGCATGAAAAAAATCAGTGAAGCCATCCTTGGTGTGGGCGTGGACGATACCACCATCGACCTGTTCGAGAGTCAGTATCCGGTGCCCACCGGGGTCAGCTATAATTCCTATGTCATTCTGGACGAAAAGACCACCATTCTGGACACGGTGGACGCCCGCGCTACCGAGCCTTGGCTGGAAAACCTTGCCGAGGCACTGGGCGGCCGCAAGCCCGCCTATCTGGTAGTCTCCCACATGGAGCCGGACCACGGTGCCAACGTGGCAAAGCTGGCAGCCCTTTACCCTGAGATGCAGGTGGTTGGCAACGCCAAGACCTTCCAGTATATGGAGCAGTTCTTTGGCGCAGATGCCATTGCCTTGGAGCGCCGCGTGGTGGTGAAGGACGGCGAGAGCCTGAGCCTTGGCACCCACACCCTCACCTTTGTGTTTGCTCCCATGGTGCACTGGCCGGAGGTCATGGTCAGCTATGAGAGCAGCGAGAAGGTACTGTTCTCTGCCGATGGCTTTGGCCGCTTTGGTGCCGTGGCAAAGTTTGACGAAAACGCCGACTGGGCCAGCGAAGCCCGCCGCTACTACCTGAACATTGTGGGCAAGTACGGCCCGCAGGTGCAGGCATTGCTCAAAAAGGCTGCGGCACTGGACATCAAGACTATCTGCCCGCTGCACGGCCCGGTGCTTACCGGCGATCTGGGCAAGTACCTGAACTACTACGATCTCTGGTCCAGCTATAAGGCAGAGGAGCCGGAAAAGATCCTGGTGGCCAGCGCCTCCATCCACGGCCACACCCGCGCCGCCGCCCATACCATGGCCGAAAAGCTGCGCGCACAGGGCGCAAAGGTGGTGGAGATGGATCTGACCCGTACCGATGTGTCCTATGCTGTCACCGAGGCTTTCCGCTGCGGCAAGATCGTGCTGGCTTGCGCCACCTACGATGGTTTCCTCTTCCCGCCGATGGAGAATCTGCTGACCCACCTCAAGACCAAGAACTTCCAGAACCGCACCGTCGGCCTGATGGAAAACGGCACTTGGGCACCCATGGCTGCAAAGCTTATGCGTGCAGAGCTGGAGAGCATGAAGAACATCACCCTCTGCGAGAACGTGGTCACCATCCGCTCTGCCGCCAACGCCGCTGCCGAGGCACAGATGGACGCCCTTGCCGCCGAACTTGTGGCAAAGTAACACGATATAAAATCAGTTGAACGCAAACACTCCCGGGCTTTTTTGGAAAGCCCGGGAGTGTTTTTTGCAGCAAAAAATAAAGCCTCCGGCGAAACCCACGTAGAATCTGAAGATTCAAGGAGTAGACAGCCGGAAAATCTCTGCTCAAAGTTATAGCATGGTCTGCCGTTAAAAGCAAGCAAAAATAAAAGCAGCCTTACCACGGTATTCAAGACCGAGCAGGGCAGTAACGCCCCTAAGCTGCTTTCTACTTTTTATCATAACACAAGCTGCTACCAAAGGCAATAAAAAAGCAGAAATGCGCTGTCACGGTCTTCAAGACCGAGGAGGGCGATAAACGCCCGGGCATTTCTGTTGATAGGAGTATAGCATGATTTGCGAACGGAAGCAAGATGAAACAAAAAAACGGTGAAACGAACAGATTCTGAACGTTTCACCGCTATATTTTGGAGCAGGATACGGGACTCGAACCCGCCGCCTACTGCTTGGGAAGCAGTCGCTCTACCGGATGAGCTAACCCTGCAAGTGCTCCATTATTGTAACAAAGCAGGGCAGGAATGTCAAGGCTTTTCCGCACGAAATTTGCGGTCAACTCATTTTGGCCCATGTCAGATCCAGCACCGGGAAAAATGGGTCGAATACCAAGTCGCGCACGCCGTTCGCCAGCAGTAGACGCTTCTGCTGCGCCATCAGGGGCACCACGGTGCAGCTTTCCAGCAGCTGCTGTTCGCACTGCGCCAGCAGGGCACAGCGGGCTTTGCCGGTCTGTTGGGCGCTCAGTGCCAGCCGGTCAGCGTATACAGGATCGGCGTAGCCGGTCAGGCTGCCGCCCTCAGCGGTGAATTGCTGCAGCATCTGGTACACGCTGCCGCCCTCCGCACGGATGGGCGCAAGGGCAATGGTGTATTTCCCGGCGGCAATGCGGGCGTCAAACTCGTCCTGTTCCACCTCTTCCACCGAGAAGAACAGGGAACACTCCTTCTGCCATGCGCTGTTGATCTGGTCGGCCAGTTCGCCCAGCCCGGCGTTCTTGGGCAGCAGCAGGGTCACACCGGAAAAATCCGAGGTAGCCATGCCCTGCCGCGCAGCCAGATACAAAGCCTTAGGTTCAGAGATGGTGGGCAGGGGGTCACCGGCAGCATCGCGGTAGTCCAGCCCGTCTACGGTCAGCCCCTCCGGTACAAGTCCCTTTGCGGCGGCATACAGGCCGCCGGAGGGCACGGCGGCGTTTTCCCGGGCAATACCGGCCAGCGCCTGCCGCAGCTGCTGGTTCTGGAACACCGAACCCTCTGCCGCGTTGAAGAGCAGAGCCCATGTGGTGTCGGAATAGCTTACCGTCTGTAAGCTGGTGGCTTCGCCGCTCTCGTCCAGCGCTGCCGAGCATTTGCCGTCGGCAAGAAGCTGAGCTGCACTTTTGCCGCTGCCGCTGGTGTCCTGCACCAGACGCAGACTGCCGACCAGCGGGCTTTCCACGGTGCGGCGTAAAAACAGACCGTTTGCCGTCCAGTTATACAGGTAAAAGCTGCCGCTTGCAAGCGTAGTCTTGGCAGTCAGTCCGTAGGTACCCCGGGTGCTCTCAAAAAAGGCCTCGTCGCAGGGGGCTGCACCGGGCAATGCCAGCTTTGCTAAGAAGTTATCGTCCCGTTCACTCAACCGGAACACCAACGTCAGCGCCCCATTGGCCGAAACGCCCAGACTGCTTTCGTCCGCCAGTCCCGCTTGCACGGCGGCGCTGTTCTGGATGGCGGAAAACTCCACCGCATAAGGCGAGGCGGTATCGGCGCGGAAAATGCGCCGGAAGGCAAACACAAAGTCCTCGGCGGTAATGTCGTACTCTGTGGCGGCACCCTTGGCGGCTGCATAGGTCAAGCCGTCCTTCAGGGTAAAGGTGTAGGTCAGCCCGTCCGGGGAGACCGTCCACTTCTCGCAGAGGCCCGGCACAAGTTCGCCGTCTGGATTCTTGCGCACCAGCGTGCCGTACAGGTTCTCACAGGCGATGACATCCGACGCACCGGAAGCCACCTGCGGGTCCAGATTTGCGGGGATGCTGTCCACGAACCATGTAAAGCTGGCAGAGTTTGTGGAGCTGCCACAGCCGGTCAGGGCAAAAAGAAACGCAGCAGCCAGCACCGCTGCGGTAAAACGTAACCATCGTTTCAAAAAGAATAACCTCATTCCGTTCATCTTCGCGCAGAAACGGCAAAAAACGCTCTGCAACGACAAGTGTAGCAGAAAGTAGCAGAAAAAACAATTGCCTTTTTGTGAATTTACCGGGCTTTTTGAAGCAGACTGTGCGGTTTTCCGTTGCCAATTGCGCGCAAATGGACTATAATGGTACAGCAAAGTGATCCCCGCGCTGCCCGTGCGGCGCGGTGTTATACCATGATCCTATTAGAGGAGGAACTGTTTTTATGCAGAAAGATCAGCAGAAGCTTGCCCAGCTTATTCAGGGCAAAAAGGTCGCCTTTATCGGCGCGGGCGTCAGCCACAAGACCCTTATTAAGGAGTTTGTGGAGCTGGGCGCTCATGTGACCCTGTGCGACCAGAAAAAGAGCGTGGAGGACTTTGGCGATTACGCCGCCACAATCCGGGAGCTGGGCATCGACCTGAGCCTTGGCGAAAACTATCTGGATGGCTTCAAGGGACAGGATATCATCATGCGCACACCGGGCTTTGTGGGTTATTTTGAAAAGCCCCTGCAGGATGCCATGGCCGCCGGCACTATGGTCACCAGTGAGGTGGAACTGTTCTTCGATTTCTGCCCCTGCGAGATCGTGGCCGTGACTGGCTCGGACGGCAAGACCACCACCACAACCCTTATCTCCAAGTTCTACGAGGCCGCAGGCCGCAAGGTGCATCTGGGCGGCAACATCGGCGCAGCCCTGCTGCCCATGCTGCCGGAGGTGTCCCCGGAGGATGTAGCTGTGGTGGAACTTTCCAGCTTCCAGCTGATCAGTATGCACGCCAGCCCCAACATCGCCGTGGTCACCAACGTGACCCCGAACCATCTGGATCACCACAAGGATATGCAGGAATACATTGATGCCAAGCGCAATATCCTGCTGTACCAGAAGCAGCCTTGCCGCGCCGTGCTGGGCTATGAGAACGAGATCAGCCGCTCCATGCAGGCAGACTGCAAGGGCAAGCAGGTGTGGTTCACCCGCCTGCACGATACCGACAACGGTGCTTTCCTGCGCAAGGAGGACGGCATGCTCTGCATGGCCGAGGATGGCGTTGTGACCCCCTTCCTTGCCCAGAAGGATGTCAAGCTGCGCGGCCTGCACAACATCGAGAACCTGCTGGCTGCTGCCGCTGCCGTGTGGGGCGAGGTGCCCGTAGAAGCTATCCGTCAGGTGGGCAGCACCTTCACCGGCGTGGAGCACCGCATTGAGCCGGTGCGTACTCTGGACGGCGTGCTGTACTATAACGATTCCATCGGCACCAGCCCCACCCGCACCATTGCCGGTCTGCGCAGCTTTGACCGGAAGGTCATCCTCATCGCGGGCGGCTACGATAAGCACATCCCCTACGAGCCGCTGGCACCGGAGATCATCGCCCACGTCAAAAATCTGGTGCTGATGGGCGCGACTGGCCCCCGCATCGAGCAGGCTGTACGGGAGTGCTCCGGCTTTGACGAAGCCGCTCTGCCCATTCAGCACGCAGACAATATGCAGCACGCCGTAGAACTGGCACGTGCCGCCGCAAAGCCCGGCGATATCATCATCCTGTCCCCGGCAAGTGCTTCTTTTGACCTGTACCCCAACTTTGAGGTGCGCGGCCGCGAGTTCAAAAAAATCGTCAACGCGCTCAAGTGATTGCACAGGTAAAGGATGCAAAGCGCCGTACCCGGTTCGCGAATGCCTGCCGGGGTCTGCCGGTGCTGGACGCTCTGCTGCCGCTGGACTGTGCGCTTTTTCGCAAAAGTCAGCCGTGGCGGTTCTACGCGGGCCCCACGCTGGCACTGGAACTTTCTGGCAGTACAGCGTGGCTGGCCGGGCACGCAAACCCCGCAGAACTGGCCGGGTTTCTGTCCTTCTGCGGGTGCGAGAGCGCCATTTTGGACGAATCCGTTTGCCCGCCGCCGGACGGCTGGCACAAGGCGGAAACGCTGACCGTGTTCGGTTTGCCGCAGGGTAAGCCGCTGCCCCTGCCCGCCGTGGACGAGGCTTTGTGGACGCAGCTGACCCTCTGCCGGGAAGCACCCGCCGCCCGGGTGGCAGCGGCGCTTTACCCCGCATACTCCGCCCGGCAGGCAGACTTTTACTCAGAGCTGTGCACCAAGCGCACCCGGGACAGGGCAGTGGCATGGACGCTGGAGCAGGGGAGTACAGTCGTTTGCACCGTGGGCGCTTATGCCCTGTGCAACGGGCAAGCCTACATGGCCTGCGGGCAGACCGCAGAGCCGCTGCGGGGCAAGGGCATCGGCGGGCGGCTCATTGTGGAAATGGCAAACAGCCTTGCCGCCGAGGGTCTGCGCCCGGTGTTCCTCTGCGCGCCGGAGCGGGTGCGGTTTTACACTCGCCTCGGCTTTGCAAAGCAGGGCGAGTACGCCAGCTATGTGCCCGAGAAATAATAAAGTTTTTGCGCAAAATAGCCAATAATAACAGGAAGGAACTATCACGTTATAATGTCGATTCTGAACCACTTTTTTGATTATAAGCCCGAGGTGCTGGCGCTGGACGAAAAGGCCATGGAGCTGTGCCAGCCCTACTTCCGCCAGATGGAGGAGATCCGGGATTTCAACCAGCTGAAGATGCTCAAGGCCTTTGCCGATACCCAGATGTCCTCCACCGATATGCTGGGCACCACCGGCTACGGCCTGTGGGATACCGGCCGCGCCAAGCTGGAGCAGATCTTTGCACAGGTCATGGGCGCAGAGGATGCGCTGGTGCGCAGCCAGTTCCAGAGCGGCACCCACACGCTGGCGGTGGCGCTGTTCGGTCTGCTGCGGGCAGGGGACACCCTGCTGGCCGCTACCGGCCGCCCCTATGATACACTGGAGGGCGTCATCGGTCTGGACGGCAAGGGCAAGGGTACCGGCACCCTGATGGACTACGGCGTAAACTATGACGAAGCCCCCCTCAAGGCCGACTTCACCCCGGATTACGACCTGATCGCCCAGAAAGCCCCCGGCGCAAAGGTGTGCCATATCCAGCGCAGCCGCGGCTATTTACAGCGAAATGCCTTTGATCTGGACACCATCCGCAAAATTGCGGATACCGCCCGCGCCGCAAACCCGGAGATCATCATCTTTGTGGATAACTGCTACGGCGAGTTCACCCAGACGCAGGAGCCCTGTCAGGTGGGCGCGGATATCGCAGTGGGCAGCCTGATCAAAAACCCCGGCGGCGGCATTGCTCCCACCGGCGGCTACATCGTGGGCCGCAAGGATCTGGTGGAACTGTGCGCTTACCGCCTGAACGCCCCCGGCCTTGGCAAGGAGCTGGGCTGCACGCTGGAGACCCCCCGGGATATGTATCTGGGCTTCTATTACGCTCCCGGCGTGGTGTGCGAGGCCATCAAGACCGCTATCTACGCCCAGTGTATGCTGGAGCTGCTGGGCAAAAAGCCCATTCCTCGTTACTGCGAGGATCACAACGATATCGTTACCTGCTTTGATGCCGGCACGGCAGAGGCGCTCATTGGGTTCTGTCAGGGCATTCAGGCCGCCAGCCCGGTGGACAGCTACGCCGCCCCGGAACCCAGTCCGGAGCCGGGCTATACCGACGAGGTAGTCATGGCCAGCGGCAGCTTTACGCAGGGCAGCACCATCGAGCTTTCCTGCGACGGCCCTCTGCGCGCCCCCTACACCTGTTATCTGCAGGGCGGCTTGAACTTTGCCGCCAGCCGCGCCGGTGTGCTGCTGGCTATCCAGAAAGCATATTTTAAGGAGTAATGTTTGCCCGGCGGGCAAATAACACGCAAACAAAAAGGAGCTATCGCACAACACGCTGCGATAGCTCCTTTTTTCCCTCTATACACAAAGTAACACACAAAATTAAACGCTTACACGGCACGAGCCTGCACCACGGGGATCGGCTCGATCAAGGCCGGGTGCATCCCCTCGCGGTAGTCCAGATCTCCCTGATCCAGACCACGCAGCAGCACCTCTGCGGTAGCAATGTTGGTAGCAATGGGTACGCTGTGCATATCGCACAGGCGCAGCAGATTCTGCTCGGTCAGGCTGGCGGCATCGGCCTTCAGCGGGTCGCGGAAGAACAGCACCAGATCCACTTCATCGCAGGCAACGCGGGAAGTGATCTGCTGCACACCGCCCAGTTTACCGGAGAGGTAGCAGTGCACCGGCAGACCGGTGGTCTGCGCAAGCATCCGGCCGGTGGTACCGGTGGCGATAACATTATTGCGGGAAAGGATGGCACTGTAAGCGGTACAGAATTGCAGGGCCAGTTCTTTGCGGGAATCGTGGGCAAGAATTGCGATCGTCATAAGATGCTCTCTCCTTTACTTATTTTTACAATGTACCAGTTATGATGTACGAATTTTGAAATCCTGTGAAACGGAGATGAAATCGATATCAAATCTTACAATATAGTTTTACCGCATAGAAAACGCTCTGTCAAGAGAAAATTTTGCTTTTTTAACCTATAAAAACATAAAAGTACTACTTTTACATTGTGAGAAACGGCGAATTCTTGGATACATACCACCATCCAAGAGAATCCATTTTCTAGGAAAAGTGAAATATTTTTCACTTTTCTCACTTGAATCGAAATACAGTCCATCCCGATAAAACAAAAATACAGGCCAAAGCAGCTTGCATCGGCCTGTACAGGAAATTTTTTTCAGCTATCAAAAGCTTGCGGTGCAGCATGAGAGCGGCAGTTCTTCTGCATAAAAATATTTGCTTATAAAACGCAAAATTGCAGATTTCGCCTGTCTCTAGGCTCTTCCTATGAAAAAAGGCCTCAGGAATGCCCGCAGACATTTCTGAAGCCTTTCGTTTTATAAGAAACGATTCAAAAGCGATGGTAGGGCAGGGGAGATCACCGGATCTGCCCGTCACCGTGGATGATGTACTTGTAGCTGCAAAGCTCCTCCAGCCCCATGGGACCCCGGGCGTGCAGCTTCTGGGTAGAAATACCCATCTCGCAGCCCAGACCAAACTCGCCGCCGTCCGTAAAGCGGGTGGAGCAGTTCACATACACAGCGGCGCTGTCCACCGCAGCGGTGAACCGGTCGGCGTCTGCCTGCGTCCGGGTCAGGATGGCCTCGCTGTGACCGGTGGAGTGCTGTGCGATGTGGGCAATGGCTTCGTCTACGCTGTCCACTACCTTGACGGCAAGGATATAGTCCAGAAACTCGGTGTCAAAGTCCGCAGGACCGGCAGGTGTGCCGGGAATGATGGCGGCGGCGCGTGCGTCCAGCCGCAGTTCTACCGGCAGCTTGCCCGCAGCCACGCGGTCGGGGCCAAGACGCTGTGCGAGCTTAGGCAGAAACTCCTGCGCAATGGCAGAGTGCACAAGGCACACTTCCTCGGCGTTGCACACGCTGGGGCGGCTGGCCTTGGCGTTTTCAATAATATCCAGCGCCTTGGCCTGATCGGCGGTATCGTCCACAAAAATGTGGCAGATGCCGGTACCGGTCTGGATGCAGGGCACCTTGGCGTTCTCCACGCAGGCGCGGATCAGCCCTGCGCCGCCCCGGGGGATCAGCAGATCCACATAGCCCACGGCGGTCATCAGGGCGTTGGCAGAGGCGTGAGTGGTGTCCTCGATCAGGCAGACCGCATTTTCCGGCAGGCCGTTCTCCCGCAGCCCATGGCGCAGTGCCTGCACAATGGCATTGGCGCTGCGCCATGCCTCCTTGCCGCAGCGCAGGATGCAGGCGTTGCCGCTCTTGATGGCAAGGGCGGCGGCATCGCTGGTCACGTTGGGGCGGCTCTCGTAGATGATGGCGATCACACCCATGGGCACGGCGGTCTTTTCGATCACCAGCCCGTTGGGGCGCTCTACACGCTTCAGCACCCGGCCCACCGGGTCGGGCAGGGCGGCAACCTCTTCAATGCCCTTTGCCATGGCGCGGATACGCTCCTCGGTCAGGGCAAGACGATCCAGCATCACCTCGCTGATATGTCCCTTTGCGGCGGCCATATCGTCGGCGTTGGCGGAAAGGATGGCAGTCATGCTTGCCGGGCTGCACAGCTGCGCAGCCATACTGTGTAGTGCCTGTGCGCGGGCAGCGCCGTCAGCCAGTGCCAACGCAGCCTTTGCCCCGCGGGCGGCTTCCAGAATCTCCTGTGTGGTCATAGCTCAAACCTCCTGTGTGGACAGTGCGGGCTGCTTATGCCCGGCAAAGCGGGTGCCGATGGGCTTGCCCGCAGCGATATCATACAGCAGCTCCGGGTGTGCGCCGTTGGCAATCACCATATCCGCGCCGCTGCCGGTCACCATGCGGGCAGCCCGCAGTTTGGTGGCCATGCCGCCGGTGCCCAGTGCCGAGCCGGCACCGTCTGCCAGTGCCATCACCTCCGGGGTGATCTCCTCCACCAGTGGGATGAGCGCCGCATCCGGGTGGGTGTGGGGGTTGGCAGTGTACAGGCCGTCAATGTCGCTCAGCAGCACCAGCAAATCGGCCTTGCAGCAGCAGGCCACAATAGCAGCCAGCGTGTCATTGTCGCCAATGGAGGTGATCTCATCAGTGGCAACGCTGTCGTTTTCATTGATGATGGGCAGTGCACCCAGCTCCAGCAGGCGGGTCAGCGTGTTCTGGATGTTCACCCGGCGCTCGGTGTGCTCCACGTCCACGCCGGTAAGCAGAATCTGCGCTACCGTGTGATCGTAGGCACTGAACAGCCGGTCGTAGGTGTACATCAGCTCGCACTGCCCCACGGCGGCGCAGGCCTGCTTGGTGGTGGTATCCTTGGGGCGTGCGGGCAGTGAAAGCTTGCCTACGCCCATGCCAATAGCGCCGGAGGACACCAGAATGACCTCGTGTCCTTCGTTCTTTAAATCGCTCAATACCTTGACCAGTTCCTCTGCATGGCGGATGTTCAGCCGCCCGGTGGGGTATGCCAATGTGGAGGTGCCTACTTTCACAACGATGCGCATGATTCCTTTAACCCTTTCCCATTTCCTTTGTTTTGTCGTAAGCGGCCAGCACGGCATCCATCACCGCACCGCGCAGCCCATGTTCTTCCAATACCCGCACGCCCTGAATGGTGCTGCCGCCGGGGCTGCACACAGCGTCCTTCAGCGCACCGGGGTGCTTGCCGCTTTCCAGCACCAGCTTTGCGCTGCCCAGCACCATCTGTGCGGCGTACTCCTGTGCCTTTGCCCGGGGCAGGCCGCAGGCCACGCCGCCATCGGCCAGCGCTTCAATAAACTGGTACACCCATGCCGGGCCGCAGCCGGAAACGCAGCTTGCGGCATCGATCATGCCCTCGGCTACGGCGTCCAGACGCCCGGCGGGAGCCATCAGCTGACAGAATGCGGCCTCCTCCTCGGCGGTCACGTTGGCAGAGCAATATTGGATCATGCCTTCGCCCACCGATGCCGGGGTGTTGGGCATGATGCGGATGACAGGGTAGTCGCCGCCCGCCATCTCCTGAATGCGTGCCACCGGCAGGCCGGCGGCCATGGTGCACAGCACGAACCGCTTAGTGCGCTCGGCAAGGATGAACCGCAGCGGCTCCAGCATGGCCTCCATCATCTGGGGTTTCACCGCCAAAAAGATCAGGTCGCAGTCACCGGCCACCTCGGCGTTGGTAGCCGTCTGACAGCCTAGCTCTGCGGCAAGTGTTTCGGCCTTGGCCGCCGTGCGGTTAGCCAGAAATACATTCTCAGGCTCGGTAGCCTTGCACACAGCGCGTGCAATAGCACCGCCCATGTTTCCACAGCCTAAAAACCCAATGGTTTTCATCATAATAATAACCCTCCCTCGGCAGGTATGCACTGCATAAAATTCTGCTTCTTATTCATTCTAAGCAACCGCTGGGAGAAAATCAAGACTTTTGTCTTATTTTGGGCGGATATAATGTAAAAACAGCACCTTCGCGGCGGGCAGCGCACACACAAATTTCATAAAAAGGTAAAATCTTTACTTGAAATAAGGTCGTATTTTGCGGTAAAATAAATTATGGGGTATATTTCACGGAAACGGCAGAGGAGTCTGCCGGGAAAGGATGGGTTTTTGTGTCACAAACGACAAAACGGGCACTGGAGGCATCTTTGAAGAAGCTGCTGCTGGAAAAGCCCCTGAACAAGATCACGATCAACGATATCACCGAGGATTGCGGGGTCAACCGCATGACCTTTTATTACCATTTCAAGGACATTTACGATCTGGTGGACTGGATCTTAGCGGAGGATGCCGCAAAGGCGATGGAAGGCCGCCGGGGCTTTGGTACATGGAGCGAAGCCTATCTGGACGTCCTACACCAGCTGCAGGACAACAAGACCCTTGTGCTCAACGTTTACCGCTCGGTGGGCAGGGAACAGGTGGAGCAGTACCTTTATAGATTGCTGGACACCATCCTGAAGGATTTTGCAGACCGTGAATGCCACGATATCACCGTGCAGGATGCAGATAAGCAGTTTGTTGTCGATTTTTACAAGTATGCACTGGTGGGTATGACGCTGGAATGGACCCGCCGGGATATGAAAGGCGACCCCAAGCAGATGGTGGAGCGCGTGAGCACCATGATCCACGGGGATTTCCGCCGTGCACTGTGCCGCCTGAGCAGCGGCAGCTTGAAAATAGAGGAATGATGTGCTTTGTGGCTGTGCGGCTTCAATAAAATTTTATCAAAGGATACGCCGTGATGGGTTTTCTATCACGGCGTATTTTCTGTTTATGGCACAAAAACACGCAAAGTGGTAGGATGTGGTCAGGCAAAATAAGAATTTCCAAAGGAATTATTTCGGGAGGAAAAAGCTATGAATACATCTCTTGATAATCTGACTCACAAGATGCAGCGTGCTGCGCTTGGTAAAATAGTGGACGTGGCGCTTTCTCGCGCCGAGCAAGACCGTGAAAAAACAATGTGCCAGCTGGTAGATGCTGCAAAGCAGTTCTACGGCAGCGGCTTCAGCGACGAGACCTACGAGAACGCCAAAAAGGTGCTGACCGACCCTAACAGCAAGTGGACGAAGCTCATCAACTGCGTGCTGGATCAGACCGACCCCCACGTGGCGCGCACCACTGCGCTGAATCTGGGCTACGAAGCCTTCTTCCGCGGCACTAAGATGATCCGCGAGAACCGCGTCAAATACCAGTGCAACATCCCTTGGCTGATTTTGTTCGACCCCACCTCTGCCTGCAATATGCACTGCGTGGGCTGCTGGGCAGGCGAGTACGGCAACAAGAACAACCTCAGCTTTGAGGATATGGACAAGATCGTCACGCAGGGCAAGGAACTGGGCGTGTACCTGTATATGCTGACCGGCGGCGAGCCGCTGGTGCGCAAGAAGGATGTGCTCAAGCTGGCCGAAAAGCACAACGATGTGCAGTTTGCCATCTACACCAACTCCACCCTCATCGACGAGCCCTTCTGTGAAGAAGTGCAGCGTCTGGGCAATATCGCCTTTATGCTGTCCATCGAGGGCACCCCGGAGACCAACGATGCCCGCCGTGGCGAAGGCCACTATGCCGCTGTGATGCACGCCATGGATCTGCTCAAGAAGTACGGCATCCTCTTCGGCACCTCCATCTGCTACACCCGCCAGAACATCGACGCTGTCACCAACGACGCGTTCATGCGGTTCCTGTGCGAGAAGGGTGCACACTTCGGCTTCTACTTCCACTATATGCCTGTGGGCAACGAGGCCGCCCCGGAGCTGATGCCCACCCCGGAACAGCGCAAGTATATGATCGACCGTATCCGCTATCTGCGCTCTTCCGAGTGCGATATCCCGTTCTACCCCATGGACTTCCAGAACGACGGCGAGTTCGTGGGCGGCTGCATCGCCGGCGGTCGCAACTACTTCCACATCAACTCTGCCGGTGACGCCGAGCCCTGCGTGTTCATCCACTACTCCAACGCCAATATCCACGACCAGTCTATTCTGGAAATTCTGCACAGCCCGCTGTTCATGGCTTACCACAACGGCCAGCCCTTCAATAAGAACCATCTGCGTCCCTGCCCGATGCTGGAAAACCCCGAGCTGCTGGAAAAGATGGTGCACGAGACCGGTGCCCACAGCACCGACCTGCAGTCCCCGGAAAGCGTCGAGCACCTGTGCGAGAAGTGCAAGGCTTACGCCGCCGATTGGCAGCCCACCGCTGACGAGATCTGGTCTCACCACAAGGTCCGCGAGAGCCGGTACGAAAACTATAAGGACTGGAAGCCCTCTCAGCCGCAGGACTGAACCGAAGCCTGATTTAAAACAATAAAACGACCCCCGCCCTGTGTTCCTGCCCGGAACATAAGGCGGGGGTTTTGCTGTGCATGTTGGCGGCTATTTATTTCTTATCGCGTTCTTTAATTGCCTTTAGAATACAAATTCCCATAGCTAAAACAGGAAACAGCACTCTGAGAGCTAAAAATCCTTGTGGGTCTCCAAAATCAATATTTACGTCTGCAAACAGGCCAACGAACCATGCCGCTAAAGTAGAAATGATCGCGATTGTGTAAGTCATTTGCCGTACCTCCGTGAATTATTTCTCGGTTGTGTTTTTGTTCTGTATAAACATACCAGCAATTGTGATTAAAAGACCTGCGGCTCCACCAACAAAAGCAAAAATATTACTTATAGATAAGGCAATCCCAGCCAGAATAACAGCGATACCCAATAACATCATTTTAATACCCATTAAATCGTTCTCCTTTATATACGTTCTTATGATACGGCATGGCTAAAAAATGCCCCGCATCGGAAGTGCTCTGATGCGGGGCAGGGAAGGTTTACTGGTTTTCAGCAGACTGCGGTGCAGCGGGCTGTGCAGTTGCATCGTCTGCGGGGTCGCCGAACTGGTCGTGATAGCTGTTCAGCAGGGTCAGCTCCTGATTGCGCTGCAAGCCGTGGATGACCAGCTTTTTGATGACATCATAGATGACGGCGAACAGCGGCACACCCACGATCATGCCCACAAAGCCCCACAGGCCACCAAACAGCAGAATGGCGAACAGTACCCAGAAGCTGGAAAGGCCGGTGGTGTTGCCCAGAATTTTGGGCCCGATGATGTTGCCGTCCAGCTGTTGCAAAACCAGCACGAACAGCACGAACCACAGCGCCTTGATGGGGCTCTGGATGAGGATGAGCAGCGTGGCGGGGATAGCACCGATGAAGGGGCCGAAGAAGGGAATCACGTTGGTCACACCGATGATCACCGACACCAGCAGCGCACTGGGGAACTTGAAGATCAGGCAGCCGATATAACACAGCACGCCGATGATGGCAGAGTCCATGATCTTGCCGTTGATGAAACCGCCGAACATTTTGTCCGCGTACTTCACTTCCTCGGTGATCAGCTGCGCCCAGCGGGGGCGGACGATGCTGTGCAGCACCAGCTTGCCCTGCTGCACGAACCGCTTGCGGCTGGCCAGCATATACACTGCCACGATGATGCCGATGATCAGGTTTTTGGCCACCGTCACCACGTTCAGCACACCAATGGCTGCGCCGCTCAGGATGTTCTGCATGGAGGGCAGCAGGGTGTTCTTGAGCCATGTGTTCCATGTGTCCAGATTGGTGTTCAGAGCAGCGTAGGCTGAATTGAGCAGCTCCGTGATCTGTTCGTTCTTTTCAATAAACTCCAGATGGTTTGCCCAGTTCATGAACTTTGTAATGTTGGCCTGCGCGGTGTAGTACAGGGTAGTCACGCTGGTAATGAGCTGCGGCACGATCATCATGACCAGTGCATACACCAGCAAAAGCCCGAACAGGATGGTAAGCGCCACGGACAGCGCGTTGATCAGACCGTTCATCTTTTCCGGGATGAACCGGCGCAGAAAGCCTTCGATGCTGTTGCACACCGGCTTAAGCAGATAGGCAATGACGGCACCGTAGATAAAGGGCATCAGGATGCCGGTCAGGGTAGAGATAGCTGAGCCGAAGCCGTCAAAGCGGTAAATAAGGAAAAAGAAGATGATGCTCAGTGCAATGGCACCAAACCCTGCGAGCATCCCATAGAGATACGGTTTGATGTGCGGCTTTTTGTCCATCATGACAAACTCCATTCCTGCTGCGGGCAGCGGGAATACCCACAGCGCTTATTAAATTTTGTTGCTTCTGCGCCAGATGTGCAGCTTTTCAGCCTCGCGGATCAGCTCCTCGCGGAAGTCCGGGTGTGCCACGCTGATCAGAGCCTCGGCCTTTTCCCAAGAGGTCAGGCCCTTCAGGTTCACGCAACCATACTCGGTGCACAGATAGTGCACGTTGGCGCGGGTGTCGGTAACGATGCTGCCATTCTCCAGCGTGGGACGGATGCGGCTTTCCAGCTGGCCGGTCTTTTTATTAAAGAAGGTGGAGGACAGGCAGATAAAGCTCTTGCCACCCTTGGAAAGGTATGCGCCCAGCACGAAGTCCAGCTGACCGCCTGCGCCGGAAATGTGCTTCACACCGGCGCTCTCGGCGTTCACCTGACCATACAGGTCGATATCCACGGCATTGTTGATGGAAATAAAGTTGTCCAGTGCGGAAATGCTGCGGATGTCGTTGGTGTAGTCCACCGGGGCAGACATACACTCCGGGTTATCGTTCAGGTAATCGTACATCTTCTGGGTGCCGGCACCAAAGGCGTAGACCTGACGGCCCTTGTCCAACTGCTTGCGGCTGCCGTTGATCTTGCCGGCTTTGGCAATATCCACAAAGGCATCCACATACATTTCGGTGTGCACGCCCAGATCCTTCAGATCGCTCTGTGCGATCAGCCCGCCGATGGCGTTGGGCATACCGCCGATGCCCAGCTGCAGGCAGGCACCGTTGGGAATCTGCGGCACAATGAGGTTGGCTACCTTCAGGTCAACCTCGGTAGCGGCACCGGCAGCTGCCATCTGGCCGATGGGGGGATTTGCGCCCTCCACAATGCCGCTTACCTGAGAAACGTGTACGCAGTTCTCCATGCCGCCAAGGCAGCGCGGCATATTGGTGTTGACCTCTACGATGATCTTCTTGGCCTTTTCGCACACAGCACCCAGATGCGAAGCGCTGGGACCGAAGTTGAAGTAGCCGTGCTCGTCCATGGGGGTCACCTGAAATACTGCCACATCCACGGGGTCGCTGCTCTCGCGGTAGTAGCGGGGCAGCTCAGAGTAGCGGATGGGGGAGTAGAAGGCGAAACCCTGCGCAATGGCCTTGCGCTCAATGCCGCCCATGTGCCAGCTGTTCCAGGTCATGTGGGCAGCGGGGTCGTCGATCTGGAAGATCTCCGGCACCCACATCAGGATGCCGCCCCGGAAGTTGACCCCTTCCAGTTCCGGCAGACGCTTTGCCAGCTCGGCGTCCACGGCCACAGGGGTGTTCACAGCCCAGCCGTAGTCCACCCAGTCGCCGCTTTTGACCAGAGCGGCAGCCTGCGCAGCAGTCATAAGCTTCTGTGCGTACAGTTCCTTGTAATCCATTATAAACCATCCTCTCTTAAAATACATAAAAGAATTGTAAACAATTCTGTGCGGACAAATTATGCAGCTGTTTTACGCCTGTTTTGCGGAATGCACACCGTTTTGCCACATCTGTATGGTAACCTTATAAACAAGGCAGCAGTGTGTGCTCCGCTCTGCGCAGAACAGTTCAACTTAGTTATAACATTAACAAAGTGTAGAATCAATAGTTTTGGCCAAAAAACAGCCAGTATAGCATAATGAACAGTTTTCTTGGCTTTATGTGGGGATTGTTTGGTACGCAAAAAACAAAAAAGTTGAGAAAAAGACTTGATAAAATTTTGACGATGTGCTTTACTAATAGCGTGGGAAGCAACTGCGGAGCAGTGCGGAATGATTCGTTTAAAATTTAACGATAAAACGCACCGCAGCAGTTACAGGTTGCACCCAAGGCTGGAAAGTGCTATCATGGCAGAACCACATCGCGCTTAGTAATTACAGCGCACAAGGAGGACACTGACCGATGGCAACAGCAGTTTATCCCGGGTCGTTCGATCCGGTCACCAAGGGACACCTTGATATCATCAAGCGCGCAGCAAAGATCAACGACCACCTCATCGTGGCGGTGCTGATCAACAGCGCCAAGCATCCGCTGTTCACAGTGGAGGAACGGGTGGCTATGCTGCAGGAATGCTGCAAGAACATCCCCAACGTGACCGTGGAAGGCTTCGACGGCCTGACCGTGGAGTTCGCAAAAAAGCGTCACGCATCCGTGATGGTGCGCGGGCTGCGGGCGGTAACGGACTTTGAAAACGAGATTCAGCTCGCGCAGACCAACCACGCACTGATGCCCGGCATCGAGACCATGTTTCTTGCCACCAGCATCAAGTGGAGTTATCTTTCCTCCACCATCGTAAAGGAAGCAGCATATTACGGCAGTGACATCAGCAAGTTCGTCACACCCAATGTGGAAAAGGCCGTCAACGAAAAATACGCACAGCTCCGGAAGAGGGAAGAGACCTGATACCGCAAAAATGCCGCAGGGCGTTTTGATAAATGGGTAACCGATAAGTAACACACATACACAATTCAGGAGGCTATTCACATGAAAAAGATCGTTATCGCATCTGCATGCCGCACCGCTATCGGCAAGTTCGGTGGCACTCTGGCCAACGTTCCCGCTACTGAGCTGGGCTCCATCGTCATCAAGGAGGCTCTGAACCGTGCAAACGTCAAGCCCGAGCAGGTCGATCATGTTTACATGGGCTGCGTCATTCAGGCTGGTCTGGGCCAGAACGTCGCTCGTCAGGCTGCCCTGAAGGCTGGCCTGCCCATCGAGACTCCCGCCGTCACCGTCAACGTGGTCTGCGGCTCCGGTCTGAACTGCGTGAACATGGCTGCTCAGATGATCGAGGCAGGCGATGCTGATATCGTTGTTGCAGGCGGCATGGAGAACATGGATATGGCTCCCTTCGCACTGCAGAAGGCTCGCTATGGCTACCGCATGGGTGCTCCCATGGGCAAGAGCGAGATCGTGGATACCATGGTCAACGATGCACTGTGGGATGCCTGCGGCTTCAACAAGCACATGGGCATGACCGCTGAGAACGTCTGCACCAACGAGACCTACCAGAAGAAGTACGGCTACAGCCCCATCACCCGCGAGATGCTGGACGAGTTCTCATACAACAGCCAGCTGAAGGCTGACAAGGCCATCAAGGACGGCGCCTTCAAGGACGAGATCGTTCCTGTTGTCATCAAGGGCAAGAAGGGCGACACCGTGTTCGATACCGATGAGGGCCCCCGTCTGAGCGCTCCCGAGGTTCTGGCAAAGCTGAAGCCCGCCTTCACCAAAGACGGCATCGTCACCGCTGGTAACTCTTCCGCCATCAACGACGGCGCTGCTGCTCTGGTCGTCATGAGCGAGGAGAAGGCTAAGGAGCTGGGCGTGAAGCCTCTGGCAACCTGGGTCGCCGGTGCTCTGGCAGGCGTTGAGCCCGAGGTCATGGGTCTGGGCCCCATCGCTGCTACCAAGAAGGTCATGGCCAAGACCGGCATGACCGTTGCCGATATGGATCTGGTCGAGGCCAACGAGGCATTCGCAGCACAGTCCATCGCTGTCGGCGAGGCTCTGGGCTTTGATAAGGACAAGCTGAACGTCAACGGCGGCGCAATCGCTCTGGGTCACCCGGTCGGCGCTTCCGGTGCTCGTATCCTGGTCACCCTGCTGTACGCTATGAAGCACCGTGGTGCTCACAAGGGTCTGGCTACCCTGTGCATCGGCGGCGGCATGGGCTGCGCTACCATCGTTGAGATGGACTAAGCACTTTTTCTCTGAATCCTGATTGAACCACAGACCCGGAGCGCCGGAGGGAACCGGAGAGCCCTCCCGCGTTCCGGGGGCTGTTTTGAAAAAAACTGAACTGTATGAAATGGAGGTTTTCACAATGGCATTTGTAAAAACCGAGGTGCAGGGCGCTGTTGAGATCATTACCATCGACCGTCCCAAGGCACTGAACGCCCTGAACCCCGAGGTTCTGGCTGACCTGAAGGCTGCTTTTGAGGCAGTCGATCAGGAGACTGTCCGCTGCATCGTTCTGACCGGCGAAGGCGACAAGAGCTTTGTTGCCGGTGCTGATATCGGTTCTATGAGCACTATGACCAAGGCAGAAGGCGAGGCCTTCGGCAAGCTGGGCAATGATGTGTTCCTGATGATCGAGCATTTCCCCATCCCCGTCATCGCAGCCGTCAACGGCTTTGCACTGGGCGGCGGCAACGAGCTGGCTATGAGCTGCGATTTCCGCATCTGCTCTGACAACGCTGTGTTCGGTCAGCCGGAAGTCGGTCTGGGCATCACCCCGGGCTTCGGCGGCACCCAGCGTCTGGCTCGTCTGGTTGGTATGGGCATGGCAAAGCAGCTGGTCTACTCTGCTCTGAACATCAAGGCTGACGAGGCTTACCGCATCGGTCTGGTCAACGCCGTGTATCCGCAGGCTGAGCTGATGGAGAATGTCCTGAAGCTGGCCGGCAAGATCGCAAAGAACGCTCCCATTGCTGTGCGCAACTGCAAGAAGGCAATGAACGACGGCATCAGCCTGCCCATCGAGAAGGCTGTTGAGGTCGAGGAGAAGCTGTTCGGCGATTGCTTCGAGACCCACGACCAGAAGGAGGGCATGGCCTGCTTCCTGTCCCGTGAGAAACCGAAGCCCAAGGCAGTGTTCACCAACAACTAATCCATTACATAATTTTTGATATTAAAGGAGAGATTTCCTATGAAGATCGGTGTTATCGGCGCTGGCACTATGGGTCAGGGCATCGCAAAGGCATTTGCACAGGTTGAGGGCAACACCGTTGCTCTGTGCGACATCAAGCAGGAGTGGGCCGAGAATGGTCTGGCAAAGATCAAGAAGGGCTACGAGAAGCTGGTCGCTAAGGGAAAGATGACTCAGGAGAAGGTTGACGCGATCGTTGCAGCCATCACCCCGGGCCTGAAGGAAGATCTGTGCGCAGACTGCGATCTGGTCGTTGAGGCTGCTTTCGAGGATATGAAGGTCAAGCAGACCACCTTTGGCGAGCTGGACAAGATCTGCAAGCCCGAGTGCGTCTTCGCTTCCAACACTTCTTCTCTGTCCATCACCGAGATCGGCAAGGGCCTGACCCGTCCCCTGATCGGTATGCACTTCTTCAACCCCGCAGACCGCATGAAGCTGATCGAGGTCATCGCCGGCTGCAACACCCCCGCTGAGACCGTTGAGAAGATCAAGGAGATCGCCGTTGCCATCGGCAAGAGCCCCGTTCAGGTCAACGAGGCTGCCGGCTTTGTGGTCAACCGCATCCTGATCCCCATGATCAACGAGGCTGCCTTCATTAAGATGGAGGGCGTCTCCGATATCGCTGGCATCGACACTGCCATGAAGCTGGGCGCTAACCACCCCATGGGACCCCTGGAACTGGGCGACTTCATCGGTCTGGACATCTGCCTGGCCATCATGGACGTGCTGTACAACGAGACCGGCGACAGCAAGTACCGTGCCTGCCCGCTGATCCGCAAGATGGTGCGTGGCGGCAATCTGGGCTGCAAGACCGGTAAGGGCTTCTACGTTTACAACGCAGACCGCACCAAGACCCCTGTTGACCAGCTGTAAGTTCTGATAAACATTTCTCCCGGCTGCGGGGAAAGCGGTCGGGAGGAATTTGTTTGCACCGGGCTATTCCGGTAAATGAAAAAAGACCTGTTAGGAGGATATAGCGATGGATTTTACTCTGTCCAAGCAGCAGCAGATGGTGCAGAAAATGTACCGCGAGTTTGCTGAGAACGAAGTCAAGCCTCTGGCAAAGAAGGTTGACGCAGAGGAATACTTCCCCAAGGAGACCGTCGAAAAGATGGGCAAGCTGGGCATGATGGGCATCTATTTCCCGACTGAGGTCGGCGGTGCAGGCGGCGATGTGCTGTCCTACGTCATGGCCGTGGAGGAGCTGAGCAAGGTCTGCGGCACCACCGGTGTCATCGTCTCTGCTCACACCAGCCTGTGCGCTGCTCCCATTTACGAGAACGGCACCCCCGAGCAGAAGGCTAAGTACCTGCCGAAGCTCTGCAGCGGCGAGTGGCTGGGTGCTTTCGGCCTGACCGAGCCGGGCGCTGGCACTGACGCACAGGGCCAGCAGACCATTGCCAAGGAAGATGGCGATTACTGGGTGCTGAACGGCTCCAAGATCTTCATCACCAACGCCGGCTTTGCTGATGTGTTCATCGTCATCGCCGTTACCGATAACGTGCTGGACAAGCGCGGCCGTCCCACTAAGCTCTGCTCTGCATTCATCGTTGAGCGCACCGACCCGGGCTTCTCTGTTGGTAAGGCAGAGGACAAGATGGGTATCCGCGGTTCTTCTACCTGCGAGCTGATCTTTGAGGATTGCCGCATCCCGAAGGATCGTATGCTGGGCGTGCGCGGCAAGGGCTTCCAGTTGGCTATGGCTACGCTGGACGGCGGCCGTATCGGCATCGCTTCTCAGGCTCTGGGCATTGCCGAGGGCGCTCTGGAGGAGACCATTGCTTACGTCAAGGAGCGTAAGCAGTTCGGCCGTGCTATTGCTGCTTTCCAGAACACCCAGTTCGAGCTGGCTGAGATGAAGGCTCGTGTTGAGGCTGCTAAGTATCTGGTTTATGCTGCCGCCCTGAAGAAGCAGCAGGCTATGGATGGCGCAAAGGTTCGTTACAGCGTTGAGGCTGCACAGGCTAAGCTGATCGCAGCCCGCACCGCAAGCGATGTGACCCGCCGCTGCCTGCAGCTGTTCGGTGGTTACGGCTACACCCGTGACTACCCCATCGAGCGCATGATGCGTGATGCCAAGATCACTGAGATCTACGAGGGCACCAGCGAAGTGCAGATGATGGTCATTTCCGGCGCGCTGCTGAAGTAAGGGAGGCAAGAGTTACAATGAAAGCAATTGTTTGTGTAAAGCAGGTTCCTGATACCTCCGGCAAGGTGTCCGTCAAGCCCGATGGCACTTTGGATCGTGCATCCATGGCAACCATCACCAACCCCGATGACCTGAACGCTCTGGAGGCTGCCCTGAAACTGAAGGACGCCACCGGCTGCGAGGTCGTTGTTGTCACCATGGGTCCCCCGCCGGCAGAGGGCATGCTGCGTGAGCTGCTGGCCCGCGGCGCTGATAAGGCTGTTCTGGTTTCCGGTCGTGAGTTCGGCGGTTCCGATACCTTTGCAACCAGCCAGATTCTGGCTGCTGCCGTCAACAAGATCGGCGTTGGCCCCGAGGACGTTGTGTTCTGCGGCCGTCAGGCAATCGATGGCGATACCGCACAGGTCGGCCCCCAGATCGCTGAAAAGCTGCATCTGCCGCAGGTCACCTACGTTGCCGACATCCAGAAGGACGGCAACACCCTGACCGTGAAGCGTATGCTGGAGGACGGCTACATGATGGTCAAGGTGCAGACTCCCTGCCTGCTGACCTGCATCAAGGAGCTGAACGACCCCCGCTACATGAGCGTGAACGGCATCTTTACCTGCTACGACAAGCCCATGGAAGTGTTTGATTACAACGCACTGAAGGACGATCCGCTGATCGAGGTGGACACCATTGGCCTGAAGGGTTCTCCGACGAACGTCTTTAAGTCCTTCACTCCTCCGCAGAAGGGCGCAGGCACCATGCTGCAGGGCAACGATGTTGCTGCCCAGCTGGCTGGCATCCTGGCCAAGAAGCACCTGATCTGATGAAAGGAGCATAGGATTACAATGGCTGATTTTAACGAATACAAGGGCGTATGGGTCTTTTGCGAGCAGCGCCAGGGCGCACTGATGTCCACTGACTTCGAGCTGGTTAGCGAGGCCCGTAAGCTGGCCGACGAGCTGGGCTGCGAAGTCACCGGCCTGCTGCTGGGCGACAACGTTGATGGCATTGCCAAGGAACTGGGCGGCTACGGTGCCGACAAGGTTCTGGTGTGCGATAGCCCCCTGCTGAAGGATTACACCACCGATGCATACGCTAAGGTCGTGTGCGATATGGTCAACGAGTACAAGCCTGAGGTGCTGCTGATCGGCGCTACCAACATTGGCCGCGACCTCGGCCCCCGCTGCGCAGCCCGTCTGCACACCGGCCTGACCGCCGACGCTACCCATCTGGATATCGACACTGCAAAGTACATCGACTTCCTGAAGGAGAGCTCCACCATCGACCTGTCCAAGCAGAAGTTCGATATGGAAGACCGCAACCTGAAGATGACCCGTCCCGCATTCGGCGGCCATCTGATGGCTACCATCATCTGCCCCCGCTTCCGTCCCCAGATGTCCACCGTGCGTCCCGGTGTTATGAAGAAGGCTCCCTTCGATCAGGCCAAGGCTGATGCCTGCCAGATCCTCAAGCCCGCCTTCAGCCTGACCGCTGAGGACATCAAGACCGAAGTGCTGAGCGTGGAGAAGGCTGCTGAGAAGCTGGTCGATCTGATCGGCGCAGACGTCATCGTCTCCGTTGGCCGTGGTATCAGCAAGGATGTCAACAAGGGCATCGAGCTGGCAGAGCAGCTGGCAGCCGCTCTGGGCGGCGGCGTCGTGGGTGCTTCCCGTGCCGTCACCGATGCAGGCTGGATGACCGCTGACCATCAGGTCGGTCAGACCGGTAAGACCGTGCACCCCAAGATCTATGTGGCTCTGGGCATTTCCGGTGCCATCCAGCACACCGCCGGTATGCAGGATTCTGAGTGCATCATCGCTGTCAACAAGAACGAGGGTGCTCCCATCTTCGGTGTTGCAGACTACGGCATCGTGGGCGACCTGTTCAAGGTCGTGCCCGAGCTCATCAAGCAGATCGAGGCAGCAAAGGCTGCTCTGTGATTGCCTGTTCCTGAGCATCATTCAATAGCATAGCCTGAATTGTGAGAGGTCGTTGCACATTTTTGTGCAGCGGCCTCTTTTTGCGTTTTTTAATGATGGAGCTGTTGTGCCGGACACTGCACAGCAGCTCCAATTTGCTTTCCATGGGAAAGGAGCGGAGAAGGGAATAGAACAAAGCGGCACAAAAGCGTACACAAAGCTATGATATGCAAATAAATGTATATAAATGCTATAATATGCAAACTGGAACGCACCAGAACGCCCCCAAAAGTGTGCGATACCTGTTGCACTCGGCTGATTTTGGGGAGAAGCGCAACACAACTGTAACGTTTTCGGACTGTTTGTTACGCTTGAGTTGCGATAAAAGGGCGGGATTTTTTAAAAAAATCTGTATTTTTTCTTCAAAACAGCCTCTGAACCTCTTGACGTCTGTATGGTTTTGTGATACTCTTGTGACACAAGAGTTGCGGATGTGATACGACAGAGTTGCAAATGAGTTGCAGCATCCAACATCACACTGCATAAGGCAACAGACCGGAGGCAATCTTATGAAGCGTGCAATGAGTACCGTAAAGAATATCGCAGCAGCTGCAATGACGCTGGCTGTGGTTTTTGGCTTTGCAGGCTTCAAGCCCGTCACCGCAAACGCCGCACAGGCTGCCGTTCCTGCTACCGCATCTGTGGAAGAAGAAAACTCTTACTTTGAGGAAGACGCCTACCAGCGCAGCTTCCTGACTCTGGTCAATAACGAGCGCGCACAGGCCGGTCTGGCTCCCGTTGCTCTGGGCGACAGCAGCCACAACGCTGCTGCAATGGAGCGTGCCGAGGAGCTGGCAGTTTCTTACTCCTACGTTCGTCCCAACGGTCAGCGCGATTTCACCGTTCTGGCAGAGAACGGCATCAGCGATGTTTCCATCGGCGAGAACTACATGGCCGGCTGCTCCACCCCCGATGCCGCAATGGATCAGTGGATGGCTACCGATTTTACCCGCGAGCGTATCCTGAACGCCGATGCTACTACTGTGAGCGTTGGCCACTACGAAGGCGGCGTCTACAATAACTACTGGGTGCTGATCTTCTCTTACCCCGAAAATTCCCACACTGAAAATTACCGTCAGGAAGTTTTGGATCTGGTCAATGCTCAGCGCGCAAAGTACGGTCTGACTGCTCTGGAAATGGGCGATGACGACCTGACCGCCGCTGCACAGACCCGCGCCGAGGAGATCGCCGTTGTGAACTCCCACGTCCGTCCTGATGGCTCCAAGTGCTTTACCGTCCTGAAGGACTACGGTGTCACCGATACCCCCACCGGCGAGAATGCCGCATGGGGCAGCGTCTCTCCTGAAGAGGTCGTCAACGCATGGATGAACTCCGAAGGCCATCGCGCTAACATCCTGAACCCTGAGGCTCGCAAGATGAGTGTTGGCTACTACTATAACAGCAACAGCACTTGGGGTCATCAGTGGATCCAGATCTTTACCAAGTGATCAACTGCTTTCTTCTTATAAAAGACTGGCGGGGCCGCAAGGCTTCGTCAGTCTTTTTATTTGCGCCTGTTTGTGTTATACTTATTCTGAGTTATTATCAGGAGGATCTAACGTGGAGGATTACCGCACCGTCCGGGGCACGGCCACCGGCGAATACGAAGAGAAAAAGAGCCGCTTTATCGCACAGCTTTCCTTTGCTGACAGTGAGGAAGCCGCTGTGGCCTTTCTGGAGCAGGTGCGGGCAGCCAACCGCACCGCGCGGCACAATGTTTACGCCTACCGCCTGCGGGCGGGCAACCGCGAGCGCTATTCCGATGACGGCGAGCCGGCAAAGACCGCCGGTACGCCCGCACTGGAAGTGTTGCAGCACAGCGGCCTGACAGACCTGATCGTGGTGGTCACCCGCTACTTTGGCGGGGTGCTGCTGGGCACCGGCGGCTTGGTGCGCGCTTACACTACCGCCACTGCCCGTGCGCTGGAAAACGCCGAGGTGGTCACGGTGCGCAGCGTGGTGGAGCTGCAGGTCACCGTGGACTACGCCCTCTACGAGCGTGCATCTCTGCTCATTGACGCCGCCGGGGCAAAACAGGCACCGCCGGAGTTTGCAGACCGTGTCACCCTGCGCTGGCAGATGCCGGAGCACACCGAAGCGCCGTTGCTGGAGCAGCTGCGAGAACTGACCCGGGGCGGCGCTCAGGTAACGGTGTCTGACCCGTTCTACGCACCATTTTAAAAAACAAAGTCCTTTTTGCAAACCGACACCGAACTTCCCCCTTCGACACTGCCGATGTGCTACAATTGCTGCAGCGCAGCAATTGGGATCGGCTGCGTGCAGAGGGGAGGGGGAGAAGCCCGAAAAATAAAAGGAGGATCTGTATGGATGTGCGCCGGAGAACCGAAGAGATCGAGCACCTCACCTTTGCACCGTGGGTGACCTTCAGCGATGCAAGCCGCGGCAGAGTCGTGCCGGAGCCGCAGGATCCGCTGCGCCCGGTGTTTCAGCGGGACCGCGACCGGGTGCTGCACTGCAAGGCCTTCCGGCGTCTCAAGCAGAAAACGCAGGTGTTCCTCTCGCCGGAGGGCGACCTGTACCGCACCCGGCTGACCCATACACTGGAGGTCTCGCAGATCGCCCGCACCATCGCCCGGGGCCTGCGCCTGAACGAGGATCTGACCGAGGCCATCAGCCTTGCGCATGATCTGGGACATACTCCCTTTGGTCACGCAGGCGAAAAAGCGCTGAACGATCTTTGCCCGGACGGCTTCCACCATTATATGCAGAGCCTGCGTGTAGTGGATCGACTGGAAAAGGACGGCGAGGGGCTTAACCTGACATGGGAGGTGCGCAACGGCATCGTCACCCACACCAAGGGCACATGGGCAGCTACCCCGGAAGGGCGCATCGTGCGCTTGGCAGATCAGATCGCCTTTGTCAACCACGATATTGAGGACGCCGTGCGCGCCGGTGTGCTGGACGCTGCCACCCTGCCCAAGGACTGCACAGCGGTGCTGGGACAGACCAAATCCGCCCGTATCACCACCATGATCAACAGCATCCTCACCCACAGCGAGGGGGATGTCCGCATGGGCACGGAGGAATACGAGGCGTTTCTCGCCCTGCGGGATTTCATGTACGCCACCGTGTATGTGGACAAAAATGCCAAGCGCGAGGAGCAGAAAGTAGACAAGCTTATCGCGGAGCTGTACGAGTACTACCTGACCCATGTGGACCGGATGTCCAACTTTTATGTGCAGCTGGCCTATCAGGAGGGGCGGGAGCGCGCCGTCACTGACTACATCAGCGGTATGAGCGATGAGTTTGCCATCCGCACCTTTGAAGAACTGTTCGTGCCCCAAAAATGGCACGTCCTTTAAAACTGGAGAGGTCGTTTAAATCAACATGATCCCACACGAATACATCGAGGAGCTTACCCGCCGCACCGACATCGTGGAACTGGTGGGCAGCTATGTGCAGCTCAAGCGCAAGGGACGTCTGTACGGCGGTCTGTGCCCCTTTCACAGCGAAAAAACGCCGTCCTTCTATGTGTACCCTGACACCCAAAGCTTTTACTGCTTCGGCTGTCAGGCAGCCGGAGATGCCATCAGCTTTGTCAAAAAGATCAACAACATCAGCAGCGGCGAAGCCATCAAGATGCTGGCTTCCCGCGCCGGTATGCCAGAGCCGCAGGAGGACGACAAGACCGGCCGTCTGCGCAGTCGGGTGCTTTCCATGAACAAGGAGGCGGCCCGCTTTTTCCACGCCTGCCTGAACTCTACCGTGGAGGAGGCACGGCAGGCGCGCGCCTACTGGCGGCGGCGCGGGCTGGACGATAAGACCATCGTCCGGTTCGGGCTGGGCTATGCCCCCAACGACGGGCAGGCACTGTACCAGTACCTGCGGGATAAGGGCTACAACCAGCAGGAGTTGGACGCCAGCGGTCTGTTCAAGCGTAGCCAGTCCGGCCGCATCTACTGCCTGTTCTGGAAGCGTGTCATGACGCCCATCTTTGATCTGCGCGGCAATATCATAGCCTTTGGTGGGCGCGTGATGGACGACTCCAAGCCCAAATACGTCAACAGCCCGGAAACGCTGGTCTACCACAAATCCGAGACGGTGTTTGCCATGCAGATCGCCAAGCGCAGCGCCTCCCGGCGGTTCGTGCTGTGCGAGGGTTACATGGACGTCATCAGTATGCAGCAGGCGGGCATTGATACCGCCGTCTGCGCCTGTGGCACCGCGCTGACCCCCGGGCAGGTGCGCATCATCAGCGAATATGCCGACGAGGTCATTCTGAGCTATGACTCGGATGAGGCCGGTCAGAAGGCAACCCTGCGCTCGCTGGAGCTGTTCCGCAACAGCCCGGTAAAGGTGGGCGTTTTGCAGATCCCCGGTGCAAAGGACCCGGACGAATACATCAAAAAATACGGCCCGGAGCGTTTTCAGGCACTTCTGGATGGGGTGGGCAATGCGCTGGACTTCCGGCTCAAGCGCCTGCGGGATCAGTATGATCTCTCACAGGACGCACAGCGTCTGCAATATATAAAGGATGCTGTGGAAATGCTGGCAGAGCGCTCCAACCCCACCGAGCAGGAGGTGTACGCCGGGCGGCTGGCAGAGGAGACCAACATCTCCAAAACCGCTATTCTGGCGCAGCTGGGCACCGCAGCAAAGCGGGCGGGCGGCAAGTACCGCCGGGAGAAAAACCGCGAGCGCCTGCACTCCGGTGAGATGGATCAGATCAAGGTACCATACAGCGCAGGCGGCAGTCAGGCGCTGGGCATCGCCAGTGCCCAGCAGCGGCTGCTGGCAGCCATCCTGCGGGAGCCGCGCTATCTGGAACTGGCCAAACAGCAGCTAACGGCGGAGCAATTCATCCAGCCGCAGCAGAAGGAATTATACGAAGCAATGCTCAATTGCAGCCGGGAGGGCGTGGAGCTCAGCCTGACGGCACTGCGGGCATTTGCAAGCGAAGAAGCATTGAATGAACTGAGCCGACTTGCGGCACAATACAGCGATGTGAACTGCACCCCGGAGGATATCCATCTGTATCTGGACAGGATCGCCCGGGGAATGCCGGTCGCAAGCAAAGCTGCTGCAATGTCCGGCGATGAGATCACACAGTATCTTCAGTCGATGCGCGAAAAAAAGCAGGGGGCGCTGCCCGAACAAGACTGATCCCTGTTTTCCCTCCGGCTGGAGCTGGAGAGAAAAGGAGCAGGAATCATGCAGAAATTGTCGCAAACGGAAGAACTTGCCCGCAGCCTTGCCGCAAAGGCTCGCCGTCACACCCTGACCCCGGAGCAGATCAGCCGCGCCATGGAGGAAGCGGATTTCGATGTTGCACAGCTGGACGAGCTTTACGCGGCGCTGGAGCAGCGGGGCGTCCATCTGGCAGAGGGGGAGCCTGCCGAGCTGCCTGTGCTGGATGATGCCCAGATCGGCAGGCTGGAAAATGAGCTTTCCTCGGAGGGTGTGGCGCTGGATGATCCGGTCAAGACCTATTTAAAGGAGATCGGCCGGGTGCCGCTGCTGACCGCTGGGCAGGAGATGGCGCTGGCAAAGGCCGCCCGGGCAGGGGATGCAGATGCCCGCCGCGCTTTGAGCGAGGCAAACCTGCGGCTGGTGGTATCGGTCGCCAAGCGCTACGCCGGGCGTGGACTGCCTTTTTTGGACTTGATTCAAGAGGGCAACCTCGGCCTGATGAAGGCGGCGGAAAAGTTTGAGCCGGAGCGGGGGTTCAAATTCTCCACCTACGCAACGTGGTGGATCCGCCAGTCCATCACCCGCGCCATTGCGGATCAGGGGCGCACCATCCGTATCCCGGTGCATCTGGTAGAGAGCATCAACCGGGTCAAGAAAACGGCGGGTGACCTGTTGCACAAAAACGGGCGGGAACCAACCGTGGAGGAGATCGCCGCCGCACTGGATATGGAACCGGACAAGGTGCGGGAGCTGCTGCAACTGTCGCAGGAGCCCATCAGTCTGGAAACGCCGGTGGGGGAGGAAGAGGACGCTCATCTGGAGGACTTTATTCAGGACGAGGATGCCGGTGTCCCGGTAGACGAAGCCGGGCGTCAGCTGCTGCGGCGGGAGCTGCTGCACGTCCTCAAAAGCCTGACCCCCAGGGAGGAGCGGGTCATCACCCTGCGCTTTGGTCTGGAGGATGGCCGTGCCCGCACGCTGGAAGAACTGGGCAAGGAGTTCAACGTGACCCGGGAGCGGGTGCGCCAGATCGAAGCAAAGGCGCTGCGCAAGCTGCGCCACCCCAGCCGCGCAAAGCTGCTGCGGGATTATCTGGACGAATGAGCATTCTATATGATAGGACGAGACTGCCGCACGGCATTTTGTGCGGCGGTCTCTTTTTGCAGTAGGAAAGTGCAAAAGTCACACTTCCGGGCACAAGGGTAAAGATAGACAAATTGCACAAGGAGTTTATGAACAGGAACGTGCAAAATAAAAAAATCAAGTACTTGGAAGATGAACGGATACACGCTGCCGGGCGTGCGAAAACAAAACGAAAATTAAATTTATTTCGGCAAAAAACTGAAAAATGGCTTGACAACAGGGGTTTTTGGGTGTATACTGCGTTAGTATCACATAATGGACTAGTGCGCCAAAAAGGGAACAGCGATGGCTGCCGCTTGAGGGGATGCCCCGAAAAGTTTGTGCAAAACGCCGGAACGTTCCGCAGGACGCGGGTCGAATTATGTGTGTCTGCTCAAATTTGACCCGTGTATACGACATCCCGTAGAATATAAAAGTAAGGAGTGGTTGATTTTATGATGAAAGTCAAGCCCGTTAAGCTCGGCAAAACCGAGCGCATGAGCTTCTCCCACATCGACGAAGTCATCAGTATGCCGAACCTGATCGAGGTGCAGAAGAACTCGTATCAGTGGTTTCTGGATGAAGGCCTGAAGGAGGTCTTTCACGATATCGGCACCATTGAGGACTACACCGGCAATCTGGCACTGAGCTTTGTGGACTTCCGGCTGGATAAGGAGCCGAAGTACAGCATCAAGGAGTGCAAGGAACGCGACGTTACCTATGCAGCCCCCCTGCGCGTCACCGCCCGTCTGCTGAACAAGGAGACCGGCGAGGTGAAGGATCAGGAGATCTTCATGGGCGACTTCCCCCTGATGACCGACGCAGGCACCTTTGTCATCAACGGTGCTGAGCGTGCGATCGTCAGCCAGCTGGTCCGCTCTCCCGGTGTGTTCTACGGCCATGCTAAGGATAAAGTCGGCAACGACCTGTATAGCGCCACCATGAACCCCAACCGCGGTGCATGGCTGGAGTACGAGACCGATGCCGCCAACGTGTTCTATGTCCGTATCGACAAGAACCGTAAGCTGCCCGTCACGGTGCTGTGCCGTGCGCTGGGTCTGTCCACCAACGAGGATATCCTGAACTACTTCGGCGAGGACGAGCGCATTCTGGCTACGCTGGAAAAGGATACCACCAAGAACCGTGAGGAAGGTCTGCTGGAAGTTTACCGCAAGCTGCGCCCCGGCGAGCCTCCCACGGTGGAGTCCGCTACCAGCCAGATCGATATGCTGTTCTTCGATCCGCGCCGGTACGACCTGTCCCGTTTCGGTCGCTACAAGATGAACAAGAAGCTGTCTCTGGCACGCCGCATCATGAACTATGTGGCTGCAGAGAACGTGGTGGATCCCTTCACCGGCGAGATCCTCGTCGAGGCTGACAAGAAGATCGACCGCAAGCTGGCTGAGCAGATCGATGCCGCCGGCGTGGATCTGGTGGTGCTGAAGATCGATGATCCCATGAAGGATAAGCCCCACAAGGTCAAGGTCATCACCAACGGCTGCGTGGACGCACAGGCCATCATCGACAACTACTACCCCGCATTCAAGGGTGTGGATGTCAAGGAGTGCGGCATCAACGAGCGCTGCAACCTCAAGGAGCTGCGCAAGATCCTTGATAACGCTTCCAGCGCTGAGGAGGTCATGGAGAGCCTGAAGAAGGATCACGACCTGCTCATCGGCCGTACCGTCACCATCGACGACATCCTGTCTTCCATCAACTATCTGAACGATCTGGGCTACGGCATCGGCACCACCGATGATATCGACCATCTGGGCAACCGCCGTATCCGCAGCGTGGGCGAGCTGCTGCAGAACCAGTTCCGCATCGGCTTCTCCCGTATGGAGCGTGTCATCCGTGAGCGCATGACCCTGCAGAGCCAGGATCAGAGCGTTATCACTCCGCAGGCACTGATCAACATCCGTCCTGTGGTGGCAGCTATCAAGGAGTTCTTCGGCTCCTCTCCGCTGTCTCAGTTCATGGATCAGAACAACCCTCTGGCGGAGCTGACCCACAAGCGCCGTCTGTCTGCTCTGGGCCCCGGCGGTCTGAGCCGTGACCGCGCAGGCTTCGAAGTCCGCGACGTTCATTACAGCCACTATGGCCGTATGTGCCCCATCGAGACCCCTGAAGGCCCCAACATCGGTCTGATCTCCTATCTGGCATCCTACGCCAAGATCAACGAGTACGGCTTCGTGGAGGCTCCCTACCGCAAGGTCAAGAAGATCTACGACGAGAACAACAACCTCATCGAGCAGGTCGTCACCGACGAGGTGGAGTATATGACCGCCGATGTGGAGGACGAGTACGTTGTGGCACAGGCCAACGAGCCGCTGGACGAAGGCAAGCACTTCATCCGTCCCCGTGTGTCTGCCCGCCGCCGCGACGAGATCTTGGAAATCGACGCAGAGAAGGTCGATTACATGGACGTTTCTCCGCGTATGATGGTTTCTGTTGCTACCGCCTGCATTCCCTTCCTGGAGAACGACGACTGTAACCGTGCTCTGATGGGTTCTAACATGCAGCGTCAGGCAGTGCCTCTGATGGTCACCCAGCAGCCCATCGTTGCTACCGGTATGGAGTACAAGGCTGCTACCGACTCCGGCACCGCTGTGCTGGCCAAGAGCAACGGCATTGTGGAGAAGGTCGATGCTGACCACATTGTCGTGCGCAACGAGCAGGGTGCTCTGGAGGATTACTCCCTGATCAAGTTTGCCCGCTCCAACGCAGGCACCTGTATCAACCAGCGCCCCATCGTGGAAGTGGGCGAGACCGTCACCGCCGGTCAGGTGCTGGCCGATGGCCCCGCAATGCGCAACGGTGAGATCTCTCTGGGTAAGAACGCCCTGATCGGCTTCATGACCTGGGAGGGCTACAACTACGAGGACGCCGTTCTGCTGAACGAGAAGATCGTGCGTGAGGACGTGTACACCTCCATCCACATCGAGGAGTACGAGACCGAGAGCCGCGATACCAAGCTGGGACCCGAGGAGATCACCCGCGACATCCCCAACGTTTCTGAGGATGCCCTGAAGGATCTGGACGAGCGCGGCATCATCCGCATCGGTGCCGAGGTCAAGAGCGGCGACATTCTGGTTGGTAAGGTCACCCCGAAGGGCGAGACCGAGCTGACCGCTGAGGAGCGCCTGCTGCGCGCCATCTTCGGCGAGAAGGCCCGCGAGGTGCGCGACACCTCTCTGCGTGTGCCCCACGGCGCATACGGCATCATTGTGGATGTCAAGGTCTTTACCCCGGAGAACAGCGATGAGCTGCAGCCCGGTGTGCGCGAGGTCGTCCGCTGCTATATCGCCCAGAAGCGTAAGATCAGCGTCGGCGATAAGATGGCAGGCCGTCACGGCAACAAGGGTGTCGTTTCCCGCATCCTGCCGCAGGAGGATATGCCCTACCTGCCCGACGGCACTCCGCTGGACATCGTGCTGAACCCGCTGGGCGTGCCTTCCCGTATGAACATCGGTCAGGTGCTGGAAGTCAACCTCGGCTACGCTGCCAAGGCCTGCGGCATCAAGGTCATGACCCCCGTCTTTGACTCTGCTCGTGAGAACGACATCGGCGATACCTTTGATACCGCCCGCGAGATGTGGCACGGCGAGAATGCTCCCGCATATCCCACCAAGCTCCCCAAGATCATGGGCGAGAAGGGTCACATCATTGACTTCTCCAAGATCGAGCTGGATCGTGACGGCAAGACCACCGTTTACGATGGCCGTACCGGTGAAAAGTTCGATAACCGCGTTACCGTTGGTTATATGTACTACCTCAAGCTGCATCACCTGGTTGATGATAAGATCCACGCCCGCTCCACCGGCCCCTACTCTCTGGTTACCCAGCAGCCTCTGGGCGGCAAGGCTCAGTTCGGCGGTCAGCGCTTCGGCGAGATGGAGGTCTGGGCACTGGAGGCTTACGGTGCCGCTTACACCCTGCAGGAGATCCTGACTGTCAAGTCTGACGACGTGGAGGGCCGTGTCAAGACCTACGAGGCCATCGTCAAGGGCGAGCCCATCCCGCAGCCCGGCATCCCCGAGTCCTTCCGCGTTATGTTGAAGGAACTGCAGTCTCTGGGTCTGGACGTGATCGTGCAGGACAAGGACGGCAACGAGATCGACATGCGCCAGAACTTCGACGATGAAGAGACTGGCTTTGATATGCGTGATGTTGCCGGCACCGAGACTGTGGTGCAGGAGAGCGAACTGACCGATTATAACATCAAGGACGCCGATGCAGGTTTCGATGATCCTTCTGTGCTGGAGGATGATAACTCCGGTGCTGAGGCTCCGGCTGCTTCTGACGAAGTAGATTTCTGATTTGGATATTGAACACAGCCTTCGCCCCTTGGCCGCGTGCTGCGGCAGGGGAGAAGTGCTTGTAATCCTGCAACAGAAAAGCCGCCTGTATCATCGAGACAACTAGAGATTAAGAAAGGGTTCGTTTCATGGAAAACAACGTTTTCGATTCCATTAAAATCGGCCTTGCCTCCCCGGAGCAGATCCGCGCTTGGAGCTACGGCGAGGTCAAAAAGCCCGAAACCATCAACTACCGCACCCTGAAACCGGAGCGTGACGGCCTGTACTGCGAGCGCATTTTTGGACCTACCAAGGACTGGGAGTGCCACTGCGGCAAGTACAAGCGTATCCGTTACAAGGGCAAGGTGTGTGATCGTTGCGGCGTCGAGGTCACCAAGGCCAAGGTTCGCCGTGAGCGTATGGGTCACATCGAGCTGGCCGCTCCTGTGAGCCACATCTGGTACTTCAAGGGCATCCCCAGCCGCATCGGCCTGATGCTGGACATCAGCCCCCGCCTGCTGGAAAAGGTGCTGTACTTTGCAAGCTATATCGTCACCGATCCCGGTCTGACCCCGCTGGACAAGAAGCAGCTGCTGACCGAGAAGGAATACCGCGAAATGCGCGATCGCTACGGCGACGAGTTCGAGGCTGCTATGGGCGCCGAGGCTGTCCAGACCCTGCTGAAGGAGATCGATCTGGATCAGCTGAGCGCTGAGCTGACCGCCGAGGTAGAAAAGTCCTCCGGCCAGAAGCGTGTGCGTATCCTCAAGCGTCTGGAAGTTGTCGAGGCTTTCCGCATCTCCGGCAACCGCCCCGAGTGGATGGTCATGGATGTGCTGCCTGTGCTGCCGCCTGACCTGCGCCCCATGGTCCAGCTGGATGGCGGCCGCTTTGCCACTTCCGACCTGAACGACCTGTACCGCCGCGTCATCAACCGCAACAATCGTCTGCGCCGTCTGCTGGAGCTGGGCGCTCCCGACATCATCGTGCGCAACGAGAAGCGTATGCTGCAGGAGGCTGTGGACAGCCTGATCGACAACGGTCGTCGCGGCCGTCCGGTCACCGGCCCCAACAACCGCGCACTGAAGAGCCTTTCCGATCTGCTGAAGGGCAAGCAGGGCCGTTTCCGTCAGAACCTGCTGGGCAAGCGTGTTGACTACTCCGGTCGTTCCGTTATCGTTGTCGGCCCTGAGCTGAAGATGGATCAGTGCGGTCTGCCTAAGGAAATGGCTCTGGAGCTGTTCAAACCCTTTGTCATGAAGGATCTGGTGGAGAAGGGCATTGCCAACAACATCAAGTCCGCCCGTAAGATGGTCGAGCGCGCAAAGCCCGAAGTCTGGGACAGCCTTGAGACCGTCATCAAGGGTCACCCCGTGCTGCTGAACCGTGCACCTACACTGCACCGTCTGGGCATTCAGGCCTTCAACCCCGTGCTGGTGGAAGGCCGTGCCGTCAAACTGCACCCGCTGGCCTGTACCGCATTTAACGCCGACTTCGACGGCGACCAGATGGCAGTCCATCTGCCCCTGAGCGAGGATGCCTGCCGTGAGGCCAAGATGCTGATGCTGGCTTCCGGCAACCTGCTCAAGCCCTCTGACGGCGCACCTGTTACCGTGCCTACGCAGGATATGATCCTGGGCAGCTACTACCTGACCACCGTCCGCGAGAACGATGAGGGCGCAGGCAAGGTGTTCCGTGATGAGAACGAGGTTCTGATGGCTTACGCCGAGCACGTCATCACCCTGCACGCACCCATCAAGGTGCGCCGCACCATGACCATTGACGGCGTGGAGCGCACCGGTCTGGTGGATGCCACCGCCGGCCGCATCATCTTTAACAATCCTATTCCCCAGAATCTGGGCTATGTGGATCGTACCGATCCCGAGCACTGGCTGGAGTACGAGGTCAGCTTCCGCGTGACCAAAAAGACCCTGCCTGAGATCATCTCCCGCTGCATGACCCGCAACGGCACCCGCAAGTGCGCTAAGATGCTGGATGCCATCAAGGCACAGGGCTATAAGTACTCCACCCTGTCCGCAATCTCCGTGGCTGTGTGCGATGCTGTGATCCCGCCCCAGAAGCAGGAGCTGATCGCTGAGGCTGACAAGGAAATCGCCAAGGTCGGCAAGCTGTTCAACCGTGGTCTGATCTCGGATAACGAGCGTTACAACAAGACCATCGATATCTGGCAGAAGACCACCGATAAGGTCTCTAAGGCTCTGGCAGACAACCTGCCCAAGGACAACGAGATCTATATGATGGCAGACTCCGGTGCTCGTGGTTCTATGAACCAGATCAAGCAGCTGGCTGGTATGCGCGGCCTGCTGGCAAACACCGCCGGTCACACCATCGAGATGCCCATTCGTGCAAACTACCGCGAAGGTCTGAATATTCTGGAATATTTCGTTTCTGCCCGTGGTGCTCGTAAGGGTCTGGCCGATACCGCTCTGCGTACCGCCGACTCCGGTTACCTGACCCGCCGCATGGTCGATGTTTCTCAGGACGTCATCGTCCGCGAGATCGACTGCGGCACTACCGATGGCCTGTGGGTCTCTGAGATCCACGAGGGCAAGGAGAAGATCGAGAGCTTCCGCGAGCGTTTGATCGGCCGTTTTGCCGTGGGCGATGTGGTCAACCCCATCACCGGCAAGGTCATCGTGCCCGAGGGCAAGATGATCGACCTGTACGATGCCAACGAGATCGAGGCAGCCGGCATCACCCGCCTGAAGATCCGCAGCCTGCTGACCTGCCGTGCAAAGACCGGCGTCTGCGCACGCTGCTACGGCTCCGATATGGCCAACGGCGAGCCGGTTCGTCTGGGCGAGTCTGTCGGTGTTATCGCCGCAGAGTCCATCGGTGAGCCCGGTACTCAGCTGACCATGCGTACCTTCCATACCGGCGGTATCGCATCTGCCGAGGATATTACACAGGGTCTGCCCCGTGTTGAGGAGTTGTTCGAGAGCCGCCGTCCCAAGAGTATGGCCATCATGAGCGAGATCTCCGGTGTGGTCTCTCAGGACGACACCAAGAAGAACGTGGTCATCAAGGTCACCGGCAAGGACGAGAACGGTGCAGAGGAAGTCAAGAGCTACTCCATCCCGTTCACCCAGCATGCCCGCGTGATGCCCGGCGACCGTGTGGAGAAGGGCGACATCATCACCCGCGAGGGCGTGCTGTACCCGCAGGATATTCTGGCCATCAAGGGTCTGGAGGACGTGCAGAACTACCTGATCAACGAGGTCCAGAAAGTCTACCGTCTGCAGGGCGTTGAGATCAACGATAAGCATATCGAAGTCATCGTCCGTCAGATGTGCCGCAAGGTGCGTGTGACCGACTCCGGCTCCTCCAACCTGATCGGCGGTGCTCTGGCAAGCCGTCTGGAGGTGGAGAACATCAATGCGGATCTGCAGAAGCGCATTGATGCAGGCGAAGAGGGCCTGAAGCTGGTGGAGTACCAGCAGGTACTGCTGGGCATCACCAAGGCTGCTCTGGCCAACGACTCCTTCCTGTCCGCTGCATCCTTCCAGGAGACCACCCGCGTGCTGACCGAGGCCGCCATCAAGGGCAAGGTCGACCCGCTGTCCGGTCTGAAGGAGAACGTCATCATCGGTAAGCTGATCCCCGCCGGTACCGGTCTGCCGGAGGTGCGTGAGGATCTGAAGAACCGTGAGGCTGAGCGCGACGCCGAGGTCGCAGCCGAGCTGGCTGCCTCCGCACAGTAAGCGCAGCATCCGTCAGGATCTGATCCGTTAAACACAACCGCTCCGTGGGCGAAAGCCTGCGGGGCGGTTTTTGCGTGCATAAAGCAGCGCAGCAGGGGAGGAAAAGTCATATTTTCTGCCGAAAACTGCCCAAAAGAAAAAATCTGGAATAAATACAAAAAAATTTGCAAAAACTGTTGACATCCGGCTGCAAAGAGGGTATTATATAACTGTTGCGCGTCCCTCACGGGGATAGTGCGGCAAAAAAGTCGGAAAATGCTTCCGATGTTCATCATTAAGAAAGGAGAAACAAAATGCCTACTTTTAACCAGCTTGTACGCAAAGGCCGTGAGGTCCTGACTACCAAGAGCACCGCTCCCGCTCTGCAGAAGACTTATAACTCTCAGAAAAAGCAGTACTCTGATCTGAGCAGCCCCCAGAAGCGTGGTGTCTGCACTGCAGTTCGTACCATGACCCCCAAGAAGCCTAACTCTGCTCTGCGTAAGGTTGCTCGTGTCCGCCTCACGAATGGTATCGAGGTCACCTCTTACATTCCCGGTATCGGCCATAACCTGCAGGAGCACTCCGTCGTGCTGATCCGTGGCGGTCGTGTTAAGGACCTGCCCGGTGTGCGTTACCACATCATCCGTGGTACCCTGGATACTCAGGGTGTGGCAGGCCGTAATCAGGCCCGCTCCAAGTACGGCGCAAAGCGTCCTAAGGCCGGTGCTGCAAAGAAGTAATTGAGGACAACCGCCATAAACGGCTTTCCTTTATATAAATAACAAGTCCGCTTAAAAGCGGAGGGTAACGGTTTATGTAAGGTCAGCTCTTTGTGACACAACGGGAGTTTTATTACTTTCGAGTACCGATGATATCATTCTGTGAAGGAGGGAAGAAAGATGCCTAGAAGAGGTAACATTGCTAAGCGCGATGTCTTAGCTGATCCTATTTACAATTCCAAGATGGTCACCCGCCTGGTCAACAGCGTCATGCTGGATGGCAAGAAGGGCGTCGCTCAGAAGATCGTTTACGAAGCTTTCTCCATGATTCAGGAAAAGACCGGCAACGATCCTCTGGAGACTTTCGAGAAGGCGATGGAGAACATCATGCCCAGCCTCGAGTGCAAGACCCGCCGTGTTGGTGGCGCTAACTACCAGGTCCCCCTGGAGGTCAGCCCCGCTCGCCGCGAGACTCTGGGTCTGCGCTGGCTGACTGCCTACAGCCGCACCCGTGGTGAGAAGACCATGGCACAGCGTTTGGCTGCTGAGATCATGGATGCTGCCAACAACACTGGTAACGCCGTGAAGAAGCGTGAGGACACTCACAAGATGGCAGAAGCTAACAAGGCTTTCGCACATTTCCGTTATTGATCTGTTCTGTAGGAGGTTAATTTCATGGCTACACCCAGAGAAGTTTCTCTTCAGATGACGAGAAATATCGGCATTATGGCTCATATCGATGCCGGCAAGACGACCACTACCGAGCGTATCCTGTACTACACCGGTATCAACCATAAGATCGGTGAGGTCCACGATGGCGGCGCCACCATGGACTGGATGGTTCAGGAGCAGGAGCGTGGTATTACCATCACTTCCGCTGCTACCACCTGCTACTGGTCTCACTCCGAGACCCAGAAGGATCCGGTTGCGTTCAAGAAGAATCGTCACCGCATCAACATTATCGACACTCCGGGCCACGTTGACTTCACTGTTGAGGTCCAGCGTTCTCTGCGCGTTCTGGACGGTTCTGTGACCGTTCTGGCCGCAAAGGGTGGTGTCGAGCCTCAGTCTGAGACCGTTTGGCGTCAGGCTGATGAATACAAAGTCCCCCGTATGGTGTATGTCAACAAGATGGACACCATGGGTGCTGACTTCTTCCGCTGCATCAAGATGCTGCATGATCGTCTGCACGCCAACGGCGTGGCCATCCAGCTGCCTATCGGTCAGGAGGATACCTTCCGTGGTATCGTTGACCTGGTCGATATGAACGCTGAGGTCTACTACGATGACATGGGCAACGATATGCGTACCGAGCCCATTCCCGAGGATATGCGTGAGCAGGCTGAGGAGTATCACAACATCCTGATCGAGGCTGTTGCTGAGAACGACGAAGAGCTCATGGAAAAGTACCTTGAGGGCGAGGAGATCACCCGTGCCGAGCTGAAGGCTGCGATCCGCAAGGAGACCATCGCTAACACGCTGGTTCCCGTTGTCTGCGGTTCTTCCTACAAGAACCGCGGTGTGCAGAAGCTGCTGGACGCTATCGTTGACTATATGCCCGCTCCTACCGATGTCCCTGACATCAAGGGCGTGAATCCCGAGACTGAGGAAGAGGAGACCCGTCCGTCTTCTGACGACGCTCCCTTCGCAGCTCTGGCTTTCAAGATCGCTACCGACCCGTTTGTTGGTAAGCTGGCATACTTCCGTGTGTACTCCGGTAAGGTTGAGGCAGGTACTACTGTTTACAACTCCGTGAAGGACAACAAGGAGCGTATGGGCCGCATCCTGCAGATGCACTCCAATCACCGCAAGGATATCGACTGCTGCTACGCAGGTGATATCGCTGCTGTTGTTGGTCTGAAGAACACCACCACTGGTGATACTCTGTGTGATGAGAATCATCCCATCATTCTGGAGTCCATGAAGTTCCCCGAGCCCGTTATCCGCGTTGCCATTGAGCCTAAGACCAAGGCTGGTAACGAGAAGATGGGCATCGCGCTGGCAAAGCTGGCCGAAGAGGATCCGACCTTCAAGACCTACACCGATGAAGAAACCGGCCAGACCATCATTGCTGGTATGGGCGAGCTGCATCTGGAAATCATCGTTGACCGTCTGCTGCGTGAGTTCAAGGTTGAGGCAAACGTGGGTGCTCCCCAGGTTGCTTACCGTGAGACCATCCGCAAGGAGGCCAACCAGGAGACCAAGTACGCACGTCAGTCCGGTGGTAAGGGCCAGTACGGTCACGTTAAGATCAAAATCGAGCCCAACGAGCCCGGTAAGGGTTACGAGTTCGTCAACGCCATCGTTGGCGGCGCTATCCCGAAGGAATACATCCCTGCTATCGACAACGGTATTCAGGGTGCTATGAAGTCCGGCGTTCTGGCAGGCTATCCTGTTGTTGATGTCAAGGTCACCCTGTGGGATGGTTCTTATCATGAGGTCGACTCCTCTGAAATGGCCTTCTCCATCGCAGGTTCCATGGCATTCAAGGATGCTATGCGCAAGGCTGATCCCATCATCACCGAGCCCATCATGAAGGTTGCTGTTATCGTTCCCGATGAGTATCTGGGCGATGTTATCGGTGACCTGAACGCCCGCCGTGGTCAGATCCAGGGCATGGAGGCTATGGCCGGTACCCAGCGTATCAACGCATTTGTGCCTCTGGCTCAGATGTTCGGCTACGCTACCGACCTGCGTTCCAAGACTCAGGGTCGTGGCCAGTATGTTATGGAGCCCTCTCACTACGAGCCGGTTCCCAAGAACATTGCTGACCAGATCATTGCTGGCCGTACCAAGGGCTAAGCGCTGTAAAGCATAAGAATTTTGCCGGGGTAGTGTAACTCCGGCAAAATTTCCTGTAAAAGCACTTGATTTTACAGGGCAAATTTAGTAGAATAGCCTTGCAGTGCAATGTCTGCATTTTGCAGGGTTGTTGTAACCAATATCAAAACCTAAATTAAGGGAGGATATTCCAATGGCTGAAAAGGCAAAGTTCGACCGTTCTAAGCCGCATGTTAACATCGGCACCATCGGTCACGTTGACCACGGCAAGACCACTCTGACCGCTGCTATCACCAAGTACTTGGCTCTGAAGGGTGATGCAGAGTTCATGGACTACGCTAACATCGATAAGGCTCCTGAGGAGCGTGCTCGTGGTATCACGATCAACTCCGCTCACGTTGAGTACCAGACCGAGAAGCGCCACTACGCTCACGTTGACTGCCCGGGCCATGCTGACTACGTTAAGAACATGATCACCGGTGCTGCTCAGATGGACGGCGCTATTCTGGTCGTTGCTGCTACCGATGGTCCCATGCCCCAGACCCGTGAGCACATCCTGCTGGCTCGTCAGGTCGGCGTGCCCTATATCGTTGTGTTCATGAACAAGTGCGATATGGTCGACGACGAAGAGCTGCTGGACCTGGTTGAGATGGAGATCCGTGAGCTGCTGACCGAGTACGACTTCCCGGGCGACGACACCCCGATCATTCGTGGTTCCGCTCTGAAGGCTCTGGAGGCTCCCAACGATCCCGAGGATCCCGCTTACGCTTGCATCAAGGAGCTGATGGATGCTGTTGACTCCTACATCCCCAACCCGGATCGTGAGGAGGATAAGCCCTTCCTGATGCCCATCGAGGATGTCATGACCATTTCTGGCCGTGGTACCGTTGCTACCGGTCGTGTTGAGCGTGGTATCGCCAAGGTTGGCGACGCTATGGAGATCGTCGGCATCAAGCCCGATCGTCTGAACACCACCATCACCGGTCTGGAGATGTTCCGTAAGTCTCTGGACTTCGCTGAGGCTGGCGATAACATCGGCGCTCTGCTGCGTGGTGTTGATCGTACCCAGATCGAGCGTGGCCAGGTTCTGGCTAAGCCCGGCACTGTGCACCCCCACAACGTCTTTGAGGCTCAGGTCTACGTCCTGACCAAGGACGAAGGCGGCCGTCACACCCCGTTCTTCTCCAACTATCGTCCTCAGTTCTACTTCCGCACCACCGACGTGACCGGCATCATCACCCTGCCCGAAGGCACCGAGATGTGCATGCCCGGCGATAACGTCATGATGCACGTTGAGCTGCTGACCCCTGTTGCTATGGAAGAGGGCCTGCGTTTCGCTATCCGTGAGGGTGGCCGTACCGTTGGTTCCGGCGTTGTTGGCAAGATCATTGAGTGATTTTGTCTTTGAACGTAAGTTCCAAGGCTAACTAGCAATTTATAAAGACCTTCCCGTTCCGGAGAGCGGGAAGGTCTTTTTGTTTCTTTATGGCAGTTACAAACGGCTTTGTTTCACAGCTCCTTTACCGGGTCAGGGTGTTATAGCAGTCTGCAAAGGCGTGCAGAAAGCCGGTCACTTCCTCCTCTGTGGTAAGATGGCTCAGGCTGATGCGCCAGGAGGAAAGGGCGTTGCGCCGGTCCTGACTGACCGCCAGCACCGCGCGGGAGGGCAGTCCATCGGACGAACAGGCAGATTTGACCGAGACGCACACCCCGCGTGCGTCCAGCTCCCGCTGGAATACGGTGCCCTTTACGCCCTGCACACTCAGGTTCAGGATATGCGGCACAGCGTTTGCCGGGCTGTTGATGCGCATTTTTGGATAGCGGGAAAGTTCTGCACGCAGTCGATCGTTCAGCCTGCGGACTGTTGCGGCGCGGGCGGGAAGCTCCGCAGTAGCCTTTTCCAAGGCCAGCGCCAGCGAACAAGCCAGCGCTACGGTAGGTGTGCCGCTGCGGTAGGGAGTAGTGCTCTCTCCACCATGAATGAGGGGCGGCAGTGCCAGTCCCAGCCGTTTTACCAGTACACCGATGCCGTTGAGCCCGTAAAACTTATGGGCTGTCAGGCTCATGGTGTCCACACCCTCAAACTGTACGGGAATTTTCCCCACAGCCTGCGTGGCGTCCACATGGAAATGGCAGTTGGGATATGCCTTTAAAAGCTCTGCAATTTCCGCAATGGGCTGCACTACGCCCAGTTCGCTGTCTACGGCAGTCACAGCCACCAGCACAGTGTCCGGGCGCAGCCGGTTTTTCAGGTCTGCAAGGTCCACCGTGCCGTCCGGCAGGATGTCCAGCAGCTCTACCTCGTACCCCTGCTTTTGTAGTGCCTCTAGGCTGCCGCTGACGGACGAATGCTCCAGCGGAGTAGAGAGGATGTGCCTGCCTGCCGCACGCCCCAGCGCCGCTAGCCCCTTTACAGCAAGGTTGTTGGCTTCGCTTGCGCCGGAGGTGTAGATGATGCCCGCAGGCGGTGCGCCCAGACAGCGGGCAATGCTGCGGGTCGCCTCGTTTATAGCAGCCTTTGCGGCAGCGCCTGCCTGATGGTGGGCGTTGGCGTTGCCCGGGTAACGCCGCTCTGCTTCACAGAAGCATTGCAGCACCGCCTCGTCCACAGGGGTGTTGGCAGAGTAATCCAGATAGAGCATAAAGCCTCCTGTAATATCAACACATTATAATGGTAGGAAATAAGAGCAGGCTCTATTATAGGGCATTCCGTCCAAAAGCGCAACCCCCGCAGCCTAACAGGCAAGAAAAAGCTGTCAACACCTTGCTGGAAAGCCCAAAATCTGCTATACTTATCAAAAAGGCTGCGGCGCCGCTGCTGCCTTGCCGGAGCGGTTCCGGTTGTTGGAAGGAACACAAAAAGAAGGGGAGGAGCACAATGTTCAAGCATGAGCGACTGCATAGCGGCTTCTTTCCCGTTTTTGTGTGGAGGTCTTGTTCCTGAAATTCAGAGGCACTGCTGTTTCAACGGCAATGCCTCTTTTTTTGGGAATAACAGTACAGGAGGTTTTCTATGAGCGAAAAGATCGATTACTCCAAGGGCGTATATGACGCCAAAAAGCTGGGCACCGGCCGGATGTTCATTCTGGGTGTGCAGCACATGTTTGCCATGTTCGGTGCAACGGTTCTGGTGCCGCTGCTCACCGGCCTGAGCGTTTCCACCACTCTGCTGTGTGCCGGTCTGGGCACGCTGCTGTTCCACCTTATCACCAAAAAGAAGGTGCCTGCATTCCTTGGCTCCTCCTTTGCGTATCTGGGCGGCTTTTCCATCGTGGCTCCCATGCTGGCTGATGCCAATGGCAACCTGACCGTTGCCAACACCAAGATGCTGCCATACGCCTGCGCTGCCGTTGCATTCTCGGGTCTGGTCTATCTGGTGGCCAGCCTGCTGATCTCCACTTTTGGCATCCGCCGCATCATGAAGTTCTTCCCGCCGGTGGTCACCGGCCCCATCATTATCTCCATCGGTCTGATCCTTGCTCCCTCTGCCATCACCAACTGCCAGTCCAACTGGCTGCTGGCCTTTGTGGCACTGGGCACTGTGATCGTGTGCAATATCTGGGGCAAGGGCATGGTCAAGATCCTGCCCATCCTCATCGGCGTGCTGGTCTCCTACGCTGTGGCACTGGTCACCGGCGCAGTGGACTTCCAGAAGATCTCCGAGGCTGCATGGTTGGGCATCCCCCTGCACAAGGAGGCTATGGGTCTGTTTGCCATTGACGGCAGCCCGGAGTTCATCAGCGCTCTGTTCACCATCATCCCCATCGCACTGGCTACCATGATGGAGCACGTTGGCGATATTGCCGCCATCAGCGCCACCGTTGGCCACAACTATATCAATGACCCCGGCCTGAACCGCACCCTGATGGGCGATGGTCTGGCTACCACCATGGCCGGTCTGCTGGGCGGCCCCGCCAACACCACCTACGGCGAGAATACCGGCGTGCTGGCACTGAGCAAGATCTACGACCCGCTGGTCATCCGCATTGCAGCTGTGCTGGCCATCATCCTGAGCTTCAGCCCCAAGTTTGAGGCCGTCATCAACACCATTCCCACCGGCATCATCGGCGGTATCAGCTTCGTACTGTACGGCATGATCTCTGCCATCGGCGTGCGCAACGTGGTGGAGAACCGCGTGGACTTCACCAACAGCCGCAACCTGATCGTTGCCGCCGTCATTCTGGTGTGTGCACTGGGCTTCAACTCTGTGGGCGGCGTTGGCTTTACCGTTGGCAGCGTCACCATCAACCTGTCCGGTCTGGCTGTGGCTGCTATCGCAGGCATTCTGCTCAACGCCATCCTGCCCGGCAATGACTACGAATTTGACGCCACTGCCGGTACCGATGCTGCTACCAGCGGCAACCTGCAGGTCTGATTCCGGTAATGCGCCCAGTTTTCTGCAGTGGAATTTGGGCATCCTGCCAGATTTTAATAAATAGGAATAATTCTTAAAAATATACTTGACTAACTAGGAATTATTCGCTATAATAGAGCCATGGAAAGGGAAGTGCACAAAGCACAAAACTTCTTTCCATGGCTCTTTCTATACCCGGCAGCGCAGCTGCCCAGCATAGAAGCAACAGGCGGGTGGTTTCCGTCCTGTATCATTTTTAACAGATCGAATGGAGGTAAATTCTTATGAAGAAATACGTTTGCACCGTTTGTGGTTATATCGCTGAGGGTGAGATCCCCGCTCAGTGCCCCGTTTGCAAGGCTCCCGCTTCCGCTTTTGTGGAAAAGAAGGGCAACACCTACGTCACCGAGCATGTTGTTGGCATCGGCAAGGCAGAGGGCGTGCCGCAGGAGATCGTTGATGGTCTGCGCGCTAACTTTGAGGGCGAGTGCAGCGAGGTCGGCATGTATCTGGCTATGGCTCGCGTGGCAGAGCGTGAGGGCTACCCCGAGATCGCCGAGGCCTACAAGCGTTATGCTTACGAGGAAGCTGACCACGCATCCCGCTTTGCAGAGCTGCTGGGCGAGGTCGTGACCGACAGCACCAAGAAGAACCTGATGATGCGTGCCGAGGCCGAGTGCGGTGCCTGTGCCGGTAAGATGGATCTGGCCAAGAAGGCTAAGGCTCTGAATCTGGACGCCATCCACGACACTGTCCACGAGATGGCAAAGGACGAAGCCCGTCACGGCCGCGGCTTTGAGGGCCTGCTGAAGCGCTACTTCAACACCGAAGTCTGATAAGGGTTTCCCGGTTATCTATGCTGCCCGCTGCAAGGACATTCCGCCTTGCAGCGGGCTTTTTGTGTTTCAATCATGGTGACGACTTCTTTCGTAAAAATGGAATCTTAAAGATGTGCAAACCGAACGTGGGCGCATTCAAAATCGTCCTACTTACAAAAAAGGCAGCTGCGCAGAATACGCGCAGCTGCCTTTTTTGCATTTGTGGTGCTGATACCCTTACTGAATGCCGGTAACAGGATAATCCTGTGCTTCCACGGCCTTCTTCAGCACCTCATCGTCTACTTCGGCGTTCAGGGTAACGATGGCGGTACCGGCTTCGTGGCTGACAACAGCCTTGTCCACCTGCGGCAGAGCCTCCAGCGCCTTCTTGACGCGGGCTTCACAGTGATGGCACATCATGCCTTCTACGGTCAGGGTCTTTTTCATTGTGGTCTCCTCCTTTTGAGTTGTATCTTCCTCCGCTGCGGGCTGCACAAGGGCAGCGGGCAGGGCAGGGACGTGTTTGGGTGGGTGGTCACGTTTTGCGCTGTGCAGATCAAACAGGTTCAGCCGCAAGGCGTTGCTCACCACGCAGAAGCTGGAAAGGCTCATGGCAGCTGCGCCGAACATGGGGTTCAGCGTCAGCCCCAAGGGAATGAATACACCGGCTGCCAGCGGGATGCCGATGATGTTGTAGATAAATGCCCAGAACAGGTTTTCGTGGATGTTGCGCAGGGAAGCGCGGCTCAGCCGGATGGCGGCGGGCACGTCCGAGAGCTTGGAGTTCATCAGCACGACGTCCGCAGCGTCAATGGCCACATCCGTGCCTGCGCCGATGGCAATGCCGGTGTCAGCGCGGGTCAGGGCAGGGGCATCGTTGATGCCATCGCCTACCATGGCAACCTTGCCGTACTTTTGCAGCTGCCGGATAACAGCCTCCTTGCCCTCCGGCAGCACTCCCGCAATCACCTCGTCAACCCCGGCCTGTCGGCCAATGGCCTCGGCGGTGCGCTGGTTGTCGCCGGTCAGCATCACGACCCGGATACCCATATTTCGCAGCTCCCGGATGGCCTGCGGGCTGTCCTCCTTGATGGTATCTGCTACCGCGATAACGCCCAGCAGACGACCTGCACCGCCAAAGAACAGGGGCGTCTTACCCTGAGCAGCCAGTGCAGCAGCCTGCGTTTGCAGCGCAGCAGGGATAGCGACCTTTGTGCTGGTAAAGGCAGCGCTGCCGCCAAAGATCTCCTTGCCTTCCAGCTTGGCGGTAAGGCCGTTGCCCGGCAGGGCAGTAAAATCGGTAACAGAGGGCAGCTCCAGCTGCTTTTCCTCCGCATAGGCCAGCACTGCCCGTGCCAGCGGGTGCTCGCTGTGGCCCTCCAGCGCGGCAGCCAGCGTGAGCAGCTCGGTCTCGGTCACGCCTGCAGCGGGCAGGAGGTCGGTGACGGTAGGCTCGCCGCAGGTGATTGTGCCGGTCTTGTCCAGCGCCACGATGCGGGTACGACCAGCTTCTTCCAGCGCCGCAGCGGTCTTGAACAGGATGCCGTTCTTCGCACCAAGGCCGTTGCCCACCATAATAGCCACCGGCGTTGCCAGACCCAGCGCACAGGGGCAGCTGATGACCAGCACCGAGATGCCCCGCGCCAGCGCGTAGCCCACATCCCGCCCCAGCAGCAGCCAGACAAGGGTGGTGACCACCGCAATGCTGATGACCGCAGGCACGAAAAAGCCGGATACGGTATCTGCGATCTTTGCAATGGGGGCTTTGGTGGCGGCGGCATCGCTGACCATGCGGATGATCTGCGCCAGCGTGGTGTCCTCGCCCACGCGGGTGGCGCGGCACTGCAAATAGCCGGACTGGTTGGTGGTGGCGGCGCTTACCTTATCGCCCGCGGCTTTGTCCACCGGGATACTTTCGCCGGTCAGGGCGCTCTCGTTCACGGCACTGCTGCCCTCCAGCACAATGCCGTCCACCGGGATGTTCTCGCCCGGACGCACCACAAAGATGTCCTCCTTCTGCACCTGCTCAATGGGCACAGTCACCTCTGCGCCGTCCCGCAGCAAGGTGGCAGTCTTGGGGGCAAGCTTCATCAGGCTCTTGAGTGCATCGGTGGTCTTACCTTTAGAACGTGCCTCCAGCATCTTACCCACCGTGATGAGGGTCAAAATCATGGCGGCGGACTCAAAGTAGAACTCCATCATGTAGTGCATGACCAGTTCCTCGTTGCCGTGCAGCTGCGCATCGGTCATGGCAAACAGGGCGTAGGTGCTCCATACAAAGCTTGCCATCGAGCCCATAGCCACCAGCGTATCCATGTTAGGGGAGCGGTGCACTAGCCCTTTGAAGCCGTTGATGAAAAATTTCTGGTTGATCACCATCACGATGCCCGCCAGCAGCAGCTGTACCAGCCCCATGGCAATGTGGTTGCCGTCGAACCAGCGGGGCAGCGGCCAGCCCCACATCATGTGCCCCATGGAAAAGTACATCAGCACCAGCAAAAAGCCCAGCGAGGCGATGAACCGCCGTTTCAGCTTGGGCGTTTCGTGGTCTGCAAGCGCATCCAGCTCTGCGCTGGTGCTGGCTGCTGCTGCGGCTTTTTTGGGGCTTGCGCCGTAACCGGCCTGCTCCACGGCGCGGATAATGGCGGCATCCTCAGCGGTGCCCTCCACGCCCATGGAGTTTGTCAGCAGGTTTACCGAACAGCCGGTGACGCCCGGCACACTCTTTACGGCCTTTTCTACCCGGGCAGAGCAGGCCGCGCAGCTCATGCCGGTAACATTGAATTGTTCCATTGCTTTTTCTCCTTGTGGTCAGTCTGCCCGGCGGGCGGTCATTTCATCAGCTTGGGCAGCAGCCGGAGCAGTTCTTCCAGCTTTTCGTTGCTGCCGGCACGCAGGTCGTCCGCCACACAGCTGCCGATATGCTGTGCCAGCAATTCCCGGGAAAAGCTGTTCAGCGCCGCATTGGCTGCAGCCACCTGTACCAGAATGTCCACGCAGTAGGCGTCCTTTTCCAGCATTCCGCGGATGCCCCGCACCTGCCCTTCAATGCGGTTCAGCCGGTTGAGCAGGGCTTTGTATTCCTCTTGGCTGCGCTCCTTGTGGCGGCAGCAGCAGGGGACAGCAGCATCTGCCGTAGTGTCCGCCTTTGGCGCATCGTTACAGCAGCAACATTGCCTTTTGCTCTCTTCCATACGGGAAACACTCCTTTCATAAACCCCCATGGGGTATATTTCCTTGCAACAGCAGTATAGCACATAATATCCGACAATTCAAGTAGGAAATCAAGAATAAATGGTGCTGCAAACAAAAAATGGTTCAGAAACGCCGCAGGTGCTTCTGAATCATAAATTTAAAAGTAAAATACCTCTGAACATGGCCAGAGCGTACGCGGAGGCCATTACCGCTGCATATAAGAAAACGAGGGAAGCCCCGCAGGCTTTCCCTCGTTAAAAATTCTTACTTTACTTCCAGAATGCGCGGTGCAAACAGGCTCCACATCTTGCCCCACCAGTACCAGTCGTGGGAGACGTCACCGCCCCAGATCTCCAGATGTGCGGGCATACCCTGATCCTTCAGCAGATCAGCCAATGCCTGTGTGTCATCCAGTGCATCGCCCTCGTAGGCACCTTGACCGGCACAGAGGATCAGGCAGTTCTCTTCTGCCCTGGTCAATGCCAGCTTGTTGGCAATGCCGTTCTCCTGCAGATAGGCAAGGGGAGAGCAGCGCAGCACCATGTCATCACTGTCGGTGCCCCAGAAGCGGGTCAGGTCGTAGATGCCGCCCATGCCCACAGCACCGGCAAACAGGGTGGGACGACGCAGGCGGCAGTGGACGGCGTGGTAAGCGCCCAAGTCCACTCCGGCAGTCCAGATCCGGGTGCCCTTTTTGGCGTTGTTCAGGGTCAGAATGCGGGGAGCCAGCTCAGCGGTCAGGTAGACGAAATATTTCTCCTGCAGCTCGGCGCGGCGGCGCTGGGGCAGATCACCGTTCAAAAGGCCCTCGCCGTCCACGGCATCTGCGCAGAACAGCTGCACCTTGCCCTCGTTCAGCAGCTGGGCAATGGCGTCGGGCATTCCGTTGTTCTCCCAGTCGTAAAAACGGCCGCCGCGGGCGGGCAGCGCCAGCACCGGCACACCAGCATGGCCGTACACCTTAAACTCCATCTCACGGCCCAGAACCGTGCTCCACTCTTTGTAATAGGTACCCTGGATCATAAATCAAGCACTCCTTATTTTATCATTCACCGGCCCGGGCACAGTCGCTGCGCACCGGTGCCGGATTTGGAAGCTATAATCAGACAAACTGGTTGCGCTGCGGGTCGTAATCGTAGCCCACGGCGTGCAGCTTTGCGCACAGACCGGCCTTGTCGGCCTCCAGATCTTCGCACAGCGCATCGAGATCCTTATACTGATCCCGCAGTTTCAGGTTCACCACGCTCAGCAGCATGATGGGATCAACAGGCAAAGACATTTTATTCCTCTCCTTGCGGCAAATAAAAAAGCCGGCCACTCGACAAAGTGACCGGCCACATACACCAAATTAGACAGCGCGGGTAACTTTGCCAGCGCGCAGGCAACGGGAGCATGCGTAGACATACTTGGGAGAGCCCTCCACGACCGCCTTGACACGACGGACATTCGGCTTCCAGGTACGGTTGGAACGGCGATGAGAGTGAGAAACCTTAATACCAAAGGTAACACCCTTGCCGCAGCATTCACACTTAGCCATGGTAATTGCACCTCCTACAGTGAAGTATGGAATCAAAATAATCAGCTTGACTATTTTACCAGAGATACAAAGAAAAAGCAAGTCTTTTTTTAAATTTCTTGCAGCTTTTTGCATTCCCGATGCTGTGGGGCTTGTGCAGGGCACAAAAAAATAGTATTATAAAGGAAGAAATTCATTTTGACAGGAGATTTACATGACCGCACAGGCAATTATCATCCGCGCACTGGTGGCGCTGGTGGCCATTCCGTTCCATGAGGCTGGCCATGCGCTGGCAGCATGGCTGCTGGGCGATGCCACCGCCAAACGCGAGGGGCGTCTTTCGCTGAACCCCTTTGCCCACTTTGACCTGCTTGGCACGCTGTGCATGGTGTTTGCGGGCGTGGGCTGGGCAAAGCCTGTGTCCACCAACCCCCGCAACTTCAAAAACCCCAAATGGGGCATGGCACTTACAGCGCTGGCCGGCCCTGTGGCAAACCTTTTGCTGGCCTACCTTGGCATGGTGGCGTGGAAGGTGCTGTACTACTGGGCACCGGTCAATAACGCCACCATTTATATTGCTATGTTTTTGCGGTATCTGGTGCTGATGAACGTGAGCCTTGCGGTGTTCAACCTCATTCCCGTGCCGCCGCTGGACGGCAGCCGCATTCTGCTGGTGGTGCTGCCGCAGCGCATCTACTTTGGTCTGATGCGGTACGAAAAATATATTATGATCGTCATGCTGGCAGCGGTGTGGGGCGGCTTTCTGGATGTGCCGCTGTACTACCTGAATAACGTGGTGTGGTCGCTTTTGGGCGCAGGCACCGGGTATATTGATAAGATCGCCTACGCCGTTTATGCAAGCAGCCTTGGGGCGGTGATCTGAGTGGCAGAGGAATTGACCTTCCATCTGGAAGATTTTGACGGCCCGCTGGAATTATTGCTGGCGCTGGTGGCCAAACATAAAATGGACTTGCATAATATCCCCATTTTGCAGCTCATCGACCAGTACACCCGCACCGTGGAGCAAGCCGACCCCGACCCCGAGACTGCCAGCGCCTTCATTGAGATGGCGGCGCATCTGGTGGAGATGAAAAGCTTTCTGTTGCTGCCCCGCAGCGAAGAGGGTGAGCGCATGAAGCAGGAACTTACCGGTCAGCTGATCGAGTACGACCAGTGCCGCCGCATGGCGGCTTTGCTGCGCGCAAAAGGAGAAGCCGCCCCGGTGTTCGTGCGCCGTCCTATGGAGATGGAGCTGGACAACACCTACGCGCTGCACCATGCCCCGCAGATGCTTGCGGACTACTGGCAGGCGCTGGCGGGACGCACCAAGACCCGCCGTGTGCCCACCCAGCAGCAGTTTGAGCCGCTGGTCACTGCGCCTATGGTGTCGGTTACCAGCCGGGTGGTGTACATCCTACGCCGGATGCTAGGCGGTACCGTGGCAAAGATGGAGCAGTTGTTTTCCCACAGCCAGAGCCGCAGCACCAACGTAGCTACCTTTCTGGCGCTGCTGGAACTGGTGCGCGGCGGACGCATCGCGCTGGACGACAGGGGAGTGTTGACCATGCGCCGCACCCGCCCGGAACGCAATAAGGAGAACCCATGAACCAGAAACAAACCCTTGCCGCCGTGGAGGCAATGCTTTTTGCCTGCGGCGACCCCATAGGTGCCGATAAGCTGGCACAGGCGGTGCAGCTGCCGCAGTCTACCGTAGAGACCGCGCTGGAAGCCTTGCACACCCGCTACCAGCGGGAGGACAGCGGTCTTTGCCTACTGCATCTCAATACCAGGTGGCAACTTGCCACCAAGACCCAGTGGGCGGACTGTGTGCGCCGCGTGCTGGACAGCCGCCGCGCTGTGCCGCTTGGCCCTGCGGCCATGGAGACCTTGACCGTCATCGCCTACAACCAGCCGGTGTCCCGCGCCTTTATCGAGCAGGTGCGCGGCGTGGACTCCTCCTCCAGCGTGTCCGGCCTGCTGGAAAAAGGTCTGATCGAGGAAGCCGGTCGTCTGGACCTGCCGGGTCGTCCGGTCAGCTTCCGCACCACCGATACCTTTTTGCGTGTGTTCGGTCTGTCCAGTCTGGCAGACCTGCCGCCGGTGCACAGCGATGCACCGGCAGATGATCCGACCGAAAGTGAGGGCTGACCCATGGGCATGGTTCTTTCCGCAGTGGGCGCTTGTCTGCTGTTCATTCTCAAGGTGGTGGGCATCCTGCTGCTGATCATTCTGGTGCTGGCGGCGCTGTTGCTGCTGTGCCCTTTCTGCGCGGATGTCTGCTGGCAAAACGATACGCTCACCGTAAAAGCCGGGGCACTGGGCATCACTTTTCCGGTGTTCCAATACCCAAATTCGGAACCTCCCGCCCAGCCGGAGAAGCCCAAGGGCTTTACCGGCAGACTGAAAGCAAAATTCCGCGCATGGCGTGCGGAGCGTAAGCGCAAAAAGGCTGAAAAAAAAGCTGTGCAGCCCGCAAAGCCCAAGGCTGAAAAGCCGCCCCGCCAAAAGGCAAAGATCACGCTGGATGTGGTCTGCACCATGCTGCGAGGCGTGGGTGCGCTGCTGCGGGCGGTGTTTGGCGCGCTCCGCTTTACAAAGATCTCGGTCTGCCTTGGCGTGCGCGGGGACGACACCGCCGCAGCTGCCCGCAGCTATGGCAAGCTGCAAGCGTGGCTGTACCCGACCCTTGGCGTGCTGGATCGCTTTTTCTTTCTGGAATTTGACAAGCTGCGCGTTCTGCCGGACTTCGGCAGCGCCCAGCCTACCGTACAGGATAGGGTATCCTTCCGGGTCAGCGCACAGGCGCTGTTCATCGTGATTGCTGCCGTGCGGGTGCTGTACGAGTTCTGGCGCAAAAAAGTATTGGACATTTTTATTTGAAGATGATACACTAAATCTATATCAGAATGCTTTCCGGCGGGCGAACGTCTGCACGGATGAATAAAGGAGAGTTGTTTTATGGCAGAGCATCCTATTCAGGGCCTGATGAACGTTACAATGGAAAAGATTCACCAGATGGTGGACTCCAACACCATCATCGGCAAGCCCATCACCACCGAGGACGGCATCACCATTCTGCCGGTGTCCAAGGTGAGCTTCGGCTTCGCTTCCGGCGGTACCGATTTTAACGGCAAGAACGCTGCCAACAAGGATCTGTTCGGCGGCGGCTCCGGTGCCGGTGTCAACATCCAGCCGGTGGCATTTCTGGTCATCAAGGATGGCTGCGTGCGCACCATCCAGCTGTCGGATAGTTCCAACAGTATCGACCGCGCCCTGACCATGCTGCCCGAGCTGGTGGAAAAGCTCACCGCTCTGGTCAAAAAGGACGATAAGGCACCCGCAGAGGAGCCCAAGGCAGAGTAACCCTTTATAGCAACCTAACCGCAGCCGCAGACCTTTTGGCCTGCGGTTTATATAGCCGCGCACCGTGCCCCGCAAAAGCAGGGGAGCGGTGCGCGTTTTGAGCGCCGTGAGGCGCACAAGGAGTAATATTATGGCAGAAGAACGTATTCAGAAGATCATGGCCGAGCAGGGTCTGTGCTCCCGCCGCGCCGCCGAGCAGATCATTGCCGAGGGCCGCGTCAAGGTGAACGGCCACCCGGTCAAGGTGGGCGACAAGATGGACCCCAACCGTGACGTGCTCCATGTGGATGACGAGCGCATCTACATCCAGAAGAACCAGCAGCTGTATTATCTGGCGCTGTACAAGCCCCGTGGCTATGTAACCACCGCTAGCGACGAGTTAGGCCGCAAGACCGTGATGGACTTGGTCAGCGACATCCCCGCCCGCCTGTACCCGGTGGGGCGTCTGGATAAGGACAGCGAGGGTCTGCTGCTGATGACCAACGACGGTGCCTTTGCACAGGCCGTTACCCATCCATCCGGCGGCATCTCCAAGCTGTACCGCGTTACCGTGCAGCCCCGCGCCGATGAAGCCACCATCCTCAAGCTGAGCAGCGGCGTCGTGCTGGACGACGGCACTAAGACCATGCCCTGCGCCATCAACGTGGTCACCGATGAGCCCGGCCGCACCGTGATGGAAATGACCCTGAAAGAGGGCAAGAACCGCGAGATCCGTCGGATGTGCGAGAGCGTGGGTCTTGAGGTGGTGCGCCTGAAGCGCAACGCCGAGGGCGTGGTAAAGCTGGGCATGCTCAAGCCCGGCACCTACCGCGAACTGACTAAGGCCGAGGTGAACGGTCTGCGCGCCGCAGCGGTCAAGGGTCGTGCACAGACCCGCTCTGCTGCCCAGCAGTCCAAGGCTGCCGAGCGCCGTCCCCGCGGCCCTGTGGGCAAAAACGCACCCCGGAAGCAGAAGTAAGGAGTTACCAAATCATGGAACGAGAAACTCTGAAATCCCGTCTGGGCTTTATTCTGCTTTCTGCGGGCTGCGCCATCGGCATCGGCAACGTGTGGAAGTTCCCGTATATTGCCGGGCAGGGCGGCGGTGGTGCCTTTGTGCTGTTCTACCTGATTTTTCTGGTCATTCTGGGTCTGCCCATCATGACCATGGAGTTTGCCGTGGGACGCGCCTCCCGCAAAAGCCCGGTGCGGGCGTATCAGGCACTGGAAAAGCCGGGGCAGAAGTGGCACATCCACGGCTACTTTACCCTCATCGGCTGCTATTTGCTGATGATGTTCTACACCACCGTGGCGGGCTGGATGCTGCACTATTTCTACATGACTGCCACCGGTAAGCTGGCGGGGCTCAACGCCGAGCAGGTAGCTGGTAAGTTTACCGAAATGCTGGCCAGCCCCGCCACCATGACCTTCTGGATGGTATTTGTGGTGGTAGTGAGCATTCTGGTGTGCGCCAAGGGTCTGCAAAGCGGTCTGGAGCGTGTGACCAAGGGCATGATGATCGCCCTGCTCCTCATTATGGTGGTGCTTGCCGTCAACAGCCTGTTCATGCCCGGGGCAAAGGAAGGCCTTTCCTTCTTTCTTGTGCCGGATTTTGCCCGGATGCAGGAGGTGGGCGTGGTCAACACACTGGTCTCCGCTATGAATCAGGCCTTCTTCACCCTGAGCCTTGGAATCGGAGCCATGTCCATTTTTGGCAGCTATATCGGCAAGGAGCACTCTCTGCTGGGCGAGTCTGTCCGCATCGTGGTGCTGGATACCTTCGTAGCTATTACCGCCGGTCTGATCATCTTCCCGGCTTGTTTTACCTACCATGTGGACCAGACCAGCGGCCCCAGCCTGATCTTTATCACCCTGCCCAACATCTTTGCCAATATGTCCATGGGGCGGCTGTGGGGCAGCCTGTTCTTTTTGTTTATGGCCTTTGCAGCCACGTCCACCGTGCTGGCAGTGTTTGAAAATATCATCTGCTGCGGCATGGAACTGACCGGATGCAGCCGCAAAAAGTCCAGTCTGGTGAACCTCGTGCTCATCATCCTGCTGTCCATGCCCTGCGTGCTGGGCTATAACCTGTGGGCATGGGATGGCTTTGCGGTATTCGGCGGTGCTGTGCTGGATGTAGAGGATTTTCTGGTCAGCAACCTCTTTCTGCCGTTGGGCAGCTTGGTGTATCTGCTGTTCTGTGTTACCCGCTACGGCTGGGGCTGGCAGAACTACAAAAAAGAGGTCAATACCGGCAAGGGCCTTAAGGTGCAGGACTGGATGCGCGGCTACCTGACCTATGTGCTGCCGCTCATCGTGGTGTTCATCTTTGCGTTTGGCCTTTACGACAAATTTCTTGCGTGATTTTTTAACAAGTGCGTTCCGCCTTTGATTGACGAACGGGCGGCACAAGTGTAATATAAAAGCATATACAGTGCTTCTCCCGGCGGGGAACACTGCTATATGCTTTTTTGTATTCAGAAGGAGGAAACAGCCCATGCACATTCTTATCTGTGACGACGATGCGGCGTTCGCTGCACAGATGGACGAATACATCTCGGAATGGTTCCGCGCCCGGGAAATTCAGGTGCAGAGCACTGTCTGCACCAGCGGCGAGCAGCTGCTGGCCACCCCAGAGCTGGGGCACTACCAGCTGGCGTTTCTGGATGTAGACCTGAAAACGACCGACGGCATTGCGCTGGGGCGCCAATTGCGGCAGGTCGCCCCGGATATCATGCTGGTGTACATCTCGGCTTATCTGGAATTTGCCCCGCAGGGCTACACGGTCAACGCCTACCGTTACCTACTCAAGCGCGATATTGCCGCCCAGCTGCCCAGCTGTCTGGAGGATATCTTTGCCGGCATGACCGACCCTAAAAAGACGCTGGAGGTGCGCCACAACCGTACCACCAGCGAGATACCTCTCGACCAGATCTATTATCTGGAAAGTGATCTGCGGCAGATCAACGTCTACGGCGATATCCCGCACCAGCCCATCTGCACCTTTTACGGCAAAATCGCTGATCTGCCCGCCATGCTGTACGAAAACGGTTTTTTGCAGGTAGGGCGCAGCGATGTGGTCAACCTGCAATATGTGCGTTCCATCCGCAACTATAAGGTGGAGCTGCGCAGCGGGGTAGAACTGAACGCAAGCCGACAGGATTTTCCGGCTATCCGCAGTGCATGGCTGGAATGGAAGGGGCAGTTCGGCGATGAATGAAGAATTCTGGCGCTGGTATATGTACGGCCACTGGGTCTGCATGACCCAATGGCTCGGCTTTATCATGGTTGAATATGCTTACCTTGGCAAGGGCAGGGTAAAGCACCCGCTGGTGTGGTCCTGCATTATAACCGTGCTCACAATGACCCTCTCGGTCGTGCGCAACCATGGCTTTTTTACGCCGATGGCAGTGGTTTACACGCTTCTTTTTCTGTTCATCACAGTTATGCTGTTTGGTGGCACGCCGGGGCAGAAATTTACCGCCTGTCTGATCAACGGCACCATGTGCCTGTTGGTTGAAAACAGTGTGCGGTATGTCATATCGTGGGTGCTGAAATGTGAGCTACAGCAGGTCATCCAGCGCGCAGATTGTCTGATCATAATGTCATTCGCAAATCTGGTAGTCAGCACCGGGGTATCGTTCTTTGTGGGCAAGTGGCGCAGATACAATGCGCTGGAGCCTTTGCAGGCGCTGACCATGAGCTTTTTTCCGGGTGTGGTCGTGGTGCTGAACATCCTGCTCATGCTCACAGATAACAACAAAAGGGCCACCATGGCCACAATGGGGATGACAGTGGGGCTTACGGTGGCTGTCATGGTGCATCTGTGTATCGTGGCGATGTTCAATGATCAGGTCATGCAGCGGCGCAGCCTGCATTTTCAGGCCGAGCTGGAGCAGCAGCGGGCCTCGGCTCTGCTGGATTCCTACACCGCCCAGCGCCGTCTGACCCATGAGTTCACCAACCACATCAGTGCGCTGCGTGCCTTGCTGGAACAGGGAGATGTGGCTGGTGCACAGAACTATATTGCCGGTGTAGATAAGGCTGTGGCAGCCAGCACCACCATTATGGATACCCACAACCCGCTGCTGGATTCCATCCTGACCCGCAAATACGAGGAAGCCGCCCGGCAGGGCGTAAGCGTGTATTTTGACCTTTGTGATTTGCGGAATTTTCCCTTAAGCGGGGTGGATATGGTCACCGTGCTGGCAAATCTGCTGGATAACGCCATCTGTGCCGCAGCGCAGGCGTACCCACCGGAGGTCTATGTGCGGGTGCGCAAAACGGGGGAGGAATACCTTCTCTCGGTGCGCAACCGGGTGCAGCGGGATGTGGAGCTGCCGCCGGATGGGCAGTTGCCCCGCACCACCCGCAAGGAGCCCGGCCACGGCATGGGGCTTTCCAACGTGCGGGACGTTCTGCTGCGCCATGGTGCGGAGTATACCCTGAGCTGCCGGGACAATTGGTTCCGCTTTACCTGTGCGGTGCCCACCGACAATTCATGACATCTGCACCGTCAGAATATGACAGTTTGTGTGCAACACAAGCGTAACTCTGCTATACTAAAGCAAGTAAAGGAAGCCTTCCGTGCGGACATGGTCACGTTGCGGTGGGAGGGTTACACCCCTCTTTTTAAGAGCTTTGTTGCTGGATGGAAAAACAGTCTGCGGTGCGTGTAAGCAGGCTGTCTACCTTTGCTTTTGGGTTGCGCAGAGATGCGCAGACCTCTGCTGACGGGACTTTCTGCGGCGGGCCTTTTGGGGGTTGCAGTCGATAAAGTTACTCGATGCGTCGCAATTCCGGCTCTGCTTGCTGTATGGGAATGGCGTAAGCAAGCCGGGGTATCGTGCGCTGCAAAGAGTCCCGTCAGTTTTCTTTTGTGCAAAAAGGACTGCTCTACATGGGTTTTGCCCAGTATAGCAGCCCTTTTTATATTTGAATCATGAAAATGGAATATCGGAACGCCCATGGGCTTTCCGATATTCAAAATTTAAAAACTTATTCCGGTTTTACCTGCAATTCCTGCTCGCAGTAGATGCAGCGGTACTTGCCGTTGGAGCTCAGCTCAAAGATCTGGTCGCACTCCTCTTCAATGCTGGAGATGCAGCGGGGATTCTTGCACCGCACAATGTTCACCAGACGCTTGGGGGGCTTGGGCTGCTCCTTGCGGACAGCCTTGCCGTTTTCAATAATGGTCACGCTGATGTTCGGGTCCAGATAAGCCAGCACATCCAGGTTCAGCCAGGAGGCATCGCCCTCTACCTTGATGATGTCCTTGCGGCCGCTGGCCGTCTTTTTGCTGCGGGCGTTCTGGATCAGCGCCACGCTGGCAGTGCGGTTGCCCGCAATGCCCAGCAGATCCATCAGGCCAACGGCAGTGCCTGCCTTGATGTGGTCGATAACAATACCGTTCTGAATCTCGTCAATATTCAACATATCAGTTCTCCTCCTTCGGTGCTTTGGGGTCTGCAAGCCCCAGCAGGGTCATGATCAGTGCCATGCGGACGTAAACGCCGTTCTGCACCTGTTCAAAATAGGCGGCGCGCGGGTCATCGTCCACATCCAGCGCGATCTCGTTCACGCGGGGCAGGGGGTGCAGCACCGCCATGGTGGGCTTGGCCTGCGCCATCTTTTCGCGGGTCAGCACATAGCTGTTCTTCAGGCGGATGTAGTCCTCCTCGTTGAAGAAGCGCTCCTTCTGCACGCGGGTCATATACAGGATGTCCAGTTCCGGCATGGATTCCTCCAGACTGCGGGTCTCCTTGTAGGGGATGCCGTTGGCCTCCAGCACGTCGTTGATGATATAATCCGGCACCCGCAGTTCCTCCGGGCTGATCAGCACAAAGCGCACGTTCTTGCAGCGCGCCATGGTCTTAAGCAGGGAGTGGACGGTGCGGCCAAACTTCAGATCACCGCACAGACCAATGGTCAGATCATCCAGCCTGCCCATGCGGCGGCGGATGGTCATCAGGTCGGTCAGGGTCTGGGTGGGGTGCTGGTGGCCGCCGTCACCGGCGTTGATCACCGGAATGCGGGAGTAGCGGGAGGCACGCAGCGGTGCGCCCTCCTTGGGGTGGCGCATGGCAACGATATCGGCATAGCAGGACACCACCCGGATGGTGTCGGCCACGCTCTCGCCCTTGGTGGCGCTGGACACGTTCTCGCTGGGGAAGCCAAGCACATGACCGCCTAAGTTCAGCATAGCCGCCTCAAAGGACAGGCGGGTGCGGGTGGAGGGCTCGTAGAACAAGGTGGCCAGCTTTTTGTGGTTGGCAACCTCCTGATAGGCAGCAGGGTCGGCGCAGATACGGTCGGCAAGATCAAGCAGCTGTGTGATCTCCTGCTGGGTAAGATCCAAAGGGTCGATCAGATGACGCATAGATAGGATACCTCCGTTTAAAGCAGTTTGCGTAAGATGGAAAAATCAAAAAAGTTCGTGTAGTAGCTCAGCGAGCGCATCACCGGCCTGCACAAACGATTGAAACATACCTCGTCCAGCAGCAGCATGGCCTCGCCCGGGGCAAGCCGCATGGCTGCACGGATGGCTTCGTCGCCGCAGCTGGCCTTCAGGTGCGCCACGTTGGAAGAGATCTGCTGGTGGCACTCCTGCTCCAAAATTTCAAAGATGTCGCCGGTCAGGTCGATACGGGTGTAGTCCCGGTTGCCGAACAGGCTGCGGGGCAGGTAGTCGATGGAGTAGATCACCGGGGTCGTATCGGCAAGGATACGCTTTTTGATGCAGATCACCTCGTCACCGACTTCCAGCGCCAGCGCATGCGCCATCTCCTCACCTGCACGAAGAAGCATCACCTGAATGCCGTCTGCATGGGGGTAGCTGCCAAAGCTGCGGATCAGCGGGTAGTACTCCAGCTTCTGGTCCAGGCGGCTGCGCAGCCCCAGCACAGCGCGGTTCACTACCGTGCCAATGCCGCGCACTCGTTCCACATAACCGGCGCGCTCCATCTCGCTCAGCGCGTCACGGATCACGGTGCGGCTTACCCCCAGCTCGGTGGCAAGGTCTACCTCGGCGGGCAGACGGTCGGCTTGAGCATAGCGCCCGTTGGACAGCTCCTCCAGCAGGCTTGCAACAACACGGTCGCTGATCACAGCGCCGCCCAGACGGCTGGACGATGCCAGTGCGGGATCTTTCATGGATGGTTCCTCCGTTTCCGGGCGGCAAGCCGCCCCGAACTTCATACAAACGGGCAGGGAGGATTCCTCCACAGCCTCTTCTCTCCTATTATAGCATAATTTGACATTTAGAAAAGCGTCATTTATACTGGAATCTGCTGAAAAGTACGATTTTATTTTGGAGGGCATAGTACAGATGGACTATTTTCTGCAAAAAGTAGGCGGCAAGCCCGCCCGGCAGGCCATTACCCTGCGGCGCTGCACTCCTGCCGAAGCACCGGCGGTGTTCGCGCTGCAAAACGAAGTGCGCGCCGCCATGCCGCACCCGGAGCAGTTCGTGCCGGACACGCTGGAAAATATCGTGGATTATCTGCGTACCGGGGTGTGCATTGGCGCGTGGCAGCAGGGGCGGCTGGGCGCGTACCTCATTCTGCGCCTGTGCGGGCAGAGCAGTGAGAACTACGCTGCTTTCCTGGGCGTGCCGCAAGCGCAGTGGCAGCACTGGGCGAATGCGGACAGCGCGGTGGTGCACCCGGACTGGCGGGGCAACGGCCTGCAGCGCGCCATGCTGGAAGCGGCCCTGCCACTGCTGCCGCCGCAGATCACCCATCTGGGTGCCACCGTCAGCCCGGATAACAGTTACAGCCTGCGCAACGCACAGGCTTCCGGCTTTGTCATCCGCTGCCGCCGGGAGATGTACGGCGGCTACGACCGCTATCTGTTGGAAAAGCAGCTGTAACTCTATGCAGTTTTGGTGTACAACTATTTTGAAATGTGTTATACTATACGGTATGAATAACAGCGAAGGAAACAGGTGAAACCATGGCAGCATCTCTCGGGCAGGAATTCTGCACCCTGCGTGATACTTACATTGAAAAGCAATTCGGCCGCCTGAACGATATGCAGCGGCAGGCCGTGTTTACCACAGACGGCCCGCTGCTCATCCTTGCCGGTGCCGGCAGCGGCAAGACCACCGTGCTGGTCAACCGTATCGCCAACCTTATCCGGTTCGGCTCGGCGCACGGCTCTAAAGAAACGCCCCGCCCGGTGACTGAGGAGGACGTCAAAGCCCTGCGCACCGCCATCATGACCGGTACCGATGCCCCCAGCTGGCTGGACGGGATGCTGCGCCGCAACGCGGTGCGCAGCTGGAACGTGATGGCCATTACCTTTACCAACAAGGCAGCAGGGGAGCTGAAGGAGCGCCTGCGCCGGATGCTGGGCGGCGAGGAAGGGGACGAAGTGTTCGCCTCCACCTTCCACTCGGCCTGTGTGCGCATCCTGCGCCGCTGGGCGGAGGAGATCGGCTACCCCCGCAGCTTTACCATCTATGATACAGACGATGCCCAGCGCGTGATGAAAACGGTATATAAAGAACTGAGCATCGATGATAAATTCCTGCCCATCAAGGCCGCCATCAACCAGATGAGCCGCTGGAAGGATCAGCTGGTCAGCCCGGAACAGGCGCTTGCAGACCACGCCAGAGACGTGAAGAGCACCCAGACCGCCCGCATCTACGCGGCTTACGAGAAAAAGCTGAAGGAGGCCGGTGCGTTCGATTTTGACGATCTGATTTATCAGACCGTGCAGCTGCTGGCCGACCACCCGGACGTGCGGGAGTTCTACCAGAACAAGTACCGCTACCTGCTGGTGGACGAGTATCAGGACACCAGCGTGGCGCAGTTCCGTCTGGTCAGTCTGCTCACCGGGCCGGAGCGCAATATCTGCGTGGTGGGCGATGACGACCAGAGCATCTACCGCTTCCGCGGCGCTACCATTGAAAATATCCTCAACTTTGAAAAACTCTACCCCGGCACCAAGACCATCCGTCTGGAGCAGAACTACCGCTCCACCTCCAACATCCTCAACGCAGCCAACTGCGTCATCCAGCACAACACCGAGCGCAAGGGCAAGACCCTGTGGACGGACAACGGTGAGGGCGATAAGGTGCAGGTGTATACCGCCGAGAATGAGCAGGATGAAGCCAGCCATATCGCGGACGTTATCGGCCAGCACCTGAAGGCGGGCGGCCATCTGGCAGACCATGCCATCCTCTACCGCATGAACGCCCAGTCGGCTCCCATCGAAAGCTACTTCACCCGCGCGGGCATCCCGCATAAGATCGTGGGCGGGCAGCGCTTCAACGACCGCAAGGAGGTCAAGGACATCCACTCCTATATGTCCATCGTGGCCAACCCCCGGGACGATGTGCGGCTGCGCCGCATCATCAACGAGCCCGCCCGCAAGATCGGTGCTACCACCGTTGACGTCATTGCAGACCTTGCCGGGCAGCAGGGGGTCAGTATGCTGGATGTCATCAGCCATGCCGACCAATACGCCAAGCTCTCCCGCGCGGTCATGCCGCTGCTCAAGTTCTGGCAGATCTATCAGCGCCTGCAGGATTCCCTTGCCACCCGCACGCTGGACGAGTTCGCCTCCGATGTCATTGAACTGACCGGCTACAAGGCCATGCTGGAAGCAGACGCCGCCAAGGGGCACGAGGATGCCGCCGACCGTCTGCAGAACCTTGGCCAGCTGGTAAACAACGTCAAAAACTACTGCGACCAGCACGGCGAGGAAGCCACACTGGAAGGCTATCTGGAGGATATCGCCCTCATCAGTGATATCGACAGCTACAACGAAAGCAGCGATCAGGTGGTGCTGATGACCATCCACTCTGCCAAGGGCTTGGAGTTCCCTTATGTGTTCCTCATCGGCATGGAGGAGGGCGTTTTCCCCAGCGAGATGAGCAAGTACTCCGAAGCAGATCTGGAAGAAGAGCGCCGTCTTGCCTACGTCGGTATCACCCGCGCCAAAAAGGAGCTGTACATCTCCAACAGCGTCACCCGGATGCTGTACGGCCGCACCCAGCGCAACGAGCCCAGCCGCTTTCTGCGGGAGATCGAGCCGGAATATATCGAGGAGACCCGCAGCCCGGTGCTGGAACAGCGTTCCCGCATGGGCGGTTGGGGCAGTAGTTACAGCGATACCGTGCCCGGCGGGGCATCCGGCTACTCCGGCCCCTCCGGTTACAGCCGCAGCAGCTACGGCGGCGGTTATGGCTCGGGTTACAGCTCGGGCAACCGCAGCGGCTACCTGAACCGGGAATATAATGCCGGTGAAAGCTGTGGCTTTGGCTCCTCTTACGGCGGAAGAAGTACCGTTTCCTCCGGTTTTGGCAGTCACTATGGCAACAGCTCTACCCAGCCGACCACAAGAAGCAGTGGCTTTGGAAGTGCATATTCCAACGGAAATTCGGCAAAAAATGCTGTAAAGCAAACATCCTTTACAGCAAATTCTGCCGTAAAATCGGCAGCTTCTGGTGCAAAGCACTATGAACCGGGTGACATCGTGGAGCACAAAGTATTTGGCCGCGGCACAGTGCTGAAGGTAAAGCCCGCTGCCGGGGATCAGATCGTAGAGATCAACTTTGAAAAAGTGGGCATCAAGAAAACGATGGCCAATTTTGCGCCCCTGACCAAGATTATGGAGGAAGAATGACCCTATGATGACTGTTCGTTTGATCGCCCACACCCCGGAACCGGAAAAGGTGGTGGCTGCTGCTGCAAAGCTCTGCTACTCCGATGCCCACATCACCGACCTTCTGGATGGGCTGGACGAGGAAAAAACTGCAAAATTCCTGACCATGCTCAGTGACCTTGGCCATGCCAGCCCCATCGAGCACGCCAGCTTTACCTTTGGCATCGAGGGAGTCAGCCGCACTCTGCTTGCCCAGATCACCCGGCACCGCATCGCGTCCTTCAGCGTGCAGAGCCAGCGCTATGTGCGTCTGGACGATTTCCGCTATGTGACGCCCCCGGAGATCGAGGCCATCCCGGAAGCAAAGGCCGCTTTCCTGGCCAGTATGGAGGAGGACGCCCAGCGTTATCTCGACCTTGCCCACAAGCTGGAGGAGGGGCACACCGCCCGCCTGATGGCCGAGGGAATGCCGGAAAAGCAGGCGCGCGCCAAGGCTTCCAAGCAGGCCAACGAGGATGCCCGCTTTGTGCTGCCCAACGCTTGCGAGACCAAAATGGTGGTCACTATGAACGCCCGCAGCCTGATGAACTTCTTCCAGCTGCGCTGCTGCAACCGCGCCCAGTGGGAGATCCGGGAACTGGCTGAAAAGATGTTTACGCTGGTTTACCCGGTGGCACCCCATATCTTTGCCAAGGCCGGCCCTGCCTGCCTGTGCGGCGCCTGCCCGGAGGGCAAGATGTGCTGCGGTAAGACCGCTGAGGTGCGCGCAAAATATGCTGCCATTAAAGAAGGTGCCGTCGTATGAGCAAGGGAAAACTCATCGTGCTGGAAGGGCTGGACGGCAGCGGCAAAGCCACACAGGCAAAGCTCTTGGCAGAGCATCTTGCCGCGCAGGGCGTGCCGGTGCAGAAGATCACCTTCCCGGATTATGCCAGCGATTCCAGCGCACTGGTCAAGATGTATCTGGCGGGGCAGTTCGGCCAGCACCCGGACGATGTAAACGCCTATGCGGCTTCCAGCTTTTACGCGGTGGACCGCTATGCCAGCTATAAAACCAGCTGGGGCAGCTTTTACGAGCAGGGCGGTGTGATTATCGCCGACCGGTACACCACCTCCAACGCGGTGCACCAGTGCTCGAAGCTGCCGCAGGAGCAGTGGGAAGAATATCTGCGCTGGCTGTTTGATTACGAGTTCCGTCTGCTGGGACTTCCCGCACCGGACAGGGTCATCTATTTACAGGTAGACCCGGCGGTCAGCCAGCGGCTGATGACCCTGCGCTACCACGGCGACGAGAGCAAAAAGGACGTGCACGAAAAGGATACCGCCTATCTGGCGCGCAGCCGCGCCGCTGCCGAGTTCTGCGCCCGGCATCTGGGCTGGGACACCGTGCACTGCACCAGCGGGGACGTCATGCGGAGCATTGAAGAGATCCAGCAAGAGGTGCAGCAGCTTGCCCGGAAAACGCTGGACTGAATGATAAAATATGATAAGAGGGGGCATCCTGAACGATGTATCGTCTGATGCAGCCGTCCGATGAGGCGGCAGTGCTGGCTTTGTGGCAGAGCCAGCATCATGATACCGAAGATTTTGCAAAAATGGTACTGGAACGCTTTGCCGGTGTGCAGAACATTTATGTAGCCGATGAAAACGACGCCATCGTGGCGGCTGCGCTGGCTGTGCCGGTCACCCTGCAGGGGCGCACGGGCAATTACCTGTGCCTGTGCGGTGAGGGCAGTCTGCTGCTGGCAGGTCTGCTGGATACCCTATGTGCCCAGCAAAAGCTGCGGGGCGCAGGCTTTACCGTGGCAGTCCCGGCAGATGCGGCACAGGCCGCTCTGCTGCAGGATAAAGGCTTTGCAAAGGCTTTTGCCCTGCGTTGCCTGCCTCGTGAGGTGAGCCGCAACCTGTGGAGCCAGGCAGAATTTGACACGGTGACGGCCAAAAAGCTGTGCGAGCTGCGGGAACAGTTCTGGAAGGATACCGTGCAGCTGAGCCCGGAACGCATGGCGGTGGTGTTGCAGGAGCTGTACGCCCGGGGCGCTACCATCGTGTCCAACGAACATGGCTACGGCATCTACTTCCGCAAGGAGGATACTCTGTATTTTGTGGAGATGATGGCCGACAGCGACCGTGCCGCCGAGATCCTGATGGAAGCCGCCCGCGAGAAGGAAGTCATCGTGGAAAAGGCAGTCATCACGGTAGGTGCTGCCCAGCCGTTGTTTCTGGGCGAGGGCACCCGGCAGGAATACGGCATGATCCGCTTTGACGCAGAGCCTTTTGACATAAGCGAAAGCTATCTGCGTCTGATGCTGGAAAACTGAAAAAAGGAAGGTGCGTATGGCACACAACGATACACATGCAGCCCGCAAAAAGGGCGGCGCAGGCAAAATTCTGCTGGTAGTGCTTCTGCTGCTTTTTCTGGCAGCGGGCGCAGCGGTGCTGTTTGCCCGCAGCGAGATCCACGGCAGCAGTAAGCCCGGCACTGCGGTCACCGTAAGCATCCCGCAGGGCAGCGGCGTGGCGGCTATTGCCAACAAGCTCAAGGACGCAGGCGTCATCCGCTCTGCCTACCTGTTCCGCTGGTATGTGGGGGAAAAGGGCGCTGCCGCAAAGCTGCAGTACGGCGATTTTGAGCTGACCACCGGCAGCTCCTACGATGCACTCATCAGCACGCTTTCCCAGTATGCCAAGGCAGAAACGGTGCGGGTAACTATCCCGGAGGGCACCACGGCCATTGCCATTGCCCAGAAGATGGAAGCCGCCGGTCTGTGCACCGCCGAGGAGTTTTTGAAGGAAGCAAACGAGGGCGATTTCAGCGCCTACACCTTTTGGCAGTATGTCCCGGAGGATAAGGATGCCCCGAACCGCTTTATGAAGTGTGAGGGCTATCTATTCCCGGAGACCTACGATTTTTTGAAGGGCGATACGGTGCACAACTATGTGGCTACCTTCTACGCCCAGTTCGATGCACAATTTACCAAGGAAATGTACGCGGCGCTCAAAAAGCAGGACATGACCCTGCCGGAGCTTGTCACCCTTGCCTCCTTTGTGCAGGAGGAAGCGGGCAACAGTCAGGACTCCAATGTGGCGCAGGTGTTCCGCAACCGTCTGGCGGAGGGCTCGCCCTACCCCCGGCTGCAAAGCAACACCTCCAGCCATATCCAGAGCGACGCCGACAACAACTATCTCTGGAACTGGGTCGCACCCTACTACGGCAGCTGGGATGATATCCCGGAAAATATCCTTGCAGCATACGACACTTACAGCTGCACCGGCCTGCCCGCTGGCCCCATCTCGAACCCCGGCCTTGCCGCTATCAAGGCGGCATTGGAGCCGCAGCCCGATGGGGAAGCCAAGGACGCTTACTTCTTTGTGACCGACCTCAAGGGCAATTACTACTACGCCCACACGCTGGCAGAGCATAACGAAAACTGCAAAACTGCCGCAGCTGTGAACAAAAGCCTGAAAAACTGAGGAAAGGCCGCTGCACTAAAAAACACGGTGCAGCGGCCCCTTTCCCGTTAAAAACTGTGATACATAAGAGAGGAACCTACAAATGTTACAGATCCCGGAACTGCTTGCCCCGGCGGGCGATGCGGAACGTCTGCGTTATGCCATCAACTACGGTGCCGATGCCGTTTACTGCGGCCTGCCGGAGTTTGGTATGCGCTCTGCCCCGGCTAATTTCACCCCGGAGCAGCTGACGGAAAGCGTCATCTACGCCCACGCCCGTGGTCGCAAGGTCTACCTGACCATGAACACCTTGCCCACCAACGAGGAGGCCGACCGTCTGCCGGAGGCCATCAAGGAGGCTGCCAAGGCCGGTGTGGATGCCTTTATCGTGGCGGACCTTGGTGTGCTGGATGCCTGCAAGACCTTTGCCCCGGACATTGACGTGCATCTTTCTACCCAGACCGGCATCACCAACTGGGCAGCCGCCCGCGCCGCCTATAAAATGGGCGCAAAGCGGGTGGTGCTGGCCCGGGAGATGACCTTACAGGATATTGCCATCCTGCGCGATAAGACCCCGCCGGAGCTTGAAATCGAAGCCTTTGTGCACGGTGCGATGTGCATGAGCGTGTCCGGCCGGTGTCTGCTGTCTAACTACATGGCCGGACGTGACGCCAACCGTGGCCAGTGCGCCCAGCCCTGTCGCTGGAAGTACTACCTGAGCGAGGAGACCCGCCCCGGCCAGCTGTACGAGATCGGTGAAAACGAGAACGGCAGCTACATCCTTAACGCCAACGATCTGTGCACCGCACCCTTCATCGACCTGATCTGCAAGGCGGGCGTGGACAGCCTGAAGATCGAAGGCCGCGCCAAGACCTTCTACTATGTGGCCAGCGTTACCGCTGCCTATCGCAAGGCACTGGACGCCTATCTGGCCGACCCGGCAAACGATAACTTTGAACTGCCGCCGGAGGTGTACGCAGAGCTTACCCGTACCAGCCACCGGCACTACTCCCCCGGCTTCTATTTTGGCCGCGAACAGGCCAAACAGGCCACCGACAGCGCCACCTACATCCGCGAGTGGGAGTTCGTGGGCACGGTGGACAGCTGGGAAAACGGCATCGCCCACTGCCAGCAGCGCGGCAAATGGAGCCTTGGAGATACGCTGGAGGCGCTGTGCCCGGACGGCCGCAGCATTGCACTTACCCCAGAATGGATTGAAAACGAAGCAGGGGAGCGGGTGGAAAGCACCCCTCACGCAATGGAAAAATATACCATGCCCACCCCGGAGCTGCCGCCCATGAGCCTGCTGCGCCGCAAAACGGTGTAACAGCGTGACAAAAAGGAAGGAAAAAGCCGTGAAGTACAATAACACTTCTGGCCGCTACGCCCTTCTGGACGAGCTGCGCGGGCTGGATTTAGTTAGCATGATGCTCTATCACGGCTGCTGGGATCTGGTCAATCTGTTCGGCATTCAGGCCGACTGGTATTATGGCCTGCCCGGGCATCTGTGGCAGCAGAGCATCTGCTGGGTGTTCATTCTGTTGTCCGGCTTCTGTGTGCAACTGGGGCATCATACCCTGCGCCGGGGCGCACAGGTGTTTGGGGCAGGGGCGCTTGTCACGGCGGTCACGCTGCTTTTTATGCCGGAGGACAGGGTCGTTTTTGGTGTGCTGACCCTGCTGGGCAGCGCTATGCTGCTGACCGGTCTGTTGGAAAAGCCGCTGCGGCGCATTCCACCCGCAGCTGGGCTTGCCGTCTCCGCAGTGCTGTTTGCCCTGACCCGCAATGTTTCGGTGGGCTATCTGGGTTTTGGCAGTTTGCGCCTTTGGCTGCCGCAGACACTGTATGCAAACTACGTTACAGCGTACTTTGGATTTTATCCGTGGTGGTTCTATTCTACGGATTATTTCGCCCTTCTGCCGTGGCTGTTTCTGTTCTGGGCGGGGTACTTTCTCTACGGTGTTGTAGGGCGGCAGCGCATGGAGCTCTTGCACCGCTCGGTCTGCCCGCCGCTGGGCTGGCTTGGGCGGCACTCGCTGCTGCTGTATCTGCTGCACCAGCCGGTCATCTACGGGGTGCTGTTGGTGGTTTTCCGCGTATTAGGTGGCTGAAACACACGCTTCATGCACTTTTGAGCAAGGCGGCATTGTTGCACCGTGCAAACATTGCGCCAATGCCTTGACAAGCGGGGCAGGGCTGTGGTATCCTGTTGACGGTTAGAAAATACTAACTACAAAAATGCGTCATGAAACATGGACGCATTTTCACAGAACATGAAGTTATTCTAAACTAACTGCGCGAGAAAGAGGTAGAGTTTTATGAGCAAAGTAGCAATCGTATTCTGGAGCGCAACCGGCAACACCGAGACCATGGCAAACTGCATCGCCGAAGGCGCAGGTGCCAACGGCACCATCGTGGCCTGCGCCGAGATGACCCCCGCAAAGCTGGCAGAGTTTGATGTGGTGGCCTTTGGCTGCCCGGCTATGGGTGCAGAGCAGCTGGAAGAGAGTGAGTTCGAACCCATGTTTGCTGCACTGGAAGGCTCGCTGAACGGCAAAAAGATCGCACTGTTCGGCTCCTACGGCTGGGGCGATGGCCAGTGGATGCGCGACTGGGCGCAGCGCGCACAGGATGACGGCGCACAGCTGTTCAGCGAGGAAGGGCTCATCTGCAACGAAACGCCCGATGATGATGTGCAGGCCGCCTGCCGTAAGCTGGGCGCAGATCTGGCTGCTTGGTAAAACCCATGTATAAACCCTTACTCCACAGGGTAACCTATGGACAAAGAGGTGATAAGCATGGAAAATATCGGCGTGACCTGTGATGTCTGCGCGTGCTGCCACAATGTGGACGGCTGCAAATGTGATCTGCCGCAGATCAAGGTGACGGAGCAGTGCAGCTGCACCACCCAGCAGGTGGAGACCCCGCACTACTGCCAGAGCTACGAAGAAAAGTAAGTTCCCACCAACGCAAAGCAGCCCCTGCCGGAGAAAGCTTCTCCGGCAGGGGCTGCTGCGTTTTACAGTATCAATGCTCAGCGCAGCGTCACGTTACAGGTGGCAAGGCTGCGGATCAGCGTGCCTACGCTGTCTTTCATCTGGATACCGGCAAAGCCCAGCGCAAAGGCGGCCTGCACGTTTTCCAGCCTGTCATCGATAAATACGCACTCACTGGCCTTCAGCTGATATTTCTTCAGCAGAGCCTTGTAGATCTGTGGGTCAGGCTTGTTCACCTGTACCTCACAGGAGGCTACGCCGCCGTCAAACTGGGTCAGTACGCCGCGCTCGGTCAGCAATTCCAGCACGTCCTGCGGAATATTGCTCAGGTAATACACGCAATAGCCGTGGTTTTTCAGCCGTCGCACCAGTTCCAGCATCCGCAGACGCGGGCGCAGAATATGCATCCAGTCGTCCAGTACGCCCTGCACCTCAAAGGCGCAGCCCTCGGCATGGGCACGCTCCAGCATCCGCTGGTTGCCGTCATAGCGGGAAAGCTTGCCAGCGTCCAGCAGTTGCCATTCTTCGCTGCCAAAGGTCAGGTCGTAGACCTTTTCCTCCATTTCGGCGTTGCACAGCCGGTCTACAAGGTACGCCTTGGGGTCAAAATCCACCAGCACACCGCCGATATCAAAAATAATGCTTTTATACATAATTGCTGCCTCGCTTGCTTTGGATATATTTCTCAGATATTTTCCATAGTATACCACAACCGGGCAGGTGCTTTCCACCCCTTTGGCATAGAAAGTGCTGCCTTGGCGTATGCTGTGGCAGAAAGGGGAGAGCGCCGTGACGATCCGGGAATTGTGCGAGAAGGAGGTCGTTCAGCTGGAACAGGGAGTGTGTCTTGGCCGCGCGGATGATCTGGAATTGGACCCCGCAACGGCGCAGCTGCAATGCCTGATCTTGCTGGGCAGACCGCGGCTGCTGGGTCTGCTGGGCCGGGACGAGAGCCTGACCATCCCATGGCGGGAAATCGAAACCATCGGCACGGATGCCATTCTGGTGCATACCGCCGTGCCGGCAGCACCGGCAGCACCTCACGGCTTCTGGCAGCAACTGCGTGCAAAGCTGGGTCTGTGAAAAATAGGGGAATATTTTGAAAAATAAAACCGTAATTTTTGTAAAATCATGAATGGACATTTTCGGCAAAGTGACTATAATAGGCAAGAAAGGCTTGTGCAAATAGCACAGCCACTTTGAAAATAGGGTTCGGGACGTGGAAAGGGATATCAACTATGAAAACATCCAAACCGCTGTTGACCCTGCGCATGCTCTTCCCGGTGGCAGCTTCCTTTATCGTACTGCTGCTGGGCGAGTGGATCGCGCGCGGGTCACTGACCGCTGATACCTTTATCAGCTTTATTTTCCCCCATTTCGGGGCGTATCTGCTGGCATGGCTGCTGCTGTTTCTGGTGTGGGAGCTGCTGGACTGGGTGCTGCGCATCCCGCCGCTTGCTACGCTGGGCATGGCCGTTTTGGGCTGTGCGCCCTGCGCGGTAAACTTCTATACCATGCAGCTGCGGGGCGAGCCCTTTCTGCCGTGGGATCTGATGCAGGTGTCCGAAGCCGCCGGTGTGGCCTCTGCTGCCGGGCTCAAGCTGCAGACCAGCATGGTGGTCTCCATTGTGTTGGTGCTGGTACTGACGGTGGCAAGCTTCTTTATTTACCGTGGACGGCTGCGTCAGCGCTGGCTGCCAAGGCTTGCGGGTACCGGTGCTTCGGCAGCGGCGCTATGCCTGCTGGTGTTTGGCGTTTACTTACAGCCTGCTGTCACACAGGTTTTGGGCATCACGCCGGACGCGTGGATGCAGGACCGTTACTACCGCTACTACGGTGTACTTACCGGTTTTATGACCAACCTCACCAATCTGGAAATCGACAAGCCTGAGGGCTATTCGGAGCAGGCAGTGGACGATATTCTGGATAATGCAGCCGAGAGCGAAAAATTTTCTACCGGTCCCATGTATGCGGGTAGCTATGCCGCTACTACCCCCAAGGAAGAGCAGGCAAAGCAGCCCACCATTATTTATGTGATGGACGAGTCCTACTGGGATGTTTCCGAGCTGGAACAGTATGGCATCACCTTTGATACCGATGTATCGCAGAACCTCCACGCTTTGCAGCAGACCAGCGCCTACGGCAGGGCATACAGCCCCAGCTTTGGCGGCGGCACCTGTGATGTGGAGTTTGAAGCTCTGACCGGCTACTCGGTGTCTTTTCTGCCCAGCGGCAGCAAGCCCTACCAGCAGCACGTTACAAAGCCCATGTTCGCCCTGCCCAATTACCTTAAACTCAAGGGCTACCAGACCGCTGCGGTGCACTGCTTCTGGGCAAAATACTGGAGCCGCGATAAGGCCTACCCCAACCTCGGCTTCAGCGATTTTATCAGTCTGGAGGATATGCACGGCGTGACCAAGGTGCGCAAGCACTACTGGACCAGCGGCCTTGTGACCGATGACTCCATGGCCGACCAGATCATTCAGCAGTACGAGAAGATGAGCACTTCCTCTGATAAGCCCATCTTCCTGCACGCGGTCACCATGCAGAACCATACCAATTATAATAGAGACAACTACCCGGACGACGAGCGGGTGCACGTTGTATCCCATCCGGTGGGGCTCAAGAGCAGCACTGTGGGCGCGCTGGAAGATTTCGCTACCGGCATCCGGGATGCAGACGCAATGCTGGGCAAGCTGACAGCGTATTTCTCTCAGGTGGACGAGCCGGTCATTCTGGTATTCTGGGGCGACCACTATAACCCCATTGATTCCAACTACGATGTCTACACCACCACCGGCTACGCAAGCGGCTCCAGCACCGACCCCCGCCTGCACCAGACCACGCTGCTGATGTGGTCGAATTACAGCCAGCAGCAGGTGGACTTTGGCACCATTGCCGCCTACGATATCTCCCCGGTGATGATGGAGCTGTTCGGGCTGGAGCAGCCGCTGTACTTCCAGTTCCTCAACCGGCAGCTGCGGGTCGCCAGCCGCAGCTGTACTCGCGGCACCACCATGAACTTAGACGGCACCACCACCCAGCAGCCCACGGAGTTCCAGCAGCGCTGGACAAACGAGCACTGGATGCTGCAATACGACCTGATGTTCGGCAAGGGATACGCCCTCAACCGCATGGGTGTTGCGGGCCTGAGCGGGATGAATACGGGCAAATAAGAGAAAAAGTAAGCATTTCTTTATACAAAACAGAGAAAACCACTTGCAACCGCATTCTTTTTGTGCTATTATAACAAAGCATTACACACGCATCACTATGCCCTTTTGTGCCCTTTTGGGTTGAGGGCAGTCCGCCGGTACCCGATGTACCGTGCAGATCACGGTGTGCGGAGGCAAAACAATATCTGGAGGTATTTTATTATGGCAGTCGTTTCTATGAAGCAGCTTCTCGAGGCAGGTGTGCACTTCGGTCACCAGACCCGCCGCTGGAACCCCAAGATGGCTAAGTACATCTTCACCGAGCGCAATGGTATCTATATCATTGACCTGCAGAAGACCGTGAAGAAGCTGGACGAGGCTTACAACTACGTGAAGGAAGTTGCAGCTGAGGGCGGCGACATCCTGTTCGTTGGCACCAAGAAGCAGGCTCAGGAGTCCATCCGTGACGAGGCTCTGCGCTGCGGCATGCACTACGTCAATGCTCGTTGGCTGGGCGGTATGATGACCAACTTCCGCACCATCCGTAAGCGTATCGACCGTATGGATCAGCTGGCTAAGATGAAGGAGAACGGCACCTTCGAGCTGCTGCCCAAGAAGGAAGTGGCTAAGCTGGAGCTGGAGATGGAGAAGCTGGACAAGTACCTGGGCGGTGTCAAGAACATGAAGACCCTGCCGAAGGCTATGTTCATCGTCGATCCTCACAAGGAGCGCATCGCTGTTGCTGAGGCTCGCAAGCTGAACATCCCCATCGTTGCTATCGTTGATACCAACTGCAACCCCGATGAGATCGACTACGTGATCCCCGGCAACGACGACGCTATCCGCGCTGTCAAGCTGATCGCCGGCGCTATGGCTGACGCTGTGCTGGAAGGCAAGCAGGGCAACCAGGAGGCCGCTCCCGCCGAGGACGCAGCAAACGCCTGATTTCCCATTCCGCAACCAAACAAATAACGTGTAAGGGAGAAAACAAAAATGGCTATTTCTGCAAAGGACGTTATGGAACTGCGCAAGCAGACCGACTGCGGCATGATGGAGTGCAAGAAGGCTCTGACCGAGGCTGACGGCAACTTCGAGAAGGCAATCGAGATCCTGCGCGAGCGTGGTCTGGCTACCGCCGCCAAGAAGGCAAGCCGCGTTGCTGCCGAGGGTATGGTCTACGCTGACTACTGCCCCGCCTGCAAGGTCGGTGTTGTCATCGAGGTCAACGCTGAGACCGACTTCGTTGCCAAGAACGACAAGTTCGTTGACTTCGTCAAGGAGGCTACCAAGGTCATCATGAAGCAGAACCCCGCTGATGTCGAGGCTCTGATGGCTTGCAAGACTGAGGCTGGCGAGACTGTTGACGAGGCTCTGAAGAACCTGATTCTGGTCATCAAGGAGAACATTAAGGTTCGCCGCTTCACCCGTTACGAGGGCGTTTGCTCTGCATACGTCCACGGCGGCGGCACCCACGGCATTCTGGTCAACTTCGAGACCACCAACGACATCGATGCAAAGGACGAGTTCGTTGCTTACGGCAAGGACATCGCCATGCAGGTCGCTGCTGCTAACCCCGGCTACGTCGACGAGGCTTCTGTCCCCGCTGAGGTCGTGGCTAAGGAGAAGGAAATCATGCTGGCTCAGATGGCTCAGGATCCCAAGACCGCTAACAAGCCTGAGGCTGTGAAGGAGAAGATGATCCAGGGCAAGATCAAGAAGTTCTTCAAGGAGAACTGCCTGGTCGATCAGGAGTTCGTCAAGGACGGCGACCTGACCGTTGCTCAGTACACCGCTAAGGTTGCTAAGGACTTGGGCGGCGAGATCAAGATCGTCAAGTTCGCCCGCTTTGTCAAGGGCGAGGGTCTGGAGAAGCGTGCTGACGACTTCGCATCTGAAGTTGCAAGCATGGTGAAGTAATTTAAACTTCCAAAGACACAAAAGGGGAGCCGCAGTACCTGTAACAGGGTGCTGCGGCTCCTTTTTGTTTGTGAAAATGCAATACCGGGCAGCCCGCAGGCTGCCCGGTAATCTTCTTATGCTTCGTCCAAAACCTCTTCGGGATCCTCAATGGCGTCCTCGATAGTCTCCTCTACATCTATCGCTTCTTCAGCGTCCGGCGCGTTGAATAGCTCCTGAAGCTGATCCCGCAGCCAGAGCAGACGGTTATCCAGCGCCTTATCCCGTGCCAGCAGCGGTGCAATGATTTCAGGCTTGTCTGTGATCAGGTCGTCCACGCCAAGCTGCAACAGCTTTTCGGCATCCTGCTGACGGTTGACAGTCCATGCGGAGATGGTCTTGCCGCGCAGATGGATCTGCTGCACCATACCGGCGGTGATAAAAGTGGACTCTACGCTGAAAAAGTCCGCTGCAGGCAGGTCGTAGTAGGTGCCCACGCCCAGCGCCAGAATATACCCTGTGGTAATGTCCGGGTCCAGCTCCTTCACCTTGCACAGGGTCTCGTAGCTTTGGGAGGTGACCACACAGTCTGCACCGTAATCGTATGCGTGGATCAGCCGCACGGTCTCGGCCTCCAATGTCGGCGTAAAGGTGCTGGGCTTGATCTCAATGTTCAGCTCTGCCTTACCCTTGCACAGCGCCAGAACCTCTTCCAGCGTTGGAATATAGGTGCCTGTAAACTGCCGATGGAACCAGCGTCCGGCATCCAGCTGCTGCACCTGTGCATAGGTCAGGTCGTAGATGTTGGCGTTGTAGCCGGTGCACCGGCGCAGGCTGATGTCGTGGGTCACCACGGCTACGCCGTCAGCAGTCATCTGCACGTCCAGCTCAATGCGGGGGCTGCCGTGCTCCAACGCGGTCTCGAAGGCAGCCATGGTGTTTTCCGGCGCACGGGAGGAATAACCCCGGTGGTAGGTGATCACCGGGTCGGCAAGCCCTAGCATGCTTTGCAGCGGCTGCGTTTGCGGAAACAGCAGATATACCGCCGCCACGCCGCAGGTGACCAGCGCGGCGCAGGCCATCATCCCGGCCAGTACCGTCTGTTCGCGGTGCGGGGCAGGGAATGCACCGGAAACGGTCGGCAGTATTGCATCGGGCTGGCGGGTCGTTTCGTACAGTACCTCTGTAAGGGTGCTCTGCGCCGCCGTCATGGCACAGTCCATGAGCAGGCAAAGGAACGGCAGCTCGATCAGCAGTGCCGCGCGGGAGAGTGCCAGCAGGGCAGCAGTGCTGGCAAAGCCGACACCAAGGATAACGCAATAGAACAGCGCTGCCCCGCACAGCAGCATCAGCCCGGTGCGCACGGCAGCGGTCAGCATCCAGCGCAGTGCCAGTGTAAGCAGCTGCCCGGTATGGCTGCGCAAAATCCGCAGGCTTTCCACAAACGCACAGCCAAAGCTTTTGCGTTCCAGCAGAAATTTTGGTAGCACTACCAGTCCGTCCAGCAGCAGTGCCAGCACACAAAGCACTGCCAGAGCAAATAGAAAACGATTGGCAGCGCGCGCCTTCAGCAGTCCCCAGAGATATTCCGGCACGGCAAACTGGGTCAGATGGTTTGCTGCCAGAAAAAAGTTCGTCAACGGGATCAGGGCAACGCCATACAGCAGCAGCGGGATGTTCTGCGGCAGAAACACCCGCACAAGGCTACAAAAGGCGTCCCGGAACACCGCCCTTGCCCGCAGTGGTTCCCCGTGCCGTATCCGTGTCAGCAGCTGTAGCATCGTGGCGATTTCATACAGGCTCCAGAAGGCTGCCAGCACCGCCAGCACGGCGATACACCCGATAATGGCAGGGGAGGCAAAGATGCGGGAAGCCGTCTTGTTGTTGAGGTAGCGGATGGGCGCGAACCGCAGCGTCAGCGCCCAGATCAGCTGCAACGCCGGTACGAGCAGGAGGTTTGTCAGTACCTTATAAAACAACAGAAAAAGCAGAAATACCCGCCCCTTTGGCGAAAGCAGGGAACGGTAGATCTGCTCCTGCTGCCGGAGCTTGGCAGAGAATCGCTTCAAGATAGCTTCAACCTCTTTTTCATTTTTACCGGGCAGTTCTTATGCGCTGTATAAGTACAGTTTGGCAGATTGCCCGGCAATCTATGTTTTGTAACCATAGTGTAACATAAACAGACGGGAAAGAAAACGCAGCAGACGGGTGCAGTTTCGCCAAAAAAACTGGGAAAATTTCTACATCCGCAAAATGATGATTTACCCGGATAAAACACGCAAAACGATGAATCGTTAAAAATTTGGCTTTCCATAAGCGATGGATGTTGAATCGCATGGATTTTTATAGAATCCCTTGCATTTTTTTGCCAGCTTCTGTATAATAAATATAATTTTGAAAGCTCACACAGACAACCAGGAGGTCTAATTATGGCTTCAAAGATCAATAAGGGAGAAATCCTCGCCAAGTTCTTCGATGACGGGGAATACACTGCACTGTTTGCTGATGGTGCAGTGAGCGCTGCCTGCGGCTATGCTGCAGGTCAGCAGGCTTACGCTGTTTATCAGAACGGCGAGGCTGTCACCGTAAAGGATGTTGAAAAGAACATCAAGGTTCTGGAAATGGCTGCACAGACCGGCTGCCCGGTGGTCACTTTCTATAACTCGGTAGGCGCAAAGCTGGCCGAGGGTCTGGACGTGCTGACCGCCAGCGCAAAGCTGAATGCACAGATCGCAAAGGTCTCCGGCGTTGTTCCGCAGGTGGCCGTTGTTCTGGGTGTCTGCGGTGGCACCAGTGCTCTGAGCGCTGCCAACGCAGACGTCTGCATCATGGCCGAGGGCGCAGAGCTGTTCTTCACCGCTCCGTTCACCTCCGCTGCCAAGGGCGATAAGGTCGCCGACGCAGGTAGCGCTGCCGCTGCCGCCAAGGCAGGCGTAGCTTCCATCGTGGCCGCCGACGCCGCAGAGGCTGCTGAAAAGGCTGCTCATATCGTGGGTCTGCTGCCCGCCAATAACCTGACCGGCCCGGCGATCTTCGAGTTCGAGCAGCCCACCGCTGTTCTGGCTGCCGGTGCCGAGCCCGCAAAGGCTGCTGCCGCTGTGATCGATAAGGACAGCGCTGTGGAGCTGTACGCAGGCTTTGGCAAGTCTGTCTACACTGCATTTGCAACCATCGGCGGCAACGCCGTGGGCGTTGTGGCAACCGGCAAACAGCTGTGCCACAACTGCGTAGCCAAGGCTTCCCGTTTTGTGCGCCTGTGCGATGCCTTCAGCGTGCCTGTGGTCACCATCGTGGACACCGAGGGCTTTGTGCCCAGCGTTACTGATGACGTGGCTGGCGGCATCCGCGAGGCTGCCCGTCTGGCCGCTACCTATGCCGATGCTACCACCGCAAAGGTGGCTGTGCTGGCCGGTAAGGCTGTGGGCCCTGTGTACACCACTCTGGCTGCTGCCGACCTGCGCATCGCTGTGACCGGCTGCACCGTCAGCGCACTGGAGCCCAGCGCCGCTGTCAGCGTGCTGTACAAGGACGAGATCGATGCTTCCGACAACATCATTGCCGCCACCAAGGCCAAGGCTGCTGCCTACACTGCAGAGGTGTGCAGCGCTGCCAGCGCAGTGGCTGCCGGTGCTGCCGATATGAGCTGCGATGCCGCCAATGTGCGCGCCAGCGTTGTGGCTGCACTGGAGCTGCTGAGCACCAAGCGCGCCGCCCGCCTGCCCAAGAAGCATGGCAATATGGCCCTGTAAGCGTCCGAAACTACATAAATTGAGCTCGATTTTGAATTGGAGGATCCTTCCATGAAGTACTACAATATTACTGTCAATGGTGTTGCTTACAGCGTTTCCGTTGAGGAAACCGCCGCAGGCGCTGCTCCTGTTGCTGCTGCTCCCGTTGCTGCACCCGTCGCACCCAAGGCCGCACCCGCAGCTGCTCCCAAGGCAGCCGCCGGTGCCGCCGGTGCTGTTGCCGTCAAGGCTCCCATGCCCGGCAACATTCTGGATGTCAAGGTCGCTGCCGGTGCTTCTGTCAAGGCCGGTGACGTGCTGGTCATCCTTGAGGCCATGAAGATGGAGAACGAGATCGTTGCTCCGCAGGATGGCACTGTGGCTTCCATCAACGTGAACAAGGGCGATACCGTCAACTCCGGTGACGTTCTGGTTTCCATGAACTAAGGAAGAGGTGACAACCATGGCAAAAAAGCCGATCAAGGTGACCGAGGTCGTCCTGCGTGATGCGCACCAGTCTTTGCTGGCTACCCGTATGACCATGGACGAGATGCGCCCCATCCTGCCCGAAATGGACAAGATCAACTACTTCTCCGTGGAGTGCTGGGGCGGCGCTACGTTCGACAGCTGCATCCGCTTCCTGGACGAGGACCCGTGGGAGCGTCTGCGCATTCTGCGTAAGGAACTGCCGCACCAGAAGCTGCAGATGCTGTTCCGTGGCCAGAATATGCTGGGCTACCGTCCCTACGCAGATGACGCTGTGGAGTACTTTGTACAGAAGTCCGTTGCCAACGGCATCGACGTCATCCGCATCTTCGACGCTCTGAACGACCCCCGCAACCTGCAGACCGCCATCAAGTCTGCCAACAAGGAGGGCGCTCATGTGCAGGGCTGCATCAGCTACACCCTGAGCCCTGTGCACAACAACGAGTACTTTGCAGCCTACGCTAAGACTCTGGAAGAGATGGGCGCAAACTCCATCTGCATCAAGGATATGGCCGGTCTGCTCACCCCCTATACCTGCTATGATCTGGTCAAGAAGCTGAAGGAGACCGTCAGCATCCCTGTGGATATCCACAGCCACTACACTGCAGGTCTGGCTTCCATGTCCATCCTCAAGGGCATCGAGGCAGGAGCCGACATCGTCGATACCGCTATGAGCCCCCTGAGCCTTGGCACCAGCCACATGCCCACCGAGAGCTTGGTGGCTGCCCTGCAGGGCACCGATTACGACACCGGTCTGGATCTGAAGCAGCTGAATGTCGTGCGCGCTTACTTTGCAAAGCTGCGCGAAAAGTACATCGCCAACGGTCAGATCAGCCCCAAGAGCCTGGGCGTGGACGCCAATACTCTGCTGTATCAGGTGCCGGGCGGTATGTTCTCCAACATGCTCAAGCAGCTGAAGGATGCCGGTAAGGAAGATAAGCTGGACGAAGTGCTGGCCGAGATCCCCCGCGTCCGTGAGGATGCAGGCTATCCGCCGCTGGTCACCCCCACCAGCCAGATCGTTGGCACGCAGGCTGTGTTCAACGTCATCATGGGCGAGCGCTACAAGATGGTTACCAAGGAGTTCAAGGGTCTGGTCCACGGCGACTACGGCAAGACTCCCGCTCCCATCAAGCCCGAGTTCACCAAGAAGATCCTTGGCGACGAGCAGCCCATTACCTGCCGCTTTGCCGACACGCTTGCTCCCGAGATGGACAAGCTGAAGGCCGAAGCTGCCAAGTGGGCAACGCAGGAAGAGGACGTTCTGACCTACGCAATGTTCCCGCAGGTCGCACCCAAGTTCTTCGATAAGCGCAATGCCAAAAAGCAGGGCGTGGACGGTGATCATGTGGACTACACCAACCAGTCCCATCCTGTCTGATAAATAAGTTCCTTTCAGGGCTGCTGCACAAAATGCTGTGCGGCAGCCCTTTTTTGTGCAGTCGGCAAAGGTGCAGGGCGCACTCTGTCGCGTAATACCGGAAAAACTTCTGCTTACACATTGACTTGCCGCCCAATACCTTTTATAATGGTTGGTATAGCCGTATAATACAACAAATGATGTGGAGGAAAATGCTATGCGAAGCATCCCGGAGCAGCGCATTGCTGAGTTTCAGGAGCAGGATTATCAACTGTATTTTGGCATTTCAAAGCTGGAATTTGACCGGATGCTTAAGGCTCTGCAGGAGGCTTACCGTCAGGAGCACAAGCGCAAAACACACTTTACCAAGATCTCCATGATGGATAAGCTCATCCTGACCCTGATCTATCGCTACGAGTACCGCACGATGGAAAGCATTGCCAAGGAATACGAGGTCTCTCTGGATACCATTGCCGACAATGTCCATTGGGTGGAGCGCACGCTGCTTAACGCGGATATCCTGCAAACCAGCGTGACCTGCGTTTATAAGACGAACTGATGTTATAACCCTGCGTGAAAACGCGGGGTTATAATTTTTACAGCGAAAAGCTGCTAAAAGGCAGTAACTGCCGCAGTCATGTTATTTTGACTGCGCAGCAGTAAAAAATGGGAATTGTGTTTTTTGCGCGGATGCAGTCTGCACCTTGAATTTTTCAGAAAAGAATAGTAAAATGATGCTATATGTATCGTAACATGGGCTTGTGTGCCCAAAGCGGATACCTATACAGAAAAACCGAAGTTAAACCGCAAAAGAATAGGAGCTAGTATGATCTTAAGCATGACCGGTTTCGGCAGGGGGACTGCCGTACTCAATGGCCGCGAGATCACTGTGGAGCTGCGCAGCGTGAACTCCCGCTATTTCGAGTATTCCTCCCGCATCCCGCGCACCTGCAGTTCTCTGGACAGCCGCCTGAAAAAACAGCTCAACCAGCGGATCTCCCGCGGCAAGGTAGAGCTTAGCATGACCGTGCAGAATGTGGACGCGGCAGATACCGTGGTCGCCGTCAACATGGAGCTTGCCCGCAGCTATCAGCAGGCCATGCGGGACCTGTCCGAGCAGCTGGGGGTCAAAAATGATGTGTCCACCGCCGTTCTGACCCGCTTCCCGGATGTGCTGACCACCCGCCACGCCGATGTGGACGAGGAACAGCTGTGGCAGGATGTGTCTGCCGTTACCGCGCAGGCACTGGATCGCTTTGTGGAGATGCGTGCCGCCGAGGGTGCCAAGATGAAGGCAGACGTGGAAAGCCGTCTTGTGTTTCTGGAACAGTGCGTCGGCAAGGTGGAGAGCCTGAGTGCAGGCCGGGTAGAAAACTACACTAACCGCCTGTACGAGAAACTCAAGGTCATCCTGCAGGATCGGGACATTGATGATGCCCGTGTGCTGACTGAGGCCGCCATCTTTGGCGATAAGACCGCCGTGGATGAGGAGACTGTCCGTCTGCGCAGCCACATTGCACAGTACCGCGATATCCTGCAGCTGGACGAGCCCGTGGGCCGCAAGCTGGATTTCCTGACGCAGGAGCTGAACCGCGAGACCAATACCATCGGCTCCAAGTGTCAGGATCTGGATATCACCCGCATTGTGGTGGATATGAAGGCGGAGATTGAAAAGATCCGCGAGCAGATCCAGAATCTGGAATAATATGTTGTGGAGGAGCCTATGAAACTCATCAACATCGGCTTTGGCAATATGGTCAGTGCGGGGCGCGTGGTGGCAGTCGTCAGCCCGGACTCTGCACCGGTCAAGCGTCTGGTGAAGGAAGCGCGCGAGCGGGGGATGCTGATCGATGCCTCTTATGGCCGCAGCACCCGTGCGGTGCTCATCATGGACTCCGATCACGTCGTGCTGTCCGCTCTTCAGCCCGAAACGGTGGCAAGCCGCGCCGCAGGGCAGGAGGGCAGAACATCAATGGAGGAAGAAGCATCTCATGGCGAATGATAAATTTCTGTTTGTAGTTTCCGGTGCAGCCGGTACTGGTAAGGACAGCGTGGTCAAGGCACTGCGCGAGGCACACCCCGAGATCGAAAAGACCGTCTCTGCCACCACCCGCACCCCGCGCCCCGGCGAGCAGGAGGGTGTGGACTACTACTACCGCACCCGCGAGCAGTTCCAGCAGCTGCTGGAAAACGATCAGGTGGTGGAGCACAACTTCTATAACGGCAACTACTACGGCACCCTGAAATCTGAGGTGGAAAAGCGGCTGGAAGCCGGTAAGGTGGTCGTGCTGGTCATCGATGTGCACGGCGCTGCCAATATCCGCCGGATGTTCCCGGGCGCTACAACCGTATTCCTGCTGCCGCCCTCTGTGGAGGAGCTGGAGCATCGCCTGCGCGGCCGCGGCACCGAGACTGAGGAAAGCATTCAGGAACGTCTTGCCACTGCCCGGCAGGAGCTGGCCGAGCAGGATAAGTTTACCGTAAAGCTGGTCAATAATCAGATCGAGCCCTGCGCCGCAGAGCTGTATCAGGTCATCTGCCAGCGCGCCGGGCTGCAAGGCTAAAAATCAAGCGTTGAAGGAGTTGGACGAATGCCCAAGACGGTAGGCGTTGCCGTCAGCAATGCGACCTTCCATTTTGATAAGCTGTATACCTACGCTGTTCTGCCGGAGCACCAGAATGCGGTGCGTCTGGGCAGTATGGTGCTGGTGCCCTTTGGCAAGGGCAGCCGCGCCCGCATGGGCGTGGTGTTGGCCTGCGATGCTGAGCCGGAGCACTCCAAACTCAAATATCTGTTCGATGTAGCCCCGGCCTCGGCCTGTCTGACACCGGAGCTGCTGCGGCTGGTGCATTTTTTAAAGGAGCGCACCTTCTGCACCTACTACGAGGCCGTCAAGGCGGTCATTCCGTATGGTGCGCAGTATAAGCCCGCCGTGGCGGCAGACGGTGTGACCCCGGTGCTGCAAAAGCAGCTTACCCGCCACACCGAAAACGCCTACAAGCTTGTGAGCACGCTGCCGCAAAAGCCAAAGCCTACGGCAAAGCAGCTGGCAGCGGTGGCGCTGCTGAGCGGCGGTCCCCACACTCTGAACGAGTTGGAGGATAAAGGCATCAGCCGCGCGGTGCTGGATAATCTGTGCACCAAGGGTGTGCTGGAATGCAGCAAGGTGAATAAGTCCATCGACCTGTACGCCTCCATTCCGCTGCGCAACGACCCTATTACCCTCACCGAACAGCAGCAAGCTGCTTACGACACGCTGCTGCCCAAGCTAGAAGATGCCGCGCCCCATTCGGCGCTGCTGTACGGCGTGACCGGCAGCGGCAAGACGCTGGTATTTTTAAAATTGATTGCCCGCTGTCTGGAGCTTGGCCGCAAGGCGCTGGTGTTGGTGCCGGAGATCAGCCTGACCCCTCAGATGATCCTGCGGCTAAAAGGGCAGTTCGGCCGCCGCGTGGCGGTGCAGCACTCTGCGCTCAACCACACCGAGCGCCTACTGCAATGGCAGATGATCCAGGACGGCGGCGCAGATATCGTGGTCGGCACCCGCAGCGCAGTGTTTTCGCCGCTGGAAAACATCGGCCTTATCATCATTGACGAAGAGCAGGAGCACACCTACCGGTCGGAATCCGCGCCGCGCTACTCTGCCCACGAGGTCGCCCGGCAGCGTGCCGCCGAAAACGGCGCACTACTGCTTCTGGCCAGCGCCACCCCCAGCACCGAGAGTTTTTACGCTGCGCAGAATGGACGTACCCAGCTGGTGCGGCTGACCAAGCGTTACGGCGGCAATCCGCTGCCCAGCGTGCAGATCGTGGATATGCGGGCAGAGCTGGCTGCGGGCAACCCCCGTGAGATCAGCCTTGCACTGGAGGACGCCATCCACCGCAATCTGGAGGCAGAAAAGCAGACTATCCTTCTGCTCAACCGCCGGGGCTACCAGACAATTGCCCAGTGCGAGGACTGCCGCGAGGTGCTCAAGTGCCCCAAGTGCAGCGTGCCCATGGTGTACCACAAATCAGCGCATAAGGTGCTGTGCCACTATTGCGGCTCCCAGCAGGAGCCGCCGCCCACCCTTTGCACGGCCTGCGGCGGTAAGCTGCAGTACCGGGGCTTTGGCACCCAGAAGGCCGAGGAGGAGCTTGCAAAGCTCTTCCCGGAGGCGCGGGTGCTGCGTATGGATCAGGACTCTACCGCCGCCAAGGACGCCCACGAAAAGCTGCTTGCCAAATTTGCAGCGCATGAATACGACATCATGGTGGGCACCCAGATGGTGGCAAAAGGTCTGGATTTCGAGGATGTGACCCTTGTGGGCGTGCTGGGCATTGATTCACTGTTGTTCGCGCAGGGTTTCCGGGCATACGAGAACGTGTTCAGCCTGATCACACAGGTGGTGGGACGCAGCGGCCGCGCAAAAGAGCCCGGCTTTGCCATCATTCAGACCACCGACCCGGACAACCCAGTGCTCACCCTTGCTGCTGCACAGGATTACGACGCCTTCTACGAGCAGGAAATCGCTTACCGCAAGCTCGGCTTGTACCCGCCTTTCTGTGGGCTGTGCGTCATCGGCTTTGCCGGTGCAAAGGAGAACGAGGTGGCGCGTGCCGCTGCCCGGTTCTCGGCGCTTTTAGGGCAGCAGGCGGCCAAGCAGCCGGATCTGCCCCTGCGCATTCTGGGCCCTACGCCCGGCAGCATTGAAAAGATCAACGACACCTACCGCTATAAGCTTACCGTTAAGTGCCGCAACGACCGCCGCTTCCGCGACCTCGTGCGCAGCACGCTGGCACTGTATGAAAAAGAAAAGCTGCCGTCTAAGGCATCGGTCGTGGTAGACCTGCACTCGGATGGTGACATTTGAACGGTGGATTGTAAAATGGATAAAATACGCATTAATGATATTCTGAACTTTAGCAAAGAAGAAATACCAAATGTTCGCGTGAAATTCAATATTTACAATGGTTACGATGACCCGTTGGAACTTTATAAAACCGACCCGGATGAAGTAAATATCGACTGGTTTCTGTGGCGTGACCGCCGCCGTTATTTTAGTGTAGGACAAACGGCGATCTGCTTTTTAAAAATCGGAAATGATACATGGCTCATGACGTGCATCAAGACGATAACCGGGGAGAAAAAAGTTGATGAAACAAATGGCGGTGTTGGTTACGAGGCGCAGGATGATGCCCGTTACGGGAAATATTTCGGGCGGCTTGTTCTGCGTTATCATAATCCCTGCCGTACAATGGGGCGCACCTATGCGTCAGTAATGGACGAGTTGGAAGTTCTTGAGATTTTGAACGATCAGTTCACTGGCGAGGATTTTCCGGGTTATGAAAATGTACGGCTGAGTTATCGGCAATTGAAAAATGTGATCGACCGGCACCTTCCGGGATGGATCGCAGCGCTGCAAAACCAGAAAGCGGTCTATCTGATTACGGATAACAAGACCGGTAAATTATATGTTGGCTCTGCTACATCGCAGACGGGAATGCTTCTCCAACGTTGGTCAAATTATATTGCTGATGGCCATGGCGGAAACGAAGCATTGAAAGAGCTCGTAAAAAAGCAGGGCTTCGATTATGTAAAAGAAAATTTCCAGTATTCTATCCTTGAAAATTATAATGCAAGGATGGATGACGAATACATTTTGAGACGTGAGTCCTGGTGGAAAGAAACACTTCGGACAAGAGAGTTTGGATACAATAAGAATTAAAAGCTTGATTTGGAGGTACCATTATGGCTATCCGTAATATTGTTAAAGAAGGCGACCCCATCCTGAATAAGGTCTGCCGCCCCGTGACCAATTTTGACGACCGTCTGGCCACCCTGCTGGACGATATGCGCGAGACCATGATCGCTGCCGACGGCGTGGGTCTGGCTGGCCCGCAGGTGGGCATGATGCGCCGCCTGTTCGTGGTATGGGACACCACCGACGCCCCGGAGGAGATCCCCGAGGATTACGAGTACAAGTTCATTGATTTTGTCAACCCCGAGATCCTCGCCGTTTCTGAGGAAGAGGAGACTGCCTACGAGGGCTGCCTGTCCTTCCCGGGGCATAACGGCGCTGTGACCCGCCCGGTTGCTGTCAAGGTGCGTGCGCAGGACCGCAACGGCGAATGGTTCGAGCTGGAAGCTGACGGCCTGCTGGGTCGCTGCATCCAGCACGAGAACGACCATCTGGACGGCATCACCATCATGGAATCCAGCGAGTACTTCTATGAGGATACCGAGGAAGGCAAAAAGGCCGCCCGCGAAGCGAAAGGAAACAACTGATGCGCATTTTGTTCATGGGCACGCCGGATATTGCCGCCGAGTGCCTGAAAGCCCTGTATGCCGCCGGGCACGATATCTGTGCCGTGTACACCCGGCGGGATAAGCCCGTCGGACGCAAGCAGGTGCTCACCGCACCGCCGGTCAAGGAGGTGGCTCTAGAGCACGGCACACCCGTGTTCCAGCCCCGCACCCTGCGGGACGGCAGCGAGGATGAAAACATCCGCGCTCTCGCCCCGGAGCTGATCGTGGTGGTGGCCTATGGCTGCATTCTGCCAAAGTCCGTGCTGGAAATGCCCCGCTATGGCTGCATCAACCTGCACGTTTCGCTGCTGCCGAAGTACCGCGGCAGCGCCCCGGTGCAGTGGTCGGTGCTGAACGGCGATGCCGAGACCGGCGTTTCCATTATGCAGATGGATGAGGGTCTGGATACCGGCGATGTGCTGTACTGCAAAAAGATTGCCATCGACCCTGAGGAGACCAGCGGCGAATTGTTTGACCGCGTTACCGCTGTGGGTGCCGAAGCTCTGTGCGAGACTATTCCTCAAATCGCCGCAGGCACCCTGATGGCTGTGCCGCAAAAGCACGAAAACGCCACCCTTGCCCCCATGCTGAACAAGGAGATGGCAGAGTTCCACCTGACCGACACTGCCACCCATATCCACAACTGGGTGCGCGGCATGAATCCCTGGCCGGGTGCATGGTTTATCACTTCCGGCGGCAAAAAGCTTAAGGTGATGTCCTGCCGCGTGGCTGCCGCCAACGGTGAAGCCCCCGGCACTGTGCTGGCTACAAAGCCCCTGACCGTAGCCTGCGGCGAGGGTGCCATCCAGCTGCTGGAAGTCGTGCCGGAGGGCAAAAAGCCTATGGACGGCACTGCTTTTGCAGCGGGTCTGCGCCTGAAAATGGGGGATAGCCTCTGATGGCGGCAAATCCGCGTGCGGCAGCAGTTGCCGCACTGGTACGGCAGGAGCAGGACGGCTTTTCCAATCTGGTGCTGGACGCAGAGCTCAAGCGCCAGAAGCTGGAAGGCCGGGATAAGGCTTTTGCAAGTGCCATCTTCTACACCGTGCTGGAGCATCGCGGCACGCTGGACTATATTCTGGAGCAGTTTCTGCCCAAGGGTCTGGCGAAGCTGGATGCACCCGTGCGGGAGATTCTGCGCGCTGCTCTGGCACAGGCGCGCTATATGCAGGTGCCTGTCTCCGCTGCGGTGAACGAAGCGGTCAAGCTGACCCGCACCTTTAAAAAATCCAGCGCTTCCGGCCTTGTCAACGCTGTGCTGCGCAAGGCCTGCAGCTATGATTTAGACGCTGCTGTCTTTACAGACGAGATCCAGCGCCTGATGGTTTTAGGCTCTGCCGGGCGGGATGTGGCAGAATTCCTCCACAAAAACTACCCGGATGAAGCACTGGGCATCCTGACCTATCAGGCCGATGGCGGTTTGACCAGCCTGCGTGCAAACCCCCTCAAGGCCAGCGCTGCGCAGCTGTGTGCGCTGCTTACAGAGCAGGGCGCAGCAGAGGTGCGGCAGGGCATCGTGCCCGGCAGCGTGCTGGCACGGTTCGCGGGCAGCCCGGCAGATAACGAGCTGTTCCGGCAGGGATACTACCATGTAGAAGGACAGGCCAGTCAGCTGGCAGCCCTTTGCGTGGGCGCAGCCCCCGGTGAAACGGTGCTGGACCTGTGCGCTGCCCCCGGCGGCAAGTCGATTTTGCTGGCCGAGCAGATGCAGGGCACAGGAATACTGTACAGCTGCGATGCGGCAGAGAACCGTGTGGGGCTGATCCGCACCGCAGTAGACCGCATGGGCTTTACCGGGGTGCATACCCTTTGTAATGATGCCACCAAACCGAACCCTGCACTGCCCATGGCAGACCTCATCCTGACGGATGTGCCTTGCAGCGGCTTGGGCATTCTGGCAAAAAAGCCGGATCTCCGCTATAAAAAGCTGGAAACTGCCCGGCAGGCAGAACTGCTTGCCACGCAGGCGGCAATTCTGGATACCGCTGCGGCGCTGCTCAAGGCGGGCGGGCGACTGGTCTACTCCACCTGCACTATCGACCCGGCAGAAAATCAGCAGCAGATCGCAGCCTTTTTGCAGCGCCACCCAGAATTTGCGGTCTGCGCACCGGAGGTGCCGCTGCCCGCCGGGATGACGGCAGGGGAACACGGCTGCCTCTCAGTGCCCACTCGCACCGGCATGGACGGCTTTTTCCTGTGTGTGCTGCAAAAAGCCGCCGGAACGCAATAACTACGACTCTCTGAGGGTCGTATCCTGTTATAGGAGAACAGAATGGAACAAAAACGCTGTATTTCTTCCCTGACGCTGGCAGAATTGACTGCTGAATTGAAAGCTCTGGGGCAGCCGGGCTTCCGGGCAAAGCAGATCTTCCACTGGGTACACCAGAAACTGGTCACCGAATTTTCTGCCATGACCGACCAGCCCAAGACCCTGCTGGCAAAGCTGGAAGAAACCTTTTATATCGCTGCACCGCAGATCGAGCGTCGTCAGGAGGCCAAGGACGGTACTGTGAAGTATCTGCTGCGCATGGCAGACGGCAACTGCATCGAGACCGTTGTCATGCGCTACCACTACGGCAATACCGTGTGCGTGTCCACGCAGGTGGGCTGCCGCATGGGCTGCCGGTTCTGCGCCTCCACACAGGCGGGGCGGGTGCGCAACCTTGAAGCGGGCGAGATCTGCTCCGAGATCTACACCGCCCAAAAGGATATTGGCGAGCGCATCTCCCATATCGTGCTCATGGGTATCGGCGAGCCGCTGGATAACTTTGACGAGGTAATGCGCTTTTTGGAAAATATCACCTCGCCCGAGGGCGTCAATATCGGCATGCGCAATATCAGCCTTTCCACCTGCGGTCTTGTCCCCAAAATCGACCAGCTGGCGGAGAAAAAGCTGCAGCTTACCCTTTCCATCTCGCTGCACGCACCTACCAACCAGATCCGCAGCAGCATGATGCCGGTCAACGATGCCTACCCAGTGGAGCAGCTGATCCAGACGGTGCGCCGGTATCAGGAGACCACCGGCCGCCGGGTCAGTTTTGAATATTCCATGGTGCGCGGTGTCAATGATTCTGATGTCTGCGCAAAGCAGTTGGCAGACCTGATCCGGGGCATGGGCGCGCATGTAAATCTGATCCCCATCAACCCGGTGGACGGCAGTCCGTATTCCGCTACGGATGCAGCCAATGTGCGCCGGTTCCAGCAAAAGCTTGAAAGCCTTGGCGTAAACGCCACGGTGCGCCGCCGCCTTGGCAGCGAGATCAGTGCCGCCTGCGGCCAGCTGCGCCGCGACGAAATGAACGGCAAGGCATAAATAGAGGGAGAAACCTATGAAACTTGCAGGAAAAACGGATGTAGGACGCGTCCGGCAGGACAATCAGGATGACTACCGTGCCGGGGAGCTGCCCGGCGATGCAGCCTGGGCGCTGGTGTGCGATGGCATGGGCGGCGCACGCGGCGGGCGGGAAGCCTCGCAGTGTGCGTGCAGCGTCATCGAGCGCTGCTTTCAGGAGCAGTACAGCCAGTGCATCCCCGGCGAAGAGGAGACTTTTTTAAAGAAAGCACTGCTCAGCGCCAACCGCTATGTGTTCCAGAAGGCACTGCGGGAGGAGTCTCTGGCCGGTATGGGCACCACCGCTGTCTGCGCTCTGGTGCGCGGCGGCAATGCCTACCTGAGCCACGCGGGCGATTCCCGCGCCTATCTCTACCGGGATGGTAAGCTGGCGCAGCTGACCCACGACCACTCCTATGTGCAGGAGCTGGTGGACTGCGGCACCATCACACAGGAGCAGGCAGAGCATCACCCACAGAAAAACATCATTACCCGGGCACTGGGCGTGGACTACCGGCTGGAGCCGGAGTTCACTACCGTGGCGCTGCAGGCAGGGGATGTTCTGCTGCTATGCACGGACGGTCTGACCAATGCTGTGCCTATGGAGCAGCTGGAACAGCTGCTGCGCAGCGGGTCTTTTTACGACCTGCCGGATGCTCTGATCCGCACCGCTAACGAAAACGGCGGCCCGGACAACATCACCGCCCTGCTGGTGGGGATAGAGCCGATGGAGGTGCGCCATGGATAACCTGATCGGTAAAAGACTGGACGGCCTGTACGAGGTACAGGAGCTGATCGGCTCCGGCGGCATGGCCAATGTATACAAGGCGGTCATGCGGGGGCAGAACGGCCCTGTGCCCGCCGGGACTGTGGTGGCGGTTAAGGTGCTGCGGCAGGAGTATATGCACGACCCGGATCTTGTGCGCCGCTTTAAAAACGAATCCAAGGCCATCTCGCTGCTGAACCACCCCAATATCGTTAAGGTGTACGACGTTTCGGTCAACGACCATCTGCAGTATATCGTCATGGAGTATGTGGACGGCATGACGCTGCGGGAGTACCTCAACGAGCGGGGCGGCAAGCTTTCCAGCCGGGAGACCGTGCACTTCATCTCCCAGATCCTCAAGGCGCTGGAGCATGCCCACGCCAACGGCGTCGTGCACCGGGATATCAAGCCACAGAATATTATGCTGCTGGATAACGGCCAGCTGCGCATGATGGACTTCGGCATCGCCCGTATTTCCCGGGCAGATAACCAGATGCTGGCCGGCAAGGCGATGGGCAGCGTGCATTATATCAGCCCGGAGCAGGCAAAAGGGGACGAGACCGACTGCACCAGCGACATTTACTCGGTAGGCGTCATGATGTACGAGATGCTCTCCGGTCATCTGCCCTTTGATGCCGATGATGTGGTGGAGGTCGCCATCAAGCAGATCTCGGACGAGCCCCGCTCGCTGCACGAACTGGCACCGGAGGTTCCCTATGCGCTGGTGGAGATCACCGAAAAAGCCATGGCCAAGCTCCCACAGAACCGCTACCCCTCGGCACGGGCAATGCTGGAAGCACTGGACACCTATGTGCAGAATCCTTCCGTGCTGTTTGAATATCAGTATATTACAGAAGAAGCACCCGAAAAGGTGGTGAAACGTACCATGAACCAGAACCGCGCGATCCGTCAGAACGAACAACCAGCCCCCCGCAAAAACGGCAAAAGCAGGTCGGGTAAAAAGCGCCGTACCGTCTTTTTGCCGGCATTGTTCGGCATCACCATTGCCTTTGCACTGGCCTGCATGGCACTGTGCTGGATGATCCTGAACGATTCCTCCAACCTGATGAACAACAAAGCCGATGTCACCCTTGGAGACTATATCGGCATGACCAAGGATCAGGCCATGGCCACGGATCAGATCGCATCCGGCCAGATCTCCCCGGAGTGGGAAGAAGAGTACAACAGCAACTATGCTGCCGGTTATATCTATAAGCAGTCGCCGGTGTCCGGCCGCACCGTCCGCGAGGGACAAAGCGTGACTTTGACCGTTAGTCTTGGTACCCAGTATGTCACTGTGCCGGATCTGACCAACTATGTGCAGACCGATGCCGAACAGCAGCTCAAGGCACTGGGCGTTTCGGTGCTGGTCACGCAGGCCGTGGATACCACCGTGGCTTCCGGCGCAGTCATCCGCACCGACCCTGCCGCCGGTACGCAGGTAGCGGCAGGCTCTACGGTCATCCTTTATATCAGCCGTCCGCAGGTGTCCACCACCACCAAAGTGCCCTCCCTTACCGGCATGAACGTGAATGATGCCCGCACCCTGCTGGTGCAGAACCATCTGGGTCTTGGCAGCCAGAGCGAAGAATACAGCGACCAGCCCGCAGGTACAGTGCTCAGCCAGAACCCGGCGGCAGGTGCTACCGCAAAGCTGAACAGCCGCGTAAACGTTGTGGTCAGCGCGGGCGCTGCACCGGCGCAGGAGCCGGAGCAGCCTAGCGGTGACGGCACTTCCGGCACCACGGGCGAAGGCCCTACCGGCGGCGAGAGCACCGGCGGCAGCAGCGAGCCGAGCTCCAGCAGCAGCTCCACAGGCGGCGGTATTCTGGACTGGTGGTCCTCGCTGCTGGGCTGACGGAGGATGTGCATGAACGGTTATATCGTAAAAGGCATTGGCGGCTTTTACTATGTAAAAACGCCGGATGGCATCGTGGAGTGCAAGCCCCGCGGCATCTTCCGCAAGCAGAAGATCACCCCTGTGGCAGGAGATGAGGTAACGCTGGAGACCGAAAACGGTGCGGCGGTCATTGCACAGATCGCACCCCGTAAAAACGTTTTTGTGCGCCCGCCGGTGGCAAATCTGGATGTGCTGTTCCTTGTGGCAAGCACTACCCAGCCCACCCCCAGCACCTTGGTGCTGGATAAGCTTTCCGCCATTGCGGTGGATAAGGGCGTACAGCCGGTGGTGGTGTGCACCAAAAGTGACCTTGTCGAAGCGGATTTTCTGGCAAACGCCTACGCAAAGTCCACCCTGCCGTTTATCCGTATCGACTACGAAAGCGGTGCCGGGCTGGACGAAGTGAAGCAGTGGATCAACGGCAGATTGTGCGCTTTCTGCGGCAACTCCGGTGTGGGGAAATCCACCCTGCTGAACGCGCTGCTGCCGGACGCTGCCCGCGAAACCAGCGCCATCAGCCAGAAGTTGGGACGCGGCCGCCACACCACCCGTGAGGTGACCGTCTTTGAAGCCTACGGCGGACGCATTGCCGACACCCCGGGCTTTGCCAGTCTGGAAGCCAACCGCGCCGGGTTCATCCCCAAGGAGAATCTGGAGCACGCCTTCCCGGAATTTGGCCCTTATCTTGGTCAGTGCCAGTTTACCGGCTGCTCCCACCGCAGCGAAAAAGGCTGTGCTGTGCGGGCAGCGCTGGCAGAGGGCAAGCTTTCCAAGACCCGGTACGACAGCTACTGCGCCATGTACGACGAGGTAAAGGATGTCAAGGACTGGCAACGCCCGAAAGTGTAATACGGAAGGAAGAATAAAATGTCCCGTTGTGTGATCCTTTCCGCCTGCCCGGTGCAGCCTGAGCTTAAGCACCTGCTGCGCAGCGATGATTTTATCATCGCCTGCGATGCGGGCTACCGCAACTGCGAACGGCTGGGCTGCAAGCCGGATATCATTGTAGGCGATTTTGATTCCGCTCCCTGTCCGCAGCAGAATGCGGACGATATCGTTGTGTTGCCCCACGTCAAGGACGACACCGATACCGAGTATGCTGCAAAGCTCGCGGCGCAAAAGGGCTTTGACGAGGTGCTTTTGCTGGGTGCACTGGGCGGCAGGCGGGTGGAGCATACCCTTGCAAACCTGTGCACCGGTCTTGGGCTGGAGCAGCGCGGCATCCGTGCCGCCTTGCAGGACGAGCGCTCCCGCATTACCTTTGTGCTGCCGGGCGAGAGCCGCTGCTACCCCAAGGAGGAGTTTTTCTACTTCTCGGCCTTCCCCATGGAGGGACGCGCCGAGGGCGTGTACGAAAAAGGCTCCTTCTATGAGCTGGAGGATGCCGTGCTCACAGCAGGCTATCCGCTGGGTGTAAGCAACGAGTACGCCGAAGGCTCAGACTGCATCACCGTCAGCACCCGGCAGGGTGCGCTTGTGGTGGTGGAGACCATCGCAGATTGAACCCTCCCCGGAACATTTTTACCCGTCAGACGCTATAATGGGGTAAACATGAGCGAAAGGCGGGGTGGAGATGCAGGTAGTGGTCATTCGCAGCCCGAAAGCGCTGTGCGGCATTCTGCGCAAGCTGTTCGGCATTCGCAAAGAGAACTGAATCCATAAAAGGCCGGTGTGTGGCACAACTGCTGCACACCGGCCTTTTGCTGTCGGCATACCGCTGCTTGCCGCTGCATACACTCTTACGGAAACGGACAGGGAAAGGAGCGCACTGCACATGGAACTGAAGATATTCCGGGACACGCTGCCGCAGGGCGGGGCAGGCTGTACCGTAAAAGCAGAACTTCCTCTGGAAACCGAGATCCGCATCTCGGATGACCTACCGCCGGTGGGCAAGCTGGTCAAGTGCTTTGTCCGCCCGGTGGTGCTGCAGCGGCAGTTGCAGCCGGGCAGGCTTACCTTAGAAGGCTATCTGCGCTGCACGGTGTTTTACCAGAGCGAAGCGGAAAAAGGCCTGTGCCAGACCGAGCAAAAGCTGCCCTTCACCCGGCAGCTGGAGCTGCCGGAGCTTGCCTTTACGGCATGGACAGCCGTGGTGGAAGGGCAGACAGAGTACCTCAACACCCGCGCGGCAGACCCGCGCCGTATTGAGGTGCGGGGTGCCTACGGGTTGGTAGTCACGGTGCACACCCAGTGCAAGACCGAGGTTATCACCGCACTGGCAGATGGCGGCATTGAGCAGCAGCTGCGTACATTGCAAGGTGTGCGAAGCGTGGCTGTGCTGGATAAGCTGGTTACCTTAGAGGGAGAGCTTGTCTTTGCAAAGCCCCCTGCCGCCGTGCTGGACATTACCGGCAACGCCTGTGTGGGGGAGGTAAAACTTCTTGCCGGTAAGGCTGTGGTCAAGGGGGAGCTGCGGGTGCAGTGTGCATGGCGGGCAGAAGGGGACACTGCCCTGCAAAGTCAGGCGGCGGCGCTGCCCTTCCAGCAGGTGATAGATTTAGAAGGCATCACCGAGGACTGCCGCTGCCTGTGCGTGGCAGAGCCGGTGGGCTTTACCCTGTCGCAGGCGGAAAGCGCCGCTGCCCAGCTGACGGCGAATGTCATGCTGCATCTGCGGGCATGGTGCAGCTACCAGCTGCAGGTGGCAGTGGATGCTTTTTCCACCCGATTTGAAACGGAGCTCACGCCGCAGCCGCTCGTTACAGAGCAACTGCTCTGCACCTTGAACGATACCGCTACCGCCACAGGCTCCGGTCCGCTGCCGGATGCAGGGGCGCAGCTGCGAGCCTGCTTTGTACACTACGGCCCCCAGCAGACCATCCAAAAAGGGGAGGGCTGGGTGCTTGCCGCAAAGGCGGTGGTAACAGCCCTTGCAGAGAACACCCTCGGTGAACTGGAAAGCTACGAGAAAACCTTGGAGGTCGCCGTCCCGCTGCCCATCACGCCGCCGGAGGAAACGGTGCTTGTGCCGGAATGTTGGCTGAGCACCGAGAACGTGCAATGCACCTGTGCGGGCGGCACACTGGAAGCTACGATTACTGTCCGGGCAGAGGGCGCGATTTTAGGCTGCACCACCAGCCCGGTCATCGGCAGCATCACCCTTGGCGACCCGCTGCCCGATACCGACCCCGAGATTGCTCTGCGAATCTACTACGCGCAGGCCGGGGAGGAGCTGTTTGCAGTGGCCCGGCGGTTCCATGTGGCTCCGGCGCAGATCCTTGCGGCGAATCAGCTGGAAGAGGAGCTTGCCAGTCTGCCGCAGGCACAGCGGCTGCTGATCCCGGTCACCTGAGCTGCAAACTTAACTGTACCCCTTTCCCGGATGGCACAAGCTGCCGCGCCGGGGAGGGGGATTCTTTTTGCCTGTGCCTGCGCAGAAAAAAGCAGCACAAAGAATTACTAAAAGTCACCACAAAAGGATTCCTAAAATAAAGCGCATTATCGATGTAAAATATAACGAATATACGTTTAGTATCTTTTATAAGTGATTATAAATCAACGTGCGATCTGTGCTGATATCGATTTCAAAACATGAGAGCACTTCAAAAATACGATTTGTATTTAACGCTTTGCAGACCATCCATGGATGTGGTATACTAAGGAAGATGCAAATGCAAACGACTGCCGCTCGTCTGCTGTGTCCGGTGTACAGCACTTTTTCTGCCGGGAAAACAGCACGGCGGGCGGCAAAATGATATCGCAGGAGAGTGGAACATTTGGAACTGGAACAGGCTAAAAAGCGCGTGGAAGAGTTGCGCGCTGTTATTGAGAAAAACAACCGACTTTACTACGATCAGGATGCGCCGGAGCTGGAAGATTTTGAATACGATGCCCTGACGCGGGAACTGAAGAAACTGGAAGCGCAGTTTCCCCAGCTGATTACAGCAACATCGCCCACCCAGAAGGTAGGTGGCACCGCCAGCAGCAAGCTGCCCAAGGTGACCCATGCCGTCAAGATGGAAAGCCTGCTGGATGCGTTCTCCTTCGATGAGCTACGGGACTTTGACCGCCGCGTCCGCGAGGCCGGAGTTACACCGGAGTATGTTGTGGAGATCAAAATCGACGGTCTTTCCTGCAGCTTGGAGTACGAGAACGGGCAGCTTGTCCGTGCCTCCACCCGTGGTGACGGCGTTGTGGGCGAGGACGTTACCGCAAATGTGCGAGCCATCCGCAGCATCCCCAAGACCCTTAAAGATGCACCGGAGTTTCTGGAGGTGCGCGGCGAGGTATATATGCCACACAAGGCCTTTCAGCACCTGTGCGCCGAGCAGGAATTACAGGGTGCTGCGCCCTTTAAAAACCCCCGCAATGCAGCAGCCGGATCTCTGCGGCAAAAGGACGCCCGCATCACCGGCAGCCGTGGGCTTTCTATCTTTGTGTTCAATGTGCAGCAGATCCGGGGCAAGACCCTGACCAAGCACTCCGAAAGTCTGGATTACCTCAAAAGCCTTGGCCTGCCGGTATCGCCGCGCTACCATGTGGTGCGCGATATCGAGGACGCCATTGCCGAGATTGAAAACATCGGGCAGAACCGCTCCAAGCTGGATTTTGACATGGACGGTGCTGTTATCAAGGTGAACGATTTTGCGCAGCGGGAGCTGATGGGTTCTACTAACAAATTCCCGCGCTGGGCCATTGCCTTCAAATACCCGCCGGAGGTCAAGGAGACCACCCTGCGCAGCATCGAGGTAGCCGTTGGCCGCACCGGCGTGCTCACCCCCACTGCCTGCTTCGACCCGGTGTTTCTGGCAGGTACCACGGTAGCTCGCGCCACCCTCCACAACGAGGACTTTATCCGGCAGTTCGGACTGTGCATCGGGGACACCATTCAGGTGCGCAAGGCGGGCGATATCATCCCAGAGGTCATCGGAGTCACCCATCATGCGGAGGACGCTGAGCCCTACACTATGCCCACGGTCTGCCCCTCCTGCGGTGCGCCGGTGGTGCATCTGGAGGACGAAGCCGCCCTGCGCTGTGTGAACCCGGAGTGCCCGGCACAGGCGCTGCGCAATATCATTCATTTTGCCTCCCGGGATGCCATGGATATTGAGGGCTTGGGCGAGGCAGTGGCCACCCAGTTGGTGGAAAAGGAGCTGGTGCATTCTGCAGCAGATATCTACACGCTGACCCGGGAACAACTGCTGGAACTGGAAAAATTCAAGGAGAAAAGCGCAGACAATCTGTTACAGGCCATTACTGCCTCCAAGCAGAACAATCTGGATAAGCTTTTGTTCGGCTTTGGCATCCGCAATATCGGCGATAAGGCAGCCGCGCTGCTGGCAGAACATTTCGGCACGCTGCAAGCCATCCGAGAAGCCACCGCAGAGCAGGTCAGTCAGATCGACGGCTTTGGCGGCGTGATGGCACAAAGCGTGGTGGAATTCTTTGCCAAGGAAGGCACTGCCGACCTTGTACACCGTCTGGCAGATGCCGGGGTCAATATGCAGTGGAAGGGTGAGCCGAAGGGAGACAAGCTGGCAGGCAAAACGCTGGTTGTCACCGGTACGCTGGAGACGCTCTCCCGCAACGAAGCCGAGGCATTGATCGTGAAAAACGGCGGCAAAGCCAGCGGCTCCGTCTCCAAAAAAACAGCCTATGTGGTGGCCGGTGCGGCGGCGGGCTCCAAGCTGACCAAAGCGCAGGCGCTGGGCGTGCCGGTGCTGACCGAACAGGAATTTCTTGCCATGCTGCAAGATGCCCCGGCAGAACCGGAAACGACTTAAAGCGGCTTTCCTGAACGTCGAAATACAGATAATTTCAAAAGCTTCTGCAATGCTGTTGCAGGGGCTTTTTTGTTTTCTGATTCGCGGTTCTAAGAACGCACAAAGCGCATACAATGCTAGCACAAAGCTTTCGTGGAAGGAGAAAACAAAGTGGACGAGTATTACCGGGCCGTCAGAGCCCTTCCTACTTGGCTTGCGGCGCCGCTGGCACAGCTGCCCGCACAAACGGCAGCACGTGTACAGGAACTGCGCCTGCGCACAGGTTGTGCGGTCACATTTACCGTACAAGGGCGGCAATGCTCTGCTTCTGCGTTGCCGGGTTGTCCTCCGGCATTGTCTGCAATGCGGCTGGACACGCTGCAAATAGAGGAGATCTTCCACACCCTTTGCAACGGCTCAGTGCACACCCATGAAAGGGAACTATCCGAGGGCTACCTGACCACCGCTGCCGGAAACCGTGTGGGCGTGGCAGGGCAGTTCGTGCAGCGGGAAGGGCATGGCATCACCCTGCAAAAGGTCACTTCGCTCAACCTGCGTATCGCACGCAGCTGCACCATCCGTCTGCTGCCTGCACTGGACAAGCTGCTGGAGCAGCATTTTACCGGGCTGCTGGTGGTGGGAGAGCCCGGCAGCGGCAAGACCACCCTGCTGCGCACCATTGCCCGGACGCTAGCCGAGCGGCAGCGTCTGGTGGCAGTGATAGACGAGCGGGGCGAGCTTTTCCCGCCGGAAGGGCCGCTGCCGCCGCTGGAGCGCATTGGCGGGGTGGATAAAGCCCGCGCCGTCCAGATGGCGCTGCGCACACTGGCACCGCAGGTGATCCTGCTGGACGAGCTGGGCAGTCTGGAGGAAACGATGGCACTGGAACAGGGCTTTTTCAGCGGGGTGGACTTTATTGCCAGCCTCCACGCGCCGGACGCTGCACAGGCACGATGCCGTCCGCAGGTACAGGCGTTGCTGCAGCGCGGGATGCTGCGGCAGCTGGTCGTCCTTGCCGGGCGGGAGACGCCGGGCTGCATCCGGGAAGTGTGCGCCGTATGAGCGGCCTTCTGCGTGGGTTCGGCTTGTTTTTGCTCCCGTTGTGCGGTTGGCTGGCAGGGGATGCGGTACAGGCCAGAACAACTCTGCATCTTGCCGCTTTACAGCGCACTATCGAGCTATTACAGCGCATCCGGCAGGAGATCCAGTACCGCCGGGCAGACCTGCAAAGTCTCTACCGGCAGCTTTGCCGCGAGGGCCTGTTGACGCAAACTCCCGGCGGTACATTGCAGCAGCTGCCTGCGCCGGAACAACTCTCTGCGGCAGAGCGCGCCTGTTTTACAGAGTGCTTTTGCGGTATCGGCCGCGCAGAGGCTGCACAGGAATGCGAACGGCTTAGCTACTATACGGCGCGGTTCGAGGACTATTTACAACAGGCACGCCGCACAGCACAGCGGCAGGCCGGTCTGCCGCACCGTCTGGGACTGGCAGGCGGCATGATGCTGGCGCTGCTCTTTTTGTAAAGGCTGTACGGAACAAAGGAGAAACGGATGGATATCGAGCTTGTGTTCAAAATTGCGGCCATCGGCATCATTGTGGCGGTGCTCAACCAGCTGCTCATCCGCTCCGGGCGGGAGGATCAGGCCATGATGACCACGCTGGCGGGGCTTGTTGTGGTGCTCTCCATTCTGGTCAAGCAGATCAGTGCCCTGTTTGCCACGATCCGGTCTTTGTTTGCGCTATGAGCGCGGCGGTTCCGGTGCTGACGGCGCTGCTGCTGGTAGCCTTTGCGGGCATTCTATTGCAGCGGTATTCCCCGGCGTTTGCACTGCTGCTTTCGCTGGGCGCTGCGGTGTGGCTGCTGCTCCGTCTGGCTCAGCCGCTGCGCGGGGTACTGCAAGCATTAGTACAGCTGGGACAGCGCACCAATGCACAGGCTTTTTCCTGTCTTTTGCGCAGTGCAGGGATTTTGCTGCTGGCAGATTATGTCCGCACCCTCTGCGAGGAAGCCGGAGCGGATACGCTTGCATGGTGCGCCGGGCTGGCGGGACGGTGTCTCGTGCTGGCGGCGGTGTGGCCGCTGCTGGAACAGATATTCCAGACGATTTGGGGGCTGGTGGGATGAAAAAACGCGGCTGTATCATCAGTGGGGTAACTCTGGGCTTTCTGTGCAGCAAAACCGCTCTGAAAGCTGCGGCAGCAGAGACAACGCCGTGGCAGACCTATCTCGAAAAAGCACCTGTACAGGCCGAGCAGTTTGCGGCAGACCCGCTGGGCACCTTGCTGCGTTTGTTTGCTGCCGAACCGGTGCAATTGCTGCGGGAAGTGCTGCATCAATATGCCGGTGTGCTGCTGTTTTTATCGCTGGCGACCGGGCTTGCATTTCTCTTGCAGGACACCGCCGACAAAGCACTGCTGGAACTGGCGGCTGCCGGTGGTTGCGGCGTTTTATTGTGGCAGGAACTGGACAAGCTTGCTGCCGCCTTGTGCACTCGGATGGCCGGGTGGAAAAGCTATCTGCTGGGCTTTTTGCCGGTATACAGCGGCGTGTTGGCAGCTGGAGGCGAATGGAACGCCGGAGCTGCCGCAAATGGCTTTCTACTCACGGTGCTGTGCTTTGTTGCACAGGCGGTCACCCTCTGGCTGCAACCACTGCTGCGCAGCTACCTTGTCATCAGCATGGCCTGTGGCATCAGCTCCCGCAAAAGCCTGTCCGAGGGCTGTACCCTGACCGGGCGGTTGCTGCGACAGGCCATCGGTTGGGCGGGTAAAGCGTTCGCCGCTCTGATGAGCCTGCAGCGCGTAGTCACGGTGCAGCTGGATCGTGCTGCCTCTCGTCTGGGACAGCTGCTGACCGGCAGCGTGCCCATTGTGGGACAGGCGCTGAGCAGCGCGGCAGACACAGTGCTGGCCGGGATGCAGCTACTCAAAAGCACCCTTGGCATTGCCGCATTGCTCAGCATCGGGGCAGAATTTGTGCCATTATATCTCGGGCTTCTGGTGCATCTGTTTTTACTGTCCTGCTGCGGCTGGCTTGCCGGGATCGGCGGGCTGGAGCATTGCCATAAGCTGCTGCAATGCTTTGCCGAAGCCGTGCGCTGCATGGCGGCAGTTACAGCTTTGTTTTTCATGTTGTTTGTGGTGGGCATCGTGCTGCTGATGCTGGCAGGGGGTGGTTAGATGCAGGCGTTTCAGCGGGCTGCGGCAGTGTTCTGCATGGCGTGCATCGGGGCGGAACTGGTCAGCCTTTTTGGCGGGCAAAGCTGGGCTGGCCGGTGCATAAAAGCCGTAGCCGGGCTATATATTTTAGCAGTCCTTCTTGCGCAGTTGCCGCACCTGCCGGGCAAGGTTATGACCGCTTTTTCGGGGAATACAGCCCCGGCGGCCACATCCACTGCACAGCCGGATGCACTGGAAACGGAGATCCTGACTGAGACCAAGGCTCAACTGGAAGAGTATTGCACTGCACAGTGCCGACAGCAATTCGGGTTGGATATTCGTGTGACGGTCACGCTGGAAAAAGCCGGGCAGCAGGTCGTGGTAAAAAAGGCTGTTGCTGCCTTCCCGGCGGGCTGTACCGCTGCACAAAAACAGGCGGTGCTCAGCTTTTTGCAGCAGACGCTGGGTACCGCTTCTGCGGCGGCGGAGGAGAGTGCACCATGAAAAAGAGCGAATTGCTTTCCGTTTTCCGCGCTCTGCAAAGCGGCAAAAACCGCACCTCGCTGGCGGTGGTGGTCGGTGTGCTGGCAATGCTGCTGCTTTTGCTGTCGGAGCTTTTACCCAGCGGGAACACGCAGAAAGCGGCGGTATCCACCGCCCAAACAGCTACCGTCAGCCAGTACCAGGCCCAGCTGGAGCAGCAGCTGGAAGAACTGATCAGCCAGCTGCAAGGGGCGGGTCACACCGCGGTCATGGTCACTCTGTCCGCCGGGGAGGAGACTGTCTACGCAGTAGACACCCAGACGGGGGATATGCAGCAGCAGGAGACGCACGTTCTTTTACAGGATGGCTCTGCGCTGGCTGAGACAACCTATCTGCCGCAGGTCTGCGGGGTCGCCGTGTTGTGTGAGGGCGGGGGAGATGTCCGCGTTGCAGCCCGTATCACGGAGCTGCTGCATTCGCTGCTGGATCTGCCCACAAACCGCATCTGTGTGGAGCAGCGCAAGCGCTGACCCTCTGCTTTTGTCAAGTACCGCAATTGCTTACCGAAATACCAAAGGAGGAACCGTTTTATGAGAGCACTTTCCAGAAACACCCGCAGGGTCACCGCTCTGACGCTGGCGGCGGCACTGGTCATTGCCGTCTACTTAAATTGGCAGTATGCCCGGGCAGACATCGCCCCGCAGACAGAGGATGACACCCTCATGGTCTCGGCAGAACCGGTGGAAGCAGATGCGGAGACCACTATCACGGATGCACTGCCCACAGAGGCAGAAGCCGTCTCCGGTGCCAGCAAAAACTATGGCGAAGCACAGCTTGTCAGCGTTGCAAACGACAGCGGTACCCGCTTTTTCGAACAGGCTCGTCTCAAGCGGGAAAAGGCACATGACGAAGCCATGGACACCCTGCAAAAGAGCCTGAAGTCCTCCTCCCTGACAGCCGAGGAGAAAAAGGAGTACACCGCACAAATGGCGGCCGGGCTGGAAGATCTGAACGCAGAAAACGAGATCGAGACGCTGGTGCGTGCCAAGGGCTTTGCGGACTGCCTGTGCTTTTTGCAGGCAGGGCGGGCGGATCTGACCGTGATGACGGCAGGCGAGCCGCTCACAGCGGCACAGGTGGCGCAGATTCGGGATGTGGTGATGAACAAAAGCAGTGTGACCGCCCAGAATATCACGGTGGTAGAGGTGAAGTAAACGCTCTTTATTTATGCTGACACCCCGGCGGCGCAGGTGCAGCTTTTCTTGCAGGCAGAAAGCTGTATGCACTGCCGGGATGCCATTCTGTGCTGATTTCCATCTTCTTTTCCAAACAAGTATTGAAATTGCCCCCGCATTGATGGTATAATAACTCTATCAAAAACGAATGCCGCGTGCCTTTATGCATAGCGCAGGGGCGCGTTTGAACAAAAAAGGCAGCTACGGCAGGCCAGTTTCAGAGTATTGAAACCACCGCCGCAACCGCCTTTGGATGGAGGACAGCACAATGGATTTACAGAACATGGATCTTCAGGGCGGCAGCCTTCAGATTTCGACCGAGGTCGTGGGTAAAATCGCCCGCTGTGCCGCACTGGAAGTGGACGGCGTTGCCGAGGTGTCCTGCGGCGTGCAGAACAAAAAGCTGAAAAACCTGCTGGAATCTGCCAGCATCCAGCCGCCTGTGGCGGTAGAGATGCGGGACGGCACGGCCAGCATCACCCTGCACCTGATGATGGAGTTCGGCGCACGGATCCCCTCCGTGGCCGAAAAGGTACAGGAAAACGTCAAGTCTGCCGTACAGAACATGACCAATGTGACGGTCAGTCGCGTGGATCTGGTCATTGCAGGCCTTGCCGAGGCGCAGTAACAAATTTAGCAAAAAATCATATCAGAAAACGATCCTCCTCCCGGCACGCCCGGCGGGGAGGGTTTGTATTGCGAAAGGAACATTATGGAAAATATTCTGCCCCGTAGAGAAGCCCGTGAAAACGCCTTTTTGCTGGCATTTTCGCAGACCTTCGGTGACATTCCTCTGGCCGAGGCACTGTCCAATCACGCCGAAAACGATGAGGAGCATCCCGTGGACGCGTTCAGCCGTCTGCTGCTGAACGCCTACTACGATCATTCCGCAGAGGTGGATGACGAGATCCGTGCCCATCTGCGCAACTGGACCATGGAGCGTCTGCCCCGCGTCAGCCTGACCGTGCTGCGCCTGGCCGTGGCTGAGATGCTGTTCGGCGGCGAAAACAAGCCCGGTGTTGCCATCAATGAGGCTGTGGAGCTGACCAAGAAGTACGGCGCGGGCGAGGACTATCAGTTTGTGAATGGCCTGCTGGGTGCTGTGGCACGCGACCATGGCCTGAGTGATGAAGCCGTCGCGGAGTCGGCTGAACAGTGAGCCGTTATACGCTCGGGGTCGATACAAGCAACTATGCAACCTCTCTGGCAGTTTTTGATACAGCCGGGGAGGTTGTTTGTGCAAAAAAGCGCTTTTTGCCGGTAAAAGCCGGACAGCTTGGCCTGCGGCAGAGCGATGCGCTGTTCCATCATACGGCAGCTCTGCCGGAGATGCTACAGGAGCTGGCGCAGGAATTCGACCTGACAAAAATAGATGCCGTGGGTGTTTCGCAAAAGCCGCGTCCGGTAGAGGGCAGCTACATGCCCTGCTTTCTGGCCGGTGTCAGTGCGGCAACTGCCTTTGCAGCAGCGCGGGGCATTCCGCTGATCCATACCACTCATCAGCAAGGTCACGCTGCTGCGGCACTGTATGCCGCAAAGGGCGAGACACTGTTTTCCCAGAAGGTACTGCTGTTCCATATTTCCGGCGGGACAACGGACCTTTTGCTGTGTGATCAGGTGCGTACCATCACCACCCTTGGCACCAGTACCGATTTGTACGCCGGTCAGGCGGTGGACCGCGTAGGCGTGCGGCTGGGCTTCGGTTTTCCCGCAGGGGCCGAGGTCTCCCGCCTTGCTGCGCAGTGCACCGAGGAGATCCGCCCCAAGTCCAGCGTAAAGGGGCTGCAATGCAGCCTTTCCGGACTGGAAAACCAGTGCAACGCCCTGCTTGCTGCCGGTAAAGCGCCGGAATACGTCTGCAAGTACTGTCTGCTTTGTGTGGCAGATACCGTTGTCCGCATGACAAAGGCCGCGCAGAAGGAATACCCCGGTCTGCCGGTGGTCTGCGCCGGCGGCGTGATGAGCAGTGATATCATCCGCACATGGGTGCAGCAGCGGCTGCCGCAAGTCTATTTTGTGCCGGGGCAGTATTCCAGTGATAACGCCATCGGCGTGTCCATTCTTGCTGCGCGGGAGGCCGGACTATGGCTGATGTGATCTCGGTATCCGAGCTGAACCATTATGTCAAAACGCTGCTGGATGTGAACGACGGCCTGTTTGATCTTGCCCTGCGGGGCGAGATCGCAAACTTTGTGCAGAACGCCCGCAGCGGGCACTGCTACTTTTCTCTGCGGGACGAAGCTTGCAGCGTAAAAGCAGTGATGTTCCGCACCGATGCCCGCCGTCTGGCATTTCGCCCGGAGGAGGGGATGCGGGTCGTGGTACGCTGCCGCGCTACCCTCTACGAGCGGGACGGCGCGTTTCAGGTCTATGTGAACGAGATGTTCCCGGACGGTCTAGGCGCAGCACAGCTTGCTCTGGAACAGCTGAAAGCCCGGCTAGAAAAGGAAGGTCTGTTCGACCCTGCACATAAAAAGCCGCTGCCTGTGTACCCAAAATGTATTGGTGTCGTCACCAGCAAAACCGGGGCGGCATTGCAGGATATCCGCAACGTGATCAGCCGCCGCTGGCCGTCTGTCCGGTTGTTGCTATGCCCGGTAACAGTGCAGGGCTTTGAAGCCGCCCGGCAGATCGCCGCCGCCATCCGCACGCTGGACCAGAGCGGGCGGGTGGACGAGATCATCGTGGCCCGGGGCGGCGGCAGCAGGGAGGATCTGTGGGTGTTCAACGCCGAGGAGATCGCCAGGGCAGCATTTCGCTGCAAAACGCCGCTGATCAGCGCCATTGGTCACGAGATCGACTACACCCTTCTGGACTTCGTAGCCGACCAGCGTGCGCCCACGCCGTCCGCCGCCGCAGAGCTTGCGGTGCCGGATCGGGAGGAGCAGCAGCGCATTTTTGAAAATATTGAAGAAAATATTCACAAAAATATACAAAAACGACTTGCGTTGTGTTATAATGGTCTGGAACAATACAACTTTTTGTTGGAGCAAAGCGCGCCGAGCAAAATCTTACAGCAGTATTCAGGTCGTCTGCAACAGATGCGACAGGCCATTCAGATGCAACAAAAAGCGCGTATGAATGACAAAAATATGCAGTTGCAACACGCAGCTGCACTGGCGGCATCGCTGGATCCATACCGCGTGCTGGCCCGTGGCTATGCCCTTGTAACCGATACAAAAGGAAAGGTTTGTACCGTGGAACAGCTGCAACCGGAGCAGACTATCTGCGTGCGCAGTCGGCAATATCAGGCACGATGCCGTGTGGAAACGGTGGAGGAGATCAATGAGAGCACCCAAAAGCTTTGAAGAAGGAATGGATCGGCTGAACGCGATCCTTGCACAGATGCAGCAGGAGGACACCTCGCTGGCAGATTCCGTCAAGTTGTATGCGGAAGCGGCCTCTCTGATGCAGTACTGCCATACAACACTGGAAAAAACCTCGTTGCAGATCGAGGAGATCAGTGCAAAGATTGCTGAGACCGTAGAAGCCCCGCAGGAGCAGGAGGAAGAATAATGGAATACAAGGCGCAATATCAGGAATATCTGCTGCAAGCCACGGCTGCGCTGGATGCTGCCAGCGCCCGTTTTCTGCCCGAGGAATCGGAGGTGTGCAGAGCCGCCCGTTACAGCCTGCTGGGCGGCGGAAAGCGCATCCGCGCAATTCTGACACTCAGCGTCTGTGATATGCTGGGCGGCGAGATGCAGACTGCTGCACAGTTTGCGGCAGCTGTGGAGATGCTGCATTGCTACTCGCTGATCCACGATGATCTGCCCTGCATGGACAATGATGATCTGCGCCGGGGCCGACCCTCCTGCCACAAGGCTTTCAGCGAGTCCACAGCGATGCTGGCCGGTGATGTGTTGTTGACCGAGGCCTTTGAGGTGATCGCCAACGCACCCGCTGCGCCGCAAGTCTGCGTGGCAGCCGCCCGTGCACTGGGCGCAGGTGCGGGCAGCCGCGGCATGGTCTACGGACAGGAACTGGATCTGAAATATGAAGCATTGGCTGCTACGGAGGAGCAGTTGCGTCTCATCCACCGCAACAAGACCGGTGCACTGATCAACGCCGCCGTCCAGATGGGCGCTGCCGCAGCCGGTGCAACACCGCAGCAGTGCGAGATCCTGGCCTCCTACGCATACGGGTTGGGGCTGGTGTTCCAGATCGTGGACGATGTGCTGGATGTTACCAGCACCCCGGAGCAGCTGGGCAAGCCCATTGGCAGCGACAGTGAAAACGGCAAGACAACTTTCGTCACCCTGTACGGGGCAGACGGTGCAATGGCATTGGCACAAAAGCTGAACGAGCAGATCTGCGAAGATCTGCAACAGCATTTTGGCGTAAAAGCGGCTTTTTTGCAGCAGTTGGCACAGCAACTGCTGGTGCGCAAAAACTAAAGAAAAGGGAATACGGATATGCAGTTTATTCAAAACATCTTATCAGCCAATCAGATCTTGACGGCATCGCTCCTCAGCTGGTTCATTGCGCAGGTGTTAAAGACCATCATCAACTTTGTTCTGCTGGGCAAGTTCCAGCTAGAGCGGATGTGGGGCGATGGCGGTATGCCCAGCGCACACAGCGCGACCGTCTGCGCCATGGCCATTGTTACCGGGCGCAGTGCCGGGATCTCTTCGCCCATTTTCGCGGTTGCCTGCGTTGTAGCGATCATCACCATGCATGATGCTATGGGTGTCCGGCACGAGACCGGCGAGCAGGCAAAGGTGCTGAACCAGATGATCGCCCAGTGGATCGATGTAAGTGAGAAAAACGCTCCCTTTTTACAGAATATGCACCTGAAGGAAATGGTCGGTCACACGCCGCTGCAGGTCGTAGCAGGCGTGCTGCTCGGCTCTCTGGTGGGCTTTTTGTTCCCGGTCGTGTAAAAAGCGACAGAAACGCCCAAAGTACAAACGCATAAAGGACGTGTGAATATGGAATCGTTGTTGCTGGACAAGATCGATCAGCCCAGCGATCTTAAAAAACTGAATGCACAGCAGGTGGAGAAGCTTTGCGCGGAGATACGGCATTTTATGCTGGAAAACATCTCCAAAACGGGCGGGCATCTGGCCTCTAATCTTGGCACTGTAGAGCTTACAGTGGCGCTGCACCGTGTATTGGAAACGCCTAAGGATAAGATCGTATTCGACGTGGGGCATCAGTGCTACACCCACAAGCTGCTCACCGGACGCCGGAAGCAGTTTGACCATTTGCGGCAGCTGGATGGTATTTCCGGTTTCCCGAACCCCCATGAAAGTGTGCACGATGCCTTTATTGCCGGACATGGCAATACGGCGCTTTCGCTGGCCATTGGCATGGCTTGGGCAAAAAAAATCAAGCGAGAATCCGGGCTTGTGGTGGCAGTGATCGGCGATGGTGCTTTTACTGGCGGTATGGTATACGAGGGCATGAACAACATCGGCGGGTTGGATAATCTGCTTGTGATCCTGAACGATAACAAGATGTCCATCTCTAAAAATGTTGGTGCGCTGGCGCGGTATCTGACCCATCTGCGCACGACTACGGCCTATTACGATGCCAAGGATAATGTGCGCAGCTTTCTGGACGGCGTGCCATTGATCGGTACGCCGATGAAAAAGTCGCTGATGGGCGCAAAAACGCTGGTGCGCCGCGCCATGTACCACTCCACCATGTTCGAGGATATGGGCTTTGAGTACATCGGCCCGGTGGACGGTCATAATGTGGAGGAACTGGAGCGCACTCTGCGCTCGATCTATCAGCGGCCGGGCCCGCACTTTTTGCATGTTGTGACTAAAAAAGGTAAGGGCTATCAGCCGGCAGAGATGAACCCGGGCAACTATCACGGTGTATCCGCCTTTGACCCGGATGGAATGCCGGACCCGGAGGTTGCGCCGAAGGAGTCCTTCTCCACCGTTTTCGGCAAGATGCTGGTGCAGGAGGGAATCCAAAACCCGAAGCTCTGCGCGATCACCGCTGCCATGAAGTACGGCACCGGATTGCAATTCTTTGCCCATCGTCACCCGCAGCGCTTTTTTGATGTGGGCATGGCAGAGCAGCATGCCGTCACCTTTGCAGCAGGTCTTGCCAGTCAGGGAATGCTACCGGTGGTGTGCATCTACTCTACCTTCCTACAGCGCTCCTACGACCAGATCATCCATGATGTCAACCTTTTAAAGGAAAACGTGGTCTTTGCCATCGACCGTGCAGGCTTTGTTCCCGCAGATGGCGAGACCCATCAGGGCATCTATGATGCTGCTTTCCTCAGCCAGATGGGTATCCCGGTCTATGCGCCCTCCAACTACGAGGAGCTGCAATACTGGCTGCACTATTTATTGCAGGATACAGTCTCTGGCCCGCGGGCTATCCGTTATCCCCGCGGCGGCGAGAGTGCAAAGCTGGCGCAGTATCCCTGCACAAAGCAGGACTACGATTTCCTGAAACAGACGCCCGGAGCAAAGATCCTTCTGGTCAGCTATGCGGATGAGCTAGAGGAACTGCTGGAAGCTGCCGATCAATTGAACGATGCATCGCAGTATGCGGATGTTCTGAAGCTTGTAAAGCTGTATCCCTTTACAGATAAACTTATCGATGCTGTGTTGAAATATAAAATTGTACTGTTCGCAGAGGAATGTGTTGCAGCCGGTGGCATTGGCGAGCATCTGGCATATGCTCTACAGCAAAAGGGCTGGAACGGCCGCTTTTTGCACTGCGCTGTTCACACGGCCTGTCTGCCGCACGCGACTGTTCCGCAGATCAAGCAGTGCACCGGTCTGGATGCTGCAGATCTTGTGCAGGCAGTCCGGGCTGCCCTTATGAAAGGAGAAAACGAGCTGTGAAAATTCGGTTGGATCAATATCTTGTGCAGAACGGCCTTGTGCAGAGCCGGGAGCGTGCCAAAGCTCTGATCATGGCCGGCGTGGTTTTTGTCAATCAGCAAAAGGTGGACAAGGCCGGCGAAATGATTAAGGAGGATGCTGTGGTCGAGGTGCGCGGCCACGATATCGGCTATGTCAGCCGCGGCGGTCTGAAGCTGGAAAAGGCCATGAAGTGTTTCCCGCTTACCCCTAACGGCAAGGTCTGCATGGACATTGGTGCGTCCACCGGCGGCTTTACCGACTGCATGCTACAAAATGGTGCAGTGAAAGTGTATGCCGTAGATGTTGGCTATGGTCAGCTGGCATGGAGCCTGCGGACGGATGATCGTGTGGTGAACATGGAACGCACGAACATCCGCTATGTCACGCCGGAAGATCTGGCAGAGCCTATTGAGTTTTTCAGTGTGGATGTTTCCTTTATTTCTCTGCATCACATCTTCCCGGTGGCACAGCGCATCACAACCCCGGACGCCATGGGCGTCTGTCTGGTGAAGCCGCAGTTTGAGGCAGGCCGCGAAAAGGTGGGCAAAAACGGTGTGGTGCGCGACCCCGCCGTGCACCGTGAGGTGCTGCACAATGCCATGTCTTATGCTGCGGAAAACGGCTTTGTAGTGCGCGGGCTGGATTACAGCCCGGTCAAGGGGCCGGAGGGCAATATCGAGTACCTGATGTTTGTGCAGAAGAGTGACCAGCCCGCAGTGTTGGACGATGAAGCCGCCGCACAGGTGGTGGCAGCAAGCCACACCACGCTGGATCGTTAAGACCCAGCCGTCAGCAAAGGAGAAGCCGGCATGACGATCTACATTTCGCCCAACCCGGGCAAGACCTCCGCCAGCGAGATTGCGCTGCGTGCGGCGCAGATCCTGCTGACCCACGGCGTAGCCGTGCTGATGAACGATGCTTTGCAAGAAAACAACACGGCAGGGGTCGTTTATCTGCCGCTGGAGCAGTGTCTGGAGCGTGCTGACGTAATCCTGACCATCGGTGGGGACGGTACCATCCTGCACGAAGCGAATCTTTCGCTCCGGTACGCAAAGCCCATCCTCGGCATCAATCTGGGACGCTGCGGCTTTTTGGCTACTTGCGAGATCGGCGAAATGGAAACAAAGCTGTCCGCCGTGGCGCGGGGTGAGTTCCAGCTGGATAACCGGATGCTTTTATATGCCCGGGTGCTTGGTCAGGACGGCTGGGAGGGTCACGCCCTCAACGATGTGGTGGTGACCAAAGGGCGCTTGCAGCAGGCCATCGACTTCAGCATTTACTGCGATGATATTCTGGTAGAGCACTACCGAGGCGATGGCGTTATTGTGGCGACCCCCACCGGCTCTACGGCCTACTCGCTGGCAGCCGGAGGCCCGATTCTGGACTCGCAGACCAAGGGCATCGTGGTGACTCCCATCTGCCCTCACAGTCTGGCCAGCCCGGCCATGGTGTTTGCGCAGGAGCGCAAGCTGAACGTCTGCGTGGGACAGGTGGCAGATGATGAAGTATTTATCAGCTGTGACGGCGGTACGGGCTACCCCCTCAAGGCGGGTGCCACCGCAGAGATCCGTCTGTCCGATCAAAACGTCAAGCTTATCACCTTTGGGCGGGCAGACCAGTTTCAGGCCATTGACCAGAAACTGCGCAAAAGACAATAACACGGGAGGCGATTTTTAAGATGGCACGCAGCCGCAAAGAAGATACAAAAACAAAAGCGGAACGCTTACAGACGATTCTGCGTCTTGTGCAGGAGCATCCCATCAGCCGACAGGAGGTGCTGCTGGAACACCTGCGGAACGAAGGCTTTGAGGTAACGCAGGCCACCGTTTCCCGCGATATCCGAGAGTTGTGCCTTGTAAAGGCAGCCACCACCGAGGGTTACCGCTATGTTTCCAGCCGGAACGAAAGCTTCAACCCCAAGACCCAAGGGCGCTTTGAGACCATCTTTCATGAGTCCGTTTTGGGGGTGGATTACGCCGGGCATGTTGTGCTGGTAAAATGCTATTCCGGCATGGCAAATGCTGCCTGTGAGGTTTTTGACGCCTTGCAGTGGAAAAACGTTGTCGGTACTCTTTCCGGTGACGACACCTTCTTAATTGTTGCGCGCTCGGAGCGCGATGCAAAGACCATTTGTTCGGAGCTGACCCGCTATGTGGGGCAGAGATGACAGTAGGAGAACGAAGCCATGCTGAGCAGCCTGCAAATTGAAAATGTTGCCGTGATTCAGAAGGCGGAGGTGCACTTTGAACCGGGGCTGAATGTGCTGACCGGCGAGACCGGTGCGGGCAAATCCATCCTGATCGATTCCATCAATGCGATCCTTGGCAACCGCACCTCTAAGGACTTGGTGCGCACCGGGGCTGCAAAGGCGGTGATCCGCGCCGCCTTTGAGCAGGTGCCGCCTGCTGTGCTGGATAAGCTTGAACAGTCCGGCTACGAGCGCTCGGAAGCACTGTTGCTCAGCCGCGAGATCACCGCCGAGGGTAAAAGCAGCTGCCGCATCAACGGGATGCCGGCCACGGCAGCCGTTCTGCGGGAGCTGTGCGGCGGTCTGATCAACATCAACGGCCAGCACGATTCTGTGGGTCTGCTCAATCCGGCGCATCATCTGGGCATTCTGGATGATTATGCGCAGAACCGCACTGTTTTTCAGGAGTACTATACCCTGTACCGTGAGCTGGTGCGGGTCAAGCGGGAACTGGATGCCCTGATTACGGATGAGGCTGAAAAACAGCGCAAGATCGACCTGTTGCAATATCAGGTGCAGGAGATCGAGGATGCCGGACTGACTGCCGGTGAGGAGCAGACGCTGGAAAACCGCCGGAAGGTGCTGTCCAATGCCTCTGCCATCCGGGATCGTCTGGCACAAAGCTATGCGCTGCTTTCCGGCAGTGATGATGCCGCAGGCGCAGTGGATCTGCTAGGGGAAGCCTCCAACGCAGTGGATGCCGCTGCGCAGCTGGACCCCGCGCTTACAGCCGCCGCCGGGCAGCTGCTGGACTTATACTATAACGCCAAGGATGTGGCCGCAGATCTGATCGGGCGGCTGGATGCCTACGACACCAATGATGCAGAACTGGACGAGGTAGAGCAACGGCTGGATCTCTTGTATCGGCTGAAGCGCAAGTACGGCAGCACGGTGGAGGACGTGATTTCTTTTGGGCAGAAGGCCCGGGAGGAACTGGATAACATCCAGAATTCCCAACAGCGCCACGATGCATTGCAGGCCGAAAAGCTGCGTCTTTACGCAAAAGCGCGGGAAAAGGCAGAGGCGCTGACCCAGACCCGGCTGAAAGCCTTTGAGGAACTGAACACCCGCATTTCCGGCACGCTGGACTTTTTGAATATGCCGGGTGTGCGTATGACTTTGCGGCACACCCGCGGCCCGCTGGCCAGCCATGGGCAGGACAGCATCGAGTTCTACATCTCAACAAACCCCGGTGAAGCGCCCAAGCCGCTGGCAAAAATCGCATCCGGCGGCGAGCTGAGCCGTATCACTCTTGCCATCAAGAATGCAATGGCCGATAAGGACGCTGTACCTACCGTGATCTATGATGAGATCGACAGCGGTGTGTCCGGCAAGGCAGCCGGACGCATTGGCGAGGTACTGCGTCAGAGCGCACAGGGACATCAGATCCTGTGCATCACCCACACGGCGCAGATTGCAGCACTGGCCGATTGTCATCTGCTCATCCAGAAAAACGTGTCCAACGAGCGTACCTATACCGAGATCCACCCGCTGGACGAAAATGGCCGCGTAGAGGCGTTGGCACGCCTGATTTCCGGTGATCACGTTACTGAGCTTTCCCGTGCCAATGCACGGGAGATGCTGCAGGAGCACAAGCACGGCGGCTGATTTAGCAGAATGCGCTTTTGCAAAAAGGCAACTCTTGACAAGGCGACGGTCTTGTGATAGAGTAGACATTGTTAATGGCGATGAAGGGAACAAGTACCCTGAAGCGTTCTGTCCAGAGAAGTCCCGGTTGGTGCAAGGGATCACAGAACAGCAGGGGAAATACCTCCCGGAGCTGCAGGCTGAATGCGTAAGGCTAGTAGGCTGTGCCGCGTGCGAGCGTTAAAGACGCAGGAGTGTCACTCTACTCTGGGGTGTGCACTCGTAAGGCCGCTTCCGTGAGGAAACGGCAAACAGAGGTGGTACCGCGAAGTTATCTCGCCCTCTGCCAAATTCAATTTTGGCAGAGGGCGTTTTTTGTTTCCTCTGCCCCCAAAACAGGAGGTTTTTCCCATGACGCTGTACGAAGAACTGAAAGCCCGCGGTCTGGTAGCTCAGATTACCGATGAGGAGATCATCGACCTGATCAACAACGGCAAGGCTACCTTTTACATTGGCTTTGACTGCACTGCCGACAGCCTGACCGCCGGCCATTTTCTGGCGCTGACCCTGATGAAGCGCCTGCAGCTGGCAGGCAACAAGCCCATCGCTCTGATCGGCGGCGGCACTACCATGATCGGTGACCCCTCCGGCCGCACCGATATGCGTAAGATGCTGACCAAGGACGATATCGCCCACAATGCAGCCTGCTTTAAAAAGCAGATGGAGAAGTTTATTGATTTCTCCGAGGGCAAGGCGCTGATGCTGAACAACGCCGACTGGCTGTTGGACCTGAACTATGTTGAGCTGCTACGCGAGGTGGGCGCCTGCTTCTCCGTGAACAATATGCTGCGCGCCGAATGCTACAAGCAGCGCATGGAGAAGGGTCTGTCCTTCTTAGAGTTCAACTACATGATCATGCAGAGCTACGACTTCTACTATATGTTCCAGCACTACGGCTGCAATATGCAGTTCGGCGGCGATGACCAGTGGAGTAATATGCTGGGCGGCACTGAGCTGATCCGCCGCAAGCTGGGCAAGGATGCCTACGCCATGACCGTGACCTTGCTGACCGACTCTCAGGGCAAGAAGATGGGCAAGACCGCCGGCAACGCTGTCTGGCTGGACCCCAACAAGACCAGTCCTTTCGAGTTCTACCAGTACTGGCGCAATGTGGGCGATGCCGATGTGATGAAGTGCATCCGTATGCTCACCTTCCTGCCGCTGGAGCAGATCGACGAGATGAGCACTTGGCAGGATCAGCGCCTGAACGAGGCCAAGGAGATCCTTGCCTACGAGATGACCAGCATGGTGCATGGCAAGGAAGAGGCCGAAAAGGCTCAGAATGCTGCCCGTGCACTGTTCAGCGGCAACGCAATGGATACCGAGCACATGCCCAGCACCCAGCTGACCGAGGCTGACCTGACGGACGGTGCTATCGGCATCCTGACCCTGATGGTCAAGGCCGGCTTGGCTGCCTCCAACGGCGAGGCTCGCCGTCTGGTGGTGCAGGGCGGTGTGCTGGCAGACGGCGAAAAGGTCGCCGCTCCTACCGTCAGCTTTACCGCAGAGCAGCTGGCCAAGGGTATCGTTATCAAGAAGGGCAAAAAGATTTACCACAAGGTCACGCTGTAAAAAGCATTATAAAATTTATGGGCCAGAAACGTCCACAGACGTTTCTGGCCCATTTTTTACATTTTGACGCGCAGCAGCTGCTGCCCTGCAGTTACCCGACCGGAGAGCAAAGGCTCTATCCGTGCAAACCGGTTGCTGTTGGTCACGATCACCGGAGTAGTCAGCGTGTAGCCTGCCGCTGCGATGGCTTGCAGATCGAACCGGAAAAGCAGCTGTCCCTTCTGCACATGATCGCCAGCCTGTACAAATAGCTCATAGCCTTTGCCCTTCAGCTCCACGGTGTCCATGCCAACATGAATCAGTACCTCCAACCCGTTGTCGCACAGCAGGCTGATAGCGTGGTGAGTCTTGGCGATCTTTTTCACGATGCCGTCTGCGGGTGCTACCACCTCGCCGCAGCTTGGCTCGATGGCGCAGCCCTTGCCCAACACCTCGCTGGAGAACACCGGGTCCTTGATCCGGGTCAGTGCCCGGATGCGTCCGGTGACCGGCGCATAGAGCAACTGCCCGCTGTCCGCAGGCGCAGCTTCCGTTGCAGGGGCTTCCGGGGCAAACGGCGCGCTTTTCTCAAAATGTGCCAGCAGCCGCTGCCGGACGCTATGTACAAGAGTTGCGGGGTCTTTCATTCCGGTTTCCTTCTTTCAGCAGGGAATTTTGCCTGTTTCTGCGCATTCTGCAAAAACAGGGCCGAAAGGGAAACTGCCCCTTCGGCCCCGGTTGATTACTGTTACAGCTCGTATGCTTTTTTCAGTGCCTCATAAGCGGCGTCCTCGTTTTCAGCGTGGACGAGCAGAGAGATATCCAGATCACTGGTGGTGATCAGCAGCACCTCGATACCGGCTATAGCCAGCGCATTCAGCGCCCGCGCAGCCACACCGCAGCTGGTGACCATATCCTCGCCGAACAGATTCAGCTTGGAATAGCCCACACTGATCAGGGGAGAAGCCTTGGCGTCCTTGTCCAGATTTGCCGCCGAGATTGCTTTCATCACCAGCGGAAGATCGCTGCTGGATGCGGTAAAGCTGAAATCAATGGTAGTGCCGTGGGGAGCGCTCTGGCTGATCATATCCACCACCACGCCGGTTTCTGCAAAGATATCCAGATACCGGGACAGGCTGTTGCCCCGGAACGCCACGTCCTGCACGCTGATCATCATCAGGTCGGTCTCGATATTGATCTTCGATACTCCGTACATAAAAAGTCCTCCGTTCTGCCCGGGTTGCCGGACAACGCTCAATCATTTCACATTTTTATGTAAGTGCTAAAAAGGATGTGCTGATATTATTTTGCGCGATTTTTTGTATCCTGTCAAGGCTGAAATCAGAATAATTTGCCCGCACACCATGCGCTGCCGCCAATTCCTGCGTGTAATCGCTTAAAAAATAGGTGCGCACATTGGATTTTCCGGCATCGTAATGGGTCACGGTGGGGTGCAGCTGCGGCGCAAGTACTTCACACTGTACTGAGCCGTTTGGCTGGGTGGTCTTTTGCAGCTGCAAGGTCAGGATGGCACCCACCAGCTGATCCGGTCGGTTCTGGGTGCTGAGAAAGTTCCCAAGCGAGAAGGCGACAAAACTTCGCCGTCCGTCCGCTGCGGTCAGCCACTGGGCATCCTGCAATACATGGGGGTGGGTGCCCACAATGACATCTGCACCCCAGTCTGCCAGATTCTGCGCCAGTGTGCGTTGGCTGTCCACGATGGCGTGGCTGTCCTCTACGCCCCAGTGCACCCCAACCACCACAAAATCCGCCTGCTGGCGTGCCAAGCGCACCTGCCGCTCGATCACATCAGTCTGGCTGGTGTAGATGACATTGGCTGTCATATTCTTGTTCTGGCGGATGCCGTTGGTGTGTTCGGTATAGGAGAGATAGGCGATGGTCACACCGTTGACGGTTTGCAGCGGGATGCGGTCGTAATCCTCTTCGCCGCGCCACAGACCGGTGGTGACCACATCCTCCGGCATGGACTCCCAGAATTGCAGTGTAGCCGCAATGCCGGACGCGCCCTTATCGTAGGTGTGGTTGTTGGACAGGCTGAACACCCGCACCCCGGCGCGGTACAGTGCCCGCGCACAGTCACCTGGGGTGGAAAAGCATGGGTAGGTGGAGGGTGCAAGGGTGTCGCTGCAAAGGGTCTCCTGATTGATCCAGTTCACATCCTGCTCGGCATAGAAAGGCGCAATATGTTCATAGCAGTAATCAAAGCTGTACGTTCCATCTTCGCCTGCTCGGCGGGCGGCCTGTTTATAGATAGGAGCATGGATCAGGTTGTCTCCTGTTGCAGAAAACCTGATCGTTTCCACCACAGGCTGCGGTTCAGGCTCCGGCTCCGGGGTCACAACGGATGAAACAGGGGATAGCGCATCCTCCGGCGGCTCGATACCACCCACCGGTACATCTTCTCCCGGCAGTCTTGTCCAGATTCCCAGACACAAAGTGATCACGCTTACGGTCAGAACCGACAGCACCACCGCCCGGAGCGTTTGCTTTCGACCACGCTTACGGGCAGCCGGACGCCGCCGCTTTAAAGGCTCCTGCTTCATCGTTCACCTTTTCTCCCGGCGTATGCCGGGGCAGTTTATTTCTCAGAGGGCGGCGATCAGGTCGCCCATATCATACAGGCCCGGCTCCTTCTTTGCCAGATAGACCGCAGCATTCACTGCGCCGTTGGCAAAGATGCTGCGGGAGTAGGCGGTGTGCCGCAGGGTGATTACCTCGTCCGGGCCGCAGAACAGCACCTCGTGGTCGCCCACGATGCTGCCGCCGCGCACAGAGCTGATGCCGATCTCCTTCGGGTCGCGCTTCTGGCGCACGGAGGAGCGGTCGTACACATAATGATACGCGCCGTCATTTTCCTCGTTGATGGCATCAGCCAGCATCAGCGCCGTTCCGCTGGGAGCATCCAGCTTGTTGTGGTGATGCTGCTCCACGATCTCGATATCATAGTTGATGCCCAGCACGGCAGAGGCACGCTTGCACAGCTCAGCCAGCACGTTGATGCCCATGGACATATTGGCGCTCTTGAACACCGGAACGCTGCGGGACAGCTGTACTACCTTCAGCTGCAACTCCTCTGAAAGGCCGGTGGTGCACACTACGATGGGCAGCTTGTGGGTCTGGCAGTAGGGCAGTGCCTTTTCCACCGCAGCAGGAGAACTGAAGTCGATGATCACATCGCCTTTGCCGTTCAGCTTTTCCAGACTGTCGTAGACCGGGATACCGTTCTGTTCACCGTCCTTCATATCGATACCGGCCACCACACGGCAGTCCTCCCGCTGTGCGATCATATCGCACAGCACATGGCCCATGCGGCCGCCAATGCCTTGAATCACGATCTCTGTCATTGTTGTTTCCTCGTTTCTATAATATGGCAGAATGCCCGGAAGCTGAAAATTCCCGGGCATTCTGTACGCTTTTTATTCCTTGATCAGACCAGCAGCCTGCAAAGCCTGCTCGATCTTTGCCTTGTGGGCATCGCTGGGTTCTACCAGCGGCAGACGGCATTCGCCTGCGTTCCAGCCCAGCACGTTCATGGCGTACTTGACCGGAATGGGGTTCACCTCGCAGAACAGAGCCTCCTCCAGCGGCAGCATTTCCAGCTGCAAAGCGCAGGCCTTGGCGGTGTCGCCGTCAAAGAAAGCCTGGCAGCAGTTATGCACCAGCTCCGGCGCAACATTGGACACCACGCTGATAACGCCCTTGCCGCCCAGTGCCAGCAGGGGAACCACCTGATCGTCATTGCCGGAGTAGATATTCAGCGCATCACCGCACAGTGCAGCCACCTTGGCCACCTGAGAGATGTTGCCGGAGGCCTCCTTGATGCCGTTGATGAGCGGGTGCTTGCTCAGCTCCAGAGCGGTCTCGGGTGCAATGTTCAGACCCGTGCGGGAGGGCACATTGTACAGGATGACCGGGATGCCGCCGGCCTCAGCCATGGCGGTAAAGTGCGCCACCAGACCGGCCTGCGAGGTCTTGTTGTAGTAGGGGGTGACCATCAGCAGGGCATCGGCACCGCAGGCAGCAGACTTTGCTGCCAGTGCGCAGCCGTGGTCGGTATCGTTCGAACCGGCACCGGCAATGACCGGTACGCGGTGATTGACCGTATCCACGGCGAACTTGATGGCGGCCAGCTGCTCCTCATCGGTCATGGTAGAGCACTCGCCGGTGGTGCCGCAGATGATGATGGCATCAGTGTGGCGGGCGATCTGATCCTCGATAATGCGGCCCAGCTCGTCAAAGTTGATGCTTCCGTCCTCGTACATCGGGGTGATGATGGCAACACCCGCACCGGTAAAGACAGGCTTCTTCATAGTAAAAACTCCTTTGCTGCGTGTATCGCGCAAAAATTCAGGCATTAGTCCATATAGCCCTTTGCTGCCAGCAGCTCGGCCAGCAGCACAGCACCGCCGGCAGCACCGCGCAGGGTGTTGTGGCTCATGCAGGCAAACTTGTAGTCAAACAGGGTATCCTCCCGCAGACGGCCGATGCACACAGCCATGCCGTTCTCAGTGTTGCGGTCCAGCTTGGGCTGCGGACGATCGGGCTCAGTAAAGTAGTGCAGGAACTGCTTGGGTGCACTGGGCAGGTTCAGCTCCTGTGCGGGACCGCGGAAGTTTGCCCATGCTTCCAGCATCTGCTCCTTGGTGGGCTTTTTGTCAAAGCTTACAAACACGGCTGCAGTGTGGCCGTCCGAAACAGGCACGCGGAAGCACTGTGCAGTGATGACCGGCTTCTCGGCATTGACGATCTGGTCACCCTCGATGTGGCCCCACAGCTTCAGTGGCTCGCGCTCGCTCTTTTCCTCCTCGCCGCCGATGTAGGGGATCACGTTGTCCACGATCTCAGGCATCCGGTCAAAGGTCTTGCCTGCGCCGGAAATGGCCTGATAGGTGCACACCAGCGCCTTGCTCACGCCAAAGTCCTTCATCAGGGGATGCAGAGCGGGTACATAGCTCTGCAGGCTGCAATTGGACTTGACCGCGATGAAGCCGCGCTTGGTACCCAGACGCTTGCGCTGGGCGGGAATGATCTCGATATGGTCGGCGTTGATCTCGGGCACCACCATGGGAACATCCGGGGTGAAACGATGGGCACTGTTGTTGGAGACCACCGGGCACTCAGCCTTGGCGTATGCTTCCTCCAGTGCCTTGATCTCGTCCTTGGGCATATTGACAGCGCAGAAAACAAAATCCACCTGTGAAGCCACTTCCTCCACCTTGGAAGCGTCCAGAACGGTCATCTTCTTCACGCTCTCCGGCATGGGAGTGGTCATGGCCCAGCGGGATCCTACTGCATCCTCATAGCTCTTGCCCGCACTGCGACCGGATGCGGCCAGTACGGTCAGCTTGAACCAGGGATGATTTTCCAGCAGAGTCACAAAACGCTGACCCACCATGCCAGTTGCGCCTACGATACCCACTTTATACTGTCTTTCCATTTCCAGCACCTTTCCTTTCAAAAAACAAACAGCAAATCTTAGTATTGCGAAGAACACGGCTTGCAAACCGGACAGCGATGCAATATAATAGATACTGTTTATACAGATTCTATGATATCATTGATACGTTGTCCGTGTCAATCATCGGAAAGGCAAATGCACACTATGTTAAAAAAAGATTTTTGGTATGATTTACCCAAAGAGCTCATTGCACAGGAGCCCGCAGCCCCGCGGGATGCGGCGCGGCTGATGGTTTTAAGCCAAAAGGACGACAGCATCCAGCACAAGGTGTTCCGCGACCTGCCGGAATTTCTGGAGCCGGGGGATCTTTTGGTGGTAAACAATTCCAAGGTGCTGCCCGCCCGCATCGTGGGCGTCAAGCAGCCTACCGGTGCCGTGTGTGAGCTGTTGCTGCTGCGGCAGGTGAAGGGCGACCAGTGGGAGTGCCTGGCAAAGCCCGGCAAGCGGATGCAGTCCGGCACAAAGGTGAGCTTTGGCGACGGCAGTCTGACCGCTGTGGTGGACGAGACCATGGAGGACGGCAACAAGTACGTTACATTCTATTATGATACCGAAACGCTTTATGAAAAGCTGGATGAATTTGGCAAGATGCCGCTGCCGCCCTACATCACAAAGCAGCTGGAGGATCAGAGCCAGTATCAGACCGTCTACGCCAAGGAGCTGGGCAGCGCGGCTGCTCCCACCGCCGGGCTGCACTTTACCCCGGAGCTGATGGACACCCTCCGCGCTATGGGCGTCGGCATTGCCGAGGTCACACTGCACGTTGGTCTGGGCACCTTCCGCCCTGTGCAGGAGGACGAGATCAGCGACCACAAGATGCACAGCGAGTGGTACTCCATCAGCGAGGAGACCGCCCGCCGCATCCGCGAGACCAAGGTCGCAGGCCACCGGGTCATCGCCGTGGGCACTACCAGCTGCCGCACGCTGGAGGCTGCCGCTGCCAAGTATGGCGAGATCAAAGCTTGCAGCGGCAACACCTCCATCTTCCTGTACCCGGGGGTGAAGTTCAACTGCATCGACGGTCTGATCACCAACTTCCATCTGCCGGAGAGCACCCTGATCATGCTGGTGTCCGCTCTGTACGGCTACGAAAAGACTATGCACGCCTATGAGGTAGCCGTGACAGAGAAGTACCGCTTCTTCTCTTTTGGCGATGCTATGCTGATAGTCTGATACAAAATTCGCGTTTTTTGCGATATTTATATGTGAAAGGTAAGGATGCGATCTGCATCCGCCGCTCCCTTTACAATTACGGCAGACCGCTGCTGTGATCATTCTGATAACTTGCAGGCTTGCGGCCTGCATCGAGGCTGCACGGCTGTTTTCCGTGCGCAGAAAGGAAAAAGACCATGCCTTCTTTGACGACCTACACCCTGCTCAAGCAGGAACACAACGCCCGGCGGGGCGAGTTTAAAACCGTGCACGGTACGGTGCAGACCCCTGCCTTCCAGAACGTTGCCACCGCCGGTGCCATCAAGGGCGGCCTGTCGGCGCAGGATCTGAAGGATATTGGCGCGCAGGTTATGCTGTGCAACACCTACCACCTGCATCTGCGTCCCGGCGATAAGCTGGTAGCGGATATGGGCGGTCTGCACAAGTTTACCCGCTGGAATGGGCCTATCCTGACCGACAGCGGCGGATTTCAGGTGTTCAGTCTGGCAAAGCTGCGCAAGATCACTGAGGAGGGCGTGACCTTTGCCTCCCATCTGGACGGTCACCGCATCTTCATGGGTCCGGAGGAGAGCATGCAGATCCAGGCCAATTTGGGCTCTACCATTGCCATGGCCTTTGATGAATGTGTGGAGAACCCTGCCCAGCACGATTACTCCAAGGACAGCTGCGAGCGCACCACCCGCTGGCTGAAGCGCTGCAAGGCTGAGATGGCACGCCTGAAGCACGAGGGTATCTCGGTCAACCCGGATCAGCTTTTGTTCGGCATCAATCAGGGCTGTACCTATGCAGACCTGCGCGTGGAGCACATGAAGCAGATCGCCGAGTTGGAACTGGACGGCTACGCCATTGGCGGTCTGGCTGTAGGCGAGCCCACCGAAGTGATGTATGAGATGATCAGTCAGGTGGAGCCGTATATGCCCAAGGACAAGATCCGCTATCTGATGGGCGTCGGCACCCCCGGCAACATCATCGAGGCCGTAGCCCGTGGTGTGGATTTGTTTGACTGCGTTATGCCCAGCCGCAATGCCCGCCACGGCCATCTGAATACATGGAGCGGCATCATCAACATCAAAAATGCCAAATATGAGCGGGACGAGCGTCCCATTGACCCCGCCTGCGGCTGCCCGGTGTGCCGCAACTATTCCCGCGCCTACATCCGGCACCTGCTCAAGGCAGACGAGATGTTGGGTATGCGCCTGACTGTGATGCACAATCTGTGGTTCTACAATCACCTGATGGAACGCATCCGGGATGAGCTGGATGCCGGTACCTTTACCGCCTTCCACGACAGATATGTGAAGCTTCTGGATACCAGAATTTAAACTTTAGCCTTGCAACAAGGCTGATAAGAGGGTATAATAGCATTATCTGAATTTTTGAGAGGAGATTTTGCCCATGCAATTTCTGACTACCACGTCCGAAGGCTATATCAGCCTGTTCTTCACGCTGGCACTGATGCTGGTCCTGCTGTACTTCATGATTTACCGTCCCCAGAAGAAGCAGGAAAAGAAGGATGCCGCTATGCGCAGCAGTCTGGAGATCGGCGATCAGGTCACCACCATCGGCGGTGTCATTGGCCGCGTTGTCGCCATCAAGGACGACACTTTTGTTCTGGAGACCGGCGCTGACCGCGTGAAGATCCGCTTCACCAAGTCTGCTATCTCTTCGGTCGAAAAGCTGAACATGGACAAGGCTCCTGCCGACAAGAAGTAAGCGTTTACACCGTGCATACATGAACCGCCTCCCTGCATAGACTATGTGCAGGGAGGCGGTTTTGTTATGTCTGAATCTCGAGGTTTCCCGGCGGAACTTCTTTCGTTTCTGCTTTTCGGGGTGTTGGGGGTAGCTGTAACAGCGGCAGCTTTGGCCGGTTTTGCGCAGCTGATGGCCGGGCAGGGCTGCTCCGGCAGCGTAGTGCCGATACTTGCCACAACAGCCGTATGCATGGGCAGTTTGCTGTGTGCACTGGCGGCAGCGTTCCGAAAAAAGGCGCGCGGTCTGTTGACAGGACTGCTTCAAAGTACCTTTCTGGCAGTGCCGCTGGTGCTTTCTGCTGTATGGAACGGCACAGCCGCCGAGTCTGCTGTGGTGTGCCGCATTCTGGCGGTGCTGCTCTGCGGCTGCATTGGCGGGCTGTTTGGCGTCACCCTGCGCAGCCGCAGGCATGCACTTCGTTGATCAATCTGGCAAATCGAATACATCAGAGGGGAAAACAGCGTATGTGGATCTATGAACAAACTAAACCGGAAAAAGCCTTGTCTTTGCTGCCGCAGACGGTCAGCCTGCCAGTGCAGAAAGCGAAGCCCACTCTGCCGACTGTACCGGAAACTGCACCAGAAACCGTAGAGAAATTGCCGCAAAAAGAACCCTGCATCCCGTCAAAGCGGCACGCCACCCGGGATTGCTGGCTGCTGGCTGCGGCCTTTCTGCTGGGGTGCACGGCAGCCGGTGTATTGCAGGCCGTATGCGATGCCCGGCAGGCAGAACTGCTGCAGTATTATCTGGAGGCATGGCAAGGGCTGTTTGCACCGGGCAGCTTGCAGGGTACCGTACAGCTTTTCGGCATGGAATATCTGGCTCTCGGCCTTGTGGTCAGCCTGTTTCTGGTATTGGGGCTGTCTGCCCTTGGGCCAGTGATGATCTTTGGGAGCATGATGTTGTACGGTTTGGGCAGCGGGTTGCTTATGGTACAGCTTTGCGCCGCAGGCGGATGGAAAACGGTACTTCTGGCGCTGCTGTGGACAGGCTTGCCGGCGGCAGCAGCAAGCGGCTGTCTGTGCTTTTTCGGAGCCTGTGCTTTGCAGGTCAGCAGCCGGATTCACGCCTATTCTTTTCGCAGGCATCCCGGCGGACAAGCCCGCCCCGGGGTACAGGCACTGCTGGGACAATATCTGCTGACTATGGTGGTGCTGCTGCCGCTGTGCGGTGCGGCGGCAGGGCTTTCGTATCTGGGCAGCCGCCTGTGAACGGCATCCTTTTCTTGCGGGTTTTGGCACAGTGTGTTACAATAACAAAAGACCATAATAAATGAGGGACAGACATGAAATTGAAATCCGTCTATGTATGCTCCAATTGCGGAGAGACAAGCCCCCGCTGGATGGGGCGCTGCCCCAGCTGCGGCAGCTGGAATACCATGAACGAGGACGTTGTAGCCGAGGCACCCAAGGCGGGGACTCCTGCTGCCCGGCAGGCTGCTGCGGCTCGTCAGGAGGGCGTGACCACCCTGACCGCCCGGCGGCTGTCAGAGATCAGCACCACGGAGGAAAAAAGCCGCATCCTGACTGGTATCTCGGAGCTGGACCGCGTATTGGGCGGCGGCATCGTGCTGGGCGGCGTGGTGCTTTTGAGCGGTGAGCCGGGCGTGGGTAAATCCACTATGCTGTTACAGCTGTGCGGCGCCATCTCCAACCAGCACAGCGTATTGTATATCACCGGCGAGGAGTCTGTCCGGCAGGTCAAGCTGCGTGCAGCGCGGCTGAAGGTACCGCAGGATAACATTTTTCTGGCGGCGGAAAATGACGTGGATGAGATCTGCGGTCTGATCGAAAAGGAAAAGCCGGATCTTGTAGTCATCGACTCTATCCAGACCATGCGCTGCATGGATATCTCGTCCTCGTCCGGCACAGTCAGTCAGGTGAAGGAAAGTGCCGCGCGGCTGCTGGCAGTCGCCAAAAAGCAGGAAATTCCCATGTTCATTGTGGGTCATGTGAATAAGGACGGTGCAATTGCAGGCCCCAAGGTCATGGAGCATATCGTGGATACGGTGCTTTACTTTGAGGGCGACAAGATGCTGCCATACCGTATTCTGCGGGCAGCCAAAAACCGTTATGGCTCTACCAATGAGCTGGGAATGTTCGATATGACCGGCACAGGACTTGCCGAGATCGAAAACCCCTCCCAAATGCTGCTGGAAGGACGTCCGCTGGGGGTTTCCGGCAACTGTGTGGCCTGCACCATGGAGGGCAGCCGTCCCATTCTGAGCGAGATTCAGGCGCTTGCCACCAAGACAAATTTCCCGGCACCCCGCCGCGCTTGCAGCGGATACGACTATAACCGCATGAATCTTTTGATCGCCGTGCTGGAAAAGCGGGCAGGGTACTTCTTTGGCAATCTGGATGTTTACGTCAATATTGTGGGCGGCATTGCACTGCGGGATACCGCCTGCGACCTTGCCGTTTGCCTGAGTATGGTCTCCTCGCTGCTGGACCGCCCGGTCAGCGATAAGCTTATTGCCATTGGCGAAGTAGGTCTGGGCGGGGAAGTGCGCAGCGTGCCCAATTTGGAACAGCGTCTGCACGAGGCAGAGCGTATCGGTTTTGAGCGGGCGGTCATTCCCAAGCACAGCCTTGCGCACCTGAATGCCGCAGATTATCCCGGTATGAAGCTGGTCGGTGCAGCGTATATCGCAGATGCCATCAACGCGCTGAAAAATGACCGCCTGTGATGAAACGAGGAACCTATGTCGATTTATCTGGACGAAAGAAATCCCGGCAAGCACGCGCCCTTTGAGGATGCTGCCCCGGATATTGTGGAATATGTACGTTATCTTGAAGTGATCGCCGGCAAAAGTGCCAATACGGCGTTCAGTTATTACTGCGACCTGCGCTCCTTCAGCCGCTTTATGAAGCGCCGCCGCGGGCTTGTGGCCGCAGATGCAGAGTTTAAGGAGATCGACCCCAAAGGGCTGGATACGGCCTTTTGGGGCAGCATAACAAAAGAGGATATCTACGAGTATCTGTACTTTTTGAACCGGGAGTGCGGCAACAAAAAATCCTCTACCGCCCGGCGGCTGGCCAGCCTGCACGGCTTTTATGATTATCTGGTCAATCAGGTCAACCACCTATCCGAGGACCCTACGGCGGCCATCCGTCCGCCCAAGCAGGATAAAGTATTGCCCAAGTACCTGACGGCAGAGCAGTCCATCTCGCTTTTGGAGAGCACCCAGACCCAGAGCGATTTCCCGGAGCGGGATTATTGCATGGTGGTGCTGTTCCTCAACTGCGGTATGCGCCTTGCAGAGCTGGTAGGCATGGACCTTGGAGACATTGATTTGGAGCAGCGGCAGATCCGCCTGTTCGGCAAAGGCCATAAGGAACGCATGGTCTACCTGAACGATGCCTGTGTGGAGGCGTTGCAGTTGTATCTGCGCAAGCGCAATACTATGGAAGGGCTTTCACCCAAGGAAAAAGCCGTGTTCATTACGCGGATGCGCAAGGAGCGTATCTCGAACCGCAGGGTAGAACAGCTGATCTCCGGCGCAATGAAGGCCGCCGGACTGAAGGGCTTTTCCACCCATAAGCTGCGCCATACTGCCGCTACGTTGATGTATCAAACCGGCAATGTGGATATCCTTACCCTCAAGCAGCTTCTGGGTCACAGCAGCGTCGGAACAACGCAAATTTATACGCATCTACAAGAATTTCAGGTTCGCTCTGCCATTGAAGAAAATCCGCTGGGCAAGGTACTGCCCATAAAAGCCGCAAAAGCAAGCTTGGATACAACAGAAGCGGCAGGGGAGACATCTACCGAAAATGCCCCGGCGGGAGAGGATGCTTCTGAACTGTCCGGCCCGATGGCTGCCTTTAAGGGCGCTGCACAGAATGGCTTTCGGGCAGATATTTCGGCAATATCTGATGAGAAAAACGACGATTTATCAAGCGATACTTAAACCCGCACAAAACATCTAATAAGACGATTCAAGGACCTATGGCGCGATACGGCTTGACCGGATAACGTCATGGGTCCTTATAATTTGCATTATAAGCAGTCAGCAGCCATACATACAGGAGCATCCATAGAAACGATCTGATAGAAACGCGCAAAGTAATGTCTACATAAAAACAAATGAGCAACCACAGCCGCAAACTGTAAATCATAAAACGCAGCATGAAATGTTATAAAGCGGCGCATAGATGCTTACTGGAATAAAAGAATTACAAACGAACCGATGCAGCAGCGCATAACACAGGAACAATCTGTAAGCGTGAGACTAAAACATGATAAAAAAGTGCAGAATGCGCAGAACGGTTGAACCAAGCCTAATAATGAGCCAGCTGGGGCTGGAACGCCAAAAATCCGGGAAGTTGGCTTTTTTCACTTCCCTAAGTTTCGCATAACGTGCATTATACGAAATATCTGTAATCAAAAGAGAGAAGCTGCCCTTCTCTCTTTCTGTCAGATTTCCAGCAGCTTCTGTGGATGTTGTTTTTTTGTATGTGCCCGCTTCTGCACCATTGAACGCGTTACCAGTGTGTTCAAGTGTTTGACTTATACCTGCGGTGGCTGTTCTGGTGCATTACAGGTCATGTTATAAAAGTAATATTGTTTCTTCTGCTTTGGTGAAACGATGCTCATTTCATCGGCAGCGGTTCTGTGCCGAAATATGCACAGATGGCTTCGTAATAAATACGTGCCACAGCTTTGCAACCTTCCTCACTGCCGAAGCGCTCTACATCCTCGGCATTCGTTACAAAGCACTGCTCTGCCAACACTGCCGGACAATCCACATCTTCCAGCAGCGTAAAGCTGCGCTCAGGCCGCACCTGTGTGTAGGTGTTCTCCACCAGCTGCTTCTGGTCGTTTTCCAGATAATAAATGTACCGCACTCCCCCACGTCCGCGCAGCTTTGCGCCGATGCTCTGCATTCCACCTGCCAGCAGCCGGGCAAAATAAAAGCTCTCCTGATGCCATGTGCGCCCGGGCACTGCCGGATAGCATTCAAAGCCGGATGCCGTAGAGCCATTGGCTGCGGAGTTGCCGTGGATGGACAGCAGCAGCTGTGGGCTTTGGGCACTGGCGGTGGCTGCACGTTGGGCAGGCGTCGCGGTTTCATCAAAGCTTTCCCGGGTCTGCAACGGAATGTAATTAGAATCCTCTTCTAACCACTGAAGCAGCGCAGCAGCCGTTGCTGCTGTGACCTGTTTTTCCTCGACCACTCCCCTTGCGCCTGGGTCGTTGCCGCCATGTCCAGCGTCTATTGCCACCCGGTACGGCGGGTCGCCCACCACAGGACGAAAATCATCCTCTGCGGCCGAGACTGCGGGTTCTGCGGGTGCATTCAGTTCCAGCGCCGCCTTCCATAAAAACAGGCCAAAACAGAGCATCAATGCCGCAAAAACAAGCAGTAGTCCATGCAAAATCCGACGCTGGGCTTTGCGGCGGTGTGTTTTGCGTTTACTATACTTATTTGCGGGTCTGCGATGACTGGTTGGCATAAAGTTTTACTTCCTGTTCGTTTTACATTTATAATACGAGTATACTCGCCTTTTCCCTGTACTGCAACAAAAAAAGACTGCCAATTTTTCAAAAGGCAGTCTTTACTGGGTTATTTCAGTTCTACAACCGTCACGCCGCTCTCACCTTCGCCGTAACGACCAAGACGGAAGCTTTTTACCATGCGGTTGCCGCGCAGATGCTTATGGATGGCGGTGCGCAGCGCGCCAGTGCCGTTGCCGTGAATCAGATAGACCACCGTCTGTCCGTTCAGGATGGCGCGGTCGATAAAGGAATCCACCTCCGACAGTGCCTCGTCCACCGTAAGTCCCAGCAGGTTGCACTCCATTTTGGCAGTACGCTGTACGCGCTCTACCCTGCCGTTGGGACGGTTGGTATCGCCTGTCAGGCGGGAATACCGCTGCTGCGCCTTGGTTTTTGGTGCAGTGGGTTCTTTTACCAGCTTTTCCGGCTGCTTCAAGCCCTTGAGGGGTACCTTGGTCTTAATGATACCGGCGCGCACCAGCACATCGCCGTTTTTATCAGGCAGCGCCAGAACGGTGGCCAGCTGGTTCAGCTCTGCAATGCAGACCTCCTGCCCTACCTTTACCTCCTTCAGTGGCACAAACTCCTTAACGGGGTTATGCACCACTTCCGTACCGGCAAACAGCTTTTCGGTCTCCTTTTTGGCAATCTCGCGGGCACGCTGCGCTTTCTGCTGGGCGCTCATGCGCTCATCTTTTTGCAGCTGGCGCAGCTCGTCGGTCAGCGCATAGGCCTGTGTTTCCACCTGCTGTGCCAGCGTGCGCGCCTTGGCACGAGCAGCTTCCAATTCATTCTCGCCCTGCTGGATCAGCTCGTCCCGCTTTTTGCGGGCGGCTTCCAGCTGATGGGAAGCTTCGTTGCGTAGCTGCTCCACCTCGTTCTGGCTTTCTTTCAGTTGAAGTTTCAGATCATCCAGCTGACCCAGAACTGCATCCAGACGTTTATCCTCGGCAGACAGATGCTGCTGGGCAGCCTCAATGACGCGGCTGGGGATGCCAAGCTTTTCGCTGATCAGGAAAGCGTTGGACTTGCCCGGTACGCCCACACTCAGCTTATAGGTTGGGCGCAGGGTCTCCAAATCAAACTCGCAGCTGGCATTGACCACGCCCTTTGTTTCCAATGCAAAGACCTTCAGCTCTGCATAGTGGGTGGTCGCCATCAGCAGAACGCCACGGCGTCGCAGCTCCTCAATGATGGCAACTGCCAGCGCGGCGCCCTCGGCGGGATCGGTACCGGCACCCAGCTCGTCCAGCAGCACAAGGGTGTGCGGCATGGCCAGTTCCAGAATACCAGTGATTTTTTTCATGTGTCCGGAGAAGGTGGAAAGGCTCTGCTCAATGCTCTGTTCGTCGCCGATATCCACCAAAAATTCATCAAATACGCAGATCTCGCTGCGCTCGTCAGCCGGGATCAGAAAGCCGCACTGCGCCATGGCACACAGCAGACCGGCGGTTTTCAGGGTAACTGTTTTACCGCCGGTGTTCGGGCCAGTGATGATAAGAGAATCGTATTCTCCGCCCAGTGCAATATCCACAGGAACGCACTTTTGCGGATCGATCAGTGGGTGGCGGGCGCGGATCAGATTAAAAGAAGAATCTGTGCGCACAGCGGGCTTGAAGGCCTTCAGCTCCAGCGCAAGCCGCGCTTTTGCCAGCAGAATATCGATTTCCAGCATTGCCTTGTAGCTGTACTGAAACTGCGGCTCAATAGCGGCCACCTGTGCGGTAAAGGCCACCAGAATGCGCTCGATCTCCTGCGCCTCCTGTGCACGGTATTGCAGGATGCGGGCATTCGCCTCCACCACAGCCTGCGGCTCTACAAACACCGTAGCACCCGTAGAGGATACATCGTGGATGATACCGCTCACTTCGCCACGATACTCGCTCTTGACCGGCACAACATACCGGCCGTTGCGCATGGAAACCACGCTTTCCTGCAAGTATTTAGAGGTATCCATATTGCGCACCATGCTTTCCAGCCGGTCGCGGATGCTGTTTTCGGTGGCACGGATCTTCTTGCGCAGTTCTGCCAGCGTGCGGGAGGCGGTATCCGCCATGGCGTCCGGTGCCAGAATGGCACTTGAGATCTGCTGCTCAAGACCCGGTTCCGGTGCAAGTGCGTAAAACAGGTCATCGGTCGGCAGCGCGTCGTGCTCGGAGGAGCCGTACCAGCTGGTCAAATGCTGAAAATTGCGCAGCGCACCGGCCACCATCAGCAGCTCGCCCATGGAAAGCACACCGCCCTTTACGGCACGGGCGGCAAGCTGACTGACCCCTTCCACTCCGCCAAAGCGCGGCGAGCCGTTTTTGATCAGCAGGGTGTTGATGGCATCTGTCTGCTCCAGTGCATAGCGCACCTCATCCGGGTCGCACTGCGGCTCAATAGCCAGCAGCATGGCACGGGCTTCCTTGCATACGCAGCCCTCTGCTGCACGGGCAATGATCTTATCCAGTTCTAATGTTTTTAAGTAGCTTGTTTCCATACTGTTCCTTTTTGGTCAGGGCAGCACACTTTTCAAAAAGGCATAGCTCTTCAGCGGCTTATCCAGATGCGTCAGGGCATAGTTTTCAGCCACTGCGGAAAGCTTTGCCAGACTGCCCACAGAGATCTTGAATGCAAATATTTTTTTGTCCTCTACTAAGCAGATGTGGCGCAGTGCAAACAACGCAGCCTTGTCCAGATTGCAGTTTTTGCCCGCCTTTGCCGCACAGGACGCGCAAAGCAGATGCCCTTCCTGTGCGTCCAGATAAAAGGCATCTCCTTCATCGTAGGTGCCGCAATCCCGGCAGCAGACCAGCTGCGGCATAAAGCCGCACTCGCTCATGGTGCGCAGCTCAAATACTGCCTTGATCACCCGCAGGTCGGTGCGGTGCTCGCTGATCATATACAGGCTGTTCAGCACTAGACGCAATTCCCGGGCCGCTTCCTCGCCGGTAGGCGAAAGCGCAGCAGCAAGTTCTGTCAGATACATGGCAAGGCTTACCCCTTCAATGGAAGAGGAAATGCCGTGGAAGACGTTCTGCACCTCGGCTTCTCGCACGGTATACATATTGCGTCCTGGCACCAGCGTAAACTCTGAATAGCAGAACAGCCCGCAGGCACTGAACAGCTTGCTTTTCAACCGCAGACTGTTTGCAGCCATTGCCGTGATCACGCCCAGTTTCGGGGTAAGGATCGTCAGAATACGGTCTGCTTCTCTATAACGGGTCTCCTTCAGTACCAGACCCATGGTCACAAATGGTTCCATCGTCTGTTTCTCCTGCCGGATGCTCGGCGGGCAGCTGCACCCGTTGTTTGTAATCGAGATAACGGAGAATATTCCCCGTGCAGGCAAAGGCCTGCCAGCTTGCAGCAGCATCCATTTTCAGCACTCCTTCCCTTTCCTGTACACAGGCTGCTTTTGTTATAGTGTCAGCCTGATTCTAGCACAGCATACAAGGGAAAACTGTCCTGCTTTGGCAGCGCTCAGCGGTTGGATGGATTCTGCTTGAAGCCGAAGTTATTCAGCAAAAATTCGTTGTCCCGCCAGTCGGATTTTACCTTGACCCAGCATTGCAAATTGACCCGGCAGCCCAGGAACTCCTCGCAGTCGGCGCGGGCAGCACTGGCAATCTTTTTAAGCATGGCACCGCCCTTGCCGATGACCATGCCCTTATGGCTCTCCCGCTCGCAGTAGATGTTCACATCAATGTCGATCAGGTCTGTGCCCGGGCGCTCCTTGAAGCGCTCCACCACCACTGCAATGCCGTGCGGGATCTCATCCCGCATAAAGAGCAGTGCCTTTTCGCGGATGACCTCGGCCACCAGCTCTTTTTCCGGCATATCGGTATAGGCATCATCATCAAAGTAATGGGGGCCTTCCACGGCATAGCGGCTCAAGGCATCGAACAGCTCCTCGCTGCCCTCCTTGTTGCGCACACTGATAGTGTAGATTGCATCAAATACACCCAGCGCCTTCAGCTCTGCCTTGCGGGCTTCCAGGTCGGCAGGATCTTTCACAAGGTCGGTCTTGTTGATGACCGCAATGGCCGGGCCGCTGCGCTGTAGCGCCTCCACCAGCACCATCTCGGATTCGTTCAGTGCACCGTAGGGTTCGAACAGCATCATGGAAACATCCACATCCGCAATGGAATCGCTGGCGGTCTTATCCATGCGTTTGCCCAGCTTATTGTGAGCTTTGTGCACACCGGGGGTATCCAGCAGCACATATTGCAGCGGCCCCCGGGTGATCACGCCGGTGATGCGGGTGCGGGTCGTCTGAGGCTTGGAGGTGACGATAGCCACCTTTTCGCCGACCAAGAGGTTCGTCAGGCTGGATTTGCCCACGTTCGGCCGTCCGATGACAGCAACGAATACAGAGGAGGTGTCGTAATGCTCCTGAACGGGTGTTGTAGTACTCAAAGTGAACTCCTGTCTTGTTTTTTATGTTCTGTTGCAGTGAAGGAATATCATTCCGTGTAGCTGACCGTGCGGGGCAGACCCAGCTGCAGCAGCACAGCCTCTTCCTTTTCGCGCATACGCATGGCTTCCAGACCGCCGTTTTCGTGGTCGTAGCCCAGCAGATGCAGCATGGAGTGGACGGTCAAAAAGGCTACCTCCCGCTGCAGCGGATGCCCATACAGATTCGCCTGCTCCATGGCACGCTCCATGCTGATGACGATATCGCCCAGCATCATGCAGCCATTATTCTCGTCGATATCATACTTGCCGTTCTCGCCCAGAGGAAAGCTCAGCACATCGGTGGGCATGGGCTTGTTGCGGTACTGGTTATTCAGCTCGGCAATGGCAGCGTTGTCCACAAAGGTAACGCTGATCTCGGCGGGGCGGTCGAAATGCTCATATTCCAGCACGGCATTGCAGGCACGGCGGATGAGGATGCGGAGCCCAGAGGGCACCTTGACAGCTTTCTGGGAGTTGGTGATCAAAACTTTGTTGGACATATCGGTCCACTCCTTTCAAAGGGTTACTTAAAATTCTTTTTGTTTTCTTTATTTTCCGCTTCGGCAGCCGGATGGGCCGCACGCTCGTAAGCCTTTACGATCTCCTGCACCAGCCGGTGACGCACAACGTCCTTATCGGTAAAGTAGCACTGTGCAATGCCGTTCACATCCTTCAGCACCTTCAGCGCGTCCACCAGACCGCTGCGGGTGCTGCCCGGCAGATCGATCTGGGTCACATCGCCGGTAACGACCACCTTAGAGCCTACACCCATACGGGTAAGGAACATTTTCATCTGCTCCGGGGTGGTGTTCTGCGCCTCGTCCAGAATGATAAAGGAATCATCCAGTGTGCGCCCGCGCATATAGGCTAGCGGCGCCACCTCGATGATCTGCTTTTCCACCAGACGCTCGTAGGTCTCTGCGCCCAGCATATCAAACAGGCCGTCGTACAGCGGCCGCAGATAGGGGTCTACCTTCTGCTGCAGGTCACCGGGCAGAAAGCCCAGCTTCTCCCCTGCCTCCACCGCCGGGCGGGTCAGGATGATACGGGAGACCTCCTTAGCCTTGAAGGCCTTCACTGCCATGGCTACGGCCAGATAGGTCTTTCCAGTACCCGCCGGGCCGACACCGAAGGTAATGGCATTGGAACGGATGGCGCTCAGGTATTCCTTCTGTCCCAGCGTTTTGGGACGGATCGGGCGTCCCTTGACCGTGACAGTAACAAAATCCTCGGTCAGCTCCTTTACGCGCTTCTCCGCGCCATCGTGCGCCAGACTGATGCAGTAGTGCACGGTCTGATCCTCCAGCGGGGTGCGGTTCTCGATCAGAAGCAGCATTCCCTCCACGGCGCGGTTCGCAGCGGCCACGTTGGCAGGCTCGCCGGAAATGCGCAGCTGTGTACCGCGGCAGACAGCGGTGACCGAAAACTCTTTTTCCAACAAGCGAATATTCCGGTCGCAGTTGCCAAAAACAGCCGCTGCGATCTCTACACTATCCAGTTCAATACACTTTTCCGCCATGGAGCTCCTCCCGAATTGCAGAATTTGATGACTATATTGTACCACCAAAATCTTCAGAAGAAAACTATGAAAAGTGCACAAAATATTTTCCTACATTCCATCGGTTTTTCCATACGAACTGTGTCTTAAAGCATTTTGATGACTTTTTTCTGAAAGCACTTGACAAAGTATATCGTGAGGCGATATACTTTAAGTGCGATATATCGGTTGACGATATAAAGACGTCCGATAGAATCCATGGAGTATTTCAGTATGGAAAACCTTGCATTGACCGAATCGACCTATTACATCCTGTTGTCTCTTTACCATCCGCAGCACGGCTATGGTATCATGCAGCAGACAGAGCAGCTTTCCGGCGGCAGAGTCCATCTTGCCGCCGGGACACTGTATGGTGCATTGACCTCCCTGTGCGAAAAAGGCTGGATCCGTCCCCTGCCTGCCGAGAGCGGCAGCCGCAAAAAGGAATACCAGCTCACCGCAGAAGGTGTACAGGTTTTAAAGCATGAGCTTGCCCGCTTGCAGCAGCTTGTGGCCAATGGTGAGAGCATCCTGAAGGAGGAAGCCTTATGAGGGAAAAGAAAACCGTTTTCAAGCTTTTCTTTGTGTGGGATTTTGAAAAAGAAGAGCGCTGGCTGAACGAGATGGCACAGGAGGGCTGGATACTGGACAATACCGGGTTTTCCTTTTATACCTTTGTACGCTGCGAACCGGGCGAGTATATCATCCGCTTGGAGATGAACCCCAGCAGTGATTACCGCGCCTTTGTAAAGGAGCTGGGTGCAGAGTATATCGGTGGCTGTGTCAACTGGGTGTACTTCCGTCGGAAAGCAGAGCTTGGCAGCTTTGAGCTGCTCTCGGATATCGACTCCCGTCTGACGCATCTGAGCCGCATCAATCGGATGCTTTCCCTGCTCTGTCTGGCAAACCTGATTCTTGGCATAACGAACTCTCTGAATCAGGCTCGCTGCGGCTGGCTGAACCTGTTGTGCGCAGCAATGCTCTCCTATGCACTGGGGCGTATCCACGGCATGAAAGCAGCGTTGGAAAAGGAACGCAGTTTGCACGAATGATTTGTCAAGCCCTTCTTTGACACAACCACAGAGAAAAAGCTGGCGTATCTTTGGATAAAAAGACAATGGCAAACCGATCTCCATCGTGATACAATAGCAAGCGTTGTGTGCCGCCGCCCGGCGGCCGTTTATACTGCTTGAAAACAAAGGAGAAGGAACCATGGAACAGCTTTTTCTGATGCCCGGTGAAGAACGATACGAGCGCTTCAAGGATGGCAACGGTGTTCCTAAGGTGCACTACTCCTACTGCTCTATGCGCGGCGCATTCTTTGACTGCGAGAGCCGCAGTCTTGAGGAAGCTCAGCGCCTGTGTGAAAACTGGCTTGTAGGACAGGATCGCTGCTACCGCAACTAACATGGAACCATAAAACCCCTGCCGCTTTGCAGACCTTTTTGCAAAACGGCAGGGGTTATTTTTATATAGGTTTTACTGCCACACCTGCGCACAGACAAGTTCCAGTACACTGCCGGCAATACAGCGGGATTTATCCGAAATCAGGAAACAGTTGGAAAGCTCCTCCCGCCGGGGGTCGATATCCGCAATCTTAAAGCCCGGTGTGACCGGATAGCCGCTGCGCAGCAGTCCGCGCAGAATGCCGGGGATCTGTGCTGTAACCGGGGTATCCTTTTCCTCGGGGGTGCGGATGGTAGCAATAACTTCACCCTTCTCTACCAAATCGCCAATTTTACGCACATTCATAAAAACACCGCCAGCCTGTGCATGGATCACCCGCTCTGCACCGTACCCGCCAATAACGCCGGGGATGCCGGTATTGGGGATAGCGCTCCCCTCCCGAATGATCCTGCCCAGCCGGTGGCCGCGTTTGGTCTCCACCACGGCATCCACGTCCTGCCCAGCAACAAAGCCTGGGCCAAGGGCAATGGTCAGCGGTGCCATATTCCGGCGGGTGCCAAGGTTGCGCTTAGCCAGAATGGCGTCTACCACGACATCAGGCTTTGCCCGGGCAATACAGGCTCCCTCCGGGTCAATGAGCACCGGAACAGCGCTCTGCGCCCAGACGGACTGTGCCTGCTCTAATGTTTCAATGCGGACAGCGCGCAGACCCTCAACAGTTGTTTCGCCTTCATACACTGCTTCACACAGAGCCACCTGACGGCGGATGGCCGCGGGCTGTGTCGTTTCCAGTACCAGCACCCGCAGCCCGGCGCTCCACAACCGGTGGATGGTTCCAGTGGCAAGGTCGCCGCCGCCGCGCACGATAATTAAGGCATCCTTTTTCATTTTGCTTCCTCCCCGGGGAAAAGTGTCTGCAACAGCACCTCCATGGAGCCGCCACAGGCAGCAATGGCCGCATCCTCGTTTTTGCCGTCAGCCGAAAGCTGCAGGCATTGCAGAACGGGCGCAGCCTGTGCCAACAGCTTCTGAGCAGCCTGTACCGTGTAATGCTCCATAATACCGCCGCCCACGCTGCCAACTGTACTGCCATCGGGCATAATGAGCATCTTTGCGCCCACATCCCGAGGAGTGGAGCCGTGCCGCGCAACGATGGTAGCCAGCACCGCCGGGGTGCTGGCTTTTTCTGCCTGCACTATCGCATCCAGCAATGTGACGGGATAGCCCTCGGTCTGGGGGCGGGCATTCTTGACCTGCACGATCTGCGCCAGAATGGAAAGCGCGATCTCCGCAGCGGTCTGCGCCCCAATGGCAAGGCCAATGGGCGCGCAGAGTGCATTGATTCGCTGGTTGTCCAGCCCTTTCTCCAACAGCTGACGGCGCACCAGTGCGGCACGACCACGGCTGCCCATCATGCCCACATAGGCCGCAGGTTTTTGCAAAATCTGAGTAAGGCAATCCAAATCAAAGGCGTGGGAGCGGGTCAGCACTGCAAAATAGGTCTCTGCCCCGCCGGGCACATTTTGAAGTGCCTGTGCAAAGGGGGCACAAAGCACGGTATCCGCTCCGGCGGCGCGCAGCTGTTGGGCAAATTCCTCCCGGTCGTCTATGGCAAGCACCGGCAGACCGAGAAGCTTTGCCTGCTTTACAAGAGCAGCAGCCACATGACCGCCGCCGCAGACTACCAGCTGCGGCACAGCACCAAAGCGCTCGGCAAATACCCGCCGCCCGTCCAGTGTAAGAAAGCCTGTGGCGGTACAGGCTTGCAGGGCTGAAAGCTGGCGCTGCAAAAGCTCGGCGCTCCGGGTCTGCCATAGGGCATCTCCGTCCCGCAGCAGCAGCTGACTGCCCGCCTCTGCGCCTTCCAGCACGGTAGCCAGCGTATAGCTACCGGTCTGGTTTGTATCTTGCAGAACGTCTGCAAGCGTTTGTCTGTTCATTGGTGTCCCTCTCCCTCTGTTATTGCTCCACCGGCGTAACCTTATCAAACTGTGTTTGATCCAGTGCTGCCTGCCAGCTTTGCCAGTCCTCCGGCAGCATCCGCCATGCAAGCCCGCACCCCGCCGAGATCTCACGCGGCAGCGGGATCAGACGCCCGGGCACCTGTCGGGCATGGCATTGCTTTTCCCACTCCATAGCCTCTAAAGTGGTACGGAAGGAAAGCACGATATAATTTCGTTTTATTCGCATAAAAGTTCCCGGGCAAGTGCGCAGACCGCCTGCGCTGCCCGCTGCACCTCCTGCTCCGTATTGAAATGGGAAAAGCTGAACCGTACTACGCCCTGCTCCACAGTGCCAAGCGCCTTGTGCATCAGCGGAGCACAGTGTGCTCCGGCACGCACGCAGACGCCATAGTCCTCCCACAAGATATCTGCCACCCGGGCAGAATCCTCTTGCCCGATATTCAGCGCTACAATGGGCGCACGGGGCTGCATGGTCATATCACCATACACTGTTACGCCCGGTGCCTTGCGCACCTGCTCATAAAACAGGCGGGCAAGGGCGGCTTCCCGGGCAGCAAGGTTTTCTACACCCTGTTCCAGCAGCCATTGTACACCGGCGCAAAGCCCTGCAAGGCCGTGCACGTTCAGCGTGCCAGCCTCCAGTGCGGTGGGCATCTGCAAAGGGTGCGTTTCATCAAAGCTGTGCACGCCGCTGCCGCCCACAAGGAGCGGCGCAACACGCAGGCCGGGGCGCACATAAGCGCCGCCGGTGCCTTGCGGCCCCAAAAGCGCCTTGTGCCCGGTAAAACACAAAGCATCTATGCCCAGCTGCTGTACATCAATGAACTGCGCACCGGCAGTTTGGGCAGCATCGACAATCAGCGCTAGACCGTGCCGGTGCGCAAAGTCTGCTGCACGGGCAAGGTCTGTGCCATTGCCGGTCACGTTGGAAGCTCCCGTCACCACCAGCGCCCGGGTCGTGGGACGCAGCAGTGTTTCCCACTGGTCGTAGCAAAGCCGTGCAGCAGCATCCACCCCGGTAAAAGAGACCTCTACCCCCTGCGCCCGCAACCGGTATAGTGGGCGCAGAACGGAGTTATGCTCGCATACCGTTGTGATGACATGGTCGCCCGGATGCAGCACACCGTTCAGTACTGTGTTCAGCGCCATGGTCGCATTGGCGGCAAAAACAATGCAGGAAGGGTCTGGCGCATGGAAAAGCGCTGCCAGCGCCAGACGGGTATCCAGCACGACCCGTGCGGCGTGAAGGGTAGGCTCGTGTGCGCCGCGCCCGGGATTGCCAGCCGTATGCAGTGCCTCCACAATAGCCTGTTCCACCTGCGGTGGTTTATGCAGGGTGGTGGCTGCGTTGTCAAGATAAATCACGGCTTTACCACGTTCCCTGCCTGCGTCAGCTTTTCGGCAATGGTGTACATGTTGGTCACACTGCCCACAGCCAGCTTCTCGGTAAGGCCGTAGAAGTTCAGGCAGGTACCGCAGGTCAGGATCTCCACGCCCTGTGCTTCCAATGCCTTAAGATCCTCCAGCATGGCAGAGCCTTCACAGGTCAGCGCTGCGCCGCCATTATAGAACAGGATCGTCTTGGGCAGCTTGTCCTGCTGGGTCAGTGCGAACACAAAGGCCTTGAGCAGGGTCTTGCCCAGCTCCTCGCTGCCCTCGCCCATAACGGCAGCGGAAATAGCCACCACCGTATCCGTGCGGGCATCCGGTACGCAGACAGGGGCTTGCTCTGCCGGTGCGCTTTCTGCTTCGCCCAGCGTGAACAGCACGCGGTATTTGCGCTCTTCCAGCTTTTCAGCACTATACTGATAGCCCTTCTGCTGTGCCATCTTGGTCAGGTTCTGTACGGCGATCTCGTTGTCCACCAGTACCTCCACCTGTCCCGCGCCCTGCAGCTCGGAAATAGCTTTTTTTGCCTTAACAACAGGCAACGGGCAGGCATCGCCCAGCGCATCCACTTTGATAAATTCAGCCATGCTGATTACTCCTCTCATTTGTCTGTTACGGCGATCTCAATTTCCTGTTTCGGCAGAATCTCTCCCACAATGCTTGCGGGCAGACCTGCGGCGCGCAGTTCCTGTTCCAGTGCCGCTGCATCCGCCGGGTCTACTGCCAATAGCAGCCCGCCGGAGGTCTGCGGGTCGAACAAAACTTCCTCCATGGCAAAGCTTACGTTTTCAAACTGGACGAATGGCCCGGTATGGTTGCGGTTGCGCTGCCCGGCGGCGGTGTACAAAAACGCATCCGCCGCTTTTTCCGCGCCCGGCAGCACCGGCACGGCATTTGCATGGATGACGCAGGAAAGTTTGCCGCCCATCATTTCATGCAGATGGCCGAGAAAGCTGAAGCCGGTCACATCCGTAGCGGCATGGACGCGGTATTTGCGGCTGAGCTCTGCCGCCGTTTTGTTCAGAGTGGTCATGGAGCGGATGGCAGCTTCCATCTCCTCCGGGGCGGCTTCGCCCACACGGTTTGCCGTGCACAGCAGCCCCACACCCAAAGCCTTGGTCAATACCAGCTTGTCGCCCGGCATACCGGTGTCGTTCGTATACATCCGGTGCGGGTCTACAAGGCCGGTTACAGAAAGACCGTATTTCACCCCGCTGTCCGCAATGGAGTGCCCGCCTGCAAGACTGCCGCCGGCTTCTGTCACCTTCTCTGCACCACCGCGCAAAATCTCGCCCAGCACGTTCAGATCCATATCCTCCGGGAAGCAGACCAGATTCAGGGCGGTCTTTACCTCGCCGCCCATGGCGTAGACATCACTCAGGGCGTTTGTGGCTGCAATTTGCCCAAAGGTGTAGGGGTCGTCCACCATCGGAGGAAAAAAATCCACGGTCTGCACCAGCGCAATGTCGTCCGTAATGCGGTAGACTGCAGCATCATCCCGGCTGTCGTAGCCAACCAGAAGATCCGGGTCTTTTTCGCCCCGGGGCAGCTTTTCCAGAATACGGCTCAACACTCCGGCACCCAGCTTTGCAGTGCAGCCGCCCCCGGTACAGAATACGATCTTATCTTCCTTGCTCATGCACGTTCTTCCTCTTTAAAATGCGTCAGTACGCACGGAATACCCTGCTGACGCAAAAGCTGTTGTATTTGTATGCCCTGCTGCTGCAATTCCGGTGTATCGGCCTGATTGAGTACGGCGTAAAACTGCCGGTTTCCCACCGCCTTGCGTCCGCCCTGCGCACTTGCAAGCAGCTGTGCCAGCATGGACGGCGTAATGGGCGCATCCGGCGCAGCCGCTAAAAACTGCGGACGGATTGTATCGTAGCGGAAGCAGACCTCTCGCAGGGGCTTACCCAGCGCCGAAAGCCCTGCTACCGCCAAAACGATATCGCTTTGGGGTAGCAGCACCGGCTCGTGCGCCGCCGGGAGCTTGCAGGGGTGGTGCTTTGCCCCGTCCGCCTCTATAAATACCGCATCTGCCTGTGCCATCCGGCGCAAAAGCTGCTGCGGCGGCAGGGTCAACTTCCCGTTTTCTGCCGGGGTGCCGATCACTACGTAGTGACCCGCTTGCCATAAGGCGGTAAGCGCTGCGTCATCCGGTGCATAGCAGGCAGCAGGCTGCCGGATATGGGTAGTCGTGGTCACAGGCACCCGCCATCCCTTACGGGCACAGTGGTCTGCCATGGCATACAGCAAGGTCGTTTTGCCCCCGCCGCCTACCAGAGAAACGATATGCCCTTTCTCTGCCAGAAACGGAAGCTCTTTTTCGTTCAGCATCTGCTTTTAGTGCTTGGCTGTAACTGCCATTGCGATCTGCTCCGGGGTGATGGGCAGCTCGTAGAAGCGGGTACCGATGGCGTTGTAGATGGCGTCCGAGATGGCGGGCAGCGGCGTATTGATGACCACCTCACCGATGGACTTTGCGCCAAAGGGGCCGTTAGACTCGTAGCTGTTCTCAAATTCCACATGGATGTGGCCGATATCGTTGCGAGCAGGGATCTTATACTGGAACAGAGAGTTCTCTTCCGGGTAGCCGTTTCTGTCGTAGGTGATGTTCTCGGTCAGGGTCATGCCGATGCCCTGCAAAATGCCGCCCTCTGCCTGCACACGGGTCAGGTTGGGGTTGATGGGGGTGCCGCAGTCCACACAGGCGTCAAATTCCAGCACCTTCACCTCGCCGGTCTCGGTATCAACCTCTACTTCGGCAGCGCCCACCATATACGGCGGCGGCGACAAAGGCGAGGTGTGAGTCTCGGTGAATTCCAGCGGGATTTTATGGCCGAACTGGGAAGCAAAAGCGATCTCGGACAAAGTCTTTTGGCGGGTGGGGTCGGCGCTTTCAAACACGACCTTGCCGTCAAACTCCACAGCATCCGCCGGGCAGCCCAGCAGCTCCGCGCCCAGTTTGCAGATCTGTTCCCGCAGCTTCATGGCGCACTTCTCAGTGGCCTTACCGGTGACATAGGTTGTGCTGGAAGCGTAGGAGCCGGAATCGTAGGGGGAGGAATCCGTATCCGCACCAAAGACGGTAATGTTATCCAGCGGGCAGTCCAGCACCTCGGCGGCGATCTGTGCCAGCGTGGTGTCGCAGCCCGTGCCCATATCGGCTGCACCGATCATCATGGTATAGAAGCCGTCATCATTCAGCTTGAGGGTAGCGCTGCCCACGTCCATGCCGGAGATACCGGAGCCCTGCATGGCCATACCCATGCCTACGGCACGGATCTTGCCGTTGCCCATATCCCGGGCGGGGTACTTGTGCTCCCAGTCGATCATCTCGCGCACCTTGAGTACGCACCGGTCCAGTGCGCAGCTGGTATTTACAGCGCCGTAGTAGGCGGGCATCACATCGCCCTCCTGCACGGTGTTCTTCAGGCGCAGTGCAATGGGATCCATGTTCAGCTTGTGTGCCAGCTCGTTCACCGCAGACTCCACCGCAAACAGACCCTGCGTAGCACCATAGCCGCGGTACGCACCGGCAGACATGTGGTTGGTATATACCACATCACTGACAAAGCGGAAGGCTTCGGCCTTGCCGTACAGCGGAATGGACTTATGACCAGACAGACCCACGGTAGTGGGGCCATGCTCACCGTAAGCACCGGTGTTAGACAGGGTGTACAGGTCAATGCCCTTCACAATACCGTCCTTGGTCGCACCCAGACGGACGTGCATTTCCATCTCATGGCGCGGCGAAGAAGCCGTCTGGCTTTCCACGCGGCTGAAGATGAGCTTGGAAGGTTTTTTGGTCATCCAGGTCACAAAGGCCGGGTAAACCTCGCTGACAGCGGTCTGCTTTGCACCAAAGCCGCCGCCGATGCGGGGCTTGGAAACACGCACCATGGATTTGGGGATATGCAGTGCATTGGCGATGTTGCGGCGGGCATGGAAAACGATCTGGGTAGAGCTGAGCACATTCAGCCGCCCGTAAGTATCAATGGAGCAATAGGTGCGGAAGGTTTCCATCATGGCCTGCTGGCAGGCCTTGGTGTGGTACACATGGTCGATGACCACATCGCACCCGGCCAGCACAGCGTCGATATCACCGTTGCCGCATTCATCATGAGCGCAGAGGTTGCGCTTATTGTCGGCACCCACGGGGGCAAGGCTCTCCCAGTTGTCTTCCGGGTGCACAAGGATAGGATTATCCTTTGCGGTGTGGAAATCCAGCACGGCTTCCAGCACCTCATAATCCACTTTAATGAGCTTGAGCGCCTTGTCCACGCACTTTTCGTCCTTACCGGCTACGATGGCCACCACGTCTCCCACAAAGCGGACGTGGCGATCGATCAGCAGACGGTCGTAGGGGCTGGCTTCCGGGTAGGTCTGGCCGGCCTGCGTGTAGCGGCGGGCATTCTGCGGCACATCCTCCCAAGTGAAGATGGCTTCGATGCCGGGCACCTTTTTGGCAACAGCGGTGTTGATGGTGCGGACGATGGCGTTTGCATGGGGCGAGCGCAGCAGCTTGACGATCAGGCAGTCCTGCGGGATGATATCATCCATATAAACAGGCTGGCCGGTGACCAGCTGCATCGCGTCTTTTTTGCGGAACGGTTTGTTGACGGTTTTCACTGTACGCCCTCCTTCTGCTTTTTCCATGCCAGAAAGCTCATGATGCCGCGCAGCTGGCCTTCGTAGCCGGAGCAACGGCACAGGTTTCCGGCAAGGTATTCCTTCACCTGCTCTTCGGTGGGGTACGGCTGCTCCCGGAATAAAGCCAGCGCGTTCATGATAAAGCCCGGGTTGCAGAAGCCGCACTGTTCTGCGCCCTGATCTGCAATAAAGGCACCAAACTCGGCGGCCTCTTCCTGCAAGCCCTCCAGCGTAGTGATCTTATGTCCATCGGCGCGGGCTGCCAGCACCGAGCAGGACAACACCGGTTTATCGTCCATGAACACCGTGCACAGACCGCAGTTGGAGGTCTCGCAGCCGCGCTTAACGCTCTTGCAGCCGTGTGCACGGACAAAATCGATCAAAAGCATATCCGGGGCGATCTCCTCGGATACCCGGACGTCGTTCAATGTAAGTGTGATCTGCATTTACTTTTCCTCCTGCATTTTACGCTGTTCCAGTTCCAGTACCGCGCGCTTTGTCAGCACGCCAGCCAGATGCCTGCGGTATTCGGCGCTGCCGCGCATATTGGAGCCGGTAATGACCTGCGCCTTTACGCTTTCGGCAAACTGTGCAGCAAGCTGTTCTGCCGCAAGAGCAGGCTCTGCCGGGAGCTCGAACCGCACGGCGCACAGCGGACGCGCACCGATGACGATGCGGTAATCTCCAGTCTCCATCCGGGCAGCGGCACAGGTCAGCACCGGGATATCGGTCTGGCTGTTGCGCACCGACTGGTAATAAAGCTGCATCGGTGTCTTTTTTACGATCAGCCGCACCAGAATGTCCCGGTCGTAGGGGCGCTGGGCATATTCCTGCAAAGGCAGGATGCCACCCTTGTACAGTTCTACATCACAGTCCATGGCAAGGAACATGGTCAGTACATCCGAAAAGCCGAACCGGCTGTAAATGCTGCCGCCCACGGTTGCCAGATTGCGCAGCTGCACGCCCACGATATGGCGCACAGCCTCACGCATGGCACCGTGGGTGTAGGCAGCAAGCCCCGGATGCTGCTCCAGCTGGCGCAGGGTGACCATAGCACCGATGGAAAAGCTATCCTCGGTCTCCTCAATGGTATCCAGCCCCAGACCGGAAAGGTCGATGGCGGTGCCGACATTGATGGTTTCCATCTTCAACCAGATCATGCCGCCCAAAATGCGGTTTGGCTTTTTCTGGTTCAGCTGCCACGCTTCCTCCAGACTTTCTGCCCGCTTGTATTCTCGGATCGTCATCATGTGCAGTACCTCTCTTTTCTATCGCTGCGATATCTCTGCTTTTATTTTAGCACAGCTTTCGATATAATACTATTATAAAATGCTGCTGAAGGAGTGTTTTTGTATGAAGAAGTCGCTTACGGTCGGCTGTGTGATCATGGCCTCCGGGCTGAGCCGCCGGTTTGGCACAAACAAGCTGCTGGCGGATTTTTGCGGGCAGCCCATGCTCTGCCGTGCTTTTGACGCTACCGCCACACCCGGTATCGCTGCCCGCATCGTGGTGACCCGCTCGGAAGAGGTGCAGGCGTTGTGCAGGGCGCACGGCGTTCCGGTGCTGCTGCACAGTCTGCCCGGCCGCAATGATACCGTTCGACTGGGCCTTTCGGCACTGCTGGAGCAGCAGCCGGAGCTTAGCGGCTGTATGTTTCTGCCCGGGGATCAGCCCCTGCTGCGCCGGGAGACGGTAGAAACTATGACAGAGCGCTTTTGCCGCGAACAGCCATCCCCGACAGAATGGCAAAAAGAAACAGAACGGGAGATCTTCCGTCTGGGCGCCGTGGCCGATAACGACCCGACACCTCTTGTTGGAAGTCCCGTTCTGTTTGGAAGCAGTTTCTTTTCGGAACTGCTCACCCTACCGGAAAGCAAAGGCGGCAACGTGCTGCTTAAAAAGTACCCTGCACAGGTGCGCACGATCTGCATTGCAGACAGCGCAGAACTGCTGGATGCAGACACCCCGGAGGTGTTGCAGCAACTGGAGACCATTGCCCGGCAAAAAGGCTAAAGCTTACTCTGCCATATCGTTCTTGGGCAGCAGCACGTTCAGCAGAATCGCCACAAAGGCGGCCGGAACGATACCGGACTCGCCACAGATCAGCTGGAAGACCTGCGGAGCCTGTGCCAGAATGCCGCTGTTGGCACCCATACCGTAGCCCACGCCCAGCGCCACAGACACGATGGTCAGGTGGCGCGGGGTCATCTTTTCCTTAGTGATCAGCTGGATGCCGCTGACCACGATGGAAGAGAACATCATAACGGCTGCACCGCCCAGAACGGCCTGCGGCATGATGGAGATCAGCGCGCCCAACTTGGGAATCAGGCCGCAGAGGATCAGGAACACAGCACCGGAGGCCAGTGCCATGCGGTTGACCACCTTAGTCATGGCCACCAGACCCACGTTCTGGCTGAAGGAGGTATTGGGCAGCACGCCGAACAGTGCGGCAAAGGTTGAGCCGAGACCATCGCAGATAACGCCGCCGGACAGCTCCTTATCAGAGGGCTCACGGTTCATGCCGCCCTCCATCACGCCGGAGATATCGCCCACAGTCTCCACTGCGGTAACGATGAACATGATCAGCACCGGCAGGATCGCACGGGCGTCAAATACCACCTTGACCGGCATCAGCTTGGGCACTGCGAACCAGGAAGCCTGCGCCACCTTGCTCCAGTTGAGCACCCATGCCTTGGTGAACTCTACGCCATCAGCAGTCACGCCAGTGGTGGGCAGTACCAGCCCCATGATGAAAGCAACCACATAACCGGCCAGAATGCCGATGAGGATGGCGGAGGAGCTGAGGAAACCGGTAGTCCAGTGCTTGAAGAACAGGATGACCACCAGCACGAACAGTGCCAGCAGCAGGTTTTCCACAGAGCCGAAGTCCTTGGCTTTGTTGCCGCCGCCGAAGGAGTTGATGCCCACCGAGATCAGCGAAAGGCCGATGGAAAGCACCACCGTGCCGGTGACCACCGGCGGAAAGAACCTGCGCAGCGGCTTCAGGAAGAAGCCCAGCACGCTTTCAAAAATACCGCCGATGATGGATGCGCCCATGATTGCGCCATAGGCCAGCACACCGCCGCCCATCGTGCCCACAACGCTGTTGAACACGCCGATAAAGCCGGAACTGGTACCCATGATGATAGGCACTGCGCCGCCCACGGGTCCGATGGTGAACAGCTGCACCAGCGTGACGATACCTGCCACGAACATGGCGCTCTGCAGCAGGGTGACCTGCAAGTCTGCGAACTCGCCGCCTGCAATGCCGCAGGCGCTGGTGATGATCAGCAGCGGGGTCAGGTTGCCCACGAACATGGCGCAGACGTGCTGCAAGCCCAGCGGGATGGCCTGACGCAGGGACATTTTGGCTTCAAATTGATAAGCCGCTTCTTCAAGCTTGACTTCCTTCAAAAATTCCACTCTCCTCAAGGTTTTAAAGGTTTATGCGGTTCGGATGCTTTGCAAAAAAGCGAAAATATTATAGCAAAATGCAGATAAGATGTAAAATAAGTATGACTTTTATATGAAAAATTGCTGCATTCTATAATCGAACTTTTCTCCGGCAGACAAGCAAAAAAGCAGGGTTTCTACATGATTTGTCCAGCCCGATGTTGCTGGCATCATACAGAATCCCCTGCTTTTTTTGTGCTTTTCTCTGTTTTTTGTGCGATACAGAAAAATTTGCTTCTCTGTGGTCAGAGCAGTCCATAATCTCGCAAACAGCGCGTCAGCCCTGCCTGGGTGGTGTCAAATACGATGCCCTGCGCCCGTAGCTTGCTGCAATCCATTGCAAGATTCCGTGCCCAGTCAGCTTCCTGAATATCGACTGTAATTCCCAGTGTCTCAGCAAACTGCCGGGCGGTCAATACCATATTTTCAGCGTTCTCACTGCCAAAGTTATAGACCCCACCGGGCAGGGTCAGGGCAGGCTCCAGCAGCGCCACCGCCTGACGGACATAGGTGATACCCCGGAAATCCTGGACAGAAAAGCGGACAGATTCTCCCCGCTGTGCCGCACGCAGAAGGTTCAGCAGCAGGTTGCCCCGGATGGGCAGCCGGTAGCCCGGCAGGTCGTACATCCATGTGGCACGCAGCAATACGGCACTCGGGCAGAGCACCTGCACCCGCTGCTCCATTTCCAGCTTGCCCTGCCCATACACATTGGCAGGCTGCAGCGGAATGTTCTCCGGCAGCGGGCCGGACTGCTCTATACCAGCATAGACCTGATCCGAGCTGAAGGCCACCAGTTTTGCGCCGGTCTCAGCTGCGGCACGGGCAAGCCAGACCGGCAGCTCCACATTGGCGCGGTAAGCCTGCTCCGGGTGATCGGCGCAGTAGCCGGTATCCGAAATGGCTGCGGTGTGCAGGATGACATCCGGGCGCTGCTGCAAAACAGCCTGCCGCACGGCGTTCTCCCCTGCCACTGTCAGAAAGCCTTTGGGAAAAGTGCATAGGTCGTACCGCCCCGTCCATTGCTGCATCACGCGGGAACCTACAAAGCCGCCTGCACCGGTTACAAGGATCTTTTTCATTTTGTTCTCCCGCTATAAGGTCTCAGATAAAAAATTCCAGCACGAACACCACTGCACAGCAGCCTGCAGCCACCTGAAACAGACTCGCGCCAAACCATGCGGCAGCAATGCCAACTACCAGTGCAACAGCACCGGCTGCCGGGCTCTGTGTTGCCTGAATGATGGCCGGGAAGGTCATCACAGCCAGTGTCACATAGGGCACATAGTACAAAAACGACTGGATAAAGCGGTTTTTAATCGGTTTGCGGATCAACGTCAGCGGCAGGATACGGATAGCATAGGACACCAACGCCATGACCGCAATATAGATATAATTGTTATGCGTCATTTTCGTTTTCCTCCTGCCTGACCGGGAACAGCACCGCCGCTGCACCGGAGATTGCCACCGTCAAAAGAATGGTGCGGGTGCCCTCGGAGAGCGCCGAGATGCCCGGCAGATAGCTGCACAGAAAGCTCAGCGCAAAACTGATGACCACCAGCACCGCAACGATCCGGTCTTTGCGAGCCGGCGGGATAATGATAGCCAAAAACATCCCGTACAGTGCCACACTCAGGGCACTGACTACCCGCAGCGGCAGTAGATTGCCCGCGATAATGCCCAGCGCCGTGCCGGACGCCCAAGCCGGTGCCGCCAGCAGGATAGCACCATAGGTATAGTACGGGTTCAGGCTGCCCGGGCGGGCGATGGTAATTCCGAACAGCTCGTCCGTGACGTCATAGCCGATGAGCAGCCGATGCCAGAAGGGTGTTTCCGGCGCAAAGCGCTGTGCCAGCGCGCAGCTCATCAGTAGATACCGTGCATTGGCGATCAGGGTGATGACCGCCACCTCAAAATAGGTGGCATTTGCCATAATCAGCGCAAATGCGGCATATTCGCCTGCGGAGGCGTTGTTCAGCAGGCTGACAAGAAATCCCTGAAACGGCGTAAAGCCCGCCTTGCGCGCCGCAATGCCCAGTGAAAATGATACCGCAAAATAGCCCAGCGCAATGGGCACGCCATCCCGCATTCCATCGCAGAACACCTTGCGGCTGAACTGATCTGCCCTTCCTGTTTGGACGAGCTGCGGCTCTAAAAGCCTCTGCTTCGATTCCATAGTTGATACTTCCCCTTTCCTATTTTGCAAACAACAGATTCTATTATACTCCCCCGCAGGCAGAGAAGAAAGGGGTTTCGGGCTTTTTTGTGTAAAATACTGCGGTCAAAATGCTTAGAGTTTGCGCTGGTACAGGAGATACTTTGAACGTTACAGCTTGTTTGATCGTGCTGGAAGATAAAAAAACACCCCGGGAGGTTTCGTTTTTACGGAACCCTCCGGGGTGATGGTGCTGTTGGGGGTTACTCGAGCTCGGTAAGTTCGGAGCCTTACTAAACAAATTTGTTTAGTAAGGCTATTCTTGAATGTTCACTTTTTCATGAGATTGCTGTGCTAGATGTGGCTTGCTGATTTTTTAGTATCAGGATAGTATCACTCAACCAGCGGGATCTCTGGGAGTATTATAACGTATTTACGTTCAGGATGCAACCGTCTTTTAAGGATTACTTCTTGCTTGCATCTGCCAGATAGTTTTCTCCCCATTTACACATCGCATCCAAAATAGGAATGATGCTTCTCCCAAAGTCGCTGAGCGAATATTCTACCTTTGGCGGCACAACAGGATAAACTTTCCGAATAACCAAGTTATCATTTTCAAGCTCCCGAAGCTGCTGTGTCAGCATTTTAGGCGTTGCCTTGGGAATCAACTTTCCTATCTCATTAAAGCGCAAGGTATTATCAATCAAATGCCACAGAATAAGTGCTTTATATTTCCCACCAATCAAATCGAGGGTTGCTTCAACCGGGCAGCTAAAGGTACTTGGACATTTCATTTTTCTCTTCCCTACACTATCTTTTTAGGTAGTATATAACAAAAAAGTGCGTTCTTGCTTTTTTGAAAACGACTGATAAAATCATAGCATAGGCCGATTGAATTATCAAGACCCTACACAAATTTACACTTCCAGAAAGGACCATCACATTATGGATTTTTTGACACTTGCAAAGAAACGGTATAGTGTACGCGCTTACACAAAGCAGAAGGTTGAGAAGGAAAAGCTGGATGCCATCTTAGAGGCAGCTCACGTTGCACCCACGGGTGGTAATTGCCAGCCTCAACACCTGATTGTAGTGCAGAGTGATGAGGGCCTTCGTAAAATTGGAAAGGCCACAAATATCTATGGTGCGCCGCTGGCAATTATCGTTTGCAGCGATACAAATAAGGTCTGGACACGTCCCTTTGATGGTAAAAAGCTGACCGATATTGATGCAAGCATCACTACCGACCACATGATGATGGAAGCCACCTACTTAGGTTTAGGAAGCGTATGGGTATGCTATTTCAAGCCGGACATCCTGAAGGCTGAATTTAAGATTCCCGACAACCTTGAACCGGTCAACATCCTTGTCCTCGGCTACGCCGACACCTCTCGTGAAAAGGCTCTGTCCGCAGATCGCCATGCAAAAATGAGAAACTCTCTTTCTGCTATGGTATCTTTCGAGAAGCTTTAACTTAAAATTATATCTTTATATCATTCTATTTTCTCTGGCACGTCCAACCATTAAGTTTTTCTTAATAGTTCCAACTGATAAACTCGAACCATCCAAAAATCCCGGATAGTTGACAGACTGCCCAAGTTATTAAGCAACGCTTAACAACTGCCCTGAACTCTTCGGATTTTCCGAAAAGTTGCCCCTATATGTACAGACCCCCGCCAGCATCCGCTGGCGGGGGTCTACTATGCTTACAGCTCTACGTTGTTCTGCCTGTTCTTCTTCTGGCTTCTATCCGCAGTCTGCTCCTGCTCCCTCATAAGCCCAATGACCTGCTGCATCTTTTCGACACCGAAATAGTTCCATACTCGCCTGAAATCACGTTTCATCGCATAGAGCTGAGAGTTTTCAGCCTCCACCTCTTTCAGCCGCTGGCTTAGATGATGGGTAGCTTTCTTCTCGTCCTGATAGAAGTGCAGATACTTATCCCGCTCATCCTTGACCTCCCAGTACTTCCGATGGAGGGTAAAGAGTACCTTCACCAACTTCTGGATCAGCGGCATGGCCTTCTTCTCCCGATAGCTCTTGGCGGTCTCAAACGTGGCTGCTTCTGGCACCCATTCTTCTGGCCGCTGGGAGTATTGCGCTGACAAGTTTTCCAAACCTTCCATAATGGGGGCCAGCTTGTTCAGCTTCTGGCTCTGCTTCTGGTAGGTCAGCTCTGCTTTCTGTACCCGCTGTTCAGCGGCTTCTACGGCTGTCTGCGCTGTTTCCAGCTGTTCCTGCATCTCGGTCAGGTCGGTCTGGCGCTCCTGCTTGGCAGCTTCCAGAGCCGCCACCTCTTTACTGCGCTCCCGCTTCTTGAAGTCCAGCACAGACAGGTGCTCTTCGTGGGTGCCTTTCTGTTCCCACTCGATGCCGTGCCGCTCCATCACGGCAGCAAGCCGTTCTTTCTCGGCGTTGATCCACTGGTTCAACTCGGATTCTCGCTTGGAACCGCCTGCAAAGCCCAAGGCCTTCAGAGCCTGCTTCAGAGAAACCTTGGTGTCCAGTCCTTTGCCCTTCCAGCCGGACACATATGGCACGAAGTCGATGTGCAGATGGGGCGTAGCTTCATCCATGTGGAGGAAAGCCCCGAACACCCGTAGCGTCGGGTTCCGCTCTTGGAAGCCCTGCATATACTCGTCCAGCAGTTCCTTTGCCAGTGCGCCGTTCTCGGTCAGGACACCCATATCATCCTTGTTGCCGATCTGGACGATCAGCTCATGGAAAAGCTTTTCCTGCTTGCCTGTCCGCAGGTGCTCATAGTAGTCGGTGATACAGCGGTCCTTGCGCTTCTGCTTGGCGTTGTAGCGGTTCACTGCCTCATCAAACAGTTCGTGGTACACCTTCTGAATCAGTTCATCCCGGTACACGACATTCAGACTGCTGCGCTCCGGGTCTACGTTTTCAGCGGTGAAACTTCTCCGGTTATGGTTGAGGGAGCCGGGACCCCGCATTGCGGAAATAGTTCTTTTCAATCGCACGTCCTTTCTCTGTGGAAGTAACTGGTGCCGGACACGACAAAGGCTTTGTTACTTTCGTCGAAAGTAACGCAAAAGCACTTTTGACAGACGTTCCGTCCATCAAAAGATGCCTTTGCGCCCTGCCGGGGGCTTCCGTCTGCGGACGGGGTTTCGCTGTACCTCGCCGCTGCCCGGTCCAACACCACCTTCCTGCGTGATTGCATTCACAGGAGCGTGACACGCTCCTGTACTTTGCCAATAGAGGGACTCACCAGCGGAAGCTTTCTGGCACGCCTCGTCTGTCCAGATACTCCTGCCGAGCCTGCTCCCGCTGTTCCTCGGTGGGTGCTGTTTTGTACTGGGCATACAGCTCATGCCGCAGCATCGCATCCAATTTTTGCTCCAGACCCTGCTCAATGACCTCTTCGTACTCATTTTCGCCGCTCAAATGATAATGCAGCAAGGCGACGAAAAGTTCCTGCGAAATCTGCACATTTTTCATCGTTATCACCATCCCGTGTCGGTTGTGTCGATTGTGACGGTATTTTACATAGTAGCAAAAATACCGTCACAACCGTCACGAATCGTCACGCCCCAGAATTTTCCAGCGTTAATTTGACCACCCTGCCCTCATGGGTGCGCCTGCTTTCGTACCGAATCCCATAGTCGTTGTAGAGCCTGTCGGCACTCACATTCAGCTTCCGGGTCAGGATGTTTGCCTGTATGCTCACACCCGGCAGACGTTCCAGCAGTTCCGTGGGCGCACCGCTCCACTCCGGCTGTTCCGGGGTGAGCACCTTTGCCACCGCTTCCAGAAGCGGGTCGGGCGGCAGTTTCCAGAGTTCCGTTTCGGCTCCTTGGAACTCCCACACGCAGCGTTCCCGGTTGAACTCCAACGTCAACTCCTGATCCGGCTGGTCACGTCCCACAATGTCCAGCAGGGCGGTGTTGTCCGTGCGCCGCTTCTTCTGCATGATGAATGCGCCATCCGCCGCACCCAACAGACCGTTGGTGCCGGAGATCATATCAAAGCTGTCCTCGGCTTCCATCTTCCGGGTGTGATGAACCACCAGCAGGCAGATGCCGTACCTGTCGCTGAAAGTTTTCAGTTTGGTCACGATCTCGTAGTCGCTGGCGTAGCTGTATCGGTCCCCGCCGATCTCCCGCACCTTCTGCAGGGTGTCGATGATGATGAGCCGTACATCCGGGTGCTCCCGGATGAATCCTTCCAACTGCTGGTCAAGTCCCTCGCTCACGGACTTAGCTTGCGTTGCGAAGTAGAGATTGTTGGTCTCCTCTACCCCGAACATCCGGGAGAGCCGCCGCTGCAGCCGGGCGTAATCGTCCTCCAATGCCAGGTAGAGGACGGTGCCTTGATGCACCTCGTACTCCCACAGCGGAAGCCCCATCGCCACATGGTAGGCGAGCTGCCCCATGAAGAAGGACTTGCCCACCTTGGGCGCACCTACGAAGAGGTAGGTGCCACTGTACAGCAAGTCGTTCACGATGGGTTTCCGGGGTGGATATACCGTGTCGTACAGCTCGGTCATTGATACCGTGTTCAGCCCGAAATTGTTTGACTTTTTCGCGGCTTGCAGATTGATTTGCTTGTCCGAATTTGTTATAATATTGGTGGTAATTTTATCAGACGACTGTACCGCATCTGCGCCAACAGATGTACCCGGTACGGTCGTTTTTCTATTGTCCGTCATTCGCATTCCTCCTTAAGTCCGTTCAACGTCAGACTTACCATTTGCAGGGTCTCCAGCAAGTCCGGCGGGACTTCTTCATCCACGGCCAGCCGCTGCAATTCCTGATAGATCAGCTCCATCTGGCCTCGTAGGGCTTTGTAGACCCTTGGGTTGCCTACCACGGTGATCTCCCGGTCAGTCAGGCGGCGGATGATATACTCCTGTTTGGTCAACCCGGAGAGCTTTACTTTGGCTTCCAGAACCTCGTCCTCTTCCGGGGACATTCGGAAGGCCACCACCTTGTTCCGCCAGCGGCCTTGCTGGTCGAGTACTCGTTCCATCTTCATCCCTCCCTTCGCTCCATGTCCAGCTTCTGCGCCATCTCCTGCTGCTTTGAGGGGAAAAGGTGGGCGTACTTATAGGTGATGTCCACGCTCTCATGCCCCACCCGGTCTGCAATTGCCAGAGCCGAGAAGCCCATCTCGATCAACAGTGATACATGGGAGTGCCGCAGGTCGTGGATTCGTATCCGCTTCACCCCGGCCTCCTTGGCTCCCCTGTCCATCTCGTGGTGCAGGTAGCTCTTGGTCACCTCAAAGATCCGCTGGTCTGGCTGGACTTTGTAGAGGGATTTCAGATAGTCTCTGATCTCGTCCGTCAGAAACTGCGGCATCTGGATGACCCGGACGCTCTTGGGTGTTTTCGGGTCGGTGATCACATCCCGGCCTTTCAGCCTTTGATAGGATTTGGTGATGGAGAGCAGCCCCTTGTCCAAGTCGAAGTCTGCCGGGGTCAGAGCCAGCAATTCGCCCTCCCGGATGCCACACCAGTAGAGGACCTCAAAAGCGTAATAGGATTGCGGCTTGTCCATCATCGCTTCTGCAAACTTGAGGTACTCCTCCTTTGTCCAGAAAAGCATTTCCTTGTGCTTTTCTGACCCCATGCACCCGGCTGTTGCTGCTGCGTTTGATTTCAGCCCGTAGAACCGGACGGCGTGATTCAGGATGGCACTGAGTTGTCCATGCAGCGTCTTGAGGTAGGTCGGTGAGTAGGCCTTGCCGTTTTTGTCCCGGTAGTTCAGCATCTCGTTCTGCCATTCGATCACATCCCGTGGCTTTATCTCGCTGAGCCGCTTTTCTTTGAAATACGGTAAGATTTTCGTTCGGATGATGTGCTCTTTGGTAGACCAGGTGTTTTCCCGGAGTCGCTTTTTCTTGTCCGTGATATAAATTTCCACGAAGGCTTCAAAGGTCATGGTCAGGTCTGCCGCCTGCTGAAGAAGGAACTCCCGCTCCCACGCCAGAGCGTCCTTCTTGGTGGCAAACCCCCGTTTCAGCTTCTTCTGCTTCACACCTTGCCAGTTTTCGAAGTAAAAGGAAGCGTACCATGTGCCCTGTTTGCTGTCCTTGTAGGCTGGCATCTTATCACTCCTCCCCTGCCCCGTAGATCTTCTCCTGATAGTACCTCCTGCTCACCCGGCCTCCTACGGTCGTGTAGCCCTTGGCCTTCAGTTCCTCGTTCCACTGGGCGATCATCTTGTACGCCAGACCCTGGGAGATGTCCAGTTCCTTTGCCAGCTCGTCTGCCTTGATAAAAATGCTGTTTGCCATTTTCTGTCCTTTCCTTGTTGGTTTCGTTTCGGTGCCGCTTCATCCTCGCTGACTTCCGGCAGGCATATCCCCTTTGCGGTGCTGTGCCGTCCCCTTGCGGAGCGCTCGCTTCCTTTCGGAAGGTCTTGGCGGTTTGGGTCAGTTTGGCGGTCATTCAATTTTACTAAGCATTTTTGCTTATCTTTTTGTGCTCTCATTATACTAAACACATTCCGTTAAGTCAAGAGGTTTTCAGGTAAAATCTTAAACTTTTTTGTTTATTTTCTATTGCACCTCCTATTTTTCTGTGCTATACTAGGTTCAACAAATATGTTTAAGTCAGGAGGCAATCGCATGGCAGTCGGTGACCGCATCAAACGTGCCCGCAACCTCCGAGGTATGACCCAGAAAGAACTGGGCATTGCCATCGGGTTTGAGGAGAAGAGCGCAGACATCCGTATCGCACAATACGAAAGCAACACCCGCACTCCTAAAGAAGAGTTGCTCCGCAAGATTGCGGAGGTGCTGGACGTGAACTACCGTTCCCTCTATGAGCCGACCTTGTACGCCGCAGAGGATGTGATGTACACTCTGTTCGAACTGGATGAGCACTATCCCGGCACCCGGCTCTACGAGGTCACAGACACCACCGACCCAAATTTCCCGGAAAAGCACATGGCAGTCAGCTTCCGCTATCGCCTGCTGGATGAGTTCTTAAAGGAGTGGCAGCTCCGCAAGAAGCAGCTCCGGGAGGGCGAGATCACCAAGGAAGAGTATCTGGAATGGAAGCTCAACTGGCCACAGACCGCCGACGGCTGCGGCCGGTACGAGCCGAAGAAAAAGTGGCGTAAAGAATAAAAGACACAAAAATGCCCTCTGAAAAACTTACCGTTTCTCAGAGGGCATTCTCATGTCTCTCTTTATGAATAATCGCCTGATAGTATCAAAGCAGTATCACAGAGCCTTTTGGCTCTCAAAATATTGCATTGCATCAATACTTTTCAGGTTTTGCAGATTACTCGAGCTCAATTCCGGAAAGTAGGTTTTTGGTTATACCAAGTCCATTTTTCCGGTTTTGGCGTGCATAAATTCCGTTGCTTCCATTGTGTGTTTTTGAGTGCACAATGGATTGCTGTCAAATTGATGTCACGGGTCTTTGACTATCTATCAAGTGGTTCATTCAGGTGTTAGATACATTATTATAATACACCTGTTTGCAAGAAGCGTCAATGGGCATAGAAAAAGAGGACAGCTTTACGCTGTCCCCTCTCTCACTCGCCGTCTTTTCTTTGGCCTGTCACAGGCTTTTCAAAGCCGGTCCGGTTTCGCACCCTCGGCTCAGGATTCGGTTCCCGAACCAGTATCTCAGTCGGGCTGCAGTCCAGCGCTTCGCAGATGAGGTCTAAATGGTTCAGATTCATCCGCTCGGCGATTTCGTTGTAGTAGTCGCTGATTGTAGTGGGGCGAATGCCCGTGGCGCGTGCCAGATCTGCTTGCGTCCATTTCAGCTCGCCTAGCTTCTTGGACAGTAAAATTCTAATCATATTCTCGCTCGCTCCTTACAATAAAAGATAACTTTTTCCACTGGAAAAGTCAGGAAAATGTTAGATTATCACGAATCTTGTTATTTTTTATCGTAAAAAAGCAAAAAAAAACACCCCCGTTACCCACTTCGACTTATAGTCTGATGGGTAACGGGGGTGTAATCATTTGCTCCGAGTATTCAGGTCGGCAAGCTGGCGTTGGTCGGATTCCCTATATCGCTCATCCACACCTTCCAGATGTGCAAGGCTTCTTTTCAGTTCTCCATTCCAATAAATCTGACCCGTTTCGGTCTCCATTCGCTCAATGCCGGCACAAATGCAGGATAGCAGGTCAAATGTAGCCTTTCGGCTGTCCATCTGCAAAATATACCGTTCTCGGCGCCGCTCATCGTCCTTTTCGCGTTTCTTTGCGGCACGATCAGCAGCTCCCTTGATAAGGATTTGATTCACAGCAAAACTAATCGCTCCACCCAGAAGTGTTCCAAGAAAAGCAACTACCGCTAAAAGCCACGCCGGAACGGCGACAGTGACTGTTTCAGCTGTCTCTGCAAGCACCTACATCCTCCTTTCAGTCCTCCGGCTGTGTCAGCAATTCGATCCATCTCGTTACGGGAAGACGATCCAAGAGCCAATCCACAAGCCGCTTAAGCATTCTTCAGCACCTCCAGCCCAGACTTTGCAGCGTTAAACGATGTCTGGACTGCTTTGCGAATTAAGTCGTCCGTCACAAGGAAGCGAATCGGTGCAGGCACCTTTTCACGCAGCCAAGACACAACAACCGCAAGGCGCGCCTCGCCCAGTTTGGTACCAACGAACTCCTTCTCCGCTTTGGAGATAGCATCGATTGCCCACTCAATCAGAAGCGCCTTATAGCCGAAGCGAATCGCCACGACGGACAGAACTGCCATAATCAGAATCACGATACAGGCGGTAACAATATTCATAACGCTCATAGATTATAACCCCTTTCTCTCAAAGCTGCTTAGCGAGAGCCGCCTTTGTCTTTGCTCCAGCAATGCCATCAGCTGTCAGACCGTGAGCACTCTGGAACTCCTTGACTGTTTTTTCGGTATTCGCCCCGAAGATACCGTCCTTGTCGATTCCCAGTGCACCCTGCAGCACCGAATTGTACAAGCGCTGCGGGAAGCCGCTGGTGGACTTTTTCAGGTTGCTGGGTCCGAAAAGTTCTGCGACCCAGTTGGACGTGTATGCAGTAGAGCCTGCCACATTCGGGATGCCTGCGTACTGATGCACCGATACATACCCAGTAGAAATATCGTTGATGCGAATTTCCCAATGCAGGTGACTTCCGGTGCTGTGGCCGGTGCTGCCCTCAACACCAATCAGATCTCCCGGTTTCAGCTTCTGCCCGACGGCCACGTTGATTTTGGACAGATGCCCAAAATACATATAGTAGGCAGTGCTGCCGATACGAACCACAACACGCTGGCCAAAACCTTTCTTCGGAAGCGTTGCACACTCCCATCCAGCACGAATAACCGTACCGTAAACCGGGCAATAGATGCTTTTGTCTCCAATGCCCACGAGATCATATCCTTGGTGATATGTACCGTTTGCTCGCAGGTTTCGGTATGCCTGCGACACTCTGAAAGTGCCCTTATACGGAGAAATCAAAAAATCCACCTCTATTCCAAACAAAAAAGCCGCGCTGACCATCAGCACGGCTTCTCTCAACACTTTATAGCATCGTATTCGGCTTGCAGGATTGCTCTCTGCTCACCATAATTTTCAGGCTCTTCTCCTGTTTCAGCTGAAATGTCCTCCCAGCAATCCAGAAGATGAACCGCCGATGCTAACAAAACTTCGAGCTTTTGTTCTCGGCTCAAATAAAAGCACCTTCCATCAGGATTCCTTCGGTCGCGGACCGCAGATACGCAAGGCCTGCGCCTTGGTCAGCTCGCCCTCGTCAACCTTTTCCCACACGCCTGCAGCGGTGATCTTCTTCATGCGGTACATAGTGCGATAAAACTGTTCCTTGCCCATTACAGCTCACCTCCCATAAACAGAGTTTCCAGCACGCTCACACGCTCTTCCAGAGAGGGCGCAGCTTCATCAGCGGTCGTCCATGCTTCTGCATAGACCCACCAATCATCAGCCGCCGCCGTGATGCTTTCCACGGTTTCCTCTGCATAATCGGAACCCAACTTGCAAAGAGCCGTGGTGCACTCCCACGAAGTACCGCCCTGCTCTCCTTCGGGAGCCTCGGTTCGTACCTCATGAGCGTCCTTACGCAGGTACAGCCAAGCCGTACCGTCCGGCAGTTTTTCCAGCGTTACCGCCTGCGGATTATGGTCAAGGTTCTCGGTAAAAATCATGCTGCTATCCTCACTTTCTTCATTGCATTTCTTTGTGCCGTTACGCGGATTGCTACTTTTGCGGCCGTGAACAGCTTTTTCTGTTTTAGGGCTTCGCTGATTGCACGAGATTTTGTCCAGTCAAAATAGCCGTTATAGCTGACCAGCTTGTATGACCGCCAGACCGGCACATATCCATTTCGTGAAACATCAGCCTTGGCTCGAATGTACTGCCGCCGAGCCCTCAGAAAAATTCTGGGGCGTATCGTGGTGTAGGTACGGTGCATCACATAGCCAGCCATATCCAAACCCGGGCATCCTTTTGCCGCTCCCGTTAGGTGTCTGCGTTGATGCTCTTCAGCGGCGCTAAGAAAGTCCACACGAACCCACTCGTTTTTTATTGTCAATCCCAGTTCGGTCAGCGCCCACTTAGTCAATTTTCGGGCTGCACTCTGTATGTCAGCCCATCGTCGGCCAAACAAAACAAGGTCATCCATATAGCTACCGCTGCGGATCACGAATCGCGTGGATGCTCCACGGCGAATCTTTGCATAACTCATGACCTTGACCAGCATATAGCTGGCAACAAGGTTAAAAAGCCACGCTTCAAGATAGCCGCCGATAAGCAATCCCTCACCCGGAGCCATTGCTAAAAGACATTTGACAACAGCCAGAAGCCATGTTGCTCCCGGGATTTCTTTCTGCAGGATCTTCATCACAAGTTCCTGTTTTGTGTGGGCGTATGCCCCCTGCACATCCAGCTTTATTGCATACTGTATGCCAAGACTTTTTCTGCGAAGCCAACGCTCGACTTGACGCTTCAAAGCGATTTGTCCCTTGCCGGGAATACTGGCAAATTGATACGGCAACAGTTTTGCCTGAAGCAACGGGCGAAGTCCAAGTACCGCCAAATGCCCAAAAGCTTGGTGCATTGGACAGCAGTTAGACAGTTCCCGCCGTTTCATGCTGATTCCATCAATTCTGTAGAACACGCTCACAGGGTCAAGATCAAGGTCGTCTGTTTCTCCGTCCAACAAATCTTCTATCCGTTGCTCCATTTCAAGAGCAATCCCATTTACGGCTTCTAAACGCGGGTTCCAGTCGTTTACGCGGGCGGCGCTCGATAGTTGTGCACGGCTTACACCTCCATATTTTTCCACCGTAGCGAGGTAATCCCGGCGGAACCATTTCTTATCAAAAGCTTCAAGGACAGCACGCTCGCACATTTCATGATTGAGCGACAAGTACCTCTTTGTTTTCATATCCTTAAAGCCTCCAAACTTGCTGATGTTCAACGGATTTCGGTTGCCGTTTCAGGCCTTAAATCAGGCAAAACGGATTTCTACTACTCACCGCCACGCAGTCCCAAAAACTGCGGCCACGCTCTCACCAATGCGTCCGTATATCTCGAAACGCTCAGCTGCATGGTGTCGGTATAACATGATCTTAGTGGTCAAGCCACAGGCGCAATGAAACGCTTATGCCCTTTTGAGGGCTATTTATCATCAGCATTCCGGGGCACGCCGTTCCAGCTCGAGTTCGCCGGGGAATTGTTGCCATTCGCGCAAGGCAGGCCGCAGTTAGCACCGTCATTCAGGTTGCCACCGCGCCACGGGGCGTACAGACCCGCCGAACCGGGCGAAATGAACGCAGCCACACGCCGCTTCATTGCTCCATAAAATAATCGGCTTGCGCCGATGGTAAACCATCGGCGCAAGCTGGGAAACGTGAACGGGGATTAGGGGGTTACACCCCCTCTATGTGCCTACGGCACATATTCACCCTCTCTTTTTGCCCGAGCCAGCAAGCCGGGGCACGCCGTTCCAGCACGAGGACGCCGGGGAAAGGTGGCCATACGCGCAAGGCAGGCCGCAGGGAGCACCGTCACCCAGGCCGCCACCGCGCCACGGGGCGTACAGACCCGCCGAACCGGGCGAAACGAACGCAGCCCGTACATAGGTGGAACCGCTGCCATTGAACTTTTCATACATCATGGCTTCCGTACCCAACTTGCCCAGCTTACGGATATAGTGCCACGACCAAGTCGCCTTGTCGTTCAGGTCGAAGGAGCCGGTCTGGGCATAGTCCGAGGAGATAGAACCAACCTGCTTCTCACCGCTCTTGCAGGAGAACGCGTCATAGTGCCAGTGGTCATCGTCCACGATGCTGGCTTTCCACAGAGGGTCAAGCTGTTCCGTATAAGCGCCGATCTGCATCTCGATGCCGGCCACACGGTACGGATATTTTCCGTTCGTCAGATTACCCCGACATCCATCGCTATGCCCCTGCACGCCCTCTGTTGTGCCGGACTCCCACGGCATAGTAGATACCAGCATCGTGGTCGTAGTGTCGATAGGAGAATCCAACTCAAGGTTCAGAGCCACATACTCGGTCTCGCTCACGGTCACATTGGTAATGCTGGAAATCTTGGCCCAGTTGAAAATATTATGATTATAGTCCGTGTTGCGGTCCGTTCCCGTATTCTCGCCACGCTCACCCATGCAAACAGCAGAGCCCACGAGGAAATTTGCCCCCTGCGCTTTCGTCACGAGCACTCGCTTTACTCCAGTTTCCGCCACAGCAGGGCTGTACTGGTAATTATAGACAGTGCAGCCCTCCAGCTTGCCGCTGTTGCTCAGCGTCCAATGGCGCAACCGCCATTGGGCCAGAACATACTGCTGGTCGCAGTCAGTCCACAGGGCATCATAAGCGGTAATCTTACGAGCCATAGGGATAGCTGCGTTGGCGCTTGTCCACGGCATCGGGGGCAGTCCAGCACCGCTGGTCATTCCACCCTTGGAATTTTTGCCGCCAAGGAAAGCCGGGTGCCATGTCAGCCAGCGGCGACTCTTATCAGGGGCCACATCGCCAGCCATAGGATCATAGCCGCCGCCCTCGAAGGTGCGGAAAGAGTTATACAGGTATGCGCCATCCTCCCACTCCTTCAGCATCAAGGACAGAGCGAAGCAGTAAACGGGTGCGGTTTCGCCGGAAAGATCAAACCCGGTTTCACCCTCAACTGCCAGCACGTTCATCGTGCCATCTTCCAAGGACAGCGCATTGGCGCGAATGTACCATGTGAAAGGATCCTCTTCCGACCAGTCTGCGGTTTCCGGGCTGGTGTCAGTCAGAAGCGGAGCCGCTTCACGCCCGTCTGCCAGATCATCCAGCGGGGTGCCGGTGTAATCACCACTCACATCATCACTGTAGAAGCGAACGGTGTAGGTTTTGCTGCGAGCGCTCTCTGCGAGCATTTTCGCAAAGCGTTCCAGACGCTGATACTTCGTCACGCCATCACCGGCAGACAGCGGCCACCAGCTCCAGAAGATTTCTGTGGTATTTTTGCCATCCAGCAGACCGCGGAATGTTGCATCCACGAATTCCGCACCGGCAGTACCAGCAGCAATGCCTGCCAAAATGTCATTTTGGCGTTTCATCTGAGCGGCCAGTACCAGACCGGTTTCATCGGTCAGAGGATGATTGATAAGTTCCCATGTGTCAGCCATTTCTTATACCCCCTTTTAGGTGCTTTTCTTGATGAAAAACGACAGTCGGCCACTCTCGTCCGGGCCAAGCGCATAGTTTGTAGCAGCAGCACTTGCTGCAGCCTGCTGGGCCGCAGCTGTCGTCTTGTTCAGCAGATCCTTCGATGTCTCGGCAGCGGCCTTGCTGGTCTCTGCACTATCTTTCGCCGCATCCGCAACAGCTTTTGTCTGACTATACAGTTCATCCAATTTTGCTGCTGATTTCCTGCGAGCGATTGCGTAGGTCAAAATATCAATCATACGCCACCATCCTTACATCGGGTAGAACTTCCCGGTAGAATCGGCGATATAGATATTGCCTGTGTGGATAACCAGTGCTTGCGCCCCCATCGGTGCAGATTTGATATTCTGCAGGTCTGCTTCATCGTCGCAGTAGTACACCGTGGCCGGCTGGGCTACGGTGCCATACTGCTGCATAACTTTGAACATAGAAACTCCTTTCCAGATTATAGCCATGCAACATCTGTAAATCTGATTTTTGTTAGAAAATCACGGAATCCGTGATTTTAACTGCTCCTGCGGACAAAAAAGGAGAAACGGCCATCGACATCCGGTCCGAATGCAAAATTGATAGATGCCGCCGACCCTGCCACCTGATTGGCAATGTCCGCTGTCCGGTTCATGTAGTTCAGCGTATTTCCTTCGGCAGCTCTTGCGTCTAATGCACTATCCCTCGATGCGCGCTCACTTGCCGCCGCAGAAGACGCATTTTCTGTGGAGATTCTTTCGGACTTGCTGGCCGCGATTGCGCTGGCATTTGCCGCAGATGCGCTCCGCGCCGCAGCCTGTTCCGATGCGCTGGTATTGGCAACGATCTGCTTGATTTCTTCCACATTTTTCAGAATTGCATCTGCCACATCATCGCGGATTGCATAGAGCAACCGCCATTCATCATTACCGTCCAGGACGTATTGCGCCGCCATTTCGATGCAGTATGCCTGACTGGCCGGCTTTGCAAATTTTTTGACCTTGTACGATGAACCCGTGCTTTTGCTCGTAGGCAGACCTTTGACATCTTCCATCGTGTCCACATAGAATGAGTACCATGCCTCGGTTTCGGTTTCCAGCAGGGTACTCGCAATCAGAATCGCCATACATTCTCCTTTCAGCCGATTCCATTTTCATCAGCGAATTTCAGAAGGGCTGCTCTTTCGATTTTAAGAAACTCTTCATAGTCGGCAGCGGGAAGTATCTCGAGAGCATCATCTTTTGGCAGTTCAGCCTTGATGGGAAGGCAATCCCCTATTTCGATGTACCGCCGGTTGTGATAGTATGCGCTTGCAAGAACGCGGGCTTTATGAGCCCAGCAGATGCCCGTAAAGCGTTTATTGGCTGTGCCGTACATCTCATAGTTCAAACCGGAACACCAGCCACAGCCGGCAGATACAGGGCAGTCAATACACTTCTGCTCAGACTGTGAGGTGAGGGTAATCGCATCGAGTTCTGCTTTAGCCTTGCGTTGGGAATCAGTGGTATACAGACCATCATAGACGCTGCCGAAGCGAACTTTCTTCGACTTTTCCTCGCCAATACTAATGGGTGCGTATCGAATGCAGGGGTACGCAGATCCATCAGGAGCAAACGATAGCATAGAGCCCGTGCCACCACAAAAGTTGTGATTGTCTTTAGCTCTCCCCCCTAAGAGGCTGTCAAAAATTGTGACCAGCACATCCAGCCTATTGTTCACAATGTAGTTAGCCACAATTTTCAATTGGCTGTACAAAACATAGCCATCTGACGGATTATAAAGAGGCTCATAAGCATAGTTACAGGCAATGCTGTCGCATCCCTCATTCAGCATCATTATGATGCTATCTGCGATATACTTGAACGAACCGGGAACAAAAGTCATTTTCGTTGAACCGTTCCAGCCGTACTTTTTACTGTCCTGAAACGCTTTCCACGCCTTTGCGAAGCTTCCGTTTCCATGTTCATCAAGTCGGTACATATCATGAAGCTCCTGCACGCCGTCAATGCTGACGGTAACGGACATCATTTCATGATATTTCTCAAAAAGGTGCTGCGCTTCAGGACTGAACCACAGCTGACCGTTTGTGGCAAACGAAATTCTGGTAAACGGCGCAAGAGGGATACTGCGTTTCCAGCATTGCTCAAACCAGTAATCGCAGATGCATTCAATCAAGGGGGCTTCCAGCAAAGGCTCTCCCCCGATAAAGTCAAGAACAACGGCTTTTGTGTCTTGGTTGACGAAGTCAGAGGTGTTCTGCTTATACAGATCCAGCAGATAATCAACGATTCTTTTGCCGGTTTCGGGAGTCATACTCTCCGCTCCTTTGTGATGCTCGTAGCAATACGAACATCTGAGATTGCACCCGCTGGTCACCTGAAATGTAACATTGCGACAAGCACTTCGCGTTTCAGGTAAATCACGGCAGTACAGTCTCTGGACAGAGTTTCCGTAATCCTCAAACCGTTTGCTTTTCAAACAACTGCACCTCCTTCCGTCCAAAGTCAAATTGGTATCCGTTGAAAGGTTCACTGCTCAAATCGATGTGGTTTTTCAGTACCGCGTTCTGCGCCATCTGCAGTTTCATGTGGGCCATACGGCACAGTTCCGCATAGTGCATGATAATTTCCTTTGTATCGGAGTTTGCTTTGGCGTTCAGTTGGCGGTTGAGTACTGCCATAATTTTTTCGTATGAATCAACCTCATAAAATGCCCGTTCCACAGTCTCGCTTTCGACTTGGGACAGTTCAATAATCTTCATGTTGGCATCCTTTCTCAGCAAGCATCAATCTTGGGAAGTCGCCCCACGATCTGAGTATACCGGGCCCGAATTTTGTTCATGGCTCCCATTGCAGAAGTAAGTGCCCGAAGATTTTCATTGAAGTTCAGCCGAAGGTAATCGGTTAAAGTACGAAGAACGTACCACATCGCAAAGATATCTGCATCCTCAGAGCAGGCATATTCCCCGGCACTCCGCAGTGTATCTCCACATTTCAGCTGCTTAGTGACAGGATTTGCGGAAAAATTGAACGTCCGTGCTGCCAAACCAAGGGCCAGAAGATTTTTGCGCTCTTCGGACGCGCTCTCAATTTTGCAAGCCTCCAGCGCCGAATCGATTACAGTCAAACAGTAGATAAACCAGTTATCAAAATCCGTTGCATCAAGAGCGCAAAGGGCTCCAACATAACTAAGGCACCAAAGCAGCTTGTCTTCTCCATTGGGTGTTGCAGAAAGAAGCACATCCCAGTCCTCTGTATTTACCGGTTCCTGCTGAAGTAGTTTGATAAGCGGCAGATTGCGGAGGTATGATGCATCAACATCAGCATCAGCATTTTTTGCATAACGAACAGTCATTTCCATATCATTCTCCTATTACCACAAAAGTCCTCCAGAACAATTTCCTCCACAACTCCCGCTGCAGCTACCACTACAGCTACCACTGCAGGAGCCAGAGCAACCGTCGCAACTGGTATCGCAACTGCTCGTACAGCGCTCGCCGCAGTGCGAATTGCATGAACCCTTGCAACTATTAGAACAGCCCGATTCACAGTTCAAAAGGCAACCTGAACCCGTGCAGGTTTCCTGACAGTCACTAGCGCAATAGCTTTTGCAGTTCGTGGTACAGTTACTTGCACAGTCGTCTGCGCAATTTGCGCTACAGCTTCCCTCACAAGTACTTGAACATCCATCACAACTACCAGAACATCCTCCCTTGCAGGATGTCTTGCAATTGTTAGTGCAGTTATCCGCACACGTCTTTGTACAGCTTCCTGTGCAACTACCAGTACAAGTGCCTACGCACGTTCCAGCGCATGTACCTGTGCAACCGCCAGCACAACTTCCCCCGCAGTCATTGGCACACGTCTTCGTACAGGTTCCTGTGCAGGTGCCGGTACAGCTGCCAGTACAGGTGCCTGTACAGGTGCTGGTACAGTCGTTGGCGCACGACTTAGTGCAGGAACCCGTGCAAGTCCCTGTGCAAGTGCTCACACAAGAGCCGGTGCATGAGCCGGTGCAATCATTGGCACAGCTTTTTGTGCACGAGCCGGTACAGCCTCCCGTACATGAGCCGGTACAGCTGGAACAGGCTGAATAGCAACCCGTAGTGCAGAGCCCCGAGCAAGCCCCGCCGCAGCCGCTGGATGTTGCAGTTTCAGAAATCGCGCTCAATTGGCTAAGCAGTGCAGCCGCCCGGGTGAGCACATCTGCAGCGACCTTGGAGCCGTTTTCCGGTGTGATAGCGCTTCCGGTAATCGCCGAGATAGGCTGTGTAATTTTCTGGATGTGCTCATTGGTAATTTGCCTACCGGCCGCAGGGACGACAGAAAAAGAACTGATATAAGCCGCCATGCTTCCAACGCTCTGGCCCTGTCCTGTCCCTTCGCTTTTTCCGCGACGATTAAGTTCAGCGTCCAGCTGTTTTTTAAGTTCTGTGTAGTCGGCCGAGTAAACCTTTGTGCTTCTTTGAGCCATCACACACCACCTACTCTCACCTTCACAAGCCGCAGATCCGTGCGGTTATCACCCTCACAGGCGTATCCCACAATTTTGTTCGCCGGGTACGATTCGCACGAGCCGACCGCGCGCCCAACGCCGGGCGCGCTGGACAGAACGATGTAATCGCCCGTATGGACAGGTCCAACCACTTTCGTGTGAACACGTCCTGCTAAGGACACCGGAATAAAATCGGGCAGGTTTTCCTCAAGGAAATCCTGCCCTTCAACCACTTTATTTCCACCAATGAGCATAGCGTACTCATCCGTGTGGATGCCTGCGATACGGCTAGATAGGTTCGTGGCCTTGATATACCGTTCCATCTGGCTCCCAGTATCCAGAGCGATAATATCACCGGGTTCGGTCTGCTCGCCACGCGGCATGAGCTCCGCATAGTCGTTGTAGACCGCATCGTAGACACGCTGCGCGGAAATATCACCTGACACCGACAAAGACTTAAAGTGTGCATCACCTGCGGATGTCACATAATGTACCGTGCCGTTTGCAAAATACACCGTTCCGGTGAACGTGCCGCCCACATTGCGCATTGCGCCAAGGTTTTTGCAGGCATCAGCGGAGGTGCCAGAACCTGTACCACCGCGTTCAATCGGAAGGTTCCCGCTTGTAATCTGGCTTGCAGAATGTTCATGCGTAGACGGTGCAAAAGCATTCGCGTGTTTACCATCAACCGTATCGGCATCACAGCCTTCCATCAGCCCGTATGCAGCCAGCAGGGCCACAATCTGTTTCGCCGTAAAATCGCTCTTAGGCAACGCGCTGTTTGCCGTTCCCTTAACGGTAGACAGGTCGGAAATGGCCTGATTCAGCAGGGCACTCAAAATATATGTAACCATGTTGAACTGCTGGCTTGTCGGCTTTCCGTTCAAACCGCCGACAATAGAAGCCCAGCCGCCTTTCCAATCCTCCAACGAAATGTCTTGCTTCACGCCAGACACAGAAAACGCCGCAGTTGCATAATCTTCAAGCGCTCCTGCACGACCTTCTGCCATAATAAATCACCCCCAGTTAATTGATGGACTGTGCAAACATTCCCTCGCCGAAACCTGCAACTCGCGGATTGAGATCCACAAATCCAAAGGTTTCTGCGTCCTCGGTCGAGCAATCCACGCGAACTTTTACTCCGGCCGGGCGTACAATAAGGTCATGCGTTCCCAAAATAGACATGACCATATCAGAAAACGGTGCCGAAATCGAAAGGAAGATTGTCGCCGGAACATCTCGGCGTTCACTATAAACCACCTGCGTTGCTCCGAAGATGATTTTGGTTGCTTCAATGATTTCATCCGGCGTACAGCGGCAGGAATTGACAAAAGCCTTATACTTCAGGCAGACGCGATAAATATCGTCATTATCCGCAAGTTCTCGGCTTCCAATCATTGCTCCAGCCTGCTGGCGGGTCAAGCAGACCAGCTGTCCAAGCCGGTCAAGCCAAACACCTGTGCAGCTATCAAAATTGTTCAGATTTTCCAGACCGCCCAGAAACAGAGAGGCGTTTTCATATTCCGGCGCAACGGCCCAGATGATGCCATCAAGGTTTGACATTTTTTCAACGCTGAGAGGTGTTTCTTTCAGAACTTCGTAGCCCATTAGGATACCCCTTTGCTGGAAAACTGCAAAATCCATTTCCCGGCTGAGTTCTTTCGATAGATTGCAGGCGGGGTTATAATTCTGGCAATGCTTCCCATTTCGCAATCTTCTGGTAAATCCTTCAGATCATCTACGGTATCGCAAATATAGTCCCCCAGTTTGCTCTCTTCGTAAGACTCCAGTTGAAACTGCATCGGCAGTTTGCCATACATTTCCTTATAAGCGTCAATCATGCTTTCACCACCCGGATGCCGCTCATGCTAAGAACCGGCTGTTGGTTGATTTCAACCGGGACAATGCCTGTCAGCATAGAATTATCGGCAACTCCTTCAATGTCCGGTTTTTCGCTCAATAAGCCTCGGATTTCGACATAATCAACGCCGGACACGCTTTCCATGATGGGGCGGATGAACGTTTGCAGGCGAATTGTTGTGCCTGCTGAAAGAATTTCTTCCATCAGCAGGGACTTGATTCTCGCCGCATAATCATCGTCCAGCCCGCCAGAACTCGTAACCGTAACAGAGAGCAGCAGATAAACGTCATTCACTCGAGTAAATTCCAGATACTGCCGATTGCCATTGACATCCGTAGCATAGGCGTAGTGGCTCCCATACGCTCGGATGCCGCCCGCCTTGTTTTTCCAGATGATGTTTGCCACATCTTCATCGCTACCGCCCTGCACCACAATTTCGATGCTGTGCGGTGGTCTGCCTGCTGCATCCACCGTGTCGTTGTAGTTCTCGTATCCGGCCGCAAAAGTAACGCCATCCACATCGCTATACAGAAGGGACACGATGCTTGCAACGGTGCCCGTACCGCGGCTCGCAACGCGGTTCGTATAGCTGGATATGGCCTCGGCATCGGTTTGCGTGAGCCGTCCTTTGATTGGCGGAATCTCGTTTGTGCAGGATGTCCAGCCATCGACCGTAGTGACAATTTGTGTGATAACGCCATCTGCAAGCACAAAACTTCCATATTCGGCGCTTTCAAACATAATATTGCTTGTTACCTCGGTCACTGTAATGTACTTGCAAAGCGATGCCGAAAAGCTATCGGATGCACCTGCCGCCGTAAGAACGATAGAATGTTCTCCCTGCTCATCAGCTTCGTCCGAAACCGAAATCCCGAATTTTGCAAGCGCTTCAAAGCCCTGCATGGCCGCAAGCATCTGGGAGTACGCATCACTGTATGACGTGACCGTCATTTTCTTGGTGATGCCGGAACTTTCTGCATACGTTCCAACTTCTCCGCTGGTCGCATTGCGGGAAACGCCAAAATCGAACGTAAACTCTCCTGAAATGCTCTCAATTGGCCGAATAGAGAGACGCCGCCAGTTAGAACTGGAAATCGTAGATGCACTGGCCGCTTGGAATGTTCTCTGCGGACGGTTGCTCGACTGGATCAGTGCGCCAACAGGAATTACCGTTCCTTCCTGACCTGTGCAGGAGATGGAATACTTGGTCTTTGCTTGGCCGATACGGCTTACGCCGCCAACCTGCATTACGTTGTCCAAGGCTACCCCTCGTGCAGTGTTCGGGAAAAGCTGCTGGTATGCAGCAGCAAAGGCTTCCCAGAGCTCCGCAGGGGCATCGGCAAAAATCGTAAAGAGGACATTCATCACGCTTTGCGGATTTTCCGATGGGTCAACCCCGACTTCATCCTTGAACCTTTTGCAGATGTCGGTGTAAATTTCATCCAGTCGGCGCATTTGAAAGCCCTTATCCGTCACTCCGTAGTCCGACATGGGACAGTTCCACCTCGCTTTCTATTTCTCCTTCGGTGGTGGTCGCGGTAAAAGACGCTCGGAGCGTTCTGGTTTTTGCATCCTTTATAAGGTTGATGGTGCCCACCCCTGTTACGCCATCAACGGCAAGGATTTGGTCTCGCAGGGCCTTCTCGATCAAGGCTCGATTCGGAACCTTCACAAGGATTGTTTCAAAGTAAGGCGTGCCCATAGCGGTATTGAACACCCATTCTCCTTTGATCCAGCGCAGACGAATTTGCACACCCTGCCGAACGGCATCGATGATTTCAAAATCGCCGGTTTCGTTGATGTATAAATCACCATCAGCAGCAAGCGCAAGGTCTTTCAATGCCATTACTGCGGACCTCCTGTCTTTCCGTGTACGCCAGCATGGGTATGCGTATTCATTACGATGCCACCAAGTACCAGCGTGCCAGAAATGTTCACGTTTCCTTGCACCTGAATGTTGCCTTTGATTTCCGTATTGCCGGTAACATCAAGCAACGGAGTGGTAATTTTGGTACTGCCATCCGTCACCTCGATGTTAGAACCGCCTCTTTGAACAAAGACGGAACTGTCTTTCAATGTTATGGTTGTGTCTTGCTTTTTCAGTTCGATGCAGTCTTTCTTGACCGTGATGGTCGCGGTCGGCGCAAAAACAACTGCTGCGTCCTCACTTCCGGCACGCTTAACCTGCTCGCTAGACGATGCAGGCAAGCCCGGCAGCAAGGTTGCGTTGGATAAGTCCCACTTCAAATCCGTTCCAGAGCCGCCCTCTCCAAAAATAGCCACACATCCATCCCCGGAATGCACAGGAAAGGCAAACCCGATTGTGCCGCCTGCTCCGGTAGGCATCAGGATAGCCGTGCCCGAAATTTTAGGGTAGGGTACTTCCCTATCATCATCGGTCGTCACTTTCAAATCCGGCGTTAGTTCAGCAGTGAAATTTTCGGACACGTTACCAACCTTAGCAGGTGCCGAGGTGTGGATATTATCCCTCATGTACTGGTCGATGATGCTCACGACTGCATCGCGGAAGTCCTGATCCACGCTATTTCACCTCCACAAATTGCCCAACGCATTGCCAATCGTCGCCCTCCGTATCGCCAATGAACCTGATTTTTGACGCCCGGTAGTTTCCCTTATCCTCTCGGGATTCTACTTTCACATAATCGTCAATCTGAATATGGCCATTCAGGCAATACGTAACCTCAATGCCTTTCTTGGCCTTTCTTTTGGTCGTATTGGAACTCGCGTTCTTACTCGTTGAAGATTTGCTGCTGGTCGATGCGGATTCAAAGAAAGGCTTCGGTGAACCGATCATGCCGGAATCGGCCGAAAGGACATAAGCCGCCATCGTTAGCGGTTCATCCAGTGCGCATATCTGAATAATACCATTCTGAACACTCCAGCGAAGTTTGCTTCTGTCGCACAGCCGCCCGATAAGCGTCTTTCCTGTGCCAACAAAAGCAAAATTCTTAAAGTCGATCATTTTGGCCTTGGGGGAAAGTTTGACTTCACATCCCATTTCCTGGGCAACATCCCTGACGATTTTTTCTCCGTTCACAACGCCCGAATAACTCAGGCTCACCGTTGTATCTCGTGCGGATGTAAAGCTGTCCACAAACTCAATTGTGGTCTGCCGGTCCGCTCCGTTTGTTTCCGTTTCAAAGCACGTCAAAGAACCGCCCATAATAACGGGCAGGTCATCACCATATCCAGCGCGCAGCTCAATCAGGCAATCTTCCTGCTCCAAAAGGCGCAAGGTTTCATCTGCCAGATTCCAAAGTGTGATTTTCCCCGTATTAGAACTTGAACTATCACCAATTTCACAGGAAAAGGAACATCGGATAGCCCTCTTCGTTTTTTCGTTGGGTTTTCCGATTTCACGACCGACAGAATTATTTTTCCCAATTCTTACTCGGTACTGTCTATTCCAGATATCCATCTGTCACACTCCAAGCTGTCTTGCAGGAAGGTATAGCAGTTTCGCCTTTCCGTCTACAAAATCGTTGCGGCCAATTGTTTCCTGCTCCGTTTCAACGCCAAGGACGCCCGGCGGGCCTCCTTGGGTTTGATAGTAGAAATTCCAAATTGTCCCCGGCACGAGCCTCGCCATGCCGAGGATAATATTCATTTCTGCATCGTAGATGCTAAGCATCCAAAAACCGCCGTATGCGTTCCATGTTAGCCGAAGATTGTAATATACTTCGTCAAGGTTCACGCGCATAATGGAATCGTTTCGGTCTGGTACAGAGATCTCATAGTATTCCAAATCCATCATCTATACCTCACTTAAACAATCCAATGGCTTTTGCCCCAGAACAAAGAATGCTGCTGCGGGAAGAAGATTTTCCGCTATCGGAAGATTTTGCTGTGGAGGTGCTCTTCTGGCTCGCGCCAGTATTCTTTTTAGACGTTCCCCCTCGAGCATACTTTATGCTGATATTGGCAGTTTCTGTCGAATTGATAGACACCTGCTTCAACTTCAGTTCAATACGCTCGCTGTTGCTTTCCTCTTTGGGGAACGTCACACTTTCGATGCAGACGTTCTCATAGCTATCGCCTCCGGCCGTAAAGGTCATTGGCATTCTTTTTTCCCACAGCTGACGCAGTTCTTCTACTGCGCTTTGCACCCGGCTCGATGATGCCGGGTGCCGGTCCGCCCATGTAATCGGCGCGTTAGAAATCACAGCTGTGACATCAAGCGTCACCGCTTCCAGACAGATGTGGTCACTGGCGCTATATCCTTCTTCCGTTGCATAGCCCGGGATCTTGCTGGACAATGTTTCCGGGCGTTTGATGATAGCGTCAAACTCAAAATCTCCAAGTCGAGCGGGCTGTGTCGCTTCCATCAGGCATCACCTCCCGTAATTAAGCGCATGCGCCAAATCTTTCGTAGATTGCGAGGACTGCGAACTCACGGTAGACTGCAGTTTGGATGCGGCATTGCGATCAGACACTTGGAACGTGTAGCTTTGTCGGTTTTCCTGTTTTACAGTGATGTTTTTGGTGTTCGTGGTTTGAGCAATCGGCCGCTGTGATGCCGTTGTTGTAGACACCGGCCTTCCTCCCGAAATAAACGCGCTGGCGGCGTTTCTGCTTGCAGCAGTACTCCCAGAAGAAGTCTGCACCCCTGTCGGCGAATTTCCACTGCTTGTGCGGCCGCTGCCGCCAGAGGGCTTCCCGCCTCCCATACCGCTAAAGCCAGACGGGTTCTTGTCAGAACCGTCCCCTCCATCAGAATCATCGGAGCCATCGTCGTTTCCGCCGGTAAAGAAATTCTTCACGCCGTTCCACAGGTTCTTGGCCCAGGTGATTTTATCGCCGAACCAGTCAAAGAATCCCTTCAGCCAATCCCAGATTGCCTGTGCGCTTTCTTTCAGCGGTTCCCAGGTTTCGCCAAAAGCAGCCCGTCCCAGGCCATTCAGGATGTCAAGAAAATCCTGCCACAGTTCCTTGCAGCCGGTCAGGAATTGCGTCCAATCACCGGTCTGAAAGCCTGTAATCAAGCCAGCCAGAAGATCAAACAGGTGCCCGCCCAGCGTGATGATGTCTGCGGTCAGGTCAACCAGTCCTTGCCACAGGGCTTGCAAGACAACTAGAATCGTGCCTTTGTGCTCCTCCCAGAACTGACCCAGTGAATCAAGAGCATCTCGGCCAAATTGCTTTGCTCCCTCAAAGAATGCGCTGATTTTCTCTCGCAATGCATCAACGTCAACACCAGCTTCGCTCAGGAGCCGGCCAAAGACGCTGTCGCCGCCTTGCAGGAAGGTGAAAACATCTTCCAGCACAAGGAACAGCAAAAGCCATTTTGCGGCCGCAAGGGCAGTTTGCAGATTAAATCCTTGCAGGAGTTTCACCGCGCCTGCCAAAAAAGACAGAATCTTGCTTCCATTGGTGGCAAGGAATAGAGCCGTTGCGACCATCACGATCAGCTTCAGCAGCTGTTCCACGCCGCCAAGTTTCTCGGCAATATTTTTCAGCCACGAAGTCAGCCGTTGTGCTTTTCCTATCAGGAAATCGCTTATGGTTTTTATTGTTTTGCCAATACTGGTTGTAATGCCAAGCATGTCATCTGCGCCTGCAAGCCAAAGCCCCCACTGATTTCTGACATAAGTAAGAGCGTCCCCGATGCCGAAACCGAGTTCATCAAAGTTCTTTTGAATGTCGCTTTCCGCCGCAAAGAACGCTTCTTTCAGTTGCTTTGCGGAAAGTTTTCCGCTCTCTGCCAGATTTTGGAGTTGCTTTTCGGACACTCCCATTGCAGACGAAATGGCTTTCACCACCTCTGGGGCAGCCGTTTTTAAGTTGGAAAAGCCAGATTTGTCCAGCTTGCCCGAAGATATAGCCTTTTGCAGTACACTCATGGTGTTGTCAAGATTTGCTTCTCTGCCGGAGCCTTTTTCCAGCTTTTCGACAAGCGAAACAAACTTCACAGCATCATCAACTGGGAACAGCTTACTGTTCAGCTGCACCAGCTTTGTCACATCTCCGGCCATGACCCCGTATTCTTCACGGCAATCCTGAGCCCCTTTCAGAATCTTCTGCTGGATATCCGCTTGGTCTCCCATCTCGCGGGTTGCCCCGCGGATGGTATCGTTGATACTGCCAAATTCCTCTGCAAGACTAGCAAGCTTAGTAAAGGAAAAGCCGATGCCGATTGCGCCAAGTGCTTTAGCTGCAAAGCCTTTTACTTCGCTGATAGCGCTTTTTGCGTCATCAACAGAGCTTTTATCGACCTTGAACAGAATTTGATTGACGAACTTTCCGATTACAGTTTCCTTCGCCGCCACTTATGTATCCCCCCTTCTGTCCTCTTGGCTTTTGGCGTACTCAATGTCCCGCTGCATCATAATCAGGTCGTAGAGTTTTAGCATTTCATCCAGATTATAAACATAGGTCAGTTCGTACATCGAAGCCACCCGCTCACGAATCAGGGTATACATAATCCATTCAAGGTTCGTTACTCTGTCGTTGTCGAACTCTCCGTACTGTTCGAGCTGCCCGCCCGGCGCACTTTGATAAGGCCTCCAAAGAGGGTGCTCGCATCTTTGAAAAAACCGCTGAAGTTTAAGCGAATGACCTCAGCACAAAGATTGAGCATTCCGGCGAGGTACTGGCAGAAAATTTCATCAAAATCATCCTCGCCCATGACCTCATAAGTGTTTTTCTCAGGATCCAAAATGCGGATGTTGCTGTGATCCAGCAGGAGCTCACTCACCAGTTTGCTCAATGCGTTGCCATTGATGCGGGCAAGCGCCTTGACCAGCGAGTCTTTGTCCATGTCCATCCCGTCAAACATTTCCATGTTGACAGCATCCTTATCGTCGCTAGCAACCGACACGGTGCCCAGAATCGGCAGGATGATAGATGCAACATCGCCAAAAATGTAGGTGGCATCCTTGGCACCGAATGGACGAACCTTGAACTGGTATTCGCCAACCGTGATGTCGCGCATCTCCATGCGTTTCATTTTCATATCAGGTTTTCTCCTTTCAGTTCTTCGGTTCCATCTTGCCAACAGCCCGCAGTGTCCACTCCTGACTCTGGCCGGTCTTACCGTAAGCGCACGGGGCAGGCTTGGAAACCCATGCCTTGGACGCTGTGAAGTCCGGGTTAGAGCCCAGATCCTTGACCTGCATATTGAAAAGGCCGTTGCCCGGGGTCTGTTTGTTATTGTTGTACTGCTTCAGCAGCCAGTTGTTTGTTTTGGAACCGTACTGCAGGACCAGCTTGATTTCGTAGCGAGGATCATCCGGAATCGAAATGACCACTTCGCCATCTGCGCCGGCTTCATCTGTCACACCATCGCCCTGCGGAGTGATGGTGATAAAACCATCTTCCGTAAAGCCCGATGCGATATGAATGCCCATAGTGCATAAAACGTTTTTCGGGGAATAGACAGTTACATCTCCACGCATTTAGCGGTGCTCCTTTCTCAGTAATTCAGTGTGCCGCCAATTTTTGCGGCGATCAGTGCGCCCGCCAGCTGCGCAGTCCACGTCACACCGGTAAGGCGGCGGCTCTTGCGGGTTGCGGCATCCAGGTCGGCTGCACGCGGCACCGTGACGGTATAGGCGCGGGATGCTTCTCCATCATCAGAGGAAGCATCCTGCACAATGCCACCAGCACGCACGCCCTCTTCCAGGGCATCAATAACAGCATTCTGTACCAGCGCGATGCCCTGGTCGGTGTAGGGCACCTTGGGCAGTCCTAGGAGCAGGTTCAGCACCTTGGACTGAATCTCGGTCTTCAGCCAGTCACGGAAGCGGATGGTGTCAATCCATTCGCCGCCGCTCACCTTGCCGCCCTGCACCATGGCCTTGCTGCCAACGGTCGTATAGTACGAAATATTGCGTGCTTCCAGGCTTGCAATATCCGTAGTTGACAGACCCTGCGCAGACACCATGGAAAGCGACTTGAAGCACCACTGCTCACTGCCCGGGTCATAGGAAAGGAACCGGGCAGCGTAGGCGCAGTTCACACAGTCATTCTCTGCGGTCGCATGAATCACTGCGGTGCGCAGCATAGCATCCGATACCGGAGAGGACGAAATACCAGTAGTTTCGCAGACGCAGAGTTTTTCATTTGCTTCTGTCCAGTCCGCGATGCTCTGGTAAAAGTCCTCCTTGATGCCCGCCGGGCAGATGCAGTACCAGCCCGGCATACCAATGGCCCGGTCAAGGGTCACATCCACCTTTTCGGTGGAACCGCTGGACAACTTCTGCACCGCAATCATGACTGCAGGCGGCTTCGGCGACTGGCCAAACACCTTGCTGGCCGCGATGTACACAGGATCATCAGACGTAAAGCCGGCCCCTTTGAGGTCCTGCAGACTGGCATAGCCCGCCACATCAGGCGTAACACGACCACCGGGCGTTTTCGGCAGCGGGCCCATGATAAGAATGGTATCGTAGCCGCCATCGATGGACATCGCCTCAGAAATCTGGATATTGACCTCAACGATTTTGTCGATATTCACGTTGCTTTCACTCCTTTACTCATCTTCAAATTTCTTCTCGACTTCAACCTCATCAAACCATCCGGCTTTCATGTCCGCGACCGTTTTGGATGCCGCGCTGGCATGGTCTTCCGAATATTCTCCGTCAGCCGGAGCCAAAGCAGCGTACTCCTTCGTACTCTGCACAAAGTCCACATAAAAGGAACAGCGCGCCCTCTCTACGCCGGGCGCGCTGTTGTGGATTGCTTCAGGTGATCCGTCTGCACATACCGTGATGTTCATGGCACGCATTTTGTCACCCGCGTATTGGCTATCAAAGAACTGAGCAGCCTGTTCAAGGTCATCTACAGCCGTTGACAAACCAACCTTTTTCACCCCGGCGGCGTGCTCTGTCTTGCTCTCGGTGACCAGTTCAGCAGAAAACGGAATGCGTTTGCATTTTTCCTGCCAAAGAATCCCATCCTCGATGCATTCAAATGAACCAACCTGGTCGATGCGTTCAAAATCCAGAACGACATACGGGAGCGGCGGGCGCACAGAATTGGGGTAGCTGTAAATCACTGTGCAATGGGGGTACAGTTCCACAAACATGAGCCGAACCGCCTCGCGGCACTCAGCTGGTGTCATTGGCATTCTCCCCTTTCTCGCCCTCAACGGCTTCAAACTCCGATATCCAGTGCTTCAGGATGGTGTTTCCCCAGTAGATGGACGATTTGCAGGCGTACCACTGCCCCATGTAAAGCAGACGATCTCCCGTTGTCTGTTTATCCGGTTCCGTAGGAAGAAGCTGGACATCGCTATACACAGTCAGAACGCCGGTCGTAGAGCGACCGGAAGCATCGTCCTGATTGCGGCGCGTTTTGGCCTGTACATCGAGCGGAAGCTGCATATCCGAGTAAGTTGTTTCGGCCGTGCCGCTGTCCCAGCTGGTGCCCTTATAGCGGCGCACAGTGTACATCTGCTTAAAGATGTTCATTTCTTTCCTTTCGTGATAACGTACTGGCAGTTCTGACGCAAAGTGCCCGTATCAATCAGGGGCTTCGTGGAACTTTTGCCCTCAATATGCACAGGCACCGGGCCTTTCTTGCCATATTCATTCATCATCCAGCCGCCCTCGATGGTAATGGGCGCATTGGGTGCCCATTCCTCATCCTTGATTGCATCCTGAATCATGGACTTTGCCTGCGAACCTATCGCATCGGCAACTGCATCAGCTGTTTCCAATGAGGACAGGGCCTGCTGCGAAAACTCTGACAGTTCATCCGAGTGCTTTTTGATGGTGTCCATAAAAGGACGGGCTGGAATCATCACAGAACCGTCTTTGTGGAGGGTTCCGTAGTGGTTCCAGTAGGCAACCTCGGCCAGTGATGTTTCATCGTCAGCCGCCTCTTGGCCTGCCTGATACCCTACCTCTATAGTCACATCGGCCAGTTCGTTCAGGCGCTCCATCGCCGCTCTGCCCTCTGGTGTCAGGTCAAGTCCGATGTCTCCAACTACCGCCATGGGACGGTCTCCTTATCGAATCATGATAGGCACGATGTGCCGGTTCCGAATCGAAATAAACTGCAAGCCGTAGGAAGTAAGCTGGTACTCAGCATCCCCGGTAGTCCCGGCGGTGCTGGTAGCAAAGGAAATGCTTACGCCACCTTCAGATACGCTGGCAAGTCGCCCGGTGTTTGCAATGGTTCCAAGAGAACTGTCGCCATTGCCTGCCATTTTCATAGCATGACACACCAGAAGCGCCACGGCCAGGTTATAGTCCGCTCCGAATTTTTTCTGCGAAATAACCGGTGCTTGCAGGCCAATCCAGAACGAAATATCTTCATCCGGCATGGCTTTAAACTCGGTGCCCACCATCTTTACAATTTTGGTAATGGCGGCGATATCAGGTGCATCCATCAGGATTCAGCCTCTGCCGGAGCATCGGAATCGGGCTCCTGCCCAGCCTTGGCCTTACCGCGTGTCTTCTTCTCCTGCACTTCCTGCATCAGTCCCATGCTGATGTAAAAGCCAACAGCGTCAGCAAAGGTGTCACCGACTTCTGCAGTATCGCCCGGCAGCAGGGATGCATCGCCGATACAGATGGGCTTCACAGAAATGTTTTTGATCTTCATGGTGTTGCTCCTTTCTTACAGGCCGTAGACCAGGCAGGCAGACAGAGGATAAGGAATCATCATGCCTGCATCGCGGCCCTCACAGTTGATGACGATTTCCAGGTTGCGATCCTGCGGCGCGTGCTGGAGGAAAGCCATGGGAACCTCGTGGGACATCTTGTCCGAGTCTTTGGTATACAGCAGGCCGATGTTCTTGCCGGTGCTGTTATAGTCCTTGTTGCCCTTGGACAGTTCGCCGGCAACTTCCCAGTTCTTAATCTGGGGAGTGTGATCCTTGATGTAGGACAGAACAGATTCGCCGGTGCCATCGATGCGGCGCAGGTTCAGGCTGGTGTACAGGTCGTTGGGCATGACCCAGCTGTCCGGGTGCTCCACATTCTGGGTCAGGGTGTCGATGTAGTTCAGGATGCCGGCAATGTCGGCCGCAATCTCGTCTGCGGTCTTGGATGCCCAGTCGGCCTTACCGGCTGCGCCGTTCTGCAGTGTATAGATGGGGATGTTATTGCCGGAGGACAGAACGCCGATGATGCCCGTCTTCTCGTCGCCGTGCCAAATCAGGTGATTCACCTTGACATCGTACACCCGGCGGGCCGCTTCAGCACGCGCAGAGTCCAGAGACTTCATAATACCCAGCACCGCATTGCGGCGGCAGGCACGCAGTTCCTGCACGTTGTAGCCGTAGCTGTCGCCGATGTTGACAATTTCCGCACGATGGGGAGTGCCCTTCACATCGACACGGGGCAGGTCGCTGGCGTAGTTGGCGATAACATCAGCAAAGCCAACCGGCTCATAGCTGTAGTATTCGATATACGCAGCTCCCTCATCGGTTTCGCTGGTCTGAGGGAAGATCTTCAGGCCGGACAGCTCCGGGAAGTCCTTATCGTACGCCTTGGTCTTGACATGCGCCAGCTGCTTGGCGAAGAAGATGCCTGCATTGTCGGCTCCATCCAGACGAATCTTCGTGCCGGGGAACGGGTTCTTATATGCCTGGTTAATCAGGGAGGCACACTTTCCGTTCAGGGCAAGGCGGTCTTCCTCGCTGTAACCGTTGGCGGGGTCGAAAGGATTGTACTTAGCCATATTGAACCTCCTTAGATCTGCTCTGCGAACTGGGCGGGTGCAATGCCGTTCTGGGCCGCACCGATGAAGCGGGCCTTGACCGCCAGATTGGTGTCCTTGGTCGGGGTGAACTTGCCTGCATCGTCGCCGGTAATCACAAGATAAACCGGCTGACCGTAAGCAGGTTCCGCCTGATCGGCCAGCTGCACCCACATCTTGCCGGTCTGGCAGACATCCAGAATCTGGCCTTTGCGCAGGAGTACAGCACCATCATCGTCCATCTCCGTATTGGCGCTGTACATCACAACGCCCTCGAACTTCTCGGCGGTCGCGCCGGTTGCGGGAAGGGTGATGTCCTTGCCGGGCTCCGCACCCTGCACAACGCCGCAGCCAAAGAACAGCTTGCCATCCTCTGCGCTGTTCCGGCGGGTGACTGCATCGTAATTCGCACGGTCATAAAGCAGGCCGGGCATACCGCAGCTAGGCTCGCCGTAGTTCATCTGTACTGCCATATTGCTCATAGCTTAGTCCTCCTTCTCGCCAGCATGACGCTGGATCATACGATTGCGGGCCGCATCAGGGTCGTTCTTCTTGCCCGCATTGCGGACTGCCGCATTTGCGGAATCAGCATTGAACACCTGACGACGCTGGTCTGCCACAGTCTTGCGACCATTGATTTTACCCTTGGCGATATCAAAAGCCGCGTTGATGTAGGCTTTGCTCTTGCCATCCAGACGCATACCCGGAATAACGGCATGAACGACCTTTTTCTTTGCCTGCATTACCGGCATGGATTCCATGCCATCCAGATGCAGCTTATCGCCCAGCCGACACAGTTCCACACGCTGGCTGACCTGCGCCGCAATAGCGCTGGCGCTGTCATGGTTCAGCTGACTGTTGGAATCATCCGGGTTATCATCCTCGTCCTCAGTGGGCTTGGTATCGTCCTCTGCGGCATCAGCGCGGGCATTTGCGGCATCCAGCATGGACAGCAGGGTGTTAATGTCCGCTTTGGCCTGACCGTCCTCCATGGCATCACGGCGGGCGGTAATCTCTGCCAGCGCATCGGGCTTAGTGGAATCATCCTCACCATCATCCTCGGTGGGCTTTGCAGGCTCACCGCCTGCCGCCGGGTCATTTTCATCGTCAGCAGTAGCGCCGCCAGTTGTTGCCGCCAGGTACGCTTTGATTGCTGCCTGAACGCCAACGGGGTCAAGGCCGGGAGCCGCAGGGGGACCACCCGCATCCTCACCATCATCGGTGGTAGGCTTCGTAGTGTCCACGGTGGTATCATCGTCCTGAGTGGGGTTGTTCATCTTCTCGTTCTCATCCATAGGGGTCATACCTCCATTGTTATCTTGACTGTCCATATTCAGGCGGGCATCATCACCGGCGCGAGCGACAGCAACCAGCGCCAGATGATTGACTCGGATATGGGTCTGGATTGCATCATACGGCTCTCCGTTCCATTCTCCGTGTTCCATGATAAGATCCTGATAGTACCCAACAGACAGTTCCCGCAGGCCGGATGCCTTTACCGCGTCCGGGTCATCAATGACGATTTTTGCACGGACGTTTTCTCCGTCCTGCTGTCCAGGAGTCAGGATTGTTCCCACTCTCTCCCGGCGGGCATTGTCCTTGTCGATCACCCGCGCATCGTGGGTTATGATGATGGGTTTTCCCTCATAGCTTGCAAGGCTCTCCGGGTCAAAAACATCTTCCGGCCTGCGCAATTCTCGACGCTCCGAGCCATCTTCCAGCGTGTACTTGAAGATGCCCGTGCGGGTCAGGATGGGGTTATCATAAAAATATCCCTCGGTGCTGTAATGCTCATCGACAGGCACACTGTCTGTCCGCATTTCACTCCGAAGGACTAGCGGCGGGGTATTCTGTTTCATTGTTTCTTCTCCTTAAAGGCTGCAGAATTCAGCCTATCGAAGTTAAAGACAGGTTTTGCAACACAGCGGCACTGGTAGTCCTCTCCGGGATTGCAATGCCGCCCGCTATACACTTTGCCGTGCTTTGTCATGTACCACATGGCCGGCGGGTCATCATAACGGAATTTCCGACCGTCAAGTTCACGGTGGCATTCGCGCACACGTTCATCACCTGACGAGCTCCAGATATATTCCTCCACCCCAGCGGATTCCTGCCTTGTGCGGGTCAGATTCGCGCTCAGGGTGCCCACCTGGTCACGCGCAAGAAGATTCGCTTTTGACTTGGTCACATCAAACCGGCGTTGGATTTCATTGGAAATCGCCGCCGGGGTGCGGCCTTTTGCGAAACCCTCAATAATGACGTTCTCCATATCATCGAAGCAGTCGCTTTCAATGCTGGTAATGAAGCTGACATTTTGCTCAACCCATCTTTTAAGCATCAGGTCGTATCTTTCGCCGAGAAAGAAATCATCATGGATATCCACTCCCAGCGTGGCGCGCACGCTGCGCTGCCATTCTTTGAGTTGCCGCCGGTCGGTGTAGTCAGCGCACCGGCGAACATCTCGTTCCAACGGATCGGTTTTCAGCCGCCGACTGAGCCGGTCACGCATAATGCGGAACCTGTTCTGGATGCGGCGAACCATGTCGCTGTATCCATCATGTCTGATGCTGTCGGAGCCGGTTTTCTGTTCTTCCGCAGCGATAGCCAGAATTTCAGGCATGGATTCTCGCACAATCTTCTGCAGTTCTTTCAACCGCCGATTTTCGATTGCGCGCATCTTGCTTTCTGCCCACTGCGGATACTCCGGCTCGATCTTTGATTTTTTCGTCATTGAAGAGCGCCCGGTCATGCCGGGCCCATTATTCTTCACAGGCATATCCACCTCTTTATCTTTCTGGGAACCATCTTCCCTTTGCAGGCATCAAAAAGACCCTGCATCTCCACCTTGATGCAGGGTCTTTGTTCTTATGGCATGCAGCACTTGAATTTTGACCTTTTGCTTACAGCGCGCATCCGTCCAAGCGCGAAGCGGAAGGAACGCGGTTTATGGCTCCGCGCTGGCTCTGTCATGGAACAGGCCAGAACACTTCGCAGCGGTCTGTTAGGAGCAGGGTCAGTGCTCCCTCATGCCATCGAGGTGCCGATTACGGTGTACGGCGGGTGGTGCTGGGGGTGGGGATTGAACCCACAACCTGACGTTTACAAGTCGCCTGCTCTATCCTATTGAGCTACACCAGCATAAAAGTCGAGGGTACCGGGCTCGAACCGGCGGTCTGGGAATCAAAGGCCCATGCCTTATCCAACTTGGCCAACCCTCGATATGGAGCAGTCAACGGGGCTTGAACCCGCGGCATCCTGCTTGGAGGGCAGGCACTCTACCAACTGAGCTATGACTGCAAACAAAAAGAGCCTTTGCGAGGGACGCTTTCACGTCACCTGCAAAGGCTCTCAACGCCAATATTTTAGTCAAACACCTTTTTGCCTTCGGCAAACTTCTTTTTAGCTTCGTTCAGGCTGATGCGGTTATAACCGCCGCGATAATCAGGATCCGCTCTCTGCACGCCATCATTTACCCAGCCGCACACAGGGCATTCCTCAAAATCGTTGTCTTCATCAAAGCTATGCTGCCCACATACCGGGCAGAGGATTTTCTCAGTCATCTTCGATTCCTTCCAGTTCAAGCTGACGTTTATAGTAATCTTCCCCATCGTCAGGCTTGAACATCGTTCTTACGCCCTTCTCTGGGGAACCTTTTGCAAAGTCATTTTTCTTCGCGTCATACCGGCACACAAGGCCATCTTTTGTCTTGTAGCCTTTTATGCCGTTTCCGCACGGGCTTTCCAAAAGTTGAACCGCCCGCTTTTCGTACTGCTCCTTTGTCGTAATGCCATCGGGAGCGTACTCAGCGGCGTGAGTTCTTCCATTCTGCCAGTGGTTGTTCAGCTTCTGCTTGTTGGGGAAACCTTTCACCTTGAAAGTGTTCGCGCCTTTTGCCGAAACTGCGTTAGAATTTATTTTAGCATGACTTTGAGAATCATTCAAGTCTTTTGATGAATTTTCCTCGCTCGATACATCTTTTGATGATGTAGAGCCGCCAGAACTGGAGAACCTTCCATCCTCATCGCGGTTGTGCTTGCTCTCGTCAAAATCATCCAGTGTAATGCCCAGCCGGTCAAGGTATTCTTTCACGCTTCTGAGAAACGGTTCAAACACAAGCCCGCCGGGCACATCCTGCTTCAAAATCTGTTCAGGGAGCATCCATGTAGCCGTGAACATCTCCTTTTGGTCGCATCGGGGCACACCATCGAAGCTATTGACGCGGTAGATCTGAACGGGAAGTACCTCATCCGGCTTGCCCTTGCAGTTGCCGAGATAAGTAATATCCCCCACGTCAATATTGAACTCTTCCTTTGCTTCCCGGCGGAACGCCACGCTCGGTGTTTCTCCGGGTTCGATGTGACCGCCAGGGCCGCACCAGCCTTGCCCATCAGAACGTTGTCCGCAGAGGATTTTCCCATCGTTCAAGACAAAGCCGGCAACATAACCGCATTCTCCTTCATCCGTAACCAGGTTGCCTGCCGCAGGCGGGTTCTGCGGATTGGTCGGCTGGGGAACGTCAGCCCCACCCAAGCCCCAGTCCTGATTGACATCTGCTTCTGTGATGATGTTTTCAGGGTCAAACTGTTCATCCTGCGCCAAGGACTGACGAACCTCGGGAATTTCCAAAATGCCAGCTGTAACGTAGGTAGACACAGTCTGTGCTCTGGTAAGTTGGGCCGCGGCATTCGCCTGGTCCTGCGTAGCCTTTTCATCATCAGACAGGCTCCATGCGCTCTTGTATGTGATGGTGTACTCCGGCACCTCTTTGATTTCGCCGTTCCACACCATTCCGCGCAGAATCAGTTCGACCAGCGTGCGAGTATTGTCCCGGAGGTCGCCAGACTGGATGCCGGACACAGCCTCCTTATAGTTCTCCATATCCCCTTCACCGGTAGCATTCTCGCCCGCTGGAGAGCGGCCAAAGAGCCTTGTTTGCGGGATATGGCTCACAGCGGACAGCATTGCGCAGGCATTGTCCAAGATGTCCTTAACGCCGGCCACAGACAGGGATTGAATGCCTACATCTTCGCCATCTGCATCAATAAAGACCATATTCAGCAGATTGCGGGCAAGGTCAAGCATTTCCATACGCTGAAGCACCGTATCGTCACCGTCTGCCGTGGACAGAACATTGGCAAGGTTCTTCATTTTGTATGTCACCATCGACAGCCGTTCCAGCAGGCGAATAGAGTAGCCCGGGCCGATGCTGGCATTCCGCAGTTCTTCACGGATGCGCATATACTCCGGGATGCCCCATGTTCGATAGAGATTGGCCATCGTGGAGCCTTCGGGAATCTCTCCGTTATGGAATATCAGGCAGCGGGAAGAATGCACTACATAGCTGCCATACACACTGTTCACCTGGTAAAACTCCGGGATGCCCGTACCGCCTTTGCGGTAGTTTTCATCGTCAGGGTTGTTCTCATAGCCGTTGATCCACAGCGGAAACACCTCATTCCGTCCGTAAATCAGCAGTTCTTCCACGCCATGAACATCCCGCCAGTTCAGCGGATCCTGAAGAAGTCTACCATCATCCACCAGCATAACAACAGCAGAGCCGCCAAACAGTCGTGCCCATTTTAACGCTTTCGCGAGCCTGCTTTGGTAGTGGATAGTCTGCAGATGGTCGTCAAGACGCTTCTGCAAATCCTTATCCTTGATGCCAAGGTCGATACCGTTCTTGGTGGCATCGTCTGCCGGGGCATCAATGATGGTTGAGAATAGTCCGTTTCCTGCATAAAGGTCAGCCAATTCCGCATCCGTCACAGCTGCACCGGTTGCCCACTGGTAATACTCGGTGCTGTCGTGCTGGGTACCATACTTGTTCAGAACGTTGTAATAGCCGTCGAGGCGAAGCTGCGTTTTGATTTTTCCGGGGATAACTCTTTTCACCTTTTTCTCCTTTCCGGCTATCATATCAGACTGCGTACATCAAAGATGCCGCCCTCATACAGCGCAAGGGCTACCGCATCAGCGCGGTCAGGGCTGGTCAGGCCACGCTTCTTCAAGGCATCCTTGCTTTCAAGCTTCAACTTTGCAGGAGCACCGCTAAAGATATATTTGCGGGTGGTAAGCTGCCCTATCAGGGTTGAATCGTTCGGGATGTGCAGGGTGCCCGCCGTGGCCATATCCCGTAGGACCGCCCACATCCACGTTGCGATATCTGCATAGCGCCCGGCGGCTTCCTTGTCCGGCACAGCGCTGGAGAAGTTTACCGGCACGACCATCAGCTTGGTTAGCTTCTGCCGAATCTTTTCTCGGTTGAGTATGTCGGTCACGCCTCCGCCAACGCCGGTGTCATCAATGACCGCGTAAATCAGACCGCGGTACTGCGGATACGCTGCACGCATGGTTTTATATATCGCAATGATATCGTCTGCCGTAGCGTATAGGTCTTGACCATGGCGCGTGACCAGCTTTTGGATATCTCCATCAATGTTCTGTGCAATGGCCGTATCATCGTTGCCAAAGCGGGCTACGTCACACCCGATGGAGATCCGGGCTGGAGCACAATGCTCCAGAGGTTCAGTATTGACGGCCTTTGTTGCGAGTGCCATCGGAATAAAGACATCGTCCTCATTCTCCGGGAACTCTCCGTCAACACGGACACGGACTACATTGCTGTTCTTGCCGAACTTCCGCTCCAAGTCAGCGATATTCTGCTTATTCGTGCGGGGGCTGTCCCTACTGGACACCTTCATGCAGTAGTAGGACTGGGCGTCCACGGTGTGCGAATCGTGGAATGTGCCCGTGTTCTGCGTTGGGTTTCCGCACATCAGTAAGCGGTTGTTATCGCCGGAAAGCGTACCCTGTATAGCCTCCATGATGGGGTCAGCAACGCCAGATGCCTCGTCCACCACGAAAAGCATATTATCTTCGTGGAAGCCCTGCATATTCTCCGGCTTGGTGGCTGTGCGAGCCACGGCGAACCAGCGTTTCTCATGTCCTCTCATGTAAACACGAGTCTTTGTCCACACAAGCATAGCCTGCAAGACAGGGCTGCGTTCCTGCCACTTGGCAATCTCAGCCCAGAGCACATCGTTCAACTGCTGGCGGGTCGGTGCCGTGCACACGACGCGGGGATACGGGAAACAGGAAAGAAACCAAAGGACTAGGTTCGCTTCAAAAGCAGTCTTTCCAACGCCCTGTCCTGAGCGAATCGAAACCTTGCGGTGTTGTGCAATAGCTGTGGCGGCTTCTTTTTGCCACGGATCAGGCTTGAAGCCAGTGACCTCTTTGAAGAACAAGCAAGGGTCTTTACGGTACAGCGGGATCCGCTTGGCAAAGACTTCACGTTGTCTCAGTGCCATCGTCCACATCCTCCGCTTCCGTGTCTGCCGCCTCGACTGCCGCAACCCAATCGTCTACCAACTCATTCTTGCCGCTGTTGCTCATTCTGCGCAGGTCAGCAAGCTGTTGTATCACCTTGGACTTCTGGCGCTGTACATCGGTCAATAGCCGCTCTAAGCGTTCCACGATAAGGTAGCTTGATTCGACGGTGGTTGATGTCTCCACGGTGGTGCCGGGGAGCCTTTCTTCCCGATCGACTTTGGCATCTATCCGCTCAATGTAAACCTCCTTATCGTGGGCTTCTTTTTCCTTGTCCTCGTCCAAGCGAGTAAACGATCTGCCAGACTTAGAGGTATGCACCGATTGAATGTGCTGTTTCTTCTCTTGAACAGCGGAAATGCGTTGAAGCAGAAAAGCTTCCCGGGCGGTCAGCAGTTGGAGTTCCTGTATCAACAGGTCTTCTGCATCAACGTCCTTCGTGCAGTCCTGAATGGCTTTTTGGTTTTCCTCTGAAAAAGAACCAAACATCACCGCAGACCAGCCACCGTGTTTCAAGGCATTCTGGTTACCCGGCGGCGCGCCTCCATGGTTGCCAACTGCATTGACATTACCCAGCGGTGCGCCCGGCTTTGGCTTGTCATCCTGCGGGGCTTTCTGGGCGCACTTGGAAGATGCACCCTTGGGGTGCGGCGGGGTGCATTTCTTGGGTGCACCCTTTTGTGCATCCCAATAGCGCCTCTTCCACGATTTCACAGTGTTCAGCGATACGCCCAGCTTCTTTGCGATTTCGGTGCATCCCATCCCCTTCTTATAAAGGGTGAACGCATTATCTCGCGTTTCCATCTACATCGCCACCACTATCCTTCTTCATTTTCTGTCCCGGTATCTACCCGGGCTGTTGTGTTGTTTCGAAGAAAAAGCGCCGACCCTTTTCAGAGCCAGCGCCGCGGTCCCTCTCACACGACCTTTGCGAGAGCGGTTTTGGAGATCATCAAGTTTCCCAGTTCCACGGCCAGGAATGTGCCCACGAACAGGCCAGCACTTGTCAACCAGAACGGTGCACCGACCATCATAGACAGTTCCACGCCGATGAACAGAGCCACGGACAGGGATAGGATGACTGCTTTCCACAGAATCCCCAGCCTTTTCCACGGCCCCCAGACCACCAGTGCGTATGCAGTCCCCTCAGCCAGCAGGCCAAAGAGCACATCGACCGGGCCGAAAGGGCTCGTTGCATTTGCGATTGCAATCCCCAGCAGAACCGCCGGGGCGTACCGCTTATCCTTGAACGGGAGGGCGCACAGCATATTAGCCACCCGGAACTGGATAACTCCCCATGACAGCGGGTTCAGGGTGGTTAATGCGACATATAGAGCCGCGACAACTGCGGTCTGGCATAGGGCTTTGGTGTTTCTCATATCCCCTGCCCCCCTCATACCATAACGACCACATTGCCGTGGGATGCGTCGTTCACCGCAGATTCGACCACGATCCAGCTGGGGTGCACATCCTCAACAAGCTTCTTCTTCAGCTTGCTGGCTGCTTCCTCGATGACGAGATTTTCACCTTCCAGACATTCACGGATGAACTTGTCGATTTCGCAGTAGTCCGGAATAATCTCTGCCGGCTCCATGGTCACAGTAAATTCATTGGTGTAGTCTGTCTTTCCGATGGGGCAGAAGCACCGGCATTTCTGCTTATAGACGATTTTACGCACGCCGTAGCGATTTTCAAACTTAGCCATTGTTTTCTTCTCCTTTCGGCTTCTGAACGATGAACAGCAGCTCTTTTGCCTCACGCGGGAACGGAATTGCCATAAAGGCTGTGAGGAACGCAGATGGGACATAGGCTTTCATACGGGTGTAGAAGTCCCGCAGCGCCGGTTCCTGCTTGGAATAGAACTCGTCCATCTCCCGGACGCTGGTGACCAGACCAACCTCCTGCACAATGCTGAATCCGATTTCGGCCAGCTTGGCTTTCAGTTCATCGTAGCCCCACTCATAGACATGAGCGCGGTACTGGGTCTGATACCCATTGCCCGGGGTGTTCGGACAGGAGAGAAACATCTTTGCACCCGGCTTCATCACCTTGTAGCATTCTGCAAGGCTTTTTGCGCCGTCCGTAGGGTGCATATGCTCAATGGCAGAGGTGTAAATCACAAAATCGGCAAACCCCGCCGGGATGACTTTCGACATCTCAGCAACGTTGCCCAGCTTCCAACCCACCCGGAACGGGTAGTAGGAAGTCAGATCTTTAGGTTCAAGGTTCTTTGCGGTTGCGCCGCGCATAGCCTCTTTGATGTTCGCTTTGCTGATGTCTACGCCGGTATAGGATGCAATATCCTTTGCGTAGTAGCGCAGCAGTGGGAGCATCAGAGAGCGGCCGCAGCACACATCCAGCACGTTCATGCCCTTTTTCGCCATGTGGGCGGCGGCAAGGTGCTGGATATAGTTCATTACGTCCAGATTGGTGAAGAAACCGTCTCTGAACTGCATATAAAAATTCCGCATCTGGTAGGTGGTGCAGAGAATTTTTTCTCTGTCCATGCCATCCTCAACGCGGTATACGATATCTTTATCCACGCCATTTTCCTTTCGTATCAAGGTACTTCTGGTATTTGATCCACTCTTTCAGCGCATACTCTCGGCGAATCCGGTAGTCTGCGCCTATCATGCCCTTCGGGGGTCTGACCACAACCATTTCTGAGCCGTTGAAGTAGGACAAGCCGCCAAAATTGACCTGTGTAGTCCATGTGGTGCTGTCCACGCTATAAAAGCCAAAGTCAACCGCGTCCTTTTTGGTGTAGCCCAGACCGTGCACCCGCACCCCGCAGGCGTTCGCATACTGCACCAGCCGTTTGATGTAGCCGTACTCGCTGGGCTGAATGTGCTTGATTGCGAAGCCACCGATGCCGATATAGGGATAGTCCCTGCACAGGCTTTTAAATTCGTCAAGGCCGCGGGAGCGATGCCAGACTGGAATGCTCTGCTTGCCCGTCTCAGCTTCAAGGCGGGCTCTCATGCGCTTTACGGCATCATAGCCTACGATGATATCTACGTCCAACTCGAAGAAGTGCTGCACATCGTGGCGGTTGATGAATTCGATATACCTGCTTAGGTACCCGTCCCAATCCACCGGCTTTGATGAAGCCTCTACCCCGTGCATAAACGTGAATGCCCCGCTGTCGAGCAGAAACATCTTCCATTTTGGCATTTCCTCGACCTGCCACGGCTTGATATAGAAAAAGCTCTCCAGAACGTACTCCGGCCTGTTTTCCCGCACAATTTTCTCCGACGGGAAGGTTCCCGCCAAACACAGCCTCATGTTTCAAACCATTCTCCGCAGTGTGGGCATTGGATAAGCTTAGAGCCGTTCTGTTGCGCCGTAGCGGGCTGAAAAGGTGCAGGCTGTCCAGATTGCTGGCTTTCAGGGTCCGAACCTGTATCGGCCACTTTGGGCGGCTGCTGGGCAGGCTCTGTGAAGAATTCCTCAAAATCGGAATCATCCACATCCCGAAGCAGGCCATCAAGTTCCACTTCACTGAAGCCGGTGCTGCTCAGATCCACATCCAGCGCCTGCAGTGCATCCATTTCGGCGCGGAGGATATCGTCATTCCAAGAAGATGCCTCTGCTACCTTGTTGTCTGCAATACGGTACGCCTTGACCTGCGCGTCCGTCAGGTCATCGACCCGGATGCAGGGCACTTTGTCCATGCCCAGCCGTTTTGCGGCCTCATAGCGGGTGTGTCCGGCAATGATCGTGCCTTTTCCATCAATCAAGATGGGCACCCGGAATCCAAATTCCTTGATGCTTTGGGCTACCGGACCAACGGCTGCTTCGTTGTTTCTGGGGTTGTTCTCATAGGGATGGATCTGCGAAATATCCTGATACACTACTTGCTGATTCATTTTTTCTCCCTTCTTTGCTTTTCCGCTGGCGTTGCGGAACAAATTAGGGAGCGGCGGTATCTTTCCTCCTTTCTGGGCATAAAAATACCCGTCCGGTGGCGAAACCGGGCGGGCAATGCGCTATGATTAGAATTTTACGGTATTATTGTACCACTTTTGCCGTGACGCGTCCATGACATCTTTTTGACATCGGACTAAGACATTTCCAATGCGTCGATACCAAACATCAGCATCGAGATTTTATCCACTGCTGCATCATGGTCACGGTAAACCTGCCGGGCGCTCACGTTTTCCTGCATCGCAATCTGCTCCACAGGCTTGGCGGTCTCGTCAATGTACATGGCCTTGATGATGCGCAGGCCCCGCTTCAGAGCTTCATTGTCGCTCTGGGCGCAGTAGGTTTCGTACAGGCCAAGCATTGCATCGATATGGCGAATCATGATTTTAGTGCGCCGGCAGCTGTTGCGGATGGATTCAACCGTAATGGCATTGTTCCGCTGGAGCATCATGTCCAGCAGTTCCAGTGCGGTTTCTTCCTCCTGACCATCATGTTCGCCAACCTCGTCCGTATAGACCGCACCCGTGCAATGTTTTTTGAACATCCGGTAGTTCTTCAGGAGCAACTTCGTGTTCCGCAACCGGCGGTCACACCGGCCTGCGGCTTTACGGGCCTGCTCGGCCACAACTTCCTTTGCACCCTCGCGGGCAGCTTTGCGGGCAGTTTCTTCGATGAACGCCATCATATCTTCCGGGATAGTCATTTTGCGCATCCTCCTGTTCTACGTTGCCAAAATCCATCAATTTAGGTATAATAGAATTGCTTTTCTCGGGGGATTGCGCAAGCAGTCCTCTTTTTGTTTGCTCAAATTGCGCTCATGCGGCGGGAAATTTCACTCTGGCTCAAAACGGCCAGCGGCTGGCGGGTAATGCCGCGCTCTGCTGCCATCTTAGCCGATACGGCCTCCATTGCCCGCAGCATATCTGCCCTCTGGGCTTCTGCGGAGCCGCCGGGCAGGATATAACCTTTGCTTTCCCGCATATCGTTGATTTTGAGTTCTTCCTGCAAAGCCTGTTCCGAACAGCGGCGAAGCAGTTCCATTGCATAGGCTTCACCGTCCTGCTCTACCCATCCGATGTACTGCCGGTAGTTATCCAGCGTTTCCTGCTTCAAGCGGGCAAGCCGTTCCTTGCCGAAGCCGAAGGTCAGGTGCGTTGTTGCCGCCATAACCAGCCAGGCGATCTCTGCGCCCTCGTTCTGGGCCATGCGGAGCTGCTCTTCCCTGCGGTTGCGCGGAGCCTTGGTCTGCGGAAGCCGGACCTCAAAATCACAGATGCCTTTCAAGTCCTCCCGCATGGCATCCGTTGCACTCTTGCGGTTCTCGGTCAGGATTTTTGTCCTATACCGCTGCTGAAACTCGTGCATCTCATTACAGGCCCGCTCCAAGCGTGTGGCTCCAATGCCCTCTTCCTGGTGCATAGCCACCACCATACACCAAGTGAAGATCTGCGCCGCTTTATCCCGTTCATCAGCCCGCTGCTGGCGAATGTTCTTCATCTGTTTTGCCATCTCCAATCTTTGCACCCGAAAATTTTTGCTAGGAATCTTCTCGCTTTGCCGCAGTCCCAACGGCTTTTGCACCACTGACACCGGCCATTGCACAGGAACGCCAGATGTGCTTTCATGTGCCCTCCTTTGCATTTTTTGCCTTCGGGCCCGCCATGTGATTCACAGCCCAGGACCAGCCCGCCATGGGCAATGCGGCCACGATCAGGATAATTCCGGCCGCATCCACGACCATCGGACTAAAGAAAATTTCACGAATCAGATTCATTAGATTCCTCCGCATTCACTATAAGTCCCGAAATTCCAACGTTCTCTTTTGCATAGCCCACAGCTTCTTCTGCGGATACTGCCCACACATAAGATTTTTTGAGCAGTTCCCTATTACTCACTGGGAATCTATATTCCACTTTGTATTTATGAACTATTTTCCACTGCCGGCGAGGTGCCGATGTTTCCCGCCAACACGCTGCTACCGGTTTTTGCTCTTCTACGCATACTGGGCGCAGCATTCCAAAATTGGGGTGTTCATAAGCTACTTTCTGCAAGGCTTCTTCTACGGCTTTCGGAGTGTTTTCTCCACGAATCCATGCAGAAAACATACATTTTTCTGCCGTATCATTTTTTCTTGCTTCGATTGCGACCTCATAGCACGGCACCCTTATTCACTCCTTTCCTGCCCGCCGATTGAAGTACACCGCCGGCGAAACACCGCGTTCATCACAGTCCTTGTTGTTGAAACTGACGATTGCACCGCAGTTTTTCTTATTGGTGCACCGAACGCATTTCATGCCCGTGACGCTCACGACTTCATAGGTCGGTGCACCACAGAACGGGCATTCCCGGCTTCTAGGTTCAACGTATGCTTTCATTTTTTCTCCTCAAATCTATTGCAAAACTCTGGGGGATCGTCAAAGGGTGGCAGATCCCAAAAATTGCAGACATATCTGCAGCACACATCGTTTTTTGCCCTTTTAAAGCGCAGATGGGCACACTTGTCACATAGTGGTGCTTTTCTTTTAGGAATTTCAGACGCAATGAGCACCCCAGTTGCATAGCTCACTGCCATAATCTGAAGCCACTTCAAAATAGTTTTGAAAATCTCTAATGCGGTCACTTTTCTTTTCCTTTCTTGCAGCACCCCATGTAATACTCTGTAGGCTCCCAGTCAGAAAGAACGATTTTTCCGATTTTGTCGCACCAGCTGTCACCCTCTCCGACGTACATACAATTGGGGCAAGTAATCAGGATTACATACCCTCTGCGGCCTGTCTTTTCGACCCCAATGATGTTTCTTTGCCATCAGGATCCTCCCCTACGCACCGGCTTCTTGCCGTTCCCAGCAAACTTTTCAGGCCGTTCATCGCTCATGCCGCGGACCAGCACCCGTGCTCGTTGGTCATTCGGCATCTGGTAGATGCAGCCAGTCGGAATGTGCATATACAGGTCATTCAGGACAGCGCGGGCGATTTCCGCTGTTTCATACTGCCCCAGACGATAGACATTTCCGCCTCCAGTGGGTACCGCCTTTATTTCATGCTCAGGACTCACATACACGCTGGTGCACTGGGCAATGTTCGTGATGGAGTCCCATTTTTTATTCATGACGTACATTCTGCATCCTCCACATAGCACCAGCTTTGAGGCGGGCGGCAAATGGAACATCCGTCGATTTTGCAAGTCGGTGGAATCATGTAGTGATAAGACGGTTCATAGTTTTCACAACGCCAATTTCCGCAAACACAATTTGATCTGCCCATTCCCAAAAAACCAAATCTTGAAAATTCATCAAGGTCTCTGGGCTTGTCATAAATCTTCAGGTCAGAGATGTGCCAGCCGTAGCCATTACGACCTTGCAGATATTTTTTAACGGTTTCTTCGGTCAGGCAGGCGGCTTGAAGCAGTGCATCTGCCGGTTTATACCACCCGTCCGATGTCAAAATGTTTATGTCCATCATCGTTCCGACGTGGACGAGCTTGTCGATTTTGTCGCAGGTGAACTCGCCGATCACTCTGCTGTCCATTTTCTGCACGCCAGCCTTGGGCGACTTCATAACCCAGCCATCGTGACCGGTGCAGTAGATGTACGCCTTGAACGGTGTTTCCAGTGTCGGGCGAGTCTTGCGCACCTCGACTTCCTTCATTCCTGCCCAGATCATCTTGCACCAGTTTGGCTGGATGCTCAGTAAAACAGCTTTACTCACTTTGCACCTCCCCGCCGTCCAGGTCGCCTTTGAGCTGTTCGAGCTTTTCGAGCACGATCTGCTGTACCTCTTCAGGCTTGCCGACGATCTCAACGAGCTGCGCCAGCATGATGTAAACATCCGCGATTTCTTCCCTGACGCTCTCGTGGGCGACCTTGATCTTCGCACCGTTGCGGTAGTTGAAGGTTACGGCCCGCTGGAGATTGCAGATCGCCTTCGTGAGCTCTGACATTTCCTTGATCGCCATCTGGAGCTGAGGGGCGGTGCCGTACCGATTGATCGCCCGCCGGATGGTACTCAGACCGTAATTAGGAATGACCGGGATTCCTGCATCCTCGTACCATTTGAGCTTTTCCCGCAGGGTCGCGTAGGCCCACAAAATCGTGTAGTGCTCTGCGATCAGTCCGTCAATGCTCTGCTTCGGGTCGTCGAAGAGGTGATCGGTCAGACTTTCGGAGAGCTCCATATCGTTGCAGCCCAGATCGATGCTGCTGCCATGCCCCTTGACGAGCTGCCGCGCATACTCGGTCAGTGCCATTTCAGGTTGCCGCAGCCATACCCATCCGTCCTCGCTGACGTCAGTAAAGTTGAGGGCAGTCTGAAAATTGTCCACCGGGTTGTCGGTCGTCAGCCTCGGAACACTCTTAATCTTTTGCTTATCCATTCTATACCTCCTCAAAAATCCCAGTCGTCGGGGACATATAAACGGCACTCTCCATCCCCGTTGTCGCTGGTCGGTTTATCAAACGGGCAGCCCGGGCAACCATTTCCGGTTGCCAAGTGGCAATGGCAAAAATCCATCAAATAATGGGCCATGTCCTCCGGGCTCGTAATAGCATATTCAGGGTTGGTCTTCGCCTCCTCAGTTTCGAAGAAAAACTTAATCGGCTTTTCGTTTTCAATAATATTCCTGTAAGCTACGCCAATTTTATAAATATAGTTATCACGCAGCTTACGGGGGATCTCGGCAATATACCGGCGAAATACTTCCAGGGAGTTTGCGCGCTTATAGTGGTTGCACATCCGGCAGGCGGGCATAAGGTTTGAAATATCATCTGCCGCGCCATCTACTTCATCCCACACCCGCAACGGTCGGAAGTGATCTACTTGCATATCTTTGTAGGCAATCGCCCTGCCGCAATATGCGCAGCGACCTCCGTACTTCCGGTATACCGCCTCACGGGTTTTCTTATTGATTGCCATTCTGTGTCATCTCCTTCGGTGGCAAAGGCATCCAACCAACAACAGGCCGATCAACCCGATTGTTGTAAACCTCATCCGGGTTAAAGTGGCGGTATTCCCACCAGCCTTTCGGGATTCGATAGTCGTCCTGTTCCTCGTCGTATGTCCCCCAATCGGGAAGATTCTCCCAATTCCATTCGCTATCTTGCAAAAAAACGTTTCCATCCTCATAATGCGCCGTCGTTATTCCGTACCCGTCAATTTCGTTGCAGTACAGAATTAGCACTTCTGTTTCTACCTTCGGCGGGTCTTTGTCGGGATCGCGCCAGAAAGAAAGTAGCGCTCCTTCCTGTGCAACAGGAAGTTTCTCGACCTTTTCCCGCGCTACCCGGAGAGTCGCAGAAACAACATCATTCGCACTCGGCTTCTGAATCGTGTTATACTCCAGGCATTTCAATACGTCCTCACGGTTGATGTACTCATCCATTGTCTTTCTCCTCATAAATGTCGAGCTTCATGTCCAGTGTGTACGGGGTGTCCACCGCGACGTCTGCGTCCGGGTCAAACTGTACGTCCAAGCTCCCATCTTTCAGCGAAATGGTGAGCACACAGTTATTGAGCTTTGTCGTAAAGCTGTCACCATCGTTCAACTTCCCATGGTCAGCCGCGTACAGTTCCAGCGCCGCTTTAATCGCTGCGTTCGACTGTTCCATCAATCCCTTTTCATTCATCTGAAATCACCTTCATCTTCACCACATTGAATTTTTCATACTCCGGGTAGCAAGCTCTGGCCATCGCCTTAGCTCGTACAGCAGCACGCTTAATGCCCTTTTCATCGACAACAACGCACGGCAGGAGTGCAGAGCCACGTTTCCCGGATGCAGTGATAAGCATCTCATACTTTGCCATCGTCTCGTCCTTTCTCTGGTTTCGGCGGGTGCGCTTCGCTCTGGCGGTCTATATCACCATCCACGCAGCACGCCGCATAAATCAGAAGTGCAGCCATCACCGCCAGAACCACCAGCACAATCCAAAGCCACATTTTGCATCACCCTCCCAGAAGATTTTTCATCATATACCCGGCCATAGCCTGTGCATATGCCTGTTTAGGAACGTCCGCCGCACCATTCTCTTCCAGCAGCTCTTTGATGCTGTGTTCGCGTCCTGCGCCGTCAATGGCCCGAACTCTGGTACTGCCGCGATTGACCGTCACCGTTTTCTTATCGCGCGGGTGGATGCCGAACGGAAGCTGGAAACCTTTCTCAAACACCCAGAGGTGATAGCAGTCGCAGACGTCCACCAGCCGGTCCTGCGTTGGGAACACTTCGACGGCAACTCGCTTCTCGCCGAACAGGTCGTTTTTAATTTCCATCTTGACGGCCCACGGGATATCCCCGCTGCCGTCACTCCGGCCAACGCCCTCTGCCGCCGTAATCGTGACGTGTTCGACCTTGCCCCATTCCGTGCGGAGCAAACGAGACATCACGCTGTACTTCTGGTCTTCGCTGATCCACGCCCGATCCATCTCCCTCATCCAGCCGTGATAAGGTACTCCCAGCTCTTCAGCTGCCTGTTTCGGGGTAATTGTTTCAGTCCATTTCATTTTTTCTGCTCCTCTCCAGCTTCTTTCATCAGGTATGGCGTGTCGCTCATGTTTCCAACCACTTTTCCAATGTAGAGCAACGCCCGAAGACAGCACGGGTTGTAGTCGCGTGAGTTCTTGCCGGCAATCTTTGCGTAGAACCCGATATGGCCCACGCCATAGGCAATGTACTCACCAAACTCCACAGAGAAAATCCGCTCGTTGGAGCCGGTGGTTTTGATGATGTCGCCCTCAAAGACCATCGTTCCTTCCATGTCCTTTACGCCAGTGCTCATGCCGATTGTAAAAGGCTTGACCAGATGGGCGTATGCCGGCTCTTGCTCGGAGTTGATGTACCAGCCCTCGCCCGGGCGACTGTTTTTCACACCTGGGGAGCGAATCAGGAATCCTTCATGCCAAACGCCATCTGCAGACTGCCCGCGAAAAGTTCTATCCTGCATCATGCTTCACCCCTTACCTTAACGGGAAGCACCAGCGCTTCATACTGCGGTTCAATCAGCTTTACAGGGGACAGCGGCCCAACTACCCATGCGCTGACTTCGTCCTCTTCCATCGACTTCAAAGCCTCGCTCAGAAATTCAAGGTTGAAGCCGATTCGCAAGGGGTCTTCCAACTTTCCGTTAAAGGAAAACTCCTCATTCATTTGCGCGATCGTGCTGCGCATTGATGCTCTGCCAGTGCCGCCGGGTTCCAGGTCCATTACCAGAACGCTCTTTTCCTTTGCGTCTGCAGACCGGGCCAGCTTGACACGACCCAGAACGCCCAGCAGTTCTTTTCTGTCAAGCGCAATTCGGGTTCCTTCATTTCTCTGGGCCACAACCTTACCATAGTCCAGGAACGGTTCCGCAATCAGGCGGGACTTCACCTCGAAATTGCTGTCACTGAAAACAGCCTTTTTCCGGTCACGCACAATTTCCACGCTACCATCCATAGAAAGCGTATCAACTGCCTTTGCCGTGGCCGCAGGAAGCGTAAAGCGAAAATCACCATCAGCTGTGCAATTGATTCTGGCAATCGCCATCCGGTATCCATCCAGCGCACAGATTTCCAGCACATCCTCGCCTTTCCGAGAGAAGCACAGGCCACGGTGCGCAGGGTGTTTTTCGTCCTTCGACACCGCATAGAGGACTTTGGAGATTGCCCAGCTTAAATCGTTGGCCCCCACGATACACCGCTTTGCATCATTGCCCGGGCCAGAAAACTCCGGGTAGTTCTCTGCCGGCGTTGTGTTCAGGCGTGCCCTGGCCGTGCCGGATTTCACGGTAAGGATTCCTTTATCGGCCTCGATGCTGATTTCCGGTGCTACCGTGCCGCTGATAAAATCAACACCGCGCGGTGGAACCACCACATCCTGCTCAACCGGCTTGGACAGACCAGCACGGACGCTCAGTTCCAGATTGGTGGCGTATGCATTGGAGCCGCTCAACAGGATTCCTGCATCATCGGTGCCCACCGCCCGAACCTCCGGCACCGCCGTACGCAACTTGGAAAACAGCGCTCCAAGTTCGCTTCGCTCAAACTTCATCTTCCTTTTCTCCTTTCTCAAAGTGCTTCATGCTGAATTTTCCATAGCATTCAGGGCACATATAAGCCACCCGCTCCGGGTTATCGCCACGCTTTCTGCGCAGGAGCAGGGCGTACATTTCCTTCATAGGCCGGTACTTGCCGCAAACGGTACAATGTTCCCACAGCCGCTTTTTCTGTTCCACTGTCGGGATTTTCTGTAAAAATGCCGCAGGCTTTTCCCGGCGCATATTCTCAGCGCCCACTATGCTTTCCATGTTGCTCCGCATAAACACCGGCGTACCAGCTGCATCTGCCGATGTCAGAATGTCCTGTATCCATCCAGCCTTTGGAATAACCTTTTTGGCATTTTGGCCTGTTTCCGCTCCAATAACTGCCCATTTCAGCTTTCGGAACGTTTTTGTTGCATCGCCTTCAAACGGTCCGAGAAGCGGCTCTATGGCTACGAACGTATTATACTTTTCGTTTGCCCACACGCTGTCTGACAGAATCGTTGCGGTAGAGCCGTACCAGAAATTGTTTTTCTGTGGAAGTACCCCATGGTTTGCAAGGTTCTGATATCTCACCGGATACTGCGTCAAGAAAATGTACTGGTGCTGGGGTGCCATTTCGGCCGCAGCGAATACCTGAATGATCCAATCTTCCGGCACCCACGGACCAAACAAGTCACCGTCCGTGCATACCATGATGGTTGAGCCCACCTTGACCTTTTGTGGCCAATCCATGCGATACTTATGTATCGTGGGCATAAATCCGGTTGGGTTGTTCAGAAAGCGATTATTCGTGGTTTCCCATGGAGCGTCCAGCTCAAAGAGGTTCGCTCCGACCTGCTGAACCTTCGGCCTTTCCGCCAGATTTTGTCGCCAATCGCTTGCAAACCTCAACGTGCTTTTCCTTGCGTAGCAATACCGGCAGTCCTTCAAACAGCCCGTCACGGGATTCCAAGCATAATCGGCCAACTCATTCTTTGTTCTGTTCACCGATAAATCCTCCCCGTCTGGTTATCCACGAGAACAATTCGCTCCACAATTTCAAACCCGGCGGCACCTGCCACATAACGCAGGACGTGGACAAGCTCACTCGCACGAGCTTCTTCCCTCTGGATGTTGCTCTCTGCCCGAACCCGTGTAGGATCCGGCGCGCCGCTGGGGTTGTGATTCTTCCGGGTGTCAGGCATTATTCTCTCCTTTGTCCAAAACCATGAAATATTCGTACTGGGTGCCCGGATTGGTATTCGGGCGGCGGCGTACAATATCAACTCGGTATCCCGCTTTCAGGAGCAGCCGCCCCAAATCCAGACGTTCATCTTCCGAAAGGCCCTTTGCTTTGGCGGGCGCGAGAGAAAGTTCAATTTTAGCCAACACGCTTTTCCACCTCCATCAAGTCGTGCATCAGTTCGTCAACCAGCAGCTTGCCAGCATTCGTACCCGTGCGGATAATGTTTCCGTTCTCCTTGAGTTCCGCAAACTCCTGTGCGCGGATTTCCTTGGACTGCCGTGCAAAATCAATTTCCGCCGTTGTCATGCGGCCCTGCACGACCTGTTGCCATTCCGCAATAAACGGTTTCGCATCCTCCAAATCGGCGTACTGGTCGTTGTTATAGCTGCGCTTTTGGCGGACAGTGCCGCCCGGCTCCACCTCCAAGGTATACCACGGGGTATTCGGGTCAGCCTTGCGCCGCATGAAGAAGATGTAGCTCTCACGTTTGGCAATACGCTCAAAGTACCTAGTTCCGCGCTGGATGCAGTGGTCAAGAAACCTGCTTTCTTCCAAAATGGCTTTTGCCCCATCCGGCACCCGAATGATGTATTCCGCTCCATCGTACTCGTAGATTTTACGGATTTTCTTATAGATGTTCTCGATATGGAACTGATTCTCCAGCTCCTTGGCTTCCTTTTTGATGCTGCTTGCGGCACCTCTCAAGGCGTCCTTTCGGCATTGCTTGTTTCGCTCCAGAACCAAATCATCATGGCGGCGCTTGAGATCCAGCGGGAAACGAACCTTTTCGAGATTCAAGTTCATTTTCATCTGTCCGGCCATATCGAGGTAGTCCAACCAGTCCGATGCAACTTGAAGAGCAATCTGGCCGTTGTAGCTTCCGGTGACTCGCCTTGTCTGCTGGCGGAGATATTTCAAGCTCCGTGTCATTCCACTTTCCCGCAATGTCTTGGCCATTCCTGAGAGATTTCGGATGTTAGCCGTCATCTTCATGTTCTTGTCATTGATTGCAAGGCCGGCTTCTTTCCACTTCAGCGCATCATCCACCTCGCGGAACGACTTTTTGCTTCGTGCGACCACGGCCAGCTCCTGACGATTTAAGCCAAACACATCGTAATAGGTCTTTGCTCGAAGATTGATGCGGGTGCTGTGTTCATATTCGTCGTATACCTGAGAGCACAGTGCATCAGCCCAGCCCGTTTTTACAAGGCTTTCGGCCATCGGATACCGATTCACGATTTCCCACTGACGAACTTCCCACGGAAAGTTGAGATGGTTATCGTACTGGTACATCCATTCAGATTTCAGCACTTTCCGAACATCACTTTCAAATTGGTCAGTATGGGATGCCAACGTGTACGGCTGATACGGGCCAGAGGGGGCCGTTAGCATTGCGGATAGATTCGGGCGCTGGCACATAATATATTCCTCTTTTTCACTCCAGCTGCGTTTCCACTGCTTGATGGTCTTTCCGTCCGTCCACCATATCCCCCGGCCATGAAATTCCAGTTCTGCCCGATGATTGCTGAAATCGAAATACACCAGATAACGGCGAATCCAGACCCCATCTCCCTGCGGTTTGCTCCAAAGGAATGTCCTTGCGGCCCACAGTCTTTTGACCGAATAGCGGGTATTGCGAACCTGCATTTTCTCCCCGCAGCACTCGCACACCACTGTACTCTTATGCTTGAGCGGTTCCGACAGCGTGTATTCACCACCGCAGCTATCGCATCTCGCCCGCTGAATCGGGATTTTATTCTCAACTCCGCCGGGATCAACTACACTCTGCTTATCATTGGTGACCCAGAGAAAGCCCGCATCACTGCATACTTTCAAAACCTGTCTTCCGAGATCTTCCGGCGGCTCCGGCAGATTCTCAAAGAGCTTCTGTGTCTCAGCCTCCTGCCGTGCGTTGCGCTCTTCGCGCTTCTTCCGCGTATGAGCAGACAGCGCATCTTCCACAATGCCAATCAGATAGCCCGGTCTGCGGTCATCAAAATAGTTCTGCAGGAGCTCCGATTCTTCCTTTGTTGCCGACACTTCGGTTATCCAAGTCAAGCACTGGCAGGGTTTGACCTCGATTTGAAGCGGCGAAAGCTCGCCTTTGGTCGGATTCTTATTCCCGCGAAGCTCTCCCGTCCAGTAATCTTTGAAAAAGCGCCACACGACCAGCGGCTTTTCCTTTTTGTCCCAGACGGCCACCGTCAGCACATTTCCCTTGATATAGCGGCCCACGCCCTGCCCCTCGGCAACTGACATAGACAGCGCCGCATCCAGCTCCGGCCGTTTCGGTTCCGGCGCATAAAGTTTCAATTCTTCAGCCTTTTTCATTGCATGCCGCCTCCAAGCTCTCCGCCGTGTAGTTCTTCCCCGGCAAAATCTTTACGCCGTCAATCAGCTGTGCAATACAGATGGGCTCCTGATGATCTTGGATGATGAAGCAGAGCCATTCTCCCAGTTCTCCGGCCAGCTTCTTGCCCTTTCCATACGCAATATGGAACGGTTTCTTGAAGCAGTCCTCAAATTTCTCTGCCGGGTGCTCAGACGCATACCTTGCGTGCATAAAGAGAAATTCATCCTCTTTCAGCCTGCGCAGCGGGACAATTTCGGTACAACTGCTTCGTGTCCTGTAATCGTCCTCGTCAATGTCACCGCCGGCTGCAATGGCCCAAAATTCATTTTTGCCATCCCATGCGTACCAGTTCAGGCAGTCAAGCGGATCCAGACAGTAATGGAAGCCTGCGTTTGCGCATTTCGCTTTTTTCGTCTTGCTCGCCTCGCCCGGCCGGTACTGATAGCTGCCATTGCCGAGCGTAGCAATCAGGCCCGGCTTGAAACCTTTGAATCCTAAAACCATCAGAACCATCCCTCCAAGGAAAGCTGCATCGAATCCTCGCTCTGCTTCTCTTTCTTTTTTGCAGGCTTTTTCTCCGGTTTCGGCTTCTTCTGGTCAGGCTTCTCCTTTTCCGGCTCCTGCGGTTTCGGAATATTCGGGGTGGCGTTCTCCGGTTTAATGGTTGCCGGCGCCCGCATCTCTTCTTCCGTCGGCGGCGTTCCGGTAAGATTGATGTTTATCGAAAACGAGATTTCAGCATTGGGGAAGTAGAACTGCACGGCCTTGCGATACGCTTCAAGGTCAGACAGAACCTCTCCCGCATTGTGCACGACTGCCGCGCAGCATTCAGAGAACGTGCGCTCCGTGTTACAAACGACCTCAGCGAAGCGCGGCTCCTGATCTGCAAAGTTCAGCAGTGCCCGCAGCACATAGCTCTGAACGCTCGCGGCGGCGCGCCCGCCTTTGAACAGCTTGTCCTCTGCCTCCAGCTTCTCTTTTGCCTTGGCCCGCCAATCGACGAACTCTACTGTGGTTGTGGTGTGTGTGGTGGAATCCATATTGTCCTCCTATCAGAAAAAGCTCAACTGCCCGCCCTTACCCTCAGAGAACATCGGTTCCTGCTCCGGCTCTTTGGGCGGCGTTTTAGCGGCTTTTGGCTTTTCCGTATCTTTTGGTTGCTTACTCTTTTTTGTGGCTTCAAGGGCTTTCTGTGGTTCGGATTTTGGCGCATCCGCAGCATATTCTTCCTTTATCGGCTGGGTGACCAGCTCCATCTGCGCCATAAAGATTCGATACTGCCAAACCGGGATCCTGAGCAGCGGCGTGTACCAGACGCTCCCGTTGTCAACCGGAAGCAGCCCTCTTTTGTCATAAGACGTAGACGGGCTTGCAAGCGTATCACCGATGACGACATATCCCGGCATTCCAAGCAGACTCATTTGCAGATAGCACATCATACCCACGATGTAGTCAATGTCCTGCGCCACAAACAGCACATCCGTCTGATAATTGATGCCTTTTTTCCTGCATTCGTTTGCAAACGCCACCAGCAAGGCCCCCGCGCCGCAGGTCGGGTCACAGACCGCGACCCATCCCCTGTCTCCGATTTTCTGCTGAAATTCTTCTGCCGGGGTCGTCACCGCAGACATAAACTCGCAAAGGTGGTAAGGCGTGAAGAACTGGCCCGCGTGGTCACTTCCAAGCCCCAAGCACATATACAGCTCGCCAAGGAAATCCTGTTCCGAGTTGTCCTCCAACGCCATAACCAGAATCGAGAACATATCCGCGAATGCGTCCACTTCCTGCTTCGTGTACTTTTTCACAATAGTCATGTACTGCTGCTCCCGCTCATCGAAGTGGCTCTTGTCCGTCGCGTTGGACACGGCAATGGCGCTTATCGTAATCCAATCGCTCCAAACCTGCCACCTTGATCGCCCCTTGCTTGTAAATACTTCAAACTTCTTCACAAGCTCTTTCTGGGCCTCGCCGCGGACATGGCGAATATCGCTTCCCATTAGAAAACCTCCTTAGTCCGGCGGAACTTCCTCCACCCGCTTTTTGAGAGGTCTCCTTTTCAGGAGATTCAAGCTGTTATCAAGGCCAAGGAAGTTATTTCCACTCGGCGTCTCCCGGTCAACCCGGTTTCCTTTGTATGTGATATGTACTTTTTCCCACGCTTCCAGCGTTGTGATTTTTTGTGCTGCTGCTTGGTCAAGCAGACGCTTGGCATAGACCCAAGGATACTTTGCTTGATGGCGCATCGCTTCTTTCAGCGCGGCCACCACTAAGGCATCCTCTACACCAGCTTCCCGCAGACCCCGGAATTCTGAGGCCATATAAGGCGTGAGCATCTTATCGCATCCAGCCCAGACCCAGTAGGATTCCGGCTTTCCGTCGGGCGGGCCGGTTGATGTCTCCTGCTGTTCGTCCTCCTGAGTATCCGAACAATCAAAACTATCATTTGGTTGTTTTGATTGTTCCTGCTTTCTGGCATTTGAGTTTCCTTTTGGCGCTCCGCCGCTTTTCCCTGCCGCAGCGCGTTTAGCCCTTGTCTCTTCCCACTTCTGGATGTTCTCATCCAATTTTTGCTGAATCCACCGAAAAGCCATATCCGTCGCCGGATTCTCAAATTTTGGCATCCTGCCATTTTCGGTATAGGAAAGAATCGCGTCGAATATCCGCCCTTTTTCTTCAAGCGGTAAGCTCCTCAGCGGTTCTGCCCATTCTGTATAAAGCAGAACGCTCTTTTTATCGTTTTTCACTTGACTGCTCTCCGCTTCGTAAATTCAGAATTTTGCACAGGTGCTTGTCCAGCTTGATTCCATAGATGTGGTACTCAGCGAACAATGCCTTCTCCCGGCGGTGCGCTTCCTCGTGGTGCGCTCGGCAAAGTGCGATTGCGTTCAGGCCAACGTGGACGACCTTTTCTCTGTCCATACCCATGCCGATACGGTCAACGTGATGCACCTCCGCCGGACGGTTGCAAATTGCGCAGCGGCGATTTTCAAGGCACAGGTACAGGTACTTTCCAATGTCGTCCGTCTGCGTCAGCAGACTATCCTTGGTCGGAACGCCCCAGTGGAAACAAAACGAAATCAGGTAAGTAATGAATTCTCGTGCTGTCGTCATGTCGCAGTCTGAGAGGGAGAACCACTCCCGCATAGCGCGGGAGCAGAAATCCCATTCCAAATACTGCCGAAGTTCTTCCGGCTCATGGCCGGACCACAAAGAAATGTCACGGATGATGGCAAAAATCTTTCGGCGCTGGTCAACGGAAATCGTGCGTCCATCATCCAGCCGAACTTCCACCCGCCGGGGGCGTTTCTGCTCCACAAAGCGGCTGATGTCCGTATCGGGCTTCAGGACGAGCTTTCCATCTTCCAGCTTTTCAATTTTCGCCGTTACGACCATCCGTTTTCTCCTTGTCAACATGAACGTGCATAGGAATATACACGCTGTTCGCCTGCATATTTCTCGCCAAGAAATCATTGCACTTTGCTTCCGACAGGTGATTCTTGAGCACCTGCGTCTCATAGGCATACTGTCCAGCAGCCTTTTTCTCTGCGATTTTGGCCTGAATGTCCTCGTCTCGATAATTGGCTTCTATCAAATAGAGGTCATATCCGAGCGCTTGCACACCGTTCAAATTGTTGGTGTCGGTGGCATAGATCACCTTGCCAGATGGAAAATGTACCTTGTACCCGCAGTTCGGCACGTTATGCACCAGCATGAACGGAATCACATTGCATAGGCCGTATCCATACATGGTCCGAGGTTCCAGCACATCAATCTGACGCTCCGGCACCCCTGCAGCTATGAGCGGCGGCGCCAGCCAGCGGCAACACCCGAAGCGGAGTGTCGGCCGCTCACTGGCAAGCCGCTTGATGGTGCGCTTTTGGAAGTGGTCGCTGTGGATATGGGTGAGTAGGACCAACTTCAGCTTCGGCACATACGGCTCCAGCGCCTTATATGGAACGCCGCAGTCTATCAGAACAAACTCTTCCAAAATCGTGGCGTTTCCGTCGCTTCCGGTGCTGATAATGTTGTACTTGACCATCAGAGTGCCGCCAAGTCAACAGCCGCTTTTACTTCATCTGCTTCCGGCTCCGGTAAATCCATAGTCTTGGCCGTCCGCTCGATTTTGGGCGGATTCTGCTCGCCGAGTCCATTCTGTCCGGCATCTGCGAAATCCGGCGTCTCCGGCAGAAGTCCGTCATCCGCACTGTTGGGAACCATCACTCGACCATCTCGTTCATAAGCGGTAGTCATTTCAACAGTCATGATTCCCCATTTGGAAATCAGCTGGCGCAGCATAGTCTTTTTTGCCATACTGTCAAAATCCCGGTACCAAAAGCTGGAATATTTCCACATATCTTCCTGCGGGATTTCACCATTCAGCAGCTTCTTATATGCGGCGGCGCTGAATGCCGGGGAGTACTTGTCCGCATGAGACATCATCTGGTCTGCCGTCCAGTACAGAGTTTTCTCGAAGCCATTGATATACTCAAAGTGGGCAATATAGCCCACAGTCGGCATTGCTGCACGCTTTTCAAAATCTTCGATGAAGTGCATTTCATGGAAACGCTCTTCAAAGGGATCCCAACTGCCCAGTTCCCCGGATTTGATTTCCAGGACATTCAGGCGCTTGTACTGGCCCGTTCTCAGAGCCAACTGGATGTATCCCTTGTAACCCAAAACGAATTGCGCCTTGAGACACGCCGGCTCAATCACATTACCCTGCCGGTCACGTTTTGCTTTGGATTTGAACGGCACCAAGTAGAACTGGCCCAACTGCGGGGAGGGCTGCAAGAGCAGGCTTTCGCCCAAAAGGGCACCCGCCAAAATAGTACCCGCATCGCACTCCTGCAAGGTAGGGTTAACTGCCACAGCAGAAGTGATATTTGCAGCGAATCGTGCCGCGCGTACCGGGTCGCCTAGGGTATTATTTATGAGGTTTTTGTATTTCTCGGTCTGCATTGCCTGAGAGAAGTACAATTTCTGCGGCTGCATAGCTTTAGCCATTATCGCTTACCTCCTCGTTCTCAATGCCGACGGAATCCATATGCTTCTGGATTTCGTCGATTTTTTCATTTACGAAAGACTTCAGCTCCCGGAGCTGGGTCAATGTACCGTGGCACTGGAACGTGCGGCCCATGAAAGCAAATTTGGCCGTCATGATCTGTTCTTTGCTCTCCTGCTGGGTTTCTTCGGTCTCCTGCTCATCCATAACCGGAGGCTCGGTACCCATGACCTGCGGCGCTGCCAGTTCTTCTTCCACCGCATCCAGCACCGCCGACTCTGCTTCCTGCGCGCGAAGCTGGGCTTCAAGGCGTTGTTTCCGTTCAGCTTCCTCGCGGGCCACACGGTCTTTGCGCTGGCTCACGCTGTTAATCGCAACGGCCAGATTGCGGCACTGCTTGTACTCGGCCATAACTTCCGGGGCATTCTCCATGCCATTGATGCAGTTCACATCAGCCACCACGCGGTCAACGTATTCCTTGACCTTGCTCTTCAAGGATTTCAGGCTCGCCGTCACGGTAACAGCAATACCGATGTCCTCATAGCTGACCCACTCGACCCCGTTTGCCTTGACCAGCTCGTCGAAGTAAGCAACCACTTTCTTCTCCTTGTCAGCTTTCAAGCCGGCTTCCACATCCGTGATTTTGCCTTTCAGCGCTTCATCCGCAGGGCCATAGACATCGGTGACGCACTCCTTGTAAACTTTATCGAAGTCCTCAAAAGGCTTCATGATCTGCTTCTTAACGACTGCGCGGCGGTCATCCAAATCCTTGCGGTCACGATTCAGCTTCGCCCGCTGCTCCTTGACGACCTTGAGCGTTTCTTCCGTGCAAACCAGCGCCAGCGCTTCCGCCACAGACGCCTGTGCCTGAGCCTTGATGCTGTGCAGCTGTTCCTTGATGACGGGAAGCTGCTGCACCACAATCAGACTGTCGGCTAACATCGGCTCCTGCGTGGTTACGGCGGCAGTAAGTTCTTTTTCCATGTTGTACCTCCTAATTTTTGCATAGAAAAACGGCAGAAAGGATAGTCCTTTCTCGCCGCTTCGTACCTGTTGAAAAATCCAACCGAATATGCTACAATATGGTTGTGTGTGGTGGAGACCTGTATTTTCCGGCTTGATGTTCCTGCATCAAGCGCTAACGGAATGTGCGGGTCTCTATCCATTTGTAGCGCACCGGCCGTTCTGGTCGGTGCTTTTTTCGTGTGCGGCGAGTATGTCATATACCGTGAGTTGGCCGATGATTTGGCGCTCAGCGGTGCTCTTAGGCTGTGTAGCGTTCTTTCCCTTGCGAGGTCTTGCGGGCGATTTCAGCTTCTTGCCGAACTCCTTGGCGTAACACTTTGCGCCGTACCCCGCTTCGATTGCCGCCGGATCTGTAATGACCCTGTGACACCGAGCGCATCTTACCATGCTTCTTTCCTCCGAAAATCATGAACATCTGGAATGCGTGCGTCAGCCGCACCGCCATGATGATTGCAATGATGACAAGCAGCCATTCGCCGCCGATTGCCCAGTAGCCACGCCAGCGGTAGGCGCTCGGCAACTGCCATATTGCCATCAACCCTCCGGCTACGACCCCGGCCAGCGTGTCCAGCAGTCCTACGAGTACCCAATCCATCACGCTCAGCTTCTTTTCCCTGCGCTTCATTTGAGGTTTGCTCCTTTCATGTAGGTTTTGACCAGCGCCCATTCATGGGCATCCTTTGGCTTCCCCGCCATTGCATCCAGCGCTTCTTCGGTTCCGCACTGGTCACAAATCGTGATGCCCGGAACCTGACGGGAAAGAGCGTTGCTGTGCAAGCGCATCTTCATGGTCAGCTTCCCGCACCGGGGACACGGGAGCACCTGCGCCATCTCAGCTGCGGCATCCTGCACATCGAGGTATGTAGCAAAGACTTCATCCAGCAGCTTCTTCTCCGCGTAATCCTGAATCATTTGCATCACCTTACGAAACATCCCTTTCTTCCTCCAAAAGGCCAACCATTGCGCTCCACACCTTGTCGGTGTAGGCCGTGCTGCGAGTTCCTGCATTCCAAGCCTTTTCTGCCCCGCTCTTCCCAAGGTTGTACGCCATCATAGTTCGATTGATGTCTCCATCGTACAGGGCAAGATAACTTCCGAGCATATAGCACCCAGCCTTGATGTTCTGTCCGGCATCCAGCAGATCCGTGACTCCCAGCTCATCTTTGAGCCATCCGGCATTGATGCTGTTGATCTGCATCAGACCATAATCCCCGGTTGAGCTGGTAGCGCTCACCGTATAGCCGCTCTCGACCTGCATGACGGCGTAGGCCAGCTCCAGCGGAACTTCGTACAAGTCACACATCTCGGCTGTATACTGCTGTAAATCCGCATCCAGCGGCACATGGTATGTAATCGGCTCATAGGGAGCCGGGTCTCGCCGGATGCACTCACCCTGCTCGATGTCAGCTTGCACAGGAATCATCGCTATCGGGAGCTGCGTTTCTTTCGGTTGGAAAGCGAACGCCGCGGCGATGCTTCCGATTACCAGTAGTTGCGCCGCCGCTGTTGCCACCAGCGGGATTATTGCCTTTCGCATCATCCTGAACCTCCGTAATGCCGAACCGCTCGAACACATACCGCCGGGGCACTCTGCCCGGAAACGTAAGCAGACCCTTTGCTTCCAGCTCTTTGTTCATCTGCTGGATAAACTGATAGGCTCTGGATTTGCTGCATCCGACAATTTCCTGCACTTCGCTCACGCCGATAAAGTACGATTCTTTCACGTCCGACGCCCTCCTTTCGAAAAACGCATATTGGCCATCGCCACGAACAGGTTGTTCATTCGATCCATGATCTCATTCCATTCAGCCTGTTCGTCTTCTTCGATTTTCCCGTCTGCAACGATCTCTATCATCGCATCGCGCTTTATAATAAATTTTTGAACCGCCGCCAAAACGCCGATAACAGCTTCCGGCAGATCTTTCAGTTCAATCTCCGGCACCACCCGCTTGCCCAGCTCTGAGGACAGGCGCAAGTGCTGAACCGCAAGATACGGGGCTTGGTACACATCGCACATGGCACTCGCCACATCGCTGGGCACCGGGCGCTGGCTCTGCTCGTAATCCCGCAGGGAATCGACCGACACGCTCAAAAGCTGTGCGGCCTTCTCCTGCGTAAAACCAGCAGATTTCCGCGCGTTTTTGTAGATATTCTGGCAATCAACCGCCATTTCGCACAACTCTCCTTTCTGGTAAACTTATGATGTAAGAAATCACGCCCGCAGGTTCAGGCAGGACTCAATCGCGGACTTGATGTTCGCAGACGGCACCATCGTACCATTGATGACCTGGCTGACGTGTGCGCGGGAGTACCCGATTTCTTTTGCCAACTCGGTGACGCTCATATCGTCGCGCTCAACCATCGCTTTTTTGACTGACACGCACCACTCTGGCAGCGGAACTTTCTTCATGTTTTTTCTCCTTCCCGACAAAGATTTATCTAACAAATGTATTGAACACTTGTTTGATTTTTGATAGACTAAAAGGGCCAGTACCCACCATTCAACGCGTTCCCCCGCCTTTAAGCTGTTAAGCAGAAGCTCTTGGGGAGTAATCGCTTTACCTGCGCACCGCCGATTTGCAGTATCGGCGCTGCGCTTTGCAGCGATGCCTGTCATTAGGAGGAATCAACTTGCATGGTTTGTACTGCGTGGTACGTTGAAGCCCCTTTGCAGAGGGGCTTCGGGGAACGCGCTGAATGGAAAGCGCTGACCCTTTCAATCTGACATTTGTTTTGTACAAGTGTATTATAATCTTTCTTTAGGCGTATTTCAAGATGAAATACGCCCGTGGATAGATTTTGTGAGGATACACAAAATGCCGACCCAAAATTTGTATGATTCTATTGCCCTTGCAGAAAATATCAAAATTCAGGCAAAGGCGCGCAATGTCCAGCTGAAAGATATGTTCGCCGAACTCGACTTGAGCAAGGGGACGCTTTCCAATCTTCGACTTGGTAAAAAAATCTCCGCCGACAGTCTGGCGCGTATTGCCGACTATCTTGACTGCTCTATGGACTTCCTCATGGGGCGCACCGTTGACCCCGCCGTACAGCGGATGAATCTGACAGATGATGAACGCCAAAAGGTTACAGATTATCTCCAATTCATTCTGAGTCAGCGGAAATAGTTCTCAGAGCCGCTCAGATGGCTCTATTTTGCGTTTTTGATTCTTCCGCAAGGAATTTGCCGTTTGATACAAAAAGCGGCTTAAATTGCCTCTTTGAGCGATTGTGTTCATTCGTCGATTACGAAGTGCGCGCCCTCGGTGATAAGCACCGTGCCGTGATGCTCGTCATTGACGATGGTGTTCCGTTTGCCGATGTACTCTGCCGGAAGCTCCCCGCTCTTCACCCGCTCAAGGTTGAACGGCGTCGGCTCCCAGCGGCCCTTGTAGGCCTCCGGGATCTTGCCCCACTCCGCTTTTGTGTAGTGGCGCATCAGGTCTGCCCCCATTCTTCTCCGCTCAGCAGCTTCCAACCGTAAGCATCGCAGAACCACCAGCCGGAGGATTCCCCATCGGCGAGGTAAATGATGTCCGACACGCTCAAGCTGTGGCCCTCGAAGCCTGTGGGCCTGTCTATGTTGAATCTGCGGAACAGGCCATCAAGCGTCTGCTGTGCATCCTTTCGGGTTTCCACATTACCCTCGTACACCAGACGGTAGTTCTCCCGATGGATGCCGCCCAGCGCTGCGGCCTGATCGGACGCCATGAATCGCAGTTTTACCTGCTCCATGGTGTCCTCTTTCAGCTGGTAGATCTCATACTTCATGTGAATCTTCCTTTCCTTGGTTTGCGGTGTTGGTTCCCGCGACCATCTTCGTGATGCCACGAAAATGGTTTCGGCCGATACCGGCGGCCATCATCAGGCGGGGTCTTAGTAGTCTGGTCTTTCATCGCCCAGTGTCTCCCATGTCCCACCGGGGAGAAAGAACTCCGCTGTACGATCTTCAAGCGCAGCCACGAAGTTCTCCCACCTCGGCCAGCGGACTTCATAGCCGTTGACGATCATATACGTGAAGCCCTCGCTGCGGTACTTGCTCTCCAAATGGCTCTCTTCCAGCTGAAAAAGTGGAATGGACTTGTTTGCAATCTTTTTCATCGTTCAGACCTCCAATTTGATTAAACGTCAAAGCTGACCGAATGATATGCGAACCAGTGACCGCGCCGCCGGAACAGATAGAACCAATTCGTGAACTCCTGCCCTGTGCAGTCATAGGGGCTGTTGTAACTCTTCAAATAATGATGGTTAAGAAACCAGTTGGTAGCGTCCATCTCGTGCGCCTCGTCCAGCTTATCGGGCAGCTGAACAAGCTCCAGACGGCCGTCATAGTCGGCACTGATAATGCGCACATTGGAAACGGGGCGGTTGTTGTAGGCCCGGATCTCCTTCTTGATGTTGGCTATAAATGCGGCCATGCCGGACTTCTGTTCGGCGGTGGCGTCGTCCCGGATGAATGCCAGCAGGGTGTAAGCGTCTCTCAGCTTCTCGGCGTCGGTGATCTTAAACATTGTCTTGTCCTCCAATATTGTTTAGAATTCGTTGAAGTCTCCAGCATCGAACAGCAGGCCGCTTCTGAATTTCAGGCTGAGCTTGCTTTCAGGGGGCTTGCGCTTGAAAACAGGCTTTCCGTTCACCAACTCTGCATACACGGAAAAGCTGCAGCGGGTACCTTGGAGAGTGATGTAAACACCGTTCTCATAAGCACGGAGTTCGCCAAGTTCCAGTCCCCAAGAAGTTGTAAACTCAAGGTTTCTGCTCAACGCATTGTGGAGAGACGACTTCTTGTTGTCCGGCATCATCCTGAAGAGTTCCAGCGCTTGCTTCTCGCAGTGCACGTTTTTGATTTCCATGGTTCAGACCTCCTCAACGACCCATCCGGCACAATAGCCGGAATCACGAAGCCTTGCCTTTGCAAGTGCTTCATCGAACGTCCGGGCTCGAACTCGGACAGGTGGCAGGTCGCCGCCCACGATTTCCCATGTAGCCATGGGCGCTACAAACTTCACCATGTGGTCCTCCCTCAGCTCCTGCTATCCCGCCGGATGCTCAAAATCTGGTCGTTGTCTCCGAAGCTCCGTTCCTGCAGGTTCTCGATGTCGTAAATCAGGAACGCAAGAATCAGAGCTTCCCGTGTGCAGCGCTTCCGCTCCCGGAACGTGTACGGCGTCTTGGCTTTTAACAGCCGCTCCGCCACATCGTCCACAATGTCCAGCGTGGTGGTGTAGGTCTGCGGCGCTGCCGGGCCGCGGCCATGCGAGGTGTACTCAACAAGAAGTCTCATAGCGTTGTCCTTTCTATCTAACAGATGTTTGAATCATTTGTTAGATATATTATAATCACTCTATCCGGTGATTTTCAAGACGCAAATCACTTTTTCCGGTGAATTTGTTACTTTGCACAGTTTAAGGAGGTGTTTTTGTGTACGATGCGCAAAAAATTGCAAAACGCATCAAAGAGCGCAGTCGCCAGCAAGGAATAAAGCTCGGTGATCTGCTGTCCGGCTTAGATATGGGCATCAACACGGTGTCTCATATGGCTAAGGGGCAAGAAATCTCATACCTTGCATTTGCCCAGATTGCCGATGCGCTCTCCTGCTCTGTTGACTACCTGCTTGGCCGCACGGACGACCCCGTTCTTCATCAGTTGGATTCGTCGTCGTCGGCTATATAACGCGCGCGCCCGCGCGTGATGAAGACGATAGTCTTCATACATAATCATTAACATTAACATTTACATTAACAGCTTGTTTTGTTTGTTTTGCTTATCAAATCAAGCATTTGGTTGTTTTGCTTGTTTTCGCATGCTTCTCGAAAAAAGCGGGGCCATTAAGCCCCGCCAGAAACCACCTTGGAGATGACCAGCCGCCCTGCGAAGTACTTAAACTTCTCCGGCGAATGGAACAGCTTCTCAAAATATGCTGCATCTTCTTCTCGCAGATCCGTGAAGTCCTCTTCATCGACTCCCACCACGAAGAACGTGCCAACAATGATGTCGTAAGGCTTGCCGTCCCTGTACAGGGCCCGGTTCGGTTTGAGGCCCATGTACTTGCCCTCTTCGTTGCAGACCAAACCCACCGGGCGGTGCGGGTCCGGGTAGACCACCTGAATGTAGCCGCCCACGGCGTCTTGCAGGGTTGCAAGCTCGTTGTGAATATCAATGCGTTCCGGGGCCTTTCCCGGCTCAATCTTCAGCGCTTTCATGGTTCAAATCTCCTTTCCGGCCGACAGCGGCTCACCATTCCATGCAACACAGAACGGGTACGAATCTACCTCTGCGCTGCGGAGCCAGCCGCCCTGCACGGCCATCATCGCTTCTACCCGGTACGATTGCCGAGTGTGACTCCCCTTGATGTTCTTGTACAGCGCCCCGCCGTGAGACTTCTTGAAAGCCTTGGCCTCCTCTTCGGTTCTGAAAAACTTGTTGCAATACATAGTCAAACCTCCTTGTTGTTTAGCTGATATGCTTTGCCGCGATAATTGATGATGTGCCGATGGTCAGGCGTGCGGAACACTTCAATGCGCTTCTTGTCCACATTCTTGATGCCAAGCTTCCGGCGAATGAACCGCACCGCAATTTTGATGGTTTCAGCGTTGGTCATGTCCTCAGCCTTGCGGCTCGGCCTCTGCGCATAGCGGCTCATACGGACTTTGCTGACCGCTTCGGCGTCCGCTTCCGTCCCATAGAACTTGTCGGAATCTCCGTAGCCGCTCACCTCGTAGAACCGCTGGCTGCTGACTTGTTCCAAGCGTCCGTTCCAAATCGTGTTGACGCAATAGGCCACATCTGGCCGAATGCCCTCTTTCTCGGCCACGCGGCCAACGAACAGCTCGACGCCCTGCTTATCCCACTCCTTGGAAAAAGTGCGGGCCACAATGCGGATGATTTCAGTTCCGTTGGTCAAATCGACCTTGGCCAGTTCACCTTGACTCCCATTCATGCTTGCGGTGTTGAAGCGATACCCCTGCTCCAAATACTTGTTCACCTCTGTCGTGAACATCTTGTTGATGTCTGAATACTTCATGGCCATTCCCCTTATCTAACAATCGTATAACCAGCGTACTTGAAGTTGTTCACGAGCTCCGCTGCCTTTGCCAGATGCTCAGCGAGTTCTGCGGCCCGTGCTGCATCCATTGTTGCCCAGTCCATCGAAATGGTGATTTTAACTTTTTCGCCAAACACCAAGCGGATTTCAATGGCTTCATCCAGCTCTGCGACTTGCCCTGTCAGCTCCCGCATTGCTTTGCTGAGCACTTTGTACGTTACCATTTTCATATTTTTTCGACCTCCGTTGTTGCTCATGCAGTCCAACAAATGTTTGACTGTGATTATATAATAATCCAACACCTGTTAGACGACAAGACCGCAAATCCAACAAGTGTTGGATTTCAGCGTATTACACAAGATTTCAGAAAGAAAGCTGGTAAAAAGGATGACGATTACTGTCCAACGCATTGTCGATTTGATGGAACATTACGGTTCATCGGGCGCTTTTATGTCGCGCCTGTGCGGGAAAAGCAGAACCCTTGTTGCGAGCTGGCAAGCGGGAAAATCTGTTCCTACCGCTTCGGACATCGCCACTATTGCCGCCCGCTATGGCGTGTCTGAAGCCTATCTCCGGGGGGAGGTAGATTTCCCGGAGTCGAATCTTTCCGCTTTGCAGAGGCGGCTCATGGACTCCACGCACGATCTGACAGATGATGAAATGCGAAAGGTAATAGAGTACGTCCGCTTCGTCAAATTCCTGCGCGAATAACAAAAAGGACAGGCTCCCAAAGAGGGCCTGTCCGCGCCATCGGTGCTCGTTACTGCTGTTTCAGCGTTTCGATGTACTCAAGCACCCGCTTGACCTGTTCCGGGGTTAAATCCTTGATTTCTTCCCGAAGAACATCATCAAGCACATTTCCATGTCTGGAGCGCTCATCCGATGCAGGCATCTTCTCACTCCTTCCCGGCGCAAGCACGCCATTGGAAAGAGTAAGACAGCTTACAAGCAGATTCCAGCCATCTACCGAAATCCGTGAATAAATAACAGAAAGGGTTGTGAGGTTATGGGATTCAGATACAGAAAAAGTATTCGTCTTGGCGGCGGCTTCCGCATCAATATTTCAGGAAGCGGAATTGGGTATTCGTGGGGCGTTCCCGGATACCGAATCACCAAAACGGCCAACGGAAAAATCAGACAAACAGCGTCCATCCCCGGAACCGGATTGAGTTACTCGACAGAGGAATCCCTGCATAAATCTGCACGACGAAACACAGCAAAAGAATCCCCTTATATTGATACCGAAGTTATTCAGTCTGTTGACCGTGAGAACTATAAAGATTCTGATTTCAAGGCCCTTATGAAGAAGATTCGTCGAACACGTTTTCTCAATAAAGCCTCTCTCATAATTGGCTCCATTGGTTTACTCGCCTTTATTGTTCTTCACACTCCCCAACGGCTCTTCCTTACCATTTTTTCTTTTGCCGTATTTTTCTATGTTCATTACGTCGCACCTGTAAAGTTGGAATATGATTTCACCGACGAACAGCGCGCGGCCTATGAAGAATGGTACACTGCATGGCGAAAATTATTTGCTTGCGATACCGTTTACTATGTGCCTGAAACATATACCAATAGTAACGCAAGAGAGCATGGCGGCGCAGAGAAAACCATTTCTGAGGAAAAGGTACTCGGAATGCCTAATCTTCCCTACTATCTTCGGACAAATGTTCCCGTATTCTCCGTGGCATTAAATCAGCGAGAATCGTTCTATATTTTTCCTGACAAGATATTCTATATTCACAACAAAAATATTAGTGCCTACGATATTGCTGAAGTGTCATTTGAAGTTGATTCTACTAACTATGTCACCGATGAAGCGCATCTGCCTGCGGATAGTAAAGTAGTCGGCAACACATGGCTTAATGTAAATTCTGATGGCTCTCCAGACAGGCGCTATAAACACAATATGCCTTGTCTTATTTGTGAATTTGGAAAGTTGCGAATTAGTTCCGATACCGGGTTGGATGTTCTTTTCTTGCTCAGCAATGCAGACAATGTTGAGCAATTCAAATCTATTCTCCCCCAATAAAAAAAGACCCCGGCCATTATAAAAATGGTCGGGGATTTCTAAACACGTCAGGAGGTATATTCTAATGCCCTGCTATAAGGACGAAAAAACAGGCACATGGTACTGCCAGTTTCGCTACGCTGATTTCACCGGGAAACGAAAGCAGAAGCGTAAGCGCGGCTTCAAAACCAAACGTGAAGCGCAAGAGTGGGAGCGAGAATTCCATTTGCAAAAAGCCAAGAGCTGTGACATGACTCTTGCCAGCTTTGTGGAGCTGTACTTCAATGACCGGGAGCACCATGTCCGCGACACCACAATGGACACCAAGCGAAATGTTTTTGACACCAAAATCGTTCCGCTTCTCGGAAACCGGAAAATGAATGAGATCACCGCTCTTGATATTCGAGATTGGCAACAGCGAGTAAAAGAGATGGGCGAAGCCACTGGCCTCCCATATTCGGAAACATATCTCTACACCATCCACGCACAGTTGACCGCCCTCTTTAATTATGCCCAGACATTCTACGGCCTGCGTTTCAATCCGTGCGATGCTGCTGGCTACATGGGTTCCTCTGTCGCCGGAGAAATGCTTATCATAACGAAAGACCAGTACGAGCTTTTGCGGAAAGAATTCCGCAACGAGGCCTATCTTCTGGCATTTGATATTCTGTTCTGGACGGGATGCCGCGAGGGCGAGATGCTGGCGCTGTTGCCCAAAGACCTGACCGATGATGACCAGTTGCGCATCTACAAGACCTACCACAGAAAAAAGGGGCAGGACATCTTCGGCCCCACTAAGAACAGCAAGAAAGGCGGAAACCGCAATGTGCCTATTCCGCATTGGTTGGCCGAAGAGTTCCGCACCTACTGTTCCCGGCTCTACGGGCTGACCCCGGACGACCGCGTATTCTACATGACGTGCACAGCGCTCAACAAGGAACTGACCCGCTGCACCCAGCTAACCTATCTGCCAGACATTCGCGTCCATGATCTTCGGCACAGCCACGTTTCTCTCTGTATCGAACTTGGGTACTCTATTGTTCTGGTGGCCAAGCGAATCGGCGATACTGTTCCCGTCGTCATGCGGACCTATGCCCATTTGTACCCTAACAAGCAGCAGGAGCTTGTGTCGAAGCTGGAGGCCATCGGCTCCCCCACTTCTAACAACGATGACTCTGATTTGATGTCACTCGGCTAGGCCGAAAACAGGTGATGTCACGGCCCGTTTTGTGATGTCACGATGTCAAAAAAGCCCCGGAAAGTTTCGATTTCTCGTTACTTTCCGGGGCTTTCAAATTATTCTTCGATAATAAACCGTACTACCATTTCCCGGCGCGTCCAGCAGGTGCTTTTTGCCGCAGGTGATGTCAAAGTGATGTCATTCTTCCGAAATTCATCATTTTTCAGTCGTAGACACGTTTTATTTTCTCGTATTCCATTATTCGAGCTCAATCGTTGCAGGCGGCTTACCGGTGCAATCGTAGAACACGCGATTGACGTGCTTGACTTCGTTGACGATGCGGCTGGTGACAGTGCCCAGAACATCCCACGGCATATCGTAGCTTTCTGCAGTCATGAAGTCGGTGGTGGTCACAGCACGCAGCGCAACGGCGTAATCGTAGGTACGCTCGTCGCCCATAACGCCAACGCTGTGCATATTAGTCAAAGCTGCGTAATACTGGCTGATCTCCTTATCCAGACCGGCCTTGGCGATCTCCTCGCGCCAGATGGCGTCAGCGTCCTGTACGATAGTGACCTTCTCGGGGGTCACCTCGCCGATGATACGGATGCCCAGACCGGGGCCGGGGAACGGCTGACGGCTGACCAGATACTCGGGCAGACCCAGCTCGCGGCCGGCTTGACGGACTTCGTCCTTAAACAGGTTGCGCAGAGGCTCTACCAGCTCCTTGAAGTCCACGGTATCAGGCAGACCGCCCACATTGTGGTGGCTCTTGATCACGGTGGACTCGCCGCCCAGACCGCTCTCCACCACGTCGGGGTAGATGGTGCCCTGTGCAAGGAAGTCTACCTTGCCGATCTTCTTGGCTTCTTCCTCGAACACGCGGATGAACTCTTCGCCGATGATCTTGCGCTTGCGTTCCGGCTCGGTGACGCCCTTCAGCTTGCTGAAGTAGCGGTCGCGGGCATCCACACAGATGAAGTTGATGTCGAAGCCGTTGGCGTTGCCCGGGCCAAAGACAGAGCAAACCTCTTCCTTTTCGTTCTTGCGCAGCAGGCCGTGATCCACGAACACACAGGTCAGCTGCTTGCCGATGGCCTTAGCCAGCATAGCGGCCAGCACGGAGGAATCCACGCCGCCGGACAGAGCGCACAGCACCTTGCCCTCGCCGATGCGCTCCCGCAGCGCCTTGATGTTGTTCTCTACAAAGGAATCCATCTTCCAGTCGCCGGAGCAGCCGCAGACGTTGTACACAAAGTTGCGCAGCATCTTCTTGCCCTCGGCGGTGTGCAGCACCTCCGGGTGGAACTGTACGGCGTACAGACCCTTTTCGGCATTTTCAACGGCTGCCACAGGGCAGTTTGCGGTGTGGGCAGTGATCTGGAAGCCGGGAGCCGCCTGCTCGATGTAGTCATTGTGGCTCATCCAGCAGATGGTAGAAGGCTGCACATCGGTGAACAGCTTGCTCTCGGTGTTCACAAACACCTCGGTCTTGCCGTACTCACGCTCGGGAGCGCGGCAGACATGACCGCCCAGCAGGTGCATCATCAGCTGGCTGCCGTAGCAGATGCCCAGCACAGGCACGCCCCAGCTGAAGATCTCGGGGTCGATGGTGGGAGAATCCTCCAGATAAACGCTGTTGGGGCCGCCGGTGAAGATAATGCCCTTGGGATTCTTGGCCTTGATGACCGAAAGATCGGTTTTATAGGAATAGATCTCGCAGTAGACATTATTTTCTCGGACGCGGCGGGCAATCAGCTGATTGTACTGTCCGCCAAAGTCCAGCACGATGACAGTTTCATGCTGCATGATGTTTTCCTCCATTTTTAAGTGTGTTTTACAGATAATTTTAGTATAGCACATCTCACAACAAAAAGCGACAGTTTTTGTGAAGTTTTCTGTCATTTCATTCTGCGAATCGGATGTCGCAGCACGGTCTTCAGCTTCTCCGGCGCGGTGCGGCGCGGGTCTCCCAGATAGATCTCGTGATGGAAGCGCGTGTCTGAAAAATCCGGGCAATATCCCTGCTCCGCTGCAAACGCATCCAGCTGCCGCAGGGTCTCCGGTTCGGTGTCATAGGAGCCGATGTGCATACATTGTACGCACAAGCCTTCATCGTAGGTGAAAAATTCCACCTTAGAAAAGTTCTTTTTCTTTTTGGCCGTAGCTTCCTGCACTGCCCAGTCAAATTCGGCACGAGTGACAAATTCCGGCAGACGAATCATGGAGGTCCAGATAAAGGTCTCCTTGTTGGAAAAATCCACGCCCTCTGCACCGGGCTGATGCCACAGTCCCTCCAGCGGCGGAACGACATATTCAAAATAGCCGTCCATTTTATGGCTGCCCTTATAGCTCATTTTGATAGTAAATGCAATGCCGTATAGCAACTCCAGCGCTGCCTTGTATTCCCCTGCCGGGTCGTTGGGGTCACCTTTGCCCTGCACCGCCACAAAATTCATCGCAGGGACGGTGAGAATCTGCGGTTTCTTCGGCGGGAGATAGAACTCTTTATATTCTTTCTTGTAGTCAAATGGCATCCTTCTTTTCTCCTTCCAGCAGCGCGCGCTGTTTCTTTTTGCTAAAGCCGCCCAGCACCAGCCGATAAGATTTTTCCAGCATCTCCCGCAGCAGTGCATCCGGCACGTTTCCATCTGCTTTTACGGAGTTCCAATGCACCTTATTCATATAGTAGCCCGGAATGATATCCTCATACTGTCGGCGCAGAAAATCGCCCTCGGCGGGGTCCAGCTTGCAGGTGATATACACCGGCTTTCCCGTGGCATCATCCAGACAGACGGCTGCAAACATTTTGCCGCCGATGTGATACCTTATCCAGTTCCACTCTGCCTGTAAGTCTTTGGTAACGCCAGGCTTTTGCAGAAGTTCCGTGTCGATCCAGCTGTATTTCATGGCAGCACCTCCGTTTTTCTCAGTATAACTGAATCGGAGGCGTTTGTAAACAAAAAGTTGTTGGTTTTTACTTATAATACGTCATCTCTGAAAAAATCGGCAGCAAAAAAGCCATCCGCTCAGAAACCCTGAGAGGATGGCTCTTGCCTTTGATGTTATTGATCAGATGGAAATAGTGTTGCACACGTCCACCAGCACGGGGTCAAGGCTCTTGGTCATTTCCAAAGCCTCGTCCACGGGGTAGTCCACCAACTTCTCGCCCTTCATGCCGACGATGCGGTTATACTTGCCCTGCTCCAGCAGGCAAACTGCCTGATAGCCCATGGCAGAAGCATTCACGCGGTCGCGCAGGGTGGGAGAACCACCGCGCTGCACATGACCCAGAATGGTTGCGCGGGAATCGATACCGGTGCGTGCCTGGATCTCGTTGGCGATTTCCTGTGCATGACCCACGCCCTCGGCCACGATGATGATAAAGTGACGCTTGCCGGTCTTTTGGGTCTCGGCGATCTTATCCAGAATGTCGCGCTGCATATCGAATTCCTTCTCGGGCAGCAGCACAGCCATAGCGCCGGAGGCGATAGCAACGTTTAGCGCAATATAACCGGCGTTGCGGCCCATGACCTCGACCACACTGCAGCGGTCGTGGCTCTGGGTGGTGTCGCGCAGTTTATCGATCATTTCCAGCGCGGTGTTCATGGCGGTATCGTAGCCGATGGTGTAATCGGTGCAGCCGATATCGTTATCAATGGTGCCGGGCAGGCCGATCATGGGGATGCCGCGGTGTGCCAGTGCACGGGCACCGCGGTAGGAGCCGTCGCCGCCGATAACGACCAGCGCATCAATGCCCAGCTCGCGGCACTTTTCAGCGCCCTTATCCTGACCTTCCTTGGTCTTGAACTCCAGGCAGCGTGCCGTATACAGAATAGTGCCGCCAGCAGAGATGATGTTAGAAACGCTGCGCAGGTTCATTTCAAAGCACTCGCCGTTCAGCAGGCCGTTATAGCCGCGCTGAATGCCGATCATACGGAAGCCCTTATGCAGGCCGGTGCGTACCACAGCGCGCACAGCAGCGTTCATGCCGGGAGCATCACCACCGCTTGTAAGCACGCCAATCGTTTTGATTTGCTTTTCCATACGAGAGATTCCCTCCAATTTACAGTTCAGTTCTTCATTTACCCTTTTGCCTGTAACCTTTTCTTCCCGAAACAGGCTTGTTGCTTTGCAACAGCTTTGATTCGCCTTTATTGATTATAGCACACCATCCAGACAAATTTCAATAGGGTTTTGAGACTTTATGCAATTCCATGCAGTGTAAAATAGTAGCGATATATCGTGTTATTTTTGCGCTTTGTGCCACTTGGAAAATTTAAAATCGTCCCATGCGGTGCCATTCGTGCACAAATATGTCATTTTGTTGCAATGTTTTCTGCGCCCAGCAGCCGCTCCAGTTCTTTGAAGAAGAGCGGATGCCCAGAAGTGTACAGCCGGCGCGGTGCGGCCAGCTTCTGCTTGGTGTCCTCCAGATACAGGATCACCGGGATATCACCGTCAAAGATTTCCAGCAGGTTCACCACTTTATCGTACTGGGGGCAGCTGCGGGACGGCAGACGAATGAATACCCGCCGGGCAGCTGTTTTGACAGGGTCCGGGCGGCCTTTGTCCAAGCGAGTCGGGTCGTAGCTGTCGATGGGCAGAATGCTGTCTGCCAGCAGTTTGGAGGCTTCATCCTCCCGCACGGAAAGCCGACCATCGATGACCACAACAGCGTTTTCCTGAATAGCATCCCGGAACCTGTCCAGCACCTTGGGGAACACGATCACCTCCATGGTGCCGGTCAGATCCTCCACACTGGTAAAGGCCATCATGCTGTTGGATTTGGTCGTCATCATGCGGTTTTTGACCACCGCACACACAATGCGCACCTTTTCGCCGTCCTGCACATGGGCATCCTCGCCGGTGAGGTCTTTGATGGTGTGGGAGCCGATGCGGGCAGATTTTTCCCGGTAAGCGTCCAGCGGATGGCCGGACAGGTACAGGCCGCTGACCTCTTTTTCCTGTTGCAACAGCTCGGCAGGAGTGTACTCTGCCAAGGGACGGATCTCGTAGGCATCCTCCTGCGGGCCTTGCTGCACTTCCCCGCTCATTACGGAGAACAGATCCAGCTGCCCCTCCAGATTGCGGCGGGAGTCGGTCTCGATGCTCTTGAGAATGCCCTCTACCGCTTCCACCATGCTGTGGCGGTTAGAGCCAAAGCAGTCAAAGGCACCGGCTTTGATCAGGCTTTCCACCGCGCGGCGGTTCAGCTCGCTGCCGTGCATCCGCTTGCAGAAATCATAAAGGCTTGTGTAGGGCTTTTCCTTACGCTCGGTGACTGCGTTCTCGATGAGGTTGCGGCCTACGTTTTTCACGGCGTTCAGGCCAAAACGGATCTGACCGTTATCATCGGCGGTAAAGCCGCCGTTAGAGATGTTCACGTCCGGCGGCAGCACCTTGATGCCCAGACGAGCGCACTCGCCGGAATACTCAATGACCTTATCCGTATTATCCAGCACGCTGGTGAGCAGTGCTGCCATGAACTGGCTGGGGTAATGGCACTTGAGATAAGCCGTCTGGAATGCCACATAAGCGTAGCAGGCCGCATGGCTCTTGTTGAAGGCGTAGGACGCAAAGCTGGACATTTCGTCGTAGATCTGGTTTGCTACCTGCTCCGGGATGCCATTGGCAACACAGCCCGGGCATTCGTGACCGGGCTCGGTGCAGCCGTGCACAAAATGTTCCCGCTCGGCTTCCATGACGGCGTGCTTCTTTTTGCTCATGGCGCGGCGGACGTTATCTGCCTGCCCGAAGGAGAAGCCTGCCAGCTCCCGGAAGATCTGCATGACCTGCTCCTGATAGACGATGCAGCCGTTGGTCACATCCAGAATATGCGCCAGCTGCGGGGTCTTGTAGCTGATCTTGTCCGGCTCGTGCCGGTTGCGCAGATAGGTAGGAATGGAGTCCATGGGGCCCGGGCGGTACAGGCTGATCAGAGCGATGACATCTTCAAGGTTCTGGGGCTGCAAGCCCACAAGCACCTGCTTCATGCCGGAGGATTCCAGCTGGAACACGCCCTCGGTATCGCCCTGACCCAACATCTTATAGGTATCCGGGTCGTCATAGTCCAGATCACGGATGGAGAACTCCGGGTGCTGCTTTTGCACTGCAACCTCCGCATCCCGGATGACGGTCAGGGTGCGCAAACCCAGAAAGTCCATCTTCAAAAGACCCAGTTCTTCGATCTCGGTCATATTGAACTGGGTCACCGGCAGGCCGTCGTTGGTGGCAAGCGGCAGATAATAATCCGTCGGCTCCGGCGTAATGACCACGCCCGCCGCATGGGTGGAGGCGTGCCGGGGCATACCCTCCACCTTCAGTGCGGTGTCGATGAGCTCGGTCACCTGCGGGTCGGTATCGTAGAGCTTTTTCAGCTCGCTGGAAACCTCCAACGCCCGCTTGAGGGTCATTTTCAGCTCCATGGGCACAAGCTTTGCTACCACGTCCACCTGCTGGTACGGGATGCCCATCACGCGCCCCACATCCCGGATGGCATTGCGGGCGGCCATGGTACCAAAGGTAACGATCTGCGCCACATGATCCGCACCGTATTTGCGGTTGACGTAGTCGATGACCTCCTGTCGGCGCTCGTAGCAGAAGTCCACATCGAAATCCGGCATACTGACGCGCTCGGGGTTCAAAAAGCGCTCGAAGATCAGATTATAGCGGATGGGGTCGATATCCGTGATGCCCACACAGTAGGCAGCAATACTGCCCGCACCGGAGCCGCGTCCCGGCCCCACCGGGATACCCTGACTTTTTGCAAAATTGATATAGTCCCACACGATGAGGTAGTAGTTGGTATAACCCATCGTCTTGACCACGCCGATCTCGTATTTCAGGCGGTCGATGTTGGCCTGCGGCACGTCCGGGCCATAGCGGCGCTCCAAGCCGTCCCAGCAGAGCTTTTCAAAGTAGGCCTGATTGTCCATGCCGTCCGGGGCCTTGTAATAAGGGATTTTGGTGTGGCCGAACTCAAAGTCAAAATTGCACTGCTCGGCGATCTTAGCCGTATTGGCACAGGCTTCCGGCACCATGGAGAACAGCTCGTACATCTCGTCGGTGGTCTTGACGTAGAATTCATCGGTCTGGAACTCCATGCGGTCGGCATCCTGAATGGTCTTGCCGGTCTGGATGCACAGCAGGATGCTCTGCATCTTGGCGTCCTCTTTGCGCAGATAATGGGCGTCGTTGGTGGCTGCCATGGGGATGCCGGTCTCGCGCGAAAGCTTGATAAGCTGCGGCAGAACGGTAGTATCCTCCTTCAGGCCGTGATCCTGCAATTCGATGTAGTAATTCTCTGCACCGAACAGGTCCCGGTACCACAGCGCAGTCGCCTTTGCGCGCTCATAGTCCCCTGCCAGAATGGCCTGCGGGATCTCGCCCGCCAGACAGGCCGAAAGGCAGATCAGTCCCTCGTGGTATTGCTCCAAAAGCTGCTTATCCACACGGGGCTTGGAATAAAAGCCCTCCACAAAACCGGCAGAGACCATTTTGATCAGGTTCTTATAACCGGTCTCGTTTTTGCACAGCAGAATCAGGTGGTTGTTGCCGTCGATTTTATTTACCTTATCAAAGCGGGTACGGGTGGCAACATAGACTTCGCACCCGATGATGGGCTTGATGCCCGCCTTTTTGGCCGCTTTATAAAACTGCACGCAGCCGTACATCACGCCGTGGTCGGTGCAGGCAATGGCGGTCTGTCCACACTCCTTCACCCGCTCCATCAGCTGGTCGATGCGGCAAGCACCGTCCAGTAGGCTGTATTCCGTATGGATATGCAGGTGGGCAAAGGGACGGGTATTTGCGGTGGGTTCACTCATTGTACTGCCTCCTGTCCCTCCTGCTGGCGCTGGCGGAGATTCTCTGCCAGTGCCTCCAGCTTTTTCATCCGGTGCGATAAGCCAGATTTGCTCACAGCCGGGTCAAAGCAGCCACACAGCGCGGTAAGCGAAAGATCCGGGTATTGCAGGCGCTTGGCTGCTGCCTGCTGCAATACCTCCGGCAAAGTCTCCAGTGCGTGCTGCTCCTGCAAATAGCGGATGGCTTTCAGGGTCTGGGCGTTCGCCCGCGCGGTTTTGCCAAGGTTTGCGGTATCGCAGTTGGTCTGCCGGTTGGTCTGGTTGCGCACCTGCTTGAACGCCTTGAGTACGCTGATCTGTGTTGCTGCATCCGCAGCGCCCATAAAGCGGAGCAAACGCTCCACATTGGCACCGGTCTTGACGTAGATCAGGTTCACGCCGTTGCGGCGGGTGCGGTGGGGCGCAAACTCGTGCTCGGCCAGCAGCGCTTCAAAATCCCGGGCGAGGTTCGTCCGGGAGGTGAGAAATTCCAGATTATATTCCTTTTGCGGGTCGGTGACCGTGCCGCTGCACAAAAAGGCCATGGCGATATAGGCGCTGACGCAGGTCTGGCAGCGGATAAGCCCGGGGTCGATCTGCAAGCTGGTCTCCCTGCCGGTGGTGCCGAACAGCTCGTGCAGGCGGGCAACCTGCTCCGCATCGCGGATATTGAACTCGTACAGCACACCGCTGGCGCGTGGCTTTTCCAATATCTCGCCCCGGATGCCGCAGCGGGCGAACAGCTGCTGCGCCAGCTGCACCGTATGGGGTTGCTCGGTTTGCAGCACAAGGCCGCAGGCATCAAAGTATTTGGCAAAGCAGGCAATGCCATAGGCGGCTGCACGCACACAGCATTCCTTGGTGGGGCTGCGCTGCGCGATCTCCTCCCGCGCACTGGATGCAAAACTCATAGTATTTCCTCTGTTTTCAGCGCACGGCATCCCGGTGCTGCACCCCGGGCTCGTAGCCCAGAGAGGTGCAGTATTCCGCAAGCTTGCGTGCGAATGTGATGGAGCGGTGCTTGCCGCCCGTGCAGCCCACCGCGATGGTCAGCTGGCTTTTGCCTTCCTTGACATAAAGCGGCAGGGCGTACTGCAAAAAGTTCTCGTACCGGTGCAGCAGCTCCTGTGCTTCGTGATGACTCATGACAAAATCCACCACTTCCTGATCCAGTCCGGTCTTGTGCTTCAGTTCCGGCACATAGAAGGGGTTTGGCAGGCAGCGCACATCCAGCACAAGATCGGCCTCCGGCGGCAGACCAAACTTGAACCCGAAGGACATGACGGTGAGCCGCATGGCATTTTTTGCCCCGCCGTTTTTTAGAAAGAGATCGCAGATGCGCTCTTTATTCTGGGAGGTAGAGAGCAGACCGGTGTTGATGGTATAGTCTGCGCGGTCTTTCAAAGGCTGTAAGATCTGCCGCTCCTTCAAAAAGGCATCCCGGGTGGAGATGCCCTCTGCAATGCTGATGGGGTGGCGGCGGCGGGTCTCGCTGTAACGGCGCATCAGCACATCGTCCGGTGCATCCAGAAACAGGATCTTATAGGGTGTTTTCTGCTCGTCCAGCTGCTGCAAGGCCGTCTCAATTTGCTCCCTGCTGCGGCAGCCGCGCACGTCCATGGAAAGCGCCACCCGCTCCAGCTGGTTGTCGCCAGCCTTGGAAAACGCCGTAATGCTGGGCAGCAGCCCCGCCGGGACGTTATCGATGCAGAAAAATCCGATATCCTCCAGCGCATTCATAGCCACAGACTTTCCCGCACCGGAAAGTCCGCTGACGATCAATAGCTCCATCTGTATTCCACACTCCCTCTATTCCCGCAGTTCAGCGGACTACGCGGATCTCTTTTTCCAGATCATAGCCGGTCTTTTCTTTTACGATGGCGCGTACTTCCTCGCACAGCGCCAGCACATCGGCACAGGTGGCACCGCCAAGATTTACCACAAAACCGCAGTGCTTCTCGCTGACGGCGGCACCGCCGTGCCGGTAGCCCCGCAGACCGCACTGGTCAATGAGGGCAGCGGCAAAAGCACCCACCGGGCGCTTGAAAGTGCTGCCGGCGCTGGGCTTATCCAGCGGCTGCTTGTCCAGCCGCTTTGCCATCAGTTCGTCCATTTTGGTGCGGATGGCTTCCGGCTCGCCCGGAGTCAGGGCAAACTGCGCCGAGAGGATGCAGCCGCCGTTTTCTTCAAAAATGCTGTGGCGGTAGCGCAGATCAAGTTCTGCTGCCGCAGCCTCTTTTATTTCGCCTTCGGCGGTAAGGTACTGCACTGTGGTCAGCACGTCCTTCATCTCACCGCCGTAAGCACCGGCGTTCATGTAGACCGCGCCGCCCACCGTGCCGGGGATGCCGTAGGCGAATTCCAACCCGGTCAGGCCATGTTCCAGCGCCGTTTTGCACAGCGCCGAGAGCCGCACGCCCGCTCCGGCGGTGAGTTGTGTTCCGTGCACCTCCACAGCGTCCTGCATGGAGGAAATAGACAGCACTGCGCCATTGTAGCCCTCGTCGGCAAACAGGATATTGCTGCCGTTGCCCAGCAAATAATACCGAACGCCCTGCGCCTTGCACAAGGCAACGGCGCGGCAAAGCTGTGCCCGGTCTGTCGGCTGCACGAACAGCCGCGCCGGGCCGCCGATTTTAAAGGTACAATGCGCCGCCAGCGGCTCATTTTCTTTATAAGCAATGTCTGCTGCGGTCAGCAGCTGCTTGAGTTGTTCCATAGGGTCAGGCTCCTTTTTATAGAGAGGTTCAGTCCATTTTGTCATCCAGTCCCAGCCGGATCAGCAGCTCCTTGGCTGCGTTGTAGCCCATCTTCTTCTGGCGGTTATTAATGGCTGCGGTCTCCAGCACCACAGCCAGATTGCGGCCGGGAGAGACCGGGATGCTGGTGCTGGGAATGCTCACGCCCAGAATGTCGTAGTATTCACTTTCCAGACCGGTGCGCTGGTAGTTCTTGGTGGGGTCCCATGCCTCCAACTGCACCACCAGATCCAGACTTTCGCTCAGCTTGACAGCACCCACGCCGTACACACGAGCCACGTTGACGATGCCGATGCCGCGCAGCTCAATGAAGTGGCGGATGTTCTCCGGGGCAGTACCCATGATCTGACGGTTGGACACCTTGCGCAGCTCCACGGCGTCATCTGCCACCAGACGATGGCCGCGCTTGACCAGCTCGATGGCCAGCTCGCTTTTTCCGATGCCGCTGTCGCCAAGGATCAGGATACCCTCGCCATACACCTCCACCAGCACACCGTGCCGGGTGATGCGGGGCGCAAGCTCCAGATTCAGCACGCTGATCAGGCTGCCCATCAGGGTGCAGGTTGTCTCGTTGGAGCGCAGCAGGGCAACCGCGTGCTTCTGCGCCAGCTCCTGCATCTCCGGGAAGGGCGCCAGCTCCTCGCTGCGGCAGACGATGACCGCCGGGGGCTGCTGCCGGAACAGCTGTTCCAGTGCCTCATAGCGCTTTTCTGCCGTCAGACCGGACAGAAAGTTCATCTCTGCCAGACCCATGATCTGCAAGCGGAGCTTATCAAAGTAATCATAATAGCCCGCCAGAAACAGACCCGGGCGGTTGACCTCGGCGATCTCCACGCTGATCTCATCCAGCGCCCGGGGGGTGTATACCACTTCCATGCTGACGCGGTCGGTCAGCGTTTTAAGCGAAACATTGAACGTACCCATCCTGGTTCCTCCTGTATCCTTTTGCCGCGCTGTGCTGCGGGCACTCATATTTCTATTATAATAAAATTTGGCGGCAAATACAACGCCCGGGGCGCTGTTTTTGTACCCACGGCGGGAAACCGACGCTGCATCGCAGCCCGTACACAGGATTTTTACATTTTTCTTACTTTACATGGGTTTTACATTCCGGCGATTTCAGATTTTACATTATTTTTCTATACTTAAAGCACAGGAGAAAAACACGTCAAGATAAAGTGAGGAAAACACTTATGACCATTTTTAATGTCTTTTCGCTGCTGGGAGGTCTGGCCCTGTTTTTGTTCGGTATGGACATCATGGGCAAGGCACTGGAAAAGCAGGCCGGCGGCCAGCTGCAAAAAATTCTCAGCAAACTGACCGATAACCCCCTCAAGGGCTTTTTTCTGGGTCTGTGTGTGACTGCCGTCATCCAGAGTTCCAGCGCTACCACCGTTATGGTGGTGGGTTTTGTCAACAGTGGCATCATGGAGCTGCATCAGGCCATTGGCGTGATCATGGGCAGCAACGTAGGCACTACCGTGACCAGCTGGATCTTGAGTCTTTCCGGTTTGCAGGGCGACAGCCTGTTCATCCAGCTGCTCAAGCCCACTTCTTTCAGCCCGGTGCTTGCATTTATCGGCATTTTGCTGTATATGTGTAAGAGTGAGAAGAAAAAAGGCGTGGGCACTATCCTTATCGGCTTTGCCGTGCTGATGACCGGCATGACCACCATGTCCAACGCGGTGCTGCCGCTGCAAAACGAGGCATGGTTCACCAGTCTGTTCACCCGCTTCTCCAACCCCCTGCTGGGCGTTCTGGTGGGCGCACTGGTCACCGGCATCATCCAGAGCTCCAGCGCCAGCGTGGGCATCCTGCAGGCACTGAGCGCCACCGGTGTCATCACCTATGGCAGTGCCATCCCCATCATCATGGGGCAGAACATCGGTACCTGTGTGACCGCACTGCTGTCCTCGGTGGGTGCGAATAAGAACGCCCGCCGGGCCGCTATGGTGCACCTGTACTTCAACATCATCGGTGTAAGCATCTTCCTGTTCGGATTCTATGGGCTCAACGCCGTCTGCCACTTTGCCTTTGTGAATACCACCATCGAGGCCTGGGGCATTGCAATCGTGCACTCGGTATTCAACATTCTGGCTACCGTCATTCTGCTGCCTTTTGCCACCGGACTGGAAAAGCTGGCCATCCTGACCATTCCCGATTCCCCGGAAAAAGAGGAGTTTGCTCTGCTGGATGACCGTCTGCTGAACACCCCCGCCGTGGCTGTGGAGCGTGCCCGCGCCGCTACTGCCGAAATGGCCGAGCTTGCCCGGGTGGGCGTGGTGCAGGCCATGAGCCTGACCCACGAATGGAACGATGAACTTGCCCAGAAGGTGCGGGATGAGGAGTGCCGGGTGGATCGGTACGAGGACGCACTGGGCACTTATCTGGTCAAGCTGTCCGGCCGGGAGCTGAACCATACCGACAGCCAGAGCGTGAACACCCTGCTGCACACTATCAGTGATTTTGAGCGTATCAGCGACCATTCCGTTAACCTGCTGGAATCTGCCGAGGAGATGCACCAGAAGGAAATCCACTTCTCCAAGGATGCACAGGAGGAGCTGCAGGTGCTGGAGGATGCGGTGCAGGATACCCTGAGCCGCACCACCGATGCCTTCCGCAAGAGCGATCTGCACCTTGCTTCTAAGGTTGAGCCGTTGGAGGCCGTGGTCAACGAGCTGGTGCGTGCCATCAAGGCGCGGCACGTTGCCCGCCTGCAGGCCGGCAGCTGCTCCATCGAGTACGGCTTTGTGCTGGACGATCTGCTGACCAACTACGAGCGTGTGTGCGACCATTGCAGCAACGTGGCAGTTGCGCAGATCGAGGTGGCACAGGACAGCTTTGACACCCACGCTTACCTGAATGACCTGCGCCACGGCAACGACACAAAGGAAAGTGAAGAATTCCACCGCCGTCTGGGCCGCTACCGTGAGCGGTATCTGTTCCCGGACGGACAGACTGCTGAGGAGAACTGAGTTATGATCTATATTGTAGAGGACGATGCTTCCATCCGCGAACTGGAGCAGTACGCCCTGCAATCCAACGGCTACGAGGTGCAGGGCTTTGAGAGTGCAGAGCCCTTCTGGCAGGCCATGCGCGCCGCTGAGCCAGAGCTGGTGATCTTAGACGTAATGCTGCCCGGCGAGGACGGCTTTTCCATCCTGAAAAAGCTGCGCAACACCCCTTCCCTGCGCAAGCTGCCCATCATTATGGTCACTGCAAAATCCAGCGAACTGGACACCGTGCGCGGGCTGGACTGCGGCGCGGATGATTACATTGCAAAGCCCTTTGGCATTATGGAGTTTCTCAGCCGGGTGCGTGTGGCACTGCGGCGCTCTGCCCCGGAGGTAAGACCGGACGTGCTGGTGTTCCATGAAATTCAGCTGAACAACGCCCGCCACAGCGTCACAGTGAACAGCACCCCTGTGGAGCTGACTTACAAGGAATACTGCCTGCTGCGGCTGCTACTGGAAAACAACGGTCTGGTGGTGACCCGCGAGACCATTTTGCAGGTGGTGTGGGGCACCGATATCTCGGTGGAGAGCCGTACCGTGGATATGCACATCCGCACCCTGCGAAAAAAGCTGGGCGATGCGGGGCGTTACATCTGCACCGTGCGCAAGGTAGGCTACAAGCTGACCGATGAGGAGGCCGAAGAAGAATGAAGCTGCGCAGCATGGAAGAAAAGATCAGCTACCGGTTGTTCCTGATGGGCTTTCTGGGGCTTGTATTCACCGCAGCGCTGTGCATTTTTGTGTTCCATAAGGCCTTTACGGCGCAGGCATGGTCGGGGCTTGAGCGCGAGACCGACCTTGTGCGCGCCGGGTACGAGCAGACCGGAGACCCCGCGCAGCTGAGTTCCTTTGTGACCGATGATCTGCGCGTGACGTTGATCAGTCAGGACGGCAGCGTGCTGTTTGAATCTGCCACCGACCAGCCCATGGAGAACCATCTGACCCGCCCGGAGATCCGCGATGCCATTGCAAACGGCGAGGGTCGGGACATCCGCGACTCCCAGACCATGGGCTACGAGACCTATTATTATGCGCTCCGGCTTTCCGGCGGGGATGTGCTGCGCGTGGCACAGGACGCCGAGACCGTGTGGTCCATCTATGATGCCACCATTCCTGCCATCGTACTGAGCTGTGTGGCGCTGATGCTGGCCGCTGCAGTGCTGGCAGCCCTGTTGACCAAAGCTCTGGTGCAGCCGGTGCTGAACATGACCGAGGATCTGGATCACATTCAGGAAAACGTGCCCTACCGGGAACTGATTCCTTTTGCGGAAAGCATCCATTCTGACCGCATTCTGCGGGAGAACAACGAGAAGATGCGGCAGGAGTTTACCGCCAACGTCAGCCACGAGCTCAAGACCCCGCTGACCAGCATTTCCGGCTACGCAGAGCTGATCGAGACCGGCATTGCAAAGCCGGAGGATGTGCCGGATTTCGGCCGTAAGATCCACAGCGAGGCCACCCGCATGATCCAGCTGGTCAACGATATTTTGCAGCTTTCCAAGCTGGATACCGTAAGCGAGACCGGAGACGCCCCGGTGATGGAAACGGTAGACCTTTTGGAGGTTGTCAAGGAGTGCGTGGAGCGCCAGAAACTGAACGCCCGCCGTGCGTATATCTCCCTGACCTATTTGGGCGAGAGCGCCCCGGTGCTTGGCAGCCGCGCGCTGCTGGATGAACTGTGCCAGAACCTGTGCGACAATGCCATCCGCTACAACCGCCCGGGCGGCAAGGTGCAAATCATTACCGCCTGCAGCCGGGACGGGCACTGCTCCCTGACCGTAACGGATAACGGCATCGGCATCCCGCGGGAAGCACAGGCCAGCGTGTTCGAGCGCTTTTACCGGGTGGATAAGAGCCGCAGCAAGGCCACCGGCGGCACCGGGCTTGGGCTTGCCATCGTCAAGCACATTGCCCGTATCCACAACGCCCGCATCAAGCTGGAAAGTCAGGTGGACGTTGGCACCACCATCACGATCACCTTTCCTACCGCCTCTTAATACAGCATGAAATGCACGTCTGTCCGCCATTGCGGGCAGGCGTTTTTTGTTGGGTCAAAGTTTGCGCCGCTGCCATCCCGCAGCGTTGCCCGGGCCTGCAGGTGTAGCGCATCCACGCCCTGCTGCCAGCAGCTTTGCAAAAGCGCGGCACACTGCGCCGCAAGCTGTTGCTGCTGCGCCTGCGTGGGCAATGGGCTGTGGGCGGCACGTTGGCAGTCCAGCCGCACAAGCACCTGCCCCTTTTGCAGGGTGACCGAAACGGTGCAGCGCCGGATGCCGATGCGCTCCCCTTCCAGCCAGAGCTGCCGGGTGCCACCCTGCCCGGCAAGCAGCCGGAAAACCTCGGCCTGCTCCGGGGACAAGGGTATATTAGCCGCCACGGTATGCAGAACGCCGCCCTCCTGTATCGTCACCTCTTCCGCGCTCCACCGGAGAACAGGCAGAAGCCCCGGCTCTGTGTGCTGATACAGACGGGGCGCGGTGGGCGCGGCAGCCTTTAGCTGTGCCATCAGAGCATCCGGCAGGGCGGCCCGTGTGGCAAGGTGGTCTATCTCTCCTTCTGCGCAAAGCAGCCTTGCCGCCGTGCGTCCGCAGCCGCGCCGCAGCACCAGCTGCTCGTACTCTGTTAGTAATGGCTCTTCCGCTTTTGGCAGCAGCAGGTAATCACACAGGCGATAGCTTGCGGTTTGGGGCAGTGCCTGCTCTGCCGCATCCAGTGCCCGCTCCATCGTTTGGCCCTCTGCCTGCACAAACTGCAATGCGGCAGAGGCATCGGCGGCATCGGCGGCGGCCTGCGGTGCCTGATAGAGCAGCCCTGCCTGATACCCCTGTTCGGTCTGTGCCAGATACACCGCCCGCACCATGCTTTTCTCGGTGCTTTCGCAGCGCAGGAACAAAAAGCACCACCCCGTCAACAGCAAATACAGCAGCGGCTTGCAAGATTTCTGTTTTCTCATGGCTGCACCTCGGCTTCCGGCTGCTGCCAAAGCAAGCGGATGGCAGTGCACAGCATGGACGCCCGGTAGACGGCACACAGCAGCCACAGCAGCAAAAGCAGCGCATCCATGCGGGAAAAGCTTCCGCTGCTCCACGCCCGCAGCAGCTCCAGCCGAGGGTATGCGCCGCTGCCAAACAGCAAAGCACTGCCCATCAAAGCCGCCGCCTGCACCGCAAAGCCCCATACCGGCAACCAGACCGTGCGGCGCGCCGACCGGGCGCTGCACAGAAGGGCTCCGGCAAAGTATTCTGCGTAGACCGGCACGCTACAGCCTGCTGCGGCCGGCTGTGTCGTGGTGAACAGCCGGTACCAGTGCAGTTGACCGGCAAGCCCCAGCAGACAGACCACGCCGCCCACGGCTACAAACCACCACAGCACCCGCGCCGAGGCATTCCAGCTTGCGGGACGGATGCGCCACCCCGCCCAGAGCAGCAGCGGCAGAAAGCCCAGCAGCGCCATGGAGGAAAACTCTGCCGTGCACAGCCCTTGTGCCTGCACGAGGGTGTGCACCAGTCCCATAAAAAAGCCGGCTGTCAGTGCCAGCCGTACCGCCAAGGAGGGTGCTTTATCCCGCAGCGCCGCTGCTGCCAGCGCCGAAAGAATGCACAGGCACACCGTGCTGACTGCGCCCAGCCACAGCGCCCGACGCACCGGGACGCTCTGCGGGATGCCGTCTGCCAGTGCTGTGGTGACCACGCTGAGCGTCAGCGCCGCCGGGGTAAAACGTTCTGTGTGCTGTTTCATGACTGCTTTCTCCCCCTCTCCCGTTTTTGCCAGATATTGAACCCGTGCCGGGACAGCTGTCGGTAGTTGCGGCGCAGAACGCCGTCCTCAGAGAACGGCTGCTGCGGGAAGGGGTGCGGCGCAAGATACGGCACACCCAATGCTTCGGTGCTGACGATGCTGAGCAGAAAGCCGAAAAACGCCGCTGCCAGCCCTACCGGTCCGGCAAGCCCCGCCAGCAGCACCGTGCCGATGCGCAGCAGGGTGGCAGGCTCGTACAGGCCCGGGGTGACAAAGACTGCAATGGCGGTAATACTTGCAACAAAGATGACCGGGGTGCTCATGAGCCCGGTGGCAATGGCGGCATCGCCAATGATGAGCGCCGACACCAGACTGACCGAGTGCCCCAGTGACTGCGGCATCCGCAGCCCGGCCTCCCGGATGATCTCTAAGATCAGGATCACCAGCAGCATCTCGGCAAACAGGGGCAGCGGGGTGGCCTTTTCGGCTGCTTCGATCTTATACAGCAGCTGCGGGGGCAGCAGCTCCGGCAGATACACCGCCACGCACACAAACACCCCCGGCAAAAACACCGTAAGATAAAAGGAAACGTACTTCAGCACCCGCAGAAAAGAGGAAAAGGCAGCTGTAGAGGCATAGTCGTCCAGACATTCGAACTGCTCGCTGAACAGCGCGGGCAGCACCAGTGCTGAGGGGCTGCCGTTGACCAAAATTACCAGCTTGCCCTCGCAGAGCTTTGCGGCAGCGACCGCCGGGCGCTCGGTGTAGTGCACCGGGGTGAACAGCCGCGCCTTGCCGGGCAGCAGCCACGGTACAAAATAGCTGGAATCCAGCAGCAGCTCCGGCCGTGCGCTTTGCAAAATGGCGCGCACCCGGCGCACCATGGCGGGGTCGGCACGGTCCTTGCAGTAGCAAAGAGCGTACTCGGTATTGCAGCAAGTGTGCGCCTGTGCAGCCTCCTGCATAAGGGTATCGGTACGGACAAGGCGGCGCAGAAGGCTCAGGTTCACCCGCAGAAGGTCGGTAAAGCCTTCCCTGCTGCCGCGCAGGTTGCCCTCGGCGGATGGTTCTTCTACGGAGCGGAACTTGAGCCCCTGTACCGAAAAAACGATACCGCTGCTGCAGCCCTCTAAAAGCAGCACCGCCATGCCCGCCGTCAGCCGCGCTACGAGCTGCGGCATATCCTGCACCGGAGTGCTCTCGGCCGGAAACGCCGAGCCGTGCAGGATATGCGCATAGGCCTGTGCACCGGTAAGGCGGACAGAAGCAGACTGCCGCCCGGCGGCGTCCAGCAACAGCTCCCAGAGCGAATCCAAGCTTGCCATGCCGTCAAACATTACGATGCACCCCGGGCAGCCGTACAAAACGATCTTCTTCGCATAATAATCTGCCGATTTGCCAAACCTAGCATCAAGCGCGGACAGGTTTTCCGCAAGGCTTTGCGAAAGCTGCTGCACATCCATCACTCCTTTGTGTGTGCAGTATACCCGCTTTGCCGCAACGGAATACGCGCGCACACCGCACCGGGAGGGTTTGTGCATGAAACTGCTGCTTTGCCGCACTATTATTTTGTATCTCTGCGTTTTGTTTGCCATGCGGCTGATGGGCAAGCGCCAGCTGGGAGAATTGCAGCCGGAGGAGCTGGTATCCACCATCCTGATCTCCAATCTGGCATCCATCTCCATTGAATCAGAAGATGTGCCCATCACTGCCAGTCTGATCCCGCTATTTCTTATTGCGGCGCTGGAGCTGCTGGGTTCAGTGGTGAGCTTCCGCAGCCAGAAGTTCTTCAATTTTCTCTCCGGGCGTCCCAAAACGGTGATTCTGGACGGAAAGATCGATCAAAACGCTTTGCGGATGCTGCGGCTGACCACCGCAGACCTGATGGAGGCGCTGCGCGGCAAGGATATCTTTGACCCGCGCAGGGTATCCTACGCTGTCATTGAAACAAACGGCACGCTGTCGGCGGCGCTGCGCCCGGAGCAGGAAGCAGCCACCCTCTCCGATTTACAGTTGAAAGTACAGCAGACACAGGCCACCATTCCCTTTGTGCTGGACGGACAGGTGCTGGAGGATAATCTGCACTGGTGCGGCAAGGACCGTGCGTGGCTGGAACGCACCGCCACGGCAAACACGGTGCTGCCACAGGAGATTTTACTGCTTATCGGCAACGAGACCGAGGACTATTTTCTGCTGAAAAAGGAAGGCCGTCAGCCGGGAGGAAAACGATGAAGCGGATCTATGCGTGTATCCTGATCGTGGCGGCGCTGCTGGGGATATCTCTTTACAGCAGCGGACGGGTGCAGGGCTTTGCACAGGACATCTCAGCTGACTTGGACTGTGCTCTTGAGGCTGTACGGCAGAAGGACTTTGCCACCGCGCGGCAGGCACTTGCCGAGGGTGCAGAGCTGTGCGACACCATGCGGGAAACTATGAGCCATCTGCTGCGCACGGCCGACTACACGGAACTGGAAGCCGCGCTGCGGGCGGCAGACGGATACCTTGAGCAGCAAGCCACCGAGGAGGCGCTGGGCGAGCTGCGCCGCGCACAGGTAGAGGTGGAGCGGCTGGAGTGGCTTGCCCGACGGCTGGTTTAAGATGAACAAAAAAGGACACTGCACAGTGTTTCGTGCAGTGTCTTTTTTTTGGGGGGGGGAGATAACCATTTTGAATATTCTCCGCTTACGCTCTGGATATTATCAGCGGAAAGACTATATTTATTTTTTACGCTTGTCGCGTCCTACGGGCCGCGACAAGCAATTTTTTCACAACAAAAACAGACCGAGAGACACCCAAAAGCATCTCTCGGTCTTAAATTATAGTTTACTGGTTTTCCTTGCGGTCGCCCACAAGCTTTTTCAGTTCGTCAAGGAAGCTTTCCACGTCCGCAAACTGGCGGTAGACCGAGGCAAAGCGGATATAGGCCACCTCGTCGATCTTTTTCAGTTCCTCCATGGTCAGCTCGCCGATGCGCACGCTGGGGATCTCGCGGTCGTAGGAACTGAACAGGGACTGCTCGATGCTGCTGACAGCACGTTCCAGCGTTTCGTAGCTGACAGGACGCTTGGCACAGGCGCGCAGCATGGCGTTGAACAGCTTCTGCCGGTCAAAGGGTTCGCGGGAGTTATCCTTTTTGATGACCACCAGCGGCACTGTTTCCACCACCTCGTAGGTGGTAAAACGCATGTGGCAGTTCAGGCACTCGCGGCGGCGGCGGATGCGCTCGTTATCTTCAGTCGGGCGGGAGTCGATCACCTTGGATTCCTCCGCACCGCAATAAGGGCACTTCATCGTTTGTTCCTCCGCCTCAGTTTTTCTTTTTGCTGCGCTCGCTCCACAGCACCCATGCCGAGGTGGAAACGCACAGAGAGGTGTACACACCGCTGATCATACCCATCATCAGGGGGAATGCAAAGGTAAAGATGCTGTCCAGACCATAGAGCTTTGCCACGATGCACATCACACCCAGTGCCATCACGGTGGTGATGGTGGTGATCAGGGTACGGCGGGCAGACTGGTTGACCGACTGGTTGACCAGCTCCTCAAAGCTGCCCTTTTTGCCCATAAGAGCGCGGTTCTCACGGATACGGTCGTACACCACAACGGTATCGTTAATGGAGTAGCCGAGGATGGTGAGCATGGCGGCGATAAAGTTGCCGTCCAGTGCGGTGCGCAGCAGCACAAAGGTGCCAAACACCACCATCAGGTCGTTGACCAGCGCCAGCACTGCCATCATACCGCCGGTCAGACCGCCGATGTTCTTGAAGCGCAGGGCGATATACAACAGAATGAGCACCAGTGCAAACACCACAGCTACCAGACTCTTCTGCAGGAACTTGGTGCCCATGGCTGCGCTGACATTGCTCAGGGACAGCTGGGCAAACTGGTTATCCGGGTAGTTCTCATTCAAGGAATCCAGCAGGTTCTCCACCTGCTCGGTGGTCACAGTCTCGGTGCCGGGCATGGAGATCTTTAAAGTCTGGTCGCCGGTGGCTACGTTCTCGCCGGTCTGCAGGGTCAGACCGGTGTTTTCCAGCGCAGCAGCAGCGGTCTTTTGCACAGCGGCTTGGTCAAAGCTGCCCTCGTAGGACAGGGTAACCATAGCACCGCCGGTGAACTCGGTATCCAGATGCACACCGAACACTGCGGCGCACAGCAGGATGACTGCCATCAGGCAGGCGGAGAAGGTCAGGAACTTTTTGCGCAGGGATACGAAATCCACCGGCTTCTTTTCTGCCTTCTCCTGCCCGGGCTTTGCAGCACCGTACAGCCACGGATTGCGCAGTGCCTTGATGGCAGCTGCGCCGCGGATCATGACACGGGTAGCGAATACGCCAAACACGAAGTTCAGCAGCACGCCGGTAAGCAGCGTATAGCCGAAGGCGTAGATGGTGCCTGCGGTAGAGGGTCCGAAGGCGAAGAACACAAAGTGCAGTGCCTTGGCAAACAGGCCATCCGAGGGGCCGAAGGCACCCATGAGCACAATGGCCACGATGACGATGGTCACGTTGCCGTCAATGATAGGGGTCAGGCCGCGGGCAAAGCCGCTCTTCAGCGCGCCGTCCAGAGATTTGCCGTTTTTCAGCTCCTCCTTGATGCGCTCGGCGGTGATAACGTTGGCATCCACACCCATACCGATAGCCAGAATGATACCTGCAATACCGGGCAAGGTCAGGGTAAAGCTTTCAAACACCGGGAAATAGCCGGATACAAAGGCCAGCGTAGCCGCCACCTGACCGGCCAGCGCGATGCAGGCCAGAAAGCCCGGCAGACGGTACAGCACCGTCATGAACACCACGATGAGGGCAAAAGCGATCAGGCCGGCCAGCACCATGGCGCCAAGGCTGTTTTCGCCCAGACTGGGGCTTACGGTGGAGTAGCTGTCCACGCTCAAAGCAAAGGGCAGTGCACCGGAGTTGATCTGGCGTGCCATCTTGACCACGGCATCCTGCGTAAAGGGATTGGACGCCGAGCTGGTGATGATAGCCTGTCCATCGGTAATGGCGGTGTTGACGGTGGCGGTGCTCACGTTCTCGTCGTCCAGCCAGATGCTGATGCTGCCCTTATCGGCGGCCAGTTTGGTGGTAGCATCGCCAAAGGCCTTGGCACCCTCGGTGGTGAACTTAAGGGCAACGTAATACTCAGAGCTGCCGCCGTTGCTCACAGCGCCGTACTGCGCCGAGGCGCTTTCGACCATGGAGCCGTCCAAAATCAGCTCGCCGTCCTTGCTGGCTCCCTCACGGAAGGTCAGGTAGGCAGTGGTGCCGATCTCCTGAATGGCAGACTCGGGGTCAAAATCCGTCTCGCCGGACTGCCACGGGAATTCCAGAATCAGGCTGTCGGAGTTGTTGTCCACATATAGCTCGTAGTCGGTCACGTTCAACGCGACCAGACGGTTCTCGATGACCAGACGGGCGGCATCCAGCTGCTCGTCCGTTGCATCGTAGCCATCCGAGGGCACAAAGGTGACGTTGACGCCGCCCTTGATATCCACACCAAAGCGGATATCCTTTGCACCCTTGATATAGGTGGTGGTCACATCGCCGTATTTTGCAGCCACGCCAAAAAAGGCGGTGTAGACAAACACAACGATCAGCAGCGCGGTAACGACCAGCTGCCATGCTTTGCCTTTTGTTTTCATAAGTCGGGAACCTCCAAAAGCGGCGGCTGTGCAGCCGCAGCCGTTTTTGTTGTGAACCGCAAGTTTTGCCGACGGTTCCTCTCCTCACAGAGCAGCCGTCGTGCCGACCTTTCTGTGATAAAACTCCCCTGCCAGCCCTGCAAAGAGCCCCGCAGAGGAGAATATACAAATTATTTCAAGCCTTAGGCCATATCAGCCAGCAGCTTTTCCACAACGGCCAGACGCACGCAGACGCACAGCAGCTCGGAAGCGGTCTCCACCTCGTCCAGACTGGGGTAAGTGGGGGCAATGCGCAGATGAGAATCCTGCGGGTCCTTGTGGTACGGATAAGCAGAGCCTGCACCGGTCAGCACCAGACCTGCATCCTTACACAGTTCTGCCACGCGCTTGGCGCAGCCGGGCATGACATACAGGCTGATGAAGTAGCCGCCCTTGGGGTTGGTCCAGTGGGCAATATCGCCGCAGGGGGTGAGGTTGGCGGCAAAGGCGGTCTTGACGGCATCGAAGCAGGGCACCAGACGGCGGCGGTGCTTTGCCATGTGTGCCAGAACGCCCTCCTTGTTCTTCAGGAAGCGGACATGGCGCAGCTGGTTCATCTTATCGTAGCTGATGATCATCACTGAAAAGCGCTTGCACATATACTTCATGCTGTTGTCGCTGCATGCAATGGCAGAAACACCGGCACCCGGGAAGGTGATTTTGCTGGTGGAAGTGAACATAAACACGCGATCCTGCGTGCCGTACTTCTTGCTCACATTCAGCAGAACGGGGGTCTCGATGATCTCCTCGGTCAGGTGGTGGACGATGTAGGCCTCATCCCAGAAGATCTTGAAATCCGGGGCGGCGGTCTTCATCTTGGCAAAGCGCTCGATGGTCTCATCGCTGTAGGTGTAGCCATCGGGGTTGGAGTACTGCGGCACGCACCAGATACCCTTGATGGTATCGTCCTCAGCCACCAGCTTTTCCACAACGTCCATATCGGGGCCGTTAGGGGTCATGGGCACGCTGATGAGCTCAAAGCCGAACTCCTCGGTAATAGCAAAGTGACGGTCATAGCCGGGCACCGGGCAGAGGAACTTGCGCTTCTCCACCTGAGACCAGGGGCAGGGAGACTCCGGGAAGCCGAACACATAGCCGATGTTGATGAGGTTGTACATCAGCTGCAGGCTGGAGTTGCCGCCCACGAATACCTCGTTGGGCTTTACGCCGAACACATCTGCAAACAGGGCGCGTGCCTCGCTCAGACCCTCCAGCTCGCCGTAGTTGCGGGCATCGGTGCCTGCATCCGTGGTGTAGTCGGTCATCTTCAGCAGGTCCATTGCCAGATCCATCTGGTGGGGGCCGGGCTTACCGCGTGCCATGTTCAGCTTCAGACCCTTTGCCTGAAACTCTTTATAAGCCTGTTCCAGCGCTGCCTTTTCAGCGGTCAGCGCAGCGCGATCCATCTCGTGATAATTTGCCATTGAAAACACACTCCTTTATAGTACTTCCTATTACCCGATTCTATGGCTCGTCTTTTGCGGTATGCCCCTGCCAGAGAACACACGCCGCACGATCCATACTTTACTATTATAGTACATTTTCCTGTCAGAAACAAGAATTTGAAAGCAAAAAGCCCTGTCAAAAGCAAAAAGCTTTTGAAACAGGGCCTTGCAAGCGGGTACACTCCCCTGCTGTGCGGCGATGCCGTCAGCTGAGAGCGGCCTGATTTTTATAGCGTTTGCGCACAGCGCCGTATTCCAGATGTGCTTCGCCGCCCTCCACGGTGTCCTCATCCACAGTCACGCGGATGATGGTGGCATCGCTGGGCACCTCGTACATGATAGGCAGCAGGATGCTTTCCATCACGCTGCGCAGACCGCGGGCACCGGTCTTGCGCTCGATGGTCTTGCGGGCAATGGCGTGCAGGGCTTCGTCCGTGAAGGTAAGCTCCACGTTATCCATGCCCAGCAGCTCCTTATACTGCTTGACCAGACTGTTGCGGGGCTCCTTGAGCACGCGCACCAGTGCATCCTCGTCCAGATCATCCAGCACGGTGATGACCGGCAGACGGCCGATCAGCTCCGGGATCAAACCGAACTTGACCAGATCGTGTGGCTCTACCTTACGCAGCAATGCACGCTCCGCCTCGGTGGAGTTATCCTTCAGCGCGCTGCCGAAGCCCAGCGCGGACTTATCGGTGCGGCGCAGGATATACTTGTCCAGACCATCAAAGGCACCGCCGCAGATGAACAGGATGTTGGTGGTGTCGATCTGGATGAACTCCTGCTGCGGGTGCTTGCGGCCGCCCTGCGGCGGCACGTTGCTGACAGTGCCCTCCAAGATCTTCAGCAGTGCCTGCTGTACGCCCTCGCCGCCCACATCGCGGGTGATGGAGGGGTTTTCGCTCTTGCGGGTGATCTTGTCGATCTCATCAATGTAGATGATGCCGATCTGTGCCTTCTGCACATCAAAATCTGCCGCCTGGATCAGCTTGAGCAGAATGTTTTCCACGTCCTCACCCACATAACCGGCCTCGGTAAGGGTGGTGGCATCCGCAATGGCGAAGGGCACCCCCAGCATCTTGGCCAGTGTCTGCGCCAGCAGGGTCTTGCCCACGCCGGAGGGACCCAGCAGCAGCACGTTGGACTTTTGCAGCTCCACGTCGCCGCCCTTGCCGCTGAGGATGCGCTTATAGTGGTTGTAGACCGAAACGGACAGCACACGCTTTGCCTCGTCCTGACCGATGACATACTGATCCAGACCTTCCTTGATCTCGGCCGGGGTCATGATGTTGATATCCAGATCTGCGGCAGCGGGCTGGACATGGGCGCGGCTTGCGCTGCCGCGAGCCGGACGGGCGCTTTTGGGCTGATCCGGCTTGTCAGAGAGCAGATCGTGGCACAGACCGATGCACTCGCTGCAGATATTGACCCCGGGGCCAATGATCATGCGCTCCACTTCGTCCTGATGCTTGCCGCAAAAGCTGCAAACCAGATCCTTTTCGTTTTTGCCGGAATTGTTATTTGCCATAGCTGTTTTTCCTTATCCTGGATAGATTGTAGCGGTTTACCGGTGGGCGATGACCTCATCGATCAGGCCGTATTCCTTTGCCTGCTGCGCGGTAAGGTAGTTGTCGCGCTCGGTGTCCTGCTGGATCTTTTCCAGCGGCTGGCCGGTGTACTCGCTGAGCATCCGGTTCATCTTATCGCGGATATAGACCATGTGCTCGGCATGGATCTTGATATCCGTGGTCTGGCCGGAAAGGCCGCCGCCCTGACCGCCGATCAGCGGCTGGTGGATCATGATCTCGGCGTTGGGCAGCGCAAAGCGCTTGCCCTTGGTGCCGCTTGCCAGCAGAAATGCGCCCATAGAGGCAGCCATGCCCATGCAGATGGTGGAAACATCGCACTTGATATACTGCATGGTGTCGTGGATGGCCATACCGGCACTGATGGAGCCGCCGGGGCTGTTGATATACAGGCTGATGTCCTTATCCGGGTCCTGCCCTTCCAGATACAGCAGCTGCGCCACCACAAGGCTTGCGGTGGTATCGTTGACATCCTCGCTCAGCACGATGATGCGATCGTTCAGCAGACGAGAGAAAATATCGTAGGAACGCTCTCCGTGCGCCGACTGCTCGACAACGTAAGGAACAAAACTCATAAAGTTCGCCTCCTGAAAATGGTTTAAGTTTATTGGCAAAATTGACCGATACGGGTTCCCTGTAAAGTTCAGCCGTACCGGTCAATTTTAACAACCTTTGATAAAACGCCTGCGGCGCTTTACAGGGCCCGGCACTGATTACTCAGCGTCAGCAGCCTTCTCAGCCTCTGCGGGCTTCTCCACGATGTTAGCGTGGCTCTTGATGAAGTCGATGGCCTTGGTGCGAGCCAGATCCTGCTTCAGATCCTCGAGGTTGATCAGCTCACGAACCTTGTCCTCTTCCATCTTGTACTGGTCAGCAATGCGCTTGATCTCGGCATTGATCTCGTCCTCGGAAGCCTCGATGTGCTCAGCAGCAGCAACAGCCTCCAAAGCCAGACCGATCTTGACCTGCTTCTCAGCCTGCGGCATGAAAGCGGCACGGAACTGCTCCATGGACTGACCCATATACTTCAGGTAGTCCTCCAGACGCAGACCCTGCTGCTCCACACGGAAAGCAAAGTCGTTGACCATCTCGTCCATGCGGACATCGTACATAGCCTGAGGGATCTCGCCTTCCATGCTTTCGATGACCTGATCGACCAGAGCATTCTCGACAGCCAGATCGTCCTGCTTGTCCAGCTGCTCCTGATTGTTCTTGCGGATGGAAGCCTTGAACTCGTCCAGAGTGTCGTACTCGGAGCAGTCCTTTGCCAGCTCGTCATCCAGAGCAGGCAGCTCCTTGTACTTGACCTCATGCAGCTTGATCTTGAAGACAGCAGCCTTGCCAGCCAGCTCAGCAGCCTGATACTCGGTGGGGAAGGTGACGTTCACGTCGAACTCCTCGCCGGCGGAGTGGCCAACGACCTGCTCCTCAAAGCCGGGGATGAAGCTGCCGCTGCCCAGAGTCAGGTTGTAGTGCTCAGCCTTGCCGCCCTCGAATGCGACGCCGTCCACAAAGCCCTCGAAGTCGATATCAGCGATATCGCCATTCTGAGCAGCGCCCTCACGGGTCAGCTCACGGGCGTTGCGCTCCTGCACACGCTTCAGCTCAGCGTCCACAGCCTCGTCGGTAACAGTATGGACAGTCTTTTCCACGGTCAGACCGTTGTAGCTGCCAACCTTGACTTCGGGCTTCACGGCGACCTTCACGGTCAGGGTAGCGCCCTCTGCCTCGCTGGCAGAATCCACGGTGACCTCAGGACGGCCCACGGGCTCCACGCCAGCTTCCTTAGCGGCAGCCTCGAAAGCCTCCGGGAACAGCTCGTTGATAGCGTCGTAGGTAAAGACGTCTGCGCCGTACATCTTCTCGATCAGAGCCTTGGGAGCCTTGCCCTTGCGGAAGCCCTGCACAGGGTACTTCTTGCCCTCTTTTTTGAAAACATCGGCAACAGCCTTCTTGAAGGCCTCTGCATCGATGGAGAACTGCAGTTCTGCCATGCTCTTCTCGAGCTTTTCACACTTGATGAGATTCATTTGTTTATCCTCCACTCAAATATTCTATTGCTCAGGGCAGGAAGTTTTTGCCCAGGGCAACCGCGCACCACGTCCTTGCTGTATGCACACGGAATGCGGGGACGCGCGCGCTCAATTGGGTGCAACAATCGCGTCAAAACTTATTATAGCACGCTCTGGACACAATTGCCATACCAAATTTTTAAATTTTGTCGTTTTTGCCCTTTTATACCGCCGTTAATTGATGCGGTAGGGGCAAAAACGCAGGCCGTCGGCACTTACCAGCTTGTACCGGATGCCGTCCACCTCGCCCTGTACGGCAAACCGGATGGCATTGCCGTGCAGATGCCCGTAGAAGCAGGTCTTGATGCCGTACTCCTTCAGGGTGGCTACGATCTCCGGGGCGCTGGTACCAGTGTAGACCGGTGGATAGTGCAGGAACACCAGCTTTTCCAGCCCGGGCTCCGCAGCCTGCAAGCTCATGCGCAGGCGTCCGATCTCGCGGTTCATCACCTTTTCGTCGTGGGGCTCACCCACATCGAACAGCCAGCCGCGGGTGCCGCAGATGGCGTACCCTTCCACGCTGTAAGAATTGTTGTGCAGAATATGCAGGGTATCGAAGCCCTCCGCCTTGAGGTAGGCATTCATCTTGTTGGCGGTGGACCACCAGTAATCGTGGTTGCCCTTCATGATGATCTTCTGCCCGGGCAGCTGCTGCAAAAAGGCAAAGTCCTTGCGGGTATCGGTCAGGCGCATAGCCCAGCTGATATCCCCCGCCAGCACGATGGTGTCCTGCGGGGTGATGAGCTTGCGCCAGTTTTTCTCCAGCCTGTCCACATAATCGTTCCAGCCGGGAAAGATATCCATCGGCTTGGATGCGCCCAGAGAAAGATGGGGGTCGCCAAGCACAAAAAGTGCCATAGTCTGTTTACTCCTGTTCTGTCTGTCCGCAGAAGCTTATGCCTGATAGCCCAGCGCCACCTCGGCGATCTGTGCCGGGGCAATGACGGTATCAAAGCGCTCCGGCTTGCTGCGCAGGGCGGCAAGGCTTGCCGGTGCGGCGTGGCCGGTGGCAGCCTCCAGCTGCTGCATGGCTTCAAAATCGTTTTCCGGGGCAGTTTTGCCCAGTGCACTCAGCACGCTGCGGGGGAACTTGAAGGGCGATGCGGTGGAAAGCACCACCATGGGCACGCCCTGCCGCTTTTTCTGTGCAGCCACATGGAAGGCCACGGCGGTGTGGGTATCACACAGGTAGCCGTCCTTTTCGTAGCGGGAACGGATCTCCCCTGCCACCTCGGCCTCGCTGCTCCAGCCGCAGGAGAAGGTCTCCTGAATAGCTGCCAGCGTCTCGGGACGGACGGTGTAACTGCCGGTGGCAGCCAGCTGCTGCATAAAGCCCGCCACCTCGGCATCGCTGCCGGTCACATGGTACAGCAGGCGCTCCAGATTGGAGGACACCAGAATGTCCATGCTGGGCGAGGTGGTCTTGAAGAACTCCCGCTTTGCGGTGTAAGTACCGGTGGTGAGGAAGTCGGTCAGCACGTTGTTCTCGTTGGAGGCGCAGACCAGCTTGCCCACGGGCAGACCCATCTGCTTTGCGTAATAACCGGCGAGGATATCGCCAAAGTTGCCGGTGGGCACACAGAAGTCCACCTCGTCGCCAAAGGTGATCTTGCCGGCCTTGAGCAGCTGGGCGTAGGCGGCAAAATAGTAGACGATCTGCGGCACAAGACGGCCCCAGTTGATGGAGTTGGCGCTGGAAAGGCGGATGTTGCGCTTTTCCAGTTCGGCAGCGATGGCCTTATCGCCGAACACCTTCTTTACGCCGGTCTGGGCATCGTCAAAGTTGCCGCGCACGGCGTAAACAGCAACATTAGCGCCCTCCTGCGTTGCCATCTGCAAACGCTGGATCTCGCTGGTGCCGCCGGTGGGGTAGAACACAGCGATCTCCACACCGGGGATATCACGGTAGCCGTCCAGCGCAGCCTTGCCGGTATCGCCGCTGGTGGCCACAAGGATCAGAGTCTTTTCAGTGCGGCCCAGGTTCTTTTTGGCCTCCACCAGCAGCTTGGGCATCAGCTGCAGGGCGTAATCCTTAAAGGCACAGGTCGGGCCGTGCCACAGCTCCAGAGCATAGGTGTTCCCTTCCACCGGGGCAAGATAGCCTGCCTTGCCGCCAAAAGCAGCCCCGTAGGTGCTGCGGGTGGCCTCGGTCAGGAAAGCGGGGTCGTAATCGGTCAGGTACTCCCGCACAACGGCGGCTGCCAGCGCGGGGTAGTCCAGCCCGCACAGGGCTTTTACATCCACCTGCGGAAAACTTGCCGGCACAAACAGACCGCCCTCATCGGACAGCCCCTGTGCAATTGCCTGAGAAGAAGTTACTTTGCGGTTCTGATCTCTGGTACTGAAAAACTGCATGGTCATCGCTCCTTTTCGCCACGGAACGTGCCGGGCACGTTCCCGGTTGTACGGCAAAACCATCGTTCTGCCGCATACTTCCCACCGGTGCCACGGTTTCTGCCTAAGGTTCGCAGAGAAAGGCACCCTTTATAATATGTACCATCCAGCGCCCGCTGTCAAGAGGAACTACCTCTGCAACGTCAAAACGCACCGGCTCTTCGCTTTGGCCGGTCTGCTGCAAATACTTTTGCGCAGCGCAGATCAGCCGGTGCTGCTTGGCCGGGTCTACGGCGGCAGCGGGCCGTTGCAGCATCCCTTGGCTGCGGGTCTTTACCTCGCAGATGACGATGGTGCCGTCCGGCTCCCGCAGCACAAGATCCAGCTCTCCCATGCGGGTATGATAGTTATGTGCCAACAGCTGCGCGCCCTGCTTCTGATACCAGCGGGCAGCGGCAGCTTCTCCCCTGCGGCCGATCTCGGCGCGGTTCATTTGCCGCTCTCCGGCCAGTAGCCCTGCTTTTTAAGGAAGCTGCGGCGGTAGAACGGCTGGATGCCGTACTGCGCGATCAGCTCGTAATGCAGCTTTGTGGGGTAGCCCTTGTGCTTTGCCAGCTGATATTGCGGGTACTGCTTGTCCAGCTCCAGCATATAGCGGTCACGGCTGACCTTGGCCAGCACTGAGGCCGCGCCGATGCTGGCGCTGGTTGCATCGCCCTTGACCACCGGCTGTGCCGAGATCTGCAAGCCTGCGGGGGTGCGGTTGCCGTCCACCAGCACCAGATTGGGCACGATGTCCAGCTCTTCCACCGCCTGCTGCATCCCGCCCATGGTGGCGTTCAGGATGTTTTCCCGGTCGATGACCTCCGGCCCCACAAAGATGATGCGGTAGGCCAGCGCTTTTTCGCAGATCTCGTCAAACAGTGCTTCGCGCTTTTTCTCGGTCAGCTTTTTGGAATCGTTGATGCCGTACACCGGGTTTTCCGGGTCCAGAATACAGGCCGCTACGCACACAGGACCGCAAAGCGGGCCGCGCCCGGCCTCGTCCACACCGGCAAAGCAGCCGTACTGGCTGCGCACCTCGGCATCAAAGGCGTACAGCGGAGCCGAGATTTCTTCATCCGAGCGGCGCTTCATTCCTCGTTCTCCCCGGCAAAGTCGGCCAGATCGTCCCGCTGCGGCGGGCGCTCCAGCGAGATGCGACCCCACTTGCAGGCGCGGAACTCGTCCACCAGCATGATGGCGCAGCGCTCGGTGTTCACCTCGCCGCCGCGCACCAGCAACCCACGCTTGCGGCCGATGGCCTCCAGCAGCTCATAGGGCGGCAGCGCCAGCGTTTCGGCATCCAGCTTGTAGCGCTGTGCCACAAGGTCGGGATAGTTGCGGCGCACCTCGTCCAGCAGGTTCATGGCCAGCTCTTCCACATCCAGAATGTCGTCCTTGATGGAGCCGATGAAGGCCAGATTAGAGGCGATGGTCTTGGAATCGAACTTTTTCCACAGCACGCCGGGCATATCCAGCAGGTCGAACTTTTCGGTGCTGACCCACTGCTTGCCCTTGGTCACGCCGGGGCGGTCTGCCGCCTTGGCGCGGGCAGAGCCTGCAAAGGTGTTGATAAAGGTGGATTTGCCCACATTGGGGATGCCGCACAGCATTACCTGCGTTTTGGCACCGCCCATGCCGCGGTTCTGGCGGCGCTCCAGCAGACCGGAAAGCTCCTTTTCAATAGCCACCTTCACGGCGTTTGCGCCGCCCTTCTGCTTGGCGCTGATGGCCACACAGCCCGCATCTGCGGCGTGGAAGTAGCGGATCCACTCCTCGGTCACTGCCGGGTCGGCAAGGTCGGCCTTGTTCAGCGCATAGAGCTTGGGCTTGCGGTCGGTGATGCGCTCAATCTCCGGATTCAGGCTGGAAAGCGGGATGCGCGCGTCCAGCAGCACAAGGCTGGCATCAACATGCTGGATCTCCTGCTCCATCATGCGCAGGGTCTTGGTCATGTGGCCCGGGAACCACTGAATATTGTACTGGTTTGCAAACCGGGTATCCATTTCGTTCATTTTACCACCCCAAAATCTGTAAAGGGCATAAAGCACAGCAGTACCTTGCCCAGAATATCACGCTCGTCAATGCAGCCGACATAAGAGGAGCGGCTGTCCAGCGATTCGTTGCGGTTGTCCCCCATCACAAACAGAGTGCCCTCAGGCACCGTGAACGGAAACTGCACATCGTAGCCCAAGTAAGTGGGGGCTGCAATGTAGTCCTCCTGCAAAAGCTCGCCGTTCACCGTGACCGTACCGGCGTCGTAGTCGATGCTGATGGTGTCGCCGCCCTTGGCGATGATCCGTTTAACCAGCGGTTTACCGTAGACGGTGTAGCTGTCCACGATGACCACATCGCCCCGCTGCGGGGTGTAGCCTGCCGCCCAGACGATAAGCTTATCGCCGTGGGTCAGGGTGGGCACCATGGAACGCCCATCCACCTGAATGATGCGGAAGAAAAACGAAAAGATCAGTACCAGCACCAGCGCTGCGGAGATGAGCGCCTCGTACCATTCCAGTATGCCCTGCCCGCGCACTGCGGGGGCAGACTGCTGCTGTTTTTCCATAGCTTAGCCACCAGCCTTTCTTGATTTTATGATACACCCGGGCTTTGAAAAAGAAAAAAGGGACAACAAGTTGTCCCTTTTCTCCCGGTTTCAAATCGGGGATGATCAAATATCGCTCTTGACCTTGGCAGCCTTGCCCGTACGGCCACGCAGATAGAACAGCTTTGCGCGGCGAACCTTGCCCTTGCGGACAACAGTGACCTTCTCAACGAAGGGGCTGTTGACGGGGAAGACACGCTCGATGCCGACACCGTAAGCCACGCGGCGAACGGTGAAGGTCTCTGCAACGCCGCCGTGCTTCTTAGCGATGACAGTGCCCTCGAAGGCCTGAATGCGCTCACGGTCGCCGTCCTTGATACGAACATCAACGCGGACGGTATCGCCAACGTTGAACTGAGGCTTTTCAGCCTTGATGCTGCCTTCAGAAATAATCTTCAGTGCGTCCATTTTTGAATCCTCCATTTGTTTTTAGACGTTCATGCACGGCATAGCCGCCAGAGGACCGCCCGTTTAATGATAAATACTTGTCATTAACCCCGCTGTGGTCTCAGCGGACACTAACGCCCTAATAGGATAGCACAAAACCGGCTTGAATGCAAGCAATTTAGCGAAAAATCTTGCAAAAATTTTCTGTTTTGCCTGATAGACGGACTTTTGCGCAGCTTTAGACAAACAGCTGCCGGTCTGCCGTCAAAAACTTGGTGCGCAGAATGTTGGCACTTGCGGCGGGCAGGCCGAACTTTTCTTCCAGAAAACCGGTAAGCAGCGAGGGGTTCAGGTTCAGTTCCTGCGCAGCGGGCAGGCAAAGTTCCAGTTGCACGGTGTCCCCCAATACAGTATAGCTAAGCTGCGGGATATGCTCTTTAAGGTTCACGATCTTTTTGCCGCGCTTGCTGTGCTTTTCCACAGGGGCTGTCTCCAGCGCGTTATACTGCTCCAGCACCGCAGCGGCAGCCGCCGGGTAGCTGATGCGGTAGCAGGCAAAGGCGATGCTGTCCGCCTTCATCTCCACCGGAGCCACACGGGTAACGTGGATACCGGCGGGCATAATGGCGTTGAGCGCAGTTTGCCACTGGGCAAAATCCGGAGCTTCGGCCTCGGTCTTAACGTCCACGCACTCGCACTCGCTCTCCTGTCCCAGCGAGAGCGGGCAGGCAAAGGTCATGTAGATATGGGGGTTAAAGCCAAGCGTATGCCACACCGGCAGACCGCTGCGCTTGAGCACCCGCTGCATCACCCGCTGCAGATCCAGCAGGGAGATATAGGAGGCTTCATTTTTCTTTTCAAACGAGATTCTGACTGTAATCAAAGCAGGGACCTCCTAACAGATGGTTCGCGCCGCAGGCGTTGCAGGCACGGTTGCAGGGCGGGGTGGTCTGGGCGGCCAGAGCCTTGTTGTACTCCCGCACCAGATACTCGTGGGTGATGCCGTAGTCCATGTGAGACCACGGGGTCACCTCGTCCAGTGCGATGGGGCGCTGGCAGTAGAAGGCGGGGTCGATGCCCAGATCCGCAAAGGTCTGCATCCATGTATCGTACTTGAAGCACTCTTCCCAGCCATCGAAGTAGCAGCCACGCTTATAAGCCTCCACGATGACCGGGGCAAGGCGGCGGTCGCCCTTGGCGAACACACCCTCAAGGAAGCTGGTGGTGCTGTCGTGGTAGTTCACCTTGATCTTGCGGCTGTGCACGCTTTCCAGCAGGTGCTTCTGCTTGGCCTGCAGGGTCTCGGCGGTATCCATGGGCACGAACTGGAAGGGGGTGTGGGGCTTGGGCACAAAGCAGGCACAGCTGATAGTCACCTGCACGCCGCGTCCCTTGGCATGGTTCGTGTTTTTATAGTAGAGGTCTACCACCTTCTGGGCAGTCTCGGCAATGCCTTCGATATCCTCCATGGTCTCGGTGGGCAGACCCATCATGAAGTAGAGCTTGACCGAGGTATAGCCTGCGTTAAAGGCGATGGTACAGGTCTTTTCGATCTCGTCCCAAGTGACGTTTTTGTTGATGACATTGCGCAGGCGCTGGGTACCGGCCTCGGCAGCAAAGGTCAGGCCGCTCTTGCGCACCTTGGTGGTTTTTTCAATGAGGCTCTGAGAGAAGTTGTCCACGCGCAGGGAGGGCAGCGACAGGCTGACGTGCTCCTTGGGTGCCCACTCGTTCAGATCGTCCAGCAGTTCTTCCAGCTGACCGTGGTCAGAGGTGGAAAGGCTGGAAAGGCTCAGTTCCTCGTAGCCGGTGTTGGCACACAGATCCTGTGCTGCCTTGTTCAGCAAACTGGCATCGCGCTGGCGCATGGGGCGGTACAAGAAGCCCGCCTGACAGAACCGGCAGCCGCGCACGCAGCCGCGCAGCACCTCGATGCTGGCGCGATCCTGAATAGCACCTACCATGGGCACCACAAAGTTGGTGGGCGGGGCAAACTGGTTCAGATCCTTGATGATGGCCTTCGTGATGCGTGCGGGGATGCCCGGCTCGTTGGGGGTGATAGCCTTTACTCTGCCGTCCTCGTGGTAGGTGACATCGTAGAAAGCCGGGATGTACACGCCCGGGATCTTTGCAATGTTGAGCAGCAGCTGCTTTTTGGAGATGCCCTCTTTTTTGGCCTTTTCGATCTCGGCGCAGATGGCGGGCAGCTGGTTTTCGCCCTCACCCAGCTGGATGACATCAAAGAAATCCGCAATAGGCTCCGCATTGCAGGCGCAGGGGCCGCCCGCTACGATCAGCGGCCAGCGGTCATCACGGTCTTTGGAGTAGAACGGGATGCCTGCCAAGTCCAGCATGGCAAGGATATTGGTGTAGGAAAGCTCGTACTGCAAGGTAAAGCCCACAGCATCAAAGGCCGTGAGGGGGTCTTTGCTCTCCATGGTATACAGCGGCAGCTGCAGGCGCTCCATCTCGGCCTTCATATCCAGCCAAGGCATAAAGGCGCGCTCACACCACCAGTTTTCGTGGCTGTTGAGCAGCTCGTACAGGATCTTTTCGCCCAGAAAGGACATTCCCACCTCGTAGGTATCCGGGAAGCAGAAGGCAAAGCGCACATCCACCTTGTCCTTTTCTTTATAGATACTGCCGGGCTCGCCGCCGGTATAGCGGCCGGGCTTCTGCACCCGTCCCAGCGCTTCTTTCAGTTTGGGATCAAACATCGGGTCCTCCATAAACAATCCGTTTTTTGCGTTCTTTTTATTTTACCCCAAATGTGCCGGTTTTGCAATCGTTTCCAGCGGTTTGTGCATACTTTCCGTGTTTTTGCTGCCACAGCGCCCCTGCACACGCTGCCATCTGTGCACCGTCCAGCGGCGGCACCGGCAGCAGATTGAACAGCCCCGTCAGCAGATTCGCCGCCCAGAACGCGCTGCCGCGGATGGTAGTGGTCTGTGAAAGGCGCAGTGCCCACACCCCGGCAAGCAAAAAATTGACCGCAGGCCCGGCGGCGGCAAGCACGAGCCACTGGCGCGGGGAAAGCCTCTCCCCTGCTGTGTGCATACAAAAGCCGGTCATGGTCACCTCGATGACCGGCAGATGCCTTTGCTGGATGCAGTAGACAAAAATGTGCCCCAGCTCGTGCAGAATAGCCGCCAGCAGCCCCAGACGCAGAAAGCCGCTGGCATCAAAGTAGAGCAGCAGATATACCACGCCGCACAGCAGCACAGGGTCCCGGAATATAAGCTTCCCGGCCCGTACCCGGTTCATGGGGCATTCTCCAGCAGGGCGGCGGGGTCGCAGGCAGTGCCCTGCCGCCACAGCTCCAGATGCAGGTGCGCACCGGTGGCGCGCCCTGTCTGCCCCACTGTGCCCAGCGTCTGCCCGGCCTGTACCACCTCTCCCGGGCGTACGTAGAGGTATTGCAGGTGCGCATAGCGGGTCTCGCAGCCATCCGGGTGCAGGATGCGCAGATGGTTGCCGTAGCTTGGGCTGTATGCCGCTGCGGTCACTACCCCGCCCTGCACCGCCCGCACCGCTGTACCCGCCGCACAGGCAAGGTCGACGCCCTGATGAAGTGCAGACTTTCCGGTAAAGGGATCTGTTCGCGTGCCGTAGGCATCCGAGATGCGCCACACCGCAGTATCCAGCGGAAAACAGTACTTTTTCGTATTCCGCGCGGCCTGCACCGGTAGTGCAGCCAGCAGGCAGAGTGCCAGTCCTGCCAGCACCAGCGCCACAACGCCCCACCGCCGTCTGCGTATTTTTGCTGCCTGTCCGCTCCGTTTTGCCCGCATACGCTGTCCCCCCTATCCTGAAAAGTGTATGCACAAGCGGCAGGCAGGAGAACACAAACAAAAAAACAGAGCCGCCGCACAAATTTCTGCGCAGCAGCTCTGTTTTTGGTTTACATGATTTTACAGATCAGCGCCGGAAAAAGCTCCCGATGCGTTCCAGCAGGCTCTTTTTCTTGGGTGCGATGACAACAGGCTTTACAGCCGGGCGGGGTGCAGCCGGAGCTTTGGGGGCGGGCTGCGCAGCGCGGGGCTTATTGTTCAGCATCTGCTCCAGCGCCTCGTAGTGGTCGGACTGCTGTGCCGCCGGGGCGGCCTTCTCGGCCTTTTCCGGTGCAGGCTGGAACACATGGGGTAGCTCCTGCTTCAGCTGTTCCACAGTGACTTCCTGACAGACTGCCGCCGGTTTTTCTGCTTCAGGCGCAGGGGTGGTGCACTTCCACGGCTCGGTGCGCTGCCAGTCGTTGCGCAGCAGCTCGTACATGCCCATCTGGCTGTTGACCAGTGGCTCACCCTCGGCGGGCTTTACCTTCTGATAGCTGCCGCTGGCATCCATGACCCGGGCGTTGACGTTATCCCGCAGCTGCAGCTGAAGGATATCGGTGAGCTTTTGCACCAGAACGGGGTCCTCCACCCGGACGCCCACCTCCACGCGGCACTCGGTATTGCGGGTGAGGAAGTCACCGGAGGCAATATAAATGCGGGTATGGGTGCCATCGAAGAAGCTGTAAATACGGCCATGCTCAAGATACCGTCCCACCAGACTGCGGATGTGCAGGTTCTCGGTTTTGCCGGGCACCTCTGCGCGCACGCAGCAGATGCCGCGCACGATCATATCAATGCGCACCCCGGCGCAGCTGGCCTCCTGCAATTTCAGGATGATGTCCCGGTCGCTGATGGAGTTATTTTTCAGGATCATGGAAGCCGGGCGACCCATGCGGGCGGCAGCGATGACGTGATCCATCTCGTCCAGCAGCACGCTCTTGAAGCGCAGTGGGGCCACCAGCATCTTGTCGCTTTCCTCAGTGAGCTGCTGCACGGCCAGATTGCGGAACACCTTGGAGGCTTCCTCACCAATGCGCTCGTCTGCGGTGATGAAGGAATAATCGGTATACAGCTCGCTGGTTTTTTCGTTGTAGTTGCCGGTACCGATCTGGGTGATATAGGAGTAGCCCTCTGCGCCCTTGCGGGTGATGAGGGTCAGCTTGGAGTGCACCTTATAATCCTCGAAGCCGTAGATGACGGTGCAGCCGGCGCTTTCCAGCTGCTTGGACCAGTCGATGTTGTTCTGCTCGTCAAAGCGGGCGCGCAGCTCTACCAGCGCCACCACTTCCTTGCCGTTTTCGGCTGCTTCCATCAGCGCCTGCACGATCTGGGACTCCCGCGCCATGCGGTAGAGGGTCATCTTGATAGAGATGACGTCCGGGTCCTGTGCGGCCTTTTTGAGCATGGCGATAAAGGGGCGGATGGACTGGTACGGGTAGCTGAGCAGCACGTCATGCTTCTGCACCTCAGTGGCCAGATCATAATCCGGCGGCGGCAGCATGGGGCGTGCGGGAGTGTAGAACAGCGCCGGGTGCCCCTCGGCCTCCATGCGGCCGGAAAGCTTGAAGAAGAAGCTCAGGTCCAGCGGGCTCTTTTGCAAGAACACCCGCTTGCGGGTCAGCTCCAGACGGCTGCACAGCAGCCGCTCCACCTCCGGTGCCGGGGCGGGGGTGATCTGCAAACGGACAGCCGCCAGCTTGCGGCGGCGTCGGAGCAGCTCGGTCATGATCTCGCGATAATCAATATCGTGATCCATCATGCCCTCTTTTACATCGATATCCGCGTTGCGGGTGACCCGGAACAGACATTTTTCCTGAATAGAATCCTTGCCGAAGATGCTGGACGCATAGTGCAGCACCAGCTCTTCGGTGAGTGCAAACTGCACAGCGCCGTCCTTTTTGATAAAGTGCATCCGCTCCATCTGGCTGGAGATAGGCACGATGCCAAGACTTTGCTCCTGCGTATGCTTTTCCTTGAGAAGCACACCAAGATAGATCTCCTTATTGCGCAAAAACGGAAACGGATGGCGGTTATCCACGATCTGCGGGCTGAGGATGGGGAACAGCTCCGACTGGAAGTATTTTTTCCAGAGATGCTCTTCCTCCTTGGTCAGGTGGTCGAAATCCACCTTATGGTAGCCGTTCTCCGCCAGATTTTCCAGCGCCTTTGCGTAGAATTTATCGCATTCCTCTTGCAGCTGCGCCGTTTTGGGCATAATGGCGGCCAGCTGCTCGGCGGCGGTCATATTGGTCTTGTTTTCCCGCTTTTCCTTTTTGGTCTTGCTCTGCTCAAGGTTTGCGCGCTCCTGCAAGGAGCCCACGCGCACCATGAAAAACTCGTCCAGATTGGAGCCGTAAATTGCCAGAAACTTGATCCGTTCGCCCAGCGGGACGTTCTTGTCCTTGCCCAGCGCCAGAACGCGGCGGTTGAAATCCAGCCAGCTCAGTTCGCGGTTGATAAAGATCGATTCGTCACTCATAACAATATATCTCCGTATTTCCTCTTTGACCAAGGCAGCAAGCGGGCTACGCCCTAGCGGACATACGCCTGCCCTGCCCATGAATCCACCATTGCTTGGGTAATGCCCGGCACCTGCGCGGCATCCTTCACCTGTGCAAACGGGCCATACTGCGCCCGGTAGTCCAGTATAGCCTGAGCATTGCGTGGGCCGACACCGGGCAGGGTGCACAAAGCATCCGCATCGGCTGTGTTCAGCTCCACCTGTGTGTACGCTGCCAGTTCCTTTGTGTCCGGCAGTGTCTGCGGCTTTTGCGACCGCAACGGCACTGCGAAGCGAAATGCCAACCCTGCGCAGGCCCCTGCGACGGCAAGGCACAGCAGCAGAAACAGCCTTTCGCGGCGCTTTTTGTCCGGCATAGTTTCTTCTCCCATTCTACCTGATTTTTTGCCAAAAAGAAAGCCCTCTGCGGAAAATTCACAGAGGACTTTGCATAAGTTTTACACGGATTTTTCAGCAGCACGCACCATGCGGTACAAAACCTCCACGGCAGCGCCACCGGCGGCATCCGTCAGGGTGATCTGCCTGGCGGCAAGGCGCAGCTCTGCCGGGGCATCGGCGGCAACAGCGCTGTGCTCTACAGCCTGCACCAGCTCCAGCATGGGCTGACTGCCAGCCAGCACCAGAACCTGCTCTGCACCCACCTGCGCCATGGTGCAGACGGTGTCCAGCATTTCCCGGCCGGAGATGCGCTTAGGGGTAAGGACAAGGGTGTCCGGGGCGATACGTTCGCCCAGCAGGGCAACACGATCCCCAATGGCCTTTTCCGCCAGCGAGATCAGGGGCACAGACTTGCTGTCCTGATACAACAGCACCCGCAGCACCTGCTCGGGGTGGATATCAGCGGCGTTTGCCAGCAGATAGGGGGTCCACTCCTGCCGCAGATGGCGCTCCAGCGCATTGCTCATGCGCAGCACCCGGGTGGTGCCATCCTGCATCTGCACGGCAACGCCCACGCCAGGGGTATCCGGCAGGCAGGCAAAAAGCTCCTGCTGCTGGGCAAAGCTGCACAGGGGCACCCGGTTGCCATCGGCATAGTGGTAAGCCATGGTGCCGCCGCACACCAGCGCAGGCGCTGCCAGACGCACGCTGCCCAAAATGGAGCGCACGGCACGCGGAGAGCGCTGCGAAAAAACAGTCAGTCTGCCGCCGCGGCTGCTGAACAGCTGCAAAACGTCCCGCACCACTTGGGTCAGATTGCCATCCTCGCCCAGCAGCAGGTTATCCAGATCACAGAGCACCAGAGTGGATGCCAGAGAATCGTTCATGTGTTTTTCCTCCTGAGAGTTGCGAGAAAATGGGTAAAGTAGTCCGGCAGTTCGGAATCGAACCGCAGCTGCTCCCCGGTAATGGGGTGGATAAAGCCCAGCGTTTTGGCGTGCAGGCACTGACCGTGGAGGCTGGTGATGCAGTTGTGAGGGCCGTACACCGGATCTCCCGCCACCGGATGGTGGATGGAGGCCATGTGTACGCGGATCTGATGGGTGCGGCCGGTCTTTAGGCGACATTCCAGCAGGGTGAACTCGCCCAGCCGCTCCAGCACCTTATAGCCGGTGTAGGCGTACTTGGTGTGGGGCTCGGTGGCCGGGTAGACCGCCATTTTTTTGCGGTCGGTCTTGCTGCGGCCAAGGTTTGCTTCCACAAAGCCCTCGTCCTGCGTAAAGCCGCCGTAGACCACCGTCTGGTAGGCGCGCTCTACGCTGTGCACCGCCATCTGCTGGGAAAGCCCGATGTGGGTGGCGTCGTCCTTTGCCACCACCAGCAGGCCGCTGGTGTCCTTATCAATGCGGTGGACGATGCCGGGGCGGATCTCGCCGCCAATACCGGAAAGACTGCCCTTGCAGTGCCACAGCAGGGCATTGACCAGCGTGCCGTCCGGGTTGCCGGGCGCGGGGTGCACCACCATGCCCTTGGGCTTGTTGACCACCAGCAGATGGGAGTCCTCGTAGACGATGTCCAGCGGGATATTCTGCGGCACGGCCTCGATGGGCTTTGCGTCCGGGATCTCCAGCAGTACGGTGTCCCCTGCCTTGAGCTTCAGGCTTTTGGCAACGGTTTTGCCGTTGCACTGCACATGCCCCTCGGCCACCAGTGCTTGCAGCGCCGAGCGGGACAGGCCGGTGTCCTCGCCGCTGAGAAAGCGGTCGATGCGCTGCCCGGCAGTCTCCTGCTCTACGATAAATTCACGCTGTTCCATGATTTACTGCTCCTTGGCGACATCATCGGCATGGAGCTCATCCAGAAAGATCACCAGCACCCACAGTGCCACGCCCACGCAAACACAGATATCCGCAAAATTGAACACAGCAAAGCGCATGAACAGCAGGTTGATGTAGTCCACTACCTCGCCGTTGAGCACACGGTCGATCAGGTTGCCGATGCCGCCGCCCAGCACCAGCACCAGCGCTGCCTGCTGCAAACGCTTGCCGCGGCTGCGGAAAAACAGGCCGTAGGCGACCGCCAGCAGCGCCGCGCTTGTGGCGATGATCAGGAACAGCTGCTTGCCACTGAGCAGGCTGAAGGCCATGCCCTGATTGAGCACGAACCGCAGCTCCACCACATGGGGGATGAGCGGCATAGCGCCTACCGGCTGCAAAACCTGCACCGCCCACAGTTTGATCAGCTGGTCGATGCCGACCAGTGCCGCCACAGCCGCCAGATTGAAGAGTACAAATGCCATTAGCTACCTCGTTTCTGCTATAAAAAACGGCGCTCCCCGGTCAAGGGAGCGCCGCCCTTTTACAAAACAGATTTGTATTTATGCGGGACGCTTATGCTTCCACAACGCTGGCGCAGCGTGCGCACAGAGTGGGGTGTGCAGGGTGGCTGCCGATGGAAGCAGAGTACTTCCAGCAGCGCTCGCACTTGTCGCCGGTGGCGTGTGCAGCTGCAACGCCCAAGCCCTCGACAGCGCTGGCAGCGCCGCCCTCACCCTTGACCAGCTCCACATGGGAGACGATCATCAGGTCGGCCAGCTCGTCCATGGGGATGCTGTTCAGCAGGTCATAGACGGCATCGTTGCAGTACAGGGTGACGGAAGCTTCCAGAGAAGCGCCGATGAGCTTTTCCGCACGGGCCTGCTCCAGCACCTTCTTGACCTCGTCGCGCACGGCGATGAGCTGTGCCCACTTTGCCTTGAAGGCATCGTCGGCGGCATACTGGCCAGCCTTGGGCATCTGCTCGAACACCACATACTTGTTCATGCCCTCGGTCTTGGGCATGAAGTCCCAGATCTCCTGACTGGTGAAGCACAGGATGGGGGCAATGATCTTATCCAAAGCAACAAGGATCTTGTACATGGTAGTCTGGGCGGCCTTGCGGGCTGCGCCGTTGGTGCAGTACAGACGATCCTTGGTGACGTCCAGATAGAAGTTGGACATAGCCACCACGCAGAAGTTATACACGGCATGGTAGACCTTGTTGAAGTCGTACACAGCGTAGCCTGCGTTGGTGTTGACGATCAGGTCATCCAGCGCAGCCAGTGCCCAGCGGTCGATATCCTGCAGCTGGTCGTCTGCCACACAATCGGTGTTGGGGTCAAAGCCGTCCAGATTGCCCAGAATGAAGCGGGCGGTGTTGCGGATCTTGCGGTAAGCCTCGCTGAGCTGCTTGAAGATGTTCTTACCGGCGCGCACGTCCACGGTGTAGTCGGAAGAAGCCACCCACAGACGGATGATATCTGCGCCGTAGTCCTTGATGATCTCGCTGGGCTCCACGCCGTTGCCGGCGCTCTTGTGCATCTGCTTGCCCTGCTCGTCCACGACCCAGCCGTGGCACAGCACGGACTTATAGGGTGCGCAGCCCTTGCTTGCAACGCTGGTCAACAGGCTGGACTGGAACCAGCCGCGGAACTGGTCGCCGCCTTCCATATACATATCGGCGGGGAAACGCAGCTCGGGACGCTCGTCCAGCACGGCGGCGTGGGTGGAGCCGGAGTCGAACCAGACGTCCATGATGTCGGTGTCCTTCTCCCACTCGGAAGCGCCGCACTTTTCGCACACTTCGCCTGCGGGGATGATCTGCTCGGCATCGTACTTATACCATGCGTCAGAGCCTTCCTTGCGGAACAGGGCGCTGACAGCCTTGATGGTAGCATCGGTGATGTGGTAGGTGCCGCACTTCTTGCAGTAGAAGGCGGGGATGGGCACGCCCCAAGTGCGCTGGCGGCTGATGCACCAGTCGTTGCGGTCGCGCACCATGCCGGTCATGCGGTCGTGACCCCAATCCGGCATCCATGTGACGGTATCAATGGCCTTGTACACGTCCTCGCGGAACTTGGCAATAGAGCAGAACCACTGCTCGGTGGCGCGGAAGATGATGGGATGATGGCAGCGCCAGCAGTGGGGGTACTGATGCTTGATGTGCACCTGACCCATCACAGCGCCGGAGGCAGTCAGGTCGGCCAGAATGGTCTTGTTGGCTGCCCACACGCGCTGCCCGGCGTACTTGCCGGCCAGATCGGTCAGATAGCCACCGTCATCCACGGGCACGGTGATGGGCACCTGCGGATACTTCTGGCAGACGTTGAAGTCGTCCACGCCGTGACCGCCTGCGGTATGAACGCAGCCGGAACCGCTTTCCAGTGTGACGTGGTCGCCCAGAATGACCCAGCCCTCCTTGGGCAGGTAGACGTGGTTATAGCGCATCAGCTCGAACTCAGCGCCGGAAACGGGCTCGCCCACGATCTCGTAGTTCTCGATGTGGCAGGCGTCCATGACGCTCTTGACCCGATCGGTCGCCATGATGTGGTACTCCTCGCCGATCTTGACAAAGGAGTACTCGAACTGACCGTTCAGGCAGATGGCCTCGTTGGCGGGCAGGGTCCAGGTGGTGGTGGTCCAGATGACGAAGTAGGTCTTATCCATGGGGATGCCGTACTTTGCCAGCACACCGTTGGGGTCCTGCGAAACGTGGAAGCGCACAAAGATGGAATCGCAGTCGTCCTCGCCGTACTCGATCTCGGCTTCTGCCAGCGCGGTGCGGCAGTCCGGGCACCAGTACACGGGCTTGAGGCCCTTGTAGATGTAGCCCTTCTTGGCCATCTCGCCGAAGATCTCGATCTGACGCGCCTCAAACTCCGGCTTCAGGGTCAGGTAGGGGTGCTCGAAGTCACCGATGACGCCCAGACGCTTGAACTGGTCGCTCATGATGTCGATATGCTCGGTGGCAAACTTTTCACAGATCTGGCGCAGCTCCAGCTTGGAGATGTCCTTCTTTTTGTCACCCACCGAGGACAGAGCCTTCAGCTCAATGGGCAGGCCATGGGTATCAAAACCGGGCACATAGGGAGCCTGATAGCCCTCCATGTTCTTTTCGCGGATGATGATATCCTTGATGATCTTGTTCAGGGCGGTGCCCATGTGGATGTTGCCGTTTGCATACGGAGGGCCGTCGTGCAGAATGAACTGGGGCTTGCCCTCGTTGTGCTTCATGAGCTGGTTGTACAGGTCGTTGTCGTCCCAATCCTTGAGCATGACCGGTTCCTTTTTGGGCAGACCGGCGCGCATCTCAAACAGGGTCTTGGGCAGATTCAACGTGCTGTCGTACTGCGATTTGTTCTTAGCCAATGGTTTACACTCTCCTCTATTTTTGCGTTGGGTGCCTTACTCGCTGAACTTTACGCCCTGAAAAGCGTCGTAGTCCGGCTCGTCCGGCTTCATATCAGCAGGAGGCGGGTCCAGCTTGAGCTGGCTTTCGTCCTTTGCCCAGAAATCCTCGCTGCTGTCAGCCGCCTTGTCGTCATCGGCAGGGGCGGCAGGTTCGGTGGTTTCGGTCGGCTCGGCAGGCTGCTGTGCCGGGGCTGCTGCGGCATCGGCTGCGGGGGCAGTCTCGGGCTGTGCGGCGGGCTGCTCTTCGGCAGCTTCCTGCGCAGGCTCTGCGTCCTGTGCGGGGGCGTCCTTTTCAGCGTCCTTGGTTTCCTTCTGGAACTCCGGCAGACGGCTCAAAGACTCCACATGGCTGCGGTACAAATTGAGCACATCCGCCTTGAAGCGGGTGACCTCCAGACGGACGCGGTCGTACTCCCGCTCCTCAGCCAGACGCTTCTCGTTGGCCTCGTTCTCGATCTCGTCTGCGCGGTCGCTTGCCTTTTGCAGCAGCTCGTTGGCGTCGCGGATGATATCATCGCCCCGCAGGTTTGCACGGTGGATGATCTCCTCGGCCTTCTGGTTTGCTTCGCGGATCACGTTTTCGCCCATGCGCTGGGCGTTGATCAGCGCGCTCTTGAGCATATCACCGTCAGCCTCAAAGCTTTGCAGCTCGCCCTTGAGCTTCTGATTCTCTGCGGTCAGATCAGCGATCTGCTTGCGCAGCTGCTCTGCCTGCGCATCGTTCTGCTGCAGCTGCTCCTCGACCTTGTCCAGAAAACGGTCCACGTCCTCTGTACGGTAGCCGCGGAGGTTTTTTTCAAATTGTACAGAGCGGACATCCTGCGGAGTCAGCATAGTCATTTCCTCCCATAGCTTTTAATATTGAAAGAACTCAATGATCGAACGATCTTTTTTACTTTTCCCGGGCAATGCAGTCAGCCGGAAGCGACCTTTGCCGCGCACAGTGAACACATCCTGCTCGTATACGGGGGCATGGGGCTTTTCTACCGGCAGATGGTTGATCTCTACCCTGCCCGCCTCGATCAGCTCCGCAGCGGTGCCGCGGCTGACGTGCAGCATGGCAGAAAGCACCGCGTCCAGCCGCAGGGAGGACACAGTAGCGGTGAGCAGCTGCCGCTCCGGTGCCGGGAAAGCCGGGATCTCGTCCGGTTCCAGCAGGCGGGTGGACACCTCGGTGCGTCCCGCCTGACACAGCTCCCGGCAGATGAGCTTTGCCGCCGGTTCCAGCGCGAACACATAGGCTGTGCCCGGCGCATCGGCAGGCAACAGGATATCCCCCAGCGCCTCGCGCTTGAGGGCAAGCCCCATCAGGCTGCCCAGATAGTCCTTGTGCGCTGGAAGCGCCGCACCGGGCAGTGCCCGGCATTGCAGCTGTACGCAGCGCACCGGACACTCGCCGTAGCTGTACTCTGGCTCCAGACGGAGCACCCGGCGCTCAGCCTCGGGCCATCCGCCGTCAAAACGCCAGCCGTCCCGCACACCGGCACGCCCCAGTGCCGCCCGGGCAAGATCCTGTTCCCGGTCACTGAGAAATGCGGAGTACCGGGCTATGCCGCGGGAAAAAGCCGCATCGGCAAGATCCTCGATATGCCGCATGAGGTAGCGTTCCTCATCGTTGCGGGCGGGTACAAAGCCCCGCACCGCGCCGGCTGCCGGATCAATAGAATGCGCCATTGTTCTCCAGCTCGTCCAGCAGATCGCCCATGATATCCACGTTGTACGGGGTAATGATAAAGGTGCTGTTGGCTACGCGCTTGATCTGGCCGTTGTTGGCATAGGCCACGCCGGACAAAAAGTCTACCAGACGGCGGGAGACCTCCTTGTTGGTGGACTCCAGATTCAGCACCACGGTACGCTTGTTGTTCAGATGGTCGGCAATGGTACTGGCATCCTCGAACCGCTCGGGCTTGACCAGAACCACCTTGAGCTGGGTGGTAGCATGGATGTTGACCACCTTGTTCTTTTTGCTGGTGCCCTCGGCAGGCTCTTCGGTCTCTTCATCCATCCCGATGCCAACGCCGCTGTTGTTGTTGTTCACCATCTGGGGGCCGTCATCGATGTACTGATCCTCGTACTCGTCCCCTTCGCCCATCAGACCCTTTTTAATGCTATCCAGCAAAGACATAATTATCTGCTCCTTTCATTCGGGCAGCGCCCGGCTGCCTGGCGTTCTTTGCAAAAAGAATGCAAATAGCTTTTACTATTATCTGATTTTTTTCAGCAGATGTCAATAACTACAAAAGTTTTCCGTCATATAAATTTTGTCCCGAGACAACTATTTCGTCATAAAGCCTTACCTGACTGACGGAACCGTCCGTTCCCTTGGGCAAAACAAGGATGTAATCCTCTTCCGTGACCAGCGGATGGTCGGCATCCACGGGGTCGATCTTGCAGAAGCGGGCGATGTTGCCGTACTTGACATACACGCCGGGGATATAGTTTTCGCCCTGCGTCTCAGCCTCGGTGCCGTCCTCTTTCAGGTAGTGCACTGCTGCGGCAGGCACCCGCAGACCGGTGCTCTCGCTGGTGCTGATACGGGCGCGGGCGTGGTTGAGGCACAGCACATCGCCGTTGATGGAGTTGCAGCGCAGCACAAAGCGGGCAATATCCTTTTCTGCGTCAATGGTCACCTCGGTGACGGTGGCGCGCAGAGCGGCATCGCTCTGGCCGGGAAAGCTGATCTCCACTGCCGTGCGCAGGGGCTTACCGTCCGAGCCCAGCAGCTTTTCGGCCTGCTTTGCGGAGCACACCCCGGCGTACTGCCAGCTGAACCCGGCTACCAGCTTGCCTACACAGCCGTCCAGCGGCATCTCGGGGTCGGAGTCCAGATAAGCCTTGAGCTGCTCCGGGCTCTGTGCCAGAATGTCCGCAGCACCGGCATTCAGCCGTCCGCTGCTGGCGGCCCGGACAAAGTAGCCGGTGGTGGGGGCGGTGATCTGAGTGGGGTTGCCCAGCTGGCCCTGCACGGTCTGTGCCTGCTGGGCAAGCAGCGCGATCTGATCCGCAAAGCCGGCGGTATCGCCGGTGGTGATCCACAGCTTGTTCTGCGCCAGCAGGTAAGCATCGGCGCTGCTGTCCACATCGCTGTAGCGGTCGGTGTCCAGCGCATCCAGCAGATCGTACAGTGCGCCGGAGCGCTCTTTGAGCAAGCCGTCCAGCTGGGTGGCTGCGGTGTTCTGGGAGCGCTGCAACAGGTCGATCTGGCTGGTGAGCTGGGTCAGCTGCTGGCGCAGCACTGCCTGATTGGCATCGGTGTACAGCTCTGCAACGGCAGTGCCTGCCGACACCCGCTCGCCGTCCAAGACAAGGTAGCCCAGATTGCCGCTGCCGGAAATGCAGGTTTCGTCAAACAGCAGCACGCCGTCCGCTTCAATGGTATCGGAGATGGTGATAGGCAGCGCCGTTTCGTAGACGTTCTGGGGGAAAAGGATGTGCGCCGCCTGCCAGCAGACATACGCTGCCGCCGCCAGCAAAAAGGTGGCCAGCACGACCGCCAGCGTGGTAAGCGCAGAGAGCTTGTGGCGCGGTTCCTGAGGAGTTTCCGGCATAAGGATCATCCTTTCGATAAAAAGTCTTGGGTCAGACGCAGGGCAGTCTGCCGCACGTCTGCCGCTCCGGCGTCCAGCCATGTGACCCCGTCCATGTGGCGGAACCATGTCAGCTGGCGCTTGGCGTAGTTGCGGGAGGCCTGTTTGAGTTTTTCAGTACAGGCATCCAGCGCGGCGGTCTGTTCGAAATACGGGAAAAATTCTTTATAGCCGATGGCCTGTGCGGCGGTGCGGAAGGTTTCGCGGTTGCGCCAGACGTATTCCGCTTCGGCTAAAAGCCCGGCCTCCAGCATTTTATCCACTCGCAGGTCGATGCGGCGGTACAGCGCTGCACGCTCCGGGAAGTCCAGTCCCAGCACAAGGCTGCGGTAGGGGCGCTCCGGCGGCAGCGAATCGGCCTTTTGTTCGCTGAGACGCTTGCCGGTGGCGCGGTAGTGCTCCAGCGCCCGCAGCACCCGTACCTTATTATTGGGGTGGATGGTAGCGGCGGCTTCCGGGTCCACGGCTTGCAGTTTTGCGTACATGGCCTCCGGGCCGATGGCTTCCAACTCTGCGGTCAGCTGCTCGCGCAGGCCGTCCGGGGCTTTTTCGGCGGTAAAACGCACGCCGTACAAAAGGCTCTGCACATATAGGCCGGTACCGCCTACCAGCAGCGGCAAATGCCCCCGGCCGGTGATATCCTGAATATACTCCCCTGCCAGCGCGGTAAAATCTGCCACGCTGAAGGTCTTTTCCGGGGTGAGGATATCCACGCCGTGGTGCGGAATGCCGCAGGTCTCCTGCGGGGTGACCTTAGCGGTGCCCACATCCAGACCTTTGTAGATCTGCATGGAGTCGGCACTGATGACCTCGCCGGAGAACTGCTGCGCCAGCGCAACGCCCAGCGCGGTCTTGCCGGTGGCGGTGGGGCCTACCACAGCCACCACGGCAGGTTTTGCATTACACGATGCGTCCAAACTGCTTTTCCAACTCCTTTCGGGTAAGCTTGAGCACGCAGGGACGGCCATGGGGGCAGAAGGGCGGCACCTCGCCGGAGAGGATCTTCTCGGCCAGTGCCATCAGCTCCTGCGGAGAGGACTTGTCCCCTGCCTTGATGGCGGCGCGACAGGAGATGGAGTGCAGCACCCACTCGGTGTGCTCGTTCAGCGCGTCCCGGCTGCCCTTGAGCAAGCGGTCGGCGATCTCTACCAGCAGGTCCTCGGCGTTTTGCGGTTCTACGTCCGCAGGCACGGCGCGCAGCAGCACGGTGCTGCCGCCAAAGTCGGCCACGTCCAGCCCGGCGTTTTCCAGCAGGGGCTGGTTTTCCAGCAGCGCCTGCTTTTCCTCTGCGGAAAGGTCGATGGCGGCGGGCTGCAGCAGCAGCTGGCTGGGCACATTGCCGTAGTTGGCGGCAAGCTTTTCGTACAGCTGACGCTCGTGGGCAGCGTGCTTATCGATCAGACACAGCTCGTCTCCCCGCTCGGCAAGAATATAGGTACGGAATACTTCGCCCACATAGCGCAGCGGTTCTTCCCCCTGCGGCACATCAAAGCCCAGCTGTTCCGGCTGCGCGGACTCCTCCGGCTGATAGGGCGCCGTTGCGGCTTCGATCTCCGGGGCGGCGGGCATGGTGTTCCATGCCACCATGTGATCCAGCGGCGGGTCGGCTGCGGCGTCCGTCTCCGGGTGCACATCCAGCTGTGTCTCAGCAGCGGCTGCCCGGAAGGGCTGCGGTGCGGGCTGGACTTCGGTTGCATCCAGTTTTTCCGGGCTGTGGAGGGTGACCACCGGGTCCAGAATATCCTCTGCGGGGCTAGACTGCCGCCACGAGGGCGCAGCCGCCGCGCGGGCAGGCTGTGCGGACTGTACCGGCGGGTTATCTGCCGTAAAAGCAGGGGTTTTCACCGGTGCATCGGCGGAGCGCTGCGGCGCGGATGCCTGCCAATACTGCGCAGGCAGTGTGCCGGGGGCCGCTTGCCCCGGAATGACGGCGGAAAGTCCTGTAAAGTGATTATTCTTTACAGTATTTTCACTCTGAGTATCGTTTTCTTTTTCAGTTTGCTCTTTTTCGTCTGCTTCAAAGGTGAAGCGTCGTTCCCCGGTGCCGGGCTGTGCCAGCGCCAGCTTGACCGCATGATAAATGACATCGAACACGTCGTTTTCCCGGGCAAAGCGAGCTTCGATCTTTGCAGGGTGGACATTGACGTCCACAAGGTCGGTGGGCATTTCCAGCAGCAGGATGCCGCCCGGGAACTTGCCCTGCATGGTAGTACCCTTGAAGGCCATTTCCATGCCCGCCATGATGGTGCGGTTGCGCACATAGCGGCCATTGATGTAGAAATGCTGCATACTACGGCTGGCACGGCAGCTCTTGGGTGGGGTGATCAGACCGGTGACCCGGTACAGCCCTTCCTCCAAGTGCACCTCGATGAGGTCGCGGCTGAACTCTCGCCCCAGCACCGCGTAGGCGGCGCTGCGCAGCTGGCCATCGCCGGGGGTGACGTATTGCAACTTGCCCTCTCGGATGAACTTGACACTGACCTCCGGGTGGCTGAGCGCCACATGACCCACGTTATCTGCCACAAAGGTGCCCTCGCTGGAGTCCTTTTTGAGGAACTTCATGCGGGCGGGGGTGTTGTAGAACAGGTCCTGCACCCGGATGGTGGTGCCCACAGCACGGGCGGCAGGCTCCCTGCCCTGCTCCTCGCCGCCGGCGATGCGGTAGCAGGTGGCAAACTCGTCCACCTCGGTGCGGGTGAGCAGCTCTACCCGCGCTACGCTGGCAATAGAGGCCAGTGCCTCGCCGCGGAAGCCCAGTGTATGGATGCTGTTCAGGTCATCCGGCTTTTCAATTTTGCTGGTGGCGTGGCGGATGAAGGCTGTCGGGATATACTCGGCATCAATGCCTGTGCCGTTATCGCTGATCTCGATCAGCTTTACACCGCCGGATTCAATGCTGACGGTGACCTGCGTTGCACCGGCGTCGATGGAGTTTTCCAAAAGCTCCTTGACCACCGATGCAGGGCGCTCCACCACCTCACCGGCGGCGATCAGTTCAGCGGTATGCTTATCCAGAACATGGATGACTGCCATGGTCTTTTCCCTCCCCTGTGGTTGATTTTTACGGTCAGCCGTTCAGGCTGCCCTTGAGGGTCTTTTTCAGCTCGTACAAGAAGTTCAGCGCTTCAATGGGAGTAAGCGTTTCCACATCCACGGCTTCCAGCTTTTCCATCATTTCGCTGGGCACTGCCGGGGAATTATACTCCTGCAAGGCGTCAAAATCCATCTGCTCCACCTTGTTTTTGGGCGCAGAGGCTTCCAGCGTGCGCAGTACCTCGTGGGCGCGGCGGGTCACGCTGCCGGGCAAACCGGCCAACTTTGCCACCTCGATGCCGTAGCTGTCGTCGGCGGGGCCGCGCACGATGCGCCGCAGAAAGGTAATGTCCTCGCCGCGCTTTTTGACCGCAATATTGTAGTTTTTTACGCCCTCCACGGTGCCTTCCAGCTCGGTCAGCTCGTGGTAATGGGTGGCGAACAGGGTCTTGCAGCCCAGCCCCTTGGCAGGGTCTGCGATATGCTCCACCACAGCGCGGGCAATGCTCATGCCGTCAAAGGTGGAGGTGCCACGACCGATCTCGTCCAGCACCACAAGGCTTTTGGCGGTGGCGTTTTTCAGAATTTCGGCTACCTCGGTCATCTCCACCATAAAGGTGGACTGACCTGCGGCAAGGTCGTCCGAGGCGCCGATGCGGGTGAAGATGGCGTCCACCACACCCACATGGCAGCTGGCTGCCGGCACAAAGGAGCCGATCTGCGCCATCAGGGCAATGAGGGCATTCTGACGCATGTAGGTGGATTTACCCGCCATGTTGGGGCCGGTGATAATGAGGCAGCGGTCGGTGGTGCAGTTGAGGGTGGTATCGTTGGGCACGAACATACTGCCCTTGAGCACCTGCTCCACCACCGGGTGACGTCCCTCGGTGATGGTCAGCACATCGCTGTCGTCCACCACGGGGCGGCAGTAGTTGTTTTCCGCAGCGACCTGCGCCAGAGCAGCCAGTACATCCAGCTGGGCAATGGCATTGGCGGTGCGCTGGATACGATCCAGTTGTGCACCGATGCTTTCCAACAGTTCGTCAAACAGGCGGCGTTCCAGCGAGATGAGCCGCTCGTGTGCGCCAAGGATCTTGCTTTCCAGCTCCTTCAGCTCCTGTGTGATGTAACGCTCGCCGGAGGTGAGGGTCTGCTTGCGGATGTAGGTCTCCGGCACAAGGTTCTTGTAGGAGTTGCTTACCTCAATAAAGTAGCCAAACACATGGTTATAGCCGATTTTCAGCTTGGGGATGCCGGTCTCCTGCCGCAGACGGGCTTCCAGCTGTGCCAGAACGCCCTTGGTGTTATCGCGGATGGAGCGCAGCTCGTCCACCTCGGCGTGGTAGCCCTTGGCAATAACGCCGCCATCCTTGAGGGTGGAGGGGGCATCCGGGTCTATTGCGGCGTAAATGCGCGCCTTGATATCCTCCAGCGGATCGATACTTGCGGCCAGCTCAGCAAGCTCCGGGCAGTTGCAGCCCTCCGCCTGCTTGCGCAGGCCGGGCAGACGGTCGCAAGTCTGGGCAAGGGTATAGATCTCCTTGGGGGTGGCAGATCCGTACACCGTGCGGGTCATCAGGCGCTCCAGATCCGCGATGTAGTGCAGTTCCTCGGTCAAGTCGCCGCGCACCATGGTCTGGCGCACCAGCGCCTCCACGGCGTTCAGGCGATGGTTGATGAGCTGGCTGGAAATAAGCGGCTGCTCGATCCAGCTGCGCAGCATCCGCTTGCCCATGGCGGTGCTGGTCTTATCCAGCACCCACAGCAGGGTGCCGCGCTTTTCGCGGCCGCGCAGGGTCTCGGTCAGCTCAAGGTTTGCGCGGGTGACCGGCGAAAGCCGCATGAACTGGGCTTCGTTGTAAGTAATGACGGTCTTTAACCGCTCCACACCCTTGATTTGGGTATCGTGCAGGTATTCCAGCAGCGCAGCCATGGCAAAGCGCACAAGACCCTCGGCGGCTATGCCGGTGGTCTGCGGCCAGTCCCGGCCAAACTGCTCTTCCAGCGCAGAAGCCACCAGCCCCGGCGCATAGCGCTCGTCCTCGACCAGTTCCACCGAGCAGCTCATGTTCTTTTTGATGTAGGCGGTCACCTCGCGGCAGTCCAGCAGACCGGGGTTCAGCAGTACCTCGCTGGGGTGATAACGGCACAACTCGGTAATGACCGCCGGGGCGATCTTATCTGCCGTCAGCTCGGTGATATGCGCCGTACCGGTGGAAACGTCCGCAAAGCACAAGCCGGCCTTTTTACCCTTGAGGTAAAGGCTGGCAATGTAGTTATTGCGGTCGTCCTGCAGCATACTGCTTTCAATGACCGTACCGGGGGTGACCACCCGGATGATGTCCCGCTTGACAAGCCCTTTCGCCTTGGCGGGGTCCTCCACCTGCTCGCAGATGGCCACCTTATAGCCCTTAGCGATCAGGCGCGCCACATAGCCCTCGTAGCTGTGGAAGGGCACGCCGCACATGGGGGCACGCTCCGCAAGGCCGCACTGCTTGCCGGTAAGGGTAAGATCCAGCTCCCGGGACGCCGTGACGGCATCGTCGAAGAACATCTCGTAAAAATCGCCGATGCGGTAAAAAAGAATTTCGTCCTTATGTTGGTTTTTGATCTCAAGATACTGCTGCATCATGGGCGAAAGCTCTGCCATGGTTTTTCCTCTTTCCCTTGTATGGTTCCGTCAGCCGGTTTGCGGGCTGTAACCGCCGGTGCAAACAAAACGCGGTCTGTGTTGCACAGCCGCGTTCCGATGAAAACTCTGCTTAGTGGCAGCCGCCGCAGGTGGAGCAGCTGCCGGTGCAGGAGGCAGAAGGCTCCTGCACGGTCATGGGGTCGCCGCCGTTCATGGCGGTGTTGATGATGGCGTCGATATAGTTGACCAGATTCTCGCACTCGCGCTTGGCCTCGTTATATGCCACCATACCTTCGTTGCCCATGATCTGACCGTAAAGGCTGTTCACCTTCTCGTTCAGCTCAGCGATGCGGGCGTCGTCGCGCTCGTTCTTGCCGATCTCATTGTTCAGATCCATGCGGGCCAGATTGAACTCGCCGATCAGGTTCTGCAGCTCCTCATCCTTGTCGTTTGCCTTGCGGGCCTGATCCAGAATGACGTAGCGGGGGTCGGTCTGCAGTGCCATAGCGGCACGCTTGAAAAGATCAATGCAATCCATGATTGGGTTCTCCTTGTTGTTTTTATTCTTTCTGGGGCAGTTTGCCCCGGAATCACGTTTTTATGCTTCCACTTCGCCCAGCAGCACAGTGGCGCGGGCACCGGTAAGATGTACGGTCGCGTAGCTGCCCAGCAGTGCCGGGTCGGCGGCAAACTCCACGGTCAGGTTGTTGTCCAGCCGGCCGGAAAGGGTGCCCTCGTTGCGGCCGTAACCTTCCACCAGCACCCGGACAGTCTGCCCTACCTGCGCCTTGACCAGCGCCATGGCGATCTCGTCCTGCGTAGCCAGCAGGCGGGTCATGCGGTCGGTCTTTTCCTTGCGGGGGGTGGGGTCCGGCATTTCGGCAGCCTTGGTGCCGGTACGCTTGGAGTAGATAAAGGTGAACAGCTGCATATACCCCACCTTGCGCACCAGTTCCAGCGTTTTTACAAAGTCCTCCTCGGTCTCGCCGGGGAAGCCCACGATGATATCGCTGGAAAAAGTGATGCCGGGCACGGTCTTGCGGGCGTAGTCGATGAGCTCCAGATACTGCTCCACCGTATAGTGGCGGTTCATCTGCTGCAAAAGCCGGTCGGAACCACACTGCACCGGCAGATGCAGGTGCTTGCACAGCTTCGGCTGGGCGGCGATGGTATCAATGAGCTTATGGCTGGCGTCCTTGGGGTGGCTGGTCATAAAGCGGATGTGATAATCGCCGGGCACGGTGCACAGCAGGTTGAGCAGGTCGGAGAAATCGATCTGCTCCTCCAGCCCCTTACCGTAGCTGTTCACGTTCTGACCCAGCAGGGTGATCTCCTTATAGCCCGCTTCCACAAGGCTGCGGAACTCCGCAAGGATATCGCCGGGCTTGCGGCTCTTCTCGCGGCCGCGGACATAGGGCACAATGCAGTAGGTGCAGAAGTTGTCGCAGCCGTACATGATAGGCAGCCATGCGCGGAACTCGCTCTCGCGCCGGATGGGGATGTTCTCCACGATGACCGGACGCTGTGCGGGATCCAGCAGCACCCTCTTATGCTTTTGCAGCTTCTGGGCAATCAGCTGCGGCAGGGTGTCGATGCCGTCCACTCCGAACACCAGATCCACATAGGGGTAGCTCTTGCGCAGCTTTTCCACAACATGCTTCTGGTTGGCCATGCAGCCGCACAGGCCGATGATGAGGCCGGGCTTTTTTTCCTTGAGCCCTTTCAGCGCGCCCACGTTGCCGAACACCCGCTGCTCGGCGTGCTCACGCACAGCGCAAGTGTTGAACAGGATCAGGTCGGCATCCTCGGGCTTATCGCACAGGCCGTAGCCGATATCTACCAGCACGCCCTTGATGCGCTCGCCGTCGTTGACGTTCTGCTGACAGCCGTAGCTGTGCACAAAGGCCAGCGGCGGGGTGTCGTAGGTCTGCCGCACCAGCTCGGCGGCAACGGTATTATGTTCAAAGTTAATGTATTCCAAGCAAACCATCCTTCTCCGCCGGGCAGGGTAGCCCCGTGCGGCGAAACTCTATTTTCTGCCATTCTATAAAAGACACTCTTTAGTATACCCTGTTTGGCCGCTGCGGGCAAGAGGAAACACGCAAATTTTATGCCTGTTTGGCCGCTGCGGCCTCTGCATCCTGCCTGCGGCAGCACTCTTCGCACACGCCCAGCAGCACCACGGCGCAGTCCTGCACCCTGCCCTTCTGGTTTTTGACCAGCTCCATCACCTGTTTTCCGTCTACCTCTGCATCGGTCACGCCGCCGCAGACGGTGCAGTACAAATGGCTGTGCCACGGCAGAGTGTGGTCAAAGCGGTCGGCCTTGCCGGGAATGGACACCCGGCGCACCCGCCCGGCTTCCACCAGACTGTTCAGGTTGCGGTATACAGTGCCAAGGCTCAGATTCGGGCACTCCTGCGCGGCTTTATCGTAGATTTCCTCCGCAGTCGGGTGGTCGCACAGCTGCTCCACTGTCTGCATGACAAGCTCCCGCTGTTTTGAATAACGCATATCCATCCTCCTTTTTCACACGGTTCAGACGTTTTCTTCCCCTTTGATCTTTGCCCAGTACGCCCGGGCGGCCTGTTCGGTCTTGTTGTCGCCAAAGGTGTAGTACTTGGTATCCTTCAGCACATCCGGCAGGTACTGCTGCTGTACCCAGTGGTTGGCGTAGCTGTGGGCGTATTTGTAGTTCTGCCCCTTTACCAGTGCATCCTCGCCGTCAAAGTGTTTGTTTTGCAGCTGGCGCGGGATGGATCCGGTGCGCCCGGCCTGCACATCCGCAATGGCTGCGTTGATGGCATCGTGGGCGCTGTTGGATTTGGGGCTAGTAGCTACCAGAATGACTGCGTCCGCAAGCGGCAGACGCGCCTCCGGCAGACCCACCATGTTGGCGGCATCCACCGCCGCCTTGACGATGGGGATGATCTGCGGATAGGCAAGCCCCACATCCTCGCAGGCGCACACCATCAGGCGGCGGCAGGCAGAGGGCAGGTCTCCCGCCTCCAGCAGGCGTGCCAGATAGTGCAGCGCCGCGTCCGGGTCGGAGCCGCGCATGGACTTCTGGTAGGCAGACACGATGTCGTAGCGGTCGTCGCCCTCCCGGTCGTAGCGCATGGCGGTGCGGCGGGTGACCTGCCGGATCATATCTAAGGTAATGCGTTTTTCTCCGTTTTCCACCGGCGCTGCCGTGACCGCAAAGTCCAGACAGCCCAGTGCCTTGCGCAGATCGCCCCCGGCGCTTTCGGCCAGATAGGCGCAGGCGTCCTCGTCCATGCACACCGGCACCTGCTCCCCTTCGGAAAGGCGCTGCACGGCGTTGCGCACCCCGCGCTCCACGTCCGCTGCGGCAAGGGGCTTGAACTCAAACACCGTGCAGCGGGAAAGCAGCGCGTTATAGATGTAGAAATAGGGGTTCTCGGTGGTGGAGGCGATCAGGGTGACGCTGCCGTCCTCGATACATTCCAAAAGGCTCTGCTGCTGCTTTTTGTTCAGGTACTGGATCTCGTCCAGATACAGCAGTATGCCGCCCGCCGCTGCCAGCGTGCCGATATCCTTGAGCACCGCCTTGATATCCCCGGTGCCGCAGGAGGTGCCGTTGAGCTTGTGCAGGGTCATGCCGCTGTTCTCGGCAATAATGCGTGCCACCGTGGTCTTTCCGGTGCCGGAGGGGCCGTAAAAGATCATGTTGGGGATGCGCCCGCTCTCGATGGTGCGGCGGAACACCCGCCCCGGAGCCAGCAGATGCTGCTGCCCGCACACATCTGCCAGCGTTTTAGGACGCAGGCGCTGCGCAAGTGGTTCATTCATGGTGGTTTCTCCTTCCCTGCCCGCAAGGCACTTTTTATATAGTATAGCGCATTTAGAAAAGGAGGACAAGGGCTTTTCTGAAAATCATTCTCAGATAATGTCCTGCAAACATTTACAAATCCTGTCAAACATGGTATGATTCAGGTATTCCCTTTCAAAGGAGGTTTGTCCCATGCCGGTACAAAAAAAAGCCCCGGAGGATCTTACCGCAAAAAAAGCGCTGGCGCTGGAGGTCATCCGGCGTCTCAAGGCCGAATACCCGGATGCTGGTTGCACCTTGGACTACGACCACGCATGGCAGCTGCTGGTCAGCGTGCGGCTGGCCGCCCAGTGCACGGATGCCCGGGTGAACATTGTGGTGGAGGAGTTGTTTGCAAAATACCCAAGCGTAGCGGCACTGGCTGCCGCCGAGCCGGAGGACATCGAAGCCATTGTCAAGCCCTGCGGACTGGGACACTCCAAGGCGCGGGATATCTCGGCTTGTATGCGGATGCTGCGGGATCAATACAACTGCCGTGTGCCCAATACCTTTGAGGAGTTGCTCGCTTTGCCCGGTGTAGGGCGCAAGAGCGCAAACCTCATCATGGGGGATGTGTTCGGCAAGCCCGCCATCGTTACCGACACCCACTGCATCCGGCTGTGCAATAAGATCGGCCTTGTGGACGGCATCAAGGAGCCGCAAAAAGTGGAGATGGCTTTGTGGAAGATCATCCCGCCGGAGGAAGGCAGCGACCTTTGCCACCGCTTTGTGATGCACGGCCGTGCGGTGTGCAACGCCCGCAAGCCGGAATGCGAAAAATGCTGTTTGAAAGACATTTGCCGCACTGCCCGCGAAGCCGCCGGGCAGCAGGCAGAGCCATAATTTTTAAGGAGGTATAAACTATGATCACTTTAACGATTTTGCTCATTGTTGCCCTGCTGTGCGTACTGGTGGGCTGTCTGACCGGCCTGCTGACGCTGGTAGGCGTGCTGGCCTCCCTTTTTGTGGGCGTGCTGGTGGGTGCACTGGCCGGATATCTGGCCGGGCGCTTTATGGGCACGGAAACTTCCCTGGGCCGCAACATCCTGATGGGCGTGCTGGGCAGCTTTGTGGGCGAGTTTTTGTTCGGCCTGCTGGGCATCCACGCCTCCGGCAGCTTTTCTTCCTTTGCCATCTCGGTGGTCGGCGCCTGCATCTGCATCTGGATCGGCCAGAAGATCTCTGAGTAAGTTTTTTGTAACAATATGCCGCCGCATTCTGCCGCCGGAGTTTCCGGGCAGAGTGCGGCGGCTTTTTTATGGGCGTTCTGCCGGATAAACGCCGCCCGGGCTGTGCAGGCCGCCGAACTTTCTGCCAATTCTTGACAGGCATTCCCTGCCGTTGTATCGTTGACCCAGAAACGGAGGCTTCAACATGGAAAAAGCACTTGCACATATTTCCGAGGACGGAACCCGCACCCAGACCGTCTACGAACATCTTTCCGGCACAGCGCGCCTTGCCGGAGCTTTTGCCGCACCCTTTGGTGCAAAAGAGGAGGCCGAATACGCCGCGTGGCTGCATGATATTGGCAAATACAGCGCCGCCTTTCAGCAGCGCCTGGCGGGCGGTGCTGCAACCGACCACTCGACCGCCGGTGCACAGGAAGCGATGAAGGGCTGTGCGCCCCACGTTCAGGCCGCCTTTGCCGTAGCCGGGCACCACACCGGTCTGCCGGATGGCGGCAATCGAAGAACAGCCGATGCCGCTGACGCTACCCTGTTCGGGCGGCTGAAAAAACCGGTGGAGCCTTACGATGGCTGGCGCGAGGTCACCCTGCCCCAGAGCGCCCCGCCGGACTGGGCAAACCGCGACCCACTGGATTTTGCATTCTTTACCCGGATGCTCTACTCCTGTCTTGTGGATGCGGATTTTATCGACACCGAAACTTTTATGAACGGGCAGGCCGCGCCCCGGGGCAGCAGCACCGCGCTTTCTTCTCTTCTGGAAAAGGTGCGTACCAAGGCGGCGGGCTATCTTGCGGCACAGAGCACCTTGCCGGTAGGCAGCCAGCGCAATGCCGTGCTGCGGGCTTGCATGGAGAAAGGTGCCCACGGCGCACCGGGGCTGTATACCCTCACCGTGCCCACCGGCGGCGGCAAGACCTTTGCCTCCCTTGCCTTTGCGCTGGAACAGGCCGCTGCGCAGGACATGAAGCGGGTGATCTATGTGATTCCGTATATGTCCATCATCGACCAGACTGCCGCTGTTTTTGCAGACCTTCTGGGCGCAGAAAACGTTCTGGCGGATTACTCCTGCGCAGACTATAAAAGCCTCGAACAGGAAAAGTTGACCCCCGCGCAGTACCGCCAGCTGCTGGCCAGCGAAAACTGGGATGCACCTGTTGTGGTGACCACTGCGGTGCAGTTTTTTGAATCGCTGTACGCTAACCGCAGCAGCCGCTGCCGCAAGCTGCACAACATTGCGAACAGTGTGATCATCTTTGACGAAGCGCAGACCCTGCCCACCAGTTATCTGCTGCCCTGCGTCAGTGCTATTGCGCAGCTGGTGCGGCATTACAACGCCACCGCCGTGTTATGCACCGCCACCCAGCCCGCATTAGAGCCCTATTTCCGGCAGTTTGCGCCGGAACTGCCCTTGCAGGAGATCGTGCCGGACACTGCCACCTTGTACACCACCCTGCGTCGCACCACCCTTTGCGATGCCGGAGAGCTGACGCTGGAAGCGCTGACTTCGCAGCTCTGCGCACTGCCGCAGGTGCTGTGCGTAGTGAACCGGCGCAAAACGGCGCAGGAAGTGTACGCCGCCTTGCCTGCCGAGGGCAGCTACTGCCTGACCACCCTATTGTGCGCCGCAGACCGCCGCCGCCAGCTGGCAGAGATCCGGCGGCGGCTGCGGGAAAGCCTGCCCTGCCGGGTAGTGTCCACCTCGCTGATCGAAGCAGGTGTGGACGTGGATTTCCCCGCCGCATACCGGGAGCAGTGCGGGCTGGACTCCCTTTTGCAGACCGCCGGACGCTGCAACCGGGAGGGACACCGCAGCGTGGAAGAGAGCCTGGTATACCGTTTTACGCTGGAAGGCTGCGGCGTACCGCAGATGCTGCGCCAGAACGTACACGCCATGCAGTACGCAGCAGGCTGCGCCGCAGCGCTGGACAGCCCGGAGGCGGTCAGAGCTTATTTTAAGGAGCTGTATTTTGCGCGGGGTGAGGCCGCACTGGACACAAGCAGCATTCTGGACGCCCTGCGCAAGGGGATCTCGGGCTGCATTTTCCCGTTTGCACAGGTGGCTGAACAGTTCCATCTGATCGAAGCCCCCACCCGCACCGTTTACCTGCCCATTGGCGAAGGAAAAGCCCTTTGCGACCAGCTGCGCAGTGGGACTGTGAGCCGCACACTTTACCGCAAGCTGGGCGCTTACAGCGTAGCCTGTTATGCCCAGCAGTTTCAGGCACTGGATGCTGCCGGAGCATTGGAACCACTGCCCAACGGCAGCGCTATCCTGACTGACAGCACCCTGTACGACCCTAAGACCGGGCTTTCCATGGATGTGGAGACCGGAAAAGGTCTGTTTTTCTGACCAAAAGCTAAAAATAAGGCCAAGATAGCCCTTAGAAGTCCTTTTTATTGTATTTTATTTGTTGTAATATAGTATTTGATAAATGAAGAAACGGCAAAGCATCTGTCGCTCTGCCGTTTCCCCGTCATACATCCATGACCTACTAATTATTTCTATCCACATCCCAGTGTACACACCGGATGACAGCAACAGTATACGAAAAAAAGCATTAAATTGCAAGTTTCCCCTTGTATTATTGATCAAATTGTGTTATTCTAGGCTCAGAAATTCTTATACGTCCTTTACTTAATAATTGAAATGCAGAAAGAGGTGGTTTATGTGGGCAAGTTTTCTCTTTGTCTGAAGATTCAAATAAACAATGAAAGGAGGTGGTGTTCATGTCCATGCTGATCGAGGTCTGGGGCGACTACGCCTGCTTTTCAAGACCCGAGATGAAAACCGAGCGTGTATCCTATGACATCATGACGCCCTCGGCGGCACGCGGGCTGGTGGAGGCTATTTACTGGCACCCGGGCATGAAGTACCATATCGACCGCATCTACCTGCTCAAGCCGGTGCAGTTTGCCAGCATCCGGCGCAATGAGGTCAAGGATACCCTGCGATCCTCGGCAGCGCTCAGTGCAGCCAAGGGCGGCGAGGTGCCCATGCTGTGCACGGCAGAGAATATCCAGCAGCGGGCAGCGCTGGTGCTGCAAGATGTGCACTACGTGATCGAATGCCATTTTACCATGACCGAAAAAGCCGCACCCGGCGATAACCCGGGCAAATTTCAGGATATCTTGCGGCGGCGGCTTGCCAAGGGGCAGTGCTATCACCAGCCCTGCTTTGGCTGCCGGGAGTTTCCGGCAAACTTCCGGGAATGGCACGGCAAGGCTGAAGAGATCCCCGCACTGCCGCTCACGCAGGATCTGGGCTTTATGCTGTATGATCTGGACTACTCCGACCCGGAAAATATCCGCTCCCAGTTCTTCCGGGCAAAGCTGGAAAACGGCGTGCTGGACTGCCGGGATGTGGAGGTGTTTGCATGATCTTACAGGCACTTACTGCCTATTACGAGCAGCTTGTCCGGCAGGGCAAGCTTTCTGCCCCCGGCTGGGATGACAGCTTTAAGGTGAGCTATGAGCTGCGGTTGAACGATGCCGGGCAGCTGGTTTCCGTGCTCGACCTGCGCACAGAAACGAAGATGGGCAAAAAGACAGTCCTTGCCCCGCGTGCAATGCGCGTACCGGCGCATGAAAAGCGTTCCTCCGGCATTGCCGCCAACTTTTTGTGCGATAACTCCACCTATTTGCTGGGCGCAGACGAAAAAGGCAAGCCGGAGCGCGCTGCGGATTGCTTCAAGGCCTGTGCCAAATTGCATCACGTCATTCTAGACGGTGTAGACAGCCCCGCAGCCCGGGCGCTCCTTGCTTATTTTGACAGCTGGGATCCGGCGCAGGCTGCCGCGCATCCCCTATTGGCTGAGCAGTGGAAGGAGATCACCGGCAACGCCAACCTGATCTTTGGCTACGAAGCTGCCGACCACAGTCACAGCTTTGTCAATGACGACCCTGCCATTCAGAACGCTTGGCAGGCGCACTACAACGACCGCTCTGCTGATTCCGACATGGGGCAATGCCTGATTACCGGAAAATATGCCCCTATCGAGCGCACCCATCCGAATATCAGCGGTGTGCCCGGGGCGCAAAGCTCCGGCGCAGCACTGGTATCCTTCAACGCACCGGCCTTCTGCTCCTACGGTCACGAGCAGGGCGATAATGCCCCTGTCAGCAAGTACGCCGCCTTTGCCTATACCACTGCACTGAATTATCTCTTGGCTGACCGTAAAAATCATTGTCGCATTCTAGGTAGTGGCAGTAGCTCCACCGCCATGGTCTTCTGGGCCGAAAATGCAGAACCAGCTTATTCCGATGCTTTTTCTATGTTTTTTTCCAGTGACTTGAACGGCGAACTCGCTGCAATAATGAAAAAGTTAGCGCTTGGACAACATGTACATTTTAACGGTATCGAGTTACAGCCCGATGAGCATTTCTGTATTCTGGGTCTTTCACCAAACGCAGCACGGCTATCTGTTCGTTTTTTCATGCGGGATACCTTTGGAGCATTTTCCAAGAATCTCCAGCGTTTTTTAGATGAGACTGCAATCGCCCGACCAGACCTCGACATACGCGAATATCTATCTGTCTGGTCTGTTGCTCTGACTACGGTACGCACCGTCAAAGGCAGTACGCCGCCTGACCCGTCCCCGCAGCTGGCAGGCGACCTGCTGCGCGCCGTGCTGACCGGCGGGCGCTATCCCGCAACCCTATTGAACGGTGTGACCCTGCGTATCCGTGCCGAGCAGAATGTGACCCGCGGCCGGGCTGCTGTGATCAAAGCGTATTACCTGCGTAATTACCCTACCGAACTGAACAAGGAGGTCTATACTGTGAGCCTGAACGAAACCACCAATGTCCCCTATCTTCTGGGACGGCTGTTCTCTGTGCTGGAGGCTGTGCAAAAAGCTGCCAACCCCGGCATCAACACTACCATCAAGGACCGGTATTTCAACGCCGCCTGCGCCACGCCGGGTATGTCCTTCCCCACCCTGCTGCGGCTGAGCCAGAAGCATCTGCGCAAGCTGAATGACGGCCTTGCCACCCACTACGATAAGCAGATCACCGAACTGATGGCACAGCTGCCGGAGAGCGGTTTCCCCGCTCGGCTCAGCCTGCCGGATCAGGGTAAATTCACCATCGGCTACTACCACCAGACCCAGAAACGTTACGTCAAAAAGAACGAGGAGGAATAAAAAAATGTCTGCACCTATCAAGAACCGCTACGATTTCGTCATTCTGTTCGATGTAGAGAACGGCAACCCCAACGGCGACCCCGATGCCGGTAATATGCCCCGCATCGACCCCGAGACCGGCTACGGTCTGGTGACCGATGTCTGCCTGAAGCGCAAGATCCGCAACTATGTGGAGACGCTGAAGGAGGACGCCCCCGATGCCGACAATTACCGCATCTATGTCAAGGAGGGCGTACCCCTGAACCGCAGTGATGCCGAGGCGCTGGAGCACAACGGTCTGACCCCCAAGGACGACCTGAAAAAGGCCAAGAAAAGCGACCCGGATATCGACCGCAAGCTGCGGGATTATATGTGCGAACATTTCTACGATATCCGCACCTTCGGTGCCGTGATGACCACCTTTGTCAAGGGTGCGCTGAACTGCGGCCAGGTGCGCGGGCCGGTGCAGCTGAGCTTCGCCCGCTCTGTTGACCCTATCGTGCCGCAGGAGGTGACCATTACCCGCGTAGCCATCACCACCGAGGCAGACGCTGAAAAGAAGAACAGTGAAATGGGCAACAAGCATATCGTGCCCTACGGTCTGTACCGTGCCGAGGGTTACGTTTCTGCCAATCTTGCCCGCAAGACCACCGGCTTCTCGGAAGAGGACTTGCAGCTGCTGTGGCAGGCTATCCTGAATATGTTCGAAAACGACCACAGTGCTGCACGCGGCAAGATGGCCGTGCGGGAGCTGATCGTGTTCAAGCACGATTCCGAGCTGGGCAATGCGCCCGCCTATAAGCTGTTCGATGCCGTTACCGTGGAGCACAAGGCCGAGGTGGTCGCGCCCCGCAGCTATCAGGACTACACCGTTACGGTGGCCGACACCCTGCCGGAGGGTGTACACTGCGAGAGGTTCCACTGATGGACGCGCCGGATGACTACCTGCAAATGTCCGGCATCCAGCATTTTGCCTTCTGCCGCCGCCAGTGGGCACTGATCCATCTGGAGCAGCAATGGGCAGAAAATCTGCGCACCACCGAAGGACAGCTGAACCATACCCGCTGCCACGATGACACCCGCACCGAGCGCCGGGGCGATTTGCTGATCACTCGGGGAATGCGGGTGACCAGCCACCGGCTGCGGATGTCCGGCAACTGTGACGTGGTGGAGTTCCGGGCTTGTGCGGATGGCATCCCGCTGCAAAGCACCCCCGGGCGCTGGCAGCCCTACCCGGTGGAGTACAAGCACGGCCACGCAAAGGAAACCGATGCCGACCGGCTGCAATTATGCGCACAGGCCATGGCGCTGGAGGAAATGCTGGTGTGCCATATCCCGGAAGGGGCGCTGTATTACTGCGAGACGAAGCGGCGGGAGGTCGTACCTTTTACCGACGAATTGCGCAGCACCACCCGGCAGATGGCGGACGAAATGAACCAGTATTTTGCCCGCGGCTACACCCCAAAGGTAAAGCCCGGCAAGCACTGCAACGCCTGTTCCCTGAAAGAGCTCTGTCTGCCGATGCTCTGCCAGAAGGCAGACGCCAAGGCTTATCTGCGGCGCTATCTGGACGAGACGGCCACGGAGGTGACACCATGCGGCAATTCCTGAACTCCCTGTTCGTCCTCAGCGAGGACGCTTACCTCACGCTGGACGGCGAAAACGTTGTGGTCAGCCGTGGGAAATCCGAGGTCGGGCGGGTGCCGCTGCACACGCTGGAAAGCATCCTCTGCTTCAGTTACAGCGGTGCCAGCCCTGCGCTAATGGGCAAATGCGGGCGTATGGGCATCGACCTGAGCTTTTATACCCCGCGCGGCCGCTTTTTAGCGCGCACTGTGGGCGAGGAACGCGGCAACGTATTGCTGCGGCAGACCCAGTACGCCGTTGCCTCCAGTGAAGCGCTCAGCTGTAGCTATGCCCGCAGCTTTATTCTGGGCAAGGTTTACAATGCCCGCTGGGTGCTGGAGCGCGCCACCCGGGACCACCCGCAGCGGGTGCCCGTGGACGAATTGAAACAGACCAGCGCACAACTGGCGGCTGCCCTACCGCTGGTGGAAGGCTGCGAGGATCTGGAGCAGCTGCGCGGGCTGGAAGGCGAAGCTGCACAGCGGTACTTCGACCGGTTCAACGCGCTGATCTTACAGCAGAACGATGCCTTTGTGTTTACCTGCCGCAGCCGCAGACCGCCACTGGACAATGTGAACGCGCTGCTGTCCTTTGCCTATTCCCTGCTGGCCAGCGATTGCGCCGCTGCGCTGGAGGGTGCCGGGCTGGACCCTTATGTGGGCTTTCTGCACCGCGCCCGTCCCGGGCGGCGCAGCCTTGCATTGGATCTGATGGAAGAGCTACGCACCGTTCTGGCTGACCGTTTCGTGTTGTCCTGTATCAACCAGAAAGTGCTGAATGCAAAGCACTTTGAAAAGCAGGAAAACGGTGCCGTTCTGCTGACCGAGGAGGGACGCCGTGCATTCCTGAACGCATGGCAGCAGAAAAAGCGCGAAGTCATCACCCACCCGTTTTTGAAGGAAAAGCTCTGCTGGGGGCTTGTGCCTTATGTGCAGGCGTTGCTGCTGGCGCGCACCCTGCGGGGCGATTTAGAGGTTTACCCTCCGTTTTTCTGGAAATGAGGTGCAATCATGCTAGTACTGATCACCTACGACGTAAACACCGAGACCTCCGCCGGACGCAAGCGGCTGCGCAAGGTTGCCAAGAAGTGCGTAGATCATGGGCAGCGGGTGCAAAATTCCGTGTTCGAATGCCTGCTGAACGCTTCGCAGTACGCAGTTCTCAAAGCAGAGCTGACCGCCCTGATCGACCCTGCCTTGGACAGTCTGCGGTTCTACCAGCTGGGCAACAACTACCAGACCAAGGTCGAGCAGGTTGGACTGCACCCAGAATTTGCCCAAGACAGCGTGTTGCTCTTTTGATGTCCGGCCAGTGCGAATCGGCAGCACACATGGTTTTCCGGGACGCTTCGCACCGGAATACCAGCCGTTTGCGCAAGTAACGGTGTGATTTTGCGGTTTGGTTTGCAGACATCTCTTTGCAATTTGTGCAGAGAGGTGTATAATGAGACAAACGCAGAGGGTTTTCTCTCTGTTTTTGCTGTCGCCCTCCGCGAGGAGGGCGTGGATAGAAATCAGCAAGCTGTCGCTCATCGATACCGAGGGGCAGGGTCGCCCTCCGCGAGGAGGGCGTGGATAGAAATATATCTGTTCCCCTTTATGCCTTAAGGGGAGCCGCCTGTCGCCCTCCGCGAGGAGGGCGTGGATAGAAATCGCTATTGATACATCCCACTTATCAAGTAGGTCAGCGTCGCCCTCCGCGAGGAGGGCGTGGATAGAAATCTCCGGCAAGTCCTCGACCATGGATTGCAGCCGCTGGTCGCCCTCCGCGAGGAGGGCGTGGATAGAAATCCGCGGCGTGCGCCCGCTGCTGCGCGCGCCCGCGCGTCGCCCTCCGCGAGGAGGGCGTGGATAGAAATTGACGAGCTAAGAGAAGTTAGAGCCAGACGCAGACGTCGCCCTCCGCGAGGAGGGCGTGGATAGAAATGCACAAGTACCGCGAATGCAGCGACCGCGAAGCAAAGTCGCCCTCCGCGAGGAGGGCGTGGATAGAAATGTCTCACGCTGGCCGGGACACCGGCAGGCAAGGCCGTCGCCCTCCGCGAGGAGGGCGTGGATAGAAATCCTCAAGCGGGCAGTTGACGCAAATATCCGGGTCGTCGCCCTCCGCGAGGAGGGCGTGGATAGAAATACGAGTATCACCGCATGATTGCAACAGCGCAAGTGTCGCCCTCCGCGAGGAGGGCGTGGATAGAAATAGAAGTGCCTACACTCTCGCAAGAATGGATGTCAGGTCGCCCTCCGCGAGGAGGGCGTGGATAGAAATAAATACTTCATGGGGGAAGTAGAAGAAACGCCGTGTCGCCCTCCGCGAGGAGGGCGTGGATAGAAATCCGCACCATGGGCAGAACGCAGCGCCGTCCGGGGTCGCCCTCCGCGAGGAGGGCGTGGATAGAAATTTGGTAAAAAATGGATAAAAAGGGGGTGAAAATCAGTCGCCCTCCGCGAGGAGGGCGTGGATAGAAATAACACCTCTTGACCATGAGGTGCGTTTGTGGTATAGTCGCCCTCCGCGAGGAGGGCGTGGATAGAAATACAACGTTGCCAGTATGTTCCAACGGTCTGGAGCGGTCGCCCTCCTCGCGGAGGGCGTGGATAGAAATCGGGATGAAAACTTGCAACAGCCGGCACAGATGAGTCGCCCTCCTCGCGGAGGGCGTGGATAGAAATGTCGTACCGCTCTTTGTACTCCGGTTCGTACTGGTCGCCCTCCTCGCGGAGGGCGTGGATAGAAATCGCTGCGCCGATGATCACAAAGCCTTTGCCCCATGTCGCCCTCCTCGCGGAGGGCGTGGATAGAAATCTTGAATCCACTCTGCCGATAGACGCGGAAGTGCGTGTCGCCCTCCTCGCGGAGGGCGTGGATAGAAATTAACTGGCATCATAACGAACAGTAACCAGAGCGGCGTCGCCCTCCTCGCGGAGGGCGTGGATAGAAATAACACTACTACTACTACAACAAGTTAATAGTCGCCCTCCTCGCGGAGGGCGTGGATAGAAATTTTTACGTCCTTGATTTTAATCAGTGCCATCAAATGTCGCCCTCCTCGCGGAGGGCGTGGATAGAAATTGACGAACTGAGAGAGATTAGAGCCAGACGCAGGTCGCCCTCCTCGCGGAGGGCGTGGATAGAAATTATATACGATTATGCCGCATTCGTCTGGTATGATTGTCGCCCTCCTCGCGGAGGGCGTGGATAGAAATAAAGTTAAGGAGTTCGCCTGTGACGATAGCCCAGTGTCGCCCTCCTCGCGGAGGGCGTGGATAGAAATGTAGGATATCTAAGATTTTAACAAGGTAGTCGTCGGTCGCCCTCCTCGCGGAGGGCGTGGATAGAAATTCGGGTACTTGCCCGCACCGGCATCAGCCGCCGCCGGTCGCCCTCCTCGCGGAGGGCGTGGATAGAAATAGGCGATGGCAGACCGTGACAAAATCGCAGAAGCGTCGCCCTCCTCGCGGAGGGCGTGGATAGAAATTTTGGCGGCAAGGACGAGAGCAGTCAGGATCTGATCGTCGCCCTCCTCGCGGAGGGCGTGGATAGAAATACAGTACGTCATCAAGAACGGCTGGGACGTGGCGAGTCGCCCTCCTCGCGGAGGGCGTGTATAGAAATTCAACGTGGGCTTTCAACTACGTTATGAGCTATAGTCGCCCTCCTCGCGGAGGGCGTGGATAGAAATCTTGCATGATTGCCTGTAAGGTGTTGTAACCCATGTCGCCCTCCTCGCGGAGGGCGTGGATAGAAATTTACAGTTTGTACAGACCCGGTACGCTGTACAACGGTCGCCCTCCGCGAGGAGGGCGTGGATAGAAATTTAAAAAAGCTATGGTAAAATCGCAGCGTCCGAAACATCCTGCGGTCTGCCGTTATTCACATACGGGTTATACCAGACTTTCTGGAATATGCATCCTTCGATCCAAATGTTTTCGCACCAAATGCTCTCGTCGTTCTCCATGCGTCCCCGCAGCCGGATGCCTCAGGTCCATATTTTGTTTACACCGTTCGGGTTGATGCCTTCCCATGTGCAGTTGACGAACCGGATGTTTTTGCACCCCTCCAGCACCATGTTCGCGCCCTTCCAAAAGATCACGTTCCGAACTTCCAGATCCTCAACGTTGTTGACGATGATCTCAAAGTACTTGTACTTTTTGTTTCCTCCGTCCACCACGCAGTTGCTCTGGCTCAGCGCCGCCGTCAGTGCTTCCGTGTCGTCCGTCTCTCCGTCCCCCGCCGCACCGGGAATACCCGTCACTGCGCCGCCGCCCGTGCCGCTTCCGGCCATGTCCCACGCTGCTGCAATGCCTGCTTCCATGTGGTTCAGCTTGGCAGCGGTCAGGGTCTGGCCGTCAATAAAATTCTGTTTTGTGTACCCCATCTTAGCTCCTCCCAAGGATCATTCTGCCCAGCACTGCAAGGCTCAGCCGGGCAGTGTTCCTGTTGTCCGGGTCGTCTGCGCCCCACAGCGCCTCTAAGCGGTCACAGGCCGCTGCCGCTGCATCATTGCCCGCCGCCAGCGTGCGCAGCACGGTCAGCACCGCCCGCTTTTCCGCAGTGGTAATGCCGCCGGTTCCCAGCATCCCTACCAGCGCTTCCCATGCCGGGGTAGCCGGTGCGGGCATTGCGCCCTCTGCCGTGCCGCTGTTGGCGCATACTTTGCACCGCACATCGGCGCTGGTCACAGTGCAGCTGCCGTCCGTACCCTCAAATGTGATGCAGCCCACACCGGGCACTGCCGTTACCGCCGCCGGAACGGTCAGTACACCGTTTTCCACCAGCGTGACCGCGCTTGCGCCGGGGGTGTGCCAGTGGGCGCATACGGTCAGCCCCTTCCACTCGCCCCGCTGCTCAATGCGCAGCCGGTAGTTGCCCCGGTTGCCCTTCAGGTAATCCCCGCTGCCCTTTTCCACGGCACCTACGTCTGCCGCTGTCAGTGCCCGGTCAAGCCCCGTGCCGCCGTTTTCTGTGCTCAGCACCCCGGTCATGGCCGTAAGCTCTGTGGTGTCCTGTGTTGTGTAGGTCTGCTGCGTGCCGTCCGTAAACACCACGGTCAGGGTGCGGCCCTCCAGCACCACCTGCTGCACAAGGTCTCCCCTGTCCGCATCCATCGCCCCTACGTCCGCAGCGTTCAGGCTCACCGCGCCGCCCTTGCCGTTCACGCTCAGCACGGTGCCGTCCTTGGGCGCGTATCCCTCTGCCCGCGCCGCCGCTTTGTCTGCCTGCTGCGCCGCCGTCTGTGCACTTTCTGCCTCGCCCTTTGCCTGCTGCGCGCTGTCCGCAGCGGCGGCCTTGGCTTTCTGTGCCTCTCCCGCTGCACCTTCCGCTCTGTCCGCCGCGCTCTGCGCGTCCTTTGCCTTCTGGCTTGCCGTGTTCGCCGCCCCCAGCACCTGCGCCACAAAGGCCTCGTACTGGCTCGGGGTGATTTCGGTGTCCCCGTCCGTGGCAAAAGTCTCGTAGCACTCGTACCGCGCAGGCCTTGTCATGGCACAGTATCCGTTGCCGTCCATCGCCCGCAGCATCCACAACCCCTTTTCGCTGGCGGTGAACATCCTGTCCACCTCCAGACACCTGTCCTCTCCCAGCAGCACCGACTGCGGCAGCGTGCCGTCCAGCTGCTGCACATGCACCGTCACCGCCATACCGGCCCATTCCTCCGGCAGCTCAAATTCCAGTGTCTCCACCCCGGTGCTGCCCTCGCCGCCCAGCTTCAAAACCTTCTGCTCCGGGCAGTACTCTGCCCCGCTAAAGGTTCTTTTCACAATTCTTACCAGCATCTCCCGGCCTCCTTTCCTGTGTCCAGTCTACCGCATCCCGCTTTGCAAAACACCTGCGGACATTCTTACACAAAACATACCCCGGCAGCTGTCCCTTCTCAGCCGCCGGGGTGTTCGTCTTTGTTTGTTATTGTTTGTCTTTACCGCAGGTCTGCCCACGGGTCGTTCACAGGTTCCGCGCTCTTCTTTTCGGCATCGCTCACCCAGCCGTCCAGCGTTTTCTGGGTGTACAGCGGGTTATTATCCGCATCACGCAGCGCCAGCAGCATCTCGTCCAGCTGTGTCCGGTCGTATTCGTTGCCCGCCACATACTCCGGCTTGCATACTGCGGTGATCTTGCTCTTCACGCTGCCAAGGCTCTTGCCCGCCCGCAGCAGCCTGTCCAGCTCCTCCTGTGCATCCTTTGCCCGTACGCTCTCCAGCGCCTGCTCCAGTGTGTCGGTCGCCTTCTCGCTGTCGCCCTTCAAAAGGTCGTCTGCCAGTTCATTGATTGCGCCCTCCGTGTCCTCGTCCCCGGTCTTGTCGCTCGTCACCATCCCGATTAGTAGGCGTTGTCCTTCACCTTGCCGTTCTTCACGGCCTCGATCAGTCCGTCCACATCCTCGCCATCGATGCCGTAGGCCTCGCTCAGCGCCTGCGGCAGGGCAGCCGCCTTGGGGTCCGCGTGCACCGCCTCGCCCGCCTTGATGATGGCCTGTTGCATCACCTCGTTGAAAATGTCGCTGTACTCGCCGCTGTCCCGCACCAGCGCCCCAAAGGCCTTGCGCTTTTCCTCCGGGGTTTTTTCCGCCTTCTGCTCCTGCGGCTTCTCCTCGGTCGGCTTCTCACCTTCCTGCGGCTGCGTCTCCGGCTGACCGCTCAGCTGAGGGGGCTGTTCCGCCGGGCTTGCCTTTCCCCGCAGTGCACCGCTGCGCCGTGCCAGCCGCTCCTGTGCCGGACGCAGCGCAGGTTCCTGCACCGCCGGGGCTGCCTCTGCGCCGCCCTCTCCGGCAGCAGCACTACCAGCAACATTACCATCTGCAAACAGCTGCAGATCCATGCCACCAAACGGGTTGTGGCTTCCAGCGTCCACTTCGTGCCTTGAGCGGCACTCGTGTCCTGCTGGCCACGGCCCCAACCTCGGCTCCCTGTTTCTGCCGCTGGCAGCGGTCGCCTCCGTTGCAGCGAAATACTACAGGTTCATCTTTCCGTCCACAATGTCGAACGCCGGCTCGTGGTCGCCCAGCTGCACCCCGCCCACAACGCCGCCGGGCACCCCGCGCAGCATCTGTGCGCTGAAGGTGGCATACTCCACCCCGCCGCTCTCGCCGGTAATGCGGTATACCCGCTGCTCGTCGTAGAACTGTCGCATCAGCTCAATGATCAGGTAGCACTCCTTCGCAAACGCCCGGTACGCACTTTTCAGCATGTCCCGGCTCAGCTTGCTGCCCGCCTCCTGTAACGCCGCAATGGCACTGGCAGCGGTCAGGCCGCTGGTGGTTCCGCCCTGGCTCACGTCCCGGTTGCCGCTCACTTCCTTCAGCTCGCTCACCCGGGCATCCCGGTAGTTCATGCAGTTGCCGCTCAACACGTTCGTCTGCAGCGGCATAAAGCTGTCACTGTTCAGCCGCCCCACAACGTGCACGATGTCCTTGCTAAAGTCTGCCAGCTCTTTCTCGTTCACCCCCGCCGTGTCGCTCAACACAAAGCGCTGCTTTGCCGCCAGCTTCACGTTCTCGTCCATGGCGTGGTTCATCTCGTCAATGGCGGTCTGGGTGTCCTTCATCACGTCGATGTACCCAAACCCCGCCGGGGAATCCTCTTCCATGAACAGCGGGTCAAACACAAAGGGGTATTTCCCGTGGTCGTAAAAGCCCCGCTGCGCCAGTTGCGGGTCGTTCTCGCTGGCATACAGCACCACGCCGTTGCAGTACTTGCAGTAGTGCAGCACCGTCTGTCCGCCGGGCTGCGCCTTCTTGTAGTACCAGTCCACCACCACGCTCTTGTCGGTGGTGTCAATGCTGTCATCGTGGATGTACTGCCCCACGTCCAGCCCCTTGCCGGTGTGCCCCTCCATCTGCGGAAAGCGCCCGATCAGCTGCTCGTTGTCCTCAAGGCTCAGGCTGAACAGGTGCGGCGACTGCTGAATGTCCTCCACGCCCGGTGCCCAGTACAGCATCAGCAGGTTGACGCTCTGGATGCTGATGTCTCCCAGCCCGCCCCGCAGCACCGGGTCCCAGAAGATGCCCTTCACGCCGGTGCCGGTCTTGAGCTTGCGCCACCATGTGTCGCTGTACACCTGCTCGTAGTTGCACTGCTCCAGCACCGCCGGGATCACCTTGGAAAGTGTCCTTGCCGTCTCCTCGTCGTCCGCCGCTCGCGGCAGCACGTTCGGCTCTGGGTAGTTGTCCATGGCGTCCGCGTGCTTGTTGGCAATGCTGTTGAATAGCCACCCGCTGGAAGGCTGCGGCTTTCCCTCCATCATCTTGTTCTGGTAGTTCTTCCAGTGCCCCAGCCGGAACCACAGCTCGTTTTCAATGATCCGCTTGTCCAGTGCTGCCTTGCCGGTCTTGTACCGCTGCAAAATCTCTCCCGCCTTGGCTATCTCCTCCGGCCCGATCACCGTCTCTGCAGCAGCGCCCGCCGGTGCGCTCCCGCCTGCATCGCCCTGCAAAAGGCTCTGCATGGCATCATCGCGCCCGGTGCCGGGTCTCGCGGTGCTCACCATCCGGTCTCCCTCGCTCATGCCGCCGGGGTTCGCTTCTGCGGGCCTTGTGTCCGCCGGTGCCTGCTGCGCCCCGGCCGCCTTGGCCGCCATCGCCATGATCCGCAGCAGCTTCTCCCCGTCCTGTTCGGTGTTCGGCTGCTGTCCCTCGTATCTTCCTGTCATCGCTTCTCCTTCCGCTTATACCCGCATCACCCGGATGGGGCTGCGGTGCACATCCATGTCCAACGTGTCGTCCCGCAGCACCACCTCTTTGCGTACCTGCCGGGGACTGATGGGGTTTTCCATCAGCACATACCGGCACTCGTCGTAGATAAACTATGATCACTTTAACGATTTTGCTCATTGTTGCCCTGCTGTGCGTACTGGTGGGCTGCCTGACCGGCCTGCTGACGCTGGTGGGCGCATTGGCCGGATATCTGGCCGGGCGCTTTATGGGCACCGAAACTTCCCTTGGCCGCAACATCCTGATGGGTGTGCTGGGCAGCTTTGTGGGCGAGTTTCTGTTCGGTCTGCTGGGCATCCACGCTTCCGGCAGCTTTTCTTCTTTTGCCATCTCGGTGATCGGTGCCTGCATCTGGATCGGACAGAAGATCTCTAAGTAAGTTTTTTGTAACAGTATACCGCCGCGTTCTGCCGCCGGAGTTTCCGGGCAGGGTGCGGCGGGTTTTGGCTTTACGACCGCGTAAAATTATTAACTCGCAACGCCCTCCCCTTGCTTTCAGCGGTAACCCGCGCTATACTTATTGCAGAAGATACTTCCTGTGCATCCGCAAAGGGTGCACCGCACTGCCTTCGGGAGCAGTGTGGGAGTATCTTTTATATAATAAAAATGGAGAGGCACGATCGTGGCAGAAACGATTCCTTGCCCAGTATGCAGCAAAACCCATGTTGCGGAATATGACCCTGTGCAACTTTTCGACCCCGACCTTCCCGACGGTGCAAACGAAATGAGTTTGTAACAAGCCAGAATGTCTTATCGCCTTATCAGAAACCGAACCTCAATGCGTACAGGCGATATGATCAAAGTAAGATTTATCGAAAAAGACGATCCTATTGCATTGCGCAATGGAAAGATTTATGATGCCCGCGTATTGAAACCAACAAAAAAGGAAAACGCTGGTACGGAATCGAACGGAGTGAAATTAAATGAAAGAATACACACCTTCTGGTAAAACACCGGAAGAACTTGCAGCTGAAATCAAAAAGCTGGAAGAAAAAAGCGAAAATATGACCGAATGGCCAGATGTAGATAACTACGTTGACGATTGAACCACGATGCACACGCACCGTGGTTTTTGTTTGCCCATTTTTAGCACGATGCAGTTTGCACCGTGCTTTTATTGCGCCGTCTTTTGCGCCACTAATTAAAGCAATTTCCAGATAAACAGGGGTAATTAAGGCACAATCGCCCACTTTCCCATCCCCTGCCGCACAAACAAAAACCCCCGAAAACTGGCTTCACAAGCCAACTTTCGGGGGTTTCTTTTTGGAGCTACTGACCTGATTCGAACAGGCGACCTGCTCATTACGAGTGAGCTGCTCTACCAGCTGAGCCACAGTAGCACATTGCACATCTGCTGCAACAGGCAATATTTTACCATATTTCTACGGTGCTGTCAAGGCCGGATTTCCTGTAAGCAGGGCAGCTTTTGTGGGGCGTTTCACAAAAAGTTGTTGCATTTTGGCCCGGCGGCTTTATAATAGAATTGATTGCGCAAAAGGCCGTGCCTTTTGCCGGAAAGGACGAGCTGCACCATGATCTTTGTTCCCCTGCTGCACTACTTTTTGTGCAAGAATGATTACAGCGGCAACGAGGCCGGGCTGCGCTACCGGCTTACCCCGGGCAAGCGCACCGTGCCGAACCCGGACGGCGGCGCGGATGCCACCAAGGAGGAGAAAATTCTCACCGTGGATTACTGGCCCGCGCCTTGGACGATCGACAAGACCGACCCCGCCCTGCGCCGCCGGGAGGTGTTTCCGCTGACCGACGAGGGACGTGCCGCCGCCGCGCAGTATCTGAAAGACGCCTACGATGCCGAACCAGAGCGCTGGAACAACTGCCCGGACATGATGGATTGCGACCCCTGGGAGCCGCCTGCTGAGCCGGATACTGCCAACGAATAAACCGAACGAGGAAACCATGATCTACCGTTTGAAAGAACTGAAGGGCGATACCATCGCCGTGCCGCAGCTGGTGTTCTCCAAGCTGGGCATTGCCGAAGAATACAATGTGCGGGTGGCGTTATATGTGCTGGCCACCGGCGTGACCGACCCGGACAAGCTCTGCGCAGACCTTAAGCTGCGCAGCCACATCAGCGCCGAGAGTGCGCTGGCGTTCTGGGCGGGTGCGGGGCTTTTGGAGCGCTACGAGGAGAACGCCGCGCCGGGCGCAGAGCCCAGCGCCCCTGCCCCCATGCGGTGGGCGGAGATCGCCGCTGCCAGCCGTACCGACCCTATGATCTCCAGCCTGATCGACTGCGCACAGACCAGCTTTGCCCGTCCGCTGACCCATACCGAGATGGAAAAACTGGTGAACCTGTATGTGCAGGAAGGCTTTGCACCCGAGACTGTGATGTTGTGCGTAGCCTATGTGGCCAGCCGGGGCAAACGCACCATGGCCGCTGTGACCCATGAGCTGAAGGTCTGGCGCGCCGAGGGCGTAGAGACCGGCGAGCAGGCCGATGCCCACTTAAAGCTGCTGGCGCTGCGCCAGAGCCGCGAGGAATACGTCAGCAGCCTGTTGCAGATCACCCCCGAGGAGCTGACGCTGGGCGGGCGCAAGGCCATTGCACGCTGGTACGAGGTGTACGGCTATGATGACGCCATGGTGCAGGAAGCCGCCGTACAGGCCGGCCCCAAGCGGGATCTGTGGTACTGGAACAGCATCCTGAAAACATGGAACGCCAAGGGTCTGCGCAGCATCCATGATGTGCGCGGCCCGGTGGCCGCAGCCGGTGCCAGCCGGAATATCCGGGTGGACCGCGACACACCCAGCGGAAACGATATCCTGAAAAACGCCACCCGCCGTCGTCCCCTGATCAAGAAGCCGGAGTAAGGAGCCTTTATGCGTACCAAAAACGAATTATATCAGCAGGCATTGCGCACCGTAGCCATGCGGCGGCAGACCGCCCGCGCTTTGGCGCAGGATGCACAGGCTGAAGCCGAAGCCGCGATTCCCGGGCTGCGTCACGCCGAGGAAGAGGTGCGGGTGCGAGGCATCCGCTGTGCCATTGCCGGAGCCTCCGGCAAAGACCGCACCGAAGCTGCCGCTGCGCTTGCGGCGGCAAAGCAGAAGCTGACCGCGCTGCTGGCTGAGAGCGGACGTCCTGCGGATGCGCTGGAGCCAAAGTTCACCTGCAAGTGGTGCGAGGACACCGGCGCAGTGGACGGCCATACCTGCGACTGTGTGCGCCGGGTGATGCAGCAGCTGCGCCGCAAGGAGATCGAGGAGCTGTCCAGCCTGTCCATCTCCAGCTTTGACACCATGCAGCTGGACTACTACCCCAACACGGTGGACAAGACGCTGGGTGAGAGTGTGCGCAGCTACATGGCCGAGGTTCTGGCCGACCTGCGGGATTACGCCGCAGACTTCTCCCCCGCCACCCGCGAAAGCCTGCTGCTGGTGGGCAACGCAGGGCTTGGCAAGACCCATGCCGCCCTTGCCATTGCCGGAGAGGTGCTGCGGCAGAACTATGATGTGATCTATGTCTCCTGCCCGGACTTTTTCGGCAAGCTGGAAGCGCTGCATTTCGGCACAGACCCCGGCGGCGAGGAGGAGACTTTGTTCCAGACTGCCTGCAACGCCGATCTGCTGATCCTTGATGATCTGGGCACCGAGTTCAACTCCAGCTTCTTCCTGACGAATCTGTACAGCCTGCTGAATAACCGCTTGGGCGCAAAGCTACCCACCATCGTCACCACCAATATCACGGACGGTGCGCTGCTGGAAAAGCTGTATACAGAGAAGATCTCCAGCCGCCTTGCGGCCTTTGTACAGATCAAGTTTTTAGGCAGTGATATCCGGGTGCAGAAGGCCGCAGAGTAAGTCGTTTTGTTTCTGCCGGAGCTGTACATCTTTTGAGAGAAGCAATTTTAAAATAAGTGCGAATTGCCGTGCAAATGAAAAGCCATCTGCCGCAGCATGACCGGGGGGGTGAAACCCTTGGAATCAGCTGTTGCAGATGGCTTTATTTTGCGACAAATCAGAACTCTAATGCAGGGCTTACCTCGTTGCGGCGCTGTGCCTGCACAATGCAGTCCTTTTCCGGCACGACACCGGCTGCACCCAAGGTGGTGAACACGGTCTGCAAAGCAAGAGTCGGCGTGTTATTCTCCTGCGAGAGATGGCACAGGGCGAACTTTTTGCAGCCGCTCTGGATGAGTTCCAGAAGCTTTGCGGAGCACTCGTCGTTGGAAAGGTGCCCTCGCACGCTCTCGATGCGGGCGCGCAGATAATAGGGGTAGGGCCCGCTGCGCAGCATGTGCAGGTCGTAGTTGCTTTCCAGCGCCACAAGGTCACAGCCGGAAAGCGCTTCGTGCACCGGCGGGGTCAGGGTGCCAAGGTCAGTGGCGATGGTCATGGTCTTATCGTCCGGGGTATGGATGCGGTAACCTACGCAGGGCACGTCGTGGCTGGTGGGAAAGGACTGTACCCCGAAGCAGCCGATGTCCTCTTCCCTGCCCTCCAGCGCGTTCAGTTCGCAGTTGGCGGGCACGATATCGTTGGCATCCAGAAAATCCAGCGTAGCCGCTGCACCGTACACCGGCAGTGGGTTCTTTTTGAGGAAGGTGGAAAGCCCCTTGACGTGGTCGCTGTGCTCGTGGGTGACAAGGATGCCCGCGCAATCGCTGACGGCTAGCCCCAGCGATTTGAGCGCTGCTGTGGTAGTGCGTACCCCCTTGCCCATATCCACGATAAGGTACTGCGCACCACAGCGCACCACGCTGCTGTTGCCGGAAGAACCGGAATACAATGAAATGAACTCTGCCATGAAAACCTCTTATGTTACCACCTGAAAACAGCCCGCCGCACAGAACTTACGGCAGGCTGTTTGTTTTGTTGTTTGCGTTACAGGGCCTGTTCCAGTGCGGCGGGCGTCCGCTCCACCTTGCTGATATCAGCGCCCAGACCGCGCAGCTTTTCCACGATATTCTCGTAGCCGCGCTCGATATGACCGATCTCCTCGATCTCGCTGGTGCCATCGGCCATCAGAGCAGCCACTACCATAGCTGCACCGGCACGCAGGTCGGAAGCGCGCAGCGGTGCGGGGCTGAGCTTTTCTACGCCCTCAAACACGGCTACCTGACCGTCCACCTGTACGCTGGCTCCCATCTTGCGCAGCTCGTCCACATAGCGGAAACGATTATCCCACACGCTCTCGGTGATGGTGCTGGTGCCCTTAGCCACGCTCAGCAGCACACCCATCAGGGGCTGCATATCGGTGGGGAAGCCGGGGTGCGGCATGGTGTTGATCTTCAGCGGCAGAATATCGCCGGTACGGGATACCCGCACAGCATCGTCAAATTCTTCCACTGTGATCCCTGCACGGCGCAGCTTGGCCGTGATGGGCTCCAAATGCTTGGGGGTAACATTCTTGATGAGCACATCGCCGCCGGTGGCAGCGGCAGCCACCATGTAGCTGCCGGCTTCAATCTGATCCGGAATGATGCTGTAAGTGCAGCCGTGCATCTTTTCCACGCCGCGCACCTTGATGACATCCGTACCGGCACCACGCACATCTGCGCCGCACATATTCAAAAAGTTTGCCAAGTCCACCACATGGGGCTCCTTGGCGCAGTTTTCCAGAATGGTCTGGCCCTTGGCCATGACCGCAGAGAGCATACCGTTCATGGTAGCGCCCACGCTGACCTTATCAAAGAAGATATGGGCACCGGTCAGCTCCTGCTTGGTGCGCACGGTGATCATGCCGTAATCCACGCTGTCCTCTGCGCCCAGTGCGCTGAACACCTTCAGGTGCTGGTCGATGGGGCGGGGGCCCAGATTGCAGCCGCCGGGCATGGCCACCTGTGCCTTGCCGAAGCGGGAAAGCAGCGCACCGAGGAAGTAGTAGCTGGCGCGCATCTGGCGGGACAGATCGTCTGGCACATTGGTAGTGACCAGATGCCGCGTATCGATCTCGTAGGTGTTGCGGTTGAGCATCTTCACCTGTGCACCCAGGGTGCTCAGGATCTTGAGGCTGACCGACACATCGCTGATATCAGGCAGATTTTCGATCACGCAGACATCCGCTGCCAGAATAGTAGCAGGCAGAATACCCACAGCCGCATTTTTTGCGCCGGAAATAGTCACTTCTCCGTGCAGGGGCTTACCGCCGGTAATAACAAATTTCTCCACTTTTATGATCTCCTTGTCAAAGGCCTGTGCCACAGGCCTGTTAAGGCTACTGAAAGCATTCCATTTCGTTACTTGTACTGCCGGGGTGTACAGATTTACCAACACCGGGGCGGTTTTATAACTATCCTATTATACACTACTTCCACAAAAAAGCAAAGCCCGATTTGTATCTGTTTCATTATTTTCTGTTTTGCCCAGATTACACGCGGATATTCCAAAAATTTATTGGGTTTTTCATCAATTTTGGCCAAATCTGACCCAAATTTTACCCTTTGGCGATATCACCAAACGTGATCCTCGCACCGCGCCTCCGGGATCCAGCCCAGCTGATAGGCCGTTACCAGCTGCTTGAGGTCGTGCACGCGCTCCCGCAGCACCTCGCCCTCGTCCGTATCTTCCACGAGGATGCGATGATTTTCGGTCTCCAGAATGTTCTTCTGGGACAGGATGTCCAAGTTCTCCCGCACCGCCTTTTCTGCGCTTTCAAAGGGCTGATGGGTGCGCAGGGACATGGTGCGGCTGGAATACACCAGCGTGTAGCCCGCAATGCCGGTCTTTTCGTGGTAGGCGCGGCAGAACCCGCCATCGATGACCACCAGCCGTCCCCCGCCCTTGATGGGACTCTCGCCGTTTTTCTCCTGCACCGGCACATGGCCGTTGACGATATGGCTCGTGCCCGGCAGACCGAACTCTGCCAGAATGCGGCGGCAGGCGGCTTCGTCGTTGTACCAGCTATAATAAGGGTCCTTGACCTCCGTATGGGTGGCGGGGTCTGCGATATACAGCCGCTCGAAGGTGGTCATGGCGCTGCGGCCAAACAGCGGCGAAAGTTTGCCGCACCACAGATACCACAGAAAATCCTGTCCGCTCTGGCGGGCGGCGCTGCCCTCTGCCCCGTAGTAGCCACGGCGGGCGCGGGCGTCGCAGTAATCCATCAGGGCACGACCGGAGTAGCGGCGTCCCTCGAAGTGCTCCACCGCAAAGCCGCCCTTCGTGTTCATGGGCACAGCGCCGTGGTAGAGCAGATTGCCGTTTTCAATGTGATACACGCTGCCCTTGGCATACAAAAATTCAATGTGCTGCTGTAATCTTTCGCTCTGCCGGAAAGACTGCACCAGCTTGTGCAGCACCAGTTCCTCGTCCGGGTTCAGCTTTGCGGGGTCTGCCGGGTCTACCGTGGGGAAAGAGGTGTCCCGCAGGGGGTAGCACTTCTCCCCTACCTGCACAGTATGGGTACTCCAATCGATGCGGCGCAGATAATCCCGCCCCTGCATCTGGAAATCCGGGTTGCGGTCGATGACCTGACACTCCAGCTTGAACATGAGGATGGAGATGGCCTTGTGCATCACGGCGCAGCGGTGGAGCATTCCTTCCGTATAGGGGCCGCGGGCGGCGTCCGTGTGGGGCATCCAGATGGAAAGATCATCCTCACCATAGAACTGCTCCGCCATGCGCTGTAAGTGCCGCAGATTGATGCCGTAGCAATCCTCCAGCATGCCATGGTTATGGTAGGCCAGCGTAGTTTTAAGTACCGTACAGATGCAGATGGGACTGCCAGCGGCAGCACCCATCCACACCACGTCATGGTTGCCCCACTGGATATCCACGTTATGGTGGCGCATCAACAAATCCAGAATAATGTCCGGGCGGGGGCCACGGTCGAACAGGTCGCCCACGATATGCAGCTTATCCACCGCCAGATGCTTGATCAGCTCGCACAGCCGCACAATAAAGCGGTCGGCGCGGCCGTTCTCGATGATGCTGCCCACGATCTGGCCGTAGTACAGGTCTTTATCGTGATCCTCAAAATGGGCGTGGAGCAGCTCGTCCAGAATATAGCCGCAGCTGGACGGCAGACAGCCGCGCACATGGTCGCGGGTGTGCTTGGAGGACACCAGACGGCAGATATCGATCAGCTGGAGAAGGGTCTGGGTATACCACTGCTCCAGCGCATCCTCAGTGGTGCAGCGTGCTTTAAGCTGAGGCAGCTTTTCGGTGGGATAGTAGATCAGGGTGGCAAGCTCTGCACGGGCTGCCTCCGGCATGGTGTCACCCAGCACGGCATCCACCTTTTCCCGGATGACACCGGAGGCGGAGTTCAGGATGTGCACAAAGGCCTCGTTTTCGCCGTGCAGGTCGCTCATGAAATGCTCCGTGCCTTTGGGCAGCTTGAGCAGCGCCTGTGTGCTGATGATCTCGCTGGCAGCTGCCGCCTGCGAGGGGTAATCTCTGGCCAGCAGGGTCAGGTACTTCAGGTTGTCGCGGATCTCATCGGTTTCGGTGCGCATGGCTTCCTCCATCGTAACGCATTCCTTGCCCTGCAAAGATGTTGCGTTTTTTGTATTATCGTTTCTCTATATTTCAGTATAGCACGAATGGCACCAAAAGTGGTATACTGAATACGAAAATTTTAAGCAAAGGACTTTGGATATTATGCCGAAAACCATTTCCGTTCCCACTCGCTGTACCCTCTGCCCCCGCCGCTGCGGTGCTGACCGTGCCGCCGGGCGCACCGGCTTCTGCGGGGCAGGCGCTACGCTAAAAGCTGCCCGCGCTGCCCTGCACCACTGGGAGGAGCCCTGCATCAGCGGTACAAGGGGCAGCGGCACGGTGTTCTTTTCCGGCTGCACCCTGAAGTGCTGCTTCTGCCAGAACTATCCCATCAGCGCCGAGGGGCTGGGCAAAGAGATCACCGTGGAGCACTTGGCCGAAATCTTTTTAAATTTACAGGCGCAGGGCGCACACAACATCAATCTGGTCACTCCCGGACAGTGGCAACCGTGGATCATTGCCACGCTGGACATTGCCCGCGCCAAAGGGCTGCGTCTGCCCATCGTGTGCAACACCGGCGGCTACGAGACGGTGGAAAGCGTGGAGGCGTGGCACGGGTATATTGATATCTGGCTGGCTGATTTAAAATATGTATCCTCTGCCCTTTCCGCAAAGCTTTCCGCCGCGCCGGACTACTTTGCACAGGCAAAGCCCGCCATTGAAGCCATGATGGCGCAGGCCGGGCATCCGGTGTTCGATGCAGACGGCATCCTGCAAAAGGGGGTCATTCTGCGGCATCTGGCGCTGCCGGGTCATGTGGAGGACAGCTTTGCCGTACTGGACCAGATGGCTGCATGGAACGACGCCGACCCCGGGTGCTTTCTGCCCAGCGTCATGAGCCAGTATACCCCCTTCTACAAGGCCGCAGAGCACGGCATCGGGCGGCGCATCACCACCTACGAATACCGCCGGGTGGTGAACTACGCCATGGACAAGGGGCTTGTGCAGGGCTATATGCAGCAAAAGAGCAGCGCCAAAGAAGAATACACCCCCAGCTTTGACCTGACCGGGGTGTAATTCCGCATTAAGGCAGCTTTTTCGGCAACTTTACCAAATTTTATGGTTTATTTTCTCTTGCTTGCGCGTGCAAACCCTTGCATTCTGTCCGGGAACGCACTATAATGGATACAACGATGTGTTAATAGTTGCGAGTGTCCGCAATGTTATCAGGAGGAGCGTTATGGAACATTTCAATCCGATCCTTGGCAGCGAACCCAATGGCCAGAAGTTCATCACCTGTGGTGAGATCATGCTGCGCCTGACCCCGCCGAACTACGAAAAGATCCGCATGGCATCCGCTTTTGAGGCCAGCTATGGCGGCAGCGAGGCCAACATTGCGCTGGCGCTGGCAAACCTTGGCGTGGACAGCACCTTTTTCAGCGTAGTGCCCAATAACAGTCTGGGCAAGAGCGCTGTGCGCTGGCTGCGCTCCAACGATGTGCACTGCACCCCCATGATCCTGACCGAGCCGGACGAGACCCCTTCTAACCGTCTGGGTACTTATTATCTGGAGACCGGCTACGGCATCCGCGCTTCCAAGGTCATCTACGACCGCAAACACAGCGCCATTACCGAGTACGATTTCTCTCAGGTGGATCTGGACGCTCTGCTGGAGGGCTACGACTGGCTGCACCTCAGCGGCATTACCCCGGCGCTGGCTCCCAACTGCCGCAGCCTGATCCTTGATATGCTGAAGGTTGCCAAGAAAAAGGGCCTGACCGTGAGCTTTGACGGCAACTTCCGCTCCACCCTGTGGACCTGGGAGGAAGCACGGGATTTCTGTACCGAGTGCCTGCCCTATGTGGATGTGCTGCTGGGCATTGAGCCCTACCACCTGTGGAAGGACGAAAACGACCACAGCAAGGGCGACTGGAAGGACGGCGTGCCCCTGCAACCCAGCTACGAGCAGCAGGACGAGATCTTCCAGCGGTTCATCGAGCGCTACCCCAACCTGAAGTGCATCGCCCGCCATGTGCGCTACGCTCACAGCGGCAGCGAGAACAGCCTGAAGGCCTTTATGTGGTACGAGGGTCACACCTTCGAGAGCAAGCTGTACACCTTTAACATTCTGGACCGCGTGGGCGGCGGCGACGCCTTTGCCAGCGGCCTGATCTACGCCATGCTGCACAACTACAAGGCCATGGATATGATCAACTTTGCAGTGGCCAGCAGCGCCATCAAGCACACCATCCACGGCGACGCCAACATCACCGATGATGTGAGCACCATCCGCAACCTGATGAACATGAACTACGATATCAAGCGGTAAGCCGCATACAGCAACAGGCTCCCTGCCATTGGCGGGGAGCCTGTTTTGCACATATTGTGGGATTCACGCTACGGTATCAGCCCCATACCACAGCTTTTTCAGCCAGCCCGAAAAGCTGCACTTCGTATCGGAGGTTTTCTCCGCTATAGGCTGCTTTGCTGCAGACGACCCGCTGAGATCCAGGCCAGCCTTTTGTTTGAGGGTCAGGATCCGCCGGACACTTTCGTTCAGGCGCTCTTCTGAAAGCGTGCCGTCCTCCACTGCCTGAACTACACCATCAAAGGCCGCGCGCAGATCACTGGGCATCAGCAGCACATCCACACCGGCTCGAAGTGCTGCCACAGCCGATTCCGCCGGCGTAAAGTGGTTTTTGATGGCATTCATTTCCAGTGCATCGGTTACGATCACGCCCTGAAAGCCCAATTCTCCGCGCAGCCGCTCGGTTATCATCGTGTAGGACAGCGATGCCGGCAGGCCGTCCGTGGTCGCATTCGGGGTCGTGATGTGCGCCGTCATGACCACATCGGCCCCGGCGGCGATCCCAGCCTTAAAGGGAAGCATTTCCATCGCTTTCATTTCTTCCCAGGTCTTGTAGGATGTCGCTGTTCCGTAGTGGCTGTCCTGTCCGGTATCCCCATGGCCCGGAAAATGCTTTACCGTGCAGAGCATCCCGGCCTCGTGGAAGCCCTCCACTGCAGCGGCCACCATCTGCGCCGTCTGCTGCGCATCGGTGGAATAAGCCCGCCTGCCAATGACCGGATTAGCCGGGTTGGAATCCACATCCGCAACCGGTGCAAAATCCAGATTGAACCCGTAAAATCGCAGGTAGCCGCCGATCGTCCGTCCCATCTGGCGGGCCTGCTCCGGGTCGCCTGTTTTGCCAATATCCCGGGCGCTCGTATATTTAGGCAGAGAGAAGGCCTCATGATTTGCCAGCCGGGCTACCGCGCCGCCCTCTTCATCAACGGCCACGATCATCGGTATTTTGGAAGCGCTTTGGAAATCCGCGATCAAGGAGGAAAGCTGGTTCTCGTCCTGAATGTTCTTCTTAAAAACTGTGATGCCGCCCACCGGATACTGTTCCAGATTCTGCCGCATGGTCTGCGTCAGCGTCTTTTTTTCAGGATTCAGTGAAAAGTCCAGCGTTTCAGGGCGCACCCAGAACAGCTGCCCAACCTTTTCCCGCAAAGTCATCGTTGTAAGTTTTGCTTCCACCGCATCCGTTGCTTCTTCCGAGAATGCACTGGGAAGCATCGCACCGGCCAATGCAGCGCTGACGACCAGCGCCGCTGCTCGTTTCCAAAGTTTTCTCATCGCAATCCCTCTTCAGGACAAGATCATGCGGTCATTGGCAAACTCGCCGCCGCTGGCGATCTGGAACTTGGCCAGCAGGTCGGAGACGTGCAGCTTCTGCTTCTCCTCCCCTGCCACATCGTAGATGATGTGCCCCTCGTGCATCATGATCAGCCGGTTGCCGTATTTGATGGCATCCTTCATGTTGTGGGTGATCATCATGGTGGTCAGATGGTTTTCTTCCACGATGCGTGCCGAAAGGGTAAGCACCTTCAGCGCCGTTTTGGGGTCCAGTGCGGCGGTGTGCTCATCCAGCAGCAGGAGCTTCGGCTTGTTCATGGTAGCCATCAGCAAAGTCAGCGCCTGCCGCTGACCGCCGGAAAGCAGTCCCACGCGGGCGGTCAGGCGATCCTCAAGGCCCAGATCAAGGGTCTTGAGCAGCTCGCGGTACTGCTCCCGCTCGGCCTTGGTGATGCCGATGCGCAGGGTGCGGCGCTTGCCGCGCCGGGCTGCCAGCGCCAAGTTTTCCTCGATCTGCATGGTGGCGGCAGTGCCGGTCATGGGGTCCTGGAACACGCGGCCAATGTAGGCGGCGCGCTGATGCTCGCTCAGACGGGTGACGTCCACACCGTCGATCAAAATTTTGCCCTCGTCCACTGGCCACACACCGGCCACGGCATTCAGCATGGTGGATTTACCCGCACCGTTGCCGCCGATGACGGTGACAAAATCGCCCTCGTTCAGCTTCAGGTTCAGGCCGTTCAGGGCGGTCTTCTGGTTCACTGTACCTGCATTGAAGGTTTTGGAAACATTTTGAATCTCAAGCATTTTTTGCGTCCTCCTTTGCCTTTTTGACCGGCTTCGAGAAGTATTTGCCCTTCCAGTACGGCACGGCAAGGAACACTGCCACCACAGAGGCACTCAGCAGCTTGAGCAGGTTTGCATCAAAGCCCAGTGTCAGCACCAGCTGAATGACGATATAATAGATGATCGCGCCGATGGAAACAGAGGCCAGCTTGAGGGCAAAGTTGTGGAAGATGCGGCTAAACACGGCCTCGCCAATGATGACGGCAGCCAGACCGATGACAATAGCACCGCGTCCCATGCCGACGTCTGCAAAGCCCTGATACTGGCTGAGCAGCGCACCGGACAAAGCCACCAGCGCATTGGAGACGGCCAGACCCAGCACGATGTTGAAGTTGGTGTTGATGCCCTGTGCGCGGGACATGGCAGGGTTAGAGCCGGTAGCACGGATGCCGCAGCCCAGCTCCGTACCGAAGAACCAGTACAGCACCCCGATGACCACCGCCGTAGCAAGGATAACCATGATAATGGGGTTATGCAGGGCAAATTCCTTGACCCAGCGCAGGGAGATGAGCAGGCCGTACTTATCCACGTTGATGGACTGGTTGGCCTTGCCCATGATCTTCAGGTTGATGGAATACAGCGCCAGCTGGGTCAGGATACCGGCCAGAATGGCGGGAATGCCCATAAAGGTGTGCAGCAGGCCGGTGACAAGGCCGGTAGCAAGGCCGGCCAGCACAGCCACCAGCAATGCTGCCCAAACGTTCATGCCGGAAAGCAGGCACATGACGCACACCGCGCCGCCGGTGCCAAAGCTGCCGTCCACGGTCAGGTCGGCTACATCCAGAATACGGTAGGTCAGGTACACGCCGATGGCCATGATACCCCAGATAAGCCCCTGCGCACAGGCACCCGGTAAAGCGCCCGGCAGGTTTGCAAGTCTTGCAATGATCTCCAAAACAATTTCCTCCTAAACGTTACACTTTTTTTATCTCCCGCTTTGATACGGGAAAGCGGAGAAGAGTAAAAATTCACTCTTCTCCGCTATTTTTATATTGTTCCGGTTTTGCTGTTATCAGGCTTCGATTTCTACATAGCCTTCCGGTACGGTCAGGCCAAGGTCATCGCAGACAGCTTTGTTGTACTTCTTGGTCACATCGGTGTACTCGATGGGCATGGTGGAGATGTCGCTCTCACCGTTCAGGATCTTGACTGCCATCTCACCGGTGGTGTAGCCCAAGTCGTAGTAGCTGATGGACAGGGTAGCCACGCCGCAGCCGGAGCAGATGCCCTCCTCACCGGCGAATACAGGCTTCTTAGCCGGGCGGCAGATGCCGTCCACGATGCCGGTGTTGGCGGCAACGGTGTTATCAGTGGGCACATACAGCGCATCGTTCTCGTCTGCAGCCTTCTGGCAGACGGAGGACAGATCGTTGGAATCCGAGAAAGCGTACTGGGTAGCAGTTACACCCTTGGCCTCCAGATACTTCTGCACTTCGTCTACCTGATACTGGCTGTTTGCCTCGGCAGAGCAGTACAGCAGGCCGACCTTCTTGACCTCGGGCATCCACTCCACGATCATATCTGCCTGCTGATCCAGCGGTGCCAGATCGGAGGTTCCGGAGACGTTGCCGCCCACGGTGCCGGAGAAGTTGTCCAGACCCAGTGCCACACCGTACTCGGTAACAGAGGTGCCCAGAATGGGGATGGTGTTGGTAGCAGCCTGTGCAGCCTGCAGAGCAGGGGTAGCGTTTGCCATGATCAGTGCCACGCTGGAAGAAACAAAGCCGTTGGCAATGGTGGCGCAGGTAGCGGAATCGCCCTGTGCATTCTGGAAGTCGAAGGTGACGTTCTCGCCAAAGGAAGCGGTCAGGGCGTCCTCAAAGCCCTGCGTAGCGGCATCCAGTGCAGCGTGCTGCACCAGCTGGCAGATGCCAACGGTGAACTTTTCTCCGTTGGAAGCCGCAGCGACCGATGCAGAAGCAACCGTGGAGGATGTTGCCGCAGAAGATGCGGAGGAAGAACCGCCGCAGGCAGAAAGAGCAGCTGCTGCACCGCAGGCAGCGGCAGCAGTCAGGAAGGAACGACGAGTGATTTTACGCATATTGATGATCTCCTCTATCTCCAGCCCTTGCAGCCAACAGGACGCCGCACTCCGGGCCGATATTGTAAGCGGATCAATCAAGGTTCGCTTTACACTCGTGAAGTATATCACAGAATCGCTGGCAAAACAATCCACTTTTGCCCGAAAACGGCCTTTATTATCGATTCAAGTAAAGCCATCCATCAATTATTTTGAACAATTATTTCGTTTTTTCTGATACTCCGTCAGTTTATGCAGCTCCGTGTCCAGCGTTTGCAGGTTTGCTTCCAGCTGCGGCAGATAGTCCTGCGTATAATCGTAGCCAAAATACAGTGCCTGCCAGAGCTTTGCCTGCATCCTGCGCACCAGTACCGGGCTGAGCACTGTCTCCAGCTGTTCCACCGTATCTTCTAGCGCCATGCAGGTCTGCGCCCAGCGCACATCAATGGCTTCCCGGGCGGGCACATCGTAGCGGGCAAGGTAATCCTGCACCCTTGCTTCGATCACCTGCCCGCCGCAGCCGGTGGGCTGTAAAAAGTAGTGAACCTCCCCTGCCCGGCTGATCTCCTGCGCCAGCGGATACAGCGCACATACCAACGGCTCTGCCTCATGGATGGCGCAGTGGTTTTCGGTCAGAAAGGGGCAGTTATTGCGGTTTTCCTTGACCGGGGCAAGCCGCAGCACCGGTAAATGGCTCACCCTGCCTATGCTGCTGCGGCAGTAGCCCCGTGCCACGATCTGCGGCGGCAGACGCAGCCGAGCAGCAATACGCCACAAATCATAGCCGGACAGCACGATATCCTCCCGCCCGCGGCAGCAGTTGCCGCAGCCCGCACAGGTAAAACGGAACTGCGCATCCCGTTCCAGCAGAGGCATGGCATCGGTACGGGTAAAATTTATCTGTCCGCACAGGTCAATGGCTTCGTCTCGCATAGTCAAACATCCTTTTCCATGATAGAATGTCCCTATTGTACCGCCGAAGCACCCGGTTTGCAAGGCGAGCCCTGTGTAACGCGGTTATTTTTTATCCGCCAGTTTCCGGTACACATGCACTGCATCGCGGATATTGTACTGCTCCGTTCCATGGTCTCCAGGCGCGGCAAGCGTAACAAGGATATACTCCTTTCCATTCACGGTGGCAAGGCTGGCCAGACACAGCCCTGCGGCGGCGGTATACCCTGTTTTGCCGCCCTCGATTTGTGCCCCCTCGGGAAGCTCTGTTCCGTCCAGCTTGCCCAGCAGTGTACTGGTCAGCGAAACGCCTTCCGGGTGCTGCGCAGTCGCTGTGGTGGTGTAGTGCTCCGCAGTAAAAATGGTGCGAAAGGTCGCATTGTGTAATGCTGCCTGCAAGAGCTTTGCCATATCTGCCGCACTGGAATAGTGCTCGGTATCCGTCAGGCCGGTGGGATTGGTAAAATGGGTATTCTTCATACCAAGCTCTGCAGCCTTTTGGTTCATCAGTGCGGCAAAGTTATCCTCACTGCCGCTCACCAGCCGCGCCAGCGTCTCACAGCATTCTGCACCGGAAGGCAGCATCGCACCATAGAGCAAGTCCCGCACCGTGACTGTCTCCCCGGGCGCAAAGCCTGCCATAGATGCTCTTTCGATCTGCAAGGCCGGGAAAATACCCTCCGGCAGTGTTACCTGCTTATCCAAATCCGGCTCTGCCTCAATGGCCAGCAGTATGGTCATCATTTTTGTCAGAGATGCCGGTGCAGTGCGCTCGTCAGCACGTTTCTGCGCCAGTACCTGCCCGCTTTGGGCGTCCAGCAAGATCGCATGTCGGCTGGCTGTATCCAGCAGAACGTTCTGCCGCAGAAACAGTACCAGCAGCACAAGCAGCGCCGCCAGAATACATAGCCGCCGACAGCGGCGGTGGAATCGTTTCATGTTTAGTCGCATCCTTTTTGCAAAATTGTAAAGCGCTTTCACCTCTTAACACGAGGCAAAAGCGCTTTTTCCTGCAAATTTGCGGCTATGTATTTTTATGTTCATGCAACAAAAAAGCCCTGAGATTTCTCTCAGAGCTCTTTGTTAAGTCGGCGACTACCTATTTTCACAAGCCGTTTCCAGCTAACTATCTTCGGCACAAGTAAGCTTAACTTCTGTGTTCGGAATGGGAACAGGTGGAACCTTACCGTCATCGACACCGACCGATTTGACTGAATCAGTATAACACATTTCTGTGCTTCTGTCCAGTATTTCTTAGAAGGACGTGCCTTCAAAACTGAATAATCACTGCTAACATTTTTTCGTTGACTTAAAAGTCTCAAGCGAATTGTGGTCAAGCCCTCGACCTATTAGTACATGCTTGCTGAATGGATCACTCCACTTACACATCATGCCTATCAACCTTGTAGTCTTCAAGGGGTCTTACTTGTTTGAAACAATGGGATATCTTATCTTTGGGTCGGCTTCACGCTTAGATGCTTTCAGCGTTTATCCGATCCGTACATAGTTGCCCAGCTATGCCCTTGGCAGAACAACTGGTGCGCCAGAGGTACGTCCGCTCCGGTCCTCTCGTACTAGGAACAGCTCCCATCAAATATCCTGCGCCCACGACAGATAGGGACCGAACTGTCTCACGACGTTCTGAACCCAGCTCGCGTACCGCTTTAATTGGCGAACAGCCAAACCCTTGGGACCGAATACAGCCCCAGGATGCGATGAGCCGACATCGAGGTGCCAAACCTCCCCGTCGATGTGGACTCTTGGGGGAGATCAGCCTGTTATCCCCAGGGTAACTTTTATCCGTTGAGCGATGGCATTTCCACTCACATACCACCGGATCACTAACTCCAACTTTCGTTACTGCTCGACCCGTCAGTCTCGCAGTTAGGCTCGCTTCTGCGTTTGCACTCTTTTGCTTGATTTCCGTTCAAGCTGAGCGAACCTTTGAACGCCTCCGTTACTCTTTAGGAGGCGACCGCCCCAGTCAAACTGCCCACCTAACAATGTCCCCCGCCTTGATTCAAAGGCGCAGGTTAGAATTCCAATATCGCAAGGATGGTATCCCAACGGCCACTCCACAAATGCCAAAGCACTTGTTTCCCTGTGTCCCATCTATCCTGTGCATGCAACATCGAAACCCAATATTAGGCTACAGTAAAGCTCCATGGGGTCTTTCCGTCTTGTCGCGGGTAACCGGCATCTTCACCGGTACTACAATTTCGCCGGGCGGGCTGTCGAGACAGTGCCCAAATCATTACGCCTTTCATGCGGGTCAGAACTTACCTGACAAGGAATTTCGCTACCTTAGGACCGTTATAGTTACGGCCGCCGTTCACTGGGGCTTCGATTCAATGCTTGCACATCTCCTCTTAACCTTCCAGCACCGGGCAGGCGTCAGCTCGTATACGTCATCTTTCGATTTAGCACAAACCTGTGTTTTTGGTAAACAGTTGCTTGGGCCGATTCTCTGCGGCTCCATCTCTGGAGCACCCCTTCTCCCGAAGTTACGGGGTCAATTTGCCGAGTTCCTTAACAACCCTTCTCCCGTTGGCCTTAGAATCTTCTTCCTACCTACCTGTGTCGGTTTGCGGTACGGGCACCGCAGAAATACACACAGCTTTTCTCGCCATCTTCCATCCCGGACTTCGGTACTAACTTCCCTCGATCGCTACCGGAACCAACACCCGGCTCCGAGACTTCAAATGTGTCCCTGTGTTTAACTCTTTTGGTGGTGACGGAATCTCTACCGTCTGTGCATCGGCTACGCCGTTAGGCCTCACCTTAGCTCCCGACTAACCTGGAGCGGACGAACCTTCCTCCAGAAACCTGAGGCTTTCGGCCATGCAGATTCTCACTGCATTCGCGCTACTCATTCCGGCATTCTCACTTCTATACACTCCACAGCCGCTTGCGCTACTGTTTCACCGCGTATACAACGCTCCCCTACCCAATACATTGCTGTATTGCCTAAGCTTCGGTGTCAGGTTTAGCCCCGTTAAATTCTCCGCGCAAAGACGCTCGACCAGTGAGCTATTACGCACTCTTTGAATGTGTGGCTGCTTCTGAGCCAACATCCTGGTTGTCTACGTATCTTCACATCGTTTTCCACTTAACCTGACTTTGGGACCTTAGCTGTAGATCTGGGCTGTTTCCCTTTTGACAATGACATTTATCTGACACTGTCTGACTCCCAAGCATCAATACTCTGGCATTCTGAGTTTGATAAGCTTCGCTAACCTCTCGGCCGCTAGGCTATTCAGTGCTTTACCTCCAGGTATCTAACTTGAGGCTAGTCCTAAAACTATTTCGGGGAGAACCAGCTATCTCCGGGTTCGATTGGAATTTCTCCGCTACCCACAGTTCATCCGCCGCCTTTTCAACGGAGGTCGGTTCGGTCCTCCATGGAATTTTACTTCCACTTCAACCTGACCATGGGTAGGTCACCCGGTTTCGGGCCCATTGTATGCAACTTAACGCCCTTTTCAAACTCGCTTTCGCTTCGGCTCCAGACCTTAAGTCCTTAACCTTGCTGCATACAATCGCTCGCCGGACCGTTCTACAAAAAGTACCCTATCACACTTTGACGTGCTCTAGGTGCTTGTAGGCACAGGGTTTCAGGTTCTTTTTCACTCCCCTCCCGGGGTGCTTTTCACCTTTCCTTCACAGTACTATACGCTATCGGTCACTGGGTAGTATTTAGGGTTGGAGGGTGGTCCCCCCGTATTCCGACCAGGTTTCACGTGTCTGGCCGTACTCTGGAACTCGCTCAGCTCTTGTCGTTTTCACCTACGTGGTTCTCACACTCTCTGACCGGCCTTCCCATGCCGTTCGGTTAACAACTTAAGTCCTAAATGCGGTCCGTACCCCGGAAGTATTTCTACTCCCGGTTTGCCCTCTTCCGCGTTCGCTCGCCACTACTTACGGAATCTCGTTTGATGTCTCTTCCTCGCCCTACTTAGATGTTTCAGTTCAGGCGGTTCCCTCGATATACCTATTTTTAAGTTCAGTATAACGTACCTGAGTATGAACCCAGGTGAGTTTCCTCATTCAGAAATCTCCGGATCAATGCTTATTTGCAGCTCCCCGAAGCTTATCGCAGCTTATCACGTCTTTCATCGGCTCCCAGTGCCAAGGCATTCGCCCTGCGCCCTTGTTCGCTTGACCTTTCAAACGTTCTTTAAGAACATTTGGTATCCTCTTGATTCTCTCTTGCCAACGAAGATTATTGTTACCCTTCCTTTTGAAATTGTAATATTTCTTAAAAAAGAACTTACTATAATCTTTGTTTCGCAGTTATTATTCAGTTTTCAAGGTACGTCTTTGAGTGTCCTTTTCAGGGCCCTCAAAATCGAACAATATCTACTTAAACTTTAACTTGTCACCTGTTCCAATGACCGACCATCTTAGATGCTCTGTCATTGCCTGACTCCTTAGAAAGGAGGTGATCCAGCCGCAGGTTCTCCTACGGCTACCTTGTTACGACTTCACCCCAATCACCAGTTTTACCTTCGGCGGCGTCCTCCTTGCGGTTAGACTACCGACTTCGGGTCCCCCCGGCTCTCATGGTGTGACGGGCGGTGTGTACAAGGCCCGGGAACGTATTCACCGCAGCATGCTGATCTGCGATTACTAGCAATTCCGACTTCGTGCAGGCGAGTTGCAGCCTGCAGTCCGAACTGGGACGTTGTTTCTGAGTTTTGCTCCACCTCGCGGTCTTGCTTCTCTTTGTTTAACGCCATTGTAGTACGTGTGTAGCCCAAGTCATAAAGGGCATGATGATTTGACGTCATCCCCACCTTCCTCCGTTTTGTCAACGGCAGTCTGGCCAGAGTCCTCTTGCGTAGTAACTGACCATAAGGGTTGCGCTCGTTGCGGGACTTAACCCAACATCTCACGACACGAGCTGACGACAACCATGCACCACCTGTCTCTGCGTCCCGAAGGAAACACATATTTCTATGTGCGTCGCAGGATGTCAAGACTTGGTAAGGTTCTTCGCGTTGCGTCGAATTAAACCACATACTCCACTGCTTGTGCGGGCCCCCGTCAATTCCTTTGAGTTTCAACCTTGCGGTCGTACTCCCCAGGTGGATTACTTATTGTGTTAACTGCGGCACTGAAGGGGTCAATCCTCCAACACCTAGTAATCATCGTTTACAGTGTGGACTACCAGGGTATCTAATCCTGTTTGCTACCCACACTTTCGAGCCTCAGCGTCAGTTGGTGCCCAGTAGGCCGCCTTCGCCACTGGTGTTCCTCCCGATATCTACGCATTCCACCGCTACACCGGGAATTCCGCCTACCTCTGCACTACTCAAGAAAAACAGTTTTGAAAGCAGTTCATGGGTTGAGCCCATGGATTTCACTTCCAACTTGTCTTCCCGCCTGCGCTCCCTTTACACCCAGTAATTCCGGACAACGCTTGTGACCTACGTTTTACCGCGGCTGCTGGCACGTAGTTAGCCGTCACTTCCTTGTTGAGTACCGTCATTATCTTCCTCAACAACAGGAGTTTACAATCCGAAGACCTTCTTCCTCCACGCGGCGTCGCTGCATCAGGGTTTCCCCCATTGTGCAATATTCCCCACTGCTGCCTCCCGTAGGAGTCTGGGCCGTGTCTCAGTCCCAATGTGGCCGTTCAACCTCTCAGTCCGGCTACCGATCGTCGCCTTGGTGGGCCATTACCTCACCAACTAGCTAATCGGACGCGAGGCCATCTCAAAGCGGATTGCTCCTTTTCCCTCTGCTCGATGCCGAGCCGTGGGCTTATGCGGTATTAGCAGTCGTTTCCAACTGTTGTCCCCCTCTTTGAGGCAGGTTCCTCACGCGTTACTCACCCGTTCGCCACTCGCTCAAGAAAGCAAGCTCTCTCTCGCTCGTTCGACTTGCATGTGTTAGGCGCGCCGCCAGCGTTCGTCCTGAGCCAGGATCAAACTCTTTATAAATGATATTTATCACTTAAAAGTGTTAAATCTTGTTTCGCTCAGCACGCAATCGCTTGCGTCCTGTGTGAATTACCTTTGTTTGGAATTGTTTACCGTGTTTTTCCAACACGAATATAGGTTCCGTTACAAGTTCTTTCGATATTGTTCAATTTTCAAGGTCCTGTGCGCCGCAGCCTTGCGGCTGACGACTTGATTATTTTACCACAGAAGCGGTTTTTTGTCAAGCACTTTTTTGAGAAGCTTTTGAAGTTTTCCGAACTTAAATCGCTCAGCAGTTTCTCGGTGCTAACCGGAACATTCGAACGTTCATTGGTTCTTTTCAAGGGCTTCCTGCTGAGCTTTCAGAAGTCATTCTTTTGTCTCAGCGCTTGGCGCTCAAGTATAATACCACACCCCGGGGCGCTTGTCAACACTTTTTGACATCTTTTTTAAAAGAAAATTGAGTTTGCTTCACTTATATTGTAATCAACCCCTCTTCCCCATACAAAAAGACCGTCCATGCACTGCACAGACGGTCTTGGGTCTATATATAATTACTTATATAATAAGCTTTTAGCGGATCTCGATACCCAGCTTGAACTTCAGGTTGCCGAGGATCTTCTTGACCACGCGCTCCACTTCCTCAGCGGAGACTTCCTTCTTGGGATCAGACAGGGACAGACTGAAGGCCATGCTCTTTTTGCCTTCGCCGAGGTTTGCGCCGCGATAGATATCGAACAGCTTGACCTCGCTGACCAGCGGGCTGGCCTTGCGGATGGTCTCCTCGATCTCGCCGCAGGACACAGTCTCGTTGCAGACCAGAGCCAAATCGCGCTTGACAGGTGCATAGGGGCTGAGGGGCTTATAGCGCAGCTCGCCCTCTACGCAGGACATCAGAGCCTCGTAGTCCAGCTCGCCCAGATAGATATTCTGGCTGTCCTTCTGCTCCTTGGCGATCTCCAGCTCAGCGTTGATCTCGTTGGCAAGCTTGCCGAACACGCCCAGACGCTTGCCGTTGCAATACACAGCGGCGCTGATGCCGGGGTGCAGCCATGCGGCGGTCTCGCGCTGATAATCAAAGGTCAGGCCAAAGCCGGCTGCCAGTGCTTCCAGCGCGCCCTTGACGGTGAAGAAGTCCTCCTCGGGGCCGAAGGCACCGATGCAGAGAGTCTGGCGCTCGTGGGGGTGCTCATTGATGGGCAGTTCCTTGGCCAGATAGACCGGTGCCATCTCGAACAGGCGACCCTCGGCGTTGCCCTTTTTCAGGTTGTCCACGATGACGTTCAGCATGGAGGGAGTCAGCAGGGTGCGCATGATGGACAGGTTCTCGCTGATGGGGTTCAGAATGCGGATGGCCTTGCGGGCTTCGTCCTCGGCGGGGATATGCAGCATATCCAGCTCAGCGTTGGAGTAGAAAGCCAGCGTGGAGGCCTCGTAGAAGCCCTGTGCGGCCAGCAGACGCTTGGTCTTGAGCTGCTGCTTCTGGTCGTAGTTCAGGCCACCGTTGGTAACGGAGGCAGTGTTCAGGAAGGTGGGCACAATATGGTCGTAGCCGTACTCACGGATGACCTCCTCGGCCAGATCCGGGAAGCTTTCCACGTCATCACGGTACAGGGGTGCGGACACATCCCAGCTGCCATCGGCCTGCACATCCACGGTGAACTCCAGACGCTGCAGGATGTCGATCATGGTCTGGTCGGGCACGGTGATGCCCAGCACGGCGCAGATCTTTGCCGGGGTGGTGACGATGTGCTTGCGCTCCAGCGGGCGGCCATCGGTCAGATCGTATTCCAGCGTAGTGATATCACCGCAATCCAGCTGCTGGATCAGATGCAGAGCGCGTGCCAGACCCAGCTGCGGAGAATAGCGATCCACGCCCTTCTCGTAGCGGGCAGAGGAATCGCTGTTCTGGCCCAGTGCACGGCTGGTCTTACGGACGCAGTCGCGGGCAAAGGTGGCGCACTCGAACAGCAGGCTGGTGGTGTTATCGTCCATACCGGAGTTTGCGCCGCCCATGATGCCGGCCAGTGCCACCGGCTTTTCGGCATCACAGATGACCAGATTGTTGGGGTTCAGGGTAAATTCCTTCTCGTCCAGCGTGACGATCTTTTCGCCCTCGTGGGCGCGGCGCACATCGATGGTGCGGCCGGCGACCTTGTTCAGGTCAAAGGCGTGCATGGGCTGACCCATCTCCAGCAGGGTGTGGTTGGTGATATCCACCACGTTGCTGATGGAGCGCAGGCCGCACAGTGCCAGATGGCGCTTCATCCAACGGGGAGACTCGCCCATGCGGATGTTGCGCACATAGTGTGCCATGTAGCGGGGGCACAGCTCCGGTGCCTCCACCTTGACGGTGATGGGAGCGTCCGGCTCGCAGACGGCCTTGTAGTCCATGGCGGGCATGTGCAGGGGCTTGCCCAGAACGGCAGCCACCTCGCGGGCAATGCCCAGAACAGACTGGCAGTCCGGGCGGTTGGCGGTGATGGAGATATCAAAGATGTAGTCGTCCAGACCCACCACCGGGGCAATGTCGGTGCCGGGGACAGAGTCCTCGGGCAGGATGAGCAGGCCGTAGACCTCAGAGCCCGGGAACAGGTCATCGTTCAGACCCAGTTCTGCGCCGGAGCACAGCATACCGTTGGACTCCACGCCCTGCATCTTGCGGGCCTTGATGGTGATGCCGCCGGGCAGAGTGGAGCCATCCAGTGCGGTAGGCACGCAATCGCCCAGCTTCATGTTGGCGGCACCGGTGCTGATGCGGATCTCGTGGCCGTAAGCGCCGCAGTCCACCACACATTTAGTCAGGTGGGTGCCCTCTTGCTTTTCCATCTCCACGATCTTGCCGACGACCACCTTGCTGATGCCGGCATCCAGCGGGATGAGCTCTTCCACCTCGAAACCGCAGGAGAACAGCTTCTCCTCCAGTTCCTGTGCGGTGACATCGATATCAACGAATTCTTTTAACCAACTGAAAGGTACTTTCATTGTTTGTTCTCTCCCCTCTTATTCGTGGAACTGCTTGAGGAACTGCAGATTGTTCTCGAACATCAGACCGATGTTGTTGATGCCATACTTCAGCATGGCGATACGCTCGATGCCAATGCCAAAGGCGAAACCGGAGTACTCGTCCGGGTCGATGTTGCAGTTCTCAAGCACCTTGCGGTTGACGACGCCGCCGCCCAGCACCTCGATCCAGCCGGTGTGCTTGCACAGGGGGCAGCCCTTGCCGTGGCACTCGAAGCAGCTTACGTCCACCTCCACGCTGGGCTCGGTGAACGGGAAGTAGGAGGGACGCAGACGGGTGCGGGTGTCGGCACCGAACAGCTTCTGCACGAAGGTGTTCAGCGCACCCTGCAGGTCGCCCAGCGTGATGCCCTTATCCACGACCAGACCTTCCATCTGGTGGAACATGGGGCTGTGAGTAGCGTCCGAGTCAGAGCGGAACACGCGGCCGGGGATCAGCACCTTGATGGGCGGCTTCTGGCTGTCCATGGTGCGGATCTGACCACCAGAGGTCTGGGTGCGTAGCAGGAATTCATCGGACAGATAGAAGGTATCCTGCATATCGCGGGCGGGGTGATCCTTGGGCACGTTCAGGCGGGTGAAGTTGTGGTCGTCATCCTCGATCTCCGGGGCATCTGCCACGGCAAAGCCCATGCCGGAGAACACGTCGATGATCTGGTTGGTGACCAGCGTCAACGGGTGCAGACCGCCCACAGAGCGGGTCTTAGCGGGCAGGGTGATATCCACCGTCTCGGCGGCGTTGCGGGCAGCAAGCTCTGCCTGCTTCACGGCCTCGGCGGCGGCATCGTAGTCTGCCTGCACCTTCTGCTTGAGTTCGTTGATGATCTTGCCCATGGCGGGGCGCTCTTCCGGCGCAACGGTGCGCAGATTCTTCATCAGGGCAGGGATCTTGCCGTTTTTGCTGAGGTATTCCTGCCAGAAGGAAGCCAGCGTCTCCTTGCTGGACACCTGACCAAGGCTTTCAGCGGCCTGCTTGGCCAGCTCATCGATCATTGCTTGCATGGATTTTCTCTCCTTTATTCTTTGTGTTCATGGAGCGGAGTATAACAAAAAAGCTCCGTCCCCTGCCCGACTGCTCAGGCAAAAGGGACGAAGCTATAATCATTTCTGCTCCGCGGTACCACCCGGTTTCCGTCTGCACAAAGGCAGACAGCGCTCAAACGCCGTAACGGGGCGCAACCGTCCTGTGCTAATAGATGCATCCGCATCGTTCGCGCAGACCGCTCGGGAGCGAACTTCAGCCCCTGCCGCACATGGAAGCCCTTTCAGCCGGTGAAGCTTCTCTCTTTGCCGTGCAGACAGCACCTACTCTCTCCGTCGCTGCGTTTGGTATTATGATAACCAAGAGTTATGTTACCACATTTTGCGGCGGTTTGCAAGCCGCAGAGCGGTTTTTATTTGCCGGAGCTGCGTTTTGTGCCTTCTTTTCGGTCAGGCGGCAGGCCTCGCAGGCGGTCATACAGCAAACTGCAAACACCAGCAGGGCGCAGTCTGTCGGCACGCGACGCATAGGCACCACCCGGCTACACAGGGTATTGAAACTTTCCACGGCACGCTCCGGCAAGCCCAGATAAAACAGCGCCAGCGAAAGCGGCAGGTGCAGTGCCCTGCCCCATAATAAGGATTTGAACGAGACCTCCGGCGGGCAGAGGGTGCGCACTTGCAGCAGCACCGAAGCGCCCTGCACGCTGAGCGCGGCGCAGCACAGCCCGCTTGCCCACAGACCGGTGCGGGCGGCGTAGTCGCAGCCGGAGCACACTTCCAGCAGCATCGCCGGAAAGGGTGCAAGCGCCGCAGGCAGCAGCAGCCCGCAGCCTGCCGCCAACAGCCGAAAATACAGCACAAAGCCGCATAATTTCAGGTAGGTCACCGCCGCCTGTGCAAGGATGGCATCCAGCGCGGGCGGCGGTTCTGCTTGCGCGGCAGCGGGCGGCACGGGCAAAGGCTCCGGTATGCCGCAAACACGGCAGAGCAGCGCCGCCGTCAGCCAGCCCGCCAGCACCTGTGCGGCAAACAGGCATATCCCGGCTGTGCGGCTGCCCAGCAGCTGCTCCCCTACCGTCAGGATGACAAAGGATGGCCCGGAGCAGATGCAGGCGGGCAGCAGAGCCGAAGCCTCCTGCGGGGTCAGCTCCCTGCTGCGGACTGTCTCGGCAGCAGCGGCGGCGGCAGGGGCAAAGCCGCCCACAAGACCGATGAGCAGCACACTGCCCGCGCTGCGGCTGCGCAGACCGATACAACGCACCACCGGCCAGAGCAGCACCCCCAGCACCTCGCCCGCACCGCTGCGCATGATGAGCGCCGACACCACCAGAAACGGAAACAGTGACACCAGCAGCGGCCCACCGCAGAGTGCAAGACCCTGCCGCAGAGCTGCCGCACAGGTCTGCGGCGCGGCAAATACCAGAAACGCCGTGGCTGCACCCAGCAAAAAAAGCCCCGGATACAGCGGTTTGCAGCTTTTACTCATAAGCATGCCCTCCCCCTCCATATATATGGAAGCATGGGCTGTGCAATGTACAAGGCGCGGGACGGGAGGGACAAAGATGGCCAGAGCACACCACGACCGGCGCACCCCGGGCGACTGGCTGCGCGGGCTGTTCCGACAGCCGCCGCCCGGGTTTTACAGCCGCCCTGCCGTATACCTGAGCGGCGACCGGATGGAGATAGAGCATTTTTGCACGGTGTTGTTTTTTGATGAAAACAGGCTGTGCCTGCGGCTGGCGAAGGGGCGGTTCACAGTATACGGCAGCGGACTGCGCATCTGCACCCTGACCGCCGCCCGGCTGACGGTGCAGGGGCAGTTTTTGCGTACCGATTTTTCCGATGAATAGGAGGCCGCCATGGAAGCTGCAAGCCTTTGGGCCGGAGTGTGCTTTACCGCCCGGAACGGCAGCCCCGAGGCGCTTTTGACCGATGCCGCCGCGCAAGGGATACACCTGTACGGCATCTCTGCCCGGCCCGGGGGCTTTTGTGCCCATTGCGCAGCATGGCAGTACCGGCGGCTTGCAGCCCTTGCCCGGCACAGGCGAGTGCGGCTGCGGGTGGATAAACGGAAAGGGCTGTATTTTTTGCTCCGTCCGCTGCTGCGGCGCAAGGGGCTGTGGGTAGGGCTGGCAGCATGGGGGCTGGGGCTGCTCTGGCTGCAAGGGCTTATATGGGCGGTGGACTACGGCAGCCTGACCACCGGGCAGCGGGCGCGGGCGGGTGCAGTGCTGCGCAGCTGCGGCTTGCAGCCCGGCACTGCCGTAACCGAGGAGCTGCTGCGCGCCGGAGAGTATGCGCTGCTGGAAAGCGGCGAGTTTTCGTGGGTAAGCCTGAATTTTGAAAAAGGCAGGCTTGCGGTGGAGGCCGCCCCTGCCCATGCACGGCCAGAAATCGCCGCAGGCACCTTACACGGGCTGCGGGCAAAGTGCAACGGAACGGTGCTGCGTACAAATCTTGCCAGCGGAACCATGCTGGTAGTGCCCGGGCAGACTGTGGAAGCCGGACAGGGGTTGATTGGCACGGCGCGCAGCGAGCGGGACGGCACCTTGATCTTTGCCCCGGCGGCAGGCACGGTAGTGGCACAGCTGGAATGGGAGACAAATCAAAACATTCCGCTGGCAGAGACCCTGCCGCAGCTGACCGGCAAAAATACAACGAATTACAAGCTGTTTTTTGCAGAGCATTCTGCCGTGCTTTCCCCCTCTGCGCCTGACGGGGACGGGCTGTGCCGCACCCGGCATCTGCAATTAGAGGTTTTCGGCCTGCCCCTGCCCTGCGCGGTGGAGGAGACCATCTATTACGGGCAGCAGCAGGAGACGATGTACCGCACCGAGGCGCAGGCGCTTACATTGGCGCGGCTGCAAGGACTGCGGGCGCTGCACGATGCTTTCCCGGATGCCGACATCCTCGCCCGCCGGGAGGAATGCACCGTGCAGGAGGAAGCACTGCATTACAATGCGGTGTATACCGTGACGGCAGACATTTGCACATAGCAAAAGCCAGATGGTTTGGAATGGTCTCCGTTTTGCTCTGACCATGTTCAGCGGAAAAATTATTGTTTATTTACCGGTCTGGAAAATCTGCGGATTTTCCAGACCGGTCTTTTCACGGGAGGGAGTGTGACGGAAAACGGCAGCTATAAAAAAGCAACTTGCTTTTGAAACGCAGAAGCAAAAAAGGCGGCTGCACACAACTGCGCAGCCGCCTTTTGAAAAGCGAAATTTTTTATTGTACGGGATGTTCGGCTTCAGCGGCCTGCGCAGCCTGTGCATCGTACTCAGCAAGCAGAGCGTTCAGGTCGTACTGATACTTGCTGTGGCAGAAGTGGCACACCACCTCACAGTTGGGGTCCTCGTCCCGCATACGCACAAGCTCTGCACGGCCAAGGCTGAGCAGCATCTCCTTGGTGCGCTCGGCGCTGCAATCGCACTGGTACTGCACCGTGCGCTCGTCCAGCACGTTGGGGTTGAAACCCGCCAGCGCCATCTGCATCATATCCTTGGGGGTTTTGCCGGCATGGAGCAGCTCGGTGACAGAGGGCATGGCGTTGATGTTCTTTTCCAGCTGGTCGATCTCGGCATCGGTAGCGCCGGGCAGCAGCTGCACCATAAAGCCACCGGCGCAGAGGATGGACAGGTCTTTGTCCACCAGCACGCCTAGCGCCATCACGGTAGGCACCTGCTCGCTGTAAGCATAGTAGCTGGTCAGATCCTCGGCGATCTCACCGGATACCAGAGGCACCTGCCCCACCGTAGGCTCCTTTTGCAGGCGGTTATCGCGGATGACGGTCAGCACGCCATCCTTGCCCACGGCAGTGCCCACGTCCAAGTGGCCGTTGGCTTTGGCGGGCAGCTCCACCAGCGGATTATCAATGCAGCCCTTCACGTTGCCGGTGCCGTCGGTGCAGGCGATGAGCACGCCCGCAGGGCCACCGCCCGCCACACGCAGAGTGATACGGTCGCGGTCATCCTTGAGCATGGAGCCCATCAGGGTAGCACCCGTGAGCAGACGACCCAGTGCCGCGCTGCAGGTGGCGCTTGTGGTGTGAAGCTTTTCTGCTTTACGGACGATCTCGGTGGAATCCACACCGCAGAACACGACACCGCCATTCTCGGACAGGCCGCGGATCAGGTTTGCCATAGGTTATCCCTCCAGTTGTGTATACTGTTTTGTTGCGCAGAAGAAATAGCGCTGGCTTTCTTCGGTCAGCGGGCCAAAGGTTTCGCCATCACAGACGCTTTCCAGCGCAAAGCCGTGCTTTTCCAGCGCCGCACGAATAGTATCCAGATCATAGGTATACTCGCAGAATTCCTCGTGGAAATGCTCACCGGTCTCGTGATAATCAATGTCCACCGTGATCTCCACCTTGCGGTCGGCGGCGTTATAGTGGTTGCGCCACACGCAGGAGGCATCCTCTTCCTCAAAGGTAAATGCGTTATCGCCCAGAACCTTCTGGTGCTTATAGGGGGTGTTCATATCAAACAGGAACACGCCGCCCTTTTCCATGAAAAAGCCCGCGTTGGCAATGGCGGTATCCAGATCCGGGATGTGGTTGAAGGTATCAAAGGTGGATACCGCCGCCCGGATGGTACCGTAGAGATCCAGCTTGAGCAGGTCCTGCCGCAGCAACAGCAACCGACCGGAAAGCCCCAGCTGCTCGGCTTTATCCCGTATCACGCAGAGCATCTCTTCCGACTGGTCGATGCCGATCATATCGTAACCCGCCTGTGTCAGCATCAGGGTCAGTTCCCCGGTGCCGCAGCCAAGGTCGGCCACAATACCGTCGTGGATGCCGTGGGCTTCCAGCTTTGCATGGATCTGGCTGTACAGGGCGTCGTAGTCTGCCTCGCCGTTGAATTCATCGTAAAAATAGGCAAATTCGTTGTAAGCCATGGCGTTACTCCGCTTCCTCGTTTTCCGCAGCCACTGCGGCGTTGAGTACCGCCTGCAGCTCCGGGATGCCGTAGCCGTTTTCGCCACTGGTCAGCACCACTTTCTGGCAGCCGTAGGGGCGGCAGATATTTTCAAAGTCCTCCTGCGTTTTGGCAAGCTGGCTTTTTTTCAGTTTATCCGCCTTGGTCAGCGCCACCACATAGGGGATGCGGTGGTAGTGCAGATAGCGCAGCATCTGCAAATCGTCTGCGCTGGGGGCGTGGCGGCAGTCCAACAGCTGCACCAGCAGGGTGTGGTGGCGGGGCGCCTCGAAGTAGCTGTTGATGAGGTCGTCCCAGCGCTCGCGGTCGGCGTTGCTCACCTTGGCATAGCCGTAGCCCGGCAGATCCACAAAGTAGCAATCATCCACCGAATAGAAGTTGATGGTAGCTGTTTTGCCCGGCGTACTGGACACGCGCGCCAGATTTTTGCGGCTGCACAGCTTGTTGATGAGGCTGGATTTGCCCACGTTGGAGCGCCCCGAAAAGCTCAGCTCCGGGCGGTCACTCTCGGGCAGCTGGCTGGAAATGCCATAGCTGGCAATAAAATCTGCTTTATTGAAGATCATGGCGTGTTCCTTTCTAGTTTTTCAGCAGACAGCGCCCGGCTGGTTCTTCTCAGGCGCGGCAGGGATGCGGCTTTCCCCTGCTTTGGACTTTTTGGTGCGGGGGCGGCCTGCGGTGCTCTTTGCCGCCTTCGGCTTGAGCAGGGCGGCAGCCAGCACCTGCGAGAGGTTCTGCATGGGCAGGAAGGTCAGATTCTTCTTGACCTCCTCGTCCACGTCATACAGATCAGGCTCATTATCCTTGGGGATGAGCACGGTCTTCATACCCTCACGGTAGGCAGCCATGCTCTTTTCCCGCAGACCGCCGATGGGCAGCACATTGCCGTGCAGGGTAATCTCGCCGGTCATGGCAACATCGCCGCGCACCGGCACGCCGGACAGGCAGGACACCAGAGCCGTGGTCAGGGTGACGCCCGCAGAAGGGCCGTCCTTGGGCACAGCGCCCTCCGGGGCGTGGATGTGCAGGTCGCACTTTTTCAGCCGCTCGGGGTCGATGCCGTATTCCTCGGCGTGGACGCGCACCCAAGTAACTGCCAGCTGTGCGCTCTCCTTCATCACATCGCCCAGAGAGCCGGTAACGGTGATCTTGCCGGTGCCGTTATCCATGACCTGCACCTCGATGGGCAGGGTCTCGCCGCCTACGCTGGTCCATGCCAGACCGTTGGCGATGCCCACGGCGTTGGTGCGGTTAAGGAAGTCCGGCTTGACGATGCGGGGGCCCAGCAGCTCCTCCAGCATGGTAGCGGTAACAGCTACGCTCTCCACCTCGCCGGCAGCGATCTTGCGGGCGCACTTGCGCAGCACGCTGGTGATGGTACGCTCCAGATTACGCACACCGGCCTCGCGGGTGTAGCCATCGATGATGCCGTAGAGCGCGCTCTGATTCATGGTGACCTTGCCGGTCAGGCCGCAGGCCTTGAGCTGCTTGGGCAGCAGATGCTTGCGGGCAATGTTATACTTTTCCACGCGGGTGTAGCTGGGCAGCTCGATGACGTCCATGCGGTCCCGCAGCGGGCCGGGGATGCTGCCCAGATCATTGGCGGTGGTGATAAAGAGCACATGGCTCAGGTCAAAGGGGATATCAATGAAATGATCGTTGAAGGTGCTGTTCTGCTCCGGGTCCAGCGCCTCCAGCAGAGCTGCCGCCGGGTCGCCCCGGAAGTCCCCTGCCAGCTTGTCGATCTCGTCCAGCAGCATCAGGGGGTTGGAGGATTTGGCGGTGATCATGGCGCTGATGATCTTGCCGGGCATGGCACCGATGTAGGTACGGCGGTGGCCACGGATCTCGGCTTCATCCCGCACGCCGCCCAGACTGATGCGCACATACTTACGGCCAAGGCTTTCCGCGATGGAACGCGCAATACTGGTCTTGCCAACGCCCGGAGGGCCGACCAAGCAGATGATCTGTGCCTTTACATCCGGTGCCAGCTTGCGCACGGCCAGCATTTCCAGAATGCGATCCTTGACCTTTTTCAGGCCGTAGTGATCCCGATCCAGGATCTGCTGGGCGCGGTGGATATCCAGATCATCCACGGTCATGGTGTTCCACGGCAGATCCAGACAGGTATCCAGATAGGTACGGATGACCGTGGCTTCCTGATTGCTGCTCTGCATCCGGGACAGGCGGTCTACCTCCTTGAGCAGCTTTTTCTCGCTGTCCTCCGCAAGGTGCAGCTCCCGGATCTTGCGGCGGTAATCATCAGCCTCGGCGTGGGTATCGTCCCCCTCACCCAGCTCGTCGTTGATGATGTGCAGCTGCTCGTGCAGGTAGTAATCGCGCTGGTTCTTGTCCATGGACTCGTTGACCTTTTCCGCGATCTCCTTTTCGATCTTCATCACCTGACATTCGCGGCGCAGCATCTCCACAAGGCGCTGCAGGCGGCCGTTGAGGGTGTTTTCGTTCATCACGGCCTGCTTGTCCTCGTAGCGGAACAAGAGGTTTGCCGGCATATACTCGGTGAGGAACATAGGGTCATCGCTGGAAACGATGGTGAACACCACGTCCTTGGCAAGGCGCGGGTTCATGCCCAGATACTCGTCAAAGCCGGTCTTGAGGGCGCGGAGCAGTGCTTCGGTCTCCACAGCCTCTTCAGGCTTTGCGGCGCGCACCGGAGCGGAGCGCACGGCAGACAGCAGAAAATCGCCGGTGGTATCCAACTCGGTCAGCTTGGCGCGGTACTTGCCCTCCACCAGCACCTTGACCAGCTCGTCCGACACGCGCAGCACCTGCTTGACCTCGGCTACTACGCCGTAGGTGTACAGGTCCTGCTGGGTGGGCTCGCTGGTCTCCATCTCCTTCTGGGCTACCAGAAATACGTTGGAGTTGTTGGCCATAGCCCACTCCACAGCGGCAATGCTCTTTTCCCGCCCGACTTCAAAATGAACAAGGTTGTTGGGGAACACCACCAGCCCGCGCAGTGCGATGGTGGGCAGATGGAGCTCCTTCCGCTCGACCTTGATGGTAACTTTTTCAGACATATACAAACACCTCCCGACTGCCGCTCGAGTTTCCATGCTGCGGCAGCGCTATCCTTTGGGGTCTTTTAAGGTGTATCTGAAAACAAAGAAAATGACGAATATTTCGCAAGCACAAGCGGGATTTAAGGCAAATAGCCGCAGGAATCCTTTGTGGATTTCAAGGCTGTTTAACGCAAAATCCAGCTGTGTTTGTAGAAATAGACTAAATTTTCGACTTTTCAGATACACCCTAGATAAAAATACAGTTGTTTCCTTATTATACAGATTTCCGGCCAAAATGCAACTGCCTTGCCGGAATGGTCGGTCATTCGGGGCGGTTTTCGTGGGTGTTGAAGCCCATTTTGCCCAGCGCGGGCAGCAGCGCCCGCAGGGTGACCGAGGTGAGCGCACCCATGACAAGCCCCAGCACCAGCATGACCGGAGCGTAGTACAGCGACAAGGACGAGGAGATGATGACCCCCGCGCCCAGCAGCTGCCCCACGTTATGTGCCAGTGCACCGCAGACCGACAGGATGAACCATGTGGGGCGCACCGGCAAAAGATAGTACAGCACCCACATCACCGCAAGGGACAAAAGCCCGCCGCACAGCGAGAGGAAGCCCGCCGTGAAGCCGGACACCAGAAAGACGAACAGCGCCTTGAGCACATCCAGCACCAGTGCCTGCCGGGGTCCCATGAAGAACAAGGCGTACATGACCACGATGTTGGCAAGGCCCAGCTTCATGCCCGGCAAAAGCCCCGGGATGACCAGCGTACCCTCGATGAAGGAAAGCGCCATGGCCAGTGCAAACAGCAGACCAGACAGGGCGATGTGCCGTGTTTTTTGATAGCTGCGGTGATTTTTAGGCATAGAGGATACGCTCCTTTATTCTTCGGGCTGCTGCGTCTGCTCGTAGGCTTCCTGTTCTTCCATGGCGGCTTCCCATGCGGCAAAAAGCTCCTCCTGATGGAAGCGCAGGTCGCTCAGCTCATCGCTTTTCTGGCGCAGCAGGTCGGGGTCGTTATATACCTCCGGGGAGTTGATCTCGTTGTCCAGCTCTACCTCGCGTGCACCGCAGGCCTCCATCTCGTCCTCGCATGCCTTGATCTTGGCGCGCAGCTCGGCGCGGCGGCGGCGCTGCTCCTTGCCGTAGCCGGTCTTGGCGGGCTCGGCCGCCTTCTGGGCAGCCTGCACCGGGTCGGCACGACCCATCAGGGCATCGTAGCTGGGATAGAGCACTGCCTTGCCGTCCTCAAGGTAGAGGATGGGACAGGCCAGACTGTTCATCAGGTGACGGTCGTGGGTGACCAGCAGCAGGGTACCGGTGTAGGCCATCAGCGCCTCAGTCAGGTTCTCGCGGGTATAGATGTCCAAGTGGTTGGTGGGCTCGTCTAGAAACAGCAGATTCGGGCGCTCCAGCACGATCTCCGCAAAGCGCAGACGCGCAAGCTCGCCGCCGGACAATGCTTCGCAGGGCTTGAATACGGTATCGCCCCGGAAGCCCAGCTTTGCAAGGTGGCTGCGCACCTCCAGCTCGGTCATGCGGGGGTACTTGTTCCAGATGACATCAATGACCCTGCCCTGTCCCAGACGGTTCTGCTGCTGGGCAAAGATGCTGGGACGTGCTCCGGTGCCCAGCCGCACCATGCCGCCGGAGGGGCGGCGCTTGCCGTCCAGCACCTGCATCAGGGTGGATTTGCCTGCACCGTTGGGGCCGGCAATGATAAGCCGCTGCCCGCGGCAGACCGTATAGGTAAAGGGTTCCAGCAGGGTGCGCTCCCCGATCTTGATGCTGAGGTTTTTCAGCATCACCAGCTCATTCCACGGCTCTACGTCATATTCAAAGCGGAACTTCAGCTGGTTGGTCTCGTCCTTGGGTGCCTCGGTGATCTCCAGCTTTTCCAGCTGCTTGCGGCGGCTCTGCGCCATTTTGGTGGTGGAGGCGCGCACAAGGTTGCGGTCTACATAGTCCTGCAGCTTTTCAGCCAGTGCTACGTCGGCATCGTGCTGCTTCTGGCGCAGGGCATCGGCGGCTTCCTTCTGGGGCAGATAGGCCGAGAAGTTGCCCTTGTAGGTGGTCATGGTCTGGAAGGACACCTCCCAGATCTTTGTACAGACATTATCGAGGAAATAGCGGTCGTGGCTGACCACCAGCACCGCACCGGAGTAGCCCTTGAGGTAGTTTTCCAGCCATTCCATGGTGGCAAAGTCCAAGTGGTTGGTGGGCTCGTCCAGAATGAGGACATCCGGTTTTTCCAGCAGCAGCTTCGCCAGACGCAGCCGCGTCAGCTCGCCGCCGGAGAGCACCGCAATGTTCTTTTGCCATGTATCCTGCGCAAATCCCATGCCGGACAGCACCTTTTTGATGTTCACGTCCATGTTGTAGCCATCGGCGGCGTCTACGATGTTTTGCAAAGCATCGTGCTGTGCCAGCAGGTCGGCGTTGTCCGGCTGGGCAGCCATGCGGCGCTCCAAGATCTGCATCTGCGCCATGGCGTCCAGCACTGGGGCAAAGGTGGCGCGCATCTCGCCGTAGATATCCAGCGTAGCATCCAGCTTTGCGTTCTGTTCCAGATAGCCCAGCGTCACCCCATGGGTCACGCTGAACTCGCCCTCGTAGTCCTGATATTCGCCGGTAAGGATCTTGAGCAGAGTGGTCTTGCCCGCGCCGTTTTGTCCCACGATGCCGATGCGGTCCTCCCGCTCGACACTGGCGGTCACATCGTGCAGCACCACCTTTTCGCCAAAGGTCTTACCCAGTTTTTCTAAATGTATCAGCATAGTTTTGATCCGTTATCCGTTATCTATTCTTTTTCATGTTTCAGCACTGGTGGCGGCGGTTCTTCAGGCCAACGTTGGCCAGCTCCTCCTGCTCCATCACCAGCGGATACAGCTCTTCCAGACTGGCGATCTCGTAGGTAGGGATCACCTTGCCGGGGTTCTCGGCGTGGTTTGGGTTGTACCAGCAGGTATCCAGCCCGGCGTTGCTGCCGCCCTGAATATCACTGGGCAGACTGTCGCCCACCATCAGGACGTGCTCCCGGTTCTCCACACCCAGCGCGCGCAGGGCGGCATCAAAGATGCGGGCATTGGGCTTTTCGCAGCCCATTTTCTCAGAGATGAACACGTCCTCCATAAAATTCATCACGCCGCTTTCTGCCAGACGGCGGGTCTGCACCTTCTGCGCGCCGTTGCTGACGATGGCCAGCGTTGCTACCTCCGAAAGCTCGCGCAGCACGTCCAGCACCTCCGGGCTCATCAGATCCGGGTGGGTGGACAGCTGCTCCAGATAGAAGCGGTTCATCTCCACACCGTCACCGGCGGCATTGATGGCTTTTAAAAAGCGGCTGAACCGCTCGCCGAACAGCTTCTCGCGGCGGATCTGGCCTTTTTCCAGCTGCCGCCACAGTTCCTCGTTGATGGTGCGGTAGGTCTGCACGGTCTCAGCATCCGGCTCGATACCGTAGTTTACCAGCGTTTCGGCCAGCGCCTTGTTTTCGGCTGCATCAAAGTTGAGCAGCGTATTGTCCGCATCGAACAGGATGCAATAATATTTTGCCATAGTATCTCACTTTCTTTTCAGCATTTCCCACTTGTGTATCAACAGGGAGAAGCCAGCCCCACCCCCGGCAGAGCTGGCTTCTCGTTATTCAGAAACGATTTCATACGCAGACAGGTCTGTTTGTGCCGGGGTGTTGTCCGGGCACAGCGTCTTTCCCTCGCAGGGCGTCAGACCGCATTTCTGCATTTCTTCCTCCAATGCGCTGTTATCCACATTTTCCCAGTCGGTATCGTAGTAATCCACGCTGCCGTTGGTCACGTCGTTCTCCCCGGGCAGGGAGGGTGTGCGCATTTCTTGCCAGTACATAGGGCTCCACCTTCCTCTCACGCCAGCCTATGCGGCGCGGGCGCGGAATGTGCCCTTAGTTGGCAGCTTCCTTGCTGGCGCTGGCTTCGGTCTTGGAGGACGCGGGCTTTTCCTCTTTAGAGGTTGCCGGTGCATCTTCCTTGGAGGAAGCCGTGTGCTCCTGCTTAGAAGAAGCAGGTTTTTCCACCTTGGAGGAGGAGCTGCTCTGCGAAGAAGAAGTGGGCTTTTCTTCCTTAGAAGAAGCCGCAGAGGAGGCGGGCTTCTCTGCCTTGGAGGAGCTGCCGGTGCTTTCAGAAGTACCGTTCGAGGAGGAAGAAGCGGGCTTCTCCTCCTTGGAAGAGGCCGGTTTGTCCTCCTTAGAGGAGGCAGACGTTTCGTCCTTGGAAGAAGCAGGCTTATCCTCCTTAGAGGATGCACTGGAACTGCTGGACGAGCTGGACGGTGCACCGCTGACCGAAAGTTCCAGCTTGTTGCTGGTCACAGTGCAGTCATTATAGCTGGCGGTGGCGTACACCCGGAAGTTGCCGCCCAGCATGGAGGGGTCTACCTCGCCCTTTACGGTGGTCTTGCCGGCAGCCTGTGTCACCTCGCTGCCATTGACATACCAGCGGATGCTGGAAGTATCCAGATACTTGCCCTTGAGGGTAGCTTTGAAGGTGTAGGAATCCCCCAGCGCAGCCTTGCCGCTGCTGCTGATCTGGATAGAGGCTGCCGCAAACACAGCGGTCACATCCACGTTCTGGTCAAAATTGGTATCCGTGCGGGTGCGCTTGGTCACGCCATCGCTCCACTTGACGAACACATAGCCGTCCTCCGGCACTGCGGTGACAGTAACAGTCTGGGCGGCGCTGGTCACCTTGACGGTAAGAGACTTGCCGCTCTCGTTGCCGCAGGTCAGGGTACCGCCGCCGGTTTTATCTACACGGTAACCGGCCTGATACTCCGTTTTTTCCTCAACAGCCGAGGAAGAGACTTCCTCCGAGCTGCTGGGTGCTTCCACGGCAGAGCTGGGGTTAGCGGTATACTCGGCGCGGGTGGGAATGTTATTGGTGTCCGGGCGGCGATCCTCGGTCTCATAGGCGTGGGTACGCAGATACTTCAGCAGCACCTTCAGACCTGCAGGCTTGAGGTGGATGTCCCCGCTCTGGTAGTAATCCACATTGCCGTAGCCGTTGGCGTCCTTGAGCGCCTCGGCAGAGTTGAGGAACTTGACGCCCAGCTGCTCGCACATGGTCAGCAGCGCCATGTTGAAATCATCAATACGGGTCTGGTCCATGTTGGGGTAGTTGGAGTGGTTGGACGGGACCGGCGGCACCGTGTTGACGATGATATCGGTATGGGGATAGCTGGCCTGAATGGCCTGTACCAGCGCGGTGTAGTTGCTGATAAAGTCCTCGGTGTTCATGCCGTTATCGTTGGTGCCCAGCATGATGACCACCCGGCGGGGCTTCATTTTTGCCACTGCCTGTGCGATGGTGTAGCGGTTATCGTCCCGCTTGAAGGTGACGATGCCCTCATTCAGGGCGGCACTGGTACCAATGCCCTCTTTGGCACAGAACTGCTGCAACGAGATCAGACCGCTGGCGTACAGACGCACCGTGTTGGAATCGCCGATAAAAAGGGTCTGCTCCTGATAGGCGTCACCAGCATCAGCAGTCCCGGTGAGCAGCGCGCTGGAGGTCTTGTTGATCTGATAGTGGTCAGAGATATCCTCCTCCCCTTCCGGGGCGGGCGCGGGGGTAATAATGGAAGAATCCCCCGGCTGCTCCGCCGGGTTCTTGCCCCGCTTGAGCATGGTAAGGGTGATACCGATGGTCAGCAGCGCCGCCAGTGCACACACGATGCACACCAGCACTGCCTGCTTCTGCATCGGGGTCAGCGCCTGATTCTCCTTTTGGTTATTGCTTCTCATATTCTATCCATTCTCCTTCCGAAGGAATGAAACTTCCTGTCATACCCGGGCTGCCAGCAGCCGGTCGGTAAGGTCGGCGCAGCTTTCGGCCAGCAGCACTGGATGGAAGGCTTCCAGCTCTTCCCGGCTGCCGTAGCCGTACAGCACACCGGCAGCATCCAGACCGCAGTCGGCAGCGCCCCGCATATCATCGTTACGGTCGCCCACCATCAGCACCCGCTTGCCCTGCAAAGCGGGCTGGCTGAGCACATAACGCACGACCTCGGTCTTGGTGTCCCGGCTTTCGTCCATAGAGGCGCCGCCGATAAAATCAAAATACTGTGCCAGCCCCTGCTCTTCCAGAATGGGGGTGACCACCTTGGTGGGCTTGGAGGTGGCAGTGCACAGGCGAAAACCGGCCTGTTTCAAGGTTTGCAGCATCTGCGGAACCCCCGGGAACACGGCACACTCGTGACTGCCCTTCACCGCGTAACTCGTGCGGTAAAGGTCGGTAGCTTTTTCGATCAGCGCCGGGTCGGTGAAGTGCTCGCCGAAACTTTTGCGCAGGGGCGGGCCCAGATAACGGCGCAGGTTGATGCCGGATACATCCACACCCATGGTGCAGAAAACCTCTTGCAATGTATGAATGATACCGGGGGCTGAATCGATCAGCGTCCCGTCCACATCAAATAGGATCGCATCATAATGCAGCAATGTTTTATTCCTCGCTTTCATGGTGATACATCCAATAGTATAGCACAGATTTGATACATCAGCAATTCCAACAAAAGATTTTTCTGTCTCTTATGCAGAATTTTCCTAAAAAGGGAGGCCGCTGCGCCGTTTTTTGCACAGCAGCCTCCCTTGCGGCAGCGCGGTGCAGCACAATGCCGGGCAGCCCGCGGGCTGCCCGGCATTGCATTTTCACGGATCAAATTGCAGCAGAGACCGTCCCCTGCAAAAGCGCTACTGCGCAGGTGACGGGCAGCTGCTGTCCCCCGGGACATAGAGGTTGTTGGAAACGAACTCCAGCTTATCCTTGAGCACCAGCTCAAGGTTTGCTACGGCGTGCACCATGTTGGTAGCGGAGTCGTTCACCTCCAGCAGCTTGCAAAGATCCAGACCGTCCAGATCCATGGCTTTCTGCATCTTCCGGCTTTCGGCACACAAAATGTGGCTGAGCGCTGTTTCCTGCAGGGCAATGCTTTCCATCAGGTCCACGACAGCCTGATCCAGACTGACCTTGGGCATCTCCGGGCACTGAGAACGGGCACAGGGTGTATCGATCATCATAGGGCAAAACCTTCCTTTCCGGTCGTGTGCCCTATCCTATGCTGCGGCGGGTACGGCTGTTACTGCTTTTCTGCCTGTGCGCGCACCTTCTCAATGGTGTCGCGGTAGCCGCCGGAGCCGTACTGGATGCAGCGGTTGATACGGCTGATGGTGGCGGTGCTGATCTCCACCGCCTTGACGATCTGCTCGTAGGTGGCACCATCCAGCAGGAGCTTTGCAGCCTGTAAGCGCTGTGCCATATCCGAGATCTCCTTTACAGTGCACAGATCCTCAAAAAAAGCGTAGCACTCTTCCCGGCTCTCCAGACTGAGGATGGCATCAAAGAGCGCATCCGTCGTCTCGTTTCTTCTGGAATTTTTTTCAGCCATTGTTTTTCTCCTTATTATAATAGCGGCGGCAGCGGGCAAAACAGGCAGTGCTGCCGCACGGAATATTCTGCACGCCATTACTTTAGCACTTCAAAGTGTGAAAGTCAAGACCTGTGAGTGAATGGTTTTCAATTGTAGACGTGTTTAGTTTTATTCTCTTCACACATGAAAGAAAATCACCTAAAAATTATTCCCAGAAAATGGCTTGAATTGGCGTATCCTCTGAACTTGTGACGAAAATATTGACAATTGATGAAAACGGGAATAAAGTAGGACACAATCATTCAGCAAATGCAAGGAACAGGACATGATCTTCTGCATCACCCTCTTTCAGCGAGCCGCTTCTCGGGTGAAAAAGCGGCAGTCAGGAGCAGAGGACCCTCGCCTGCGAGCAGCCTGTGTGAACCGGGTTTTGTGCCCCTTAGTAGCACGGTGCCGTCCAGCCCACGTTATCGGGCAGCATGGTCAGTGTACCATGCGTGGGAGAGTGGCTGTTTTAACACAGCAAGCGAAGTGGTACCGCGGAGTATTGCTCCTGCCCTGGCAGGCGGGAGCAGAAGCCTTCGTCTTCGGAGTGTGGCCGGAAAACCCGGTCATGTGCCGAGGACGAAGGTTTTTTACGCTCCGGGGCAATGCTTTGCCGGACGGCAGTCTATCGTTCCGAACCTGTTGCGGAGTGAAAAAAGGAAAGAGGTAGAAAACTATGAACACGCTGGTCATCGTATTGATCGCAGCGGTGTGCCTGTTTGGCGCTTATGTGCTTTACGGCCGCTGGCTGGCTAACAAATGGGGCATTGACCCCGCAGCCAAGACTCCGGCTGTCGTCCACGAGGATGGCCGGGACTATGTGCCCACCAACGGCTGGACGGTGTTTGCCCACCAGTTCAGCTCCATTGCCGGCGCAGGCCCTGTCACCGGTGCCATTCAGGCCGCAGCCTTCGGCTGGCTGCCGGTGCTGCTGTGGGTGCTGCTGGGCGGCATCTTCTTCGGCGCTGTCACCGACTTTGGTGCCCTGTATGCTTCCGTTAAGAACGACGGCAAGAGCATGGGTATGCTGATTGAAAAGTACATCGGCAAGACCGGCCGCAAGCTGTTCCTGCTGTTCTGCTGGCTGTTCTGCGGCATCGTCATTGCCGCCTTTGCGGACATGGTTGCCGGCACCTTCAATGCCTTCGGCGCAGACGGTGCAATGGTCGAGGCCGCCAAGACCAACGGCGCTGCCGGTATGGTGTCCATCATGTTCATGGTGTTTGCCGTTATCTTTGGCCTGCTGCAGAAAAAGTTCAACTTCTCCGGCTGGAAGGAAAGCGTTATCAGCATCGTGTTCATCGTGCTGTCCTTTGTTATCGGCGCAAACCTGCCCCTGATCCTGGGCAAGGCCGCTTGGAGCTACATCACCTTTGTGTACATCTTCTTTGCCGCTGTGCTGCCCATGTGGCTGCTCAAGCAGCCCCGTGACCACATGACCACCTTTATGTTCGTGGCCATGATCGTGGGCGCTGTGGTTGGCCTGCTGGTTGCACACCCCACCATGAACCTGCCCGTGTTCACCGGCTTTACCAACGAAAAGCTGGGCACCATGTTCCCCATCCTGTTTGTCACCGTGGCCTGCGGTGCAGTTTCCGGCTTCCACAGCCTTGTTTCCTCCGGTACTTCCTCCAAGACCGTTGAGAACGAGAAGGATATGCTGAAGGTCGGCTACGGTGCCATGATCCTTGAAAGCCTGCTGGCTGTGCTGGCTCTGTGCGTGGCCGGTGCTGCCGCAGCTGCCGACGGCACCCCTGCCGCTGGTACCCCGTTCCAGATCTTCAGCCGCGGCGTTGCCGGTTTCTTTGAGATGTTCGGTGTGCCCGCCTACGCTGCTACCGTGTTCATGACCATGTGCGTTTCCGCACTGGCACTGACCAGTCTGGATGCCGTGGCCCGCATTGGCCGCATGAGCTTCCAGGAGCTGTTCAGCGTGGACGATATGGAGCACGCTGAGGGTTGGCGCAAGCTGTTCTGCAATGTGTACTTCTCCACCTTTATCACGCTGGTGTTCGGCTTTATCCTGACCAAGATCGGCTACGCCAACATCTGGCCGCTGTTCGGCTCTGCCAACCAGCTGCTGAGCGCACTGGTGCTGGCTACCCTGTGCGTGTTCCTGAAGGTGACCGGCCGCAGCAACAAGATGCTGTTCCCCCCGTTGATCATCATGCTGTGCGTTACCTTTACCGCATTGGTGCAGCGCCTGATCGCTATGGTCAAGGCCATCAGCACTGCCGCTTCTGTTACCATCCCTGCCGGTGAGACCACTTGGGGCGCTGTGTTCATCGCAAACGGCCTGCAGCTGATCCTTGCCGTATTGCTGATCGTGCTGGGTCTGAACATTGTGTTCCATTCCTTCTCCGCTTACAAGAAGGCTGAGCACAACAGCGAAACTAAGGTCTGATTTTAACCCTGCCATTCACAATCCTGTTTTCAATAAACAAAATGCCGCTGACGATGCACAAAGCCGTCAGCGGCGTTTTGTTTTATTCCGGCAGTTCCATTTCATGTTCCATGGGTACAAAGCCGAACTTTTCATACAGCGGCCTGCCCATTGCGGTCGCTTCCAGCGAGATGGCCGTCACCCCGCGCCGGTGCGCATCCTCCACCAACCGGGTCAGGATGCGGGTCGCAATGCCCTGCCGCCGGTACTGCGGTGCGGTGTACAGATTCATAAGGTAGGCTTTCCGACCGGTGGGGTTATGGACGGTGGGCATGACCTGAAAATAGCTCACGGCGCCGGTGCCTGCCAGCGTTTCACCGTTCCAAAGGAGATACGCCGTGTGGGTGTTCTCGGCAAAGGCCTTCTGGTAATAGGTCCGTGTCTGGCTCTCCACCTCCGGCAGCGGAGTATCTTCCGGCAGCTGATTGGCTGCCCGCAGCACCCGGCAGCGCACCGCTACCAGCAATTCCAGCTCTGCCAGCGTGGCTTTCTGTTCGGTAAGGTTCAGCAATTGTGTTCCTCCCAGCTTTGCAGAGCGGCCAGCTGGGTCTCGGTGTGGAACCAGTGCTCCCCGCCCTCCAGAATGGTCAGGTGCGCCCCGGTCTGCTGCCGGAACCGCTCCATAGCGGTGTGCCCGGTAAGGGGGTCCGTATCGGCATAGAGCACCTGTGTGGGCACCTTCCAATGCAGCGGATGTTCCCGCACCCAGCACAGATACGGCCACGAGAGGGTCTCCCCCATGGCGGTGGGGATTTCCCCTGCCGCGTGCAGCTGTTCCTCCGTTACCCCTGCCTGCTGCATCAAGTCAAGGATCAGCTTTTCCATATCCACCACCGGGGAGACAAGCAGTGCCTTTTCCGGCGTTTGCGTCTGCAACGCCTGCATGACAAACCACGCACCGATGCTGACCCCGTACACGCGGATCTGCTTCCATACCGGCTGCATCCGGGCATAGACCGCTTGCAACTCCCGGGTAACCACCCACGGCACCAGCTTTTCCGGGCTGTTTTTTCGGGTGCCGTGCTCCGGCAGATCGACAGCCAGCACCTGCCAGCCTACCGGGCAAGCTGTGCGGGCAAAGCGAGCAGCCTCGGCTGCGCTGCCGTTTTTGCCATGGACATAGAGATAGACCTTACGGCTGCGCTTGCCGTACAGGACAGCCGGAATGCCTGCAACCTCGAGCTTGATTTTTTCCATAACAGTCCCTCCTGTTCTGGGGGCGTATTGCGCCCTGTTTTCTCTATGATAGCACAAGCAGAAGCCAAACACAAACAGGAAAAAGTTGCTATCATCCTTATTGCAAAACGATTTTGAATGGCCTCCGCTGCCGCTCTGGCCATTGTTCAAGGAAAGTATATTTTAATATTTGAGGTTCTGAAACGCCTGCGGGCGTTTCAGAACCTCTTTTTCACAGAAGGGGTCGTAACTGGAAACGTCTGCTGTTACCTCTTACGTCCTCTCCCGTGAAAATGGGATAACGGAGCGTCCGCAGACGCTCCGTTATCCCGAAATAATAAATCATAATTCCGCTGAATATGGCCAAAGCGCAGCGGAGGCCATTGAAATCGTTCTGCACAAAAAGAGCCACCGCACAGCCTTGTGCGATGGCTCTTGAGGTCGTATTTCAGGTTTTGCTTAGCCGAAGATGTTGATCAGGATACCAGCAGCAACGGCAGAACCGATAACGCCGGCCACGTTGGGGCCCATGGCGTGCATCAGCAGGAAGTTGGAGGGGTTCTCGCTCTGGCCGACCTTCTGGGAAACACGAGCGGCCATAGGCACGGCGGAAACGCCGGCAGAACCGATCAGGGGGTTCACCTGACCGCCGGTCAGCTTGTACATGACCTTGCCGCACAGCACACCGGCTGCGGTGCCGAAGGAGAAGGCGATCAGACCCAGCACGATGATGAACAGGGTGCGGGTATTCAGGAAGGTGTTTGCACTGGTGGTGCAGCCAACAGACAGAGCCAGGAAGATGGTGATGATGTTCATCAGCTCATTACCGGCGGTCTTCTGGATACGGTCCACAACGCCGCACTCCTTCATCAGGTTGCCCAGCATCAGCATACCGACCAGAACGGCGGCATCCGGTACGATGAGGGAAACGATGATGGCGACCATGATGGGGAAGATGATCCTCTCGGTCTTGGAGACAGTGCGCAGCTGCTTCATGACCACAGAGCGCTCCTTGGAGCTGGTCAGTGCCTTCATGATGGGCGGCTGGATGACGGGCACCAGTGCCATGTAGCTGTAGGCTGCCACGGCGATACTGCCCAGCAGCTCAGGTGCCAGACGGGAGGTAACGAAGATAGCGGTAGGACCGTCGGCACCGCCGATGATGGAGATGGCAGCGGACTGCTTCTGGGTGAAGTCTACCAGACCAGTAGCGACCAGCAGACGGGCACCCATGTAAGTACCGAAGATACCAAACTGTGCGGCAGCGCCCAGCAGCAGGCTCTTGGGGTTGGAGATCAGGGGTGCAAAGTCGGTCATGGTGCCGATGCCGAGGAAGATCAGCGGCGGGTAGATGCCCAGCTTAACGCCCATGTAGAGCATATCAGCCAGACCGCCGTTGTTCAGGATCTCGACCCACATGGGGTGCTCCAGACCGTCACCAACGAAGTACTGCATGTGGATGATGCCGCTGCCGGGGAGGTTGGCAAGGATCATACCAAAGGCCATGGGCAGCAGGATCAGGGGTTCGAACTCCTTGACGATGGCGAGGTACAGCAAAAAGCAGCCCACGCAGATCATCACGGCGTACAGCCAGCCGCCGGGCTGGCCAAACTGTGCAAAGCCGGAACTTTGGAAAATACCGACCAGAGTATCAATAAACTGTGTCATGCTCTTCCTCCTGTGTTAAAACGGGGCCGTGGTGTCGTTCACGCCGGCCTTGCCCCAGCCATTTTTGCCACGACGCACTGCCTTAAGGGTGTACTTGCCGTTGCCCATTGCATGGATAGCAGCCATAATAGCGGCCACCACGTCACCAGGGATGCCCTCCTCTACCTGAGGAGCGGGCGCAGCCTGCTGTACCGGAGCGGCAGCGGGCTTTGCTGCGGGTGCTTGCGCAACAGTCTTAGCGGCCTTCTTCTTGGCATTCATCGAGTCGAAGATCTTGCCCTCCAGCGTGATGATAGCCATCAGCAGCACGAGGATCAGGAACACCAGCACGATACCAGTAATGGTAACGACCACATCGAAACCTAAGTCCATGGTTTTTCCTCCTGTTTGTTGGATACTGCAAGCGATACAACATCGTTAGCAGAAAATCAATTTGGGTATAGTATACCGTATTTTGCCAATCATTTCAACAAAAATTAACAAATTTTATTTTTGCTGCTTTGTGATATGACATGGACAAAACGAACCAAGCTTAGCGGCGGCCGATGCGCGGAGTAGCATCCGTAAAGCCGGTTTCCAGCTTATCACCGATGGAAAGGCTCTGTGCCGTGCCCAGTGCAACGCAGTTTACGGGATCCGGCGAGACGGTGACCTCCACCTTCAGTTCCTGGCTCAGATATTCGGTCAGGCCGTGCAGCTGGGCACCGCCGCCGGTCAGCATAACGCCGTTGCGGTAGATATCGCCTGCCAGTTCGGGCGGGGTCTTTTCCAGCACCTGATGGGCTGCGGTGCCGATCTGCTCGCTGAGCATCATCACCGGCTCGTACAGATCATCGGTGGAAACGGTCACGCGCACCGGCAGACCGGTAAGCAGGCTACGGCCCTTGATCTCCATGCTCTCGTGGAAATCGGTCTTTTGGGGGCAGCAGGCAACGTGCTTCTTCAGTTCCTCGGCGGTGCGCTGGCCGATGGCAATGCTGTATTTGTTGCGGACGTGCTTGAGGATCTCCTCATCGTAGTGGTTACCGGCCACGCGCACACTGGTGGCCTTGACCTTGCCGCCAAGGCTCAGCACGGCGATATCCGTGGTGCCGCCGCCGATATCAATGATCATGCGGCCATCCGGCAGGGTGATGTCGATGCCGGAGCCAAGGGCTGCGGCGATAGGCTCATCGATCAGGTACACCTGACGGGCACCGGCGGCCACCACAGCCTCCACCACGGCGTCGCTCTCAATGCCGGTAATAGCGGCAGGCACGCACACTGCCACCCGGGGCTTGACCATGTGGGAGCTGTACACCTGCTTGACAAAGCGGCAGATCAGCTCCCGGGTCATGGTGTGGTCACTGATGACGCCATCCTTCAGCGGGAAGATAGCGGAGATGTAGTTGGGCGTGCGTCCCACCATAGCCAGTGCTTTATCGCCGGCTTCCAGCACGGTGTTCTTGCGGGTATCCATTGCCACAACGCTGGGCTGGTTGAGCACCACGCCCTTGCCCTCCTGCGCGATGATGATGGTAGTAGTACCAAGGTCGATGCCGATATCATTCTGTGCCATAATTGCCTGATTCCTTTCTCTGCGTTCCTCTATCATGTATGTAACGCCCGCAGCTGCGGGCAAAAAACAAAGACTGCTTTAGTATAACATAGTTGCGGCAAAAAGTATACAAGCTTTGCCGCTGTTCTGCGTGGTTTTATCAGGGGCTTTCCCCTTCTGTGCTGAGCTGCTCCGGCGGCTGTCCGGCCTGCAGCAGAGCGCACAGACCGCTGTAACGCAGGTTCTGCCGGATGTTGCTCATCATGCTGTTCACCACGTCCCTGCGGCCCGCCACAACGCACAATCTGCGCGCGCGGGTGACGCCGGTGTAGAACAGGTTGCGGTAGCACAGCCTTGGCGGCACCTGCGCCACCGGCAGGATCACCGCCGGGAACTCGCTGCCCTGACTTTTGTGCACTGTGATGGCATAGGCGATTTCCAGTTCGTTCAGGTTTTCTGCCGGGTAGAGCAGACGCCGGTCGTCCATACGCACCACCATGGAGCGCTCCCGCAGGTTGATGCTTTCCACGATGCCGATATCGCCGTTGTAGGCACCTACGCCCTGCTCGCCGCCGATGCGGTTCCAGACGATCTCGTAGTTGTTGCGCACCTGCATCACCTTGTCCCCCACCCGGAACACCCGGGCGGCGCTTTGCAGCTGGGGCTTGCCCTTCTGGGGCGGGTTGAGCAGGTTTTGCAGTTCCACGTTCAGCGCCTGCGTGCCGGTGGGGCCAAGCTTTGTGGGACACAGCACCTGAATATCCCGGATGGGGTCAAAGCCATAGCTCCGGGGCAGCCGGGTTGTGACAAGGTCGCACACCAGACGCTGCGCAGCCTCGCCATCCGTCTCCAGAAAGAAGAAGTCATCAGTCTTGCTGCCCTTTTGCAGCGGCTCGCCGGAGATGATATGGTGGGCGTTTTCCACGATGAGGCTGCGCTTTGCCTGCCGGAAGATCTCGTTCAGGCAGACGGTGGGCACACAGCCGGAGCGGATGACCTCGCTGAGGATGTTGCCCGCGCCCACGCTGGGCAGCTGGTCGGCATCGCCTACCATAATAATACGGCAGGTGTAGCGCAGTGCCGCAATGAGCGCCTGAAACAGCTTGACGTCCACCATGCTCATCTCGTCCAGAATGACCACGTCACACTTGAGCAGGTTTTTGTCGTTATGGATAAAGCTGACCACGCCACCGGTGTAGTCCACCTCCAACAGTCGGTGGATGGTGCTGGCCTTGCGGCCGGTCAGTTCGCTGAGACGCTTGGCGGCACGGCCGGTGGGAGCACACAGGGCTACCCGCTCGGCCTGATTTTCCAGCAGCTGCAAAATAGCGTTGACGGTAGTGGTCTTGCCGGTGCCGGGGCCGCCGGTGAGCACAAGGCAGTTCTCGGTCATAGCTTTGCGGATGGCTTCCCTTTGCAAGGGGGCGTAGGCAAAGCCTTGGGTCAGCTCTAAGATCTGGATGTTTTTATCCAGATCCCGGGAAGTGTTCTTGCCGCGCTTTGCCAGCAGATTCAGCCGATCGGCAATGTCCTGCTCCGCTGCCAGAAGATCCGGCAGGTAGATATAAGGCACGGCATCGAACATTTTTACGGCCAGTTCTTCCGTTTCGATGCAGTGATCCAGTGCACGGGCCAGCTTTTCCGGCGGCTGATGGATAAAGTTGGAGGCCGTCGCCAGCAGCTGCGCCCGGGGCAGACAGGTGTGGCCGTTGCCCGCATTGTGGCGCAAGGTGCGCAGCAGGGCAGCTTCCAGCCGCTGGGCGCAGTCCCCTTCCATGTGGTAGTACTGGGCGATGCTGTCCGCGTGGCGGAAGTCCAGCTGCAGCGGCTCCCCGCACAGCAGATAGGGGTTTGACGCAATGGCCTGCATCGCCCCCACGCCAAAGGCTTTGAACACCTCCATAGCCTTGCGTGGGCTGATCTCGAACTGCGCCAGATAAGCGATGAGTTCCCGCATTCCGAACATCCGCTTGAACTCCTGCTGGATGCGGTCGGCTTTATCCGGCGAGATGCCGGGAATCTTGGTCAGCCGGGCGGGGTCGTTGGCGATGACCTCCAGCGCTTCAGCCCCGAACATATCAATGATCTTATCCGCAGTCCTTGCGCCGATATACGGCAGGGAACGGCTGGCCAGAAAGGCATACACCGCTTCCAGATCCTTGGGCATATCGGTCTCGCATTCCTGCGCGTGGAACTGGCGGCCATAGGTGGCGTGGTTTTCGTACCGGCCGCGGCAGATGACGCTCTCGCCTGCGTGCAACTCGCCTACGATGCCGCAGACCACCGTGAGCACCCCGCCGCCGGAGACCTCGAACACCGTATAGCCGTTATCCTCGTTCTCGTAGATGATATCCTCCACGACGCCTTCGATCTGTTCCAGCTGCTGCTCGTCCACCAGCTCCACCTCCTTTGCACAGATATTATAAGTATAGCCCTTTTGGCGGGATTTGTAAATTGTAGAATCCGCAAAATCCCCGGGCAGCTCTCGCCTTTTTCCGGCGGTTGTGCTATACTGGGCGCAAACACTACGTCACGAAATGAGGAGCAACAATGGAGATCATCATTCATCAGGCCATTCTGCACGTTCTGGATACCACCATGGATGCGCCGGTGCTCAGCGGCGGGCCCATGGAGCTGACTGCCGAAAAGAACGCCTACCTGCAGAACCACATTGAAAAGCTGCTGGCCAGCGACGAGATCCGCCAGTGCCGCCCGCTGCCGGACTCGGCCTTTAAAAATGAGTTGGAGCACAATCAGGACTTTGTGGACCTTTCCTGCCGCATTGCCGGGGTGCTGTTCGACTATATGCACGCCCACACCACCATCCCCGGGGCAGACCTTGCCGTGGTGGATTTTACCCGGGACGGTGCGCCGTGGCTGGGCATCCTGAAGCTGAACTACAAAAACGGCTACACCCACTACACCGAGACTGTAGAGGGCGCACCGGTGAACTCCATCATCCAGCAGCGCGCCTGCCTGCCCACCCAGAGCGGCAAGGTGGAGGAGGGCGCACTGGTAGACCTGACCGATTACTCCATGCGGCTGCTGGAAAAGAAGTATGATATTGACGGTCATAAAGAGTTTTACCTCTCCACCGTGGTGTTCCAGTACACCACCGCTCAGCCGGAAAAGAAAAAGCTGCAGGCCATTCAGGAAGCCGCCGTGCAGGCTGTGCAGGAAAACTACGCCGAAACGCCCCATGTGGAGGCACAGGTGGCCATGATGATCGCCAATCAGGCCGCCGACAACGACAATCAGGTGTCCATCCAGCAGGTGCGCCAGCAGCTGGAAGAGGAATATCCCCTCGCCGCCGTGCCCTTTGACGACTATGTGGAAAAGAGCGATGTCATTGACAGCGCCGCCCAGCCGGTGACCGTGACCCCCGCCCGCATCCGCCGGATGGAAAGCCGCAGCCTGCGCACCGCCAACGGCATCGAGGTGAAGATCCCCACCGAGCTGTTGAACGCGGAATCCGAGGTAGAATTCCTGCACGCTGATGACGGCAGCATTTCCCTGCTGATCAAAAATGTCATTTTGTAAACTGTAACAGCAAAATCTTGCAAAACCCTGCGTTTAGCCTTGCTATCCGCAGGGTTTTGTGCTATACCCGTGTTGTATCTTTCGTAGTATATTCGTTACGACCTTAGAGGAGGAAATTTTATGGAACTGGCTCTCATCACCGCGCAGCAGGTCGCGGTCTTGTTCCTACTGATCGGCACAGGCATGGTGGCGGTCAAGACCGGTGTGCTCAAGTTGGAAAACAAACAGGCGCTTTCCAATCTGCTGGTGTACATCATCGTACCGGCCATGGTGGTAAACTCTTACCGCATGGAGTTCAGCACCCAGATCCTGCGTAATCTGCTGGCGGCTTTTGGCATGAGTGTCCTGTCCGTGCTGCTGGGAACCGTGATCACCCTGCTGCTCACGGCGCGCAAGACCGACAGCCGGATGCCCATTTTCCGGTTTGCCTGCATTTTTTCCAACGCAGCGTACATGGGCTTCCCGCTTATTTCGGCGCTGTTCGGCTCCGAGGGTCTTTTGTATGCCAGTGCCTACGTTACCGTGTTCAACATTCTGCTGTGGACGCTGGGCTACGGTCTTGTCAGCGGCGGCTCCAGCGTAAAGGAGGTTGCCCGCAGTCTGGTGCGCACCCCGGTACTGTATGCCATTGTAGTGGGCTTGGGCATCTATCTGCTGCAGATCCCGCTGCCTGCCCTGATCACCCAGCCGCTGGAACTGCTGGCCGGGGTAAACACCCCGCTGTCCATGCTCATCACCGGGATGCTGATCGCCGCCGGTGACGTGCGCAGCATCGTGACCGACAAGCACATCTGGAAGCTTGCCTGTGTGCGTATGTTGCTGATCCCGGCGGCTACGCTGGCACTGTTCGGGGTGCTGGGCTTCCACGGCACTGCCGCACAGGTGGTCACGCTGCTGGAATGCTGCCCGGCTGCCGCTATCACCTCGGTATTTGCGGTGCAGTTCGGCCACGATGAGCACTTTGCCGCCGGCAGCGTGGTGCTGACCACCCTGCTCAGCATCATCACCCTGCCGCTGTGTGCGTTGATCATCACCATGGTGATGTAATCAGCTCTGCGGTGCTGTTATATTTATATTGTAAGAAGAGCTGCTGTGCATCGTGTTGTACGGCGGCTCTTTGCTTTGGCAAGTGGAGAGCATTTCCGACCATTGCCACACAAAACAAAAAGCCATCGCTTTTGCATTTCTGCATCAACGATGGCTTCGTATTGGAGCGGCCGACGAGGCTCGAACTCGCTACCTCCACCTTGGCAAGGTGGCGCTCTACCAGATGAGCTACGGCCGCATATCCGGTGCATTTATCCCTGCACCCTCCCGAGCTATTCTTGCGAATTTCGGGGTCCCCGCGAAAGCTTGCAAAGCAAGATTTTGTGGGGAAAAGGAGAAAATCTGGTATTCATCACAGAAGTCTTGCTTGCAAGACTTCCCGATGAATGACAGGATTTTCAACGTGGTGCCTCCGATCGGAATCGAACCAATGACACGGGGATTTTCAGTCCCCTGCTCTACCGACTGAGCTACAGAGGCAAATACGACCCGGATCGGGCTCGAACCGACGACCCCCAGCGTGACAGGCTGGTGCTCTAACCAACTGAGCTACCGGGCCATATGGTGGAAGTTAACGGGCTCGAACCGCTGACCCTCTGCTTGTAAGGCAGATGCTCTCCCAGCTGAGCTAAACTTCCACATATGGAGCGGCCGACGAGGCTCGAACTCGCTACCTCCACCTTGGCAAGGTGGCGCTCTACCAGATGAGCTACGGCCGCACATTCCATTTGTTTTTGCCGGTCTGTTGTCCGGCGACGTTGGTTATTATACCGCACACTCCGGCAGTTGTCAACCACAAAATTACATTTTTTTGAAAAAGAACGTCTTTTAACTCTGGTACGTTCTTTTTATTTTGTGTGCAGCACCACATTCCCCCTTTTTACCTCGTTTCGCACGGCTGTGTGCACGGGCAAAATACAGTTGCTTTCTATTTCACAAACTATTATAATAAAGAGGACGCTTTGTCAAACGGAAAGCTGCACCCGCGCGGATGCAGCTTCCATTTATAGAAAAGAAAAAGGAATTGCCAGCAAAAAGGAGCTAACGCAATGTATAAGATCACTGAAAAGGTCGCGCTGAATCCCACCGTGACAAAGATGGTCATTGAAGCCCCGCTGATTGCCAAAAAGGCAAAGCCGGGTCAGTTCATCATTGTACGTCCGTTTGAGGACAGCGAGCGTATCCCCCTGACCGTGGCCGGTTACGACCGCGAAAAGGGCACCGTAGATATCATCTTCCAGATCGTGGGCGGTACCACCATGGAGCTGAACAGCCTGAACGCAGGCGATTGTGTCCACGATTTTGTCGGCCCGCTGGGTCGCGCCACCGAGACCGAGGGTCTGAAGAAGGTGTGCGTTGTGGGCGGCGGCGTAGGCTGCGCCATTGCACTGCCCATTGCCAAGGAACTGCACGATCAGGGCTGTGTGGTACACAGCGTGGTCGGCTTCCGCAATAAGGACCTGCTGATTCTTGAGGACGAGTTCAACGCCTGCAGCGACGAGCTGCGCATCATGACTGATGACGGCAGCTACGGCACCAAGGGCGTGGTCACCGCTGCGCTGGATGAGCTGGTGGCTGCCGGCAACCAGTACGATCTGGTCATCACCATCGGCCCGCTGATCATGATGAAGTTTGTGGTCAAGACCTGCCAGAAGCACGGCCTGAAGAGCATCGTTTCCATGAACCCCATCATGATCGACGGCACCGGTATGTGCGGCGGCTGCCGCCTGACCGTGGGCGGTCAGACCAAGTTCGCCTGCGTGGACGGCCCAGACTTTGATGGCGATCTGGTGGATTTTGACGAGGCAATGGCACGCGGCACCATGTACCGCCCGTTTGAGGCACACGCCCGTGAGGCAGCCTGCAACCTGTTCAAGACTCAGGAGGGAATGTAAAATGGCTTTCAATATGGACCCCAAAAAGTGCCCCATGCCCACGCAGGACCCCAACGTCCGCAACAAAAACTTTAAGGAAGTGGCTCTGGGCTACACCGCTGAGATGGCTGTGAACGAGGCCAAGCGCTGCATCGGCTGCAAGAACAAGCCCTGCCAGTCCGGCTGCCCCGTGGGCATCGACATCCCGGAGTTTATCGCCCATGTTGCCGAGGGCGACTTTGAGGCCGCCTATCAGGTGATCAACCGCTCCTCTTCCCTGCCTGCTGTCTGTGGTCGTGTCTGCCCGCAGGAGAGCCAGTGCGAGGGCAAGTGCACCCGCGGCATCAAGAACGAGCCGGTGGCCATTGGACGTCTGGAGCGTTTTGTGGCCGACTGGCACCGCGAGAACGTGCACACCGCACCCATCGTGCCTGAATGGAACGGCCATAAGGTTGCCATCATCGGCGCAGGCCCTGCCGGCCTGACCGCTGCAGGCGATCTGGCAAAGCTGGGCTACAAGGTCACCGTTTACGAGGCTCTGCATGTTGCAGGCGGTGTGCTGATGTACGGCATCCCCGAGTTCCGTCTGCCCAAGGCCATCGTCCAGCAGGAGATCGACGGCCTGAAGAAGATGGGCGTGGATTTTGAGTGCAACATGGTCATCGGCAAAGTGCTGACCATTGACGAGTTGATGGGCGAGTACGGCTACGAGGCTGTGTTTGTGGGCTCCGGTGCTGGTCTGCCCCGCTTCATGAACATCCCCGGCGAGAGCCTGAAAGGCGTGTACTCTGCCAACGAGTTCCTGACCCGCTCCAACCTGATGAAGGCTTACCTGCCCACCAGCAAGACCCCCATCCGCACCGGCAAGAAGGTTGCCGTTGTGGGCGGCGGCAACGTGGCCATGGACGCTGCCCGCAGCGCCCTGCGTCTGGGTGCCGAGAGCGTGTACATCGTCTACCGCCGCGGCATGGCTGAGCTGCCCGCCCGTAAGGAAGAGGTGGAGCACGCCGAGGAAGAGGGCATCATCTTCAAGACCCTGTGCAACCCTGTTGCCATCCACCCGGACGAGGACGGCTTTGTACACTCCATGACCTGCATCGAGATGGAGCTGGGTGAGCCGGACGCTTCCGGCCGCCGCCGTCCCATTGAAAAGCCGGGCAGCGAGTTCGAGCTGGAGGTGGATACCGTGATCATGAGTCTGGGCACCAGCCCCAACCCGCTGATCCGTTCCACCACCCCGGGTCTGGAGACCAACAAGCACGGCTGCATCGTGACCGAGGGCGACGAGGGCAAGACCAGCCGCGACGGCGTGTATGCCGGTGGTGACGCTGTGACCGGCGCTGCTACCGTCATCAAGGCCATGGGTGCCGGTAAGGCAGCTGCAAAGGCCATAGACGAGTACATCCGCAATAAGTAAGCAAATAGCATAAACAACGAGGGCGCTGCACGGTAAATGTGCAGCGTCCTCGTTCCGTGTAAAAGTTTTTTAAATGCCCGCCGCTTGCGCTCTGGGCATAATTAGCGGGAGCCCTATTTGAAGAATAAGCCCGGAAAGTCTGCGGACTTTCCGGGCTTAAATCTTCATGGGAAGGACACAGCCAAATACGGCATCTGTTTTAATGTACGCTGGCAAGCTCCTTTACAGGGCGGCCGGTACGGGTCATTTCAATCTTGCGGGATTTATCGTAGCAGTAGCGGATGATGGCCTGCCGCCGCACAATGCCGATGAAAATGCCCCGGTCATCCACCACCGGGACGAAGTTCTGGTTCATGGCGGCTTCCACCAGTTCATCCATGCTGGTGGTCACCGTGACGGCTTTGTAGTCCCGCTTATGCGCAAACTCTGAGATGGGAATGTCCTCGGCCGCTTCCAGATCCAGACCATGGTATTTTTTCAGTCCCCACAGGATATCGCCCTCGGTTAGCGTGCCCACATATTCGCCCTTGCGGTTCAGCACCGGAATGGAGGCGTAGCGGTTGTTTTCCCACTTTTCCAACGTCTGCCGGAGGGTAAAGTCATCGTAAACGTACATCAGATCCTGCTTTGGGGAAAGAAAAAAGAGAATGTTCATGCCAACAACTCCTATCGCATTTTTTGCAGGCAATACCTGTTGGAACGGTCTGTCTGCGCTATGTAATGTGCCGTGCGTCCGGCGTATTCCGGGAAGTATCATGGGAAAAGGGGGCTGGCAGCCCCTTTTCTTCTCTGTTTCTATTTTAGCACTTTTTCATAGACAAAGAAAGCCAGACAAGGAAGCTTTTATAATTTATTCACAGATTGTTTTTCTTCATTTGTCATACTTTCCGTTTTGATAGGTTCCGCACAGCCTGCCTTCAGCATACCACGCCCGCTGCGCAAAGCAGCGCGAGGGCTGTCGAGGGCAGTTCTCCCTTTTTTCTTTACCAAAATGATGCAAAAGGAGCGCAAAAAGCAGTAAATCCAACAATTTGAACTGTACAACCACGGTGCAAAGTTGTATAATAGGGTGGGTGTTTATCTGAGGCAAGTTTCGTTTTGCGCAGCCAATACCCCCGACCCTTGCGTGTATTTTTATGAAAAATAACATAAAGGAGCAGAGCGACTATGATCACTTCCCGTTTCCCGCTTGGGAATGTCAGCTTTACTGATGGGTATTTTTCCACCCTGGTGGGTGAAGCCACCAAACAGTGCTACGGCGTTGCTGCCATGGCTCCCCGTAATATGACTGACGCTGTGAAAAGCATGGTATACGGTTCCGATTACCCGGAAAAGGGTGTGCGCGTGACCCAGCAGAATGGGCGTCTGGTCATCGAGCTGCACATTGCCGTCAGCTACGGCCTGAACATTTCCACCGCCGCCCGCAGCATCTCCCACCGCGTCAAGGACGAGGTGGAGCAGGCCACCGGGCTGAAGGTCGCCCGCGTGGTGGTGTCCGTGGATGACGTCATCGCCTGATTTGTCTGCAAACTCGAGCCGGGATTTTCCGGCCAGATACTAAGGAGTAAAAACAATGATTTCTGGTAAGATCCTGCGCGACGCCATCATTTCCGGCGCCAACAACATCAACAACCAGCGTTCCCGCGTGGACGAGCTGAACGTTTTCCCTGTGCCGGATGGCGACACCGGCACCAACATGGGCATGACCGTGGGCGCTGCCGTGCGTGAGCTGGAAGCTCTGGACGACAGCTGCACCGTGGGCGAAGCTGCCAAGACTGCTGCTTCTGCCATGCTGCGCGGTGCGCGCGGCAACTCCGGCGTTATCACCAGCCTGCTGTTCCGCGGCTTTTCCAAGGCTTTGGAGGGCAAAAAAGAGGCTGACGCTGCCGATATCGTGGCCGCCCTGCAGAAGGGTGTTGAGGGCGCTTACAAGGCCGTGATGAAGCCCACCGAGGGCACTATCCTGACCGTTGCCCGCGTGGCCTCTGAGGAAGCCGCTGCCAGTGATGCTGCCGATGTGCCCGCCCTGTGGGACGTGGTGCTGACTGCCGGTCAGAAGGCACTGGAGGACACCCCCAACCTGCTGCCCGTGCTGAAGAAGGCCGGCGTTGTGGACGCAGGCGGTCAGGGCATTATGGTCATCTTTGAGGGCATGGGCAAGGTGTTCCATGGCGAGGACATGATTGCCGGTGGCGAGGCTTCCCCCAACAAGGCAAAGCTGTCCACCGAAAATGCCGGTAAGGGCGTGTTCACTGACGACCTGATGAAGGTGGAGGACATTACCAACGGCTACTGCACCCAGTTCCTCATCAATAAGTACGAGGGTGCCAGCGCCGCCAAGATGCGCGCCTTTGCAGAGTCCAACGGCGACAGCGTGGTCTGCATTGAGGATGACGATGTCATCAACCTGCACGTTCACACTGCCGACCCCGGCAAGATCCTGAGCGAGGCCATCAAGTACGGCTATCTGACCAACTTCAAGATTGAGAATATGCACGAGCAGTTCCTTGCCCGCCAGAAGCAGGGCAAGAGCCTTGAAAAGCAGGCTTCTGCCGAGAAGGCTCCCTCTCAGGCCAGCGAGTTCATCTACGCTGCCGTGGATCCCAGCCGCGACTACGGCTTTGTGGCTGTTGCCGCCGGTGAGGGTCTGAAGGCTGTGTTCACCGATCTGGCAGCAGATGCCGTGGTGTCCGGCGGTCAGACCATGAACCCCTCCACTGAGGACATTCTGGCAGCCATCCAGAGTGTGCCCGCCAAGACTGTGTTCGTGCTGCCCAACAACAAGAACATCATCATGGCAGCCGAACAGGCGCAGAAGCTGGCCGACCGTCAGGTAGTCGTGCTGCCCACCCGCACCGTGCCCATGGGCATTACCGCACTGCTGAACTTTGACCCCTCTGTGAACGCCGAGACCAACACCATCAACATGATGGCTGCTGCCGACAAGGTATCCACCGGTCTGATCACCTACGCCGCCCGCGACAGCGAGTATGACGGCAAGCGCATCCGCAAGGGCGAGATCATGGCGCTGGAGAACGGCAAGATCGTTTCCACCTCCACCGATATCACCAAGGCCACCTACCGTCTGGCACGCAATATGTGCAAGAAGGATTCCAGCTTTGTCACCATTATTTCCGGCTGTGACGTGAGCGACGAGGATGCCGAGAAGGTTACCGAGATCGTCAAGGCAAAGTGCCCCAACCATGTGGAGGTAAGCCACATCCGCGGCGGCCAGCCCGTTTACTACTATATGATCAGCGTGGAGTAAGTGCTCCCCTGCTCTGATTCGTATCACTGCAAATAAAAATCTCCGCATTGGGTAATCACACCCAGCGCGGAGATTTTTTCTTTATGAATATTTCAGAAAAAGCTCACCTGACTGCTCTCGGGCAGGTCGCCCAGTGCGCCCACCTGACGCAGACGGTCCAGAATGCTGCTGCCCACGCCGGAAGCCTGCTGCAACTCCTCCACCGAGATATATTCCTCTCCGTGGATAGTCACCCGTTCCAGCGCCTCGGCAGCTGCACCGCCGAGACCCTTCAGGGCGCTGAAGGGCAGACGCACCTTGTCGTCCTCCACCACATACTTGGAACCGCGGCTCTTGCCCAGCTCGATGGGCAAAAACTCGTACCCGCGGCTCAGCATCTCGTTGACCAGCTGCAAGCTGACCAGCACGTCCTCGTCCTTGGCGTTCTTTTCCTCCTTCAGACGGCGCTTGACCGCCTCCATGTGGGCACGCGCCACGGCAGCACCGCCTATGGCGGCTTCGTAGTCGATATCGTCGCCGCGCACGGTAAAGTACACCGCATAGAAGGCCTGCGGCTTGTAGATCTTGTACCACATCAGGCGGATGGCACTCATCAGATAGGCCACAGCATGGGCCTTGGGGAACATATACTTGATCTTACGGCAGCTCTCGATGTACCAGTCCGGCACCTCATGCTCCCGCATGGCTTCCTCCCAGCCCGGCTGGAAGCCACCCTTAGCCACCTTGCCCTTACGCACGGCTTCCATGATATCAAAAGCCATCTTGGGTTCCAGCCCCTTGCGCAGCAGGTACAGCATAATACTGTCACGGCAGCCGATGACCTCTGCAATGGTGCAGGTGCCGCTGCGGATCAGCTCGTCCGCGTTGCCCGTCCACACGTCCGTGCCGTGGGACAGACCGGAGATCTGGATCAGCTCCGAGAAATTCTTAGGCCGTGCTTCCACCAACATTCCGCGCACAAAGTTCGTGCCCATTTCCGGGATGCCGAAGGTGCCGGTCTGGCTGTCGATCTGCTCCGGGGTCACGCCAAGCGCTTCCGGGCTGGTCAGCAGGCTGTACACCTTGGGGTCGTTCATGGGGATGCTGTCTACCGAGATGCCGGTGTATTCCTCAAAATACTTGTAGAAGGTGGGCATATCGTGGCCCAGCTCGTCCAGCTTGAGCAGGGTGTCGTGCAGATACTTAAACTCGAAGTGGGTGGTCAGCAGACCGCCCGCCACGTCATCCGCCGGGTGCTGGATGGGGCAGAAATCGTAGATCTCGTAGGTGTCCGGCACGACCACCATGCCGCCGGGGTGCTGGCCGGTGGTGCGCTTGACACCGGTGCAGCCCAGCGTCAGGCGGTTTTCCTCGGCGTGGTTCACGGTGCGCTGCCGCTCGTCCAGATATTTTTTAACGTAGCCGTAGGCCGTTTTATCCTGAATACCGGACACCGTACCGGCCTTGAACACGTTGGCCTTGCCGAACAGTTCCTCGGTGTAGCGGTGCACATTAGACTGGTACTCGCCGGAGAAGTTCAGGTCGATATCTGGTTCCTTATCGCCGTAGAAGCCGAGGAAGGTCTCGAAGGGGATGTCGTGGCCATCCACAAGCATCCGGGTGCCGCACTGGGGGCAGTTTTTGTCCGGCAGGTCAAAGCCGTCGTCCACGCTGCCGTCGGTGATAAACTCGCTGTGCTTGCACTTGGGGCAGCGGTAGTGGGGCGGTAGACTGTTCACCTCCGAGATGCCGGAAAAGTGCGCCACGGCGGAGGAGCCGACAGAGCCACGGCTGCCCACCTGATAGCCGCCCGCATTGGAGTAGGCCACCAGCTTGACCGCAATGACGTACAGAACCGCATAGCCGTGGCCGCAGATGGAGTCCAGCTCCTTTTGCAGCCGCTTTTCCACGATCTCAGGCAAGGGGTCGCCGTAATCCCGCTTGGCGTGCTCCCATGTGGCATCGCGCAGCTGCTGCTCTGCGCCCTCGATGCTGGGCGGGTAGGTGCCCCGGGGGATGGCACGCACATTATTGTCGATCATGGCGGCGATCTTGCGGGGATTCTTTACCACCACCTCGTAGGCCTTTTCCTTGGGCAGATAGTAGAACTGCGCCAACATATCCTGCGTGGTGCGGAAGAACAGCGGCGGTTGATTATCGGCATCCTTAAAGCCGTTGCCTGCCTGCAGTACAGCGCGGTAGATCGCATCCTCCGGCTCGGTAAAGTGTACGTCGCCGGTGGCGATGACCGGCTTGTGCAGATCCTCGCCCAGCTTGATGACGGTACGGTTGAATTCCTTGATCCGCTCCTCGCTGTCCACCTTGCCGTCCCGCACCATATAGGCGTTGTTGCCCAACGGCTGGATCTCAAGAATATCGTAGTAGGCGGCGATCTTTTTCAGCTCCTCGTAGCTGGTGCCGTCCACAATGGCGCGGTACAGCTCGCCTGCCTCACAGGCGCTGGTGAGCAGCAGGCCGTCCCGGTACTTGTTCAGCAGGCTGCGGGGCACGCGGGGCTTTTTGAAGAAGTAGTTGACATGCGCCTCGCTGACGATTTTGTACAGGTTCTTCAGACCCATCTGATTCTTGACCAGAATGATGAGGTGGTAGTACTTCTTTTTCAGCACCTCGCGGTTGCCGCCCAGACCGGTGTTGATCTCGCTGACCTTCGTTACCTCTTTTTCCGCTAAGTCGTTCAGCATCACGCAGAAGATGCGTCCCAGTGCAGCGGAGTCCTCGCAGGCGCGGTGCGCCTCATAGGTAGGCAGCTCCAAATGCTTGTTGATCGTGCCCTGTTTATAGTTGTGCAGGCCGGGGTACATGGTCTGCGCCATGGTCAGAGTGTCGATATAGGTAGGCTCCAGCTTGATGCCGCTGCGCTTAGCAGCTGCCCGCAGAAAGCGCATATCAAAAGCGTGGACGTTGTGACCCACCAGAATGCGGTCGCTGGCAAAGGCAAGGAAAGCTTCCAGCGCTTCCTTTTCGCCGGGGGCATCCGCTACCATCTCGTTGGTGATGCCGGTCAGCTCGGTGATCTTGGGGGTGATGGGCTTGCCGGGCTTGACAAAGGTATCAAACTCCTCCACCACCTCGCCATTGCGGATGATGACCGCGCCAATCTCGGTAAGGTACTCTACCCCGGGGTCAAGGCCGGTGGTCTCGGTATCGAACACGCAGAACTCGCCGTCCAGCGGCTGATCCTTTATGCCATAGACGCAGGGCACCATGTCGTCCACAAAATAGGCTTCGCACCCGTAGATGAGTTTGAAATCCGGGTCCTTTTTGTGGATGTCATCGGCTGCCAGCATAGCTTCCGGGTAGCCCTGACACACGCCGTGGTCGGTGATGGCAATGGCGGGGTGTCCCATGCGGTGCGCCAGCTTGACGATGCCGCCGGGGTCGCAGAAGCCGTCCATGCTGGAAAGCTTGGTGTGCAGATGCAGCTCCACCCGCTTTTCCGGGGCGGTATCCTCTCGCTTTTTGCGCTCCACGATCAGCACATCGTAGGGGTATACGATGTAGTCGTGCTCGTATTTATCGTAGGAACAGTCGCCACGCACGATGACCGTGCTACCCTTGCCGATGCCCTCCCACTTGGAGCAGTCCTCCCCTTCCTGTGCGCGGACCTTCAGATTGATAGATCCGGTATAGTCGGTGATGGACACAGTATAGATCTTGCGGTAGTTGCCCTTGACCTCGGTAAAGAACACATCGCCCCAGATCATGCACTTGCCGCCCTCGCCGCCCAGATCCTTGAGGGGGGTAAGGTTTTTGGGGGTGAACATTTTGCCGTGGAAGATGGTGACCGGCTTGTCGGTAAGGTTGAGCCCCTCCACCTTGATAGACGGTGCAGTGTTCTTTTTCTCAAATTTGACCACCGGCGGTGCGATCTTGCGCTCCAGCTTTTCTTCCATCTGCTGCTGCTCGGCCGCAGTCACCGCGCTTTGCAGCGTCACCTTTGGGGTAACGCCGGTGTGCTCGGCAATGCGCTTGGCAAGCAGTTCTTCAAAGCCCATCTCCTGCAAAAACTTTGTACCGTGGCACACCCCCACCGTGATGTTCTGCCCGGTGATAGTAATGCTGCTCCTGTCCAGAAAGCCGTTGATGGGCACACCGTCCCGCTTCATGTCCTCCAGCAGGATGCGCAAAGCGTGCTCGTCCAGCATGGCATAGCCGAACAGGTTTTTGATCTTCAGTTCAAAGCCTTCATAGTCCGGCTGCAGGGAAGCCAGCAACCGGGCGCAGAGGTTCTGATCCAGCGGGGCGGCGCTGCGCAGGGTAAACTCGACCTGCCGCTCCTGCCGCAGCATCCGGGCGTGCTCCACGATCACCTGCCCGAAACAGGCCGCGAAATCCGGGTCCGCCATAAACTGCGGCCACAGCTGGGAAACAAGTGGTTTCACAAATGGTACTCCTTTTTGGTGGGTTCTTTACAACACAAACTGCCGCACCCGTTTTTGCAGGTGTGGCAGTAGTGAAAAGAATGCTTACAATTTATAGATCTCGTCCATGAACTGATCCAGAATGTTATCGCCGGTCAGCTTTTTGATGGGCTGGCCGTGGATGAACAGCACGGCCTCGCCCTTGCCGCCTGCAATGCCGATATCGGCTTCGCGGGCTTCGCCGGGGCCGTTGACAACGCAGCCCATCACGGCCACCTTGATGGACTTTTTATAGCCCTGCAGCCGCTTTTCCACTTCGTTGGCGATCTCGGTACAGGGGTACTGGGTGCGTCCGCAGGTGGGACAGGTGATGACCTCCGGCCCGGTAACGGGGAAGCCCACGGCGCGCAGGATGTTGAAGCCTGCCTCCACCTCTTTTTCCGGGTCTGCAGCCAGCGACACGCGGATGGTGTCACCGATGCCCTCCAGCAGCATACCGCCGATACCCATGCCGCTTTTCAGCAGACCCATCTGGTAGGTGCCGGCCTCGGTGACGCCCACATGGAGCGGGTAGTCGGTGACGGCGCTGAGCTGACGGTAGGCTTCCATCATGCGGGGTACGTTGGAGTTTTTGATGGAGATGACGATGTTATTGAAATCGAACTTTTCCAGCAGGCGCACATGGTACAAAGCGCTTTCCACCATGGCTTCCGGGGTGGGTGCGCCGTAGCGGGCCAGAATGTGCTTTTCCAGACTGCCGCCGTTGACGCCGATGCGGATGGGGATGTTCTTCTGCTGGCAGGCATCCACCACCGCCTTTACCCGGTCGTCATCGCCGATGTTGCCCGGGTTGATGCGGATCTTATCCACACCCACGTCCGCGCAGGCCAGCGCGGCCTTGTAGTCAAAGTGGATATCCGCCACGATGGGGATATTCACCGCGTTTTTGACGGCCTCGATGCACTTTGCATCTGCCGGGCTGGGACAGGTCACCCGCAAAATCTGACAGCCAGCGGCTTCGCACCGCTTAGCCTGTGCCACATTGCCCTCGATGTCCTCCACCGGCACATTGAGCATGGTCTGCACCGCAATGGGGTTGCTGCCGCCGATGGTCACATTGCCGATCTTCACTTCACGTTTTTTCTGCCGCATAAGGGTTCCCCTTTCTTATACTGTCCCGGTAATAAGCCGGAGAATATCGTTGTAGGTTGCAAAGATCATCAGCCCGAACAGCAGCCCGAAGGTTGCAAGGGTGAGCACGCTTTGCAGCTTTTCCGGCACAGCATGGCCGGTAACGCCTTCAATGACCAAAAATACCACCTTGCCGCCATCCAGCGCCGGGAATGGCAGCAGGTTGAGGATGCCAAGGTTGACGGTGATGAGCGCCAGCATCTCCAGCAGATCCTGCCAGCCGTAGCTGGCGGCCTGCCCGATGGCCGATACGATGCCCACCGGGCCGGAGAGGTTGTTGATGCTCTCCCGCCCGCGCACTAAGTCCACAAGGGAGGTGAACACGATGCGCCCATAGTACAGCACGCTGTTGCCTGCCTCCCGCAGCACATTGCCGGGGGTCTTTTCCAGCCCGTAGACGGAAAAGCCGATGCTCATGTGGGTCTCGCCCTTTTCGTCCTGCCATGTGTCAAACTGTACCCCCGGCAGCTGCACCTTTTGGCCGTCCCGCAGGACGGTAAAATCTGCGCTGTAAGACCGGGTGCGCACCAGCTCGTACAGGATATCATTGGCCACAAAGCAGCGGCGGCCGTTCACCGCCAGAACCTTGTCCCCCGCCTGCAGGCCGGTCTGCCCGCAGAGGGCACCGTCCTGAATGGCGTAGATGGTCTTGCTGGTGATAGGCTCATTCTGGGCGGCGATCAAAAACACCAGCACCACAAAGCCCAGCACGAAATTCATGACAGCACCGGCTACCATGACCAGTGCCCGCTGCCACACCGGCGCTTCATTCAGGGGGACGCCAGTGGGCTGCACAGATGCTTCGGTCTCCTGGGCGGGCTGCTCCTGCACAGTATGGGCAGCTTCTGCCTGCTGGCTTTCGGGGCTTTCCTCCCCTTCCAGCGCTACAAAACCGCCCACAGGCAGGGCACGCAGACTGTACTGGGTGCCCTTATGGTTCTTTTTCCAGAGCACCGGCCCCATGCCGATGGAAAACTCGTTGACCTGAATGCCGCAGAGCTTTGCCACAGTAAAATGCCCGAACTCGTGGATGGCGATCACCGCACTGAACACGAGCAGTGCGGCAAGAATGGTGATAATAAATGACATTCGTTCTCCTATATCGTCCCGGGGCCATTACAAAAACAGCGCCAAGGCGTATATTGCTGATAAAGCGTTACAGGTGTGCCCGCACGAATGCGCGCGCCATGCGGTCGCACTCGTATACGTCTGCCAGCGTATAGTCGCCGCCAAAGCTGTCGCTATCCACAACAGCCTCCACCAAGCGGCCGATATCCAAAAAGCCGATCTTGTCCTCAAGGAACAGCTTAACGGCTTCCTCGTTGGCACCGTTGGCGGCGCAGGGGCCAAGACCGCCCTTGCGAATGGCCTTTTTGCAGGCGGCAAGGCAACGGAAGGTCTCTTCATCGGCCACGTCGAAGGTGAGCAGCTTCAGGGTGGTAAAGTCCAGCTCCGGCACTACGCCCGGCACACGCTTGGGGTAGGTCAGGGCGTACTGGATAGGGATGCGCATATCCGGCACACCCAGCTGCGCGATGATCGAATTATCGCTGAACTGCACCGCAGAGTGGACGATGCTCTGGCGCTGCACCACGATCTGAATTTTTTCCGGGGGCAGACCGAAGAGCCATACAGCCTCGATCAGCTCCAGACCCTTGTTCATCAGGGTGGCGGAGTCGATGGTGATCTTCGCGCCCATATTCCAGTTGGGGTGCTTGAGCGCGTCTGCCCGGGTCTTGCCGCGCAGCTGCTCGGTGGTCATGCCGAAAAAGGGGCCGCCGGAGGCTGTGAGCAGAATTTTGGTCAGGCTGGGGGCGCTCTCCTTATCCTGCAGGCACTGGAAGATGGCAGAGTGCTCGCTATCTACTGGAAGCAGCTGCACGCCGTGCTTTTCCACAGCCTGCGTGACCAGATGACCGCCGGTGACAAGGCTCTCCTTGTTGGCCAGTGCCAGATCGTGGCCGCTTTCGATGGCGCACAGGCTGGCACCAAGGCCGGCAATACCCACCACGCTGTTCAGCACCACATCCGGGCCGTCCAGCGCGGCCAGCTCCTTCAGCCCCTCCGGGCCGGTGAGCAGCTTGGGCGCATTTGCCCGGCCTGCCAGCGCAGCGTCCAGCTTTGCGGCGGCATCCGGGTCGGTCATGCAGACGTATTTCGGGTGGAATTCCTCGATCTGCTGCAAGATCTTTTCCACATGGCTGTGGGCAGAAAGGCCGTAGACCTCGTACCCTTGAGCGCGGATGACATCCAGACTCTGGGTACCGATGGAACCGGTAGAGCCCAGCAGCGTAATTTTTTTAGACATGATAGATTCCTCCCTGTATCAGGCGTAGAACACGGCGGTGATGACCATGGTCACGAAGGGCGCGATGAACATCACACTGTCAAAGCGATCCAGAATGCCGCCGTGACCCGGGAAGATGGTGCCGTAGTCCTTAATGCCGCACTGGCGTTTGACCACACTGGCAAACAGATCGCCGTAGATGCCCAGCACCGCAGCGATGCAGCCCAGCAGTGCGATAATAACATACATAGAAACGCCGATATTAGAGCGGGTAAAGGCTTCCATGCGGTTTGCCGCAATAGAGTAGATGAGGGTAGCGACCACGCCGAACACCATGGTGCCCAGCACGCCGCCGATGGCACCCTCTACCGTCTTTTTGGGGCTGACCACCGGGCACAGCTTATGCTTGCCAAAGGCGCGGCCTGCAAAATAGGCACAGGTATCGCCGCCCCATGCAAAGCAGAGGATGAGTAGGATGAAGAAAACCGCATCATAGCCGAATTTTTCCACCGGCAGACGCTCCTTGAGCTGGATAAAAGAATAGAAGCAGAAGATCACGATGCCCGAAAACACCAAAAGACCGCTGGCCTTCTGGTAGCTGATGGTGCCGTTGCGCACCACCAGATAGATGGCAAAAAAGGTGACCAGCACAAAAGACATGGGCATGACCAGCTTGCGCATGGCGCTGTAACTGGAAAGCATGACCAGCAATGTGTAGGGTACCAGCACTGCGTACATGAGCCAGTCCTTTTTTTCAAAGCCGAGGGCGCTGTAAATCTCGTGGATGGCGATCAGGGTGATGGCTGCGATCACCAGATTGAACACCATGGTGTTGAAGGTAAACATCACGCCAATGAGCACCAGAATGCCCACGATCGCAGTAATAATGCGTGTTTTCATAGGTTTGATCTCCTTTGTTCTTCCGGCAGCAGCCCCTTGCAGGGCAACGCATTCCGACCCGAGGAAGTACCGGGTCTGTCGGGTCTGCACCATAGGTGCAGGGTTTGCAATACGGACAGCGGGCCGCTCAGATGCCGCCGAACCGGCGGCTGCGGTGGTTGAACTCCTCAATGGCGGTGTCCAAATCGGCGCGGGTAAAGTCCGGCCAGAGCACATCCATCTCCACCAGTTCCGAATAGGCGGCCTGCCAGAGCATGAAGTTGGACAGCCGCTTTTCACCGCTGGGACGCAGGATAAAGTCCGGGTCCTTCTGTCCGGCGGTGTACATGGCATCGCTCATCATCTGCTCGTTGATGTCCTCGGGGCGGATCTCGCCTGCCGCGGCCTTTGCGGCCAGCTGCTGCGCCGCCCGCACGATCTCCGGGCGGCCGCCGTAGTTGATGGCGATGTTCAGGGTCATGCCGGTCTTGCAGGCAGAGTCCCCTTCCAGCTCGTTCATCATCTTTTGCAGCTTTGGGTCCAGCGCAGTACGGTCGCCCAAAAATTTGATGCGGATATTGCGGTTCTTATAGTCAAAGCCCTCGATGAGGTACTGGGCGAACAGCTTCATGATGGCACCCACCTCTTCCAGCGGGCGCTTCCAGTTCTCGGTGGAGAACGCGTAGAAATACACCGATGCTACGCCAAGCTCATCGCAATAGTTGGCAATATCCTTGAACACCGCCGCACCCTTCTTATGTCCTGCGGTGCGGGGCAGACCGCGGTTTTTCGCCCAGCGGCCATTGCCGTCCATGATGATGCCGATAGAAAGCCCCTCGGCAAATTCTTTGGGGTGTGCCATTTATACCTCCCGGCAGCAGGGCTGCCCTGCAAAAAGTGCCGCGCACCTTTCACCAGCGCACGGCACCTCCCAATCGTTATTGTGTGCTGCGGATCAGACGGCCATGATCTCCTTCTGCTTTTCTTCCACGGCAGCATCAATGTTCTTGATATACTTATCGGTCAGCTTCTGGACATCCTCTTCCATGGTCTTTTGGGTGTCCTCGGTCAGTTCGCCGGCCTTCTTCATAGCCTTGGCCTTATCCATGGCATCGCGGCGCACGTTACGCACGGCAACCTTGGCGTCCTCGCCCAGCTTGGAGACTTCCTTAGCCAGCTGCTTGCGGCGCTCCTCGTTGGGTGCGGGGAAGTTCAGGCGGATGGTAACGCCGTCATCAATGGGGGTAATGCCCACATCGCTGGCCATGATTGCCTTGCTGATGGGACGCAGCAAGGTGCGGTCCCAAGGGGTGATGGTGAGGGTGCGTGCCTCAGAGACTGCCACAGCGGCCAACTGCTGGATGGGGGTGGGAGCACCGTAGTAATCCACGACCACCTTATCCAGCACGGCGGGGTTTGCGCGGCCTGCGCGCACCGCGGCCAGCTCTCGGCTCAGGTGCTCCACAGAGCTCTTCATCTTATCTTCGAAAACCTTGGTGTTGCTGCTCATTGTCGTTGTTCTCCTGTTTCTTTATTCTATTGATCCATGCAGGCAGCGCACTGCGCTGCTGCTCTATCCAATCGTATGCAGTTGCACCGGGGCGCTATGCTTAGCCCTCGTAGACCAGCGTGCCCACGTTCTCGCCCTGCACAGCCCGTGCGATGTTGTCCGGGTCGGCCAGATCAAACACCAGAATGGGCAGCTTGTTGTCGCGGCACAGGGTAGCTGCGGTACCGTCCATAACAGCCAGCTGATCCTCCAGCACCTTGGTAAAGGTAAGGGTATCGTACTTTTTGGCGTCCGGGTACTTGTGGGGGTCCTTATCGTAAACGCCGTCCACCATGGTTGCCTTGAACATCACATCGGCGCTCACCTCCACGGCGCGCAAGGCGGTAGCCGTATCGGTAGAGAAGAAGGGATTGCCGGTGCCGCCGCCGAACACAGCGATTTTGCCCTCATCCATGGCGCGCAACGCGTCCTTGCGGGTAAAGGCAGGCGCCACCTGCGGCATGGTGATCGAGGTGAACACCTCGGTAGGCACACCCAGCTGCTCCAGCTTATCAGAAACGGCCAGTGCGTTCATCACCGTAGCCAGCATACCGATCTTATCGGCCAGCGTGCGCTCCATCTTACCACTGGAGCGGCCGCGCCAGAAGTTGCCGCCGCCCACAACGATGCCGATCTGCACGCCAAGCTCGTGGGCCTTCTTCACGCCGCCGCAAATAGCGTCCATGGTGGGCTCGTCAAAGCCCATGCCCTTTTCGCCGCCCAGCGCCTCGCCGCTGATCTTCAAAAGGATACGCTTATATTTCAATGCCATAATCCAAACACCACCTGTTTTATCTTTCGCCGGACAGACCCGGCATTTTTACTATACTCTATTTTACAATAAATTCGCCACATTGTAAACAGTCAAACGCGTCGTTCTTCGCAAAGCTTTTGTGAACGAATGCGCAGCGCCCGCAAAGCCTGCTTTTGCTCCGGGGTGATGCGGTAGCTTTCCACCGCTTTCTGAATGGTCTTGTTGTGCGTCCACACGTCCAGCCGCTTTTCGGTCAGCCACGGCAGTGCCGCTGCGGGCTGCTTCGCCAGTGCAGTGGCAAAATACCATGCCCGCATCATATTGACATAGTATTCCTCGCTGTGCACCGCCGCCACCCAAGCCAGATATTCCGGGCTGAAGGCATCATCCAGATAATACCGCATAAGCATCCCGATCCCGTAGCGCACGGTATACACTTGGTCAGAGCCCAGCCAGCGCCGGATAGCGGCCAGCAGTTCCGGCTTATGCTGCGCAAACACCTTGGGGCTGAAGCTATCGCAGACTGCCCAGTTATCCACATAGGGCAAAAAGCGCTCAGTTGCCGCCAGCGCTGTGCCGTAATCCCGGACATGCTCCAGCAGAAAGGCGTGGAGAGCGTTTTCTTCATAATAAAAATGCGGCAGTTCTTGCAGAAACACCTCCGCTTCCGGGGTATTTGCCAGCTGTTTTGCCAGCTTGCGCAGCAGCGGCACTCGCACCCCGATCACCGTTTCCGGTGGCAATGTAGGCATCAGGCGGCTGTTAAAGATCTGATATTCCTTATCCTGCAGCGCAAACAGCTGCGCACGGATCACATCCACTTCCGGCATTTTGTCACTTCCCTTCTGCATCATTATACCAGATAGGAGGGAAAATGCAAAGAGAAAGACCGCAAACGGCTTTTGTTCCGTCTGCGGTCTTTTGCTGGGGCTGGTTCTTAGGTTAGATTCTTCATAGCGTAGTCTATCGCGTCTTTTTCATAGCCTTCAAATTCAAGCTGTTCGCGAACTTGTGATTTAGACAAATCCAGATTATGATAGTACCATTCTGCCTTTGAAAGTGCATTTCTATGCTCTTGTGTTATATTATTCGTGTTACTCGATGTAGAACTATTGCTCTTGCTTGGCTTTTTACCTACACCGGGGCCACCCGTAGAATATCCATTATTTGAGGTGCTAGATGTTGAGGGATTGTCCCGTTCCTCATCGGTACTGACAGTTAGCTTTTCGTTAAAAACGCTGTACCATTTTCCATTGCTATGAATGTCTCCCAAAAGAATAGAATTGAATCCCATGCTGGCCTTAAAGATTGATTCATTCATTTTGTCGGACAATTCATCGTATTTTTTTATGATTGTATCATTTGCTAAAGAACTAAGTGCTTTTCCGTTTATATTGTCACACTCGATATTGATATAAAAAATAGGCGTACTTCCCGTTATTGGAAAAATTTTCATAGTTGCTTTCGGGTTTGAGAAGCCGCAGCTTTGGGCAAGCTTTTCAGCAACTTGTAAGATTGTCTTTTCTAATTCGATACCGCTATCCAATGGAGAAGTCAGCCCCATGAAACTCATTGCACTAGCTGTATTTTCAATAGCGGTCTGATATTCCCCCTGCTCCACTAAAGCATCTTGCTGTTTCCAATACAAGTCTAACATTTCGGTTGCGCGTTTCTGTGCTTCTGTATAGTTAGAATCATCTTCTATCACTTTTTGGTACAGCGAATAGGCTTTGAAATATTCGCCGCCTTCTTGATAGTTCTCAGCTGACTTGAACTTTCGTTCCGACTCCTCAAGCGCCGCCTTGCGCTCTTGTTCTTCCTTAGATATTGCTTCTGACGTTGCTGTGGTATCTACGGTTTCCTGTTGTGAACTTTGGCTTACTGAATTGACTGCTGTGCTATCTGCTGTACTTGCGCCGTCGCTGCATCCAGCAAGCAACAAAACACAAAGCAACACTGAGCCAACTGTCCCGGCTATTTTACGCCTCATTCCGATTTTCCTCCTAACTGGTAAATGACGTTTGTTCGGTTTTGTCTGCCCTCCTTTTGTCAATTATACATCTAAATGCTACAAATGTATACACTTATAGTTCAATTATTATAATTGTAGGCTACAAAATCAGCCGTCTTTTGGCTACACTTGTAGTAAAAAGAGGTGCGCTATGGATAACAACTTGAACAAAAAGCTTATAATTCGTCCCCGCCGGGCTGCATTGGGTAAAACTGCCGTTGTTTCCGTGCGCCTGTCAGAAGATACCATCAAGCGTTTGGATGCAATCACCACGCAAACCGGGCACAGCCGCAACGAACTGATTCAGTTGTGCGTTGAGTTTGGGCTGGAAAACCTTGAAATCAAGGATGATTGATAGACACATTCCAAAAAGAGAGCCGCAGTAGGGAAGAAATTCCTATCTGCGGCTTTTGCTATCTTCCACCTTCATTATATCATTTTATGTTTAATTGTAAACATAATTATAACATTTCTTTCTATCATTCTGTGCATCATAATAGAAACAGGGTGATAATTATGGACGAACTCAAGATAACAAAGCGCACAGAACCTGTTATGTTCACGATTCGGGTAGACAAATCCATTGTTGACTTTTACGACGATTTGGCGCAGAAAACAAACCGTTCTCGAAACGAGCTTATTGGCCTTGCGTTGGAATACGCCAAAGATAAAATCAAAATCGAGCCGTAATACGTTTATTCATATCAAAAGAGCCGCAGCCGGGAAGAAAATCCCCGACTGCGGCTCTTCTGTTAATTTAGTTTTTATCACGCTTTTCAAAAGCAGTGCTCAAATCAGCCGTATTTTCAATTTGCAGATGTTACCCCACCCTCTGCCGCTTATCCAGCCGCATCTTATCAGCTATCATTGCGATGAATTCCGAGTTGGTGGGCTTACCGCGCAGGTTATGGATGGTATAGCCGAAGTAGCTGTTGAGGGTATCCACGTCTCCCCTATCCCATGCCACCTCGATGGCGTGGCGAATGGCCCGCTCCACCCGGCTGGCGGTAGTGCCGTTCTTTTTGGCGATTTCCGGGTACAGGCGCTTGGTCACGGCGTTGATATACTCCGGCTCGTTCATGGTGAGCAAAATGGCATCCCGCAGGAACTGGTAGCCCTTGATATGGGCGGGCACGCCAATTTGGTGCAGTATTTCGGTGACGGTCAACTCGTCACTGTCCACGCTGGTATGAAGCAGGTGCTTTTCCTGTCCACTTGCCGCCTTGAGCACCCGGGCTGCAAGCACGCTTTCGTCAAAGGGCTTGACGAAATAGTAGGCAAAGCCTTCGTCAAGCAGCTCCTGTACCATTTCCTCGCTCTGGAACGCGCCGGTAACAAAAAACGAGGTGTGGCGCTCCCCTGCGGCGTTGTAGCGCTGCTTGACCGCCAACGCATCCAGCCCGGGCATAAAGGCATCCAGCAGCACTACCTGCGGGCGAACGGCCAGCATCTTCTGCAAAACTTTATTTCCATCCTTTTCCACAACGGTCACTTCCACGCCCTTTTGCTCCAGCGCCTCACGACAGGCTTCTGTGATCTGAGCACCGGTATCCGACATCAAGAATCTCACTTTATCCATGGTTGTTTCCTCCAATGTGTGCAGTTCCCTTAACACCATGGATTTTACCATAATTTTCCAGATAGTTCAACGGTTTATTTTGGGAAATTATGGAAATTCTGCTCGAATGTCATACTTTTTTATGCTGCTGCGTCCGTTCCGGGCACGGAATGTGCCTGTTCCAGCATGGTTTGTGCAAAAATACCGTAGCCTCGTGTCGGGTCATTGACCAGCACATGGGTCACTGCACCCACCAGCCGTCCGTTTTGCAGGATAGGGCTGCCGCTCATCCCCTGCACGATGCCGCCGGTCTGCGCCAGCAGTGCCGGGTCGGTGACGCGCAGCACCATGTTGCGGTGCGGGTCGGCGTCGTTCACCTTTTCTATATAGACACGGTAGCTGCGGGGCGTTTCGCCGCTGGTAGTAGTCAGGATCTCTGCCGCACCGGGCAGCACCTCCTGCGCAAAGGCAAGCTCTGTCTGCTGCCCGGCAATGGCGGTGCTTACCGTGCCGTAGACGCCGTTTTCGCCGTTGATACAAATTCTGCCAAGGGCATGGTCGCTGATAAATTTGCCCTTCAGCTCCCCGGGGCTTCCGGCGGTGCCGCCGGTGCAGCCCACGATCTGGCAAGTCACGATCTCGCCACTGCGCAGGGCAACCCGCTCGCCGGTGTCACTGTCGCTGATAGGGTGTCCCAGCCCGGCAAATACCCCGGCTTGCGCGTCCACAAAGGTCAGAGTACCCACCCCGGCAGAAGAGTCCCGCACCCACATCCCTGCCCGCCACTGGGCGTTCTGGGTATCCCACACCGGCAAAAGGGTGGTCTGCCGTTGCTCTCCTTTGCGGACGTAGACCACCTCCACCGCCGCACCGGCAGCGGCTTCCAGCGCGGCATGAACCTGCTCGTTGGTCTCGGTGACGATGTTTCCCATGCGGATCACCCGGTCGCCCAGCCGCAGCCCCGCCTGCTTTGCGGGGTTCACCGTACCGGCGGCAGTGTGTACCTCGGAAAATCCCACCACAAGCGCTCCCTCTGAGAACATTTTTACCCCAAAGGGCGTACCGCATACCGTGACCGTGGGGCGCTGCATCACGGTGGCGCGGATGGTCTTGACCGGCAGCCAGCCACCCAGCGCCAGCGTGGTCTGATAGCTGCCCGCTGCCCGGGTGCTGGCTACATTACGGCTGCCGTGTCCGCGCAGCGGTTCCACCCAGCCAAAGCGGGGCAGCGCAAGGGGCTGCTCCGGCTCCAGATAGACCTGCTCCGGCAGGGCGCACCACAGCCAGCCCAGCGCCGCCACGGCGGCCACCAGCAGATAGGCACCCATGATCTTCCCCCACCGGACGATGCTGTGCTTAGACATTTTACGGCCTCCCCTGCGCATTTTTCAGATCTATTATGCGCCGAAAAGGACGAAAAAACCGCACCCGCATCCAAAAATGGACACAGGTGCGGTTATGATTTTACAGAGACAGGCGCTTATGCGTCCTGCAGCTCGCCGCGGCTGGCGGCTTTGAGGTAGGCGAAGATGAACTCATCGATATCGCCATCCATCACGGCATCCACGTTGCCGGTCTCGTAGTTGGTGCGGTGATCCTTGACCATGGTGTAGGGCATGAACACATAGCTGCGGATCTGGTGACCCCATGCGATCTCGTTCTGCACGCCCTTGATGTCATCGATCTTATCCATGTGCTGCTGTTTGGCGATCTGGTAGAGCTTGGCCTTCAGCATTTCCATGGCGTAGTCACGGTTCTGGAACTGGCTGCGCTGGGTCTGGCAGCTGACCACGACGCCGGTGGGCTTGTGGATCAGACGGACAGCAGAAGAGGTCTTATTGATGTGCTGGCCGCCGGCGCCGGAGGAGCGGTACACCTGCATCTCGATATCCTCGGGGCGGATGTCCACCTGAATGGTGTTGTCCAGCTCGGGCATAACCTCCAGAGAGGCAAAGCTGGTCTGGCGGCGGGCGTTGGCGTCAAAGGGAGAGACACGCACCAGACGGTGCACGCCGTTCTCACTCTTGAGCAGGCCGTAGGCGTTGGCACCCTTGACCATCATGGAAGCGCTCTTCAGACCGGCTTCGTCGCCGTCCTGATAATCCAGCACCTCCACGGTCATGCCGTGTGCCTGTGCCCACTTATTATACATACGATACAGCATCTCGGCCCAGTCCTGCGCCTCGGTGCCGCCGGTGCCTGCGTGGAAGGTAAGGATGGCGTTGCTGTGGTCGTACTCGCCGTTCAGCATGGTCATCAGCTGCAGTTCCTCCACAGCCTTGCCCACGGTGTTCACAGCCTCCTCGGCCTCGGGGATCATGGCGGGGTCGTACTCCTCGTCCAGCATTTCCAGCATGGTCTCGGCGTCATCGTACAGGCCCTGCAGCTTTTCAAAACGGTTCAGCTTGCCCTTCAGGTCGCCGATCTCGTCAAAGACCTTCTTGCTCAGTTCTGCATCATCATAAAAGCCGGGGCGGGACATGGTGTGCTCCAGCTCCTGCACGCGCTTGCGGCTTGCTTCAATGGCCAGTGCTTCTTCCAGGTCCTTAACGGCCTTGGCGTGCTCGGCCAGCTGCACTTTCAGTTCATCAATCGTGATCATTCTCTACGTTCCTCTCGTTCAAGGGTTTCCATCATAACAGATAACGTCCCCGGCAGGGTGCAAAACGCACGCACAGCGCGTATTTTCTACCCTGCCAAAAGACACAGTTTATACACAGATACTTCATTAGTATACCGAGAATCTGTGATAAAGTAAAGAGGAAAAATACTATCTTGCCGGAATTTTGAAGATTTTCACCTTTTCTTTTCATTCCCGGGGGAGTATAATACCAGTATGATCGATTTCACAGGAGGATATCATGCCGAAATATTATGGCTGTCCCTGTGAGGGCTGCGGCAAGCCGCTGACCCTTCAGGACGACATCGTGGTCTGCCCGGACTGCGGTGCACCCTATCACCGCACCTGTTATGAGAAGATGGGTCTGTGCATCCACGCCCCTGCCCATGGCGCAGGCTACGAGTGGAAGTTCCCTTATCAGGATGCACAGCTGCGCACCTGCCCCGCCTGTGGGGAGCGCACCCTGCGCAGCGAAAGCGTCTGCCGCTGCTGCGGCGCTGCCCTGCCCCCGGAGAGTGCAGAACAGCCCAACGACCGCGCTGCCGCCAGCGCCGAGCAGAACCGGGATTTCGATTACAGCGGGATGTACCGGGACGAAATGTACCGGAACTTTACGGAAAAGGTCGTTGACCCGGTGCACCGCAACGTGCGCGCCGCTTTTGGCAAGGATGAACTGATCGATGGTGTACCCTATCAGGACTGGGTGGATTTTATCGGCACAGCTGCGCCGGTCTACCTGAACGATTACAGCCAGATGCAGCTGCGCCACTCCAAGATCTCCATGAGCTTTTCGGCGCTGCTGTTCGGTCCCTTCTACTTTTTCTACCGCAAAGCGTGGAAGCCGGCCTTCGGCTTTCTGGCCGCAGAGCTGCTGCTGTTCGTCCCTACTTTAATCAGTATGATGCAGACCACCGGCAGTCCCTTGACCGCTGGAATCAGTGCTTCCGCACTGGTGGTGCTGAGCCGCATCATGTCCCTTCTCAGCTTTGTGCTGATGCTGGTACGGGGACTATATGGCAAGTGGCTTTACCGCCGCAGCGCAGCTGCACGCATCCGCCGCATCCGTGCCGAGTTCCCGGACCCGGAACAGCGCCGCGCCGTGCTGAACGCGCAGGGCGGCGTCAGCATTGCGGCCTGCATCGGTGCGTTCATCCTGCTGATGCTCGTTGGCAGCCTTTGTTCCATGCTGCTGGGGCCGGACCTGAATGCATTGGTAGGCACCTTTATTTAATTCTGTTTCACGCAGGATGGGGATCCTGCTGAAAAGCGCGGTTCGCCGTGCATAAAATGAGGACATGGGAGAATCATTATGAAAAAAGTCACCAAAGCCGTTATTCCGGCTGCGGGTCTTGGCACCCGCGTACTGCCCGCTACCAAGGCAATGCCCAAGGGTATGCTGCCCCTCGTGGACAAGCCCGCCATCCAGTATTTGGTGGAAGAGGCCGTTCGCTCCGGCATTACCGATATTTTGATCATTCTGGGCCGCAACCAGAGCATTATCGAGGATCACTTTGACCGCAGCCCCGAGCTGGAGGAAAAGCTGGCAAAGCCCGGCAAGGAAAAGATGCTGGAAGAGTGCTTGGGCATTGCCAATCTGGCCAATATCCTGTTCGTGCGCCAGAAGGAGACGCTGGGTCTGGGCCACGCAGTCAACACCGCCAAGGCCTTTACCGGCGATGATCCCTTTGTGGTCATCTACGGCGACGACGTGATCTGGGGCGAGGATCCGGTCTGTGCCCAGCTGATCCGTGCCTACGAGGAGTTCGGCCGTCCGGTCGCCGGTGTATCCGCTGTGCCTTGGGAGGATGTGAGCCGCTACTGCAGCTTAAAGACCACTCCTATCCACGACAACTACTTCTTTGTGGATGATATGATCGAGAAGCCCAAGAAGGGGCAGGAGTTCAGCAACTATTCCATTCTGGGCCGTGTATTGCTGACCCCGGAGATCTACGAGATCCTTGCCCACACCAAGCCCGGTGCCGGCGGCGAGATTCAGCTGACCGATGCCATGGCAGAGTACGCCCGCACCCGCGGCGGCATGACCGCTGTGGAGTTTACCGGCAAGCACTACGATATGGGCAACAAGCTCAAGGTCGTGGAGGCACAGGTGGAGCTGGCACTGCAGCACCCTGAGATCGGCGAGGAGTTCCGCGCCTACCTGAAGGAGTTCTGCAAAACGCTGTAAAGACGCTGCGTAAATAATAAAAACGGGGCTGTTGCACGAAACAATGTGCAACAGCCCCGTTTTTGCCTATATTCAGATAAAAAGGGGTTCCGAAATGCCTGCAGGCGTTTCGGAATCCCAAATACAAACCCGATTTATTTTGCCTGACTGGGATGCGGCACGGGCGGGCGCTTGGTGAACATGGCCTTGAGTGCCAGCGGGGTAGCCACGCTGGACACCACGATCAGCAGGATCACAGCAGTGAAGTAGACCGGGTCTACCACGCCGATGGCCAAGCCCTTCTGTGCCACGATCAGTGCCACCTCGCCGCGGGTCATCATACCGACGCCGACCTTCAGGGAATCGTCCCAGTTGAAGCGGCAGATCTTTGCAGCCAGACCGCAGCCGATGATCTTGGTGATCAGTGCCACCACCACGAAGCAGACGCAGAAGAGTAAAATCTCCGGGGTCAGGCCGCTGATATCGGTCTTAAGGCCGATGGAGGCAAAGAAGATCGGCGCAAAGATAACGTAGTTGCTGATATCCACTCGGCGCTCCACATAGGGTGCGTCATCCATGGTGCACAGCACGATGCCTGCAATGTAAGCACCGGTGATATCGGCGATGCCGAAGTATTCCTCAGCAATGTAGGCCATGGCAAAGCAGAACGCCATACTTACAATAGTGATACGCTGGGTATGGGGGTTGCGCTGGTCCAGCCACTTCATGGCGTAGTGCACCACAAGGCCAACGCCCAGTGCGGTGGCAAAGAACAGCAGGGTGTTGAACAGCACCTTGCCCAGACCCGTACCGGTGCCGCTGCTGGCGCCCAGAACACAGGTGAGCACCACGATGCCGATGACATCATCAATGACAGCGGCGCTGACGATGGTAGTGCCCAGAAAACTCTTCAGGTGCCCAAGCTCCTGCAAGGTAGCCACCGTGATGGACACACTGGTAGCGGTCATAATGGTGCCGATGAACAGTGCCCGGTAGAACTCCGGGCTGCCAACTGCGGCAAAGCCGTAGAACGCACCATATAATAAGGTGCCGCCCACCAGAGGCACAGCCACGCCAACGGTAGCGATCAGGGTGGCGATAGGGCCTGCCTTGATCAGCTCTTTCAGGTTGGTGCCGAGGCCGGTGGTGAACATGAGCATCACAACGCCGATCTCTGCAAAGACGGAGATGGAATCGCTGATCTGCACCAGATTCAGCACGCAGGGGCCGATGAGCAGGCCGGCGATGATCTCACCCACCACCTGCGGAGCCTTGCACTTACGCGCCACCAGTCCGAAGAATTTCGCGCTTAAGATGATGATTGCCAGATCTCGAAACAACGAATACATGGATTATCCTCCTTTTATTTTTCCCACTTCCCTGCCACTGCCGGAGCCCCGGCCCTGCCATATTGCAGGGAAATCGTTTACATTATAGTCCTTTTTACCAAAAAATGCAAAACATTTTTTATCGTTCTTTTTGTCAAAAAAGCTTGACAGAAGCAAAGAAGCTTGCTATAATAAATTGCTGTCTGAACAGACACACCACACAGGCCGCGATACCGCAGCCTGTGTACCCTTGGCCTTGCAGATCCGCAGGGCCCTCAAGTCCAAAAGGAGGTGCTACAAAAATGGCAAAGTACGAAACCATGCTGATTACCAGCGCCGCTCTCGATGAGGAGGCTTCCGCCGCTCTGGTGGGTAAGTTCAAGTCCCTGATCGAGGCTAACGGTACGATCGATTCTATCGACGAGTGGGGCAAGCGCCGTCTGGCCTACCCCATCAACGACGAGGAAGAGGGCGTCTACACCGTGATCAACTTCACCAGCGAGCCCAGCTTCCCCGCTGAGCTGGACCGTGTGTACAAGATCACTGAAGGCGTTATGCGCAGCCTGATCATTGCTCACGAGGAGTAATTCTTCTGTGACAGAAAGGGAAACCGTACTATGTTGAATGTTGTTGCTATCATGGGTCGCCTTGCACGTGACCCTGAAATGCGTCAGACCACTACCGGCAAGAACGTTGCTTCGTTCCGCATTGCCTGCGACCGCGGGCGCCGCGATGCCAATGGGCAGAGCGTGGCGGACTGGATCGATGTGGTTGCATGGGATCGGCAGGCCGAGTTTGTCTGCCGCTATTTCCAGAAAGGTTCCCTGATCGTTGTGGACGGCCGTTTGCAGTCCCGTCAGTATCAGGATAAGACCGGCGCAAACCGCACTGCCGTTGAGGTGGTTGCCAGCAACATCAACTTTGCAGGCCCCAAGAGCAGCAATGCAGGTGACGGAAACGGCTATCAGAATGCCGCTCCGTCCTACCAGAACGCAGCGCCTGCCCGCCCGGCTGCTGTGGAGGCAGCTCCCAGCTACTCTGCCGGTAATGCAGACGACTTCGCCGTCATTGATGACAGCGATGACCTGCCGTTCTGACACGAAACGGTCTATCCGTTAAAAATCCAATAGGAGGTAATAAGCAATGGCTTTTGAAAGAACCGAAGGCTCTCGCCCCGCACGCCCCATGCGTCGCGGCCGCAAGAAGGTTTGCAGCTTCTGTGTCGATCGCATCGACACCATCGATTACAAGGACGTGCCCCGTCTGCGTAAGTACGTCTCTGAGCGTGCTAAGATCATTCCCCGCCGTGTGACCGGCACCTGCGCTTACCATCAGCGCGCACTGACCATCGCCATCAAGCGTGCTCGTCACGTTGCTCTGATGCCCTACGTCAGCGACTAATCTTTAAAAAACCAACCCGATCAAAATAATCAGCAATCAGCAAAGCGCTCTCACCGATGACAAGGCGAGAGCGCTTTTTTGTTTGCGTTAGATATACTGTTCACACCACTGTTTTGCCTTCTCCCCCACCTGCCGGGCTGTCAGCCCATCGGTAGAAAGAAATGTTACGTTTTTCTTTTCCCGGAACCATTCCCGTTTCAGCGGCAGAAGATGGTTCAGGTAATACGCAAAGAATTCCCGGGAACGGGTGGTATCTCCCGCTTTACGGGCACGCAGGACGAATTCGGAAGCGTCCAGAAACAGAATATGCTCCGGCATACAAGCCTGCACTGCTGCAAGCTCCGGTGCTAAGGCTTGCCGAATTGCTTCGATCTCCCACTCCAGCCCCCTGCTTTTGGGGTAGTTCAAGGTGTAGAACTCAATCTCCTCCGCGCCGAAATCCATCACAGCGTGGGGGTATTTTTTTGCTTTCTGCCCGCGGCGTAGCTCATTGCGCAAAAAAAGCCGTTGGATCTCCAGATAGTCCGCATAACAGTTCTTATTCAGCCTACGCCGCTTTATCTCTGCAAGGACGGCAGCGTTGTCCTCAAAGCAGACCTGTACCTGCTGGCAGTGCTGTTCCAGATAGCGGGCCACCGTGGTCTTTCCCACTGCCATGCAGCCCTGCAAGGATAAGATCATAACATTTCCCCCCTCTCTTTTTCACATAGTATAGCACATTCAGCTGCGTACCGGAAAGCGTTTTCCTCGCAAAAAGTTACAAACCGGTACGATTGTCCCGGGTGTTTCCGACTTGTACCGGGAATTATCGGTATTTTCGGTTTTGCTGCTTTGCACGCAAATCAAACTGCACAAATGCGAGGGGCAGCATTGCACACCTTGTACAAAGTTGAATTAACCTTATTGATTTTTTATACAGAATGTGCCATACTAATGTCACTGGGAACGTTCCCGACAACGTTCCCGAAACACTTTCAGAAAGCGAGGCCCGCCGACATGGCAAACCTGACCATCAAGGATATTGCACGGATCAGCGGCTGCTCCGTCAGCACCATCTCCCGTGTGATCAACGACAGGCCGGATGTTCGCCCGGAGACCAAGGAGCATGTTCTGAAAGTGATGCGGGAGGCCGGGTTCGTGCCCAACACCAACGCCCGACAGCTGAAGATCCAGCAGTCCCGCAGTCTGGTGTTCGTAGTTAAAGGCACCCGGAACATCTTCTTTTCCGATTTTCTGGTGCAGCTCCAGCGCGCCGCCACCCTGTACGGGTACAACGGCATCGTCTCTTATCTGGACGAGAACGCCAACGAGATCGACGCCGCCGAAAAGATCCTGCGGGAGATCAAACCCAAGGGCATCATCTTCTTGGGTGGCAGCGTGGCCAACTTCCAACGGGGCTTTGACAGCATCAATGTCCCTTCGGTACTCACCACGCTGGTCACAGATGAGCTGAACTTTCCCAACCTTTCCATGGTGGGTGTGGATGATCGGGCAGCGGCCTATACCGCTGTGGACTACCTCATCCGGCAGGGACACCGCAAGATCGCCGTTCTGGGCGGCCCGGTGACCAGCTACCCCAGTGTGATGCGCCGCAAGGGCGCACAGGAAGCCATGGAGGATGCAGGCATCCTGTTCAACGACAAACTGTACGGCCTGTCCAACTACGATTTCGAGTCCGCTTACCACGCCATGAACAGCCTGCTGGCCCGCCGGGCGGATTTCACCGCCCTGTTCGCCATGAGCGACGTCATCGCCTTTGGTGCCATCCGGGCGCTGGTGAGCGCCGGGTTCCGGGTGCCGGAAGATGTTTCGGTGATCGGCTTTGACGGCATCACAATGTCCCGCTACTGCGTACCGGTGATGACCACCATCGTCCAGCCCAGCGAGCAGATCGCACTGCAAAGCATCGAACTGTTGGTGCGGCAGATCGAGCATGGCTCCCCTGCCCAGACCGTGACCCTGCAGCCGGAATTGCAGCAGGGCGAAAGCGTAAGGGCAATTTAAATGTTGTATTCCCTCCGTCGAAGGACGGAGAGTATATAGTTGATCTGTAATTTTAATAAGAAGGAGAACTTATTATGAAAAAGATGATCACTCGTCGTAACTTCCTGAAGGCCGCTGGCGTTTCTGCCGCTGCTCTGGGTCTGGCTGCCTGTGGCGGCTCTTCCAGCAGCACCGCTTCCTCTGCTGCCAGTTCTACCGCTGCTTCCAGCACCGCTGCAAAGGCAGACGGCAAGGTCTACTACCTGAACTTCAAGCCGGAGCAGGATCAGGATTGGCAGGATCTGGCCGCTGAGTACACCAAGGAAACCGGCGTGCCTGTGACCGTTGTCACCGCCGCTTCCGGCCAGTACGAGACCACCCTGATGAGCGAGATGGAGAAGAGCGAGGCTCCCACCCTGTTCCAGGTGAACGGCCCTGTTGGTCTTGCTAACTGGAAGGATTACTGCTACGATCTGTCCGGCAGCCAGCTGTACGGCGAGCTGACCAGCGATTCCTTTGCACTGAAGGACGGCGACGCTGTTACCAGTATTGCATACGTCATCGAGACCTACGGCATCATCTACAACAAGGAACTGCTGACCGCTGCCGGTTACAAGCAGGAGGACATCAAGGGTTTTGCCGACCTGAAGAAGGTTGCTGACGACATTCAGGCCCGCAAGGCTGAGCTGGGCGTGGACGGTGCTTTCACCTCTGCTGGCATGGACGGTTCTTCTGACTGGCGCTTCAAGACCCATCTGGCAAACCTGCCCATCTACTACGAGTACAAGGCAGACGGCATTAGCTCCACCGACGCCATCAAGGGTACCTATCTGGACAACTACAAGCAGATTTGGGATCTGTACATCACCGATTCCACCTGCGATCCCAAGCTGCTGGCTTCCAAGACCGGCAACGACGCTGTGGCTGAGTTTGTGGGCAAGAAGGCTGTGTTCTACCAGAACGGCACCTGGGCTTACAATGATGTGAAGGATCTGGGCGACGACAATCTGGGTATGCTGCCCATTTACATCGGCGTGGACGGCGAGGAAAATCAGGGTCTGTGCACCGGTTCCGAGAACTTCTGGTGTGTCAACAACACCTCTTCCGAGGCTGACATTCAGGCTACTCTGGACTTCCTGTACTGGTGTGTCACCTCTGAGACCGGCACCAGCGCGATGGCTGACAAGATGGGCTTCGTCATCCCCTTCAAGAAGGCTAAGGACTCCACCAACCCCCTGATCACCATTGCAAACCAGTATGTGGCCGACGGCAAGACCAGTGTTGACTGGTGCTTCTCCACCATGCCTTCCGAGGAGTGGAAGAACGGCGTGGGCAGCGCTCTGACTGCATACGCAGCAGGCACCGGCAAGTGGGACGACGTTGTCACCGCATTTGTGGATGGCTGGGCCAAGGAGTACAAGCTGGCCAACGGCTAAGTCTTTGACCGGAGATCTCCCTAGGAATTAAAATGGGAGGCGGGCGATAAGTTCGCCCGCCTCCTTTCTTTTTTATCAGACAGCTCCCTCAGGAGGTATATCATGCAAAAAGCCATTAGTAAATACTGGCCGATATTTGTGCTGCCTACTCTGGTCGCCTTTATTATCGGCTTCATCTGGCCCTTTATCTGGGGCGTTTACCTGTCCTTCCAGCGGTTCACTACCGTTTCCAAGACCACCTTTGTGGGCATCCAGAACTACATCTCGGTATTTCAGGATTCCACCTTCCTGCACGCTTTCGGCTTTACGGCGGTGTTTACCGTGGTGAGCACCGTGCTCATCAATGTGTGCGCCTTTGCCATTGCGCTGGTGCTGACCCGCGGCATCAAGGGCACCAACATCTTCCGTACCGTATTCTTTATGCCCAACCTGATCGGCGGCATCCTGCTGGGCTACATCTGGCAGATCCTGCTCAACGGTGTGCTGGCCAACCTGCAGAGGCCCCTGTTGGCACTGGATGCCAAGGCCGGTTTTGTCGGTCTGGTCATCCTGATGTGCTGGCAGCAGATCGGCTACATGATGATCATCTATGTGGCCGGCCTGCAGAGCGTGCCCGGCGACCTGATTGAGGCCGCTAAGATCGACGGTGCAAACGACCGTGAGATCCTGTTCAAGATCAAGATCCCCATGGTCATGCCCAGCGTGACCATCTGCACCTTCCTGACCCTGACCAACAGCTTCAAGCTGTTCGACCAGAACGTAGCCCTGACCGCAGGCGAGCCCGCCAACGCAAGTGAAATGCTGGCTCTGAACATCTACAACACCTTCTACGGCCGCTCCGGTGCGCAGTGGAAGGGCATTGGTCAGGCAAAGGCCGTAGTGTTCTTCCTGATCGTGGTGGTCATCTCGCTGATCCAGCTCCACTTTACCCGCTCTAAGGAGGTGCAGCAGTAATGTCGAAACGGAAAAGAACCTGGGATGTCATCCTTATTGTTGTAATGGTGCTTCTCTGCCTGCTGTGGATCTACCCCATCGTGCTGATCCTGCTGAACAGCTTAAAGACCGAAGGCAGCTTTACCACTTCTACGGTGTTCCGTCTGCCCACCGCCGAAACCTTTGCCGGTCTGCGCAACTACGTTTACGGCGTGACCAAGATGGACTTCCTCTCCAGCATGGGTTACAGCCTTCTGATTACTATCACCAGCGTGGTGCTGATCCTGCTGTGCTGCTCCATGACCGGTTGGTACCTGACCCGCGTAAACAACAAGCTGAGCAAGTTCATGAACCTGCTGATCGTGTTCTCCATGGTCGTCCCCTTCCAGATGGTCATGTTCACCCTGTCCAAGACCGCTGACCGGCTGAAGCTGAACAACCCTTGGAACATCTGCATCATCTATCTGGGCTTCGGCGCTGGTCTGGCCGTGTTCATGTTTACCGGCTTTATGAAGAGTGTGCCCATGGAGATTGAGGAAGCCGCCATGATCGACGGCTGCAACCCCATCCAGATCTTCTTCAAGGTCGTGTTCCCCATCCTGAAGCCTACCATGATCTCCACCGCTATTCTGGAGACCATGTGGGTATGGAACGACTATCTGCTGCCCACGCTGGTGCTGGATATCAAGAAGTACCGCACCATCCCCATGGCCATCCAGTATTTCCGCGGCGGCTACGGCCGCGTGGAGCTGGCTCCCATGATGGCCTGCATCATCATTGCGATCATCCCCATTATTATCCTCTACATGACCTGCCAGAAGTACATCATCGAGGGTGTCGTGGCCGGTGCTGTAAAGGGCTAAGGAGGTGCACGTTATGCGTGCAAGCGGCATTTTGATGCCGGTGTTCAGTCTGCCGGGGCCTTTTGGCATCGGTACGCTGGGCAGTGAAGCGACCGCATTCGTTGATTTTCTGGCCGAGGCAAAGCAGACCTATTGGCAGATTTTGCCCATCGGCCCTACCGGCTATGGCGACAGCCCCTACCAGAGCTTTTCCGCCTTTGCCGGAAACCCCTACTTTATTGATTTTCGTCTGCTGGCGGCAGATGGCTATCTGACCGCCGAAGAGATCCCCGCCGCGCAGCCGGTGAGCACCGTTGACTACGGTGCGCTGTACAACCAGCGCCCGGTGCTGCTGAAAAAGGCCGCCGACCGGCTGCTGGCTGCCCCCTCCCCTGCTTACGAAGCCTTCTGCACAGCACAGAGCTTCTGGCTGGAGGACTACGCCCTGTTCATGGCCGTAAAGGCAGAGCAGGGGCAGGCAGGCCTTGCCGACTGGCCGGACGCCCTGCGCTGCCGGGAGCCGGAGGTCATTGCCGCCGCAAAAGCACGGCTGGCTGACCAGATCTGCTACCACAAGGCAGTGCAATTCTTCTTCTATACCCAGTGGAACGCACTGAAAGCCTATGCCAACCGCAAGGGTGTCCTGTTGGTGGGTGATATCCCCATCTACGTCAGCCCGGATTCCAGCGACCTGTGGACTCACCCGGAGTTGTTCCAGACCGATGGACAGATGCACCTGACCCATGTAGCCGGCTGTCCGCCGGATGCCTTTGCGGCAGACGGCCAGCTGTGGGGCAACCCGCTGTACGACTGGCCTGCCCACAAGGCCACTGGCTTTGACTGGTGGAAGCAGCGCATGAAGCACGCCACCTCCATCTATGATGTGGTGCGCATCGACCATTTCCGGGGCTTTGAGAGTTACTATTCCATCCCTGCCGGAAGCACCACGGCTGCGGGCGGTCACTGGGAAAAAGGCCCTGACCGGGACTTTATCCACGCCATGCAGCAGGCGCTGGGCGGCGGCAATATCATCGCCGAGGATCTGGGCTACTTGACCCCGGAGGTGAAGGCGATGCTGGCCGAGAGCGGTTACCCGGGCATGAAGATCATGCAGTTCGCCTTCGACAGCCGGGAGTCGGGCAACTACCTGCCCCACACCTACCCCCGCAACAGCGTGGTGTACACCGGCACCCACGACAACGTGACCACTGAGGGCTGGCGCAACAACGCCAGCGCCGAGGATGTGGCATACGCCTGCCGGTATCTGCGCTGCACACCGGAGACCCTGACCGAAGGCATGATCTGCGCATGCCTTGCCAGTGTTTCGGATACTGCCATCATCCCGCTGGCAGACTGGCTGCATCTGGGCAGCGAGGCCCGCATCAACACCCCCAGCACACAGGGCGCAAACTGGCACTGGCGGCTGGCGCAGCCCCTACCCGCAACATTGGCCGGGCACATCGCCGAGCTGACCACGCTGTATGAGCGTGTGCCGGAAAGGCTTTAAATGCCCGTTCCCCTTTCGTCTGGCAACCTGTAAAATACACAAGGCATCTGCTTTGCCCGCTGCTGCGTCCTGCGCAGCACAGCGGGTACGGGCAGATGCCTTTGTTGTCCTCTTTTTCAGCACGTTTTTGCTACAACATTTTTTCGCCGTAAAAAAAGCAGGCGCTTTGCGTGTTTACAGCGTATTCAGGTCAGTTTTTCAGCATTCCGTCACAATATATTCACAAATGTATCATGGTTTTCAAACCCGCGCTCTCTTGTCATTTTTGTGCAGATATGCTACAATTCAGTTACTAGATGAACTGCCCCTTGGGGAGTTCTGTGTACGAAAGGAGTTTTCCATCATGGATCATACATATCAGCGCCCGCTGCAGCTGCCTGCCGGCTACTCTGTGCTCTCTGCCGAGGAGATGACCTACACCGAGGGCGGTGCCTTTTCCATCAACATCACCCCGCAGCAGGTCATGGCCTTTGGCATCAATGTTACGGTAAATCTGCTGGGCTTGATGGGGCGCTATGCGTTCCAGGGCGCAGTCTCCGGTATGCAGAATGCCCTGAACGACGGTTTGAGCGTTGGTGATGCCATAGGGCACTACTGGGGCAAGCTGAACACATGGAGCAAGGTTGCCACGATCGGTATGGCTGGTCTGGGCGGTTATTATGCCTATTGTCAGGCACGCAGCATCTATCTCTCCATCAAAAATCTTGTGGACGCCTTTAAGAATACGTACAACGAAATTCAGGCCAAAAAGAAGGCAGAACAGGAGGCCGCCGAGCAGCAGAATTGTCTGCCTACTCTGGTAGCTCTGTGCTGATCTTTCATCGACCCGGAAAGGAGTGTTCTTATTTATGAAAAAGCTTCAGCTGCCCTCTTCCTACGCAGCCCTCTCCCCCGAGGAGCAGCGTGCTGCCTTTGGCGGCAGCGAATTCGGCGATGCTGTCGGCAGCTTTTTTGATAATCTGCACTTTGGTGATTTCTTCTGGGAAGGCGGGCTGATCTCGTTCTCCTTTACCTTTGTGCCTATGCTGCTTTTCCGCATGATCAAGGCAGGTGTGCAGACCGGGATCAAGCTCTCTCAGCAGATCGGCCGTCTGCTTGGCATCACCCGCGAGACTGCCGTCACTGCCGTCCAGTATCTGGATAATGTTCAGCAGAGAGGTGCCAAGCCGGTCGAGAATTCTCTCCCCCAGCCTTTTTCGCTGCAACAGTAAGCCATAAAAATAAGCCGTGCATCCCGGAGCATTCCGGTTATGCACGGCTTTTTGTTTTGTTCAGATCACCCGGACTGCGCCCTGCTCCCGCAAGCGCAGCACATAGCAGCTGCCCTGCCCGAACACCCGCTCAATGGCTGTATGGTACCGCCCGAGCAGCCGCCTGGGCACATAGGCTTGGATGGTGCCTGCAAAGCCGCCGCCCTGCATCCTCCACGCGCCCTCGGTGCCTTCCAGAATGCTCTGGCTCAAGGCCAGCGCCACCGACAGCCCCTGATGCCGCACATCCGCTGTGCAGTACACGTTCTGGCACAGCGCAAAGGAAGCCTGTCCGCTCTGCTTCACCAGCCCCGCAAACACCGGAAACCGCTTTGCATAAAGCGCATCCCGCTGCGCCAGCGTGCGTGCGTTTTCCTCAAAATAATGGATCGCCCGCAGCACTGCACGGTCTCCGCAGCGGCTGCGCAAGGCAGGCAGTGCCGCCCAGAATGCCGTCTCCTGTACCTGCCCCAGCAGCGGCTTACCGAAGCAGGCGGCCACCTGCTCCATCTCCTGCCGGATGGCTGCAAACTCTCCGGTCAGTTCGCTGTGGCTGCCCCGGGTATCGGTGACGCAGAGGAACATTCCCTCCGGCAGCAGACCGTCTGCGTGGAGTTTTTCAATCTTTGGGGTGCGCGGATCGGCAAAATCCGCAAAGATAATACCGCCCACCGCACTGGTCAGCTGATCCAGCAGGCCGCTGGGCTTGCCGAAATAGGTATTTTCCGCATACTGGCAAATGCCGGCCAGCTCTGCCGGGGTCAGCCCGGTACTGTATTCCTCGTTCCAGATGGAGGCCATGCCCATCTCGAACGCCGCCGAACTGGACAGCCCGGAGCCGCGCAGCACATCGCTGGCGGTATAGGCATCAAAGCCGCCGATCTGCTTGCCCACTGCGCGGAATCCCTCGGCAATGCCGCGGATCAGACTGGCCGAGTGGGTGATCTCCCCTGCCTGCGGCTCTGCGGTAGCAAGATCAATGACATCCAGTTTGTTGAAGCCCCGGGACTTGACCCGCACATAGCCATCCGTGTTGCGGGCCGCCACCGCCACCAGATCCAGCGTGACCGCCGCCGCAAGGCCATAGCCGCCCTGATGATCCGTGTGGTTACCGCCCAGCTCTGCCCGCCCCGGTGCAGAGTACACCTGCACCTGCCGCCCGGGGCCGAAATACAGCTCGAACTGTTCCAGCGCCGCCGCATAGCGCCCGCGCTGCCGTTGCAGCACCGCCGGGTTCGCCCCATAAAGTGCAGCAAGTGCGTCGTCCCAGCTGCCCTGCAGGATCTGTTTTCTGAGTTGTGCACTGGTGGCCATGACAGCTCCTCCCCTCCAGAATGAACGATTCTGCTCTTTTTGCTTATTGTAATGCATTTCGGGCTTTTTTTCAATTTATTTGACCCAAAAATCCAAATTTCGGCGTCAGTTGCAAAGAATAAGATGTACTTTTGTTGAATTTGCAGGGCGTTCTATGGTATACTGGGTGCAGAATGTGACAGGACGGAGGTAAAGCTGCCATGCCAGACGTTTATAAGCAATCCTTTAAGCAGAATTACACCAACAACATTGAATTGTCCATCTTCAACTGCGGCTTGGAGCGGTGCGCTCCGGGTCAGACATGGGGTCCCGGCATCCGCGACCACTACCTGATCCATCTGGTGGTATCCGGCAAGGGCATCTTTGAGGTGGGCGGCCGCACTTGGGAGGTGAGCGAGGGTGATCTTTTCTTCGCCCGCCCCAGCCAGCTGATCCGCTATACCGCCGACGAACAGCAGCCGTGGGAGTACAGCTGGGTGGGCTTTAACGGTGCCTGTGCCCACAAGCTTGCCGCGCAGCTGCCCTTTACAGACGATGCACCCGTGCACCACACCAGCGACCCGGACGGGATGCGGGCAGCCCTGAACAACATCTACTCTTCCCGTGGGCTACAGCCGCAGGACGAGGCTGCCATGGTGGGGTATCTGTACCTGTTCATCGCCGCTTTGATGCGGGAGACCAGCGCAGGCAAGCCTCACACGGCCTCCTCTTCCAGCCAGTATGTGCTGAACGCCATCAAGTACATCCAGTTCAACTACTCCCACGACATCTCCATTGACGACGTAGCCAAGAGCGTGGGGGTTTCCCGCAGCCACCTGTACCGGGTGTTCATGCTGAATGTGGGCAAGAGCCCCATCGACTACCTGACTGAGTACCGCATCAACGAAGCCTGCAAACTGTTGCGTGCCGGCAGCCTTTCCATTGCAGAGGTGGCGGTGTCGGTAGGCTTCTTTGACCAGTTCTACTTCTCGCGGGTGTTCAAACGCGCCAAGGGCGTGCCGCCCAGCAAGTATTTTGCCGCCCAGCAGGACGCCGACCCGGCAAGCCCTGCCCAACTGTAACCTGAGCCCATCACACAAGGAGAAACCATGCCTTTACAGAAAAACCAGATTCTGACCCTGCGCATCGAGCGCCTTTCCAGCGACGGCAGCGGCGTTGCCCACAGTGCCGATGGTGAGGCCGTATTCGTGCCCGGCACTGCCCCGGGGGACGAAGCCCGGGTGCGCATTGTAAAGGACTGCGGCCGGTATGCCTTTGGCATTCTGGACGAGCTGCTCACCCCCTCGCCGGACCGCATTCCGGTGGACTGCCCGGTGGCAGGCCCCTGCGGCGGGTGCAGTCTGCGGCATCTGGACTACGCCGCAGAGTTGCGCGCCAAACAGGAAAGTGTGCTGGATGCCTTCCGCCGCATCGGCGGGCTGGAGGTTCCGGTGCTGGATATCCTGCCCTCCCCGGAGGTGGACCGCTACCGCAACAAGGTGCAGTTTCCTGTGGGCGTGGACAAGAACGGTGCGCCTTGCATCGGCTTTTACGCCGGACGTACCCACCGCATCGTCCCCTGCCCGGACTGCAAGCTGCAGCCCGGCATGCTGAACGAGATCGGCAACGCACTGTGCGCCTTTTTTGCACAGCAGGGCATCCGTCCCTACGACGAGCAGAGTGGCAAGGGGCTGGTACGGCACATCTTCCTGCGGCGCGGCGCGCACAGCGGGCAGATCATGGTGTGTCTGGTATGCACCCGTGCAAAGCTGCCCCACGCAGAGCAGCTTTGCACCGCGCTGCGGAAGCAGTTCCCGGCCATCAGCACCATTCTGCTCAACGTCAACGCCAAAAATACCAACGTCATTCTGGGCGGCGAAAACCATATCCTGTACGGTCCGGGCTACATTGAGGACACTCTCTGCGGCGTACCGGTGCGTCTGGGGCCGCTGTCCTTCTATCAGGTCAACACACTGGCCGCCGAGCGGCTGTACGGGGTTGCCGCGCAGTACGCGCAGCTGACCCCGGACGACGCGCTGCTGGATCTCTACTGCGGCATGGGAACCATCGGCCTTTCCATGGCCGAGCGATGCAGGGAGCTGATCGGTGTGGAGATCGTGCCAGAGGCCATCGAGAGCGCCAAGGCCAACGCTGCCCGCATGGGCGAGACCGTAGCAGCCAAGAGCCGCTTCTTCTGCGCCGATGCCGGACAGGCTGCCACCCAGCTTGCCGCCGAGGGCCTGCACCCGGATATCGTAATGCTGGACCCGCCCCGCAAGGGCTGCGATGAAGCCACTCTCTCCGCTGTGGTGCGCATGGCACCCCGCCGGGTGGTGTATGTCAGTTGCAACCCCGCCACCGCCGCCCGAGACGCCGCATGGCTGGAAAAGAATGGGTACCATGCAGAAAAGGTGCAGCCGGTGGATCTGTTCCCAAGGACGAAGCACGTCGAAGCGATAGTTTCGCTACAAAGAGAAATCTAGTAGAAATCCTCCGTTTTACGTTATTTTCTCGTCACGTTGTGTTCGATGGCGAGGGCGATAAACTCCGCAACAAACGCATTGAAAATCACATTACTGTTTCGGTGGTAATTGATATGGAGTGCGGAAACACAAAGAATTGAATATCTAACAATCGGCATAGCCGCAGACTTTCACAAAAAGCCTGCGGCTTTTTTTTTGCCCAAAAACAGAAAGGAGGCATCCGTGAAATGGCAGTTTTTCGGGTAGAAAAGAACAGCGGCTACACGGTCATGTCAAACCACCACCTGCGGAACCGGGCCTTGTCCCTGAAAGCCAAAGGCTTACTCTCCCAAATGCTCTCCCTGCCGGAAGATTGGGACTACACCCTGCAAGGGCTGGCCCGTATCAACCGGGAAAGCATCGACGCGATACGGCAGGCCATCCGGGAACTGGAACAGGCGGGCTACATCCAGCGTTCCAGAGAACGGGACGAGAAAGGGCGGCTGCGTGGTGCAGACTATGTAATCTTCGAGCTGCCGCAGCCCGTTCCTGCATCGGTTTCACCTACATTGGAAAATCCAACGTTGGAGAATCCCACACAGGAAAACCCTACGTTGGAAAATCCAATGCAATTAAATAAAGATAAACTAATTACAGAAAAACAAAAGAAAGAGGGATTAAATACCGATTCCATTCCTATCCATTCCCCAAACCCCTTGCCTTTGGACGAAGACGAGGCAGCGGCACCGCCGCCGGAACGGACCGGAAGCCGAAAGGAAACGGCCTATCAAATCTACCGGGACCTGATTTTGGAGAACATCGAGTATGACACCCTCATCCAGAATCCCCGGATAGACCGGGAACAGCTGGACGAGATCGTGGACATCCTGCTGGAAACCGTCTGCACCAACCGCAAGTCCATCCGGGTGGCCGGGGACGATTACCCGGCAGAGTTGGTCAAGGCCAAGTTCCTGAAACTGGACAGCCATCACATCGAGTTCGTCATGGACTGCCTGCGGGATAACACCACCAAAGTCCGCAACATCAAGCAATACCTGCGGGCCATGCTGTTCAACGCCCCCAGCACCATCAACAGCTACTATGCGTCCCTTGTGGCGCACGATATGGCGCAGCCCGATTGGAACTGTCCGCCCAATGCCTGACCGAAAGGAGCGTCCACCAATGAGAACCCTTTACCTGCGGCGGCTGGTGGTTCCACCCTAGCTGCCGCTCTGAATTTTCTGCAACAAGGAGGGATTCATATTGCAGGAAGAAGTCACCCAGAAAACCATTGCCCTGTCCTTGAAAACAGGCAAACTCACCGCCCAAGCGCTGCAAGCTGCCCTGAAAAAATATTTGCAGCACCGGGCCAAGGGGCCAAAGCTGCATCACGGCAAGCAAAGCCTGAAACAGCTGAAAGCCCACGGCGCGGCTCTGACCAACATTGAAGTCACGGAGGCGAACATCGGGGCGTTCAAGCCCTGCGCCAAGAAGTACGGCGTGGACTTTACCTTGCGCAAGGACAAGACCACCCAGCCGCCCCACTACATCGTGATCTTCAAGGCCAAGGATGCGGATAATCTGGAACAGGCGTTCCGGGAGTTCACGGCCAAAACGCTCACTAAGGAGCAGCGGCCCTCCATCCGCAAGGTGCTGACCGCAGCCAAGCAGAAAGCGGCCCAGCAGCCGAAACGCGCCAAAGAAAAAATCAAGCAAAGGGGGCTGGAACGATGAAGCCTGAATGGAAAAAGCTGCTGGTGCTGAATCTACCGTATCTGCTGTTCGTGTACCTGTTCGCCAAATGCGGGCAGGCGTACCGTCTGGCGGCGGGCGTGGATGCTTCGGCAAAGCTGCTCCACCTGACGAACGGCATCTCTGTCGCCTTTGCAAGCCCGCTGCCCAGCCTGCATCTGTTTGACCTGTGCGTGGGCGTTGCCGGGGCGGTGGCTGTCCGGCTCATCGTGTACAGCAAGGGCAAGAACGCCAAGAAGTACCGCAAGGGCGAGGAATACGGTTCTGCCCGGTGGGGCACCGCTAAAGACATTGCCCCGTACATCGACCTCAAGTTTGAAAACAACATCCTGCTGACCCAGACCGAACGCCTGACCATGACTGGGCGGCCCAAAGACCCCAAAACAGCCCAGAATAAAAATGTGCTTGTGATCGGCGGCTCCGGCAGCGGCAAGACCCGCTTCTATGTGAAGCCCAACCTCATGCAATGTTTCCCCACTTCCGACTATCCCACCTCATTCGTGGTCACAGACCCAAAAGGCACACTGGTTCTGGAAATGGGCCAAATGTTCCAGCGGGCAGGCTACCGGGTGAAAATCCTGAACACGATAAACTTTTCCAAGTCCATGAAGTACAACCCCTTTGTCTACATCCACTCGGAAAAAGACGTGCTGAAGCTAGTGAATACCCTTATCGCTAACACCAAAGGCGAGGGTGAAAAATCAGCAGAAGATTTTTGGGTGAAGTCGGAACGGCTGTTCTACACCGCACTCATTGGCTACATCTGGTACGAGGCCCCGGCAGAGGAAATGAACTTCACCACCCTGCTGGAAATGATAAACGCCAGTGAAGCCCGCGAGGATGACCCGGACTTTCAAAGCCCGGTGGACCTCATGTTTGAACGGCTGGAACAGAAAGACCCGGACCACTTCGCCGTCCGGCAGTACAAAAAGTTTTTGCTGTCGGCCGGCAAGACCCGTTCCTCCATCCTGATAAGCTGTGGTGCCCGTTTAGCCCCATTTGACATCCGGGAGGTGCGGGAGCTGATGGAGGTCGATGAAATGGAACTGGACACCATCGGGGATGAAAAGACGGTATTGTTCCTGATTATGAGCGACACGGACACCACCTTCAACTTCATTCTTGCCATGCTTCAAAGCCAGCTTATCAATCTGCTGTGTGACCGTGCGGATGATAAATACGGCGGTCGGCTGCCTGTCCATGTACGGCTGATTCTGGACGAGTTCGCCAACATTGGGCAGATTCCCAACTTCGACAAGCTGATCGCCACCATCCGCAGCCGGGAAATCTCGGCATCCATCATTTTGCAGAGCCAGTCGCAGCTAAAAGCCATCTACAAGGATGCGGCCGAAATCATTTCGGACAACTGCGATTCTGTTCTCTTTTTGAGTGGGCGGGGTAAGAATGCCAAAGAGATCTCCGATGCGCTGGGGAAAGAGACCATCGACAGTTTCAACACCAGCGAGAACCGGGGTTCTCAAACCTCCCACGGACTGAACTATCAAAAATTAGGAAAGGCGTTGATGTCAGAGGACGAAATCGCAATCATGGACGGCGGCAGGTGCATTTTGCAGCTGCGGGGCGTGAGGCCGTTCTTCTCGGAGAAGTTCGACATTACAAAGCACCCGCACTACAAGTACCTTGCGGACGCGGACAAAAAGAATACCTTTGAGGTGGACAGGTTCTTATCCACCCTGCGCCGGAAACGGCAGCAGGTAGTCGCACAGGACGAAAGTTTTGACCTGTACGAAATCGACCTGTCGGATGAAGATGCAGCCGCCGAATGAGGCGGCATTTTTTGAAAAAATTTTTGAGTGCCGCAGAACAAGCGGCAGAAAGTGAGGACCTTATGGAATTTTTCAACAGCGCAGTTGATACTTTGCAGACGATTGTGGTCGGTCTGGGCGGTGCCCTGTGTGTCTGGGGTGGCATCAACCTGTTGGAGGGCTATGGACAGGATAACCCCGGCAGCAAGAGCCAGGGCGTGAAGCAGTTCATGGCTAATTAAAGGGAACAAAAAGAAAGGGAATGCACAATCCAGACGGTATCAGCGGCAGGCTACAAGAATAAATTGTGATTTCACAAGATTGGTGTTATAATAAGAGAAAAGTTCCTGCCGGGGCAACCGCCCCGGTGGTATGGATAGAAAGGCAGGAAAACAATATGCACATCAGCTATAAACCACTCTGGCACACACTGTTAGAGCGTGATATGAGAAAAGAGGATTTAAGGCTTGCTGCTGGTATGACAACAAATATGATTGCCAACATGAGCAAAGAGGGAAAGCACATCAGCATGGATACATTAGCCCGTATCTGTGAAACTCTGAATTGTGAGATTACTGATGTGATTGAGTTAGTACCAGACGAGCCTGCTTCCACAGGAGGTAAGGAACATGAGCGAATTGAAACCAAGAATAACGGAAAACGGAATTGATTATATCCTTGTCGGAGATTACTACATTCCAGGCTTGAAACTGCCGGAGGAACACCGCCCTATCGGAAAGTACGGACGAATGCACCGGGAATATTTAAGAGAAGTCCACCCAGCCAGATTGAATACATTGATACTGACCGGAGAATTGTTGACATATCTTGCAGACCTGAATGAACAGGCACAAAAACGGTTAGACACTATCATGGAGCAGATGAAAGCTACCGAGGGCGTGACAGAGGAATTGAAGTGTACCCGACAAATGGAATGGGTGCAGCGTTGCAATAACATTCACAACAGGGCAGAAGAAATTGTTTTGTATGAGATGATTTATTCATAACGGGAGCAATTAAATCGGAGGTATATAAGATGATTGAAATTGTATTTGGTGAAAGTGCCTGTGGAAGTTTGAAAATTGCCCAAACTTACGGCAAGGGAAAGTATAGAGGAAGTGCTGTTTCAATATTTATGAGGCACGAAGACGGGAGTGTTCCATCTTCAGATGAAATGAAAAAGGCACAGCTTCAAGCACAGGAACAAGAACGCATTGCTTGGGAGAATGCTATTCCATTGGGAGGCAAGAGCAGTGATGTTTATTGTTTTGATATGGTTCTTAGTGTGGGAGATATTTCTGATAATGGAATTGGCGAACAGCGGAAAAATATTTTCAAGAAAATGCTGTCTGTCTGCTTTGTAGAGGATTTAGATTATCAGGTTGAAGAAAAAATACAGAAAATTAAAACTACATTGACCTCAGTGATTGAACGATATGTAGCTGGGGAAGAAATTCGCATTTGGTATAGCTATAATCCAGATGAGCTTTGTGGTATGTATTGGCTTATGAAACAACTTCAACCATTAAACTGCCAGACAACAATTTATTTGGTTAAGTTACCTACATGGGAATATGGAAAAGAAAATACTATGACATCCAAAATAGCATGGGGCGAGGTGTCTCCTGGCGAATGGGGAAACTATATAACTCTACAAGAGAAAGCTAATCCTGTATTTCTTTCAGCTTGTACTATGAAATGGAATCAACTTCAAAATGAAAATGCACCTTTGCGTGCAATGTTAAATGGTAAATTGCAAAGCGTTTCAGAAGATATATATGATAGTTTCATTCTTCGTGAAATTGCGGAACAGCCAGAGCAATTCAAAATGGCTATTGTCATAGGTAATGTTTTAGGAAAATATCAACTTGGAATTAGTGATGTATGGATTTCCAATCGCATTGATAAAATGCTTGAAGATGGTGTGTTGGAAATTATACAGGACGCACCAAAGGGAGAAACAAATTATCGCCGAATATTAAGAAAACGAATGAAATAATAACCACAGCACAAACCGCTGCTACATGGAATCCAACAAACCATGCAACAGCGGTTTTCCTTTACCGTTTTTTCCTCTGGCTGATAGGCGTTCCCATTTTCTTTGATTTTTTGAGAATACGAATGAACCAGCGAAATTCTTCTTCTGACAGGTTTTTATAGTTGATACCAAGCTGCTTGCAGTAAAGGATAACCAGTTTTTCATCTCGACTGCCCTTGAAATTTTCGACCGCTTCCAGATTTTCTTTCAGTTCATCGGCAATGGTAGTTTGGGGCGCACTCTCGCTGTCCTTTTTGTGGAATTCCCGAATATCCCGGATAATCAGGTTGAGGTCATCCAGAACCATGTGACTGAAATACTCATCATCACTGATATGTGCGGCTTGCAGCACCTTCAAATGCGGGTCATCTTCGCCGGGGCGATACCGTTCAATAATTTCATGCCGGACGGTATCAACAAGGGAGTTGAGATTTTGGATTTGCATGGTGGCAATCCCGTCCACATAAATCTCAATGTCCGCAAGAAACTTGATAAAGTCCTTATGGGTGGCAAGTTCGCAGAGCAGACGGTTGTTAATCCGACCGCTTTTCAGCAGTGCCACCATCTCATCGTTCAAATGCAGCTCCGTCAGTGGCGTGTTGATCTGCTCCCTGTTCTCTGTCCGGCACAGCAGATAATCGACGGAAACCCCATAGAAGTCTGCCAGCGTGATAAGGTTGCCATGATTGATTTCCTTATAATCCTCTTTTTCATAACTGCCAAGGGCTGATTTAGAAATGCCCGTCAGCTTTGATAGTTCTTCCAGATTTAAGCCTTTGTCTTTGCGGAGTTCCCAAAGGCGTTCCTGTATGCTTGTTGCAACTTTCATGGGCGCACGCTCCTTTCCGGTGGTTTTATTTCTGCCGTTTAACTGGATTATATCACACTTTCCGCAATCGTGGAAATTTCTGATTTTCCCCCTGATTCCTACTTTGTGGATATACGGCACAGGGCACAAAAATGTTCTATGATACAGGTAGTTCATCGATGGATTATTCCAATCGAATGACCAGCCTGTGTGGGATATGCTTCCCCGGCGATGTAGCGCCATGACTTTTGGCAGGGATATGGAGGAACCCTGACCGAAACGAGCGTACCAAAGGGAGCGATACGCCGCTGTGAGATTCAGGGGAGGAACGACACCGGGGAGAACTGGCGAACTGACACCGAAATGATACCGAAACACGACAATCTGATAGGGGGATAGTCTACCCTATCGCTGATACTTCGGGAGATTTTAAGCGGCTCTATGACCGTAATTTTGCCGAAAATCGCCCCGAAACCATACACAAAAACGGGAGGAAGCGCAATATGCCGAGAATGAGCAAAAAGAGGAAGCATGAGCTTTCCTTTTACCTCAATGACCGGGGGCGTGTCACTTACAACGAATTATGCCGGAAATGCCAGCATGGGTGCAGGCAGAGCTTCCGGGCGGTTGTGGTTGACTGCCCCCGTTATTTATCCAAACGAGCAAAGAAAAAGGAGGAACACACCGAATGAATTTTGAATTTATGACGATAGACACACCATTGCCGCCGTGTATGCCATTTCCCATAGCGTTGACAGGATTTCCAGTCAGCAGCACCGCAAAGGTCATGTACTGCCGGATGCTGGACGCTATGCTATCCAAAGGGCAGGAGGACGAAAACGGAATCCTGTTTGTCTGCTTCCCTGTCACAGCCATTGCTACAGTCCTGTCCCGCAACTCCATGACGGTCAAGCGTTCTCTGAATGAACTGGAAACCGCTGGGCTTATCATGCGGGTGCGTCAGGGCGTGGGAGAACCAAACCGGATTTATGTGCTGATACCGGGAAAGGAGGACGCTGCCCTTGCCTGAGACCTCAAAGCTGGAAAAACTCAACTGGGAGCTGGAGAAAAGCGAAAAGAAACTGCGGAAAGCCATCAATGATGAAAAGGCATTGCAGTACCAGTTAAAGCAGCTTACCCGAAAGGAACGAACGCACCGGCTCTGTACCCGTGGCGGTATGCTGGAAAGTTTTCTGCAAGAGCCGGAACGCCTGACAGATGATGATGTCATGCTGTTGTTGAAACTCATTTTTCACAGGCAGGACACGCAGGAACTATTGAAAAAACTGCTGGAACGGGAGAAGCCGGAAACCCCTTAGTTTACTAAGGGCGCAATTATACACCACCCAGAGGTTGGTGCATTGCGTTCTCCGAAGGCTCCTTGCCGGAGGGCTGTGATTTTCCGCAGTCAAGGTCTGCTCCAAATCATACAGGGGACGCTACGCTTCCCCTGCGCTGGCTGCCGCCAGCTACCCTTTTGTGGACTTGCCATCTGGGGACACCTTGCGTTGCAAGCTGTTCCCAGCCGATAAGTTTCATAAAATATAATGCAAATGGAAAGCTAACTTGACATAAAAGAACTATGTGATATAATGGAAGCATGGAAAGTTAACTTTCCATAAGAGAGGAGGATGACATGAAAAATCGCCTGGAAGAATTACGAAAGCAACGAGGCATAAAGCAAGAAGATTTAGCAAATGCATTGGAAGTATCACGACAGACCATCGGCTCTTTGGAAAACGGACGCTATAACCCATCTATTCAGTTGGCATTTAAGATTGCCAGATATTTCAACATGAGTATTGAAGAAATTTTTATTTACGAGGAGGATTGATTATGAAAAAAAGGTTGTTGATTTTAATGACAGTTACAGGAATGATTATTCTACTGGGAGGATTGCTAACATACGGTTTGGGAGTACATGAAATAATACCTGTGCCACGTCCCGACTTAATAGTAGTAGGTACATCTCTCATTGGAATTTTGCTGATTGTATCTGGTGTGTGCGACTTGTTCGTTAAGAAAACCAAAGAAATGGAAATAGAGGAAAATGACGAGAGAAATATTTCGCTTAGTAATGCTGCTATGGCAAGTGGCTTCAAGGTAATGAATGTTACGATTGCTGTTTCTATTTTTGCTTTGATTTTCACCGGATATATGACAGTAGTCCCATGTTTCACTATTATTGGGGCTTATGCTATTGGACAAATTGTATTTATTGTGCGACTTTGGTACTTGCACAAAACTATGTAAATGTATTACTAAATACCCGCCGCCCCCAGCGGCACAACAAGCAGGAAATCTGAAAAGGTATCCTGCTTTTTCTATGTCCAAAAACGGAAAGGAGGAACACAAAATGCCCTGTCCACACAACGAAATCTCTATTGTGCAGCGCAGCCACCGCCAGTCTGCGGTTGCCGCCGCTGCTTACCAGAGCGGCGAAAAGCTGTTCTGTGAATATGACCAGGAAGTAAAACACTACCCGGAAAAGCGTGGTATCGTCCACAATGAAATCCTGCTCCCGGCAAACGCTCCCCTGGAGTACACAGACCGCAACACCCTCTGGAACGCTGCCGAAGCTGTTGAGAAGCAATGGAACTCCCAGCTTGCAAGGCGGTGGGTGCTTTCCATTCCCAGAGAGATACCGCCCGACCAGTACGCCGCCCTTGTACGGGATTTCTGCCGCCAGCAGTTTGTTTCCAAAGGAATGTGCGTGGATTTTGCCATCCATGACAAAGGGGACGGAAACCCACACGCCCATGTCATGCTGACCATGCGGGCAATGGATGAGCGTGGGAAATGGCTTCCCAAGAGCCGCAAGGTCTATGAACTTGATAAGAACGGGGAACGAATCAAGCTCCCGTCCGGCAGGTGGAAAAGCCACAAGGAAGATACGGTTGACTGGAACGACCGCAAATATGGCGAAATCTGGCGGCATGAATGGGAGGTCATCCAAAACCGCTATCTGGAAGCCAACAACCGCCCGGAACGAGTAGATCTCCGTTCTTACGAAAGACAGGGGCTTGATATTATCCCTACCGTCCATGAAGGGGCTGCTGTCCGGCAGATGGAAAAGCGTGGGATTCAGACGAACATCGGCAACCTGAACCGAGAAATCAAAGCCGCCAATAGTTTGATGAAGTCCATCCGGCAGCTTATTAAAAATCTCAAAGGCTGGATTGCGGAGCTTAGCGAAAAGCGGAATGAACTGCTTGCCCAAAAAGCTGCGGAGGAAGCGGTCTTTCTTCCCAATCTGCTGATGAAGTATATGGAGATACGAAAGGCAGAACGGAGCAGCTGGACACGGGCGGGACAAAGCCGGGGGACTTCCAAAGACTTAAAGGCAGTCAGCGAAGCCCTGTCCTATCTCCAGAGAAAGGGACTTTCCACCGTGGAGGATTTGGAAAACTTTATAGAAACGTCCGGGAAATCTGCCGCCGACTACCGAAAGCAGATGAAGCCAAAGGAAACCCGCAGCAACGTGATTGACGCTATCCTTGCCGCCCGGACGGACTGTAAGGAATGTAAGCCCGTTTATGAGAAATACCAGAAGATATTTTTCAAGAAAACTAAGGAAAAATTCAAGCTGGAACACCCGGAGGTTGCCCGGTTTGAGAAAGCCAGTGCCTACCTTGCCAAGCACCCGGACGATAAGGACAGCACGAAAAAGGAGCTTTTGCAGGAACAGGCGAAGCTTGTGGACGAAATCGCAGACTTGAAAGTACCGTTGACCGAGGTGCAGGAAGATTTGAAGAAGCTGTGGGACATCCGCTACTGGGTACGGAAAGCCACACCCGGCACAGAGGAAAGCAAAGAGCCGCCCAAGAAGCAGCCCCTCAAAGAAGTCTTGCAGGATAAGGCTGACGAGAAGAGAGCACAGAAAAACGCCCCGGCGCAGACGAAACACAAACAACAGGATATGGAACTTTAACAGGCACTTGCCATTTTCAGATTGAGAATGATAAGTGCCTGTTCTTTTTTACAAGGAGGAATTGATTTGAATGTATTTGAAGCTGTGAAGCAGTCCGTTACGACAAGACAGGCTGCGGAGCATTACGGAATCCGGGTAAACAGAAACGGGATGGCTTGCTGCCCGTTCCACAACGATAAGACCCCCAGCATGAAGCTGGACAAGCGTTTCCACTGCTTCGGATGTGGTGCAGATGGGGATGTGATTGATTTTGTAGCTGCCCTGTACGGGCTGGGGAAAAAGGAAGCCGCCGCACAGTTGGCGAGTGACTTCGGGCTTGCCTATGAGGACTGGAAGCCACCGGGCAGGGCAAGGAAGCCCAAGCCCCGGCAGAAATCCCCGGAAGAACAGTTCCGGGAAGCAAAGGCACATTGCTTCCGTGTCCTTGCCGATTATCTACACCTCTTACGGGTATGGAAAACCGACTATGCCCCGCACTCCCCGGAGGAAGCGTTTCATCCCCGGTTCGTGGAAGCCTTGCAGAAGCAAGCCCATGTGGAATATCTGCTGGATGTGCTGCTGTTTGGGGATACGGAGGAAATCGCTTCACTGATTACGGAACATGGAAAGGATGTGATACAGCTTGAACAGCGAATGGCAGAGCTTGCCGCCGCAGACGCAGCAAGAACTAAAAAACACCATGAACGCCATGCAGCCGCCCCAGAGCGTTGAGGAAGTAAAGGCAACTCTGGAAACCACCGAGAAAGGCGGTGTCCGCCAGAGCATACGGAACTGCCTGACCGTATTCCAGCGTGACCCGGTGCTTGCCGGGGCAATCGCCTATAACATCCTGACCGACCGAAAGGACATCATAAAGCCCATCGGTTTTCACAGAGAAAGCACAGCCCTGACCGATACAGACATGAAGTATCTGCTTCTCTATCTGGAGGAAACCTACGGGCTGACCAGTGAGAAAAAGATTGAAACCGCCATCGGGATTGTGGCGAATGAGAATAAGTACCACCCCATCCGGGATTTTCTGAACAGCCTTGCATGGGACGGGACGGAGCGCATCCGCTTCTGTCTGCGGCACTTTCTGGGGGCGGATGTGGACGATTACACCTATGAAGCCCTAAAGCTGTTTCTTTTGGGGGCGATTACAAGGGCATTTAAGCCCGGAAGCAAGTTTGAAATCATGCTGTGTCTGGTAGGCGGTCAGGGGGCTGGCAAGTCCACCTTCTTCCGTCTGCTGGCAGTCCGGGACGAGTGGTTTTCCGATGATTTGCGGAAGCTGGACGATGATAACGTGTACCGCAAGCTGCAAGGTCACTGGATAATTGAAATGTCGGAAATGATGGCAACCGCCAATGCCAAGAGCATTGAGGAAATCAAGTCTTTTCTAAGCCGACAGAAAGAGGTTTATAAGATACCCTATGAAACCCACCCGGCAGACCGTCCCCGTCAGTGCGTGTTCGGCGGTACTTCCAACGCCCTTGACTTTCTCCCCCTTGACCGTTCCGGCAACCGCCGATTTATCCCGGTCATGGTGTACCCGGAGCAAGCCGAGGTTCACATTTTGGAGGACGAAGCCGCTTCCAGAGCCTATATCAGCCAGATGTGGGCGGAAGCAATGGAGATTTACCGAAGCGGCAGGTACAAGCTGTCATTCAGCCCAGCCATGCAGCGGTATCTCAAAGAACACCAGCGGGATTTTATGCCGGAGGACACCAAAGCCGGGATGATACAGGCTTACCTTGATAAGTACACCGGGGAAACGGTCTGTTCCAAGCAGCTCTACAAGGAAGCCTTAAATCACACCTTTGACGAGCCGAAGCAATGGGAAATCCGGGAAATCAACGAGATAATGAACCAGTGCATTACCGGGTGGAACTACTTTTCCAATCCAAGAATGTTTGCGGAATATGGCAGACAAAAGGGCTGGGAGCGTGAAATCCCGGCAACGGACACCGACAACCCGCCCGAAAAATCTATGGACGGTTTTGTGGAGGTCACGGAGCAGATGGAGCTTCCATTCTGAAAATGACAGCCCGTTGCCGACTTCGTTGCTATCCCGTTGCCGAGCCGGTTGCCGGGGAAAAACCCATAACTGCGGGCTTTTCTCCCCTATGACAACCAAAACAACAGAAAAATAAAAGAAAAGTATAAATAGTAACCACCGCCAGATTGAGATTGTTTGCAAGGTCTTTTGAAGCCCGTTGCCGGACTTCGTTGCCGACACCCTCTGTCTGGCTATTTTCATGTATGGAGGATAACTGCCTATGGCAAAAAACAAAACAGAGATTCATGTGACCACTGTATTTGACGGGGAGCTGGACGCCACCGATGTGTTCGTCAGCCTGATTTCCCAGAAATACGGCAAGACAAATACAAAAGAATATCTTGCTAAAAAGAAAGAATTGAAGTATAATGAAGATGAGGTTCAAAAGAGCCGGATACCGTCTGGATTGTGTGGGTAAATGGCTATGATGAACGAAATGGAATACAGAACAATCGGTTCGGCACTTGCCGGGGGCTATCGTGCAGCGGTCTATTGCAGACTGTCAAAGGACGATGACCTGCAAGGCGAAAGTGCCAGTATCGCAAACCAGCGTGATATGCTGGAAAAATACTGCGAAAAGCAGGGATGGGAGGTTGTGGCAGTCTATCAGGACGATGGCTTCACAGGTCTTAATATGGAGCGTCCTGATTTACAGAGAATGTTGAGATCCATTGAGCGCAGGCAAATCAACCTTGTTATCACGAAAGACCTCAGCCGACTGGGGCGTAACTATCTGCAAACCGGGCATTTGATTGAGGACTTTTTCCCAAGAAACGGGGTGCGCTATATCGCCATGAATGACGGTATCGACACCTTACGGGATAACAACGACATTGCCCCGTTCAAGAATATCCTGAACGAGATGTACAGCAAGGATATTTCCAAGAAAGTCCATTCCTCTTATCTTCTGAAAGCGCAGAAAGGACAGTTTACCGGGTGTCTTGCCCCGTTTGGGTATCGGAAAGACCCGGAGGACAAAAACCATCTGCTCATTGACGAGGAAACCGCCCCGATTGTGCGGCTGATTTTCGGATATGCCCTAAACGGTCATGGTCCGAACTATATCCGCAGACGGCTGGAGGAAGAAAAAATCCCCTGCCCCACATGGTGGAACCGGGAACGGGGGCTTCGCAATACCCGCACCAAATGGGAAAAGAAAGACCCGGAAAACGGGCGGTATATGTGGGACTTCTCCGTTATCAAAGACCTTTTGATGAATCCCGTCTACACCGGGGCGATTGCTTCCCAGAAAAAAGACTACCGCTTCAAAATCGGCACGATTGGGGAAAAGAAACCGGAGGACTGGGTTGTGGTTGAGGGACAGCACGAACCGCTGATTGACCGCATGAGCTTTGATATTGTGCAGAACAAGCTGAAATCCCGCCAGCGTCCGGGGCAGACCAATGAAATCAGCCTGTTTGCCGGACTGATAAAATGCGGCGAGTGTGGGAAGTCGCTGACGATACGCTACACAAACGCAAAACATCCCCAGCGGATTTACTCCTGCAAGACCTACAATGCCTTTGGAAAGAACCACTGCACCCAGCACCGGATTGACTATGACACCCTTTACAGCCATGTGCTGCGGAAAATCCGGGAATGTGCCAGAGCTGCCCTGATGGACGGGGAAGCGGTTGCTGACCGCCTGACCAATACCTGTGAAGCCGAGCAGCGGGAACAGCGGGAAGCAATGGAACGCTCCCTTACAAGGGACGAGGAACGGATTGAGGTTCTGGACAAAATGGTCATGCGGCTTTATGAGGATATGATTGCAGGGCGTATCAGTGAGCAGAATTTCAACACCATGCTGGAAAAGACACAGACCGAGCAGACGGAGCTTAAAACAAAAGTGTCCGAGGGCAGAAAGCGGCTGTCCGATGAAGTCCAGCTTGCCAATGACGCAAAACAATGGGTGGAAGCCATTCAGGAATACGCCAACATCACAGAGCTGGACGCAGCCACCCTCAACCGCTTAATCAAAGAAATCGTCGTGCATGAGCGCATTGACGAAGATAAAACAAGACACATTTCTATCGAAATTCATTTTAATCTCAAACCCATCCCGGAGGTGGAACAGGTCACTGCCTGACCTGTCCCGCCGGGACGGTTCTCTTAAAAAATACCATATAGATTTTTTGTACGCCGCCGCCCGCCATCGAGCAGAGTTTTACACCTAATTGGGGATAAAACAGCTGGTCGCGGGCGGCGGCGTTGCCCTGATCGGCGTGACCCTTGTCCCGCTGCTGTCCGGGCTGCTGGGCTAACCTCAACTTATCCGTACATCCACCTTTGAGACCCCACCGCGCTCTCCCGCTCACATGGGAGGGCGCGGGAAAGGAGGTATCTTTGCTTGATTAGTGAGATCATCGAGAAATGGATAAAAGGCATTTTGATAGATGGCATCACGGGCAACCTCTCCGGCCTGTTCGACAACGTGAACGCCAAGGTGGGCGAAATCGCTTCGGACGTTGGTTCTACCCCGCAGGCATGGAACAGCGGCATTTTCAATATGCTGCGCAGTCTTTCCGAAACGGTGGTGCTGCCCATTGCAGCGGCCATCCTTGCCCTTGTGATGTGCCATGAGCTTATCCAGATGATTACCGAAAAGAACAATATGCACGACTTTGACACCTCCATGTTCTTCCGCTGGATTTTCAAGTCTGCTTTTGCCATCCTCATTGTCAGCAACACATGGAATATCGTTATGGGTGTGTTCGATGCCACCCAGAGCGTTGTCAACCAAAGTTCCGGCGTTATCATCGGCGAAACATCCATCCACTTTGACCGCCTGATACCCGGACTGGAATTTCAGCTAGAAAGCATGACCATCGGCAGTCTGCTCAGCCTGTGGTTCCAGACCCTTGTGGTGGGCCTGACCATGAACATCCTGTCCATCTGCATCTTCCTTGTGACCTACGGCCGCATGATTGAGATTTACGTTGTGACCGCACTGGGGCCTATCCCGCTGGCGACCATGGGCAGCAGCGAGTGGCGCAGCACCGGGCAGAACTATTTGAAATCGCTTTTGGCGTTAGGCTTCCAAGCGTTCCTGATTATGATTGTCGTGGGCATCTATGCGGTGCTGATACGCAACATTTCAGGTGCAGCGGACATTGCCGGGGCCATCTGGGGCTGCATGGGCTACACCGTGCTACTCTGTTTCTGTCTGTTCAAGACCGGCAGCATCAGCAAGTCGGTGTTTGGTGCCCACTAAGGCCGAGAAAGGAAAAACGTATGGCGTATGTGACCGTTCCCAAAGATTTGACCCATGTAAAATCCAAAGTCTTATTCGGGCTGACCAAGCGGCAGCTGGTCTGCTTCGGCGGCGCGCTCCTCACGGGCGGGCCGCTTTATTTTTTGACCCGGGACTATCTTTCCAACAGCGCGGCGGCCCTGCTGATGATTTTTGCCATGCTGCCGGGGCTGCTGTTCGCTCTGTTCGAGCGGCACGGCCAGCCCCTTGAAGTGGTGATTCAGCAAATGATTCAGTGCTGCTTTATTCGTCCCAAGGAAAGGCCCTATCAGACCAACAATGCTTACGCCGCCCTTGTGCGGCAATACCAAATGGAACAGGAGGTAAAGGCCATTGTCCAGAAAAACGATACCCCGCGAAACCGAAAAGCCCAAAAAGCTCACCCGCGCCCAGAAAAAAGAAATTGATGCCGTTCTCCGCAAGTACAAGGGTGACGGCAAGCCCCGCACGGCACAGGCCACCATCCCGTATGAGGCCATCTACCCGGACGGTGTGTGCCGCATTGACCGACGCACGTTCTCCAAGTGCATTGCCTTTGAGGACATCAGCTATCAGCTGGCCCAGCCGGAAACGAGGACCGCCATCTTTGAACACCTGTGCGACCTGTACAACTATGTGGATGCCTCCATCCATGTGCAGCTTTCGTTTCTCAATCGCAAGGTTGACCCGGTGCAGTACGCAAAAAGTTTTGAGATCGCACCGCAGGGGGATGATTTTGACGACATCCGCGCCGAGTACACCGCCATCCTGCAAAAGCAGCTTGCCAGCGGAAACAACGGCATTGTCAAAACCAAGTACCTGACCTTCACCATCGAGGCAGACAATCTAAAAACCGCACGGGCGCGGCTGACCCGCATTGGTCTTGACCTGCTGGGCTATTTCAAGACCATGGGCTGCGTGGCGCACGTCATGGACGGACAGGCGCGTTTGGAGGTGCTGCACGGCATCTTCCACCCGGACGGGGAACCGTTCCGCTTTGACTGGGACTGGCTGGCGCCCTCCGGCCTGTCCACTAAGGATTTTGTGGCCCCGTCCTCCCTCTGTTTCGGTACGGCCAAAACCTTTGGTTTGGGCGGCAAGTATGGAGCTGTGAGTTTTTTACAAATCCTTGCGCCGGAACTTTCAGACGAAATGCTGGCCGACTTTCTCAAAACCGAAAGTGGCATTCTCGTCAATCTCCATGTGCAGGCCATCGACCAGACCGAGGCCATTAAAACCATCAAGCGAAAAATCACAGACCTTGATGCTATGAAGATTCAGGAACAGAAAAAGGCTGTCCGTTCCGGGTACGACATGGATATCCTCCCCAGCGACCTTGCCACCTACGGCGAGGACGCCAAAAAGCTGCTGAACAAACTGCAAACAAGAAATGAGCGATTGTTCATGCTGACTTTTTTAGTGCTGAATGTGGCCGACACCAAGCAAAAGCTGGGCAACGATGTGTTCCAAGCGGCAGGTGTGGCCCAGAAGTACAACTGCTCCCTTGTCCGGCTGGACTACCAGCAGGAGCAGGGCCTTGTGTCCAGCCTTCCGCTGGGCATCAACCAGATAAGGATTCAGCGCAGCCTTACCACCTCCAACGTGGCGGTGTTCGTGCCCTTTGTCACGCAGGAGCTTTTCCAGAGCGGTGCGGCCATGTACTACGGAATCAACGCAAAATCCCACAACATAATCATGCTGGACCGCAAGCAGGCCCGGTGTCCCAACGGCTTGAAGCTGGGCACGCCCGGCAGCGGCAAATCCATGAGCTGCAAGTCCGAAATCGTCAGTGTGTTTTTAACGACTGCTGACGATATTTTCATTTCAGACCCAGAGGCCGAGTATTATCCGCTGGTCAAGCGGCTGCATGGGCAGGTCATCAAACTTTCGCCCACCAGCAAGGACTATGTAAATCCTTTGGACATCAACCTGAACTACTCCGAAGATGACAGCCCTTTGGCCCTAAAATCGGATTTTGTGCTGTCGTTCTGTGAACTGGTCATGGGCGGTAAAACAGGTCTGGAAGCGATTGAACGCACCGTGATAGACCGTGCCGTGAAAGCCATCTACCGTCCCTATCTGGCGAACCCCTGCCCGGAGAATATGCCGATTTTGTCTGACCTTCACCAAGCCCTGCTCGACCAGCACTTGCCGGAAGCGGACCGGGTGGCGCAGGCATTAGACCTGTATGTGTCCGGCTCGCTGAATGTTTTTAATCACAAAACGAATGTGGACATCCACAACCGGCTTGTGGCCTTTGACATCAAAGAGTTGGGCAAACAGTTAAAAAAATTAGGGATGCTCATTATCCAAGACCAGATATGGGGCCGCGTCACCCAGAACCGCAGCCAAGGCCGGGCTACATGGTATTTTGCAGACGAGTTCCACCTCTTGCTGAAAGAGGAACAGACCGCCGCATACAGTGCCGAGATTTGGAAACGCTTTCGCAAATGGGGCGGCGTGCCCACAGGGGCCACCCAGAATGTGAAGGACCTTCTTTCTTCCCCGGAGATCGAGAACATTCTGGAAAACAGTGACTTCATCACGCTGCTGAATCAGGCATCCGGCGACCGCAAAATCCTTTCGGAACGGCTGAACCTCTCCGCAGACCAGCAGAAGTACATCGACAATTCGGAACCAGGCGAAGGACTGCTGATTTTTGAGAACGCGGTGTTGCCGTTCTCAAACCCCATCCCGAAAAACACCCAGCTCTATAAGATCATGACCACCCGGCTCAGCGAGGTGGTGGAGCTATGAACTTAACGCATTTCAGCTTGTTTTCCGGCATCGGCGGCATTGACCTTGCCGCAGAAGCAGCGGGGTTTACCTCTGTCTGTCAATGCGAGTGGGCAGCGTTTCCTGCCGCTGTGCTGGCAAGCCACTGGCCGGAGGTGCCCCGCTTTCAGGACATCACCACCGTAACAAAGGAGGCTTTCTTTGAAAAAACAGGACTTCACACCATCACCCTCATTTCAGGTGGTTTCCCGTGCCAGCCGTTCTCCACCGCAGGGCGGCAGCGCGGCTTCCACGATGAACGCTACCTCTGGCCCGAAATGCTGCGGGTCATCCGGGAATTGCAGCCCCGTTGGGTGCTTGGAGAAAATGTTGCTGGCTTCCTCCGTATGGGGCTCGACAAAACGCTCATTGACTTGGAGCAGGCAGGTTACGATGTTCGGGTTTTCGTATTACCTGCTGCTGCCGTTGGCGCGTGGCACGAACGGAAACGGGTATTCATCATCGGCTCCGCTGCTTCCCACACCCCTTGCCAGCGACACCGGGGATGTGGGCAAGGGGCTGGACATCCAAATCTCTGCGAATGGCAGCTATCGCAAGATGAACAAGGATGGCAAAGCATGGACGGCGCGGCTCTCTCATGTGGTCTACCGGATGACCCCCACCACACTGGAAAAGCCCTACCTCAACCCGGACTGGGTAGAGTGGCTGATGGGTTTCCCGCGCAAATGGACGGACATTCCCTTTGGGCCGAAGAACCCGCCGACATCCCGCGCCTGACCGAAGATGTGCCGAACCGCAGCAAGCGGATGAAAACACTGGGCAATGCAGTTTCGCCGCCGCAGGTATTCCCGATTCTCAAATACATTGCTGACATTGAAACGGGCCGCTGTCCGATGGGAGGTGAAGAACTTTGAAAGAATTGCAGGCAAAAGCCAAAGTCACCCAGACCATGACCCGTGACGGTCTGGTGGTGGAAAATCAGGCGGACGGCACTGTGGAGAACGTTTCCAGCCGGGAGGCGGAACAGGATTATTCTACGGATGCCGAGGGCAAGGCCGAAAAAATTCTGGAACGGGCCGAGGACATCAAGGACGGTCATAAAAATAAAAAGAAAGCGAAAAAAGCCGCAGAAACCGCAGCCACCGCCGAAAGCGAAGATGGCCTGCACCGTTCCGCTGCCCGTTTGGAATTGACCGAGGAAGAACGGGCAGACCCGGCGTTGCAGCCGTATATCCAAAAGGCGGGAGCGAAAGCCGACAAACTGGATGCAGCCCGCGCCGCTTTGCCGAAAAAGCGTGTCCCGGTCAAAGAAAAAGTCTATGATGCAGCCAGCGGCAAGGCAAAATCCACCTTGCGTTTTGAGTAGCAGGACAAAGGCCCACCCAGCCTGAAACCAAACCCGGCCAGTCGGCCGCTGTCGGAAGCATTGCTGTTCGCTCACGGAAAAATCCACGAGGTCGAACACGAAAATGTGGGCGTGGAGGGTGGCCACAAAGGTGAAGAACTGGTGGAGCGTCAGACCGCCAAAGCCATCCGCAGCGGCATCCGGCACCACAAGATGAAGCCCTACAAGGCCGTGGAAAAGGCAGAGCGTCAGCTCATGTCTGCCAATGCAGAATACTTTTACCAGAAATCCTTGCGGGACAATCCGCAAATTGCACAGGCGGCCAGCAACCCCATTTCCCGGATGTGGCAGAAACGGCGTATCAAACAGCAGTATGCCAAAGCTGCACGGCAGGCCGGACAAGCCGCCGCGCAGGGTGCAGCCGCCACCGCAGAGAACGGTTTCCGGGTAACGAAGCTGGCGGCCGAGGGCGGCGAACGGGTAGCCGAATTTGCGGCCCGGAACTGGAAAACCATTCTGATCGTGGCGGTGTTCGGTCTGCTGGCTCTGCTCTTGATAACGGGTTTGCAGTCCTGCACCGTGATGGCGGGCACCGCTGGAACCGGCGTGACGGCATCTTCTTATTTTTCCAAGGACAAGGATATGCTGGGTGCAGAGAAGGCTTATGCCAAGCTGGAACAAAAGCTGCAACGGTATCTCGACACCTACGAGGCCACCCACAACTATGACGAGTATCATTTTTATCTGGATGAAATCGAGCATGACCCCTATGTGCTGATCTCGATTTTGTCCGCGCTGCATGACGGCGTGTTCACACTGGCCGAGGTGCAGGGCGAACTTGAAATGCTCTTTGAAAAGCAATACATCCTGACCGAGACCGTGACCATGCAGATACGCTACCGTACAAAAATGATGGTCATTATTGGCCCGTATGGTGTGCCGCAAGTTATCACCTACCAAGAACCGTATGAATACTACATCTGCACGGTCAAGTTGAAAAACAAGGATTTGTCCCATTTGCCCGTGGAAGTGCTGACCGAAGAACAACTCAGTGCTTATTCGCTCTATATGCGCACGCTGGGCAACCGGCCGGATTTGTTCGGGCAGGCACAGTACCCCAATGCGTCCACCATCAAGCAGCCCACCTATTACGACATTCCCCCGGAAGCCCTCAAAGATGATAAGTTTGCCGCCATGATGGAGGAAGCCACCAAGTACATCGGCTACCCGTATGTGTGGGGCGGCAGTTCGCCCAGCACCAGCTTTGATTGCAGCGGCTACATTTCGTGGGTGCTGAATCACTCCGGCTGGAATGTGGGCCGCCAGACCGCACAGGGCCTTTACAACCTCTGTACTCCTGTTTCGACGGCGCAGGTCAAACCGGGCGACCTTGTGTTTTTCAAGGGAACCTACGATACCCCCGGCGTGAGCCATTGCGGTATCTATGTGGGCAATTCCATCATGCTGCACTGCGGCGACCCGATCTCTTACACAAACCTCAACTCGAAATATTGGCAAGAACATTTTTACAGCTATGGGCGTTTACCGTGACGCCAGAAAGGATTTTGTATGGCAAAAAGACTTTCCCGCATTGAGCGCGACATTGAACGGCTCAAAGAAAAAATCAGCGAATACCATCAGCAGTTGAAAGAACTGGAAGCTGAAAAGACCGAACAGGAAAATTTGCAGATCATTCAGTTGGTGCGCAGCATGAATATGAAGCCGGACGAGTTTGCGGCCTTCCTGCGCAGCGGTGCGCTGAACGCCGCTCCTACCGTCACCCCGTACCACAAACAGGAGGATGCCGCCGATGAAACCTGACAACTGGAACCGTTTCGCTGCCGGACTGCTGGCTATCCTGCTCTGCCTCTGCTCCTTTTCCATGCCCGCTTTCGCAAGCGGTACTGACCCTGCCCCGGAACCTCTGCCGGAGATTATCGAAGAAGAACCCACTACGGACGGCATGGAGCCGGAGGGTGTGCCCATCACACCCAAAGGCAACGCAACACTGGTGGACGATTTCTACGGCGACAAGCAGCTTATCACCGTGACCACCAAAGCCGGGAATTATTTTTACATTCTGATTGACCGCGCCAACGAGGACAAGGAAACGTCCGTTCACTTCCTGAACCAAGTGGACGATGCCGACTTGCTGGCCCTGCTGGATGAAGAACCGCAGACCGCCGAGGTCTGCACCTGCACGGTGAAATGTGAGGCCGGAAACGTCAACGAAAACTGCCCCTTGTGTGAAAAGAGCCTGCGCAACTGCACGGCCCCGGAAGCGGTGAAAACTGACACTGAAACGCCAGAGGAAAAGTCGAAGTCCAACATGGGCAGTCTGATTATCTTGCTGGTGCTGGCTCTATCGGGCGGCGGTGCAGCACTCTATTATTTCAAGTTCCGCAAGCCCAAGGCCGATACCACCGGGCACGATGATCTGGACGAATACGATTTTGGCGAGGACGAGGATGCAGACGAGGAACCTGCTGAAATCGAGATTCATTCGGAGGATGGACAGGAGGACGAAACATGAGCGTTCAGCTGGTAATTGCCGAAAAGCCCAGTGTAGCCCGCAGCATCGCCGCCGTGATCGGGGCCACTGAAAAGCAAAACGGCTACTGGCAGGGCGGCGGGTATCTGGTCAGCTGGTGCATCGGGCATCTGGTGTCCTTTGCCGAGGCGGGCCAGTACGATGAAAAATACTGCAAGTGGAAGTATGAAGATTTGCCCATCCTGCCCCAGCCGTGGCAGTTCATTGTCCCGGACGAAAAGAAACCGCAGTTTGAAGTTCTGCGTGCCCTGCTCAACCGCCCGGATGTGGACAGTGTGACCGCCGCAACCGACGCAGGCCGGGAGGGAGAACTGATTTTCCGTTTCGTCTACCAAATGGCCGGCTGCACGAAACCCGTAAAGCGGCTCTGGATTTCCAGCATGGAGGATGCAGCCATCCGGGAGGGCTTTGCAAACCTGCGCCCGGATTCGGATTATGATGCTCTGTATCAATCGGCCCTCTGCCGTGCAAAGGCGGATTGGCTGGTGGGCATCAATGCAACACGGCTGTTTTCGGTGCTGTATCACAAAACCCTGACGGTAGGCCGGGTGCAGACCCCGACACTGAAAATGCTGGTGGACCGGGATGCAAAAATTCTGCGCTTCCAAAAAGAAAAGTATTACACAGTCGGCATCCAGTCCGGCAGCTTGAAAGCAGACAGTGGGCGCATTTCGGATGCAGAAACCGCAAATTCTCTCAAAGAAAAATGCACAGGCACAACTCCCGTTTGTACTTCTGTCAAACGGGAGAAAAAGACAGAACAGCCGCCCAAGCCCTATGACCTGACCACCTTGCAGCGGGAGGCAAACCGCCTGTTCGGATTTACGGCAAAGCAGACCCTTGATTATGCCCAGCAACTTTACGAGAAGAGACTGCTGACCTATCCCCGCACGGACAGCCAATATCTGACCGAGGACATGGGCCAGACAGCACAACATCTTGTGTTTGACCTGCTGGAGCTGCTGCCCTTTGCCCAAGAGCTTGACTTGACCCCGGAAGTGGGCCGGATTCTGAACAGCAAAAAGGTATCGGACCACCACGCCATCCTTCCCACGGCCGAATTTGTAAAACAGGGCTTCACCGGCCTTGCGGAAAGTGAGTGCAAGCTGATGAACCTTGTCTGCTCCAAACTGCTCTGTGCGGTGGCCGCACCCCACGAGTACGAAACAGTGACCGCCGTGTTCTCCTGTGCAGGGAACGAGTTCACCGCCAAGGGAAAAACGGTGCTTGTCCCCGGATGGAAAGAGATCGACCAACGGTTCCGCTCCACCATGAAAGCAGACGGCGAAGAAGAAACGGAAGCCCTGAACACCCTGCCGGAACTGGCCGAGGGGCAGAGTTTCCGCGTAACTTCTACCGTATCGGAACACTTCACATCCCCGCCGAAAGCCTACACCGAAGATACGCTCCTGTCAGCAATGGAGCGGGCCGGGGCCGAGGATATGCCGGAGGAAGCGGAACGCAAGGGGCTGGGTACTCCGGCCACCCGTGCGGCGATTCTGGAAAAGCTGGTGCAAATGGGCTTTGTGCAGCGCAAGGGCAAACAGCTTGTCCCCACCAAGGACGGCATCAATCTGGCGGTGGTTCTGCCGGAAAGCCTGACCTCTCCCGTCCTGACCGCCGAATGGGAAAATCGCCTGACCGAGATTGCCAAGGGCAATGCAGACGCGGACGAGTTCATGGCCGAAATTGAAGCGCAGGTGCGCCAGCTGGTCAAGACCTATTCTTGTATCAGTGCAGATAAGCAAAACCTGTTCCAGTCGGAACGGGTTATTATCGGCAAGTGTCCCCGGTGCAGTGAAAACGTCTATGAGGGCAAGAAAAACTTCTACTGCGGGAATCGTAGCTGTCAGTTCGTGATGTGGAAGAATGACCGCTTCTTTGAGCAGCGCAAAAAGGCGTTCACACCGAAGATTGCCGCTGCTCTGCTCAAAAACGGTAAGGCAAAGGTCAAGGGCCTCTACTCCGAGAAAACAGGCAAAACCTATGATGCAACGGTGCTTCTGGCAGATACGGGAGACAAGTACGTCAATTACCGGGTAGAGCGCAAAGAGTAAGGCAAAAATACGAGGGCCGGTTATGGTAAGGTGAAGCATTCATTTTGCCATAACCGGCTCTCTCTATCCGTAGGATAGCAAAAAAAGGAGTGTGACCAAATGAGCGAATTATTTTCCATCCAGCTGCAAAATCGGCAGCAAAGCAGGGATGGTGTCTGGCTGGACCTTCCCACCACAACCGAACAGGTACAAGCGGCTCTGCGGCAAATCGACATTTCGTCCGATAACCCGCAGGGCCTTTTCATTTCCGGCTATTTTGCCGAGGAAGAAAAGCGTTTTGCCATCCCCTACAACATGGTGCTGGCATCCAATGTGGACGAACTGAACTTTCTGGCATCACGACTGGAAACACTCTCTACCGGGGAACGCGCAGAACTGAACGCCGCCTTGCAAGCTCCGCAGAGTGAGCTTTTCAGCATCGGGAGAATCACCGACTTTCCCGAAAACGTGGACTACTATGTGCATCTGCCGGATGTGCACGGGCCTGCCCAGCTAGGAGATTACTACCTGAATCGCTCCGGCATGGTGGATATGCCGGAAGAATGGAAAGGCGGCATCGACACGGCACAGTTTGGCCGGTATGTGGCTCAGCAGGAACAGGGTGCGTTCACCCAGTACGGCTACCTTGTCAAAAGCGGGGACGCGTGGCAGAAAGTCCACGAGGGCCAGCCCGTGCCGGAGGAATACCGGGTGCTGTCCTTTCCCGCGCCGGAAGTTCTGCGGGATGCGGCCAACATCCCGCCGCCTGTTCAGCCTGAAACGGAACCGCAGAAAGTTATCCCCATCATCCTGAACGGCAAGGACAGCGCAGAACGCATGAAAGAAATCACGGACCGGCTGGAAACAGGCATTCAGCAGTTGTTCGACAGCGACCGCTACAAAGCCTACCTCACCACGATGGCAAAATTCCACAATTACAGCTTCAACAACACCTTGCTGATCGCCATGCAGGGCGGGCAGCTGGTGGCCGGCTTCAACAAGTGGAAAGACACGTTCCACCGCACCGTGAAGAAAGGCGAAAAAGGCATCAAAATCCTTGCCCCTGCGCCGTATAAGGTGAAGCAGAAGATGGAAAAGCTGGACGAACAGGGCAAGCCGATTCTGGACAAGGACGGCAAGCCACTGACGGAAGAAAAGACGGTGCAGATTCCGGCTTTCAAGGTGGTGTCCGTGTTCGATGTCAGCCAGACCGAGGGCGAACCTCTGCCGACCATTGCCGTGAATGAACTGTCCGGCAGTGTGCAGGACTACCAAGATTTTTTCAAGGCGTTGGAGCAGTCATCTCCGGTGCCCATCGGGTTTGAGGACATCGAGGGCGGGGCGCACGGCTACTTTCATCTGCTCGACAACCGCATTGCCATCCAAGAGGGCATGAGCCAGCTGCAAACCATCAAGACAGCCATCCATGAGATTGCCCATGCTAAGTTGCACGCCATCGACCCAGACGACCCGGAACAGGCCAACCGCCCGGACAGCCGCACCCGCGAGGTGCAGGCCGAAAGCGTGGCCTATGCCGTCTGCCAGCATTACGGGCTGGACACGTCCGAGTATTCCTTTGGATATGTGGCCGGGTGGAGTTCCGGCCGGGAACTGGCCGAACTGAAAGCCTCTCTGGAAATTATCCGCAGCGCGGCCCATGAGCTGATCTCTGCGCTGGACGAACATCTGGCAGAACTGCGCCAGCAGCGGGAAGCAGACCTTTCCGCTGCACAGGAGGCCGCATTTGCATTGGATAACGGCAGTATCCTGTTCATCCAGACCTGTGATTCCGGCTATGACTACACCCTGTACGACCCGGACAATAAAGCTCTGGACGGCGGGCAGTTGGACGCGCCCGGTCTGACCCTGCCGGATGCCGGGCAGGAAGCGCTTAATCTGTTGGGGCAGACAGCCGCAGTGTCGGAAGTCCTGTTGGGCGACAAGCTGGCGGCATTCCAAGATGCAGCAGAAAAGGCCAACGAAATTCCCGCACCCGTTAAAATTCCAGACCCCGCCGCAGAACCTACGGTCACAATTCTTTGGAGCGAAAGTGACAAGCTGCAGGACGGCGAAATCATGCCGCTGTCCGTGGCAAACCGCGTCTTTGAAGAACTGGACACCGCCCAGCACACGGACCGGGAAAAGGACGGCTACACGGGCGGCTGGTACGACAAGACCGCATTCCGTATTGATTTTACCCTGAACGGCCAACCCGACAACTACGAGGGACGGCAGGATTTTGGTGACGGAGAGGGTTCTTTGGTTCAGCATATCCAGAACTACCACGAATACTATGCCAAGGACGAGAACTGGAAAAATTTTGTTCTGCACAACAAAGGCCCGGAAGCGTGGGAACAAGACAAGGCAGAGCGGGAAATGGTGCTGACCGAGTTTATCCCGTACCTCAAACAACATTGCAATCTTTCGGCCATGGAGCAGGCAGCCACCGCCGCTTTGCGGGAGGGACAGAACATTTCGCCGGAACAAACGGCCTATTACAACACTGTTGTGGCCTATGTGCAGGACTGCCGCTCGATGCTCAACCAAGGCCAATACAACTTGCCGGAACCGCCCAAGCTATCCGACTTCGACCAGAGCTTGCAGGATTACAAGGCACAGGTGCAGGCCGAGATCGCGCAGGAAGCGGCTGCTGCCAGAATGACCGTAGAGGAATACGCAGCGGCAGGCTTTGAAGCACCGCAGCAGGACAGCTTTTCCATCTACCAGCTGCGCAATGAAGATTCCACCCGCGATTACCGTTTTGAGCCTTACGACCACCTGCAAGCCGCAGGACTGACCGTGGACAAGGCCAACTATACGGAAGTATACGCCGCGCCGCTGGCTGCTGGCACCACATTGGAGGACATCTACCGCACATTCAATGTGGACTATCCGGCAGATTTCAAGGGACACTCGCTGTCTGTTTCGGATGTGGTGGTGCTGCACCAGAATGGGCAGGACACCGCCCACTACTGCGACAGTGTGGGCTTCCAGCAGGTGCCAGAGTTCTTGCGGGAAAAACCGCTGCGCACCGCAGAACTTTCCACCGAACAAAACGAAAATATGATTGATGGTGTGTTGAACAATGCACCATCTCTGGGCGAATTGGAGGCAAAAGCAAAAGCCGGAGAACAAATTTCTCTGACAGACCTTGCCGCCGCAGTCAAAGCCGAGGAAAAGGCACCGAAAGCAAAAAAGTCCCGCACGGACAAACCGAAAAAGCCTTCCATCCGGGCACAGCTGGATGCTGCGAAAAAGGAGCAGAGCAAACAAATACCGCCACGGGAAAAGACAAAAGAATTGGAGGTGTAAACCGTGCAGAAGTTTGAAAATGTGGACGTGATTGCTGCGCTGGAAGCCATCATGCACCAGAACACCGCATACTATCAGAGCGATTTTGCCTTTGACATCAAGATGCTGCGGGAGGCCGCCCGCAGCGACCAGCCGGAAGATAAGCTGCTGTTGTGGCTGTCCCGGCCCTCTGGAACATTCTGTTTCCGGGAACGAGACGTGCTGCTCAAAGATACCCAAGCCTACAACACATGGAAATTCTGCGGCGAACAGACCCACGACAGGATTCTTGCCTATGCAGTGGAGTTGACCGGTGCGGCCAACGGAACCGTGCAAGGCAATCTGTATGAACTGGACTACCAGCAGCATTTCCAGCATATCCGGGATGCAGCCCTGCCCGTGGGTGCCAATCGCCTGATCTACGAAAGCGGGATGCGGGAGATTGTCCCGAAAGAGCATTTCGACAGTCGCCCGGACAAATATTTTGGAGAGTTCGTGCGGTATGAAATGCAGCCCCTTGACCCGGAACTTTTGCAAGCGGCCATCCGGCAGGAGCAGCGCAGTCGAGAACCGGCACGGCCCGGTAATTTCAAAGAACATCTTACGGCACTGCATACCGGGCTGATTGAGGCCGAGGCGCAGCGTATCACGGCAGACATAAAGCGGCTGGCTGCTCCCAACAGCCCGGACAAAAATCATTTTATGGTGGAGGTATCGCCCTACTTCACCAAACTGGCATCCAGCCGGGACACGGACCAGTTGCTTGCAATGTTGCCGTACAAGTCCCTGCACCTGTCCAGCGTGAAAGACCGTTTTGGCATCTACGCGCTAGTTGACAAAAACGAAAACCGGGACAAGGGCATCTGCAAGCCCCGCACTTCCGTCCGCAAGCAGCTTTCCGAAACAAAGCAGGCCGCCAGCCCGAAAAAAGCAGCGGCCCGCAGCAAGCAACACGAAATGGAGGTATGACGCATGAATTTCAGCGTAGAAGAAGAAAATTTGATTTGTATGTACCACACTTCTGACCGCCGCCGGACGATGGCGCGGATGCTGGCCGCCCGGCCGGATATGGACACTGAAATGCGGCAACTGACAAAAGGCACCATTGCGAAGTTGGAGCGCATGACCGATGCAGACTTTGACGGACAGAGGTTTGATTTTACGGGTGAATAATACCGCCAGCTTGACAACCACACATTATTTTCAATCAAAGTAATGTGTGGTTGTCAACACAGAAATAGCCGGACACGGTGGCCTTGGGGTTGCTGTGTCCGGCTATTTTTTATGTATCAGTCTTTATCTTTTTTCTCGGTGGGATTTTCCGGCAGTTCGGCGGCATCTTCTACAATGTCGGTCACAAGCTGCTGGAAGTCAAACGCATTTTTTTCCGTGATAACGGGTTTTCCAGTTTCCGCTTCAAGAGCCTGCCGCGCAATGCCAGCCACCTTGCCGCCGCGTTTGGCAACCTGCTTGTTTTCTTCAAATGTCTGCGGCTTTGCAGTCTTGGAAATATCCGTGGTAGATGCTTCCGCCAGCATGGTCAGCACAAGTTCCAAATCGGTCATATTATCCCGGAGATTTTCTTTTGTTAGACCTTTCAGCCGCTTGTACTGCCCCGTGGTCATGCCGGACCATGCGCGGGAGATTTCATCGGTCAGGATGGCGTACTCCTTGCCCTTTTGCACTCCGCGCTTCTTCCATTCGTCCGTTAGTTCGTTGCGGATGCGGATTGCCAAAAGCCGCTGGTGAATCCATTCTTCGGAGTAGCCTTTCTTCAAATAGGTATCAAGCGCACGGTCAATAGCTTGCTCCGGGTCGATGGTTTCTTCGATGCGTTCCTTGCCCACCATTGCCAGCCATGCCTTGAACGGTTCAGCTTTCGGGGACGGGATGGACTGGATGATACGCAAAAGCTGTTCGGTGTTGGCGACATCTGTCTTGTACCGTTTTCCATCAGAGGACAACATTTTCAGTTGTACGATTTTTTCGTACAACTCATTTGCCCCCTCAGCTTTCAGCTTACGCTTAAGGTCGCTCCAATAACGCCGTGGATTGGCTGTTCCAGTTAAAACAGAAATAACATCAATAATCGAAAAATACCATTCTTCCTTTTCTGCATCCCATGCAGTACGGATTTTCTGATCTTCAAAAAGCTGGATGGAGCTATTGTCTTTCACTTCTGCCATAAAGGGTTCCTCGCTTTCGTTGTCTAATTCTATTTTACATGATTTCGGGTGGAAACGCCACCCAGTCTAAGCGTTTGCAGTTCAAAAATCCGAACAATATTTTGTGCAGATTTACCGTTCCTGCATCTGCTCTTTTCCCGGTGTTGTCCGCAGGATGCCGTCCACATTCTGCTTGATGGTACCATATTCCTGCATCTGGCGTTTGGCTTCGCTGTACCGCCGCTGCAGCTGGTCTTTCTGCTCGGTCAGTTGCTTATACTCGGCTTTCAGGGCGTAGAGGTCGGGCCGCTTTTGAAAGCCCTGCTCTTTCAGGGCCTTGGCCGCCGCTTCATAGAGAATCAGGGTGCCCTCGTGCTTGTGCCGGAACTGCTTTTTGTCAGCGGCCCGCTGGTACTCCTGCACCAACGAGTGCAGCTCCTTACAGGTGGTAACATCCTTTATCAGCACGGCCATTTCTGCAAGCCGGTGTTCGGCCGCTTTCAGTGCGGCGGCAGCTTCGGTGCTGGCGGCGGTGATCTCGGCCACCCGGCTTTCCAAATCCGGGTAGCTTTCGATTTCATGCTCGGTCAGGAAGTTCAGCATCCGGGCCGCCTGTTTCAGATTGTGGAGTTTTGCCCACTTCTCATACCCTGCGGACTGCTGGGCCTTGATGCTGTTTTCCAAATCAATCCGCAGAGAAATTTTGCGGGTTTCTTTGGGCTTCCGCTCCACGAACTGCCCTTTGATGCGCTCGGTGATAGCTTCCTCGGTGTAGGCTTCGCCCAACGTTTTGCAGCGGATGAACCGTCCCTGTCCGGGCGCACGGAACGAAACATACTTGCCACGCTTGACCTCATAGCTTTGCTCCTGCAAGAGCCGCAGAAAATCGTCAAAATCCTTGGCCTGCGGGATGGTGGTATCTATGGCAGCTTTCAGCTTCGCCTTCCAGCTCGTGCCTTTTCGGTGCGCGTCCCACTCGGCATAGCTCTTGCCCCTGTCTTGGCCGGGCATTACCACGGACAGGCCATGTTCCTTACACAGCCGGTCGCTGGTGCGCCGGATGTAGGCATAGCTCTGCCGGTTGGAAACATACTTTCGTTGGTTCACCATGTCCACGGCGCAAAAGATGATGTGGTTGTGGACGTGCCCTTTGTCAATGTGCGTGGTCAGTACATACGGGTATTTGCCTTGCAGGACTTCATCTGCAAGCTGCCGACCAATCTGGTGGGCCTGCTCCGGCGTGGTTTCTCCCGGCGCAAAAGACTGTATCAGGTGGTGGGCCAGATTGTTGCCTTTCTGCATGGCTTGTGATAGCAGCAGTTCAAATTCGATGTCGGCGGTTTCATAGGAGCAGGCAAAGGAGGACACCAGCATTTTTTCATCCGTCTTGGCTGGATTCTCAATGTAGTCCAGTGCCTTTTTCAGCGTTGACTTGATAGGATGTATCTTTGTAACTGCCATATCTGTGCCAGCGCTCCTTTGATGTCCGCAATATCTTGTGTGTACAGCGGCCCCATGCTGTTCAGCCGCCGCGCGATCTGATTGACGTTGACGCCAATCTTCTGCAATTCGGCGGTCTGCGCCCGGATGTCGGTGGTGTCGATGTGGACAACATATCCGTCTATCAGCATCTTCCGGGCGTATGCAGAAAAATTCCGTGTGTGCAGCAGAGCCATCTTCTGCCGGATAAGTTCCCGTTCCTCCGGCGTCACTGGAACACGCAGAACAATTTTTCGGGTTCGGTTCGTCATAGTTTCACCTCGTTTCTTCGGGGTCTGGGGTACTCCCCAGCAAGCATTTTTGCCGGGAGTGGCTACACTCCCTATGCTTGCTACGTTACCTTTCCCCACTACTATGACACCACAACACCCCCGTTTTGCCCGCAAAATGCAAAAAAATAAGAGGACGCTTTTGCATCCTCTCAATGATCGTGCATGACAATCAGACACACACGGGCTCTTTTTCCTGTTCATGGATTCGTAAGGCACCGTCAATGGCACCTTCTACGATGGGTAAGTATTCTTCCGGGCAAAGCTGCAGCTTGTGGCTGACCCTCTGACGCTCCGCACTTTCTTCCCGCATGAGTTCCGGGTTGAAGTACCGCTCCACCGGCAGGCCGCAAATTTTTATCAACTGAATCACCACCGGCAGGCTGGGCAGCGTGCCTTCGTTTTCGATGTTCGCAAGATACCGGCTGTCACAATGTATCATGTCAGCCAGCGCACTGCGGGAAAGCTGTTTTGCCTTTCGAGCTGCCTTGACATCCGCTCCGAACGTTTCAAAGCCGGGACAGTCCTCAATTTTCGCCATTCTGCATCACCCATATACATTTTATAGTTCATGGACGATTGGCGAAATGATGCAAAGCGCATTGTTGCTAAACTTTATTGTTCATAGTTTGAGCATTGTATTGTAAAGTGGGCTATCTTATAATAAGGAAGAAACCCTTTTTTGAAAAATCCGTCCGCTGTAACATTTCGCGGACATTTGCCTGTTATACTATCTGCAAAAAGCAAAGGAAGTGAGGATATGAAGCAGATTTTAATTGTCGAGGACGACAGTTTTTTGAATAAGATGGTGGCCTATAACCTGACCGCAGACGGCTATGGCGTGACTTCTGCCCTAAATGCCAGAACCGCAGCCGACGCCATCCGCCAGCGGGAATTTGATTTAGTGCTGCTGGACATCAACCTGCCGGACGGGAACGGCTTTGAGCTGTGCAAGCTAATAAAGCCTCAGCACCCGGACACCATCGTAATATTCCTGACCGCCAACGATCAGGAGAGCGACCAGATACGGGGTTATGAGGTGGGCGCGGTGGACTACATCACAAAGCCCTTTGTGATTGGGGCCTTGCAGCGGAAAATCAAAGCCATGTTCGCCATGCTGGAACACCACAAACCGGCCAAGGACATTTACGACGACGGGCGGTTGTTTCTGGACTTCTCGGAGCAGACGGCTTCCTTAAACGGCAAGCCCCTGACTCTATCCCCGATGGAGTACAAAATGCTGAACCTGTTTCGTAAAAATCCCCGGCAAGTGCTGACCCGTGGGCAGCTTTTGGAAAAGCTGTGGGATATAGACGAGCGGTTTGTGGACGAACACACCCTGACAACCTCCATCAGCCGTATTCGCAGCAAGATTGAAGCCGACGGCGGCGCACCCTACATCAAGACCGTTTACGGCATGGGGTATCAATGGACGGGAGGCGAGGCAAAATGAAGTTTCAAAACCTCTCGGTAAAGCGGCTGTTTGGCCGGGTGGCAATGGAGCTTGTCCTCTCCATGTCCGGGATCACCATAGCTCTTTTTCTTGTGACAAAACAGATTGCGGTGCTGCTGACAGGCGGGGCGCTGCTGCTGTGCGCCATTGTAGGGATTTTTGTACTGACGCAGGCGTTTGGAAAGCGACTGTCGCAGTTTACCACTGACCTGTGCCAGACCTTAGACCACATGATCGCCGGAAATGAAGCACCCCAGCGGCCAGAGGACAGCGAAACCCAGCTCGCCAGAATCGGGCACCGGCTGGCGAGACTTTACCAGATCATGCAGGAGAACCGTCGCCGGGTGGACGAGGAACGGCAGGAGTTACAAACCCTTGTATCGGATATTTCCCATCAGGTAAAAACGCCGGTAAGCAATCTGAAAATGGCGACGGACACCCTGCTGGAAAAGCCTATGACCGAGGCGGAGCGTACCGATTTTATCCGTGGAATCCGCACCCAGACAGATAAACTGGACTTTCTCTTTCAGGCTCTTGTGAAAACCTCACGGTTAGAAACGGGCGTAATCCAGTTGAATAAGAAACCGGTCTGCCTCTTTGATACCGTGGCGCAAGCCATGAGTGGGATCGTGTATGCAGCGGAAAAAAAGAAAATCGCTGTATCTGTGGACTGCCCGGAGAATTTGACCTTTTCCCATGACAGCAAGTGGACATCCGAAGCCCTCTTTAACCTGTTGGACAATGCGGTGAAGTATACTCCGGCAGGTGGAAAAATTACGGTGTCGGTGATACCGTGGGAAATGTATGTGGAGATCAAAGTAGCCGATACCGGCAAGGGCATTTCCGAAAGTAATCAGGCTGCTATCTTCCGGCGCTTTTATCGTGAGGAAGAAGTACACGAACAGCAGGGCGTGGGCATTGGACTGTATCTGGCCCGAGAGATCGTAACGCGGCAAGGCGGCTATATCAAAGTGGTTTCAGAGCCGGGCAAGGGCTCGGAATTTTCCATTATGCTGCCGACAAAATAGAATGCGGCGGACGGCCATTTCCGGCTGCCCGCCGTAAATTTTTTTGAAATGTCCGAGCGTTGTAACATTTCACCCCGATTTTCAATGAAATTTTTGGGCCGCTGTAACATTTCGCGGACATTTAGGTTTTACAATACCCTTATCAAATATGGAGGTGATACAACTATGACATGGCCTTTTGAAAATGACACCAGCGCCATTACAAAGAAGCTGGCGCAAAGAAGCTTCAAAGCCAACAAATTACGAAATATTGTTGCTGTAATAGCAATCGTTTTAACATCAATGCTTTTTACTTCTGTAACGACTTTATGTGTTGGAGCGATCCAGTCTATACAGACAACTATTTTGCAAATTAGGGGAACCAGCCCGTCCACTGGTACATCTGTAAATTGGATTGCCATAATAGCAGCCCTGTTTTTTATTATGATTTTTGTAATAACGGGCTATTTGCTCATTCGCAATATTTTTGAGATTTCTGTTGTTCAAGAAATAAAGAAATATGGCTTATTAAGAACAATCGGAACAACGGAGAAGCAAATCAAGCGAATTGTTTATAAGCAAGCATTTTGGCTGTCTATAATTGCTATATCTATTGGGTTGATTTTAGGATATATAGTAGGAATACTTATGCTTCCGTGGATTCTTAATTTTATGAAAGGCGAGTATCACAATCTTTCTGTGAACTTGAGTTTTAATCCTATTATTTTTGTCGTTGCCGGGATATTTAGTGCGATTACTGTTTGGGTGAGTATAAAGAAACCATTCAAAATTGCAGCTACGATTTCGCCCATTGAGGCAACTAGATACTATGAAAAAGACAATTATCATAGTGCCAACAAGAATCGTCTTTCGTTTAAGAATAGAATAACAGAAATGGCATGGAGAAATTTAAGAAGAAATTCAAAGCGTACCATATTTATCGTCTTATCCATGATACTCTGCATTATTCTCCTAAACAGTGCAATCGCAATCGGAAATAGTGTTGATGTTAAAAAATATGTATCTTCTGTTACCTCATTTGATTTTGTTGTGGCAAGCCCAAACACATTTTCTAATGTGCAAGGTTTTCGATTTAAAGATGATTCTGTTAGTAATGAAATCATATCTGATATTGAAAATAATATTCCTGTGCTGAACGGAAGTCGAATTTATAAAAACACTTTGGATGATGTCAGTGTTACTTATGATTATGGTAGTTTGGTCACGGAAGTATTAGACGAATACACAGAAGATAATCACCTTATACGAAGTGGTATGGTTGATGGCAGAACTTATCCAGTAAAACTCGGTGTTGATTATCGACCTCTTTGCAATATTTACGGGGTAGAAAAATCAATACTTCCTAAATTGAATTTCATTGAGGGAGAAACAGATATACAGCAACTAACCTCATATTTGGAAAGTGGAAACTATGTTATAGAAATTTCAGCGATCAACCCAAATGAATCTCCTGAATTTCTTTGTCCGCTCAATCAGGAAGTTACCATTTACAAAGATGGATTGCCTTATAAAACGGTTTCTGTAATTGCGCGTGCAGTGGTTGATTTTTCATTGGTAGAATCTCCGGGTAAGAATGTTGGCTACACTGATGTTGGCGGCGATTGTCCTATTTTCTATATGAGTAATGAGATGTTTGTGGAATTGTATAACAATCCAGCCATAATGAGTTATGTGTTTGATGTGGAAAAAGAACACTTTTTGCCAGCGACCGAGTACATCAATTCTTTGCCTACCGTTGAATACGCATCGTCTGAAACATTGGCACAAACTATGAATGGATTAAAACAAACTATTTTTATCATAGGTGGCCTTATTGGGTTTCTATTAGGAAGTATCGGGCTTGTGAATTTTTCCAACATCATTATAACGGGCATTATAAACCGGCAACGGGAATTTGCTACATTAGAGAGCATCGGAATGACGAAAAAACAAATTAACAAATTGACCGTATTGGAGGGATTGTTTTACGCATTTCTGATTTGTGTAATGGGTTTACCTCTCTCTCTTATTGTTGCAAATACAATTCTTCCTACTTTCTTTAATCAACCTGACTTATGGCTGTTTACAATACAGCCTACGATTTTCCCGTTGATATTAGAGGGAATTGTTATTTGCGTTGTGGCGATTATAGTTCCTCATGTTTCGTTTCGCTATTTTAGAAAAACAAGTATTGTAGCTCGATTAAGGGTAGTTGAATAATAATTTTGAAATGTCCGAGCGTTGTAACATTTCACCCCCGATTTTCAATGAAATTTTTTGGCCGCTGTAACATTTCGCGGACATTTGGGTTTTACAATAGCCTTATCAACAGGCAGAAAGCCTTGAAAGGAGTTTTGAGTATGAGCGTTTTACAGGCGATTGATCTGAAAAAGTATTACGGCACAGAGCCGAACATTACCCGCGCCCTTGACGGTGTGAACTTCTCCGTGGAGGACGGCGAGTTTGTGGCCGTTGTGGGAACATCCGGCAGCGGCAAGTCCACCCTGCTTCACATGATGGGCGGGCTGGACACTCCCACCAGCGGAACCGTGATCGTCCGGGGCGAAGAACTGGCAAAGAAGAACGATGAACAGCTTACCATCTTTCGCCGCCGCAACATCGGCTTTATCTTCCAGAACTATAACCTTGTTCCTATCCTGAATGTGTATGAGAACATCGTCCTGCCGGTGGAGCTGGACGGGGACACGGTGGATCAGAAGTTTTTGGACGAGATCGTTCACCTGCTGGGGCTGGAAGATAAACTGAAAAATATGCCGAACAATCTTTCCGGCGGCCAGCAGCAGCGTGTGGCTATCGCCCGCGCCTTGATTACCAAACCGGCTATTGTTCTGGCCGACGAGCCAACCGGCAACCTTGATAGCAAGACCAGCGCCGAGGTGCTGGGGCTTATCAAGCGCACCAGTGCAGAGTTCCGGCAAACTGTTGTGATGATTACCCACAACAACGACATTGCCCGCCTTGCAGATCGGATTGTCCGCATTGAGGACGGCAAGATTGTGGAGTAAGGAGGTGGCAGGCTATGACATGGCCTTTTGAGAATGATACCAGCGCCATTACAAAGAAGCTGGCAAAGAAAAGTTTGCAAAGCGAGAAGCGCCGGAATCTGATGGTGGTGATTGCCGTTGCACTGGCGGCGTTTCTGATCTGCTTTACGGGAATTGTGTCTACTTCCCTGACACAAATGCAACGCAATCAGGTTGTCGATACTTATGAGGCGGTCTGGCTGGGCGTGGAGGAAAACGACATTGAAACCCTGAAAGGACTGCCGGAGTTTGAGCGCGTAGGCGGCTACTATATGCTGGGTGAGGAACTTTCGGAACAGGGCTATCATGCGTCTTATGTGTATTGCGACGCGCAAATGATGGAGATTACCAAGGCGCAGATGGAGTTGTTAGAGGGGAGGGTTCCTGAAAAAGCAAATGAAGTTGTCGTAAGCGAATACTTTCTTTCCACCTATGGAAACAATGCCAAAATTGGGGACACTGTGACCTTAGATACAGAGAGTTTTCATGGTGATTATGTCGTTACCGGCATTATGGACAGCGTAAATGAAAAAGAAGCGAATACCTGCGCTATCATTCTTTCCAACGCTGCCCTGACAGAATGGAAAGGGTTTGACCCGACTGGCTATCGCGCCTATGTCCATTTCAAAAACAGCGACCAGTTGGGCGAAGAACTGATGACCTCTTATTGCAGGGAGATTGCGGAGGAATATCAGCTTCCTATGCCCAAAATGAACAGTAAGTATTTTGCCTATGCTTCTAAATCCTTTGATTTTGCACTGATGGCAGGTGTGATTGCCCTTGTTCTGATTGGCGGCTATATTGTGATCCAGAGTATCTTCCGTATCTCCATCAATGACAAAATCCAAAGCTACGGGCAGCTTCGGACGATTGGTGCGACACCAAAGCAAATCAAGCGGATTGTAAAGAACGAGGGACGCAAACTCGGCAGTATCGGGATTCTGATTGGCACAGTGCTGGGCGTATGCGGCGGTTTCCTCCTGTTTTCCAAGGGTTTTAACGCTGTTTCCTATGTGGCAACGGTTATTTTAACGCTTATAAGCAGTTGGATCATGATATCTGTTTCCATCCGTAAGCCGGTGAAAATTGCGGCAGGGATTTCCCCCATTGAAGCCGTCCGTTTTACCCCGGCGCAAAAGGACATCCGCAGCCGGAAAAAGAATATCAAGCTCAATCCTGTTTCAATGGGAATTGCAAATTTTAGGCGTGACCGAAAAAAGACCGTTGCTATTGTAGCCTCATTGAGTTTGGGCGGAATTATCCTGCTTGTGGTATCCTCCATTGTTTTGCTGCGCTCACCAGAGGCGCTTGCAAGACAGTTTTTCCCAGACGGCGACTATAAAATTTATTTGGATTCTGAAATGACAGAAGAAAAGGTTATGGCAGCGGGAAATCCATTGAATGAGGAATTAAAGCAGAAAATCTTATCTATTGATGGCGTTACAGATATAATTCCAAGCAGGCAATCTCTCCATGCAACTTATAAAACAGAGATTCATCAAGCTGGTGGTATGTGCGATATGCTGACCGACCAGAATTATGCGGCAGTTGAAGCGGCTCTGACAGAGGGAACCATGCCAACAGATTCCCGTAGTATTGTAATTGACTATAATGTGCTAAAGCAGAATGAGGATATGGGTGTTGGTTCAACGGTTGAGATTTCTTTGGGAGAAGAACAGCCATCCGTTTCTGTTACCATATCGGGGTTATACGCTCCTGCAAAGGTATATTCAGGACATGGCAGGATGCACTTAGATGGGGCAACTCTTTTTGCACCAGAAGCGTTGTTCCACGAACTGCACCCGGAAATCACCTCTTTTGACTATTCATGGAGCATTGTAAATGACGCTAAAAAAACGGACTATGTGGGAGCTGAATTGAAAAATATTGTTGCCAGCCATAGTAATATTGCCTTAGATGAAATCAATACAGTGATTGAATATGAAGAAATGACAAATTCTTTTGCGTTTGGCAGTATGGAGATACTTTCATGGTTGGTATTTCTCTTTGGCGTTATCAACCTTATCAATACGACACTCTCTAACCAGATAGCCCGAAAGCAGGAAAACAGTATTCTGCGTTCTATCGGCCTAACACAAAAACAGCTATGTAAAATGAACATCTGTGAGGGGCTGTTCTATGCGCTCTTTGCAACATTGGCGACGCTGATCGTTGGGCTTCCGGCTTCCATCTTTGCTTGCAGAAAAATGAGTATAGGAGCTTTTGCCGGAAATGTAGTGCCTTACAAATTCCCGGTTTTGGAAATGGGACTGTTCATTCTGGTATTGTTCGGAATGGAACTGATCTTGTCTGTATGGACAATCCGCAGACAGAAAAAGCAATCCCTGATTGAACAAATGCGGGCGATGGAATAACCGTATGGGATCGGCGGGGCGGCGTGTGCTGCCCCGCTTTTTTCGCCATTTCTCAAAAAATTTTTGAAATGTCCGAGCTTTGTAACAATTCAGCCTGTTTTTCTGTCGAAATCAAAGGCACCTCGGACATTTGTGTAACATTTGGATTTTATAATAATCCTCATAAAGAGAAATAGCCTGTTAGCAAGCTGCCGCACGACGGCAAAAGAAAAAAAGCCGTCGTATAGCAGACATATCCGCGCGCCCATTTTGAACCGGCGGTGTTTGAGAAAATCAAGGCCGCCGGTTCTTTTTGCTTATCAAAGCGTTTCATCGTCCGTATGGCGGCCACTAGGAGGATGCCGCCATGCGCCTGATATTCTATCGAACGCCTAGCTTTGAACTGTCAAAAAAAGCCTTGCTCCCGCACAGGGTCAGCAGGGCTTTTACTATGTACTATACGATGTAGATACTGCGCGTTTCGTGCTGCCATTATGCCCGGTTGGCCGTTTTCGGTCTGCTGGGCTTTTCTATTGCCGCCTGAAAAGCTGCCTGTTTCAAAAATATTTTTGGAAATTTTCAAAAAAGCGGGCAGAATCGGGTGTTTCAGGTGTCATATTAGCGGAAAGGGAAAAATCCACCCGACATCCCCACGGAAAGGGGGTGAGAAGATGGAAGCTATCCCTCGCAACGATGGCGAACAGTACCGATTCGATGCGTTCTGCAAAGCGGTGCTGCGAAATGAGGCCCGGAACTATCACCGAAACAAAAAACGCCTGCTCGACCGTGAAAAGTCATTCAGCGTTCTTTCGTTGGAAGAACTGGGGCAGCTCACGAGTGTAGACTATTATCCAAGTGAAGAATTTGTATTTTCGTCCTACGGCTGTGATCTGCACATCGACAATGAACTTGTTGCCAATGCGTTTGCCGCCCTGCCGAAGCAAGAACAAAGCATTCTGATTCTGTTTTGTGTTCTGGAACTGGGCGATGGCGAGATTGGCGACCTCATGGGAATGTCCCGGAGTGCTGTACAGCGCCACCGGACAAAAACGCTGAACGAGCTGCAAAAAAAGCTAAAGGCGCACTTGCCGGAGGGAGGTTAGGCGTAAATGAACTCCTATGAACACACGAGCAGAGATTTTTTGCCGCTCTCGGTGATTCGTTCTGCCTGCGCTGGGGACACCGATGCAGTTGAACAGGTTTTGCGACATTACAGAGGTTATATCAACAAGCTCTGTACAGGCATTCTCTATGACAAGCACGGTCAGCCTCATGTGTGCATAGACGAGTACATGAAACGCCATCTGGAAATCAAACTGATTTCTTCTATTGTAACCAAAGCCGAAACGGTCTGACCCTTTCCACGTTTCGGGACTGCACCTTGAAAAACATGCTCGCAGGATAATGGCGGTGCATTATAGGGCAAACGGATACGTTGCTGTCTGTATCGAGCCGGACGGCGGGTGCGCCACGATGCTTTTCTTTGAAAAGTGGAGCGATCACCACCCCGCCGCAATGCAAGCGCGGCTGCTTGCGGGCCATGACATACAGACAGGCTGATACTCCCTTACCGTCAAGGTCCGAGCGTTCAGAGCGTCGCAGGCAATGAGTAGGGCTGCATGAGGAATGCAGGGGTGAGATTCCCGTGGGTTGCTGCCAGCAGCCGTCCGTTGGCTCATTTTTTATTTTGTGAAAGGGGGATATTTTTGAAAGAACAAAATTTGATACGTTATAGCATTCAGCTTGCTTTTTTGAAGCAGCTGTTAGAAAGAAAGCTCATAACCGATAGAGAGTATTCCCTTATCAAGCAGCGCTTAATGAAAGATTATCGTGTGGTTTCCGAACTATCCTCTTGATTTTGTGTTGCATTGGCGTTATGATTAACGCAATGAAAGGAACACATTCAACAAGGAGGTCAAGCATGAAAGATGTTGAAGTCATTAAAGCGCGAAACACGCTCTCTCCACGAGCGCGCACAAACTTTGAAAAAAGGCTGCGCGTAGCCGCCTATTGTCGTGTCAGCACCGATACCGAAGATCAGCTGAACAGCTACAAGTCGCAGGTCGAATACTATACCGAACTTATAAAAAGTAAGCCGGAATGGTCTTTGGCAGGCATCTATGCTGATGAAGCTATCACAGGTACGCAGGTGAAAAAGCGCGAGGATTTCCAGCGGTTAATCAACGACTGTATGAACGGTGACGTGGACATGGTGATTACCAAATCCATTTCGCGGTTTGCACGAAACACGCTTGACACTCTGAAATATGTTCGGATGCTCAAAGATAAAGGTGTGGCTGTGTTTTTTGAAGAAGAAAACATCAACACCCTTACTATGGACGGCGAACTGCTCCTTGTGATTTTAAGTTCTGTTGCACAGCAGGAAGTCGAAAATATTTCTGCGAATGTCAAAAAGGGCTTGAAGATGAAAATGCAGCGCGGTGAGCTGGTCGGTTTTCAGGGCTGTTTAGGCTATGACTACAATCCAGAGGACAAAACCCTCACCGTCAACGAAGAAGAAGCGGCTGTTGTCCGTTACATTTTTCAGCGATACACGGAGGGTGCCGGTGGTTCGGTTATTGCCAAAGAACTTGAAAACTTAGGTTATAAAACCAAACGCGGCAGTCCCAAATGGGCGGACAGTACCGTAATCGGCATTATCAAAAACGAAAAATACAAAGGCGACATTTTGTTAGGAAAGACATTCACCGTTGACCCTATTTCAAAACGGCGTCTGTACAACTTCGGCGAGGAAGATCAATTTTATATTCGTGAGCACCACGAGCCCATTATTTCGGAAGAAGTCTTTGAAGCCGCCCAAGAAATTTTGCGGCGGCGTGCAAAGCCCCGCAGCCTTAATGTAGACGGCAAACGTGAAAAGTTCAGCCGGAAATACGCTTTTAGCTGCATGATAGAATGTGGTTTCTGTGGTGGCACCCTGACAAGGAGGAGTTGGCATAGCAGTTCACAATATAATAAAGCAATCTGGCAATGTGTCGTTTCCACCAAAAAAGGAAAAAAGTTCTGCCCGGAGAGCAAGGGTGTTGACGAAAGAACGATTGAACGGGCTTTTGTAGAATCCTATCGCCTCTTGTGCCAGAACAACAAGGATGTTCTGGACGAGTTTATGAAACGGACGGAAGAAGCCCTTTCCGAAAGCAACGCGGGCAAGCGTCTTGCAAAAGCTGAAAAGGACATTCACGCTCTGGAAGTCAAGAAAAACAAGCTGGTTGATATGCGTCTTGAAGATACCATTGACAAGGAGACCTACGACCGAAAGTATTTAGACCTGTCCAGCCAGATTAAGCAGTTGCAGAAAGAGTGTGAAAGCCTGCAAGATGCAGCCGAAACCGAAACTACCATGCGCAAGCGTGTCGCCATGTTCCGACAGACACTTGAACAGAATGAGGTTCTGGACACCTTTGACCGACATATTTTTGAAAGTATAGTTGAAAAAGTAATCGTGGGCGGTTATGATAGTGATGGGAACAAAGACCCCTACATGATTGTCTTTGTCTACAAGACCGGGTTCAAGAACAGCGTGGACGGCAAGAATTTCAAGCCGCTTCGCAAGAATAGCAAGGAGAACCACTCCCCTGCTGTTTTGTGTTCCCATGCTTCTAACGAGGCTGAATCCATGTGTTCCGATTCTAGCGACGACACATGTGGAAGTGGTTCTCCTTTTGACCAAAATCCATGTCGAGCGGCACATCGAAGTGGACGTCAGCATGGATGAACTGGATGTGACTGCTGCGGAGAGCAAGGCGACTTACGATCAGATTCGGGATTATGTGTGGGAACACCATCAGTTGAAGGTGTCCAATCTCTATATCGCACAGGTGAAGCAGAAGTACGGCATCATCGAGCGTGAGAATTACCATAAAGCAAAAAACGAAAATGCGAAGCAGCCCCAGTGTCCGAAGGAAAAAGAGGATGCGATTGTGGAAGCACTGAAGCATTTTCAGATGATTTGATACGCAATCACCCCAGAGAGAATAGCCTCTTGTGCGTTCTCTCTGGGGTGATTTTTGCGTTATGCTACTTCCGGGTAGCGCATATATACATACTCGTAGATTTTCTTCTGGTAGGTCTGGATATCGCTTACATCATAGCTATTGGGAAGTTCTTGCCAAAGGGTATTGCGAATCAGGTTATCCACAATCGCCTTAGTTTCCTGCTTGTCCGTCCAATGGTCGAGTTTGGCAATCTGCTGTTTGATTTTTGTCAACAAGTCCACAGACACCTTCTTGATCGTTTCAATTTCCTGCTTCGTGAGGTTCTCCGAAAACAGCAAATCGTACACTGAAAGTTCCTCATCGCTGGAAAAGCCCTCACGCACATAGCGCTGCTGCTCCGTGTCCAGTGAACTTGCAAGCTCCATCAGATCCATGAAGGTTTTCTCAATGGTTGCCCGGTTCTGCTCTGCATTATAGGCATCAATAATCTCCTGATAGCGGTCATAATAATCAATGCGCTGCGGGTTTGCAAACAACATTTTCGCCAATTGCTGATTCACCAGTTCATCCAGATCGCGCAGCAAAAGGTTCTTCCGCCGGGTGTGGGCAAACTCCCGGCTCAGCAGGTCAAAATCAATTTTGCTGATGTCAAACTGCTGGGAAGGTACAGCCTCCTGATCCGGCTTTTCCACATGGATGTACTCGTTGACGATGCCGTTGATCTGCACCATCAGGTCGGTATTGTCCGCGTGTTTCCGCTTCTGCTGCAAGCCCTCGTAGATGGCGAGAATTGCGTTTTTCCGGGCGCGCACGACATCGTCCACATCGTCACGGTCTGCGTAGCGGAACAGCCGCGACAGTTCAGACGCATAGGTCTGGAAGGTTTTCTTGGTTTCCAACGTCTCGCACATCGCGTTGACTGCATCCTGTACAAGGCTCATCTTTTCAAAGTCCTGTGCGTCCACCAATTCCTGCAGCCGGAACCCGTGTTCTGCCAGAAAGCCGTCCGTTTTTCCGATGACCGTGCGGATGCGCTGAATCAGCTCCGTTTTGTCCACCGTTGGGTCAATGCCCGCCGGGCTGTTCTTGCTGACCGTATAATCTGCCAGAGCCTTGCGCAGCGCCTTTACGATACCAATATAGTCCACGATCAGGCCGTTGCTCTTGCCCTCCGAAACACGGTTTGCACGAGCAATAGTCTGCATCAGGGTATGGGCTTTCAACGGCTTGTCCAGATACAGACAGGACAGACACTTTACATCAAAGCCCGTCAGCCACATGGCACAGACGAACACCACCCGGAACGGATTCTTGCTGTCCTTGAATTCTTTATCCAGCTCCCGCTTTTCCATTTTGGCACGGTGCGGCAGAATATCCAGCCCCCACTTTTTGAAGGTCTGCACCTCGTTCTGCTCCTGACTGATCACCACTGCCATTTCGGTTTCTTTCATCCATGCCAGTTTACGGGCAAGCTCCTGTGCTTCCTGCTGGGTCACTGTGCCCTGCCGGGCTTCCAGTTCCCTGATCTTTGCCCGCCAGTATTCCTGCACATAGTTGTACATCCGCACACAGGTGACCTTATTCAGGCAGACAAACATCGCCTTGCCGCTGGTCCAAAGGTCAGAGTAATGCTCCACAAAATCCTTTGCAATGGAGCGCAGCCGTTCATCTGCGGTGAGAATATGGATCTCCTTTGCAAACTCGCGTTCCAGCTTTTCCTCCTGCGAGGGATCAAGGTCGGCAGCTTCAATGGCATCCAAAATCCGCCCGGTGATCTCCGGCTTGTCCAACTGGGCGATCTTATCCGCACGGTTCTCATAATACAGCGGCACCGTTGCGCCGTCCTCCACTGCCCGCTTGAAATCATACACCGACAGATACCCGCCAAAGGTGCGCTCGGTGATATGGTCATCTGCCAGCAGCGGCGTACCGGTAAAGCCGATGCGGGATGCCGTGGGCAGCAGGTGCATCATGTTGTCTGCAAAAATGCCGTACTGGCTGCGGTGGGCTTCATCCGACAAAATCAGAATGTCGTGATCCGGGTAGATGGGCGGCTCCTTGGGCAGATTGAACTTCTGGATCAGGGTAAACACAAAGCTGGGGTTGCCCCGCAGCTTTTTTACAAGGTCTGTACCGCTGGATGCAATAAACTGCGAAGCCTTGGTTTTGCCCAGCAGACCGCAGTTTTCAAAGGTATCGCTGATCTGCCGGTTCAGCTCGTCACGGTCGGTCAGCACCACAATGGTGGGCGAACCTGCAAACTTGCGCCGGATCTTCTGCGCCAGAAAGACCATGGAGTAGCTTTTGCCAGACCCCTGCGTGTGCCAGAACACCCCCAGCCTGCCGTCTTTCAGCTTGCGGTTCTCGTAAGCACTGACGGCCTCGTTGACGCCGAGATACTGGTGGTTGCGGGCCAGAATCTTGGTGGTGCGCCCACCGGAATGGTCGTAAAGGATGAAGTTTTCCAGCAGATCGAGGAAGGTCTTTTTCTCGCAGATGCCCCGCAGCATGGTTTCCAGCTCCACTCTGCCTGCATCGCTCTCCTTCAGACGCTTCCACTCGTGGAAGAACTCATACTTGCTGCCAAGCGTGCCCACCTTGGCTTCCAATCCATTGGACAGCATAAGGAAGGCATTGTAATAGAACAGCTGCGGAATGGTATCGAGATAATTTCGGTAATTGTCTATGTAGGCGTTCTGCACATCCACGGTAGGCTTTTTCAGCTCGATGAACAGCAGCGGAATGCCATTGACAAAGCCCACGATGTCCGTTCTGCAGCGGTACAGCTGCGAGTGGATCTTCATTTCTTTTACGGCGAGGAAATGATTGTTTTCCGGGTTTTTGAAGTCGATCACCGCCGCACTGCGGGTCTCGGTGCGCCCATCCGGCCGCTTGACCGTCACCGGGATGCCATCCCGCAGCAGAAAATACTTTTCCTCATTGATCTGCATCATGGATGCGGTGGAAACGTGCGCCGTGAATTTCTTCTGCACCTCGTCCAGCTGGTTCGGGGTGAGCCACGGGTTCAGCCGCAAAAGCGCCTGCCGAAAATACCGGGTCAGCAACACTTCCCCATAGCTGGTGCGGCCCAACGTCCCATCCGGCCCCAGCTTTTCGGAGTTGTAAGCCATCACGACCTCCCAGCCCAGAACATTTTGCAGCAGATTGCCTGCGCTGTTCTGAACAAGGACATTTTCGGAGTATTCGCGGCTCATAGGATCACCTCATTTGGTTTTCTTTAATTCGTCTAATGTACAGAATTCTTGATTTATTTTTATTATTATCAGAGACATAGCAATTAAGAAAAATGCATAGTCCATCTCTTGTCGATGCTCGCTCAATGAGTTTGTTGCATGTACATAGCGATTTCTCAACGCCATGCCATTTGAAACGCTGTCATTATTTAATAGATAATTCAAATATTTTTGTTCTGGTTCTGAGAACAATGTATCTTTTATCTCAAATTCTTCAAATCCTAATACCTCTTTAACAAATTCTTCTTTTCCCGCATCCTGTCCTAAAAACAAATAATCCCAGTCCTTTAATTCTTTTATTAGATATGCCCGTTTCAAATCCAATTTCAAAAATCCGTCATCTGTTTCTGAGATCGCTTTTCTTGATATTAACCATTTCAAATCATTTTTTTGAAAGAAATCAAAATCATCTTTCTTCTTTTTCTGTTTCAAAAGCAGCTCTACAATATTTTTAAAACTCCTTCTAGTTTCTTTGTTTTCTAGAAAGGGAACCAACTGTGCAGAATACAAAAGATTTTTCTCTCTTTGTAGTTCTTCCGACTTAGAATATGCATACTTATTTTCTAGTAAACTCGGCACATCTGATATCTTTAAATTTTCTGCTGCAAATTCCAAACTGTCCCTATCAACTACTCCATAATGGCAATATTCCGTAAACTGTTTTAAAACGCTTTCGATCTCAATAGCAATATTCCGATTTTTTTCAAGTTGCGTTGCGCCTTTTGATGACGGATGAAAAATGAATCCATCAATATCAAATTCTTTTTTTAGATATACTTCAAAGAACCACTTATAAACGTCCTCTATATCAACATTACACTTTTTTAGTATATTGCTGTATCCCAGCATCTGAAGTGCTGTCATTTGATTCATTGCACTAAATGCTGCTCCTGCTGGATACTCTTTAATACCATGTACTCCCATATATGCTTCGAAAAAACCCACTTTAGAAGCATTGGCCACTAATTGGCACCTGCCTTGTTTATCAGTAATTTCAATCAAGTATATTAAATTATTCAAAATCGTAGGATAATCTAAATTTTCTACTATCCAGTCATAGTCTGTCTTACATCTTATGCAAAATTCCTTTTCACTTTCGTTTGACGTGTCTCTAACTGTCTTTCCATCTCCACCCAAAGATGGAAAGCTTACTTCTATATTCCATCCAAAATCCATAAAGCGGCTACTATTCTTTTCATATAATTCCTTATATTTCTGCCGAGCCAGTATTTTTGTTGATGGTTTTAGTTTCAACTTACTTGAGTTTGTTTCTTGCATTATCAACCTTAGATAGTTCAAATTAGGAAAGTCGCTTTTTATATATGCAATTATCAACTCTTCCTTGTTTTCATTTGTTAATTCTTTAGGAATTCTGTACTTATTATCCAATTGACCTTTTTGCAAGTATATTTGTACCAAAAATTCCGCATGTTGTGCATCAGATAAAAAATACTTTGAAACCGCCTCGCTTTGCCTTCCTACAATATCTTTTTGTGACAGTAATACATCTGGCCCCGGCTCTGTTTCCTTCAAAAAATTCAAAAACTCTTCTTTTGAACATTTCTTGTAAATTTCTATCTTGGCTATTATTTCCCAAAAATCTTCTTTATAAAGAACATCTATATTCTCATATATTTTCGACAGATTATTTATACTCCTGCTTGCAAAGAACTTTCCAATGATATTCATAATTGTGCCCGACTTTTTCTGAAAATCCAGATAAAGTTCATCTGCCCAATCATCAAGTCGTATCCCGGTGTCAATATACTTTTTCACATTATACAGTTCAATTATCTTATTTATTTCTGTATATCCATTCCAGTTATGATAATCATCAAAAACCTTTTCACACTTTCTTAATTCTTCTGCATTTGCAAAGTCACCTGTTCCGTAAAATTTAACACCGTAATACTCCATCAGTTCACACCTCCGTTTCCCCGCTCATCAACTTTGGCAGCAGTAAATTTCTTGCTGTCTTTAACCGCTCATTTTGTCCTTGCAGCGTCTTTATTTTATTAAAATACGTTTTTGCACATTTGTCAAACTTTTCCAGAGTTTCTTTATCGGGAATTACCACATCCATCGCATCCAGAATCTTTGTCGTCATGCTGGGTACTGCTGCGCCAATATTCATGGAGTACATATCAAATGCTTTGACAAAGAAATATACAAAAACGGCTGTATGCGGCTGTTTCATCGTAGCATAGAACATTGTGTCCACTGTCCAAAATGTTTCATCCACATACATGATATTATTCAAAGAGCCTTTTCGAGGAATCAGGACTGCCTCACCAGAAAACAGCGATTTATTGCATTTTCGCATTAAACCGCCAGAACCATAAACCGGGATATTTCCATCATCAGGAGCTTTTTTGTGGTCTTTTCCATAATTAACGCTGATAAGTTCCTTTAACAGTCCTCTGCTCCACCCCTCCGGTATGCCGTCCACAATTTTCGTGTTTTCATGCCCCGGAAAGCGCAAATCCACAAACCATTCTTTATAAAGCCGCTGGGCTGCTTCTTCCAGTAGTTTGATTTGTTTTTGGTTGTTTTCAATCAGGTCATCATAGGCAGAGAGAATATCAGCAATATACCGCTGTGTTTTTAAAGGTGGAAGTTTAATCTCAATACTTTTAATTATCGCTGCATTCAAATTTGGCTGTGCTCCACCATTCTTTAATGAAACCATTTTTTCATACAGCGTAACCAATTGATAATATACAAACTCATAGTATGCCTTAGTTTCATCTATGATAAGATTACAGCACGCCTGATTTGTTGTTAGTGGAATTTTGTTTATCGCTACTCTTCCAGCTGTATCACCTTGTCCGTACATCGCAACAATCACTGAATTTTGTGGAATCATCTTTGCGCTAGAATTATCTAATCCGTCTTTTGAAATATACGACTCTGTTTCATAAATTCGGCAATAATTGACTTCTTTAGTTTTTAACCATGGAATTTGCTTAGGCTCATAATATTCTTTTATAGAGCTTTTGGGCGTTCCTCCTGAGGTCACATACTTGCAAATATCCCCCAGTTTCACCTTTTCCCACTTCATACCCCCATCTCCTCCAGATTCTTCGAGATGGTTTCCATCAGGCGGTTGGACTCTGCCTGCAATTCCAGCAGCTCCTTGTGGATCTCCTTCATCCGCTGGGCAAAATCCACGCCGTCATCCTCCACGGGTGCAACGCCCACATAGGCACCGGGCGTCAGGGATGCGCCTTTCTCGTTGAGGATGGTGTCGCGGCTAGCCACCTTGCACAAACCGGGAATGTCCTGATAAACGCCCTCGCCAAACTTTTCGGTGAGCCAGACGGCCTCCTTGGCAACGGTCAGCTTCTCGTTGAGGGCTTCCAGCGCCTTGTCGAACTTTTCCTGCGTGGTCTTGCGCTCTTTGCGGGGTGCTGCATCCACAGCGGCTTTGGCTTCTTCCCGCTTGGCCTGTACGTTTTGTTCCATTGCAGCCTGAATCTCTGCAAAGGGGCGGTCGTCCGCCAGCTCTGCGTGATATTCAGCCAAAAGCCCCTTGTACTTGTCCACCTCGCCACGATAGAGCCAGACAATAGCGTTGAGGTTCTTCAGCTGCCAGTCGCTCCACTCGTTCTGAGTGCGGTCCACCACGGTATAATAGTTGCGGGCATCGATGAACAGCACAGTGTCCAGCAGATGTTCCGGTTTGCCCTTATCCAGAAACCACAGCGAACAGGGCAGGCTCTTGGTGTAGAAGAAGTTGTTGCCCACGCTCATCATCACGTCCACATGGCCGGTCTGGATGAGTTTTTCACGGATGTCCTTGTCTTTGCCCTGACTGTCGGTAGCCGAGGACGCCATCACAAAACCCGCACGGCCATGCTCGTTCAGGTAGGAGTAGAAATAGGACACCCACAGATAATTTGCGTTGCCGATTTCCTTGGCCTTGTTCACGCCGGGCAGGCCAAAGGGCAACCGCCCGGCACTCTGCGCCGACTCCGACTTGACCTTGTCCACGTTAAACGGCGGATTTGCCATCACATAGTCGCAGCAGCCGTTCAGGTTGTGGGCATCGTGATAGAAGGTATTGGCTTCATCTCCGGACTTGATCACGCCGGTCAGGCCATGCACGGCCATATTCATCAGGCAGAGCTTTGCGTTGTACTCCACCTTTTCCTGTCCGTAGAAGGTCATAGTGTTGTTGGCGATCATACCCGCATGGTTTACAAAGTCGCCGGTCTGCACAAACATACCGCCGCTGCCGCAAGCCGGGTCCAGCAGAACGCCGTGGGCAGGCTCCAGCACATTGACGATCATCTTCACCAGCGATTTCGGCGTAAAGAACACGCCGTCATCCTGTGCCACATTCTTGGCAAACTTATTCAAAAAGTACTCGTAGATACGGCCGATCACATCGCCGCCCACATCGTCCAGTGCATCATTGTTGAAGATGCGCAGCAGTTCCCCAAGCAGCTCATCCGAGAAGATGGTGTAGTCCTTCGGCAGAACGCCCTGCAGCTGCTCGCTCTGCTGCTCCACCAGTTCCATGGCGTTGTTCACCACTTCGCCCAGACTGTTCAGCGGGTTACCCTCGATGCCGGTCAGCCCCTGCTCCGGGATGTTGGCGGGCAAATTGACTAAGTAATTGTACTGCGCCTCCTTGGGCAGAAACAGTGCACTCTTTTCGGCAAAGTCGCTTTGCTCCACCGGCAGCACCCGGCCACCGCGCATGGGACGGTCTTTCAGGATCTCCTGCTCTACCAGTTTGAAGCGGCTGTACGCATACCGCAGAAAAATCAGTCCCAACACCGGCATACAGTATTGGTTCGAGGTGAGTTTAGAGCCTGCACGCAGCAGATCTGCCGACTCCCACAGGTCAGCTTCCAGTTTTTTGACGTTCACATTATTTGCCACGAGGGGGTTCCTCCTGTTGTTTGGATTTTCATTTTCTATTGTATCACATTTTTCTGCAATGTTCATCTTTAATCATCGCTATTTTCTTTTTTGACTGGAAAAGTTGTTTACCAATGGCTGACAATGTGTTAGAGCCATAAACTTTCTCATTTGGAGACGCTAATCCTGCATCCAACGGATGCAGTTCAAGGGTTTGGGTGTCCCCAACAAGTATTTTGCAACGCAAAACAAGCAGCTGCATGACAAATGATCAGCGACAGTCTCCCCCTGAACTGCAATAAATCCCTGACTTCCACTTTCTCCTTTCACCTGGCTCAGAAATAAAGGCCTTCACTATGTACACCGAAATCGGGCAAAAAGGAGGTGCTTTTCACGTTTCTTTCACAAAATTTTAACATCCAAAGCCTTATCCAAATCTATTCACTCTACCCTTTATGTACATAGCACCTTGTGAGATAGCACGAAAAAAGCCGATAGGCTTTCGACCTACCGGCTGTTCGTCTGCTTATATTCAACTTTCGACAATTTATATTATAGCACCGATTCGCTTACGATGCAATGCGTTTTTTCTCCAATATAAGCCGTTTTTCTCCGTTTATAAAGTATGATTATACAAGCACATATTCGGCTGCTTTCTAAAAAGGGCTGCAAAGCAACTTTTGCGGTCTGCCGTACAGAAGATACTGAATACAAACCGTCCCCTCTTCCGTTTTCACCTTCACCTGTTCTGCATGTTCAAATATATCGCGCAGACGGCGGTACTCTGCCCGCTGCGCATCCGTGTAGCGGGACGGCATATCCGAGGTAAGGAACACATTACCCAGCAGGGCATTGACCGTGGCAAGGGTGCGTTTTTGCTCTGCCGTCAGCTTGCAGTTTTCCTCCCGGAGGAAGAACACATCCGGGTCGCTGCCATAGGCACGGCCATTGAGCTGCCGCCGGAATAGCGTGTTGTTGATGGCCTGCTTTGTGGACACCCGCTCCCGGTGGAACAAGCGCATATACCACACATCGTCCCAGTCCAGCCCTACGTCACAGCTGACACGGCAGTAATCCACCAGCCCGAAAGCCGGCATCACCGGTACGCCGCAGCCGAGGATCTGCTTTTGCCCGCACCAGCTGCGCAGCAGCTCCATAGCACGGTACATCCGGGCTGCCCGGCTCTCGCGGGCGTTGCCAAAGGGGGCAGCACCGTACAGAAAATCCAGCTTGACAAGGTCGAAGCCCCAGTCGTTCAGCACCCGGTCAAACACCCGGCGCAGATAGTCCAGCACCGCCGGGTTGTCGATATCCAGCGCATAGAAACTGCTCCAGTTGCTGCCGCAGCACCACGGTTTGCCGTCCACTTTCAGCAGCCAGTCTGGGTGCTGAAGGAAAAGGGCAGAGTCCTTTTCGCACACAAAGGGTGCAAGCCATAGCCCAGCCTGAAATCCGGCGGCGTGAATTTCCTCCACCATGCCTTTCAGCCCGTGGGGGAATTTCTGTGCATCTGTTTCCAGCCAGTCGCCCACCTTCGGCTCCCAGCCATCATCGATCTGGAACAGGTCTCCCGGGCAAAGCAGACTGCGGCATCCGGTCAGGTCCTCCCGGATGGTATCCTCGGTGATGTTCTGATAGCGGTTGTACCAACTGGAATAGCCGGCCAGCTTCTTCTCCGTCCGGGGCTTGATGCCCATGGCCTGAAACCAGCCGTCGAACACCTCGGCCTCGCTGCCCTCGGCAAAAAACAGGTCGAATAGGGCAAAGCTGCCGCCGGGATGCTCCACCCCGGCGCAGTCCCGCTCCAGCGTCAGCAGGGCTTTGCCGCTGTCGTAGCGGAAAATGGTGTAGCCCGGCTTCTCGTCCAGCGATGCCACCAGCCGGAACTGCTTGCCCTTGCGGAAATAGCAGTAGGAAAAGCCGTGGCTCTGCCCCTTTTGATGTCCGTAAGGCGCAAAATGATAATCGCCGTAGCGGTCAAAGGCGTATTTCTTGCGCAGAAAGCCGGGGATGTGGTCGGTGCCACGCAGCTTGCCGTTCCGGTTTAGCTCCGGGCTGTAGGTCCATGTCTGGTAGCCGTTCATGAACAGACGCTCGTCTGCTTCCATCTTCCACGGCAGCTCGGCACGCACGGTTTTCAGTGTCCCGGCGGGCAGGTCGGCATTCAGGTGCACCGCGCCGCATCCCGGGTACACCGGGGCATCGCCCTGCCGCATACCGCCGGAAGTTTCTGCGTACCAGTGCAACGTTTCAGTCATGGTGCGCTTCCTCCCCGTGGAGCTGTGCGCTGATCTCGGCAGCGCGGGCATCGGTCAGAACAAATTTGCGCCGGAACAGCACCAGCACACCCGCCAGCACCAGCATGGGCAGGACCGTCATCATCAGGCGCAGACCCAGCAGGGTTCCGGCGCTTTGTACTGCCACCGGGCCGGTCTCCTCCGTGTTGCCCACAAGACCGATGAGGTCCAGCCCGATGCCGGTGAGGAACACCGCCACACCGGAGGCTGCCTTGACCACAAAGGTCTGCATGGAAAAGATGACGCTCTCCTCCCGGCGTCCGGTCTTGAGCTGGCCGTAATCCACACTGTTGGAAAGGAACAGGGTGGTCAGCACGGTCAGCATCCCGTTGCAGGCGAACACCACCACGCCCGGAATGCACAGCAGGGCAAGGCTGTGGGAAAGGCCGGTCAGGCAGAACACCAGCAGCGTGCCGTAGCCGCACAGTGCCAGCACAAGACTCAGGTGGAATACCTGCGTGCTGCTGAGCTTTTTGCGCAGCAAGGGGTAAAGCACCATCATGCCAAGGATCTGCGCCGCACCGCCCACGGTGGAAAACAGGGTGTAGGTGGCTTTCCAGCCTGCACCGCCAAGGTCGTATTTGAAGAAATAGATGATGAAGTTGGAGGTAAGGTACAGTGCCGAGTTGATCAACACGATGCTGCCCACCACTACCATAGCCTGATCGTTGCGGAACAGGGCGGAGAACATCTCCTTTACGGTGGCGGTCTTCATCTCACTGGGGGTGGTTTCTTTCATGGAAATGCAGCACACCAGCTCTGTCACTGCAAAAATTGCCGCTACGATCAATGCCACCCAGCGGAAGCCGGCGCGCTCGCTGTCGCCGCCAAGGGCTCCCACCAGCAGCATGGTGAACATGGCAATGAGTGCCGAACCAACGCCTGCACAGGTACGGCCAACCATAGAGAGATTCTCCCGGTCTTTGGGCGTGCGGGTCACGGCGGGGATCATGGACCAGTAAGGAATATCCATCATGGTATAGGTAACGCCCCACAGGATGTACACCACGCTGAAATAGACCATCAGCGCTGCTTCGTCCAGCACAGGGGCGGCAAACAGGGCGTAGAGCACCAGTGCATTGAGCAACGTGCCGGAAAAGATCCACGGACGGAAACGTCCCCATCGAGTGCGGGTCTTTGCCACCAGAACCCCCATAAAGGGGTCATTGAAGGCATCAAAGAACCGGGCCGCCATGAGCACGATGCCCACAAAGCTTGCCGAGAGCCCCAGCACATCCTGATAATAATACATGACGTAAGAAGCCGACAGGGCATATACCATATCCTTGCCCACGGCACCAATGCCGAACGCGGTTTTCTGTTTCAGGGTCAGTTCCATACAGCATCCTCCTTTTCAATGGTGAACCGCAGCACAACAGGCTGCGTCTGCGGTGCAGAAACGGTCAACACGGCTTCTCCGGCAGTGCCCACGGTGCGCAGATAGGTGCCGGTCATGCCGCCTTCTGCCACGGCGGTCTGCGGGCCCACAAGGGCGGCGTTGCCCTCCACCGCAAACTGCACCGGGAACTGTGCATAGGGGGCCAGGGTGCCGTTCTCGTCCAGAATCCGCACCCGGACGGCTGCCATATCGTAAGTATCTTTTTCCCGAAGAGCCGTCCGGCTGACCTTGACTTCCAAGTGCAGCTTTGCGCTGGGGCAAAGGGTCACGCTGCGCACCACGTTGCCGTCCTGTACGGCATCGAACCGCCAGCGGGTGGCTTCGCCGCCCCAGTTGCCAACGTACTTGCCGTAAAGCGCCACGCCATCTTCAAAGCTCATTTTGTAGCGCAGCATACACCAGCCGAATTTGACCTTGTAGGCAAGCGGCAGCCCCGGCAGCCCATATTTCCCGGCAGCCAGCAGGCAGTCCCGCACGGCAGCGGCCTTGGCGGGAGAAAAGTGCTCCTGCGTTTCCAGCAGCTCGCCGATGGTGTCGTCCATCACAAAGGGCGGGTGGGGCAGTGCCGTCCATTCGCTGCGGCGCAAGGCGGTGACAAACACATCGTTTTTGTACAGCCTGACCTGCTGGGCATTGCTGAAAACGTAGGCCGTGCCCAGCTGCCCGGCGGGGTTATCGCCAATGTCCATGGAGGAGCTGACCGCCAGCACCGGGTCAGCGTCACCCTGACTGGCATAGACCGCTGCCGCCAATTTGGGGTTGCGGAAGCTGTCCAGCACGCCGTGGTAGCAGATGCGGTCCCCGGAGCCAAAGTCCTTGTGGGTCTGGTAGTCGAACATGCACCAGCCAAAGCACCCGGCGTGCTCCCCGCTGGCATAGGCGGCGTTCTGTACCCGGACGTGCCGCAAAGCATGCTCCTGCCGATGGGGACCATCGTCAAAGGGCTTGGTGGGGTACATGTGACCGTTGCACTCCGAGATGAGCAGCGCCTTGCCCATATCGGGGGTCACGTCTTTTTTAGGCTTTGCGCCGGGCGTTACGCCGTTGTGGGAAAAATCGTTGTAGGCATAGACGTCCTCCAGCAGATGACTTTTTTCCAGATACCGCACGCCGGAGGTGGCGCGGCTGGGGTCCAGCTGATGGGCGATTTGATTGGTGCGGGTGTAGAAGGCATCGTCATCTACGCTCTCGTTGATGCGCACGCCCCACAGGATGATGCTGGGATGATTGCGGTTTTGCAGGAGCATCTCCCGCAGCATCTCGCAGGCGGCGTCCTTCCAGTTGTCATCCCCGATGTGCTGCCAGCCCGGCAGCTCGGTGAATACCAGCAGACCCCGGCGGTCGCACTCATCCAGAAAATACTGGCTTTGAGGGTAGTGGCTGGTGCGCACGGCGGTGCAGTGCAGCTCCTCCTGCAAAATGCGGGCATCCTCCCGCTGCAGGCTTTCCGGTGCGGCATAGCCGATGTAAGGGTAGCTCTGGTGTCGGTTCAACCCCCGCAGAAAAGTCTTTTTGCCGTTGAGGTAGAAGCCGTCTGCCCGGAACTCTGCGGTGCGGAAGCCAAACGTCACCTGTTTGCGGTCGATGGCCTGTCCTGCCGCATTCAAAAGCTCTGCCACGGCATGATGTAAAACCGGATGCTCGGTATCCCACGGCTGTGCGTCCGGGACGGAAAGCTGCATCTTCCCGGTTTCTGCTGCCTGTGCGGTCTGCTCTGCCAGCAGGGTGCCGTCTGCGGTCTCCAGCCGGATGCGGACCGCCGCGGCTGCGGGCGTAAGCTCTGCCGTCCACTGCACCACGGCGTCATGCAGGGTGGGCGTGTAGACGAACAAATCGGTCAAGCGGCTTTCTGCCGTAGCTTCCAGCCAGACCTCCCGGTACAGCCCACCGTAGGTCAGGTAGTCGATGACAAAGCCAAAGGGCGGGATGGCGGGGTCTTCACGGGTGTCCAGCTGCACGGTCAGCAGGTTTTCGCCCTCCCGGTCCACAAGGTCGGTGATCTCCACCGCAAAGCCGGTATAGCCGCCCCGGTGCTGCCCGGCAATCTTGCCGTTGATCCGCACCACCGCCTGATGAGCAGCGCCGTCAAAGCGGACAAACAGTCGGGGCGCAGCCTGCACCGGCGGCACCCGGAACCGCTTCCGGTAGCCGCAGACCATCTCGTAATCGGCGGGGGTGGCATAGTGCAGCGGCACCTCCCGGCAGGTATGGGGCAAGCGGACGGCTTGTTGTTTTGGCACCGGCAGCCCCTTGCCAAAGGCCTCTGTCCAGTGTCGTGTAAACTCCCAGTCCTCACAAAAACTGTGTTTCATCGCGGCAGCACTCCTTCCAGTAGAATCGAGACCATTTCCTCCAGTACAGCCACATACTGCACTCCGCTTTCTGCCAGACTGCGGTCTGCCAGAAAGCTCTCAATGGATGCGGTGATCATCTGCCGCAGCACCGGCAGGGACACCGGACGCATAACCCCCTCAGCCACAGCCTGCTCCAGCAGCGCCATGGTGGGCTCCCAGCCGTTTTCCAGCTGACTGCGCACCCGCGCCGCCACCACCGGGTATTTCTCGTCCAGTTCCTTCATCTGCTGCAGATCCAGCGCGGCATACTCATCCGGCATAACAATGATGACTGCCCGGAGTTTTTCCTGCAAAGTACCGCTGCCTGCCAGAATTTCCTGCTTGCAGCGGTGGATGTCCGCAAAGGCGTGGTCTACCATGTCCAGCAGAAGAGCCTCCTTGGAGGGGTAAACGGTGTAGATGGTTTTTTTGCTGATATGCAGCGGCTCTGCCACCTGCTGCATGGTGAAATGCAGCCCCTGTTGACGGAATAACTGCATGGCCTGTGTGCGCACAAGGGCGCTGAGATCCTCCTGCATGAGCATCCTCCTTCTGGAAACCGAAGTTTTCCTTCCGGTTTCCATTCTAGTACGGAAACCCACGCAAATCAAGTGGTTTCCGCATTTTCTGCGTTTTGGCGAAGAATCAGAGAAAAATTGCAGCAAAGTGACAGTCATTCGCCCGTCTGGTTTTCAGGCGGGCATTTTCTTTTGCCGGAATATGGTGTTTCTACTTTTATCGTGGTACAATATCTTAAAGACTTTTTGATTTTTGGAGGGAGCAGCTATGATCGATCATGCAAAGCTGGAGCCTGTTTTGCGCGGATACCAGGCCTATTTTTCGCAGCACTGGCTTCATGGAGAAGATTTCAAATGGGAAGCTGCACAACAATTCCACGACCACTGGAATATTGACGCGGCAGATTTTGGCGGAATGTTCAAGGAAGCCACTGCAAAGGTCTTTTCGCTTCTGGACACCGGCTATGCCTATCCCCGCGCGATGATCCTGAATTTCGCAGCAGCAGACTGTGAAGCCACCCGCGCTATGTTCCGCAGTCTGTTTGATGAATCCATCGGGCTTTCTCAGCGCATCGCCGCATTTCAAGCTGCTGCCGAATCCCTGCGCATAAAATACAACGATGGCAGCTGGAACAACCACTACCAGAACACCAGTGCTATCAGCGTCTATCTGTGGCTTCAGTTCCCGGATAAATATTATGCCTATCGGTATGCCGTATCCCGTGATATCGCAAAAGAATTAAACTTTGACGCACCACCCAAACGGGATGGTTCCATCGACTCTCTGCTGAACAGCTATCGTCTTTATGATGAACTGCGGGCAGCGCTGAGCCAAAATACTGCCGTCACCCAGATGATCCGCAGCGCCATTGATGCAGCCCCTGCCGGGAAATACTGGCCCGACACACACTGGAATATTGCTGCCATTGATCTGGGCTTTTATCTGAGCCGCTATTATCTTCAGGAACAGACAGTCGCTCAGAAGGAATCCGAGTGGTTTCCCAGCAAAGCAGACTATGATCCGGGCATTACTACAGAGCAGTGGATCAGTCTGCTGAACGACCCGTCTGTCTTTACACAGAATGCGCTCCGCATTATGAAATGTATGCTGGATTATGGTGGTCAAGCCACCTGCAAGCAGCTTGCGATCAAGTACGGTGAAGCTGCCGGCTTCTACAATATGGGTTCTTCCAGCCTTGCACGAAGGGTCGTTGAAAAGACAAATTGTCCCCTCATGCCGCGCGACAGCGAAAACTCCCGCTGGTGGCCTGTTCTGTATACCGGTAAAAGCGCAGATTCCAAAGAAGACGGCTCTTATATTTGGCGTTTGCGGGATGAGCTTATTCAAGCCCTGAAAAAAACTGACCTTTCACATATTCCCCTTTATGCCGTTTCTTCTGAAAAAGACTCTGCTTCTCCCCGCCACTACTGGTGGCTGACCGCAAGTCCAAAAATCTGGCAGTTTTCCGATCTCAAAGTCGGTGAAGAACAATCGTATACATTATACAACGAAAGCGGTCATAAGCGGCGGATCTTTCAGAACATTCTGGATGCTAAGGCAGGTGATCCCGTCATCTGCTACGAGGCCAACCCCGTTAAAAAAGTAGTTGCCCTTGCAAAAATCACACAAGAAAATAACGGAAAAGAACTTTATTTTGAAAAGACCGAAAATCTAATATCCCCCATTGAATACTCCACTCTGAAAGATTGTCCGGAACTGGAAAAGATGGAGTTTTTTGTACAACAGAATGGAAGCCTTTTCAAGCTTTCGGAAGGGGAATACAACTTTATTCTGGATCTCATCCGGGAAGAAAATCCAGCACCTGTCCGTTCGATAGCATCGAACGCTTATACAAAATCAGATTTTCTGAACAACGTATTTCTGAGCGAACCGCGCTATGACGTTTTGGTCTCTCTACTGCGCCGTAAAAAGAACGTTATTCTGCAAGGCGCACCCGGCGTTGGAAAGACCTACGCCGCCAAACGGCTGGCGTACTCCATGATGGGCCAAGCCGATTCTTCCCGGGTGGAGTTCGTACAGTTCCATCAGAATTACTCTTACGAGGATTTCATGCTGGGCTACCGGCCGGATGGCTCCGGCTTCAAACTGACCGAGGGTGTATTTTACCGCTTCTGCCAGAAGGCTTCCAACGACCCTGACCGGGAGTACTTTTTCCTCATCGATGAGATCAACCGGGGCAACCTGAGCAAGATCTTCGGCGAGCTGATGATGCTGATTGAAAGTGACCACCGGGGTGAAAAGATCACGCTGGCCTATAATGGGATGCCCTTCTATGTCCCGGAAAATCTCTACATCATTGGCATGATGAATACTGCCGACCGGAGTCTCGCTATGATCGACTATGCGCTGCGCAGACGGTTCAGTTTCTTTGAAATGGAACCGGCGTTCACCTCCGAGGGATTCCAGAACTATCAATCTGCGCTTGACAATGAAACCTTCAATGCTCTGGTGGAACAGGTCAAGGCATTGAACCGGGAGATCACTGCAGATGCCTCCCTTGGTTCCGGCTTCCGTATTGGTCACAGCTACTTCTGTCTGGCCGACCCTGCCGCCTGCACCGCTGATTGGATGCGCTCTGTGGTGGAATTTGACCTTCTCCCTACGCTGGCAGAATACTGGTTCGATGCGCCCGACAAGCTGCATCGTTGGGAAGAAAATCTGCGTGGTGTTTTCAATGACGACTGACAAAGGGATCTTTATCCAGAACATCTACTATATGCTCTCCTACGCCTATCAGGTGCTGCAGCAGCAGGATTATCAGTGCATTGCCTCGGAAAAGTTTGAGCACATCGACGATTTGTTTGCCGCTATCCTTGCAAAGGGCGTTTCCCGGCAGCTGAAGCAGGGGCTTTATCGGGAATATGTTTCCCGAAGTGAGACCCAGTCGGTTTTGCGGGGAAAGCTGGATCTTCCGCAGACCATTAAGGCCCGCATCCAGCACAAGCCCCAGGTCGCCTGTACCTTTGACGAGCTTTCGGAGGACAACCTGTATAACCAGATCCTGAAAACCACCCTGCAAGTGCTGCTTCGGGACGAGAATGTTTCTGCTGCGCGCAAAGTGGAATTGAAGAAAGTGCTTCTGTTTCTGGACACGGTTTCTGTACTGCTTTCCTCTCAAATCCCATGGAAGCAGTTACATTATCAGCGGAGCAATCAGAATTACGAGATGCTGCTGAATCTCTGCTATTTCGTGCTGCACGATATGCTGCAGACCACCGAAAACGGCAGCTATAAAATGACAGCATTTTCGGATGAACACATGGCAAAGCTGTACGAACGCTTTATTCTGGAATATTACCGAAAGCACCACACCTATCTTACCGAAGTTAAAGCTGCACAGGTCAAATGGGATCTTGTAGGAGAGCACGATGCTGCCATGCTGCGGTTTCTCCCCGCCATGCAAACCGATATTTTTCTACGTTTCCACGAAAAAATTCTGATTTTGGATGCCAAGTATTACAGCCAGACATTGCAGCAGCGTTTCAACAAAGAGACCTTGCATTCTGCCAACCTCTACCAGATCTACACCTACGTCAAAAATCAGGACGCCGCCCATACCGGAAACGTTTCCGGGCTGCTGGTCTACGCCAAAACGCAGGAAGCCATCACGCCGAATTGCCTGTTCAACTTGGGCGGCAACCAGATCGGTGCACGCACCTTGGATCTCAATCAGGATTTCCGGCAGATCACCGCACAACTGGATGGAATCGCCCAGCAGTTTTTCGGGAAGTATCCGCTTTGATATTTTCCATGTCGATTTACCGCACGTCTGGTCTTCAGGCGGGCATTTTCTTTTGCGGAGATCCTAAGAATTGCAAAAAACTGTCCCCGAAGCAGCGCGGTCTTACGCGATCTGCTTCGGGGACAGTCTGTTTTGTTTTATGATAAGGTTACTGCTTTGCGCTTTCCGGGGCGACCTCAAAGTCGATCTTGCCCAGATTGACGTCTGCGCGCACGATGGTGATCATCATGGTATCGCCCAGATTCCAGTTCTTGCCGGAAACGGGGTCGGAAAGGCGCACACCCTCGGTAAGCATGGTGCCGGTAGCGGTCAGGCTGGAAGCGGGCACAAAGCCCTCCACGCCGTTTTCCAGCTCAATGAACAGGCCGCGCTGGGTCACGCCGGAGATGCGGCCCTCGTAGCACTCGCCCAGATGGCGGCGGGCATACTCGGCCTTGTAGCAGTCCTCGGCCTTGCGCTCGATCTGCATGGCAATCACCTCGCGCTCGCTGGCCTGCTTGCTAACGTCCTCGGCAAACTCGCTGTAACGCAGGATCATGGTGTCCTTGTCCGTGCCCTTGAGCTGAGCAGTCATGATGCGGTGGATGGCCAAGTCCGGGTAGCGGCGGATGGGGCTGGTGAAGTGGGCATAGTCCTGCAACACCAGACCGTAGTGTCCCTTGGGTTTTTCCTCGTACACAGCTTTGGACATGCAGCGCAGCATACCAACATTGATGATCTGCTCGTAGGCCGTGCCGCGCACACCCTCCAGAATGGCGCTCAGCTCCTTAGGGGTGGGCACATCCTTGGCAAAATGGTCGTTGACGCCGCAGGCCTGCAGCAACCCGTGCAAGCGCTCCAGCTTTTCGGCGTTGGGCTCCTCGTGCACACGGTACACAAAGGGAATCTGCTTCACGCGGGCAAAGTGGGCAGCGCACTGGTTTGCCAGCAGCATAAATTCCTCGATCATGGCCTCGCTCTCGCCGGAGGTGCGCTTTTTCACGTCGATGCAGTGGCCGTCCTCGTCCAGGATCAGCTTCACCTCTCCGCTCTCGATATCCATGCAGCCGCGCTCCTTGCGCAGACGGGCACGGTGGCCGTACAGCTCCTTCATGGCAGGCAGCTGTGCCAGCACCTCGTGGTACTTACCGGTCAATTCGTCATCGGTGCTACCGGCCAGCAGTGCGTTGATCTCGGAATACACGCCCTTGACCCGGCTGCGGATGACGGATTTGACAAAGCGGTAGTCGGTCAGGTTGCCGTCCTTATCCAGCCGCATCAAACAGGAGAAGGCCAGTCGCAGCACGCCCTCGTTCAGGCTGCAGATACCGTTGGACAGCTGCTTGGGCAGCATGGGCACCACCTGATCGGCGTAGTAGACGCTGGTAGCGCGGTTAAAGGCCTCGTTGTCCAGTTCGGAACCGGGCTTGACGTAGTTGGAAACATCCGCAATGTGCACGCCCAGCTCAAAGCCGCCGTCCGGGGTCTTGGTCAGACTGATAGCATCATCGATGTCCTTGGTCTCGGCGCTGTCGATGGTAAAGATGGGCAGGGCGCGCAGATCCATGCGGCCCTCGCAGTCCGCAGCAGACACCTCGGCGTTGTCCAGCTTTTTGGCCTCGTCCCGCACCTTGTCCGGGAAGCGGTTGCGGATATCCTGTGCGTAGAGCAGTGCCTTTGCGCAGCGCTTGGCCTCGTCGCAGCTGCCAAAGCGCATGGCAACGCCTACGCGGTGATCCTCCTGACGGTTGCCGCGCAGCAAAATCTCCACTGCCACCTTGTCGCCGTCCTTGGCGCTGCCTTCGCAGTCCCGCATGACCTGCATGGAGATGGCGGGGCAATCGTCCGGCACGAACTTCAGGCGGCCCTCCATGCGGTGCATGGTGCCAATCAGAGAATTTTTCTCTTCCAGAACAGCAAGGATCTCGCCCTCATCGCTGCCCTCTACCCGGGGATGTGCAAACTTTTCCACCAGCACCTTGTCGCCGGGCATCGCGCCGCGGGTGAACCGGCCGGGGATAAAGATATCGCTGGTGCCGTCCTCCAGCATGACGAAGGCAAAATTCTTGCCCAGCTTTACCACCTTGCACAGCAGTGCCTTATCGGCACGGCCGCTGCGCACGGTGAAGAACACGCCCTGCCGCTGGCAGATGACAGCCTCGTGCACCAGCTGGTCCACAGCCTCCATCACCTTGCGGTCTGCACCGCGATCCCCGCCGAACTTATTCTTCAGATCTTTTACGGTGCACGGCTGATTCTGGATCGCGTGCTCAATTTTATCGCGCATTGCCATAAAATATTTTCTCCTTCACTTCCGTGGCTGTGCATCTCCTGCGGAGCACAGCCCTGCCTTGGGACGGGCACTCTTCCCCTGTCCCCTCTTTGCGGCAGCCCGCAGAACCGGCTGCCCACACTTTTTTCTGCACAGAAAAACAGCCCCGTCCGTTCACGGGGCTGCAACGCCTTCTCAGCCTGCCAGACGGCCTGCAAACAGGCAAGCCAGAATAGCAACCACAAAGAACACCACGCCTGCAATGCGGGTGACCTTAGCCAGCATCTGATCTGCCGGGGTCAGTCGCGCATTGTTGGCACCACCCACACTGCCGTTGATGGCACCGGACAGACCCTGACCGTGGGTGTGCTGCATGAGGGTGAGGAAAACGATGACCAGCGAAGCCACCAGCAGAATGGCACCGCCAACAATTTCGATAACAGACATGAATCGTAACGCTCCTTTTATTTGCAAATACGGAAAACTACGCAAAAATACGACTATATAGTAACATAACAAAGCCAAAATTGCAAGTAGAATCCGCGCATTTATCCCGCCGCTTCCAGCGCGTTGCAGACCTGCGCAAAGATATCCGCACCGGAGTACGCGGTGTGGATCGCACCGTCCTGCAATACCACAATGGTATAGCGGGGTTTTTCTGCCGGCCAGAACCCCGCAAACCACAGGTTGCAGCGCTCGGCGCCCTCCGGGGTGAACTGCCCGGTCTGGGCGGTGCCGGTCTTGCCGCCCGCCCCACCGGAAAGCCCAGCGGCATCCTGCGCGGTGCCCTGCTGCACCACCTGTACCAGCATGGCGCGCAGAAGCGCTGCGCTCTGTGCCGGAATCACCCGCCGTCCCCGAGGGTGGCTGAGGTTTTCCACCGGCCGTCCTGTGGTCTCGTCCAGCGTGGCTTGCAGCACATAGGGAGCGCGGTATACGCCGTCCGCTGCAAAGGTGTTGAACATCGCCGCCACCTGCATAGGTGTTGCCAGCAGACTGCCCTGCCCAAAGCTGAAATTAGCCAGCTGCCCGCTTTGCGCTAACTCCTGCGGGGCGGGCAACTGACCAGCCTCGGCGGCAAGCCCTTCTGCCAGCGGCAGGCTCTGCCCAAAGCCGAAAGCCTTGGCGGCATCCAGCAGGCTTTCCGCGCCCAGCTGCTGCCCCAGACGGATAAAATAGCCATTGCAGCTTTTTTCCAGCGCAGCAGCAAGGTCAACCTGCCCGTGCGGCACCCCGCCCGCGCAGCGGAAAATTTGTCCATCCACTACCACCGCGCCGGTGCACTCGAAAACCGGCTGCAAGCCCGCTTCCAGTGCGGCCGCCGCCAGCACCGGCTTGAACACTGACCCCACCGCGTAGCATTGCAGCGCCCGGTTCAAAAAGGGGCTGTTCTCTGCCTGTAAGCTGTCGGCCAGGTGCTCCGGGTCGTAGCCCGGCACACTGACGCTGGCGCGCACCGCCGCTGTGGCGGTATCCAACACCAGAATGCAGCCGTTTGTCATGGTACTTGCTGCCACTGCCTCCACCGCCCGCTGCACCGGGCGGGAGATGGTCAGCTGCACGCCCAGTGCCCCGCTGTCGGCTTGCAAAAGCCGGGGCATCTCCCCGGTGCGCAGCGTGCCCTGCGCCGTAACATCGCAGATAAGGCTGCTGTGCTCCCCTGTGCCGGAAAGCACGCCGTCCAATGCCTTTTCCAGCCCGGCAGCGCCATGACCCGTGCCATCCAGATAGCCTAGCAGATGCTGACACAGCGGCACTGCGGCATACCGCCGGGCGGTGGGGTAACCGGTCAGACCAAGACGAGTGGGGTCGCAGTTCACCTCCAGCAAAAACGGGGCGGCGCGGCTGCGGCTACGGTACAAAAGCGCCTGTCCGGCGGCATCGGTACAGGCATACAGCCGGTCGTAATTGCCCTGCCCGGGAAAGCACACCACCTGCCAGCGCTCCTCAAGACCGGTGAGCAGCCGCCCCTGCGCATCATAAAAGTTGCCCCGCCGGGCGGGCAGCTGTAAGGTGACTGTGCTTTGCGCCGCCGCCCGTGCAGCATAGGCGGGGTGCAGCGCCAGCAGATACAACCGGCACAGCACCACCGCAAACCCCAGCAGCAAAGCGGCATACACCGCCAATACCCGTTTGCCGGACATGAAGCCACCACCTTTCCGTTGCTGTTAGGGTGGGCAGCAGAGGTGCGGGGTATACATAAAATGAAGCTGTGCGTGTAGACATCCAACGTCACACTGGCATTGGAGTGTCCCATCAGGTATTGCAGGCTTTTTACATCCAGCCCGGCCTGCTGGACATTGGTGCAGAAGGTGTGTCGCAGCACATGAGGTGTAATGCGCGGAACAGGTTTGCTGTACGCCTTCTCAAACTTTCCCTGCACGCCACGCATATAGTTTTCCAAGTGCATTGCCACTTTCGGCATTCCGGACTTGTCCAGAAAGAGAAATCCGCTGCAACCATCTACCAGCGCTTCCACTTTCGTGGACGCTCTAGCTTTTACTACACGCCGCAATGCCGCACAAACGGTATCTGTCATGGGAACATTGCGGATACCGCTTTTTGTTTTCGGCGGTGTGACAAAGTAGGGCTTTTCAGCCGTCCGGCAAAGCTGCCGCCGGACATGGATACAGTGCCGTTCAAAGTCGATATCTGCTCGTGTCAGGCCATACAACTCACTCACACGCAAGCCGGTTCCCATAAGAATGACGATATCATCATAATAGTTGCCGCCATAGTCTTGAACGAATTGCAGATATTTCTCCTGCTGTTCTCTGGTCAGTGCATCACGCACATAAGCGTCCTTCGGCACAACATCCGACAGCTTGAACTTGAATGGATTCTTGCGGATGATGTCATCCTCCACCGCCATCTCAAACGCCGGTCTGACAACGCTTTGCAGGATTCCTATGGTGTTTTGCTTGAAACCGCTGTCATGCAGAAACACGAACCAGCCTTTCGCATCGGACAATTTTACCGTTTTGATGGCTTTTTGCCCGAAAGGGTCAGCATGAATCCGCTTGACCGCTGTGTTGTACGACCGAAGTGAATTGGGTTTCAACCCACGTTTCAGGTTCATATAGCGGTCAACCAGATCAGCCACCGTCATCTCTCCGGCGGCGTAGTCGATGCCGTCTGCCAAATCGCGCCACAGTTCTTCCTCTTTTTTCCGCAGCTCTGTCAGGGATTTAGCGTAAATACAACGCCGTTTCTTGTGGATATCGGTATAACGATAGTCGTAGGTGCCGTTTGCTCTCTGGCTTTCGCCATCCTTCAAAACACGGCCCTTGCTATCTTTGCGCTTTTCAGACATTTAGAAACTCCTTTCTGTGAAAAGCGCATATAGGGGTTAATTTTAGTATACCATACCGACCATGCGATTTCCACCGATATCGAATAGAAAAGACGTTGCATCATTCTCAAATAGAATACGCCTGCTCGATAAAGCAATCAAACAGACGGCGCTTGATCAAACGCTTGTTGCCCACCCAAAGGACAAATTTGCACTTATCCTCGTTGGTAATCTCGCGCAGTTTATTGATGCCAATGCCGGAATAAGCCGCAGCTTCCTCCAGCGTTAAATTGCTCTTTTCCCAGATCGGAACTTGTCGGGACTTGGTCCCTCCATCTTGCTGATGCAAGACCGTTCCGTCGCTTGAAGTCTCCACCGGGGACTTCATTGCTTCGCAAACGCGAACTTCCTTCATAGGCAGACCTCCAATTCCTTGTAACCGAACGCCTGTAACCGGGCAGGAAAACTCTCTTTTTCTGCACACAGGGCATCCGGTGAGCTTTATACTTTTTCTTATCTTTTTAAGGTTACATGGTTACAGAAAGAGGAAAACGCAGCAGTTATGCGGACTTTTCGGTGTAACTGCTGCGTAACCAAACCTGTAACTGACCGTATAACCGCTGTCCATCAGAAGGGAAATCCCAGTTGCTGGGCTTCCGCATCCGTCATTTCGGAGAAATCTTCAGCCCCGGTTTCGGGGCTGGTTACATATAAATTAGAGTACAAGAAAACACCCTGCAAGATTTTTAGTCTTGTAGGGTGTTTCATATATAGCATCTCGTGAATCACGGATTGCGGCATTAGTATTTTGATAATGTGTAGGTATAGCAGGTGTTAATAATCAAAAGAACTGCTACAATGCTCATTGTCCACCAAAAGCAAGAAAAGCCTTTCGTCAAAAAGCATACTATGATTATAATAATACCTCCCACGATAAACGAAATACCTCCAAAGCGTTGGCTTTTTTTCCACGCTGTTTCATTTTTTATACTCCATACGGTTCTCAGCCCTACAACTGAGTTCATTCGTAGTTTTGGCATAATGTTACCCAATAGAACCATTGAAACTCCAAGCAGTCCGAATAAAAGTTGATTTATATCAAGTGCAATGGAAGACAGATTTTCAATCGAATTGAAATCAGCATACAAAAAATAGACCGTCATAGCGTTGAAAAGTGCAAGAGATGCTATTCCAGTCACAATACATACATTTTTGTTATTACTTCCATTTTCTTCTTGTTTTGAGGATAACTTAGCCATGGCAAGCATAAAATAGCCAAATAAAACTGTAATTACAGGGAAAATTAGTGTTTCATATTTGCTACCCCAACGTGTCACTTGATTATTCATATCATAATGAGCCGGGATTTGCTCTGGCAAGAACTGTAAGGCAATCAGGACAACTACCAATGGTAAAAACATGAGACTGTAAAAAACGACCATTTTCTTTTTCATTGTTGACCTCCACGCAAATTACTGATCCACATAATTGTTTCATCAAGGATAGATAAATTCAATTCGTAATAAATATAATTTTTATATCGAGTTTCATAAATCAAGTCTGCCTTTTTTAGCTTCGATAAATGGTATGACAATGCCTGTGGTGTCATATCCAATGAGATTGCTAAATCTCCTGAACTTATTTTACCTTCCTGTAACTTTAGCAGAATTTTTCGACGTGTATCGTCTGCTAAAGCAGCTAACACTTCATTTATAGCCAAGCGATCACGCTCCAATCTATTTCAAACAATCTTTAAATAGATTATATCACACACATACTCTTTATACAAGGTTATTTCAAAATATTTTTAAATAGTAAAAAGATACCGTCAATGGTCACGATAAACATTTCCTTGCCCCTATTTATTATATGTAAATAATCTGACTATAAATGATTTTTCTAATCTCCGTTTCAACAGCTTGGCGTTGGAGAACGCAGCAGCGGAGCTGCTGGATCTGCCGCCATTTTGCGCCAGATAATACCCAGTAGGATATGACGCACAGCATCATATCACTGGGCAAGGCGTTCCCCCTTGACTCCCTTCAAAGGGCTGCGGTCTCGCCTGTCGGCTCGGTCGGTGCTTCAAAATGCCTGCGGCCTTTTGAGGTCGCCACTGGCGACCCGCACCTCTGCACTCTTGCTCCGGGCAAGCTGTCCTGAACGGACAGCTGGTCCGGCTCCGATGTAACGAGAACTGACAAATTCGTCCGTTTTTGTAACAAGCATAGCAAAAAGGCGGCCATCTGCACCCATGCAGACAGCCGCCTTTGGTTTTATGCCGTATTCTATTGGTCAATCTCTGAAGATCTTATCCAGTTCCCTTTCCATGGTGCCTGCCTTGGCAAATTCCAGCGTATCCGCCTGACGGATATGGTGGGCGGTGATGCCGTGATCCTTTGCAAAGCCCAGAATGTAGCTGATGGCAATGCGGTAGATGATCTCAGTGGGCGCAAGCCCATAGACCTGCTTGGCAAAGATATGTTCCAGCCGGGCGTTATCGTCCGGGAAGGCTTGCCGCATCTTCTCGCTGCGGTAAAGGCGCTTGACGATTTCCGTAATGTACAGGCCGGACTTCATGTAGGGGTCCAGGAAGGTCTTACCGGGGTCATCGAAGCAGCCGGGATTTTCCTGTTCCAGCAGGTCTACCATCTTTTTCACCACCCATTTGGGGGTAAAGATCTGGTTGGTTTTCTGGGGCGGGATGTAATCGAAGATATCCTCGGTGCGGCTCTCGTCAAAGTAATCCGCCAGCTTGACCTTCAGGTTCAGGAATTCCTTCACCGAATCGTCAAACACCACCGGATCAAACAGGTGGCCTGCAAAGTGCTCCTCCTGTCCGGTGGCTTGGTTGATGTACGGCCCGCCGTCCCGCAAAAAGCGGAACTGTTCCAGCGTGATGCTGGTGACCTCCTGAAAGACCTTGTCCGGGATGATCCGGTCAAAATTTGCCAGCGTCACAGTCTCGTCGCCGTAGGCCATGAGGAAGGACGGGATGGTGCGGGAAAAGCCCCGGAGATGGTCACGGACGGTGTCCTCGTAGCCCTTTTTCTCCTGCTCCTTCTGGTTGGTCTCCACGGTGCGCACGATGGTCTGCTGTATCTCCTGCGCCGTCTGCTGGATGGTGGATTGCAACGTCTCCATGAGGGCGGCGGTGCTCTGCTGCTGCTTTGCGTCAAACTCCCGGTTCACCTGCTGGCGCTGCTGGGCGGTGGTGCAGCTTTGCAGCTGCTGGGTGCGCTGGATCTCCAACTGGCTCTGGTCGATGCGGTAGTTGTCCACCACCTTGTTCACCGCCACATCCATTTTGGCTTTTGCGGCGCTCTCAAACCGCTTCTGGTCAGACAGCTTCAGGTCCCGACCATACTCCTGCTTTGCCTGCTCCACCATGGGGGTGATGATCTCCTTGGTGATGCTTTTCTTCAGGGGTTCCAGATGCTCTTCTTTGGCAGGAGCCGGAGCATCTGTCAGGTCTTGCAAGGCGGTGTCCAGTGCCGGGGTGCTCTCGTAAATTTTTTCCCCGAACACATCCGCTGCCTTGCCGATGACGTAGCCCTCGTCCAAATCCACCTCGCCCTTGTCGTTCAGGGAGAGGTCTGCGCCGGTGTCCGGGGTGATCTGGATGGGCTTTGCCTTTGCTTCGCTGATGGGCTGGAAGTTTTGCAGAATGTCCAGCACCTCCTGCGGAGCACTGAACACGTTGGAAATGTTCTGGAACAGGAAGTTGCTCTGGAAGCCCATCCGTACCACTTCTTTGGACTTGATCTTCCGGGGGATGCTGAGGACTTTCTCCGCATCCAGCGGGATCATCTCCCCTTCCTCGTCCTCGCCGATGACCGGGAAGAAGTTGAGCAGATTCTGGATGTGCGCCTTGCGCTCCTCGGTGTCGCCCTTGCCGCTGGCGGTGTCCTGTGAAAGGTCGTTGGCGAACTGCTCGTAGATCAGCAGAGTGCGGGCAGGGTCAAAATCGAACACATAGGCGTTCTCTTTGCGGCGGAAGGTGCCGTTTTCGTGGAAAAGGCAGGGGTTCTGGGCACGGAATGCTGCCTGCATATACAGTGCCGGGCTTTTCAGGTTGGAGAGCATCAGCACCGCTGACCACTCCGGGATGGTGACACCGGTGGTCAGCTGCCCCACCGACAGGGTGATGGTCTTTTCGTGGTGGGCGATGGCGGCTTTTACCCGGTCAAAACTCTTCTGGTTCTCGTCCGTGTCATCCAGCTTGCCGTCACCGGCGGCTAGGATCACCTCATAGTCCCGGAATACCGGGTGCGCCTGCAGCTTTTTCGCCAGCGCTCTGGCACTGTCCACCCGGTTCAGCAGCCAGAAGGTGTGCTTCAACTCGGCACGCAGTTCCGGGGTGGAAAATGGAAATTTGTTCTGGGTGGTCATGGCATCCAGAAAGCAGTCCACCTCAGCTTCGTGCTCAAAGCTGCCGCTGGGCTTCACCTTGAAGAACTCGTTCAGGTCAAAGGCAAATTCCTGCGTTTCGCCGTCGATCTCCACGCCCTGACGGATCTCGTCCCGGATGATCTCGGACATCTGGTAGGTGTAGAGGTTGAGCATAGGGAGGTTTGCGTAGGGGTTCTGCTGCCCCGGGTCACCCTGCCAGTTCCGCTTGGCGGCCTGCTCGTCGGCGTAGGTCCAGTTGAAGATGGCATCTCCGGCAAACTTGTCGTTCGCCAGCGCCTTGAAGGGCGTGCCGGACAGGTGCAGCGTGAACTTGCGGCGGATGCGGTCAAAGGCAAGGTCGGTCTTGTAGGTGTCCACGCCCTCGTGGGCTTCGTCGATGACCAACACATCCCAGTTCAGCTCGGTCAGGTGGCGCAGCTTGTCGTACTCGCCGCCGAAATACTTCGAGCCTTTCATGTCCTGCAAGCTGACGAACTCAATGCGCTTATACAGTTCCTCGCCCTGTGCGGCGGCATCCAGATAGCCCTGCTCGTCCAGCACATGGGGCTGCCCGGCAAGGGCATCCACATGGCTTACGAACAGATAGCCGGACTCCCTGCCCAGAAAGCGCACATAGTCGCTGTACCAGCTGTTGGCAATGGCAGGGCGATTGGTGACGATAAGCACCGTCTGTGCATCGACCTGCTTGCAGAAGTCGTAGACGGAAAGGGTCTTGCCAAAGCGGGGCTTGGCGTTCCAGAGGTATTCCCCGCCGGGGTGGCTCTGGAAATAGATTTTGGTGTCGCGGACAGCCTTTGCCTGCTCTTCCCGCAGGGTGTAGGCGATGGCAGCATCCAGCTGCACACGGCCCCGGTTCATGCGGAAATCCTGAAAATACCGCCGGGACTGCTGTCCATCCAGATGGAACCACTCGTTTTTGCGGTCGTTCTCCACGTTCAGCTTGCGGAGGTAGGCGTGGAAATCGTGGTCGGTGAACACCTCGCCGCTGCCGTCGTCGTAGACGGCATTGCCCCGCCACTCCTCGTGGAACAGCACATCGGCGGTGTGGGTCTGCTGTTTCAGGCGTTTGTCCACCGACTGCTCGGTGTAGCCGATCTTCGTCCAGCCGTTGTGCCGGGCAATTTCCGGGGTGGTATAGGCGTAGATCATGGGCACCACCTGCCGGGCAGTGCGCAGGGTTATGCCAGCCATTATGCCATCTCCTTTATCATTCCTTGAATATAGTTTACTTCTTCACTAGACAAATCATATTTTTCAAACAGTTGTTTGTCTGTCCATTTTCTTGTAAAATCCTGACAAGGAACAAATGCGAATGACGCTTTGCTTAACTGCTGCGTCATTGCAATTTGTAGGATAAGAAATCGAACAAATTGCGTCTTTAAGTAATCCATATAGTTGGTTGCTTCTTCTTTTGAATCAAATGCTCCCGCCACAAGATACGTTTCGGAACATATTTCACCCGGCTTCAAAAGCTCCATCGTCGAAAGAACACGGTACTTTCCATCCTTGGCTGGTTGTCCTGCGTGTTCTGCCGTAAGACGAGAAATGATAATTTTCCATTGGTCAATCATTTCTGTTCCTACCCTTATCTCGGTACTTTTATATGGGCCACGTCCTCCATTGTATCGTAGTGTAATGTCACCGGTTTTCATTGGCTTTGCTGTTGTTGCAAGTCCAAATGGTTTTCTGCTGGAAACCACTTTATCCAGTGTTAATTCTCCATCTTCTTTTACTTTTTTGACTATTTCGGATGCAACTGGATAGCGAATAAATGTTTGAAACTCATTCAAATCTCTGTATGCTGTTGCAGCTTTTCCATTACGATAGTTTGTATACTTACACTTACCGTTATATGCTTCTTTCCAGACAAAATAGCAAACGCCACCTGCAACATCTACATTCGGAAAAACATCTAGCGAATTAGAATAATCAACCAATGTTGAAATATGCCTATCTCCTAGCATTTCCTCTCTGAACTTATCTAGTCCTTTACCTCCGGAGTACCATTTTGCAGGAATAATCAAGCAAATTGCGCCGGGATGTGTAGTTTTGATTGCTTCGATAAAACGATTATAGATAGGCGTTGCACTTACGCCGGCACCGCCATCACTTATCTGATACGGCGGGTTTCCGATGACATAATCAAACTTCATGCTGGTACTCCCTTCCTGAATGGTTTCAAAGTTCTGGGCGGTTCCATGGCTGCCCTTGCGCCAGTTTTTCACTTTGCACGATACTGCCGGGGTCTGCTCTTCCACCGTGCCAAACATTGAGAAGAGGTCAAGTTGTTCTGTCTCCGGCTGGGGCTTGCCGCCGGGCACAGACAGGTGCAAGCCGTCCATTTGCCACAGGTTCCAGCTGATGATGGTGGCGATAGGCTGTAACTCTTCTTTTGTGGGTTTGCGCTGCCAGCGGGCTTGCAGATGCTCTGCATAGGTCAGCAGCAGGTTGACCCGCGCCAGCAAAAGATTATCTCCCTGATACTCATAGCCGTAGGTGGACTGCACCGCATGGGTGGCATATTTGTGCCACTCGTCCTCTGTGGCAGCGTTCTCGCTTACCACACGCAGCTTGCGGTCCAGAATGCCAATGCGCCGGGCGACCGGGATCATCTCGCCGGTGGCGGCATCGTACCGGGACGCCAGAAAGGGGGCTTCGCCGCAGGTCACCTCCAAGCGGCGGCTCTGCACATACTGCACCCATGCCGGGGTCTTGCCCCCGCAAGCCGGGAACTGCACCGGCGTTTCCACCGTCTGCCAGCCTTGGGGCAGTTCCACCGTGAACTGCCCGGCGCTCTCCCCTGCCCCCAGCGCACGGAACCAGTCAGCATCCAGTGCGTTGTTCATCTTGTTGCAGACCCATGCGGGGCTGAACACTTCGCCCTTTTTGCGGGTGCGCTGCTGCTGGGTGTCGGTCTGCTTCATCATCCGGGGCAGCACCACCTCGTAGTGGGTCAGCCCAAGCTGCTGGGTGGTGATCTGCGACCTATCCGTGACAGGCTCGTACATTACCGTTTGCAGTTCTTCCGGCGGGTCGGTGGCCCAGATGATGTTTTTACCGGTGGATTTATCTTTTAGTAGTGTATCCAGCACCGCCTGCACTTCCGGTGCGTGAAAATCGATCAGTTGTTCCAACGGGGATTCCCTCGCTTTGCCTTAGCGTTGTGGCGGAAGTGATAATGTTCTTAGCGCTTCCTGCCAATACTAACAATAATATTATCACTTTTATGGCCAATTCACAAGAATTTCGGCGCTTTTTGCCAAAAGTAATAAGATTCTCTATACTTGAAAGCAAAGAAGGGTGGTGCGCTAGATGATTGGTGAGCGGCTGGCAGAATTACGAAAGCTGAATGGTGAAAAGCAACAAGTGTTAGCAAAAGCTCTTAGTGTTTCGGTTTCTACTGTCCGCAGTTGGGAGCACGACAAAAGTTCTCCTGACCATTCAACACTGGTTGCAATTTGCAGACGCTATCATACTTCTTCTGATTTTCTGTTAGGTTTGTCCGATTACGATCCCTCCGACAAAGCCCGCCTCCAGCGCCAGCGCCTGACCGAAGAAGAACAGAACGAGATGCACCGCTACGAAGAATATCTGTTGTGGAAACGCAAAAAATAAGCCGCCCAGCGAGACCGTAAGGTCGCTGGGCGGCTTATTTAAACCAAAATCAAAAGAATTTTGCAGGTACTTATGCTACTCATCATTGTCTTTAAGTCTGGAGATCACAAAAATCATTTGCTTCACGCTCCAAATAAAAAACACTATGCTCGTAATAACTGCTGAAATTTCAACGTCTGCAAGAATCCACTGTATTTTTTCTTCGAACTTTAGAATTATAATTCCTAAAGCAATAACTAACGACGTTATATTAGCTGTTATCCCGATAAAGGCTGCGCGGTATAAATTATCAAGATAATTGTAATCCCAAAGTCGTTTAATACGCTCTTTTTCAAGCGTTGAAATCAGAATACTTATGCCTGTGAATAGAAATCCGCCTATTGTTGCTGACATAGAAATGACGTTATAATGAAAGTCTTTATTACAACTTCCAAAATCCAACACGTTAAAATAAGGGCATTTAAGAACGATTGCCGAAACTCCAGCCGACACAACAACTGCTCCACCTAGTTTAACTATATTCTTCGCTTTTGTTGTCATTCGCTCACCTCCCTTTTTGAATAAAATTCAGCTATGACAATACCTTAGCAGTTCATCTTTGCTTTGAGTGTAGATTTCAGTAAGAATTTCCTTGAATTCCTCTGCCCCGATCGTTTCAATGTTTTCTCTCTCCAAATTCACAGTTTTAGTAAAGCTGTACTGAAGTAAATCATATGTTTGTGACGGTTCGTTTTCAGCTTTTGCATTAGCACGAAGCTTCAGCAATCTTTCACCCAAGGTTGACTTCAAATCACCAATCAGCGTCAAAAAGTCTCTTTCATTCTCAAACATATTCTTGTTTCTGTGGCTTATCACTTCATAAGTTGCTGTACGAGTTCGTACATTTATTAGTGCATCATAGCCAGCCGGATTCACTCCTAGATCGCTAAGAATCCGATTGCTTGGAACAGCGACTTCAATTTCCAATTTACTAATAGTATGTTTGTGAGAAAGTTTAGCAGCTATGTCATCTGTCATGATTGCTGCAAGCTTTGTTGTTACATTTTCAGTGTATAGGAAATAATGGTCAAACATTGCACGGATTGTTGAAACCCTTGGTGCTCCACTGATACTAATATAACTTATAATTCCTGTTGCAAAGTCAATAAAGCAATAGGTGAACAGTTCCAACAGTTGGTTTTCAGACATAGGAACATCCTCTGTTTCCAAGGTTGTCTGATTACGTAATGCTACCGTGTTCGAAGGGTTTTGTTGACCGACCTTTACGAATGCACGGTGATTGGAAAATTCCAAAACTTCAACAACGTCAGCTCCATTTGAAAGCGTCACCGTAATAGCTTTGTTTCCATTTGACAACAGTTGCATTTTATTATCATATATATTCTTAAAATGTTCCTCAATCTCATTTTTTGTCAAGGGAACAAATCTTGTTTGTCGGCTTCCCTGAATTGGAACTTTTTTCTCCAAAACCAAAAGATAAAAGGAAATCTTTCTGCTTTTCCCTGCCATAGAATTCTCTCCCTTAGATAGAATATCAAAACTCAGGTACAACTAATCGGATTTTCAGCAAAATTTCAATTTTTGCTGACATTTTTCTTATTATAGCACACTTTTGTCTATCGTAAATAGCCATTCCCAAATTACACAACACTGACAGTCTGCCGCTCGCAGAAACCATCAGTGGGTTTCATGAGTCTTCAAATCCCCTAGACACAAAAAATCGGCACCCGCTTTTCAGCGAGTGCCGATTTTGTTACCCTATCATGCGCTTTGATTTTTGGCGTAAGTGGCGTAAGTTTGGCGTAAATCCGCTTTTGCGCGCTCCAAAAATCAAGGATTCATGCGGTTTTTTTGGCAGTTATTAGTACATGCCGCCCATGTCACCGCCGGCAGGTGCAGCGGGAGCCGGGGGTTCCGGCAGGTCAGCAACAAGGCTCTCGGTGGTCAGCACCATCTCCGCAACAGAAGCTGCATTCTCCAGAGCGGAACGGGTGACCTTGGTCGGATCCACGATGCCAGCGGCGATCATATCCTCGACAAAGACCTCGTTCTGGGCATCGAAGCCGTAGTTGGGCTTGTTGGCAGAGACGATCTTGTCGATGATGACACTGCCCTCCAGACCGGCGTTCTTGGCGATCTGGCGCAGAGGAGCCTCCAGAGCCTTCAGCACGATCTTGGCACCGGTGCGCTCGTCGCCTTCCAGCGTGTCGCACAGAGCGCGCACAGCGGGGATGGCATTGATGGGAGCGGTACCGCCGCCGGCCACAACACCCTCCTGCACAGCTGCCTTGGTAGCGTTCAAAGCATCCTCGATGCGCAGCTTCTTGTCCTTCATCTCAACTTCGGTAGCAGCACCGACCTTGATGACAGCCACGCCGCCGGCCAGCTTAGCCAGACGCTCCTGCAGCTTCTCGCGGTCAAAGTCGCTGGTAGCGGCCTCAATCTGGCTGCGGATCTGAGCAATGCGGGCTGCAATGGCGTCCTTGTCGCCTGCGCCGCCCACAATGGTGGTGTTCTCCTTGGTCACCTTCACCTGACGGGCATGGCCCAGCATCTGGACGGTAGCGTCTTTCAGCTCATAGCCCAGATCAGAGGAGATCACGGTGCCGCCGGTCAGGATAGCGATATCCTGCAGCATCTCCTTGCGGCGATCACCGAAGCCGGGAGCCTTGACGGCCACGACGTTCAGGGTGCCGCGCAGACGGTTGACGATCAGGGTGGACAGAGCCTCGCCCTCGATATCCTCAGCCACGATCAGCAGCTTCATACCGTTCTGCATCACCTGCTCCAGCAGGGGCACCAGATCCTGAATGACGCTGATCTTCTTATCGGTGATCAGGACAGCAGCGTTGTCCAGATCGGCCACCATCTTGTCGGTATCGGTGACCATATAGGGGGTCAGGTAGCCGCGGTCGAACTGCATACCTTCCACGATCTCGTTGTAGGTCTCGGCGGTGGTCTTGTTCTCCTCGATGGTGATAACGCCGTCAGAGGTGACCTTTTCCATAGCCTCAGCGATCAGACGGCCGATCTCGGGGTCGCCGGCAGAGATGGTGCCGACACGGGCGATATCGTTGCTGTCCTTCACCTTCTGGCTGTGAGCCTTGATGGTTTCCACAGCGGTGGTAACAGCCTTGCTCATGCCGCGGCGGATATCCATGGGGTTGGCACCGGCGGTAACATTCTTCATACCCTCGTTGACCATGGCCTGTGCCAGCACGGTAGCGGTGGTGGTGCCATCGCCTGCGGCATCGTTGGTCTTGGTTGCAACTTCACGCACCAGCTGTGCGCCCATGTTCTCGAACTCGTCCTTCAGCTCGATCTCCTTAGCAATGGTCACGCCATCGTTGGTGATGACCGGTGCGCCGAACTTTTTGCCCAGCACCACATTGCGGCCCTTGGGGCCGAGGGTGATCTTGACGGTGTTAGCCAGGGTATCAATACCAGCGCACAGTGCCTTGCGGGCGTCCTCGCCCTGCTTGATCTGCTTTGCCATAATAAATCGCTCCTTTATAATGCAAACTCAATTGAAAAGGGAAAGCTTAGTCTTCCACAACAGCCAGAATATCGCTCTGACGCACGATGGTGCACTCTTCGCCGTCCACCTTGACCTCAGTGCCGGAGTACTTGCTGGTGAGGACCTTGTCGCCGACCTTAACGGTCATCTTGACTTCCTTGCCGTCCACGACACCGCCGGGGCCAACCGCGATGACCTGTGCGACCTGCGGCTTCTCTTTGGCGCTGCCGGTCAGGATCAAGCCACCCTTGGTGGTCTCCTCGACTTCAACAGTCTTAATGACAACACGGTCTGCAAGAGGAATGATCTTCATAATTCTTGCCCTCCAATTATATTGAATTTATTTGAAACTTTGTTGTGTCCTGCGGGGGCTTCGTGTATGCTCCGCAGTAGTTTAGCACTCTTTTTCTCTGAGTGCTAAGTGTATTGTACTCATCTTGCCCTGAAAAATCAAGGGGTTTTGCAATTTTTCTTTGTTAAGAATTTATGACGGCCAAAAATCGTACCCTGCCACGTAAAAAAGACGCAGCCGCTGCACAATTTTTGCACAGCGGCTGCGTTCTGTTCCGATGGTAAGGTTTGCGGCAGTGCTTTTTATCTTATGCCTGCTTTTTTGGCGGTAAAGCGCTGGTAGGCGGGCAGCGGCAGCAGCACGCGGCCTGTCAGCGGCTGCACCTGCACCGACACCTGCTTGCAGGGGGCACACTCGCCGTCTACGGTGGCAATGATGGGCCCACGGTCATCTGCTGCCCGCAGACTGACCGATTTTGCGCGGCGGTAGATAAAGTAGGGCTTTGCAGCCTCGGTGAGCTGGCCATTTTTAAAATGCTGGCCGTTTTTGTACAACATCAGCAGCTTTGCAATGACCCGACGGCTGACCTTGCGCACGATGAACACATCCAGCCAGCCGTCATCCGGCTGTGCCTCCGGCCCTGCCATGAAGCCGCCGCCGTAGGCGCGGCCGTTGCACACTGCGCACATCAGGCAGTCCACGGTCAGCACCTCGCCGTCAATGACATACTCCACCCTGCGGCCGATATGCCCGCACAGCTGCTGGACAATGGACAGCGCATAGGCTGCTTCGCCGCCGCACAGCGGGATGCGCCGGAACTTGGGGATGCCGTAGGCCACCTGCGCATCCAGACCGGCGGCGCAGATGGTGGCAGAAAGCCCCAGACTGGTGCGCATCAGGTCGATGGGCACCGCCCCGCCGGCCAGCTGGGCGTCCAGATCCAGAAACTCTTCCTTTGTACCGTAGGTGCGCAGAAAGTCGTTGCCGCTGCCATAGGGCAGACAGCCCACGGCGGTCTTATCAAAGCCGTGGGCACCGGTGAGCGCCTCGTTGAAGGTGCCGTCACCACCGGCGGTAAAAATGCGCAGCTCCACCCCGGCCTTCTGAGCGGCAGCGGCGGCAGCGCGGGACAGTTCCCGGGCGTGGCCAGCGTGGGTGGTGACGCGGATGGTGTAGTCCTCCGGGGCAAGCCCGGCACCGGCAGCCGCTGCCGCGATCTGCTGCGGCAGGGTGCGGGTACAGTCGGCCTTTCCGGCTGCGGGGTTCAGAAGAAACAGCGTGTGCATCGGGGTCCTCCCTGTTGTAGCTCTATTTCCTCTATAATAGTCGAAAACCGTGCCGGTTGCAAGCAAAAACGCTATTTTCTTATAGGGTTATGGTCTCATCCTCCCGCAAAACAATGCTGCCATCGGCGGCGCAGTCTGCCGTCCAGTGCTGTCCTGCGCAGGCAGTCCCGGCGGCAATGCGGTTTGCAAGCGCCTGCTCCACTGCCCTGTCCACCTGACGGCGCAGCTCCCGCGCACCATAGGCCGATTGCGCCCGGGCAGCCAGTGCCGCCCCCACCTGCGGGGTGTGGCGCAGCCGGTAGCCGCTGCGGGCGGCGCGCTGCTCCAGCTGACAGAGCATTTTTTCTGCAATGGCGCAAAGGTTTTCTTCTGCCAGCGGGCGGAACACGATTACCTCGTCCAGCCGCCCCAGCAGTTCCGGCCGGAACCACTTTTTGGCTTCCTCCACAGCCTGTGCGGACTGCTTTTCAAACACTGCTTCTGCCCCGGCGGCAAAGCCCAGCGGCGCGTTCTGCCCCGCTAAGAAGCGTGCGCCCAAATTTGACGTGAGCAGCACGATGCTGTTGCGGAAATCTGCCTTGCGCCCCATGGCATCGGTCAGCTGACCGTCCTCCAAAATTTGCAACAGGATATTCTGGATATCCGGGTGCGCCTTTTCGATCTCGTCAAACAGCACAACGCTGTACGGGCGGCGGCGCACGGCCTCGGTCAGCTGCCCGCCCTCGTCGTGGCCGAGGTAGCCCGGCGGCGCACCCAGCAGCCGGGCGGCGGTGTGCTGCTCCTGATACTCCGACATATCAAATTTGAGCAGTGCTTTCTCGCTGCCGAACCAGCTGACCGCAAGCGCTCGTGCCAGTGCGGTCTTGCCCACGCCGGTAGGCCCCAAAAACAGCATAGCACCGATGGGCCGCCCCGGCTCACCCAGACCGGTGCGGCTGCGCCGGATGGCCCCCGCCACCGCAGCCACCGCACGCTGCTGACCGACGATCTCGGCATTCAGGCGGCTTTCCAGCTTATCCAGCCGCTCCCGTTCCTGTTCGCCCACCCGCTGGGCGGGCACGCCGCTGGCTGCTGCCACTACCCGGGCGATGTCCTCCGGGCTGAGCACCGGCTGGGTGCGCTGCTCCTTTTCGGCAAGGATGCGCGCCGCCGCACAGGCTTCGTCCACAAGGTCGATGGCCTTATCCGGCAGGCAGCGCCCGGGCAGATACCGCACCGAAAGCTCCACCGCCGCCTGCAGGGTCTGCGGCGGCAGTCGCACGCCATGATACCGCTCGTAGCGGGGCGCAAGGCCGTTGAGGATCTCCACCGCCTGCGCGGGGGTGGGTTCTTCCACCTGCACCCGGCCAAAGCGGCGCTCCAGCGCGGCATCCTTCTGGATGTGGGTGCGAAACTCCTGATTGGTGGTGGCGCCGATGAGCTGCAACTCGCCCCGGGCAAGCACCGGTTTTAAGATGCTGGCAGCGTCAATAGCACCCTCGGCGGCACCGGCTCCCACGATGGTGTGGAACTCGTCGATGAACAGGATGGCAGTGCCGTCCCGCACCAGCTCTTCCAGCAGGTTTTTCAGACGCTCCTCAAAATCGCCCCGGTACTTGGTGCCCGCCACAAGACTTGCCATATCCAGCGCCAGCAGCCGTCGCCCTTGCAGCGCTCTGGGCACCTGCCCGGCGGCAATGCGCAGCGCCAGACCCTCAGCCAGCGCCGTTTTGCCCACGCCCGGCTCCCCAATCAGACAGGGATCGTTTTTCTGGCGGCGGCACAGGATCTCCACCATGCGGTCCAGCTCCGCTTCCCGGCAGAACACCGGGTCCAACTCCCCTTCGGCGGCGCGGCGGGTCAAATCGCGGCAATATTTATCGCTGGCGCGGCTGCCCCGGGGGATGCTGGCCGACACCCGGGGCTGGGCGGGCAGCACAAACTGTCCGCTCAGCTGGCGGCACTCCCGCACTGCCTCGGTGAGCGAAAGCCCCATCTCCGCCAGCAGCAGCCCGGCGGCGCAGCCGTCATCTTCCAGCATGGCGCAGAGCAGGTGCTCCGGCTCTGCCCGGCTGACGTGGGCGTTCTGCGCCCCAATGAGCGCGTAGTCCATGGTGCGGCGCAGGTCCGGTGCCATGGACTGCCGGGTCAGCCGCTGTACCGGGGCGCTGCGCCGCTGCGCCAGCTGGCGGCGCACCTCTGGCTCGGTGATGTTTTTCCGGGTGAGAAACTGCGCCGCAGCACCCTGCTGCCGCAGCATTGCCAGCAAAAGGTGGCTGGTATCCGCCTGCTCACAGCCCAAATCCCCCGCCAGCTGCACCGCCTGCTGCAACAGCCGCGCCGCCGGGCGCGAAAAGCCCCGGTAACCGCCCATGCCCAGATTTTCCCAAATGCCCATGTGTCTGCTCCTTGCTGCATATAAAATCGTCTGCACTGGAAGTATAGCCCTAAAGGCGCAGAAAAAATCAGTCGTTTGTGTCGGGCGGCAGAAAAGTAAAAAACGATCCGCAGTGGTTGCCGGGGCGCGGGTGCGTCCGGCTGCTGCGGATCGGTTTTTGAGATTTTATCTTGCGGGGAACGTTTTCAGAACGAACCACCACCGCCGCCGTGGGTAGTGCCGCTGGAGGAGGTGTGGGTGGAGCTGCCGCCGGAATCGCTGGAGCTGGACTCCTTCGGCCGCTCGGTGCGGTGCACGTCACGGTACAGGAACAGATCCCGCTGGTTGGTCAGCTTCATGCTGCCCTGCCGCACATAGCTGGTTGCGTCCCGCTGCGGTGCCACGCTCTTGAGCCGGCTCTTCATCACGCCGGTCACGATCAGTGCAGTCACCAGACCAATGACCAGCGCCAGACCCAGATACAGGATGGAGAACGGCTCCTTGGGCATGTTGTCCACATCGTAGGGGTGGCCTTCGCGGGCGGCGGTGATATATGCGTCCGTCCACTGGATAAAGGTGCGGAAGGCGGCGGCGTAATCGCCGTCTGCCATGTCGGGAGTCATCTGCTCGCCAAGGTACTGGATACCGGCATCCGTAAAGGCGGTAATGCCGTAGCCGCAGGTAGAGATATGCCATTTGCGGTCGCCTATGCTTACCAGCAGCAGCACGCCGTCCCGGTTTTCACCGTAGCCGAACTGGCAGTAATCATACAGGTCATCGGCATATTCCTCCATGCTGGTGCAGCCCTCGCTTTCCAGCGAGTCGATAGTGGCAATGACCACATCAAAGCTCTGACGGACGCTCAGCTCCTCCAGTGAAGCTTCCAGCTCGCTGTCCTCATCCTCGGTCAGGACTTCCGCGCTGTCGTTCATGCGGTAATACAGGTCGGCAAAGCCGTCTGCGGCAAAGGCCGGTACAGCCAGCGCCAGCAAAAGCACCAGTGCGGCCAGCGCAGCGCAGAGGGAGCGCAGTCGGGTAGCAGTGTTTTTCATCTTCCGTCCCTCCTTTACAGAATACCGGCCAGCCACAGCAGCCACATCACCGCATAGGATGCAGCACCGACGGCTGCTGTAAGGCCCAGCGTCCACTTGCGGGCAGCGGCCTTATCCACCGGCAGGTTGCCAACAAACTTGCCGGTCTGGCCGTTCATGGCAAAAATGTAGTTGTTGCCTTGCCAGCTGGTGCTCAGCACCCACACCGGGAACAGGGCATACTTTGCCTTGCCGCCGTGCAGCTGGATGCTGCTGTTCTCCATTTTCACGGAGTCGTAGCCGGTAACGGTCTGGGTAAAGGCGTCCTCAGTGGACTGCCGGATACGCTCGTTGGCGCGCTTGATGCTCTTTTGGGCGTCCACATCGTACTTATCGGCCACATAGCCTGCCAGATACGCGGTCTTGAAGGGCACTGCGTCCTGCATGGCAAAGGGCTCGATGGATTCCATCAGGTCGTCCTCCATCTTGGAAGAGCCGTCCACCGGAACCGCGTCAAAGCCAAGCACGCCATCCCGGCGCACAGAGTAGTAGCTGGTCTCGGTGTAATCGTAGTCGTCATCCGACCAAAAGCGGGTGCGGGTGGCGGTAAAGCGCAGCTGGGCGTCGGCGTCGCTGTCGTACAGCCAGAAGGGCACATACACACCCTTGATCTCGTCGATATGGTTCTGGCTGCGGAACACCTTGGGCAGCAGGGTCTTACCCTTGAGGTGCTCCTGCAATTTTGTCTTGGCAGCTTTTTTGTCCAGCTTGAAGGGTATGATGAGGTCGGGGCGCAGGTCTCCGGCAAACTGTCCGGTCAGCACGATGGGGTTGCCGCAGAAGGGGCAGGCCGAAGCGGCCATGGTGTCATCGCCCACGATCTCACCGCCACAGCTCTTGCAGACGTAAGTATGCAGACCGGCGGTCTCGCCCTCTGCCCAGCTGCCGCCGGGGGTGGTCCAGTTCATCTTGCTGGGCTTTTGGTCTTTCAGATCCTCATCGTAGCCCTTCAGCGCGTCCACCTCAAACTCGGTGTCGCAGTAGGGGCATTTCATCTTCTGGGTGGTGCTGTCGAACCGGATGGCACCATCGCAGCAGGGGCACTTATATTCCAGCATTCCTGCCATAGTGTTTCCTCCTGTAGTCTGCGGGGCAAGGGCTTATTTGCTTTTCTGCCCTGCCCCGCAGCGTGATCGGTTATTGTGCGGCGGGCTGTGCGCCGGACTTAGCTGCGGTCGTTGTCGTCAAAGGGGTCACCGCACTCCGGGCAGAACTTGGGCGGATGTGCGGGGTCTGCCGGCTCCCAGCCGCATTTATCGCACTTATACTTGGGTGCAGCGGCAGGACGAGGCTTGCCGCACTCAGAGCAGAATTTGCCCTTATTCACCGCGCCGCAGCTGCAGGTCCAGCCCTCTGCTGCCGCCGGGCGGGGCTTGCCGCACTCCGGGCAGAATTTGCCGGTGACGGTGGCACCGCAGCTGCAGGTCCAGCTGTTAGCAGCAGGCTTCGGCTCCGGCTTTTTGCTGCCGCATTCCGGGCAGAACTTGCCGGTGGCGATAGCGCCGCAGCTGCACTTCCAGCTGTCGGCGGCAGAAGTCTGCTGCTGGGGTGCTGCAGGCTGCTGCCCCATGGCGAACAGGCTCTGGGCGTTCATGCCGTTTGCACCGGCTGCCATGCCCATGCCCATAAAGCCGGTCATAGCACCGGCGGTGTTCCCTGCGGCGGTCTTCATGGCGTCGATCTGACCGCCCACCAGACGGGCTGCGGCGGTGGTGGGATCGGTGGTCATGGCGTTCTCTTCCCACTCGGTGATCTTTTTCTGCTGCTCTTCCGGGATGGACAGGGAGTTGATGTTGAAGGAGAATACCTCAATGCCGCGCTTTTTGCGCCAGACATTTGACAGCTGCTCGTTGAGCGCCTCGGAGATTTCCAGCGTGTGGGCGGGGATCTCATAATACTGCACCTTGTTGGCAGAAAGGGTGGCCAGCGCAGGCTGCAAAGCGTTCATCAGCTCACTCTTCAGGCGGGGAGCCAGCTCCGAGGCATCGTACTGGTTGGAAACATTGCTGCACACGTTGGTGTAGAACAGCAGCGGATCGCAGATGCGGTAAGTAAAGCTGCCGTTGCAGCGGATATTCACCGAGAGCTTATAGCCCCGCTCCTCGCTGACCACCACCCGGAACGGGATGGGCGTCGCGGTGCCGTACAGGATCTCGCCCAGTTCCTTGGTGTTGATGTAGTATACGCGCTGATCCTTGCCGGTGTCGCCGCCGTAGGTAAAGCGCTTGGCTACGGTCTGGAAGGTAGCAGCCAGACTATCGCCAAAGTTGCCGGTGAACACGCTGGGCTCGGTAGAGGAATCAAAGGTATACTCGCCCGGCTCGGCGCACACCTCCACCACCTTGCCCTGCTCCACGATGAGCATACACTGACCATCGGCCACGGCGATGCCGCTGCCGTTGGTGATGATGTTATCCTCGCCGTGGTTGGAGCTGCGGCGGGAGGTGCGCTTTTGGCCCTTGACCATCAGCACATCTTTGTCCAGAGAATCGCAATAGAAAAATTCCTTCCACTGGTCTGCAAGAGTTCCGCCCAGTGCGCTCATACCTGCTTTGATCAAACCCATAGTAATTTCCTCCTGTACGTTTTATTGTTTTGCTTTCTTCTTTTTTATCATGCAGAACGATTTCGTTTGTAAAAAGGTTCTGCCTGCTCAGGGGTAAGGGTCAGATAATTAATATTATAATCATACTGCAATGCGGCACTGAACGCAAGGCATTTCTAACCGTTGCCACCTGCCTTTGCAGCTTCTTTCATAAAAAAGAACACCGGAGCGTCCATAGAAGCTCCGGTGTTCTGAAATAATAATTTTCTTTCTTGTTTCGCGCCAAAAAGGCTTAGAACCGCCGCCATGTATCCGGCATAAACAGCACCAGCATGGGGAAGATCTCCAGACGTCCGGCCAGCATATCAAAGATGAGCACCAGCTTTGCGGGGTCTGCAAAGCAGCCGAAGTTCTGCATTGGGCCTGCCATTTCCAAGCCCGGGCCGATGTTGTTCAGGGTAGCAGCCACGGCGGTAAAGTTCGTCACCATATCAAAGCCGTTCAGGCTGATGAGGAAGAAGGAGGCCGCAAAGATAAAGATATACGCTGCAATGAACACGTTGGTGGTGCGGATAGTCTCGTGGTTCAGCAGCTTGCCGTCCATGCGGGCGGGTGCCACCACCTGCGGGTGCAGAGCGGTCTTGAGTTCCTTAACTAAGGTCTTTCCAAGAATAAGGAAACGGCTCACCTTGATGCCGCCGCCGGTGCTGCCCGCGCAGGCGCCAATGAACATGAGCATGACCAGAATCTCTTTAGAGAGGGTGGGCCACAGGTCAAAATCGCAGCTGGAGAAGCCAGTGGTGGTGATGATGGAGCCCACCTGAAAAGCGGCCTGCCGCAGCGCCTCGCCAAAGCTGTTGTACATACTATAAATATTGGCAGTGATGATACCCACTGCCACCGCAATGACCACAAAGTAGCCCCGCACCTCCTCGCTGGCAGCAGCGCGGCGGAACTTGCGCATGAGCAGCAGGAAGTAGGCGTTGAAGTTGACGCCGAACAGGATCATGAAGATGGTCACGACCCACTGGATGTAGGGCGAAAAGCTGGCAAAACTGTCGTTGCGGAAGCCGAAGCCACCGGTGCCCGCCGTACCAAAGGCAGTGAGCATGGCTTCGAACAGGGGCATTCTGCCCACCAGCAGGAATACCAGCTCCAGCACGGTGAGGGCAAAGTAGATGCCGTACAGGATCTTAGCGGTGGACTGCACCTTGGGTACCAGCTTGTCCACCTGCGGGCCGGGGCTTTCCGCCTTCATCAGGTTAACGTGGGAGCCGCCGGTCAGCGGCAGCAGCGAGAGCAGAAACACCAGAACGCCCATACCGCCGATCCAGTGGGTGAAGCTGCGCCAGAACAGAATACCGTTGGGCAGCCCCTCCACGGCGGGCAGAATGCTGGCACCGGTGGTGGTAAAGCCGGAGACTGTCTCAAACAGGGCATCCACGGGGTTCGGGATGCAGCCAGTGAGCACAAAGGGCACCGCGCCTATCACCGAGATGAACACCCAGCACAGCGAGGTAGCCGCAAAGCCTTCGCGCATATAGAACACCTTACTGCGGGGTTTGATGGTATGCAGGGCGTAGCCGATGCCGGCGCTGACCGCAGCTGTGAGCAGAAACACGCCCAGCACCATCCACTCGCCATACACTAAGCTGGCAGCAGCGGGCAGCAGCAGCAACGCGCCCTCGATCATCAGCACATAGCCCAGCAGACGGAAAACGATTGCATAATTCATAGTCTGCCTCCGTCAGTGCTCCACAATATCGCGCAGATCGTGCAGACCATGCTCCAGCGTGACCACGATGACGTTGTCGCCCACTTGGATCTGGTCGCCGCCGCGGGGGATCAAAATCTTGCTGCCGCGGGTAATGCAGCACAGCAGCAGGTTCTTTTTCAGGTGCAGCTGGCTCAGGGGCACACCGGTAGCGGCGCTCTCCTCGTGCACCGTAAATTCCAGTGCCTCCACGCGGTCGTCCAGTATGCGGTACAGCGTCTTGATGTTGTTGCCCGCCTCGTTTTGCAGGGCGCGGACGTACTGCACGATGTAGTCACAGGTCATGTACTTGGGGTAGACCACGCTGCCCAGATCCAACCCGGCCAGAATATCGTCAAATTCCAGACGGTTGACCTTGGTCACCAGTTTGCCGTTGGAGTGCTTTTTGGCAAACAGGGTCAGCAGCACGTTCTCTTCGTCAATGTTGGTCAGCGCCACAAAGGCCTCGGTAGATTCCAGACCCTCGGAAAGCAAAAACTCGCGGTTGGAGCCGTCCTCATTCAGGATCTGTGCGCCGGGCAGCTGCTCGGCCAGTTCCACGCAGCGGGCGGCGTCCCGCTCCACGATGCGCACCCGCACATGGTTTTCCAGCAGTTCCTGACTGAGGTAGTAGGCAATGGCACCGCCGCCCACGATGAGGGCGTTGCGCACCGGCTGCACGGGCAGATGCAGCTGCTGGAAGAAGGCGTGCGCCTTTTCCTGCGTAGCAAGGAAGGTGACCTGATCGCCCTTTTGCAGCACAAAGTTACCGTTGGGGATGATGACCCCGCCCTCACGCTCCACCGCGCATACCAGAATATCGCTCTTGAGCCGGGTGGGGATCTCGCGAATGGCTACGCCGTCCAGTGCATCGGGCAGCGCAAACTTGATCAGCCGCACACGGCCGTCCGCAAAGGTATCGATCTTGCTGGCACCGGGGAACCGCAGCAGATGGGAGATCTCCTTTGCCGCTGCCATTTCCGGGTTGATGATGGCGGAAATGCCAATCTGCTTTTTGATAAAGTCCAACTCGTGGCTGTAGGACGGGTTGCGCACACGGGCAATACCGTGGCAGTGACCCGCCTTTTTGGCAAACATGCAGCAAAGCAGGTTCAGTTCGTCCGAGCCGGTGACCGCAATGAACACATCCGCATCCTCAATGCCCGCCTCGGACAGGGTGGTGATGGACGAGCCATTGCCCACGATGCCCAGCACGTCATAGCTTTCGGTCAGGTGCTCCACGCGCGCTTTGTTGGTGTCCACCACAGTCACGTTGTGGCCTTCCTCGCTGAGCTGGCGCGCCAGAGCCGTGCCGACCTTGCCGCCGCCCACCAGAATGATCTTCATAAAAAGTCCTTTCTCCTTTGGCAGCCCCTTTTTCCGGGGCATACAAGTACAGCATAGTATATCATATCCCGATGCAAAGTTCTACCGTTTGCCCCGCAAATACAGCGAATTGCTTAAAAAACGACAGTTCTTTTGTGCAAAAGGCCAATTGCAGCGTGAAAACGCAAAAAGGGACTGCCGCACAGCTTTGTGCAGCAGTCCCCTTGGAGGTTCTATAAGATTCAGTACCGCTCTACGCCGTCCTTGGTGACAAGGGCGTACACCAGCGGAGCTTCCTCCGGCTTTTCAGCGCCGTACACAAGACCGCTGCGGTACTCGGCGGCAGCAGCTTCAAACTTGTCCGCAGCGCCGTAGAAGGTGGCAAGGCTCTCGCCCTTATGCACATAGTCGCCGCGCTTTTTGTGCAGAGTGATGCCGGCGGCAAAATCCAGCGGGTCGCCCTTTTTCTGGCGGCCTGCACCCAGCAGCACACTGGCAGAACCGATCTTTTCCGCATCGTTGGCCACGATGTAGCCGTCCTGTTCAGCCAGCAGTTCATAGCTGGCGGCGGGCTGTGCAAACAGGCTGTAATCATCCAGAACCCGGATGTCGCCGCCCTGTGCGGCAAACATTTCCTTGCACTTTTCAAAGGCAGAGCCGTCCGCAATGACAGCTTCGGCCATGGCGCGGCAGTGGGCGGCATCGCCCTTGCCTGCCAGTACCAGCATGTTGGCCGCCAATTGCAGGCACACCTCGGTCAGGTCTGCCGGGCCGTGACCCTTGAGCACGTCCATACTCTCCATGACTTCCAGACTGTTGCCGATGTTGTGCCCCAGCGGGGTGTCCATATCGGTGATCATGGCAGCTACCTGGCGGCCATGATGGGTGCCGATGGCGACCATCAGCTGCGCCAGCTCAATGCTCTGGTCAACAGTTTTCATAAAAGCACCGGTGCCGGTGGTGACGTCCAGCAGGATGGCGTCCGAACCGGAGGCCAGCTTTTTAGACATGATGCTGGACGCAATCAGCGGGATGCAGCTGACAGTAGCGGTAACGTCCCGCAGGGCGTACATCTTTTTATCCGCCACAGCGATACCCTCGCTCTGTCCGATGACCGACAGACCGATCTGGTTCACCTGTGCAAAAAACTCCTCCTGCGAGAGAGCGGTCTTTGTGCCTGGCACGCTCTCCATCTTGTCGATGGTGCCGCCGGTGTGGCCGAGGCCCCGGCCGCTCATTTTGGCGATCTTCACCCCGCAGGCTGCCACGATGGGTGCGATGACCAGCGTGGTTTTGTCGCCCACGCCGCCGGTGGAGTGCTTGTCCACCTTGATGCCCGGAATGGGCGAAAGGTCTACCATCACACCGCTGTGCGCCATCACATCAGTCAGTTCGGCGGTCTCCTCATTGGTCATGCCGCGCAGATACACCGCCATCATCCATGCGGCCATCTGGTAGTCAGCCACTTCCCCACTGACAAAGCCGTTGACAATGGCCTCCAGTTCCTCCCGGGTGTGGGTGCCGCCATCCCGCTTTTTTGCGATCAGATCATAAATACGCATCGTTTCACGCTCCTGTTCTTACTGTTTTTGGGGGCGTTTTATGCCCGGATTTCCTGCCATACGCTCTTGCCGTCCAGCGTGGAAGCGTCCACTTCCAGATACTCGCAGATGGTCTGGGCAATGGTGCCGAAGCACAGCTTGGTGCCCAGATCCATACCCGCCTTTACGCCCTTGCCACAGACCAGATACGGCACATACTCGCGGGTATGGTCGGTGGTCTTGGTGTAGGAGGGGTCGCAGCCGTGGTCGGCGGTGATCATAAGCAGATCACCCTCCCGCATTCCCGGCAGGAAGTCGGCCAGAAAATGGTCGAACTCGGTGGCGGCGGCAGCGTAGCCTGCCACGTCGCGGCGGTGGCCGTAGAGCATATCAAAGTCTACCAGATTCACGAAAGCCAGACCCTCAAAATCCCGGGTCTGCAAAGCCTTGGTAAAGGCTATGCCATTGGTGTTGCCGGTGGTTTTGATCTTTTCGGTCACGCCCTCGCCGTCAAAAATATCGTAGATCTTGCCCACAGCGATCACGTCCTTACCGGCATCCTTTAACAGATCCAGCATGGTGGCGCGGGGCGGCTTCAGGCTCAGGTCGTGACGGTTGGTGGTGCGGTAAAAGGTGTCGGCGCTGTTGCCAAGGAAGGGGCGGGCGATCACACGACCCACGCCGTACTTGCCCTTGAGCATTTCCCGGGCGATCTCACAGTAGCGGTACAGCTCGTGCACCGGCACCAGTTCTTCGTTGGCAGCCACCTGAAAAACGCTGTCAGCGCTGGTATAGACGATGAGGGCGTTTTCCCGCATGGCCTGCTCGCCGTAGTCCTTCAGTACCTGCGTGCCGGAATAGGGCTTGTTGCACAGTACCTTATGGCCGGTTTTTTGCTCGTACTCCCGGATCAGCTCCTCCGGAAAGCCCTTGGGGAAGGTGGGCAGCGGCTCCGGGCTGACTACACCGGCGATCTCCCAGTGGCCGATGGTGGTATCCTTGCCCATGCTCTGCTCCTGCAGGCGGGCAAAGGCAGCCGCCGGGGCATCCGTTCTCTCCCCTGCGGTCACGCCGTCAATGTTGAACAGACCCAGCTTGCGCAGATTGGGGCAATTGAAATTGGGGTGGTTCGCAATGGCACCCAGGGTGTTGGTGCCTGCATCGCCAAAGGCAGCGGCGTCCGGCTCTGCGCCAATGCCAAAGCTGTCCAGAACGATCAGAAAAACGCGTTTTTCCATAATGGTCACTCCATTTCTCCGGGGCGCACCCCGGAACAGTACTACTTTATTACCCTTATTATAAGCAAAAAGCCTCTCGGATGCAAGGGGCAGCGGCCTTGTGCGGTCTTATCAGTTTTTGCGTTTTGCAGCAGTTTTTCCTGTCAGACAGCACGCAGAAAGCTGCGGCGCATCGTTAAAAGTTTTACAATCTTTTCTTTGGGCATCAGCAGATGCAAAAACTTGTATTCAAGCAAAAATTCCTCTTGCTCTCTTGCACCGGAATGATTATAATAATAGGTGGTAGAGTTTTGGGTTTTCCCACTCTGCCATATAAACCGACCCGCTGTACCGGGAGTTTTTACTCCCATTGGTCATACACAGCAGCCTGCAGGGATGCTGTGCCGGATATAGGTAAGAGAGAGTTGACGGAGGTATATTGCATGAGAAAGACGAAAATTATTTGCACCCTTGGCCCTTCCACCGATAAGGAAGGCGTGCTGCGCGATCTGATTGCCAACGGCATGAACGTGGCCCGCTTCAATTTTTCCCACGGTTCCCACGAGGAGCATCTGGGCCGCCTTGAAAAGCTGAAGGCTCTGCGCGAGGAGCTGGGCAAGCCCGTGGCTGCACTGCTGGACACCAAGGGCCCCGAGATTCGCCTGAAGGACTTCAAGAACGGCGTTGAGAATCTGGTTGCCGGCCAGACCTTTACCCTGACCACCCGCGATGTGGAGGGCACCAACGAGATCTGCTCCATCACCTACAAAGATCTGCCCATGGACGTGGAGCCGAACGGCACCATCATGCTGGACGACGGTCTGATCAAGCTGCAGATCCAGACCGTGAACGACACCGACATCGTCTGCACCGTACTGAATAGCGGCAAGATCAAGAACAAGAAGGGCGTCAACGTGCCCGGCGTGCACCTGTCTATGCCGTATATGAGCCAGCGCGATAAGGATGACATCATCTTCGGCATCCAGCAGGGTTACGATTTCATCGCCGCCTCCTTTGTGCGCACCGCACAGGACGTGTACGATATCCGCAACCTGCTGAACCAGTACGATTCCAACATCCGCATCATTGCAAAGATCGAGAACCGCGAGGGCGTGAACAACATCGACAGCATTCTGGCTGCTGCCGACGCCGTGATGGTGGCCCGTGGCGATCTGGGCGTGGAGATCGACTTCACCGAGCTGCCCGGCATCCAGAAGACTATTATCGACCGCTCCTTCTCCTTCGGCAAGCCCATCGTCACCGCTACCCAGATGCTGGACAGCATGATAGTGAACCCCCGCCCCACCCGCGCCGAGATCTCGGACGTGGCAAACGCCATCTACGACGGCACCTCTGCCATTATGCTGTCCGGTGAGACCGCTGCCGGTGCCTACCCCGTGGAGGCACTCAAGACCATGTCCGCCATTGCTGAGCGCACCGAGCAGGAAGGTTTCCATCTGCGCGGCCGCATGATGGATTCCAACCCCGGCAAGATCAGCGTCTCTGACGCTACCGCCCATGCTGCCTGCCTGACCGCACGGGATGTGAACGCCGCCGCCATCGTTACCGTGTCCGAGTCCGGCACTACCGCCCGCCTGCTGAGCAAGTACCGCCCGCAGCAGCCCATTATTGCCTGCGTCATGCGCGAGCAGGTGCAGCGTCAGCTGTCCCTGAGTTGGGGCATCACTCCGCTGATGATGTCTCTGGCACACAGCACCGATGAGCTGATCGAGATGTCCACTGCTCTGGCCAAGGAGAACGGCTACCTGCACAACGGCGAGCTGGCTGTTGTGACCGCAGGCGTGCCCGTTGGCGTTTCCGGCACCACCAACATGATCAAGATCCACATGGTGGGCAACTGTCTGGCTACCGGCGTGGGTGTCGGCCCCGAGAACAACGATGTTGCCAGCGGCAAGGCCTGCGTCTGCCGCACCATGGACGAGGTGCGTGCCAAGTTCAAGCCCGGCATGGTGCTGGTGGTGCCCTCCACCAGCAACGAGATGCTGAGCTTTGTACGCGATGCTGCCGCTCTGGTGGTAGAGGAGCCCGGCCTGAACAGCCACGCCGCTATTGCCGGCAAGGCACTGCTGAAGCCCACCGTTGTGGGTGCCGCCGGTGCTACCAGCCACATCCGCGATGGTCTGATGGTGGCTGTGGACTGCGCACACGGCAGTGTGCAGCGCCTGCAGGGCTGATAAAGGAGAACTGTAGTATGGAACGTATCGCAAGCTTTTGCGTAGATCACACCCGGCTGGAGCGCGGAATGTACCTGAGCCGTCAGGACGGCGATGTGCTCACCTGGGACATCCGCATGAAAAAGCCCAATCAGGGCGATTACCTGAGCACCGCCGCTGCCCACACGCTGGAGCACCTGTTTGCAACCTATGCACGCAACAGTGCCGTGAAGGACGGGGTGATCTATGTTGGCCCCATGGGCTGCCGCACCGGTTTTTACCTGCTGACCCGGGGGCTGACCCCGGCGCAGGCATTGCAGCTGACGGTGGACGCCTACCGCTTTATGGCCGATTTTGAGGGCGCTGTGCCCGGTGCCAGCGAGGTGGAGTGCGGCAACTACCGCGATATGGATCTGCCCACTGCCAAGGCCGAGGCCGCTGCTATGCTGCCCGTGCTGGAAGCGCTGACCGCAGAGGATCTGCACTACTGATTTATGAACCAAAAGGAGCACCGCACAGTTTTTTGTGCGGTGCTCCTTTTCATTGCAAAACGATTTTGAATGGCCTCCGCTTCCGCTCTGGCCATGTCAATAGGAATTTTATTATTAAAGAACAATCCCGGAAAGTCTGCGGACTTTTCGGGATTGTTCTTTCACAGGAAAAGGGTTTCAATTGGAAATGGCTTCTATATCTAAAACGATCAAATCAGCCCCAAGGCTGCAAACTCCTTAGCAATGCCGTCCTCATACACCGAGGGAGCAATGCGGTCGCAGCGCTGCTTCAGGCTTGCAGAGCCGTCGGCCATACAGACACTGATGCCGACCACATCGGTCATTTGCAGATCGTTGTCGCTGTCGCCAAAGCCGATGCTGTCCTGCAGGGGCACACCGAGATAGTCGCAGACGGCCTTGATGCCGCGTCCTTTGTCAAATTTACGGTTGATGAGTTCACCATTCACATAGCCGCCGTCCAAACTGTCCAGCTTGCTCTCGCAGAACACGAATCTGTCCTCGTACAGGCGCTTGGCCTCGTCCAAGTCCTTGCTGTGCTCCGCAATATACACGATCTTATACAGCGGTTCACCCTTGTAATCAGCCAGTGGACTGATGGTCATGCCGTCCTCCATGGCCTTGCGCCAGCGGGCGGCTTCGCTGTTCAGAGGGCCTGCATCCCGGTGGGTAAAGCTCCAGCGCTCTATCATCTTCAGGCTGCCGTAGGTGGCGTCCCGCGCTTCCAGCGTACATTCTACACCGTGGCGCTCCATGGCGCTGCGCACGTCCTTTGCCAGCTGCGGCTCCATAGGCAGGTCTACCAGCACCTTATCCCCGCAGAACACATAACCGCCGGCACTGCATACCGCGCCATCAAAGCCATAGTCCAGCAATGGCTGGGTCATGCGCAGGTTGCGTCCGGTGCACAAAAACAGTTTATGGCCGTTGGCGTGTGCCTTGCGCAGCGCTTCCACCGTGCTTTGGGGGATCAGCATCTCGCCCGGGGGCAGCAGAGTGCCATCGATATCTAAAAAGATCAGTTTTTGTTTCATTTGTTCCTCTTTTTTACAGCGAGCCGCGCTCTACCAGCGTATAGCCCAGCGTGGTCTGGCGCACCGGCGCAGCGTCCGGCCCGGTATGCTCCAGGCTTTGCAGCAGCATCCGGGCGGCCTCCTGCCCTACCTGCTTTTGGTAGAAGCGGATGGTGGTCAAGCCGGGCTGCACTACCTTGCTCGCCCAGTTATCTCCGATGCCTGCAAGGCCGACATCCTCCCCTACCCTGCGCCCGGCAGCGCGCAGCACCTGCAAAGCGCCAAAGGCCACGGTGTCGGTCACACAGATCACACCGTCCAGCTGCGGGCAGCGCGCCAACAGCTCCTCCATGCAGCGGTGTCCCTCTTCCATGGAAAAGGCGGCGCAGTAAGCGCGGGGCAGACCATCTGCGTTCAGTCCGGCCTCCCGCAGTGCATCCTGCACACCCTGACGGCGGGCAATGCCGGTGGCGGCGTCCTGCTCGCTGCCGCCGATGTACACGATATTTTTGCGGCCATGCTCCAGCATCTTCCGGGTCAGGTCGCGGGCAGCAGAGCGGTCGTCGTTATAAACGCAGGGCAGGTCTGCAAAGCGCTGCCCTGTTACTACCACAGGCACACGGCAGTCTTTCAGCGCCTTGCACAGCTGCGGGCTGGAATCGTAGCCCAGCAGAATGATCCCGGCCACGTGGTTGCGCTGCAATGCTGTAAGATATTCCAGCTCCATCTGCTCGTCCAGCTGGGTGTCAGCCAGCAGCATCAGGTAGCGGCTTGCGCCCAGCTCGGTTGCAATGCCGCTGGTGATCTGCCCCACCGACTGGGAGCTGATGCTGGGCACAATGACCCCCACCTGACGCACCTTGCCGGTGCGCAGGGTCTGGGCGGCAGTGTCCGGGCTGTAACCGGTCTGCTCCACTACGGCTTGTATCACGGCACGCTTCTGCTCGCTGAGAGGGCCGCCGTTCAAATAGCGGCTGACCGCAGCACTGGAAACGCCTGCCAGCTTTGCAATATCACTGATGGTCATAGGGTTTTTCTCCGTTCCCTCTCCTGCGGTAATGTGTAAACGTTTTCATGCTTATTATAAATCCGTTTCATATTTCCCGCAAGAGGTGCAATGACCGTTTTTCTGCGTGGCTATCCGCTACTTTTTTGGTTGTTTTGTACAACGCAGCCGTTTTCGCTTTCCAATTTACCTCCAGATTTGCAAAAAATGTTGCATTTACAGCAAACCCATGCTGATGGCGCGTGCGATAAGCCCCAGCACCAGCGCTGCCAGAATAATGCCCAGTGCCACCCTGCTCTCGCCGCCGGTCTGCTGCTTTTTGCTGCGGGAGGCTGTGCCGCGGCTCTGCTTTGTACCGGTGCTGCGGCTGCGGGCAGAGGTGCTCTGCCGCCCGCCAGTGCTTTTGGTGCTGCGGACAGTCTGGGGATTGCGGGGCTTTGTGCGGGCGGCGGCTTTTCCCTGCTGTGCGTTCTGCGGGCTGCTCTGACGCACTTTGAGGGGTTTGCCCTCGCTGCAGCGGTTCAGGTAGTCCTCTGCCTCGCGGTAATACTGCGCCAGCTCGTTCTCCTTAAAGGCGGTACCGGCGTAGCCCTCTTCCAGCGCCTCGATGGCTTCGTTGAACAGCAGCGCCGCCTGTGCGCCGTCTGCTGCAACTGCCGCGTGGGCAGCTTCGTTGCGGGCGGTGCGGATGGCGTTGCAGGCATGGCGGGCGGCAGAGGGGTGCGCCGTGTTGCCCAGCAAGTCCAGCGGGCGGGCGGCATCAGTCTCCGGGTCCAGCAGCACCCGCATACACAGGGTAGTGTCCAGCTGCTGCCAGCTGGTCTTGCCGGTAAGATCCGGCATACGGTCATAATAATCCGGGCTTTCCTGCTTGCGGGCGGCAATATGCTCCAGCAGCGCGTCCAGACTGTGCGCCCCAGGCTTGCGCTCCCAGTGCCAGCGCAGCAGGCGGCGGCTGATCTCATCGCAGACGGTCTTGATTTCAAAAGCCACCTGTAAAGCTTGTTCCGGCATGGCATTTCCTTTCTGTGCAATGCACACAAAAGGCGGAGAAGGCACGCTGCCCCCTCCGCCGGGATGAATCTTATTTTACAGCACGAACTGGTAGTACACAAAGCCGCACAGTGCGATAGCTGCACACAGGATGGCCGTAATGGGCGGCACCCAGCGGATCAGCGCTTCTGCCACGCTGTCCCGGCTGTCCTCGTACTCCTCGTCATCGTCCTCCACAGGCGCGGGCTGACGCACCGGAGCCGGTGCCGGACGGCGGGCAGCGGCGGGCATCACGCGGGTGCCCTCGTCTGCCGCAGCAACGTCGGAAATCGGTGCGCGGGCAGCGGCGTCCAGCACACGGGTAGGCTCCGAGATGGGCTGGACGGGGGCAGCCTTCGGCTGGTAAGCCGCTGCGCCCATGACCCGGGTGGGCTCCTCTACGGGCGCTGCCGGGGCGATGGGGGCTGCACCCACGATGCGGGTAGGCTCCTCCACCGCAGCGTCCGCTGCGGGCGCCGCCGGGGCGCTGAGGGGCATTTCCATCTCGTCTGCCGGAGCGGCGGGCTGCAACAGGGTATTCAGCGCATTCTGCAGCAGAATGCGGTCGCAGCCGCACTCCGAGCAGTAAACGGTGTCCTCCTCAGTGGGGTGGAAGGCACCGCAGGCACAGTACCAGCCGTTTTCAAACACCTGCGGCTGATACTTGAGCCCGGTACGGTTCATGCGGGCTTCCAGCGTCTTTTGCAGCTCTGGAGCCAGACGGCGGGGTGCGGGCAGGCGCACACGCTTGATACCGTCCAGATGCACCACACGCTTGCCGTTGTACACATTGCACAGCGAAACATCCACGCTGGTGATGGCCTTTGCCGTGATGAACACGGCATCGTCCTGCCCGAACAGCTCGCCGGGCTTTACCTGAAGATCCCGATACTCGAACTTATCCTCGCACAGGATCACACCGTCCACGCCTTTGCATTTGAAGTGGATCTCCAGTGCGGTCAGGGTCACGCGGGAAATATTCTTGAAGGTCAGGCAGACAGCGTGCTCGCCGCTGACGTCCCCCTTGAGCAGCTCCACGCAGACGAACTGCACCGGGCTGCCGGGGGTATAGTAGTTTGCGCGGGTCTGGGCGACCGGGTTAAAATTTTCCTCCACGATGTTCGCTCCTTTTCTTAAAAAAGCTTAGTCCTGCTGCTCCGGGGCGTCTGGCTGCGGCGCTTCCGGCTGGGCAGGCTCGGCCTGCTCGGCGGGTTCGGCACGCTCAGCAGTTTCCGCAGGCTCTGCGGGCTGCACCGGGGCAGGCTGCACGGTCTGGTCGGGCTGCGCCTGCTCAGGCTTTGCATCCTCGCAGGGGGGCAGAGTGCCGCCGGCCATAATGGTGTTGAACTGCTCCTCGTTGAGCTTTTCGCGCTCCATCAGAGCCTTGGCCAGCGCATGGAGCTGGTCGATGTGCTCCGTCAGGGTGCGGCGGCAGGTCTCGTAAGCCTCATCGATGATATCACGGGTCTCGCTGTCGATCTCGGCAGCGGTGGTCTCGCTGTAACCCTTGCCCTGACCAAAGTCGCGGCCAAGGAAGGTCTCCTCCTGCGAGGTACCGTAGACCACAGGGCCCAGACGCTCGGAGAAGCCGTAGCGGGTGATCATCTGGCGTGCGATGTTGGTAGCCTGCTGCAGGTCGTTGGAGGCACCGGTGGAGATGTCCTCCAAGATCAGCTGCTCGGCCACGCGGCCGCCCAAGCTGGACACGATGTCCTCAAACATCTCGCCCTTGGTCACATAGCTGCGGTCCTTCTCGGGCAGATACATGGTATAGCCGCCAGCCTGACCGCGCGGGATGATGGTGATCTCGTGCACGCGGGGGTGGTGCTTGCAGTAGAAGCCTGCTACTGCGTGACCGGCCTCGTGGTAGGCGGTGAGTTTTTTCTCCTCCGGGGTGACCACGCGGCTCTTCTTCTCAGGGCCTGCCATCACCTTCATGGAAGCTTCCTCGATATCCTCCATGGTAATGGCCTTGCGGTTGCGGCGGGCAGCCAGCAGCGCGGCTTCGTTGACAAGGTTCTCAAGGTCTGCACCGGCAAAACCGGCAGTGCGCTGGGCAATGACCTTCAGGGAGACGTCCGGTGCAAGGGGCTTGTTGCGGGTATGCACCTTCAGGATCTCCTCGCGTCCCCTGACATCTGGCAGACCCACATAGACCTGACGGTCAAAGCGGCCGGGACGCAGCAGTGCCTTATCCAGAATATCAGCACGGTTGGTGGCAGCCATGACGATGATGCCGTCGTTGGCTTCAAAGCCGTCCATCTCCACCAACAGCTGGTTCAAAGTCTGCTCGCGCTCATCGTGACCGCCGCCCAGACCTGCGCCGCGCTGACGACCCACGGCATCGATCTCATCAATAAAGATGATGCAAGGCATGGTCTTTTTGGCCTTATCGAACAGGTCACGCACACGGGATGCGCCCACGCCGACATACATTTCCACAAAGTCAGAGCCGGAGATGGAGTAGAAGGGCACCCCGGCCTCACCTGCACAGGCACGCGCCAGCAGGGTCTTACCGGTACCCGGAGGGCCCACCAGCAGCACGCCATGCGGGATGCGGGCACCCAGCGTATTGAACTTATCCGGGCTCTTGAGGAACTCCACAACTTCCTTGAGCTCCTCTTTTTCCTCGTCCTCACCGGCCACATCGGCAAAGGTGGCAGTCTTTTTGTTCTCGTGCTCGTCCTTTACCTTGGCCTTGCCCACGTTCATGATGCCGCCGCCACCAGCACCGCCGCGCATCATGGAGAACAGCAAAAAGCCGGTGCAGCCCAGCATAGCCAGATAGAACAGGATTTCCATCCAGGGGATGGTCTCCTTGGCGGGCACATAGTCGTACACCATGGGCGCATCGGGGTTGGCTGCATCGTACTGGGCGATGTAGTCCGACACATGGTCCACGAACATCCGGGCGTAGGGCAGCTTATAACTGACTGTCTCGGTGCCGTCCTCGTTCTTCTTTACCCCGGTGGGGGCAGAGGAAGAGGAGGACAGCAGACCGGAAAGCAGCCCGCCCGTGGACTGGGCAGTGCTCTGCTCGGCAGCGTTGGGCAGCTCCTGTGCGCCCTCCTTCAGGGTCATGGTGATCACGCCGGTGTTCAGATCCAGCGAGAATTTGGTGACCTGATTGCTCTCAAAATAGTGTACCACCGTGGAATATGCCATAGAGGAGCCGCTGGCGCTGCCGCCGGTGCCGCCCAGCACCGACCACACCATCAGCACGGCTGCCAGCACAATGGCGATCACCAGCGGATTGAAACGGGGTTTCTTCGGTTGCAAAAAAATCAACTCCAGTTCTGGATTTTTATAATGGACACGTTACTTCGTGTAGACCTCGGGTTTCAGCACGCCGACATAGGGCAGGTTGCGGTATTTTTCATCGTAGTCCAGACCGTAGCCCACCACGAACTCGTCCGGCACCTGAAAACCCTCGTAATCCGGCTGGATGTCGGCCTTGCGGCGGCTGGGCTTATCAAGGATGGTGCAGATCTTAACGGAGTTCGGGTTGCGCATCTTGAGCATGGGCACAAGGTTGGACAGAGTGACACCGGTGTCCAGAATGTCCTCCACGATCAGCACATCCTTGCCGGACAGATCACCGTCCAGATCCTTGATGATCTTGACCAGACCGCTGGAGGTGGTGTTGCTGCCGCCGTAGCTGGAGACCACCATAAAGTCGATATTGCAGGGGATGCTCACAGCCCGCATCAGGTCGGCCATAAAGACCACCGAGCCCTTGAGGATGGACACCAGCACCAGATTTTTACCGGCATAGTCCCGGCTGATCTGAGCACCCAGCTCTGCCACCTTGGCCTTCAGCTGCTCTTCGCTGACCAGAACGGTCTTGATATCATCGTGCATACTCATTTGTTTTTTCCTCCTGTGTTTCGATCTCTGCATCCAAGTGCAGGATCCATCTGCTTTCCGTGTCCGGTGCAAGGCCATCGGCAAAGCCTTCTCCACACACCCATAAAATTTCGCTTCCGCTGGCAAGCAGCGGCAGCGTATCCCGCAGTTCGTTCGGGACACCGGCCTCGTTCATCCACTTACGCAGCGGCTTGCTCAAGCCCCGCCCCGCAGGCCGGAAGCGGTCTCCCGGCTGTCGGGCACGCAGCACAAGGCCAGTGTACAACGTAGTTATTCTAGCATAATCCGCCCGATTTTTTAAGTCTTTTTTATGAACGACTTGTATTTTTTCTTCAAAATCGGCTTTTAACAGCTCTGCTTTCCCTTTCCAGCCCCCGCGCAGCCGGAATTCCGGCTGTTTTTGGGGCAAAAAGGGCAGCTGCGGCGGCAGGTTCTCCGGCTGCTCGGGCAGCGCGTCCGGCAGCGTTTCCTGCCGCAGACAGCCGTTCCCGGCGCAAAAGCGTACCTGTCCAGTCAGCTGTACTGCGCCGCTGCCCTGCCGCACCACGGCGCACAGCAGCTGCACATATTTTTCCTCTGCGTCCCGCACCGGAGCCACAAGGCTATGCAGCGCGGTCTCCAGCAGCAATGGGTCTGCCGACTGCAAAGGTGCCAGCTGCCACGCCGGTTCTGCGCCGGGCAGGCGTGCCGCCGCCAGAAGCTTTGCAGCCCCGGCGGCAAGGTAGGCATCTGCCCGCGCGGCCTTTTCACAGAACCGTGCCAGATTCTGCACCGCTGCCGCGTTGGTGCTTTCCAGCGCAGGCAGGGCGCTGTGGCGCAGCCGATTGCGGGCGTAGGCATCGGTGTCGTTGGTCTCGTCGGTGACCCACGGCTGTCCTGCTGCCCGACAGACAGCCTCGGTCTCGGCGCGGCTCAGGCAGAGCAGCGGGCGCAGGTAGCACCCGCGCCTTGGCCGGATGCCGCCCGCACCGTGCAGCCCGGTACCGCGTGCCAGCCGCAGCAGCAGCGTTTCGGCTTGGTCATTTGCAGTATGGGCCGTAGCGATGGCATCTATCCCCTGCCCTTGCAGCTGTGCAAAGGCCGTGTAGCGCAGACGGCGCGCCCAGTCCTCCCCGGCGTGTGCCGGGGGCGGGGTCAGCTCTGCCGCATGGAACACCCGCAGCGGCACGCCCAGACGGGCGCATTCTGCCCGCACAAAGGCCTCGTCCCGGTCGGCGCTCTGCCCGCGCAGACCGTGGTTCACATGGCAGGCAGAAAGCGTATAGCCGAACCTCGGCTGCAATTGCCGCAGCAAGAGCAGCAGCGCCATGCTGTCCGCCCCGCCGGAGACTGCTGCTGCCAGATGCTGCGGTGCGCCGGGCTGCAAAAGCCCCTCCCGGGTGCAGAAATCCTCCACCCGGGCAAGGATCGCGGCATCCATCAGCGTTTGAAGTCCACATCCATAAAGCGGGTGTGGGCACCATCCCAGCCCAGCGGCACAGTGCTGGTCTCGCCGTGACGGTTCTTTGCCACGATACACTCGGCGGTATCAGCATCCACCTCAGCGCCGTCCGGGTTCTGGCTGGCGTAGTAGGAATCGCGGTACAAAAACAGAACGCAGTCTGCGTCCTGCTCGATGGAACCGGAGTCGCGCAGGTCAGAAAGCTGCGGGCGATGGCTGGAGTTGTTGCCCTGCTTTTCCACCGCACGGGACAGCTGGCTCAACGCGATGATGGGCACGTTCAGCTCCTTGGCCATGATCTTCAGGTTACGGGTGATGGAGCTGATCTCCTGCACGCGGTTCTCGCTGCGCTGGCCGGTGGTCATCAGCTGCAGATAGTCGATGACGATCAGGCCCACGTTGGGGCGGGCAGGGTCCTGATTCACCCGGCGGATCTTGGCCTTCATCTCGGTGATGGTGATGCCGGAGGTATCGTCCATATAGATCGGTGCATCGTGCAGCTTTTCGGTGGCCAGCGCCAGATACTCCCAGTCCTCGGCACGCAGCGCACCGGTACGGAAGGCCTGACTGTCGATACCGGCCTCCGACGAGAGGATACGGTTGGTCAGCTGCTCCTTGGTCATTTCCAGACTGAAAATGGCCACCGGCACCTTTTGCTGCATGGCCACGCGGGTGGCGATGTTCAGCGCAAAGCTGGTTTTGCCCATACCGGGACGGGCTGCCAGAATGACCAGATCGCCGCGGCCAAGGCCGGTAAGCACGGTATCCAGCAGCCGGAACCCGGTGGGGATGCCCTTGTACTTATCCGCATCCGGGCCGCTGATCTTTTGCAGGTTGGTCAGCGTTTCCACCATGCTGGACGAAAGCGGGGTCAAGGCGCTGGAATCGCGGCCAGAGCGGATCTCGTAGATGCGCTGCTCGGCGTTTTCCAGCAGAAGGTCGGCGTCCGGCTCGTCCCCGGCGTCCTGCAAGATGTCCTTGGCGACCCCCATCAGCTGACGCACCAGATATTTTTCCTGCACGATCTGGGCATAGGCCTTTACGTTGGAGATGCTGGGCACCGTTTCCGCCAGACCGGTCAGGTAGATCTTGGCCTCGTCTGCACTGGGGAACACGCCATCGGACACCACCGCATCCAGCAGGGTGACAAAATCAATGGTCTGGTCGTTGGTGAACAGGCGCAGCATCTCGGTCCAGATCTGGGCGTTCTGCCGGGTGTAGAACATTTCCGGCTTGAGGATCTCCACAAGATCGGTCAGGGTGTCGGGCTTGAGCAGCACCGCGCCCAGCACGCTCTGCTCTGCCTGCATATTGTAGGGCAGATTGATGCCCACGCTCTCCAGATTCAGTTCATTGGAATAACGTCGTTCGTTCGGCATAGTAGTTTATCCTTATCCAAAATCCAAAGCTTCCTGTAAAGCCAAAAAGCGCCCCCTGCTGTGAGGGGGCGCAAACGGCACACAGATCAGGCCTGTTCCACTTCCACCTGGATCCTGAAGGAAGCCACGACGCCAACGTACAGACGGACCTTGCCGTTGAACACGCCGGCATCCTTGATGTCCTTGGTCTCCAGCTCGATCTTCTTTTTGTCGATGGGTGCACCTGCCAGCGCAGCCAGTGCCTCGGCAACTTCCTTGCCGGTCACCTTGCCGTGCAGACGGCCGGATGCGCCGCCCTTGGCCTTGATGGTCACGGTCTTGCCCTCGATCTTGGCAGCCAGAGCCTTGGCGGCTGCCACGTTCTCAGCCTCGTGGAAATCGGCTGCGGCCTCCTTGCCGCGGGCCATGTTCACAGCGCTGGCATCCGCCACAGCGGCCAGCTTGCGCGGGAACAGGTAGTTGCGGGCGTAGCCGTCGGAGACCTCGTGGATCTCGTCCTTCTTACCGATGCCCTTGATATCCTGCTTCAGAATCACTTTCATGATAGTATCCCTCACTTCTCACCGGAAAACCGGTGCAGTCTTATGGTAATAGTATAGCGCATTTGTCGTTTTTGGGCAAGAGGAAGCGGGGCATTTACGCCAGTTCCTTTGCGGCCACGTCCAGCGCTACCTCGATGACCTTGTCCATGTCGTAGTACTTATACTCGCCCAGACGACCGCCGAAGATCACACCCGGCTCGGCATCGGCCAGCGCCTTGTACTGCGCATACAGGGCACCGTTCTTCTCATCGTTGACGGGATAGTAGGGCTCGTCGCCCTTTTTCCACTCGGCGCTGTACTCCCGGCTGATAACGGTCTTGGGCTGGGTGCCGAACTCGAAGTGCTTGTGCTCGATGATGCGGGTATAGGGGGTCTCAGCATCGGTGTAGTTGACCACCGCGTTGCCTTGATAGTTGTCGGTATCCAGCACCTCAGTCTCAAAGCGGACGCTGCGGTACTGCAGCGCGCCCAGACGGTAGCCGAAGTAGGCGTCCACCGGGCCGGTGTAGACCACCTTTTCAGCCAGTGCGTCCAGCGCAGCCTTGTCGGCCAGATAATCCACATTCAGGCGCACCTCGGTACCAGCCAGCATCTTTTCCACCATGGCGGTGTATCCGCCATTGGGGATGCCCTGATACAGGGCGTTGAAGTAGTTGTCGTCGTAGGTAAAGCGCACCGGCAGGCGCTTGATGATAAAGGCGGGCAGCTCGGTGCAGGGTCGTCCCCACTGCTTGCCGGTGTAGCCCTTGATGAGCTTTTCGTAGATATCGGTGCCCACAAGGCTGATGGCCTGCTCTTCGAGGTTCTGCGGGTCGGTGATGCCGGCAGCGGCCTTCTGCTCTTCGATCTTGGCCTTTGCTTCGGCAGGAGTCACAACACCCCACATCTTGTTGAAGGTGTTCATGTTGAAGGGCAGATTGTAGATCTGGCCGTGGTAGTTGGCCACCGGGCTGTTGGTATAGCGGTTGAACTCTGCAAACTGGTTTACATACTGCCACACGGCCTTGTTGTTGGTGTGGAAGATATGCGCGCCGTAGCGGTGCACATTGATGCCCTCCACATTCTCGGTGTAGATATTGCCCGCGATATGGTCGCGCTTATCAATGACCAGACACTTTTTGCCTGCTTTTTTTGCCTCGTGGGCAAACACGGCACCGAACAGACCGGCACCAACGATGAGATAATCGTACTGTTTCATGTTTTATTCCCCTTTTGCCGGTCGTGCTTCCGGCGTAGTCTTTTTCTGGGAGAGATAATATTGGTCGATGGCATCCTGAATGCGGCTGCGGGCCGCCTGCGGGGTGATATGCTTCAGCTGGGCTGCTGCCATGGTCTGATGACCGCCGCCGCCCAGCGACTCCATGATCACCTGCACATTCACGGCACCCATGCTGCGGGCAGAGATGTTTACGCCGTTGCCCACCTGCACTGCCACAAAGCTGGCGTCCACGCCCTGAATGCGCAGCAGGTCGTTGGCGGCCTGCGCAATGGCGACCCGGGCTTCCGGGGCGACCTCGCCGCCAATGGAGATGGCACAGTTTTTGTACATCTGCGCCTTTTCCACCAGATCGGCCTTGGCGTTGTACTCCACCATGGTCACATCGAACAGCCTGCGCACCCGCTCGGTCTCTGCGCCGTAGCGGCGCAGTGCAGCGGCGGCTTCAAAAGTACGCACACCGGTGTGCAAGGTAAAGTCCTGCGTATCCAGCAAAATACCGGCAAGCAGACCTTCGGCTTCAATGCGATTGGGCTTGTCGTCCCGCTCGCCCACATACTGCAAAAGCTCGGTGACCAGCTCGCTGGCCGAGGAAGAATAGGGCTCGTGGCAGACCAGCGCCGGGTTCTCAATGTAGCCCACACCCTTGCGGTGGTGGTCGATGACAGCAACCTTGCCGCATTTTTCCAGAATGTCCTTGCTTTCCACAAGGCCCACCTGATATGTATCCACCACGATACACAGGGTACGCTTAGAAATGATGGGCAGGGCGTCCTTGGGGTCAATGAAGTCATCCTTCTGCCCCGCCTTGCACAGCGCATCAATCAGGCTGGCCGCCAGTGTAGCGTCCCGCCGGACGGCGATGACCGCCGGCACATCGCAGATCTTACAAATGCGCAGCACGCCCTCGGCTGCGCCGATAGCATCCAGATCGCTCATGCGGTGACCCATGATGACCACATGGTCGGCTTCTTTGATCAGTTTGACCAGCTGGTCGGCCACAAGGCGGCTGCGCACCTTGCTGCGCTTTTCCACACCATGGCTCACGCCGCCGTAGAAGGTAAAGCCATCCAGCGTCATCTCAGCGGCCTGATCGCCGCCGCGTCCCTGCGCCATATCCAACGCGTGCTCGGCCATATCCTGCGCTTCCCGCAGGGTGCGTGCACCGCGTCCGATACCAATGGACATCGAAAGGCTCACGCCGGGGTCCAGTGCGCGGATCTTATCCAGCACATCGTAGCCGCGGTTGGCGAACTGCTCCAGCTGGCGCTCCTCCACCACTGCAATGTAGCGTCCGCCGCTGCCTACCCGGCGCAGAAAGCCGCTGCCGCGCCCGATCATATCCTCCAGAATGCGGTTGACGCCCTCCAGCAGGCGGGCGCGCTCGCTGTCCATCAGGTCCCCGAACACATCATCGTAGCCATCCAGCTGAAAGGCAAGATACCCCGGACGGCTGGCCTTGTACTCTGCCTCGATGCGGCGCAGCTCGGTCTCCTCGTTCAGCACCAGCAGGGTCATGCTTTCGGCTTCGCCGGGCACGGTGGAGCTGTGCACGCTCCAGTAGCCGTCGGCAAGGGTCAGCAGCTGTCCCTCACGCTTGCGGCACAGCTGCAGATCCAGCCCGGGCAGCAGCTTCTGCACCCGGCTGGCCAGCACATCCTGCCCGCCCAGCAGACGGGTGCGGAACTGGCTGTTGTACCACAGCACCGTCTCGCCGGAAAGCAGCGCCGCAGGCTGGGAAAGGGGCTCCAGACTGAACTGCACCTTGGATTTTTCAAAGGTGGTGCCGCTTGTCCAGCGCACCACCCAGCTGCGCAGCTTGCAGCGGAACAGGGTTGCCCCTATGCCCCACAGCACCACCAGCACAGCCAGCAGCGGCCATGCCATGGGGCGCTGCACCAGCAGCGCCAGCAGCAAAAGGCCGCACAGCACCGCCAGACTGGCCGTGAGCATTTCCAGTGTCCATCTTGGTTTACGTTTCATTGGTTTTTTTGCCTCCTCAGACGCTGCACCGCCTTGCGGTGCGCCCGGGTCAGACCTCCATCAGGATCGGTAGAATCATCGGGCTGCGCTTGGTGCGCCGGTAGATATAACTGCTCAGCGCCTCACGCACACGGGTCTTTACGCTGTTCCAGTCCCGGACGTGCTCGTCCACACAGCGCTCCAGTGCATTTTCCACAATGCTCTGGGCACCGTCCATCAGGCTCTCGTTCTCGCGCACATACACGAAGCCCCGGCTTACCAGATCCGGCCCGGCCAGCACCTTGCCGGTCTTGCTGTCCACGGTAGCCACGATGATAACAAGACCGTCCTCGGAGAGGTGCTTGCGGTCCCGCAGCACCACGTTGCCCACATCGCCCACGCCAAGGCCGTCCACCATAACGGCGCCGGCGGTCACCGGCTCGCCCAGCTTCATCTCGTCCTGCGAGAGGATAACGTTGGAGCCGTTTTCTGCAATGAGGATATTGCTGGTGGGAATGCCCAGACTTGCAGCGGTGAGGGCGTGCTTTTTCAGCTGCTTATACTCGCCGTGCACGGGCAGGAAGTACTTGGGCTTGGTCAGGGTGAGCATCAGCTTCTGCTCCTCCTGACAGGCGTGACCGGAAACATGCACATCGTACATGCTCTCGTAGATGACCTCTGCGCCCAGCAGCAGCAGACCGTTGACGATCTTGGTCACGCTCTTTTCGTTGCCAGGGATGGGGTTTGCGGAGATGATGATGAAGTCGCCGGGGCCTACCCGCACCTGACGGTGGCTGCAGGAGGCCATACGGCTCAGCGCGCTCAAGGGCTCGCCCTGACTGCCGGTAGTCACCAGCACCACCTGCTCCGGCGGGTACTGGTTCAGCTCGTCTACGCTGATCAGGGTGCCCTCCGGGATGTGCATATAGCCCAGCTCCTGCGCCATGGCGGTGTTGTTGACCATGCTGCGGCCGCTGAAGGCCACCTTGCGGCCATCCTCCACAGCCAGATCAATGATCTGCTGCACGCGGTAGATGTTGGACGCAAAGGTCGCAATGATGATGCGCTTGTTGCGGGCGCGGGCAAACAGGCTGCGCACACCGGCGGCCACCTTCTGCTCGGTGGCGGTAAAGCCCGGGCGCTCCGCGTTGGTGGAGTCGCTCAGCAAAGCCAGCACACCGCGCTGCCCGTACTCAGACAGGGTGGACAGGTCGGTCACGCCGCAGGCCAGCGGGGTGTAGTCGATCTTAAAGTCGCCGGTCTGGATGATGGTACCGGCGGGGCTGTCGATGGCAAAAGCCACAGCATCCGGGATGGAGTGGTTCACATGGATAGGCTCCACGGTAAAGCAGCCCAGCTTGATCTTCTGACGGGGCACGATCTCCACAAACTTGGTCTTGCCGGCAAGGCCGAACTCCTCCAGCTTGTTCTTGATCAGGCCGCAGGTCAGGCGGGTGCCATACACCGGCAGGCTGATCTTTTGCAGCAGATAGGGAATGCTGCCAATGTGGTCCTCGTGGCCGTGGGTGATGAGCAGACCCTTAATCTTGTCCTTGTTCTGCACCACAAAGGTGAAGTCCGGGATGACCATGTCCACGCCGAACATCTCGCTGTCCGGGAACACCAGACCGCAGTCCACGATGATCATATCGCCGTTGCACTCGTAGACGGTCATGTTCTTGCCGACCTCGCCCAGACCGCCCAGCGGGTAGATATGGATGGGGGTCGCTGCCTCCTTGGGCTGCTGCGCACGGCGCGGGCGGCGGTTATAGTAGGGGCGGCGGGTAGTGGGACGGGTGCGCTTTTCCCCTGCGGGAGCAGTGCCGTTTGCGGCGGCTGCCTTGGGCGCTGCCGGAGCTTTTGCGCGGGATGCGGGGTTATTTTCTTTTGCTTGAGCCATTCTTTACCTCCAGATTCAATTGCAAGCCAGACCGCGCTCCGCCGGGGAGAGCAGCCGCACCTTGCACAGGGGAAGCACCTGAAACTGCATCGGCTTCCGGTTGATGCATCGTATAGAATTTATCGTTCAGCGTGCTTTTTGCAGCAGCGCTGTTGGTTCCGCAAGAGATTCTTGGCCAGGTAAGTCCATCTGTTCGATGCGACCGTGGCGTTTCTGCCGGAACAGCCGGGCGCACGCCTTTGGTGCACCCCTATACGCATTTTGTTACGCTAAGTATAGTATCTCGCACCGGTTTTGTCAATTCCAAGGTTTGGCAAAACCGGGCCGGCGTATACATTGGCTCTTGACATCCCGGGCAAAATAGCGCTAAATAAAGGTATTCTATTCTATAAGGAGAACCCCATGAAACAGGTAGAGGTGTACACAGATGGCGCTTGCAGCGGCAATCCCGGCCCGGGCGGCTGGGGTGCGGTGCTGCGCTACCGCTTTGACGGCAAGGTGTACGAAAAGGAACTGAGCGGCGGCGACGCCAGCACCACCAACAACCGCATGGAGCTGACGGCCTTTATCGAGGCGCTGCGCCAGCTCAAGGAGCCCTGCGAGGTGCGGCTGTGCTCCGACAGTCAGTACGTCATCAACGGGCTGGAAAAGGGCTGGGCCAAGGGCTGGAAGCGCCGGGGCTGGAAAAAAGCCGACGGCTCCCCTGCCCTGAATCCGGACTTATGGGCACAGGCACTGGAGCAGGAGGCACGGCACAAAATCACCTATGTCTGGGTAAAGGGCCATGCAGGCCACCCGGAAAACGAACGCTGCGACCAGCTGGCCGTAGCACAAAGCAAAGCACATGGCGGGAGGCAAGGAACATGAGCGACGCATTTTTGCCCGGCAACGGGTTCGACACCTACGAAACACAGGACAAAGTGCTTGTCAGTATGGACGGCACCGTAGATTGCGGCGTTGTGGTGCGCATTTTGCAGCAGCAGGGCTTCGGCGTAGCCGGGGCTGTGGTGCAGCTGGCCGCTGACCAGAGCGCTTGGGCCGCAGCCGCACGGCAGGCTGCCGAGGCTCTTGGCATTGAGTGCATCGTACTGAAGGCAGAAGCACTGGCAGCCCAGCCCGCCGAAGTGCTGGGCAGCGGCAACGATGCACGTTTTGCCGCCCTGCTGACTGCTGCCGACAAGCTGGGCATCCAGTACGTTGCCACCGGGCATCACGCCCGGGTAGAGCTGGGCAGCGATGGTGTGCACACCGTCTGCCCCGCCGTGGATGCTGCACTGGACGAGAGCGCCGCACTGGCGGCGCTGCCGCAGGACACCCTTGCCCGGCTGCTGCTGCCCTTGGGCGAGTTTACCGCCGCCGACGTGCAGGAGATGGCACAGGATTTTAAAGTGAACGGAACGGTCTGACACCACGGCAAACACGCATTGCATTTTTACCGGCAAAGCAAAAAGAAGCGCCACATCTGTATGATGCAGCGCTTCTTTTTTGCACATCTTAGTTTTGCGGGTGCACGATATCGCGCCAGTCCAGATCTCCGCGCTCAAGTCCGTGGATCAGTACCTCAGCAGTAGCAATGTTGGTAGCCATGGGGATGTTGTGCACATCGCACAGGCGCAGCAGGGTCATCTCGTTCGGCTCGCTGGGCTTTGCATTGATGGGGTCGCGGAAGAACAGCAGCAGGTCGATCTCATTGCAGGCAATGCGGGACGCGATCTGCTGGTCACCGCCCTGCACACCGGCCAGAAAACGCTGTACCTGCAGGCCGGTGGCCTCGGAAATCAGTTTGCCGGTCGTGCCGGTCGCCACCAATTTATGCTGGCTCAGAATACGGCAGTATGCCGTGCAGAACTGAACCATCAGCTCCTTTTTGGAGTCATGCGCAATCAGGGCAATCGTCATCTGTAGATCTCTCCTCTATTGAAACATTTGTATATAAAACGCTTGATAAATTTCCTTTGTTATACATGATATCACAAACGCAACTCATTTACAACAGGTTTTTGGACACAATATTCAAATTTTCGTTCAAGTTCAGCACTTTGCACGCAGCTGCGCTTTACTGCGCAAGCATTGCATCGTTGTTTTCCTCCTCTGTCACCCCTGCAGGCGCGGTCGTCTGCTGCGGTTCTGCGGCGGCCGCATCGGTCTGTGCATCATTCGCAGCATCCGGGGCGGTCTGGGCAGCGGTATCCGATGCCGCGGCATCCTCCTGCACCACGGTGCGCGGATCCACATAGGGGTCCACCTCCAGCGTGCCGTCCTTCATGGCAAAGTAGGCATTGGCGATATCCACCACCAGATCACCGGTGCGGGCACCGTAGCCGCCGTACTCTACCGTAATGCCGATGGCGATCTCCGGGTCGTCTGCCGGAAGGTAAGCGATCATCATGGCGTTCAGGTAGTGCTTGCCAGAGGCGTAGGTCTCGCTGCGCTGGGGGGTGCCGGTCTTGCAGGCGATGGCAATGGGGTAGCTGGAGATCTTGCCGCTGATGGTGCTGGGCACCAGTGTCATGCCCTGCCGCACCAGATCAAAGGTGTTGCCGTTGCCCTCGATGATATCCATCACCTCCGGCTGGGTCTCGCTGAGCACCTCGCCGGTGTTGGTATCCAGAATCGCCTTGACAAAGTGGGTGCGATAGCGCACACCGTTGTTGGCCAGCGTGGCGGCGTAGGTAGCCAGCTGGATGGGGCTTACCACCGTGTTGCCCTGTCCGATGGCGGCCTGAATATCCAGCGAGGAGGTGTAGTTTTTGTCCGTCTTTTTGGTCAGGCGTCCCACAGCCTCGTTGACCTCCACGCCGGTGCGCTGCCCAAGACCCAGCTTGTAGGCGTAGGCATCGTAGACATCACTGGTCAGGCGGCGGCCCACATCGTAGAAGAAGATGTTGCAGCTCCACTTGATGGCAGTGACTACATCAATGTTGCCGCTGTGGCCGTGGCGGGTGCAGCGGGGGTGGTAATCCTTATAATAGGTGTACACGCCGGTGCAGTTGACGGTGGAGTACTGGTTGATCAGGCCGCTGTCCAGCGCCGCCACTGCCACAGCAGGTTTAAAGGTGGAGCCGGGCGTGTACAGGCCTTGCAGCGCCCGGTTGAACAGGGGCAGACTGGGGTCAGCGCTGTACTCGGAATAGTTGGTGGCGTACAGGTTCTGGTCAAAGCTGGGGTAGTTCGCAGCCGCCAGCACGCTGCCGTCCTTCACATCCAGCACCACCGCAGCACCGGCGGCGGCTTTCATATCACCGGTGTTGTACACCCGGTTGATCATATCGATGTTATTGGCAAGGGCCTTGTCTACCGCCCGCTGAAAGTCGCTGTTGATGGTCAACTGCACGGTATGCCCCGGCTCCGGCACAGTGGTGATCTTGGTATCCACGATCACGCCGTCCGAATTGCGGGTGATAGTCTCCACACCGTCCTTGCCGCGCAGCTCGTCCTCGTACACGGATTCAAGGCCTGAGATGCCGATCACATCGTTCATGTTATAGCCTTTTTCCTTGAGCGGATAGGTCACCTGACCGTTTTCGTCGGTCACCTTCCACTTTTCGGCGGTGATCTTGCCCACACGCCCCAGCACAGCGGGGAGAATATCGCCCTGCTCATAGCTGCGGGTGCTGGTCTCCACGATCTCCACGCCCGGCAAAGTGAGGGAATGTTCCTTGATGGCAGCAACCGTCACCTGACTGACGTTTTCTGCCATGATGAAGTTGTTCACGTTGGAAAAGGCCTGCCGGTCCATCTCATAATGGATGCCCGCCAGCACCCGCTGCCACGGCAGAGAAAAGCTTTCCAGATGGTTCTTCTCCACCAGCATCTCCATCACATCGTTGGCGGTGGCGTACTGCTGCAGGCCCAGCGTCTCCTTCATGTCTGCCAGCGTTTTCTGGTCGCTGGTGCTGTCGGCGCTGTCCGTAAAGGTATAGTTCCCGGCGGCATCCGGCTCGCTGATGAGCAGGGTGTCCAGCCATTTTTCATCGTTCTTGCGCAAAAGTTCCACGATCTGCTGCAGCATGGTGTCCAGATCCTGATCCCCCATCTGCAGCTTGTTCAGCACCACATTATAGCCGGTGCTGGTGGTGGCGATGCGCTTGCCGGTGCTGTCCACGATATTGCCGCGCGCGGCGGTGACCGTGAACTTATAATCCGTGGTGGTGGTGGCTTTTGCCTTGAAGCTGTCTCCGTTGACCAGCTGCAAAAAAATCAGCCGGAAGGTATACAGCCCCATGATGATACAGGCCACTGCAATGAGCAGCAGCATCCGCCGCACCACGACCTTGCGTTCATTTTCGTTCATCTGGTTCTCCTTTTACGGGTTAGACCACACCGTTGTCGATCCCAAACCCGTCATGGATGCGCTGCACCAGCCAGAAGGCCAGCAGCGCCGCCGGGATGGTCAGCACTGCACTAGGCAGTACAAAGGCAATGTACCGCAGCGCAGCGCCGGCATAGCCCGGCATATAATAGAAAAACAGCCAGTCCAGCGAGAGTACCACCAGCGCCGTTGTGGTGCTTACTGCGGCAAAGTTGCCAAAGTTCACCTGTAAATACAGCTGCACCAGCACCGATACCCCAAAGCAGAGCAGCAGCAGTTCCAGCGCCAGCATACCCACCGTGCGCCCGGCGGCGTAGTCCCACAAAAGGCCGCCCACCGTGCCCAGCAGTGCTCCGGCAAACTCTCCCTCAAATACTGCCACCGCCAGACATAGCGGCAGCACCAGCAGCGGCTTTGCCTGCCCCAGCTGAAACAGCCCGGGCGTAGTCTGCAAAGCGGCGCACACAAACAGCGCCAGCACATAGCAGCCCCACTTCAGCAGCTGGCTGCGGCTGCGCTTGCGGCGAGATTCCATAGCAGTGTGCCCTCCTTAGTACGCAGTAATGATAAAAACGTGCTTGGCGGTGCGGGGGTCGACACCGGGGCGCACCACCGCAATGGAGGATTTGCCGCTGGCCTCCGGCACCACGTCCTGCACTGTTCCCACCAGCAGATCCGGCGGGAACACCCCGCCCAGACCGGTGGTGATGACCTGATCACCCGCGCGGGTCTCGGTGCTGCGCTCCAGATTGGTCAGAGTACACAGGCCATCCGCCGCGTAGGTAGTATTGCCGTTCAGGATACCGTTTTCCCGGGTACGGGAAACAACGCCCGCCGCGTTGAAGCTGGGGTGCAGGATGGTCATTACCTTGCAGCTGGTCGGGTCGGCTTCCACCACCATGCCCAGCAGATAGCCCCGGTCACTGATGACCGCATCGTTCACCGCTACGCCATCTGCGGTGCCCTTGTCCAGCGTGAAGCCGCCGAACTCGTCCAGCGGGTCGCGGCCGATGACAAAGCCGGACACATAGGTGGCATTACTGTTCTTTTTCTGAATGTTCGCCAGCGCCTTGTAGGCATCGTTCTCGGCCTTGATGCGGTCGTAGTCCACCATCTGCTGGCGCAGCTCGGCGTTTTCCGCTTCCAGCTGCTCGTTCTGCTCCATGACTTCATCGATGCTGGTGTATTTTTCCCACACCGCACCCACGCCGCCGCTGACCACAGCCGCCGCCTTCTGGAAAGGGGTCAGGATCACGCCCAGCAGTTCCTGCGGGGCGGCGGTCAGACGGCCGTTGGCTCCGGCGTAGGCCATGATGCCCACCAGAAATACTGCTACGGCCACAAGGATCTTGAATTTCCAGGTATCAAAAAAATCTTTCAAAGGGTCCTTCCCTCCTGTCGGGGTGCCCGCGCTCTACCGCAGGCCTTTGCATGAAAAAAGCGCGGACAGCCGTGCCATCCGCGCAAGATGCAGTGTTTGCAGCGGAAAAACGCACAGCTGCTGTGTCTGAAACTTTTCCGCATTTAAAGCAGTACTCTCCGCAGAGAGCCGCTCTTACATATGTCCTCCATCGGTGTCCAGCACATCATGCAGCACATCCACATGATCCAGCACCGCACCGGCACCCTTGGCCACGCAATCCAGCGGGTCATCCGCAATATGCACGTCAATGCCGGTCTCACTCTGGATCAGCTGATCCAGACCGCGCAGCAGAGCGCCGCCGCCGGTCAGGGTGATGCCGCGGTCAATGATATCTGCGCTCAGTTCCGGCGGGGTGCGCTCCAGCGTCTCCTTGATGGCAGTGGTGATCTTGACCAGACACTCCAGCAGCGCGCCGCGCACATCCTCAGAGTGCACCACGATGTTCTTGGGCAGGCCGTCCACAAGGTTGCGACCCTTGATCTCCATGGTCAGCTCCGGGTCCAGCGCATAGGCAGAGCCGATCTCGATCTTGATCTGCTCGGCGGTGCGCTCACCGATGAGCAGGTTGTACTTGCGCTTAATGAAAGCAATGATAGCCTGATCGAACATATCACCGGCCATGCGCACGCTGCGGGAAGCCACGATACCGCCCAGAGAGATGACAGCGATCTCCGCCGTGCCGCCGCCGATATCCACGATCATGCTGCCGGTGGGCTCGCTGATGGGCAGACCTGCACCGATGGCAGCAGCCATGGGCTCTTCAATGACAGACACCTGACGGGCACCGGCCTTCAGGGTAGCCTCGCGCACTGCGCGGCGCTCCACTTCGGTAACACCGGAGGGGATGCAGATGACCACCCGGGGACGGGAGAACATGCTGTTGCCGCAGGCCTTTTTGAGGAAGTTCTCCAGCATATTGGCCGTGATGTCGAAATCGGCGATGACGCCGTCTTTCAGGGGACGCACTGCCACAATGCTGCCGGGGGTACGGCCGATGACAGCCTTTGCCTCGCCGCCCACGCAGCGCACTTCGTCGGTCTTGGTGTCCACCGCCACGACCGAGGGCTCACGCATGATGATGCCCTTGCCCTTCATGTAGACCAGAGTATTGGCAGTACCCAGATCAATGCCAACGTCCTTTGACAGAAAACTCATTGTTTCAATTCTCCTTACGATCGTTCCTTAAATCTATCCCAGAATGCCGGACAGTCTGCGGTAAACAGACCCTCCTGCGCAGAATAACACGGTTCTATTATAGCCGCAAGTGCTTCATTTCTCAAGCGTTTCGGCAAGTTTTCTATCATTTTTCCATTTTTCTCACAAAAAATGCTCCAGCAGCTGTACGGTGCGGCTGACCGGCAGCCCCATAATGGTGTAGTAGTCGCCCTCGATGCGGTCCAGCCACAGAGCCGCGCGCCCCTGAATGGCATAGGCACCGGCCTTATCGTAAGGTTCCGGGGTAGCGGTATAAAATGCGATTTCCTCCTCCCCCAGCGGGAAAAAGGTCACCTTGCAGCTGTCCACAAAATGCTCTGCCCTGTCCCCTTTTGCAATGCACACACCGGTGTGTACCTGATGGGTCTTGCCGGAGAGAGCGCGCAGCATCCGCTTGGCATCCTCGGCATCGTGGGGCTTGCCGAACACGGTGCCGTCCACATCCACCACCGTGTCGCAGCCGATGACCACGGCATCCGGGTGCTGCTTTGCCACCGCGAGGCACTTACCGATAGCCAGCTGCTCTACCAGCTGCGCCGGGGTGGGGGCGGTAACAGCGCTCTCGTCAAAATCGCTGACGCAGACGGTGAAATCAGTGGTATACAGGGAGAGCAACTCCCGTCTGCGGGGGCTGCCAGAGGCTAAGATCAGATTATTTTCCTTCATTTTCTCCGTGTTCCCTTCTTTAGCGGCCAGTAGAGCCAAAGCCGCCCGCACCGCGCTGGGTGTCGCCCAGCTCCTCGGCGGGCACAAAGGCGGCGGTGTATACCGGAGCGATGCACAGCTGCGCCACCCGCTCGCCGGGCTGGATGGTATAAGCCTCGGCTCCCAGATTGACCATGGGCACCTTCAGCTCGCCGCGGTAATCGCTGTCCACCACGCCCACGCCGTTTGCCATGCACAGGCCGTGCTTGATGGACAGGCCGCTGCGGGCGTACACCAGCGCCACGCTATGGGCACCCGGCAGCTCGATGGCAAGGCCGGTGGGCACCAGCACCCGCTGCATGGGGGCAACGGTCAGCGGTGCGTCCAGCACAGCGCACAGGTCGGCGGCAGCTGCGCCGGGGGTGGCATAGGCGGGCACCTTTGCCCGGGCATCCAGTACCTTATATTTTACAGTGATGGGTTCCATCGTATAACCTCGTTTCATTTTTTGTTAGTTCGTTCCTTTAAAATACAGGCCGCGGGTAAACTCGCCCTCAAAGGGGGCGTGGGTGCGGATGCTGTCCAGAATCTGCGCCGCCTCCTCGCAGGATTCCAGTGTAAAGTAGGCCACGCCATAGTCCACCGCCAGTGCGCCGGGCTTATCGCCCATATAGATGGGCACCGGGTTATAGATGGTGCGCACCCCAAGGCCGCACCGCACTGGGAACTTTTTGGCCTTGCGGTCGGTCAGCACACCGGTCTTGTCGCAGTGGGCACAGTCGTGGATATTTTGCAGCGGGCAAGCGCGGGTAAGCATCAGTGGCATATGGCCGTAGATCATTACGCCGGTGGGCACAGGCTTACCGTTCCGGGTGGGCGCAATGGACGCAATATCGCTGTCCTTCACCTCCGGCAGGATGAGCAGACTGGAAAGCCCCTGCTCCGCATAGAACTGCGCCGCCACGTTGTTGGTGATGTTCAGCCCGAAGCCGCCGGTCATAGGCAAGCCACGGCACAGGCGCAGGTGGGCGATGTTGCTGACCTCGTACCCGGCAAAGCCCGCGTCCTGCGTGGCTGCGATGCGGCGGGCGGTGTCCTGCTCCAGCGCACCGAACATGACCCGGGGCAGCTCCAGAAGGGTCTTTGCCCGCCATTCCCGGGGCACACGGTCGGCCTGCGCAATGGGCAGAATGAGGTACTCCACCCCGTCAAGCGCCCGTTCCGGCACCTGCTCCCAGCGCTCGAACCGGGCGCGCAGGGTGCGGCGGGGCGGCAGGGTGCGCTGCGGCAGGGCGGCAACGTGCTCCTCGGAGGTAGGCCAGGGTCGCAGCACCTCCCGCTTTTTGAGCAGGGCGTCCAGTGCTTCCCGACGCAGCTCGTTCACGGCACTGCCGGGGATGAACCACGGCCCGCCGTCCATTTCCACCGTGATCTTCTCTGCCGCAAAGGGCGTGCCGCCGGTCTTGGCCAAGCTGCGGTTCAGGCTCTCGGTGGGGTCGGTGCGGGCAGGCTGCGGCTCGGCATCTCCATAGGCAAAGGCCTTGTTGCCATCGGCATCGGTGACGGTCAGCTTTTCGCCGCCTTCCTCGATTTCCAGCTTCATCTGCACCGGCACGCGGGAGCGCTCGCGGCGGTAAAGTTCGCGCAGCATGGGCAGGGTCTTTTTGGTCAGCTCGGCGTCAGCTTCGCTGCGCACACCGAACATGGTGCCGTCGATTTTTCCGTCCAAATAGCCAGAGGTGAAACCGGAGCGGCTGAAGGCGTTCTTCAGCAGGTCGCGGTCGTAGGCGCGGCCCTCGCGGCCTGCCAGACAAGCGCTGACCGCCGCCGCCACATACTCCGGCGTGCGCAGACGTCCCTCGATCTTTGCCGATGCTACGCCAAGCGCCTGCAGCTTGTCCAGCTTGTCGATGGCGGAGTTATCCTTAAGGGAGAGGTGATGCAGCCGTCCGGGCTTGCCCTCCGGCAGGGCGTTGGCTTCAAAGGGCAGGCGGCAGGGGCCCGCACAGGAGCCCCGGTTGCCGCTGCGCCCGCCCAGAAAGGCGGACATATAGCACTGGCCGCTCACGCTCATGCACAGCGCACCGTGGATGAAGCACTCGGTCTCGATGCCGCAGTGCTTTGTGATGTGCTCCACCTCGGGCAGGCTCAGCTCACGCGCCAGCACCACCCGGGTAAAGCCCAGCTCCTTCAGTTCCAGTGCGCCTTGCAGGGTGTGGACGCTCATCTGGGTAGAGCCGTGCCGGGGCAGCTGCGGGGCAATTTTACCAATTAAAGTAGCCACTGCCAGATCCTGACAGATGACTGCATCCGCACCGCTGGCTGCTACCGCCCGGATAGCCTGTTCCAGCGCTGACAGTTCGGTGCCGTACACGGTCGTATTCAGCGCAACGTGCACCGCCACGCCCCGGGCGTGGCAGAAGCGCACGGCTTCCTGCAGACTGTCTGCGTCAAAGTTGCCGGCACCCGTGCGGGCGTTGAAACCCGAAAAACCCAGATATACTGCGTCTGCGCCGCTGAACACCGCCGCGCGGAGCATTTCTTCACTGCCCACCGGGGCTAAGATCTCGATCCTTGCCATAGTTCTCCTTCTGACTTCTATTTATATAAGGTACATTCAGTTGGTCTCGTCTGCCTGCGCACTGTCTGCCGCCGGGGCTTCCGGGGCGGGCTGCTCCTGTGCAGTCTCTGCCGCAGCGCGGGCGGCGCGCTCCTCCCGGCGGGTCTCGCGCTGGCGCTCCTTGGCCAGCTGCTCCCGCAGAGCGGCAGCTTCCCGGCGCAGCACGGCATTCTCGGCCAGCGCCTTATCCTCGGCCAGCTTTGCCCGGGCTGCATCTGCGATGTAGTCCTGAATCTGACTGCGCATATTCTCGGCGCTGCCGGTGCTCTTGCGGTATTCATCCAGATAATCCATCGCGCAGAACACCGCCGCCTTGGTCACCGAGAGGTTGTCGTTGGTGTCCAGCAGCTTTGTGATATCCTCGTCCAGCTTTTTGGCAAGACCCAGGATGTACTTTTCCGAATCTGTGGTGGCGATGGCATACGGTGTGCCCGCGATGTTGACCCTTACCTTGTTTACCATAGTGTTTTCCCCTTTTTTATCCTGTATCTGTACGGCGCAAGGCCGTTTGTTCTGTTTTTTGCCGGGATTTGGTACCGTTCCCGGTAACGTTTCGGCATTTGAAAACGTTTCGATGGAGTTTCCTGTGCCATTACTGCCGGAATTACTCCCCGAAAAAAGTTTCGCTACTCAGTTCTGCCTTCTATTATAATATAAATACGCCGCAAGAAAAAGTGGAATTTTTGAAATTTCGGCATATTTGTCAGAAAGTGGTCTAAAAAAATAGCAGTTACGGAAAAAAAGCGCCTGTTTCCTTGCATTTATAAATCGTTCATATTATAATAACGTTGTTATGTTGGCAGCCGGGCGAAAGAGGGAACGTTTCTGCTGCTATTATCTACTCAATTATTTTAGCAAAGCAAACGCTTATGCGGATAGGAGCACACTATGACATCAAAAGAATTTGGCAAAATTCTTCAGGACAAGCTCACCAGTGAGTACGGTGTGGAGCTGAATGTTGCATCCAACCAGCAGATCTACCGTTCTCTGGCTCTGATCTGCCGTCAGATGATGAGCGAGAACCACAAAAAGTTCCAGTCCAAGGCCATCGGCACCGGCACCAAGCAGGTCTACTACCTCTGCATGGAGTTTTTGATGGGCCGCAGCCTGAAGATGAGCCTGTTCAATCTGGGTCTGGACGAGGTTGCCAAGAAGGCACTGGCTGACGCCGACATCAATCTGGACAGCATTTTTGAGGAAGAGCCCGATGCAGGCCTTGGCAACGGCGGTCTGGGCCGTCTGGCAGCCTGCTATCTGGACGGCATGGCCACCACCGATATCTGCGGCACCGGCTACTCCATCCTGTACGAGTACGGCATCTTCAAGCAGAAGATCGTGGACGGCTGGCAGCAGGAGCGCGCCGACACCTGGCTGCCCGGCGGTCAGGTGTGGCTGAAGAGCCACCCGGATCAGGCTGTGGAGATCCGTTTTGACGGCGAGATCCACGAGAACTGGGACAACGGCTTCCACTACATCCAGCACACCAACTACAACAGCGTCATGGCCATTCCCTCCGATATGTATGTGCAGGGCTACGATGGAAAGGGCGTTGCAAAGCTGCGTCTGTGGCAGGCAAAGGCCCCGGACTTTGATATGTCCAGCTTCTCTCTGGGCAACTACAACACCGCTATGAGCAAGAACGCCAACGCCGAGCTCATCTCCAAGGTGCTGTACCCCAACGACAACCATGTTGAGGGCAAGATCCTGCGCCTGCGCCAGCAGTACTTCCTGTCCGCTGCTTCTATCGGTGATATCGTGCAGAACCATCTGTCCAGCTACGCTACGCTGGAGAACCTGCCCGACAAGGTCGCCATCCAGCTGAACGACACCCACCCCACCCTGGCCATCCCCGAAATGATGCGCATCCTGCTGGACGAGTGCGGCTTTGACTGGGACAAGGCCTTCAGCATCTGCCAGAAGGTGTTCTCCTACACCAACCACACCGTTATGGCCGAAGCTCTGGAAAAGTGGAACGTGGACATCTTCAAGATGACCCTGCCCCGCATCTACCAGATCGTGGTGGAGATGGACCGCCGCGCCCGCGAGGAGCTGGCAAAGGCCTTCCCCGGCGATCAGGGCAAGATCGACTACATGGCACTGATCGGCGACAATCAGGTGCGCATGGCCAATATCTGCGCCTACACTGCCAACAGCATCAACGGCGTTTCCAAGCTGCACAGCGAGATCATCAAGGAGAGCGTTTTCCACGATTACTACCTGTTCAAGCCCAACGCCTTCAAGAACGTGACCAACGGCATTGCATACCGCCGCTGGCTGCTGGCCTCTAACCCCGGCCTGTGCAAGCTGCTGGACGAGACCATCGGCGACGGCTACAAGCACGATGCTTCCGATCTGACCAAGCTGAACAAGTACGCTGACGACAAGACCGTGCTGAAGAAGCTGAACGAGATCAAGCTGGCCAACAAGAAGGATTTTGCAAGCTATCTGGCAAAGAGCACCGGTCAGGTCATCGACCCCAATTCCATCTTTGACTGTCAGGTCAAGCGTATGCACGAGTACAAGCGCCAGCACCTGAATGCGCTGAACATCGCTGCACAGTACCTGTACCTGAAGGAGAACCCCAACGCCGACTTTATCCCCAAGACCTACATCTTCGGCGCAAAGGCTGCTCCCGGCTACTACATGGCAAAGCAGATGATCCGCATGATCTGCAAGCTGGGCGATCTGATCAACAACGACCCCGCTGTGCGCGACAAGCTGCGCGTGGTCTATCTGGAGGAGTACTGCGTCTCCCTGAGCGAGCATCTGATGCCCGCCGCTGAGGTCTCTGAGCAGATCTCTCTGGCAGGCACCGAGGCTTCCGGTACCGGCAACATGAAGTTCATGCTGAACGGCGCCATCACGCTGGGCACTCTGGACGGTGCAAACGTGGAGATCGCCGATGCTGCCGGCAAGGAGAACGAGCTGATCTTCGGTATGCTGACCCCCGAGGTGAACAACCTGAAGCAGGTGGGCTACCACCCCAACGCCTTTATCATGGGCGACGATGTGGCCAACAGCGCCCTGAACTTCCTGGAGCGCGGCTGGAACGGCGAGAACTTCCACGAGGTCACCGAGAACCTGCGCAGCAGCGACCCGTACATGGTCATGGCCGACTTCAAGGACTACCGCCGTGCACAGGCCGACCTGCAGAAGCTGTATGCTGACCGCGAGACCTGGGCCCGCATGAGCCTGAAGAACATTGCCAACAGCGGCATCTTCAGCGCAGACCGCGCCGTGCTGGACTACGCCCGCGATATCTGGTACGCTTCCCCCGTGCCCATGGGCAAGTAATTTCCCTTTGTAAAACCGCAAAGCCCCGGTGGCATTTCGCCCGCCGGGGCTTTTTTGAGAAAGGACGATCTTTTTTGTCTTGTCTGTTCAACAGCTACGACCCCTACTTTAAGCAGCCCTTTGGTGCCGTGCGCGCCGGGCAGACCGTGCACCTGGCCCTGTGCATTCCCGAGGAGCTGGGCTATGTGGACCCGCACCTTGTACTGCAAAAGGAGGGCAAATACGATGTGCCCGTGCACTACCGCATGAAATTTGACGGTCAGACACCCCATCAGAACCATTTTTCGGTGGACGTTATGCTGGGCGACCCGGGCTTATACTTTTATTACTTTGACCTGTATACTGACTTCCGCCGCATCGTGCGCGGGGCAGACAACTGCGGCGTTGTCAGCTGGCAGGAGGGCGAAAGCTGGCAGATCACGGTCTACGAGCCGGATTTCCAGACGCCGGAGTGCATCAAGGGCAAGGTGTTCTACCAGATCTTCCCGGATCGGTTCTGTGAAGGCATTGAGAACAAGCCCATGCCCTTCCCGGACCGGCTGTATCAGGCCGATAAGCACGCCGAACCCTTCTGGCAGCCCAACGAGACCGGCGGCCACCTGAACGAGGACTACTTCGGCGGCGATTTAGAGGGCATCCGCATAAAGCTGCCCTACCTGCGGGAGATGGGCGTGGATTACCTGTACCTGAACCCCATCTTTGAAGCGCACTCCAACCACCGCTACAACACCGCCGACTACCTGAACGTGGATCCGCTGCTGGGAACCAACGAAGAGTTTGAGGTGCTCTGCCGCGAGGCCGCCAAGTACGGCATCGGCATCGTACTGGACGGTGTGTTCAGCCACACCGGCTCCGACAGCCGGTATTTCAACCGCGAGGGACGCTACGGCGAGGGCGGCGCTTACCGCGACCCCAACTCCCCCTACCGCAGTTGGTACGACTTTGACCCCAAGTACAAGGGCGGCTACCGCAGCTGGTGGGGCTTCGAGACCCTGCCGGAGGTCAACGAGGAGACCCCCTCCTTTGTGGAGTTCATCACCGGCGAGGGCGGCGTCATCGACACATGGCTGCGCCGGGGTGCTGCCGGTTTCCGGCTGGATGTGGCCGATGAGCTGCCGGACGCGTTCATCGAGAAGATCCGCACCGCCGTCAAGCGGGTAAGCCCGGAGAAGTTTTTACTGGGCGAGGTATGGGAGGACGCCACAACCAAGTTCGGCTTTGACCACCGCCGCACCTACCTGCTGGGCAAGGGGCTGGACAGCGTGATGAACTACCCCTTCAAGAACTCCGTGCTGGATTTTGTAAAGGGAAAGCCCGCCCAGCAGGCCGCCAACGAGATCCTTTCCATCTGCGAGCACTACCCTGCCCCTGCCATCAACACGGCACTGAACTTTTTGTCCACCCACGACACCGAGCGTGCCCTGACCGTGATTGCGGACGAGCCCGCCAACGGACGCGGCCGGGAGTGGCAGAGCGGCCGCAGCGTGACCGGCGAAGCCTACGAGGAAGGGATGCTGCGCCTGCGCATGGCGTATGCCATCATCTACACCCTGCCCGGCGTACCATGCCTGTACTACGGCGATGAGATCGGGATGCAGGGCTACCGCGACCCCTTCAACCGCGCCTTCTTCTGCTGGGACAGCCACGAGGAGCGGCTGCGCCCGGTGCTGGCACAGCTGGCGCAGCTGCGCCACAGCTGCGAGGCCTTCCGCACCGGTGAACTGCGGGTGCTGCGGGCTGAGGACGGCATTTTGCACTACCAGCGCATCGGTAAGACCGAGACTGCGGAGATCATCGTGAACCGCTCTGAGCACATCATCGTGGAGCCGCTGGCCAGTGGCAAGCACACCGAGGTAAACCCCATGGGCTTTACCATCGTGGTGGAGGAAAACGGTCACAACCCCAACCACAGCTACTACGATATCCAGTAAATCAATTTTTCGGGACAGCGAAATACCTTTTGGGTGTTTTGCTGTCCCATTTTCATCCTTTCTTTTCCATTTTTGTCTATATTTTGTTTTCTGTGCAACGTTCCAGTAAAAAGCTCTTGACATTCCCCCAAGGGGATGCCGTATAATAGCAGCATAAGGAGGTAACATACCATGCAGATCTCCCCTATTCTCTGGCTGGCTGCAGCCGTGGGCTTTCTGGCACTGGAGGCCAGTACCTTTAATATGACCTCCATCTGGTTTGCCATCGGCTCTGCCGCCGCGTTGCTGTGCTGTGTGTTCACCGGGTCGTTCCGGGTACAGGCGGTGGTCTTTCTGGTGGTAAGTATCCTGTGCCTTGCAGCCTTCCGCCCGCTGGCGGCAAAGCTGCGGCTCAAGCATACCGCCACCAACGGCGACCGCAATCTGGGACGAGAGGCCATCGTGCTTTCCCCTGTCACCGCCGAAGTCCCCGGCCGGGTGCGGCTGGACGGCGTGGACTGGAATGCCCGCTGCGCCACCCCCGGCGACACCCTTGGCCCCGGTGCGCTTTGCCGCGTTACCGAGATCCACAGCACCCTGCTCATCGTAGAGCCTGTTCTGACCGAAAGCCGTAACCCCCACACAACAACCTGACAAAGGAGATGCACTATGGTTCTGTTTTTTGTCATCCTTGCGCTTGTTTTTGTTCTGGTGCTGGTCATTGTTTCCAACATCGTCATCGTGCCGCAGTCCAAGGTATATGTCATTGAGCGGCTGGGCAGCTACTCCGATACATGGACTGCCGGCCTGCACGTCAAGATTCCCTTTATTGAGCGCATTGCCAAAAAGGTAAGCCTGAAGGAGCAGGTTGCAGACTTTCCCCCTCAGCCTGTGATCACCCGCGATAACGTGACCATGCAGATCGACACCGTGGTGTTCTTTCAGGTCATGGACGCAAAGCTGTACACCTACGGTGTCAACCAGCCCATTGCCGCCATCGAGAGCCTTTCTGCCACCACCCTGCGCAACATCATCGGTGAGATGGAACTGGATCACACCCTGACCAGCCGCGATGTCATCAACGGCAAGATCACCGCCATCCTTGACGAAGCCACCGATAAGTGGGGCATCAAGGTGAACCGCGTGGAGGTGAAGAACATCATCCCGCCGCGGGAGATTCAGGAAGCCATGGAAAAGCAGATGAAGGCTGAGCGCGAGAAGCGCGCCGTCATCCTGAAGGCAGACGGTGAAAAGCAGGCCGCCATTACCGCCGCAGAGGGCGAAAAGGAAGCCGCCATTCTGCGCGCCGATGCCGTGAAGCAGCAGCGCATTCTGGAGGCCGAGGGCGAAGCGCAGGCCATTCTGGCTGTGCAGAAGGCCAACGCCGATGCCATCCGTCTGCTGAACGAGGCCATGCCCAGCGACAAGGTGCTGGCCATCCGCAGCCTTGAAGCGCTGGCTAAAGTCGCCAACGGCAAGGCTACCAAGATCATCATCCCCTCTGAGCTGCAGAATCTGGGCGGCGTTGTGCCCAGCATCAAGGAATTGATGACCGACCCGAAGGATGCCGAGTAAGCACCCGCTTATCCGCAAACAGTAAAACAGCTCCCGGTCACGTCAGCGGCGTGACCGGGAGCTGTTCTTTTGCTATCTATTCAGGAAGATCACTTCTCCCCTTTTTCCTCATTCTGCTGTTCTTCCTGCTCGCGGCGCAGCTCTTTGATGCGCTTTTTCTCGCTCTGGACGTGGGGCCACGGCCAGGAGAAGCCCTCGTTCTGCTTGCACCAGCGGGTAAGGGGGTAGAAGGCAAAGGCCAAGCCAAAAATGTACAGCAGCGCGTACAGCAGCGCATCCAGCGTGACCAGAGCATCCAGTGCACCGATCACCGCCACAACACAGCCCGCCTTTAAAAAGAACTGGCCGTTCTGGCGGCAGTATTCCTCAAAGTTTTCGGCCTTGACCGCCCTGCGCCCCTGATCGCCCCACACGCGGGGATTTTTCATCACCGAAAAACCGTAAAAGGCCATCATCAGGCCAAGGGTAAGCTGAAAGCCAAAAAACATGGGTCACACCTCGTTTTTATCAGAATCAGTCCTCAAACAGGGGCTTCATAAAGGGCAAAAAGTCCAGCGTTGCAAAGTAATCGCGGGGGGTCTGGGCGCGGCGGATCAGCCGGTGAGAGCCATCCTCGCACAGCAGCACCTCGGCGCAGTGCAGCTTACCGTTGTAGTTGTAGCCCATAGCGGAGCCATGTGCACCGGTATCGTGAATATAAAGGATATCCCCGATGTCGATCTTGGGCAGCATCCGGTCAACGGCAAACTTGTCGTTGTTCTCGCACAGACCGCCCACCACGTCGTACTTGTGGTCGCAGGGCTCGTTCTCCTTGCCCAGCACGGTGATGTGGTGGTAAGCGCCGTACATGGCGGGGCGCATCAGGTTTGCAGCGCAGGCGTCCAGACCGATGTACTCCTTATAGATGTGCTTTTCGTGGATGACGGTGGACACCAGCGCACCGTAGGGGCCGGTGGTAAAGCGGCCCATCTCGGTGAAGATGGCCACATCGCCCATGCCTGCGGGCACAAGGATCTCCTCAAACTTCTGGCGTACACCCTCGCCAATGGCCATGATGTCGTTCTCGGTCTGCTCCGGGCGGTACGGGATGCCCACGCCGCCGGACAGGTTGATGTAGCTGATATGCGCACCGGTAGCCTGCTGCACACGGACAGCCAGCTGGAACAGGATGCCTGCCAGCTCCGGGTAGTAGGCGTCCGAGATGGTGTTGGAGGCCAAGAAGGCATGGATGCCGAACTGTTTTGCGCCCTTCTGCATCAGCTTTTTGTAGCTGTCGATCATCTGCTGCTCGGTCATACCGTACTTGGCATCGCCGGGCTTGTCCATGACCTGAAAGCCCTCTTCGCTCTCGCCCAGCTGGAAGGTTCCGCCGGGGTTATAGCGGCAGAAGATCTCCTGCGGCACACCGGCCACCCGCTCCAGAAACTCCACCATGGTGGCGTCGTCCAGATTGATGTAGGCGCCCAGCTCGTAGGCCTTCTGCATATCCTCCACAGGGGTCTGGTTGGAGGAGAACATGATATCGTGGCCGGTAAAGCCGCAGACCTCGCTGAGCATCAGCTCGGTCAGGGAGGAGCAATCCACGCCGCAGCCCTCCTCCTTGAGGATCTGCAGGATGACAGGGTTCGGCAGTGCCTTGACCGCAAAATACTCCTTGAAGCCATTGTTCCAGCTGAAGGCCTTGTTGATGCGGCGGACATTCTCCCGGATGCCCTTCTCGTCGTAGACGTGGAACGGCGTGGGCACATCCTCGATGATCTCCTGTGCCATCGCCTCGGTCAGAAACGGTTTCTTTTCCATAATAACATCCCTCTCGTTTTGCGCAGCCCGGCATGTTCCGGTCTGCGGTCTATCCCATGCGGCCCAGTGCCGCAGTTCCAGCTGTTATAGTTTCAGGTTCTCCCGGGTGGGGGTAAAGGTGGGGATCATAGCCGCCAGCTGGCGCACCACGCCCTCGTCGTTGTGGGCAGCAGCGGCTTCCAGCGCCTGCAGCTGCTCGTAGAACTCAGCCAGATCAATGGTACGGGGGCTTGCCACAAAGATCTTGTTGTGCTGGGTGCGGCGCATCTTGTCCTGCTCCTCGTCCATCATCAGCTCTTCGTAAAGCTTCTCACCGGGGCGCAGGCCCACGATCTTGATCTCCATATTCACGCCCGGTTCGTAGCCGTAAAAGCGGATGAGCTGCTTGGCCAAGTCCATAATGCGCACCGGCTCGCCCATATCCAGCACATAGATATTGCCGCTCTCTGCCAGTGCACCCGCCTGCAGCACCAGCTGTGCTGCCTCCGGGATGGTCATAAAGTAGCGCACGATGTTGGGGTCGGTCAGGGTGACCGGCCCGCCTTTTTTGATCTGGGCTTCAAACAGCGGGATAACACTGCCGTGGCTGCCCAGCACGTTGCCGAACCGCACTGCCACACACTTCATGTCCGTGTTGCCCGCAAAGGTCTGGATAAGCATCTCGCAGATGCGCTTGGTGCAGCCCATGACGCTGGTGGGATTCACGGCCTTATCGGTGGAAAGCTGCACAAAGCGCTCTACCCCGTGCTCGCTGGCGCTGACCAGCAGGTTTTTGGTGCCCAGCACATTGTTCTTTACCGCCTCGGCAGGGCTTACCTCCATCAGCGGGACGTGCTTATGCGCCGCAGCATGGAACACCACCGTGGGGTGGTAGGTATCAAAAACCTCGTCCAGACGCTTTTTATCCCGGATAGAGCCAATGAGCACCGTGACCGGGATATCGCGGCCGTACTTCTGCTGCAGTTCCATCTGCAGCTCGTAGGCGCAGTTTTCGTAGATATCAAAGATCAGCAGCTTGCCGGGCTTGAAGCGCATGACCTGACGGCACAGCTCACTGCCGATAGAGCCGCCGCCGCCCGTTACCAGCACCGTTTTGCCGGTGAGGTAGCCGGAGATTTTGTCGGTATCCAGCGTGACCTCCTCGCGGGAGAGGAAGTCGGCGGGGTTCAGCTCGCGGAACACCTCCTGCTGGGGTGCGCCGCTGCCCACCAGCTGCGGGTCGCTGAGCACCTGCACCGCGCAGTGAGTGCTAACGCACAGGTCGATGACATGGCTCAGCTTGCTGCCCTTTAAGGTAGGGATGGCAATGATGATGCTGTGGATGCCGTAGCGATTGCACAGCTCCGGGATATCCTCCAGCGTGCCCTTGACCGGTACGCCGTGGATGGTCTGGTTCAGCTTTGTGGGGTCATCATCCACCGCCACCACAGCGTGACCGTATTCCTTGTTGGATTTGCACACGTTGATGGCCCATGCACCGGCTTCGCCCGCGCCCACGATCATTACAGGGCGGTTGGGGTCTTTGGCGGGCACCTTGCGCAGCTGCTCACCCAGCGGGTGGTTCAAAAACAGCCGCCAAGCCAGACGGCTGCCGCCGATAAACAAAAAGATGAGCACCGAGGCCATGCAGTTTGCGGAATTGAACAGCACACCGTGGATAAGGCAGCGGTTCACCACATACACCACGGCGGTGGGCACGGCGATCATCCCGGCAAGGCGGATCAGATCCCGCTCGCCGGCGTACTTCCACAGCACCGAGTACAGCCCGCCCGCCAGAAAGCAGACGATATACACCGCCACGATCCACGGCAGATTTTCGTACAGCAGGGCGCGGTTGTGGGGCCACCACACGGCCTCCACGGCACCGTCTGCCCGCAGCAGCAGAGCAAAATAAAAGCTGAATGCCACAATGGCTGCATCCAGCAGCACCAGCAGCGCACGGCGCAGCAGCACCTGCGGGGTATTCTTGGTTTTATCTTTCACTTACGATCCTCTTTTTTCCTCTCAGCGCCAAGGGTTTGCCCTGCGCTGCTTTTTCGGCAGTGTTCCCCGGCAATGCCGGAAGGATACAACTACACGTTTGTATTATACTCACAATCCCCGCCTGTGTCCAGAAAATTTACGTTTTTATCACTTTCCCCTGTTTTTCCCGGTCTTTGCCTGCCGCAGCAGCGCCCGCACTTCCTCCCAAAGCCCCAGCGGCAGCGCCGCCAGTAAATACACGAGGACCGTCACTGTGCCGCCCGCCGTCAGCACGGCAAGCTGCCCCGGTAACCCTTGAGCCGGAAAGCCCGCCAGCGCCCGACGCACGCCCCGCCCTGCCGCACCGGCGGCGGCAGCCGCCAACAGCGGCGCACCCAGCCAGCGCCGGAAAGCGTGCCCTGTGCCGCTGGAAAGCAGCAGCCGCCCGGTGTTGGCCGCGCAGGTGTAAAAGCTGGAAAGCAATATCACCGCCAGAAAGCCCCGCATCCCGTACCGGGGCAGCAGCACCGCCACCCCGCCAATGCGCAGCACCGCGTCCCACACGCTGTACCGGAAGGCAGCCTTCTGCTCCCCGATGCCCTTCATGGCACCGTCCACCATGCTTTCCAGATACATCAGCGGCATAGCCGGGGCAAGGGTCTCCAGATAGAACCCCGCCTCCGGGCTGTGGTAGAGCAGCTGCGCCAGCGGCCTGCCCCACACCCAGAACAGCGTACCCGCCAGCGCGGAGAAGTACCCCGTAAGCCGCAGCATCCGGTCCAGCAGGGCGTTCAGCCGGGCGGTCTGCCCCTCGATATGCGCCTGCGTGATCTCCGGCATCAGCAAAACCGCTAGACTGCCCAGCAGCCCGAAGGGGAAATTGAGCAGCGGCAGTGCCATGCCCTTTAAGGTGCCGTACTGCTCCAGCGCAGCGGTGCGCCCGCCAGAAGCCGCCAGATACACCGCAAGGCAGGCGGGCACCAGCATATTCTCGGCGGTGTGCAGCGCGCTGGAAAGCGCCCTGCCGCCCTCCACCGGCCATAATATCTCCCACAGCCGCCGGGACACCTCTCTTGGCGGGCGCGGCGCTGTGCTGCCGAAGCAGCGTACCGCCTCCCGCCGGTAAAACAGTGCCATCAGGGTAGTGGATACGGCCTCGCTCAGGGCGGTGGCGGCCAGCACCAGCGCACAGCGGCTGCCGTCCGGCCAGCCCTGCGTGCGGGTAAGCGCCCACACCACGGCGGCAATGCGCACCGTCTGCTCAGCCAGCTGGCTGAGCACGTTGGGCTCTACCCGTCGCCGCGCCAGAAAAAAGCCGCGCAGCACCGCCGAGACAGCCATCCACGGCAGCCCCAGCGCCGAGGTGCGCAGCGCGGCAGCGGCGCGGATATCCCCCAGCCACCATTTTGCCGCAAGGCCTGCGGTGGCAAGCTGGACAAGCATGGCAAACCCGCCCAGCCCCAGCCCTGCCAGCACCAGCCGCACTAGCATCCCGCGCGCAGCGGCCTTATCCCGGCTGAGCTCCTCGGTCAGCAGCCGGGTAGCCGCCACCGAGATGCCCGCCGTAGCCAGCGTGACGAACAGCCCGTAAACCGCCAGCACCAGCTGGTACAGCCCCATACCCGCCCCGCCCAAGGCGTTTGCCAGCCAGATGCGCAGCCCCATGCCTGCCAGCCGCAGCACCACGTCCGAACCGGTAAGCAGCGCCGCATTTTTAAAGTAGTTCTGCCGCACCCTGCACCTCCCCCTGCCCCGGAACGGGCGTTCACGGTTCAGCCTATGCGGCAGCATTGCAAAACATGAGCGGCGCTATGGGTTGTTTCTGCGCACTTTTTATGGTATAGTTAACAGTGGTCAGGCAGGGCGCAAGCTCCCTGCCTGTATTTTGAGCAAGGAGGAAGCGCACCGCCCGGGTCCTGCCCCTGCCGTGCGCGACAAAGAGAATGAGCGAAGAATGTACCCATGACTGCTCTAATTGCAGTGCAGCCTGTTCTTCCCGCGATGCCGCTCCGCAGCACGATGCCCCCAACCCTAACAGCAGTGTGAAAAAGGTCATCGGCGTTGTTTCCGGTAAGGGCGGCGTGGGCAAAAGCATGACCAGCGCCCTGCTGGCCTGTGCCATGGCCCGCCGCGGCTACCACTGCGGTATTCTGGATGCCGATATCACCGGCCCGTCCATCCCCAAGCTGTTCGGCATTCATGGCCGTGCCATGGCGGACGACAAGGGCTGCTGGCCTATCCAGAGCCGCATGGGCATTGATGTAATGAGCATCAACCTGTTGGTGGAGAACGAGGAAGACCCCGTTGTGTGGCGCGGCCCGGTCATTGCCGGCGCGGTCAAGCAGTTCTGGACCGATGTGGTCTGGAAGGACGTGGATTTCCTGTTCGTGGATATGCCCCCGGGCACCGGTGATGTGCCCCTGACCGTGTTCCAGAGCCTGCCGGTGGATGGCATCGTTGTGGTGGCAAGCCCGCAGGAGCTGGTAAGCATGATCGTGGCAAAGGCCGTGAACATGGCCGAGATGATGAAGGTGCCCATGCTGGGCATCGTGGAGAACATGAGCTACATCGTCTGCCCGGACTGCGGCAAGCACATCAATGTGTTTGGCAACAGCCATGTGGACGAGGTGGCCGCAAAGCATCATCTGCCTGTGCTGGCCAAGTGCCCCATCGACCCCAAACTGGCAGAACTTTCCGACGCCGGCATGATCGAGACCTATGGCGGCGAATTTTTGGAAGGCGCCGCAGACGCCTGCGAAAAGCTGCTGAAGAAGTAATGCACCCCGCCCTGTGCCCGTTGTGACACAGGGCTTTTTGCTTACCAAAGCCCGCTGCTGCGGAAAAGACATTCTTTTCCGTGCGGCTTTGGGGCGGCAGCGCACTTTAAAAAACAAGGTTCGCGGCGCATTCCGGCTTTTAATTTTCGTTTTGTGAAGCAGCTGTGACTTTTTATCTGTTTTTTTAAACAAATTCTGCTTTTTGCTATTGTAAAACCCACCACAAAGCTTTATAATAATAAAGTAAGCATTGCCCGCTTGTGCGGGCGTGCCGTGCAAGCATGGAGAACCGGAAGCGCCCGGCATCTGCAAGGATATCCCCGCTGTGCGGCGGGCAAAGGCATTTCCGCTTTTTCAAATTTATAGAGTAATTGGGAAAAGGAGTATTCTATTATGCTGACGAATGAATATCTGAAGCGTGTTTACGAGGGTCTGGAAAAGCGCAACGCCAACGAGCCCGAGTTTTTGCAGGCTGTGCGCGAGGTGCTGGAGAGCATCCAGCCCGTTGTGGAAAAGCACCCCGAGTACGAGAAGGCCGGTCTGATCGAGCGCCTGGTGGAGCCGGAGCGCATCATCACCTTCCGTGTGCCCTGGGTGGACGATGCCGGTAAGGTGCAGGTGAACCGCGGCTACCGCGTGCAGTTCAACAGCGCCATCGGCCCCTACAAGGGCGGCCTGCGCTTCCATCCCTCTGTCAATCAGGGCATCCTGAAGTTCCTGGGCTTCGAGCAGACCTTCAAGAACAGCCTGACCACCCTGCCCATGGGCGGCGGCAAGGGCGGCTCTGACTTTGACCCCCACGGCAAGAGCGACATGGAAGTGATGCGCTTCTGCCAGAGCTTCATGACCGAGCTGTACCGCCACATCGGCCAGTTCGTGGACTGCCCTGCCGGTGATATCGGCGTGGGCGGTCGTGAGGTTGGCTATCTGTTCGGCCAGTACAAGCGCCTGACCAACAGCTTCCAGGGCGGTATGCTCACCGGCAAGGGCCTGACCTTTGGTGGTTCTCTGGCCCGTACTCAGGCTACCGGCTACGGCCTGTGCTACTTTACCGCTGAGGCTCTGAAGTGCATGCGGAACGACAGCCTCGAGGGCAAGACCGTGGTCATCTCCGGCTCCGGCAACGTGGCCATCTACGCCTGCGAAAAGGCGACCCAGATGGGCGCCAAGGTGGTTACCATGTCCGACTCCAACGGCTACGTCTACGACCCCAACGGCATCGATCTGGCTTACGTCAAGGATCTGAAGGAAGTGCGCCGCGGCCGTATCAAGGAGTACGCCGAGACCCACGAGGGTGTAACCTATGTGGCTGATTGCAGCAAGGTTTGGACTGTCCCCTGCGACATCGCCCTGCCCTGCGCTACCCAGAACGAGATCAACAAGGAGTCTGCCGAGGCTCTGGTAAAGGGCGGCTGCACCGTGGTCTGCGAGGGCGCTAACATGCCCAGCACCCCGGAGGCTATCGAGGTCTACCTGTCCAACGGCATCCTGTACGGACCCGCAAAGGCTTCCAACGCAGGCGGCGTAGCTACCTCCGGTCTGGAGATGAGCCAGAACTCCGAGCGCCTGAGCTGGAGCTTTGAGGAAGTGGATGCCAAGCTGAAGGGCATCATGGAGGGCATCTTCCACGCTTCCTACGACGCTTCTGTGGCTGCCGGTTCTGAGGGCAATCTGATGGTCGGTGCAAACTGCGCCGGCTTCCTGAAGGTTGCTACCGCCATGATGGCACAGGGCATCACCTACTAAGTCATACTGCATCGTCCAAGAGCCGCGCCCGCAGGGGTGCGGCTCTTTTTGGGTATAACCCCGCCCCGCTCTGCCCACACTGGCAGTATCTTATGGCAGAAAGGGAGTTTTGTATGGACGAGCAGATGTTTTGTTTTCAGTGTGAGCAGGCGGCGGGCTGCACCGCCTGCACCGGCGCAGCGGGGGTGTGCGGCAAGTCGGCCGAGACAGCCGCCGCACAGGACCGGCTCACCGGGGCGCTCATCGCATTTGCCGGGCAGCTCATCGCGGCGGGGCGCGGCCCGGCCCCGGAACAGGCCCGGCTGCTGATGCAGGGGCTGTTCACCACCATTACCAACGTGAACTTTGACCCCGCCGCCGTGGACGCGCTGACCCGCCGGGTGCACGACGCCAGCCCCGGCACCGGCCCGGACTACGACATGCAGGCCCTCTGGCGGGAACCGGATGCCGACCGGCGCAGCCTGAAATGCTTTGTGTTGTTCAGCCTGCGGGGCATGGCCGCCTACAACTACCACGCCCGGGTGCTGGGCCGCATCGACCCGGAGCTGGACCGGTTCTTCTGTACCGCCCTGCAGGCCGTGGGCGACCCCGGCCAGACCACCGACGCCCTGTGGCAGCTGGTGCAGGCCACAGGAGAAGCCAGCTACCGCTGCATGGAGCTGCTGGACGCGGCCAACACCGGCGCGTTTGGCGATCCGGAACCGGTGCAGGTGCCCCTGACCATTGAAAAGGGGCCGTTCATCGTGATTTCCGGCCACGACCTCTACGACGCACAGCAGCTGCTGGAACAGACTGCAGGCCGGGGCGTCAACGTCTACACCCACTCGGAGATGCTGCCCGCCCACGGCTACCCGGAGCTGAAGCGCCGCTACCCCCACCTCAAGGGCAACTTTGGCACCGCATGGCAGAACCAGCAGCGGGAGTTCGAGGACATCCCCGCGCCCATCCTGTTCACCACCAACTGCATCATGCCCCTGCGCGCCAGCTACGCCGACCGGGTGTTCACCACCTCGGTGGTGGCTTACCCCGGCGTGCCCCACATCGACGAAGGGCGCGACTTTTCCCCGGTGATCGAAAAGGCGCTGGAGCTGGGCGGCTACGCGCAGGACACCCTGCTGCCCGGCCTGAACGGCGGCTCCACGGTGACCACCGGTTTTGCCCGTACCGCCGTGCTGCAGCACGCGGACGAGATCGTGCAGGCGGTGCGGGACGGTAAGCTGCGGCACTTCTTTCTGGTGGGCGGCTGCGACGGCACCCGGCCCAGCCGCCGCTACTACACCGAGTTTGCCCGCCTTACCCCGCCCGACACCATCCTGCTGACCCTGGCCTGCGGCAAGTTCCGCCTGAACGACCTGCCCCTTGGCACCGTGCCGGGCACCGGCCTGCCCCGCATCCTGGACGTGGGCCAGTGCAACGACGCCTACAGCGCCATCCGCATCGCATTGGCGCTGGCCGACGCCTTTGGCTGCGGCGTCAACGACCTGCCCCTCTCGCTGGTGCTGTGCTGGTTTGAGCAGAAGGCCGTGTGCATCCTCATCGCGCTGCTGGCGCTGGGCATCCGGAACATCCGGCTGGGGCCTACCCTGCCCCCGTTCCTCTCGCCGGGGGTGGTGCGCACCCTGCAGGAACGGTACGGCCTCAAGCCCATTGCCACCCCGGAAGCCGACCTGCAGGCCATTCTGGGCGGGTGAGGTTTCGTTTGGTTATTTTACAACAAACCCGCAACTCAGAATTGGCGGTTCTGCCGGTGGAAGAGATCTCTCTGGCACCGGACCCCGATGCAGACGCCTCCGCCCCGGAAGCCCCGGCTGACTCTGACGACACCAACGGCACCGAAGCTGCCGCCGCATCCGACGCTCCGGCTCAGGCTCCCCACACGGAAGCTCCCGCCGCCGCACAGCCCGCTGCCCCGGCAGTGCCCACCCTGCCCCAGACCGGCACCACCGGCTGGATGGCCGGTGTGCTGGCAAGCCTGGGCTCCCTGCTGCTGGCCTGCGGATGGTTCTTCACCCGCAAATCAAAGCATTCCTGAGTCCTGAGTGTTCCGCATCACTCAGGGCAAATTCCTCCAAACCGCCGTACCCGCGTGCACAACGCCGGGTGCGGCGGTTTTGTTTGTATGCCGCGCACAGCTGCGGGGGCTCGCGGCATCTCGCACAAGAAGCGGCGCAATGTGTGTAGCATATTTGGTGCAGCTGTCACTTGAAAATTTTTCAGGAATCTGTATAATATCAGGTATCGGAACAAAGGCGTTCCGCAGGGGCATCCTGTGCCCTTGCGGGGCGCTTTTTTCTTTTTGCAGGGGATAAAAAGCTGCGGAGGGTGCCGCAGCCCCCGGTAAACAAGTAAAAAGGATGGGAAAGACTATGGAAAACTTTACAGAGCAGAAAACCACCCTTGGTCTGTACGACCCACAGTTCGAGCACGATGCCTGCGGCATCGGCGCTGTGGTGGACATCAAGGGACGTAAAAGCCACCAGACGGTGGACGATGCACTGTCCATCGTGGAGCGGCTGGAGCACCGCGCCGGTAAGGACGCCGAGGGTAAGACCGGCGATGGCGTGGGCATCCTGCTGCAGATCAGCCACAAGTTCTTCTCCAAGGTTGCCGAGGAGCTGAACATCCGGCTGGGCAACGAGCGGGAGTACGGCGTGGGCATGTTCTTCTTCCCCCAGAACGAGCACCTGCGGGCACAGGCCATGAAGCTGTTCGAGGTGGTCACCCGCAAGGAGGGACTGGAGTTTCTGGCATGGCGCGAGGTGCCCGTGGACCCCGATGCCGTGGGTCAGAAGGCGCGGGACTGCATGCCCGCCATCTGGCAGTGCTTCATCAAAAAGCCCGCCAAGGTAAGCAAGGGCATTGAGTTTGACCGCCGCCTGTACATCGTGCGCCGCGTGTTCGAGCAGGCCAGCAACGGCACCTATGTGCCCAGCCTGTCCAGCCGCACCATCGTGTACAAGGGTATGTTCCTCGTGCACGACCTGCGCCGCTTCTATGCCGACTTGCAGGACCCGGACTATGAGTCCGCCATTGGCATGGTGCACAGCCGCTTTTCTACCAACACCAACCCCAGCTGGATGCGTGCACACCCCAACCGCTTTATCCTGCACAACGGCGAGATCAACACCATCAAGGGCAACACCGACGCCATGCTGGCGCGCGAGGAGAGCATCTCCAGCCCCATTCTTCAGGACGACATGAACAAGATCCTGCCCATCATCAACACCTCCGGTTCGGACTCTGCCATGCTGGACAACACTCTGGAATTTATGGTGATGAACGGCATGGACCTGCCGCTGGCCGTGATGATCACCATCCCCGAGCCGTGGGAGAATAACAAGAATATCAGCCAGAAAAAGCGGGATTTCTACCAGTACTACGCCACCATGCTGGAGCCGTGGGACGGCCCCGCCGCCATCCTGTTCTCGGATGGTGACGTGATGGGCGCAGTGCTGGATCGCAACGGTCTGCGCCCCAGCCGCTACTACATCACCAAGGACGGACGCATGATCCTGTCCTCTGAGGTGGGCGTGCTGGAATGCGACCCGGAGAATATTCTGGTCAAGGAGCGCCTGCGTCCCGGCAAGATGCTGCTGGTGGATACCGTCAAGGGCGAGGTGGTGGACGATGAAAAGCTGAAGGAGCTTTACGCCAGCCGTGAGCCCTACGGCGAGTGGATCGATCGCAATCTGGTGCAGCTGAGCGGGCTGAAGATCCCCAACGTGAAGGTGGAAAGCTACACCGGCGAGCAGCTGACCCGGCTGCAGAAGGTGTTCGGCTACAAGTACGAGGACGTGAACACTATGATCCTTGCCATGGCGCGGGCGGGCGCAGAGCCCTCCGGTGCCATGGGTACCGACACCCCGCTTGCCGTGCTCAGCAGCCAGCATCCCCCGCTGTTCAACTACTTCAAGCAGCGGTTCGCGCAGGTGACGAACCCGCCCATTGACGCCATCCGGGAAAAGGTGGTCACCTCCACCAGCGTTTACATCGGTGCCCACGGCAATCTGCTGGAGGATAAGCCGGAGAACTGCAAAGTGCTCAAGGTGCACAACCCCATCCTGACCAACACCGACCTGTTGAAGATCAAGTACATGAACGTGCCGGGCTTCAAGGTGGCTACGGTGTCCATCAACTACTACAAGAACACCAGTCTGGAAAAGGCCATCGACCGGGTATTTCTGGAAGTCGACCGCGCCTATAAGGAGGGTGCGAACATCATCATCCTGTCTGACCGTGACGTGGATGAATACCATGTGACCATCCCCAGCCTGCTGGCTGTTTCGGCAGTGTCCCAGTACCTCATCCGCACCAAAAAGAGCACCGCACTGGCGCTGATTTTGGAAAGCGCCGAACCCCGGGAGGTGCACCACTTTGCCACCCTGCTGGGCTACGGTGCCTGCGCCATCAACCCCTATCTGGCGCACGAGACCATTGGACAGCTGATCGACGAGGGTCTGCTGGACAAGGACTATTACGCCGCCGTGCAGGACTACGACAACGCCATCCTCAACGGCATCGTGAAGATTGCCTCCAAGATGGGCATTTCCACCATCCAGAGCTACCAGAGCAGCCAGATCTTTGAGGCTGTGGGCATCTCGAAGGAGGTCATCGACAAATACTTCACCGGCACGGTGAGCCGCGTGGGCGGCATCAGCATGGCAGACATTCAGGCCGATGTGGAAGCGCTGCATAACGCCGCCTTTGACCCGCTGGGGCTGGATATCAACATGGAGCTGGCCGACAGCGGTGCCCACAAGTTCCGCAGCGGCAAGGAAGAGCACCTGTTCAACCCCCAGACCATTCATCTGTTCCAGAAAGCCTGCCGCACCGGCGATTACGCCACCTTCAAGCAGTTCACCCAGACGGTGGACAACATGGGTGCCGAGGGCGTGCACCTGCGCAGCCTGCTGGACTTCAACTACGCCGCAGACGGCGGCATCCCGCTGGAAGAAGTAGAGCCGGTCTCCAGCATCGTCAAGCGGTTCAAGGGCGCTGCCATGAGCTACGGCGCACTGAGCAGTGAGGCGCACGAGACCATTGCCATCGCCCTGAACCGTCTGGGCGGGCGCAGTAATACCGGCGAGGGCGGCGAGCCTGAGGAGCGTTACCACAGCGAGAGCAATTCCAAGATCAAGCAGGTGGCCTCTGCCCGCTTTGGCGTGACCAGCAAGTATCTGGTCAGCGCCGAGGAGATCCAGATCAAGCTGGCACAGGGCGCAAAGCCCGGTGAGGGCGGCAACCTGCCCGGTGCCAAGGTGTATCCGTGGATCGCCAAGACCCGCCACAGCACCACCGGCGTGGGCCTGATCTCTCCCCCGCCCCACCACGATATCTATTCCATCGAGGATCTGGCAGAGCTGATCTACGATTTGAAAAACGCCAACCGCAGCGCTAACATCAACGTCAAGCTGGTCAGCGAGGCCGGTGTGGGCACCATTGCCGCCGGTGTTGCCAAGGGCGGCGCACAGGTCATTCTGGTGTCCGGCTATGACGGCGGCACCGGTGCTGCGCCCCGCACCTCCATCAAGCACGCCGGTCTGCCTTGGGAGCTGGGCATCGCCGAGACCCACCAGACCCTGATCCTGAACGGCCTGCGCACCCGCGTGCGCATTGAGAGTGACTCCAAGCTGCTGTCCGGCCGGGATGTAGCCATCAGCTGCATGCTGGGCGCAGAGGAGTTCGGCTTCGGCACTACCCTGCTGATGGCCGAGGGCTGTGTGATGATGCGCGTGTGCAATCTGGACACCTGCCCCATGGGCATCTGCACCCAGAACCCCGAGCTGCGCAAGAACTTCAAGGGCAAGCCGGAGTACATCATCAACTACCTTACCTTTGTGGCCGAGGAGCTGCGGGAGTACATGGCAAAGCTGGGCGTGCGCACCGTGGACGAGCTGGTAGGCCGCACCGACCTGCTGCGGGTCAAGCCCGCCGCCCCGGGCAGCCGTGCAGCGGAGCTGGATCTGGACTGCATCCTGCACAACCCCGCCATTGCAAACAGCAACGTCCACTTTATCAAGGAGGACAGCTACGACTTCCATCTGGAAAACACGCTGGACATGAAGGTGCTGATGAAGAAGTTCAAGCTGGGCAGCAAAGCTTCCCAGAACGTCAGCCTGAATGTTTCCAACGTGGACCGCGCCTTTGGTGCCATCTTTGGCAGCGAGATCACCCGCAAATACGGCAACGACCTGCCGGATGATGTGTACACCGTGCACTGCACCGGTGCAGGCGGTCAGAGCTTTGGCGCCTTTATCCCCAATGGCCTGACGCTGGAACTGGTGGGCGACTGCAACGACTACATGGGCAAGGGCCTTTCCGGCGGCAAGATCGTTGTGCGCCCGCCGCAGGGCATCGACTTCAAGCCCGAGGAGAACATCATCACTGGCAACGTGGCGCTGTACGGCGCTACCAGTGGCAAGGCGTTCATCTCCGGCGTGGCCGGTGAGCGCTTCTGCGTGCGCAACAGCGGCGCGACCGCCGTTGTAGAGGGCGTGGGCGACCACGGCTGCGAGTACATGACCGGCGGCACCGTGGTGGTGCTGGGACAGACCGGCAAGAACTTTGCAGCCGGTATGACCGGCGGCATTGCCTATGTGCTGGACGAGAACTGGGACTTCTACCAGCGGGTGAACAAGGAGACCGTCAGCCTTGAGCCGGTGGAACATAAGTACGATGTTGCCACCCTGAAGGAGCTGATCCGCGCCCATGTGGAAGCCACCGGCTCTCCGCGCGGCAAAGAGATCCTGGATAATTTCAGTGCGTTCCTGCCCAAATTCAAAAAGGTGCTGCCTTACGATTACGACCGTATGCTGCGGGTCATCGCCTCGGTAGAGGAGCGTGGTCTGGACGGCGAGCAGGCACAGATCGAAGCATTCTATGCAGTGCAGAAGCATAAGTAAGGAGGGGCAGCAGCATGGGTAAGACAACAGGATTTATGGATTATGCGCGCAAGACCAGCACGGACGTTGCGCCGCTGGAGCGCCTTGAAAATTTTAACGAGTTCCACATCTGGCTCTCGCGGGAGCAGCAGCAGACGCAGGCCGCCCGCTGCATGGATTGCGGCGTGCCCTTCTGTCAGGCGGGCATGATGATCGGCGGCATGGCCTCCGGCTGTCCGCTGAACAACCTCATCCCGGAGTGGAACGATCTGGTGTACCACGGCAAGTGGGAGCTTGCGCTCCACCGCCTGATGGCCACCAACCGCTTCCCGGAGTTTACCAGCCGGGTGTGCCCCGCCCTGTGCGAGGCCGCCTGCACCTGCGGGGATGTGACCGGCAGCAGCGTCACCGTGCGCGAAAACGAGCACGCCATCATCGAGACGGCCTACGCCAAAAACTGGCTTACCGCCACCCCGCCGCCGACCCGCACCGGCAAGAGCGTTGCCGTGGTGGGCAGTGGCCCTTCAGGGCTTTCGGTGGCCGAGTACCTGAACAAGCGCGGCCACGCCGTTACGGTGTTTGAGCGCGCCGACCGTGTGGGCGGTCTGCTGATGTACGGCATCCCCAACATGAAGCTGGACAAAGCAGTCATTGAGCGCCGGGTCAAGCTGATGCAGGCCGAGGGTGTTGTGTTCCGCACCGGCATGGACGTAGGCGGTGCAGTGCCCGCCGAGCAGCTGCTGGCTGATTTTGATGCCGTGGTGCTGTGCTGCGGTGCCAAAAAGCCCCGGGACCTGAACGTGCCCGGCCGGGACGCCAAGGGCGTGCACTTTGCGGTGGACTACCTGACCAGCGTGACCAAGAGCCTGCTGGACTCGGGTTTTGCAGACGGCAGAGCCATCAACGCAGCCGGTAAAAACGTGCTGGTCATCGGCGGCGGCGACACCGGCAACGACTGTCAGGGCACTGCCCTGCGGCAGGGCTGCACCGACCTGATGGCGCTGGAAATGATGCCGCAGCCCCCTGTCCAGCGCACCGCTGCAAACCCGTGGCCGGAGTGGCCCCGGGTGCTGAAGGTGGACTACGGCCAGACCGAGTGCATCGCCAAGTTCGGCAAGGACCCGCGCGTGTATCAGACCACCGTCAAGGAGTTTTTGAAGGATGACGCCGGCAACCTGACCGGTGCCGTCATCAGCTGCCTGAAGCCGGAGCGCGACCCCGAGACCGGCCGCACCAGCATGGTGCCCACCGGCAAAGAATTTACCTACGACTGCCAGCTGGCGTTTATCGCCGCAGGCTTTACCGGCTGCGAAAACTACACAGCCGATGCCTTTGGTGTGGAACTGACCGCCCGGGGCAATGTAGCCGACCACAACTTTAAGACCAATGTGGACAAGGTGTTCGTCTGCGGCGATATGCGCCGCGGCCAGAGCCTTGTGGTGTGGGGTCTGCGCGAGGGCCGCGATTGCGCCGCCGAGGTAGACCGCTGCCTGATGGGCTACACCAATCTTTAATTCGCCATTCTCTTTCCTATCCTAAACAAGCAGAAGCGGGAGCCCGTTGCAAGGCTCCCGCTTCTGCTTTTATTTTTTAATCGGTATCGTATTCCGGCTCTGTGCCGCCCTCCGGGGGCGTTTCCGGGGTGGTAGGCTCGGTAGCGGCAGGTTCTTCCGGGGTGGCGGTGATCTGCACACTGGGGTCTGCGGCGATATATATGGTGATCACCGTACCCACCGTGACCATGGCGCCCTCTTCCTCACTGGCAGAGACCACGCAGCCCGTGGCGTAGGAGCCATCGTTCACCACCATAAAGCAGCTGGCCACAAGCCCCCGGCTGCTCAATATCTCAATGGCCTTATCCTGCGATGCACCGATGATCTTGGGCATCTCCACCTTCTCCGGGCCCTGACTGACCACGATCTGGATCACCTCGCCGTTCTCCATCACCTCACCGGCCTCCGGCTCCTGCCGGATGACCTGCCCGGAGGGCACGGTATCGCTGTACTCCAGCACCGCCCGGAACAGGTACATACTGGTGTACTCGCGGTTATTCTTGATCTGCTCATAATCGATGCCCACAAAGTTGGGCACAAGATTCTGGGGCTTCATTTCCTCGCTGCTGGCAGCTTCCGAGCTCGGCTCCGAAGAGGGAGTTTGTTCCTCCTTGCTGCTCACGATGCCCCACAGGGTGAGCAAGATCAGAACGGAAAGCAGGATCAGGATGCCCGCCAGCAGCCCCTTCAAACTGAGCAGATGTTCCCTGCCCTGCCCGCTCTGCTCTGCCCGCACCGGATGCATCGGGGTCTCCGGCTTCATGGTGCGGGTCAGCTCTGCGGTATATTCCTTGGAAGAAAGTGCCTGATACAGCTGCGGCACAGTCTGGATGCGCTCCATGACCTTGAGCCGCAGCCCCAGCTGCAATACATCGGAGACGTAGGCCGGTACGGCAGGCTCTACGGTGCGTGCCCGGGGGTTGGAGTCCGACACCACGCGCTGAGCAGCGGGCATGGGTGCCTGCCCGCACACCATGCGGTAAAAGACGGCGGCAAGGCTGTACTCATCGGTGTAGCGCCCCTCAAACTCAGCGGTGGTGTACTGCTCCGGCGCGGAGTAGCCCTCGTACAGCTGCTCGTGCAGGCCGCTGCCTGCGGTGCGCAGACCCACGGTGGCATACCCGGCCAGACGGCAGCGGCCATCTGCCATTACCCGGATATTCTCCGGGCAGATGCCGCGGTGCACCAGCCCTGCCTTGTGCATGGCCGCCACGCCCTCAAACACCGGGCGCAGCATGGCGCAGGCATCCTCTGCCCGCACCGGGGCGGGACGGTTTGCCAGCCACTGCTCCAGCGGGGTGCCGCCTAAATTTTCCAGCACCGCATACACGGTGTTGTTGGCCTCCACCACGTCCAGCACGGCCTCCAGACCGCTGGCGGGGGTAATGCGTTGGATGGCGCGGTACAGGTCTGCAAAGTCCATGCGGGTAGTCTTGAACAGTACCTCGCTCCCCTGCTTGGGGCGCAGGATGCAGTCCGCACCCCGCTCCGCAGAAAGGGTGACGGGCAGGTACTCCTTGATGGTCACCCGGAAACCGCCCAGATTCTCCACGCCGCTGTACAGCACGCCTTCGCCGTCCAGACTGCGCATCTCGCCCACGGTGTAGCGCCCAGCCAGCACCGTACCCACCGGCAGACAGCCCGCCGGGTTGCACCCCTCCAGAATCTTCCCGCAATGGGGGCAGACGGTCGCCGCAGGCGGCAGCTCCCCAATGCAGAACGGACACAGGCGTTTTTGCTCCATAGTGTTCTCTCCCCTTCCCAGCTTCTATACACTTTATTGTATCATAGTGTTCCCCGCCGTGCAAGCTATCCGCATTTTGGTGCACACGCAAAAAGACCGGGGCCCGCAGCCCAAAGGGCTGACAAGCTCCGGTCTTATAGATGCAAGGGGTATTCCCTTATGCTGCGCTTAGTGGATGAACACAGGACCCAGCGGGTTTGTGATGGGGCTGACGTAACCGCCCAGCAGCTTGGGGATAGCAAGGCTGATGTCGGGGATGTAGGTCAGCAGCAGCAGTGCAACGAACATGCACAGGTAGAACGGCAGGGTTGCCTTGACCACTTTCTCCATGGGGCGCTTTGCAACGGCAGAGCCGATGAACAGAACGGAGCCAACGGGAGGAGTCAGCAGACCGATGCCGCAGTTCAGAACCACGATGATACCGAACTGGATGGGATCGATGCCGATGGAGGTGGCGATGGGCAGCAGGATGGGGGTAGCAATCAGGATGATGGGAGCCATATCCATGATCATGCCCAGTACCAGCAGGATCAGGTCGATGAGCAGTGCAATGATGTAGGGGTTATCGGTGAGGTCGGTGATGGCGGTTGCTGCCAGATCAGGCACATGCAGCATGGTCAGGCAGTTGCCGAACACTGCAGAGGTAGCGATCAGGATCAGCACGATGGACAGGGTGTTGACGCACTCGTCCAGAGCGTGCCACACGCCCTTCCAGTCCAGACCCTTATAGACGAACACGGAAACGAGCAGGGAGTAGATAACGGCGATAGCAGCGGACTCGGTAGCGGTAAACACGCCGCCGACAACGCCGAACACCACGATGATAACAGCGGCCAGTGCCCAGATGGAGGTGCCCAGCTGCTTGACAAAAGCCTTGATGCTGAAGGGATCACCCTTGGGGTAGTTGCGTTTGACCGAGATGATGTAGGAGCCGATCATCAGCACGATGGCCAGCAGAGCGCCGGGCAGGTAGCCGGCCAGGAACAGGCTGCCCACGGAGATACCACCGGCGGTGGTAGCGTAGATGACCATGTTATGGCTGGGGGGAACCAGCAGACCCTCGCAGGAGGAGGTGATGGTAACAGCGGTGGAGAAGTCTGCGCCGTAGCCCTGATCCACCATCATGGGGATCATGATGGAACCGATGGAAGCGGTATCGGCGGAAGCAGAACCGGAAATGCCGCCGAAGAAGTAGGAAGCCACGATATTGACCATGGCCATACCGCCGCGCATCCAGCCCACGCAGGCGTCAGCCAGTGCGATCAGCTTTTCAGAAATGCCGCCGGAGCCCATGAGCACGCCCATGGTGATGAAGAACGGTACAGCCATCAGGCTGAAGGAAGAAATGCCCTTGACCATCAGGCGGCAGACGTCGGTCAGTGCCTGACCCTGCACCAGCATGCACAGCACGCTGGACAGACCAACGGCATATGCAATGGGGAAGCGCAGGAAGATCATAACAAAGAAGCTGACAAGAAGGACAATGATCGCCAGTGTCTGAACTGTCATATTACATTTCCTCCTTTACAAAAAAGCTCTTGATATGGTTATACAGAGACTCGATCTCGAAGATGACCATGGCAACACCGGCCAGCGGCACCGGGAAGTACATCCAGAAGCGGCTCAGCCAAGGCATGGAAACATAGAAGCCACGGCCGCCCAGCGTGGTGGCGTAGTTCCAGCCGACCGCCATCATCACCACACCAAGAACCATCACGGCCACGTCGGACAAAATGTCCAGCGCCTTGACCACTTTCTTGGGCAGGTACATATCAAAGGCAGTCATGCGGATGTGTGCGCCGCGGCGGATGGCCAGCGCAGCGCTCAGCACGGCCATGTAACTCATGCAGGTCAGAACGACCTCCTCAGACCAGGAGGGGTCCGGGATAAAGGGGACGTAACGGCCAATGACCGACATCGTGGTAATGAGGATATCTGCGATCAGCAGGATCTTGCAGATGAACAGAACCACCTTGTAGGTAAAGTCGTACGCCGGTCTGATCTTATCCAGAGTGGTAAAGATTTTCGGCATAGAAATTCCTCCATATAAAAGCCCGGCGAAGCCTGCGGGCGTATTCCCGTGGGCCTCCGCCGGGCAATGTACTACTTAGATTGGATGGAAAGCCAGATTATGCCTTCATGTCCAGCAGCTTCTGGTACAGCTCAGCCTGATCAGAGGTGTTGTCCTTGATGACCTTGGCGCAAGCTTCCTGCCAGGGAGTCTTGTCGTCCACATCCACAACGTTGCAGCCGGAGGAGCGCAGCTCTTCCAGAACCTTGTTCTCAGCGGTCTCAGACAGATCAGCGTTGAACTTCTGGGTGTCGGCAGCAGCAGCCATAACAGCAGCCTGCTGGTTAGCGGTCAGCTTGCCCCATGCGTTGTCGGTGATAACAGCCTGAACAGCGCCCAGAGTGTGGCCGTCCAGAATCAGGTTGTTAGCAACCTCGGGGAAGGCGTTGGACTTGTAGTTTGCGATGGGCTGCTCAGCGCCATCCACAACGCCGGTCTGCAGTGCGCTGTACAGCTCGCCGAAGGCAACGACGGTGGGGTTAGCGCCCAGACCCTCGACCATACCGTTCATAACGGGGTCGTTGGACACACGCAGCTTCATGCCCTTCAGGTCATCGATGGTTGCAACGGGCTTGACGGTGAAGAAGTGACGGAAGCCCTCCTCGCCGTAGAACAGGCCGCGAACGGGCAGGCCCAGCTCCTGGGGCTCGTTCAAGAACTCAGGAGCCAGATCGCTGTTGGCAAAGTTCCAGAAGTGAGCACGGTTGTTGAAGGTGAAGGGGATGGACAGGAGCTTAGACTTGTTGCAGCCGTAGCTGGTCAGAGCGAAAGCAGAGATACGGCTGATATCAATGGAGGTAGAGCCGCCCAGAATAGCATCCAGAACGTCGTTCTCAGAGCCCAGAACACCGGAAGCCTGCACATCGACGACCACAGAACCGCCGCTCAGCTCCTCGACCTTCTCCTTGAAGTGAGAACCGGTCTGACCAACGATGGTATCCAGCGGGTTGACCTCGGCGTAGACCAGAGTCACCTTGGGATCGTTGGCAGCAGCAGCTGCATCACCGGCAGCAGCAGAAGCAGAAGCTGCGGTAGAGGTGGAAGCAGCGGTAGAGGTGGAATTGCTCTTGGAACCACCGCAGGCGGTCAGAGCAACAGCAGCGGTAGCTGCACCGGCAACGGCCATAAAGCTACGACGAGAGATCATTTTCATAGGAATCGTCCTCCTTAAAATATTTGTGAACTTCTCCGGGCGCACAGGTGCCGGAGCTTTCGTTCATTGACTGTACACACTTTAGCAAATTTTCCGAAATGAAACAAGGGCTTTCAAAAAATGTCCTGTTTTTCGAAAGAATGTCAAGATTGTTTTTGCCATATTGCACAATCACTTTCTATCTTGTTTGTGCAACACTACCGACCAGTTGGATACATTCCTGTATTTATAGTACAAAATAACACCCCGACAAATGTCCGTCCGGGCACTTCTCGGGGTGTTTTCTTCAGCTTTTCTGTATCCGGTCGATCAGTTCCTGCTGGGCAGAGAATTCATCGTACATGGGCTGCACCGCTGCGCGGAAGCGGGCTTTTTCGGCCTCGTCCAGTTCGGTGACGCAGATGCCCCGCTTGCGCATATTCTGCTCTGCGTTCGCCTCCCGCCGCGCCCAGAGCTCCCGCTCTGTCTGTGCGCTCTCCCGGGCGCAGGCGCGGATCACCTCTGGGAAGCTTTCGTCCAGCGCGGCAAGTTTTTCCATCACCGCCGGGCTGGCCAGCTGCACCTCCGGCACACGGGTGTGCTCGTCCTTCAGGAAAAAGGGCGCTACCTCGTAGTGCCCCATCACCTCGTAGCTGGGCCAGTTGTTCTCTGCGCCATCGATCTCGGCGTTATGCAGGGCGGCATACACCTTGCTGTACACCACCTGCGCCGGCTTTGCGCCCAGTGCGATGATCATGTCGCTCATCATGTCCGACTCCTGCACCCGGATGGTCAGCCCCTGCAAGTCATCCAGCCCTGTCACCTTTTCCCGGGTGTAGAAGCTGCGCACGCCGGCGTCGAACCACGAAAGCCCTACTAAGTCCATCCCATCCAGCATGGCCAGAAACTCATCGCCGATGCCGCCGTCCAGCACCCGCCACATCTGCTGGGCATCGCTGTACAAATAAGGCAGCTGCAATACACTGAGCTCCGGCTCGTACTCTGCCAGCTGGCTCAGAGATACACGGGAAAAATCAACCCCGCCGAACTGCATCTGCTGGATGACGCTCTGCTCTGCGCCCAGTTCTGCCCCGCTGTAAACCAGCACCTTCACCCGGCCATCCGTGCGCTGTGCCACAAGTTCGGCAAAGGCCTTTGCTGCCTTGCTGGTAGGGTAGTCCTCCGGCTGGTTCTCGGCATAGCGCAGGATGAGCGGCTTCTCCTGCTGTGAAGAAGCAGACTGCGCCGTGCAGCCTGTAACTGCCAGTGCCGGGGCTGCCGCAAGCAGACGCAGCAGCTGACGGCGGGTCACAGCCGCGCCTCCCGAGCCGCCTTTGCCGCTTCCTTCCGATACTGGGTGGGGGTCATACCGGTGCGCTTTTTAAAGGCGCGGGCAAAGTAGCTGGCATCCTCGTAGCCCACCATGGAGGCCACCTCCGCTGCGGAGCGGAAGGGGTCGGCCAGCAGCTCCTTGGCGGCGTTGATGCGCAGCTCGGTCAGACAGTCCAGAAAATTCATCTTCTGGTACTTTTTGAACTGTGCCGAAAGATACGCCGGGCTGATGTGCAAAATTTCGCTCACGCTGTCTAGCGAGAGGTCGGCCATATAGTTATCTTCCATATACTTGCGCACATGGTCCATCACCAGTGCGTTGCGGTCGCTCTCCCCTTCCCCGGCGGGGTCGGTCTCCTGCTCCGGGACGGTTTCCGGCTCCGGGGCTTCCGCAGCCAGCTCGGCCAAGCGGCGTCCGGCTTCAATTTGCCGGATGGCGCGGCGGATGGCCGCTTCGGTCTCGTCCGGATCCACCGGCTTCAGCAGATAATCGCAGGCACCCAGATGCACCGCCTCGTGGGCGTACTGGAACAGGCTGTACGCCGTGATAAAGATCACCTTGCACTCCGGGCGCTGTTCCAGCACCGCGCGGGCGGCATCCAAGCCGTTCATGCCCGGCATCTCAATGTCCATCAAAATCAGGTCTGCTTCCCAGAGCACAGCGGTATCGGCGGCTTTGCGGCCGTTTTCCGCCATCTCCACCGTCACCTCATGCTCGAACCGGCGCATGACGATATCCGCCAGCGCTTCCCGCTCCATTCTCTCGTCATCCGCGATCAACAGACGAATCATTCCTCAAATTCCTCCTCATTCTCCACCAGCGGCAGATACAGGATCACCGCAGTTCCCCGCCCCGGCCGGGAGCGCACCACCACCCGGCAGCGGGCATCCAGCAGCCGCAGGCGGGCGGCCACGTTATAAATACCGATATGTTCCCAGCGGGGTGCGGGCTGTTCCAATGCCGTGCGCAGCTGCTGTAACTGCTCCGGCTCAATGCCCACGCCGTTGTCCAGCACCCGGATGCACAGCAGGCCTTTTTCCCACAGGGGCACCATGCGGATGCGCACCACGCCGCCCTCTTCCTTGGGGCAGATGCCATGCTTGAAGGCGTTTTCCACGATGGGCTGCAAGATAAAGGATGGCACCATGGTCTCGGTCAGATCCAGCGAGTCCGAGAACGCCCACTCCATCTGCACCCGGTCGCCAAAACGCACATGGTAGATGGAATAGTACTCGTCCACAACGCGCACCTCCCGGGAGAGGGGCACCTGCTCATCGTTGCTCATCAGGCTGTAACGCAGCAGATGGGAAAGCGCCATAATGAGCGCCTGCGTGCGGTAGGCAGACTCTGTGCCCGCCATCTGCTGGATGACGTTCAGGGTGTTGAACAGAAAATGCGGGTCGATCTGGCTGCGCAGCTGCTGCAACCGGCTGCGCTCCATGCGGTTCTGCAGTTCCAATGCCTCGGTCTTTTGGCGGTGCAGCTCCCGCTCGATCTCGTTTTTCTCCTGTAAGGTGTTCACCTGCTGCGCCATGGAGTGCTTCATGCGGTTGAAGGACTCCGCCAGCTGGCCGATCTCCGGCTGCTTGGGCAGCGGGATGTCCGGGGTATCGAACTGGCTGCGGCTGATGGCGCGGGAAGCCACGATCATCTGGGAGACCGGGGTCAGCAGCCGCATGACCATCAGACCGGAGGCACAGCCCAGCGCCACACACAGCGCCACCACCACGATCTGCATCAGGGCGATCCGCTCGCCCAGCTCCGAGATCTCGGTGTAAGTAGTCTGGGCGTCCAGAATCGAGGCTTTCAGCAGCTGCATGGTGTACTGGCTCAGATACCCGCCGCAGACCGAGACCTTGTTGTAGTACAGCTGGGATGCCTTTGCATCCTGCCCACTGGAAAGATAGCTCTCCAGCTCCTCCAGCAGGGTGTTGTAGCTGCCGTAGGTGGTCTCCACCGCACCGTACAGCACCCACTGTTCATCACTGACATTCTGCAAGCCGTCCATATTGGATCGGATGCGCCACAGCCATGCGTTGCTGGTGGAGCAGGCTGCCTGAAGCTTTTCCAGCATTTCCTCGGTTTCGCCGTTTTCCCAGCGGTACGCTTCCAGAATGCTGATGGAGCTTTCCACGCCGCCCTGAAAGCGGCTGATGGCATTAAAGTTGCTCATCTGGTCGTCCTGCACCTGCTGCACTGCCCGTGCCTGATAGCCGTTGAGGGCAAGCTGCAATGCAAAGGCAGCAAAAAAAGCTGCCAGACACAGCACCATGCGCTGCTTGAGCGTAACGCTGCGCTTCCAGTTGCGCTTTTCCATGCAAGGCTTCCCCCTTTTCGTTAAGGTGTATCTGAAAACAAAGAAAATGACGAATATTTCGCAAGCACAAGCGGGATTTAAGGCAAATAGCCGCAGGAATCCTTTGTGGATTTCAAGGCTGTTTAACGCAAAATCCAGCTGTGCTTGTAGAAATAGACTAAATTTTCGACTTTTCAGATACACCCAAGATAGTACCTTATTCTACCACGCCTTGCGGGCGATTTGCAAGCCGGATGCACCGCCGCCAGTGCATCTTTTGCTTGCTTCTTGCCGGTAAATGTGGTACTATGCCCAAAAAGGAGGGTAACTTTATGACCCAGAATGTTTGCGTTTCCGTTCAGATGGACGAAAAGGGCTTTCGCGATTTTGCATCTTTCGACCTGCTGCGCCACAACAAGGGCTGGCAGCGTCCGGCGGTGTTCACCGCCATTCTGCTGGTGTGTGCCGGCATCTGCCTGAGCCAGATCGGCAAGCGGGAGGGGGCCGGGCTGCTGACCGCCGTGCTGGCCATCGTAGCCATCGGTCTGCCCGCCGTATACTTCGGCACCTTTTTTTCGAACCTCTCCAAGCAGATCAAAAAGCTGGGTCTGCCCCGTCCCTTCTACCGGCTGGAGTTGGACACCGCCGGGCTTTCGGTCTGGATGGCCGGTGAGCAAAACAAGGCCGAGCCCACCAACCGCTACACTTGGAACACCGTGTACTGCGCCTACCGCACCAAAGAGGCGGTGTACATCTATGTCCAGAAGAATCAGGCCTATCTGCTGAACGAGAGCATGGATGCCGCATGGAGCCTGCTGGGCAGCACCCTGCCCGCCGCCAGCCTGCACGACTGCCGGAAATAAGGGCACCGTGACGATTTTTCATGCGCTCCTCTTTGCTCTGCGCATGAATAGCGGAACAATTATGGTTTTTTCGAACTCCCGGAGCGTCTGCGGACGCTCCGGGAGTCTATTTTTACATAACAATTTTTACAAAACAAAAACCCACGCTACGGCAAAGCAAAAGCGCAGCGTGGGCACGGAAATAGCGTTATAAAGTTTTAGCGGGCGAGGGTGTACTTGTGCAGGGTCTTGCGCACTGCGCCGTTACCGGCGTACAGCTCCTTGACCATGCCCTCGATCTTTTCGCCCAGACCGACGGCATACAGATCCACGCCGAACACGTCGGCACGGCTGTACAGAGCCTTCAGGCAGCTGAAGTCCTGCTCGCCTTCCTTGACCTCCAAGGGGTTGACGATGGCCTGCAGCTCAGCCAGCAGCGGATCGGGAGAGATCTCGAAGGGCTGGCCGTTGTCGTCGATGCCCTTCAGGTAGCGGGCATAGCCTGCCAGCACCAGCGGGATCAGCACGAGGTTGGACTTGTCCAGACCGCGCTCCTCGTAAGCCTTGATGGTCTCGCCGAAGCGGATAGCCAGCTTCTGAGAGGTATCGGTAGCGATACGCTGGGGAGCATCGGGCATGAAGGGGTTGGGCAGACGGCGGTTGATGACAGCGCCGATGAACTCGTAGGGGTTCAGCACGCCGGGATCAACGACCACAGGCATAGCCTCGATATAGCCGATCTTCTGGATAAAGGAGCGCAGATCCTCGTCTGCCATCTCGGCAGAGATGAGGGTGTAGCCCAGCATGCAGCCATAGATGGACATGGCAGTGTGCAGGGGGTTCAGGCAGGTGCAGACCTTCATCTTCTCGATCTTGTCCACGGTCTCGCGGTCGCAGTACAGTACGCCGCCCAGCTCCAGCGGAGGACGACCGTTGGTGTAGTGATCCTCGATGCACAGGTACTGGGTCTCCTCGGCGTTGACGAAGGGAGCGGTGAAGGTGTGCTTCTCGGTCACGATGGTATAGTTGTCCTCAAAGCCATCCTTTGCCAGCATCTCCTGCACCTTTGCGTCCGGGCGCGGGGTGATCTTATCGATCATGCTCCAGGGGAAAGTGATCTTGGTCTCGTCCTGCACATAAGCCAGGAACTCGGCGGGCACCAGACCCTGCTCCACCCACTTTGCAGCGTAGGCGTGGACAGCGGTCTTGACCTTATCGCCGTTGTGGGAGCAGTTATCCATGCTCTGCACGGTCAGGGGCAGCTTACCTGCCTTGAAGCGCTCGTACAGCAGGGCGGTGACCTTGCCCATGGCCAGCACGGGGGTCAGGCCGCGCTCCAAGTCAGCAGGAGCAACGCCGTAGCCCTTCTCGGTGATGGTGAAGGAGATCATCTGCAGGCTGGGGTTCTGGAAGATCTCCACCAGACGTGCCCAGTCGGCGCCGAAGGAATAGTCAGCCTTCAGGCTCTCGGTGACGGAGGCAATGACCTTCTTCTCGATCTCGCCGGTGGACTTCAGGCAGACCAGCAGGCTCAGGTTATCGTAGGGCTGGTAAGCCTTGTCGATGATCTCGTAGTCAAAGCTCTCGGCCACGATGACGCCGCGGTCGTACTTGCCGCTGTTCAGTGCGTCGTTCAGCACGGCAGCGGGGAAAGCACGGAAGATGTTGCCGGCACCAAAGTGCACCCAAGTGGGCTCGGCGTGGGTCTTGGCCTTGACGGCCTCAATGTCGAATTTGGGCAGCTCGTAGCCCTTTTCTGCCCACTCGGCGGACAGATTGCCGTTTTTGATATCAGACAGCTTCATAATAATCAGCCCTTCTTTTCTTCATCCAGACGGTCCAGCAGATCCCAGATACCCAGCATATACTGGATGCCCAGAGCACGGTCATACTTGCCATAGCCGGGGCGGCAGTTGCCGGGGCCTTCCTCCCACAGCTGACGGCCGTGGTCGGGGCGGATGTAGCCCTCAAAGCCGCAGTCATGGTAAGCGCGCATCACCTCAATGATGCCGGTCTCGCCGCAGCAGTCGCGGTGAGCAGCCTCGGAGAAGTCGCCGTTGGGGAAGTGGTGAATGTTGCGGACGTGGCCGAAGGCAATGCGGTCGCAGTGCTTGCGGATGATCTCGGCACAGTTATTGTTGGGATTTGCGTTCAGGCTGCCGGTGCACAGGGTCAGGCAGTTGTACGGATCGTCCACCATCTTCAGGAAGCGGTCGATACTGGGCTCGTCCACCAGCAGGCGGGGCAGGCCAAAGATATCCCAAGGGGGATCGTCCATGTGGATGGCCATCTTGATGTCACACTCGTGGCAGGTGGGCATCAGAGCCTCGAGGAAGTACTTCAGGTTCTCCCACAGCTTCTCCTTGGTGACAGGGGCATAGGCCTTGAACAGCTCGTCCAGCTTTGCCATACGCTCCGGCTCCCAGCCGGGGAAGGTCATGTTGTACTTCTCGGTGAAGGACATGATGTACTCAGCCATAGCCTTGTAATCGCCCTTGATCTTGTCCTTCTCGTAGAACAGTGCGGTGGAGCCGTCGCCTACCGGGTGGAACAGGTCGGTGCGGGTCCAGTCGAAGATGGGCATGAAGTTGTAGCAGATGACCTTGACGCCGAACTTGGACAGGTTGCGGATGCACTGCTTGTAGTTCTCGATATACTGGTCGCGGGTGGGCAGACCGATCTTGATATCGTCATGCACGTTGACGGACTCGACAACATCCATATCAAAGCCGTAGGCATGGATCTGGTCTGCAACCTTCTGGATCTCGTCGATTTCCCAGATCTCGCCGGGCATCTTGTTGTGCAGTGCCCAGACGATGCTGGTCACGCCGGGGATCTGCTTGATGTCGCTCAGAGTGACGGGGTCGTTGCCCTCGCCATACCAGCGCCAACCCATTTTCATAGGCATAGAGAAGTTCCTCCTGTCGTTATTTATCATGTGGCACGCGCAGTACGCCTGCACGCTCTTCTTGCTTATATTCTAATATATCAGTTTTAAAATAGCAATACGCACAATGCCATTTTTTTGTGTTTATTCTTGTATACTTTACACAAAAACGGCAAAATGCCAGTTTTTTAACAAGGTTTTTGGGCAGTGTGCTGCTCTCTTTCCAAGCTTTTCCTGTTCTTGCGGTCAGCACATCGCAACGCTCTGACCTGCCCGGCACAAAAAGCAGCCGGTTGACAATTCCTGTAAAAACCTTTATATTCAAGACACGCAGCGCTCCGCGAAAACTGCCGGGCGCACCATCTGGTTCTATATATAAAGGAGGATCCGCTATGGTTTCACCTGCCAAGTGCATCGCCGGGCGTTCTGTTGCCGATTGGATCGCGGCATATCCCGTGGTCTCCGACCTCTGTGCCCTGAAGGAGACTGCATGGACAAACCCGGACAAGCTGCCCTTTGCACAGGCTGCGGCTGCCTGCCCGCTGACCCTTTCCGACATTGAGGACGCCGCCGCACGGCTGGAGCGGTTTGCGCCCTATCTTGCCGCCGTCTTTCCCGAGACTGCTGCGACCGGCGGCATCATTGAGTCCCCTGTTCAGCCCATTCCCCGGATGCAGAAGGTGCTGGAAGAGCGCAGCGGCACCCGCATTGCCGGGCAGGTATGGGTCAAGTTGGACAGTCATCTGCCCATTTCCGGCTCCATCAAGGCCCGGGGCGGCATTTACGAGGTACTGAAAACCGCCGAGGACATTGCTCTGCACAGCGGGATGCTGCACCTTACCGACAACTACGCCGTGCTGGCAGAAGAGCGCTTCCGCAAGCTGTTCTCGCAGTATTCCATCGCGGTGGGCTCCACCGGCAATCTGGGGCTTTCCATCGGCATCATGAGCGCAAAGCTGGGCTTTCAGGTCACTGTACACATGTCTGCTGACGCGCGGCAATGGAAAAAAGACCTACTCCGCAGCCGGGGCGTCAAGGTGGTGGAGTACGCCTCCGATTACAGCATCGCTGTGACCGAGGGACGCAAGCTGGCGGCGGGCGACCCCTACTGCCACTTTGTGGATGACGAAAACTCCAAGACCCTCTTTCTGGGCTATGCCGTGGCTGCCCTGCGGCTGAAAAAGCAGCTGGACGCGCAGGGCGTCACCGTGGACGCGGAGCATCCCCTCTTCGCCTATCTGCCCTGCGGCGTGGGCGGTGGCCCCGGCGGCGTGGCCTTTGGCCTGAAGATGCTGTTCGGCGATGCCGCACACTGCTTCTTCGCCGAGCCCACCCACTCCCCCTGCATGATGCTGGGCATGGCTACCGGCGAAAACAGCAGCGTCTGTGTGCAGGACTTTGGCATAGACAACCGCACCGCCGCCGACGGTCTTGCCGTGGGGCGCGCCTCCGGCTTTGTGGGCGGGCTGATGCGCCCCTTTATGAGCGGCTGCTACACCCTGCAGGACGAGCGGATGTACACCCTTCTGGCGCAGCTGGCAGACGCCGAAGGTCTATACCTTGAACCCAGCGCTCTGGCGGGAATGTACGGCCCGGTGCTCACCCAGCCCGGACAGCTGCTTGGCGCTTACACCGAAACCGCCCTGCCCGCCGGTGCGCTGGCAAACGCCACCCATCTGGTCTGGGCCACCGGCGGGAATATGGTCCCCTGGGAAGAAATGCAGCGCTACTATCAAAAAGGCAGGGCGCTGGCACAGGGGTAACCGTGTGTCATGTTTCGATTGCCGGTCGCATATTGACATTTTTACAAGCGTACGCTATACTGTACGCGAAAGGAGTGCTTCTACGATGACCACTACAAATATCACGAATTTCCGTAAGAATGCCTTCGACTATGTAGAGCAGACCATTAAATACAACCAGCCCATCAACATCACCACCAAGGACGGCAATGCCGTACTGCTGTCTGAAGAAGATTACAGCGGCATCATGGAAACGCTGTATCTGGTCTCTGCACCGGGTATGCGCGAAAAGATTATGGACGGAATCGCCACGCCGCTTGAGGACTGTGTGGACGAAACGGCGGTGGAGTGGTAAATGTACAAGGTCGTTTACACCAAAACCGCCGCAAAGGACGTGCCAAAACTGAAGTCTGCCCATCTGGACGAAAAGGCAAGGGCGCTCATTGAAATCATTCGTGTTGATCCTTTCCAAAACCCGCCCCCGTACGAAAAGCTGGTGGGTGATCTGAACGGTGCATACAGCCGCCGCATCAACATCCAGTACCGCCTTGTTTATCAGGTCTATGAAAAAGAGCAGACCGTTAAGATTCTCAGTCTGTGGACGCACTATGAACGATAAATCTAATGGCACTTCTTCGGAAAATCCATCCTACGATGAGGATATGCGTGCAGAGTACGATTTTTCTGATGCCAGAAGGAACCCTTATCCGCACGACATACAAAAATAACAAGCAAAAGCCGCCTTTCGTGCTAAACAGCACAAAAAGCGGCTTTTTATCATTTTATTTCAGGAGCAAAGAGCCTTGCGGAAGCTTATTCCGGCAGGTCCTCTTCGTTCTCCAGGCTATGCCAGACGTTCTGGACGTCATCGTTATCTTCCAGAGAATCCAGCAGCTTGCCCATCTGCTTCAGCTGATCGGGGTCGGTCAGGCGGGTGGTGGTCATGGGCACCATGGCCAGATCGTCGGACAGGATCTCGTAGCCCTTCTCTTCCAGAGCCTTGACCACAGCGGAGTAGTTCTCGGGGTCGGTGGTGACCTCGGCTGCGTCCTCGCTGGCATCAAAGTCCTCGGCACCGGCATCCAGAGCGTCCATCATGGCCTCGTCGGCGTCCTTATCCTCCAGAGAGATGTCGATGACACCCTTCTGGTTGAACAGGAAAGCCACGCAGCCCATAGCGCCCAGATTGCCGCCGTTCTTATCGAAGTAGTGGCGCAGGTCGGCAGCGGTACGGTTGCGGTTGTCGGTCAGGGTCTCCACCATGACTGCCACGCCGCCGGGGCCGTAGCCCTCGTAGGTGATGGCCTCGAACTCGGTCTTGTCGCCGCCCTCGGCCTTCTTGATGATACGCTGGATGTTATCGTTGGGCACGCTCATGCGCTTTGCCTTGGCGATCAGATCTGCCAGCTTGCTGTTGGAAGCCGGGTTGGGGCCGCCGTCACGGACGGCAACGCTGATCTCGCGGCCGATCTTGGTAAAGACCTTGGCACGGGCGCCGTCAGTCTTTTCCTTCTTGCGCTTAATGTTGTTCCATTTGCTATGTCCAGACATGGGAAAGAGCCTCCTAAATTTATCGGTATCTCCGCCTGCGGGCAGACGGGCTGTGGTCGCCCGCTTGTGGCAGCACACAAAATCTAACTCTGTTATTTTATCACAATCCACCGGCACGTTCAAGCCTGAAAAGCCCGATTTTCGCCCGGATGCGTGTAAATCTGCGGTTTACAGCAGCCGCAGCGCCTTGGGATAGTGGTTTTTCACCCGCCCGCCGGACACCTTGCCGCCGCCCAGCGGCCAGCCGTCCACGGTCACGCAGCACCAGCCGTCCGCTGCCGTGCGGGCTTCCACCTCGCGGCCGGAGAGGTACTCGGTGCAGCGGCAGTCGGCAAGGGTCAGCTGCTCGCAGTTCGTGCACAGGCTGCCAAAGGCCGTGAACAGATGGTGCTCCGGCACAAAGCGTCCCTTCTGCACGCTGCCCACGAATACCCCCGCCCGCAGCACATGAAGCCCCGTCTGCGGAAAGGCAACCGGCAGCAGCACACCACCGCCGTGCACCACAGCCGGACGCTGTGCCAGCGCGGGGAAATACTGCCGGGCAAACTCCTGCCATGCGGCAAGGCTCTGTGTAGGGGTGGCCTCCCCTGCCCCGGTATCCCGGGTGCGGCGGCTCGTGCCCTGCACTGCATCCCGGCAGGCGCGGCTGTCTGCGCGGCGTGCGCTGCGGGCATCTGCGGCCTTGGCGGGCTTAGTTTTGCCCTTGCCCTTTTTGCCCGCTTCCGCAGCAGCGGCAAGCCAGAGCTGCTCCTCCGGGGTGTATTCTCCCTCCGGCGGCAGGGTGCGGGGCGTGCCCGCCTTGACCAGCCGTGCCATAAAGTGCCCCTCGCCGCCCTGACAGGGCCAGATGCGGCGCACCTTGCTCACGTCCAGCGGCAGACCGCCGGTGCGGTTTTCTTCACCTGCGCTGCCAAAGGTGTAGTCCACGTTGCCCAGCACATCGGCCAGTGCAAACTCCGGGTGGCGCTGCAAAAAAGCCGCCACCTGCGCTTCGTCCTCCTCCGGCGCAAAGGTGCAGGTGGAATACACCAGCTGCCCGCCAGGCGCCAGTGCCGCTGCGGCGCAGTCCAGAATCTGCGCGCCCAGCTCTGCGCACTGCTTTACCAGTGCCTCGCAGTGCTGCTGCAACGCTACCGGCTCCTTGCGGAACATTCCCTCGCCGGAACAGGGCGCATCCACCAGCACCCGGTCAAAAAACTCCGGCAGCGCCTCGGCAATGCGGGCGGGGGTCTCGTTGAGCACCACGGCGTTGGAAACGCCCATGCGCTCAAGGTTGCTTTTTAAAATCTCGGCACGCGCAGCCACATACTCGTTGCTTACCAGCACACCGCGCCCCTGCAATGCCGCCGCCAGCTGGCTGCTTTTGCCGCCTGGAGCGGCGCACAGATCCAGCACCCGCATCCCGGGCTGCACCCCCAGCAGCGGCGCTGCCGAGGAAGCCGAGGGCTCCTGCGAATAGAACACACCCGCATGGTGGTACGGATGCCGTCCGGGCTTAAAGTCCGGCTGATGTACCACAAAAGCCGCCTTGCAAAAGGGCGAGGGTTCCAGCGGGAAATCTGCCCTCTGCGCAAACTGCTCCGGTGTGGTGCGCAGCGCCGACACGGTGACCCCGCGCTCTGCCGTCTGCTGCGGGGCGGCATACAACTGCTCGTACCGCGGGCCCAGCAGGGCACGTTCCCGCTGCTCAAAATATTCCGTAGGCATATTCTTTTCCTCCCATGGGATGTATAAAGCCGCCGGCTGCGGCCACACTATGGACTGTGAGGGCGGCCCCGCCCCCACAGCAACGACCGAAAGGAGCATTCACACCATGGAAAACCGTAGTGAGAACCGCAGTACCAATTGCAAGAACCAGACCTCCAACCGCACCAGCAGCAAGACCACCAACAGCGCCACCAACGAGCACAAGCACCCCAACCAGTACACCAAGGGTGCCGATGACGAGAGCGCCAAGAACTCCACCAACAGCCGTTCCACCAACGCAAAAAACAGCCGCTGATGGCGTAAGCAGCATCTGACGGACCACAGATGCCAACAAGCAAAGCCCGCTGCCCTCCACCACTGGTTTCCAGTGCGGAAAGCAGCGGGCTTTCGCATTCTTATTTCTGGTCAGGGTCAAACTGCTGCCACAGTACCTCAAACAGCTGGTGCACACGCTCCAGCCGTCCGTTCAGGTACAGCCAGCCCAAAAGGCACTCGAAGCCGGTGGATGCACGGTATTCCTCCGGGGAGGCATGCTTGGCGACGCTGGCCTTGCTGGCATTGCGCCCGCGCTTGAACACGGCCAGCTCGTCCTCGGTGAACAGCGGCTCCAGCAGCTGCTCCTCTCTGAACTGCGCCTTGGCAGATACATACTTGACCTTTTCGGCATTCAGCTTTCCGGCGGAAAGGCGGTGGTGCTCCACCAGACGCTGGCGCACCAGCAGCTCCAGCACGCTGTCCCCTACAAAGGCCAGCGCAAGCGGGCTGAGCTCCCGCGGGTCGATCTTTTCTGATTCGTTCATGCTGCTTTATCCTTAGAAGATATAGTCGAACTGATACTCGCCGATAAGGATGGTATCGTTCTCTTCCACGCCCTTCTGCACCAGTGCGTCCAGAATGCCGCTCTCGCCCAGCTGACGCTGGAAGAACTGCAGGCTCTCGTAGTCGTCCACGTTGCTGCCGGCCAGAATATACTCCAGCCACGGGGCATCCACGCTCCACACATGGGCTTCCATGCGCTGGATGGTGAAGTCGTGGCCGTTCTTCTTGGGTTCCGGCTTTTTGTACTCGGGGGTGAACACCGGCACCTGCGGGATATCCTTGAGGCGGTTGTACACGAGCCCCGGCAGCTGCTTGACGCCCTGCATGGTGGCGGCAGAAATGGGCACAAAGGTCAGGCCCTTGCCCTCCACATACTGGCGGAAGGTCTCGATCTGCTCCTCGGTGGCAAGGTCACACTTATTGCCCACCACGATCTGCGGGCGCTCGGCCAGCACGGGGCTGAACTTTGCCAGCTCCTCGTTGATCTTTTCAAAGTCCTCGATGGGGTCGCGGCACTCGCTGCCGGAAACGTCAACGACGTGCAGCAGCAGGCGGCAGCGCTCCACATGGCGCAGGAAGTCGTGTCCCAGACCGACGCCCTCGCTGGCACCCTCGATCAGGCCGGGGATGTCGGCGCAGACAAAGCTTGCGCCCTCGCCCACCGACACAACGCCCAGCGTGGGCACAAGGGTGGTAAAGTGGTAGTTTGCGATTTTGGGCTTTGCCGCGCTGATGGTGGAGATGAGGGTGGACTTGCCCACATTAGGGAAGCCGATCAGACCCACGTCCGCGATCAGCTTCAGTTCCAAGGTCACCTGCAGATCCTCGCCGGGCATACCGGGCTTTGCAAACTTGGGGATCTGGCGGGTGGGGGTGGCAAAGTGTGCGTTGCCGTAGCCGCCGCGACCGCCCTTAGCAATGGTGACCGGGGTGTGGTCGGACAGGTCTGCGATAACAAGGCCGCTCTCTGCGTCCTTGATCACAGTGCCCAGCGGCACCTTGATGACCAGATTTTCGGCATTTTTGCCGTGGCACAGGCTTGCGCCGCCCTTGCCGCCCTCCGGGGCCACATACTTGCGCTTATAGCGGAAGTCCATCAGGGTGGACAGATGGTCGTCCGCCACAAAGATGATGTCGCCGCCCCGTCCGCCGTCGCCGCCGTCCGGGCCGCCTGCGGCCACGAATTTTTCGCGGTGGAAGCTCACCGCGCCATCGCCGCCCTTGCCCGCATGGAGCCATATCGTGGCGATGTCGATAAAGTTAGTCTGTGCTGCCATACAGCCCCTCCTTAGCTTTATAGGCCTTTGCGTTTCAGCGCCCTCATCCGGCACTTCGTGCCACCTTCCCCCGACCGGGGGAAGGCTTGCAAACAGCGCTACACGAACGCATAGCCTTATTTCATCAAAAAGAGCCGGGCCACGAGGGTCCGGCTCTACGATTGCAGTTATTCAGAAAGAAGTTACTGCTTAACGCTGCACTTCTTGCCGCTCTTGCCCACGCGCTCGAAACGGACGGTGCCGTCCACCAGAGCAAACAGGGTATCATCGCTGCCCTTGCCAACGTTCTCACCCGGCATGATGTGGGTGCCACGCTGACGAACCAGGATGTTGCCGGCCAGAACGAACTGACCGTCTGCACGCTTGGTGCCCAGACGCTGTGCTGCGGAATCGCGGCCGTTCTTGGTGCTGCCTACGCCCTTTTTATGTGCCATTGTAATTTACCTCCTTAGCCGTTGATCGCAGTGATCTCAACCTTGGTGTAGGGCTGACGATGGCCCATACGGCGAGCACTGTGCTTCTTTGCGCGATAGGTGATGATGTTCAGCTTCTTGCCCTTGCCATTCTTGATGACCTTGGCAGAAACGGTAGCACCCTCAACAACAGGAGCGCCAACCTTCACAGAACCCTCCTCGCCGATAGCGAGAACCTGATCAAACTTCACTTCGGAGTCGGCCTCAACGTCCAGCTTTTCGATGTAGACGATGTCGCCCTGCTCCACGCGGTACTGCTTACCGCCGGTAACAATGATTGCGTACATTTTGTTCATTCCTTTTCGTTGTACTCGCTGGTCGTAAAGGCAGGCCCTTACAGCGGGCCATTTCAGGCGCCCACACCATGCGGCTAGAATATTATAGCAAAAACCAAACCGGATTGCAAGAGGAAATTTCCCCTTTTGCGCAGATTTTTACGCTTTTTTCTGCCCGGTCTGTTCTATGGCGGCTTTCACCTGCGCATTATAGGCCTCGGTCTTTTCCAAAAACAGCTTGCGCGGGCTGGAAGCCAGCAGCTGGGTGTCCTTACCTGCAAAGGAGATGGGACCGTCCAGCTTCTTTTGAGCCGCCTTGTTCTCGGCGTTCAGCGCCAGCGGCACAAACAGGGGCTTGTCCTTGAGCTTGCGGGTAAAGTACACCTCTGCCGCAATGCCCGCCACCACGGCGATGCCTGCCATCAGCTGGGATGCCCGCAGCCCGATGGAGGGAACCAGCATCAGGCTGTCGGTGCGCAGACCCTCGATCCAGAAACGGCCTGCGCCGTACCAGATCAGATACCGCAGGGTGATGTCGCCGTTGAACTTGCGCTTTTTGATGTAGCGGAACAGCAGGAAAAAGCCCACAAAGCACCAGATGCTCTCGTACAAAAAGGTGGGGTGCACCGGCAGGTTGGGGTCGATGACCACGCCCTTGGGTACCGTGACCGTGCTGCTCATCAGGTAAGCGCGGGTGGCCTCGCTGTACATACCCCACGGCAGGGTGGTGTTGCAGCCAAAGGCCTCCTGATTGAAAAAGTTGCCCCAGCGGCCGCAGCCCTGCCCGATGAGAAAGCCCATGGCGGTAAGGTCGAACATGGGCAGCACCGGCACGCCCCGCCACTTGCAGGCCAGACCGCCGAACAAAAAGCCGCCAATGATGCCGCCGTAAATGGCAAGGCCGCCATCCCGGATGGCGATCATCTCCCAGATGCTCTCATATTTAAAAGGTGCCATAGCCACATAGTAGGCGCGGGCGCTGATGATGCCCAGCACCACGCCGATGAGGATGACGTCCACCATGCTGTCCGGGTCTACGCCAAATTCCAGACTGTGCCGGAAGGCAAAGACCAGTGCCAGACACAGACCCACTGCGATGCACACGCCGTACCAGTAGATGCTGACCCCGCCGATGGTAAAAGCCACGCGGTTCAGGTGAAAACTCAGTCCCAGACCCGGGAACTGTACCAGATTTGTCATTCTTCTTCCTCCTCGTCCTCTTCTGCCGCCTGCGCCGTGCCGTCCGGCTGAATGTACATGGTAGCCATGCGGTCGGTGCACAGAATGTGCTGCAAGGCAGCGTCCGCATCCTCTGCGGTCAGCCCGGCCAGCATGGAGATCTGCTGCGCCACCGTCTGGCCGCTGAGGGCAAAGTCTGCCATCTGGCTGGCCGAGTCCTCCACGTTTTCCAGATTTTCGATCAGCTGACCATATTTTTCGTTCTTGCACAGGGTAAATACTTCCCTGTCCACACCGGCGGCGCGCACCCGGGCGATCTCGTCCAGCAGCAACTGCCGCACGGTGTCCGGCACATCGCTTTCGCCAGTGAACAGGATGCAGCAGCAGCCGTCCACCCGCAGCACCTCGCCGCCAAAGCCGGGGTTCACAAGGCCCTCGTCGTACAGGCGGCGGTACAAGGGCGACATCCCGCCCACGATGCAACTGAGTACAAGGTCGTACAGCGCCTCGGTGCGCAGATCGTCCGCAGGCAACGGCTCTTCCTTAAAGCCTACGCCGAAGCAGGGCTTGGAAACCGGCATGGTCAGCGTTTTTTCCGTGGCGGCAAGGGTCATGGGCTCCGGTGCCCACAGCCGCTGCACCTTCTGCACCGGGCGGGGCTCCATCAGACCGTGCCGCTCACAGGCGGCCAAAATCTGCTCCATGGTGGTGTTGCCGGCCGCAGCCAGCACCATATTGCCCGGGGCATAAAAGGCCTTGCAGCTGTCGTACAGCATGGCGGGCGTGATCTCGGCAATGCTCTCCACCGTGCCCGCAATGTCGCTGCGGATGGGGTGGCTGTGGTACAGGCACTCGAACAGGCCGGTGATGAGCCGCCAGTCCGGGCTGTCGTCGTACATTTTGATCTCCTGCCCGATGATGCCCTGTTCTTTTGCAATGGTCTGCTCGGTAAAGTAGGGGTGGCCCACCATGCCCAGCAGCACGTCCAGACTTTCGTCCAGCTGCTGGGTGGCCGTGAACAGGTAGCAGGTGCGGTCAAAGCTGGTAAAGGCGTTGGCATTGGCACCCGTCTTTGCGTACTTGGCAAAGGCGTCGCCGTCCTCGTCTTCGAACATCTTGTGCTCCAGAAAATGCGCCACGCCTGCCGGCAGATGCACCGTTTGCCCGTTCAGGCAGAAATCCCGGTCGATGGAGCCGAACTTGGTGGCATAGATCACATGGGTGCTGGAATACCCCGGCATGGAGCGCACCAGCACCGTCAGGCCGGAGGGCAGGGTCTGCCACTGGTCGGCCACGGTCTTTTCCAGCAAGGTCTGGTTATTCTGCGGCATGGGCAGCATCCTCCTTTGTAAGCAGATAGCTGACCGAGAGGGTCAGGCGGCGCAGGATATCCCGCACCTCGTCCTTGGTCACGGCGCGCAGGGCATTCCGCGCCTGCTCCGGGCTCTGGATGGGTGCAGCGCTGTTGGCACCGGCGCGCAGCACCTCGATGTAGTACCAGCTCTCGATGCCGCCAAGGCTGTCCTCTACCCCGTTCATACCGCTGAGCAGACCCCGGCGGCAGTCCTCGAATTCCTCATCGGTGATGGGGCCGGTGCACAGGTCTGCAAGCTCTTTCAAAATAGCCTGCTCTGCGCGGGCGGCGTCGGCGTGCTCCACACCGCTGTTCACCGCCATGCTGCCGGTAAAGCTCTGGAAGGAGGAGGAGCAGTAGTAGCACAGATGGTCCCGCTCCCGCACATTGAGAAACAGGCGGCTGGTCACGCTGCCGCCGTACAGCGCCATGGCAAGGCGCACGGCTGCCAGCTGCTGCGGCTGCATGGGCTGCCCCAGTGTGAACAGCATACACAACTTTGCCTGCACCATATCGTAGTTTTCGGTCTTGTGCACCGGTGCAATGGTGGGCATGGCCATGTTTTCCACCAGCGGCAGCGGGGCGCGGTCGATGCAGGCAAGCTCTGCCAGCAAAGCGTCCCGGATGGCGGCGGTCTGGGCGGCGTCACAGCCCAGCACCAGCAGCTCGATGTTGGCGGTGCGCAGCATCTGCCGGTAGGCATCGGTCAGCATAGCCGGGGTAAGGCCGTCCACCTCTTCCAGATAGCCCTCCTGCCGCACGCCCGCCGGGCTGTCGCCAAAGAACTCCCGGTTGGCCTGATGCAGGCAGTAGATGCGTTTATCGTTGATCTCGTCCTCAAGGCCCTTTTTCAGCATCTGCTTTTCAATGCTGACGGCCTGCGGGTCAAAGCAACCGTCCACGAGATACGGGTGAAAGGCCGCGCCCAGCGCGATTTTAGTGTACTCGGCGGTCAGCGTCTCGCCTTCCAGCGCAAAGGCATCCTTGATGCCGGTCACACTGACGCAGAGGTTATGGTTGCAGCCCATGGGGCGGGCGTCCACGGTCAGGTCTGCACCGTAGAGCTTTGCCAGCTTTTTGGTCAGGCGGGTCATATCCGGGCAGTCCGCATAGCCGCGTTCCATCACCAGCGGCAAAAGCGCATGGGCAGTGGCCGTTTTGCGCTCTGCCGGGAAGGCAAAGTGGATGCTGATGCGGCAGCGGTTGAATTTAGAAGCCGGGTCGCAGGAAAGATGCACGCCCGGTGCAATGAGAGTACGTTCCAATGATAGTTCCCTTCTCTCTGTGCCGCAGCGCAGAGCATTTGATTCAGTCTGCCCGTTGCAGGGCGATGAACTCTTCCAGGCTCAGGCCGCTGGCGCGGATGGCAAGGGCGTTTTCCACCCCCACATAGCGCCAGTGCCACGGCTCGAACACGATGCCGGTGGCAGCCTGTCGGTCCTGCGGGTAGCGCAGGATAAAGCCGTATTCCGCCGCGTAGGCCGTAAGCCACTCGTAGGCGCGGGTCTCGGCAAAGCTGGTATTCTGCTGCGGGTCGTCCGCACTGAGGATATCTGCCGCGTAGCCGGTGCCGTGCTCGTTGGCGTTGGCGGCGGGCTGGATGGAAGCCGCCAGACGGGCGGCGGCTTCTTCGCTCTTGCGCTTATCGCGGTAGGTTTGCACCCGGGCTTCATAGGCGGCCTGCCGGGTGTCGGCGTCCTGATAACCGGCCACAAGGGTCAGGCTGACCCCGTCTGCCTGCGCGGCGGCGGCCATACTGCGGTACTGCATGGCCGCTTCGGCTTCCAGCTGCTGGCCGGTAGCTTCGTCGGCGGTGTCCAGCAGCGGGGCGGGCTCGGCGACATAGGGCAGGTTAGCGTTCACCAACGTAAGCCGCGCGTCTGCGGCGTCGAATACATAATCCGTGCCGTCGTACACGCTGGCTGCAAACACCTTTGGCCCGGCCAGCAGACCGTGCACCTTGGGCAGCAGCCACAGGATGCCGCCGGTCAGCAGCGCCACCACTGCCGTGCAGCCGGCCAGAAACAGCACCCAGTTGCGGGCCAGCCGCAGCATTTTGCGGCGCTTCCATTGTTGATAGGTCAGGCGCTTATCGGCAGGCGCTCTGGAGGTACGGGTGGGTTCACTCATGCGGCGGGGCTCCTTTTCGGCATAGTTGCAGCGCCGGTGCGCCGCACAGATTCAAACTATATTATACACCCCTTTGCAATTTGTGTAAACGCCGCCGTGTGTAAAAAAATTATGACCCGCCCGCCCCCGGCAGGGAGCAGACAGGCCATAACCAAAAATTTTACGCAGATCAGTCAAACAGCATATCGTGGATGGCGCCGACAGCCTTGTCGGCGTCTGCACGGTCGATGATGCAGGAGATCTTGATCTCGCTGGTGGAGATCATCTTGATGTTGATATTGTTGTTGGACAGTGCCTCAAACATCTTGGAAGCAACGCCGCTGTGGCTCTGCATACCAGCACCCACGATGGAGACCTTGGCGCAGGTGGTGTCCACACTGACATCGCTGAAGTGTGCGCTTTCTTTCAGCACACGCATGGCCAGCTCGGCTTCGCCCTCGGCACAGGTAAAGCTGATGTCCTTCTTGCCGTCGCGGCCGGTGGACTGCAGGATGATGTCCACGTTGATGTTCTTCTGTGCCAGCAGACCAAAGATCTTAAAGCTCATGCCCGGCTCATCGGGAACGTTGAGAATCGTGATAACAGCAACATCGGTGTCCTTGGCAACACCCTTGATCAGCATACCTTCCATGTCCTTTGTAACCTCCTTAACCACCGTACCCGGGATGGGGTTCAGGCTGGAGAGCACCTCCAGCTCCACATTGTACTTTTTGGCCAGCTCCACGCTGCGGTTGTTCAGCACCTGTGCGCCCAGAGATGCCAGCTCCAGCATCTCGTCAAAGGTGATCTCCTCCAGCTTGCGGGTGTTGCGCACCTTGCGCGGGTCGGCGGTGTAAACGCCCTCCACATCCGTGTAGATCTGGCAGCGGTCAGCGTGCAGAGCAGCAGCAATGGCCACAGCACTGGTGTCGGAGCCGCCGCGTCCCAAGGTGGTGATATCGTCCAGCTTGTTCAAGCCCTGGAAGCCTGCCACCACCACCACGCGGTTGCGCTCCAGCTCGGAGGAGATCCGCTCGGTCTCCAGCCGGGTGATGCGCGCCTTGGTGTAGGCACGGTCGGTGCGGAATCCTGCCTGCCAGCCGGTCAGGCTGATGGCATGGCAGCCCAGCTCGTTCAGCGCCATGGCCAGCAGTGCGATGCTGATCTGCTCGCCGGAGGCCAGCAGCATATCCATCTCACGCGCCGAGGGGTTATGGGTGATCTCCCCTGCCTTGGCGATCAGGTCATCGGTGGTGTCGCCCTGTGCGGAGACCACCACCACTACGTCATTGCCCGCGTTGTGGGTGTTGGCCACGATCCGCGCAACGTTGAAGATACGGTCACGGTCCTTTACGGAGGAACCGCCGAATTTCTGTACGATCAACGCCATATCTTGTCACTCTCCTCTTTAACGCCCCGCGCTTGCGGGGGCTTGCCGGGCGGAAGCGTTCTTGCACTTCCCTTACCCGTTTATCATTCCACAGTCGCGCCGGTGTTATCGGCATCCAGCTGCAACAGTGTAAATGCTTCACATCCGTCCAGACCTTCCAGCAGCTCCAGACCCTTTTCCAGCTTGGAATAGAACTTTTCGGCCTCGGCCTTTTCGGCCACAGCCATGACGGTGCTGCCTGCACCGGACACATACACGGCCTTTGCGCCGCACAGCCGCGCCATATCGAATACCTCGCGGGAGCCGGGCATCAGGGGCATCCGGTACTGCTGGTGCAGCTTATCCTCGGTGGCAATGGCCAGCAGGTCGTGCCGTCCCTCGCAAAAGGCCGCGGGCACCAGCGCCGCACGGGACAGGTTATACACCGCGTCCTTATGGGATACTTCCTTAGGCAGGGCAGCGCGGGCTGCCTCGGTCAGCAGCTTGTAGTCCGGCACGATGGCGGCAAAGCAGAGGCTTTCGTCTACATTCCGCTTGACCGAATACACCTTGCCGTCCTCAAATACGCTGCTGGTCAGGCCGCCCAGCAGGGCCGGAGCCACGTTATCGGGGTGTCCCTCGATGGCAGTTGCCAGCGTGAGCAGCTCCTGCGTGTTGAGCACATCGCCCAGCATCCGGTTTGCGCCCAGCAGACCCGCGATGATGCAGGCCGAAGAAGAACCCAGACCCCGCGCCATGGGGATGGGGTTCGTCTGGGTGATCTTAAGGGGCGGGATCTGCTTGCCAACTTTTTCGAACAGACCCTTGGCGGAGCGGTACACGAGATTCGACTCGCCCCGGGGGATGCGGGTGCCGTCCGATGCCGAGATCTCCAGCACCTCGCTGTCCTCAAAGGTGACTGTGTTGTACAGGGTAACTGCCAGACCCAGCGCATCGAAGCCGGAGCCTACGTTGGCGCTGGTGGCAGGGACCGAAACCTTGATCTTCATTGCCGCAGTTCCTTTCCGTTACACTTCCTCGGGCAGGCGCTTGAGCACCAGCTTCACGCTGCCGCCCACGGCCTCCACCTTGCGCGCGGCCTCGGCCAGCGCACGCTCGTCGGCGCGCTCCACAAAGTAGGCGCAGCCCTCGTACCGCTCATCCACCACCTTGCCGTAGCCGTAGATGGCTTCCACCACAGCGGGTGCAATGCCCGCCACACGCACATAATATGCAGCGGGAGCCGGGTCGGTGAGCATACCATCCACCGGGTCCGCAGGCTGCCAGAACAGGCTGTCGTGCACCTGTGCGCCGTTTTTCAGGGCATCCACCACGTCTGCCACCACAGCGCTGGCGGTGGGCAGCTTGCCTGCGCCCTTGCCGTAGAACACCACATCGCCCAGCATATCGCCCTTGACCAGCACCGCGTTGAAAACATCGTCCACGCTGGCCAGCTGGTTTGCCTTGGGCACCAGACACGGCTCTACACCAGCGGCCACGCTGCCGTCCTTGCCAAGCTTCATCCATGCGATCAGCTTGATGACGCAGCCCAGCTTTTCGGCGCTGGCAACATCGGCGGCGGTAATGGCCCGGATGCCCCGGGTGGGAATGTTCTGGGGGTAGATCTGGTGGCCGCACACCATGGAGGACAGAATGGCGATCTTGCGGCAGGCATCGCGGCCGTCCACGTCATCGCTGGGGTCCTTGGTCTCGGCGTAGCCCAGCTCCTGCGCAATGTGCAGCGCATCCTCAAAGTCAAGGCCCTCCCGCACCATCTTGGTGAGCATGAAGTTGGTGGTGCCGTTCACGATGCCCTCCACCTCGGTGATGACGTTAGCCGCTAGGCACTGGTGCATGGGGGTGATGATGGGCGTACCGCCGCCCACAGAGGCTTCGAACAGGAAAGCACAGTCGTGCTCCTTGGCCAGTGCCAGCAGCTCTGCGCCGTAGGTTGCCACCATCTCCTTGTTGGAGGTGCACACGCTGCGGCCGCTCTCCAGACACGCCTTGACGTAGGGGTAGGCAAAGCGGGTGCCGCCGATGGTCTCCACCACCACCCGGATCTCCGGGTCCTGCAGGATCACGTCAATGCTCTTCACCACCAAAGGCTCCACCGGGTTGCCGGTAAAGTCCTTCGGGTCCAGAATGTACTTTACCTCCACCGGTTCGCCAGCCCGGCGGGAGACGCTTGCAGCATTGCGGCACAGCACCTCGTATACGCCGCTGCCCACCGTGCCAAAGCCCAGAATTGCAATTTTAGCCATACTCTCTTTCCCTCGTTTCCTGTTTTGTTACAGGTTATACCCACAGCGCACACCCACGACCATGCGCTGGCGCGAAAGCTTTTCGGTCAATTCCTCCGGGGACATCTGCATGGTATCGGTGCGGATGGTGACCGCCACCAGCGCAGCCCCGTTTTCCGGGGTGGACTGGTTGATGGTCACGATGCTGGCACCTGCGGCGCTGATACCAGCCAGAAGGCTTTGCAGCGCGCCGGTCTCGTCCCGCAGGGTGGCCATGACCGTGATGACCTCACGACCATTCTCGGAATCAAAGATACAATCCTTATACTTATAAAATGCGCTGCGCGAAAGCTCTACGGCACGGGTCGCAGCCGAAATGCTGCGGGCCTCACCGCTGGCCAGCAGCTCCTTGGCGCGTACCACCTTGAGAAAGACCTCCGGCAGCACCTGCGCATCCACCAGATAAAAACGGCGTTCCAACTTGTTCACCTCTCAAACACAAGTGTTCTTGCAGAAAATATAATAGCATCCGAACCCTTGCAATGCAAGAGCCCGGATGCTATTTTGTCACTTTGTCCAGTTTTGTCTTGTAAAGTGCGCCCTGTCCTTGCCGGATTTTTCAGCAAAGGGGCGAAAAAGTACGATTTTTACCCTTATTCCGTATCCAGCGCACTGGTGTCGGCAGGGGTGACCGGCTGGGTGGGCACAGCGTCGTCTGTGTTCTCGGTAGGGGCAGCAGCCTGCGGGGCTGCGTGGGAGTAGGTGCAGGTATCGGGCAGGTCATCGGCGCGGTAGTAGCCCACGGCAGTGCTCGGGCAGCCCGCACCGGCCAGCAGGCCGCTCTGGGTGCAGTAGCGGCGCTCCACCACGCCTGCGGAGGTGGGGAATGCCTTATAGGGCAGGTCTGCCTGCGCCTGCTCCATCAGTGCCTTCCACGCGGTCACACAGGTGCGGGTCTTGGCCTGCTGCTTGGACAGAGTCTTGGTCATATCGTAAGGTGCATCGTAGCCCCACCACACAGCGGTGACATAGTAGGGCGTGCCGCCCACGAACCACAGATCCTTTTCGTCGCTGGCAGTACCGGTCTTACCAAAGGCTTCCATACCGTTGGAGTTGGGATAACGACCGCTGGCAGTACCCACACTGGAGAACAGAACGTTCTTCAGCAGGCGGTTCATGACATAGGCAGTATCGGGGGTCAGCGCCTGATAGCTGGTGGCGTTGTTTTCCAGATAGATGTTGCCGTCCCGATCCAGCACACGGGTGTACAGGTGCGGGGTGGTGTACTCGCCATCATAGAAGATCTGGAAGGCTGCGGCCAGCGCCATGGGGGTAACGCCCTTGGTCTGGCTGCCCATGACCATCTGCGCCAGACCCACGTCGTTGGTGGGGTCCAGCGTATTCAGCTGCAAGGTGTTGTAGACGAAGTTGAAGATATTGCTTGCGCCCACAAGGTCGCCCACACGCACCGCGATGGTGTTCAGCGAGCGGGCAAGGCCGTTCCACAGCGGGAGATCGCTGCCATCGCCGTAGTTGCCGCCGTAGTTGCGCGGCCAGCTGCGCCATGCGTTGGGGTAAGCGCGGAGCTGCTTGTCGGAGAGACCCATCAGGCCGTTCTTGCGGCAATAATCCTCGTCCCGGATGATCATATCCTGCTTCTGGTACAGGGGGGAGTTGTTGAGCATGGTGGACCAGTTGACCAGACCGTACTCGATGCCCAGTGCATAGGCGCCGATAGGCTTGATGGTAGAACCAGTCTGCCGCTCCACGTTGTAGGCGCGGTTCAGGGAAAGGCTCTTGGTCTTTTCGCCCAAGCCGCCCGCAATAGCCAGCACGTTGCCGTCATAGTCCAGTGTGACCATGGCAGCCTGCGTGCGCACGTTGCGGTAATAGTAGACGGTGCCGTCCTCGCCTGTGCGGGTCTTGGGGGTGCCGTCCTCGTTGAACACCTGCACATCATCGTCCGAAATGGAGGTGACCTCTTCCTCATGCCAGCCCGCCGGGAAGTAAGCATCATCGGTGTTCAGCATCAGGTTCTCCATCTGGGACTGCAGCTTGGTGTTGACCGTCGCTTCAATAGTAAATCCGCCGGTGTAGAGCAGCTTCTGCGCCTCAGACTCAGAGATGCCCTCCTTGGCCATGATATCCTGCACGACCTCGTTGAACAGTGCATCGGTGAAGTAGGAGGTGACGGTGCTGGGCTTTTTGCCGCTGTCCTCTTCGGCCAGCACAAGGGGCTGCGCAGCACCGTTGCGGTAGTCCTCCTCGCTGATCACGCCCTGCTGCCACATATTGTACATAATGAAGTTACGGCGGTTGATCAGGTTTTCGGGGTTCGTGTAGGGGTTATAGTTGGTGGGGTTTTTGGTAATAGAGGCAATGGTGGCGCATTCCCACAGGCTCAGCTGGCTGACATCCTTGTTGAAGTACTCGTTGGCCGCCGTCTGCACACCCTGAATGGTGCCGGTAAAGCTGATGGTGTTCAGGTAAGCCTCCAGAATGGTCTCCTTGGAGTAGCTGCGGCTCAGGCAGAGGGCGCGGTAGATCTCGCGTACCTTGCGCAGTGCACCATTGATACCGCTGGCACTGTTGTCATCGGTCAGGTTCTTGATGAGCTGCTGCTCCAGCGTGGATGCACCCTGCTTGGAGCTGTAGATGGGCAGCAGATACTCGTTGATCATTGCGCCGATGGTACGCTTGAAGTTGACGCCGGGCTCTGAGTAGAAGTCCTTATCCTCGGTGCAGATGAACGCATACTGCAAGTTGGAAGGGATCTGCTCAAGGTCTGCCCATACGCGGTGGCTGTTGGAGGAGCGCAGGGTGGCATACTCCACCTGTGCGCCGGTATCCGGGTCGGTAGCCACCACCATACTGGACTGGCTCAACTGGATGTTGTCCAAGTCCAGCAGGTCGCCGTCGTTGGCGGTAGCCTGCACCACATAGAACACCATGCCCACAGCCACCACACTGCCCAGCATGATGCCAAGGCAGAGCACCGTAGCAAGGGTGCGGCCGATGAACCGCAGAATGGGGTGTTTGCTTTTTTCCTTCGGCGGCTTGGGGCTTTTGGGTGCCTTGGGTGCGCGGGTACGGTTTTCCGCTGCGGAGCGTGCCTCGCGGCGGCTCTGGGAAACATTGACCTTACGTCCCATCGGGCGGGCAGGCTGCTCCTCGCCGCTCCGATGGATCTTTCTCATCTCATTGTTGGAGATAGGGATCGCCTCCTGACATTTCAAGACTGTTGCCGGGCATTGCTGCGCCGGGCTTTATCCACATCGTTTGTGACACGAAACTTCAAACTGCAATACCATATTATAGCACGCACGCCCAAGCCGGGCAAGAACCAATCTTTGTGCGCTGAGCAGATGTAAATAGTATAACACACTCTCTTGTGGAAAGTACAGTATCTGCGTGTGAAAATTGTCTGCTATCCGCAAAAATGGGGCATACTTACGGGGGAAGGGAGTGTTTTTTATGCGCAAGCTGTCTGCCTGCCTGTTCTACGGGCTTTGCGTATTCACCATTGTATTCAGTCTGTTCTGGATGGCGCTGCCAAAGCTGCCGCTATCCCAAACCCCTGCCGGGTCCGAGACCGACCCCGCCTCTCCCCTGAGCCTTGCCGCACAGGCAGTGCCCCAGACGAACGCCGCCCGCTACTGCCTGCGGGACAGCGGCGGACGGGTGGCGGTGTACACCTGCCGCGCCGACGGCACCCCGGGCACTTTGATCCGCGTGACCGGTATCTACACCAATCTTCTGCCGGAAAACGATGCCCTGCGCATCAAGCGCGGGCTTGTGGTCAACAGCCCCCGGGAGCTGGACTTGCTGCTGGAGGATCTGGGGGAGTAAATGCCCGGCAGGGCTAACGATTTTCAATGGCCTCCGCTTGCGCTCTGGCCATATTCAGCGGAAAATATATTTTTAATTTCGGGATAGCGGAGCGTCTGCGGACGCTCCGCTATCCCATTTTCACAAGGGGGATTACAAAGATATACGGCAGCTCCTACTGCATATTCCTGCGTGAAAACGCAAAATAAGCCAGACCCGCAGGCCCGGCTTATTTAAAAACAAAGAATATTTTACGCTTCCATTTCTTCCAGCGGCACAAGGTACTCCTTGCGGCACTGCTCATATTCCAGCATATAGTCCTTGCTGGGGTTGTGGTGCATAATGCTTTTCAGGGTGTGGGAGTCGTAATCATCGCCGGCCTCCATGCCCACCATGCGCACCGCAATGTTGGAGCAGTGGTCGGAGATACGCTCGGCGTTGTTCAGCACATCCAGGAACACCACGCCGGTGTCGATGGAGCAAATGCCGTCCTTCAGGCGGCGGATGTGTTGGTCGCGCAGGCGCTCCACCATCACGTCAATGATCTCCTCCAGCGGCTCCACCTGTGCAGCCTTCTGGGTATCATCGTTCTCAAAGGCCTCGTCCGTCAGAACCAGAATGCGCTCCAATGCGGCGTCCAGCAGTTGCAGCTCCTTTTTGGCGCTCTCGCTGAAGCTGGCTTCCTTGTCGTACAGTTCCTCGGCCTTTTCCATGATGTTCACGGCATAGTCGCCAATGCGCTCGAACTCGGTGACAAAATTCAGCAGCTCGGTCACCGCGTGGCTCTCGTCGTCGCCCAGCTCCTGGTCGGTCAGCTTGATCAGGTAGTTGGTGATCTCCACCTCCATGCGGTCGATCAGGTTCTCGCGTACCTTGATGGCACTCACGGTCTCCTCGTCCATCTTCAAAAGCAGCGGCGCAGCCAGACCCACGTTGCGGGCGGCACGGCGGGACATCTTGATCACCGCGTTCTTAGCCTGCTGCAAAGCCACAGCCGGGCTCTTGTACAGGCGCTCGTCCAGCACCGGCATGCTCAGCTCCTGTGCTTCCTCCACGCTGCTGGGCACCGTGAGCATCGCCAAGCGGCTCAGCACCCCACTGCAAGGCAGGAACAACAGCATGGCGCATACGCTGGACAAAGTATGGATATTTGCGATGGAGCTCTTGTTCATTACATCGCCCCACATGGGGATGCCGATGGTAAACTGCACCGCATAGATCAGCGCCAGCAGGATCACGCTGCCGATGACATTGAAGTACAGATGGATGAGCGCGGCCCGCTTACCATCCTTGGAAGAGCCGCCGATGGTGAGCAGCGGGGTAAACGCCGTACCGATATGCGCACCCAGAATGATGGGGATGGCAGAACTGAAGGTGACAAGCCCTGTGCTGGACAGTGCCTGCAAAATACCCACGGAGGCAGAAGAGGACTGGATGATCACGGTGACCACCACGCCCACCAGAACGCCCAGAATGGGGTTTGTCATAGTGACGAACAGATTCTGAAAGGCTGCGCTCTCCCGCAGGGGTGCCACGCCGGTATCCATCAGGCTCATGCCGGTAAACAGGATGCCGAAGCCCAGCATGATCTGACCGATATTCTTCTTTTTGGCATTGCGCAGGAACACATAAAAAATGCAGCCAATAAACGCCACCACAGGGGCAAAGGTCTTGGGCTGGATCAAGGTCAGCCACAGGCTGTCGCCTGAGATATCCGCCATGCGGATCAACTGACCTGTTACCGTAGTACCAATATTTGCACCCATGATCACGCCTACCGACTGCGTCAGTGTCATGATACCAGAGTTGACCAGACCGACACAAATAACCACCGTACCAGCCGACGACTGAATAACGCCGGTGATCAGTGTGCCGAAGATCACACCTTTGATGGTGGAAGAGGTAAGCTTTTGCAATACGCCCTGCATCTTGCCGCCTGCCAGCTTTTCCAGTCCGGCGCCCATGATGGACATACCGTACAAGAACAGCGCAACGCCGCCCAGCAGAGAGGTAATGTGTGTGATATCCATAACGATACTCCTAATATGAAACTTCCCTTTTTATCCTTTACAGCACACAGCCGCCGGAACCTTACGCACGCACAGCGCCGCACTGTTCCGGAAGCCGCTTATTTTTATTATACCATCAAAGGGGGCGTCTCAACAAGGTTTATTTTACAGGAAAGTTACTTTTTCCACACATTTCGCAACATATTTTCGGGTGTAAAACCAAAAGCTTTCTTTTATTTTACATACATTTTACATTGTGCCTTCTCGGGGCGCAGGATATCCCCGCTTACCCGGCCAGCTCCTCCATGGCCTCCCGCACCGTATCGGCCGAAAACAGGAACACACCACTGCCGGTGTATACCTCCACATGACTGCCCACATAACGCAACTCAAAATCCTTCATGGTGTTTCCCTCCTGTGTATCTGTTTTGTACCCGGGACTTCCCCGGTAAACACAGTATCGCACAATCAGGATACCATAAAAAGGACTTTCAACCGTTTTCGCAGACTTTTTACGCAAAAAGCAGCGTATGCTACCCTAGTCTGCTCACACCGTTCGCAGCCACTTTCCTTGGAAATCGGGTCTTTGGCAGTCCCCGCAGCCTTCATCCTTCCGTCAAAACCGCTTTCCTTGAGAATAAATCTTCTCCCAGCGCCGCGTTTCCGCAGGAAACAGGTTCCGGAGCTGCCGTTTTCCGTCACGACCCCTTCCCGTGAAAATGGGATAGCGGAGCGTCCGCAGACGCTCCGCTATCCCGAAATTAAAAACAAATTTTCCGCTGATAATGGCTAGAGCAAAGCGGAAGCCATTCCAAATCGTCACGCCGCGCCGACATCACTCTGCCGCGTCCGTCACCCGGACAGGATAACCAGTCCGCACACAGCGCACTGCATACCGGGCGTTGCCGCCGGAGGTGCAGGTGAACAGGGTCAGATCCCAGCTGTCCGTCTCGGCGGCGGTGGTCATCTCTTCGATCTGGGTGGGCTGCAAAGTCTCCACACTCTCCACCTCGTAGCTCCAGCGCAGACCGTCCGCATCCGTAAAATAGACCGGGCTGCCGATCGCCAGCCACTTGATGGGGCTGAAATGCTTTGCGTAGTTGTGGCCGCAGATCACCAGATCATCGGCATAGGTGGTGCCACTGTACCGCCCGGGGGCGACCTTCAGCCCGGCGTAGCTCCACTGTGCCATCACCGGTAGCTCCAGCCCCGCCGCGGGGATGGAAAGCACCCCGATGTAGTCCTGCCCTTCCACCTCCACGGTGGTCATCTCCTGCGCCGGGTCCAGCACAGGCTGCGGGGCTACAGTCTCGTTTTCCTGCCGGTGCTCCGTGATGGTCTTTTGCATGGTCTGCTCCAGTTCGCCCAATACTTCCTGCGAAGCCTTTTCTGCCCGGGCGGCATCCCACCGGTTGTAGCCCAGTAGCCCGGCGGCGCATAAGATCAGCACCGCACCCAGCACCATGCACAGCCTGCCGATTTTCCGTTTCATTGCATTTCATCCTTTATATATAATGGTATCATCTGCTTCAGTATACCATTCCCCGCTCCGGTTTACAACCGTTCCTTCGGGCGATTTTTATCGGGCAGCAACGCGCAGACCAGCCGCACCATCTGCCCGGTCAGGGGCAGCCATACCAGCGCACACAGTACATTGAACAGAGTATGCGCGTTGGCGATCTGCCGGGCGATCATGGCGCACTCCGTCCCTGCGGGTGAGCACAGCCGCACCAGCGCCGCAAAGGGCTGCAGCAGTGCGCAGCACACCGCCGCTCCGCTCAGGTTAAAAATGGCGTGGGCTGCCGCCACCCGCTTGGCGTCTCTTCCCTGCCCGATGGCGGCAAGCATCGCTGTGATGGTGGTGCCGATGTTATCCCCCAGCAGAATGGGGATAGCCGCCGTCAGCCCCAGCAGGCTGTGTACGCCGTCTGCCCCGGGCTGCGCCGCCATGCTTTGCAGCAGCGCCACCGTGGCAGAGCTGCTTTGCACCGTTAAGGTCATGCAGACGCCCGCCAGCAGCCCGTGCAAAGGGCTTTGCTGCACCCGGGCAAGCTCCAGCCGGAGCAGCGGGCTTTGCAGCAGCGGTTCCATGGCGCTGCGCATCACCGTGACGCCCTCGAACAGCAGTCCGAAGCCAAACACTGTCTCACCCACGCAGCGTCCCCGCCAGCCCTTACAGGCCAGGCAGAGCAGTACCCCGCAAAACAGCAGCAGATACCGCCAGCTTTCCACCCGGAACGCCAGCAGCTGTGCCGTGACCGTTGTGCCGATGTTCGCCCCGAACACCACCGGCACCGCCCGCCGCAGCTGCAACAGCCCCGCCGCCAGAAAGGCAATGACCATGACCGTGACCGCCGAGCTGCTTTGCAGCACCGCCGTGACCGCCGCCCCGGTCAGCAGTCCCGCCACCGGGTTTGCGGTGCACCGCGCCAGCAAGCTGCGCAGCCGCCTGCCCGCTCCCTGCTGCACCGCCCGGCACAGGCTGTCCGTCCCGTATAAAAACAGCGCCAATCCGCCGAATGCCTGTAACAACACTTGGAATCCCTGCTCCATCCGCACCCTCCGTTTCTGCCTGTCCCTTATTTCTATGCAGCGAGAGCCGATTTGCGCATTGACAAAGCCTACAAGTTTTTTGTGAATTTTTGTTTAATATTTCCCTATTCTCTTGCAATCCCGCTGCAAAAGGAATATGCTTATCAGGCGTTAATACTTAACAACTGTTAAGTATTTGAAAATGCAAACGAGGAGGGATCGTTGTGTCCGAGCCAAGCACTCCCAGCTTTCAGGGGATGTGCCACTTTATCGGGCAGCTGAGCAAGGCATCCAAGGCCGGGATGCGGGCGGCGCTGGCCGATTGCCCCAAATGCCACTTTAATATGCTGGAAGGCCTGCTGCATTCCATCAACTGCCACGGAAAGGACGGTGCCATTTATGTCTCCGACCTTGCCCAGGAGATCCGTCAGCCGCTGCCGGCGGTCTCGCGCGGGCTGCGGTTGATGGAGCAGGACGGCACCGTGGTGCGGGAGCCGGACCCCGCCGACCGCCGCAAAACGCTGGTGCGCATCACCCCCAAAGGGTATGAGCTGTGCCACCAGTGTGAGCAGGCTCTGCGCGACTACTTTGCCAGCGTGCTGGCACGGTTAGAGCCTGAGCAGGCAGCCCAGATGGACGCGCTGCGCGGCGCGCTGATGGATGCCATTCTTGCGGAAAATGCCGCGCGCAACATTGACCCGAAGGGAGAAACGAACCATGACAAAGATCTTTAAGCAGCTGGCCCGGCACTGGGCGGTCTGCCTTGTGGTGTTCGCACTGCTGTTCGTGCAGGCGTACTGCGACCTTGCCCTGCCGGACTACACCAGCAAGATCGTGGACACCGGCATCCAGCAGGGCGGCATTGAAAGCCCCCTGCCCCAGACGGTGCGCCAGAGTACGCTGGACGCGCTGAGCCTGCTGATGAACGAGGAGGATGCGCAGAAGCTGCAAAGCGCCTACCAGTACTATCTGCAGGACGATGGCGTGTTGCAGCTGCGCTCCGACCTGACCGAGGACGAGCGCACCGCACTGGAAGATGCCGTGACCACCCCGGACATCGTGCTGTATATGGCTGCTGCACAGGCCGCCAACACCTCCGCCGGGCAGAACAGCATGGGCATGACCGGCCTTGCCGAGATGCCCTCTGCCGCTGCGGACACCGACACCGAGACCGTCACCCCCACGGCAGCAGATCTGGACACCGTTTGCAGCCAGTTTGCCGCCATGAGCCAGATGCCCGGCTTTGACCGCAGTATGCTGCAAAAACAGCTGGACAGTGCCATGAGCCAGCTGGACAGCACCCTGCTGGAAAACCTGAAAAGCCAGTCTTTGCTGCTGGTGCAGCTGGAATACGAGGCACAGGGCGTTGCGCGGGATGTGCAGATGCAGTACCTTTTCCGGGTGGGCGGCCAGATGCTGGCGCTCACCCTGCTGATGGTGGCCGTGGCTGTGGCCGTGGGCTTCCTTGCCTCCCGGGTATCCGCCGCCATCGGTCGTGACCTGCGCCGGGAAACCTTCTCCAGTGTCATCGGCTTCTCCAATGCAGAGATCGAGAATTTTTCCACCGCTTCCCTCATCACCCGCACCACCAACGATATCCAGCAGGTACAGTTCGTCTGCGTCATCCTGCTGCGCATGGTGGCCTACGCGCCCATTCTGGGCATTGGCGGTGTGCTGCACGTTGTAGGCAACAGCTCCGGCCTTTCGTGGATCGTGGTGCTGGATGTGGCTCTGCTTTTGTTGCTGCTGCTCTTCCTGATGAGCGTTGCCATGCCCAAATTCAAGGTGATGCAGCAGCTGGTGGACCGGCTGAATCTGGTCAGCCGCGAGATTTTGACCGGTATCATGCCGGTGCGCGCCTTCAGCCGCGAAAAGTTTGAGGAGCAGCGTTTTGATAAGGCCAACCGGGAACTGATGGGCACCCAGCTGTTTACCAACCGCGCCATGGTGGCTATGATGCCCTTTATGACCCTGATCATGAACGGCACCAGCCTGCTCATCGTCTGGTTCGGCGGCAAGGCCATGGATGCCGGCACCATGCAGGTGGGCGAGATGATCGCCTTTATCACCTACACCATGCAGATTGTCATGTCCTTCCTGATGCTGGCGATGGTGGCCGTCATGCTGCCCCGCGCCGGTGTGGCTGCGGATCGTATCGACGAAGTCATCCGCACCAAGGCCACCATCCACGACCCGGACAAAGCCACCGCAAAAGCTGCACAGGCGCACACCGACTGGCAGGGCGTTGTGCAGTTCGAGGACGTGAGCTTCCGTTACCCCGGTGCAGACAGCGATGCACTGGAGCACATCAGCTTTACCGCAAAGCCCGGCGAGACTACCGCCATCATCGGCTCCACCGGCTGCGGCAAATCCACCCTGCTCAACCTCATCCCCCGTTTTTACGATGTGACCGGCGGCAAGGTGACCGTGGACGGCATTGACGTGCGCGAGATGCCGCAGGCACAGCTGCACGACCTGCTGGGCTATGTGCCCCAGAAGGGTGTGCTGTTCAGCGGTACCATTGACAGCAATCTGAAATTCGGCGGCGAGGATATCACCGACGCACAGGTGCACAAAGCCGCCGCTATTGCACAGGCCACTGATTTTATCGAGGCAAAGCCTGAGGGCTACCAAAGCCCCATTGCACAGGGCGGCTCCAACGTATCTGGTGGCCAGAAGCAGCGGCTTTCCATTGCCCGGGCAATTGCCAAAAATCCCAAGGTCTATCTGTTTGACGACAGCTTCTCGGCGCTGGACTACAAGACCGATGTAACGCTGCGCCGCGCTTTGAAGGCACAGACCGACAACGCCACCGTGATCATTGTGGCACAGCGCATCTCCACCGTGCTGCACGCAAACCAGATCCTTGTACTGGACGAGGGCAGGCTGGTGGGCAAGGGCACTCATGCCCAGCTGATGGTCAATTGCCCGGAATATCAGGAGATCGCCCGCAGCCAGCTGAGCCAGAAGGAGCTGGCGCTGGACACCCTGAATACAGAAAAGGAGGGTGAGTGATATGCCCAGACCCGGACGTCCCACCACCGAGCGTGCCAAGGACTTTAAAAGCACGCTGCGGCAGCTCATCCGCACCATGAGCCACTACAAGTTGCCCCTTGCGGCAGCCATGCTGTTTGCAATTCTTTCTACCATCTTCAACATTGCAGGCCCCAAGGTGCTGGCAAAAGCCACCACTGCCCTTGCCACCGGCTGGATCGCCCGGCTGCGCGGCACCGGCAGCATTGATTTTGTGTATATCGCCCGCATTCTGCTGTTTTTGCTGGGGATGTACCTGCTGAGCAGCGCTTTCAGCTTTATTCAGGGCTGGCTGATGACCGACCTTTCCCAGAAGGTCTGCTACGACTTCCGCCGCCAGATCAGTGAAAAGATCAACCGCCTGCCGCTGGCGTACTTTGAAAAGCGCACCGTGGGCGAGGTGCTTTCCCGCATCACCAACGACGTGGACACGCTGGGGCAGAGCCTGAACCAGAGCATCACCCAGTTGATCACCAGCGTAACCACTATGATCGGTGTGCTGGTGATGATGCTCTCCATCAGCCCCCACATGACTCTGATCGCTCTGCTGATTTTACCGGTATCGCTGGCGCTGGTGCTGGTGGTGGTCAAGTTCAGCCAGAAGTACTTTAAGGCACAGCAGGCCACGCTGGGCGTGGTCAACGGTCAGGTAGAAGAGGTTTACGCCGGTCACAACGTGGTCAAGGCCTTCAATCGGGAGGCCGTGGTGCTGGCTGACTTCAACGCCGCCAACGATAAGCTGTACGAATCCGCATGGAAGAGCCAGTTCCTCTCCGGCCTGATGATGCCCATCATGAACTTTGTGGGCAACCTGGGCTATGTGGCAGTGGCCATCGTGGGCAGCATTTTTGCCGCAAACGGGGTCATCACCATTGGTGATATTCAGGCCTTTATCCAGTACGTCAAAAACTTTACCCAGCCCATCCAGCAACTCTCGCAGGTGTCCAATATGCTGCAAAGCATGTCCGCTGCCGCCGAGCGGGTATTCGAGTTTTTGAACGAGCCGGAGGAAGAGCAACTGGCCAACCCTGCCCGCCGCGCCGACCCCGCCGACATTGACGGACAGGTCACCTTTGACCATGTGCGCTTCGGCTACACCCCGGACAAGACTGTTATCCACGACTTCAGCTGCACGGTGCAGCCCGGCCAGAAGGTAGCCATCGTAGGCCCCACCGGCGCGGGCAAGACCACCATGGTCAAGCTGCTGATGCGCTTTTACGATGTGGATGCCGGTTCCATCACCCTGAACGGCCACGATGTGCGGGACTTTGACCGCAGCGCTCTGCGCGAGGGCTTTGGCATGGTGCTGCAGGACACATGGCTGTTCAAGGGCACCATCATGGAGAACATCCGTTACGGTCGGCTTGACGCCACCGATGAAGAGGTGATCGCCGCCGCAAAGGCCGCCAACGCCGACCACTTTATCCGCACCCTGCCCGGCGGCTACCAGATGGAGCTGAACGAGGACGCCTCCAACGTCAGTCAGGGACAGAAGCAGCTGCTTACCATTGCCCGCACTATTCTGGCAGATAACCGCATCCTGATTTTGGACGAGGCTACCAGCAGCGTGGATACCCGCACCGAGCAGCGCATCCAGACCGCCATGGATCGCCTGATGGAGGGCCGCACCAGCTTTGTCATCGCTCACCGCCTTTCCACCATCCGGGACGCCGACCTTATCCTTGTCATGCGGGACGGCGACATTGTGGAGCAGGGCACCCACGACCAGCTGATCGAGGCCGGCGGCTTCTACGCCGACCTGTACAACAGCCAGTTCGAGGATGTTGTGGATTAAAGCACCTGTTATCGCAATATAACTGCAAAAAGAGCACCTGTTGCCTTCCTTTCTGAGGACAGCAGGTGCTCTTTGCATTCCCCTCTCAGTCATCGCTGCGCGATGCCAGCTCCCCCGAGAGGGGGAGCTTTTCAGCATCTGTCGGTCAGCTGCAATAGAGCTCGCCCTTCGGGAGAGCTGGCGCGAATGCGCCTGAGAGGTTTTTCGTCTTTTCTTTATGATTCCTCCACCGGTTCCAGCTTCAAGCCGAACAGCTTTTCCGAGAGGGACGGCAGCTGTTGCTGCAAGGCGCGGACATAAGCCATTACCACCGGGTCCGGCTCCGCTTTCGTAACAATACCAAACCGCATTCCCTTGTTCCAATCCAGAATAAACACCTGTGAAGGATCCGGTCTGCGGTAGTACACTGCCGGGGTCAGCATCAGGCTGGGCAGTTCATACTGTACACTTTTTACGCTGCGAATGATTTCTGCCTGCTGTCTCGCAGCCTCGTGCAGCAATGCGGTCTCATACAGTGACTGCTCTGGTGTTTCTGCAAACATCCACCGATACTGCACCGCCTGTTCCAGCGTAATATATCCACGGGGCACCTCCGGCGGCGTATGAAATGGGACGCCGATCTCTGGCATATACACTGCCGGATAAAAGTGCAAGCCTCGCGCCGCAATCTCTGCACACTCGATCTGCAACGAAAGATCGATCTCATCATTCAGCAACGCCCTCCAGACATCCTTTCTGCTGGCACAGCGGTGCATTATAGGAGAAAAGCGGTTGCTCAACTCCCCTGTAGCGGCAAACAGGTCAAAGCCTAGCATTTGCAGCGGCATATTCTGATGTCCGATCAGTAGATGCCGTTTGGGTGGATTTGCATTCAGCTTTACTGCCTGCGCATGATGCACCGCCTCATTGTACAATTCCAGCAGCTGCTTTGCCTTGGGGTAAAAATCCCATCCCGCCGGGGTCAGCACCACACGGCGCGGCACATGCTGGAACAGTTCAAACTGCAATTGCCCTTCCAGCGTGCGGATCTGCTGCGAAAGTGCCGATTGTGAAAGATACAGCGCCTCTGCCGCCGCAGAAAAGCTGTTCAGCTCCACGATCTTTACAAAGCCCGCCATCGCGCTCTGGTTCATTCTTTCCTTCCTCCTACAATACATTAGGTTTTTCTTAATTATAATATAATAAACTTGAATTGTAAACAGCACCCTTCTACGCTACAATTGTTAAGGATTCAGCAAAGTGGCCTTCACCTTGCTGCACAACAAGAAGGAAAACAAGAAGAGAAAAAAGAAAGAGAGCGTACCTATGAACAAAATCTCCCGTAAGGGCTTTATCAAGATCGCCGCTGCTGCCGCCATGAGCGGTGTGACCGCTGGTGCTTTGGCTGCCTGCAATGCCGCTTCCGGCTCTGCTTCCGCTTCCACTTCCGGTGCTGCCGGCCAGTACATCCCCGGCACCTACGAGGGCACTGCCGAGGGCATCTCCTCCACCGTCAAGGTCACCATGACCTTCTCTGACAGCGCTGTCACCGACGTGGTGGTGGACACCTCCGGCGAGACCGCTTCCTACGGCGCTGCCGCTGCCGATGAGCTGCGCGAGCAGCTGATGGCTGCCGGTTCTGCCGAGATCGATGGCGTTTCCGGCTCTACCGTCACCTCCAATGCCGTGATGAAGGCCGCCAAGAGCTGCTACGCACAGGCAAAGGGCGAGGCCGTGGTCTCCAGCGTGCAGCTGCCCACCGGCGATGAGAACGACTGGCTGGGCAAAGAGCCTGACATCGACGAGGCTTCCATCACCGAGACATGGGATACCGATATCGTCATTGTGGGCGCTGGCAACGGCGGTATGTGCGCAGCCGCTTATGCTGCACAGAACGGACTGAACTTCCGCATCATCGAGCAGAATTCTGCCGTTATGGATACCCGCCACTGGTACGGCACCATCGACAGCAGCGAAGCAAAGAAAAAGGGCATCGCTCCTGTTGACCGCGCCGAGCTGCTGAGCGAGATCTCCCGCTCCATGGGCGGTCGCTGCGACCAGCGCGTAGTTAAGACCTGGATCAATGAGTCTGCCGCCATGCACGATTTTGTTTCCGGCATTCTGGAAAGCGAGCCCTACAACTATGTATGCAACCTGACCTCCGGCGATGAAGCCAAATGGCCGGATGATACGCAGGTGAGCCAGAGCAAGCTGATGTTCCCTGTGCAGCAAGTCGACTACAGCAGCGCCGAAAAGCCCCGCAATGTGGTATTTCAGGAGTATATCGAGAGCAAGGGCTACAGCATCGACTTTAACACCGGCCTTGCCAAGCTGGAAAAGGATGCCGACGGCCGCATCACCGGCGTTATCGCCCAGAGCACTGCCGACGACCACTTCATCCGCATCAACGCAGCCAAGGGCGTACTGCTGGCCTGTGGCGGCTATGCAGGCAATCCCTACATGATGGAGCAGCTGGACCCGCTGGGCACAAGCGTGACCACCGCCTGCTCCTATACCCCTGCTGACAAAGGCTATGGTATCCGCGCCGCTATCTGGGCAGGTGCACATCTGGATGCAGAGCCTGCTCCCGTGCTGTTCGACCGCGGTCTGGTGGCACCCGGTGTGGATGCCGGTTATGTGGACAATGGCTCTGCCTTTGGCGGCAAGGCCTTCCCCGGCACTGTGGGTCAGTACAACCCCGGCAGCCAGCCCTTCCTGAAGGTCAACCGCCATGGCGAGCGTTTTATGAACGAAAGTCAGGAATACGACAATGCCTCCCATGCTTCTTTCCAGCAGCCGGGGCACGTTTATGCCATGATCCACGATGCAAACTTCCGCAGCGACGTAGATCGCTTCCACACCATCGGTTGCTCTGCACTGACCCGTTACATCCCCGGCATGATGGAAGGTCAGCTGGAGCAGTACGAGGGTGAGGGCCTGATCATGAAGGCGGACACCATTGAAGAGCTTGCCGACAAGATGGGCTTTACCGGTGCTGACAAGGACAACTTTGTAGCCACCGTTGCCCGCTACAACGAGCTGTACGACAAGCAGAACGACGAGGACTTCGGCAAGCCTGCAAGCCGCCTGAGCGCCATCCGCACCGCGCCCTTCTACGGCTGCTGGCTGGGTGCCTCTCTGCTGTGCAGTATGCAGGGTATTTCCATCACTGAAAACTGCCAGGCGAAGGATAGCAACAACGAGCCCATTCCCGGCCTGTACATTACCGGCGATATGTCCGGTAGCTTCTTCCAGAACAACTACCCCTGCGTCATGGGCGGCACCGCTTGTGGCCGTACCCTGACCTTTGCCATCAAATCCGTCAAGCAGATGGCAGGTCTGGAGAACGCCTGATAAAGCGCAGTTCCCCGGCATACTCTAAGCGTTTCTTCTTTTCTTCTTTTTCATGTGAAGAGGGGCAGCCCCATTCGGGGTTGCCCCTCTTTGCTTTTTTACCCCGCACGCCCCCTACACAAATGCCCGCGATTGTGCTATGATAAGGCTGAAAACCGGGCAGTTCATTCCCGCCCGGTCACAAGATCGAGGTGTTTGTACAAATGTCGGATATTCTGGATACCTTACGGCAGGAAGGGGTGGACCCCGCCCTGCTTACGGCGGTGCAGGAATACCGCGCCGCCCATCCGCTCAGCGAGGCGCTGCGCCCGCGCATCCCCGCCCCTGCCTTTACCTACTACGGCAAAGAGGTGTGGGAGCAGGCGCTGGCAGCCCTCCTCTGCGGCGAAAACCTGCTGCTGGCCGGCGGCAAGGCCACCGGCAAAAACGTGCTGGCCGAAAACCTTGCCGCTGCCTTTGGCCGCCCCGCGTGGGACATCTCCTTTCATGTAAACATGGACGCCGCCTCCCTCATCGGCATGGATACTTTTGCGGGCGGGCAGGTGGTGTTCCGTCCCGGGCCGGTGTACCGCTGCGCACAGTGCGGCGGCTTTGGTGTGCTGGACGAGATCAACATGGCCAAAAACGAGGCGCTGGCGGTGCTGCACGCGGTGCTGGACTTCCGCCGCGCCATCGACGTACCCGGTTACGACCGCATCCCGCTGGCCGAGGAGACCCGCTTTATTGCCACCATGAACTACGGCTACGCGGGCACCCGGGAGCTGAACGAGGCGCTGACCTCTCGCTTTGCGGTGGTGCAGATGCCCACCATCACCCAAGATAATCTGGAAAAGCTGCTGCGGGCGCAGTTCCCGGATCTTACCGCAAAATATGTGCATCAGTTTGCGCTGCTGTTTCTGGACCTGCAGAAAAAATGCGACAGTGCAGAAATTTCCACCAAAGCGCTGGATCTGCGCGGTATGCTGGACGCGCTGCGGCTGATTCGGCGGGGCATCCCGGCCGGGGCGGCGCTGGATATGGGCATCACCAACAAGGCCTTTGACTCCTACGAGCAGGGGCTGATCCGGGACGTGATCGCCGCGCGCATCCCGGCCAAGCTGGATGCCGGAAAGCTGTTTGCCTGATGGACGCCCAAAGCTACACCGCGCAGGAGCGGCGCGCGGCCAATCAGGTCTGGGCCGCTGCCGGAGCCTACGGTTTTGAGCCGCTGTTTCTGGCCCGCAACACGGACGGCACCATTGATTTTTACATGAACTGCATCGTAGGGCTGGTGCACAAATACTACGGTGACGCGCTGATCCGGGACATTTTTTCTGCTTGGGAGGGCGATGTGCGCCAGCCCATGCTGGACGATATGGCGTGGCTGTACTTAGAAAACGCAGCCTACCGGCTGGAGCTGCCCCGCCGCCCGGTGCTGGAGGCGCTGCGGTTTGCTCACGCGGACTACTTTTTTGCCATCCAGTACAAGCTTTCGCGGCAGGAGTGGATGGCGAAGAACCAGCTGGTGTACACCATGCAGGCCGCCCGCTGGCGCAAGGTTCTGGGACGCACCGCCCCGGTCATGACCCCTTACGAGAGCAGCCTTGCTGCCGCGCTGGAACCGGAAACTGTACCGGAACCAGCACAGCTCAAAAACGACCTGCTGGCGCTGTTTGCAAAATTTGCCCTGTTTGACGGCGAGGTACGCCAGAAGCCCGCGCTGCATCTGCGGCTGCAAGGCTTTTGGGCAAAGCTTGCCACCAAAACCATGCCCACCCAGATGATCAAGACCGACCGGGTGACGGTGGAGCATTCCGGTGCGGTGGATGCCACCGGCAGCGGGCTGGCGGTGGACAAGCGCCGGGCAAACATTACCCTGAAGCAGCGCGCCGCGCAGGACCGCGCCTACATTGAAAGCTGCTTCGGGCGCTGCTTCTACCCGCCGGAACAGCTGCACAAGGCCGAGCAGGAGCTGTGCACCGGAGTGCATCTGGGCTGTCATTTGTGGTTCAGCGCCGGAGTGCCCAGCCCGGCGCAGGCACCCACCCCGGAGGCGCGGCAACTGGCACAGCAAGCAGAATTGCAGGCCGAGCGCAACCGCGCCTACTATGCAAAAAATCAGGAGCTGCATCGAAGTGTTGTACTGCGCCTTACCGAGCAGATCCGCAACTGCATTCTGGTGCATCAGCAGCCCGACCAGCGGGTGGCGCGCAGCGGCGACCTGTGCGCCGGGCGGGTGTGGCGCGCCCCTTACCTGAACGACGACCGGGTGTTTTTGTGCCCGGAGGAGGAAAACTGCCCTGCCTTTACGGTGGATCTGCTGCTGGACGCTTCCGCCTCCCGCCTGCACTGTCAGGAGGTGATCGCGGCGCAGGGTGCCATTCTGGCCGAAAGCTTGGCCAACTGCGGCATTCCGGTGCGGGTAAGCGCCTTCAGCAGCCTGCGTGGCTACACGGTGCTGCGGGTGCTGAAAGGCTTTGCAGACAAAAACCGGCAGAATATCTTCCGTTACTTCGCCTCGGGCTGGAACCGGGACGGTCTGGCACTGCGGGCAGCAGGTGATTTGATCCGGTATGCCCCCGGCCCCGCCCAGCGCCACCTGATGATCCTGCTGACCGATGCCAGCCCCAACGACAGCCGCCGCATCCCGCCCACGGCACAGAATCCTCTGGGCTGCGCCTACGAGGACGCCGCCGGTGTAGCCGATACCGCCGCGCAGGTGCGCACCTTGCAGCGGCAAGGCGTGCGGGTGTCTGCTGTTTTTATGGGCGAGGACAGCAACGCCGGTGCCGCCACGCAGATCTACGGCAAAAATATGGCGCGTATCCGCGGCATGGATCAGCTTGCCCGCGCTGCCGGACGGCTGATCCAGAACGAGATTCGGGAACTTGGCGATTGAAGATAAAAAACGCCCCCTGCGGGAGCTACCGACTAAGGCCGGAGCTACTCCCGCAGGGGGCGTTTTTTACAACCGTTTATTTCAAAGCACAACCATACTTTGAACCTTTGTTCGCTCTGTGCCACAAATTTTTGCAAAAGTTTGTCATTTTGGAAAACTTACAGTTGTTTTTTATTTAAAAGTATGCTATACTACGTTCAGAGAAGTTTTATGCAGCCTGTCGGCCCGATCACCCGGCTGGTGCTTTTACAACGTTTCGCTGTTTGCTTTCAGGAAGGAGATCAATCATGGATGCTTCCCGTTATTTTGACGCCATGCACAACGCCATGTCCACCCAGCACGCCGGTGCACAGTTGCTGCTTACCGTCCGTTTGCAGGACACCTGCGGCAACGATGCCTATCTTGAAGTAAAACAGCTGCCCGGGGAGCAGAGTGCCCTTGTGTGCTATTCCACCATGGGGCGGCGCTGCCTGAATTTTCAGCTGTTCCGCAAGGGCTGGCAGCTGTGCCACAATGCGGAGGGTCAGCTGACCGGGCGTTTTCCGTCCAGTGCCGACAGCCTGCTGAGCCAGACCGACTTCCGCGCCTACTGCCGGGAGGATCGGCTGAATGCTGCCCGCACCCAGCGCCTTGTGGAGGAGCTTGGGCAGCGCGCCGGGACCAACTATGTTGGCTCCATCCCGCAGAATGCCCGCACCGGTGCACAGATCACGGTGGAAAGTCACCTTGGCTGCGGCGCACGCTGGAGCTACTGGAATCAGGACGCTTCCCCCTGCCTGCCGCTGGCCGCAATTTTGTACTGGCTGGCTGATTTTCTGGCCGGGAACGAGCGCCGCGCATTGCAGTCTGACCCGCAGGCCGCTGCACTGGCTGCGCAGTGGCTGGCAAAGGATACGGCTGTGTTCTTCTGCCCCTCCCCTGCCCTGACGGTATCCTCTGCGACCGGTCATACTGCCCCGGCTGCACGGCGCGCCCGTCCCGCCCCGGTGCCTGCCGCACGCAGCAAGAGCTGGCAGAGCGTTCTGGCCGCCATGGCTGCGGTGTAAGTACATGGTACCTTTTCAATCTGGTTTACATATAAAAGACGAGTGCTCGGCAAAACCGAGCACTCGTCTTTTTTCAGGATAACAGCAAAAAAGCACCCCGCCAACCGTTTCCGGTCAGCGGGGTGCTTGGTGCTTATAGTATACGGTTCAGCTTACGCTGCACAGCACAGGGAGGAGATCATTCCTCGATGTAGCCGTACTGCAGGTACCAGTAGCCGTAGGGGCTGTGCCAGGTGCCCTTCAGAGAAGCGGTCTGCAGCCAGAAGTCGTTGTAGTAAGCAACGGGGATGCAGCCCATATCCTCCATCAGGATGTCCTCAGCCTTATGCAGCTGTGCAAAGTGCTCGGTGACATCAGCAACCTTGGAAGCCTCCATAGCAGCATCGAAGTCAGCGTTGGAGTACTTACCATCGTTGTTGCCGTTGTCGGTGGAGAACAACTCGATCATGTTGGAAGGATCGTTGTAGTCCATGACCCAGCCGTTACGGGCAACATCGTACTCACCTGCACGACGAGCGGGGGTGAAGGAGGACCACTCCATCTTGTTGATGGTCAGGGTAATGCCCAGATCGCCCCAAGTCTGCTGCAGGTACTCTGCCAGAGGCACATGGTAGCCGGAATCGTTGGTGCTGTACTCGATGGTGGGGTAGCCCTCGCCATTGGGGTAGCCAGCCTCTTCCAGCAGCTTCTTAGCCTCGGCCATATTTGCCTCGTAGTCATCAGCAATGTAGGGAGAACCGCCGTTTGCGTTGTCGTAGAAGTAGCCCTGCGCGTCCACGATGCCAGGGCCGACAATGTTGGAAGCAGCAGAGTAGGTGCCCTGCATGATGGTGTTGGCAACGTAGTCGCGGTCGATAGCCAGAGCCAGAGCCTTGCGGACCTTGACATCCTGGAAAGCATCGCGCTGCAGGTTCATGCTGACGTAGTAGGTGCCCAGAATGGTGTCAACATAGAAGTCGCCGCCGTCCTCTGCCTTGGTCAGGCTGGGGATCTCGTCGGTGGGCACGTCCTTGATCAGGACAGCCTCGCCGCTGTTGTAAGCAGCGAAGGCAGCGGAAGAGTCCTCCAGCAGCAGCAGGGTGATGCTGTCGGAAACGATCTTGGAGCTATCCCAGCCGCCAACATAGTTGGGGTTCTTGGACAGAACGATACGCTCGGAGGGAGTCCACTCGGTGATCATGTAGGGGCCGTTGGAGACGAAGGTCTCAGCGGAGGTGCACCATGCATCGCCGTTGGCCTCAACGGTAGCCTGCTGCACAGGGCTCATGGATGCGAAAGCAGCCATCTTGTCGAAGTAGGAGCAGGGATAGGACAGCACGATGGTCAGGGTCTTGCCGTCGTCGCTTGCCTTGACGTTCAGAGCATCGGTATCACCGGCCTGTGCTGCGTCAAAACCATCGATCATGCCCAGGCAGGTTGCTGCGTAGGGAGCTGCGGTGTCGGGGTTGACCATACGCTTGAAGGTGTACTCAAAGTCCTTAGCGGTCAGGTCGGTGCCATCGCTCCACTTCAAACCGTCACGCATGGTGAAGGTCCAGGTCAGGCCATCCTCGCTTTCTTCCCAGCTCTCAGCCTGGCCGCCAATAACTTCGTTGTTCTCGTTGATGATCAGCAGGGGCTCGAAGATGGTGATGATGGTGTTGGCGCCATCAACAGCGCTGTTCAAAGAGGGATCCAGAGTCTCGGGGTTGGGGCCGTACTCGACGGTGAAGCCAGCGGTGTTGACACTGCCGGTAGAAGAGCCAGCAGCGGAAGAAGCAGTGCCGGAGGTTGCGGTAGAACCGGACTTGCTGCCGCCACAGGCTGCCAGACCCAGAGCAGCGGCACCCACGCCTGCAACCTTGAGGAAATTACGACGAGAAATGCGTTTCATAATAATATCCTTCCCTTATATCAAATTTGAGTGTGCCAGGTTCCCCCAGCCGCCTCTATATTCGATCCGGTGCAAATGTACACCGGAGGAACACGAATGATTATAATGCGTTTACACTTTGGTTACAAGCCTCTTTGCAAGACTGTAACCATTTTGTGACAACATTTCAGCGCACAGTTGAATTGTTTTCATCTTTTACTAGAGTAAAGTGTTCTCACTTCACGCGGTCAAGGTGATGGCATGCTGCCCAGTGGCCGGTGGAGACCTCCTTGAACTCGGGCACCTCGTTGGCGCACTGCTCGTCTGCATAGGGGCAGCGGGTGCGGAAACGGCAGCCGGACGGCGGGTTCAGGGGGCTGGGCACATCGCCCTGCAGCACGATACGCTTGGACTGGCGAGCCGTAATGGGGTCTGCCACCGGAATTGCGGAGATCAGGCTGCGGGTGTAGGGGTGGATGCTGTGGGTGATCAGCTCGTAGCTGTCGGCCAGCTCCACCATCTTGCCCAGATACATCACGCCGATGCGGTTGGAGATGTGCTTGACAACGCTCAGGTCATGGGCGATGAACAGGTAGGTCAGACCCATCTCCTGCTGCAGATCCTCAAACATATTGACGACCTGTGCCTGAATGGAAACGTCCAGTGCGGAAACGGGCTCGTCACAAACGATGAACTCGGGGTTCACGGCCAGTGCACGGGCAATGCCCACGCGCTGACGCTGACCGCCGGAGAACTCGTGGCAGTAGCGGTTTGCGTGCTCGCTGTTCAGACCAACGCGCTCCAGCAGGGCGATGATCTTATCGTGGCGGTCCTTTTCGTTCTCAGCCAGATGATGGATGTCAATGCCCTCACCCACGATGTCGCCAATGGTCATGCGGGGATCCAGACTTGCGTAGGGATCCTGAAAAACGATCTGCATACGGCGGCGGTAGGGCAGCATATCCACTGCGATCTTGTTGTCCTTATCGAACAGCAGGTTGCCGTCATAGTAGATCTTACCGCCGGTGGGCTCGTACAGGCGCAGCAGGGTGCGGCCGGTGGTGGTCTTGCCACAGCCGGATTCACCTACCAGACCAAGGGTCTCGCCCTTGCGGATGGCAAAGCTTACGTCATCCACAGCCTGAACGTACTTGCGGTTCTTGCCCACACCGCCGGCGGGGAAATACTGCTGCAGGTGCTGGACTTCGACCAGCGTCTTGTGTTCACTCATTCTGCCTTTTCCCCTTTCTCAAATGCAGCCTTCTGCTGCAGCCAGCAGTAGGTATAATGGGTATCGCTGAGCTCGGTGCGCGGGGGCATCTTGCTCAGACAAATCTTCATGCAGTTCTTGCAGCGGGGCGCAAAGGGGCAGCCGGCCGGCGGATTCAGCAGGTCCACAGGGGTGCCCTCGATGGGCACAAGGCGCTCGTGCTCTGCGGTGTTCAGCTTGGGGATGGAGTTGATCAGACCCTTGGTGTACTCATGACCCGGCTGGTAGAAGATCTCGTCGGTGGTGCCGTACTCCACAATGTGGCCGGCGTACATGACGGCGATCTTCTCGCACATGGAAGCCACAACGCCCAGATCGTGGGTGATCATGATGATGCTCATGCCCAGCTTCTTGCGCAGATCCTGCATCAGCTCAAGGATCTGTGCCTGAATGGTCACGTCCAGTGCGGTGGTGGGCTCGTCAGCGATCAGCAGCTTGGGCTCACAGGCCAGTGCAATCGCGATCATCACGCGCTGGCGCATACCGCCGGACAGCTCGTGGGGGTACTGCTTCAAGCGCTTCTCAGGCTCATTGATGCCAACCAGCTCCAGCAGCTCCTTGGCGCGTGCCCATGCATCGGCCTTGTTCTTATCGGTGTGCAGGCGGATGACCTCCACGATCTGGTTGCCGATGGTGTACACGGGGTTCAGGCTGGTCATGGGATCCTGGAAGATGATGGAGACCTCGTTGCCGCGGATCTTGCGAAAGTCCTTCTCCTTCATGTTCTCGATCTCGTGGCCGTTGAACCACACCTTGCCGCCCACCAGCTTGCCGGGGTAAGCGGTCAGGCCCATAATGGAGTAGGCGGTGACCGACTTACCGGAGCCGGACTCACCCACAACGCCCAGAACGTCGCCCTGATTCATGGTAAAGGAAACGCCGTTCAGTGCCTTTACTTCGCCCGCAGGGGTGAAGAAAGAAAGGCGTTCATCTTTGATATCAAGAATTTTCTCGCTCATTTCTGTTCACCTCATCAATTCTTCAGCTTCGGGTCAAAGGCATCGCGCAGGCCATCGCCGAACAGGTTGAACACAAGGATCATCACGCTGATCATCAGTGCGGGGGCGATCAGCAGATGGGGGTAGGTGTTCATGCCCTTGACGGCATCGGTAGCCAGAGAACCCAGAGAAGGCAGCGGGGCTGCAACGCCCAGACCGATGAAGCTCAGGTAGCTCTCGGTAAAGATGGAAGCCGGGATCTGCAGGGTGGTGGTAACGATCAGAGTACCGATGCAGTTGGTGAGCAGATGCTTTTTGATGATACGGCCGCTGGATGCGCCCAGTGCGCGGGCAGCGGTAACGTACTCGCTCTCCTTCAGGATCAGGATCTGGCTGCGGACGATACGCGCCATGCCGACCCAGTACAACAGAGCAAAGATGATGAAGATGGAGATCATGTTGGGGCCAAGGGTCTGCATCCACTTGAAGCCGGGCTTGGTAGCCAGTGCATCCAGCGGATCTTTCAGAGCCATGCCCAGCAGGATGATCAGCAGAATATCGGGGATGGTGTACAGAATATCTGTAATACGCATCATGATATTGTCCACCCAGCCGCCGGCAAAGGCCGCAACCGCACCATAGGTGGCGCCGATGATCAGCACCAGCACAGAAGCGATCAGACCGACAGACAGGCTGACGCGGGTGCCCATCATGATACGCACAGCGAAGTCACGGCCCATACGGTCGGTGCCCAGAATGTGCGGGAACACCTTTTCGCCTGCGTCGATACGTGCCTGCTCGGAAGCAGAGTACTCAAAGGGCTTCAGGTTGTTGCTGCCCTTCATCTGCTCGGAGTAGCTGTAAGGCCAGACGGCGGGCAGCAGGTAGGCAAAGATGGCAATGGCAATGATGAACACAAAGCTGACCATGGCGATCTTGTTCTTCTTCAGGCGGCGGATACCGTCCTTCCAGAAGTTGACGCTTTCGCGCATGACCACCAGGCTCTGCTTTTCCTCATTGCTGGCGGGCAGAAAATCCTCCGCGTTGAGCTGCAGGCTGAGCGGATTCTTTTTAATGTTTTCCATGAAAATCGCTCCTTTCTCTTACTGCAGCTTGATGCGCGGGTCGATGATCTTATAAAGGATATCCACGATCACGTTTGCAATGATGACCATGCTGGACAGCAGGATGGTGGTGCCCATGATCATGGTGTAGTCACGGTTGGTGATCGCAGACACGAAGTCGCGGCCCAGACCGGGCACGGAGAAGATTTTTTCCACCACGAAAGAACCGGTCATCAGGCTGGCCAGCATGGGGCCGACGTAGGTGATGACAGGCAGAATGGCGTTGCGCAGTGCGTGCTTGAACAGGATCATGAACTGGGACACGCCCTTTGCGCGGGCAGTGCGCATATAGTCCTGACCCATAACGTCCAGCAGGCTGGAGCGCATCAGACGGGTGATATAAGCCGAGGGATAGATGGCCAGTGCAGTGACCGGCATGATATAGGCGGCTGCGCTGTTCAGACCAACGGTGGGCAGCACCTTCATTTTCATACCAAACTGGTACAATAGCAGCACGCTGGAAATAAAGCTGGGGATCGCGATGCCACAGGTAGCAAACACGATAATAACGTTATCCAGCCACTTGCCGCGGTTGTAAGCGGAAATGCAGCCCAGCGGGATGCCCACGCACAGAGCCACAACCACTGCAATGCCTGCCAGACGGCAGGACACCGGCAGCTTGCTGGCGATGATCTGGTTCACGGTACGTCCGCGCTGACGCAGGCTCAGACCCAGATCGCCGTGCAGAAGGCTCTCCATGTAGTTGACGTACTGCACACCCAGCGGCTTATCCAGGCCATACTTTTCGGCCAGAGCCTGCTGAGCAGCGGCACTGATGGACTTTTCTGCCACGAACGGGCCACCGGGGACCAGGTTCATGACAAAAAAGGTAACCGTGGCCACAATGAAGATACTGAAGATACCCATTGCGACACGCTTGATGATGTACTTTGCCATCGTTTGATGCCACTCCAATCCTATCAATGAATTACTATTTTTGCTCTCAGGCCGAGCCATACTTTCCCGCAGTCTGCCAGCCTCACACATAGCGGACGTCTGTCCTTGGCACACGGACAGAAAAAGCGAATAATAAAACGATGGCATCTTGCGGTCGCATAAACACCATCGTCCATACCCGAGAAACACTCTATATATTATAAGGATAACCACGGATTTTGTCAATTTACATGAAAATAATTCACTTCATTTTAGCAAAGCATGAGCGAAATATTATACTTTATACAAATTTTCTGTATATTTGTAGGTAAAAGTGCTACTTCTTCGGCTTTTGGGTTGATTGTTCCGTTGGTGCGTACAATCTGCCCTCCCCTGTCGGTGCAAAAAGCAGTGTCTCTGCCCCGGAACCATCCATCCATACCGTTAGTATTTTTCTCCATATTGCAGCAAAAACGGCAAAACAAAGCCACCCGCAGCCTTTTTCCGGTACAGTCAGTGCTCGGAGAAACAGTTGCGGGTGGTCATGGGTCGTTTTGCGGGTCAGGAGTACAGTTTTGCGGTCAGCTGGGAGTACATGGCGCTCTTCTGTGCTTTATAGGAGGCCATCGCCTGATCTGCCAATGCGGTGCTCTGGCCGTTGGCGGTCAGAATGGCGCGCATCTGGCTGACGATGCTCGCCACTTCCTTATCGTAGGACGCCTGCATCGCATACAGTCTGCCGCTTCTTGCCAGTACGATGGAGACCTTGCGTGCCTGTGTCTGCTGAGACTCCGGCAGCGACTTGAACTCTGCTTTTGCTCCGGCAATGCAGCTGTTCAGTTCTGCCTCGGCACGCGCCTTAACGCTGTACAGCTGCTGCAGCAACGCCTTGACCTCTTTTTCATAAGCGGCTTCCTGTTTACTGGAAGAGGACGCCGGTTTTTCTGTACCGGAATTGGCTGCACCGGCAGTCTCCTGCTTGCAGGAGGACGCTGTGCTGCTGCTCTCCGTCCGGGAGGCAGCGCTCCCCGAAGAAGCAGAAGAACCTTCCGGGGCCGAAGCAGCGCCCGCGTCCTCCTGCGGAGCACTGGCTGATGCTTCCTGTTCCCCACTGTTGGACGCAGCGGCTTCGTCGGTCAGTTCTTCCAGCGTGATCTCGCCGCTGAGCAGCTTATCCAGATCTTCATCCGTTAGGGTGAGCTGTGTACTGTCCGCCGGGGCATCCGGCAGGGTTTCCGGCAGACCGGCTGCCATACTGTGGAGATAGAACAGCACCCCAAGGACTGCTGCTGCCAGCAGAACCACCAGCGCACCCAGCACGATCAATACGATTTTCAGGACCTTATTTTTCTTCATACCAAAATCCGCTGCCCGGGCAGAGTACTCCTCCGCCCGGGCAGTTTTCTCCTTGTAATAGGATCAGACCCATCTACCCAAAAACTTTTTGGGCTGATGCAGGGTCACAGCGTCCAGCTCCTGATCGTGGAACAACTCATCGCCGTTGTGCACGATGCGGGCGGCAGTTTCCTTACCCAGCAGCTTTTCCAGCTGCTGCACGCCCTGTGCCATGTGTGGCGGGCGCTTGTCCGGGGAATGGGTATCGGTGGAGATGACATGAACCAGTCCCCACTGGATGAACTTGCACAGCTTTTTGCAGAGCTTGGGTTCCAGCAGGGTGCCCACGTTGATCTGTGCATAGGCACCGGCGGCTACCCAGTCGTACAATAGAGTGGGATCCTCCAGCACATAGGGGTAGCGCTCGATATGCGCGATCAACGGCACGATGCCCTGCTGCTGCAAATTGTACAGGGTCTGCCGAATAAAATGCGGCTTGTGGGTGGTGGGAAACTCCAGCAGCAGATAGGCGGTGTCCCCCATGCACAGCGCCCGGGTGTCCAGCTCGCACAGACCGGGAGAGAAGAACACCTCTGCTCCCAGCTTGAAATCAAACTGCATAGGCTGCCCTTCCAGTGCGGCGGTCAGCTGTTCAAAGGCAGTCTGCCGCTTTTCCGTAAAGGCTTCTACCGTGGTGCGTTCGCTGTTGAAGTGGCTGGTGAACGCGATGTTGCGCACACCATCCTCATATTCCCTGCGCAGCAGCTCCAGCGAGACTGCCGTATCCTTTGCGCCGTCATCCATGCCGGGCAGAATGTGACAATGCAGATCGGTCATAACAATGCTTCCTTATTATTTACCGGCAGTGGCATCCTGCTTGCCGTAGGCATAGTTGTAGTTGTAAGCATAGCTGTATGCGTAGCTGGAGCCCTTGAGTGCCTTCTTCATGTCGTATCGGGTCAGCACGCTGCCCAGCACCCGGACACCGGCATCCTGCAGCTTTTTCACTGCGCCGCGCACCGCATCGGTGGGGGCGTAGTCGGAGCGCACTACAAAGATGGAGCCATCCACATAGCGGCCGATGACGGCTGCATCGGTGACCACCGACACCGGGGGTGCATCAAAGATGACAAAATCGAACTTCTGGCGCAGAGTATCCACCATAGCCTGCATCTGCGGCTGGCTCAGCATCTCGGAGGGGTTCGGCGGCGGGGTGCCTGCGGGCAGGAAGGTCATGTTCATTTCCTTCAGCTCCTGCAAAGCCTCGTCCAGCGTGCACTGGTTGGACAGCACGTTGGAAACGCCCTTTACGTTGTGACCGGCCTTCAGATAGCGGTGCAGCACCGGCTTGCGCAGGTCGCAATCCACCAGAGCCACCTTTTTGCCGCTTTCGGCCATCGTCATCGCCAGATTGACCGCCACATTGCTCTTGGATTCCTCCGGCACGGTACTGGTGATGACCAGCGTGTGCACGTCCATGGAGCCCGCCATAAAGTCCAGATTGGTGCGCAGAGACTTGTAGGCCTCCACATAGCCAAAGGGCATCCCCTTATCGGTGATCAGCTGCAGGGTACGGTGCTCGCCGTCAGTTTTGTTCTTTTTGTTAAACAGATTCCACATCGTCTTACACCTCCGGGATCAGGCCCAGCACGGGCAGGCCGAGCTTCTTCTGAACATCTTCGTCATCCACAATGGTATCGTGCAGCAGGTGTGCCAGCACCAGCACGCCGCACACCACCACAGCGCCCAGCAGACCGGCCAGCACAACGTACTTCTTGGTCTGGGGGAACACCTTGTTGGGGTTGATAGACACATCGCTCACCGTCTTGCAGGAACCGGCTTCCACCTTTTCCACCAGCACGTCGGGCACGATTTCGGAGATCGTCTGGGCGATCTCGCCCGCACGCTCTGCATCCGTATCGGTGACCGTGATCTTCATGATCTGGGTAGCGTCCACATCGGCAACATCCACCATGTCGTACAGCTCGGCGTAGGTCATGTCCAGATCCAGCTCATCAATGACCTCGTTCAGCACGGTGTTGCCCTTGATGATGACCGCATAGGTGCTGATCAGGTTCTTAGCCGAGTTGAAGTTATCACTGGTGAAAGTAGTGGTCGTGTCCTGCCGGGTGTTCACGATCATGTTGATGGAAGCCTGATACTTGGGTGTAAGCGCAAACATACACACCAGCAGGCAGATCAGCGCTGCCGCAACAGCTGCTGCCACGATCTGCACAGCATGCGCCCACAGCAGGCGCGCCAGTTCCATCAGATCAATGGTCTCTTCGTCCTCCATGTTCCGGAGCGACTGTCCCATAGTTGTTTTTTCGTCCATAATAGAGAAACTCACCTTTCTTGTTTTTCCGCAGTGCAAGAAATGTACACCGGGTTCCTATAGATACACATTTGTTCTTTAATGATAACATATCTCGTTGTATTTTACAAGCAAAAATGCTATTTTCTACCGGCAAATACATGGATAAAATGTGCCATCTCCCGTACAAAAAAGGCATCCGCAGCACGTTGATGGCTGCGGATGCCCTGATTTTATGGATTTTTAGCAAAAGCGCTTAACGGGAGCCCTTGTCGTAGGGGATACCCTCGGCCTTGGGTGCCATGCTGTTCTTTGAGGTAAAGGCCAGAATGACCATGGAGGCCACGAAGGGCATCATATTATAGATGTTGCTGGACCAGTGCAGCTGTGCGAGGAAGGTGGAGTCTGCGATGTTGGCAAGGCTCTTGAACACGGCAAAGAACATGGCCGCGCCAAAGATGTGGAAGGGCTTCCACTGACCAAAGATCATAACTGCCAGTGCCAGAAAGCCTGCACCGGCCACGCCGACTTCAAAGTTCCAGGTCTGCACCGGGGGCACGATATAGGCCAGACCGCCGATGGCGCCCAGCGCACCGGAAAGGATGACACCGGCGTAACGCATTTTGTAGACGTTGATGCCCACCGAGTCCGCAGCCTGCGGATGCTCGCCGCAGGCACGCAGACGCAGGCCGAAGCGGGTCTTATACAGCACGATGTAGCTGACTACCAGCAAAATCAGCCCCAACGGCACGAACACGCTGAGCTCCAGCCCGCCGATGCTGAACAGGAAGGGCTTGTTGGAGTAGTTCAGCTTGGCGCTGCCGCTCTCGCTGAAGTACTTGGAGATGACCACGGCAATGGCGGTGGCCAGCAGGTTTAGTGCCGTGCCGCCGATGGTCTGGTCTGCCTTCAGGTTGATGGAGGCAAAGGCCAGCAGCAGACTGTAAACCACGCCCGCCAGTGCCGCCACCAGAATGGAAATGAGCACCACAAGGAAGGGCGACAGGCTTGCAGGCAGCATAGTCAGGGTAAGCACACCGGCCACACCGCCGATGACCATGATGCCCTCCAGCGCAATGTTGATGATGCCGGAGTGTTCGCTGAACATACCGCCCAGTGCCACCAGCATCAGCACGATACCGTACAGCAGGGTATATTTAATCAGAAGCAGCATATTACTTGCCCTCCTTTTTGGTCTTTTCTGCGGCAGGCGCAGGCTCTGCGTTCACGTTGGTCTTTTCGGCATTCCGGAACAGCAGGCTCTGGATCTTGCCGCGGAACAGCATGGAGAATGCGCACAGGTAGATGATGATGCCGCTGATCAGATCCGAGATCTCAGTGGGGTAAAATTTGGTGGACAGGAAGGAGCCGCCGACCGAGATATGGGAGATGAACAGCGCAGAGAACACGGTACCGATGGGGTTGGAGCTTGCCAGCAGTGCCACCGAGATACCGTTGAAGCCCATGCCCGGCAGGCTGGTGGAGTTCAGCGGGTTCCACTGGGACACGTTGGACAGAAAGAACAGACCCGCGCCGAAGCCCGCCAGCGCACCGGCAATGGCCATGGAGAGGATGATGTTCTTCTTCTCGTTGATACCGGCATAGCGGGCGGCGTTCTTGTTCAGGCCAACGGCCTTGAGCTCGTAGCCGAAGGTAGTCTTGTTCAGCACCACCCAGATCAGCACGGCCACCGCTGCCGCCAAGAAGATAGCAATGGTGGTGCTGTTGGTCTGGAACAGCTTGTTCAGGCCGAAGTCCGGGATCAGGGACTGGGCAAAATCGGCATTCTTGCTCAGGTTCAAGGTACGGGTGTTTCGCACGTCGTACATGGGGCCGGTGCCGTTCTGGTAGATGAGCTCATTTACCAGATACAGGCCGATCCAGTTGAACATGATGGAGGTAATGACCTCGTTGATGTTGAAATAGGCCTTGAAAAAGCCGGGGATCGCACCCCACAGGCCGCCCAGCACGGCTGCTGCCAGCAGGCAGACGAACCAAGGCAGCTTGAGCATAATGGCGCAGTACAGTGCGCCGTAAGCGCCCAGCGTATACTGACCGGCTGCACCGATGTTGAACAGGCCGGTCTTGAAGGCAAACGCCACGGACAAGCCGGTCATGATCAGGGGTGCGGCATTGGCCAGCTCCTTGCCCACGCCGTAGGGGGCATCGTGGAAGCCGCCCTTGATGATGCGCACAAAACCATCGCCCCATGCGTGTGCGGGGTTGATGGCCACCAGCACCAGAAAGCCCACCAGCAAACCAATCAGGATGCACAGCAGTGCAGCCAGCACGCTGGTAACAGAACTTTGCAGGCTGCCGCTGTGGGAAAGTTTTTTCTTATTCATGTGTTACTGCTCCTCCTTTCCCTGCTTGCGGGCGCCTGCCATATACAGACCCAGCTCCTGCACGGTGGTGGTCTTGGGGTCAAACTCGCCCACGATCTCGCCCTCGTACATTACAAGGATGCGGTCAGAAAGGTTCATCACCTCGTCCAGCTCCAAGCTGACCAGCAGCACGGCCTTGCCCCTGTCGCGCTCGGCCACGATCTGACGGTGGATGTACTCAATAGCACCCACATCCAGGCCACGGGTGGGCTGCACTGCCACCAGCAGCTTGGGGTCGCGGTCGATCTCGCGGGCGATGATCGCCTTCTGCTGGTTGCCGCCGGACATACTGCGCACGGTGGTCACACTGCCCTGACCGCTGCGCACGTCGTACTGTTTGATCAGCCGGTCGGAGTACTCGCGCACCTTATCGGCACGGATAAAGCCGCCCTTCTGGAACTCCGGCTGCCAGTAGCGCTGCAGCACGATGTTGTTTTCCAGACTGAAATCCAGCACCAGACCGTGCTTGTGGCGGTCCTCCGGGATGTGACCCATGCCGTCCTTGGAGCGCTGGCGGATGCTCTCGTGGGTGATATCCTTGCCGTCCAACACCAGCTTGCCACCGTTCACCTTGCTCAGGCCGGTCAGGCCGTAGATGAACTCGGTCTGGCCGTTGCCCTCGATGCCCGCCAGACAGACGATCTCGCCTGCGTGCACCTTAAAGGACACGTCCTTCACCACGTCCTTCTTGCGCTGGTCGTTGTGAATGGTAACGTTCTCCACGTCCAGCACGGTCTCGCCGGGGTGCGCGGGCTGCTTTTCTACCTGCAGCTGCACGTCGCGGCCCACCATGCGGCGGGAAAGATCTTCCTTGGTAGTGTCCTTGATATCCACCGTGCCCATATATTTGCCCTTGCGCAGCACGGTGCAGCGGTCGGCCACAGCCATGATCTCGTTGAGCTTATGGGTGATGAACAGGATGGACTTGCCCTCCTTCTTGAACCCGCGCATGATCTCCATCAGTTCGTCGATCTCCTGCGGGGTCAGCACAGCGGTGGGCTCGTCAAAGATCAGGATCTCGTTGTCGCGGTACAGCATCTTCAAAATCTCTACGCGCTGCTGCATGCCCACCGAGATATCGCTGATGAGTGCATCCGGGTCCACCCGCAGGCCGTACTTTTCACTCAGCGCCATCACCTTTTTGCGTGCCTCGGCCTTCTGCAAAAAGCCCATCTTGTTGGGCTCCACGCCCAGAATGATGTTGTCCAGCACGCTGAAGCATTCCACCAGCTTGAAGTGCTGGTGCACCATGCCGATGCCCAGTGCGTTGGCATCGTTGGGGTTGCGGATGGCAACCTCCTTGCCGTTTTTCAGGATCTTGCCCTGCTCCGGCTGATACAGGCCGAACAGCACGCTCATCAGCGTACTTTTGCCCGCGCCGTTCTCGCCCAGAAGGGCGTGTACCTCGCCCTTGCGCAGTTGCAGGGTGATATCATCGTTTGCCTTGATACCGGGGAATTCCTTGGTAATGTGGAGCATCTCGATCACATAATCCTCTGCCAATCTGCTCACTCTCCTTTCGTGCCGTAACGACACCTTTTCTATACTACAAACCATTATACCTGATTTTTTGCGGTTTGCACACGGCTTTTTGATTTTTTGTCAAAAAGCACAAGCAAAAGTGTTACTTTTGTACGATCTGCATGATTTGCTCCCTGTTTCTCTTACACAGACATACAAAAAGGGCGGGGTGCCCCTGCATGAGCACCCCGCCCCTATTACGGGAGTAATTCCGGGATAGCGATTACTGGATGTAGTTGACCTTGGTGAACTCGCTGACGGTGGGCTTGGTAGCGTCATCGGAGCTGTTGTCCACAACGATCTCGCCGGAAGCGATCTTGTCCTTCACAGCCTCGTACTCGTCCTTGGTGAAGGTCTTGAAGTTCCAGCTGTCATCAGCAGTGGGCAGGCCGATGTAGTCGCCGTCCTCCAGACCGAAGTTGCCGTTGGTAGCAGCGATGTTGCTCCACTCGCCGGCCTCGATGTCACCCAGAGCGGTGCTGACAGACTCAGACAGACCCTTCATAGCGGAGGTGATGAACGGGTTGTAAGCGTAGCCGTCCTTTTCCACGCCGTTCGCGCCGATGTAGTTCTGGTCAACGTCAACGCCCACAACGTAGCCGTTGTTCTTCAGAGCAGCCTCGACAGCGGAGGTGTAGATGCCGCCGCCGCAGGCAAAGACGATCTGAGTGCCGTTGGCATACCAGCCCTCCATACGGGAGGTGATGTTGGCATCGCCGTAGAACTGGCCGCCGTAGAAGTAGTTGATGTCAATGTTGGTGCCCAGCTCCTTTGCAGCAGCGTCAGCGCCCTGCACATAGCCGTAGCCGTAACGGATAACGGCGGGCACAGCCATGCCGCCCAGGAAGCCCAGCTTGGTGTAGCCGTCCTTAACAACGGCGTAGCCTGCCAGATAGCCTGCCTGCTCCTCCTTGAAGGTGATGCAGTAGCAGTTGGCGGGGATGCTGTCGGTACCGATATCGCCCTGGGTCACATCGATAGCGATGAGCTTGACGTCGGGGTACTGCTCAGCAGCCCATGCCAGAGAGGCACCGTACAGGTAGCCCACGCAGACGATAACATCAGCGCCATCGTTGACAGCCTGACGGATCATGGTCTCGCGATCCTCATCGGAAGCATCAGAATCGGGGATGTAGTACTGGCAGTTGTCGCCCATGTAGCTGGAAACAGCAGCCCAGCAAGCCTGGTTGAAGCTCTCATCATCGATCGTGCCAGTATCGCAGGTCAGAGCGACCTTGGCGATCTTCTCAGCGCCGTCTGCTGCGCCGGAAGCGGCGGCAGAGCTGGCAGCTGCGGAAGAAGCAGTGCTGGTAGAAGAAGCGGAAGAACCGCCGCAGGCGGTCAGAGCAGCGGCAGCGGCAGCAGCACCGGCCACAGCCAGAAAGTTACGACGAGAAATCTTCATAAGAAACTCTCCTTTTATTTAAAAAATTGCGTCAAATGAATGGAATGTGCGCTCTGGCACATTTACTGGCTCAAGTATAGCGGGTGGAAGTGACAGATGCAAGCAATTTCCGATTACAAATTCTTTACAAATCCCTTGTATAATTTATAAAAAAGCAATGCTTATTCACCAATTTATCCCTGCTTGCGCTGTTTTTCAAAGAAGAACACTTACTCCCCTTCCACGGCGCTGTTGCCCGCCACGTTGGAGGGGCCAAAGCCGAAGGGCAGCAGTTCGTCCATGCTGCGCTCAATGAAATCCTCCGGGGTCTTTGCCATAATGACGTTCAGTTCCGGCCCGCCGAACTCGAACAATGCCTGACGGCACACCCCGCAGGGCGAGGTGATCTGCCGGTTCACTTCGCCCCGACGGCTGCCCACCACGGCGATATCCGTAAACTCGGTCACGCCCTCCGCCACTGCCTTGAACAGGGCGGTGCGCTCGGCGCAGCTGGTGGGGGTAAAGGCGGCGTTCTCCACGTTGCAGCCGGTAAAGATGCGGCCATCCGCAGCGCGCAGTGCAGCGCCCACCATAAAATCACTGTAAGGCGCATAGGCTTTTTCCCGCGCGGCCAGTGCCATGCGAATCAGCTGCTGCTTTTCTTCCATGGTCAGTTTTGTCATGCTGTTTCCTCCTTTTATGGGCAAAAACAGCGCGGCTGTGCCTTGGGGCGGCAGCCGCGCTGGAAAATTATGCGATCAGTACTCTGCGCCCAGAGCGACCTTCATCATATCGGTAAAGCTCTTCTGGCGCTCCTCGGCGGTGGTGATGCCGGGGGCCACAAAGCTGTCCGAGATGGTCAGCAGGCAGGCGGCGTTCTTGCCCAGTACCTGCGCGTTGGCAAACAGGGCAAAGCTTTCCATCTCCACGCACAGGCAGCCGTCCTCGTCCCGCAGCTTTTCCCAGTAGGTGGGCTTTGCGTCCGAGGGCTGGCGGTAGAACACATCCGAGGAGTGGATGTTGCCCTCGATCAGGGGGATGCCCTGCTTTGCAGCGGAGACACGCAGCTTTTCGTTCAAAGCTGCACTGGGCAGGGTGATGTTGCCGGTAAAGCCGCTCTGCACCCGGGCGTAGTTGCTCTCGCTCACAGCACCGGTAGCCAACACGGTGTCAAACAGCTTAGCCTTTTCGGTATAGCTGCCGGCAGAACCAATGCGGATAATGTTCTCCACGCCGTAGAAGCTGAACAGCTCGTAGGAGTAGATGCCGATGGAGGGCATACCCATACCGCTGCCCATCACGCTGATGGGACGGCCTTCGTAGGTGCCGGTAAAGCCCAGCATCCCGCGCACGCCGGTCACCTGCCGGACATCCTGCAAAAAGGTGTCGGCAATAAACTTGGCACGCAGGGGGTCACCCGGCATAAGGACTGTCTTGGCGAAATCGCCCATTTCTGCGCTGATGTGAGGGGTAGACATAGATGATCTCTCCTTTTTATTCATGATACAGCAGAGGGGCTTTCCCCTGTGGAAAAGCCCTTGCTGCTATTTACCGATATTTGCTGCGGTTGAACACGTTCTGCGGTGCGATGTAAGAGCCGTTGCGCCGGATCTCGAAGTGACAGTGGTTGCCGCTGGAACGTCCGGTGCTGCCCACATAGCCGATGAGCTGACCCTGCTTGACCGACTGACCGGCGTGCACCACCAGCGACAGGCAGTGGGCGTACAAGGTGGTGTAGCCGTTGCCGTGGCTGATGATGATGGAGTTGCCGTAGCCGTTGCCTGCACCGGCGCGGTTGTAGCCGGCCTTGGTCACCGTACCGCCTGCCGAAGCATAGATAGGCGTACCGGCGGCGGCGCAGATATCCACGCCCTTGTGGCTGCCGCCGTACCAGCGGGAACAATTCCGGTAGCCGGGCACCGGCCAGATGAACTGACCTCTACCGGTGATATAGGATGCACCGGAGGACACCTTTTTGGTGCCCACCGTAACTTTTTCGGTCACAGGCTCCTTGGTCACTACGGTGCTCAGAATCTGCTGGGAAAGCTGATTGCCGTTTGCATCGTACACCCGCTGTGCCGTCACGGTGCGGATGCCGTTCTCACCCTTCTGGGTAACGCGCTTGGTACCGGAGTTCAGCTCCTTGGATTTGGTGGTCTCGGTGGTGTAGGCGATCTCTTCCTCCCAGCTTTCCACCTTGGTGATGCGCACCTCCAGCGTTTCCTCCTCCCGCACCACGGTCAGTGCATCGCCGGGCAGGATCTTGGAATCCTGTGTCAGGCCGTTTTCGCCGTTGGCGGTAAAGCCGGTGTTCATTTCGCACAGTTCCTTCACGGTCAGGCCGTTTTTCTGAGCGATAGACCAGATGGTGTCGCCGTTCTGCACCGTATAGGATTTTTGTGCCTGCTGCACACCGGAGAGCAGCTGCTCCACCTCGGCTTCCTCCTGGAAGCTCTCGTTGAAGTAGATGCCGTTTTCCAGCGTGACATCCTTGTTGAAGCCCACGGTGGTGTTGGGGTCATCGGGGTTCTCGTAGGGTTCCAGCAGGCTGCTGATATATCGTTGCAGGCTGCTGCCGTCCGCACACACGGCGGTCAGCTCACCGTCCAGATACAAAGCCGTGCCCTCGCTGATCTGGTCGCTGGAGGTTTTGAGGATAGCATCAGCCACGTCATTTTCGTCCATCACGTCATGGGCGATGGTCACGGAATAAGTAGGCTCCACGGTAAAGCGCGCCTGTTCTGCACCGGAATAATTGATACGCTGCTGCACGGCCTCCAGCGCAGAGTTAAACACCTCTTCGTTGGCCACATAGCCCACGGTCTTGTCATCCACCTGTACCTGCAAGGCGTAGGGCTGGCGGATGGTAGTCTGGAACACAGTCACCATAACAGCCAGCGCTGCCACCGGCAGCACATACATAGCCATGCGGGGCACAAGACGGATGTTATCAGCGATACCATGGGCAAGGAAATGCCCGCTTGCGCGCAGCGCAGCGCCAAAGCCATTTTCCTTGCGCACCCGATGTGCGTGGCGCAGCAGCGCCCCGGTGCCCCGCAGGGCAAGCACTACCGGGCCGAACAGATCCCGCAGCAGCTGCGCCGCCCCTGGAAAGGCCATGGATGCGATATTTTTCAGCAAATCTTTGCCCGCCCGCAGCAGACGCTGCAAGCCGTGCTGCAAGCGGCGTCCTGTGCGGACCACGGCATACTCGGCAGAAAAGCCTACGGCGTACAGCGTCTCGCCCACTATGGGCGCTACGGGGTTATGCAGCAGCTTACGCCACAACGTTTCCCGGCGGTGCTGGCGCTTGCGCCGCAGCCTGTGCCGCCGCAGCACACCCCGGCACTGGAACTGCGCCCACAGCGAGCGCAGCTTCTGGCGGCGGGGCTGCCGTACCGGCTGCACAGCGGGCTGCTGCTCCTTTGTTTTATCTTCAGTCAACGGGATTTTCTCCTTCCTGCGCCGCTGCAGGGCATTTTTTCGGCCCGGAACACAGCAGCTAGATGGTGTACGTTCCCCTGTTCAAAAGGCCAACAGGGCCTGTACACAATACGCTCTCTTTTTATTATACACTTTGCACGGTTTGAAACAAGCGCTTACATAAAATTTGGCTACTTTTTCACGCAGTTTTCACGAAAAAAGTCCTTCCATATCCGGCGGCAGCGGGCTTTCCACCGTGACGGTGCGCAGCTGCAAGGGCATTTCTACCCGGATACCGTCCGGCAGCGGGGTGTATACAGGCACCGTAAAGCTTTGTCTGGCGCAGTGCAGCGCCTGCCGGCCAATGCGCTCCCGGCTGCCGCCGTAAAGGTCGTCTCCGGCAAGCGGATGGCCAATAGACGCAAAATGCACCCGGATCTGGTGGGTACGGCCGGTCACCGGCACGCAGGCCGCAAGGCTAAGGCCGTTTTCTTCCTTTATAATAGTATACTCCGTGCGGCTGGGCTTGCCCTCGGGGGTAACGCAGCGCCCGATGATGCTGTCGCTCCGGCGGCCGATGGGTGCATCGATGACCCCTTCCCCCAGCGGCAGCGCACCCTGCGCAATGGCATAGTACAGCTTTGCCACTCCGCCCGCCAAGAGTGGCGCTGCATAGGCGTTTTTCGCCGCCAGCACAAGGCCGCTGGTGTCCTTATCAATGCGGTTCACCGGACGGAACACCGGGCTGTGGCCGTGTTCTGCCGCCCACGCGGCGTAGCCGTTTGCCAGCGTACCACCGGGGTAGTTCAGGGTGGGGTGCACCGCCAGCTGCGGCGGCTTTTCCAGCACCACCGCAAAGGCGTCCTCGTAGACCACCTTGACCGGAATTTCCGGCTGCGGGGTCACGCCATCCCCCTCCGGCGGCAGGGCAAAGGAAAGCACCTGCCCGGGGAAGATGCGCCGGTTTGCCAGCACGGGCTCGCCGTCCGCAAAAAAGCCGCCGCCCCGGAACTTGACTGCCCGGGCAAGGTCCGTAGAGACGGCACACTGGCGCAGAAAGCTGCGCACCAGCACCCCATCGTGGGTGGTGGCCGTATCTGGCACGGCAAAATACAGCTGCATGGCCTGCCCCTCCCCTGCAAAATCCGCAAAAAATACAAATGATATTATAACAAAAATCCGTTTCACTTGCAAATCTTACTTTTTTATGGTATCATGAGGAACGGAAAACGAGTGGAACATACGGCGGCGGGGCGGCTTTGACCGCTCTGAGGAAAGTCCGGGCCTCACAGAGCACGGTAACTGCTAACGGCAGCCGAGGGTGACCTTAGGGAAAGTGCAACAGAAAACAAACCGCCGCAGCAATGCGGTAAGGATGAAACGGCGAGGTAAGAGCTCACCAGCGCATGGGTGACCATGCGGCTTTGTAAACCCTACCGGAAGCAACGCCTATATGGGACGTACAGCGCTGCTCGCGTGTCCCGAAGGCGGCACGAGCCTGTCAGCAATGGCAGGCCTAGACAGATCGTCGTTTAATACAGAACCCGGCTTACGGTCTATCTCGTTTTCCCTTTTGTGTGTTTGCGCTGTCTGCTGCGTGCAGGCAGCGTTTTTTGTTGTTGTAACGCAAAAAGACCACCGCACAGTATTTGTGCAGTGGCCTTTTTGTTGCTTGGCGGAATAATTATTTTAAATTGCATCCCGGGAAAATCTGCGGATTTTCCCGGGATGCCTTTTCACGCAAAAGGGACTGCTCAGTTCCCACCTGCGCCAAGGATGGCGTCCAGTACGGTGGAGGCAGCGCTGTACAGCGAGCCTGCGGCCTGCTCTACCTGCTCCTGTGTGGGCAGACTGACGGCGGGCGTCTCGGTGCTGCCGCCCTCGGCGGGGGTGGTCTCCGGCTGGGGTATCTCGGTAGCAGCAGGCTGCTCGGCGGGCGTCTCCGCGGGCTGCTCGGTGGGCTGCTCTGCCGGTTGTTCGGCGGGCTGCTCCGGCACGCTTTCCGCAGGTTCTTCCACGATCACGCTGTCAGCAGGCGTTTCGGGCACCGAGACAGCGGCATCGGGGTCAGTGGTGGGGGTGTACACATCCGTCTTTTCCGGGGTCTGGGTGGTGGAGCTTACCGTGCCCTCGCCACCCAGCACAGCCGCGATCATCTCTTTGGCCTTTGCCACAGAATTTTCATCCGGCTTCATGACGTAGAGCTTCTGCCCCTTGGCAGAGTAGCACTTGGTACTGCTGCCGGAGGTGCCGGTAACGGTATATCTTTCAATATTCCACTCGGCAAAATCGCTCAGCTGCATGCGCACCAGTGCGCTGATCTGGTTCTGGGAAAGGCTGGTAACAAAGCTGTCGGAAACAGCATCCAGAATCTTGGTAAAGCCCATCAGCAGCGCCGGGGACTTGATCTTGTTCAGCATGGCATCGATCACCTTCATCTGGTTGATGCCGCGCTGCACATCGCCGGTCTTAAAGGCGTGGCGCTCGCGGGCAAAGGCCAGCGCAGCCTTGCCGTCCAGATGGTTCCACCCCTCCACAAAGGTGGTGGGGTCGTAGTAGCCGGGGCTGCCTACTGAGGTGAACGCCTGATCGGAGTACACGTCCACGCCGCCCAGTGCATCAATAACGTTGATGAACCCTGCAAAATTGATGCGAATGTAGTGCTGCACGTCCACCCCGTACAGGTTGCCAAGGGTGTCCATGCTGGTCTGCACGCCGTAAAGCCCGGCGTGGGTCAGCTTATCCTTGCTATTTGTACCGGCAAGGTCCACATAGTAATCGCGCGGGGTGTTGATCAGCACCACCTGCTTGGTAACGGGGTTCACGGCGGCAATGATATTCACATCGCTTCGTGCTTTATCAGTCAGATCACCGCGGGTATCCACGCCGCTCAGGTACACCACAAAAGGCTCTTTTGTGATCTTATTCGCCTCGGCGTTGCTCAAAAAACCATTGGTCATATTGCCCAGCGCTGCAAGGCCCTGCTGCGCCCACACGCAGCCCATTGCCATGGCGGCGCACAGCACCACCGAGAACACCCGGGACACGGTGCCTGCAGTTTTGTACTCCTGACAGCGCTTGACCAGCAGCCACAGCAGCGCCAGCAGCGCCGCCAGCACCACCAGATACAGCACCGGCAGCATCTGGGTGCGCCAGAGCTGCACCAGCACCAGAACGCTTAAAATTGCCTGTACGGTCAGCAAGATCTTCCCTCGTTTCGGGGGCAGGTACGCCCCATTCTCCCCGCCAGCAGTGCTGCGGGGGGTGTTTTGCTGCGGGCGGCGGGGCGGCGCGGATTGCTCCGGCGGCAGCTCCGAGAAAAACGCGGCGCTGTCCACCACCACAGTGGCGTCCTGCTGCTCAGCCTTGTGCAAAAGACGGTGCAGGGAACGACCGTCCTCCTTGCGGGAATGCTCGTTTTCGTCCAACATGAGAATACTCCTTTTTTAGCCCACCGGAACGATGGTCAGCACGGCGCGGGCGGGCAGGCAGGTGGCGGTCTGATCCTCCGCCGACAGCCAGCCAAAGCCCTCGCAGATGTGATCCGGGCAGGGCGATTCAACAAACCGCGCTCTGCCGTCCTTTACCTCTATATGCACCGTATAATAACCGGTGTCCACACTGTAAGTCTCGTCCTTTTCCAGCGGAATGTCCAGCACGGTGTTGCTATCGCCGTAGATCAGCTGGGCAGTCAGTTTTCCTCCTGTGGCGTTATGGCTGCGCACGGCCAGCAGCACCGCTGCTATGGTCAGCACCACCACCGCAAACAGGATATTGGTCAAAAGCTTTTTCTTCTTCATGGCTTACTGCTCCCCGGGCTTGAGCTGCTCCAGCTCAGCCAGCCAGAGGGTGGCGCAGGCATCGCTGGGCATGCGCCAGTCACCCCGGGGCGAAAGGGTCACGCTGCCCACCTTGGGGCCGTCCGGCAGGCAGCTGCGCTTGAACTGCTGGGCAAAAAAGCGCCAATAGAAGTTGCGCAGCCACTTGTACAGCACTGCGTCCGTGTACTCTGCCCTGCCCGCAAAGGCAGCCTTTGCCAGCCGGTAGATCTTTGCCGGGCCAAAGCCGCAACGCAGCACATAATACAGGTAAAAATCGTGCAGCTCGTAGGGACCCACTAAATCCTCGGTGATCTGTGCAATTTTGCCGTCCTTGGCGGGCAGCAGCTCCGGCGAGACCGGGGTAGCCAGAATATCCAGCAGCACATCGTGCAAAGCGGCGGTGGCGGCGGCTTCGGCTTCGTACTGCACCAGATAGCGCACCAGCGTTTTGGGCACACCGGCATTCACGCCGTACATGCTCATGTGGTCGCCGTTGTAGGTTGCCCAGCCCAGCGCCAGCTCCGAAAGGTCGCCCGTGCCCACCACAAGACCGCCGGTGCGGTTGGCAAGGTCCATCAGCTCCAGCGTGCGCACACGCGCCTGCCCGTTTTCAAAGGTAACGTCCAGCACAGTCTCGTCCTGTCCGATATCCGCAAAGTGGCTGCGCACGGTGTCGGCGATGCGAATTTCCTGAAAGCTTACGCCCAGCTCCTCGCACAAAATCTCGGCGTTGCTGCGGGTGCGCTTGGTAGTGCCAAAGCAGGGCATGGTCACCGCCAGCACATCGGCGGCGGGGCGGTGCAGCTGCTTCATGGCGCGCACTGCCACCAGCAGGGCAAGGCAGCTGTCCAAGCCGCCGGAAATACCAATGACCGCTGTTTTTGCGTGGGCATGTTCCAGCCGCTTGGCAAGGCCGTCGGCCTGCATTTTTAAAATCAGCTCGCACCGGGCAGCGCGGCGCTGCGGGTCGCCGGGCACAAAGGGGGCGGGGTCGATGCGGCGGGTGAGCACCGTTTCCTCCGGTGTCAGGTCAAATTCCACCGTGACATAGCCCTCGGCAGTGTGCTCAAAGCTGGTGTTGCGGGCACGCTCGGCTTCCATGCGCTGGCAATCCAGCTCGGTCTCAGCGTGGTCGCCCGCAAAGGGCGCAGTCTCGGCAAGGATGCTGCCGTCCTCGGCGATGAGGTCGTGCCCGGCAAACACCATGTCGGTGGTGCTTTCGCCGTGCCCTGCCGAGGCGTACAGGTAGCCGCACAGCAGCCGGGCAGACTGGTTTGCCACCAGTGCGCGGCGGTACTCGGCTTTGCCCACGGTCTCATCGCTGGCAGAAAGGTTTGCGATGACGGTAGCGCCCGCCAGCGCATGGAAGGTGGAAGGCGGCAGCGCGCTCCACAAATCCTCGCACAGCTCCACACCCAGCACAAAGCTGGGCATCTGGCGGCAGCGGAACAGCAGCGACGTGCCAAAGGGCACCTGCTGCCCGCAGACGGTCACCGTCTGCACCTCGGTGCTGCCAGAGGTGAACTGCCGCTTTTCGTAAAACTCGCCGTAGTTTGGCAGGTAGGTCTTGGACACGATGCCCAGCAGCTGCCCCCGGCACAGCACGGCGGCGCAGTTGTACAGCTTGCCGTGCACCAGCAGCGGCAAGCCCACCAGCGCTACGGTATCCAGCGTGCGGGTCTGCGCAAGCAGCCACTCCAGCGCATCCAGTGCGCCCTGCTGCAAGGTGCGCTGCAAAAACAAATCGCCGCAGGTGTAGCCGGTAAGGCAAAACTCCGGGAATACCGCCAGCTTTACCCCGCGCTGCGCGGCAGCTTGCAACTGCGCCAGCACCTGCTGCGCGTTATAGGTGCAGTCTGCCACCCGCAGCGCGGGCGAAAAGGCAGCTGCCTTTAAAAAACCATCTTTCATAAGAGGATTTCACATCCTGTCTGTTTCAATGTTGCCATGGTGACCCATGTTGACCATAGTATACCACAAACAGCACAAAACGGAAAGTAACAGACTGGTAAAAGAAGTGTGAACGTGGGAAATGCGCCCTCTCAGGGGGAAGCTTTTGCGGTTATGGCAAACTTTCCGGCATTGTCAAAAGGCGCCCCCTTGGGGGAGCTGGCGAGCGCCGCGAGACGGAAGGGGTAAAAAAACACCCCCGCAGGCATAAGCCCACGGGGGTGTTATTATGCTAGTATGTTCCCTGCACCTCTAGGGCACAGTCACGCAAGCATTGTCTGAGAATTAGACACCGGCGGGGAAGTTGAACTTGCCCTCGTTGACGATGTTCTTAGCGGTGCCGAAGCCCAGGTTGTAGATAGCAGCCAGGTTGCCAGCAACGTTCAGGATGCTGTTCACAACGCCCAGAGCGCCGTAGCCGAACTTCTGAGCGCCAGTGGACTCACCGGTCACATTATCGGTGTAGTTCTTCTTCCAGATGTTGCTGAACTGGCCGCCGAAGCCGGTCAGGCCGTTGCCGGGGGTCCAGGTGCCGCTGAACACAGCGCCAACGGTGTTGTCCAGGAAGCCCTGAACGTACTTGTTACCAACGATGGTAATCAGGTTCTTGTGGAAGTTCTGCCACTGAGCAGCGCCCATAGCGGGTGCCAGGTAGTCAGCAACGCTACCGCCCATAACGTAGGTCATCTCGTTCTCAGACACAGCAGAGAAATTTGCAGGCATCATCATAATGAATTACTCCCTTCAAAAATAGAAAAAATATTTTCGAACCGGTGTTTCCGGTTCAATCCTTGCTAGGATGGCAATAATATACCACACTTTCCAGAAATGTTCAAGTACTTTTTTGAAAAAAGTGTAAAAACTGTGAAACCTCGTCCCCGCTTTTGTAGCAAATGTGCACTGTTCATGCGGGTTTTTCTGGTGTGACAAGTTTTTTCGCAAATTTGTGAAAAATAGAATTACCAGAACCATAAGGCGGTGCTGCACAATGAAAACAGTTGTTTTTGTGGACGAATTGCTGCTGGTAAACTTTGCTGCAGCCGCCGCGCTGCTGCTGGGCGCGGGGCTTTTGTGCGGGCGCAGCTGCACCGGGCTGCGGCTGTGCGTGGGCAGCGCAGCGGCTGCGGCAAGCACCCTTGCCCTGCTGGCGCCGCCGTGGCCCGCCCCGCTGGCGATACTATATAAAATAGCCAGCTGCTGCGGGGTGGTGGCGGTGTGCTACGGCGTGCCCGGCGCGCGCAGCTTTGCCCGGCTGTGCGGGTGGTACGCGGCGCTGAACGGCCTGCTGTGCGGCGCGGTGGTGCTGCCCGGGGTACAGGCCAATAACCTGAACGTGCTGCTGCCGGTGCGCCCGGGGCGGCTTTTGCTGTGCTGCGCCGGGGTGTATGCGCTGCTGCGCGGGCTGCTGGCGGTGTTTGGCCGCCCGCAGCGGGGCTGCTTTGCCGCCGTGCTTCACCTTGCGGGAGCGGCTGTGCCCGTGCAGGCCTACCATGACACCGGCTTTACCCTGCAAGACCCTCTTGCCGGGCGGCGGGTGGTGCTGGTGCAGTATCCGCCGGTGCGCAGTCGGTTGCCCGCGCCGCTGCGGGAAACCTTAGACAGCTGGTTTGCCGCCGGTGCTGCCCCGCCCCCGGGGCTGGGGGTGCAGTTTGTGCCCTGCGCCGCCGTTACCGGCCACTGCCTGCTGCCGGCCGTACCCGCTGTGCTATGCTGTGGGCAGCACCGTGTGCCCGGCCTGCTGGCGGCCTTTTGCGCGCCGGATGCCCCCACCGGCGCGTGGACGCTGCTGTTGGGGGATGACGTAGCGGAGGAGGCGGGGGTGTAGGAGTTTTCCGCCCTCTCAGGCGCTCCCGCGCCAGCTCTCCCGGAGGGAGAGCCAAGTTTTAAAGTCCGTTGCTAAAGCTTTAGGAGCAATGAAAAAGTTTCCGGCAGTGCTCTTGGCTCTCCCCTTGAGGAAAGACTTCCCCCACTCCGGGGGAAGATGTCGCGCAGCGACAAAAGGGGGAATCTGGCAAGCCCGACAGGGCTTGACTGAGAGAGCGCACGCCGTTAGCCCCATTGCTAAAGCATCAGGTGTAAAGAGCAAGTTTCCGGCAGCGCCAGAGGCTCCCTCCCAAAAGGAGCTGGCAAAGCCCCTAGGCTTTGCCTGAGGGAGTTTCCTCTATTATACATATAATTAACAGTGCACAGGAGGGATTTCCATGTTGCAGTTTTTACGGCAAGTCTGGCGGCGGCTGTGGGGGCGTTTGCGCTACTGCGGCGCGGTGCATTATCTGGCGGGCGGGCCAAGCCTGCCCCCGCCCCTGAGCCCCGAGCAGGAAAAAGCCCTGCTTGACCGCATGGCTGCCGGGGACGCCGCCGCCCGCGAGGAGCTGATCACCCACAACCTGCGGCTGGTGGTGTATCTGGCAAAAAAGTACGAGAACAGCGGGGTGCCCGCCGAGGACTTGGTAAGCATCGGTACCATTGGGCTGATCAAGGCGGTAAACACCTTCACCCCTGCCCGCAGCATCAAGCTTGCCACCTACGCCAGCCGCTGCATCGGCAACGAGATCTTGATGTACCTGCGCAAAAGCTCCAACCGCCGGCAGGAAACCAGTATCGACGAGCCTTTGAACGTGGACGGCGACGGCAACGAGCTGCTGCTCTCGGACATCCTTGGCAGCGATGCCAACGCCGTAAGCCAGCAGCTGGAGCAGGACGCTGAGCGCGCGGTACTGCGCAGCGCCGTGGCGGCGCTCTCGGCACGGGAGCGGCAGATCATGGAACTGCGTTTCGGCCTTACCGACGGCGTGGAGCGCACCCAGAAGGAAGCCGCCGATGCCCTTGGCATCAGCCAGAGTTATATTTCCCGGCTGGAAAAGCGCATCATCCACACCCTGAAAGCCCGGCTGGAGAGCGAGTAACAGCGCTTGACATTCCGCGTGGGAACGTGTATAATGAAAACACAAGAGGCGCTGGCCCTGCAAACGGCTAGCTCCTCATTGACGAGTCAAGATTGACCGTTGCTTGGGGAAGCGTTGGCGGTCAATCTTTTTTTGCATTCTTGCGTTCCATGGTAATCTTCCATGCAATGTCGAACACTGCGCGGACAACGTTGACGGCAAGCGACAACGCTGCGATGATTTCGGAGATCGTCATGTCCTGCTCACCCCCCTTCGTTAAAACTCCGGGAAGTGCTGCTCAATCTGATTGAACCTCCTCCCGGGTCGTTCTGGGTCGTTCCGCAATGGAAACGAGCGTCAGTTTGCCAACAGAGAAGGTAGCCGCCTGCGTTTGTGGGCACAGCGCCTGATGGACGGCTTGCGCCGCCAGTCACAGCATACCATAAAATTACAGCTTTGTCTACAAAGCGCCCCTCTTTTGCGGAGGGGCGCTCAATTTTTTCCACGCATAGCGCCCGGCGCACAGAGCCATACTTCCGGTAAAGCTAAAAGACCGGGGGCGTTTGGATGTACAACAAGGTGGAGCTATGCGGTGTGAACACGGGGCAGCTGCCTGTGCTGACCGAGGCGGAAAAGCGGCAGCTGCTCACCCTTGCCCACGCCGGGGACAAGGCTGCCCGGGCGCGGATGGTGGAGGGCAATTTGCGGCTGGTGCTCAGTGTGGTGCAGCGGTTTGCCCAGCGGGGCGAGAATCTGGACGATCTGTTTCAGGTGGGGTGCATCGGGCTGATCAAGGCCATCGACAACTTTGACCCCGCGCAGCCGGTGCGGTTCTCTACCTACGGCGTGCCCATGATCATCGGGGAGATCCGGCGTTTTCTGCGGGACAACAACGCCCTGCGGGTAAGCCGCACCCTGCGGGACACCGCCTACCGTGCCATGCAGGCGCGGGAAACGCTGGAAAAGCAGCTGGGGCGCGAGCCCACCATGGACGAGATCGCCGCCGCAGCGGGGCTTGCCCGGCGCGAGGTGACCGCCGCGCTGGAATCGGTGGTAGAACCGCTCAGCCTTGACGAGCCGGTGTACACCGATGGCGGCGATGCCATGTATGTTATTGATCAGGTGCGCGACCCGGACAGCGAGGAGAGCTGGATCAGCGGGTTGCAGTTCCGCGATACGGTAGCCGCCCTCTCCCCCCGGGAAAAGCGCATCATGGAGCTGCGGTATCTGCGCGGCAAAACGCAGATGGAGGTAGCGCAGGAGATCGGCATCAGTCAGGCACAGGTAAGCCGACTGGAAAAGGGCGCGCTGCAGCAGTTCCACACCGGGGGATGAAAGCAGCCGCTTGAAAACCCTCTCAGTCAAAGCCTTACGGCTTTGCCAGCTCCCCCGAAGGGGGAGCTTTTTGCATCTTCCGGTTTGCATTGATGAAGCTCCCCCTTCGGGGGAGCTGGCGCGCAAGCGCCTGAGAGGGTTCCGTCCCAGTCAAAAAAGACCGCTGCGCAGGGCAGTGGTCTTTTTTGGCTTTAGCGGTGGCTGTATCTGCGCCGGGTGGCAGCACCGCCCCGCAGGTGGCGCTCGGCCTTGTTGCGGGCCAGCACGGCACGCACCTGCCCGTACAGCGCAGGGCTGATGCTGCGCAGCCGCACGGCAACATCCTTGTGCACGGTGGACTTGCTGCACCCGAACGCAGCCGCCGCTGCCCGCACCGTGGCGTTGTGGGCAGCAATGTATTCGCCCAGCTGCACGGCGCGCTGTTCTGGATCGGCTTTCATATCCCGCCTCCCTGCGTTCCAGCTTTGCAATGGTATAACATACGCGCTGCCGGGGCGGAATATGTCTGCGGGCTTGACTTTTTGTCCCCCGGCGCGTATACTGTGGGCGGACATAAAAACAGGGGTGCCGTAAGGCTGAGATCCGCATCGCGCGGAGTACCCTTTACCTGATCCGGGCAATGCCGGCGTAGGGAGTTTGCGGAACTGTCCGGTACGTTCAACAAACCTCCATGCGTCTGCTGCCAGCAGGCGCATTTTGTTTTTGTGTACTACTATGAGAGAGGAATCTTTTCATCATGTCCAAAACCTATTCCAAGACCCGTATTCTGGTGGAATGCGCCCTGATGATCGCCATTGGCACGGTGCTTTCCAACATCAAGTTCTTCACCATGCCCAACGGCGGCAGCATTACCCTGCTGAGCATGCTGCCCTTTGTGCTGGTGTCCTTCCGCCACGGCGCAAAGTGGGGCCTGTTCACCGGTTTCGTGAACTCCTGCCTGCAAATGATCATGGGCTTCTACCCTCCTCCCGCTTCCACCTTCCTCTACTTCCTCGGCGAGGTGCTGCTGGACTATGTGCTGGCCTTTATGGCACTGGGTCTGGCCGAGCTGTTCGCCCGCCCCTTCAAGAACCGCACCGTGGGCGTAGCCGTGGGCACCTTTGCCGCCGGTTTCCTGCGCTTTATGTGCAGCTTTTTGTCCGGCGTGCTGGTGTGGGGCAACCTGAATGATGGTCTGGCCGCATGGACTTACAGCCTGACCTACAACGGCAGTTATATGCTGCCCGAGACCCTGCTCACCATGGTGGCTGCTGTGCTGCTGTGCCGCGTGGCCCCGCAGATCTTTGACCGTCAGGCACGCTAAGGCGTAGTTTTTTCAAAAAGAGCATTCCCCCGCTTTCCGATCCCCGCCGGGCACACGCCCTGCGGGGATTTTTTGCTGCAAAAAATTTTCAAAAAACTGTTGACAAGCGCCCCTGTGGCTGGTATAATTACACACGTCGTCAGGCACAAAACAAGACATCTGGGGGTTTAGCTCAGCTGGGAGAGCGCTTGCATGGCATGCAAGAGGTCACCGGTTCGATCCCGGTAATCTCCACCAGAACCAAAGCACTACACGGAAACGTGTGGTGCTTTTTTCGTTAAGGCCAACCGAGTGAGGGTTTTGCTCAACCGGGAGAGCGCCGTGCATGGACTGCAAGAGGGTCACCGTGATTACAACAGCCCGGTAATCTCCACCAGAAAGAAAAGCACTACACAGAGATGTGTGGTGCTTTTTGTTTTATCTGCCGTTCACCTTAACGACCCCTTTCATGAAAAAAGCGTTTGTCGCAGCCCGCAGGCTGTGACAAACGCTTTTTATTTTACTGTGCGCCCAAGCGCATTTTGAAGTCCTGATAGCCGAAGTGCACCAGCTCCCGGCAATTGCCGTCTGCACCCAGCAGCCAGATGGGCGGCAGGGGCATGCCGTTGAAGGTGTTGTTCTTGCAGGTGGTGTAGATGGCCATATCGCCGAAGATGAGCTTATCCCCCTCGGCAAGGGGTGCGTCAAAGCTGTAATCCCCGATGATATCCCCCGCAAGGCAGGTGGGACCGCCCAGCCGGACAGTGTGTGCCTTCTCCCCTGCCTCACCGGCATCCAGCAGCGGCGGGCGGTAGGGCATCTCGATGACGTCCGGGGTGTGGCAGGCTGCGGACATATCCAGAATGGCAAGGTCGGTGTCCCCATTGCGCAGGGTGTCCAGCACGGTGGTGACCAGATAGCCCGCGTTCAGCGCCCAAGCCTCGCCGGGCTCCAGATACACCTGTACGCCGTACTTCTGCCGCACCGACAGGATGCAGCTTTCCAGCGTAGCAAGGGCATAGCCCGGGCGGGTGATGTGGTGTCCCCCGCCGAAATTGAGCCACTGCATTCTGGGCAGCAGGTCGGCAAACTTTTCCTCCACCGCTGCCAGCGTCACCGCCAGCGCGTCCGCGTCCTGCTCGCAGAGGGTGTGGAAGTGCAGACCGTCCAGCAGAGCGGGCAGCTCCGGGTGCGCGGCTACTGCGGCATCCCACTGGACGCGGGTAGTGCCCAGACGGCTGCCGGGAGCGCAGGGGTCATAGATTTCGTGTCCCTCCTGCGTGGAGCACTCCGGGTTGATGCGCAGACCGATGCTTTTGCCTGCCGCCTTTGCCGCCGGGCCGAACTTTGCCAGCTGGCTGGGCGAGTTGAACACGATGTGGTCGGCGTATTGCAGCAATTCCTCAAACTCGTCTGCCCGGTAGGCCGCGCAGAACACATGGTTTTCCTTCTCCGGCAGCTCTTCCCTGCCCAAACGGCTCTCGTACAGGCCGCTGGCCTCGGTACCGGCCAGATAGGGTGCCAGCACCGGGTAGACGTTAAAGTTGGAAAAAGCCTTCTGCGCCAGCAGAATGCGGCAGCCGGTGCGCTGCTGCACGCCCAGCAGGATCTCACCGTTGCGGCACAGTTGGGCTTCGTCCAGCAGATAGCAGGGGGTGGGCAGGCGGTGCAGCTGCTCCTCGGACAGGTTTGCCAGCCCCGCAAAGGGCGGGCGGCTGTCGCGCACCCGCATCAGTCCACCAGAGCCGGGTTGTGGCTCTCGGAGCGGGGCAGGCCGTACTTGTCCAGTGCATCCAGATACGGATCGGGATCAAACTCCTCGACAGTGTGCACGCCCTTGGTGGTCCACTTGCCGGTGAGCAGCATCAGGGCGCCGCACATAGCCGGCACGCCGGTGGTGTAGCTGATGGCCTGAGAGCCCACCTCTTTGTAGCACTCCTGATGGTCGCAGACGTTGTAGATGTAGTAAGTCTTGTCCTTGCCGTCCTTTTTGCCGGTAAAGATGCAGCCGATGTTGGTCTTGCCCTTGGTACGGGGGCCAAGGCTGGCGGGGTCCGGCAGCAGAGCCTTGAGGAACTGGATAGGCACGATCTCCTGTCCGTTGAAGTTGACAGGGGTGGTGGACAGCATGCCCACGTCCTCCAGACAGCGCATGTGGTCCAGATAGCTCTGGCCAAAGGTCATGAAGAAGCGGATGCGCTTTGCCTCCGGGATGTTCTTTGCCAGAGACTCGATCTCCTCGTGGTGCAGCAGATACATATCCTTGTCGCCCACCTGATCGAAGTTGTACTCCCGCTTGATGCTCATAGCGGGGATTTCTACCCAGTGGCCGTTCTCCCAGTAGCTGCCGGGGGCGGACACCTCGCGCAGATTGATCTCGGGGTTAAAGTTGGTGGCGAAGGCGTAGCCGTGGTCACCGCCGTTGCAGTCCAGAATGTCGATCGTATCAATGGTATCGAACTCATGCTTTTTGGCGTAGGCACAGTAAGCCTGGGTCACGCCCGGGTCGAAGCCGCTGCCCAGCAGGGCGGTCAGACCGGCCTCCTCGAACTTTTTGGCGTAAGCCCACTGCCAGCTGTAATCAAAGTAGGCAGAGAAGCCGGCCTCCTTGCAGCGCTTCTCGTAGATGGCGCGCCACTCCGGGTCGTCGGTGTTCTCGGGCTCGTAGTTGGCGGTGTCCATGTAGTTGACGCCGCAGGCAAGGCAGGCGTCCATGATGGTCAGATCCTGATAAGGCAGGGCGATGTTCATTACCAGATCGGGCTGGTACGCCTTGATGAGAGCGATGACCTCTTCCACCTTGTCTGCGTCCACCTGTGCGGTGGTGATCTTGGTGGCGGTGGTGGGAGCCAGCTCGGCAGCCAGCTTATCGCACTTTGCCTTGGTACGGCTGGCGATGCAGATCTCGGTGAACACTTCAGGCACCTGGCAGCACTTGTGGATGGCAACAGAGGCCACGCCGCCGCAGCCGATGATCAGAACTTTGCTCATGTCGATTTACTCCTTTATCTGTAAATGGTAGGTTCGTATTTATACCTGAAATCCCGGCCAGCCCTTGTCCAGCGCGATCAGGGTCTCGCGCAGCACCTTGCAGGCAGTGGCGGTGGAAACGCCGGTGGTGTCCAGCGTAGGAGCCAGTTCGTTCAGGTCTGCGCCGATGATGTTGGCTTTTGTCACGGTGCGGATAGCATCCAGCAGCTGCAAAAAGCTTACGCCACCAGCCTCCGGGGTACCGGTACCCGGGAAGCAGGAAGGATCAAGGCAGTCCAGATCGATGGTCAGGTACACCGGCACCTTGCTCTCGCACAGCTGTGCGGTCAGCTCGGCAAGGCCGGTAAAATCGAACTTGTGCATCTCGGTGTGCTGGGCAGCAAACTCGAACTCTGCCCGGTCGCCGCTGCGGATGCAGAACTGATGGATGCGGCCATCCCCTACCAGCTCGTGGCAGCGGCGCAGCACGCAGGCATGGCTGAGCTTTGCGCCCAGATAGTCGTCCCGCAGGTCGGCGTGGGCGTCAAAATGGACGATGTGCAGGTCGGGGTATTTCTTCACCGCAGCCCGCACCGCGCCCAGCGTGACCAGATGCTCGCCGCCCAGCAGCAGCGGGAACTTGCCGTCCTTCAAGATCTCCTCTGCCCGGGCCTCGATATCGGCCAGTGCCAGCTCGCTGGAGCCGAAGCAGAGCTCCAGATCGCCGCTGTCGAACACGTCAAAATCGGTCAAGTCGGCGTTCTGGTAGGGGCTGTAGGTCTCCAGACCGTAGCTCTCGTGCCGGATAGCCGCTGGGCCGAACCGTGCGCCGGGGCGGTAGCTGGTGGTGGAATCGTAAGGCGCACCGTACAGCACGATGCTGGCGGCGCGGTAGCTGCTGTCGCAGCCGATAAAGGTCTCAACGTTGGGGTGCATCAGTGTTCCTCCACTTCCCGCAGCATCTCCTCCAGAAAAGCCGGCAGGTAGAATGCTCCGATATGCAGTTTTGTGGTGTAGTAGCGGGTGCGCATATTCAGCGTTTTCCACGACTCTGCGTCCAGATCATCGATGGGATGATATTTTTTACTTGCAAAGCCGAACAGCCAGTAGCCCGCCGCAAAGGTAGGGATATGTGCCTGATACACCCGGCTGATGGGGAAGGTGGATGCGATGCGCTTATGGCTGCGCTGCATGGCGCTGGCGTCCTCGGCGTAGAAGGGACTGCCCTGCTGGTTGACCATAATGCCATCCTCTTTCAGGGCGTTGAAGCAGCTGCCGTAGAACTCGCGGGTGAACAGACCCTCGGAAGGGCCGAAGGGGTCAGAGGAGTCCACGATGATCAGGTCGTACTCTTCCTCGCAGCGGCGGATATACTTCAGGGCGTTCTCAAAATAGATATGCACCCGGCGGTCATCCATACGGCAGGCATTGCCGGGCAGGTAGGCGCGGCAGGCTTCCACCACCTGCGGGTCCATCTCCACAAGGTCGATGCGCTCCACACGATCATAGCGGGTCAGCTCCCGCACCACGCCGCCGTCTCCGGCGCCGATGACCAGAATATCCTTGGCCTCCTTGTGCACCGCCATGGGCACATGGACGATCATTTCGTCGTAGATGAATTCGTCGCGCTCGGTCAGCATCACGTTGCCGTCCAGCGTGAGCACTCGGCCGAACTCCGGGGTCTCAAAGATATCAATACGCTGGTAATCGCTCTGCTTGGAGTAGAGCTGCTTATTCACACGGATGCTGTGCTTCACATCCGGGGTGTGAAACTCTGAAAACCAAAATTCCATCTCTTTCCCTCCTTATGCCAGAACATTCAGGTGCAAAATTTCGGGGTCCTCCGGGCCGGTCATGCTGCAGCCCTTGGCCTTGGCGTACTCGATGTAGTTCAAAATCTCCTTGGTGATGCGCTCGCCAGGTGCAAGGATGGGGATGCCCGGGGGATAGCACATGACGAACTCGCTGCACACCATGCCCTCGGTCTCCCGCAGGGGCAGGCTCTTTTTGGGGGCATAGAAGGCCTCCTGCGGGCTGGCAGCCACCACGGGGTCGATGTATTCCTGGCTCAGCAGACCCGAGCCATCGGTGCGGTAGCGGCGCTTGATCTCGGCCAGAGCACTGACCAGACGCTCCACCTCCTGCGGGCGGTCGCCGATGGACAGGTAGGCAAGGATGTTGCCAATGTCGCCGAACTCGATCTGAATGTCATACTCGTCCCGCAGGATGTCGTAGACCTCGATGCCGGCCAGACCGATATCCAGCGTATGGACGCTGAGCTTGGTGGTGTCGAAATCAAAGACGGAATCGCCGTTGCACAGCTCCTTGCCAAAGGCATAGTAGCCGCCTACGGCATTGATCTCCTCGCGGGCGTACTCGGCCATGTCTGCCACCTGATGGAACACCTGCCGTCCCCGCAGCGCCAGATTGCGGCGGGAAATATCCAGACTGGACATCAACAGATAGCTGCCGGAGGTGGTCTGGGTCAGGTTGATGATCTGGCGCACATAGCCCGGATGCACATTGGGGCCGATGAGCAGCAGGCTGGACTGGGTCAAGCTGCCGCCGCTCTTGTGCATGGACACCGAGGCCATATCCGCGCCTGCCGCCATGGCAGACACCGGCAGACCGCCGCCAAAGTAGAAGTGGGTGCCGTGGGCTTCATCCGCAAGGCAGAGCATTCCGGCATCGTGCGCCATTTTTACGATGGCACGCAGATCGGAGCAGATGCCGTAGTAGGTGGGGTTATTCACCAGCACGGCCACGGCATTGGGGTGCTCCTTGATGGCCTTTGCCACCTGCTCCCTCTTCATGCCCAGCGAGATGCCCAGACGCTTATCCACCTCCGGGTTCACATACACCGGCACAGCGCCGCACAGCACCAGCGCGTTCAGCACGCTGCGGTGCACATTGCGGGGCAGAATGATTTCATCGCCCCTCTTGCAGGCGGTAAGCACCATGCTCTGCACACTGCTGGTGGTGCCGCCCACCATTAAAAAGGCGTGTGCTGCGCCAAAGGCATCGGCGGCAAGCTCCTCAGCTTCCCGGATGACCGACACCGGGTGGCAGAGGTTATCCAGCGGCTTCATACTGTTCACGTCCACGCCCACGCACTGCTGACCCAGAAAAGCGGTCAGCTCCGGGTTGCCACGGCCCCGCTTGTGGCCGGGCACATCAAAGGGCACCACCCGCATCTGCCGGAACCGCTCCAGCGCCTCATAGATAGGCGCACGGCGCTGATCCAGCCGGGAACGCGCTTTGTTCTCGTTCATCTTTTCCTCCGTCCCTGTTCTTCTTTTTGCACAACAAAAAAGCGCAGGCACTGCACAAATATGCAGACCTGCGCTTGGAAAAGCTTTTTCCGCGCTGATAAAGCACCCAGCCGTAAGTGCCGGTGCTGCGCGTTATTTGCGATCCAAAAAGACGGGGTGATGAGAGTCTATATAGCAACTACACTTTTACTACTCTTATTGACCGTTTCACAAGTCTGCGCATAGGCTGCGCAATTTCATGGTTGTAAAGGAACCAACTTATAAAATTTGAGCTTCAAACTCAATCAATAATGGCAGCTTGCGCCGCCGGTCGGCAGTGGACCCGGCTGTCCGTATGGCCTTAGCCCCGTTTGGGCGGTCCCGAGTAAATTGCTTTGAAAAGACTCTGCAAGGCGGTGTCTCTCAAAATCAACAAAAGAATAACATGATTCGCCGTATCTGTCAACCAAAACTTTTTGGCAGTCGCCCGCTGCGGGTGCGCAGGGCGGCGCTCGACGCGCAAAATGGAGCGTTTTGTGCAAAAAAGCAGATGCCCTTCCCGCCGCAGTATGCTATAATAAAGGAACAATGAATGGAGAAAGAGGGTATATGGATGGCACTGCCAATCGCCATCGTAGAGGATCAGACCCTAGACGCCCAGCGGCTGGAGGAACTGCTACAACAGCAACTGCCCGAAGCCGAATGCACATGGTTTACCTGCGGGGATGATTTTCTCCGCACCGCAACAGAGCCCGGCTTATACGCCGTGGTGTTTCTGGATATCTGCATGGCGGGCACCAACGGCATCGAGACTGCCCGCCGGCTGCGGCAGGCCGACCCGGAGGTGCTGATCGTATTCGTGACCTCCTCGCCGGAATATGTATGGGATGCCTTTCCGGTGCATCCCTTCGATTACCTGCTCAAGCCCTATCAGGAGGAAAAATTCGAGCACCTTGCCGCCGAGCTGCGGCGGGCGCTGCGTTGTAAGGAGCCGGAGCTGGAGATCCGCATTGCCCGCCAGAGCATTCAGCTGCCGCTGTGCAAGGTGCTGTATGCCATTGCCCGGAACCACTACGTCCTGATCACCACTGAAGATGGTGAGTACCGCGCCATGTGCAGCTTTGCGCAGATCGAAGAAAAGCTTACCGCGCGGGAAAACTTTATGAGCTGCAACCGGGGCGTTATCATCAACATGGACAAGGTGCTGCGGTTCGGGGAGGACTGTATCGAGATCTTGGACGGCACCTGCCTGCCGGTACGGCAAAAGGATAAATGCACCCTGCTTGCCCACTTTACACAGTACCAGTTCCGCCACATGCGGCAGGAACTGCATTGAGGAAAGGAGCAGCCGCCATGGATCTTGCCCTGTTCGGCCGTTATTTTCTGGATTTTGCACTGCTGTACCCCAGCGCTTTTCTGTGTCTGGCATCCCTGTGGGAAAAGCTGCGCACCCCCAGGCGCACTGCCTGCATCGCCGCCGGGTGCATCACCCTGCTGTGCATCGGCTGCGCCGCGCTCTGCACCGTGTTCGGGCAGAACAGCAATTCTCTTCTGCCCGCCATCGTGCTGGTCTCCTTCTGGCTGCTGCGCTGGCGGGTAACGCCGGAAGTGACCGTAAGCCAGACCGCCTTTTTATTTTCCATCTCTGCCGTGATGATGGCGGTGTGTTCCCTGCTGTCGACGGTACTCAACGCCCAGGCCGAGATCTCCAACCCACAGACCGTCTGCCTTGCCTCCACGGCGCTGCTGCGGCTGGGCTTGGCAGCGGTACTCACCGTGCTGTTCTGGTTCACCGCCGTGCAATGGAGCCGGTGGCTGCTGCGGGAATACAGCGGCGAAGCCTTCTGGCAGTCCGCATGGCCGCTGCCCGCCCTCTATGCCGTTTTTCTGGTATACTGTATGCCGCTGAACCCCGCCGTGGTGCTGGTCGGGCGACTGAAGATTATCTCGGTGCTGGCGGTGTCCATCTCGCTGTTCGGCATCTTTCTGCTGCTGTACGAGATGTACCGCGTTGCCCGGGAGTTCGCCCGCAACGCCCGGCTGGACCGGGAAAACCAGCTGCTGGCCATGGAATCCCGCCGATATATGGAGTTACAGACCTATCTGGACAACACCCGCCGTCTGCGGCACGACTTCCGGCAGCACCTGCATGTGATCGCCGGACTGACTGAGACCGGGCAGCTGGAGGAGCTGAAAAGCTATCTGCGCCAGTATGAAAGCGAACTCAGTGAGCACCGCCCCAGCCTGTGCGCCAACGCCGCCGTGGATGCGCTGGCCGGATATTACGACCACGCGGCCGGGCAGCAGGGTGTCCCTGTGGAGTGGAAGCTGGCACTGCCCCGGCAGCTGCCCATGCCGGAGGCCGACCTGTGCACCATTCTGGGCAATCTGCTGGAAAACGCCCTGCACGCCAGCCAGAAGCTGCCGCCGGAGCAGCGCCGGGTGCAGGTGATGGCGCAGATGCTCAGCCCCGCCATGCTGGGGCTTGTGGTAGAGAACCATTACGACGGCGTGCTGAAAAAGCAGCAGGGCATCCTGCACTCCACCAAGCACGAGGGCACCGGCATCGGGCTGGTATCCGCCGAGACGGTGGTGCACAAATACAACGGCAGTCTGCACTTGGAGACAGAGGAACACCTCTTCCGGGTGAATGTCCTGCTGAATCTGTAGCCACCGGCAGACTAACGTGAAAGCGTTCAAAAAAACAGCGCCGTCCTTTGCAGAGAGGTTTTTCTGCGAAGGGCGGCGCTGTATTATTTTTCAAGATTCTCCGTGCTTTTTTGTGCGGCTTCCAGTTCATCCACCCGCTTTTGCAGGGCGGTGATCTTATCGTCCATTTTCAAAAATGTCCAGACCAGAACAGCCAGCACCAGCGCGGGAGGAACAACCATCCACAGGGACTGCTGACACCAGAGCAGCAGCGAATAGCCGCCGAATACAATAAAAATAAATACGGCAAACAGACTTGCAGCCAGTACAGCAAAAAATCCCATACAGAAAGTCTCCTTTCAGTTATTCTTCCGTTTCTTCCTCATCCGGGTCCAGCTCGATGCTGAACACGGCTTTTTTCAGCTTGCCGCAGCCCTGCGCCTTCAGACCGGATTTATACGGTTCCCCGGCCAGATACAGGGCAAAGCGTCCCTCGCACAGCATCCCGGCAATGCTGGTACCGGCGGTGCCTACAGTGGTGTCGGCGGCCTCATCGGTGGGCTTGGTGGGGGTCAGCTCCGCAAGGCTTACCTCAAACAGCTCACTGCCGTCCAAGTCAGTCTCCAACGTGATATGGTTGTCGTGCCGCTGGAACCGCGCCTTGTCGGACGTCTGGGGCGTGACGGTGCTCACGGTGACCACCGCCTTGTCCCCATCGATGCGGGTGCGCCCGGCAGGCAGGGTGGTGATATCCCGCGCCATGATGTACTCGATCACGGTGTCCAGATTGTCGCTTACGCCCAGATAGTTGGGCAGGTTGTTCAGGGTATCGTAGATCATGGAAAAAGTCCTCCGTCTGTATCGTTTTGCTTACCTGTATGGTATCACAGGTCAGAGACAGATGCAATATGTGTGAGGGTGGATGTCGCGAGCCGCGCAGAATAGGAACCCGGGTCGCGGCTGGTAGCGATCGTCGCTGTTGCTGTTCGAATCCACCCTTGCGTCCCTTTTTCAAGGCAGATAAAGCAGAAACTCCAGTACCCGGTTCGGATACTGGAGTCCTTGGTGGGCGCGGGTGGACGTCGCGAGCCGCGCTATGAGTTTAGCCTTGTTACAAAACAAAAACCTCAGCGCACTTGCATACGTTGAGGCTTTTTGGTGGAGCGAAGCAACCTAAATCCGAACCATTGCCCTCTGGGGCATCTTTCGCGGCGATCTCATCGAAAGTGATGGTTTTTGTGCCGTCTTTGTAGTTGAATGTAATCAAAACTTTTTCATCATAGAGATAAACAGCATTCACGAATGTATTGATAAGCGTTTCCCGGTGGCTTTTCACGTTCGGGTCGAGCTTGCGGAACCGGGTCAGCCAGAACCGAACCTGATTTTCACTCAACCGAGGCCGAGCGATTTTTTCTTCGGCAATCCGAACTTCAAGTTCTTTCTGCTGGGCTTCCAGCTTTTCCAAACGCGATTTGGTGGAGTTGGTCAGCACACCTGCTTGAATGGCGTTCAGCATATTTTCAATGCCATTCTCTACCTCGCGCATCTGCTTTTCCAGCAAAGGGAGAGTGGTGTTTTCCTGATCCTGCAACTCCATCACTTCCGCAACGATGGCATCAATCACGGCATCGTCCTGAATCAGCTTCATGGTTTCAGCCACGACCAAATCTTCCAGCCATTCCTTACGGACGGTCTTTTTCTTGCAGGTCTTGAAACGTTTCGCAGTGGCACACTTATAATAATGATGGACAACTTTGTTTCGGCCTGTGCCGCACTCGCCGAACATCATCGCGCCGCACATTCCGCAGAACAGCTTGGTGGTGAGCAAGTAATCGTCCTCGGCCTTGTGACGGGCAGGAGCGCGGCTGTTCTTCTTGATTTTTTGCTGCACTTCTTCAAACAAGTCCTTGTCCACGATGGCCGGGATGCTGTCGGGCATCACAATGTCCTTGAAGTGGTTTTCTCCGATGTACCGTTTGTTCGTCAGCAGCGTCTGAACACTGTTGTAGGTAAACTTCTGGTTGCGGTTGGTGGTCACGCCGCTGTCGTTCAGCCAGTTCATCAATTCTTTCATGGTCGCGCCATCGTTGTACCGCTGGAAGGCTTCTACCACAAAGGGAGCTTTCAGCGGATCGACTTGAAAGAACTTCTCCTCATCCACCTTAAAACCAATGGGAATCGTGCCGCCGTTGTACTTGCCCTTCAGAACATTCTCGGTCATGCCGCGCACAACTTTTTCAGAAAGCTCTGTCGAGTAGTATTCAGCCATGCCCGTGAGCATACTCTTGACCATGATACCTGCAGGGCTGTCAGAGATAGGCTCCGTGGCAGATACCAGCTTGACATGATTTCGTTCCAACTGATACTCATAGTGCGCTGAATCGTAACGGTTTCGGGCAAAGCGGTCGAGCTTCCAGACCAACACGATATCAAACAACCGCTTTTCGCTGTCCTTGATCATCTGCTGGAAATCCGGGCGGTTGTCGGTTTTTGCGGAAAGGGCGCGGTCGATGTAGTGCTTGACCACGGTAATGCCGTTCTTTTCCGCATAGGCAGTGCATTCCCGAATCTGCCCCTCGATAGATTCTTCACGCTGGTTGTCGCTGGAATAGCGGGCGTAGATTACGGCAGTCATGCAAACACCCCTTTCACTTCATTCTCCGCAGGCGGCGCACAAGGTCAGATGCACTGTACAGCACACGAGCCACTGACACCGCATCCTCGCCCACAATGTAGAATACCGAGTAGTTGTCCACCAGCATCTGCCGCAGTCCTTGGGTGCGCTCCGGCTCGCTTTCCACCAGCGCACAGCGTTCCGGCAGGATGTTCAGCGACTGGATGGCTTCTGCAATGCGGTTGTACTGCCCCATAGCCGTATCAGGTTCAAGCAGACGGTCAGCAATGTAGCTGTAAATCTGCTCCATATCACTGAGGGCTGCACGAGAAATTTTCACGTCATACTGCTTCATCTGTGCTGTTCCCTGAACTGTGCGAATGCGCTTACAGCATCCACGGTATCGCCGTTCTGAATTTCCTTGATGCCCACCTGCAAGGCTGCATGAAGCTGGTCATCGGTCATGGTGTCAGCGTTCAGAGCCGCAGGAGCCTTCGGCAGGGATAGAGAGAAAGGAATGCCGCCAGTCAGGGTGATCTGGCGCAGGTACATATCAATGGCGGTTGCCATCGGGATGCCGAGCTGCTTCAGCACATCCTCGGCTTGCTGCTTAACGGTGGGGTTGACACGAAGATTGAGTGTCATCGTTTTTTCCATGGTTATCACCTCGGCCTTATTGTAACGTATTTTGCGTTGCAAATCAACAACTCCCAAACTTATAATTAAATTTCTCCATATTGCACAACATAACTTCAGGTTCTCCGACTTCTAAAATTTTGCTTCATACCAATACCAATGTGCTGCAATTCGTTCAGTATATTGTGTATTATCACCTTCTGATTCTGCCCACGACCATCCATTTCCACTTTTTACAAACTCAACCGGAACATCTTGAAAGCCATGTGGTTCATCATCTTCAGAATAGTAAAAGCCCTTATATGTAGTACTCGGAATGAGCCCGAAAGAGCCTGTACAAAATTCCACCATATCATCTGCGTAATAATATACTTTCCATCCATTCCACTCTAGCGGTCCCATTGGATGTTCTTCTATCACTTTCCGCGCATAGTTTGTCAGCTCATCCTGATTTCGCAGTACATAAGACTGGATGGATTTTTTGCTAAATGGCCGAACAATCAACGCCGTAGCTACAGCAATACACCCTAGTGCGGTCAAAAGTCCAATGCAAATTCTTTTCATGTTTTTCTCCAGTCAACTGAAAACATATCACGCTGTAAGAACTATGATATCGCAGACTTTACTTTAGCGTGTGTACAATATGCAGTGCCATATCTGCATTTTCTTTATCTACAAATATCTCTGTGACATACTTTGGCTTTATGCCCAAAGTTCCAATTCTTGCCTGATCAAATGTATTACGCCGATTGACATCTTTGGTTTTGCAATAGAATTTGATTCCAGCAGCTGCCAGCGCATCCGTGATGCGATTGCACTGGCAGGGGTCAGAAACAGCTGCAACTTGTGATTTGAAAAACTGCTCTAGCATAAAAGGATCTCCTATATACACTCTAAAAGAAATCTCTTGCGTTTCTTACTGGAATAACGAAATTTAAGCCCAATTTATTTCGTTTGTCTACAAAATTTTTCAAAATCGTATAGCTGCACATAAATTCATGGAAAATTTGTTGCATAATCACAGTTTTGTTTATCTGCATCGCTATTGAGGACGAATACGGCAATACTCCAACGCAGCGGGCGGAACTGGACTGGCTGCTCTACAACAAGCCCTTGGAGTATGCTCAGCTTGTGCTGGGTGGTGAGATTGAGCACTACCTTTCACTTGGCTGCGACCATGGCAGACTGGAAGATTGACCTTTAATTAAAATATCCAAGGCAAAACAACAGCCCTCTACTTGCAGTCGTTGCAAATAGAGGGCTCATGTCATGGTTAGTTAGTAGTTCAACCTATTATGGTAACCATCTGAAAATACTGATACTGGTATTCATCTTCTAATACCGCCTGCATTTCTTCCATGTATAGCGGGTCTTTCAACAGTTTGGGATGAAATGCTCGCTCTATCCAGAGTCGGACTCCAATTTTGGGAAAAATATATTCCGTTCCCAGTTGCAAGTCCTTTTCGTTGCAAATAACGTTGTCCTTTTTCATTAAGCTATCAATAATACACTCGGCGGTTGTATTAAACATATCTATCCCGAACAATTTTATTGATGCCACTTTAGACAAATCTCTCTGGATGCCGATTTCAGTAGCTTTTCCGTTCCGATACTGCACCAGAAAGAACGAATCATTATCCATATATCGTCCTGTTATCAAATTAGGATCACCAGTTTCAGCACAACGCTCCATTTGCATTGCTTTATCAGAAGAATTCGACCACTGTTTCTTCATTTGTAGAAGAGCATTTTCTAGCTCATCTGACGTCATGCCTAATTTTAATTGTCCAATTCTAATATGCGGTTCAACAATTATCTCTTTCATAATAATATCTTCATATTCTCAAAAGCATCTATATTCATTTCATTGTTTAGGGCATGAAAATAGGATTATGGTAATCGAATACTGTATATCGTATCAAACTGATAGGGGTCAGATAATAAAACCTTTCCATTGGAAACTACCGCAATCTTTTCGCCTTCTTCAATTTGCGATAGCTGAATATTTCCTTTTAAGTATTTCGAAGCTCCCTGAATGAGATAGTAATTATTTGTACCGTACAGTTGATTGGGAGCAGTTGCATAGATAGAATTATTGCTTAAATCCACCTTTGTTACAGTAAGTTCCGATTTTGTCCTCCCCCACGGATGCAACAGGAAACCGCCTATAAGAATCGCTACGATCAAAGCCATACCAAAGGCAGTCAATTTCTTACTTGATTTCGTCATTTTAATCACCTCTTCATCAGAGCTCTATTTGAATTATCCGAACGTCACATTTTTCTGATCGATTGCAGTTATAAGAATCACATCAATGGTATCATGATTATTGGCTTCTCTGTTTGAATAACGAATTTTAAGCCTGCTTTATTTCATCTGTCCACAAATTTTTTCAAAATCGTATAGATGCACATAAACTTCCTGAAAATTTGTAGCACAATCGCAACCTTCTTTTAAATAAACACGCTATAAGGACAAATTTTTTGTTTTACCTCGATTGAAAGCTATCTTTAGCTTTCTGGTTTGAGAACTGTACTTCGGGCCGGATTCTTTGGGTCTACTAGAATTTTTATTGGTGCCCCTTTCGGAATATATGGATTGAACCAAAACCACTGCGACTTGCCATTATAGGTTTCACCTTTAACTTTATACTGATAATGTACCACATATGGATAGATTACATCCTCATCGGCAAGGTGGTAGGTACTCATATGAAATTTTATATGTACCCGTTTTGTTGCTGTAACCTTTCCGATGATTCTTGTTCCATTTTTCAAAAGTTCTGCCTTTTTATAGTCAGAAATAATCGCCAATCCGATAATTATACCTGCTACAATCCATGCTAATATCGCAGCCACCCAAATACCAGACTTACACGCTCCAACCGATATAATTGCCGCCACGAACATTCCGACATATGCCATTGTATGAATAAGATCTTTTGAAAAAAACATTTTATCTCGTGTAATTTTCATAAAACGGCATCCTCCTCAAATCCTACAGTCGGTAATCAGCGGCTCCGTGAAATCAACGTTCCTTAGATACTTAGATTTAATCCTATTTTGTTTCATCCGTCTACAAAATTTCTCAAAATCGTATAGTTGCACATAAATTCCCATAAAGCTTGTAGCACAATCACGATTTTTTCTTTTCATTCAGTCAAACCACCACGGCAGTTCCAGCCACAGGTTATCCATGGCCTGTTCCTCGGTCTTTTTGGCGCGGCTCTTTGTCAGGTGGAAGTATATCGCTGTGCCGATCAGCGGATGTTCCTCACCGTCCGTGAAGCCATAGCGGTACAGCAGATAGGTCTGCTCCCGGTCGGTCAAGCATTGCAGACCGCTGTACAGTTCCCGGCGCGATTCCTGTTCTTCTAGGATGCGCTGCGGCTGCATGGCGTAGGGGTCGGCTATGGCTTCAATGCGCCGTAGTTGTTCCTCTCCCGGCAGAACATCGTCCAGCGAAACACGCTGGTAACAGATACCATCCTTGTCCTCCGTTACCATCCGCTGTTCAAAAGCGGTAAAGGCATCCCGAACCATATCCATCATGGCGTTGCGGATGGCAGGAGCCGCATAGGTCAGGAACTTCATGCCGCGCGCTGCATCGAACTTCGGCACAGCTTTCCATAAGCCCAGATTGCCCGCCTGTTTCAAATCGTCCGTGTCAAGGTTCAGGCCAGCCTGTGCCAGATTCATGCTGCGGAAAAGGTCATTTGCCACCTTGCCAATAAAGGACTTGTTGTTGTCGATCAGGCTGTCCAGCGCAGTTGCATCGCCTTTCTGTGCCAGCGCACAAAGCCGTTCATTCGTCTGCTTCATGGGCGTTTTCCTGCTCTGCGGCAGACTGCAAGATTCCCAGCAGACCATTCCGCAGCTGTTCCAGTGCTTCCGGCGTAGCTCCTTCCATGCCCGAAACACTGTCCAACATTGCATCTGTCAGCTGTTCTGCCGTGATCGTTGGGTGTTGCACATCCTGCCCTTTGGTCAATTCGGTGAACATCTTCTCTGCCACTTTCTTGCTCATGGCTTCCTGTTCGGCGTAGTGGCTCCCGATACCCTTTTTGATCTCCTTGACCGCTGCCATGAAGTACATTTCAATGTCATCAAGGTCGCCTTGATACACTGGCTTTCTCCGAAGGCTGATGTCCTTTGCGGCTTTGGCTGCTTCCGGGGTCTTGACCTTTGTGCGTAGCAGGGTGCTCAATGTCGTGAGCATGGCATTCTGTGCCGCGATGCCAGACGCAAAGGTGTCATCAAAATACTGCGCTATGCGGTAAGTAAGCTCTGCGAAACGAGCGTTTTCCAGAAGCAGATTGACTACCTCTGTATTGACGCGCCCTGTGTAGAGATTCCTTGCGGCTTCTACGGACAAGCCCAGTTCAGCAATATCATAGTTCTTGCGGTCGGGGATGTTGGTTTCTCCCAGCAGAAAATCCGTGGATACGTTGAACAGCCTTGCAATTTTCAGCACCTGCTCATGGGTCAGGGTTCCCTTTGCACCGCTGATAAAGCGGTTGATGGTGCTCTTGGAGCAGCCGAGTTCCTTGGCAAGTTCTGGTTGGCTGATGTTGCGTTCTTTCATCAAGTCCGCAAGACGAATGTTGGATGGTGCGGGCAGATATTCCTGTGCCATGTGGTCGGCCCTCCTTTTGGCGTTTTTTCTCATTATAATACGCTCTGCCGTTTTGTTCAATATACGGTTTCCTCTCTGCCCTTGCTGTTGCAGCCCTGCAACCAGTAAGGGCATTTTTCTTTTTCCGTTGCAGTTCTGCCACTTTTTCGCCTTTCCTGCAAAATTCCCCGTATATTCAGGCAGGAAACAAAAAACACCAGAGTTCCCACTTTGGGGTCTCTGGTGCAACGCACGAAACAAAGGAGGAATGCCCTTGAGCCTGTATCAAACTGTCAAGTCCGCCATCACCGTTCGGCAGGTGGGAGAAATGTATGGTATGGAGCCCGACCGCCATGGCATGGTGTGCTGTCCGTTCCATTCTGACAGCGACCCCAGCATGAAGCTGAACGACACCTATTATTACTGCTTTGGCTGCGGAGCCAACGGCGATGCCATCGACCTTTCCGCCAAGCTGTTCGACCTGAACCCCCAGCAAGCCGCCGAGAAGCTCGCAAGTGACTTCGGGCTTGACCCGGATAAGCCGCCCGCCAATGCCATCGCCCTGCCGCCGCCCAAGCGCGGCTTGACAGGCGAGCAGTGGGCAGACATCGCCTACTGCCTGCGGGTGCTGACCGATTATCTTGACCTGCTGCACGACTGGCAAAAGCGCTACAAGCCCGCCAGCCCGGAAGAACCGCTGGACGAGCGGTTCGTGGAAGCCCTCCACATGACCGAGACCATCGAGCACCTGACGGACTGCGTTGCATTTGGGACGCCCCAGCAGAAGGCCGCTGCCGCCGCACAGCTGCTGTCCGGGTCGTACCTGCTGATGCTAGAGGAGCGCACCGACCGCCTTGCTCTAGCAAAGTGCGCCTAGTAGTTTATTCACCCGAAGTGGTGGGTCTCACCGTGAGACCCACCACTTCACTTTTCTAAAGGAGAACCACCACATGAAGAAAAACATTTCCCGCAACCCCTTATGGCCGGACTGGTACAACGGCAAGAAAATTGACGAAGTCCAGTTTGGACGTGCCTTTCTGGAACAGTGGCCGCTGAAATGCGTCAACGGAACACTGTACACGCTGGACGGACCGGTGGAGGACGAAAGTGAGATCAAGCAGCGCATCTTGGAGAACATCGAGGAATATGTCACCTCCGGCCTGTCCAAAAAGGTCACCAACATTCTGGAGACCATCAAGCTGCTGGCCTTTTCCGACCCGTTCCCCATCGAGCAGGACTGCATCCACCTCCAGAACGGCGTGTACCATCTGCCGGACGGCTCTTTTCAGGAGAGCCGCCTGTTCTGCCAGAACCGCCTGCCTGTGAGGTATGACCCGAAAGTCGCCAGCCCGGACCGCTGGCTGACCTTTCTGCACGAGCTGCTGGACGATGCCGACATCCCCACCTTACAAGAATATCTGGGCTACTGCCTGATCCCCAGCACCAAGGGACAGAAGATGATGCTCATTGTTGGCAAAGGCGGCGAGGGAAAGTCCCGCATCGGGCTGGTGCTCAAGCGGCTCATGGGAGATGCCGCCAGCAACGGCAGCGTCCAGAAAGTGGAGAACAACCGCTTTGCCCGTGCCGATCTGGAACGCCGCCTGCTGATGATCGACGATGATATGGATATGAACGCCCTACCCAAGACGAATTATATTAAGACCATCGTGACCGCCGAAGCCAAGCTGGACTTGGAGCGCAAAGGTGTCCAGAGCTACCAGCGGGACATTTACGCCCGGTTCCTCTGTTTCGGCAACGGTGCGCTGACCTCGCTATACGACCATTCGGACGGTTTCTTTCGCCGCCAACTCATCCTGACCACCAAGGACAAGCCTGCCGACCGCACGGATGACCCTTTCCTTGTCGAAAAGATGTGCGCCGAATTGGAGGGCATCCTGCTCTGGTGTCTGGAAGGGCTGCACCGGCTGGTGCAGAACGATTTCCGCTTCACGGTCAGCGAACGAGCCGCCGCCAACGTGGACACCATCAAGCGCAGCAGCAACAATGTCATCGACTTTATGGAGTCCGAGGGCTACTTCCGCTTCAAGGCGGACTACTCCATCAGCTCCAAGGAGTTCTACGACATTTATAAGCAGTGGTGTGAGGACAACGCCTGTCACAGCGTATCGGCCATCCGTTTCAGCGCAGAGCTGCGCCAGAATGACCGCCGCTATAACCTTGAAGCCACCAACAACATCTACCTGCCCGGTGGCCGCAGGGTGCGGGGTTTTGTCGGCATCGAACCGCTTGTCCACCCCTGCCCGTAAAAAGTGCATTTTTTACGGAAGAAGTTCGTACAACCTGTACGGTCTGTACTTGTACGCACCTGTACGGTAGATTTTAAGAAAATCAAGCGTTTTATCGCTTGTATTTTGCTCGCCTGTACACCGTACGAACCGTACAGGTTATTTGAACTCCGTACGCAATTTTTTCAGATGCGTACGGAGCAATCAAGTTCGCATTGTGCGAACTTGTCGGGGCGAGGCCCCTCCATCTTGCTGGCGCAAGACCGTTCGGTCACTTAAAAGCCCCACTGGGGCTTTCATTGCTTCGCAAACGTGAACTCGATTAGCTCTCCCGCAGGAGACGTTCCCCCTCGGAGAGTCCTCGAAGAGCCCACTACACTTTGCAGCCCATAGGGATGAAAGTGTTATAGTGGGTTATTACACTTCCAAAGAAGTGCATCTTCGTTCCCCGTCACCTCCCGATGAACCTTGAAAGGAGGGATGCCCTTTGGCAAGAAACGATGGCATTGACCGCACCAGTGTCCGAAATCTCGCCGTTTCGGACAAGGCCGTTGGCAACACCCAGCAGCACAATGAGCGTGAAAAGGACAGCTATCGGAACCCCGATATTATCCCCCAGCGCGTTGCATGGAACGTCCATTTCAAGAAGCCTGCCGCCAGTTATACCGACCTGTTCGCCCAGATGGAAACCAACGGCACGATCTCCACCCGTGGTTTGAAGCCGGATGCCACCCACTACTGTGAGCTGATTTTTGATGTCAACTCGGCCTATTTTGACAATCACGGTGGCTACGAGTTCGCCAAGCAGTTCTATGAGGATGCCTACAAAGCAGCCGTTCAGATCGTGGGCGGTGAGCAGTATATCCTCTCGGCTGTCATGCACGCCGATGAGATCAACCGTGCCATGACCGAAGCACTGGGCCGGGAGGTCTACCACTACCATCTCCACGTGGTCTATGTACCTGTGGTAGAAAAGCAGATCCTCTGGTCGAAACGCTGCAAGGATAAGGCACTGGTCGGCACCGTCAAGGAGACCGTCATGCAGGTCAGCCGAAGCAAGAAGTGGGCTTCCAAGCCCCTGCTGGACGATGCTGGAAAGCCCGTGCTGCAAAAGAACGGCAAGCCAGTCCTGAAGAAGTCGTACAGCGTCCTGCAAGACGATTTCTTCAACTATATGCGTACTGCCGGGTACACCGATGTGGAGCGCGGCGAGCGTGGCAGCACCGAAGAACACCTGACCGTCACGCAGTTCAAAGTCCAGCGGGAGCAGGAACGGCTGGACACCCTGACCACCCAAGCCGACCAGCAGGCACAATCGCTTGCTAAAACCAGTCAGGCCCTCTCCAAAAAGGAGAAGGAACTTGCCGCTGTGCAGAAAAAGGCCACGCTCACGAAAGAAGCCCTCATTCATGCGCGCGATCTGGATTATATTGGTAAGCGCACCTTTCTCGGCAACTATTCGCTGACCGAAGAAGAGTTTTCCAAGCTGAAAAAGCAAGCCGACCACGGCTATATGATGGATGTGGAGAACCGCCGCCTGAAAGAAGAACTTTCCACCGCCAAGAAAGAGGCCGTTCGTTGGAGCAACAAGTACCACGACCTGTGGTACGACGTGAAACCCTATCTGGATGCTCTCCACCGTGCGCCCGAACTGGTGCGTGGCTTTCTGGAAAAGATTCTTGCCCCCAAGCAGGAGCACACCATGAATGTGCCGCAGCGAAACCGCAAGCGTGGTCAGGATATGGAACTTTGAGTTTCGGAGGATACTATTTGAACAAAAAGAAGAAGTCAAACAAATCCGGCTACCCGGATGAAGCAATCAAGACCCTTGCACGTTGCTTTTATCCCTCCATGGTTGAGTTTTTCAACAGCGAGGAAGGCCAGCGTGAATATGAGGAATGGCTGAAAGAGCAGGAAGCTCTACAAGCATTGCCTGTTGCCGCATAAAAACAGCAGGACGCTCCCGGTAAAGGGAACGCCCTGCCTTACATAGATGTATCTCGCCGAGGTGTGTCCAGTTGGGCGCACCTCTTATTTTTTTTGCCCTTAATCTTCTAACCCATGGCTCCCGGCTACGTTTTTCAAATACTCCTCCGGGTCACCGTTCAGAATCAAATCCGCATAGCCCAGTGGGTCGTTGTAGATGAGGTAGTCCAGTTCAGTCTGCTGGGCCATGGTCACATCCAGCGCATCCTCGACCCCGGTACAGTCGATGGAGATTTTTCTCCCATCCCGGAGCCGCAGCTCCACACATCCAGTGTCCATGTTGAAATGGCAGGCTCTTGCATCGTACTTCATAATCGCATCCTCCAAATCTTGTTATTGGCTTACGGTCTATGACAAGGTATCGGAGTTTTACGCCGTCCACGGGAGCCTTCGTTGTTGTACCCGAAGAAAACGAAAAATCCGAACCCTTCTCCAATCGGAAACAGGTTCGGATTTTTCTTGTTTGGTGGGCGCGGGTGGATTCGAACCACCGAAGCTGAAAGCAGCAGATTTACAGTCTGTCCCCATTGGCCACTCGGGAACACGCCCATATTCATTTTCACAGTCGCGTGGACTGCCTGTATATGTTACCACTGAAAACGCGGTTTGTCAACCCATAATTTGGGCTGAGGGCAAAAATATATACAACAATCACAAAAGCCCTCCCATCCGGGTATGCTTTACAGCGTCCGGGCAGGAGGGCTTTTCAGCCTGACAAAAAATCAGGAGAAGATCACTTCTGGTTCTTCATGTAGATGTGGTGCGGCAGACCGGCGATGTACAGCGGGGTCAGTTCGGCCTGAATCAGGGGACGGGCGTAGTCCAAGAAGTCCTCGGTCATCTGGGTGTGGTTGTTGTTCATCCAGCTCAGGGGAACCTTCTTTTCCAGATTGGCGACCTCGCTGATGGGATGCAGCTCGGTGGTGCACTGGTAGGGGTTGTTGGAGATGCGCTTCAGGGCAACCATCTGACCGGTAACGCCCTCAAAGGCTGCCTTGGCGGCGGCACCGCCCACCTGATAAGCCTCGGTGATATCGGTGCGGCTGGTCAGGTGACCGGCGCAGCGCTGCAGGGTGGAAAGCTCGATGCAGCGGGTCTTGGTGTCCAGATTGCGGGCCACCACGTTGGCCAGATACCGTGCGGTACCGGTCAGCGCCTTGTGACCGAAAGCATCCACTGCGTGCACATCATCCGCCAGCTCACAGACATAGCGGCCATCCTCCAGCTTTACGCCCTCGGAAACGGCAATGACGATGCTGGGCTTCTTTTCCTGCATCACACGCACCTTTTCCACAAAGCGCTCTACATTGAAGGGAACCTCGGGCAGGCAGATCATGTCCACGCCCTCGCAATCGTCACTCTTGGCCAGTGCGGCGGCGGCGGTCAGCCAGCCGGCATTGCGGCCCATGATTTCCACCACGGTAACGTACTTGGTGCCGTACACGGTGGCGTCGCGGATGATCTCCTTCATCACAACGCCGATGTACTTGGCCGCAGAGCCGTAGCCGGGGGTGTGGTCGGTGACCATCAGGTCGTTGTCGATGGTCTTGGGCACACCCATAAAGCGGATGTCGCTGCCAATGCGCTGGCCATAGTCAGCCAGCTTGCCGATGGTGTCCATGGAGTCGTTGCCGCCGATGTAGAAGAAGTAGCCGATGTTCAGCTTTTCCAGAATGGCGAACAGCTTTTTGTACACCGCCTCGTCATCCCGCCAGTCGGGCAGCTTGTAGCGGCAGCTGCCCAGAAAGCTGGACGGGGTGCGCTTGAGCAGCTCGATGTCCAAGTCATCGGTCAGCAGGGTGGAAAGATCCACCACCCGCTCCTCCAGCAGACCGGCAACACCGTTGCACATACCGTACACAACGTCTGCGCCGCGGTTCTTGCAGCTTTCAAAGACACCCGCCAAACTGGCATTGATGACAGAGGTGGGGCCGCCGGACTGACCGACGATTGCGTTTTTTCCCATGATGATTTCTCCTTTTTTGTTTTTTCTGTTTCGGCTATAAAAACGTGCAGTCGCACGAAAACAGACGCGGAAGGGAAAAATGGATCACAGACGGATGTGGCGGGGGGTACCGTTCACATACACGGGGGTCACCTCGTCCAGGATCAGCGGACGGGCGTACTCCTCAAAGGCTTCGGTCACCTGCATCCCGTCCGGGGTGATCCATTCCAGCGGGACCTTCTTTTCCAGATTTGCCACCTGCTGCACATCCACAGACTCGGTGATGCACTGGTACGGGTAGTTAGAGACCCGCTTGAGGGCGATCATGCGGCCGCTCTCGCCCGCAAAGGCAGCAGCGGCAGCGGCACCGCCAACGGCGTAGGCCTCGTTCACATCCGTGCGGCTGGCCAGATGGCTGGCGCAGCGCTGCAGGGTGGAAAACTCGATGGCGCGGCTCTTGCACTGCAGCTTGTCGTGGATGAGCTCGGAAAGATAGCGGCTGGTGCCGCTGAGGATGGCCTTGTGACCAAAGGCGTCCAGCTGCCCGGCGGTGGAAACCAGATCGCACAGGTAGGTGCCGTCTGCGGTCTTTACGCCCTCGCTGGCTGCGATGATAACGTTGGACTTCACCCGCTGCAGCTCGTCCACCCGGGCAAGGAACTTGTCCTGATCAAAGGGCACTTCCGGCAGCAGGATCAGGTCGGGGCCTTCACAGTCCTCGCCGCCTGCCAGACAGGCCGCACCAGCCAGCCAGCCTGCGTGGCGGCCCATGATCTCGGCCACCGTCACGCTGCGGATGTTGTACACCGAAGAGTCGCGGATGACTTCCTTCAAGATGGTGGCAATGTACTTTGCGGCAGAGCCGTAGCCGGGGGTATGGTCGGTGAGGCACAGATCGTTGTCGATAGTCTTGGGCACACCGATGAACCGCACACTGCTGTCCACCCGCTGCCCGTAGCGGGACAACTTTGCGATGGTGTCCATCGAGTCGTTGCCGCCGATGTAGAACACGGCGCAGATGTCGTACTTGTCAAACAGGGTGAACAGCTTGACGAACGGGGTGGCATCGGTGTCCGGGTCGGGCAGCTTGAAGCGGCAGCTGCCCAGATAGCTGGACGGGGTGCGCTTGAGCAGTTCAATGCTCATGCGGTCATCCAGCAGGACGTTGAGCTCCAGCAACTCTTCCTTGAGCAGACCCTCAATGCCGTACTTCATGCCGTACACCTTGTCTGCACCCAGACTGCGGGCAGCTTTGTATACGCCCGCAAGGCTGGAGTTGATCACGGCGGTAGGGCCGCCGCTCTGACCAATGATGATATTCTTGGCCATGGAAACCTCCTTCAGATCATATAAAATGTGTCCGCTGCCGGGCAAACGGCTTTCCGCACCGTCCGGTAAAGTGGTCTGTCGGCCCTGCACTGCCAACGGACCGGGACGGCAAAACAGCCGCCTGCCGCAACTGACACAAAAATATTTGCAGCTTGTGTATTCGCTTTTTGTAAAATGTGCAAAATAAGCTGCAATCCTATTGTACCCGTTTTGCCTGTTGTATGCAAGACCCAATTGGTTGCGCAGGCAAAAAAAATATGATAAAATGGGTGCGCACTCCAAAAATACCGGGCAGAAGCACCTGCCTGTTGGGATAAATGCAGAAAGCTGGACAGAGAATATGGGCATTTCACACGAGTATCATTCGGCACCCCGGCGGCGCACGCGCGGGGGCATCGGCGGCAAGCTGCGGCTGGCGGGGGTCATTGTGGCCATTCTGCTGGTCGCCTATGCGGTGACCGCCATCTTGGAAAAAGGAACCGTTGAAGAGGACAGTACCCCGCAGACCGGCGCAGGCGGTATTGCGCAGAACATTCTGGCACCGCTGCCCATGCAGGGCGAGGCGGCTTCCGGCAGCGGCAGCGAAAGTACAGCCGACGGCAGCAGCACGGCGCAGGCGGTGCAGCTGGAGAACTTCGGCCCCGCCCGGCAGACCGACGGGGCCTATACCATTAAGGCGTATGACGCCAGTGTCATCCGGCAGCCGACCTGCGGTCAGGTAGACCTGAGCTACTTTTCGGACGCCGCTTTTCTGGGCGACAGTCTGACGGTGGGCTTCTCGGACTATCAGATCAATCTGAGCGGCGCACTCATCTGCGGCTATACGGGTGTAGGGCCGGACGCCATCGTCAACCGCGCCGCCGTCAAGAGCCCCACCCGCGGGCAGGAGGTGGCACTGGATGTGCTGGCAGCGGCGCAGCCCAAAAAGCTGTATATCCTGCTGGGCACCAATACCTTGACCACCTTGGGCGCATCTGACCGTTTTCTGGCCTACTACGGCCAGATGCTGGACGAGCTGCGCCAGACGCTGGGGGACGACTGCATTATTTATGTACAGTCCATTCCGCCGGTACGGCCTGCGGCAGCGGAAAAGAAGCCGGGGCTTGCCTCGGACGTGCTGCGCGGCGTGAACGAGCAGCTGGCACAGCTGGCTGCAAGCAAGGGCTGCGTTTATCTGGACCTGTGGGAGGCGCTGGCTGACGGCGAGGGCAACCTGAAAGAGATGATTGCCGCACCGGACGGCGTGCACCTCTCGGCCGGCAACGGCTACGGTGCATGGGTCACATACCTGCGCAACCACGCAAAATATTCCGCAAGCAACCCGTGGATCATGGGCAGCGCGTACAGCGCAGAATAAAAAGCAAAAAGCAAGTGCACCACCCCGTCAAAAGCCAACGCTTTTGGTGTAGAGGTGGTGCACTTGCTTTTTTATCACTTTTTATCCGGCGGGTCATCCAGCCCTTTGAACATCACTATGCCCAGACTTGCAAAACTGGCACCCAGCACAAAACCCACTGTTCCCAGCGACACACTGAACGCAGCGCCCATGGCAACACCGAACAGGATGCCTGCGACCTGACTTTTCTTCATTTTACTGCTCTGCCTTTCCGTACCATGCAACGGACAGCCGCCACGAGAGAGCATACAGCGCCAGCGCTGCCGCCAGCACGACCACCAGCACCAGCAGCGAGCCCTGCGCAGGCAAGAGGCTGTTTAAAGCATTGTCCCCCGAAGAAACGAAATAGCCCATAACGCTTGCAAGCAGACCGATGCACAGGTAGTACACATACCGGGCTTTCTGGTAGCCAAAGCGGTAGATCAGCGGCAGCAAAATAATGTTGCCCAGCAGGGTCAGCATCGCCACCTGAAGCAGGGTCGCCACGGTGAGCTGCACCGTCACCGTGCCCCAGAGCAGCTGTGCTGCTGCCAGCGCTGCCATACTCAGCAGCTCCGCCAGCACCATACCGCACAAGCCGATGAGGTATTTGCCGCCCACGATCTGTCCTTTTGTCACCGGCAGGGCGGCGCTGTAAGCGCTGAACCGGCTGTTCTGGTCGTACGCCAGCAATGTCATGGGCGACATCCCCAGCATAAGCCCGCCGTACAGCATAAAGAAATTAGAGCCATCCTTCATGAAAAACGTCCCCATCAGCATCATGGCTACCGACACCAGAATGATCCATCTGATATAGCACCACATCTGATAGGCATCCTTTAATAGCAGACCTTTCATTGCACATCTTCCCCTTTCACCATCAGTACAAACAATTCCTCAATGCTTACCGGGGTAAGCTCTGCCCCGGCGGGCATTGCGTCCCGGCGCACAAGCGCTTCGACTCCGTAGGGGGTGACCCGCTTGCCGTACACCTGTGCATCCAGTGCCGCCAGCTGCGCCGCCGTGCCGTGCCACAGGGCGTATTCCTCCCGCAAGGCGTCCTTTTCCTCACAGAGCAGCAGCCTGCCCTTGTGCAGAAAGGCGATGGTATCGCACAGCTTTTCCAAGTCGCTGACGATGTGGGAGGAGATGAGGATGGAGTGGTTTTCGTCCCGGGCAAAGTCCAGCAGCAGGTCGGTCACCTCATCCCGCACCACCGGGTCCAGCCCGTTGGTGGCTTCGTCCAACAGCAGCAGCTTCGGGTGGTGTGCCAGCGCCACGGCGATGCACAGCTTCATCTTCATGCCGGTGGAGTAGTCCTTGTACTGCTTTTTGTCCGGCAGACCGAATTTTTGGCACAGCTCTGTATAAGCGGCAGCGTCCCAGTTGCGGTAGATGCCCGCCATCACTTTGCCCGCCTGCACGGCGTTCAGGCACAGAGGGATGCCCTCGCTGCCCAGCACTACGCCGATTTCCTCCTTAGTGCGGACAGAAACGGTGCGGCTGTCCCTGCCAAGGATGGTCACGGTGCCGCCGTCCCGCTGCACCATGTCCAGGATCAGCCGGATAGTGGTACTCTTGCCTGCTCCGTTTTCGCCGATCAGGCCGCAGATGGTGCCGCCGGGCAAGGTCAGGTCCAGCGGCCCAAGGGTAAAGTCCTTATAGTGCTTTGTAAGCCCCTGCAGTTCCAGTGCGTTCATATTCAGCCCTCCCATAGCAGTTCCAGCATCTCCCGCAGTTCTTCCCTGCTCAGCCCGCAGGATGCGGACAGGCGGACGGCCTCGGTAAGATGTTCTTCAATCTTTTTCAGGTTTTCTTCCCGCAGCAGCTCGGTGTTTTTCGGGGCTACAAAAAAGCCCTTTGCCGGTACTGCGTAAAGAAAGCCCTCTTTTTCCAGTTCATCGTAGGCGCGCTTGGTGGTAATGACACTGATGCGCAGATCCCGTGCCAGCCCCCGGATGGAGGGCATGGCCTCGTCCGGCTGCAAAGCCCCACTGATGATCTGCTGCTTGATCTGGTTGTAGATCTGGTCATAGATGGGCGCGCCGCTTTTGTTGTTGATAAACAGTTCCATCGGCTGCTCCTTTGATACTTGCGTTTCGTCTGTATATGTACAGTATATACAGTAGATACAGATTTGTCAAGAGGGTGCGCAAAAAAATACACCCGCCGCCCAAAACGGACAGCGGGTGCTATTTTTATAGGTTTTACAGTGCTTTAATAGCGGTCTTGATGCGCTCGGCGGCAAGCTTGGTCTTTTCCGCATCGCCGAAAGCGGTCAGGCGGAAGTAGCCCTCGCCGCACTCGCCAAAGCCCACGCCGGGGGTGCCCACCACGCCGCAGTTTTCCAGCAGCCAGTCGAAGAACTCCCAGCTCTTCATGTTGCCGGGGCAGCGCAGCCAGATGTAGGGGCTGTTCTTGCCGCCGCAGTACCACACGCCGCACTCGTCCAGTGCATCGGCAATGACCCTTGCGTTGCGGCGGTAGTAGTCCAGATTGGACTGGATTTCGGCCATGCCGCTCTCGGTGAACACGGCAGCAGCGGCGCGCTGCACCACATAGGGCACACCGTTGAACTTGGTGGTCTGGCGGCGCAGCCAGAGCTTGTTGATGCTCATGCCCTCGCGCTCCAGCTCCTTGGGCACGACGGTGTAGCCGCAGCGGGTGCCGGTAAAGCCTGCGATCTTGGAGAAGGAGCAGATTTCCACAGCGCACTCGCGTGCCCCCTCGATCTCGAAGATGCTGCGGGCCAGCTCGCCATCCGAGATAAAGCACTCGTAGGCGGCATCGTACAGGATGATGGCATCATTCTTGCGGGCGTAGTCCACCCATGCTTTCAACTGTGCGCGGGTGTAGGCAGCGCCGGTGGGGTTGTTGGGGCTGCAGATATAGATGATATCCGCCTTCACGTTCTCGTCCGGCATGCCAAGGAAGCCGTTCTCCTGCCCGGTGCGGCTGTAAATGATCTTGCGACCATCGGTGACGTTATCGTCCACATAGGTGGGGTACACAGGGTCCGGTACCAGCACGGTATTGTCCACATCGAACAGACCCAGCAGGTTTGCAAGGTCGCTCTTCGCGCCGTCCGAAATAAAGATCTCATCCTCGGCAAGCTGGGTACCGCGGCTGGCGTAGTAGCCCTGAATAGCCTGCTTGAGGAAGGGGTAGCCCTGCTCCGGGCCGTAGCCGTGGAAGCCCTCCTTGGTGCCCATCTCCTCGGCGGCATCACGCATGGCCTGCACCACGCACTTTGCCAGCGGCTGGGTCACATCGCCGATGCCCAGACGGATGATCTCCTTTTCCGGGTGTGCTTCCTGATACGCAGCCACCTTGTGGGCAATGTCCACGAACAGGTAGCTGGCCTTCAGCTCGTTGTAATGCTTGTTCATCTTCATGATACTTTCCCTCGCTTCTATATTGTGGAACCCTCTCAGTCATCTCGCATTCGCTCGATGCCAGCTCCCCCGAGAGGGGGAGCTTTTTCGCTTTGAAGGGAAACTTTTCCTTTTGATGCAGAAAAGCTTGCCCTTCGGGAGAGCTGTCGCCGTCAGGCGAGTGAGAGGGTTCTTATTTAAACTTCAGTCGTGCCCTCGCACACGGTCTCGGCAGCGCCGGTCATCAGCAGCTGCTTGCCGGGCAGCACCCGGATGGTCAGCTCGCCGCCGCGCAGCTGCACATGGACATCCTCCCCGGCGGGGCAGATGCCCAGCTCGGTCAGGGCTGCCACGGTGGCGCAGGTGCCGGTACCGCAGGCCCATGTCTCGCCGCTGCCGCGCTCCCACACACGCATCTTCAGGTGGGTGGCATCCACCACCTGCACAAACTCGGTGTTGATGCGCTCCGGGAAGTTTTCGTGGTGCTCAAAACCCGGGCCGATCTGCTCCAGCTTCAGGCTGTCCACCTCCGGCACAATGGTCACGCAATGGGGGTTGCCCACGCTGATGCAGGTCACCCGCCACAGGTTCTCTTCCACCTGCAAAGGCAGATCCACCAGCGGGCCTTCGCCCATGTTCACGGCGGGCAGCGCCGCTGCCATGGCGGTGTAGGTGCCCATCTCTACCTGCCACAGCCCTTCGCCCATGCGGGTAACGGTCTTTAAGCCGCTGAGAGTGTCGATGGCAAGCTTCGGCTTTGCCATGCCGTGGGTGTACAGCCACTCGGCCACGCAGCGGATGCCGTTGCCGCACATCTTGCCCTCGCTGCCGTCCGCATTAAAGATGCGCATCATGGCGTCTGCCCCGGCTGTGACCGGTGCGCAGATGCAGATGATGCCGTCCGCGCCGATGGAAAAGTGCCGCCGGGACAAGCGCTCTGAAAGCGCTGCGATATTCTCCGGCACACCGGAGGTGCGGCAGTCCAGATAGATATAGTCGTTGGCGCAGCCCTGCATTTTGGTGAATGAAAGCTTCATGCTTATCGCTCCTTATAAAAGAGACTGGTCAGTCCCTGTAAACTCATTACTTTATAATGATAAAAAAACCGGCACGAGATGTCAAGGGAAAAAGCAGCTTTCAGACAATTTTCTTCAGTTGCTGCAAAACAGGGCTTGACATTACGCACTGCATGGGATATAAAAAAAGAGAGCGCTTTGTACAGCAGGCAAGGCTGTGCCGGATACCGGAGGCTTTTTCCGGGGCACGGCGGGCTGTACGCGTATGCAAAACAACTGCAAAAAGGAGACCACAGGAATGGATACTTTTGAAAAAATCCGTGCATTGCTGGCTGAGCAGCTGGACGTTGACCCGGCAAAGATCACGCTGGAAAGCGATATCATGAGCGATTTCGAGGCTGACAGTCTGGATATCGTGGATATGGTGATGACGCTGGAGGACGAGTTTGGCATCGAGGTGCCGGACGACGCCATCGAGTCCCTGCGCACCGTAGGCGATGTGGTAAACTTTGTGGACAGCCACGCGCAGAACTGATTTTTTTAGGCAGAAGCCCCGCCTTTGCAGTGCGGCACACGGCCGTGCAGGCAGACGGGGCTTTATTATGGTTCGTGCGGAACGCGCAGCGTTTGGCGCACGGCCTTGGGAGGATAAAACAAAATGGCAAAAGACAACAAGAAGCTCGTGCAGGCGATCACCAGTCAGGAAGAAAACTTTGCACAGTGGTACACCGACATCTGCGTAAAGGCAGAGCTGGTGGAGTATTCCAGTGTGAAGGGCTTTATCATCCTGCGCCCCTATGGTCAGGCCATCTGGGAGCTGATCCAGAAGGATCTGGACGCCCGGTTCAAGGCTACCGGCCATGAGAATGTGGCTATGCCGGTGCTGATTCCGGAGAGCCTGCTGCAGAAGGAAGGCGAGCTCGTCAATGGCTTCGCGCCGGAGGTGGCGTGGGTCACGATGGGCGGCTCCGACAAGCTGGAGGAGCGTCTGGCAGTGCGTCCCACCAGCGAGACCATGTTCTGCGACCACTGGTCCCGCGTGTTGCACAGCTACCGCGAGCTTCCCATGAAGTACAACCAGTGGTGCAGTGTGGTGCGCTGGGAAAAGACCACCCGTCCCTTCCTGCGCAGCCGCGAGTTCTGGTGGCAGGAGGGCCACACCATCCACGAGACCGCTGCCGAAGCCGAGGCTGAGACCCAGCAGCAGCTGAACTGCTACGCAGACACCTGCGAGCAGGATCTGGCGATCCCCGTGGTGAAGGGCCGCAAGACCGACAAGGAAAAGTTTGCCGGTGCAGAGGCCACCTACACCATCGAAGCCATGATGAAGGACGGCAAGGCTTTGCAGAGCGGTACCAGCCACTACTTTGGCGACAAGTTCAGCAAGGCTTACGATGTCACCTTTACCGGCCGCGACAACCAGCTGCATCATCCGTTCCAGACCAGCTGGGGCGTTTCCACCCGTCTGGTGGGTGCTATCATCATGACCCACGGCGATGACGACGGCCTGATCCTGCCCCCGGCCATTGCCCCCATTCAGGTGGTGGTGGTGCCCATTGCCGCCCACAAGCCCGGCGTCTCCGAGAAGGCTGCCGAGCTGGCCGAGAAGATCAGCAAGTACGCCCGCGTGAAGCTGGACGACAGCGACAATGCCCCCGGCTGGAAGTTTGCCCAGTGGGAGATGAAGGGCGTGCCCCTGCGCCTTGAGATCGGCCCCAAGGATCTGGAAAAGAACCAGTGCGTTCTGGTGCGCCGCGACACCCGCGAGAAGGTCTTTGTAAGCTTGGACGAGCTGGAGACCGCTATTCCCGCCCAGCTGGAGGCTCTGCGCAAGGATCTATACCAGCGTGCGCTGGAAAACCGCGAAAAGCGCACCTGGGCTGCCACCACTATGGACGAGGTGAAGGAGCTGGCAAAGGCCAACACCGGCTACATCAAGACCATGTGGTGCGGCGATCTGGCCTGCGAGATGAAGATGAAGGAAGAGGCCGGACTTTCCAGCCGCTGCATGCCCTTTGAGCAGGAACAGCTGAGCGATGTGTGCCCCTGCTGCGGCAAGCCCGCCAAGGCCATGGTCTACTGGGGCGTTGCTTACTAAGCAGCTGCTTTTCTGAGCCTTTGCGCAGGACGATCTAAAATGGCCGCCGCGTGCGCTCTGGCCATCTTCAGCGGAAAGAATATTTTATAGTTCGGGACAGCGGAACGCCTGCGGGCGTTCCGCTGTCCCCTTTTCCACAGGAGGGGTCGCAGAGGGAAACAGCCGCCCTATTGCCGATAAACTGCTTATTCTCTGCTGTGGTACTCTCAGCAAAAAAAAGAACCGCCACCCTGGCCGGTGACGGTTCTTAGTCTTTAAGAACTTACATCAAAAGGGCTGACCGCTTGTCGCAGTGCCTTTTCTATTTACAGTATACCCACTTTTGAGGTTTCTGTCAAGAGCACGCCGTTTCGTTTCTGCGTGTTTTTTCACCGTTCAAAGGTGGTGCTGAGGGTAGTCTGCCAGCTTTCGCCGGGGGCAAGGCAGGCGGCTGCGGCGCGCTGCTCCCAGTCCTGCGGGTCGTTGGCAGCAGCGGGCAGGCTATGCCACGGCTCAATGCACACAAACCGCACCGGTTTTGCGGGAGCCGACCAGATAAGCGAATAGGGGTAGCCCTCCACCCGGCAGGTGATATTGCGTCCGGTGTCCTTCTCGCAGATGCCGATGGTTTTGGTGCGCAGGCCTGCCATGCAGAAGCTATCGTTGGCAAACAGGTCATCGGTCAGTGGGATGGCCTGCTGGTTCTTCCACTGGTAATAGCTCTTGCCGCTCAACAGGCCGTTGGGGCGGGCATCGAGGATGACCGGGCTTTCCGGCCGGTCAAAACGGAACTCGTAGTCAGTGGTGGTATGCTTGGCATCGAACGGGATGTTGAACGCCGGATGAAAACCAATGCCGAAGCGCAGCTCCTCCGTGCCGGGGTTCGTCACCTGCAAGGTGTGGTGCACGGTCTTGCCCTCCAGACGGAAGGTACTGGTAAGCACAAAATCATAGGGGAAGCGCTCTGCCTTGATGGCATCGTCCGCCCGCAGCTCCAGCTGGATGGTATCCCCTTCTGCCCGCAGCAGGGTGTGCTCCAGATCCCGTGCAAAGCCGTGCTGACCGCCCTTCCATGTTTTGCCCTTGGCGGTAAAGGTGCCGTCCACCAGCTTGCCCGTCCACGGGAACAGAATGGGCGCGTGGCGCTTCCAGATGGCGGGGTCGGCCTGCCAGAGCAGTTCTTCGCCTGCGGCGTTCTTCAGGCTGACGGCCTCTGCACCGTGAGTGTCCACAGTCAGGGTCAGAAATTCGTTGCGAATGGTTGCCTGCATTTTCAGTATCTCCTTTGTCCTTCTTATTTTCCGGGGCCTGCTGTTTCCAGTATACTCCCCTGTGTGCCAAAAATAAAGCCCCTTCCCATGCTTGCACAAATCGTCACTGGGCAAAAGCCTTCACCCCTTGGGGACAGATTTCCCCCGGCCGGGGGAAGCCTTTATTCGGAAGCACGATTTCCATACTCTGCTTGCTTCAACAGGGCTGTGCCAGCGGCAGGGTGACGGCAAAGGTGGTGCCGTTTTCGCTGCTGCTCTCCACAGTCACACTGCCGCCGTGCAGCACGGCGATCTCCCGCACAAGGGCAAGGCCAAGCCCCACGCCGCCCATCTCCCGGCTGCGGGACTTATCCACCCGGAAAAAGGGCTGGAAAATGCTGTCCCTGCAATCTACGGGGATGCCGGGGCCGGTATCTGCAACGCGCAGCACGGCAGTTTGCTTTTCCCGCCGCAGGGTGACGCGCACCGCACCGCCGGGGCGGTTATATTTGATACCGTTTTCCACCAGATTGAACACCAGCCGGTAGATCAGCGCATCGCTGCCCACCATGCCCAGTTCCGCGCAGTCCTGCTGCAAGGAGATATTGTTTTTCTGGGCAAGGGGGGTCAGGTCGGTCAAAATTTCCTCCACCAGCGGCGCAAGGGCGATCTGGTCGGTACGGGAGACCGATTGCAGATTGCTCATCTCTAATAAAGTGCGCACTAGGGCGGTCAGGCGATCCAGCTGCTCCCGCAGAGAGCTGACCAGCCCGGCAGTCTCGGCATCCATGGCCGGGTGCTCCTCTGCAAACAGTTCCAGCTTCGTCTGCAAAATAGCCAGCGGGGTGCGCAGCTCGTGGGCGGCGTTGCCCGCAAACTGCCGTTGTAATTCAAAGGACTGTGCCAGGCCATCCAGCATCCGGTTCACCGACCGGCTCAGCTGCCTGAATTCCTGCACGGTATCTTCATCCAGACGGGCGGTGGCAATGCTGTCCTGATCGACCCGCTGCGCCTGCTGCGCAAGCTGCTGCAACGGTTTCAGCGCTCTGCCGCTGACAAAATAAGCGATGGCGGCACTGAGGATGGTGACCACGGCGGTGATGCACCAGCCCTTGCGGCCAAAAACCACCTTTGCATCGTAGACTTCCTGCGAAAAATGCGCCAGCAGGCTGGACATTTCCTCCTGCGGGATCTCGATGGTCAAGGAATCCGCGCTGCCGGGCTGATACTGCATCATAAAGCCGTTGAGGGCATCCATGCCGGTAACGCCGGTGCGGTATAAAAGCAGGTTCATGCACACGCAGGCGCAGGCGATGAGCAGCGCCGTCAGCAGGGTGATGCGCCATTGCAGGGACAAACGCTTCATTGTACCTCTCCTCCGATCTCATAGCCTTCCCCGATGCGGTTGCGGATGGGGTCGTAGCCCAGCGCCGCCCGCAGCTTTTTGCGCAGGGCAGAGATATGTACCCGGATGGAGTTGCTGAAGCTGTCCACGCTGCCGTCCCAGACGTGCTCGATGAGCTCTTCCTGACTGACCGGGCGTCCCTGATGCAGCAGCAGATATTCCAGCACGCCGCTCTCCTTCCGCGTCAGCGCAAGGGTCTGACCATCCACCGTGGCAACGCGGCTGCAGGTGTTGAAGTTGAGCCGCCCGCAGCACAGGCAGACATCCTGCTGGATGAACTTGCGCCGGGTCAGGCTGCGCACCCGGGCTTCCAGCTCTGCAAGGTGGAATGGCTTGGAAAGATAATCGTTCGCCCCGGCATCCAGACCCTCCACCTTATCTGCGATTTCGCTGCGCGCCGATAAGATCAGCACACAGGTCTCAAGGTCGTGCTGCCGTAAGCTGCGCAGCACCTGCATTCCGTCCACCTTGGGCAGGTTGAGGTCCAGCAGTACAAGGTCGTACCGCTCTGCCGCCAGTGCTTCCAGCGCGGCTTCGCCGTCTGCACAGGCGTCCACCTCGTACCCGGACAGCCGCAGCTTCCGGGCAATGTCCTCCCGCAGGGAGTGCTCGTCCTCTACCACCAAAAGGCGCATTTTGTTTTCCACCCTTCCCGTAAAAATTCGTTTCTTGCGTTTTTCTTCATTATAACAGATTATAGCAGACGGTGTTAAGATTCGTGTTAAGATTTTCTTAGCAGAAATTTTATCCCGCATGGTGTATACTGGTGCCATCAAACAACAGGAGGCTATGATGTTCATGACAAAAAAACAGGCGCAGCTGCTTTTGCTTGCCGCCGGGGTGCTGATGCTGCTGTTCGGCGTATGGCGGGGCGAGGCAGACACCGTATTTTCAAAAGCCATCCGGCTGTGTATGGAGTGTGTAGGCATTGGATAAGAAAAAACTAAATCCCCTTGCTCGCTTCCGGGGCTTTATACAGGCTGGGGCGACCCTTTTGACCAACATCCACCTGCCCAACTTTGCCAAAGGGACGCTGTATCAGGGCAGCGGAAAATACGTCTGCGTGCCTGGGCTGAACTGCTATTCCTGCCCGGGCGCTGCCGGTGCCTGCCCGGTGGGAGCATTCCAAGCGGTGGTGGGCTCTTCCAAATTCCGCTTTTCCTACTACATCACCGGCATCCTCATCCTTTTCGGGGTGCTGCTGGGGCGTTTTATCTGCGGCTTTCTCTGCCCGTTCGGGTGGTTTCAAGAGCTTTTGCACAAGATCCCCTCTCCCAAGCTTTCCACCAAAAAGCTAAAGCCGCTGCGCTATTTAAAGTATGCGGTGCTGCTGGTCATGGTGGTGCTGCTGCCATTGCTGGCAGTCAACGAGCTGGGCATGGGCGACCCATTCTTCTGCAAATATCTCTGCCCGCAGGGCGTGCTGGAGGGTGCTATCCCCCTCTCCCTGACCAATGCCGGCATCCGCGCCGCGCTGGGCAAGCTGTTTACATGGAAAGCCTGCATTCTGCTGGCAGTCATTGTGGGCAGTGTAGTGTTCTACCGCCCCTTCTGCAAGTGGCTGTGCCCGCTGGGCGCGTTCTATGCGTTGCTGAACAAGGTCTCGCTGTTCCAGATGCGCGTAGACACCCACAAATGCGTCTCCTGCGGCGCCTGCGCAAAGGCTTGCAAGATGGACGTAGACATTACCAAGACCCCCAACCACGCCGAATGTATCCGCTGCGGGATGTGTATGAAAGCCTGCCCCACGGACGCCATCCAGTACAAGTTCGGGCTGGGAGACAAGTCCAACACCGAAACAACAAAGGAGTAAAACCATGAAATTCAACCGTGTAACTGCACTTTCGCTCAGCCTTGTGCTGGCCTTCAGCCTTGCCGCCTGCGGGCAGGGCGCATCCTCTGCATCCTCTGCATCCTCTGCATCTTCTTCCGCTTCCTCTGCGGCAGCGGAAACCAAGACCGAGGAGCAGCTGCTGGCAGAGGAGAACGAAATCCTTTCTGCAAACGATGCCCTGTGGGAGAAGGTGTTCTCCTCCATGGACAAAAACGTGACCGAAACCACCCTCAGCACGAACTACGGCGATTTTCTGCTGAGTGCCGTGGAAAAGGCAAAGGATCAGTTCTCGGACGAGGAGTACAAGACCCTGACCGCCGATGCAGAAAAAATTCGGGATATCGAGAATCAGATCGCTGCCCTTGCCCCCGCAGAGGATTCTGCTTCCGGCGCTGCCGCACAGGGCACTGCCTTCCCCCAGTTTGAGGGCAGCGATTTAGAGGGCAACCCGGTGGACAACAGCCTGTTTGCGGGCAACGCCTTTACGGTGGTGAACTTCTGGTTCAACGGCTGCAAGCCCTGCGTAGAGGAACTGGACGACCTGAACGCCCTGAACGAGAAGGTCAAGGCACAGGGCGGCGAGGTGATTGGCATCAACACCGAGACGCTGGACGGCAACCAGCAGGGCATTGAAACCGCCAAAAAGCTGCTGGCTGCAACGGGCGCAAGCTACCGCAACATCTACTTTGCCTCCGGCAGCGACGCCGGCAAGTTCGCGCTGAACATCATGGCCTTCCCCACCACCTACGTCTTTGACCGGGACGGCAACGTTGTGGGTCAGCCCCTGCTGGGCGGCATCGACAAGGAAGAAAACCTTGCCGCCCTGCAAAAAAATATTGACGCCGCCCTTGCCAAGGACAACGCCAAATAAGCTATTCTCCCCTGCCGCCTACGGGCGGCTTTTTTGTTTGCTGCGGGCATTGCCATGCACGCCCGGGCGCCGGACGGAATACGCTGAGGCAGAAGCATACTTTTACCAGCAAAGGAGCGTATCTCCATGAAAAACACCGGAACTCTCCGCATCCAGACCTTTGCGGCACGCCAGTCTGCCCCCGTGGAGGGGGTGACCGTTGCGGTGCAGGGGGACGGCTTTACCCTGCACTGCATCACTGATGCCACCGGCAGCGCCGCCGATATTCCCGTTGAAGCCCCCGCCTGCACCCTCTCGCTGGACGAGGACAACACCACCCGCCCCTACGCCATTGTCAGTCTGACCGCCGCAAAGCCCGGCTACCGCACCGTGCGCATTGAGGGCATCCAGATCTTTGCCGGACAGGTAACGCTGGCACAGCCCCAGATGCTGCCCGACACCGAGGAAGACCGGGACATCCCGAACGCGCCCATCATCATCCCGCCGCACGCTTTGTTTGCGGGCAGCGGCGGCAGCGGCCCGCAGCCGCGGGAAAACTGCACGCCCCGGGTGCTGGAACAGGTCATTATCCCCAAAAATATCACAGTGCATCTGGGCAAACCGGCGGCTGCCGCCCGCAACGTGACGGTGTCCTTCCGGGACTATATCGCAAACGTGGCCTCCAGCGAGGTGTACCCTACTTGGCCGGAGCAGGCACTGCGGGCGAACATCCACTGCCAGATTTCGCTGGCGCTGAACCGCATCTACACCGAATGGTACCCCAGCAAGGGCTACACCTTCAACATTACCAACTCCACCAGCTACGACCAGTACTACGTCCACGGGCGCACGGTGTTCGAGGTGATGGTGCGCATTACAGACGATATCTTCAACACCTATCTGCGCAAAAGCGGTACGGTGAACCCCTATTATTCCGAGTACTGCGACGGTAAGTCGGTCACCTGCCCCGGGCTCAAGCAGTGGGGCACGGTGACACTGGCCAACAACGGGCGCAGCGCCTTGCAGATCTTACGCTACTACTACGGCAGCAGCATCGAGATCGTGCGCACCAAGAATATCCGCTCCATCCCGCAGAGCTACCCCGGTACACCGCTGCGACAGGGCAGCCGCGGCGCGGCGGTGTTCACCCTGCAAAGGCAGCTGAACCGCATCGCCAAGGACTATCCCTTCCTTGGCAAACTGACGGTGGATGGCGTATTCGGCAGCCGGATGGCCGCCACGGTGCGGGCGTTCCAGAAGCAGTTCAACCTGACCGCCGACGGTGTGGTTGGGCGGCAGACATGGTACAAGATCAGCTACATCTATGTATCGGTAAAGGACCTCGCCGAGTTGACCAGCGAGGGCGAGACTTCCACCGGCACCCTGTCCAACGGCACATGGAACGGCACGGTGCTGAGCACCGGTGCTTCCGGCAGCGCTGTGGAGCAGGTACAGTTCTGGCTGAACACGCTGGCGCAGTACGACAGTGCCATCCCCTCCGTAACGGTAGACGGCGTATACGGCACTGCCACCGCCAATGCGGTGCGCGCTTTCCAGCGCAAATACGGCCTTACCGTAGACGGCATAGTGGGGCAGACTACCTGGAAGGAGTTGTACGACGAATTTTTGAGCATCCAGTCCGACAACGGCACCCCCAACGCCTACCCCGGCACGCCGCTGCGGGAGGGTGCCTCCGGGCAGAATGTGCGGCTGGTGCAGTTCTGGCTGAAGATCGCTCGCACCGTGTACACAAGCCTTGAAAGCGTGACCGTGGACGGAAAATTCGGCGCGGATACGGCAGCGGCTGTGCGGCGGTTCCAGCGCTATTTCGGGCTGACGGCAGACGGGGTGGTGGGGCGCACCACATGGCAAAAGCTGTACGAGGTGTACAACGATATCGCCAACCGGCTGCTCTCCTCTTCCCTGCGCCCCGGCGAGTACCCGGGCGTGCTGCGCACCGGCTCTGCCGGCACAGCGGTGCGGGAACTGCAATTTTACCTCTACCTCATGAGCGCCTACGAGAGCAGCATCCCGCCGGTAAGCATTGACGGAAAGTTTGGCGCGGACACCGAGCGGGCGGTGCGGGCGTACCAGCGGTTTGCGGGGCTTACCGTGGACGGCATAGTGGGGCGCACCACATGGAACTCCCTCTACGGCCGCGCCAGCCAGCTGCGCTCCTCCGGCCCGGTGGTCACCTTAAAGCGTCTGCCCTACCCCGGCACGCCGCTGACAGTGGGCAGCAGCGGCGAGACCGTGCTGTACTACAATCTGCTTTTGCAGCGCATCGCCTATTATTTTTCCAGCGTGGAAGCTCCGCCCCTTGCCGACCGTTATACCGACGAGACTGCCGCCGCCACCCGCAGCGCCCAGCAGCTATTAGGGCTGGAGCAGACCGGCATTGCAGATGCTGACACATGGACGGCGGTGGAAGCGCTGAGCTTGCAGCTGGCCGCTCATGCCCCGAACCCCGACCGGGGCACCACGCCCAGCACTGCTTACCCGGGGCGTGCTATCGCTGAGGGCAGCGCCGGGCAAGAAGTGGGGCAGGTGGAGTACTGGCTCAACCGCCGGGCGCAACTTTCCTGCGGCGAGGGCTATGTGGCCGATAACAACCGCTTTGGCGCGGCAGACGCTGCCGCCGTGCGGGCTGTCCAGCAGCAGGCGGGGCTGCACCCGGTAAACGGCATCGTGTACCGGGAAACATGGCACGCTTTGCAAGCTCAGTGCACCGACCCCTACGGCTGCGAGAAGGAGGAATGAGGGATGGCACGCCTTTTGATCTATGACGCCTACGAAAACAAGGTGTACACCTACGCAAACCTGAACGAGAACGACCCCATGCCTTACAGCACCCTGACCACCCTGCGGCTGCGGGAGTTCCGGGGAAAATCGGCCAGCCCTACCCTGTGGACCACCATTGCCGCTATGGAAGCGTGGAACCTGACCCGCCGCAAATACGGCAGGGGCATCCCGGTGGGGTATGCCTTCCGCCGCATCTGGGAGGGCGGTCACGGCACCCGCAGCCAGCACTATGCAGGGGTAGCGTTTGACGTAGGGCAAAGCCTTGACCAGCGCCAGCGCACCGCCATTTACAACGCCGCCCGCGCTACCGGCGCATGGGGCTATGTGGAGCCGCTGAGCCAGACCCCCACATGGGTGCACTTTGACCGCCGCTACGGCACCCCGGCATGCAGCGGCACCACCGCCGGTTACCCCACCCTGCGCCGGGGCAGCCGGGGCTGCTATGTCATGATCTTGCAGGACGCACTTTCCACCCTTGGCTACCAGACCGGCAGCCGTATCGACGGCATCTTTGGTGCCCGCACCGAACAGGCGCTGCGGGGCTACCAGAAGCGCACCAGCCTGCGGGTGGACGGCGTGTGCGGCTGCGACAGCTGGAAAAAGATTTCCACCGCCGTCATCGGCATCGGACGCACCAAAACCACCATTGACTAGCGTTTGTCCCATACAGAAAAAGCGGCCGCACAAAACCATGTGCGGTCGCTCTTTTTCACTTATTTTACAGCCTGTTTCAGCTGTTCCAGATCTGCGGCATCCGGGTGGGAGAGCGCCTTGTCGAAGTTTTCGATCAGGGCGTCCAGATTGGGGATGTGCAAAGGCTTTGCCTTCATGGCCTCGTAACGCTGCCGGACGGATACCGGCATCTTGCCCTGACACATAAAACTGCCGATGACGGTATTGCTCCCGTCCAGCGCCTTCCGGGTGGCGGCAAGGATCTTTTCAAAGTAGGGCGCACTGCCGCCAAAGCCTGCGGTGCCAAACAGAAACACCCGCTTGCCGCGCAGCTGCTTCAAAAAATCCAGCGTGTCGGCATCGGCCTTGCCCTTGTCCGTCCAGAAACCCACATACAGGGTATCTGCTGCCAATGCGGCAGCGTCCGGTGCGCCGAAATAGCAGCAGTCTGCCTGTGGCAGCTGCTCCTGCAGGGTCTGTGCCAGCAGTGCGGTGTTGCCGGTTTTGCTGCTGAATACGATGGCGTAGCTCATTTTTACCTCCCTCAGAGCAGCGGCAAAGCTGCCGGATGCTCTTGTGCATACGTTATTTTACGGCAGTTTCTTTGCCGTGAGAGCCTGAAATCATGGAAGAGTATAGTGCAGTGCCCTGCCAAAATCAAGGGTTGACGATATTCTCGCCTTTCCCGACCAGAAAGCTGCGCAGGTTGTCGGTGGTGATGTCCATCAGCCGCTGCAAAGCCTCCTTGGTAGTCCACGCGATATGCGGGGTGAGCACCGCGCCCGGCAGACTGCGCAAACGGCTTTGGGGCGGCAGCGGCTCAGTGGCAAAGGCATCGGCGCCGTAAAAGGCAAGCTTCCCGCTTTCCAGCGCATCAGCCACGGCTTCTTCGTCCACCAGTGCGCCCCGGGCAGTGTTCAGCAGAATGGCACCGGGCTTCATTTTTGCAAGGGCTTCCCGGCTTATCAGCCCGCGGGTTTCCGGGGTGGCCGGGCAGTGCAGGCTGAGCACATCGCTGCGGGCAAGCAGGGTGTCAAAGTCCACAAACTCCACCCCATCGGCGGCATACTCCGGGCGCACCGTGCGGGTGCACACCAGCACCTCCATGCCAAAGGCTTTTGCAATGCGGGCGGTCTGGCGGCCGATGCTGCCGTAGCCGTAGATGCCAAAGGTCTTGCCCAGCAGCTCCACCTGCGGCAGCAGACCATATTCTGCCGGGATGCCCAGCTGCCAGTACCCGGCCTTTACCGCCCGGTCGTACCGCTGGGCGCACTGGCAGATGGCCAGCAGCAGGCTGAAGGTCATCTGCGCCACGCTGTAAGTAGAATACCCCGGCACGTTGGCTACTGCCACCCCATGGCGGCGGCAGGCATCAAGGTCGATATTATCCGTGCCGGTGGCGATGATGCCCACCCACTTGAGGTTCGGGCACTGCGCCAGCACTGCCTCGTCAATGCGGCACTTGTTGATGAGCACCAGCTCTGCATCCCCGATGCGGGGCGCAATATCGGTGTAGTCGGTGCGCACATAGCTGGTGGTGTCCGGCACCAGTGCCTTTACCCCGGACCAGTCCAAGTCCCCTTCTTCCATCACATAGCTTTCCAGAATCACTGCCTTCATAATTTCTCATTCCCTCTCTGGTTTACGTCATTCCGTTTCTTTCAGCGGATAAAGCGCCAGTGCAAGACTGCCGCCGTAGGGGCGGCTGTCCAGTGCAGCATAGCCCTTTGCCAGCAGCAGCGCCAGCTGTACCCTGTCCTCCAGCGGCACCCACACCGGCGCAGTGCGAACGGGCACGCAGCCGGTGCACAGCAAAAAGCAGGGCGCAAGGCTTTCCAGCGGGCGCAGCGCCCGCAGTCCGAAGCCCTGCCGGAAATACAGCGGCAACAGTGCTGCCGCCGTTTCGGTGCACTCCACCACTGCCCATGCCGTACCCTTGCGGCGCAGCCGGTCTGCCCGGGCGGCGGCAATTTCCACCAGCCGGGCGGGCAGCTCCTCGCCGGTACGCACCAGCGGAGTGAGCAGACAACCGCCTTCCAGCTGCCTGCGTCCAAGCCAGCTGCGCAGTGCTGCTGCGGCGGCGGTATCGGCGGTAAGGGGCAGCACCAGCAGCGCCGCCCCGGCTGTCCCCCACGCCTCGCCTGCGGTCAGCATCCGTAGCACCTCGGTACGGGGACGGTAGAACCCCGCCCCGCCGCAGCGCACCAATGTAAAAAATTCTTCGGCGGAAAGCCGCCGCACCTGCCGCTGACGCGGCGGGTCGCATACCTGGATCATTTGCAGTTCCTCCGTTCTGATGTTCTTTCCATCAGCATACGGAAAACCGCGTGCAAACCGGCGCGAAACAGCGCGCCTTACAGTGCAAAAATCAGTCCAGCGAAATGTCCTCGCTCAGCACCTGCCCGATGGGTTTTGCAATGCACAGGTCAGCAGAGGCATCAGCCCCGGTGGGCTGCATATTGATGACCACCAAATTGTCGCCCCGGAAGTACCGGATGAGCCCGGCGGCGGGGTACACCACCAGACTGGTGCCGCCGATGATAAGGGTATCGGCATGGCGGATGGCATCCACTGCGCCGGACAGCACCTCCTCGTCCAAGCCCTCCTCGTAAAGCACCACGTCCGGCTTTACGATGCCGCCGCACTCGGTGCAGCGGGGCACGCCGGTGCTGTTTGCGATAAAATCCACATCGTAAAACTTACCGCAGCGGGTGCAGTAGTTGCGCAGGGTGCTGCCGTGCAGCTCGTACACCGTTTTGCTGCCCGCCGCCTGATGCAGCCCGTCAATGTTCTGGGTGACCACCGCCCGCAGCTTACCCTGCTGTTCCAGTTTTGCCAGCCGCAGATGGGCAGCGTTGGGTTTTGCACCCTTTACGATCAGCTTATCGCGGTAAAAACGGTAAAACTCCTCCGGGTTTTCCTCCCAGAAGGTATGGCTGAGGATGGTTTCGGGCGGGTAGTCGTATTTCTGGTGGTACAGCCCGTCCACGCTGCGGAAATCCGGGATACCGCTTTCTGTAGAAACGCCCGCGCCGCCGAAAAAGACGATGCTGCTGCTTTTTGCAATGATATCTTCCAGTGCCTTGACCATAGTTGAAACGCCCCTTTCCTCATGGAAGCTTTTGTGTTAAGATAGTACCAGTATAGCACATTCTTACAGGAAAGGAAGAGGCCGGTTTTGAACGTCTGGTACATCAACAGCATTCTTGGTGCCATCTGTTTAGAGGAGGAGAACGACGCTCTGTGCGGGGTACATTTTTGCCCGGACGGCGCACCGGAGCTGGAACCGCTGCCCCGCAGGGTGGTGGAAACGCCCCTGTTACAGGAGGCCGAGGAGCAGCTGAACGAATATTTTGCCGGGGTGCGCCGGGAGTTCGACCTGCCGCTGGCGGCAAAAGGCACGCCCTTTCAGCAGGCGGTATGGGCGCAGCTGCGCAAGATTCCCTACGGGGAGGTGCGCACCTACGGACAGCTGGCGGCGGCGCTGGGCAAACCCAAGGCCAGCCGCGCCGTAGGCAGCGCCTGCCACCGCAACCCACTTTGCATCGTGGTGCCCTGCCACCGGGTCATCGGCGCAGACGGCAGTCTGACCGGCTACGCCGAGGGACTGGAGATCAAGGAATATCTGCTGGAATTGGAGCGATTTTAAGCAATTTATTATAGGATAACAGCACGCCTGCGGGCATTCCCTTACCCCACTTTCAAACCCATAAAAGGAAAAAAGGCTACTGCGCATCATCGCGCAACAGCCTTTTGTGTTTTATGCAGTTTTAAAAGCCCGTGGGCGGGACGTAATAGCTTGGGATCGACCCGCTTTTGGGCGTAGCTGCGGCCTGCTGGCGCAGCGCCGAACGGGTGACCTCTGCCCAAGAGTACTGGGTCATATACTCGCCCCGGTAGGAGTTGAAGGCCGAGCGGTCTCCCCGCAGGAAGTTATAATAGTCGCAATCCACCTTGCTGGTATCCAGCGCCAGCGTGCTGCGGCCGCGTACCAGCAGCCCGTTGACCCCTGCATCCTCCAGCGTATGGCTGAGGTCAAAGATCAAATTGCGCAGATGGCTGTGCAGCGAGGCGGTATCGGGCTTATCTTCCCACAAAATAGCCAGCATCTCGCCGTTGGTGCAGGTGGCACCGTTGCGGTCCACAAGGTAGGCCAGCAGCTCCTTGCTCTTACTGCGCTTGAAGGAGAGCGGACGTCCGCCCACAAAGATCTCGAAATTGCCGAAACACTGGATCTTGATGCCCACCGGCGCAGTCTCCGGCGGGTAACGCAGGTTTTCCAGCACATTGCGCACATCGGCCTCGTTGGCGGGCTTGAGCAGAAAACCGCTGACGAAGATCTGCAATGCTTCCAGCGCATACTCCGGATGCTCGGTGACCACGATGATATTGCAGCGGGGCTGCAATTTCTGGATCATGCGGGCAAGGGCAAGGCCATTCATCCCCGGCATTTCCAAGTTCAAAAAGGCAGCATCCATCGGGCCCTGCCGCATCCACGTCAGGGCATCGTCGGTCGTCATGGCACTGATATAATCACAGTCCGGTGCCACCCGGCACAGGATACGGATCAGCGAATTGATCGCAAGCTGACCGTCATCCACGACCAGTATTTTCATAGCTTCACCCCCTGTCTGCTTACGCAAAACAATTCCCCGCTGTTAGTTTAGCACGCCGCAAACTTTTAGGCAAGTTATTTTCCGGAAAAATCCAAAAAAGAAACGTTTTCGCCCAGATATTTGTCCATCTTCTTCTATATCTTCAAGACTTTTTTGCGACTTTGGTCGCTTTTTCCGACGAAATACCGGAGCATTGTACGATCAACTGATCTATCAAATTGGCCTTTATTTGTTCCCTTTCCCGCCGGAAAGCACCGCCTTTCCCTGACAAACAACAGGCCGCCGCACCGGTTTTGTGCAGCGGCCTTATTTCATAATTTACGTTTACCGCGGGTGTCTTAATGGAGATCCAGCTCCGGCGGGACGTCCAACTGGTCTGAGACATATTTCCCGTTCTTTTTGCGCTGACGCACGCACTCGGTAAGCAGATATTCGATCTGTCCGTTCACCGAGCGGAAGTCATCCTCTGCCCAAGCGGCAAGGGCATCGTAGAGTTTGGCGTTCAGGCGCAGGGGCACCTGTTTTTTCGGCTCGGCCATCAGTACAGGCTGCCGCTGTTCACGATGGGCTGGGCATCCCGGTTGCCGCACAGCACCACCAGCAGATTGGACACCATTGCCGCCTTACGCTCATCGTCCAGTTCCACTACCTTGTTCTCGTTCAGACGATCCAGCGCCATTTCCACCATGCCCACAGCGCCGTCCACGATCATCTTGCGGGCATCAATGATGGCACTGGCCTGCTGGCGCTGCAGCATGACCGCTGCGATCTCCGGTGCATAGGCCAGATAGGTGATGCGGGCTTCCACCACCTCGATGCCGGCCTCGGCCACGTTCTTCTGGATCTCGTCCCGGATGCGGGCAGCCACTACCTCGGAGGAGCCGCGCAGACTGCCCTCGTCGGCTACGCCGTCGCCGGTGGTGTCCACGTTGGGAGAAACATCATAGGGGTACACCCGCACCACGTTGCGCAGGGCGCTGTCGCACTGCAGGGAGAGGTATTCCTTATAGTTATCCACGTTGAACACGGCCTTGGCGGTATCGGTCACGCGCCAGATGACCGCAATGCCGATCTCCACCGGGTTGCCCAGACAATCGTTGATCTTCTGGCGGGAGTTGTTCAGGGTCATCATCTTGAGGGAGATCTTTTTGCTCATGGACTCGACGGTCATCTGAGCATTCTGGCCGTTATTGCCAAACAGCGCAGCCACGCTGTTCTCCTTGCTGTTCACATCTCCGCTCTGGCTCAGGCGGGTGCCGGCGGCGGGGTTGACGGCGGTACAGAAGGGGTTTACCCAGTAAAAGCCCTGTCCCTTCAGGGTGCCGATGTAATCACCAAACAGGGTGAGCACCAACGCCTCCTGCGGCTTTAACACCTTAAGACCGCAGAACAGGAAAATGCCCGCGATCCAATACGCAATGGACAAGATCAGCAGCGGCACGCCCAGAAGCATCCGGTCTGCATTCAGCAGAGTGATGCTGTAAATGAACAGGGCGATGGCCACCACATAGCCCAGCAACGTGAGCAACAGCATAGCCATGCCGTTTTTGCGGGTATTCAAAATTTTTTCTTCCATAACAGGTTCCTCCTTATCAGGGTCGGAAGCATTTCTTTGTGATATCAAAATCATATCACTTTGCAAATGATCTGTCAAGTCCTTCCACAAAAAATCCCCGCCTGCCCGTACACTGCGGACAAAGCGGGGTCAAATGTTATAGGTGCGCCGGGCAGACAGAGTTTCAAGCGTCTGCCCGCTCTTCTCCCCCAATCAGCACTACGGCAACATCATTGACATTGGTACCGGTAGCGCCTGTGATGATCAGCCCTTCCACCGCCTGCAAGGCGTGGTAGGCATCGTTGTTTTGCAGGGTGTCGAACAGGTTCCAGCCCGCTGCAGCCAGCGCAGCGGCAGTATCGCCGTCCGCATAGCCGCCGGCGGCATCGGTAGGGCCGTCGGTGCCGTCACTGCCCACCGAGAACACTGCCGCGTTTTGTCCGGCCAGCGCCGGAGCAGCGGCCAGAGCAAGCTCCTGATTGCGCCCGCCCAGCCCTTTGCCGGTCAGGTGCACCACCGTTTCCCCGCCTGCGATAAAGGCCAGCTTTTTCCCCTGCCCCGCATGGGTGCGGGCGATGGCCCCCAGAAAACTGCCCGCCTCCCGCGCCTCGCAGCAGAGCCGGTCGGTGAGGAGCAGCGGTGCATAGCCCAGTTCCCGGCAGGCTTCGGCAGCGGCGGCGCACAGCTCCCGCACACTGCCGGTGATCTGGGTCGTCACGTTGTCAAGGGCTTTCGGCGTTTCCTGCGCTAACAGCGCCTTTGCCTGCGCCGATAAGCGCAGCTGGTATTTTTCCGCAATGGCAAGTGCCTGCGCACAGGTGGAGCCATCCGGCACCGCCGGGCCGCTGGCGATCATATCCAGCGGGTCGCCCAGAATATCGCTGAGCACGATACTGAACACCTTTGCGGGCGCGCAGGCCTGCGCGAACCGCCCGCCCTTGACAGCGGACAGCCGCTTGCGGATGGTGTTCATCTCCACAATGTCCGCTCCGCTGGCAAGGAGCTGATTGGTGATATCCTGCAATTCCCCGCCGGGGACAAGCGGCTTTTCAAACAGGGCACTGCCGCCGCCGGAAAGCAGAAACAGCACGGTATCCTCTTCGGTCAGCCCCTGTACCAGCGCCAAGGCTTTTTCGGTGGCTGCAAAGCTGTTGGCATCCGGCACGGGATGGCCCGCCTCATAACAGCTTATGCCGGGGATTTTGCCCTTCACATGGCCGTATTTGGTCACCACCACGCCGCCGTCCACGTGCCCCAGTGCCTGCACGGCGGCGTGCGCCATCTGCCATGCAGCCTTGCCTGCCGCCACCAGCAGCACTCTGCCGCCTCTGGGCTGAAAGTTTTCCAGCGCACGGCACACAGCCTTATCCGGCAGCACCGCCTGAATGCTGGCACGAATGATTTCATCCGCATCCCGCCGCAATGTGGTATTCATAGCATGACCCTCCTTACAGGATCTGCCCGAACTCTGCGGCACATTCCATCAACAGCCGCAAGGTTCGGTTATTTTTAATAAATGCAAGTCTGTTTTCCGTAGAAAACAAATAATCCGAACCCGTCTCCCATCGGAAACAAGTTCGGATTATTTTTGTTTGGTCCGAGTGGCGAGAATCGAACTCACGGCCTCTTGAACCCCATTGTGCTTCTCGCAAAAACACAATGGACACTCCGATACCACTTGTACGCAGTATCATCAAATTCCAAACTTATTTTATCATTCTGTTTCATTGGATGTCAAGACGTTTCATTCCTTTTGTGGTCAAATTGTGGTCAACCGACCCCGACAAATGACCTTTCTCCCCTATTAAGTTACATGGCGCAATTCCGATTTTTCAAAATCGAGATTGCGCTTTTTTGTTTGCACGAATTATTCATAAGGAGGATTTGTCAACCATGTCAATGAAACATCGTCATTTTTTCATCCTTGACAGAACCGCATGACCCTTGACTACTTTTACGGACAGGCCGGAGAACTATTTTCGTTCTTCCGCATTCCAAAGGCTCTTTTTCAGGAGCAGCGGTTTCAAAATCTGTCAACCGATGCCAAAACTCTGTACGGCATTCTGCTTGACCGCATGAGCCTTTCTGTTAAAAATGAATGGTTTGACAAAAAAGGCCGAGTGTTCATCATCTTCACGATTGAGGATGTCAAGAGAACTTTACGTTGCGCAGACAACAAAGCGACCAAGCTGCTCCGGGAACTCGAAAAGTTTGGTCTGATTGAACGAAAACGTCGAGGGCAAGGAAAGCCATGTTTGGTGTATGTGAAAAACTTTTCGTCAGAATCTTCAAAGGAGAGTGTCAAGAATCGTGATAATGACGATTCTTGTGGCTCTAAAATCGCTTGTCAAGACCCGGTAAAATCACGAGGTATTAAGAAGAAAGAGAATAAAACAGAGATGAATAATACGAATCTTATCCTTTCCGACGAATCGGAGAAGATGAAGAATCGTGAACTGCTCGAAGAATATTTTTCACACTCTTTGGAGATAGACCTTCTTCTCCGGCTTTACCCGGATGATGAAGATACCCTCTATCAAATCGTGGATTTGCTGGTGGACACCTGCGCCACCAACCGCAAGACGCTGCGCATTGCCGGGGACGATAAGCCCGCCGAGGTGGTACGCAGTCGCTTTATGAAGCTGAACGCCGACCATATCTGCTTTGTGCTGAAGCGCCTTGCAGAGAACAGCAGCCCGATTCGTAACATGAAACAATACCTGCTCGCTTCTCTGTACAACGCACCCACCACCATGCAGCTTTCCTACCAGAACCAAACTAATCACGACTTAGCGATGCGGGGGTGATAAAAATTTCAAAGAAAGCAACCACAATAGCCATCGTCAACCAGAAAGGCGGCACCGGCAAGACCACGACCTGTGAAAATCTAGGCATCGGTCTGGCGATGGAGGGCAAGAAGGTCCTGTTGGTGGACGCTGACCCGCAGGGCAGCTTGACCATCAGCATGGGCTGGCAGCAGCCCGATGAACTGCCCACTACCCTTTCCACTCTGATGGCAAAAGCCATGAACGATCAGAGTATTCCGCCCGGTGAAGGCATCCTGCACCATGCAGAGGGCGTTGACCTGATCCCTGCTAACATTGAACTGGCAGGGCTGGAAGTGTCTCTCGTCAACTGCATGAACCGGGAAAAGATGCTCAAGCAGGTGTTGGACGGTGCAAAGCGAGAATACGACTTTATCCTGTTAGATTGCACCCCTTCCCTTGGGATGCTGACCGTCAATGCCTTGGCAGCGGCAGACACCACCCTGATTCCCGTGCAGGCGCAGTACCTGTCTGCGAAGGGTCTGGAACAGCTTTTGCAGACGGTGCAGAAGGTCCGGCGGCAGATCAACCCGAAATTGAAAATCGAGGGCATCCTGCTGACTATGACCGACAGCCGCACCAACTACGGACAGCAGATCGACAATTTGATTCGGGGTGCCTACGGCAGCAAGATCAAGGTGTTTGACCAGACCATTCCCCGGTCTGTCCGTGCTGCGGAAATCAGTGCCGTGGGCAAAAGCATTTTCCAGCATGACCCCAAAGGCAAGGTGGCAGAAGCCTACCAATCTCTGACGAAGACTAACTATTAAAAGTCAAGCCCTAAAATGAAAAAATCCGCCAACCATCCGCTGCCCATGACAAACATCATTCAAATGCTGGCCTTGGAGTAGCGAGGGTGACGGAGAGAACAGCAAAGCAAGCCCAGCCAACCCTCGCAAAAACAGAATAGCATTTGAATGCTTCGGTTTGTCAAGGGTTCGCTGCGCCAGCTAAGTTGTTCTTAGGTTTAACTCAAACTCTGGAGAAAATCAAGTGATGGCAAGATATGCTTTACCGGACTTCTGCAAAGCGTAAATCAGTCGTACGAGTTTCTTTGTGGCATGAGATAGGGCAACATTGTAGTGCTTGCCTTCAGCTTGCTTTTTGGTAAGGTATTCAGTAAAAACAGGATTCCAGTAACAGACGTATTTGGTTGCAGTGTAAAGAGCGTATCGAAGATAACGAGAGCCACGCTTTTCCATGTGTGCATAGCAGTTTGTGAGTTTTCCTGACTGGTATGTGGACGGAGAACATCCGGCATAAGCCAAAACTTTATCAGGAGAGTTGAAATTTGAAAAATCCCCCACCTCTGCAAGAATCATCGCAGCAGAATAAAATCCCATTCCGGGAATCGAAAGGATTGGCGGTTTCAATTCATCCATGATTTTCCGAATGGCATCTTCTATTTCGTTGATTTCGGAGGTAAGTTCTTGAATGAGCTTAATGGTGTGCTTTAATTCCAAAGACTTAGCAGGCATAACAGAACCAATGGATGTTCTGGCTGCATCTCGGATATGAGTAGCTCGGTCTTTTCGGTAATGGCCTCTGGATGTTGTCACGAGGATGTTAGCCAATCTGGTCAGATGAGCTTCTGAAATCTGCTTTGCACCGGGATATTCACTGAGAAGAGCATAGATTGAAGTGCCGTGGATAGACGAAACAAGCTGTTCTAATTCTGGAAACAGGATCGTAACCAATCTGGACACCGACTGCTTTAGTTTGGCGCGTTCCTGAACTTTATCAAATCGGTATCTCGTGAGTGACTTTAGTTCTTCGTTGTGATATGCTGTATCTGTGTAGGACTTAAGGTCTACATCGGACAATAGCATAGTTGCAATCGTTTTTGCATCCACACGATCGGTTTTAGTTTTGCGAAGACTGAGGCTCTTTCGATACAGGTTGGTATGCAAGGGATTCATGACATAGACGGGCAGGTCGTTGTCAAGAAGAAACCCAAGGATATTGCAGCTGTAATGTCCGGTAGCCTCAAGCCCTACTTTTATTTTGTCTGATTTTTGAGTACAGTCTTTAATCGTTTGCAGCAGCCTTTTAAACCCATCTAGGTTGTTGGGGATGGTAAAGCAGTCAGCGAGGGTTGTTCCTTCTGAATCAAGGATGCAGCAGTCATGCTTATCTTTGGCAACGTCAATTCCAACACAGATCACTTTTGATACCTCCGCTATAGTATTTAATGCTGCTTAGGACCACAGACTTCTTTGCAGTTGTAACCTCGTTCTAAATAAACCGTCTGGCGGTATCTAACTGATTAACATTTCAACAAAGAAGCTGTGGTTGGAGCCTTTGTCAAACCGTCTTTGCGGTAGGAGGTGTTCACCAATCCACAGCATCCTATACAGTGTAGCATACCGCTGGAGAGCGGTCTATAAATACTACTCTTTTATGATACGAGGAGGTGCTGGCTGATGCCGAAAAGCAGCTTAAGCGTGTCGCTGAAAGGGGCAGATGACATTTTCTCCACGGAAGAATCCCGACAGGAACAGCAGCGGGAGCAGGTGCAGCAGATTCCCATCGGAGAGCTGTTCCCCTTCAAAGACCATCCCTTTAAGGTCTTGGATGACGAGTCCATGCAGCGCACGGTGGAAAGTGTGGAACAGTACGGCGTGCTTTCTCCGCTGATCGCCCGCCCACGCCCGGAGGGTGGCTATGAAATCATCTCCGGGCACCGCCGTCAGCACGCTGCACAGCTTGCGGGGCTGGAAACCCTGCCGGTCATCGTCCGGGAAATGTCAGATGATGCTGCTGTTATATTGATGGTGGATAGCAATCTCCAACGTGAAAACATCTTGCCCAGTGAAAGGGCTTTCGCCTACAAAATGAAGCTGGAAGCTCTAAAAAATCAAGGTGCTAGGTCAGATTTAACTTCGTCCCAAATTGGGACGAAGTTGCGAGCAGATGAAAAAGTGGCACAAGATTTAGGAGAAAGCCGCAATCAAATTCAGCGTTTCATCCGCCTGACCAACCTTGTCCCGGAACTGCTGGACATGGTAGACGAAAAGAAGATAGCCTTTAATCCCGCTGTGGAGTTGTCCTATCTGGACGAAGCCCAACAGCGGGATTTTTTAGAAGCAATGCAAGACACCCAGAACGCACCGTCTTTATCCCAAGCGCAGCGGCTCAAAAAGCTGGCACAGGAAGGGCACTTCTCGTATGACGTTGCCTTTGCGGTCATGGGCGAAGAAAAGAAGGACGAGCTGGACAAAGTGGTCATCAAAAACGACACCCTGCGGAAGTATTTCCCGCGCAGCTACACCCCGAAACAGATGGAAGACACCATCATCAAGCTGCTGGAACAGTGGCAGCGCAAACAGCAGCGGCAGAATGAACGCTGACTTATACCGTAACGCAAGACCCGATGGGGTCTTTTTCTTTTGCAACTAAAAGGAGAAAAGCCTATGAAAAACAACGCTACCCGTACCATCCGCTCCGAGGAGATCACCATTGACGTGCGTATCTGCGCTGCACTGGCGGCAAACCGGGGCGGCGAGGTCTACCTCGCAGCCATTGCCCCGGATATGGAGCTGACTGTCATCACGCTGGATGAGGCTCCCGGCATCCTGCCCTGCTTTGAGGAGGATGATGCCTGCCTGAACCTTCCTGACACCTCGCTGCTGCTCTGCTACAACCCGGCGCAGGTGCTGAAAATGCGCGGCAAGCACTACCTGACCGGCCCGGTGATTCTGGTTCGCACCAACATGGACGGCGAGGTCATCTCGCTGACCATTGATGAGGTCTACCTGTTCCAGAAGTATCTGGCAAGCCACAGCATCACCCTGATGGCAGATGACCAGAAGCTGCCCTGCATCTGCATGGACTGAGGTATCGCTATGTCAACGAGAGCGGAATTTTTCCAGAGTATGTATCCGGGGCTGTCCAATGGTGAAGTCATTGATAAACTTATCAAAGCCAGCATCCTGCTGCACGGGAGGTGATGGCAGTGCAGGAAGAAATCGAACAGAAGTCATTCAACCTGATGATCTCTACCACCAAGCTGTCTGCCCGGACTGTCATGCGGGCGGTAAAGGCGGCGGTTCGGCTGTACCAGTCCAAAACATCCCAAGGTAAGCAGAGCGTCCGCACCTTGTTGCGACAGAACCGGGGCGTATCCAGCGTAGAAATCAGCAAAACAGGCATCCGTGATTTTGAGCGGTACGCCAAAAAGTACGGCATCGACTACGCTATCCAGAAAGACACCTCCGAAGTGCCACCCCGGTATTTGGTCTTTTTCAAAGCCCCGGATGCAGATGCTTTTAATGCAGCGTTCAAAGAGTATTCGGCATCCCTGCTAAACAAAGTGAACCGTCCTTCTGTACTGGAAAAGCTGCATGAGCTGGTACAAGCTGCTGCAGAACTCACCGGAAAAGTCCGGCATAAAGAGCAGGAGCGCGGCCTATGAACACGAAAAAGCTCACAAAATGGCTGGCTCTGTATCTGCCCTATATCCTGCTGGGACTGGTAGCAACGAACTTGGGTGAAGCATGGCGGCTGGCCGAGGGCAAAGGACTGGGCGATAAAATTATGGCAATGATGGGAACGCTACCTTTAGCCTTTGCGAATCCGCTGCCCAGTTTGCCCCCATTGGATCTACTTGTCGGCTTTTTCTGCGGCGCAGGGTTACGGCTTGCCGTATATTTGCGAAGCAAAAATGCAAAGAAATATCGGCACGGCATGGAATATGGCTCTGCCCGATGGGGTACACCCAAGGACATTGAACCTTTTCAAGCTCCGAAGTTTGCCGACAACATCATTTTAACCAAAACAGAGCGGTTGATGATGAGCAACCGCCCGCCTGACCCCAAGAACGCCCGGAACAAAAACGTGCTGGTGGTGGGCGGCTCCGGCAGCGGCAAGACCCGGTTTTGGCTCAAGCCCAACCTTTTACAATGTCACAGCTCCTATGTGGTCACTGACCCGAAAGGTAGTATCGTGGTCGAGTGCGGGAACGCACTTCTGAAAAACGGCTACAAGCTGAAAATCCTGAACACCATCAACTTCAAAAAGTCGATGCACTACAACCCGTTCAGCTACGTCCACAGCGAGAAGGACATTCTGAAACTGGTCACGACCCTGATGACCAACACGAAGGGCGAAGGCAGCGGCGGGGACCCATTCTGGGAGAAAAGCGAGCGACTTTTGCTCACTGCCCTGATTGCCTATCTGCATTATGAAGCCCCGGTGGAGGAGCAAAACTTCGCTACTCTTCTGGAAATGCTGAACACCATGCAGGTGCTGGAGGACGATGAGGAATACCAAAACCCGGTGGATCTGCTGTTTGAAGAACTGGCAAAAAAGAAGCCCAACAGCTTTGCCGGGCGGCAGTACAAACTTTACAAGCTGGCTGCCGGAAAGACCGCAAAATCCATCCTCATTTCCTGCGGTGCTAGGCTTGCCCCCTTCGACATCCAAGAACTGCGTGACCTCACCATGTACGATGAGCTGCAACTGGACACACTGGGCGATAAGAAAACGGCGCTGTTCCTCATCATGTCAGACACGGACAGCACCTTCAACTTCCTCATCAGCATGGTCTACACGCAGCTTTTCAATCTGCTTTGCGACAAGGCAGACGATGTGTACGGCGGCAAGCTGCCCATCCATGTGCGGTGCCTTATCGACGAGTGCGCCAACATTGGGCAGATTCCCAATCTGGAAAAGCTGGTGGCGACTATCCGCAGCCGTGAGATCTCCGCCTGCCTTGTTTTGCAGGCGAGAAGCCAGTTGAAAGCCATCTACAAGGACAACGCTGACACCATTGTGGGCAACATGGACAGCCAGATTTTCCTCGGCGGCTCGGAACCCACCACCTTGAAAGACCTGTCCGAAATGCTAGGTAAGGAGACCATTGATGCGTTCAACACCTCGGACACCCGTGGCAACAGCCCAAGTTACGGAACTACGTTCCAAAAGATGGGGCACGAATTATTGAGCCGGGACGAGCTGGCGGTGCTGGACGGCGGCAAGTGTATTTTGCAGTTGCGTGGCGTCAGACCGTTTCTTTCTGACAAGTACGACCTGACGCAGCATCCCAACTACAAGCTGACCTCGGACTACGACCCCAAAAACACCTTTGATATTGAAAAATATCTGAACCGAAAAGAAAAAATTCACCCCGGTGATGAGTTCATCGTGGTGGACGCTGATTCGCTCCCGCCTGCCTGACCCGGTAGGCGGTTTAATTTTACCCCGGTCAGAAAGGTGCACCAGGAAATCAACCTTGCTGCGGTTATGCAGTGTAAAACAATAAGATTTCGGGTGTGTACAAATGATCGAAGACGCTTTATAATAAAGGAGAAAAGACTATGGAATTCTTCAACTCTGCTATCGAAGTTCTTCAGACTCTGGTTGTCGCTCTGGGTGCCGGCCTCGGCGTTTGGGGTGCCATCAACCTGCTGGAAGGTTATGGTAACGACAACCCCGGCTCCAAGTCTCAGGGCATGAAGCAGCTCATGGCTGGCGGCGGCGTTGCTCTGGTCGGCATTACCCTGATTCCCCTGCTGAGCGGTCTGTTCGGTTAAGAACAGCGGGCGGCGGTTGCCGCCCGGTACATATTATAATAAGGAAAGCCATAGTTACTATCTCACATACAGAAGGTGAAGCAGATGAGCGAGATTTTATTGTATCACGGCAGTAAAGAAGAAGTTGTCTATCCCGAAATCCGCATCACACGGTATACAAAGGACTTCTCTTGGGGATTCTACTGCACGAACAACTATCAGCAAGCCTACCGCTGGGCAGACCGCCGTTCTGCTGACGGCCTTGTGAACGTCTATCGTTATGTAGAGAATCCCGACCTGAAGATTCTGCGTTTTCCTGAAATGTCGGACGAATGGCTGGATTTTATTGCAAAATGTCGTGCAGGTGAAACCCATCCCTACGATATTGTGGAGGGTCCCATGGCAGATGACACCATTTGGGATTACGTCAACGGATTTACGTCCGGGCAGATCAGCCGTGAAGCATTTTGGGCATTGGCGAAGTTCAAGCATCCGACACACCAGATCAGCTTTCACACCGTAAACGCTTTGCACTGCCTGACCTTTGAGAGGAGTGAGCCCATCCATGACCGAAAAGCAGAAAAATGATGTTCTCTATGTTTGCAGCCTGATCGAGACCATCGCCCGCAAAACCAAAAATCATCGGCAGGATGTGATCCGTCGCTTCACAAAAGCCGACATCGAACGGCAGCTCCGGCTGGCAGAAGTGAACCATTGCCTGTCCTTTGAGCAGGTTTCGGATGAACTGATCGAAGATCTCAACATCCCGGATGGGGATTTCGACACCGCTGCAGAGTGCCGCTATACAGTCCCTTCTGCAACCTCCATCGGAATGCTGTATCAGGGGCTGGTGCTATCTACCATGAAGGATGAGGATGCTGCACAGGCAATTCTGGATGTTTTTTCGTCGTTTATCACGGATGAGATCTCCGATTTCAATTCCAACGTATACTACACCAATCCTGATTATCTCCGCTGCTCCTATCTGGAGGGCAAAATGCTTGCTTGATTTCCACTTTCTTACCGCTGGGAGCATAGTAAATGAATGATTACAAGCCTTACAAACAGCTCAAGCAGAAACAGAAAGCTAAAGTTGTAGAGCGGATGTATAAAGAACTTCATCAGTTCTTTTCCGATAATCAACGGTTTCCTGATACCCCGGATGAACATGAGTTGCTTGCTCGCCAAATTTTTTCGCACATTCCATACCATGTTTCCTTTGACGAGTTCTATGCCGTATATAATAAAAAGCATTCCGCGATAGAACAGTGCCTTACAGAGAAAGGATTGCCGGAACATCTGCTTCATCGTGAGGAACGCAGACAGGAAAAACTGAATCGTCCTGCTGTAAAAACGATAAAGTCCAACAAAAAGAAGAAAAAGAAACAGGTGTTCGAGCCACTCGTGGAACAGAATGATGATTTCTTCTTTATTGCTGGTTATACTTCTGGCGGTGCCCCTTATGGTGTCACATGGGAAGAAATGGGCCTAGAGCCATGGGAAGAACTTATATAATAATGTTGCCATTGCCGATTGCCAAAAAGCAGTCGGCATTTTTGTTTTCATCGGCTTCTGAGTCGATTATTCCATACGGCGGCTTGAGCAGAAACGGAAAGCCCTCTGCGGTTTGCAGGTTTATTGATTGCCCGTGCTCCAAGCCGTGTTTTTATCCACCCATCAACGAAAGGCGGTGCTATATGCAGTTTTTGACCCACATTATTTTTCTTCTGAACCTTCTCAAGACCCTCATCAACCACTTCAGCTAAGGACGGTGACTGCTGAATGGAAACCGTTCTCAAAGCCATTGCCGACTGGATCAAAGGCATCCTGACGGCAGGCATTATGTCAAACCTTTCCGGCTTGTTCGATGATGTGAACACGCAGGTGGGCAACATCGCACAGCAGGTGGGCACCAAGCCATCGGCCTTTGAACCGCGCGTTTTTGCGATGATCGAAGCCCTTTCCCGGAACGTGGTGCTGCCCATTGCAGGCATCATCCTGACCTTCATCGCCTGCTACGAATTGATTGAGATGATCACCCAGCACAACAACATGGCACAGTTTGAGCCTGCGCTCATCATGCGCTGGATTTTTAAGACCGCTGTTTCGGTCTGGCTCATCAGCAATACTTTTGATATTGTGATGGCAGTCTTTGACCTTACGCAGAAAGTTGTGTCTGATTCCAGCGGTATCATTGCCGGAAACACCCGTGTCAACGACATTGGCCTGTCCATGCTGCAATCCAGCCTGATGCAGATGGATGTCGGCCCATTATTCGGGCTGTTTTTGCAGTCCTTCTTCATCGGCATCACCATGCGGATATTGAGCATCATCATTTTTGTCATCGTCTACGGGCGTATGATCGAGATCTACTGCATGGTAAGCCTTGCACCCATCCCCATGGCGACTTTCGGCAACCATGAGCAATCGCACATGGGGCAGAACTACCTGAAATGCCTGTTTGCGCTGGGCTTTCAGGGCTTTCTCATCCTCATCTGCGTGGCGATTTATGCGGTGCTGATACAGTCGGTGGCGATTTCCGGGGATGCCATCAACTCCATTTGGAGCATTGTGGGCTACACCGTTCTGCTCTGTTTCAGCCTGTTCAAGACCAGCTCCGTGACAAAATCCGTTCTCGGAGCGCATTAAAGGAGGTGTTCACTTGGCTGCGTATATTTCCGTTCCCCGTGACCTGACGAAAGTGAAGTCAAAGGTCGCATTCAACCTGACCAAGCGGCAGCTTGTCTGCTTTGGCACAGCGGCTCTCATTGGAGTGCCGCTGTTTTTTGTTCTCCGGGACTCTGGCGGCAACACTGCTGCCACCCTCGGCATGATGGCGGTGATGCTGCCGGCGTTCTTCCTTGGGATGTACGAAAAGAACGGCCAGCCCATGGAAAAGCTGCTGTCGTACTATGTGCAGTCACGGTTTCTCCGCCCGAAAATTCGCCCCTACAAGACCAACAACTACTATGCGATTTTGATGAAGGGAGGCGTGACCCATGATCCCATTTTGGAAAAAGACCGGTAAGCACAGCAAGCCGCAGTCTGCGCAGAAGCGCAGGCAGAACACAAAGCCTGCTGTGCCCCGGACCGTCCAACAGTCCATCCCCATGCAGCGGATGTTTGAGGACGGCACCTGCCGTGTCCGTCCCGGCTACTACACCCGCACCATCCAGTATCAGGACATCAATTACCAGCTCGCCCAGCAGGAGGACAAGACCGCCATTTTCGAGGAATGGTGTTCCTTCCTCAACTTTTTCGACAGCTCCATCAAATTTGAACTGTCCTTTGTGAACATGGCAACCGACAGCACCGAGTTTGAGAAAAGCATCCGCATTCCGTTCCAGAAGGACGGCTTTGACGATGTTCGTGCCGAGTATTCCCAGATGCTGCGCCAGCAGCTTGCCAAGGGCAATAATGGTCTGACCAAGACCAAATTCATCACCTTTGGGGTGGAGGGCGAAAGCATGGCACAGGTCAAGCCCCGGCTCGACCACATCCAGAACGATCTGCTGAACAACTTCCACCGGTTGGGTGTGCAGGCAAAACCCCTGAATGGTGCCCAGCGGCTGAAACTCATGCACGATATGTTCAACATGGACGGCGCATCCAAGTTTCACTTTGACTGGAAAGACCTTGTGAAAAGCGGGCTGTCTGTGAAGGATGCCATTGCGCCCACCGCCTTTGCTTTCAAGAACAGCCGTACCTTCCAGATGGGCGGCATCTGTTGCGCCGCCAGCTTTCTGAGCATCACGGCCTCCGACATCAGCGACCAGCTTTTGAAGGATTTTCTGGACATGGATTCGTCCCAGATCGTCACCATGCACATTCAGAGTGTCGATCAGAACCGTGCCATCAAGACCGTCAAGCGCACCATCACGGAACTGGATCGCAGCAAGATCGAGGAACAGAAGAAGGCAATCCGTGCCGGATATGATATTGACATCATTCCGTCGGATTTGGCGACCTACGGCAGAGATGCCAAGGCTCTGCTGAAAGAATTGCAGAGCCAGAACGAGCGGATGTTCCTTGTCACCTTTCTGGTGCTGAACACGGGCAGGACTGAGCAGGAACTGGAAAACAATGTTTTTCAGGCCAGCTCCATTGCCCAGAAACACAACTGCAACCTGTGCCGACTGGATTTCCAGCAGGAGCAGGGGCTGATGAGCAGCCTGCCGCTGGCTGACTGCCAGATCGAGATTCAGCGAGGGCTGACCACCAGTAGCACTGCCATCTTCATCCCCTTTACCACGCAGGAACTGTACCAGTCTGGCAAGGAGTCCCTGTATTATGGGCTGAATGCACTGTCCAACAATTTGATTATGGTGGACCGCAAAAAGCTGAAAAACCCCAACGGCCTGATCCTCGGCACTCCCGGTTCTGGCAAAAGTTTCTCGGCAAAGCGTGAGATCACCAACGCTTTTCTGGTGACGGATGATGATATTATCATCTGCGACCCGGAAGCAGAATACGCTCCGCTGGTGGAGCGTCTGCATGGACAGGTTATCCACATCGGTCCCGCCAGCACCCAGTATATCAACCCCATGGACATCAACAGCAATTACAGCGAGGAGGACAATCCGCTGGCTCTGAAAGCGGACTTTATTCTTTCGCTGTGTGAGCTGGTGGTGGGCGGCAAAGAAGGGTTGCAGCCGGTGGAAAAGACGGTCATTGACCGCTGCGTCCATGTAATCTATCGCAAGTATTTCGAGAATCCCACCCCAGAAAATATGCCGCTGTTGGAAGATCTGTACAACGCCCTGCTGACGCAAGACGAACCGGAAGCCCGCCATGTAGCGGCTGCGCTGGAAATCTACGTCAAGGGCAGTTTGAACATTTTCAATCACCACACCAACGTGGACATCCACAACCGCATCGTCTGCTTCGACATCAAGCAGCTGGGCAAGCAGCTCAAAAAGCTGGGTATGCTCATCGTGCAGGATGCCGTGTGGGGGCGTGTGACCGCCAACCGTAGTGCCGGAAAATCCACCCGGTACTATGCAGACGAGTTCCATTTGCTCTTGAAGGAAGAGCAGACTGCCGCTTATTCCGTGGAGATCTGGAAGCGTTTCCGTAAGTGGGGCGGCATCCCGACAGCCCTAACGCAGAACGTCAAAGATTTGCTGGCAAGTCCCGAAGTATCGAATATTTTTGAGAACTCGGACTTTGTGTATATGCTCAATCAGGCCAACGGAGACCGGCAGATTCTCGCAAAGCAGCTCAACATCTCGCCCCATCAGCTTTCCTATGTGACCCACTCCGGCGAGGGCGAAGGGCTGCTGTTTTTCGGCAATGTCATTTTGCCGTTCGTTGATCACTTCCCGAAAGACCTTGAACTCTACCGCATCCTCACGACCAAACTCAACGAGATCTCGGAGGGCGCACAGAAATGAGTGAACCGAAACTGAACATCAAAGAGGAATCGTCCGCAAAAAAGACCCGTTCTCCCCCGAAGAAAGCGAGGGTGGAACAGTCGGTGCCCAAAAAGAAAAAGCTGAAACTGGATGCAGATAAGGCTGCGGAAAAGGCACAGCATCCGCGGTTTGGCAAGGCGGAACTGACCCCGGACGAGTTGAGCCGGTTGAGCAAGGCGCAGAAGCGTGAAATGTACGCCGCCCATGCCGCCCGCTCTGCGGTGCATCACGAAGTTGACCAGTATGAGGATGAAAACGTCGGTGTGCAGGCGTTGAGCGAGGGCGAAAAAGCGGCAGGAAATGTCCGGGATATTTCCAAGAGCAGATACGCCCGCAAACTCAAGAAAAAAACCAAGATGCAGGGCAAGAAATGCTCCAAAACCGCAAGATCTTCTGCATCGGAGCCGACTGCGGCACAAGATGCAGGCGCATCCAGCACCAGTGAGGGCGGTTCCAACTGGCTTTCCCGGTGGCGGCAGAAACAGGATATCCGGCAGAGCTATTATGCTGCCGCCCGGTCGGGCACAGCGGCGCAGACCGCAGGCGGTAAGGCGGCATCCAACGGCGCATCTGCTGCCCGGTCCGGCGTGGAACAGGCGGTGGAGAAAGGCAAAGCTGCCGTCAGCACTGCCGTGAAGGGGCTGATGAATGCCGCCAAAGGCAACGCACACGTTCTGGTGATCGTGGGCGTTTTTCTTTTGCTCCTGCTCATGGTGATGTCGGGCTTTTCCTCCTGCAGTATCCTCTTTTCGGGCGGCACACAGGTGTCCGGGCAGACCATATACTCTGCCGAGGATCGGGACATCCGGGGCGCAGAACAGGACTACAAGAAGCTGGAAAAGGAACTGGACAAAAAGATCAAGCGCACCCCCATCGACCACCCCGGCTACAACGAGTACCAGTACCATCTGGATGCCATCGAGCACGACCCGTGGCAGCTCACTTCTTTTTTGACTACGCTCTATGACGATTATACCCGGTCGGAAGTACAGGCAAAATTGCAGGAGATTTTCAAAAAGCAGTACAAGCTGACCACATGGGTAGAGGTGCAGATTCGGTACAAGACGGTCTGGGTCATCAGTCCGGCAGGTATCCCTGTTCCTACCCAAGTGCCGTATGAGTACAAGATTTTCCACACCAAGCTGGTGAACCGTGGCTTGGAGGTGGTCATCCGGGAAGAATTGGATTCTGACCAATGGAAACGCTACGAGATCTTTCAGGACACCTTGGGTGGCAGACCTTACCTGTTCAACGGCGGATTACCGCCCGGTGGTTCGGATGGCTCCGGTACACCGGGCATCGACTATCAGGTTCCGGCAGAAGCCCTGACCGACAGCGAATTTGCGGCCATCTATGAGGAAGCAAAGAAATATGTCGGTACACCCTACGTCTGGGGCGGCAGTTCCCCCGAAACCGGGTTCGACTGCTCCGGCTACGTTTGCTGGGTCTACAATCAGAACGGCTACGATGTAGGGCGCACGACCGCAAATGGCTTATGGAACAAGTGCCAGAAAATTTCCGAAGCCGAAGCAAAACCCGGTGATCTGGTGTTTTTCAAGGGAACCTATGACACTCCCGGTATGAGCCATACCGGGATATATCTCGGCAACGGCATGATGGTCAGTGCCGGCGACCCCATCAAGTACGCAAACATTCATTCGTCCTACTGGGAGAAGCATCTCGCCGGGTTCGGACGGCTTTCAAAATGATTGGAGGAGTTTTATGAGCGAAAAATCGGATAAGCTGCGGGCGATGTTGGCAAAAGAGAAGGAACGCCGCATCAAACTGAACAATCGTATCGAGATTTTGGAGCGGCGCATTCAGGAGGAGGATTCCGCCGAGGTCAACGAGATGGTGCGGACTGCAAAAGTCACGCCGGAACAGCTTGCTGCTCTGCTGCGGCAGTCAGCTACCGCCACCCCGAACCCGGCTGCGCTGTCTGCCGTGGGTGCAACTTTCGAGAAGGAGGTCGATGCAGATGAAGATTAAGAAACTGGGCGCGCTGCTGGTATCGGCGGCACTGTGCGCTGGCATGGCGGCTCCTGCTTTTGCTTTTGAAGGCGAAGCTGCCCCGGTGGAGCAGCCGGTTCTGCCGGAAGTCGTGGAGGAAGATGTTGTCACCGTCACGGACGAAACCTCTGGTGCCCTGACCCCGGAGGGCAATCTGACGCTGGTAGACGACTACCACACCGACTATTCCGATGGCAGCGGTCAGCAGTTCATCACGCTGGTGTCGAAGTCGGGTGCGACCTTTTATCTGGTCATTGACCGCAACGCCAAAGGGCAACAGACCGTCCACTTTATGAATCTGGTGGACGAAGCCGACCTTTTGGCTCTGATGGAAGAGGATGCCGCCGATGCCTACACCGCTGAAAAAGAAGCAGCGGCGCAGGCGGAACAGGACAGGCTGAAAGCCGAGGAAGAAGCGAAAAAAGCCGCCGAAGAAGCGGCAGCATCCGGCGAGGAACAGCCCAAGGAAAACAAGGTCACAAAGATCGCATCCGGCTTTCTGGGTGTGGTCGTGCTGATCGCACTGGCGGCAGGCGGCGGCTTCTACGCTTTCGCCAAGCAGAAGCAGAAAAAGCAGGCCGAAAAAGAAGCCCTTGACCCTGATGCAAACTACACCGAGGACAAGGGCGACTTTGAGATTCCCACCGAGGACGAGCCGGAGGAACCCGGTGAGGAAGATACCGAACCCATCTGATTTTAAGGCGGCATTTTGCCGCCGTACATATCCAAATGAAAACAGATTGGAGGGAACGCTTATTTCAATTCTAGTTGTAGCAGAAAAGCCATCGGTGGCCATGTCCTATGCAAAAGTTCTCGGTGCGACCAACCGGCAGGACGGCTACCTTGAGGGCAACGGCTATCTCGTCAGCTGGTGTGTTGGTCATCTGGTGGAACTGGCACCGCCCAACATCTACGATGCCAAATACGTCAAGTGGAGCATCGCAGATCTGCCCATCCTGCCGGAAAAGTGGCAGTATCTGGTGTCTGCGTCCACCAAAAAGCAGTTTGGCATCTTGCAAAAGCTGATGCACCGGGCAGACGTTGATACTGTGGTGAACAGTTGCGATTCCGGCCGGGAGGGAGAACTGATCTTTCGGCTGGTCTATGAACAGGCTGGATGTAAGAAGCCTGTTTCCCGCCTGTGGCTGTCCAGCATGGAGGAAAACGCTATCCGAGAAGGGTTCGCCCACCTGAAACCGTCAACTGAATACGATGCGCTGTACAACGCAGCACTCTGCCGGGAACGTGCCGACTGGATGGTCGGCATCAACGCTTCCCGGCTTTTTTCGTGTCTGTACAACCAGCCCTTGGCAGTGGGGCGTGTTATGACCCCGGTGCTCGCTATGACCGTGGTGCGGGAAGCCGCCATCGCCGCCTTTGTGCCGGAGAAATTCTACACGGTGGATCTGGAACTGACCAGTGGCTGCACGGCATCCAGCCGCCGCATTCCTGAAAAAACCGTTGCAGAGAACCTGCTGGAAGCCTGTCGAAAGGAGATGGTGGCAACGATCCAGCGCATCACCCGCAAGGAAAAGTCCGAGAATCCACCGCCGCTGTACGACCTTACCACCCTTCAGCGGGATGCAAACCGCCTGCTGGGATACAGCGCACAGCAGACGCTGGACTATGTGCAGAGCCTTTATGAGAAGAAACTTACCACTTATCCCCGAACTGATAGCTGCTATATCACCGACGATGACGAGGAAATGCTGGAAGAACTGACCGAGGCACTGGAGGTTTTTCTCGACATTACCCCGGAAGATGTGGACGAAGCTGTGCCCCGGACACGGCGCACCATTAACCGGGAGAAAGTCAACGATCATCACGCCATCCTGCCCACCCGCAGTATGCTGCAAGCCGATTTGGATGCTCTGCCCAAAGGGGAGCAGAACGTCTTAAAACTCATCATCGCCCGGACATTGATGGCGGTAAGCAAGCCCTTCCGTTATCTGGAAACCCTGCTGACCACCGAATGTGCCGAGGAGGAATTTACCGCCAAGGGCAAGGAGGTTCTGGAGGAAGGCTGGAAAGCGGTGGAACGCAAGGTACTGGCAGACATTCTAAATCGAAAACAGGAACTCACCGCCCTGCCCAATGCGGCAGAAAACGAGTGCGGTATTCTCAACGCCGAGCTAAAGGAGGGCCAAACGTCCCCACCGAAGCATTTTACCGAGGACACCCTGCTGCACGCTATGGAAACCGCAAGTGCGGACAGTATGCCGGAGGGCGTGGAGCGTCAGGGTATCGGTACTCCGGCAACCAGAGCCGCCACCATTGAAAAACTGGTACAGAAGGGCTTTCTGGAACGGAAAGGTACCAAGAAAACCAAGGTGCTTCTGCCCACCGACAAGGGCAAAGCCCTCATCACCGTAATGCCCGAAGAGATTCAGTCTGCGGATATGACGGCTGACTGGGAAGCGAAACTGCTGCAAATCGAGCGTGGCGAAATGGAGCCGGGTGAATTTATGACTGAGATCAATACGATGATTACCGAACTGGTAAAGAACACGGAAATGAAAAAAGGAGCGAATGTACTTATGAAAAGCAAGATTATTGGTGTCTGTCCGAACTGTGGGAAGCCTGTCGTGGAGCGCGAAAAGGGCTGGTTCTGCGAGAACCGGGAGTGCCGTTTCGTGCTGTGGAAGGACAATGCGTTCTTCAAGCGTTTGGGCAAGCGTCTGGACACTCATGTGGCAGACAAGCTGCTGCGGGATGGTCGGGTCCGCCTGAAGGACTGCAAGAGCGCCAAGGGCAAGACCTACAATGCCACCATCCTGCTGTCCTGTGAAGCTGATGGCCGCAGCAGGTTTTCTCTGGAATTTGAAGGTGGGTGCTGATGGAACAAACCAAAGAAGCTGTTTATCTCATCAATGGCGACAAATACTTGCATCTGCGAGAGAATGGCGCAGGGGTCGGCTTTGCCACTTATAACAAGGTAACTGGCGAGCCGCTGGAAAGTGGGCAGATCTCGGAAAAGAATCTGCCGCCAGGCGGACAAAACACCATCCCTGCCGCCCGGAACTGGTATCTGTTTGAACTTTCGGACGATGACCGTAAGGCCATCCAACAGGAAAGCGTAAAAATCCTCGAAAACATCCCGCAGGCGGGCATCGGCAGGCGGTGCATCTGGGAGCCGGAAACGCTGCCGAAGGATATTCGTCTCATCAACAGCCACTATGATGACCTCTATCGCATTCCAGATGGCGGCGTGATTCAGGTGGATTACCCGGATGGGCGCAGTTTTACGGCACGGGTGGAGCATCTGGATGATTACCACTTTGACATGGGCGGTTTGGGCAATGTGTTCCACATCTGCCAGTTTGCCGAGGTCATGGAGCGGAACCATGCCGACTTCTACCCGGAGATTCAGACACAGGACGAGCAGGCGGCGTGGGAACTGGGCGGCAAAGGCTACCTTGCAATCCAGTCCTGTGAAGATGGATGGGACTACACTATTTACCACAGTGATTATTCCGTAATGGACGGTGGGCAGCTGGATGCCCCGGAACTGACCATTCAGGAAGCTCGTGAGCAGATTCTGGAAGCGCACCACATGGAAAAGGGGCGGCGGCTGTTGCAGGACTACGATGCCGTTATGGATAAAGTTGCGGAAGCCGAGGAACGGAGTGCAGACCATCGCTCTTCCACACTGGAAAAGCTGGCAGAACTGGCAAGCGATACGTCTGTGCCAAAACCGTCTGTACGTTCTGCGCCGGAACTGTGAGGTGGGCGATGCAGCAAAAATGGAACCAGAATTTTGACGGCGAACCCATGGCGGACATCCCGCAGAAATTTCTGAACGCAGGGTGCGATGTTTATATGGTGATGCAGCTGCGGCATGACGAAAAAATCTTCGATGAAAGATTTGCTTCTATGCGGGAGTTGAATCGTCGAGGCAAAACACCCGACCCGGAGCATTACGAGCTCACCTACTATGCTGATCTGCCCGCCATGTGGCAGGATGTGCCGAGCGACGAGGTTCTGGAAGAACTGTTTCAGATGTTCAACCTCTCCCGTCCGCAGGATTTTGAGGGACACAGCCTGTCGGTCAGCGATGTGATCGCACTCAAACGCAATGGCGAGGTGTCTGTGCATTATGTGGACAGCATCGGCTTCAAAGATTTACAGGGGTTTCTGGACAAGCAGCCGGAACGTACCTCTGTTCTGCAAACGCTCAAAGAGAAGTGTGATGCCCCGGAGTGCAACCCAACCGGATGCCGGAAAGTGAGGGATGCGCATGAACTTTAATCACGAGGAACTCATGCTGATGATGCTCTACAACACCGGCACCCGGCTGGGGCTTATCCACGAACTGCGGCTCATGCAGTGTTACCTGATGCCGGACGAGACCGCTCTGCGGGAACTGTCGGAGGGCGTTATTGAAAAGCTGAAACTTCTGACGGATACAGAGTTTGCCGAACTGGAATTTCCACTGGACTGATCTTCGCCGCCTGCGGGCGGCGTACATATCCTCTTTTCCAATGCAGTTCAGTGTGGTATACTGAACTCGACAACTCGGAAGTTGTGGAGGTAATAAACTATATGAATGATAAATGGGTTGAGTTTGCAATTCGTATTCAAAGTATTGCTCAGGCTGGGCTTCAGTATGGGAAAGATAAATATGACAGAGAGCGTTATGAGGAATTGAGACAGATTGCAGCAGAAATGCTGTCCCTGAAAACGGATATTCCGGTAAATAAAATTTTCGATTTGTTTTGTAATGAATCTGGCTACCAGACACCAAAAGTAGATACACGGGCTGCAGTTTTTGTTGACGGTAAAATTCTGCTTGTACATGAAAATAATGGTACATGGTCATTGCCGGGAGGGTGGTGCGATGTAGACCAGTCTGTTATATCCAATACGGAAAAAGAAGTGCGGGAAGAAGCAGGATTTTCGGTAATATCCGAAAAAATAATTGCAGTTCAAGATTGGCGAAAGCATAATGTGGTGAATTATGCTTATGGAGTAGTGAAGATTTTTGTTCTGTGCAGGTATGAAGGTGGAGAGTTTGAAAAAAATATTGAAACTACAGAAATTAGATTTTTTGATAAAAACAATCTCCCATCTGACCTTGCTGTAGAAAAATGCACAAAAGAACAAATTTTGATGTGTTTTGACTCGTATGAAAATCCAAATGCGGCAACGCTGTTCGATTGAGACAACTTCCAGTTTGACGAATAACCAAATCACTACATACCCTCTGCGGGCAACCACAAACCGGTTGCCCGCTATTTTTATACCCTAAAATCTGAAAAAGGAGGCCAAAATGCCAAGCAAAACCGAAGAATATCTCGCCCTTGCCCAGCGCACAGCCAACGGCTTGACCCGATACTGGGAAAGCTGGACGGACTACCTGATCACCGCATCCCGGCTGTACAAGTACCCCTTTGCAGACCAGCTGATGATCTACGCCCAGCGGCCCGATGCCACCGCCTGCGCCGAATTTGACATTTGGCGCAACCGGATGAACCGCTATGTCAGGCGTGGCTCTAAGGGCATCGCCCTGCTGGACGAATCCAGCGGATTCCCGCGCCTGCACTACGTTTTCGATGTGTCGGACACCGGGGTGCGCCGCAATTCACGTGACCCGGAGGTGTGGCAGCTCGGTCCCGATTTGGTGCAGCCGGTTTCGGAAATGCTCGCCGACACCTACGGTATCAGTGGGGAGCGTGTCAGTCAGCAGCTCGCAGATGTTGCCGGGAAACTGGTGGCAGATTACTGGGACAACAACGGCGGCGACATCCGCGCCATCGTTGACGGCTCGCTCCTGATGGATTATGATGAAGCCGGAGTGGAGATGCAGTTCAAAAGCGCCGCCACCATCAGTGTCACCTACACGCTGCTGGAACGATGCGGTTTTGAGCCTGCCGGGTGGTTCGATAAAGACGATTTCCGAGCCATCCACGAGTTTTCCACCCCGGATGCCGTTTACGCCCTCGGCGCAGCCGTCAGCGACATGAGCCGGGAGGTGCTGCGGAACATCGAGCGCACCGTGAAAACCACCATTCGCCGCCGCAATGCAGAAAGGAGCCAATATGAATACGAACAGCAGGAACGTGACCTACTCGACCGTCGGGGATTACCTTCTCCCGAACCTGACCCTGAACCAGCCCCGGAAGCCGCTGGGCAAGTACGGCAGGCTGCGCCGGACGTACCTGAAGGAGCATCGCCCGGTACTGTACAACTCGATGCTCCTGAACGGGAGCCTGTACCCGCATCTGATGGAGGTGGAGCAGACGGCAGAGAGCCAGATGCAGCAGACCATGGCACAGCTCTTGAAACAGACCCCTGCCCCGGACAAGGAGCAGAATCAGCTGGCGTGGGTACAGCACATGAACAGCCTGAAAGCGCAGACCGAGGAACTGGTGTTGACGGAACTGATCTACAGCTAAGTTTCTTCGATGCCCACATCCCCACCGAAGCTGAGCAAATTAAAAAAATCGACCAAGCGGAGAGCGAAAAAACGCCCTCCGCTTTTTCGTTATCTCAAGCGGAAATTGAGAACGAACTGTGCAAGCACGGTTCGGGATTTATGGGTGGTAAACAGCGCATTATGGCGCTGTACCAGACCCAGCCTGACCGTAATCTCCGTGCCAAAGCGTTGGCAAAAGAGTACGGCATCGGCGGGCACTCCCACGATTTTTTGGACGGAAGCCGGGGCTTTGTGAACCACGACGGGAGAGGAATGGAATTTGACCATTACCCCGAACACAAGAAATTCACGTTAAGCTGGACGCAGGTGGAACGGTATATCGACCTGATGGTCCAGTCCGACCGCTATCTGACGGATAGAGAAAAGGAGCATTACACGCCCCTTTCGCCCGTCAGCGTAAAACCGGATGCCGACCTGACCCGTGCCAAAAACCTGATCTGGAAATTTTGTCAGGAGGAATACGACTCAGAGCCGGACTTTTCTGATTTGTCCAAGATCGGTATTGCCTACACCAACGCCACCGATGAGGAAATTCCCATTCAGGTCAACGTAGATCTGGTGGGATACCGGGTAGAGCGGTATCTGGGCGAGGTGCTGATCGACGAGCGGCAGTACGAAAGTCTGGAAGATCTGACCGAAACCGAGTTGGAAGCTCTGGATTTCTCGGAACTGGTCAGCGTCACGGACGAAGAACTGGAGCACTACCACAGCAAAGCGGAAGAACGCCCGGCACTGCTGCCGCTGGATGCCGCCACCGAGTACAACGCCCTGAAAGAGCAGTACCCGGATGCGCTGGTAGGCTTTGAGCAGAACGGGCAGTTTGAATTTTACGGCGAGGATGCCCTAAAAATCTGCGAACTTCTGGACGGCAAACTGCTGGAAAAGGAAACGGCACTGGGCACCGTCCCGGTCACCGGCTTTCCCCGCGACCAGTGGGCATACCGTGCCAAGCAGCTGTGGCAGTGCGGTGAAAATATTTACCTTGCCGGGCTGAACGAGGACGGCACCCACCACCAGACCAAGTATCTGCGCCGGGAGGATTATCTGCCGCTGGGTGCTACCGTCCACATGGAGGGGCGCGCCTTCCGGGTGGATACGGTCAACTTCGATAAGGACAGCGTTACCTTGCAGGATGTGGCTCTGGCAGAAATGCGGATGCCAATTTTCCGGGAGAAACCGCTGGCGCTTGTCCGGGAGTTGTACGAGGAGCAGGACACGATGGAATCCCTCCTGCCCGATTACAAGGTCGGTGACAATGTTATCGTTGATTTTCCTACACGAACCATCGAAGGGAAAATCGGCTATGTGGGCGAAACGGATGTTCGCATCGACACCAGCGCGCAGGGGCAGTCGTGGGATAATGAGGTTATCAACAAACGACAATTCGAGGACGGTCTGCGGCAGGTCGAGCCAGAACTGTCGGACGAAGAACTGGACAAGCTGCCTATCTCTACCGTGATGGACGGAAAGGTTCGGACATTCCCGGATGCCGCTGCCTTGGATGAAGCCCTAAATGCCGAACCTGCGCCGGAACCTGCCGGAAACTTCCACATTACGGACGACCATCTGGGCGAGGGCGGTGCAAAGCAGAAATATGCCCGGAACATTGAAGCCATTCGCACCCTGTTCAAGCTGGAAGATGAGCACCGTGGTGCCACCGCCGAGGAGCAGCAGGTGCTGGCGCAGTATGTGGGCTGGGGCGGTCTGGCAGATGCCTTTGACCCCGGCAAAGATAGTTGGGCAAAGGAATATGCAGAGTTGAAAGGGCTACTCTCTAAGGACGAATACGCCGCCGCCCGTTCCAGCACCCTGAACGCCCACTATACCTCCCCGGTGGTGATTCGCTCTATTTATGATGCGGTCGAGAAGATGGGCTTTAAGTCCGGTAATATTCTGGAACCGTCTATGGGTGTGGGCAACTTCTTTGGAATGCTGCCCTCCAGCATGGCAGACAGTCGGCTGTACGGCGTGGAACTGGACAGCATCACCGGGCGCATTGCGAAAAAACTGTACCCGCAGGCCGACATTACCGTGGCTGGCTTTGAGACTACCGACCGCCGTGATTTCTACGATTTGGCGGTGGGCAATGTGCCTTTCGGTCAGTACAAGGTCAACGATAAGGCATATAACAAGCTGGGATTTTCTATCCACAACTACTTTTTCGCCAAGGCCATTGACCAAGTGCGTCCGGGCGGCGTGGTGGCGTTTGTCACCAGTCGTTACACGCTGGACAGTAAAGATTCTTCTGCCCGCAAGCACATGGCAGAACGAGCCGATTTGCTGGGGGCCATTCGTCTGCCCAACAACGCTTTCCGTGCCAACGCTGGTACGGATGTTGTCAGCGATATTATCTTTTTGCAGAAGCGTGACCGCCCTGCGGACATCGAACCTGCATGGGTGCAGCTCGGTAAGACCGAAGATGGCTTTGCCATCAACCAGTATTTCGTAGACCACCCGGAGATGGTGCTGGGACAGCTGACACTGGAAAGCACCCAGTACGGTCACGACCTGACCGTTGCTCCCATCGAGGGTGCAAACCTTGCAGACCAGCTTGCCGAGGCGGTGCAGCACATCGAGGGCAATTACACTGCAGTGGAGATTGCTGCCCCGGACGTCGCAGATGCGGAAGCACAGCGCAAAACGCTGCCCGCAGACCCGACTGTGAAGAATTTTAGCTATACGGTTGTTGATGGCGAGATCTACTACCGAGAGAACTCTATCATGACGCAGATCGAACTGTCCGACAACGCCAAAGGCCGTGTAGCTGGTATGGTGGAGTTGCGGCAGATCGTCAACGAACTGATTCAGCAGCAGTTGAATGACTTCCCGGACGAGGACATTAAGGCATCGCAGGCCAAGTTGAATGCCGCCTATGATGCCTTTACCGCAAAATACGGGCTGATCAACGACAAGAAAAATGCCCGCCTGTTCGATGATGACAGTTCCTACTATCTGCTCTGCTCACTGGAGAATCTGGACGAGAATAAAAATCTCAAGTCCAAGGCAGATATGTTCACCAAGCGGACGATTCGACCAGAGCGTGTTGTCACCAGCGTGGATACCCCCAGCGAAGCGTTGGCAGTGTCAATCGGGGAGCATGGTAAGGTTGATCTGCCTTATATGGCAGAACTGCTGGGCACTCCCGGCAACTATGAGCGCATCACCACCGAACTCTCCGGCGTGATCTTCAAAGACCCTGCTGCGGATGCTGACGACCCGGAAGCCGGCTGGCAAACAGCGGACGAATACCTTTCGGGTAATGTACGCGATAAGCTGCGGATGGCACAGCTCGCTGCGGAAAGTCACCCGGAGTTCAAGGTTAATGTGGACGCACTGACCAAGGCACAGCCCAAAGATCTGGAGGCATCTGAAATTGATGTGCGTTTGGGTGCCACTTGGCTTGCCCCCTCCATCGTGCAGCAGTTTATGATGGAAACTTTTCAGCCGCCCTATCGTATCCGCTACAACAATGCCATCACCGTTCGCTACTCCCCTTACACTTCCGAATGGCGAATCAGCAATAAATCTGCTACTGGCTTTGGTGACATTATGGCCACCGAAACCTACGGTACCCGCAGGGCCAATGCTTACAAGATTTTGGAAGACACCTTGAATTTGCGTGATAGCCGCGTTTATGATACCATCGAGGAGGATAGGAAAGAAAAGCGTGTGCTGAATCAAAACGAAACCACCCTCGCCCAGCAGAAACAGCAGGCCATCAAGGATGCGTTCGCTGGCTGGGTCTGGAAAGACCCTCAGCGGCGTGCCTTATTGGTGAAGAAGTACAACGAGCTTTTTAACAGCACCCGCCCCCGTGAATACGATGGTTCCCACATTCATTTTGTGGGCATGAACCCGGAGATCAATTTGCGAGAGCATCAACGCAATGCGATTGCCCATGTGCTGTATGGGTACAACACCCTTTTGGCGCACGAAGTCGGTGCCGGCAAGAGTTTTGAGATGGCGGCTTCCGCTATGGAACTGAAACGTCTGGGCTTGTGCCAGAAAAGTCTTTTTGTTGTGCCAAACCATTTGACGGAACAATGGGCCAGCGAATTTTTACGCCTGTACCCCAATGCAAAGCTGCTGGTTACCAGCAAGAAAGATTTTGAACCGGGTAATCGCAAAAAATTCTGTGCGAAAATTGCGACCGGTGATTATGATGCGGTTATCATCGGACACAGCCAGTTTGAAAAGATACCCTTGTCCGCAGAACGACAGGAGCGTCTGATTCAGGAACAGATGGATGAAATCGAGGAGGCCATCGAAGAAGCGAAAGCACAGGTTGGTGAGCATTTCACGGTAAAGCAGCTGGAAAAGCTGCGCAAGTCTTTGAAACAGAAATTGGAAAAGCTGCAAGGCACAGACCGTAAAGATGATGTGGTTACGTTTGAACAATTGGGCGTAGACAGGTTGTTTGTGGACGAGAGCCAAGCGTTTAAGAACCTCTACTTGTACACGAAAATGCGTAATGTCGCAGGTTTGAGTACGAGCGAGGCGCAAAAATCCAGCGATATGTTCGGCAAGTGCCGCTATCTGGATGAAATCACCGGAGGCCGTGGCGTGATTTTTGCAACGGGTACGCCCCTGAGTAACAGCATGACCGAGATGTACACCCTCATGCGCTATCTCCAGTACAACACCTTGCAACAGAAAGGATTGACCCATTTTGACGCATGGGCATCGACTTTTGGCGAAACTACTACCGCCATCGAACTTGCCCCAGAAGGCACCGGCTACCGGGCAAGAACAAGATTCGCTAAGTTCTTCAATCTTCCTGAACTGATGGCGATGTTCAAAGAAGCGGCGGATATCAAGACCAGCGACCAGTTGAACCTGCCAGTGCCCCAAGCTAAATTTGAAACCGTAGTGGTCAAGCCTTCGGAAATCCAGCAGGACATGGTGCAGGCGTTGAGCGAACGTGCAGCCGAAGTCCACAGCGGTTCTGTTGACCCTTCTGTGGATAATATGTTGAAAATTACGTCGGATGGCCGCAAAATCGGTCTTGATCAGCGGTTGATGAATTCCGCTCTGCCCGATGACCCCAACAGCAAGTTAAATGCCTGCGTCAACAACGTCCTGCGCATCTGGAACGACACCAAGGAGCAGAAGCTGACCCAGCTGATTTTCTGCGATATGTCTACTCCCAAGGGGGACGGTTCGTTCAACGTCTATGATGATATTCGCACCAAGCTGCTCAACGCCGGTGTGCCCGAACAGGAGATCGAGTTCATCCACAACGCAGATACGGAGAACAAGAAAGCAGAACTTTTCTCCAAGGTACGCAGCGGACGGGTGCGTGTGCTGCTGGGCAGCACTGCAAAGATGGGAGCTGGCACCAACGTCCAGACGCTGCTTGTGGCGGTGCATCATCTGGATGTAGGCTGGCGTCCGTCTGATATGACCCAGCGCAACGGCAGAATCATCCGCCAAGGCAATCAAAACAAACAAGTCTACGTCTATAACTACGTCACGGAATCGACATTTGACGCCTACCTCTATCAGACCCTTGAGAATAAACAGAAGTTTATCTCGCAGATCATGACGAGCAAATCGCCTATGCGATCTTGCGATGATATTGACGAACAGGCTTTATCTTACGCAGAAATCAAGGCTCTGTGTGCAGGCGACCCTCGCATCCGGGAAAAGATGGACTTGGACGTGCAGGTAGCAAAATTGAAGGTGCTGCGCGGAGACTTCCAGAATCAGAAATATCGTCTGGAGGATAAGTTGCTCAAAACTTTCCCGGAGGAGATCCAGAAACAGAAAACCCGCATTGCTGCTTTACAACAGGATTCACAGATTGCAGTAGCACACCCGCAGGACAAAGAAAACTTCTGCGGCATGACCATCAAGGGCATGGTGTACGATGACAAAAAGGCTGCAGGCGAACGGCTGCTGCTGGCTCGGCAGGAGATGCCCAATGCTGATATGATGCTGCTGGGCACCTACCGTGGGTTTGAACTGAACATTCGATTCGACAGCTTCAAAAATGAGCATCAGGCCGTACTCCGGGCAGAGTTGAGTTACCCGGTGTCGCTGGGCGATGATGCGCGCGGCAATATCACTCGTCTGGACAATGCCATCGACAATTTCGCTGACCGTATTGCAGATGCCGAAAATGCCCTGCAAAACCTTGAACAGCAAAAGCGGGCCGCAGAGGTTGAAGTGGCAAAGCCCTTCGTACAGGAGGAAGAACTGGCTGAAAAGTCTGCCCGACTTGCTGAATTGAACGCCTTGCTGAACATTGATCGCAGTTCGGCACAGGATTCTCCCGAAAAAACAGAAGAAACTCCCACAACTCGTCCGTCCGTGCTGGCTGCGCTGGGAGAAAAATCCAATCAGCCGGAGCCAGTGAAGCCCTTCCGCAGTTATTACGACAAGGACGGTGATGCCCGGTGAAAGAAAAGCGGGATGAGATCATCATCCTGAGAACCACAAAAGCCGAGAAGAACCGCATTTATGAAAAGATGCTGGGCATGGGCATCCGCAGCCTGAGTGCGTATATCCGCAAGATGGCACTGGATGGTTACTGCCTGCATCTCGACCTGAAAGAACTGCAACGCATGGCATATCTCTTGCAGATGTGCAGCAACAACCTGAACCAGTACGCCAAAGCCGCCAATGAAAATGGTCGGGTCTATGCCACCGACATGGAGGACCTGCGGCAGCGGCTGGATGAACTGATTGAGATTGGTCGGCAGATCCTTTCCCGGCTGGCTGATCTCTAAATTTCTCCCCGCAGTTGGAGGGCTGCGGGGGTACATAGGCGGCAACACCATTGACAGGCTCATGCTCTATCCATATACTGAAAGCAGAAAGGCGGTGTCAATATGAAATTTGTAGCAAGGGTTCTCCTATTTCCTGTGGTTCTCCTGAGTGCATTTCTGGTACTGATGCTGAAATGGACGCTGAACCTGTCGGCGTTTGTGCTGGCACTGCCCATGCTGTATATTTTCGGCTGCGGCCTCTATACTCTCTATTGTCAGGAGTGGCTGCAGTTTTTGATCTTGCTGGTGGCAGAGTTTGGCTGCTTTGCGCTGATCTTCATGGGGGCTTTGATCGTGGATGCGGCGGAGCGTTTTAATGGCTGGGTTGCCGGATTGTGAGGGATTCGATGGACACAGATGCTATGACCGACTATTATTGGGAAAATCTGAAAGATATTCTGCAACGACAACTTGCAGACGATGATGAATATCGTGCACTGATCCAGAAAAAGATTGCCGCAGAGATTGCGTTGAAAGCTCTTATCAGCGAAGAAGCATGGAGCCTCTATCTGGAATTGGATGCAATCAGCAACGAATTGGAAAGTGTTCGGCAGGAAGCCATGTATCTGGCAGGTGCTGCCGATCACGAAAAATTATCCAAATGATCTTGATGCCGCCAATGTGCGGCATTTTCTTTTTGTAGGGGGTGATGACACTGGCAGCAACACGGTTGATTGCGCTGCACAAAAACAAGGGCATGACCGTTGCGGCCTGCCTGAAAAATCGCACAGACTATATCGAAAACCCAGACAAGACTGAGCAAGGGCAGTTTGTCAGCAGCTATGCCTGCAGCACCCTGACGGCAGATGAAGAATTTATGCTCACCAAGCGGCAGTACGACCTTGTAAATGGACGCAGGCAAAAAAGCGATGTCATCGCTTATCAGATCCGGCAGTCCTTTCGTCCGGGCGAGATCACCGCAGAGGAAGCCAACAAAGTGGGCTACGAACTGGCCATGCGCTTTACCAAGGGCAAACACGCCTTTGTGGTGGCAACGCACACGGACCGGCAGCACATCCACAACCATGTAATCTTCAACTCCACAGCGTTGGATGGCACCAGAAAGTTCCGGGATTTTTTCTTTTCGGCGTTGGCTGTGCAGCGGTTGAGCGACCTGATCTGCTTAGAGCACCAGTTGTCTGTCATTGAGAAGAAACCCTACCGGGAGCGGCAGAAGCGTGTTCTCTACCCACCCAAGGAGAGCAATCGTGACCGCCTGTGCGGAACCATCGACACTATTCTCGCAGAAAAGCCGGGAGATTACGAAGCGTTTCTGCAAAAGCTGGAGCAGCAGGGCTATGAGGTGAAGCGTGGCAAGCACACGGCGGTAAAGAGCAAGGGGCAGAAACGTTTTATCCGGTTCCGTACACTGGGCACCGGCTATGGCGAGGATGAGATCAAGGCGGTGCTGGAGGGCAAGGTGAAACACCAACCGTACCAGAAGAAGCCACCCAAAGAGCAGCCCTTCCAGTTGCTGGTGGATATTCAGGGGAAAATGGCAGAGGGCAAAAGTGTCGGCTACAAAAAGTGGGCAACCAAATTCAACCTGAAAGAGATGTCCAAGACGCTGCTGTTCTTGCAGGAACAGAAAATCAGCAGTGCCGAGGAACTGCGGGAACGTGCAGCAGCTGCAACGGAACGCTATCATGCTATGGGGGATTCCATCAAAGCGGCAGAAGCGAGGTTGACCGAAATCGCCGTGCTGAAAACTCACATCATCAACTATGCCAAGACCCGCCCGGTCTATGATGCGTACCGCAAGTCAGGGTACAGTAAAAAGTTTTTGGAAGCCCACCGGGAGGAGATCACCCTGCACAAGGCAGCGAAAGCTGCCTTTGACGAAGCCGGGCTGCAAAAGCTGCCGAAGGTCAAGGAGTTGGATGCGGAGTTTGCAGAACTGCTGACAAAAAAGAAAGCTGCCTACCCGGACTACCGCAAAGCACGGGACGAGATGCAGGAACTGGTTCGGGCACAGAAAAACGTGGAACGATTTTTTGCGGAAGAAAAGCCAGCGCAGGAGAACGAACAGGCTCGATAAGAACAAATTGCCGGGAGTTGACCGTAAGAGGTCCGCTTCTGGCAATCTTTTTTTCGTTAGTTCAATCTTTAGCGGAATTGTTCATCTCTTTCGATTGTGTATGTTAATGCGTTTAACAGGTATCCTATGGAGTGTAAAGAACACGATAGGATGAGGTTGCACTATGAAAGAGCTTTTTGGACAGAGACTGCGGGAGCAGCGTATAAAGCATGGGTTGACGCTGGAACAACTTGCGGAAAAATCCGAGCTTTCCTCCAACTATATCGGCATGGTAGAGCGCGGCTTAAAGGAACCCGGCCTTGCCACCATTGTTAAACTTCTGAACGCTCTGAATATTTCCGCAGACACATTGTTGTGTGATCTGGTGCCCAGTGCATCTCATGTGACCGACGACGAGATCCGCAAGCGACTGGAAGGCTTGACCCCCATCCAGAAAAAAGCAGCCCTCGATTTACTGGATACCTATATCAGCAATCTCCCCTACCTCACAAACGAAGAATAAATCACAAACTTTGCAAGCGCATCGGCTGAAATTTGGCCGATGCGCTTTTCTTTTGCATTCCTTTCGGCTATAATCATTCTTATAGGATGTATTGTTTCCTAAAGAGTTGATTTTGGGAGTGTTAAGATGAGAGAACCACGGTACAGCATTTTAGCCGACATTCAGGATGCGATCGAGCGGGCAAAACAGGGAAAGTTGGCGTTGTACTGGCAGCGCACCATCCAGCGGGAATACCGTTGCAAAAAAGTCACCCCCGCCGAACAGCAAGCGTATGAGCAGCTGCAAAGCATTCTTTCCGAGATTTCGCAATGGAACGATGCAGAAGATCTGCGCTCCGACATGGAGGAAATTGGCGGCAGGGTCTGGTACTGCCACTACTGGGAGGAGCATTACTCCATGGTGGAGTTGACCGAGGACCGCAATGGAAAATTTAATGTTGACTACGTTTTGGACGACGCAGTGACCCCGGAGGTGCGCCGGGAGGCTGCATTGCAAGCACAACAGGAGCTTGCGGAATGTATGCAGGAATGGGGCATTACGCTTCTGGATGCGCCTGTCCCGGACCAGATGAAGTACGATTCTCTTGCAGAAGCCGCTTTCTATCTCATGCAAGTCCTCAACGACCCGGAGAGCATCACCGGGTAAAAAGCTTCCCGCCGGGACGCGCAGCCTGCATTGAGAAATGCAGATCAAAGGGGTTTGGGGCACTCCCCAACAAGCATTTTGCAGCGCAAAATAAGCAGATGTATATACGTCTGCACTGCTTGCTATCGAAACCCTACCTTCTATTTCTCCCTCTACTAATACTACAATCTGGAAAGGGTAAAATGGCTGTATCCGCAAAGAAAAACAGAAAAAGGCCACGGCTGAACCTCCATTCATGGTGTGATCCATCATGGCTCTGGCTACACAAGGAATACAAATTGACTTTTCCGGGTTGGTGTTGTAAACTGTTATTAGCTTTAGCTAACCATAAGGAGGGCACTCATACATGACAAATCAATACATGAATAATCTTTATCGTGATCTGCTCTCTAATTCACCGCAGACGATCACCATAGATATTCCGACAGACATGGGAACCGGTCAGATTTCGCAGATCGTCACGAAACAGGGAGCAGTTGTTTCAGACTGGAGAATGAATTACTTTTCGGATATGAACGTGCAGGGAGTGAGCAGTGAAGAATACATACAAATGCTGTTCTGCTTCAATGACGGCGTTTCCTGGAATATTGCAGACAACCGGCAAAGTGCCAGTATACAAAAGGGTGAATCCTGTATTTATCGCGGCCACGGGAAAATGGAATATCTGTGCTATTCTAAAAAGAGCGATTTCCTTTTCAAAAATGTGAAAATACCTCGATCCTATTTCTATAAGATTCTGAATGACTACTTTGAGGCCGGTGAGATTGAGGTCTATCAGAAAAAATTATTGGACGGCATATCAAAGGTGAATATCACGCCCTATATGGAACACATTTTTGCGGAGCTGAAAGACTTCACGCAATATCGCGGCGGGTTGGGATACCTGTTTCTGGAAAGCAAGGTCTTTGAGTTGCTGTCGGTATATTTGAGCGAGGTCCTGGAGCTGAGTATTCTCGCGTCAACCTACGTTGCAATTTCCAGAAGTGACCGGGATTCCATCATAGAGGCAAAGCGAATTATTGACAGCCAGCTTGCCCTGGCTCCGAGCTGCGAGGAATTGGCGCGGCAGGTCAATATCAGCACTTCAAAATTGACGAAGGGCTTTTCCTCCCTGTTCGGAACATCGGTTCATGCGTATGTCATCGACCAGCGGTTAGAAAAGGCGGCAAGCCTGCTGTTAGAAAGTAATTTGAATGTCAGCCAGGTGGCTATACTGGTGGGATATTCAAAAGCAAGCAATTTCGCAGCGGCGTTCAAAAGGAAATACGGAGTGAATCCGAAAAACTATAAAGCAGAAGCTACGATTGGATAAACGCAAAAATACTGATTTTGGGTAGAATAAAATTGGTTTTGGGTTGGAATCGTGGGCGCAAATTGCTATTATATGTGGTGTGGTTAGAAAAAGCTAACTACATCGCATTTTCATTTTCTCAGAGATAAGGAGGATACTGGTATGAGTTCCCAGAAAAAAAGTTCCCGGCTTGAGGGAAAAGATTTAATTACTATCGGCATCTACACCGTCATCTATGTCGTGATTGTTATGCTGGTGGCGATGCTTGGCTTTATCCCCGTTTTTATTCCGCTGATGGCGGTGCTGTGCCCTTTGATTGGCGGCATCCCCTATATGCTGTATGTTACAAAGGCTAAAAAATTCGGGATGACTGCAATCATGGGTTTCCTGATTGGCCTAATCATGGTGTTCTTCGGCAACGGCTATCTTACTATGGTAACTGGTCTTGTTGGCGGCCTGTTGGCCGACGTGATCCTGAAAAAGGCGGACTACAAAAGTGCAAAGAGTACAGTTCTTTCCTGCGGCGTGTTCAGCATCTGGGTGTTTGGCAACTTTGCTCCCATTTTCCTGAACCGTGAAAGCTATATGGTAATGTTGACTGAAGGATACGGCGCTGAATATGCAGCTACCCTTAATACATATATGCCTATGTGGATTGCGCCTATTCTGCTGGTTGCCTGCTTTGTGTTTGGCCTTGTCGGAGGTATGATTGGGAAAGCCATTTGCAAAAAGCACTTCCAGCGTGCCGGTATTGCATAATGGCGCGGGAAATTCTGCTCAGCAAAAAAACAGAACAAGGGCTACGGCTCGATCCGCGTACAAAACTGTTGCTCATCTTCATCATAAGCATTTTTGTCATGGGTGGAACAGGCGGAGAAGCTATGGGGCTGATCCGCCTTGTTCTTTGTACGGTTCCGGCTATATTGCTGCTTACCTCGAAACAATGTGCAAAAGCTGTGGGCTATATTGCTATGTTTTCTGCTTTTTATGCTGTTCAAATTTATGTTTTGCCGCACCTTACGGGAATATTGAATTTCCTCGTTCTGTTTACAACAGGATTCTTCTGCCGAATCCTTCCCAGTGTTGCGATTGCTGCCTATGCAGTGAAAACAACAACGGTCAGTGAATTGATTTCCGGCATGGAAAGAATCCATATGCCTAAAGAAGTGACGATTCCCTTAACGGTCATGTTCCGCTTCTTTCCAACTGTCTTTCAGGAGTCAGAAGCAATCAGTGACGCTATGAAAATGCGTGGGATTAAACTTGGAGGGAAAAAACCTTCAAAAATATTGGAGTATAAGCTGATCCCGATGATTACCTGCTCCGTGAAAATCGGTGAGGAACTTTCCGCCGCGGCAATTACCCGTGGCCTCGGCGCTCCTGTCAAACGCACAAACATTTGCCAGCTTAAATTCAGTTTTGCCGATGTGGTGCTGATCTTGTTTTGTTGCTTTGTAGTGGTTTGGGCGATTGCTTCCCCGATAATTTCCGCAGGAGGGATTTTGCCATGATAGATTTTCAAAATGTTTCTTTTTCTTATGGTGAAGAATCCAGCGGCGGAGGGATTAGAAATGTCAATCTCACCATAAACACAGGGGAATTTGTTTTACTCACGGGAGAATCCGGCTGCGGGAAAACAACGATTACCCGTTTGGTAAACGGGCTGGTGCCTCATTATTACGAAGGTAATTTAGAGGGCGATGTCCTTCTGGACGGAAAAAGCGTATCAGATACGCCGCTTTATGACTTGGCTGCTATGGTGGGATCTGTATTCCAGAATCCCAAAAGTCAGTTTTTCAACGTGGATACGGATAGTGAATTAGCCTTTGCCTGTGAAAATTTAGGCTATCCCCAGGAAGATATCCTGAAAAGGATTGACCGTACAGTTTCCGATTATCATATTGAAGATTTGATGGGGCGAAGCGTGTTTGCTCTGTCCGGGGGCGAAAAGCAAAAAATAGCCTGTGCTTCATCAAGTGTATTGCTGCCGGGAATTATGGTCCTTGACGAACCATCTTCTAATCTGGATATGGCTGCTATTGATGACCTGCGGCAGGTCTTGAGCCTCTGGAAAAAGCAGGGCAAAACAATTCTGATTGCAGAACACCGCCTTTACTACCTTCACGATCTTGCAGATCGTGTGCTGTATGTAAAAGATGGGGAGATTGAACGGGAATACACGCCTGCTGAATTTGACAGTTTATCGGATAGCACTCGAAAAGAAATGGGGCTGCGGCCGTTTTCTCTCTCGAAGTTGAAACCCGCGAATCAGTATCAGGCGCATACAGCTAAACTGATGGAATTTCAAAATTTCTGCTTTGCGTATAAAAAGCGGGAACCGGAAAGCCTCCATATTCCGAGTGCTGAACTGCCTGTTGGAGAAACGATTGCCATTATCGGCCTGAATGGCGCTGGAAAATCTACTCTGGCCCGCTGTATTTGCGGACTGGAAAAGAAGTGTGGCCTTTTGCAGGTTGACGGGAAAACCCTTGATTGGAAAGCCCGGCTCAAACATTGCTACATGGTAATGCAGGATACCAGCCATCAGCTATTTACCGAAAGCGTGACGGATGAAGTGCTTCTGAGCATGGACAACGAGGATGAAACTGTTGCAGATGAAATCCTTAAACAGTTTGATCTGCTGGAATATAAAGACAGGCACCCGCTTTCTCTTTCCGGCGGGCAAAAACAGCGGGTAGCGATCGCATCTGCCATTGTGAGTAACCGGGAGATCATTGTGTTTGACGAACCAACCAGCGGGCTTGATCTCAAACATATGCGGGAAGTTGCGCGGAGTTTGAAGTCACTCGCGGATCAGGGCAAAACGCTTCTTGTTATTACGCATGATCCGGAGTTGGTGATGGCGGGATGTTCGTATGTAGTCCATATGGAAAAAGGGCAAATAAAAGAAAGCTATCCATTGGACGAATCCGGCAGTAAAAAGGTTTTGGATTTTTTCCGAATCCGCCAGTGAATTTTAGAAATTATGAATGTCAGGGCCGCCTTGACTGGACAGAAAGATAATGATAAGAGGCCGCTTTACTTTGGCGGCCTCTTGTTTTTGAAGCACAGACAGTACGGCTCAATATAAGGAGGGCTTATGTTCCAAAAAGTATTTGAATATGCCGGACCTCATAAAAAAGGCCTCTATGCTGCAACAGCCATCGTGCTGGTCAGTGTTCTGCTGGGTGTTTTTCCCTTTGTGCTGGCATATCAGGTAATTGCACCGCTGGTCATGGGGGAGGCAATCACTGCTTCCTTTATCATCCAGCATGTCATACTGGTTTTGGTATGTCTGGTGCTGCAAGCTCTTTTCTATGGCTGGGGCCTGAATCTCTCTCATAAAGCAGCTTATGACACGCTGCTCCGCCTGCGGACGGCTCTGCAAAAACGGTTTGAAAAACTGCCGCTGGGTGTTATTCAGGACAAAGGCACTGGCACCGTGAAAAAGCTGTTCGTGGACGATGTAGACAGTCTGGAAGTTCTGCTGGCACACTCTATGCCGGAGGGCATCGCCAACCTGATGGTTCCCATTGCAGTTTATGTGGCAATGTTCTTTGTAGACTGGAAGCTGGCACTGTTATCTTTGGCATCCATTCCGCTTAGCTTAGTTGCCATGATGACGATGTATTCCGTTGGTATGAAGAAAATGGGACCTTACTATATGGCCGGGCAAAAGATGAACAATACCATTATTGAGTACATCAACGGTATGGAAGTCGTCAAGGTTTTCAATAAAGACGCAGATTCTTACGAACGGTTCCGCAAAGATATATCAGATTATCGGAACTATACACTGGCATGGTATAGGGCGGCATGGCCGTGGATGGCGATTTACAGCAGCCTGCTTCCTTGTACCATCATCCTGACCCTGCCTGTGGGTGCATGGTTTGTCCTCTGCGGCTGGTCGGCTCTGCCCAATTTGATTTTGGTGCTGTGTCTTTCTTTGAGTATCGGTATGCCGCTGCTGAAATCTCTTGGCTTTCTGCCAACCATGCCCCAGCTCAACTATAAAATCTCCGCATTGGAGCAGGTGTTGGATGCGCCGGAACTTCAGCAGACGAATGATAGATTCCATGGAATAGATGACACCGTTACTTACGACCATGTTTCTTTCGCTTACCAGACAACACAGCCCGGCCCGGATGGAAAGCCCGCGGTGATTGAGGATGAAGTTCTCCATGATATTTCCTTTACGGCAAAGGCTGGACAAAAAACTGCTCTTGTCGGTGAGTCTGGCTCCGGCAAGAGTACCTTGGCAAAACTGCTGATTCACTATTATGACCCGCAAAAGGGCAGCATTTCCATCGGCGGACAGAAACTTTGCGATATGAGCCTTGAAGCATTGAACAGTCGTATCTCCTATGTGGCGCAGGATCAGTATTTGTTTAATACTTCTCTGCTGGAGAACATCCGGCTCGGTCGGTTGACTGCAACGGATGAAGAAGTAATAGAGGCCGCAAAGAAAGCTCAGTGCATGGAGTTCATTGAAAAACTTCCGCAGGGCATTCACTCCATGGCAGGCGATGCCGGAAAAATGCTCTCCGGCGGTCAGCGTCAGCGTATTTCTCTGGCGCGAGCAATCTTAAAGGATGCCCCCATTGTAGTTCTTGATGAAGCAACAGCCTATGCTGACCCCGAAAATGAAGAAAAGATGGAAGCAGCCATTGCAGAACTTGTAAAAGGCAAGACCCTCGTGGTGATTGCTCACAAACTGCCCGCCATTATGAATGCCGATCAAATTTGTGTCATCGACCACGGAAAATTGGTAGCAGCGGGTAAGCATCAGGATTTGATTCGCTCCTGCCCTGAATATCAGAAATTGTGGAAAGCCGCACAGGACAGTGCCGAATGGAAAGTACACACTGCAAAGGAGGGAGCCTAAATGTTTGCGATGTTTTCAAGAATTTTGAAACTTTCCGGCCGTTATAAAGGCCGTATTCAAGGTGCATTCGTTTGTGCGTTTTTGGAATCCATTTTGTCAAAAATGCCAATCGTTCTTGCCTTTGTAGTTTTAAGCCGCTTTGCAGCTGACACACTGACCAGCCAGACTTGCCTTTATATCGGCCTTGGACTTGCCGCAGCAGTGTTGGTGCAAATTCTTGTTCATTACCTCAGCGACAGCCTGCAAAGTGCCGCAGGATATTTGATGTTTGCGGATAAACGCATGGAACTGGGTAGCCATCTGCGGAAACTTCCGATGGGCTATTTTACTTCCGGCAACATTGGCAAAATCAGCTCTGTTCTTAGCACGGATATGGTATTCATTGAAGAAGTCGCTATGAGTACGCTGGGCAACATGATGGGCTATCTGCTGTCCTCCTTGATTCTGCTGGTATTCATGTTTTATTTGAACGTACAGCTTGGTTTGATTGCTGCTGCCGTCACGGTTCTGGCATGGCTGGTGTCAAAAGGAATGAACAAGGTTTCCCTGCGGGAAGCCGCAGAGCGGCAGGAACAGAGCGAACGGCTGACCGATGCGGTGCTATCCTTTGTGGAGGGCATTGGCGTCATCAAGAGCTACAACCTGCTGGGCGAAAAATCAGAAGAACTGACTGACAATTTCCAGCGTTCCAGAAACACCTCCCTTGCTTTTGAGCAGAAAATGACACCATGGACAATGAGTCTGAATATCCTTTACGGCATTGGTATTGCGGCGATTTTCGGCTTGTCGATTGTATTGGAACAGCGCGGCGCACTTCCGCTGTCCTATGTGCTTGGTGTTCTGTTGTTTGTGTTTGACCTCTTTGGACCGCTGAAAGCTCTTTATGGGGAAGCATCTCGCCTTACCGTTATGAATGCAGCTCTTGACCGCATTGAAGCAGTCCTGAATGAGCCTGAACTTCCCGACACGGGCAAGCAGCATCTTCCTGCACAGGCACAGCCGGGACAGCCAGAAGTTCAGTTTAACGATGTTGTATTTGCTTATCAGGACAAAGAAGTTCTGCATCATATCAGCTTTGCCATGAAGAAAGATTCTATGACTGCTTTAGTCGGACCTTCTGGCAGCGGAAAGTCTACTATTGCCAATTTACTGGCTCGGCTTTGGGATGTAAAATCTGGCAGCATAATAATAAGAGGTATGGACATTCGGAACGTGCCTTTGGCAGAGCTGATGGAGCAGATCAGCATGGTATTCCAGCGAGTGTACTTATTCCAAGATACCATTTACAACAATATCAGCATAGGCAAACCGGACGCCACAGAGGAAGAAGTCTATGCAGCTGCTAAGAAGGCCCGCTGCTATGATTTCATCATGGCGTTGCCTGATGGATTCCAGACCGTAGTTGGTGAAGGCGGTGCTACACTCTCCGGCGGTGAAAAGCAGCGCATCTCGATTGCACGCTGCATCTTGAAAGATGCCCCTATCATCATTTTGGATGAAGCTACCGCAAGCGTAGATACTGATAACGAAAGCTATATTCAGGAGGCCATCTCGGAACTGGTAAAGGGCAAGACACTTCTCGTAATCGCCCACCGTCTGAATACCATCCAGAATGCCGATCAGATTTTGGTCATTGACAACGGCCAGATTGCACAGCAGGGCACGCACGAAGAACTTTTGAAGCAGCCCGGCATTTATCAGGAGTTTGTCAACATCCGAAAGAATGCGGCTGGATGGAGCCTTGCTTAACAAAATTCAGCGTATGCGATGCGGAGCATTAAATGTCTGTGAGAAGTTGTTCACCAAAGATTCTAGAAGAATTCTATGCAAAAAATTGAAGTTATTGTTCGTATCACGAAGGGCCACTGCCCTCCCCAAGAGCAGACGATTTTTGAGTGGATTGAAATGAACCGTGCTGCGCCAGACACTTTGAATTATCCCGGTCTGGAAATAAACTTAGAACACCGTCGTGTTTTCAAAAACGGACAGGAAGTGTACATGAGCCGTTACGAATATGGCGTTTTAAGTTTAATGGCACGGCATCCGGGGCAATTGTTTACAAAAGAGCAGATATTTGAAGCCGTGTGGCATCAGGATAGTGAAAGCTGCCTGACTGCTGTCACCAATACAATTGGACGCATCCGGCAAAAAATCGAGGATGATAGAGCTGTACCTGTCTATATTCGAACGATTTCCAACCTCGGCTACCAATTTATGCCGAACATTTCAGTGAAAAAAGATTCCTTATAACGATAAAAGCCATACTCAATGGGTAACTTAGACCTTGAGTATGGCTTTTATCGTTAGCTGGATAGATAAAAATTGACATCCTTGCAATCGGAAATAATCTTTTCTAAAATATAGAAAAAAGATTTTAGGAGGCGGTAAGATGCAATCCTTCGAAGATGTTCTGAGAGAGTTTGAAGATTTTTTGCAAACGGCATCCTATTTAGAGGTTCTCCCATGTCGATGGGGGTATGTACGGCTTTTTAATGAGGGTGCTCCTATCAACTTCTACGCAGTCTTATGCCGTACCCCACAAGAACTATATGATACGCTAGAAAATGATCTTGCCATTGAAAAAGAGGTTCAAAATCCACAACGAGACTGATTACGAGAAAATTATTGTGTAATTCGTTTGCTTTTCACGTGATTTTATTGAATGACCTGTTAGAATATTGCGTATTCAGACAAAAGAACGCCAGAGAGAAGCGTAACGTCCACTCTGGCAGCTTAGGTGTTTTTGTTCTGTTCTGAAAGTTCTGTCAAATGGATTGCGAGTGACCTTGTGGCATCCAACAGAGTTTTTCGCATTTCTGGCGGACAAGCAAAATAAATCGATTCTAACTCTCGACATTCGCGCTCTGCTTCTGATAAGTTCGGGTTGATAACCGAATCCAAGGAAAGTGGCAGAACATGGAGAATTGAACTTAAAATGTCAAAAGAAGGATTCTGTTTTCCATTTTCAATATTGGCGATATACTTCACCGAAACATTACTTTTCAGTGCCAGTTGCTCTTGTGTCATTTTCATCGCTTTTCGGACAGCCTTTATCTGCTTTCCTAAAGCAATCGCATCCGCATTCGGCATCATCATCACCTCAATAGTATTGTATCGTTCTTGCGGAAAGAACGGTATAACATCATCATTCCAGTGATTTTGTCCTATCGTGCCGATTTTTACATTTCCCGGTCGAGTTATAAAAAAACGGTAACTCGCCTGGGCGATTCTACGCGCCATCTGATCACAGTTGCCGTTTGTGGAGGTAACTGTGATTTTTTATTGGGGTAACGCATCAAAAAAAGCCTGTCTGCTGCCGTAAGCCAGACCGCCCCAAAGCAAGCACAATCGTTCCGTTCCACCCTCCACAATCGTGCCGATGTGTTATATTGCGCCAGCTTCCCGCCATGGGAGGCTGGCGTTTTTGCGCTTTTGGAGCCAAAGTGCCGCAGTCCACCGTTTCTCCTATGATATAGCAGCAAACTTTATATTTGGGAGGGAAAGTCATGCTCGATCATAAGAAGAAAGCAATTACGGAACACTGGCAGTTTTGCCCCAAGTGCAACTTAAAACTTTATCGAATGACCGCCGACTGCACTGGATTCATCCATATAAAATGCTGGCGTTGCCGGAAAATGTTATGGCTCGACCTTTCCATTCGGGCCAAGTAAACATCAGTTTTATAAAACAATCGGGTGCACTGCACTCTGAATATGGACTGTTAGCACCGAGCAACGGGCCATTGCCATAAGGCAATGTATGAAACGTAGCACCAAATGGCCGGGCAGCAGCTTGACTGAAAGATTTTCGCTTGAAAATCCTTCGGTTGGCTGTTGTCCGGCTATTTTTTATAGCTTCAGATGGCCTGCTCCCGAAAAGGAGCAGGTTTTATGTTTGCCCTCTTTTCGTGGCTGCCCCAGATGGCGAAATATCCGTAGTATCTCCAAATTTTCGACATTTCACGTTTTATCGAAAATTTGGAGGTTACACATGGGCTTTAATTATGGTTTGGAAAAGAAGAACTTTGACCGTCAGTGGGCTATCATGCGCAAGCAGTATGAGGACGCTGGCATGAGCATTGAAGTGATTCAGGCAATGTATGAGTATGACTGGTCTGTTTTCAATGCTGCACGTTCTTACCAGAACCACACGCAGGAAATCGCCGCTCCGTCCTTTGAGCAGGGCGAAGAAGCCTACTCGCCCCTTATGAACAAGTATCAGGAAGCCATTTCTATTACCGAACACTATCGTGAAACCAAGAGCCGCTTCACATGGATTGGTGAGATCGAGGACGAACGACTGCTGTCTGCGCTGGAAAATTTGTCGGATGCAGACCTTGAGCTGATTACTCTGTACGCCTATGAAGAATATGACACCGTTGAAATTTCTAAAGTATTTGGCACAACAAAGCAGAATATTAGTAAGAAAATCCGCAGAATTACTAATTTTATCAAAAACTTTCAAATTGAGGTTGTCTGAAAGGCGTTTTCGATGCCTACCAAGTGAAAGGACAATTCACCAGACGGCGAAAGCCGCTGAACGAAATGTCTGCACTCATGTTCTTTGAAAACTGAATAGTTCCGTCATCTGGTACTCCGATAATGATACTTCCGTAATTCGCGGCCCGGTCACAAAGCAGACGGGGTGGCTGAAATGCCAATGGAGCGGTACAAGTCCGCTGCCAGATGTTTATGCCCCACTCGCAGGGAGCCGAGGGCGAATATGCGAGACCTTAACTTATTAAATCAGGCGTGGCCGAATGCTGTTTTCGGTCTTCGTCCACGCCTGTTCTTTTTACTTATTCCATATATCCACATTTTCGTCCTACATAGGAGGTTTTATGAACGAGAACGACCGTACCACCTTAGAGCAAGCGATCTACGAGGAAATGGAACTGACCCCGGAAATGATCCGGTCTATCCGCACGCTCTGCGGTGTCTGCCTTTGTAGTTTTGTAGAATCCAAGGCGTTCAAAATCGCCATTGTTCCCAGCGCAGACCGGAGCATGGACACTTGCACAGTCTGCCAGACCCGGCGCGGTCATGACTACGTTGTGATGAACCGCTGAACAAACACACCGTCCACTGCCAAGGAGGTGCAGCGGGCGGTGTACATATTGCAAAAGGAGGGCAGCTTTTGATTCAAAACTGGAAATTCCAGCGTGGAGACATTTTCTTCACCCGTTTCGACAACGCCACCGGTTCAGAGCAAAGCGGGAATCGTCCGGCAGTCGTTCTCCAGAACGATGTGGGAAATTTTTACTCGCCTACGCTGATCGTGGCCACATTGACAAGCAAGGCTGCAAAAAAGTATACCCAGCCGACCCACTGCATGCTGGTGAACGATTTTCTCTCCGTTCCGTCCATCGTTCAGGCAGAGCAGATCTTTACCGTAGACAAAAGCAGGGTGCTGAAATTTCTCGGACACCTCACCCCGGAAGAAATGAGCCGGGTGGATGATGCTGTCCGTGCCAGTCTTGCCCTGAACCCGATGGGGAGCATTCAGCGGCTTCCACCCATCATCCGCTCTACGGCGGCTTACGCGCCGCCTGAGGTGGTTGACGGCAAGCCGCCCCTCTATCCCTACACACCCATCAAATCGTCCTTTGAGGACGCTGGGAGCGTTGAGGACATGATGCTGTACACCGAACTGGAAGCTGCGGTACACGCAATGATCCAGCGGCTGGAATATAGCTTCACGTTCAACCCCAGCCTGCTCACCATCCCGAAGCGTAAGCAGCAGGTTGCTGAAATCCTGAAAGAAGCCGAAACGTACATCTGGAGGATCAAGGAGGAAATGCGATGCGCCTGAAAGACAGTAACAATCCCTTCATCCATGTCAACCCGCCGTACCAGCTCATGGTCATCCACAGCAGCAAGCTGGTCTATCCCCGCGAACTGTATCAGCGTGGTGTGGAGCGCAAGCGTGTGGAACTGATCGCCGCCCACTTCAACGAATATGTGGCAAATGAGCCGAAGGTCAGTTTCCGTAACGGTCAGTTCATCGTAACGGATGGGCAGCACACCATCGAGGGGCGCATCCTCCGCAACGGCGGCAAGGATCTGCCGATCCTCTGCAAGGTGTACACGGGCATGACCGTGGAGCAGGAAGCCCTGCTCTTTGCCGAGCAGAACGGCTTCTCTGCGCCGCTGACGGCAGGCATCAAGCTCCGTGCCAAGGTGGTGGGCGGCGATGCTATTTCCAAGGCGTTTCTCGCAGCCACCAACCGGGTGGGGTTGAGTCTCAATTATGACAGCCAGCAGCTGACCGATTACCGCATCGGCTGCGTTGGTACGGCTTTCCGGCTCTACAAGCAGATGGGCGAACCGCTCTACTGTGAAACGATGCGGCTCATCGTGGCAGCATGGGAGGGCAAACCGGATTCGTTCCGGGCCTCTGTTCTGAAAGGCATGATGCACTTTGTGGAACTGTACCACGGCGAGTTCAGCGAGGAACGGCTGCTCCGTGCGCTGCGCAGCATCCACCCGGTCGATATTTACCGCATCGGACAGGACGACCCTGCAAAGCTGCGCGGATGGAAAAAATACGTTTTTCCCATCTACACCGCCTACAACGGCAAGTGCAGAAAAGACGCACTGCCGATGAAATTCTGACATTTTCAGGCATACCTCCCATATACACAAGGGGCATCCGCAAACCGCAGATGCCCCTTGTTACATATCAAAGTGCAATATATAGTGTTCCTGTATTCACTTAACACAACATATAGAGAAAAGAGGTATTCTATGCGCTCTCAGTTCACTTCGTATGAGCAGCTTCCCATCACCCTGACAGCCGATCATGTCGCTGCTGCGCTGGGCATCTCCCGCGCCAACGCTTACATCCTGCTCCGTTCGGACGGCTTTCCCACGCTCCACATCGGTAAGCGGATGGTCGTACCCAAAGACCGTTTTCTTCAGTGGATCACGGACAGCGTAAATGGCTGATTTGACATCCTTGATTCAAGAGGTTTCTTTTTCTATACTATTCCCGAAACGACTTGACATCAGGAAGGAGGCAATATGCCAAGCAAACGTTCACACGGCGAGGGTACGCTTCGCCACCGCAGCGATGGTCGCTGGGAATTACGTATGATGGACGGCTACCAGAAAGATGGTTCGCCGCGCTTCAAGACCTTCTATGGCAAGACTCAGAAGGAGGTCAAGCTCAAACTGAAAGAGTATCAGGATGCGCTTATCAGCGGTATCCAGCTGGACACGATCCTGTACTTCGAGGATTGGGCTGATACATGGTTCGAGGGTCACAAGGATAATATCGCTCCCACGACACAGGAAAGCTACAAATACTGCCTGAAAATGCTCAAAGAGGGATTTTATCATCGCCCCTTGACCGTCATACGCCCCATCGACATTGAAAACTTCCTGAAAGGGATGCGGCGCGATGGCCGCTCGGATTCTTACATCAGCAAGGCACGAGGGATGCTCTACCAGATCTTTCAAAAGGCAGAAGCCAATGACCTTGTGCGCCGCAACCCGGTTCGACTTGCTGAAAAAATGCGGGCATCCGGCACCGCAAAGCGCAAAGAAGCCTTCACCACAGAGGAAGTCGCCCACTTAATGAAGGTTCTCCCCGATGACCGCATGGGCTTGAGCATCCGGCTTTTGCTCGGCACTGGAATGAGAATGCAGGAACTTCTGGCTTTGGAGCCGCAGTTTATTGAAGAAGATGGCTCTGTCATTCACATCCGGCAGGCAGTAAAGGTCGTAAAAGGTACGGTCAGCATCGGCAGTCCGAAATCCAAAGACAGTATCCGGGATATTCCGGTGCCGCTGAATGTCCGCCCGTGTGCCATCAAGCTGCGGGATACCACCGACCAGTTCATCTGGGAAAGCCCCAAGACCGGCTTGCCCTACAACCCCACCCATTTCCGGGATGTGTTCCGCAAATCTCTGGAAGAAGCGGGCGATGTCCGCTTGCTCACGCCGCACAGCTGCCGCCACACCTATGTGTCGCAGATGCAGGCGTTGGGCGTGGATATTCAGACCATCCAGAGCATCGTAGGCCATGCCGATACCGAGATGACTGAGCATTATCTCCATGTTCAGGAATCCATTCGGCAGAACGCGATTCAGCTTTTTGATGAGGCTTTTTCGGCCTAAAAGTTAGACAGAACGGCACTAATTAGACCAGATAAAATCTTTGGCATTGTGGTCAAAATTGTGGTCAAAACCAAATGAGGTCAGCCCACAAACAAAAAAATCCAACGATTTCTAACGTGAAATCGTTGGATTTATGGTCCGAGTGGCGAGAATCGAACTCACGGCCTCTTGAACCCCATTCAAGCGCGCTACCAAAACTGCGCTACACCCGGATATCTGTTTGCGTTTGTCGCTCACAGCTTGATTAGTATACCCGACTTTTCCCGTTTTGTCAAGCGCTTTTTCCAAATTTCTGATACGGTTTTTACATTTTATTATCCCGGCTTTTGCCCGCGGGAAGGATGCGCGAAAGAGCGTTATTTTCAAAAATCGCTGTACGCTTCTTCCTCGTCGTCCTCGCAGATGGGGGTGGTGTCGTCCGGCGGTGTGTCAAACTCCACCGTGGCAAAGGCCAGCGCGAACACGCTGTCTGCCCCGGCGTGCAGCAGTGCCTGTGCGCAGGCGGCAACCGTTGTGCCGGTAGTGATGACGTCATCCACCAACAGGATGCGCTTGCCCTCCAGCTGCTGCGGCTGTGCCGCCCGGAAAGCACCTGCTACGTTGGCCATGCGCTGCTCCAGCGGCAGACCGGCCTGATGCCGTTTTGCCCGGGTACGCTCCAATGCCTGCGGTGCCAGCGGCACCTCCATGGCCTTGGCCAGCGGCAACGCCATCAGCTCCGGCACGTTATATCCGCGCTTTTTGCCGGAGGCCGGCACCGGCACGATCAGATCGTACCCGATGGCCGCCCACGGCACCGGCTGCGGGAGCAGCTCGCCGTACTGCACGGTCAGCTCCCCGCCAAAGGCCAGCTGCACCAGACGGTTGCCCATCTCTACTGCCCGCCACGGCTTGCCCTGATACTTTGCGTTCAGGATACCGCGCCGCACACAGCCGTTGTAACGGTAGGGCGCAGCCGCACCGGTCAGATTGCCGATATAGTGCTGCGCCGGGTCCAGCCGGATGCCGGGCTTGCGGCGCAGCACTTCCAGCTGCTCTGCGCAGTCCGGGCAATCCCGTACATCTCCCAGCACCCGGCCGCAGAAGGGGCACTCGCGCGGGTAGAGCAGCTGCCGCACCGCCCGCAGCGCCCTGCGCCGGGGGGCATAGTAGTCCATCAGTCCTTTTTGACCGCCACGATCACCCGCACGCGCTTGCCTGCTGCGCAGCCAAAGTTATCGTACCAGCCGGTCAGGTAGTAGCCCTCGGAGTTCACCTCCGAAAGCTTGGTGGCGTAATACTGCCCCTTGTACCACAGGTACACCTGCATATCGTCAGCCGTTTCGTAGCGGGTGCCGTTGCTCATCACAGAGGCTGCGCCCACCTTGTCGATCTTCATGGGCATCAGCTGGATCATAGCCTTTACCGTGCCGTTCACGTTCTGCCGCACTGCCAGACCGCCCGCCAGCACCGGGTACTTGATGGAGGTGGAAAAGCTGGCCTGACTGCCGTTGACGTAGCAGATGTAAGTAGCGCCACCGCCCACAAAGTTGAGGATGGTGCTCATGGGCTGGCCGGTGATTTTGGCCAGCTGCTTGAGACCAATACTCAGCAGCGAGCCGGAACTGCTGGTGATGCGGTTCCAGACCGTGCTCAGCAGCGAGCCGTCAATGACGCCCCACAAGATCTCGCTGGTGGTGGGCACCAGCACACTGCGCAGATCATCCACCACCGTGGTGGTGGTGGTGCCGCCGGTAGAGCCGGAACCGGAAGAACTGTCCCCCTTAGAGCCGCTGCCGGAACCAGAAGAACTATTTCCCGAAGAACCATTCCCTGAGCCGGAGGAGCCGCTGCCGGTCAGGGTGCCCAGAATGGAACCGGCATTGACGGCCAGATTCTTCACATCGTCCAGCACGCCGTATTTCCACAGATCGCCGGTAACATCGTTCAAAACCAGACGGTCGATCTGCCCCTGCTCATTCAGCGTATAGTAGCGCACGGCCAGTGCGTTCAGCTTTGTCCCCGCTATTCGGCTGGGACGAACCGTCCCAGCCAACCCCTCCGATGTCGTATCCAGAATTTGTACGTCATCGGCCAGAGCATAGTCTCCCAGCGCGGTGGCGGTGTCGTTGATGGTGCCGCTGACCGATTTGGACTCGATAGCGGTCACCTGCTCCCCTTCGGGGGTCACGCTGATCTCCACCAGCCAGCCGGTGGGGTAGTTCAGGCTTTTGTCGATGTTCACAGTGCGGATGATGCCGTCGGTGCACATTACCGAGATCTTTTGCAGCACGTCTGCGCCGTTGTCCTCTACAAGGCTGCGGGTGGCAGTCTGCACCACGCCGTAGAACACGCTGTCGGCTTCCTCGCCGGTGATCACATCGGCTACCTCGTTGTCCATGCCCAGCAGCAGGGTGACCACTTCGCCCACGCCGCCGCCGTTCAGGGAGGAGATCTTGGATGCCACAGCAGAGCTGCCCAGACTGTAAGTGCTGCCCGCCACGGTCAGTGCGGTGGGTGCGCTGGCGCTGGGCGATACCGCGGTAATGCGGCCTGCGGCGCGGCGGGTGTAAATCCACACCGTCTGCAGGCTTTCGCTGTAATAGTACACATCGTACTTGTTCAGTTCTGCCGAGGCAGAGACCTTATCGTTGCGGTAAACACTCACCGGCGTAAAAGGCAGCTGAGTGCCCTCCTCTGCCACAAAGGGACCCTTGCGGCTCTTGAGCAGCACCGAGGAGGTATCCACCTGACCGTTGGACACCGTAAAGCCCAGCGAGCTGCCGTAGGCGCTGCCGCTGGCAGTGTTGGCTCGCAGGGCGTTGTACAGCAGCAAGGTGCACTGCTCGTAGGTCATGGCCTGTCCCTGTGTGCAGGTCAGCTGGTCCCGCAGACCGATCTGCTGGGCCTTGTTCAGCTGTGCCTGCGGGAAGGAGCCGGTCAGGTCGGTGGTCTTATAGCTCAGCATCTTCAGCACCGCTGCACAGGCTTCCTCCAGCGTGACGGTGTTGTCCGGGCGGAAGGAACCATCGGTGTAGCCGTTCATCCAGCCCTGCTGCACTGCAATGCGGATGTAGGGGGCCCACTGGGAGGTGCCGGGCACATCCCGGTACAGGGTGCCCACCGTGCCCTGCGCGCCTACGCTCTCCCGGTAGGTGGAAAAGGACACCAGCATTTTGGCAAAAGCGCCGCGGGTAATGTTGGCGCTAAGCTCCTGACCGGTGGGCACAGCGCCCAGAGTAATGGCCGTCTGCAGAGCCGTGTTGTTGATGCTGGCCGCCGAGACCGGCAGCACCAGCACCGACACCGCAATGCTGACCGCCAGCAGAAATGCGAGAATCCGTTTTTTCATTGGTCGTACCTCTTGTTCTTTGTTTATCACGCCGCCGCGATCAATCGTAGCGCAATGCTTCAATGGGGTTCAGCCGGGCTGCGCGCCGCGCCGGCAGGTAGCCGAACAGCACGCCGATGCCCACCGAGATGCCAAAGGCCACCACGATGGAGTTGAAGGAGGGGCTTACCGTAACGGTGGTATCGGTCATAAACATGGGCAGCACCCGGTTGGCCGCCATGGACACCGCATAGCCCAGCGCAATGCCCAAAACGCCGCCCAGCGCAGAGGTGGTGGCTGCTTCCACCACGAACTGCGCCAGAATGGTGCGTTCTTTTGCGCCCAGTGCCTTGCGGATGCCGATCTCGCGGGTGCGCTCGGTCACCGACACCAGCATGATGTTCATAATGCCGATGCCGCCCACCAGCAGCGAGATACTGGCAATGCCGGTAAGTATCACGATGACCATGTTGATCATCTTGTTCATTTCCTCCAGCCACTCGCTGGCGCTGTACACATAGTAGCCGTTTTCGGTCTTGAGGATCGACATCAGTTCCTCTTCCATGGTGGTCTTGGCCTCGTTGGCAAAGTTTTCGTCGGTCATCACCGCCGTATAGTTGTTGACCGAGCTCTGGCTGGAGAGCCGCATCACGGTGGTGTAGGGCAGGTAAACGCAGTCATCATCGCTGCCCTGCTGCATGGTGGGGTCACTGACCTTGGCCGCCAGCACGCCCACAATGCGGAACTTGTTGGCACCGATCTTGAGCGTCTGCCCCACACCGTTGCCGCCAAAGGCCACCCGGTTCAGGTAATCGCCAATGATGCAGACCTGCTTGTTGTCCTGCATATCCATGTACTGCAGGCCGCGTCCCTGCGCGAGCTGGTAGTTCTTCATTTCAGTGTAGTTCTCGTCCACACCGCTTATGTTGGACCAGCGGTAGCTGGTGGTACCAATCTTCAGCGTACCACTGGCATTGCCGCTGAACTCGATCTGGGGCGACACCGCCTTGATCAGGTCGGAATGCCGCTGGCATATATCGTACATCTCCTCCACCGGCACGGTACGGGAGCCGTAGCCCCACACCTGAATGCTGAGGGTGTTGGTGCCCAGTGCGGAAAAGCTGTCCCGCATGCTCTTGGTCATGCCGTTGCCCAGACCCACAATGACGATGACCGCCATCACGCCGATGATGATGCCCAGCATGGTCAGAAAGGTGCGCAGCTTGTTGCTCCACACATTCTGGATGGCCTGCCGGAAGGTTTCAAAGATCATGCCTGTTCCTCCTTTTCCGGCGTTTCGGGCAGCAGGGTGGGCTGCACCATGGCCTCCGGTGCGTGGGAGTCGCCGTCATACACCACCTGACCGTCCTCCAGCCGGATGATGCGGTCGGCCTGCACGGCAATGGAGTTGTCGTGGGTAATCAGCACTACGGTGTGTCCCTGCTTGTGCAGCTGCTGCAAAAGCCCCAGCACCTCCCGGCCGGTATGGGAGTCCAGCGCGCCGGTGGGCTCGTCCGCCAGAATGACCGGCGGGTTGCGCACCAGTGCCCGCGCAATGGACACACGCTGCTGCTGGCCGCCGGAAAGCTGGTTGGGGCGGTTTTTCAGCTTGTCGCCAAGCCCCACCTGCTCCAGCACCTCCCGGGCGCGGATGTGGCGGTCGGCGCGGGAGATGCCCGCATACACCAGCGGCACCTCCACGTTTTCCATCAGGTTCAGCTTGGGCAGCAGATTGTATTGCTGGAAGATAAAGCCCAGCATTTCGTTACGAATGGCGGCCAGCTCGTTGCGGTTCATCTTGCCCACGTCCCGGCCGTTGAGCCGGTAGGTACCGTGGGTGGGCACATCCAGACAGCCGATGATGTTCATACAGGTGGATTTGCCCGAGCCGGACTGGCCCACGATGGCCACGAACTCGCCTTTTTCGATTTTCATAGTGATGTGGTCGGCAGCCTTTACCGTGGTATCGCCCATCTGGTAATATTTGCAGACCTCATCAAACTCGATCAGAGCGCTCATTCATCCCTCCTGCGTCAATCCACCACGACCGCGCCGGCCTCGGCGGGGTCGATGCCCTCTGCGGGCTCTTCAGCGTCCGCTGCGGGTTCTTCGCCGTTTTCCGTCTCCTCCGGCAGCGTCTCCTCGCCGCCTTCGGTGAGGTCTGCGGCGTTTCCGGCGCCGCCGATCACTTCGCCGTCCATATCGCCAGAGCCGTAGTCGTAGTAGCTGTCACTGCTCACGGAGCTGGGGTCGTAGGCGATGGTATCACTCTCGGACAGGCCGCTGGTCACCTGCGTATAGTTGTCATCGCTGACACCAGTCTTGACCTTGACGTACACATAACCCTCCGGTGCGCTCATGGAGGCATCGGCGTTCACGGCGCTGGGCGAGTCCTGCCGCACCAGCACATAATTGCCCCGCACGATGGCGGCGTTAGGCACCGTGAGCGCATTTTTCGCCTGCGCCACCACGATCTCGGCGTTGGCGTTCATACCCGGGCGCAGACCATCGGTCTCGTCGATGCGTACGGTCACCGGGTAGGTGGTGGTGCCGCCGCTGGTATCGCCCTTCATGGACACACGGGTGACCACGCCCTCGTAGGTCTTATCCTTCACGGCGTCTGCGGTCACCTGTACGGTCTGCCCCACCTTCAGGCTGCTGACCTGCAGCTCGTCCACGTTGATGGTCATTTCCAGATAGCTCAGGTCGTAGATGGTGCACAGGTCGCTGCCGGTGCTCAGGGCATCGCCCACCTTGGCATTCTTTTCGATGATGGTGCCGCTGATGGGTGAGGTGATGGTGTAGTTATCCATAGCGTCCTGCATATTCTGCATGGACAGCTCCGCACCGCGCAGGGTCTCGGAGGCAGACTGGATGGACTCGGTCAGGTCCTCACCGCTGAGGGTCAGGATGATATCGTCCTTGTTCACGCTGCCACCCTCCCGCACATTGATGGCGGTGACAGTACCGGAAGACAGCGCAGTCAGGGTGCGCTCGGCCTGATACTGGAAGTTTGCCGCTGCAATGGAGCTGACCCCGTTGACAGTAGCCGTTGCCGCCTGTGCCGTGGTCAGACCGCCTGCGTTGGACACCGAGAGGGTCACAGTGCGGGTAAGCAGGTTGCCGGTGCTCAGGGCATCGGTGCCGGTCACGGCGGTAATGGTGCCGGGCAGCACCTCAAAGGTGCCATCCAGCGTCACCTCGGCGGTCTGCCCTACCGAGAAGTTGGCAGCATCCGCAGCCGGGAACTCCAGCACCAGATTCATCTTGGAGCTGTCCCGCACCACAGCCACTTCCTGACCACTCTTTACCTCATCGCCCTTGTTCACCTTCAGGCTGCTGACGACACCCGCCACCTCGGCGCGGACATACTGGCGGTCTGCGGTCTTATCGTAGCTGCGCTGCGCCTGCTGCAGGGTGATAGCTGCCTGCTCCACCTTGGTGGTAGCGTCGGAGGAATCCACCGTGTACAGCACAGTACCCTCTTCCACGATATCGCCCTCTTCAAAGCTGCCGGTCAGCACCTTGCCGGACACCAGCGATTTAACGCTGTAAGTATTGGCGGGCTTCAACGTGCCGGTGCCGCTGAGCGTGTTGGAGACATCCCGGGTCTCGGGCGCTGCTTCCGTATAGGAAGTATCCACGTTTGCGGGCTTTGCGCTCTTGGGCTTCAGCAGCCACCAGCCGCCTGCCAGCACCACGATGGCTACCGGCACCAGCCACTTCCAGTTCTTTTTGGCAAATGCCGCCGCGCCGCCTTTTTTCGGTGCAGCCGCTGCGTCCTGCTGCGAGTCGGCGGGCTGTTTAGACTTTTTCCAGATCATTCTTGCCGTTCCTCCTAGGTTCTTTTATGACAAGATGCTTTTTTGTAAAAAGCATCCATCAGAAACTCATATTTGTAGTGTATCGCATTTTGCCCCGATAAACAAGCGTCCAATTTTCGTTTCACGGCATTTCCACAAAGTTTCAGACTTTTTTTACAAAGAATGGCTTTTATTCAAGCAAAAAACAGCACCCGGAGGTTTCCCTCCGGGTGCCGTTTCCTTTGTTTTTACCCTGCGTCTGCGGTGGGCTCTACCACCACATACACCCCTGCGGGCACACAGGCGGCCCATGCGCCGTCCTTGTCCAGCCAGCCGAATTGCTCACAGACATGATCCGGGCACTGACTGTCCAAAAACGCGATGGCGCCATCCTTTACCTGCAGGTGCACGATGTAGTCCCCTACCTCGTACAGGTAATCGTGATCCTGCGCAAGGGGCAAGGTCTCGGTAACGCCGTCACCGAAATCCACAACGGCCTGTAAGCCGCTGCCCTTTGCGGGGTGCTGCGCCCGCGCCGCAAGAAAAATACCTGCGGCCAGCGCCAGTACCACCAGTGCAAAGATCACATTTTTCTTCCACACGCTGCCCTTGGGGGCGGCGGTGTCAGAGATTTTTTGTTTTATGCTCATGCAGCATACTTGCTGGCAGCAGCACCGGCAATGCGGCCAAAGACGGTAAAGTCGGCCACAGCGTTGCCGCCCAGACGGTTTGCACCGTGCACGCCGCCGGTCACCTCACCTGCTGCGAACAGGCCGGGGATCACGGAACCGTCAGCCTTCAGCACCTCGGTGTTGGTGTTGATCTTCAGGCCGCCCATGGTGTGGTGCACACCTGCGGTGACCTTGATAGCATAGTAGGGCGCGTTATCCAGAGCCTTTGCAAAGCTGGTGCGGCCAAAGTCGGGGTCGTTCTTGGCCTCAACGTAGCCGTTCCAGGTCTTCATGGTCTCGGCAAAAGTAGCCTCGTCCACGCCCATAGCCTTTGCCAGTTCCTCGTAGGTCTGGCCGGTCACGGTGTAGCCCTTCTTGATGTAGCCCTGAATGACGCTGGAAGCATCGACCATAGCCTGATCCACCACCAGCCAGCTGTAGCTGCCGGTCTGAGCGATCTCGGCAGCGGAAACCACGTCACGGGTGCCAACTTCGTCGATGAAGCGCTTGCCCTCGGCGTTGATCAGCACAGCGCCATCGCCGCGCAGACCCTCGGTGATCAGGGCAGCGGTGTTAGCCTCCACGGTGGGGTGGATCTGGATCTGATCCATGTCCACAGTGTCAGCGCCCACAGCGGTAGCCATCTCAATACCCTGACCCTGTGCGCCTGCGGCGTTGGTGGTCATAAAGCCCTTCAGCTCGGGCTTGTACTCGGTGACCATCTCCAGATTTGCGCCGAAGCCGCCGGTGGTCAGCACCACAGCCTTGGCATTCACGGTGATGGTCTCGCCGGTGGAGCCGGTAGCCTTCACGCCCACAACGGCACCGTTTGCATCGGTCAGCAGCTCGGTAGCGGTGGTGTTCAGCAGGGTCTGCACGCCGGCCTTGTCGCAGTTCTCCTGCAGCAGGGGGATCATGTAGGAGCCCACAGAAAGGGTCTTGCCCTCGGCATCCACGGGACGATGGATACGCTTGACGGATGCGCCGCCGAAGCTGGAAACGCTGTGCAGGGTGATGCCGTGCTCGTCCAGCCAGTCGATGGCGTCAGCGCTGTTAGAGCACAGAGTCTCCACCAGAGCGGGGTCGTTGATGCCCTTGCCGCCGATCATGGTGTCCAGTTCCATCAGCTCCACAGAGTCGAAGTAGCCCTTGGGGTCTGCCTGATAAGCTGCCCACTGCTCAGAAACGGTCTTAGCCAGAGCGGTGATGGTGGCGTTGTCGGCATACTTTTCAGCAGCGGTCTTGAGGGTCTTTTCCACGCCTGCGGACTCGCCGAACTCGTTTTCGTCCTGATACACGGTGTCACCGGCGTTCATGCCGCCGGTAGCGCGCACGGAGTTGCCGCCCACCATGGGCTGGCTCTCCAGAATGACCACGCTCTTGCCCTCGGCAGCAGCCGTGATGGCAGCAGTCATACCTGCACCGCCTGCACCCACGATGGCAATGTCTGCATCAATGGTGGAGTCCTCGGCCTTGGTCGTGTCGGCCTTGACCTCGGTCTTGTAGTCATCAGCGTTCAGGCCGGCTGCGACCAGAGCGGCAGCAGCAGCCTCCTTGATGGCGTCGGAGGTGATGGTTGCAGTAGCCACGCCGTCCACGGCAATGCTGCCGCTCTCGGCAATCGCGCCGGGCAGCTGTTCCAAAGCCATAGTGCCGATGCCGGGGGTCTCGTCCTTGCCCTCGGCGGTACAGCCGGTGATCTTGCCGTCGGTCAAAGTCAGAGTGACGGTAACATCGCCGCCCATACCCTTGGCTGTACCGGTGAACTCGCCGGACACGCCTGCGGTGGAGGAGGCAGACTTGCTGCCGCAGCCGTAGCCCAACAGGCTGACGCTTACAACAGCCGCCATGGCCAGCGCAGCCACGCTCTTGCGGATCTGATTCTTTTTCATTGTTTCATCCTTCTTATTTTGGGTTGCTTGTGTTCGGATATCTATCAGCAAAAAAGGGGGAGCTGCTCATTCGGAAAGCAGCTCCCCCTCGCTGAAACTTAGGAAAGACTTAGGCGTTAGCCTGAGCTGCAGCAACAGCGCAGGCAACGGTAGCGCCGACCATGGGGTTGTTGCCCATGCCGATCAGACCCATCATCTCAACGTGTGCGGGCACAGAAGAGGAGCCTGCGAACTGAGCATCGCCGTGCACGCGGCCCAGAGAGTCGGTCAGGCCGTAGCTTGCGGGGCCTGCAGCCACGTTATCGGGGTGCAGGGTACGGCCGGTGCCGCCGCCGGAAGCAACGGAGAAGTACTTTTTGCCGTTCTCGATAGCCCACTTCTTGTAGGTACCGGCAACCAGATGCTGGAAGCGGACGGGGTTGGTGGAGTTGCCGGTGATGGAGCACTGCACGTCCTCCTTCTTCATGATGGCAACGCCTTCCATAACGTCGTTAGCGCCGTAGCACTTAACGGCTGCTCGCTCACCCTCGGAGAAGGGGATTTCCTTGACCACAGTCAGGGTCTGGGTGGGGATATCGTACTCGGTCTGCACATAGGTGAAGCCGTTGATACGGGAAATGATGTAAGCTGCGTCCTTGCCCAGACCGTTCAGGATGACGCGCAGGGGGGTCTTGCGGACCTTGTTTGCGGTGCGGGCGATGCCGATAGCACCCTCAGCAGCAGCAAAGGACTCGTGGCCTGCCAGGAAAGCGAAGCAGGTGGTGTCCTCGCTCAGCAGACGAGCGCCCAGGTTGCCGTGACCCAGACCGACCTGACGCTGCTCAGCAACAGAGCCGGGGATGGTGAAAGCTTCCAGACCCTCACCGATAGCAGCTGCGCACTCGGCAGCGTCGGTCAGGCCGCGCTTCACAGCGATAGCGGTGCCCAGAGTGTAAGCCCAGACAGCGTTATCAAAGCAGATGGGCTGCACGCCGCGGACGATCTTGTCGCAGTCGATGCCCTTAGCGAGGAGCATCTCGTTGCAAGCGTCCAGAGACTCCAGACCGTTAGCCTTCAGGCATGCCTCGATTTTAGGCATACGGCGATCCATAGATTCAAAAGTTGCCATTGAGTTGTTCCTCCTCTCTTATTCCTCACGCGGGTCGATGTACTTCACAGCGCCCTGCTCCTTGCTGAAGCGGCCGTAAGTACCCACGTTCTTCTCGTAAGCCTCGTTGGGGGTCTTGCCGTGACGGATATCCTCCATCATCTTGCCCAACTTAACGAACTGATAGCCGATGACCTCATCGTTAGCGTCCACTGCCAGCTTGTTGATGTAGCCCTCGGTCAGCTCCAGGTAACGCACACCCTTCTCCTTGGTGGAGAAGATGGTGCCGGTCATGGAGCGCAGACCCTTGCCCAGGTCGTCCAGACCTGCGCCGATGGGCAGACCGTCCTCAGAGAAAGCGGTCTGGCTGCGGCCGTAGACGATCTGCAGGAACAGCTCGCGCATAGCCACGTTGATGGCGTCGCACACCAGGTCGGTGTTCAGAGCTTCCAGAATGGTCTTGCCGGGCAGGATCTCGCCTGCCATAGCAGCAGAGTGGGTCATGCCGGAGCAGCCGATGGTCTCCACCAGAGCCTCTTCGATGACGCCGTTCTTGATGTTCAGAGACAGCTTGCAGGTGCCCTGCTGGGGTGCACACCAGCCCACACCATGGGTGTAGCCGCTGATGTCCTTGATCTCATAGGCCTTGACCCATGCGCCCTCTTCGGGGATGGGAGCCGGACCATGCTTAGGACCTTTGGTGATCGGGCACATATTCTGTACTTGCTGCGAATAGGTCATAATCATACTCTCCTTTTGACAAATGTCGCTTTGGCAGCATAAAACCGCCGCCGCGCCCTGCCGGCACAGCTGCTGCTCCATACTGCTTGCATCCGAACCGGGTGCGCTGCTCTCTTTCAGCGCCTGCACCGGTACTACCACGCATGATTTTATTATAGAGAAAACGGACGAATTTTGCAAGTCATTTCCTGCAAAAAGTACAGCCGGGTTTTACGGTCATCCGGCACTAACTGTCATTTCCACCGCTTTATACAAAACAGTCGTCAAGTTTTTGTCAATTCTGCCGTAAGCATCAGCAAACTTTTTATAGTCTTTTCTTTTTGCGCGTTTCAGCGCGGGTCTTTCCGCACCGGATGCAGCGCCCAAATGGCTGCAAAACCCGCTGCCGCACCGGCCATGGCAAGCAGGTGCCGTCCGTTTTCCAACGCCAGCAGATCAGCCGCAAAAGGGAACGCAAGGCTGCCCACGCTCTGCCCCAGTGCCAGAAAGCCGTAGTTCACCCCGGCATGGGGCAGGCCGAACAGGTCGGTGGAAAGGGCGGGCAGCACCGCCGCCAGTGCCGAGTAGCAGAAGGTAAGCCCGGCGTAGCACACCACCACCCACCAGCCCTGCGCTGCCCAGAACGCCGCCGACAGCCCAAGCGAAGCTGCAAACAGCCCAAGGTCGGTGGCGCGGCGGCCAATGTGGTCGCTGAGCATGGGCATCAGCATCCGTCCCGCAGCGCTGCCCACGCTGCCCAGTACGATGCTCCACAGCGCAGCAGTCTCGTCCAACCCGCGCTCCATGCCCAACTTTAGGATGATGGGGCTGAACAGCAGCACCGCCGGTGTTGAAAAGCACACCGCGCCCGCGCACAGCCAGTACTGCTTTGTACGCAGCATCTGCCCCGGGGAGAGGTCGAGGGTGTTTTTTCCGCTTGGCTGCTGCTTTTTCTGCGGTGGGTCGCTGAGTACCGCACTGCCCGCAAGGCACACCGGCAGAGTGAGCGCGCCAAGCGCCCAGAACGCGCCCCGGATGCCCTGCACCGGGCCAAAGCCCCGCAGCGCCGCCCGGACGAACAGGGTAAGGAACGCGCCGGAAAGTCCCACCGCTCCGCCGATGACCCCGGTCGCCAGTCCCTTGCGCCCCGCGTACCACTTTTGGGCGCAGGACTGGATAGAGGGATACAAAAAGGCCGTGCCCAGCCCCGCCGGGATGCTGAAGGCCAGAAAGAATCCCCACCCTGCCCAGCCCGGCAGAAAGGCTGCTGCAAAAAAGCCGCCGCAGAGCAGGGCTGTGCCCCACAACGCCGCGCAGCGCGGGCCCTTTTTATCCTGCAAAAAACCGCCCAGCACACACCCCACCCCAAAGGCGGCAATGAGCAGGGCAAAGGCGTAGCCCGCCCCCTGCTCCGAAAGGCCGTATTCCTCCATGACCGGCTGCTGAAAGACGCCCCAAGCCGCCGGTAAGCCGGTAAGCACCTGAATGGCTGCCCCCGCAGCCAGAATCGTCCACGGGTGTTTTGCTGCAAACTGCTGCTTCATACTTTCACCTCAAAGATTTGTGCAATTTGCGATAGTGTGCCCATTTGGATTGACAATCCGGCATTATCCTTTATAATGGTAAAGTACTGAGTTAAAAACGCTCCCGCCCCTTTTCAGGCATCGAGGGCGGGTACAATTTACAGATAGAGAGGAATTACTGTTATGAAAACACAGGCTTTGAAGGGTATGCGGGACCTGCTGCCCGCCGAACAGACCCTGCGCGACTACATTCAGGGCAAGATTCTGGAGACCTACCGCTCTGCCGGTTTTGAGCGCATCTCTACCCCCATGCTGGAGGATATGGAAAATCTTGATAAATCCGAGGGCGGCGACAACCTGAACCTGATCTTCAAGGTGCTCAAGCGCGGCGATAAGCTGACCGCTGCCCTGAACACCGGCGACCCCAAGCAGCTGTCCGATATGGGTCTGCGCTACGACCTTACCCTGCCGCTGAGCCGCTACTACGCAGCCAACAAGGATAAGCTGCCCAACCCTTTCAAGGTCATCCAGACCGACCGGGTGTTCCGCGCCGAGCGTCCGCAGAAGGGCCGTCTGCGCGAGTTTGTACAGTGTGATATCGATATTCTGGGCGATGCCTCCCCCAACGCCGAGGTGGAGCTGATCGACGTGACTACCCGCGCGCTGCTGAACATCGGCTTTACCGGCTTTACCGTCAACATCAACGACCGCCGCATCCTGCGCGGGATGCTGGAAAGCATGGGCTTTGCCGCCGACACGTTGGATTCCGTCTGCATCACCTTTGACAAGATGGACAAGATCGGTGCCGAGGGCGTGAAGGCTGAGTTGACCGAGAAACAGCTGCCGGAAAGCGCCATCCAAGCACTGGCAGACTTTATTGCCGCCGGGGACGTGACGCTGGACGCCGTAGCTGCCCGCTGCGCCGACCCTGCCATCGCCGACGACCTGAAGTATGTGCTGGCCACCGCCAACACGCTGGCTGCCGGACGCTATCAGGTGGCCTACTGCCCCAGTCTGGTGCGCGGTCAGGGCTACTACACCGGCATGGTGTTCGAGGTGACCTGCCCGCAGTTCAGCGGTGCTGTGGCCGGCGGTGGACGCTACGACAACATGGTGGGCAAGTTCCTTGGCGTGCAGGTGCCCGCCGTGGGCTTCTCCATCGGCTTCGAGCGGGTGTGCGGCATCCTGCTGGAGCAGGGATACCAGATTCCCGGCGCAAAGCAGAAGATCGCCCTGCTGTACGGCAAAGGCACCGACTTCCCCGCCGTGCTGAGCAAAGCTGCTGCGCTGCGTGAGCAGTACAACGTCACCGTGCTGCCGCAGGGCAAAAAGCTGGGCAAGCAGCTGGGTCAGCTGGAAGCAGCAGGCTTTGCGGGCGCTGCCTTTATGGACAAGGACGAGGTCAAGATCTTCGCCCAGCAGTAAACCGCCCGCCTGACGATTTTAGATTTTGTGGCTCAGAAACGTCTGCGGACGTTTCTGAGCCACTTTTTTCAACCATCATAATACTAAAAAGCAGCCCCGCCGGTGCTCCGGCGGGGCTGCTTTTGTGCATGATAGTGTATTTTTAGAACTCGATCTTGCTCTCGATGTAGCTCTTCAGCTCGCTGATGGGCATACGCACCTGCTCCATGGTGTCGCGGTCACGGACGGTGACGCAGTTGTCGGCAGCAATGCCCTTGGCCTCGTCGCCCACGGTGTCAAAGTCCACGGTGATGCAGAACGGGGTGCCGATCTCGTCCTCACGGCGGTAACGCTTGCCGATGGAACCGGTATCGTCGTAGTCAACCATGAAGTACTTGCTCAGCTCGTTGCGGATCTCCATGGCCTTCTCGCCCAGCTTCTTGCTCAGGGGCAGCACGGCGCACTTGTAGGGAGCCAGAGCCGGATGCAGATGCAGCACGGTGCGGACATCCTCCTTGCCCTTGCTGTCGGTCAGGTGCTCCTCATCGTAGGCTTCGCACAGGAAAGCCAGCGCCACACGGTCGCAGCCCAGAGAGGGCTCGATGACGTAGGGGATGTAGTGCTCGTTGGTCTCGCTGTCGAAGTACTCCAGACTCTTGCCGGAAGCCTCCTGATGGCGGGTCAGGTCGTAGTTGGTACGGTCTGCAATGCCCCACAGCTCGCCCCAGTCGGTGAACGGGAAGGCATACTCGATATCGGTGGTAGCGCGGCTGTAGAAGGCCAGCTCTGCGGGCTCGTGGTCACGCAGGCGCAGGTGCTCCTTCTTGATGCCAAGGCTCAGCAGCCAGTTCTCGCAGTAGTCCTTCCAGTAAGCGAACCAGTCCAGATCGGTGCCGGGCTTGCAGAAGAACTCACACTCCATCTGCTCGAACTCGCGGGTGCGGAAGGTGAAGTTGCCCGGGGTGATCTCGTTGCGGAAGGCCTTGCCCACCTGACACACACCGAAGGGCAGCTTGCGGCGGGTGGTGCGCTGGATGTTGGCAAAGTTGACAAAGATGCCCTGTGCGGTCTCGGGACGCAGATAGCAGGTGGAGGAGCTATCCTCGGTCACGCCGATGGCAGTCTTGAACATCAGGTTGAACTTGCGGATGGGGGTAAAATCGTGCTTGCCGCACACAGGGCAGACGATATCCTCGTGCTCTGCGATGAAAGCGTCCATCTCGTCAAAGCTCATGGCGTCCACGTTCACCTCGGGGTGCTCCTCACCGATCAGCTTGTCGGCGCGGTGGCGTGCCTTGCAGGCGCGGCAGTCCAGCAGGGGGTCCGAGAAGCTGGACACATGGCCGGTGGTCACCCATGTCTGCGGGTTCATGATGATGGCAGCATCCAAACCCACGTTATAGGGGCTTTCCTGCACAAACTTTTTCAGCCATGCCTTTTTGACGTTGTTCTTGAACTCCACGCCAAGGGGGCCGTAGTCCCAGCTGTTGGCCAGACCGCCGTAGATCTCGGAACCGGGGAACACATAACCACGGTTCTTGCAAAGATTGACGATCATGTCAAGGGTCTTTTCGCTCTGTTCCATTGTAGTACATCCTTTCCGTCCGCGGCTGGTTTGCCGTGTCGTATCGTGTTGTGTGCCGGCGGCTTTCCCACCGCCGGGCGTGCTTGTGGCTTGCGCAAGCACAGTATATTTACTGTACCATGTTTTGCCCCGCTTGTAAAGCCCGGCAAACAGTTCAGTTGCGCTCTGTCAGGTATTTTACCAGCAGGCGGTACAGGGCATCCGGATCAATTGGCTTAGGCAGGTGCTCATTCATGCCGGATTCCAGCGCTTTACGGCGGTCCTCTGTAAAGGCGTTTGCCGTCATGGCAAAGATGGGGATGGTCTTTGCGTCCGGGCGGTCCATGGCGCGGATGGCGCGGGTAGCCTCGTGGCCGTCCCGCACCGGCATCATCACGTCCATCAGAATGGCGTCAAAGCCGCCCACCGGCGAGGCCGCAAAGGCTTCCACTGCCTGCTGTCCGTCGGCGGCTTTGGTCACTTTTACACCCACATCGTTCAGCAAAAATTCCATGATCTCCATGTTCAGGGCATTGTCCTCGGCCAGCAGCATCCGCCGTCCCTGCAGCACGGTAAGGTCTGTCTGCTGCCACTCCGGCTCTTCCGTTGCAGTATTGTCGATGGCAAAAGGCAGGGTGATGGTGTAGGTTGTGCCCACGCCCTGCTTGCTTTCCACCCCGATGGTACCGCCCATCTTATCCACAAGACTTTTGGCAATGGACGTGCCAAGGCCGGTGCCGCCGTATACCGAGCGTGCCCCGGCATTCTCCTGTGCAAAGGGTTCGAACATCCGCTTCTGGAACTCCTCGCTCATGCCGATGCCAGTGTCCGCGCAGACAAAACAGATCTGCGCCTTGTCCCCGTTGCTGCTCAATTCAAAGCAGTCCAGCATCACACGCCCCTTTTCCCGGTTATACTTGATGGCATTGCTGAGCACATTCATCAGCAGCCGCTTGACGTGCAGCGGGCTGCCCACCAGCCGTGGATGCGGCAGCCTGCCGTATTCCCGGTGCAGAACGATTCCGCGTTCTGCCGCCTGTTTTTCCAGCACGTCCGTGATCTCGTTCATCAGCTCGGGCAGATCAAAGGGCACGTTTTCCAGCACCACCTCGCCGGACTCCAGCTTGCCCATGTCCAGCACCTCGTTCACCAGCTCCAGCAGCAGGGTGGAGGCCTCCCAGATCTTTTTGCGGCAGTCGGCCTGCCGTGCCATATCCTCCGGGCAGCGGTCGCCGATCTCCACCATGCCCCGGATGCCGTTGATGGGAGTGCGGATATCGTGGCTCATGCGCTGCAAAAACTCGGTCTTGGCAAGGTTTGCGCTCTCCGCTTTCAGTGCGGCTGCCTTGAGGGTCTTTTGGTACTCCTGCTCCCGGCGCAGCTGCTGTTCCCGGTAGCGCTGGTCGGTCTTGCCGCGCAGCAACTGCAGCAGGAACAGAACGACCATGTAAGCAAAGGCAGCCATGCTCACATTGCGCATGGTAGAGACATATACCTCCTGCTCCGGGCGGTAAACATAGATATAAAAACTGCGTCCCTGCCCTACGATGCCGTAGGCGTACTGCTGCCCGGTGGTGCTGTGCACATGGATCACACCGCCATCGGTGCTGCGCGCCTTTAGGGCAGAAAGGGTGGGGTTTTCGTCCACGGTGGTATCCAGCAGGGCGGTATCGTTGCTGGCCACGATGCGGTCACCACGGGTCACCACGATGGTTCCGTCCACAGCGGGGTTATAGCCCTGCACGCAGTTTTGGTAGGAAAGACTGTAATTGCGCACATATTCTGCCGTGGTGCGGTAGTACACCACAAGCACCCCGTCCCCGTCCTTCCGGGCGCAGGCTGCGGTATCTACATAGGAGCTATCCTCCTTTTCCGTCCGCCCGGCGTAGACCTGCTCCGGGTGGTCGGCCACCTTCAGCACGATAGAACCGGCCAGCTCCTTTTCCATCTGTTCCCGGACCTGCGGGTCAGCCACCCGGCCATCCTGTGAGGCACCGCACAATATTTTGCCCTCTGCCGAAAGCACAAGGATGCCGCTGAGGGTATAGTCCTGCAAATATTCTTCCATGGCGGCATCGTCCAGCACCCGCCCGTGGTTTTCCTGCTGGTCCCGAGCGATCTCACTGCACAGATGCTGGGCGTTTTCCATCATCCGCATCAGGCTTTTGGTCTCCGTGGCAAGGTTCAGGTTATCGTAGTCGGTGCACTGCTCCTTAACATAGCTGATGGTATCCTCAAACTGCTTTTCAGCATTTTGCAGATCACTGTGTGCCGAAAGCCCCAGCACGCCGCCCAGCAGCAACAGTCCCGCAAGTGCACACACCAGAATGTACTGCTTCCGGCTGATGACCGGTGTTCCTTTTTCCATTCCGTCATGCATGGGTGCTGTCCTCCAGTCCATCCAGATAGTGCTCGGGGTCGTCCAGATAGCGGCTCACGATCTGCCGGACGGTGCCGTCCGCCAGCATCTCCTGAAACACCTCCGTCAGCTGCTGCGGCAGGTCATCGCTGCGATTTTTGGAAAAAGCCACGCCCAGCCGCGCCGTCATCAGCGGCTCGTCCAGAATGCGATATTCTACGCTGTAATCCTTCATGAACTGCCGGATGGCGCTTTCGTGGGTGGCCAGGGCATCCGCATAGCCCTTGATCAGGGTGGTGTAGATCAGGTCCCGGTTCTGCAACGAATATAGTCTGCGCAGCCGGGGCAGTCCGTTCTGCTCTGCGTTCAAAAACAGCTCCTCCGGCTTTGTGGTGGACTGCACCGCCACTACCTTGCCGGCCAGATCCTGCAGGGTATAGATGTCGCTGTCGGAGCGCACTGCCACCACCTGACGGCTGTACAGATAAGGCCCTGCCCATTGGTATTCTTCCTCGCGGCCGTCCATGGTAAAACTGCCCCAGATGCAGTCGATGGTGTCGTTTTCCACCAGTTCCTTCTTCTTTTCCCAGTCGATGGTCACAAATTTTGCCCGGCAGCCCAGCCGCCTGAACGCCTCGGTGGCCAGTTCTACGTCAATGCCGGTGGGCGTACCGTCCGTACTCATATAGTTGAAGGGCGGGTAGTTATCGCTGCCCACCACGATGACCGGCATTGCAGCCGTATAGCTGTCGGCTTTTCCGGTGCAGCCGCAAAGCAGCGCCGCGCACATTGCCAGTGCCAGCAGACAGGCTGCCCGCCGCAGTCCTCTTCTGTATTTTTTCATGGTTCTTCCGTCCTGTGTTTTTTTCTGCTTTTTGTAATAGAATGCTCCACGCTATCAGTATAATAAAAACTGTTCCAAAAGAAAAGCAAAAAATTGTTTTTCCGGCAGATTTTACATGTTTCTGTAAAAAGAACTCCCGGAGCGCCTGCGAACGCTCCGGGAGCCAAAAAACACATTTTACTTGTGGTATTTCATACCCGCATTGATGGTGCAGGCGCGGTAGATCTGCTCGGTGAGTACCAGCCGTGCCAGCTGGTGGGGCATGGTGATGCGCCCCATGCTGAACTTGAGGGCAGCGGCCTTTTTCACCTCGTCGGACAGGCCGTGGGACGAGCCGATGACAAAGGCCACATCCCCTGCCCCGCTGCCGGCGCGCTGTGCCAGAAACTGCGCCAGCTCGTCGGAGGAGATCTGCTTGCCCTCGATGCACATGGCTACAATAGCAGCACCCTTGCGCACACTGGAAAGGATGGCTTTTCCCTCTTTATCCAGTGCCTTTTTCACCACGGCGTCCGAGGCGTTTTTCTCCTCGATCTTTTCCTCCGGCAGTTCAATGATGCGGAAGGCGGCAAAGGCCGCCAGACGCTTCTGGTACTCTGCCACGCCCTCGGCAAAATATTTGGCGTTCAGCTTGCCCACACAGATCAGGTCGATATTTTGCATAACAGCTTCCTCTTTTCAGGATAAACAATTTAAAATTGTCTCCGCTTCGCTCTGACATTAACAGTGGACAGAATATTTTTGTTTTCGGGGAAACGGCACACCTGCGGGTGCTCCGTTTCCCTATTTTCACAAGAGGGGACTTTTCGGAAAGACAGCGGGGAGTTTCCTGAGCAAATTCCGGCGAAGTGGGGCCCCGGTGCGCAGCACTGGGGCGGAACAGGGGGTTCCGGGCTCATTTGCGAAGGAAAGCTCCCCGCTGCCCGCCAATCAAAGCAGGCTCATCTGTTCGCCCTCGTCCTCGGCGCGGATCAGCGCACCGGTGGCCGGCAGGCTGCGCACGCGATAGCGGTGGGGGTTGGCCAGCTCTAAGGTGTCGGCCGGTACCACCGAGGCGATGGTCTGGTTCTTTTTCAGGGTGACCACCGCCACACCCTGACTATCGCGGGTGGTCTTGGCGGCGATCTGTGCCGTGCCCACCAGCAGCATCCGGCTGGCGCTGGTGCGGATGGCAAGTTCGGTCTCCTCCGGCAGGTAAAGCATCATGGCAAGCGGTTCTTTATCGCTGTACGCCTTCAGCAGCTTGCGGCGGTTCTGCTTAGTGGCGTAGGAGCTGAGGGGGATCTTTGCGCACTTGCCGCTGGCAAAGAAGAACAGCATAAAGCCGCTGTAATCGCCGGTAATGACCATGCTCAGTACGTTTTCGCCCTCGTCCATGCCCAGCCGCCCCGGGATGAAGATGCCCATCTGGGCTACCTTGCCGTCCTCCAGCTCTGCCAGACGCACCTTGTACACCTGCTGCTTGTCGGTAAAGAACAGCGCCTCCACATTGTTGCGGGTCTCCAGCTGCTGGATGATCTCGTCGCCCTCCTTCAGCTTGTGCGCACCGGCGGTGCGCAGGCTCTGGGGCGGGATTTTTTTAAAGTAGCCCTCCCTAGTAAAGAACACAGTCACCGGGTAATCCGGCACAGCTTCTTCCTCGGCGGCGGCGTCCTCCTCGGGCAGGTCGTACAAGATCTCACTGCAGCGGGGCTTGCCGTATTTTTTCGCTACATCGTTCAGTTCGTTGATGATGATGCGGCGGATGCGGGCAGGCTTTGCCAGCACATCGTTCAGGTCGGCAATATCCTTTTCCAGCTGCTCGATCTCGCCGGTGCGCTTGAGGATGTATTCCCGGTTCAGATGGCGCAGCTTGATCTCTGCCACATAGTCCGCCTGCACCTCGTCGATGCCAAAGCCGATCATCAGGTTGGGCACCACCTCGGTCTCCTCCTCAGTAGTGCGGATGATGCGGATGGCCTTGTCGATATCCAGCAGGATGGCGGCAAGACCCTGCAACAGGTGCAGCCGCTTTTCCTTGCCGTGCAGGTCGTAGTAGGTGCGGCGGCGCACGCACTCAACGCGGAAGGCCGTCCACTCCTTTAAAATCTCCCGCACACCCATGACCCGGGGCTGGCCGGACACCAGAATGTTGAAGTTGCAGCTGAAGCTGTCCTCCAGCGGGGTAGCCTTGAACAGCTTCGCCATCAGCTTGTCGGCATCCACGCCGCGCTTGAGGTCCAGCGTCAGCTTCAGGCCGTTCAGGTCGGTCTCATCGCGCATATCGCTGATCTCCTTGACCTTGCCGGTCTTGACCAGCTCCGCGATCTTGTCCATGATGGCCTCCACCGTGGTGGTGGGCGGGATCTGGGTGACCTCGATCATATTTTCGCCGGGCACCGCATTGTAGCGGGCGCGCACCTTTACGCTGCCGCGGCCGTTCTCGTAAATTTCACGCATCTGCGCTTCATCATACAAAATCTGGCCGCCGCCCACAAAGTCCGGGGCGGGCATGGTGGTGCCGATATCGTGGTGCTCATCCTTCATCAGCGCCACGGTGGTGGCGCACAGCTCTGCCAGATTGAAGGAGCAGATGTTGCAGGCCATGCCCACCGCAATGCCCAGCGTATTGTTGGCCAGAATGGTGGGGAAGGTAACCGGCAGCAGAGTGGGCTCGGTGGTGGTGCTGTCGTAGTTGGGCACAAAGTCCACGGTTTCTTTGTCGATATCCCGGAACAGCTCCTCACACACGCCTTCCAGCTTTGCCTCGGTGTAACGGGCAGCGGCGCAGGACATATCCCGGCTGTACGCCTTGCCAAAGTTACCCTTGCTGTCCACAAAGGGCACCAGCAGGCTCTCGTTGCCGCGGCCCATGCGCACCATAGTGTCGTAGATGGCGGCGTCACCATGGGGGTTCAGGTGCATGGTGCTGCCCACGATGTTGGCAGATTTGGTGCGTGCGCCCTTGAGCAGACCCATCTCATACATGGTGTACAGCAGCTTGCGGTGCGCCGGCTTGAAGCCGTCGATCTCCGGCAAAGCGCGGCTGACGATGACGCTCATGGCGTAGGGCATATAGTTGGTTTCCAGCGTGCGGGTAATGGGATCCTCCAGCACGCTGCCTGCGTTTAAAATTTCAACGCCGTCGCCCAGCTGCGGGCGCACCGGCTTTAAGGTTTTCTTGGTCGATTTTTTTGCCATTGTGTTTCCTCATACTGTCCAGAGGCCGTGTTGTGGGCTTTTGGGGAGCATTGCTGCCGCCCGCGCCCTCATCCGGCTCGTAAACTCGCCACCTTCCCCCGGCCGGGGGAAGGCTTTGGCACGGTATCGTTCTGTTTATCAGGACACGTCCAGATCATCCAGATACTCTGCGCCGTGCTGGGCGATATGCTCCTTGCGGCCTGCCAGATTGTCGCCCAGCAGGATATCGAACACCTGCGCGGTCTGCACCACATCGGTGGGCATCACTTTAATAAGGCGGCGGCTCTCCGGGTTCATGGTGGTCAGCCACATCATCTCGGGGTCGTTCTCGCCCAAGCCTTTGGAGCGCTGGATGGTGTATTTTTTGTCCCCGATCTTTTCCAGAAAAGCGGCCTTTTCCGGCTCGGTATAGGCAAAATAGGTGCGATCCTTCGTGGAGATCTCGTACAAAGGCGACTCTGCGATATACACATAGCCCTTGTTGATCAGGGTGGGGGTAAGCCGGTAGAGCATGGTCAGCACAAGGGTGCGGATCTGGTAGCCGTCCACGTCGGCATCGGTACAGATGACGATCTTATTGAACCGCAGATTGTCGAGGTTAAAAGTAGCCAGTTCCTTGTTGTGCTTGCCGCCCAGTTCCACGCCGCAGCCCATCACCTTGATAAGATCCACAATGACGTCCGACTTGAAGATGCGGGCATAATCCGCCTTCAGGCAGTTCAAAATCTTGCCGCGGATGGGCATGATGGCCTGATATTCACTGTCCCGGCTGGACTTGACCGCGCCCATAGCCGAGTCGCCCTCCACGATATACAGCTCACGGCGGGCGGAATCCCGGGTGCGGCAGTCCACAAACTTCTGCACACGGTTGGCTAAGTCAATTTGCGTGGAGAGCGTCTTTTTGATGCTCTGGCGCGTTTTTTCCGCGTGTTCGCGGCTCTGCTTGTTCACCAGCACCTGCTGACAGATCTTCTGGGCTTCCTCCGGCTTTTCCAGAAAATACACTTCCAGATAATGCTTGAGGAAGTCGGTCATAGCCTGCGAGACAAATTTATTGGTGATGGCCTTTTTGGTCTGGTTCTCGTAGCTGGTGCGGGTGGAAAAGCTGGAGGACACATACACCAGACAGTCCTGCACATCCTGAAAGCTAATGGCACTCTCGCCCTTTTTGTACAGGTTCTTTTCCTTCAGGTACTTGTTGATCTGGTAGACAAAGGCGGTGCGCACCGCGTGCTCCGGGCTGCCGCCGTGCTCCAGCCAGGAAGAGTTGTGGTAGTATTCCAGCAGCTGCACCTTATTAGAGAAACAAAAAGCCGCACCCATGCGCACCTTGTAGTCCGGCTGATCCTCGCGGTCGCGACCCACGGCCTCGCTCTCGCAACTGAACACCGGGGTCAGGGTGTCCTCCCCTGCTACTTCTGCCACATAATCCGCGATGCCGTTCTGGTAGCACCAGCTTTCATGCCATGGCTTGCCGGTGGCAGGGTCTTTTTCCTTTTCATCGGTAAAGTTGAGGGTAAGCCCCGCGTTGACCACCGCCTGACGGCGCAGCACATCCTTATAGTAGCTGCCGGGCACATCGATATCGGTAAACACCTCATCGTCCGGCTTCCAGTGGATGATACTGCCGGTACGGCGTCCCTTGTAGGGCTCCTTTTGCAAGCCGCCCACGTTCTCGCCCTTTTTAAAGTCCAGATGGTAGTGATAGCCGTCACGGTAGATATCGGCGGTCATCCACGCCGAGGCGTACTGGGTGGCGCACAGACCCAGACCGTTCAGGCCAAGGCTGAACTCGTAGTTATCCTCGCCCTCGCCGTACTTGCCGCCCGCGTACATCTCGCAGAACAGCAGCTCCCAGTTGAAGCGCCCCTCGCCGTTGTTCCAGTCCACGGGCATACCGCGGCCAAAATCCTCTACGATGACGCTGCCGTCCTTGCAGCGGGTCACGTTGATGGTATCGCCGTGGCCGTCACGGGCTTCGTCGATGGAGTTGGACACGATCTCAAAGATCGAGTGGGCACAGCCCTCCACACCGTCTGAGCCAAAGATGACTGCCGGGCGCTTACGCACACGGTCGGCGCCCTTTAACGAGGTAATGCTCTCGTTGCCATATTCCTGTTTTTTTGCCATGCTGCTCCTCCCGTCCCGCCGCAGCTGTGCTGTGCAGGACGTCCTGTAATCAAAGCAAGCGCCTGCCCTTTCTATTATATAAGATATATAACAGCATCTCTGCGGGCCTCGGCGCCTGTGTTCTTTTCTTTTATTAAACCATAGGTTGTAAAACTTGTCAAATGTTCTTTCTCTCTTTTCCGGCGCAGCCCTCCGACACGAAAACCGCGAAAAAAGTCGTTCTTATTTTGCGCGCAGAGCCGTCAAAAAGCAAAAACTTTTCAATTTTTTCAAAAAAGTTTGCATTTACCCCTTTACAAAATCGAAATTTCAGGTATAATAATCATCGTCCGGTGCGCCTCTGTAGCTCAGTCGGTAGAGCAGGGGACTGAAAATCCCCGTGTCATTGGTTCGATTCCGATCGGAGGCACCAGCAAAGGAAACCCGTCAGGGTTTCCCAATATGCGGCCGTAGCTCATCTGGTAGAGCGCCACCTTGCCAAGGTGGAGGTAGCGAGTTCGAGCCTCGTCGGCCGCTCCATTAAGGAGCAGCAATAGTTGCTCCGGTATGGCCCGGTAGCTCAGTTGGTTAGAGCACCAGCCTGTCACGCTGGGGGTCGTCGGTTCGAGCCCGATCCGGGTCGCTTCGTCGGAATGTCAGTCGTTTGTCTGGCAGTCTTACAAGTAAGATCGCCGTAACAAACTCTGAAATTCCTCCTCTTCCCCACAAAATCTTGCTTCGCAAGCTTTCGCGGGGGCCCCGTTAAAAAGAACGGGAGGGTGCAGGGACAAATGCACCGAATATGCGGCCGTAGCTCATCTGGTAGAGCGCCACCTTGCCAAGGTGGAGGTAGCGAGTTCGAGCCTCGTCGGCCGCTCCATTGGAGTGGTATTCATCACTCCCTTATATGGTGACGTGGCCAAGTGGTAAGGCAAGGGTCTGCAAAACCCTCATCCACCAGTTCAAATCTGGTCGTCACCTCCAAAAGATTCCCGGAAGCTTCGGCTTCCGGGATTTTTTGTTTTTATCAAGCCTTATTCTTGAGAAGCACTCCTCAGCGCACTTTTGCGGTATTGCAGGGGCTTTGCCCGGTGGCAGCAGCGGCTCCATGGCGGTCACCCCTGCGCCGTCCAGATGCGCCCAGTAATGGTGTCAGCAGCAACGCCTGGCCGGTGCTGAGCGCCACGGCGGTGGACTATGTGCTGCTGAAAGACGCCCCCCTCTCCCCTGTCTACGCCTACCGGGACAGCCGGACGCAGCTCGAAAAGGCCGTTGTTGCGTATATCGACTACTACAACCGCCGAATCAAATGAAAACTAAACGGTCTGAGCCCTGTACAATACAGGATTCAGACCGTTCAGTTTGCTAAATTCTTATTTTTATCTAGCTTTCAGGGTTCGCTTCATTCATCCGGTTCACAAAATTTTGTGCAGCTCCTGCACAAGGTCGCCGATCACGATGGGCTTGGACAAAAAGCCGTTCATGCCGCTTTCCAGCGCGTTGCGGCGGTCCTCGTCAAAGGCGTTAGCGGTCATGGCAAGGATTGGCAGCTTTGCCCGCGCAGGGTCGTCCAGCGCGCGGATCTGACGGGTGGCGGTATAGCCATCCATGATCGGCATCTGCACGTCCATCAGCACCAGATCGTAGCTGCCCGGCGCGGCGGTGCTTACCTTTTCCACCGCTACTGCGCCGTTTTCTGCCGAATCAACAAGGAAGCCGTACTCCCGCAGAATCTCCTGCGCGATCTCACGGTTCAGCTCATTGTCCTCCACCAGCAGAATGTGCTTGCCCTTGAAGTCGGCGTTCTTATCCGGCAGAAGCCCCTGCGCCGCATCCGTCTGTTTCTGGCCGAGTGCGCTCATCAGGGTCTCGCGCAGGTCGGACATGAACATAGGCTTGGCGCAGAAGGCGGTCACGCCGGCTGCCTTTGCCTCCACCTCGATATCCGACCAGTCGTAGGCGGTCAGGATGATAATGGGCGTATCGTCGTTCAGGCTGCGGATGCGGCGGGTGACCTCGATGCCGTTCATATCCGGCAGGCGCCAGTCGATGATATAGGCGTGGTAGGCATCGCTCATCTCGATAGACTGCCGCGCACGCAGCACCGCTTCCTTGCCGGAAAGGGTCCACTCGGCGCGCATACCCACCTTGACCAGCATCTTTGTCACGCTGTCGCAGGTGTTGAAGTCGTCATCCACCACCAGTGCTTTCAGGCCCTCCAGCTCGGTGATTTTTTCCACCGGGCGCTGCTCGGTCTGTGCGCGCATGGGCACGCAGACGGTAAACTCGGTGCCCTTGCCCTGCGCTGTCTGCACCTCGATGGTGCCGCCCATCATATCCACGATGTTTTTGGTAATGGCCATGCCAAGGCCGGTGCCTTGGATGCGGCTTACCGTGGAGGTGCGCTCCCGCTCGAAGGGCTCAAAGATCTTTTTGGCAAACTCCGGACTCATGCCGATGCCGTTATCCTTGATGCGGAACTCGTACTGCCCGCAGCCATGCACCTTACCGGCAAGCTGCCGCACCCGCACCGAGACTGTGCCGCCCGCCGGGGTAAACTTGATGGCGTTGGACAGCAGGTTCAGCAAAATCTGGTTCAGCCGGGTCTTGTCGCAGTAGACGTCCTCGTCGGTCACGTCCATAACGTCCATGTAAAGCTCCAGCTGCTTTGCGTAAATTTGCCCGCTGACAATGGTTTTCAAATCGTGCAGCACATCCGAAAGGTTGACCTCCACCTCTTCCAGATGGATCTTTCCACTTTCAATGCGGCTCATATCCAGCACATCGTTGATGAGGGAAAGCAGATGGTTGCTGGATGCAAGGGTCTTGCCAAGATAATCCTTTACCCGCTCGGTATCGTTGATATTGCTAATCGCCAGCGTGGTAAAGCCGATGATGGCGTTCATGGGGGTGCGGATATCGTGGGACATATTGGAAAGGAAGGTGCTCTTGGCGCGGTTGGCGGTCTCGGCGGCTGCAACGGCGTCGGAAAGCGCCTGATTTACCTGCTTGTCGGCGGTGCGGTCGGACATAACAAGGATATACTTGGCTCTGCCCTCCACCTCGCTGCCCATAGCGATGTTATGGAACCAGCGGCGCTCCTTGGTCTCCCGATGCTCATACTCCGTATCCCACTCGCGCTGTTCCCCGCTGAGAAGTCCCTCCAGAAAGTTCTTGTCGCGGTCCGGGTCATCCTTCGGGTGCAGCGCTGCCAGAACACGGGCATCCTGCCGGACTTCTCTCCACGGGATTCCCAGCAGCCGCTCAATATTCGGGCTGACGTAATCCACCTTGGAAGTCTCTGCATCCAGCATCAGGAAAACATCGTCCACGTTCAGCGAAAGCTTCTGGAACAGCTCGTCCCGGTACGAGATCTCGGTATTCTTCCGGCGCAGGGTTGTATGGCTTCTGCGCACGATGAGCAGAATGACCAGCAGCGCAAGACCTGCAACGATGCCCGCCACGATCTGCGCCGTATGGAACCATAGTTCGTCCAGATTAGCATTGACAATGCTGACCGGCACAAGCCCCACCATCGTCCAGTTCTGGACAGCTGCGCCCTCGTAGACCAGATAATAGCTGGTGTCGCCCAGTTTGACCCTCAGGTTTCCGCTGCTGCCCTGCGCAAAGGCATTGGACAGCTCCGTGATCTGTTCCTCGGAAAGATCGGAATAGCTGCGCAGCATTGCAATAAAGTTGTAAATGGTCTCCTTGCGGTTTACGGAGTTGTCGATGACCACCCGCCCGTCCGGGTAGATGACATAGTTGCTGGCATTGCCCTTAAAGGCAGAGTTGTCCAGCAATCTCAGCACCGCATCATTATAATAAGAGATGGCAATGGCATCGTAGGCAAAGCCCCGGTAGCTGCCCTGCGTTTCGGGACAGATGAACGCAAGCATCTGGGGTCTGCCGGGCAGTGCCGTGTTCACAACGACATCCTCATCATGGGCGAGCTTTTCGTCCAGATTGGTCTGCAGACCAAGATAGCCGGTCTCCCCGGTCACGGTGATGTAGTTGCCGTCATAGGTAAGAAAGTAAAAGTCGGCAAATCCGGTATTCTTCTGTGCTTGCTTGATATACGCCTGAATTTCGTCCTCATTCGAGGTGTTTTCCAAAAAGCCGTTGTACAGATGCAGATAGGTCACATTTTTGCGCACCATCTCTTTTAGCATATTGTTGGATTTATGCAGCACTTCTTCCAGATGCGAGGTGCTTTCCTGATAGATGGTCTGCGACACAAACGAGATGTACCGCACGCTGAGCCCGACTGCCAGTAAGACCAGCAGAAGGATAGCGGCAGCAGCAGGGAGCCACTTTTGCCGGGGATGGCAGCTCCGTTTTGGTTTACGCTTTTCGTCTGCCATTCCGCTCACCTCAGTGTCATGTAGTTTTCAGGCTCTGCAAGCGCTGCGCCGCCGCCGGAAACATGATCGCGCCATGTGTTTTTCACCCATGTATCTTCGCCCGCAGATACGCCGCTTCCGCTGGCAAGCATGGCTTCCATCTGCTTTTCCGCTGCAAGGCAGGTCACGGTAACGGTGTCGTCGTCCCGCAGCGGCTGCCCGTTGCGGGTGATACCGGTCAGGGTATAGCTGCCGCTTGCCTCCTTTACCTCCACGGCAATGCCGCTGACGATCGGCAGAGAACCACGATTGAAGGGCACAAAGCCGCCCTCGCAGCCTTCCACAAAGGCGCGGACAGTTTCCTTCAGCTCTGCGCCGGTCATGGTGCGCTGGCGGGACATCAGGCCGTTGGGCATGATCATGGAATCCGCCATTTTTGGGGTATAGTCTGCCTTCAGCACACTGCCGGTAAAGCTGTTTGCGGTGGCAAGCAGCACATCCGTGCCGTAAACGCCGCGCAGCGTGTTTGCCATAACCGAGAAGGCAGCGTTACCGCCGTTTGCGTGGAACACGTTGGAATAGCTCTGCCCGCTGGTCAACACGGTCTCGTCCGCAGCAGGTTCTTCTTCGGCAAGAAGCTTTGCATTGAACGCCTGATACGCCTGTTTTGCCGTGTACTCGCCCGCGATCATTTTGGAGACAACATCCTTAGAGACAGCAAAGAAATCGTTGGAGGCAATACGGATATACATGTGGTTTTCTTCCACCACATCGCGCACATCCTTCATGTACTCGGTCAGGCGCAGGGGGACGTTCTGGCTGTAGCTCAGCACGTCCTGCCCGTCGGCAACGATGCGGTTCTGCGCATCCTCCGAGAGCATGACGTTCAGCACCTTCATGGCTTTTTCGCGGCGCGCGGTGTCCTGCTCGAGATCTCGGTTCAGGGCAACTTGGAAATACGGGGTGGTCATGATCCACTTTTCGCCGTTCTGGCTGAAGAAGGGCATAAAAATGGTGTCGATGCCCACATCCTGAAACATCTTCACGCCGGCAGAGCTGCCAAAATACATGGCAACTTTCCCGTTGCGGAACATCCCGGTCACACCGTCGTAATTCAACGCAAGGTCGTCCGCCGTAAGGTGGGTATCCTGAATGAACTGCGCCATCCGCTCAAAGGCGCCCGGCCACACGGCATCGTCCAGACCCACCCGCGCGGTGCTGGCGGGGTCGCTGTAAGCGGTGCGCCACTTGCGCCCTTCCGTCGTGGTAAGCTCGGCAGCGGAAAGCCCCTGCAGGGTCTCCATGCAGGTGTAATCATAGGTATAGTCGGCGGTAAAGCCGCGGATGCCCAGCGCTTCAAACGCCTGACAGGCGGAAACAAAGCTTGCATAATCGGTGGGCAGCGGGATATCGTACTGCTCAAAAAGGCTGCGGTTGACCACAAAGCCGTGGGCATCGGCGCAGACCGGCAGCCAGTTCACGCTGCCGTCCTCGTTTTTAAAGCTGTTGAGGTAGGTGTTGTACACAGCGCCCGCCTCGTTGGTCATGGCAAGGTTCATCAGGCTGTCCTTCAGGGGTGCAGCGTCGTGCAGCGAGAACCGGCAGCAGGTGATGATATCCGGCAGACCGCCGTTCTGCTGCAAAAACTTGTAAAAATCCAAATCGTTGTTGCCCACGATGAACTCAATGTTCACATCCGGCAGCTGGGACTGGACATAAGGTGCATAGGTCTCGTACAGGCTATTGCTCCACAGATACACCTGAATGGTCTGGGCGTCCTCCTGCTTTTCCACCTCTTCTGGGCTTTTTGTGCCGCAGCCGGTCAGCAGACAGACCGCCATCACCAGTGCCGCAAGCATGGAAACAAGGCGGTGCAGTGTTCTTTTGTTCGTCAAAATCGTTTTCCTCACAACTCTCGGGCAGCTGCCGCTTTGCGGCAAAGCTGCTATGGCCTGCTGCTTATACATCACCGCCCGCAAGAGTGTGCGCTGTAAAACCCGTCCACGGAAATGATGCCGCAATTTTTGCGTGCTTCCTGTTTTGCACTGCCCCTTTCCCGCGAAAAGGCACAGCACAAGAGAGACATAAAAATATTTTACCATTATCAGGAAGAATTTTCAATCAATTTTCACATATTTATTCACAAAAAAACACGCGCGTCCGATTTCTTTGCGGCAGTGAATGCGTCTTTTTGCAAAAGGCAGGCAAAAAAGCAATCATTAGTGCTTGTCAAAAAAGTCGCCGGGGAAGCCCTCCAAAACAGGAAGATTCCTCGGCAGCATTCGTTTAAAGGAACCACCATCCTGCTCCAACTGCACGTCTCCATTCAGCAAAGCGGAGAGCTGCTTTTATCCCGTTCTCCGCTCTTTGTCCTTATTTTATCTGCGGTGCATCCTTTTGCTGCTGGGTGGATCTCAGATTTTAGCGGATGGTTCTGCGAAGCCATCCGTTTTTTCTTATTCAGATTGCATTTTTTCTGTTTTCTCTTGACGATGCCCCGCTAATGGAGTAGGATTGTGCTGCAAAAACGAATTGCAAAAGAGGAGTTCTAAATGCAAATCAGCCTTTTATTGATGCAGCAGATCGCGCAGCTATTTCTGATTCTGCTGATGGGATATGCCGTTGTAAAAACCGGCTTGTTGAAGGCATCGGACAGTAAGGTGCTGTCTGTGGTCTTTGTCTATCTGGTCATGCCCTGTGTCGTTCTGAACGCCTTTCAGATCAAGGATACTCCGGAGATCCGCACCGGGCTGCTTTATTCCATGGGCATCGCCGTTGGAATGCACGTTGTATTTCTGCTTCTGAATGCACTGTTCCGCAAATTTCTCAAGCTGGACGCTGTGGAGCAGGTCAATATCATTTACAGTAATGCCGCCGCGCTGGTCATTCCCATTGTGCAGGCCCTGCTGGGGGAGGAATATGTTGTCTACTCCTGCGCCTTTGTCATTGTACAGCTGGTACTGCTCTGGACCCATGCAAGCGCCTGCCTGCAGGGGTCTGCCCGGCTGGAATGGCGCAAGCTCCTTACCAATGTCAACCTGATTGCCATTGCAGCCGGTGCTCTGCTGTACCTGCTGCACATCTCGCTGCCTGCCCCGATCACCAGCACACTGAGCAGTGTCGGCAATATGATCGGCCCCATGGGAATGCTGCTGGCAGGCATGGCCATTGCGGAAGTGCCCCTGAAAAAGGTTTTCTGCACCTCGCGCAACTATCTGCCGGTATTTCTGCGTCTGCTGGGTGTTCCGCTGGTCATCGTTCTGCTGCTTTGGGCAGTTCACGCATCCCTTTGGATACCGGACGGCAAGTCCATCCTGATGACGGTCTACCTTTCTGCCATTACCCCCGCCTGTGCAACAGTCACCTCCATGGCACAGCTCTATGACCGGGATGCTTCTCATTCCAGCGCGATCTATGTCCTGAGCACGCTGCTTTCCATCCTGACCATGCCGCTGATGATCGGGTTGTTTGAGCTGTTGCTCTGAAATACGGAAAAAGGCCGCCCGGCATCGCAGCAGGGCAGCCTTTACAACTACAAGGATGTGTCTCTATGAAACTCAAGCAATTCATTCAACAGGAAACGGTCCTCACCGCAGCCGCTGTGCTGGCCGTTGTCTCTGCCTTCTTTGTTCCGCCGGATGCGCAGTATCTCGGCTACATCGACCTGCGCACGCTGGCGATCCTGTTTTCCCTGATGACGGTCATGGCTGGGCTGCGGCGGCAGGGCTTTTTTGATGGACTGGGACGGGCATTGCTGTCCCGCACCCACAGCACCTTTCAGCTGACGCTGGTACTGGTCGGGCTGTGCTTTTTCGGAAGCATGCTCATCACCAACGATGTTTCCCTGCTGACCTTCGTTCCCTTTACGTTCGTGGTTCTGAGCCGTCTGGGAGCGGATGTCCGCCGCTCCCTTCTGATCCCGGTGGTCTGTATGCAGACCATTGCGGCAAACCTTGGCAGTATGCTGACCCCCATCGGCAACCCACAGAACCTCTATCTTTACGGAAAAAGTGGCATGAGCATCGAGGGATTTGTGCTTCTTATGCTGCCCTACACACTGGTCTCTCTGCTCCTGCTGCTGGCTTGGGCAGCGCTGGTCTGCCGGAAAGCCTCTGCCGCCCTTTCCGTGGACGAGCTTGTTTCTTCTTCTGTATCTCAGGGGGATCAGAAGATCATCCTGCTGTATCTGGTTCTGTTTGCCGTCTGCCTGCTGTCCGTGATCCGGGTGCTGCCCTATGGCATTGCCTTTGCCGCTGTGCTCGTCTGCGTTCTTTTTGCAGACCCGCACACCTTACGGGCAGTGGACTATTCCCTGCTTTTGACCTTTGTGGCTTTTTTCATCTTCATTGGCAATCTGGGGCGCATTCCGGCCTTTTCCGGCTGGCTGCAGGAGTTTCTGACCGGCCGGGAAGTTCTGGTGGCAGTTCTTGCTTCGCAGGTCACCAGTAATGTTCCCGCCGCCCTGCTGCTGTCCGGGTTCACGGCAGAGACACAAGCCCTCATCATCGGCACCAATCTGGGAGGTCTTGGCACTTTGATCGCATCCATGGCCAGTCTTATTTCCTACCGACAGATCGCACGGGAGCTGCCACAGGGGAAGAAGCAGTATTTTGGGCTGTTCACCCTGTCCAACCTGATCTTCCTTGCGATCCTGCTGGGTGTGTGGTTTTTGCTCCGTTGACCGTGGCAGATGACTTATGGTTTTTCTATAAAGCTAAAAAAGGGGAGTTCCGTCACGGACGAAGGTCCGGGCAGAGCTCCCTTTGCGTTTATCTTATGATACCTTACTCGCCTTCCGGCTCCTTGCAGACATCCACCCAGCCCTCGGCTCCGGCGGCTGCTTCCAGCTCCTGCAAGGTCAGCTTGACGGCGGTGTGGCCGTTGCCCGCTGCCGGGTAGACGGTGTCGAACTTGCGCAGGCTCTCGTCCAGATAGACCGCCACGCCCTCGTTCACCCCAAAGGGGCACACACCGCCGGGTGCATGACCCACATAGGCCTCCACCTCATCGTAGGGGATCATCTTGGCCTTGATGTGGAACAGGCTCTTGTACTTGTGGTTGTCCAGCTTTGCCGTGCCCTCGGTGACGATGAGCACCGGCTTTTCGCCCTGCAGAACCGACAGCGTTTTGGCGATGCTGGCAGGCTCTACGCCCAATGCGTGGGCTGCCTCTGCCACGGTTGCCGAGGACTCGTTCAGCACAATGACATGGTCTCCCAGACCTTTTTCTTCCAGGTCTGCTTTTGCTTTTTCAAAGGACATTTTCCCACTTCTCCGCTCTTATTCAGTAATGGCCCAGACCCGTGCGGGCAGACCAGTTGCACCTTCAATGCGGGGATAAGAAACGATGACCACCGCACCGGCAGGCTGAACTTTATCCAGATTTGCAAGCACCTCCACCTGCAGCTTGTCGTTGTCCAGAACATAGCGCTCGCAGGCAAGGTCGCCCTTTTCCTCCGCCACCGCAGAGGAATCGGTATCCAGCGTTTCGTGGCCGTTGGCGGCGGCGTTGCGCACCTTGTAGATATACTCCAATGCTTCCAGCGACCAGCCGGGGGCATTTTCTTTGCCCTCTGCGTCGATGCCGGATAGTGCATCCATATCCGGCCACTTCTTGTACCAGTCGCTGCGCAGAGCCACCAGCGCGCCATCCGGGATAGGACCGTACTTTGCTTCATAGGCCTTGATGTCCTCCACCGTCACAGCGTAGCGAGGGTCTTTCTTGGCCTGCTGGGAAATATCGATGACCACCAGCGGGAAGATCAGGTCGTTCACATCGTACTTTTCGGACAATGCTTTGCCCTTGATGAAGTGCCCCGGGAAGTCGATATGGGTACCAAACTGTCCGGGGAATTTGAAGGTCTGAATCAGGCATTCCAGTTCCGGCTTGCCCCAGTCCCACACGGTCTTTGCCAGCTCCACAGAGCCTTCCGGGATGCCGGACCAGTAGGGGCTTTCGTTGTTCAGCGAGTGAGAAAGTTCCACCCAGCGATATTTTTTAGCATCCTTCAGTGCGTTCCACAGTTTATAATCAGCCATTGTCGGTTCTCCTTTTATTGTGACGATGTATGTTCGGGCACTTCTCCCAGACAACGGCATCTTCCTGTTTTTTCTCAGTCTGTCTGCCGGGAATTTGTCTGGGAGTAGCGCATTCGCCCGGACAGTCTGTGCCGGGCATCTGCTGTATGTTTCATCTGCCTGTGCTCCCTTCCTTGTGTTGGGAATAGTATAAACCCATTTTCTTACAATGTCAATAGGTTTATACTTTCAAAGACTTCCCCGGCAAACGACAGGTCAGCAAACCGTTCGCCCTTGCAATAACGTTTCGTCATCCCCTTTCCCTTTTATCGCAGCTCTTCCAGCAGGGCGGTGCAGCCCTCCAGCACATCCTGCCATGTGGCTTCAAAATCCCCGGTGTACCACGGGTCTGCCACATCGCCGGGGCGACTGGTGTGATCCATCAGCAATGAGACCTTATGCTCCGGGTCACTGCCCACAAACCGCACCATATTCCGCAGGTTGTTGCGGTCCATGGCGATGAGATAATCGTAGGTCTCATAGTCCCGCCGGGTCATCTGCCGGGCGGTCTTGCCTGCACAGCAGATGCCATGCTCAGCCAGCTTGCGCCGGGCAGGCGGATAGACCGGGTTGCCGATTTCCTCGGTGCTTGTGGCCGCCGAGGCGATTTCAAACTGCCCGGAAAGCCCGGCCTTTTCCACTAAGTCCTTCATCACAAATTCCGCCATAGGGCTGCGGCAGATATTGCCGTGGCAAACAAACAAGATCTTCTTCATCTTACTCTCCCAGCACCTCGCCCAGTGCCAGAACAGCGTTGCGGACGCACTCCGGGCACGGGCACAGCGGTGCGCCGTTCTCTATCCCCTTCAGATCTTTGCAGATGGTAGCACCGCACTTTTCCTGAAAATTTTGCAGCAGTTCCTTGGAAATGCGGGGTGTGCCCTTACCGTCGGTGACGATGCCCGCCACCATCACAGCGCCGATCAGTGCGCCGCAGGTGCTCTCCATGCAGCCCATGCCGGCGGCATAGCCTGCGCCCAGCTTCATCAGGGTGTCGGCATCCACCGGCAGCTTGTCCTCAAATGTCTTCAGCACCGCCTGTGCACAGTTGCACTGTCCAGTAGCTTTCCATGCGGCAGCCTGTGCCGCCCGTTCTTCGATGTTCATTTTAAAGTCCTCTTTCTTTGATGAATCATAGTTTATTCGACATTATCATAAAATTCCTGATCACACTCTCCTGAGAATGCAGTATACAGCTCCCCATAGGTGGCCGCTTTTCCTTCCAGCATCTCTGCCAGACTCAAGCAGACGCTGCTGTCCGAGACCTTCGTTTCTTTTATTACTCTGTCCCAACTGTCTGGTTTTTGTCCTAATCCATGTAAGTATAAATACTTCATCTGTTTTTCACCATCGTCGTTTTTCCTTTTTTCCTTCATACGTCCCGCTGCTTTTCCAGTGCTTCAAAGTGATACCGGGGCTTGCCTTTGCTCTTTTTGCCGTACTCGATGGCTTCTTTGGGGCAGTAGCAGATGCACGCCATACAGTGGGTGCAGTTCTTGCCCCAGACCGGTTTGCTGTTTTCCAGATGGATATTGTTCAGGGGGCACAGTTCTGCACACCTGCCGCAGCCGATGCAGGCGTCCGTTGCCCGAAAGGCATCGGCTTTTACAAAGAATCGATAGAACACCGGATTCACCGGGCCGCTCATAAAGCGGTCATAGAGGTTGTCTCTTGGCGGGGGAAGTTCCTGCCCGGCACTGAGCTGGGTCAGCACCTTCTGAAGTGCAGGCTCTGCCTGTTCCACGATGCTCCGTGCCTGCTCTTTTTGGGGCGCATTGAACATGGCAATGTAGTTTTCCGGCATGATGATCTGGGCTGTGCCCATATACTGCAGCTGCTTTTGCGCCGCAAGCTGCCGGTTGTATTTTGCCGCATTGCCGATCTCGCTGCCGCAGTCCATCACAAACCAGATGCGCTCTGCCCCGGTCAGCGCGGTCTTGCCCAGCCACTCCGACACTATCCGGGGGATGCGCCATGCGTAGGTAGGCGTCACCAGCACCACGTCCCGCCCGGTCTGCACCGGGGCGGTATCCCCTGCCTTGATGCAGGCGTTCAGGTCGTAAAGCGGCATCTCCAACCCTTCGGCAATGCGCCGCGCCAGATACCGGCTGTTGCCGGTTCCCGTAAAATAAAGTACCATGGCTGCTCCTTCGTTTTTTGTGTGGTTTTCAGTTGCCTGTCTGCCCGGCAGACTGGAAGTTGTCCTTATGCCAAGTTTACTTGTCAATCACAAAATAAGCAATCACCATTACCAAAGAAATGGTCAATCCTATATAAAACTCGGGGAATGCTAATCGAATGCTATTCTGTAAACTGACTTCACCGGTGACAGTCAATGTATGCCAGGTGAGGAATTTATATATTTCGGAGACTACAATCCCAATCACGCCTAATGCGCCTAAACTTTTACTAACAACTCGTTTCTTGACGGGAAACCATACTCCTAAAACAAACAAAATGACAGACACTATTCCAATAGGATTGAGTAGATTTATCAAGCCGGTAATTTCCTGTACACCTTTTAATCCGCCATATTGGTTAAATAACATTGGTAATAAACTGATCAGAAACGCTATTGATAGAATTATTTTCTTTTTCATCCATTCACACTCCTTCGCCAAATTCCAAGCTGTCGTTCTTAGTGTCCCATGGTTTCCGCACGCAAAAAAGCCCTTTGCGGCAAGGTGTGCGCTTACACCTCGCCCGCAAACTTCATGCCCCAGCTCATGCGGGTGTCGTACATCAGGCGGGTCAGGGCAAGGCTGTCCTGCGGGGTGTAGCGGTCGCTGCCGGTACGCCCCAGCTTGACGCAGCGGCTTGCTTCCCGGATCTCGTACTCAAAGCCGTTGATGTCCACCGGGCAGCGGATGACCTCCGGCTCTTTGCCCTCCACTTCCAGCGTCATGGTCTCGGCGTGCTGGAAATCCGGCAGGAAAATACTGCCCTCGGTGCCAAGGATGCGGGCATTGCGCTCCAGCTCCTGCCCGATGGTCTGGACAGACTCTGCCTTGCAGCCGCCGGGGTAGGTCAGCGCAAGGCGGCTGTAATCGTCGGTGCCGTACTCGTTGATGTGCACCTCTTTGGTTTCCACCTTCTCCGGGTCCTGCCCGGTGAGGATGCGCAGAAAGCCCAGATTGTAGATGCCGATATCCAGCAGCGCACCGCCGCCCAGACCGGAATCAAACTTGCGGTCCTTCCGGGCACCGGAGGCCACAAAGCCGTACTGACAGGTGATCTGCTTCAGCTCCCCGATGGTGCCAGCCGCAAGGATCTCGCGCAGGCGGTCGTACAGCGGCAGCAGCCAGATCCAGAACGCCTCCATGAGAAAGAGGTGCTTTTCCTCTGCCAGACAGTACAGCTCCTGCGCCTGTTCCGGGCGGATGGTAAAGGGCTTTTCGCACAAAACGTGCTTGCCCTGCTCCAAGCAGAGCTTGCAGTTTTCGTAATGCAGGGTGTTGGGGGTGGCGATATAGATGGCCTCCACCTCCGGGTCGGCAGCAAGGGCTTCGTAGGAGTCATAGCAGCGGGGGATGCCGTACTGCTGCGCAAACGCCTGTGCGCTTTCCAGACGCCGTGACCCCACGGCAACAAGCTGCTCTCCCTCTGCGCCCATCTGTTCCACCGTAGATGCAAACTTTTTGGCAATGGTGCCGGTCGCTAAAATTCCCCACTTCATAATTGTACCTCCCGGTTTATTACTTTGGATTCGTTGCGTTCAGTATACCATGGTTTTCCCCTGCGGAAAAGATAGTGAAAAGCAAAAATGCCCCCAGAGGGCTTGTTCCAACTCTCCGGGGACAGATTCTATGCACCGGTATCTTTCATCTTGTTCCAAACATTCTCATCCATTATAATAGAGATAGAAAGAAGGTGCCAACATGAAACATCGCATTGTGACGGCTGCGCAGATGAAGGAAATCGAACGGGCCGGGGATGCCCACGGTCTGCCTTACCTGCAAATGATGGAAAATGCCGGAATGGCGGCTTACGCTGAACTGCAAAAGCAGCTCCCGCATCCCGGCAGGCTGCTGGTGGTCTGCGGAAAGGGCAACAACGGCGGCGATGGGTTTGTGATTGCCCGCGCTGCGGCAAAAGATGGCTGGAACGTAACCGTTCTTCTGGCCGAGGGCGAGCCGAAAACCGTTGACGCCATCCGCAATTTTGAGCGTCTGCACTCCCTGCCGGTGCACATCTGCGCCGATGGTTCTGTACTGGAAACGCAGGACTTTGATGCCGTTGTGGATGCCCTCTACGGCACCGGGTTCCATGGTGAACTGCGGCCTTCCGGCCTTGCTGCCTGCGGGCTGATACGCCGTCTGCACAAGGGCGGTGCCTTTGTGCTGGCCGTGGACCTGCCCAGCGGCATCAACACGGATACCGGGGAGGTTGCCGAGGGTGCTGCCCATGCAGATTTGACCGTAACCTTCGACAGCTATAAACCGCTGCATATCGCAGAAGCTTCTGCGCCGCTGTGCGGAAAGATCGTCTGTGCCGACATTGGCATCCGGGATGAATGGCACCCGGAGTTTTGACGAGGACTTGCCGCTGCGGTCAAGGATAAAAACAAGCTCTGTGAGATTTTTCTTCATAATAACGGTGTCATGCTTCCTTTCCACAGAAAAGCGTCTGCACGCAAAACGGGCTCCTGCAAGCGTCAACCACTGGCAGGAGCCTGTTTATTTTCTTACAGCTTCGTCATCCACAGACCATGCAGATTGCAGTAGGCGTAGACCGCCACCGGCTTTTCGCTGCCCAGCTCAAACACCGCCTTGGGTGCCTTCCCGGGGGCGAGGTAGCGGAGCTGTCCGCCGTTTTCGGTCTCCACAAAGAGCCACTGGATGTGGTGCACATCCACCATGGGATGCTCCACCGCACCCACCGTGACGGTGAGGGAGCTGCCGGAAAGCTCTGCCACCGGCAGGTGCTTTTCGCCGCTGGCTTCCACCGTGTTGGGGAGCAGCTCCTTCATCTTTTCGCCGCAGCAGACCAGCGGAACCCCTGCGTTGTGGATGGTGGTGACCAGGTTGCCACAGTGCTCACAGATATAAAATTTTGCCTTCATATTCAATTCCTCCATCGGAATATTGTTGGTGTTTCCTGTGGCTATATGATAACATTTCCTAGTTAGATTTTCTGTGACCGGGTCACGTAAGGCAATTTTGCTTATTGGCAATAAATTTCAATGGCTTTCTGTGCGAATTCTGCCGCACCTTCTCCCCCGGCAGCGTTGATGTTCTCCGTAAACTCGCCGCCGGCACCATACATCTGTCCAAGTTGATACAGAATGGGCTTCGTGCAGGTATAGTAATTCTCGGTGATAAAGTCCTGCAGCTTTTTCACCTGTGCCTGTACTGCGGGGTCTGCCGGTTCTCTGGTTTGCAGCGTTCCGAATGCCGCTACGAGCCCCATCAACTGCTCGTTGATGCTGCCAGATTCCTTCTGCGTCCGCCGGGCGTTTTTTGCCTCAAATTCCTGATACTCTGTGGTTTCGCCCCACTCTTTCTTTGCACGTTCTGCGTATTCCTTGATCTTCTGTGTGTCAAATGCGTCGAAGTCCATAACGTTTCCTCCTGTTGTCCGAATCTTTTCCGCAAGAGCGATCAACTTTTCCAGATGCTGTTTTTTCAGGGTCAGCAATGTGATCTGCTGTTCCAGTGTCTTTTCCCGGTCAAACTCCGGGTTTTTCAGAATTTTTCGGATATCCTCCAGTGAAAATTCCAGTTCTCGGAACAGCAAAATCTGTTGCAATCGTTCCAGTGCAGCATCATCATACAGGCGATAGCCTGCCTGCGTTCGATGCGCCGGATGCAGCAGACCGATTTTATCGTAATATTGCAGCGTCCGAATGCTCACCCCGGTCAGATTGCTCACTTCCTTGACAGTCATCATTTCGTTTTCCTCCCTTGCGACAAGCTCAGTATACGCTATGACGCAACGTCAGGGTCAAGTGCTTTTTTAGTTTTTTCCGCCGTTTACCACAAGCGGCTCTGCACCGTGGGGCTGCCCTCAGCTTCCCATGCCGAGGAGCACCAGCACGACCACCACCGCAATGGCGATAAGGCAGCCGCAGCCGCTTCCGTCTCCGCCACCGCCGCCGCCATTGTTGTGGCTGCCGCCGCCACCGCCGCCGGACGAGCCGCCGAAGTTGCGGTTGAAGGCCGTCATGTACTGGGCATAGCCTGTGTCCCCTTTGCCGAAATAGCCGTAATCACCGTTTGCCATTGTATTTTCCTCCGTCTGAAGTGCGTTTTGCTTCTTCTGAGGTCATTTTACTGAAAGAGCTGTCCTATAAACATCTCTTTCAGCATTTTTTGTCATCTCATTCTTCCCCGATGCCCAGATACACATCAATGTCCATGATCCCCTTCCCGCTGACCTCCACCAGATCTTCAAAGGGCACCACAGTGTCGCCCACCTGCAAGGTGCGGAACACCGGGTCGATGCGGTCTGCTTTTCCGGTCAGGGTGATGTAGTTGCCCACCGCCGGAACCTCCGGGTGGGTAGTGTCCTCCTTGAAATACCGCACCATGATGGTCATGCCCTTGGTGACCTGCATCAGCCGATCGGACAGAGCCGACATTTCTTCCTCGGTCAAAATGCGCTTGGTCACCCGCTCAGTGCGCTGCTTTTCTGCGGCAAGCTGCTCGTCGTAGCCCCGCAGCGGAGAGAAGGGCGAGAAGATCTTGGCACGATTCTGAAGGGTCATGCGGGGGTGCTTGTGGAGGGATTCTTCGGTCTGGGGGCGTTCCATCTCTAGGATGTCCCCGTACTTTTGGGCGGTCTCCCGCCCGATCTTGCTATTTTTGTAGTTTTCCATCCGAACCTCCTGCGCTGTGACCGCCGATTTGTGCGTTGCGCTGGCGCATGGTGGCACCCTCTTCGTAGCTGCTGGCTTTCAGCACGGCGTTTTTGCCGTACTTGTTCTTGATGCCCAACATGGCTTGCTGGAGTTTTTTCTCCTTTTCCAGTTTCTTGGTGTCCGTGAAAAAGTCCACCTGATAGATACCCTCGTCCGGCGTGACCTTGTTGGCGTTGATGGTGATGCGCCGCACCGTCAGCGCCGGGTCGGTGATGCGCTCAAACAGCTTTGCGCTTTCGTTGATAATCGTGCTGCCCAGATTGGTAGGGGCATCGAACCGGATAGTGCCGTGGGCTGCCTTGGGGATGGTTCTGCCGTAGCGGTCGGTCTGGGTCAGACCACGGTAGCCGCCCTTGTCCACGTTCTCCCGGTCGTAGCCGATCTCCAAGGTGATGGATTCCGTCACCAGCTTCTTTTCGGTGAGCCGGAACATCAGAATCTCCGCCATCTCCCGGACGATGAGCTTGGCTTTGTCGTTGGGGTAAGGGCAGGTCAGCACCTGCCCCTCGCTGATGCTGTTGGTGCTGGGCTTGTAGCTTTTGATCTCAGCCATACCGCAGGGCTCATAGCCCCATGCGTGGTCAATGAGAATTTCCGCATCCACGCCGAAAATCTCATACAGACGATCTTCTCCGTGGATGGCAAACCGTGCCAAATCCCCCATCGTATAAATGCCGTGGGCTTCCAGCCGCTTGACAGTGCCGGGGCCAGTCATCCAGAAATCCGTCAGAGGGCGGTGATTCCACAGCAGATACCGGTAGGACTGCTCGTCCAGCTCCGCAATGCGGACACCATCCTTGTCTGCCGGGATGTGTTTTGCCACAATGTCCATGGCCAGCTTTGCAAGGTAGAGGTTGGTGCCGATACCCGCCGTTGCGGTGATGCCAGTGTTGGTCAGCACATCCCGCACCATGGTCATGGCAAGCTTACGGGCACTCATGTGGTAATAGGGCAGATAGCCCGTCACATCAATGAAAACCTCGTCGATGGAGTAGGGGTAAATATCCGCCGGGGACACATATTTGAGGTAGGTCTTGTAGATTTGGGTGGAAACGTCCAGATATCGCTGCATCCGGGGCGGCGCAACGATGTAGCTCAGCCCCAGCGCCGGGTCTGCGTTCAGGGCGTTGGCATCGAAAGAGGTGCCGGCAAAGTGGTATTTGTCATCTTCCCCACACACCGCCTTTTTCTGCCGGATGGCAGTTTGCAGCCGCTGGGCGTTGACCTCTTTCACCCGCTGAACGGCTTCAAACAGCCGTGCTCTGCCGGGTATCTTGTAGGCTTTCAGGGAGGGCGACACCGCAAGGCAGATGGTCTTTTCGGTGCGGGAAGCATCTGCCACCACCAGATTGGTGGTCAGGGGGTCCAGATGGCGGTCTACGCACTCCACCGAGGCATAGAAACTTTTCAGGTCGATTGCCAGATAGGTGCGCTGTGCTGCCATACTTCAGCCCTCCTTTGCAAGAGTAACAACTATTTATTTTATTATAATAAATCTTTACGCTGTTTTCAAGATGAAACGCTATTTTATCTGTGATATAGACAACAAAAAAGAGTGGCAGCATTTCAAGCTGAAACGCTGTCACTCTGTAGGAACTGCGTAATGACTGACGATTATCCTTCTACTTTGACCGTAGCACGATCGCACTTTGCGTTTCCATCCGCATCCAGCGTGATGTGCACAAAATGTTCCGGCTTATCATAATCCTTTGTCTCGCCGTCATCGGTATAGTATTCATAGGATGCACCATCGGGAGCATAGGCAAGCAGGCGCAGATCTGCAAAGTCCACATCGGCAACGCTCTGGATCTTTTTGCCGTCCTTGGCAAGGGGCAGAAGGTGTCCCTTGCGCAAAAAGAACACCACTTCATCCAGCTCCACCGGAATGTAATGATGGCCTGCAGGCAGCACGCTGGTTTCGATGCGGTTGCTTTCACTGTACTTTACCCGCACCTGCAGCATCTCCTCCGGCAGATAAACATACCGGCCTCGGGCATTTTGCTCGTATACCGGGGCGATCAACAGGCTTTCACCGATCATCACCTCATCCTCCACCCGGCGGGCAAAGTCGTCCTCCGGGAAGGCGAACGCCAACGGCATACAATACATGCCGTCGTGCAGGGCAGCTTTCATGTACTCGCTGTAAATGTAGGGCAGCAGCAGGTAGCGCAGTTGTAAAATACCAGCAAAGGCGGCCTTGTTCTTAAAGCGGTAGGGTTCCTGCCGGCGGGTGCCGTTGGCAGAGTGGTTCCGCAGCAGCGGAGAGAAGATGCCCAAGCCGTACCAGCGCAGCACCAGATCCTCTGTGGTATTGCTGCCAAAGCCGCCAATGTCGGGGCCTTCGTACAGGAAGCCGCACATATTCAGGGAGGGCATCATGTGCAGCGCAAGCAGAATGTGGCTCCACCAAGAATGGTTGTCGCCGGTCCAGATGCCGCCATACCGGTGCATCCCGATGCAGGCAGAACGGGAGTACATCAAAATGCGCTTGTCCGGCTTCAGCCGCTCAAAAGCCTCGCCTGCCGCACGGGTCATGTTATAACCAAAAAGATTATGTACCTTGTCGTGCCGCATACGCCCCTGTTTGGTGTTGTGGTAGAACAGCTTATAATCGTCTTCGTTGTTGGAAAGCTCTCTCACCATGCCGGTAAAGGCAAAAAAGCTGGAAATATCCAGGCTCTGCTTGCTGTATTCCTCAATTTTGGCAAAGGTCTTTTTCAGCCTTTCCTCGGAGTAAAAGATCGCAGGCTCGTTCATATCATTCCAGAAGCCCTCGATTCCCTGATCCAGCAGAACTTTATATTGACTGCCAAACCAAGCACGGGCTTCCGGGTTGAGCATATCGGGGAAGTGTACCAGCCCCGGCCACACACCGGCTACAAAGGGGGTGCCATCCTGATTCGTACAGAAATAGCCTTTTTTCACGCCCTCCTCGTACACATCATATCCCTCTTCGACCTTGACTCCTGCATCGATGATGGGGACAAGACGGATGCCCTGCGCTTTCATCTCGGCGGCAAAGTCTGCAAAATGCGGGAAACGCTGCGCATCCACCGTAAAGTCCTTGTAACGCTCCATGTAATCAATATCCAGAACCACAGCGTCCAGCGGCATATTATTGGCACGGTAATTTGCCACCACCTCGCGGACCTCGTCCTCGTTCATGTAGCTCCAGCGGCTCTGGGCGTTGCCAAAAGCCCATTTGGGCGGAATATAACTGCGCCCCACCAACTGGCGGAACTGGTGCACAATATCGGTCAGGCTCTCGCCCTCAATGATGTAGAAATCGTAATTTTCCTCGGTCACCGTGATGCGTAAGGTATCCGGGTCGGTGTAGCCGCAGTCAAAGGTGACCTTGCCCGGGTAGTCGATAAAAAAGCCAAATGTATTCTTGCCGGACACGATCATAAAATTATAAGCACCGTACAGCGAGGATTTGCCCTCGGTATGGTTGCTGTCATCGGAGCATTTGCTTTCGTACACCCACCCGCGCTTGTTGATACCACGGACGTTTTCGCCAAGACCATACAGAACATCCTGCGGCTCCATGGCATAGGAGAAACCATCCGGCTCCTTGGTCAGATAGGGTATCGTTTCCATCATGGGCAAAAAAGAACCCACTACACTTTCGGTATCAAACGGTTGACCGTATTGCTTTTTGTAGATCATAGCAAAACACCTCTCCTTTGTTTTTTGAATCGTCACAGTGTAAAACGTACCAACGTATTTTTGATGAACAATTAAAAAACTCTGACATTGGCTGGAGCAATTGGGGCTTCAGCCTTATCACGCGCCTTACTGCAATACACAGATCACAGCCACTGTTTCAGCACATCATTCAGCTTATTCAAATCAAGCGGTTTGGCGATATGCTCGTTCATGCCGGTGTTCTTTGCCAGCTGTACGTCCTCGGCAAAGGCATTTGCCGTCATGGCAATGATGGGCACTTTGCCCCGGCTGCCGGTAAGCGCACGGATCGCAGCGGTGGCTTCGTAACCATTCATGATGGGCATCTGGATGTCCATAAAAATGAGATCGTACCACTTTTCTGGTGCTTCCATCACCTTTTCGACTGCAATTTTTCCGTTTTCGGCAATGTCAATGGTCACGCCCGTCATGCCTATGATCTCGGTTGCGATCTCACGGTTCAGCTCGTTATCTTCCACAAGAAGAATCCGCTTACCCGCATAGTTTTCCTTCGCAAAGTCTTCCAGATAGTTCCGGGCGTTTTTCTCCTTCTTCCCGGATGTAAACTGCCGCAGAGTTGCCGTCAGACGGGAGCGGAACAGCGGTTTTGCCATAAACGCATTCACGCCCACTGCTCTGGCTTCTTCTTCGATCTCGCTGAAATCAAAGGAAGTCAGGATGATGATCGTGACGTCCTCCCCGACGCATTCCCGAATCCTTCTGGCCGTTGCGATGCCGTCCATTGCCGGCATTTTCCAGTCCAGGATCACCGCAAAATAGTCGCGGCCGGTCTTGTGCCGCGCCGCGCAACGTTCCACGGCTTCCTTGCCGGTCAGAACCCATTCGCCCGCTATGCCGATCTCCTGAAGGGTTGCAACGGTGCTTTCGCAGCAGGTCTTGTCATCGTCCACGACCAGTACCGGCAGATCGAGCAGTTCTTTTTCCTGTTCCTTCTCGTTCTCCTGAAGCTTCAGATAGACCGTGACCGTGATCTTCGTTCCCTTGTTGGGAGCGCTTTCGACCTGAATGTCACCATTCATCAGGTTAACGATGTTTCTTGCAATGGCCATGCCAAGACCGGTGCCCTGCACCTTGGTCGTCCGGTGGTCGTCTGCCCGGCTGAACGGCTCGAACATGATCTTCTGGAATTCCGGCGTCATACCGATGCCGTTGTCCTCGATGGAAAACTCGTAGCAGCCAAGCTCCGAGAAGCCGTTCGGTTTTTCCTTGATCGTAAGGGTGATGTTTCCTCCATCCGGGGTGTACTTGACGGCGTTGCTCATCAGGTTCACAAAGATCTGCTGGATGCGCAGGCTGTCGCCGCAGACAGCTTCGTGCTCAATGTGCTCAATATGGACTTCGAGCTGATGGTGGTGCTCGTCGATTGCCGGTTTTGTGAGGGTGAGCAGGTTATCGACCAGCTCCGGCAGGCTGAAATCCTCCTCGGCAAGGCTCATTCGCCCGCTCTCGATTCTGGCCATATCCAGCACTTCATTGATCAGTCCCAACAGATGACGGCTCGACTTTGTGATCTTGCCAAGGCACTCGACCACCCTGTCCTGACTCTCGATATTCGCACCCGCAATGGCGGTCAAGCCAACGATTGCATTCATCGGTGTACGGATATCATGGGACATATTGGAGAGGAATTCCGTCTTGGCGCGGCTTGCGTTTTCCGCCGCCCGGTACGCATCCTTCAGTGCCTTATGGGATTCAATCTCGGCCTTTTTCTCCTGTGACACATCCATAGATGCCAACAGTGCTTTGACCAGCTTTGTGCCATCCCACTCCAGCGGAATGAAGGAAGCGATCTTATAGGTGTTCTCATCTATGGAGCAGTATTCAAATTTGTAGATGTCGTTCTCATCCTGCAAATTCTTGCGGATATTTTCCGGTGAAATCAAAGCAGCCAATGCGTCCAGCGGTTCCAGTGTCTTATACTTTGCAACCACCTGCTCCACAAAATCATGGTAGGTTCCCGTCGGCGCGTATATCATTTCACCTTGCAGATTATAGAACCGATACCGGTCATTCTCCAGATCGCAGACGACAAAGCGGTCCAGCAGATGCACCATACTCTTGATCAAAAGATCCATCGATGCGTTATCTGAGGCCATCTGCATCCGCCGTGCCGTCTCTGCTTTGGACTCTGTGATGTCCCGCAGAAAAATCATCGCATATTCGGAATCTTCGATCTCGCCGCGCATGACCACGTTGCTGACCCATCGTTCCTCTCCATTCAGAACGATGCGGCACTCCTGACGCAGCTCCGTCTCAAGCCCCTTTAATTTTTCCGTGATGTAGGCGCGATTATAGAAATTCGTTACAGACTTTTTGTCCTCTTCCACCACATAGTTATCCACAAGGAATCTGACCAATCCATCCCATGTGTGGTTCTGCTCAAAGGCCGTCATCAAAGAAGGCTCCACTTTGAAAGTATCAAAGGTATTCTTTTCCAGATTTACATAGTATTCACAGAGGTTTGCGCTGGTAAATGCACGGTGAAATGCCGCTGCCCGCTGCGCCTGCATCCGGCTTCTTTTTTCCGCGTCAATGTTGCTGATGATTCCGGCAATTCGATTGGCCGAGCCATCCAGACGGCGTATCACCTCCGCCGATGCCCGGAACCAGTGGTATTGGCCATCCTGCATTTTCAGTCGGTACTCAACATTATATTTTGTAGTATTGGTTTTGTCCGCAATCGTTTCCAAAAGCAGCTGCATTACCCGGTCATAGTCCTCCGGGTGCAGGAGATTCGACCATGAATCCAGTTTGTTCGGAAAATCCAGAATGTCATGATATCCAAGGATCTGCCGGAACGCATGGCTCCAGTTTACATGAACGATCTCACCGTTTTCATTACACTCAAAATACCATAGTGCAGAATGGATGGATTCATTGACCAGCGCAAGGTTCTCATACGCCCAGTTCATCTGTACTGACATGATCCAGATCGGTGTTCCATCCGTATCGACTGCATCTTTTTTGTAGAGACGCACATAGACGGGAGAGCCATCTGCCGTGAGGATCCGGCCTTCCCCTTCGCCCTGAATCTGACGAAAGCGCGCATTGTCGAGGAATGCGGCATCTCTCTTATAGAAAAGATTCTTCAGCGAACCCTTTGTCTGCTCCATCAGGGATGCATAGCTGTGGTTCAGATTATGCAGCAACAGATTACTGACCGACAGGATCGACAATTCGGCATCATAGTACCCGGTAATGGTTCCGACACCGCCATTATGATAGAGCGTCTCCTGCATGGCCTGAAATGCATTTTTTCCCAGCCTTACCGTATCGGAAGTGTAGATTTCATCTGTAAGTCTTCTATCGAATTTCATTTTCATCCTCGTAGGGTTTTGATTCCGCTGTTTCCTTCCATTCCAGCGCTTCCGTTGTATCTCACAAGGCACACTGCAATATTTTATATTATACCTCCCCCCACACTGTCATTTCAAGTCCTGCCAGACGTTGGCTGTGTAAAAAAGAGAGGCCAATCTGCGTGAAAATTTACGCAAGTTGATTCCTGTACTTTTCCACGATCCGGCTATCCGTATAGACAGCCGCCCTGCGATGCGGTATACTCGAACCAGATCAACATTTTCAGGAGGAAAATCATGGTGGGAGAAAACAACAAGGTGATCATTGTTACCGGAGGAAGCTCCGTTGCTGCCGTAGCGCACATTCCGTTCCAGACCTTCTACTCTGCAAGCAAAGCCGCCGTTTCTTCTTACTCTTACGCTCTGGCAACAGTATAAATTCCTGAGCCTGCTGCAGCACGCGGAAAGATCGTGGGGAAAATATACGGGTAACAGGTGCATTGCTCCGCAAAATGTATCTTGACAAAGTTTCCGGAATATCGTATTATCTCTCCAGAAAAGTCGCCAATGGGCGGCTTTTCACAAAGCAAGGAGTTAGTTGCAGCTAACATTCTAAATAATTTCTGCCTTGCAGCAGCACCAAAAATCAACAGGAGAAGATGATGAAAAGACTATTAAAAGCATTTTGGATCGTACTGGGCTTTCTTTGCATGGTTCTGGGCACTGTGGGGATCGTGCTTCCCATTCTGCCCACGGTCCCCTTCTACATGGCTACCCTGCTCTGCTTTGCAAAAAGCTCCCAAAAACTGCACGCTTGGTTCGTAGGTACGAACTTATACAAAAAGCATCTGGACAGCTTTGTTCAGAAAAAAGCCATGACAGCCGGAACAAAATGCAAAATCATCGCAATGGTCACCGTTGTTATGGCAATCGGCTTTCTTTGCATGAAAAATGCCCCCATCGGCAGGGTCTGCATTGCAGTGGTGTGGGTTGGTCATTTGCTGTACTTCGCCCTGCGGGTCAAGACCATAAAGCCCGCAGAGCAGGAACCGGAGAACGCCGAGTAAATCAGGCTTTGCAAAAACGAAAAAATCCGCCGAGGGTGCCTTTCCAAAAAAGGAAAGCTCCTCGGCGGTATTCGTTTATCGTGTCCGGGTTTTCTCGGTGGTGTTCTTTTCCTTTGCAAAAAAGCGGACAACTGTTTTGGGTTGTCCGCAGAAGGATGTATTGTTTTCGTCACTCGGTAAACGGGAATTTGGTGTGTGCTTTATAAATTTTTCCCGATCCACTCAAGTTCGTTCATGGAATCCTTATTTTTTTCAAGTTCATCTCTGGCTGTTGCGTAATATGATTTTTTGAAAAGCATATCCCATGAAAGATATTTTGCCATACAGTCAAACTGCTTATCAATCAGCTCATACTGGATACTGCCTACGGGAGAACCACCTACAACAATTGTGCCAACTTTTTTGTTTTTTAACTGCAATCCACGGCAGTAGCACTTATCAATGATAAGTTTCAATTGTGCTGACATTCCCCACCAATAAACTGGTGTAGCAAAAAGAATCATATCTGCGGCAGCAATTTTATCAATTGTAGAATTTGTATCATCCTTATCGACGCATCCCTTAGAGCATTGACAGACACCACATCCCTTGCATGGTGCAATGTTGAGTTTGTCGGGTTCAATGATTTCAATTTTATTCTTTTCTGACGCTCCTTTTATAAATGCATTGATTGCTGCCAGCGTATTTCCTTTTCTGGCACTTCCATTAATGATTACAATTTTCATGCGTGTATCCTCCAACTTTCGATTGTTCCCCCTCAGTATACCACGCTTTTTCCCTGCGGAAAAGATACCGCGCACAAAAGGCTTCTCCGGCAACTATCCGCGCCCCGGCTCATACAATCTAACAACTATGTACCGGGAGGCAAAGGGATGGAACCGTCAGCAGCTTGCCGACCATGCGAAGGTCAGCCGGACAAGCATCCGCTGCTGGGAAAGCGGACAAAAGACCATCAGTCAGAAGTGCTTTTGCCATCTGGTGGAAAACCTTGGTTCCGATTTTCCATCTATGCTTCGCATGTGAGGTATGGTAATTTTTCTCCGGTCAAACGAAAAAGCTCGTCTGCAAGCCACGATATGTGGCAGCGCAGACGGGCTTTCGTTATGGAATCATTCTGTTTCAATTATTCTGATATTCGCTCTGACTTACATGGCGTTCCGTAAAACACGCAGTCGTTCTTCAAACGTTGCTTTCCATGCCAGATGCTCGGAGAATACGGTGTGCTCCACCTGACGGACTTGGTTCAGTCCGATGTTCCGCACCGCTTCCACTGCAGCATCTTTTTGGCTCAGATGGCGTTTTCCCACGGTCAGACAGTTTGCGCCTTCTGGCGTGTCGTACTGCTGAAACGCCCGGTTGAAGTCCATCAGGTCATGCAGACGGATGGGCTGATTGGTTTCGTTGTCTACCAGCAGACCCCAATTTTCCCAATGACGGTCGGTATTGCCCACCAGATAATCCAGAATGTTCATCATATAGTAGCTGGGAGCATCCAACTCTAAGATCTTATCCAGCGTGTTCCAATCATGGTTCGTGCAGTAGACGTCATAGGCTGCATAGGTCACAAGACTGTATCGCTGAGATGTCATGATTTTGCTGATAGAAACCGGCTCATTTTCAAACATCCCCTGCTCATACAGTACCTGATGGCAGTCAAAGCACCGGCAAATTTTGCTTGCCAGCACTTCACGTTCCACCGCTTCCCTGCCACCATCCTTGTAAAGATAGAAGCCATCCTCTTTTCGCACCCACGCCTTGGGGTACAAGCCGCCCGTAGACAGGTCATTTGCCAGAAGATGGGCGTTTGTCACCGTCATTTGGTGCCCCCGCAGCGCAATATCCACAAGCGCATTGCTTAAGGAGTGTGCAAAAAGGTTGATATCCTCGAATCGAATCTTCTCGTTTTCTTCTTTCACCCAGAACACATCCAGCAAAGACAGACAGTGGTAGGATAATGCAATCTGTGCTCGTTCCCTGTCCGTAACACTCTGAGATGCACCGATACTGTTCAGGATTTCCTTGGCGTAGGTGCGATCCAACGTCAACATCCGGGAGGCGCACCAATAGTAAAAGTTCGTTACATTATTGATGCGCTCGTCAAAATCATCCGATTCCACCAGAACCAGATCATAGGGCATGAAATCCTCGAGGCAGATCTTGCATTCCCCTGTCGTGCTGAGTTGTGCCACACAGCTTTCCCGGTGCATGATCTCGTAAAACATGATTTTCATCCCTCCCTGCGTTCTGTGTCTTGCTCTGTATTTATATTACCTTCTTTTTTCACGGGACGCAAGAGCTTTTACTTTTCAAAAAGCTTTTTCTGCTGCCCCATCAGGACGGTTTCGATACGCTCTTTCAGCAAAAAGCGAAACTGTTTTGGGTAATATGCAGCGTCAAATAATTTCCAGCCATTTGTGATCCTCCGCCATTCTTCCCTGCGTCTTTTCAACAAGCAGAACCGGGTCATATTCCGGAACGCCAACAGCATCCAGATAGTAATCCAAGCCCTTTCGTGTTTTCGGAATGCATCGGTCTGCCAGAAAGGCCAGGAAGTCTTCCCATGAGGGCGTTTCGTTCACACCAAACGCAGTATCCAGTATTTCGTCAACTTTGTTTTCGATGCAGATCTGCTCCGCTGTAAGATCTGCCAAAATCACGGTACACAACGTATCTCCGTCATAATATCGATATTCTTTCAGCTGATGTCCTTTCTGTTCTGCATTTCTGCGGAACAGTTCCGAGTCTGTTGATGCAAGCGGTCGGACGGTGATTTTTTCACCGTCAAAAGAAAGTTCTACCCGGTTATCTTTCTGGATTCCCATCGCACGAAGCCACACTGCCGGGAGATTGACCGAATACTTTTCTGCATTCTTTCCTGCTGTTCCCCCTGCTTTTCTTCTCATAATTTTCACGCTGCGACGATTCATGCACTTCACCTTCCCTTGCAAAAAGAATACCATATTGGCCGCCAACAATCAATGATTTTATTTTGTCAACAAAATTCCAAAAACTTATGTAGCACAAAAAGCCCCACGCTCAACACTGCCTCTGAATCTGACCGTCTCTGGTCAGATTCAGAGGCAGTGTTGAGCGTGGGGCTTTGTTTATCGGCTCGGCTGCCAGCCGGGCTTTTGGTGTTCCTTGGGTTTGTAAGTTCCTTTGGTAGTATCGATCACCGCCTGCAGCAATTCGAGCTTCTGCCATGTGGGGCAGTTCAGACGGTCGATTTTTTCGATCACATAGTTGGCGTGGGCGGTTGCGACCCGTTTTCCGAGTTCGTCCAATCCCTCTTTCGTTTTGGGGTAATGTACCACCACTTCAATGGGGGCACTCTTTCGCATGGCTCACTCACCTCCGATTACATCGCTATCACCTCATTTTTACGGGTTACTGGTTGTCCGCTATTCGCTGCGGTTTCCGCTCAGAACGTTCAGAGCCAGACTGACCAGCAAAGCCATATCAATGCGGAGCATTTCAGCCTTGCTGGCATAGCCCATAAAGCGTTCGATGCGGGATTTATCGATCGTGAAGATCTGCTCCAGAAGAATCATGGACGGTTCTTCAAAGGCCGGGTTGGAATCCACCAGCACATGGGTGGGCTGGTTTTTCTTCTTTTCCGTCCGGGTGGTAACAGTTGCAACGATCAATGTAGGCGAATGACGGTTTCCAATGTTGTTCTGCAGAACTACCACAGGGCGTTTCCCGCCCTGTTCCGAGCCGATATGCGGCTCCATGTCTGCATAGTAGATGTCCCCCCCTGAGATATCTCCAATTGTTCGGTAACATAAAAATCAACCTCCTTTTTATGTAAGAAACAGCCGCCGCAGACGGATACCACGACGGCTGTTGTTCAGGAGGTAAAACGAAACTGTCAGTTTTTCAGCGGCAGACTCATCTCACGGCTGGCACCGTTATAGATGCGGAGAATCTGCCGCATGTGGCGGTTTGCAGAACTGCCGGTGTCTTTCTGAGCCAGCTGCGTGATGGTTTTCGGATGTGTCCTTGCCAGCTGCTGCACCAGGCGCTCCCGGCTGTACTCGCCCTCGTATACGGAGATGAAGCGGGCCACACCACGGATTACACCGGCAAGGTAGGAATCCACATTGCCCTTCCACGCCTCGTTGATGATGTGAAGCATCTCGACGTAGCGCTCACAGCCATACTGCTTGTACAGCTCGTATGCCGTTTCGATGCAGTAGATTTTCCAGGGTGCCCGGATGCCGTCATAGGCAAATTCCACACCGGCATTCGACGTGATCCCCACAAAGTAAAGTGCATCCGGGTTTTCGGCCACCAGATTTGCACGAAGGCGTTCGCCCGCCGTCAGGCAGGTAGCATTGCCCGTCTGAATCGCAAACAGCGTTGCTTCGTCTTCTTTGGTAAGGCCGTAGAAGACTTTGCAGCGAATCGTCACATCCTTGCCACCGTTGCAGGTTCGACGGGCTTCCACCGTGTTCTGTCCATCAAAAATATAGCCATTCCATGTGATGATGGGATTCAGAAGACGACCCTCGGCAATGATGTTCTGCTCAAGCTGCTGTTCTTCCTCAAACTGCAGCGGCGGAATTTTGTTTTGGAACTCCGGGTCAATTTTAAGCTGGCTCAGTTTCACGTCGGTTCTCCTTTCCGGTCATTTTCGATTTACGGACAATGGGCTGAACGTAGTAGTCAAACCCATATCGTGTCTGGCAATACGTGCAGACATCCTTGACGAGCTGCCTGGGGTCGGCTCTGCGGAGACGGACGCCCTTTGCGTCCAAAAATGCCCCTCGGCAGACGGCGCACAAAGTTGTCAGGGTGGATTCATCCACCTTTTTTGTGGTCTTACGGTTCATTTGCGTACTCCTTTTCGCTGATATATAAAAACGCCGTCCGTGGTTACCCTCGAACGGCGTTTGGAAAAGGTTTTGTATGGTTTCTCTTAATTTGCCCCCGGCACCCCTGAGAAATGGAAACATTCAGGCGTTGGATTTGCACCACTCCATTGGCCTCTCGGCCACCCCGTCTTCTTTATGACCGGGCCGCGAATTACGGAAGTATCATTATCTGGAAGTACCTGAAGCTGCATATTCAATTTTCAAGGTCCGCCCGGCTGCGGCTCCCGCTCCCTTTCGGAGCTGGGCCGCTGCCGTGACAATAGTGTATCGTACTTTCGAGCAAAAGTTTATGGACTCGTAGTCCAAGTCACCCACCCTCTTAGTCCATATATTGTATATAACAGTCCCAAAAAGCAAAAAAATCCCGCCTGAAAAGCAAAACCTTCGCTTTGCCCTCAGACGGGATGTCTTTCGACACGACTGTTAGCTAAATCAACCAATAAAGGCCTCCGAATCTCTTTCTTATTAGGAAAAGATTCGGAGGCCTCTGTTTTAGATTTTTTCGGAATAGCGGCTTTCACCAGCAGCATCATAGGACGGCGCAGTTCATCCTTCATGCCGTAAACACTCAGCATCTCTGCAGAGGTTCTTTGTCATATTCGCTGGTATGGAGTGGTTTCACTGGCTGCATTGAGCTTCTGATAACATCCAAAATGGTCTGATCCGCCGGGAGCCACGGAACGGAATCAAACTCCTCCTTCGTCAGCCACCGCGCAGCTTCCGCTTCTTTCAGCACAAGCTCGCCGGAAACCACTTCACACCAGAAGCAGTCCATGGAAAGATGAAACGTCGGATAATCGTACTCGAGTGTACCAATTAAATCCCCCACAGCAATTTCCGTGTCCAGTTCTTCTTCGATTTCCCGCTTCAGAGCCTGCTGCGGGGTTTCGCCCGGCTCGATTTTGCCGCCCGGAAACTCCCACTGGCCTTTGTAGTCGCCATAACCACGGGCAGTGGCGTAGATTTTGCGTTTTGCCTGCATGGAGTCGCAGATCACAGCGGCCACAACACGAATCGTTTTCATAACGTTCTCCTTTTGGATTCATTATAATGGCCGACCGTCAGAAGTCCCACCGACATGATAGAACACCCTGTTTCCTGCTTTTCTTGCAGTAAGCAGCCCCATCTCATGGAATTTCATCACAAACGTCCGAATGGTTGCATACGCAGCGTTTCGGAAATCCTTTTCCAGCTGCTTTGTGGTAAACTCCTCTGCACCATAAGCAGACAGAACATACTCCCAGAGCAGCCGTTCTTTTTCTGTGATTTTTCCTTCCGCAAGAGCAGTTTGATATACCTCAAGATCAGTTTTCGGCGGGACTGCATCCACCTGCAGGCGGTTATAGACCTCATTGCAGAAGTAGAACAGAAAGGGAGTCACATCCGTATAGCCGGAAATCAGAGCATTTCTCTCCACGCGTTTGTAGGCTTTGTAATATGCGTCCTTGTTTTCAGCGATGTATCGGGAAAACGGCGTGAATAGTGCCGCAGGATAGCCCTGCTGAACAAGATACCAGAGGTGGAATAGCCGTGCAGTGCGTCCATTCCCGTCAAAATAGGGGTGGTAGTACGCAAAGGCAAAGTGCAGAATGGCAGCCTTATGCAGCTCATTGATGCCGTCATTGGCATTCGCAAAATCGACAAGACATTTCATGGCACCGGGAAGCCGCTCTGCCGGAAGTCCCGGTCTGGGTTCTTCACCGCCCACAATAAAAACCTCGCCATGCCGATAAAAGTGGTTTGGCAGTAATCGATCTTCATCCGGGAGATAATCCCCTGTGCTGATCTGATACAGGTGATGCAGATTCTCCTCGGTGATCGTATTCTGACGATTCGCGATAAACTCCAGTCCGCGCTTCATACCATAGATGCGAGCTTCTTGTTCATCACGAGGGGCATAACCATCGAGGATATAACGGATACTGCTGCGGGTCGAGCGGATACTTTCAATTTGAAAAGTAGCATAAATTTCCTCGGTCATCGCCGACAAACCGAAGTTTTGTCCACTGACAGGGACAGAGAGCAACTGCTTCATACCATTTGTTGAAATTTGCGCGAGGTTCGGCAGGTAAAACAGCTTATTTCCAGAAAAATCAGTCAACGGCAGAGGCTGCGCAAAGTTTTGCCGCAGCAATTCGGCAAATTCTTTGACACTGACAGTCGAGTACTTGTATTCCATCCGATTGAGTTCAAACAAATGCTTATCTGAAAGCATTTTGGCAAACTGTGCCCCATCCATTCTGTCCACCTCGCAGTTGATACTTATTAATACTATATAGTATCAATATATCGATTCTTTATAAAAAGGTCAACCGAAACAGGCCGAACCAACTTTTTTCCATACTTTCCGTCAAAATTCCCGTGGTACAGCCACGAATCACATCTCCATCGGCTTATTCCCCACTTCGTCCAGATACGCATTCAAAAATTCCGCTGCAAGGCTGTTGGGACGGATGTTTTCTCTGGCTTCCTGCGGGGTGAACCACTTGCAGCGGTCCACTTCGTGGTTGATATGCAGCGCCTTTGCGGTTCTGACGAAAGCCGTAAAGTTGCACATCAGCGTGTTAGACGGCTCAAAAAACTTGGTACGGTTGAACCGGAGGTGCTTTACTTCCAACCCGGTTTCTTCCCGGACTTCCCGCACCACAGCGTGTTCTTCTGCCTCACCGCGGTTCACATACCCGGCCACCAGAATATAAGAGGGCTTGCCGTACTGCTGGATGAGCAGAATTTTCCCGGTTTCCTCATCCACAACAATCATGCTGACTGCCACATTGTACATCGGGAACCGGTATTGCTGGCATTTCGGGCAATAAGGCACAATGCCCTCTTCTTCCAGTTCTTTTTCAATCAATGCCGTACCGCATTCAAAGCAATGCTTCTGAATCATTTTTACACTCCAAACACTGTTTTCGTCAGCCGGATACCTGCTGCCGTCTTCATCGTATGTTCCATAAAGGTTCGGATTGCCTGCTGGTCGTACCCGCTTTCGGACGCATTGACGATATAATCTGCCTCAATCAGAATCTGATAGTCAATGCCGTCGATCTGCGCCGGACTATGGTGGTGCCCTACCAGATAGGCCACCCGGTCGATCTGTTCTGCTGTCATGCCAGTATCCGCCAAGAACTCCCGCACCAGCGGGGCACCCTCCTGCTCCTGATATTTACCATTGGTGTTGCCGTACTTTTTGCGACAGAGCGGGCAGGCGATATCGTGGGTGATGGCCGCCACCTCCAGAATAAACTGCGTGTCTGCGTCCAGCCCCTCCAGCTCACCAATGGTTTTGGCATAGGTCCACACGCAGCTCAGGTGCGTGATGTCATGGATATTCCCTTCGGAAAAGGCGATCATCTTTTCCATGATCTGTGCAATGGTCATCATTTGTTTTCACTCCCGTTTTTAATACTTAAATGTTCACCTTGATAAACGCGAACTTATTCTTCAAATTTTTTATGACACTTTGGACATTCTTTAGGGATCGGCCTATAACCAACAAGCGAGCAACCGCAATAAGGACATTTCATCATGGTGAGATGATATACAATACCACCAACAACAACCATTGCACCGATTAGCAGGCATAGGTTTACTCTGTACTCCTTTGCCGTCATTGCTCCTATTACTGCGAGCAATATTCCTATCATCAAAATGATCCAAGAAATGGCAGCCCGCTTTTGTGGGCTATTGTTTTTCATATAATCACACCCCCTCTACAAATTCCAATTTATCAAATAAGAATTTCCGTCAATTTTTCTCTTGATGCGGCTCGTTTCTAAGAGTAGAAACGAACTGTTCTGTTGCCGGAGACGGACCATTCGGGTCGGTCTCCGGCAGTATTTTTGTTATCGCCTATTAAAAAACAGCCGGAACGACTTTCTGCTGCGCTACATCGATGATGCCGTATGTATTCAGTCTGAGTTTTGGAATAACCGGAAGGCTGACGAAGGCGAGGGTCATAAAGATGCCGATATCTTCCGCTACACCATGTGCCTTGAGGGCATCGTTCAGCGCCTGCATTTTCGCCGCAACACTCTCTGCGCTTTCGGTGCTCATCAATCCGGCCACCGGAAGCGCAAGTTCTGCCACGACCTGTCCATCTGCCACAAACGCAAGTCCGCCTTTGTTTTTCCGCACAGTGTTGCCGGCCAGCATCATATCGGTATCGTTGTCCCCTGCCACAATCAGGTTATGGGAATCATGTGCGATGCTCGATGCAACGGCTCCGCATTTCAGGCTGAAGTTCGATTTTCTCACCTGTGGATTGGTTCTGCCATTATTCTACCACGCCTTGCCGCTGCGGAAAAGATGTCGGGAAACAAAAATGGCCCCGGAGGGCTTGTTACAGCTCTCCGGGGCCACCTTATGTGCGTTGTGCCTTGGCGCACACGACCGGCGTTTTACTCGATCTCGATCAGGTTCGGGTTCTCAGGCAAAGCCTTCGTCTGCTGAGGAGCAGGCAGCTCGATGTGCAGGATGCCATCCTCGAACTTTGCGTGGATGTCTTCCTTCTTCACATCGCCCACGTAGAAACTGCGCGCGCAAGTGCCGGAGAAGGATTCGCGCCGCAGATAGCGGCCCTTCTTATCCTTTTCGTCGTTGCTGTGGCTGCGCACTGCCTGAATGGTCAGGTAGCCGTCGTTCAGATCCATCTGAACGTCTTCCTTCTTGCAGCCCGGCAGATCAACCGCTACTTCGTAGCCGTTGTCCGTCTGTTTGACATCGGTCTTCATCATGTTTGCACCGCGCTTACCAAAGGTATCACGAGCCTCACGGTTCATCATACGTTCCAGTGCAGCGTCATTCCAGAACGGATCGAAGAAATCATCGAACAGGTTTTCATGGAAAACAGTCGGCATAAGCATAAATCATTCCTCCAATCCCGGCGTTCGGGTCGGGGCAAAAAATCTGAAGCGTCCATTCAGAAGGGCTTTCCGGGGAGCCTCGCTGCTCTCCTTTTGCCCTTCCTCCTGAGCACGCCACTGTTATAGCACCGTTCATTAGCAGTGTCAATAGAAGAGTGCTAAAATTCATGAAAGAATAATACTTTTATAAAATCCTATGCAATCTTTTCAAAATTCAGTCGCATCATCGTGTTTTTATCATTTCTGCCGGTACATCGGCGTAGACAGATATTTCATGCCGTTGTCCGGGACGATGACCACGATGTTCTTTCCCTGATTCTCCGGTCTGCGGCCCACCTGCACCGCTGCGTGCAAAGCCGCTGCTGCCGATGTGCCAAGAAACAGTCCTTCCGCCCGCAGCACCTCATGGGCCGTTTCGTAGGCTTCCTCGGTGCGGACATTGATGCACGCATCGCTCCAGTCTGGCCGCAGATAGTCGGAAAGTGCGCTTTCCGGCACATCATACGCCGGCAAAACGCCATCTATGATCTGCGCATCCGGGTGCTCCGGGGTCAGGCGGGAGTCCGGATGGGGCTGCACCAGAACCACTTGCAGATTCGGGTTGCGGCTGCGCAGATAACTTGCTGTGCCAAAACCCGTGCCGCCGGTGCCCGCCATGCAGACCAGAATATCCACATGGCCTTCTGTATCCTGCCAGATCTCCGGCCCAGTGGTGCGGTAATGCGCCTCGGGGTTCGCCGGGTTTGCCGCCTGATTGTTAAAGTAAGCTCCGGTGCGGCGGCAGTAGGCTGCGATCTCATCCAGCGTCGCCTCCCGCTCTGGCTCCTGCCAGGGGTGGGTGCGCTTCGTCTCCGGACGCTCCCCGGTGGCATCTTTGTAATCCAGAAGCCGTGCCCCGTAGGCCAGCAGCATCAGCCGCCGCTCCAGCGAGGCACCCCGCTCCAGAAAAATATCCAGTTTGTACCCACGCTCTGCTGCAAACGCGGCCAGACCGATGCCGGTGTTGCCGCTGGTCTGCTCCACTATGGTACCGCCGGGTTTCAGCAGTCCGGCTTCTTCCGCAGCATTGAGCATGGAAAGCGCAGCCCGGTCTTTCACACTGCCGGTTGGGTTGAAGAACTCCAGCTTTGCCAGCAGGTGCGCCCCGCACTGCTGCTGCCGCTCAAAGCGGTCCAGCTCCATCAGCGGGGTGCGCCCCACCAGTTCCTCGATGGAATGCACCAGTCCTGCCATTGCTCTTCCCTCCCGATCTTCGGCTCAAACCAGCTTGTCCGGCGTCACATCCAGAATGTCGTTAAAGTAGTTGTTGGCGATCATCATCACGCCCATCGCCGTGATGACCACGATCTCTTCCTCCGTAAAGTTTGCCTTCAGCTTTGCAAACAGCTCTTCCGGCACATGCTTGGGGTCCTCTGCAATGGCCTGACCGTATTCGATCAGGATCTCCTCTTTGGGAGTGAATGCAAAATTCTCAAAGTCGATGCCGTTTTTCTTGAGCAGATTCTGGAAGTAAATGCTGCACACAAGGCAGCCGTTTTTCTGGGAAATAGCATATTCGTAAAAATCGGCTGCACGCTTGCCGATGAGCCGCTGCAGTTCATCATCCAGCGCATAAGAACCGGCCTCCACAGCATTGAATGCCGCTGCATTGTGGAGCAATGTGCGCTTTTCTGCGGTCAGAGCGTGGCCGTCCGCCAGATGGTCTGCAATGATTTTCTGGATCGCTTCCGGTGCAGTTTCCGGGTTGATTTCGCTGATTCTGGGCATAACAAAACCCTTCCTTTCACTTTTTTGTTCGACGAATTGCCTGTATCATATACCCATTTACATACCATGTCAATAGGTATATTGCTTTTCGCAGCAATTTTTCAGCAAAAAGTGATCAGAAGGGTTGTTTTCTGCACGCCTGTTTCATATTTTCGACTGCTCATCCAGCACCCAAGGCCAGCACTGCATTGCGGACGCACTCCGGGCAGGGGCACAGCACCGTATCGGCCTTGATGCCCTTCAGGTCTTTGCAGATGGTCGCACCGCGTTTTTCCTTGACTGCCTGTACCAGCTACGGAGCGTTCCTCTGCCGTCCGCAGCGATGCCCGGAAATTTTGATCGATGGCTTTCAATCATTCACGGTATATCTTTTTTACTCCATTCTCTGAATCACCGCACCCAGCCATCGGCACAGGGTATCGCCTGCCTGATTTGCGATCTCCAGCACGCGGGCGTGGCTATGCTTGACCGTCTGGATGCCGGTGGCCATGTTAGTGATGCAGCTGACGGCCAGTACCTTCATGCCCATGTAGTTGCATACCATGGTTTCCGGCACGGTGCTCATGCCCACGGCATCGGCTCCCATCCCCGCAAAGGCGCGAATTTCAGCCGCCGTTTCATAGCAAGGGCCCATAAAGCCCATGTAAACGCCCTCCTTGTAGGCAATGCCCAGTTCATCGGCGGTCTGCTTGGCAAGGTTCCGCAGTTCCAGGCTGTAAGGTTCGGTCATGTCCGGGAAGCGGGGGCCGAAGCGCTCATCGTTGGGGCCAATGAGGGGGTTCGTGCCCATCATGTTGATGAAGTCGGTAATGAGCATCAGGGTGCCCGGCGCAAACTCCCGGTTGATGCCGCCGCAGGCGTTGGTCAACACCACCTTTTCCACGCCCAACAGCTTGAACACATAGAACGGGTAGCAGACTTCCTTCATGGAGTAGCCCTCATAGAAGTGGAAGCGGCCTTCCATGGCGTAGACTTCCGTGTCCCCCAGCTTGCCAGCCAACAATGCGCCTTTGTGTCCTGCCACCGTGGATACCGGGAAGTTGGGGATATCCTTGTAGGACAGTTCTTCCGTGTCCGTAAAGTCCGCGGTCAGCTTGCCAAGGCCGGAGCCCAGCACCACCGCGATCTTCGGGCGCTTTTTCGTGTGCGTCTTGATATATTCCGCACTTTCCAGTGCCTTTTCATAAAGATGTTCCATACCGTTCTCTCCTTTTCCCAAAAAATTCGATATACTCTCTGGGTTCAGTATATCGGATTTTTCAGGCCGATGCAAGACGCCCTCCATCGAGTCTTATTAAAAACCAAGGAGCAGATACTTCACATCACGAGTGTGTTGTATCTGCTCCTTGGTTCTCCGAATGTCTTATCTCTGGCCGATGTTCCACCGAAACAGCCCATATCCTTCCCAGATATCCTCCGGCAGACGTTTCAAAGTCTCGTCCCGCAGTTCCTGCGGCATCCCGTAAAAAGCTTCGGCAATGCCGCCGGTGATGCAGGCAAGGGTGTCACTGTCACCGCCCAGAGAGACCGCATTGCGAAGTGCATCCCTTTATATCAAGTTTCGCCTTTGAAATCAGAGAGAAGCATAGTATTGATGTATTTTCTCGGCCATCAGTTCCCGACGCCTTTGTAGAAAATCCTGATAGTCGCCAATCTCCATGCTTTCAAATCCGTCTGGAATACAATTCTGTTTAAGATTTTCAGCCAGCCTATCTTGTTCTATGATTCCACCATAAACAGGCTTTTTCGTATTGCATTGCCCTATCACTTCAGTCATATAGTGGGCTGGCGAACTATCTTTAATTTTAATGTTGATTTCCTGTTGAATAAAAGCATAATTCGCAATTTGATTGTATTGTGCTTGCACAATTCCATTTTTTATCAAGTAATTTTTCGGGAACAAATGGTGAATATCGCCTCTGTTTTCCAACATGGACTCAATATCAATTTCCATCGACAAAAAGCCTTTATCGTGTGCCTTGACCTGTGCCACAAGGAACATATTAAAATATGGACTGCTCGCAACCGATGTGTTCAGCCGTTGAACAAGATTTACCTTCCAGTACGCCTCAGATAATTCGCCCGACTCTGTGATATTCAGGTACTGCATCGGATCATCATAAGCAAAGAATCTCTTAATGTCGTAATCAAATGCAGACTCTGGCGAGCCAGAAGAATATCTTCCCGTCAAAATAGACAAAGCCAGCCACTTGCGTACAATCTTTTCAATTTGATTACTATCCACTTTTCGTTCACGAAGTGCAAGAAAAAGTGCATAGCCAAAGTTCAAAACATTTTGTGAACGAATCAGCGATTTTTTCACAATTCCCGCTGAGCGCACAATCATCAAATACCGTTCGTAATTTGTCTGATTCACCGCTTGCAGAACTGCCTCATGTAATTGATTGAACGACCTTTCTTCTATTTCGATCTTAAATTCACGCGTTTCAAAATCTCGACCTGAAAGCAAGCTAACCAAATCTGCTAGCTTTCCTCGCTTGAATTTATATGTAAATGCAACACGAAGAATATCCGTATAACATGTGCGATAAATCGGTGCATTCTTTGCAGCTGCCCACTTTATAGCTTCGAATTCCGGTCTCGCCGCAAATTCAGCATCATTTTTCTTGATTTCTTTCAAATCCTCCGGAGACTCCAACAAATGACAGAAGTAATCAATCGTTTTTCGGGTCACATTTCCATTATATATTTCATTCGAAGAAATCTTAGACATTGCAAAATCTGCTTGCGACAGAACCACACCCTTAGAATTGATTCGAATAAAAATTTCCGTTACACTGTCAATATCCAAATCTTCTGCCAGCGTAATAACACCAATGCTATTATTTTGTATTGCCCTCAACCGATTGATTGTGTCATTGATTTCCTGTGCTTTGTCCATAATTCCGTTTTTCTGGCAATATTCCATCACAAAAGAAAAAGAACCAAAGGACACATCCAGCACTTTTGCAATATCCGGAATCCATTTACTGCTTTTTTGGTTTGCGGAATTTGCCACTTCAAATATTTCGTCAATGGGGTTAAACGCAATACAGACCCGTTTCCATTTATAGTGGCTGTCTAAAACCTCCTGTCCCACAATTGCAGCCGCCATAGCAGTAATACGCTGTTGCCCGTCGATCAGAACTTTTTTCCCTATTGCAACTGTTCCGTCTTTCAACTTTACACTTGGATTTTGCCATACGATAATATATCCAACCGGAAAGCCCTTATAGAGCGAATCCATCAAATCACGCACTTGCGTTGCGTCCCATACAAATGGACGTTGCATTTCCGGAATCGCAATATTACCGGATTTTATATCCGCCAAAAGCACATCCACCGTATAATTGTTCACGCTATATCGTGCCATAGTCAAATTCCTTTCTGTTGTATCATCCTGGAATTCTATCTAAAGTTGTTTTCATACAAAGCGTTATTAAATTTTGTTTAATCTTATCACATCCGATGGGGCGGTGCAAGGGGTGCTCTTGTTTCCTGTCCGCGCAGCTATTATAATAGGTACAGAAAGAAGGTGAGCTTCCTGCACGACATCTGGAATCCATGGCACGGCTGCGTCAAGTGCAGCGAGGGCTGCCAGAACTGCTACATGTATTTTCTCGACCGGATGCGGGACCAGAACGGAGCCGAGATCTACAAAACGAAAAGCGGCTTTTCCTATCCGCTCCAGAAAGACCGCACCGGACACTACAAAATCCAGAGTGGTGAGCAGATCCGGGTCTGCATGACCTCGGATTTCTTCTTGGAAGAAGCCGACCCGTGGCGGGTTGAGGCGTGGGACATCATGCGCCAGCGCAGCGATGTGGTGTTTTTTCTGCTCACCAAACGGCCGCAGCGGGTACGGGAGTGCCTGCCGCCGGACTGGGGCAGCGGTTGGGACAACATCTTTTTCAACGTCACCTGTGAAAATCAGCGCCGCGCCGATGAGCGCATTCCCATTCTGTTTGACCTGCCCTTCAAGCACAAGGGCATCATGTGCGCGCCCTTCATCGGGCCAGTAAGCATCCGGCAGTACCTTACCGCCGGGCAAATCGAGCAGGTCATCTGCGGCGGCGAAAACTACGATGGTGCCCGCCCCTGCAATTTTGATTGGGTCAAATCGCTCCGGCAGGAATGTGTGGATGCCAACGTGACATTCTGCTTTATCGAGACCGGCACTGTGTTCATCAAAGACGGTAAACGCTACCACCTGCCCAGCAAGCAGCTGCAAAGCCGAATGGCCTGTAAATCCGGCATGAACTATCAGGGCAGGCCCATTCATTTTGACCTCGTGGACGACTGGGGCTACCCCATCCCGCAGGAAGATCTCTATGTGCCCCATTTCCGCGCAAACTGCGAGACCTGCGGCAGCAAGTTGATCTGCAACGGCTGCAGTGACTGTGGAAAATGCTTATAAAATAAAGGAATTCTATCAATACAAATGAAATTTATGGCTGATCTGATGTGCAATTTCATCCGGCAGCGGGCGGAAACCGATGCAGGTCAGGGTCATGCCTTCTCCGTTTTCATCAAATTCTTCCGGCTCCAGCTCGGTGTGGCAGGCATCCCGGATAAGGAAGAAGTCTTTGTTTTCCACAAGGCCCAATTCCTCGGCAATTGTCTTTGCTTTCAGCAGTTGATTTCGGTTCTTTGCCCCGCAGATAGTTTTGGTAAAAGAGCCATCGAACCATTCTTCATAGGTTGCTTTCTCCAACATGATTTCTGCCCGATAGCCGGTAATTTCTCCGTCTTTCTCGATGGGTTCCACGCCCTGGCCCATGCCGATGGGGTCGGTGAAGAATGCCAGCGAAGCGTGGCAGCACTGCGCCGCCAGCTTACCGGGAGACATCTGCAGATCTTTTCGTGCAATGATGAGTTGACGCATTTTTTCTCCTTCTTACGACAGTTTGATCTTCAAATCTGCCAGCAGATTCACCGCTTCCGGCAGGGAAAACTTTGCATCTTTCAGGCGGCTGCCCAGAATGTCCACCTTATAGCCTGTAGCATCCCGGAAATCCGCCTTGCGCAGATCACACTGGTAAAACTCCGTCTCGTGCAGCTCTGTGCCCTTGAAATTCGCCAGCTGCATCTCGCATTTGGCAAACATGGAGCCGACAATTTCGTTGCCGTCCGAAAAGTCGAAGCGGTTAAAGTTCATTTCGGTGAAGGTGTTATATTTCAGACTGCACTCTTTCAGCGTGTGGATAGGGTCCGGGAAGGCACCATTGGACATCAGTGGTGCCCACTCGATTTCCTGCAAACGGCAGTCCTCAAAATCCAGCGACTGAACCGAAGAATGGGTGCTGCGCAGACCTGTGATCTCACACCGCACGAATTTGCACTCGTTCAGCGTGGTATGATCCAGTTCGCACTTGGTAAAAGAGCAATCCGCAAATACGCAATCGGTAAAGTCGCAGTCCTCAAAAGTCTCCTCGGTGAACGACAGGTCAGCAAACCGTTCACCTTCACAATAACGCTCTGTCATAAAATTCTCCTGTCAGCGCAGTTCGCCTCTTTCCATCGTGGGACAAACCGTTCCGTGTAAGATTCTACGCCTTCGTGCAGATACACCGATACCTTTGTGATCTCCTCCGGCACCTCGGAAGGGTCATGGATGATTTGATAATTGTTCCCGATGAACTGAATACGCTTGAGCATTCCCAGACCCCGCTCCATCAGGTAGGCGGTATTCTGACCGGAGAGCATCACTTCGCCCTGCCCGTCGCTGCGGATCCACAGGTCGTTGGCGATTTCTTCGGCCAGCGCGCGCGGCATCGGATTCTTGGCAATGCACTGCTCGTCCTTATAAATCACACCGCCGTTTTCGCAGAGAAACACACAACAGTCTGCCACCGGTGCAAAAAGCTTGCGCAGGCTGGTATACTGCCGGCCGGATGCCAGGCAGAACAAAATACCGCGCCGATGCAGCTCCCGTATCTGTTCAAAGATCTCGCCTTCCAGCTCTTTCCTGCCGTATTGCAGCAGCGTACCGTCAATATCGCTGCAAATCAGTCTGATTGACATTTTCCGTCCTCATTTTTCAAGATAATTTTAGGCAATTCCCCGGCATCCAGAACACGGACACCTTCGTCCATCAGCATTTTCGCAAAAACGCCCTGTCCGGAGATTTTTGTACCGGAAAACGTTCCATCGTAAATTTCCTTCACGCCGCAGCTGGGGCTGCGGGATTGCAGGATGGCAAGCTCCACCCCATTTTCTTTTACGATGGCAAGGGCCTTGGCTGCGCCCGCTCGGAACTCCCGGTCCACATCGATGCCCTCTTTGTTCGTGACAACGCCCTGCACGATTTCCGCCGGGCACCGCGGTGTGGGCAGACCGCCCAAAACCTCCGGGCAGACCGGAACCACCTGATGTCCCCGCACAAAATCACAGACCGCCTGATTGTAATTGTTTCCGCCGCTGTATTTGCAGTTTTCGCCCAGCAGGCAGGCGCTGACCAGAATCTTCATTGTTGCGCGCTCCGTTTTTCAGATACTGAATCTTTTACCTATTCTACCACGCTTTTGGGCATTGAAAAAGAGGATTTTGCTTTTCCTATCCCCATACCGGGAGGTCCGCCGTAATCTTTTCTAATTCCTGTGCAAGAAACGTCAGTCTTTCCCTCAGATGGTTGTTATGCGGTGCATCTCCGTTCAGCAGATAGTCCGTTCTGACATTCAGGCAGGACGAAAGATCCTGCAGCAACTCAATCGAGCAGCAGCGGCTTCCCGTTTCAACTTTTGCAAGATGGTTCGCACTAACGTTCAGCATTATACTCAACTGTTCCTGTGTAATCCCCTTCTTTTTCCGCAAATCGCGGATACGTCCGCCGAATTCTTTTGCATCAAATCGCATTGTTCAATCCTTTCCTTTGCGCCGAAAACACAAACAGGCCGAGACTCCTTTTCCGAGTCCCGGCCTGTTTTCAGCTTGAAAATGCACAATGACCGCGACTCGATGGAGCTGCTCTTGTGAGCAGCTCACGGAGTATTATCAGCCTTTAATGCATTTCAGGCAATTTTCCCTCTTGCGCAACTGAAACTTGCGCCATGGCGATATTATAGCAAGTACTTTCATTACTGTAAATTCTCATCAAAAAACAGGGAGTGACATCAAATCACTCCCCGTTTGCATTGATTGTATCAGAGTTTCGTCATCCAGAGCCCATGCAGATTGCAGTATGCGTAAACGGCCACCGGCTTTTCACTTCCCAGTTCAAACACCGCGTTGGGAGCCTGCCCCGGATTCAGATAGCGGATCTGCCCGCCGTTCTCAGTCTCCACAAAAATCCACTGAATATAGTGAACATCCGCCATGGGGTGCTCCACCGCGCCCACTGTGACCGTGAGACGACTGCCGGAAAGCTCTGCCACCGGCAGATGCTTCTCGCCGCTGGCTTCCACCGTATTGGGAACCAGCTCTTTCATTTTCTCCCCGCAGCAGACCAGCGGAACGCCTGCGTTATGGATGGTAGTGACGAGGTTGCCGCAGTGATTGCAGATGTAAAACTTTGCCTTCATATCGAAATCCTCCATCGGAATGTTATCGGTGTGTTTCTTGTATCTATATGATAACATTTCCTATTTATGATTTCTGTGACTGAATCACGCAAAGCGTTTTTCTGCCGTCTTCACCCTTCCCTCTGCTCCACGATTTCCAGACTGTCCCGCCCTACATGGCAGAGCAAAAACAGCACCTGCACACCAGCGGCTTTGGCTTCGGCCAGTGCCGTACCAAACTCCGGCTGTGTGCTGACATTTGGCCGCACCTCGGTGATGCCTTCCATCTGAATCACGAAAGCCACTGCGCACCGATACCCTGCCTGCTGTGCCTGCGCCAGCTCGTGCAGGTGCTTCACGCCGCGCTCGGTAGGTGCATCCGGGAAGTAGCCGATACCGTCCACTTCCAGTGTGCAGCCCTTGACTTCCATCAGATACTTTTGCTCGCCCTTTTCCATATAAAAGTCGATGCGGGACTTCCCATAGGTGAATTCCGGCTTGATATAGTCGTAGCCCTGTTTTACAAGCCACTCCCCTACCACCTTATTGGGTGCCTGACTGTCCATGTTGACCCAACCAAGCCCCTGCTTATGTACCGCCACAAGGTCGTATTTTGTTTTGCGTTTCGGGTTATCTGACACTTCCAGCCGAACCGCCGTACCGGGCAGCAGCAGTTCCCTGCACCGCCCGGTGTTCTTGACATGAACGGTTTCCACTGCTCCATTCACTCCCACATGGGCAATAAAGCGGTTGGGACGGTCAACAAAAATGCCGTCTGCGATTTCTCTGTATTTCAATCTTTACTCCATTTTCAGTACAGGATTCGGGAGCCATGCCCATCCTGTTTACCAAGATACAGTTCCACGACCATCCTGCCGCTTTCACTGTTGCAGAGTTCTTCCTTGCAGTAGCCGCAGAGTTTTCCTTCCGCTTCCGATACGTAGCGGTGCAGCGATTTCTGCAGGTCTTTCGGGATGCTGCCCCACGGAATGACATAGCTCATGCCCGTATCCCCCACATCCACGATGCAGGCCCGCTCACTATCCTCATCGGACAAAATCAGACTGACCAAAAACACGTCTGCGAACGGTGCGCCCTGATACTCTGCCTTTTGCCGTCTGCGCTCCGTCCGAAGCTCATCCAGCGCTTGATTCAGGTCATTCTCAGGCAGTGTGGATTTATACAGCAGGATATGCAGTTTCTGCTCCGCCGCTTTACTGTCATTCTGACCGTTGGCCGGGAGTTCTACATCTGCATGGATGGCGCAAATTTGTTTCTGCATCGCAGTGCGCAGAGTTTCCAGTTTCTGCTGCCGTTCTGCTTCCAATTGCTGTGCGGACTTTTGATGTACTTCTTTGGCTTCTGACTGTTGCGCAGCATGCTCCTGCTTGGGCTCTGGCTTAGGCTTTGACCATTCGCTGTGCTTTTCTGCGTCAGCCTCCGAAACGTTTTGCCCTAGTACAGTCGGCACCGACACGCTTTTGGCACCGCTTTGTGCTGCCGATGCTTTCTGTGCCGCAGAAGGACGCTCCGTTCTCTTTGGTTTTACCGACCGCGTTGCACCTGTGCTCGTGTTTTTCGCTTCCGGCTTTGACTTTTTCTCCGCAGGAGCAGTATTTTTAACGCTTTCCGGCCGGGCTTGTTTCTGAGTCTGCCAGAAATCGCTGCCGGTGCGCTGATAATAGGACGTCTCCGCTCGTTTCCGGCTGCTGCGCACACCTTCACAGATCCACGAAAAAATCAGGTAGCGCTCCAATGTGTTCCAAAAGCTGCTGCGCCGATGGCAGGGTTTATGCCGTCCACGGGACGCATACACAATCACTGACAAGCATCCGAAGAACAGAAATCCTGCCGCAAAACCAATCCCTGTAAACAGCTTTTTGAAAAAGCCCATCTCTCACACCTCTTCCGGTTACAGCCTTGCCTGATACACCCGCTCCGTCCGGGCATCGAAGCAGCAGAAAATCACCTGCATGGCGTAATCCGCGTGATCTTCCAGCCACTGTGCCACTGTTTTGACTGCAATCTCCGTGGCATCTTCCAGCGGGTAGCCATACACGCCGATCGAAATTGCCGGGAACGCAATGCTATGGGCATCATGCTCTTTGGCAAGGTTCAGCGAATTGCGGTAGCAGTCCGCCAGCTGCGCGGCATCCTCTGCTGTGCCGGAATAAATCGGCCCTACTGTATGAATGATATACTTTGCTTTCAACCGGTAGCCCTTAGTGATTTTTGCTTCTCCGGTGCGGCAGCCGTGCAGCGTGCGGCACTCCGCCAACAGTTCCGGCCCTGCTGCCCGGTGGATGGCACCATCCACACCGCCGCCACCCAGCAGACTGCGATTGGCCGCATTCACGATGCCGTCACAGTCCAGTTTGGTAATATCACCCTGCACCACTTGAATCTGATTTTTTACTTTTTCAGAAATCATTGTAAACACCTCACTTTTTGAGCAGCTCCAGCGCCTTGTCCATGGGCACACAATCGGCATAGCGGTCCGGCCAGAGGAATTCATTGTAATAGTGGTAGCTCTGCTCCCCTGTCATATACTCGTTGTCCTGCGTGGAATTTGCATAGGCAGGAACGATCATGTGCAGGCCATGCTCAAAGCCCGCCTCCACCGTTGCATTGATGCAGAAGTCGGTCATGATGCCGCAGACCATCACATCTTTTTCGCCCTTTTCCGTCAGATATTCCAGCAGACCGCTTTCTTTTTTGAACGCACTGCATACAGTCTTGACGAACCGTTTTTCAGTCAGCAGTGGCGCAAACCCGGAATAGACCTCAAATTCATCGTCCCCGATGGAAAAGCCTGTACCGGGCCCATCGTCATGCTGGACATAGACGACCTCGATTCCCTGTTCGCGGGCAGTCCGGATTAGTTTCCTGATGTTGCTGACAAACTTTTCAAACGCATACAGGCGTTCATCCACGATACCTTTCTGTGTATCCACAACCAGTAAAACCATGTGTAAGCCCTCCTGTTTTTCTTTGATTTCATGCTACCATAGACCGCCGTTTTCTACAAGCAGATTCGAAAAATTTACTTCTTCCAAAGCCTGTCTCATGGGTTTGTTATGGCTCCCCATCGCCGCAGCAGTCCACAGGCGGTTTTGAAAGATAAATCTCCTTCATTTTCATTTTCTGCTTAACGGCAGCAATAAAAAAGACCCCCGCAGCGTATGATTTGACGCCGCGGGGTTTCTCAATTGTTCGGTTTGTATTGCAGCACCTTCTGGGAGAACGTCCGATCGAAGAACTGGATGAAGGGCCCAAGGCAGAACGCACAGATCAAGGTGCCAAGGCCCACAAGGCCACCCAGCAGCCAGCACAGCAGGGCGCTGAGCGCATCGGTGAAGATGCGGCACCCGAAGTACGGGCAGGGTGTGTAGTCCCGCAGACCGAGGGAAAGGTAATCGTAGGGCGCGATGCCGAGGTCGGCGGTCTGGTAGAGCGAAGCGCCCAGCGCCGTGACCAGCACCGCCGCGATGACCCACGCCAACTGCACCGCCAGCGACGGCGCGTCGCCGAAGTGGGCGTGAATGGGGTCATAGAACGCCGTGACGATGTACCCGATGCAGATGCCGTTGACGAAGGTGCCAAGGCCGATGTACTTGCGCCCGAACCAGAATTCCAACAGGAAAAACAGGATGTTCGTGCACAGGTTCTGGGTGCCCAGCGAGATGCCGAGCAGCTCCGCCAGCCGCATGTTCAGGGCGCTGATGGAGTCGTTGCCGAGGTGGGACTGCTTGAAAAGCGCAATGCCAAGGGCGATGATGACGATGCCCGCCACCATGCCCACCACCCGCCGGGCAGTCGGTTTGCGCAATGCGGTGCCGTTCATAGGGGATTCTCCTTTAGCGTTTCTTTTCCCCTATTATACGCCTACTTTGGGCGGGAGACAAACTATTTATGGAAAGATACAACGATATACGGGGGATCCGCCTTACCCCTTTAATCTCACCTCAATCCGTTCTTTCTCCAGCCCCTCCCCGATCACGATGAGTACTTCCTGCCCCTTGGGGATAGCGTTTGCCGTCAGGCCGTCGGCGGTGGCGTTCAGCTCCACCCAGCCGTTCTCGTCCTGTACGAAGCCTTTCGCCCGCAGCACATGGCCGCACGCGGGGTCGGTGAAGAGGGCCGGGATATTCTGTTCGAGCTGCTGGCACGAGAGGTCCAGCTCCAAAAAGTAGGCCGAGCCAAAGGCCCTATGCGGTTGGCGTTACCCGCTTCTAATTATAGCAAAAGGAGGTTCTTTTTCTACCGTTTCAACGCTACGGCTCTTTTCTTCCACAAGCATAGCTTGTGGTTTTCTCTATGAATAAGAGCGGGGCCTTGCAAAAGGCTCCGCTCTTATTGTCTAAGAAAGCATTGCCATTTCGAGACAGAAAGAATATACTTATATTAAATGATAAATATATACCGGTTTACAATGCATATAGCGGTCAGACAGAAACCATGCAGGCAAAATGGGCTAACCTGAAAAAATGGAAGAAGAAACATTTGCAAAGATTATTATGGGAAAAGCAGATATCAGCGAATTTGATACTTTTGTTGAGAACTGGAAGAATCAGGGTGGTGACCAGATTCTCAAAGAGATTAACGAAGAATTAAATAATAGCTCTGGTAATTGATTATAGGCAGTATGAATCATAAGTATTTATGATGGAGCGAGGAGAAAAGAGATATGAAGGATTTTGAAAATGATTTGATTTATTATCCTAATCCGGACCCGGTCAAGGAACCGAGATTTATTTTAAAATCTGTAGATGAATTGGAAAAATCAACAAAATACAGTGTTACCTGCAATGGAACAGAGCGTGTGGTATACCATACAGATTCGTTTGACTATGTTGTAGTAGTAGATAACGAAGCGTATGATCTGGAGATTTCAATCCATACACCATATGAAAAACTTGAAATCCGTCCGTCCAGCTTTGGCATAGTTCCTTTTGTAAAAGGAGAAACAGTCCATATCCATCTTGATGAACCGAGAAAGTTTACTGTAGAGACAGATGGTGGTCTTCATGATGCATTGTTTGTGCTTTGCTCGCACAGGATTGAGAAGCCGGCAGATACCACCATCTGTTTTGAAAAGGGCAAGGTATATAATGTAGGAGTTCTTACCTTAAAGTCCAATGATACGGTTTACATAGAGGAAGGCGCTGTTGTATCAGGTTGTGTATACGCAGACCATTGTGACAATATTTCCATTGTAGGAAACGGAATTATCAACGGAGCCTGCTGGCATCTGCCGGACAGTAATGCAGACCGTTTCTTTATCTATGCCAAGTGGTGTAATAATGTACTCTTAAAAGGCTTTACTGCTGTAGACGGTCCTTCCTGGCATGTAGTTCCTGCGGCGTGTGACCATGTTGTGATTGATGATATGAATATTATGTCGAGGATTGTAACGGGAGACGGTATTGATATTACGAGCAGCCAGGACGTAGAGGTAAAAAATTGCTTTATCCGTTCCACGGACGACAGTATCTGCATCAAATCCCAAAGATTGTTTGAAGATCCGTCAACGGTACGTGACGTAACAAAAGTGCGTGTTCACAATAACGTGATCTGGAATGCAGAACCCGGTAATGCCATAGAGCTTGGTTATGCCCTCCAGAGCGAAATCCACGACCTAGTATTTGAGGATTGTGATATTATACACTGCCAGTATGAAGGAAACATGGGTGGTGCGGCGCTTTCCATCCATCAGGCAGATGGCGGCCATGTTCATGATATACATTATAAAAATATCAGAGTAGAGCAGGCAGAACAGAAACTGTTCGATATTAAGGTTCTGCTTTGCAGATATACGGAACAGCTTGCCAAAGGAGAGATTAATGATATCTATTTTGATAATATCCAGGTGCTGAACGGAGATATCCCGGTCTCCATGATCCGGGGGTATCAGACACCGACAGAAGAAGTACGTGTCCATGATGTCCATTTTGATAACATTACTTTTATGGGGAATAAGTGTGAAACCTGGCAGGATATGCGGCTTGTTACAGAACTGGCAAATGACATTTATGTCAATGGTGCCAGAATATGCAGACAGATGAAATTCTGAGAATATCACCATATAGAGATGGTTTTATTACTTGCAGCAAGGAGGGTATTTATGGAACAAAGCAGCATGCTTTTCCAAAAAGACGGAAAAAATTATTTACAGCTGGACTGTGAAAATGCAAAAGAGCTTTCTATGAAATGATATGTACCCGGTTTTCTGGATACCGGTTCAAAATTGAATAATTAAGCTTCCATCATGGATGCTTCCCTGAATTTAGAGGGAGGCATCCATTTTGTTTTCGCTTGGATCCTGCTGTTATTGTAATAGTCGATATAATCAGCAATAGCTTTGGAGAATGCTTCCGTGTTTCTGAAGTTCATTGCGGTAGAATGCGTGCTGGTATTTATCCTTTGGTAATCTCCAGATAAACACTATTGGGTGTTCTGTTTATAAGATCATTGGGATTCCGAGAGTTTCATCAAGAGAAAATTATCTCTTGGCTCGTGGGGATTGCTATGATTTTCTTCCTGATAGCACTCATGTTTAACTAGAACTGAAAGCAGTTGAATACGGCCTGAAAGGACGCATAGCTGGTGCAAGCAGTGCAGACGTATATACATCTGCTTATTTTGCGTTGCAAAACGCTTGTTGGGGAACACCCCAAGCCCCTATGATCTGCATTTTTCCCAATGCAGGCTGCGCATCCCTGCGGGACGCTTTTTACCCAGTGACGTGTTCTGGGTCGTTCAGAACTTGCATGAGGTGAGAAGCAGCCTCTGCTAAAGAAGCATACTTCATCTGTTCGGGAACTGACGTATCCAGAAGCGAAACGCCCCACACCTGCATACAGTCCGCAAGTTCTTTCTGCGCCTGCAATGCCGCAGCCTTACGCACATCCGGGGTGGGTTCTGTATCCAGAACGTAGGCTGTAGAGTATTTTCCATTGCGATCTTCCGTCAACTGCACCATGGAGTAGTGCTCATCCCAAAAGTGGCAAAAACGCACCTTGCCACCGATATTTTCTACGTCATGGCGCAGTTCTTCTTCGCTGCTCCATTGCGGAGTCTCAGACAAAATGCGATTCAGTTCCGAAAGAGCCTGCCGTTCTTCAGCCGATAACTTCCTATGCAGGCATTCACGTTTTAGATTGTTCTGCCAATACGGACTCAGCTTTCCATTCCGGGCATCTTCCATTGCTTCTTCGATATTGGGTAGGATTGTCATGTCGTTCACCTCAAATGCTCGCTATTAGCGTTATGTGCACGCTTATAGTGTTGATTATAGACTATTTGAGGGCAAAAAGAAAGAGCGTCAGCATGTTTGCTGCGCTCCTTGACATAGGTGTTATTTTGTGATATAGGGGATATTGTCGGTGTATGCATTCAGGATGTCAATAGCGGCTTTCTTCTGCCCCGGCGTGAGCTGGCTCAACTTTTTGCTCAGTTCGTCATCTGCCACATGGGATGCGGATGGAACGGAATCCCGGATAAGCACGTCTGCGGATACGTCCAACACCTCTACGATTCGGATAAAGGTTTCCAGTTTGGGGATTTTTACTCCGCGCTCTAAATCTCCAACATAATTTGCTGACAAATCGACCCGTTCTGCAAACTGCTCGATCGTCCAGCCTTTTTCCTTGCGCTGTTCTCGTATTCGTTGACCCAAAAGCGTATTCATAGCGACCTCACATTCTAATTGTGTTTGTTGCACACCAATAGCATACCTGTCGCATTTTTTGTTATACACAATCAGTCAGCATTTATTCAACGCCAGTCGGGCGCTTTTAAGACAGAAAATTTCTGTGCTTATCTTTGGTCAAAAAGGCAATGGTCTTTTGAGGCAGCACATGGTACAATAACAAGCGTTGTGTCGTTTGCACATGACCGAAGATAAAAGATAGGAGCTGCTGAACGTGGATACGATCTGTCTGCTGCCCGGTGAGGAACGCTGCGTTAATTTTCGAGATGTCAATGGAATCCCGAAGGTACACTACACTTACTGCTCTTTCCGTGGCAGGCTTTTCAACTGCACCTGCTGCACAAAGGATGAAGCGCAACGGCTGTGTGAAGATTGGCTTGTAAAACAGGACCGCTGCTATATAAACTAAAAAGCCTCCGAGGACACCTCCCAAACGGGAAGATTCCTCGACGGTTCGCTATAACAATATAATAAAGGAGCCAGCCAGCGTAGATCACACTACGCCAGCTGGCTCCTGTTTTCATTTAACTGCGTTTTCCTCTTCCACAACGACCTGTTCCGCGCATTTCGTTGCACTGGCATAGGCAAAATACCGCACCTTGCGGCTGTACTTTCGGGCAAGGTCAATAATGATGTTGTAACCGCATCATAATCACCGGTCGCAATTCTCGCACAGAATTTTTTGCGATTACCGGGTTCAAAATCTTTTTTGCTGGTGACCAGCAGCTTTGCATTGGGGTATCTCCTTCCAGCAGTTTCAATGCGTGCCAGCGGCAGTTGATCAGATTAGGACAACAGTGCTTCAGCTCCAACATGATCTGGTCGATCTTGTCCTCAATCTCATCGGAATAGACCATGGCATACTCTGAATGATGATCATGTTGATGCTTAAACAGTGCTAAAAAAGGTTCTGACATTGAAGCACAACTCCATGTCAGAACCCATTTATTTCACAAATTATTTTTTGGGGTTGCGTCGCCCGGTGTTTTCCGAGCCACGAACTTCCTCATGGTAAAAGTAATCCACAATGACCGGGTGCCCAGGCTCTGCTCGTCCGTAGGGCAGCTCGTTGTCCACGAAGGGACAGTTGTTTTCTTTCGCCAGCCGTTCCGCTTGATCCTCCAAACCACGGAAGTAGCTTCTGTCTCCCTTGTTGTAGATAGCGTCGTACAGCGGAACCAAGTCAGGATATTTTTTACAAATATAGTCCATGATGTCTTTTTTGAATCCGCCTCGCAGATTTAGATTTTCTAACCATATCAGGTCGCATTGATTTCTGACCTGATGGAAGATAGCCTCAAAATCCGTGATACCCGGAAAGACAGGGGCAATAAAGCAGACGGTGCGAATGCCCGCATCATAGATCTGCTTCATGGCCTCCAGCCGTCGCTTGATGCTGACGGCATCGTCCATATCATTTTTAAAGCCTTCGTCTAATGTATTGATCGACCAAGAGACCGTGACCTTTCCCAATTTTTTCAGAAGGTCGATGTCACGGATTACCAAGTCCGACTTGGTACAGATGAGAATTTCTGCCTCACTGCCCCGGAGTTGTTCAAGAAGCTTTCGGGTGTTCTGAAACTGAGCCTCCTGGGGCAGATAGCCATCGGTCACTGAACCGATAACTACGCGCTGCCCTTTGTACTTTTGCGGATTTTTGATTGCTGGCCAATGTTTCACATCCAGGAATGTACCCCACGGTTCGGTGTGCCCGGTAAATCGCTTCATAAACGAGGCGTAGCAGTATTTGCAGCCATGGGTACAGCCCACATAAGGATTGACGGAATAGCCTCCCACCGGCAGGGTGGATTTTGTCATAATATTTTTGGTTTCTGCATCCTGAATCAGAATGCTGCTCTCTTTTACTTCCGCCATGTCTTCTGCTCCTCCAATACCCGGTAAAAAGCCGGGGGAAATTCTTGTACCATCTGTGCCTCTCCCATGATAGGTAGCAGATCTTCTTTCATAAATACAGGGATGCCAAGCGCATGGGCCTGATGTGTCAGGTTCCACACCCATTCCGGTTTCGATACGGCTTTGTCCTTCCTATGTCCGGTCTCAGTCCCAATAACGATCCACTCAATTCCGGTAAGGTCTACCATGCCAACCTCATCAAACATAGGTTCAAAGGTCACATGATAGTGTCCGCCATGGATATGCTCCCGCAAAGTCTGGATACGGTTTTTCTCTTTACTGGAGGTAACAGTTACACCAAACCACGCATTCTCCAGGGTAGTGGAAAACACAATATCTTCCGGTCGCTTGGTCAAAAACAGATATTGATGCTGCGGATTTTCAGTCATCTTGGTAAATATCTGTTCCCGCCACTCTGTATTCCAGTGGGAAAAATCGCTCATGCCGGTGAGCAGAAAATTCTGTGGGCGCTTTTTCTCCATCAGCCGCAGCTTATTTGGAAAAAACTCTGGCTTTTCAAAGTCGTCGATCATGTGAAACCGGCGGACATTATTTCTGGCGTAGCAGTAGCTGCAGCCGATTGTACAGCCGATCACCAGATTCATGTTCTGAATACAGTCTTTAATACAAACAGCCACCGCTGATGCCTCCTTACCGTTTTAAGATTTAGCCTTCTGCCGCAGGTGCAACTTTCCCGAAGCCGTTCCAGGCATACAGGCCCTTCTTGTCCTCATCGCCCAGGAACTTGTCCACCTGACAGATGTGCAGGATATGGTCGCCCACCTCCACCGACTGCTGCAAGGTAGCCACCATCGCCAGCCGGGTGTCCGCCGGAATCTGGATGTCGCTGCCCTCCACAGCCATCATCTCGATGTTGTTGGCGGCCACCTTGTCGGTCTCGGCACCGGTAGACGCTCCGCAGGCCATTACTGCGCCAGCCAGAATCTCACCGGGAACAGTGACGATGACTTTGCCGGTCTCACGCACACGCTTGCCGGTGTGGGACTGTTTGCCAGTGGCGAAGCCCACCATAGGCGGATTGAAGGAGAGGTAAGACACAAAGCAAATGGGAGCCAGGTTCGTAGAACCATCCTCCTTTTTAGAGCAGATTAGTGTCAGCGGATTGGGGGAGGTCAGAACAGTAGCCTCCATAATGTTCAGTTCTTTCATAAAATTCAGACCTTTCCAAGAAATTTCAGTCGTTGACTGCATGGTCAACCAGTGATATATTTATTATATCTGATAGCAATTTTTGTTCAAGTACGCAAATTATTTGTACCTGGTATCAAAAAATATACCGCAAAAGATGAGGAAAGCTCCAATTATGACTTATGAAGAATTCAAAGAAAAGGTTGGCAGTGTCATTCTAACCGGCGAGGGAAACTGCCCGGTCACGCCGGTGGTTCAAATGCTGCAGGGCAAATGGAAACTCCAAATTCTCTATGAACTGTGCATCAAGTGCCCCATGCGGTTTGGGGAACTGAAAAAAGTTCTCAAACCCATTACCAATACAGCCCTGACCAACGCCCTGAAGGAACTGGAAGCGGACGAATTGGTTCAGCGTATCCAATATAATGAAATGCCTCTGCGAGTGGAGTACTCCCTCACCGAGAAAGGGCGGGACCTGCTGCCGGTCTTTTACGCAATTTCCCAATGGGGAATGAAATATATACCATGATTCTAACTATATTAATATCTGCATGATAATAGTCGGGAGGCATTGACGATTTGAGTCAACTTCCCGGCTTTTTTATGCATTCTCTACTGCTGCGAAGGATTCAGGAAGCAACCTGATTCATGAGAGTTGATAACTCCCACTGCCTGCAAATAGGCATAGATGATTATGGTCCCCACAAACTTCATAGTCATTTTGAACCTGCTCCGAAATCGTCATGCCTCGCACGCCTCCCGGAGAGCAGGCAGTAGCTCATCCAGCCGCCCGTCCAGTCCGAAGGACTTCTCTTTGATATTGTCCACAATGTAGATCTCCCCCAGATTGATGGTCACATAAGTGGCGTTTGGCTCGCTGGCCACCAAGCGCATCATCGGAGCCTTGATCAGCCTGATTACGCCAGCCAATGCCCAGCTCCAGAACCACCAGTTTCTTCCCGTGGTAGGTTTTCAGAAAGTTTTGGAACCGTGCCTGAGCAGCGGTATCCAGAATCATTCTCTGACCCGCGCCCATGTGGATATCCATGGGACTTCCGCACTTGGGACAGCGCGGCACCAACTCTGTAGGCACATGGCCGCCCTGTTCGGCAGCCGATAATTTTTCGGCCACCTCTAAACTTGAATAGAGGGTGCCGTGGCAGGGGCGGGCACACTGCATCGTAAACCAGTTGCCCTCAATCTCATAGATTTTCGTCGGATCGAAGCCACACAGTTCAAAGTGACCTTCTCCGTTTGATGTGACGACAAAGTAATCTTTCTCTCCCACAATGGCCTTCAAATCGTTCATCACCGGCGTAGGCTGGTACTGCCCGCAGTAATGATGGATGAGCCGGGCCCAGAAGGCCCACTTTTCCTCCTCGCTGGGCCATCCGGCCATCATGCCCTGCAAAATACAACGTAAGCCGTATTTTTGTTTGAAATCTCCAAACAATTCATCAAAGGCTGCATTATCTGCAAACAAATGCAATCCTTCGGTGATGGACAGGCCGTTACTGGCCCCGATCAAGATAGCGTCCGCTTCTCTGAATTTTTCCGCAATAGGGTTCCAATCAATCATATTCGTTCGCTCCTTTCTATTTTATGGTTGCTGCGATGGATCGCACCTGTCGGAGGGCAGCTAGGGTTTCCGCCAAATCTCCTTGCAGATACAGGCTGCGTTCCCGCAGATGCTCTGGACTATGAGATGCCTCTCGATTAAGACATGCATAAAAGACGTTTTCGTTTTTGGCAGTAAGTTCCCAGAAGGGCAATTTGATGATGCTGGGTGTCATCTCACCCACGCCAAGTTCCAACAGCAGGACTTTTTTGTCGGACTGATCCATTATCCAGTGTCGCAGGAATCTATGGTAGCGATGCAGACTATCCTGCCAGAAGGTTCCCTCCAGGAAGGTATCATCTCGTACCCAGGGCACCAGCATCCGTCCGCAATCCGGGCAACGAGGAACAGACTCCTCCGGCAGGCGAACGCCTACCAAGCAACCAGTCAGTTCCTTCACCAGCTCGCGGTTTTCCCCAATATCATCCCGGCAGGGCTGGCTGCATTGGCAGTAGCTAAAGTCTCCCTGAAAGGCGCAAATTTGTTTCTGGGAAAATACTCGAAAAAACTGCTGATCCACATTGGTGGTCAGAACAAAAGCAGGTTTGTCCGCAATAAGCGCTTGCAGGTCCAGATAGGGCTGCCCAGTAGGGGCTTCCCACATGAAGCGGATATATTGACTGTAATATCCCCACTGCTCTCCATAGCTGGAAAAGCAATGGTAGAATCCAGCCAGCGGAGAGGTAAAGCCATACTGTTCGCGAAAGGGAGCCAATGCCTCCGAAAGTGCCGGGGACCAATGGTAGTGGTCGTATCCAGCCGCGCTTGACAGGCCGGAGCCACCTCCGATCACAACAGCATCTGCTTGATCAATACGCTCGGCAAGTTTCTGAAGCGTCGCTTGGTTTCCACCCCTCATCGATCGTTATCTCCGCTTTCCATGGTATCCCGTGCATCCCGCAGCACTTGAGCAATGTCGGCCACAATGGTCATGCCCTTGTCCTCCAACTGCTTGGGCAGGAAGTCATACTTGTTGTTGATAGCAATATATCGAGCATGGGGAAAGCTGAGGGTCATGTTCCAGAAAGGTTCTTGGATAAACATGGGAGTCATTCGACCAACGCCCAACTCCAGAAACAGAATTTTGCTGTCTTTGTGTTCCAGCACATAGCGAGAAATTTTTTCGTACTGTTCTTCGTATTTCTTTCCTTGCAGAAAATTCCCATATCCTCGCACCCAAGGGAATGCCTCTCCGCCGCAGTGGGGGCACCGGGGAATGAGATCCGTGGGAATCTTCGTGTCACTCCCCATAGCGGCTACCATATCAGCCACCGGCTTTACCGCATCCCAAGTGTCATCGGTACAACAGGCGGCACACTGGAAGAAGCGGTGATCCCCCTGAATCTCTGCCACCTTCTCCGGGTAGAGTTTGACAAACTGGGTATCCTGGTTCGTGGTGAGGATGAAGAAGTCCTTGCCCTTCAGCAAAGCGTCTAAATCCAGATAGGGATGACGCACCGGTGCGGTCTGGGTGGTGTGAAGGAAGGTGGCGAGATACCCCCAATACTCTTCCCTTGTCTTCCAGGGGTGCATCATCCCTGCAAAAGCACCTTTGAAGTGGTACTTCTCAGCAAAAGGCCGGAAGTATTTGCGGTAGGAGTCGTTGTCCTCGTAGTAAAAATCTCCACCACCGGCAGCGGACAGGCCGGAGGCCCCGCCCACTACCACACAGTCAACTTCCTTTACCTCCTGTACCAAACGATGAATCTGTTCACTATACGGCAGCGGCTTTTTGTCAGTCAGCTGATAAGGCGTACTGCCGGAAGCATAGATAGGATAGTGCCTGGAATAATTCATCTGGGTCTGCATGACCAGATCATCATAGAAGTTCATTGTCACCATTCCTTTCGAGCGGGTGTTATTTTTATTCTTACTTCAAAACATTTTAGCATCCTCTTGCGTCAATGTCAATATGCTGTTATAATAAAAATAACATCAAAGCAAAAAAGGAGATCAGGCCATGAAATATCCCACCCGCCTTAGCGATGCTGTTCATATTCTGGCTTTTATCGCTCTGTACCCAGACTGCGACCTGACCAGTAACAAACTGGCAGAGAGCATTCAGACGAATCCTGCCTATGTGCGCCAGCTCATGTCCGCCCTGCGGAAGGGTGGACTGCTGGTCAGCGTGAAGGGACATCCTCGACCCGCTCTGGCTCGTGAGCCGGAGAAAATCACTCTGCTGGATGCCTATCGGGCAGTAGAGGGCAACAAGCCCCTGCTCCATCAGGACATCCACACCAACCCCGCTTGTGGCGTGGGCGTAAATATCCAACTGGTGCTGCGGGATTTTTACTTGGACATTCAAAAAACAGCGGAACAAAGAATGCAAGAGATCACGCTGAAAGATGTGCTGAAACAATATCACATGAAGTTAGAAGGGATGCCCTTGCAGCGTTTATGACAGATTAATTTTCAGAAACTCTTCCATAAAAAACGGTCAAGAATTGCTGCCCTATATACAAAAAAGCCGCCGAGGACACCTCCACAATGGGAAGAGTCCTCGACGGTATTCGCTTATCGGGTATGCTGCGGTCGGAGATTGCTCTTGTCCTCCGCAAAGAACAACTCCACATTTTTCTCTGTGCTTTCATCAACTCCTGCATCTCGTTCCGTGCCTTGCGGTAGGCATCATAGACCGGACGGGTCTTGGCATAATTGATGATGCAATCACGTCATTTTTCTGTCTGCGTCCGTTCACAAGTTCGTACTGCCGCTTGGACAGCATAAATTCTTCGTCTACAGTCAAGGAACTGCATTTATAACTGCTTACAAGCTGCCCCTGCTCCGTTTTATCCGGGTTTTGTGCATAGTCCGTGCGGCTCTTCAAACAGACCGCAACAGACTTTCCCTTGTTTTTATGCAGCGCAATCAGCCGTGTTGCTGCCACCTCAAATCACCCCCATAAAGAAAAAGCCGCCCGAAGGCGGCACATCATCCATCAGGATTGACGGAACAACTTTTCAAAATCAGCGGCACCGGCCAGATACATTGCCTGATATCGTACGCTTTCCAGCTCATTGCAGATCTCATCCAGCTGAAGATACTGCTTCCATGCTGCTTCGCCCACCATTTTCCGGTGTGCGTCTTCCGCTGCCAGTTTTTTCCGCAGGAGTTCGTGATACCGTGCATTGCTTCCCAATTCATCCCGAAAAAGCGTTGCCTCACGGTCATTGAAATAATCCAGCATTTTATCTTTATCCATCGTTTTCTCCATTACAGTTCCGTAAGCCATTCGCTGAATCGCTTGACGGCTTCCACAATCGCCGTTCCTGCCACGATGAGCAAAAAGCACCCGAACTCTGCCACAAAAAGGATCAGGAACTGCGTCCATTCCCTATAATAAAGAGTATAAAGTCCGCAGCCAAAAATATACAGCATCGGCAGCGCAAGCACAAATGCCGACAGATTCAATGTCAATTTCAGCATCAGTGCAAGGAAAGCCGTAAGCAGCGAAAACGGAAGAATGACCATCTTAAAAATGAACCTCATATCGAGCACCTGCCTTTCGCCCTTATTATAAAGGTATCTCCGCATCCATTGCAAGGATGTCAATCGATATGTAATCCGCAGCTCCCCTCTGCGGAAAAAAGTTAAAGTTCAGACAGTTTGGAAAGAATCTGTTTTCCGATGCCAATCAGCTCGTCCAGCCGATGCCGCAAATCTTCAATGTCTGCAGCATAAAGCTGATTGCTTTCATTCACACGTTTTGTCACCTGATTCAGATTGTTGCTGCAATTCTGAAGCAGGTACGACATCCGGCGCAACTGCGGCAGGTCAAGGTTCAGACAATAACCATCCAATGCCATTTTGCGGATATACGCACTCAGACTGCGGATGCCCATGCCATACATCTTTTCGTAAATCCGATTCTTTTCGGTTTTTGTGATGCGCAGGATCAAAATCTCGTCCCTCTTTTCTCTCATCGGGCATCACCATCCCGGTCCGAGTAGCTGCGGAACGGCTTGACCGGTTCCTCCTTATCCGACTTTTCGTTCAGGGCGGCCAGCACGGAAGGGCGCGCAGATTCCTCATCCGGCGTTTCTTCCATCTCCGGCTCGTGATGTTTTTCGTCCACATCCAGCTGTGCATTCAGTTCAGCCAGCCGTGCAGATTTTTGTGCCAGTTCTTCTTCCTGCGGAAAGGGCTTTTCCACTTCTGCCTGCGCTGCCGTCTGTTGCTGCAGCAGATTCTCCAGTCGGTTTTCTGCATTGGCAATGCGCTCATCAAAACCGGCCAGCAGGTTGTCCAGTCGGGTGATATTGCCGTGCGGGTCGGCACCAAGTGCCACCGGATAAATCGCCTTGCCTTTCAGCACCGCCTGCTGCTCGTTCCGGACCGGTTCATAGCGCACCGAAAGCTCAAAGCCGCGGTACTCGCCCAGCACAACTGGCTCTGTGTCGGGAAGTTCTTTTGCCGCCAGAATCAACCGTTCACCGGCAGTCTTTTTGTCATCGAACATCATGCCCTTGATGGTCATCCCGCAGAAGTTTTCCTTGTCCTGCGGATGGGCCGCAGCCGTTTCCGCATCGGTTTTCAGTGCGGAAATATGCGCTCTCTGCTGCTGAATATCTGCCGGGAACTGCGTCAGCAATTTGTCTTCCAGACGATATTTCTGGCTCTGATGGTCAGCTTTCAGAACTTTCAGCTTAGCCACCTGCACATCAAGGTCCATCTTTTCCTTAATCAGCGGGTTTCCGGCACACAGCGCCTTGACTTCGGCGTAAGAGAGCGCCTGCTCATCCACATCATCGCAGGAACGCACCGGGGATTTGCTGGTCATAATCTGCGAGATAAATCGCTGTTTATTTTCCAGTGTCTGCCAAAGGTACGCGTCAAAAGTTCCTTCCGTGACGTAGTTGAACACCTTCACCTCTTTGTTGCGGTTTCCCTGCCGGATGATACGACCGTTGCGCTGGGTCATGTCGCTGGGCTTCCAGCCAACATCCAGATGATGCACCGCCACAAGCCGGTCCTGCACATTGGTGCCTGCACCCATCTTTGCAGTGCTGCCCAGCAGAATCCGCATATCGCCGGAGCGCACTTTGGAGAACAGTGCCGTCTTTTTTGCTTCAGTGTCCGCCGAATGGATAAAGGCCACCTCACTTTCCGGCACGCCTGCGGCCAGCAGCTTTGTTTTGATGTCATCATAAACATTGAACTGCCCATCGTTTTTCGGCGTCGAGAGGTCGCAGAACAAAAGTTGGGTCAGCTTCTGGTCTTTGCCCTCCTCCCAGATCTTCAACACGTTCTGCACACAGACGTTCAACTTGCTGTTGGGGTCGTCTGGCAGCATGGGATTCATCAAACGAACATCCAAGCCAATCTTGCGCCCATCGTTGGTGACGCAGAGCATATTGTCCACGGAGGCATCCACGGCGCCGGAGTGGATTTCTTCAGCACGTTTGCTCAGTTCCTGCACCATTTCCTTTTGAATCTCCGAGGGTTTTGCCACCACGGTTTCAAACCTTGCTTCGGGCACAGGCAGATGAAGCTGGTCAGAGGTTTTAATGTCCGCAACCTCCTTGAACATGGCCATCAGCTCCGGGAGGTTAAAAAACTTGGCAAACCGGGTGCGTGCACGGTAGCCCGTGCCCTCGGGCTGGACTTCGTCAAGAGGTTTTCGGTAATTTTTCTAAATTCATCAGGTTGTCCGCAAGGAAGTCCCTTGTAATTTCGTGTCTGCACATATCCTTGAACATCTTTTCAATCGGCTTTTTTGCAGTTTCGGACTGCTTCACGCACACAATAAAGGTGGTTTTACCAATCTGCACCGAATAACTCGAATTCTGATTTTCCATTGAATTTCTCCTTTTATCGTCACTTTTTGAATTTGGCTGGCAGACTGGCAACTGTGGGTGTACCATGATTTTCTTGCCAGCCAAATTTTTTCTGCCAGTCAAATGGCTTATTCCATCCAAAAGACCTTCTTGCGGCCTTCCACGATCTTGCTTTTCAGGGCATCGCCCAGTTCCCGCTTGGCATCCCGGACAGTTCTACCGGGGATGCCCCTTTCCAGCGCCGCCTTGTCGATGTCCTCGCTGAGCACCTGTTTTCCTCCGGCAAGCAGGGTGCAGATCAGATCTTTGGCTTGCTGGGTCTTGGTTTCACGCTGCGGTTCGATGCCGGACAGCATTTCGTCTGCGGTAATGTCGTACTCGCCGACCCAGCGGAAGCCGCTCTCGTCCCCCAGAGAGAACGCCAACGACACGCCCGGCGGGGCAAGGGAACTTTTTTCGTGGGTCAGGATGCGCATGGTGGGGTCGTGCTTCAGCTTGCCGATGAACATGACGCTACGCACGGCGGCGGCAATGTCGATGGAGCCGAGGCCCCGCTGCAGGCTCTGCATTCCGGCGGCTTTGTTCAGGTGCCCAATCAGCAAAATAGCGCAGCCTGTTCGCTGCGCTACCTGTCCCAGCCGCATGAAGATGGGGCGCACTTCGTTTGCCCGGTTCATGTCCACATCGGCACCGAGATACGCCTGGATCGGGTCGATGATGACCAGTCGGGCGTTGTTCTCGACAATGGCTTTTTCAATTCGTTCATCGGAGAGCGTCAGCTGCACATCGCTGTCATCAATGACCAGCACCCGGTCAAGGTCTGCTCCGGCTTCGATCAGGCGGGGCTTGACCGTATCGCCCAGACCGTCCTCGGCAGTCTGGTAGATCACGTTGAAAGGTTCCATGCGCTCCATGTTGGGCAGCAGCTTTCCATTGGTGCAGGCAGCTGCAAGGTGCATGGCAAAATAAGTCTTGCCCTCGCCCGGATTGCCTTGCAGAACACTGAGCTTTCCAAAGGGCAGATACGGCTTCCAAAGCCATTCCACCGGGGTTAGCTCCACGTCGCTCATGCGGATAATCTTCACCACTTTCGGTTTTGACGGCTCTTTCAGCACGATGCTCTTGAAATAATTGCGATTCGGGATTTCTGCTCGGTGCACCAGAACATCGTTCCAGTCTTTCATGCAGGGCTGGATGCGGGTCACGCTCACGGTGTCCGGCAACAGAGCAGCCAGACGCTTGCAGGCGTCCTCTCCGGCTTTGTCAGCATCCAGACAGAGGAACACCCGCTCCACGTCTGGGCGTTCAGAAAGAAACTGCTGTAGCGCCTTGCCCGACACCCCGCCTAGCGACAGATAATTGTGCTGCTGCCAGTTTTTCGGGAACAGCTCAATGAAGGACAGCAGGTCGATGGGCGCTTCAAAGACCAGCAACTGCTTGTCGGTGCCACGATGGGCAAAGCCAAACGCCTTTTCTGCGCAGGCTACATCCTGCCGAAACTTCTCCCGAATCCCACGGCTGCTTGCGTAACGGGGATGCTCGTCCGCATCCCGTCCCACAAAGACCACGTTGTGGTGGGCGGCTTCCTCGTAAATATCTCCGGCAGCGATGAAGAAGTTCACCAGTGACGGGCTGAGTTTTCGTTCCTGCGTCAGATAGTTCAAGATGTTGGCGTTGGTGACGTTCCGCAGCGGTAAGCGAAACGCCGGAGAGGGGGCGGGGTCAGCCTCCGGCTGAGCTTCGCTCAGCTCTCCGGTCAGCATCTGCACCGCTTCGGGGAAGGACTTGCCGTAAAATTCCATCACGAAATCCACCGGAAAGCCGCCCTTGCTCTGGCTGTGCCGGAACCATTTGTTTCCGCAGACGGTCAGGCTGTCGTGGGCTTTCCAGCGGTATTCTTTTCCGCTGCGCACCAGCGTTTCGCCCTGTGCCCGGAGAAACTTTTCCAGATCCACCGCATTGGCTTTGTCGATCTGGGCTTGGGTGTAGGTCATGCTGCTTCCTCCTTAAAGCTCCTGTGTGTGTTTTTTCGCTTCCGTTTTCATTACAGACTGTGCGGTCTTGGCTTCTTCCAGCTTTTTCAGCACCGATTCCTTTTCCGGGGTCTTGCCGCCCGGTACGGAAAGCTGCTGCTTATTCAGCACCATGTCGATATACTTGCGGATATTTTTCAGTGCGGAGATGTCCGGCTGCAAGGTTTCCAGTTGGGTGCGCAGCTCTGCGCTGCTAGATTGCAGCGCAGAAAATTCGGCATACAATGCCGAAAAATCCACCGCTGTGCTGCCGTTCAGCTTCATCAGGGTGCGGACAGCTTTATTAAAGGTGTCCAGCTCCTCTTTGTGCTGGGCGGCATAAGCGTCCTTGGTCAGCTTGAAGTTCTTTTTGATGAAGGTATCGTGGATGGGCTTCAACTTGGCATGGACGGCGGCAGCATCCTTGATCTGGGCGATTGCCCGCATCCGGTTCTCGTTCTGCTTCAACTGTCTGCGGAGAGGGGCGGCAGTCTGGTTCAAGTTAGAAATTGCGGTGTCCAAATCCTCGATGGTGTTCAGAGAATGAGCCTTCAGGTAGTCCACCGCCTGCCGAATCTCCTCAAAGTCCCGGACAGTGCATTTCAGTTTTGCCTTGCCAGACCAATCGCTGCGCTGCTCATTGCGGAGATTGAAATAGTCCACCAGAAGATCGGACAGCGTAGGTTCCTTCGACTTTTCCAGAGCGTCCAGAAGAAGCTGTTTCTTTTCGTTCAAGTCTGCGATCCAGCGTTGCAGACCACGGATGGCACTGCGGACAGACTGCATCAGGCTGTTGGCGGCTCGAATGTCCCGGTTCAGGTTTCCGAGAAAGGTTTCCACTCCACGCTTTTCCATCTGGTGTGCAGCGGGGCCGAGATGCACGGTCGGAATCTGTTGAACTCCCTGACGCTCAAACGAGCGGAGGTCAACACGTTCCGGTCTGCCAGCGGCTTCCAGATAGCGGTTGGTGATAGTTTCCCAACCATGCCGCCAGACCTCGGCGTACTTCTGGTCGTTCCAGTCCAACGTGTTTTCTTTGTGGCACTTCCAGTTGCCAGAGGGGAGCTGGATGCGCTCACCGTTTTTGTCGAGGTCGTAAACCTTTCGGGCTTTCGGGAGCCACTTGCCGTGTTCATCTATTGCCCGGAGCGTCAGCAGAATGTGGGCGTGTGGGTTGCCATCGCCCTTGTCGTGGATGGCAAAGTCGGCTATCATACCTTTGGAAACGAACTGCTCATTGCAAAATTCTTTTATCATGGAAAGATACTGGTCTTTTGGAACTTCTCTCGGAAACGCCAGCACGATACGCCGGGCAAGCTGGGAGTTCCACTGGTTCTCCACGGCTTCCACGGCGTTCCAGAGGGTGGCACGGTCTGCATATCCGGGCAGCGCATTAGGTGGAAGCATAATTTCGGTGTGGACAAGTTCTTTTTTCTTGTTGTAGAATTTTGTTTTCTGGTCGTATTCGCTGAACAGCCGTTCGCCGCTCTGGTAAGCGGCCCCGGCAACAGCGGACTGCCCTTGGCTGCGTTTCACGATGGTAATTTTGAAATGCGGACACGGAATAGGCATCACCCCCAAACAAAAAGACCGCCCAGCAAGATTGCTCTTGATGAACGGTCTGGAATCATATTCGGTTGTGCTCGCCGCCTTGGAACGGAGTGCTGTGCGCTTCGGTCTCAGGCGGGAGCCGCAAAAGGATAGCTGCAAAGCAGCGCAAGGAAAATACAGTTTTCCTTGGGATGAAATCGGGCTGGCGCACAAACGCCAGCTTCGATTTCATCGAGCCGTCTGCAAGACCGCAATTTCACCGGAACGGTGTATAATTGCGCCCTTTATTCTAAAGGGTTTTGGACGTTGCTGCGTTCGTGAACGTCATGCACCATCTTTGCAAGCGCCAGCACGACTTCCGGCTGACGGAATGAAATTTTCAGCAGCTCCATCACCTGATCATCGGTCAGTTCTCCCGGACAGACCAGAAAGCTTTCCAGCATTCCCGCACGGGTGCAAAGACGATGCACACGCTCTCTCCGATTCAGCTCTGACATCTGGCGTTCAAGGAACTTCTCCCGGTGCTGACAAGAGCGCAGCTTCTGCTCCGCTTTGGCTTTTTCGCTGCGGAGATAGGCAAGATCGGTTTTCGGTTGGGTCATGGCATCGCTCTCCTTTTTCAAAAGTTTTTATTCGGTTACAAACATTTTATAATTCATATTTACCGCCTTGTATTCTTTGAGATAACGAATATAATACGTCTAGGAGGTGTGAGCATGAAAATCTTCATTATAGAAGATGAACCGGCAATCCGCGAGGAACTTGTTCAGCTTCTTCAAAAGTACGGCTACCAATGCGACAGCAGCGATGATTTTCACCACATTGTGCAAGCTGCTCTTTCATCAGGAGCCAACTTGATTCTCTTAGACATCAATCTGCCCTATCAGGATGGTTTCCAAGTATGCAGAGAAATCCGACAGAAATCCAATCTTCCTATCATTGTACTTACCAGCAGAAACAGCGATTTTGACGAGTTGATGAGCTTGAACATCGGCGCAGATGATTATATTGCAAAGCCGTACAATGCACAGATTCTTTTGGCGCGAATCCAAAAACTTCTGGCTCGGACCTATGAAGTACAGGACAACATCGTTCTCACGCACAAAGGCTTGACCTTAAATTTGCTCAAGGCGGAAATCAGCTATCAAGGGAACAAAAAATCACTTACCAAAAATGAACTTGGAATTTTGCGCCTGCTTATGGTGAATAAGGGCAACATTATTCCCCGTGACGCTATTATTGATGAACTCTGGCAGAGTGAACAATTTATAGACGAAAACACATTGAATGTCAACATCGTTCGGTTACGGAAAGCACTGACCGAAATCGGTCTGCCGGACTATCTGGAAACGAAACGTGGTTTAGGGTATTGCGTATGAAGTTATCCGAGTATCTGCTTGACCGTATCTTTTCCCTGATTTGTATGCTGGTGGCTGCACTCGTGCTGCTTGCGCTCCTCTGGCTGATTGAAACACCTGCTGTGTTTATTCTGTTTGCCGAGGTGATTTTACTTGCAGCGTACAGTACAGCGCTGCTGTATGATTTTTTCCGCAAGCAGAGTTTTTATAATCTGCTTCAAAAAATGACAGAGCAGATGGACATAAAAACTCTTTTAGGCGAGTTAATGGTGCCGCCTCATTTTTTAGAGGGGCAGATTTTGGTGGACGTTCTGCGGTGCTGCAACAAATACCAGAACGACCAGCTTGCCTGTGCAGAACAGGAGAACCGTGAATATCGGGAATACCTTGATTCATGGGTGCATGAAATCAAAACGCCTATCACCTCTGCCCGGCTGATCGTTGAAAATGAAAAGAATCCCACCACACTGCGAATTGACGATGAACTGCGGAAAATTGATGCTTATGTGGAGCAGGTGCTATATTACGCCCGCAGTACCGATGTGGAAAAGGACTTTAAGGTGGAGAAAACCACCTTGCAGGCATTGGTGTACGCTGCGCTAAAAACGTACTCAAAGTCGTTGATTCAGGTCGGTGGAAAGCCGGTTCTAAAGGAACTGGATATTCCTGTGTCCGCAGACAGCAAAAGCTGCACCTTTGTGATCGGACAGATTCTGTCCAACGCCATTAAGTATCGGAAAGATAATTTACAAGTTGAATTTTCAGCCAGAGCAGAGAAAAACACGGTATCTCTTTTCATTTCCGATAATGGCATTGGTATTTCTGCTGCTGACTTGCCGCGCGTGTTCGACAAAGGCTTTACCGGTGAAAACGGCCGCCGTTATTCCAAATCAACCGGCATTGGTTTGTACTTGAGCCAAAGGCTGTGTCGAAAAATGAATATCTCACTTTCTATTTCCAGCGTTCCGGGACAGGGAACGACTGTGACGATGGTTTTTCCTACGGAAAGCTATTTGCAGGCGGCGGGGCTGTAAAGCCTCGCTTTTTTCAACCTTACATTTTGGTAATACAAATGTAATCTAACTTAATGGCATCGGAAAATTCCTTGTGGTAGAGTAAAAGCACAAAAGCAAGGCGCTTTTGAGAAAGGAGCCTGACCTATGGGCGATACGATCTTACGGGTGGATGACATCCAAAAATTTTACGGTAACAAAGGCAACCTGACAAAAGCCATCGACCACATTTCTTTTTCTGTTCGCAAAGGAGAATTTCTCGGCATCATGGGTGCTTCCGGCTCTGGCAAAACCACCTTGCTGAACTGCATTTCCACGATTGATACCGTCACCAGCGGTCATATCTATGTAGAAGAAAAGGACATCACGGCGCTTCACGGGGCACAGCTTGCAGACTTTCGAGGAAAAAAGCTGGGGTTTATTTTCCAGAATTTCAATCTTCTGGACACCTTGACCGCCTATGAAAATATCTCTCTGGCCCTTTCCATCGCAGGTGCCAAACCCAGTGAAATAGAGCAGCGTATTCCACAGATTGCCCAAGCGCTGAACATTCAGGATGTATTGGGGAAATATCCTTATCAGATGTCCGGCGGTCAGCAGCAGAGAGTAGCGGCCGCAAGAGCAATGGTGACAAATCCCGCCATCGTACTGGCAGATGAACCGACCGGCGCACTGGATTCCAATTCTTCCCGAATGCTGTTGACAATGTTGACCGAATTGAATGAACGGCTTTCAGCAACGATTCTCATGGTAACGCATGACGCTTTTTCTGCCAGCTATTGCAATCGCATTTTGTTTATCAAAGATGGGCAGGTGTTCAACGAACTGCATCGTGGGACGGATACGCGCAAAGAATTTTTTACAAAAATTCTGGAAGTAGTTTCCGTCTTGGGAGGTGAACAGAGTGAACACATGTAAGCTGATTTTCCGAAATGTGTGCAAGAACATTCGTGACTATCTGATTTACTTTCTTACGCTGACCCTTTCGGTCAGTTTGTTCTATGCGTTCAATTCCATTTCTGACCAGCCGGCTTTTTCCAACATGGGCATGACCGGCACGCTCTTATATCGTCAGCTCGGCATTATGCTTTCTACGCTTTCCACTATGATTGCGGTTGTTCTGGCTTTTCTGATTCTTTATGCCAATCAGTTTTTATTGAAACGTCGCAAAAAGGAATTAGGCGTGTATATGATGCTCGGCATGAAAAAAGGGCGTATTTCCCGGTTGTTTGCAGGCGAAACGCTTTGTGTTGGCATCATTGCGCTGGGCACAGGATTGCTTTTGGGCTTTTTCTTTTCGCAAGGGTTTTCTTTGATTGCATTGCGGCTTTTTGCAATCAATCTTGAAAAGTTTCGGATCGTGTTTTCAGCCGGAGCGCTTCGCCAGACCGTGTTGTGTTTCACAATCATCTTTTTTATCGTCATGCTTTTCAATATTCGGTCTGTCACCAATGTTAAATTGATCGACCTATTGACGGACAGCAGAAAAAACGAAAGTATGCAGACTGAAAACCGTATCTTGCCGGTTTGTCTGTTCCTGCTCTCGCTGCTTTGCATCGGAATTTCTGCCGCGCTGTTCAACAAAAACGGGATTCTGCCATCTCACGAAAATAATCTGTTCCAGTTGGCAGCGGCGGCATTGGTCGCGGGAACTTTTCTGCTGTTCTACTCGCTGTCAGCCGTTTTCATGCAAGCAGCAAGTGCAAGGAAATGCTTTTACCTGAAAGGTCTGAATACGTTCCTTGTCCGTCAGATTGGCAGCAAAATCCGAACCAATTATCTTGTGGTAACGGTTGTATGCGGATTGCTGACCATTACGATCTGCGCCGTGTCAATTGGCGCAAGCACAGCGCTTGCTATGAACAAAATGTCCCAATCTGCAACGCCCTATGATTTGAACGTGCTTTCCAATGTTTCTGTTGATGGGGACAGCGATATTGCTGCCTACCTCGCCGCACACGATATTACCATAAGCAACTACGCCAAAGTCACAGAACAAATCAGTGTTTACGAGGCCGATATGACCTACTCTGAACTATTTGAAGGACAGAAAGTCAAATTTTGGCCGATTGATGAAAAAGTTCCTGACAGCAAGGTTTCCGTAATCTCCATTTCGGACTTGAATCGTGCCTTATCCATGCAGAACAAAGCACCCATCACGCTGAACGATGGCCAATACCTGTTGAACTGCAACTACAATGGAACGTATCAGTATGTTGCTGCTGCATTGCAGAGCCACCCGGAAATCACGGTTGGCGGGGCGACTTTACAGCGTGCAGAAGATAACGTTTTGCAGGAAACATACGTTATGACTTCGGTTGGCAATAATGACCGCGGCACCTTGATCGTTCCCGATTTCGTCACCGCTTCTCTTGAAAAAGACGTAAATGTGCTTTTGGTGCAATATAAACCAGATGCAGATTCCAATGAAGTTCTGCAAAAGATGATTCCGATTGGATTGGATAGTACACACGGCTATCGGTATGCCGAGAAGAACATGATGTATGAGACGTTCTACGGCCTTGATGCCTTGGTGAGCTTCCTTTGCTGCTATACCGGGTTGGTCTTTTTGCTGATTTGCGCCGCACTTCTAGCGTTAAAACAGCTTACCGAAACGACCGACAATGTGTATCGTTATGGCTTGCTGCAAAAGCTGGGTGCAGGCCGCTGGCAAATCGATCATACGCTTTTTGTGCAGACAGCCGTGTTCTTTGCCATTCCGCTAGTCGTCGCTGGCGTGTATTCTGCTTTCCTGATTGACAAAGCAATGGCTGTGGTAGAAGAATTTATGAATATCCATATCGCAACCAATATCGGACTGACAATCGTTCTTTTTCTGCTTGTCTACGGAAGCTATTTCCTTGCAACGTATCTTTCCTGTAAACGTATTGTCACAGAACAGCGAGAATTGGAGGTCTAAACTATGTTGCCCGAAAATGTAAACTGGAATGCCGTATTGCAAAGCATCACCGACACATGGCTCCCTTTAATTGGTATGGTCGCCGGAATTATTTTAGTTGCTATAATCGTCCATGTAGCACAAAAGAATAAAAAGTAAAAACACCTGCCGCACGACGGCAAAAGAAAAAAGCCGTCGTACAGCAGACATATCCGCGCGCCCATTTTGAACCGGCGGCTCAATTTTCAGAGCCGCCGCTTCTTTGTGTTTACACAAACCAATGATGACTTGCAGGGATACGGTAGCCGATTGGAAGTTGTTTTACCATAGCAGATCAGTTATCGTTTTCAGGAGACCCGCACGGGCTGGATAGCCAGCGCAGCACCCCTGATCTGATACGTCACCCCGCCAGCTTCACCCCTTGCTTTTCTCTGGCACACCTCCGGGTGCTGTGTAGCAAGGGCGTCAAGCTTTTTCTGCAAGGCGGGATTCAGCGTAAACACGCTGCTTGTTCCGTCCTCGCTGGCGTAGATCATGGTTTCCAGCTTAAACATCGTCAATCAGTTCTTCCTCCTCGGATTCGTCAAAGATGGTCGGGCCCCAGTCCTCGTCCTCCTCGATGTCCCGTGACATTTTCTGCATCATGGTGTAATGCTCCATCTCGGAACGGACGAAGTAGAACATCTGGCCGTACCAGTCTGCCAGCGTTTCGTTCTCCAGCTTCCGGCAGAAGTCATACACCTGCTTGTTCTGGTCTGGGTCAACCGTCAGCCCGGCGACTCCGTACAGCCGCTTGCGGGTCAGCTCCAGATCGGCGCAGCCATAGGTGTAGAGCAGCTTCTTTTCTTCAAACGTCAGTTTCATAGGCTTGTTCCTCCGTATCAAAAAAGGGCCTGCCCTGTGCAGACCCGATGTAACAAAAAAGACCGCCGTGCGTTGTGCAGGGCGGTCAGAGATGCGATATTGTATTAGACAAAAATCAGCTCAGACTTGATGATTTTCTCGGCACGGTTGCGGATGCTGTTCATCCGGCGCACCCACTCCAGTTGATCGGCAGCTTTCAGGGCTTCGGTCACGCCCTCGGCTTCCTGCATCTGCCGGATGGTCAATGCAAGCTGTTCCTCGACCTGCTTGTCTAGCTTGGCAAGATAGCCGTCCAGTTCACCGGACAGGAGCAGTTGGTTGTACCGGACAGGGTGCTGCTCCTTCAGGTACGTCTTATGTAAGCGGCCCCACCGCCCGGTGGGGTGCTCTGCCGGGGCTGCTGCGGTCAGGTTCGGCAGATAGTGGTCATTGACAAGGGTGTAGTCCAGGCCGGTAGTGTTGTCATGGATGGATTTCTTCAGTTCGTTCATGCGGATTCTCCTTTCATTTCTTCAGATGGTTCAAATTGAATGGGGACTGTATCAGCAGGCTCCTGTTGAGCCAGCTTTTTATTTTGGGCATACTTGCGGCATCGTTCACGGCCTTTCTGTAAGAGGGCTTCATACTCTGCTGCCGCCTGTGGATCGGTTTTAGCTGCTTCACGCAGAGCAGCACGTTTCTTTTTGCGGTTTTCCCCGGCAGTTTTCTGATATTTCTTACGCTTGGCAAGCTGCTGTTCTGTAAGATTTTTCTTGTCGCTGCGGCTGATCTCAATTTGACTAGGGAACGTATCACCAATAAAATTGAAGTAGATGTCGATTTGCTGCTGACGGTAGATCGTCCGTCCGCCGGATGCGGAATGAATCACCACTTTTTCTACCAGTTCGTACAGCATTTCATCTGTCAGCGTGTCACAGTCCTTGTATTTCCGAATCAGTTTGATAAAGCGTTTCAGATCAACCTTCGTTGTTTCAGCGTTGTCCAGTTCTTTCTTCAACTCGGCAATGCGAGCTTCGCAGACAGTTTGTTCATCATCATATTGCGCCATCAAACGTTGATACTGTCGTTCGGGGATTTTTCCTAAGACGCTGTTTTCATATAGGCTCCGAATCAAAGCGTCCAACTCGTCCATTCTTTTTTGAACTGAATGCAGTTCTTTTTTACTCTCGGAAGATACCTGTGTGTTTTGGTTTTCCCATGCAGCTTGAAGCTGCTTGGCAAATTCATCCTCATTTTCAATAATTTCTTTTGTCATCGCTTTGATTGCATTGAGAATAGCGGTTTCAATGGTTGAGGTCTTGATAAAATGGGATGTGCAGGAAACGTACATATTACGGTATTTGCTGCACTGCCATGAAGAATCCGAATCATACACTACATCAGAATCCCGATGTTTGGATTCGGGGCTGGAAAAGCTCATTCGGGAGCCACAGTCAGCACAGAATACCATTCCGGCTAACCGGTGCGAGTATGTTCCGCTCGGAAGTTTTTTCGGATTCCTCTTGCGCAGCCTCTGTGCTTTATCCCATGTTTCTTGGTCGATGATAGCCTCATGAGTGTTTTTGAATATAATCCTTTCTTCCGGGGTTGCAGCACGGCGCTTTTTCAACTTGAAGTTCTCACGGATACTTTTACATAGCACTGTATGGCCGAGGTATTCCTGCCGGTCAAGAATATAGGTCAAGGTGGTCGTATTCCACCGATAGGGGTCGTGGTACGAATGGTTTCGGGCAGCTTCGGGATGATGCCGTTCTTCGTATGCAGACGGAATCAGCACTTTTTCGTCCGAAAGCGTCTGACCGATTTGCGCAAGACTGGCACCGCTGGCTGCCATATCGAAGATCCTGCGGACAACGGCAGCGGCTTCCGCATCTATATGAAGGGTTTGCTTATCACCGGGAACCCGCTTATAACCGTAGTGAATACTGCCGCTGCACCGTTTGCCATCCTGCATCCGCGATTTGAAAACGGCACGGATTTTATTGCTGGTATCCTTGGCGTACCACTCGTTCATGATGTTCAGGAACGGAGTAAAGTCATTGTCCGTGGGATTGGCACTGTCAACATTATTGTTGATAGCGATGAACCGAACACCCTTTGATGGAAACTGAATTTCCGTGTAAAATCCAACTTCCAGATAGTTTCTTCCAAAGCGGCTCATGTCCTTTACAATGACAGTTGCAATATGCCCGGCTTCAATTTCGGCAATCATGGACTGGAAGCCGGGACGATTGAAATTCGTTCCGCTGTATCCATCGTCCGTAAAATGCTGGATGTTGTTAAAGCCGTTTTTGCGAGCGTAATCTTCCAGATACTTTTTCTGATTCAGAATGCTGTTAGATTCACCTTGCAGCTCATCATCTCTGGAAAGCCTTTCGTACAGTGCCGTGATTTTTCCTTGGTTGGATTTTGCCATAGTTTCACCTTCTTTTATTTTTAGTAGGAATACGATATGTAACAAAGATACGATACTTTTCTGATTTTGTAAACGCATCTTTGCTTTATCCTCGATAATTATAACCCTTCGGGTCCGTAACCACGAATGAAACCGGAAAGGCCTTGGAATCACACTGCAGCAGGTTCGGCTTAATAAAAAATCTCGTCTTACCACTGCCGGAACCTCCCACTACCAGAACATTTTTGTTCCGCGCATTCTTGGGGTCGGGCGGACGGTTGCTCATCATCAGACGTTCAGTTTTCGTCAGAATGATGTTGTCCTCGAACTTCGGAGCCTGAAACGGCTCAATGTCCTTGGCATTGCCCCACCGGGCTGAACCGTACTCCATGCCATGCCGGTATTTCTTTGCATTCTTGCTTTTCAGGTAAACTGCAAGCCGAAGCCCGGCACCGCAGCAGATGCCCACCAGAATGTCCAGCGGATGAAGGCTCGGCAGCGGATTTGCAAAGGCCACCGGAATCGTGCCCATCAGAGACAGAATCCTATCTCCCATCTCTTTGCCTTCAGCCAGCCGCCATGCCTCACCGAAATTCGTTGCCGCAAGTCCCAGCAGAAGGTAGGGCAGATACAGAGCCAGCAGCTTGGAAAAATTCTTTTTCATAGGCCAAGCTCCTGATCTTTGTTGCGGACTTTATCGGGAATCGCCGCCACCGCCTGCACCAGTTCCTGCAGTTTTGCCAGCACAGAAGGCCGCTTGGTTTTGTTCAAAACCGAAGCCGAATATTCTTTGAATGCCGCGCTCAACGCATCCGTGTCCTGCGCCTTGAAATAGACCATATAGCGGGGCGGTGTGCAGGAAATATCCTTTTGAACCGCATAGTCAATGTGGCAACGCTTGGCATATTTCGCAAAGCCTTTGATGCCGGTTTTCTCGATTTCCACATTGGTCACACCCCGGTTCTGCCGAATCAGGCGCTTCATGCTCTGTTTTCCCTGCGAAGCATTCTTGTCGTACTGCCGCAGCAGAAACTGCGCACCTTTCAGGAAAGTCCGGGCCGTCAGCTTTGTGGTTGAAATGGCAAAGTTGACTGTCTTGTGTTCAACTTCCTCCTGCATTTATACCACCCCCTCTGCAGGAATATCTCCTCATCGTTCGTGCGCCGCCGGGGGCTTTGCTTTTGCCGTTTCCGTCCGCACATTTTCGTCCGGAACGGGCAGCACCAGCATTTGACGGCCCAGGCGCATAAAAGTTTCCGGCTGATGAAAGAGCTCTTCGTATTTCTGCGTCAGCTCCGGGGAGAGGGATGCAAAATCCTCCTCGCCCAGACCCACCACCAGAAACGTTCCGGCAACCACATCATAGGCCTCGCCGCTTTCATCCCGCAGAGCGCGGTTCAGCGGCAGCCCCATGAGCTTGCCGTCATCGTTGTAAACGATAGCCACCGGGTCTTCAAAGGGATAGCTTGCACCAATCGAGCCGCCAACCGCCTGCTGCAGCGCTTTCAGGTCATTGTCAATCTCAATCGGCTTCGGATGCTGCCCCGGTGCGATTTGCAGCACCGAAAGGGTATTCTTTTCCTGTTCCATCCGTATCCTCCTTTACCGTAATCACAATTTCTCCGGTTCGTGCCGCCTGCATCAGGGAAGCGGCAAAAAAACCGCAGAAAACGCCCAGTTCAAAGAAAGCAAAGCCCACAAAAAAGCTCATCATTGCGGCCTCCTCAGTCCAGGCAGATGCAGTTCAGGTTCTTGCCGTCGGCCATAAGCGCCGTGCTGTGCTGTTCCAGATACTCCTGAATGCAGTGCAGGTCGCCCATCGTCAGGGAGACATACCCGCCTTCCATGTTGAAGCGGACGAAGACGACCGGACCGGTCAGGTAGCGCTTGCCCGACAGCTCCAGCACCTGCTTGGGGTTGTAGCAGCCCGCCACGGGCAGCTCCTTGGAAATGCCGAAGGTGTCATCCGTCTCGTCAAAGCAGGGCAGAATGCCGGGCGCTTCTTCCAGCAGAATGGCGCTCAGGTCCCTCGCCGGGCCGACTGCCGCCAGATAAACCTGCGGGTCACCGTACTTGCGCTCTGCAATGTCGCTCATCTTGTTGAAGAAGCCGGAAACGGCACGCTCCATGCCGTCGATTTTGCGGCTCATGTTCTCAATGGTCTTTGCGGTCTTGAAATCAATCGTGGTATTCATAGTCGTTGTCCTCCAAAATTTTGCAAAAAAGAAAAGACCTCATGGGTCTTCCGGTTCCGATTTTGTCAGCGTTCGTTCTGACGCTGTTGTCTGCGCTGCCACTGTTCTAGCAGCTTGATGATGACATCTTCCATCTGCCGGGGCGTGTAGCTGCGGGGAAAATACTTTTTCAGGGTATCGTTTTTGATGACCACCTTGTCCAGTTCATCCTTTTTGGTTTCCCCCATAATGGCAAAGGCGGCTTCATAGGTGAGCTTTCCTTCCTGCGCCAGCTTTTTCATTCGCTGCGCCTGCGACAGGGACGGCGCGTTTTGGGTCTCGTCCATGGCCTGCAAAAAATCCCGCTATTGAGCCTCGTCCAGAGAAGATTCACGATTTGATCGATAGTGTCCTCCTCATCCGGGCAGACCCGGAGCAGCAAGCCCACCTCTAACGACTGCATAAAATACGCTTCCAGCCGTGTGCGCTCATCCGGTTCGTCCTCCGCGTCGGAAGAGAAAGGATCAGGTTCACTCCCCTCGGTTTTATTCCACTCAGTCTTATTTCTTCGTTGTTTTGCCGCATCCTGTACCTCGGAATCAGCGTTCCCAGAATCGTTCTTTCCACGATTGCGGCATCGTGGGTCTGCAAAGTTTTTGACGTAAATCAGATTGGGTTTTCCCAGCCCGCGCCGTTTGCGCTCAATCAGTCCAAACTTTTCCAATTCCCGGAACAGTTTGGTTGCCTTGTTGTCTGCGCAGCCCAGTGCATCCATCACTTCCTGCACAGGAAAAATGATATACACCCTTCCCTGCTCATCCAGCCATCCGTTTTTCACCGACAGCCCCATGCGGTCCAACAGGATGCCGTACAGCGTCTTTGCATCGGTGGACAAGTCAACTAGAGTGAGAAATTGTTGCTCACTTTGCATTCATTGAAAAACGTACATATTTAAAAGCATGTTGTGCTACCAAAAGTAACGGGCAAGGATGAGATATTTTTCAGTTTTGCTTGGCATTTTGTCTTTTTTCGGATTTCAGCGTATAAAAAAGCGGACAACCGTTTTGGGGTTGTCCGCAGAAGGATGTATTGTTTTCGTCACTCGATAAATGGGAATTTATAGTCCTCTCAAAACCAATTTGCTTTTTCTTCTTGAAATACGGGAATATCACTATCTCGATATGGATTGTAATTATGAAGATTGCAACCAAACTCTTTTAATGATTTTATTTTGTTATCCTGTGTCCATACAATTAAAGATATTCCGTCAAATTCTTCAACATTTCCATTATTCATTTTGTTTTTAAAATACCACTCCACGATTGTTTGATTGCCTTGATGAAAAAATTGCTTAATCTCCCAAACAAGAACACTTCCGCGTGTATTCCATTCGTCAAACCAGTGCTTTACCGTTTTGCGGTTTTCATATTTAGGACTCCAACTCTCAGTATATACAACATCATCTGTAAAAATATTGTCAATTCCTAAATCTGCTTTCTTAATCCACATATCAAACCATAATCGGATAATTTTTTCTCTCTCGTTCATAAAGTACCTCCATAACTTCCGAGTTATCCCCCTCAGTATACCACGCTTTTCCCTCGCAGAAAAGCTGCTGCGCACAAAAGGCTTCTCCGGCAACTATCCGCGCCCCGGCTCATACAATCTAACAACTATGTACCGGGAGGGATATCGTGTGCTGCTGACCTTACTGCAATTTTTCGCCACAAAATTTCTGTTTCTGGCGCTCCATCTGGAAAGCGGCTGCTTTCCGCGTCCGCTCACAGCCCGGGAGGAAGCCGCCGCCTTCAGCGCCCTGCGCGCCGGAGATGCCGCCGCCCGGGAAAAGCTGATCCGCCACAATCTGCGGCTGGTGGCGCACATCGTAAAAAAATATTACGCCCTGCCGGGCGACCAAGAGGATCTTGTTTCCATCGGCACCATCGGGCTGATGAAAGCGGTAGATACCTTTGATGCCACACGCAAGGCGCGGTTTTCCACTTATGCAAGCCGCTGCATTGAAAACGAGATCCGTATGCAGTTCCGGCGGGAGCGCAAGAGCGGGCAGACCGTCTCCCTGCAAGAAGCCTTGGAGGCAGACGGGGACTCGGCGCTGACCTTAGCGGACGTAATACAGGACGGCTTTTGCATGGAGGACAGCTGTGAGCGGCAGGAGGATGTCCGACGGCTTCGGCAGCTGCTGGACACTCTGCCTGCCCGGGAGAGGCAGATCTTACTGTTGCGGTACGGGCTGGCAGGGCAGCCGCCCCTGACCCAGCTGGAGACCGCCGGGCTGCTGGGCATCAGCCGCAGCTATGTTTCCCGGCTGGAGACCCACGCGCTGGAACTGCTACGGCAAGCGTGGGGCAAAAACGGCTAGGTTTTACTCCCGCAAAATTTTCAACTGTAATTCGTCCAGTTGTTCAAAAGTGTATAGCCGGTTGAAGGCCTCCACCAGTTCCTTTTTGGAAAGGCGCGGCGGCAGCCCCAGTGCATTCAAGAGTCTAGTCTTGCGCTCGGCGCTGCCGGGCTTACCGGAAAGCCCCCACTCGTATAAATCGGTATAGGTGATCTGCCGCCCCGCCGGGCGCACCGGCGCGGCTCCGGCTTCTGCGCCCAAGGCGTCCAGCAGTGCCTGCCGCACAAGGGCGTCATCCACGCCCTCTACCCCCAGCAGACCCTCCTTGCCGGGCTGCGCCTTGCGCTTTTCCTTGCCGTGGATGGCGGGCACATAGGCCTGAACCACGTTCTCCGCGCCCACCATATTGGTGATGTAGTTGCGGATGCGGAAGCCTGCCGCGTCTGAATCCGTGAGCAAGATCAGGCCGTTTTTCTGCGCCAGCGCCCGGAACAGTTGCTGGCGCTGTTTGTCTTTATAAATGCCAAAACCATCCGTCAGCAGGATCATGGCATCGGTCAGGTGCGCCAGACGGACGGCATCGTATTTGCCCTCCACGATCAGCACCCGGTCGGTATGGATCATCTCGCTTTGCATCATCTTCCGCTCCCCGCCAGCGCCAGACGGCACAGTGCTGTTTCCAGCAGTGTCTGCGCCGCCACAGGCTGGCTTTTCAGGCTCTGGTCCAGCTCCAGCAGCACCTGCAAGCAGGCCTCTAGCTGGGGCAGGGTGTAGTGGGCGGCAGTCTCTGCCGAGCGCTTCAGCCGGTAGTCACTGCCCTTATAGCCAAAATCCTTGTGCACTGCACTGTAATTTTTCCGTTTTGCCACCCCCAATTTGACCCGGTACAAATCTACATAGCTGCCGATCATCGCCGCTGTAATGGCAATGGGCTCCTGCTGCAGCCGCAGCAGAGTCTGTAACTTTTTGCAGGCTCCGGTGGCGTTTTTGGCTGTGATCATGCGGATCATCTCGAACACATCCGCTTCAAGGCTCACCGTGCCCATCTCTGCCACCATGGAGGCGCTCACGGTCTGGTAGCCGGACAGAGCACAGAGCTTGTCCACCTCGTTTTCCAGCAGAAACGGGTCCTCGCCGCAGCGCTCCAGCAATGCGGTGGCTGCGCCGTCCGGCAGGGTTGCGCCCTGCGCCTTTGCGCGCTCCATCATCAGATTTTTCAGTTCAAAGGGGCGAGGCTTTGCCAGTTCTTCCGTGTAGCCAATGGCCTTGCACTGGGCTTGCAGCTTTTGCGCCTGCTTGCCCAGCTTGAGCTTGCTGCGCTCCAGCGGGAACACACTGCCCAGCACTGCCACGGCGTTTTCCAAGCTGGAAAGGGTGCTGCACAGCTCGTCCAAATCCTTGCTGCCGTAGGCAGCGGGGTCTATTTCCGGCAGCACCACCACGCGCCGGGTGCCGAAAAAAGAGATGGTGCCCGCTGCCATGATGAGCTGTTCCAGCTCCGGGGCGGCACCGTCCAGGATGGTAGCGTCCTCGTCGCTGTCTGCCGACAGCACCCGCACCGCCGCCGCCACTGCCTGCCGCACCAGATACCGCTCGCTGGAATAAAAATAGTAGACCGGGCAGCCCTTGTCGGCCAGCTGCCGGAGTTTTGCTTCCGTGGCCATGCAAATGCCCCTTTCCTGTTATAAATTGCTCCTTGTATTGTACCACACTCGGCTTGGATTGCAAAGCATCACTCAAGCCTTTCACCGCCGGTGCGGCGCAGACTGAGGGAGGCAGTGTACTGCGTTTCCGGCGTCATCCAGCTGTAACTGCGCAGCGCCAGCAGCTTTTGGTACTGCACCACCTCCGGCTTTTTCGGTGTGGCAATCAGCCACTCCGTTTGCAGCGGCTGTACCAGCTCTGCCTTTCCGCTTAAGGTCACAAACTGCCGGTTGCCAATGCTCAGCCGTACAAGACACCCTTCCCGGGTGCGCAGCAGCTCCACCGCCGCCGGGGTGCAGCGCAGCTTACGGCTGGCATTGACCGGCAGACGCTCTGCCCGTATACCCTGCTGCGCGGGCAGGGTGCAGGCGGTTTTTGCGTTCATGCGCAGGTCTACCACCAGCTCCACGGTGCGCACGCCCCGCCGCGCCAGCTGGTTTTCCACCGCACGCCGGGCAGCGCTGCCGCCCCGGAACAGCACCACTGCCCGGTCGTTCTGGGCAACCACTACCGCAGGTGCCTGTGCGCTGCCCACAAGGTCGATGTGCACCACGTCCCGGCTGAGGGCGTTGCCCAGCCCGATGCCCACCGCTGCTGCCAGCAGAATGCCCGGCACTGCCACCCGCAGACGCACCCGCCAGCGGAAGGCAAGCACCCCAAGCCCGCACAGCAGCAGACAGACCAGCGCCGCGTAGGCGGTGTCAAAGTAGATGGACGCCCCGGGCTTTGTGCTGAGCCAGACCGCCCAGCCATTCAATAGCCCGGTGAGCAGGTCTGCCGCCCGGGAAAGCACCCCATGCACCGGTGCCAGCCACGGCACCAGTCCCACAAAAGCTACCGCCAGCCCCAGCAAAAGCAGCGGCTGCACCATCCACAGCACTGCGATACTGGAAACCACCGCCCACGCACTGACACTCAACCCCCGCAGCACCAGCACCGGGAAGGTAGCTGCCGAGGCGCAGGCGGCAATGCAGGCGCTTTCTGCAAGACCTTGCACCCCCTTCGGCAATTTGCTGTACCACGGACGTCTGACCGGCCTTTGCCGGTTCTCCCCTGCTTTGCCCCAGAAGCGCCTGTCCCGGGCGTCCCGCATCCGGCGGATGCAGGCAGAACCCGCCACCGTGCCCACCACTGCCGCAAAAGAGAGTTCAAAGCCGATATCCCACACCGCATAGCTGTTGGCAGCAGTCATCAGGATACCTGCCGCCGCCAGCGAGGTGAGGGCGTCCGGAGGTCCCCACACCCACACGCCCAAGGCGCTGACCCACACCGCCACGGCGGCGCGGCGCACCGAGGGCGTAAAGCCGGTCACGCCCATCAGCACCAGCGCCAGCAGGCTTTTCCAGACTGTGCGCCGTCTGCGGCGGCGGTAGCTCTGCTCCCAGCGATAGGGCAGCAAAACGCTCAGGATATCCCCGCACAGGATGGAAACGTGCATGCCGCTGACCACCAGCACATGGGAAAGCCCTGCGCCCCGGTAGGCGCTGCGCAGCTGCGCCGAAAGCCCGCTGCGGTCGCCCACCGTCATGGCAGCCAGCACGCCGCCGGTGTCCCGGTGCATCTCCCGGCGCAGGCTCTCACTCAGTTTTTGCTGCAAGCGGTGGGTGCGGGCGCGGAAGCTGCCGCTCTCGCCCAGTACGGTGAGCTGCGGCTTTTCGGCCAAGGGCTCTGCCTGCAAGGCGATGCCGTCAGCGTACTGCGCCGTCCGTTCTTCCATGTCCGGGTGTTGCAGCGTGAACCAGCCCTGCACCCGCTGCCCTGCCGCACAGGTGGGCAGTTCTGCACAGGTGATGCGGAAGCCCGCCGGGCTACCGTTCACGCTTTCCACCCACAGGGTCGCGTCCACTGTGTCCGAAAAATAGGTGCTGTCCGCGCGCTCCACCTCGGCGGTCAGCAGCACGGTGCGCCCAGCGTAGTTTGCCCGGGTACGCTCCAGCCGGGCGTTTGTAGTGTACACCGCGCAAAGTCCGGCCAGCGCGCCCAGCAGCAGGCGGACCGCCAGCTTGCGGCTGCGGCGCGGGATGCAAAGCAGCAGCAAAAAGGCAACAAAAAATGCCGCAAACGGCATAAAAAGCTCCGTTTGCGGCAAAAAAGTCCACAGGAAACTAAGGCCCATCATTCCGGCGCAGAACGCGCAGAGCGGGCGGCGCATCCCAGCTTAGTGGAAGAACAGGGGCAGCGGCTCAAGGAAGATGATATCCTTGCGCTCAGAAGCGTCGCCCTCGGCCAGAACAGCGGCCTGACCCACGATGGTGCACTGGGTCTTTTCAGCCAGCGCATCCAGCGCCTTCAGAGAGCCGCCGGTGGAGATGACATCGTCTACCACCAGCACCCGCTTGCCGCTCATTTTTTCCAGCTCCTTGCGGTCGATGACCAGCTTCTGCTTACCGGCAGTGGTAATGGACTGGTCCTCCACCACAACGGGGTCCGGCATATACAGCTTGACACCCTTGCGGGCGCAGATATAGGGCTTGCCGCTCTGGCGGCTCATCTCGTGTGCCAGCGGAATGCCCTTGGCCTCGGCGGTGAGCAGGATATCAAAATCCGGGCACTTCTTCAGCAGCTCCGCAGCAGCAGCTACGGTCAGCTCGGCATCGCCCAGCATGATGAATGCGGCAATGTCCATGTGGTCGTTCACCTTGCAGATGGTCAGCTCACGGGTCAGGCCTGCAACATGCAGGGTATAAGTTTCAGCCATAATCAAAATCTCCCTTTCGTATTGGAATCAGACAGGCAGTTTTTCGCCGCCCAGAACATGGAAATGCAGATGCTTCACGGTCTGGCCTGCGTCCTCGCCCACGTTGGAGATGATGCGGTAGCCGTTTTCCAGTCCCTGCTCCTTGGCCAGCTTTGCGATAACGGTAAAGATGTGGCCCAGCAGGGCACCATCCTCCTCGGTCAGCACAGCGGCAGAGGAGATGTGCTTGCGGGGAACCACAAGGAAATGCACCTTTGCCTGCGGATTGATGTCGTAGAATGCCACTACCTGGTCATCCTCGTACAGCTTTTTAGAGGGGATCTTGCCCTCTGCGATCATGCAAAACAGACAATCTTCCATGGGGGAAACACTCCTTCCTGCTTCTACAAAAGCCCGCCGCCCCGGCGCGCATCCGGCACCGGGCGCGGGACATGGATCTTTTTTAGCCCAGAGCCTTCTTGACGATGGCGCTCACAGCAGCCAGTGCCTCGTCGATCTTGGTCTCGTCCTTCAGACCGGCCATTGCAAAGTCCGGCTTGCCGCCGCCCTTGCCGCCTGCGATAGCGGACAATTCCTTGACCAGCACACCGGCCTTGAGGCCCTTTTCCTGTGCCAGCTTGTTCACGGTAACAGCCATGGTGATCTTATCCTCGGCCTTGCCCACCAGAACAGCCACCACGGGGTTCACGGCCTTGTCGCGGATGCTGTCGCACATGCCGCGCAGGGTGTCGCCGGTGGTACCGGTAAAGTATGCAGAAGCGATCTTCACGCCGTCTGCTTCCTCGGCATTGTCGAACAGGCTGTCCACCTTGGAGGCGGCGATTTTGGCCTTCATCTCCTCCAGCTCGCGGCTCATGGCCTTGTTCTCAGCCATCACAGCCTCGGCGCGGGCGGGCAGAGCAGCCACGTTGTTGGCCTTGAGGGTGCTGGCCACATCATGCAGCATGGCCTCCTGCAGGTTTGCACGGATCAGCAGGTTGCGGCCGGTGACAGCCTCGATACGGCGGATGCCGGCAGCCACAGAGGACTCGCTGACGATCTTGAAGCCGCCGATCTGGGCGGTGTTCTTGACATGGGTGCCGCCGCAGAACTCGGTAGACCAGCCCTCGATATCCACCACGCGGACCACCTTGCCGTACTTTTCGCCAAACAGAGCCATTGCGCCCAGCTTCTTGGCTTCCTCCACCGGCATCTCCTGCACGGTGACGTTCATGGAGTCGAAGATCTTATCATTGACGATCTTCTGCACCCGTGCCAGCTCCTCGGGGGTCACGGCGCTGAAGTGGGTAAAGTCGAAGTGGGTGATGGAGGCATCCTGATAGGAGCCTGCCTGATGCACATGGTCGCCCAGAACCTCACGCAGGGCAGCCTGCAGCAGGTGGGTAGCGGTGTGGTTGCGGGCAATGGCCATGCGGTAGCCCTTGTCCACCTGTGCGGTCAGCACATCGCCAACCTTCACGATGCCGCTTTCCAGCACGCAGGTGTGGACGTAGTAGCCCTTGGGGGTCTTTTTCACGTCCAGCACGCGCAGGCTGCACTCAGCACCGTTCAGCACACCATGGTCGGCAGCCTGACCGCCCATCTCGGCGTAGAAGGGAGTCTTATCCAGCACCACCAGCACGCCGTCCTTTGCCTCCTCATCGGTGGCAATGGCATCGGTCAGGGTCTCTTCATCGCTCAGCGCCACAACGGTGCCCTTGTCGGTCAGGGTGTCGTAGCCGGTAAAGACGGTAGGCTCGGCTTCCAGTGCGCCGAACAGATCCTCGCTCCAGCCGGAGATGTTCTTCTTCAGACGCTCAGCACGGGCGCGCTCCTTCTGCTTCTTCATCTCTGCGTGGAAGCCGTCCTCGTCGATCTCCAGACCCTGCTCGGCGGCGATTTCCTTGGTCAGATCCAGCGGGAAGCCGAAGGTATCGTTCAGCTTGAAGGCGTCCATGCCGCTCAGCAGCTTCTGGTGTGCCTTCTCCAGACGGTCGATCATGTTGTTCAGGATGTTCATGCCGGCATCGATGGTGCGGGCAAAGTTTGCTTCCTCGGTGCCGATGACCTTCTTGATGTAGGCGTCATGCTCGCGCAGCTCGGGGTAAGCGGACTCGCTGGACTGGATGACGGTCTCCACCAGATCCACGAGGAAGGGGTGGTCGATGCCCAGCATCCGGCCATGGCGGGCGGCACGGCGCAGCAGACGGCGCAGCACATAGCCGCGGCCCTCGTTGGAAGGCAGGATGCCGTCAGACACCATAAAGGTGCAGCTGCGGATATGGTCAGTGATGACGCGGATGGAGATATCGGTCTTGGGGTCCTGCTTGTAGGTCTTGCCTGCAATATGCTCCACATGGTGCAGCACGCTCTGCACGGTATCTACCTCGAACAGGTTGCCCACGTTCTGCATCACGCAGGCCAGACGCTCCAGACCCATGCCGGTATCAATGTTGGGGCGTGCCAGACGCTCGTAGTGGCCCTTGCCATCGGCATCGAACTGGCTGAACACGAGGTTCCAGATCTCCATATAGCGGTCGCAGTCGCAGCCCACGCCGCAGGTCGGCTTGCCGCAGCCGTACTCGGGGCCGCGGTCAAAGTAGATCTCGGAGCAGGGGCCGCACGGGCCGGAGCCGTGCTCCCAGAAGTTGTCCTCCTTGCCCAGACGCACCATGTGGTCCGGGGCGATGCCAACCTTCTTGGTCCAGATATCGTAGGCCTCGTCGTCCTCCTCATAGACAGAGATGTGCAGACGATCCTTGGGAATCGCCATCCACTCATCGCTGGTCAGGAACTCCCATGCCCAAGGGATGACCTCCTCCTTGAAGTAATCCTGGAAGGAGAAGTTGCCCAGCATCTCAAAGAAGGTGCCGTGGCGGGCAGTGATGCCCACGCGCTCGATATCCGGGGTGCGGATGCACTTCTGGCAGGTGGTCACGCGATGACGGGGCGGCTCCTCCTGTGCCAGAAACCACTTCTTCATGGGTGCCATACCGCTGTTGATCAGCAGCAGGCTGGGGTCGTTCTTGGGTACCAGGGGGAAGCTGTCCAGACGCAGATGACCCTTGCTTTCAAAGAAGCTCAGGTACTTTTCGCGCAGTTCATTCAAACCGGTCCATTGCATAGATCTTTCTCTCCTCAATCGTCTTTGGCGCTCAGGCGCCGTTTTTATGCTGTTATGGCAGAGGGGCGGCACGGAGAAAAAACAAAAAACAGCCCTCATCCCAAAAGGGACGAAGGCTGCTTGTGCATCAAACTCCGTGGTACCACCCAAATTGCAAAGGATTACGTGTCCCCTGCCGCTTTCGGCGCGTTAACGCTGCGCAGCGTCCGGTTTACATTCGCCGGAAGCTCCGGGGTGGCGCGAAATGATCCCGACCGGAGCACCTTACAGCCGTGGGCGCTCTCTCTGGACGGTGGTGTGTGCATTTCTGACCCCATCATTGCCATCTGTCATAATTTTACATTCCGCAAAGCAGACACAATGTCTCTTTGCGTACAGCTAAATTATAGCATACGCAAAACGTTTGTCAAGACCTGTTTAACACGCCGCATCGCGGTCATTCATCATCTTCACACCCCAGCTCTCCGAACTCATCCTTCAGAAAATCGATTGCATTCTCCACGCTGCCGCATTCTTGAGCCAAACGGATCGCTCCCCGAATCCAGTCCTCATCAAAGCCTTCCTCTTCCATCTTCTGCGCGAGTTCAGCATATTCCTCCGGGATGCTTTCCTCCAGCACTTTCTGCAACTTCTCCAGATTTCCGTCATCGATGACAGCATCAACAGTCTTTTCGATCTGTTCCATGCAAACTTTTTTCAGTACCTTTGCATTTTCAGACTGACAGCCCACTCTCGCCGCAAACATGATAAAAAACCATGCCATTCCATCGCAGAAATCCTCTACAAGCTTCACAGTGCCCACTTCATCCGTTTCCGTAAAAATCAGATTCAGTTCATTTTTTTCCGTATCCTGTTTAAAAATCATTTTTGTTTCTCCTTTTTGTCTTGCAGTTGCCCTTTAGCGGAGTTGCTGACCTTACTACTGTATTTTTTCATTCAAGCTTTCGTTGTTGCTTTTTACCCCCTTTCTGTTCTGCCATAAAAATAAGATTTTCTGTGCTTGACGCGCGGTTTTACTTCCGTTACAATAAAAACAACGTAAAGCTTATTCTTATTATCGCGTATAGAGAGGAATTTCCCGTGAAAATTTTAAAAGTAAAGTGTCTTGCCCCTACCCGGCTGGACAATTATCTGACCCAGCAGTACCCCGCCCTGACCCCCGGCCGCCTGAACAAGGCACTGCGGGAGAACAAGATCAAGCTGAACGGCAAAAAGCAGCCGCTTTCCACCCGCGTGATGGCAGGCGACGAGATCAAGCTGTTCATTCTGGATGACGTGCTGGACGCCGACCGCCGGGTGGAAGGCCCCGCGTGGAAGAACGCCCGCACCCCGGCGCAGGTGGTATACGACTGCCCGCAGATCCTGATCGTGAACAAGCCCGCCGGCGTTGCGGTGGACGGCCCGGAGGACGACACCCTGCTGAACCGTGCGCTGCTGTACCTGAACAAGCAGGGCGAGTACAAGGAGAACGACCTGTACACCCCCGCCTTGTGCCACCGGCTGGACACCGGCACCAGCGGCCTTGTGATCATTGCCAAGACCCCGGAGGCCGAGGAGCTGTTCCTTTCTGCCATCAAGAACCGCGAGGTGCAAAAGACCTACCTCTGCGTCACCTTTGGCCGTCCCATGCCGCCGGACGCCACCTTGGGCGGCTATCTGCTGAAGGATGCTGACCGCGGCATCGTGAAGATCGTGGAGGACAAGCAGCCCGGTGCCAAGGAGGTGGAGACCCGGTACGAGACCATCGCCGTCTCCGGCCGTCTGGCCCTGCTGAAGGTGCAGCTGATCACCGGACGCACCCACCAGATCCGCGCCCACATGGCAAGCATCGGCTGCCCCATCCTTGGCGACAGCAAGTACGGCAATAACAGCGCCAACCGGGAGCTGAAGCTGAAGTATCAGGCGCTGTGCGCATGGGAGCTGACCATGCCCCGCTTCACCCAGCCGGACTTTGCCTTCCTCAGCGGCAAGACCTTCCACGCCCCGAAGCCGTGGTATTACCAGCAGGTGCTGGACGGCACTTTGAAGTAACAAAAAGGAGATGCCCTGCAGGGCATCTCCTTTTTGTTACTTACAATAGAACGCTCAGACCCGCACCATATCCGGGGTGATCTCCGCCAGCGTATGGGCACCGCACATCTGCATGGTGTCGGTCAGTTCCCCGGCAAGCTTATCGATGTAGCACTTCACGCCCTCTGCGCCGCCGCCGTAAACTGCGGTCACGAAGGGGCGGCAGATCAGAACGCCGTCTGCGCCCAGCGCCAGCGCCTTGAACACATCCACACCGGTGCGGATGCCGCCGTCTACCAGTACCTTCACGCCGGTGCCCTTGAGGGCTGCGGCGATCTCTGGCAGCACCTCGGCGGTGGCGGGGCACTGATCCAGCACACGACCGCCGTGGTTGGACACCACGATGGCGGCGGCACCGGCCTGCTTCGCCTTCAGTGCGCCCTTAACGGTCATCACGCCCTTGACGATGAAGGGACGCTCGGCCAACTGCACGATCTCGGTCAGTTCCTCCACGCTCTTGCTGCCGGCGGGCGGGGTCATGTTTTTCAGGAAGGGCAGACCCGCCGCATCCACATCCATAGCCACGGCAAAGCAGCCGCTGGCCTTGGCCTGTGCCATTTTCTCGCGGATGGTGTCGATGTTCCACGGCTTGATGGTGGGCACACCGCAGCCGCCCGCAGCGCCGATGGCGCGGGTAGCCATCTCCATCACGGTGGGGTTGGTGCCGTCGCCGGTAAAGGCCGCAATGCCGTTTTCGGCACAGGCGCGCACCAGCACGTCATTATAGGTCATGTCGGTGTAAGTATCGGAGTAGTGCAGGTTCACTGCGCCCACAGGGCCTGCAAAGAAGGGATAGCGGAAGCTTTTGCCGAACAGCTCCAGCGTAGTGTCCGGTGCACCGCCGGGGCACAGGGTATCCATGTTCACCCGGATATCGGCCCACTTATTATAATTGCGGATAGCGGTATCGCCCACGCCCTTGGCACCCGGGCCGGGGATCTGGTTTTTACAGGCCACGCCGTTGCACACCGGGCAGGCCTTGCAGTATTGACCAATGCAGGTACGGGCATTGGCAAGCACTTCAGGATAAGTCATAAAAGCATCCTCCTTATATTTCCCGCCGCTGCGGCACAAAATGACCCACCGCAGTGCTCTTTGCCCTCAATATAGACCTATTTTTAAGGTGCGTCAAGGGCTTTTTGTGCTTTCCATCCATGCGGCAGAATACTTTCTCGCGTTTTTTCGTCATTTTTAAAAAAGTCTGATTTTTTTCAAAAAAATCCTTGACAAAAAGCCTGCTTTCAGGTATTATAGTGGAGCGCCAAGGGCACCCGCCCAAAGGCAGAACAAAAGATGTGGAAAGATGGCTGAGTTGGTCTAAGGCGCACGACTGGAAATCGTGTAACGTGTCAAAAGCGTTCTGGGGTTCGAATCCCCATCTTTCCGCCAGAAACCTGAAACAGAAATGTTTCAGGTTTTTTGTTTTGTCCGCAGTTTGCGGCGCTTGACATTTGCGTGCAGTTCCGTTATGCTGAAACAAATACGTTTTACCGGAAGGAGAGGTTTCCCATGGCATCTTCCCACAAAAAGCGCACTGGTCTGCGGGCGGCGCTGATCGTTCTGCTGTGTCTGGTTTTGGTGTGCGCGGTGGTTGCGGCAGTGCTGTACAGCTTCGTCAGCCGCAAGATCAAGGCATTCCAGAGCGGTGCCAGCTTTGCGCTGGACTACACCATCACCTCCACCGAGGCCGAGCCCCCTGCCCTTTACGCCCTGCTGGACAAGTTCGGCGGCACCACCGGCAGTCTGACCGGCCAGTACACCCCCCGGGCGGTGCAGCTGGCGCTGTACCCAACGGGCACCAGCACCGTCAACGATGCCCCTCTGACCCGGATGTACATCAGCGAGGAAGAGACCCTGTACGACGCCGGACAGCTGTACAACAAGCTGCGCAGCACGGTTGTAGCCGAGTATCCGCTGGCAAGCCTGCTGCTGCCGGGCTGGTCGCTGGGCAGCTACATCTCCCAAGACCAGCTGGCTACCCTGCTGGGGGTAGACCCCACTGCCACCAGCTTGCAGCAGGTAAACGACTTTCAGCTGGATCTCAAGCAGCTCAAAACCGTGCAGCCCGCCAACGCCAAGGAAGGCTACCTTTACCTTCAGCTGCCGAACCTCGCCGCCGGTGAGGATGCGCCGCAGCTGATTCTGGGCATCGAAAAGCAGGGTCTGCTCAAGACCCAGTCCCCTAAGGTGCACATCCTTCTGGACGTGCCCGCCCACCATATCCATGCGGAGCTTTCCGGCACCGTGACTGCCGCCCAAACCGAGGTGACCGCGCCCACCTCCCGGATGCAGGACTCTGACGTGGAAAGCCTTGTGCAGCTGCGCAAGACCATCGAGAGCATTGTGCAGTTCGTGCAGACCGCCGCCCAGAGCGACGATGCTGCCGCCCCTGCTGCATAAAAAGCTTCTATAAACGCAAAAAATCGGACAGACTGCGGTCTGTCCGATTTTTTGCTGTTTAAAGCTTTTTACTTCTTTGCGGTCTTTTTGCAGGGTGCACGCTTTGCCTTGGGCTTTGCGGCGGCAGGTGCGGCCTTAGTTGCAGGGACAGCAGTCTCGGTCTTGGTCTCCACGGCGGGGGCAGCCTTCACCTCTGCGGCGGGGGCAGCAGGCTCAGCCTTTGCCTTAGCAGCCTTCTTCGCAGCGGGCTTTTCTTCCTTGACCGGCTCTGCGGCCTTTACTGCGGGCGCAGCGGGCTTCTCCTCCACCTTCTTGGTGGTGCTGGGCTTGCGGGCTGTGGGCTTCTTGGCGGGAGCGGCTTCCTTGGCCGGTGCTGCCGTAGTCTCAGCAGCGGGTGCTTCCTCGACCTTAGCAGCACGCTTTACGCGATCCTTTACCTCAGAGATGACCCACAGCTGGTCGCCACCGCCGGGTACTTCCTGCCAGATCTGCAGCACAGCGCCCACCTCAGCACCGATGCCCACGGTGTCCACGCACTTGCCGCCTGCCCAGGAGGAGCGCAGACGCACAGTGCCCTCCGGGGTGTGCTCCACCTTCCACATCTGGGACGTGCCACCCACGTCCTCCCACAGGTGCAGCCAGGTGCCGTTGGCAGTGCCGGTCATGGTCAGATCCAGTAACTTGCCGGAAGCACGGTTGCGGATGCGGTACACACCATCGCCCTCGCGGACAAAGCTCCACTCCTGCTCGGGCTTGTGGTCATACTTGCCCAGACGGACAGTACCGCCGTCCTTGCTGCCTTCCACTGCCTGAATGACATTGCCGGTGTGTGCGGCAATGGTATAAAAGCGGTCGGCCTCGATCACGGTTTGTGCTACGGATTTCATGTATAAATCCCTCCCAATCATAAAATGCACAGATTTTTCCAATTCCTTCTTATAAAGAATACCACATATCGTGATTTTTCACAAGCAATTCGACAATTCTTTAGCATTTTATATAGAAAGCACCCTGTTTTCGCCTGCTTTTTCGCCCCTTCGCAGGGGAGAAAGGCCGTTTTTTCTTTCTCTCGACATTTTGCCGCAACTGCGTTATACTGTTTCTATCAGGACTATCTGCCGCTCTGGAAGGGGCGGCTTTCTCGTTTTTGAAGGAGGATATTTGCCCATGACCCAGCAGGACCGCACTGCGGTGCAGTATCACAAAATGACCGAGACCCCTATCCCCCGGCTGATCCTCAGTCTGGCCGCGCCCACGATTTTAAGTATGCTGATCACCAGCATCTATAATCTGGCCGATACCTTTTTTGTGGGGCGCATTTCCACCAGCGCTTCCGGCGCGGTGGGTGTCGTTTCCAGCCTGATGGCTATCATACAGGCGCTGGGCTTTATGCTGGGGCACGGCTCCGGCACCATCATCAGCCGCCGCTTGGGCAGTCAGGATACCCACGCCGCCACCCGCTTTGCTTCCACCAGCTTTTTTACGGCGCTGGCCTTTGGCGTAGTGCTGGCAGTGGTCGGTCTTGCCACCCTGCCGGACTTCATGATGCTGCTGGGCAGCACCGAGACCATTCTGCCCCACGCCTGCGCCTACGCCCGGCCTATCCTGCTTGCCGCCCCGCTGATGATCTCCAGTCTGGTGATGAACAACATCCTGCGGTATGAGGGCAAGGCGAACCTTGCCATGGTCGGGCTGGTCACCGGCGGACTGCTGAACATCGCGCTGGACCCGCTGTTCATGTTCGCTTTAGGGCTGGGCACTGCCGGTGCCGGCATTGCCACCGCCCTCAGCCAGACCATCAGCTTTGGCATTCTGCTGTATATGTTCCTGCGGGGCAAAACGGTCAGCCAGTTCCGGCTTTCTGCCGTCACCCGGGAGCCGCGCGAGTTTTTGCAGATCCTTGCAGGCGGCGCGCCCAGCTTTGGCCGTCAGGGGCTGAACAGCATCGGCGGGATGCTGCTGAACATTGCCGCCCGCAGCTACGGCGATGCCGCCGTGGCGGGCATGAGCATCGTGTCCCGCATTTTTATGTTCATCCTCTCGGTGGCCATCGGCGTGGGACAGGGCTTGCAGCCGGTGGCGTCCTTTAACTACGGTGCACGCAAATACCACCGGGTACGGCAGGCTGCCATCTTTACCCTGAAAGCCGCCTTTGCGCTGCTGGTGGTGCTGATCGCGGTGTGCTGGTGGAACGATGAGGCTCTGATCCGGCTGTTCCGGGACGACCCGGAAGTCACCGCCGTGGCGCTGCCTGCCTTCCGCTACCAGTGCTTTGCCGTCCTTTTGCAGCCAGTGATCGTAGTGGCCAATATGACCTTTCAAAGCGTGGGCAAGGCCGGGCGCGCCACCTTTCTGGCTTGTTGCCGGCAGGGCGTGTGCTTTATCCCGCTGATCCTTGTACTGCCCCGGGTGCTGGGTCTTGTGGGCGTGGAGCTCTGCCAGCCCATTGCGGATGCGCTCACCTTCTTCATTTCTCTGCCCTTTTTGCTGGCCTTTCTGCGGCAGCTGGAGCAGATGAACAAGGCAGAAGCGTCCCATGCCCCGGCACAGCTGTAATGCAATTGTAACCATTTTTAGCCGCATTTTTCTGCAAACTCTGCAATGAAAAATGCGGCTGTTTCGTATTCTGAGTGAACGGAAAAATTTTCCTCCCTGTTTTTGCAAAGGAGTGTTTTTTATGAAGCGTGTTGTCTTGCGTATCGGCTGCGGGGCGGCCTGCGCAGCCCTTGCCCTTACTTTAGGCTGCGGCTGTGCCCTGCTGCCGCCCGCCACCGGCGTGCCGGGCGCTGCAAGCTCTGCCGTTTCCGTGCCCACGGACGACAGCGGCAAGCCCCTGTACGACCCCGCCGTGCTGAACGATGGCCGTCTGCGGGTGCTGTACTGCTATGGCCGTTCCGGGAGCAGCACCACCATCCTGTGCGGCAGCACCCCGCTGCACCAGTCTGCCCGCAGCGAAAACGTCTCGCTGGTGCAGGACAGCACTACCGGCACCGCAGACTACTGGCTGCGCAGCTGGTCCGACCCCACCGGCCGGGGCGGGCGCCGCACCGCCCTGTACGATAAGACCGGCACCGAAGTGATGTCCTTTGAGGGCGAGCAGAACGCCACCCTGCAAAACGGCCTGCTGGTGCTGCAGGAAAGCCGCCTGATCGACGGCGGATACGTCCCGGAGTCCGGCTACGGCACCTGTCAGGTCATCGACCTTGCCACCGGCGCAGCACTGCCGGTGCCGGAGGGCGCATACAGCTGCACCCTATGCGGCGATAAACTGGTGTTCAGCTGCTACGCCCGCCCGGAAGGGCTGGACGATTACGACTGGGATACGGATTACCAACAGAACAGCTGGGTGGTGGTGCAGGAAAAGGACGGCACCCCTGTCTACCGCGCCGATGCCGCCTCGGCCTACCGCCTTTTCTACGACAGCGACACCCTGAGCGACTGGGTGGAGCTGGACGTTGCCACCGGGGAAGAAACCACCGACCGGATTTTGTACAACGTCCTGACCGGCGAGCAGTGCACAGGCTTTTTACAGGTCTACCCGGGCGGTCTTGTCAGCTTTTCCACCGGCGACGGCCGGTACGAGCTGCGGGATATGACCACCGAGGACCGCGGGCTGATCGCCGCCTTTGACGAGCAGCCCAGCCAATATTTCCCGGGCTATGTGGTAACATGGCACAGCGGCGAGGATCATGGCTACGAACTCTATGATCTGGAGACCGGTACAAAGACCCCGCTGTATGATGTGGACGCCACCGACAGCACCATAGCCGTCTACGCGCTGGACGGCAGCCTGCGGGTTTACAGCAAGGATAACGGCAAGCTGCTGACCGAAACCACCGTAGAGCCGGTGGAGCACCAGCAGCGGGTACGGATGAGCAACTGCGGCAGTGGCTATGTCTGGCTGAAATTGCAGGATAACGACCGCTACGAGACCACCGCCACCCGACTGTACGGCCCGCAGGGGCTTGTCAGTGACCTGACCGCCCTGCAAGGCAAATACAGTTACGTCAACTACCTGACCACCGACCCTGACGGCAGACCCATGTTCTACGGCAGCCGCGATGCTGCGGGCAGCGCCTACGGCAACGTATGCGATGTGCTGGATGCAGACGGCAAGGTAGTATTACAAGGACTTGCCAGCTGCGCCGGGTACTATTCCAACAGCCTGAACGCCCTGCCCGACCATGTGTTTGCCGCACAACGGGGCTTCTATGTGGGCTGGATGGACACAAGCGGCAACTGGCTGTACTGCCAGAGCATTTTCTCGTCTGCCGCTGCGGACGATGAACCGAGTTACGGCTATTGAGTTAGGAGGGCTTTTTTATGAAAAACACTAAAATTTCCCGCCGCAGCTTTCTGCTGGGGCTGGCTGCCTGCTCCGCTGCCGGGGTGCTGACCGCCTGCAAGGGCACGGATGCGCCCTCCGGCAGCACCGCTTCCTCTGTGGTAGAACAGCCCGCATCCTCTGCGGCATCCTCGGCTGTGCAGCAGGCAGAGCCGTTTTTGACCGTGGAGGAGTTTCCCCCGCTGGACGGCAGCACCGCCTGCATCCCGCTGATGGCGCAGATGCTGGCCGATACCACTGGCATGGACCTGGAGGAAGCCCGCAGCAGCATTACGGTGAGCACCACCGCCTACGCATGGGAGAACTTTGGCCTGTACGACACCACCACCCGGATGCTGGTGGTATACGAAGCGCCGGACTATGTAAAGGAAGAGCTGCAAAAGGCCAATGTGCAGCTGGAACAGAAACCCATCGGGGTGGACGCGCTGGTGTTCATCGTCAACGAGGACAACCCCGTGCAGGCGCTTACCCGGCAGCAACTGCGGGACATCTATGCCGGAAAGATCACCAACTGGAAGGATGTGGGCGGCAAAGATCAGGCCATCGTTGCCTTCCAGCGCGGCGAGGACTCTGGCAGTCAGACCCTGTTCAAAAAACTGCTCATTCAGGGCGGCGAACTGATGACCCCGCCCTCTGAGCTGGCACCTGCTGCCATGGGTGAGCTGGTGGACAGCATTGCCGATTACAACAACAGCGCCAACGCCATCGGCTTTTCCGTGTATTACTACATCGACCAGATGTATTCCAAGCCCGGGCTGCGGCTGCTGGCGGTGGACGGCGTGACCCCCAGCAACGACACCCTTGCCGATGGCAGCTACCCCCTGTGCAACGATTTTTACGCCGTCATCCACCCGGATACCGCCGCCGACAGCCCGGAGCGCCGCCTGTACGACTGGCTGGACACCGCTGACGGCATCGCCTGCATCCAGAAGGCCGGGTACGTTCCGGCACAGTCTGCCGCCAAGGAGAATTGATTTTTCCATGAATTGACAGCCCGCCCGCATTCTGCTACAATCTAACCAGAAGTTTGTCGAATCCTGTTTAGCAGAATGCCGAAAGGAAGGTCTTACTATGGAACATCCCTCTCACCCGGTAGAAAGCCACTGGCGTACCTCCCTGCGCAACCGCATTATTCAGGCTTCCAGTCTACTGGAAGTGCTGTTATCCGGGCTGGTGCTGATTGGTCTGCTGCTCAGCGTTGTGCCTCTGATCCGCTGGATGCCCGGCCTGCTGTTCGATGGCAACGAGGCAGAGATCCGCACCTTTCTGGAGCGCAGCTTGGACATTGTGATCGGCATTGAGTTCATCAAGATGCTGGCCAAGCACAGCCCCGGCAGCAGCCTTGAGGTGCTGCTTTACGCCATTGCCCGCCATCTGGTGGTGGGACACGATTCCGCCGTGGAGAACCTGCTCAGCGTGGGCGCCATCGCGCTGATCTTCATCGTGCGCAAGTTCTTCTTTGTCCCGGCCTTTGGCGCGCACCTGCCGGACGGTCATCCTGCGCCGGATCTTACCCCCGCCCAGAGCGGCATCCCCGCCGACTGGTTCCGTCGGCGGCATTCCGAAGCAAAGCCTGAGGAAGAGACCGAGACAAAGGAATAAGCATATACAAAAACCACCCCGCAGCAGCCGGTAAAAGGCTGTTGCAGGGTGGTTTGTTGTTTTGTGTTATTTGTCCTGTTTTTTGCCGTGACGGCCAAAGCGGTACTCCTTGCCCTCGCGGATGCGCTGGATGTTGGAGCGGTGCATGTAAATGACCATCGCACCCATGATCACCGAGCCGATGGTGCACACGGTAAGGTCGGCGGCAGAGTAGCCCCGGAACACACCGTACAGGATGGTGAGCACCGGGTAGAGTGCTGCCATGGTCACGCTGCCCAGCGATACCATGCCGGTGGGCAGCAGGCAGGCCAGAAAGATGACCGCCAGAAAGGGGATCAGCACCGGCTGGATGGCCAGAATGGTGCCGCCCGCCACCAGCACACCCTTGCCGCCCTTGAAACCGAAATACAGGGGCTTCAAATGGCCGATAATGGCAAAGATGGCGGCAAGGTACACCGCCAGATACGGCGAGAGCGTGGTGCTTTCCGGCATCTGGGTGAACAGCCAACGACCGATGCACACCGCCAGCACGCCCTTGAGCACATCACCAAAGGCGGTAAGTGCCGCTGCCTTTTTACCGAAGGTGCGCAGCATATTGGTCATGCCTGCAGCGCCGCTGCCGTACTTGCGCACGTCATCGTGGTACAAAAACTTGCTGACGAGGATACCGGTGTCGATGCTGCCCAGCAGATACGCCTGCACAGCGGACACCACCGCGATGAGAACAGATTTCATCATCTGAGCCTCCCTGACGTGTTATACGTCCTTGGCACCCACTTCGCCGGAGCCGCGCTCCCGCACGACCAGACGGATGGGCGTATGCTCCAGACCAAAGTTTTCGCGGATCTGGTTAATGAGATACCGCTGATAGCTGAAGTGGAACAGGTGCTTTGCGTTGACGAAGGCCACGAACGTAGGGGGACGGGTGGAGGCCTGCGTCAGGTAGTAGATCTTCAGGCGGCGGCCCTTGTCGCTGGGGGGCTGCATCCGGGCGGTAGCGCGGGCCAGCATCTCGTTCAAAACGCCGGTGGGCACGCGGGCGCCGTTCTCGGCATCCACATCCCGGATCAGCTGCATCAGCTTGTTCACATTGTAGCCGGTCTGGGCAGAGATGAAGATGATGGGTGCGTAGCCCATAAAGCTGAAACACTCGGCATAGCCGCGGCGCTGCAGCTCCATGGTGTTGGTCTCCTTGCCTTCCACGGCATCCCACTTGTTCACCACAATAATGCAGGCCTTGCCCTGCTCGTGGGCGTAGCCTGCCACCTTGCTGTCCTGCTCGGTAAAGCCGACGGTGGCATCCACAAGGATCAGCGCCACGCGGCTGCGCTCCACAGCGGCCAGTGCACGCACCACCATGTAGCGCTCCAGACCATCGCTGATGTTGCTGCGCTTGCGCAGACCGGCGGTATCGGTAAAGATGAACTTGCCGTAGGCGTTGTCCACCGGGGTGTCGATGGCATCACGGGTGGTGCCGGCTTCATTAGCCACGATCATGCGGTTCTCGCCCAGAATGCGGTTGGTCAGGCTGGACTTGCCCACGTTGGGACGGCCGATGATGGCAACGGGGATGCGATCCTCCTCCACCACGGTCTCGCTGAAGTCCAGATGGGCGCACACGGCATCCAGCAGATCACCCGTGCCGTGACCGTGCACGGAAGAAATGGGCATCACCTCGTCAAAGCCGAGGTTGTAGAACTCGTACAGCTCCATGGGAGCCTCGCCCACCTTGTCGCACTTGTTCACAGCCAGAATGATGGGCTTGTGGCTGCGGCGCAGCATGTGCGCCACATCCTCGTCCGCTGCGGTCAGGCCGTTGCGCACGTCCGTGACCATGATGATGCAGTCGGCGGTGTCAATGGCGATCTGCGCCTGCTCACGCATGTGGGCCAGAATGCCCTCGGTAGCCTTTGGCTCAATGCCGCCGGTATCCACCAGCAAAAACTCGTGGCCGTTCCACTCGCAGTTGGCGAAAATGCGGTCGCGGGTAATGCCCGGGGTATCCTCCACAATGGCAAGGCGCTGGCCGCACAGCTTATTGAACAGGGTGGATTTGCCCACGTTGGGGCGTCCCACCACTGCTACGATCGGTTTGCTCATGGGGTCTCCTCCTTTCTTAAAAGGGGTAAAATACAACAAAAATGGCGCTATCAGCTGCCGCTCTTTCTTCTGCGGGCAATGTGCAGGCCGCTGCGCAGCAAGGCGCGGGCTTCGTCCCCGCCTGCCGTGGGCAGCACCTCCACCTTTACGCCCAGCCGCTCTCCCAGCTGCTCCACCGTGATATCGTCAAGGAAGGTATCCTTTTCCTCCCGCAGCATCACAGCCGGGATGCCCAGCGTTTTGGTGGCAAGCCTGCCATCGCACTGAGCGATGATATCGGTGGCGGTAATCAGGCCGGTCACACCCACATTGCCGCCGAAAAAGCGGTTCTGGATGGTGTGGACGTGCACAGTGATCATGGGGTACTGCCGGTGCAGCTCCTCCATCATGCGGGTGATGAGGGGCGCTGCCATGGTGCCGGTGACCACGTCCAGTTCCTTGGTGCCGTAGATCCGGTGGGGCTTGTCCAGCTCTGCCAGAAACTCTTCCTCGAACAGGCGCATCATGCCCACGCCGTTTTCCAGCTGGTCGTAGTCCTCGTAGAACGCCGCCGCAGGGATGGGGCGGCCTGCCTTGAGGTACCATTCATCGCTGGGGTAGATGATGCGCTTGCCGTGGCGGCGCTTGCATTCATCGCCAAACTCTTCCATAATGTCGATGACCTCGGCACTGGTCTTTGCATCGTAGGGCACCTGCGGGTACAGATTTTTGCGGTAATCCGTAATGCCGCAGGGCACGGCTGCAATGCTTTGCACCATGGGGGTCAGCTCCAGCAGGTCGGCAAGGGTGCGGCGCAGCTCGTTGCCGTCGTTCACGCCGCGGCAGAGCACCAGCTGGCAGTTGACGGCAATGCCGCCCTCCACCAGACGGGGCAGGTACTTGAGCACCTCGCCGCCGCGCTTATTGGCCAGCATGCGCACCCGCAGTTGGGGGTTGGTGGTGTGCACCGAGATGTTGATCGGCGAGATGTGCATCTTGATGATGCGGTCGATCTCGTGATCCTGCATATTGGTCATGGTGATGTAGTTGCCGAACAAAAAGCTCAGCCGCTCGTCATCATCCTTGAAATACAGGCTCTCGCGCATACCCGGGGGCAGCTGGTCGATGAAGCAGAACATACAGTGGTTGGAGCAGGAATGCTTTGCATCGCCCAGATAGGTCTTGAACCCGCAGCCAAAGGGGCCGCGCTGCGGCCGCTGCACCTCCCACTCCCGGATGCCGTCCGCTACCCGGGCTTTCAGGTGGAAGCTGCTGCTGTCGGTATAAAAATCGTAATCCAGCGTGTCGTTCAGCTCGTTGTCGTCCACGCTCAGCAGCTCGTCACCGGGGGCAAGGCCAAGAGCCTCGGCCTCGCTGCCGGCATCCACCTGCTCGATCCGAATCGCCATCTGCATCCACCTCCTTTAAAGCACAAGAAGGGGAAGGCTTTGCGCCCTCCCCTTCTGTACATAACACCATTATGCCACCAATTACGCGCAAATTAGGCCTTCTTGATGACTTCCTCGCCCTTGTAGTAACCGCAGTTGCCACATGCCTGGTGGGGGAGCTTCAGAGAGCCGCAGTTGCTGCACTTCACCAGTGCGGGGGCCTCCAGCTTCCAAACATTGCTGCGACGCTTGTCGCGGCGGGCCTTGGAAAGATGTCTCTTAGGTACTGCCATATTTTTGCACCTCCTTGATGGGTTTATCTGTTCAGCAGTGATTTAAGGATCGCGAGCCTAGTGTCTACGGGGGCATCGGTCTGCTCTGCCGGTGGGCAGGTGCATTCCGCTTTTTTCTTACCGCACTGCGGGCAAAGCCCTGTGCAGTCGGGGCTGCAAAGCAGCACCGTAGGGATCTGGAACATAAACTCCTGATTAAGCCATTCGTCTACATCCAAACGCCCTTTTTCATCCAGCGGAAGATCGAAATCCGGGTCATCCAGATCCCGCTCCTTGACGATCCACTCCGTATCGACTGTCTCTTCCCGGATGACCGGGTCCAGACAGCGGGCGCACTCTCCGTGCACCGATGCCTTTGCCCGCAACGTTATCTGGACCTCGTCGCCATCGGTCTGCGCATCAAAGACGGCTGTGACCGGCTGCGGGATCCTTGCACCGGCATAATCGTACGCAGATAAATCACACTGAAACTCTGCATGGTACGGTTTTACGCCGGTCGTGATAAACTTTCTCAGGTCAAATTGCATAGTACACCTCTGAAAAGGCTGCTTTGTTAGTATAGCGCCAAAGCAACCCTTTGTCAACACCAAAACAGGCAGAAAACCGAAAAAATTTATTTTTCTCCGGTCTTCTGCCTGTTGGAAAAGCCTTTAGCCCTGTTCTTTTATCAAATTACAGGTACTTCTTCACATCATGGGGCAGTGCGGCCTCGTCTGCGCTGACGGTCACGGTGACCTTGACGCTGTCGCCGGCAATGGCTGCCATCTCGTCCAGTACAACGCCCAGACGGTTGATATCGTGATCCAGCACCTTCAGGATGCCGTCAATGTACAGGTCGGTGATGTCGTAGTTGCTTGCCATCAGGCCGGCCACAAAGCCGTACAGCATTTCGCCGCCAGAGATCTTGTACTCGTCCAGATCGATCAGACGTGCTGCAGGAGCGATGTCGTAGGTGAGCTTCATGCCCTTTTCCACGACGACCACGTTGCCTTTGGAGGTCTTGACCGCGTCGTTGATCTGGTCGATCATAGCCTTGGTCTTGCCGGAGCCCTTGGTACCAACAATCAGTTTAATCATAGTTCAGTCCTCCTGTATTTTCCACGCCTTGCGGCGGGAGATCATTTTTTACGTTCAGCTTTTACTTCAGCTTTGCTTCCAGCTCTGCGGTCAAACCCTCGTAGCCGGGCTTGCCCAGCAGGGCGAACATGTTCTTCTTGTAGCTTTCCACACCGGGCTGGTTGAAGGGGTTCACGCTCAGCAGATAGCCGCTGCAGGCGCAGGCACGCCAGAAGAAGTAGATCAGGTAGCCCACATTATAGGCAGACAGGTCGTCCACCTCGATCAGCACCTCGGGCACGCCGCCGTCGGTGTGTGCCAGAATGGTGCCTTCCATAGCCTTGCGGTTGACCACGCTCATGTTCTGGTTTGCAAGGAAGTTCAGGCCGTCAAAATTGCCCTCCAGCGGGTCGATGAACAGATCCTGTGCGGGCTTCTTCACGTCCACGATGGTCTCGAACATGATGCGGGCACCTTCCTGAATGAACTGACCCATGGAGTGCAGGTCGGTAGAGAAGATGCAGCTTGCGGGGAACAGACCCTTGTTGTCCTTACCCTCGCTCTCGCCGAACAGCTGCTTGTACCACTCGTTCATCAGGGTGAAGTCCGGCTCGTAGCACTCCAGGATCTCCACAGCCTTGCCCTTGCGGTACAGGATGTTGCGGATAGCGGCGTACTTGTAGGCGTCATTGTCGGGGCTCAGTACGGAGAAGCGCTCCATAGCGTCGGCAGCGCCCTGCATCAAAGCGTCGATGTCGATGCCGGCAGCGGCGATGGGCAGCAGACCCACGGCGCTCAGCACGGAGTAGCGGCCGCCCACGTCATCGGGAACTACAAAGGTAGGCCAGCCCTGTGCGTCAGCCAGCTGCTTCAGGGTGCCCTTGGCACGGTCGGTAGTGGCGTAGATGCGCTTGTTGGCTTCCTCCACGCCCATCTCCTTTTCCAGCAGCTCGCGCAGCACACGGAAGGCCAGAGAGGTCTCGGTGGTGGTGCCGGACTTGGAGATGACGTTGATGGAGAAGCGCTTGCCCTTGCACAGGCTGATGATATTGTTCAGGTAGGTGGGGCTGATGCTGTTGCCGCAGAAGTAGATCTTCAGACCATCCTCCAGCTCATTGTGGTACATACCCTTAACGGCTTCCACAACAGCGCGTGCGCCCAGATAGCTGCCGCCGATACCGGCCACGACCAGAACGTCGGAGTCCTCGCGGATCTTGGCAGCAGCTGCCTTGATGCGGGCGAACTCTTCCTTGTCGTAATCCCGGGGCAGGGTCATCCAGCCCAGAAAATCGCTGCCGGGGCCGTTCTTGGCTTCCAGTTGCTTGTGGGCGGCTTCCACCTGCGGGTAGATGGCTGCATATTCCTCTTCGCTGATGAAGCTGGAGAGGTGTTTCGTGTTCAGTGCGACACTCATTTTATTAAAACCTCCAAACGATCTGCCGGGCCTTTGCCCTGCGAGGAAATATCTTGGTATAAGTGTACCGTTCCCTCCGGGTAAAGTCAAGGTCAAATTCCTTAGATTTCATACAATTTTAATAGTGTTTTTTTGTTTCTTCATCCAGATTTGTTCAGGTATCCAACAGTCCCGCCGGGCGTCCGGCGCACTTTTGTGCGCTGAAGCGCCTTTTTCGGTGCAGGGTCAGGCTGCTGTTCCCCGCAGGCTGTCCCACAGCAGCCGCAAGGCGGTGCCAAAATCCATGCACGGCGCATCGGCGGCGGCGCACACCGGGTACTCCCCCTGTACGGCTTCGCCGCACAGCAGCTGTGCCTTGCCCACCGTCTGCCCCCGGGTCACCGGGGCTTCCAGCGTGTCGGGCAATTCCAGTTGCACGGTCAGCTGTCCGGCGCTTTCGGCGGGCAGCAACGCGGTCTGCGGCAGGGCAGCGTAATCCAGCGGAACAGTCTCCTCCGTGCTGCCCTTTACTTTTAATTGCAGCGGACGCTCCTGCGGCAGGGGCACCGGTGCGGCGCGGTAAGCCGCAAAGCCGTAGTCCAGCAGGGTGGTGGCGGCTTCGAACCGTTCCTTACTGGAAGGTGCACCCAGCACCACGGCGATGAGGTTCAGCCCGTCCCGGGTGGCGCTGGCGGTAATGCACACGCCCGCTCCGCCGGTGGTGCCGGTCTTGAGCCCGGTGATGCCGTTGTAACGCCGCAGCAGCTTATTGGTGTTCACCAGCTGGGTCTGCCCGCCCCGCAAAGTGTCCGTCCAGATGCCGGTATAGTGCAGCACCTCCGGGCAGGTGTTCAGGATAGTGCGGCTCATGATGGCAACATCCCGTGCGGTGGAAAGATGTCCCTCGGTGTCCAGCCCGCAGGCGTTGCGGAAAGTGGTGTGTTCCATGCCCAGCTCTGCGGCGCGGGCGTTCATCTGCTGCACAAAGGCGGGCTCGCTGCCGCCCACCAGCTCCGCCACCGCCACCGCTGCGTCATTGGCCGAGGACACACAGATGGCCTTGAGCATCTCGTCCAGCGTGAACTGCTCCCCGGGCTCCAGCCAGATCTGACTGCCACCCATGTGGTAGGCGTGCTCACTGACCGGCACGGCGGTGTCCATAGTCAGCCGCCCGGCGTGCACCGCCTCAAAGGTGAGCAGCAGGGTCATCACCTTGGTAATGGAGGCAATGGGCATAGTCTGGTCTGCATTCATCTCGTAAAGCACCGCGCCGCTGGTCTGGTCAATGAGCATCGCCGCGCGGCAGGGCAGGGTAAGCTGCGGCGGGGTGACTGTCAGGGTCTGCACTGCCGGTTCCGCCTGCGCCTGCACCGCCGGTTGGATGCGCAGTCCCTTGCCCTGCGCCGTGCCAAAGGCCAGTGCAAACAACCAGAAGCAGACCACCCCCGCGCACAGCAGCGCCAGATTTCTCCGTTCCATTCCTCATACCTCCCCGCGCAAACTCTCTTTTTGCAGTGTATGCCGCCGCCCGCGCCGGTATGCCGCTAGGCATTTTGTTCAGTTTTGGCGCATGAATTCTGTGTTTATATACAAAGTGTGAACACGTCCGTTGCAAAACGCTTTATTCTGCGGTATTCTGTATGTAGCAGAGACCTTCTGCATTTTGGATGTATTGATTTTATTTTGGAGGGATTTTTATGAGCACGATTTCTCGCCGTTCTTTCCTGAAGCTGGCTGGCGCTACTGCGGTTGCCACCGCCGGTGCTTCTATGCTGACTGGCTGCTCCTGGTTTGATAATATTGAGCTGGTGATCATGGGCAGCGTTGATGATGGCAAAACCTATAACGAGGTTTTCCACAAGACTCTGCCTCGCATTGCAGTCAACTTTGTAAAGGGCAACATCAATCTGGCTCTGGATCTGGCCAAGAAGTACGGCCCCGAGGATTACCGCGGCGCCGATGTGTCTGTTGACAGCAGCTACCCGAACTCCCTCACCTTTATCAAAGACGAAAAGACCGGCAAGGAGAGCCTGATCATCGCCGTCAAGCTTGCCATGGTCGAGGTCGATTACGAAGTATTGGTTAACGGCAAGAGCGTCAGCTCCGGCAAGCAGAAGTTCCCCAATGGCGTGACGAAGATTCCCGAAGAGGATGCACTGGAGCTGGCCAACAGTAAGCTGAACTACCCGCCGTACAATCAAGTTAAGCTTGAGATCGATAAGGCTTATACCGACAACCTGACCGTCGTAAATGGCAAGGTTACCATTGCGCTGCTTGCCCTCAAGGGCTGATATTCTGGTTTTCCCGGGGATGGACATTTGTCCATCCCTTTTTTGCTGCCGTTTTTCCACCCGCTGCCGCCGGGCGGTGCAATTCCGGTCTTGCGTGCTGCCGTTGTTTTGTTATATAATGAAGAGTAGACCCTATTTTATCCCATTTTGTGGAAAGGAACCCCTCTCATGCGAGTTTGTTTTTATACCTTGGGCTGCAAGGTCAACCTGAACGAGACCGGCGCGCTGGAACAGCTGTTCCGCGCCCACGGCTTTACCATTGCGCAGGAAGGCGAAGCAGCGGACGTGTTCATTGTGAACAGCTGCACCGTGACCAACTTCGGCGACCAGAAGAGCCGCAAGTGGCTGCGCCGCAAAAAGCGCGAGAATCCGGGTGCGGTGACGGTGCTGACCGGCTGCTACCCGCAGGCCTTCCCGGAGGAGGCCGCACAGTTCATGGAAGCCGACCTTGTGTGCGGCAACGGCGACCGCAAGGCCATCTTGGAGAACGTACAAAAGCTGCTGGACGGCCACGAGCGCATTGTGGCCATCGCCCCGCACCAGCGCGGCGAGCAGTTCGAGGAGCTGCCGGTGGAGCGGTTCGAGACCCACACCCGCGCCTTTATCAAGGTAGAGGACGGCTGCAACCGGCAGTGCGCCTACTGCGTCATCCCCCGCGCCCGCGGGCCGGTGCGCAGCCGTGCCGAGGAGAGCATTCTGGCCGAGCTGCACCAGCTGGCCGCTGCAGGCTACCGCGAGGTGGTGCTCAGCGCCATCTCCCTGCCCAGCTACGGGCTGGACACTGGCACGAACCTTGTGGAGCTGGTGGAAAAGTGCGCACAGGTGCCGGGCATCGAGCGCATCCGTCTGGGCAGCCTTGACCCCGATATGCTCACCCCGGAATTCATCTCCCGCTTGGCAGCGGTGGACAAGCTTTGCCCCCAGTTCCACCTGAGTTTGCAGAGCGGCTGCACCGCCACCTTGCGCCGGATGCGCCGGGTGTACACCGCGCAGGAGTATGCACAGGTGGTGGAGCAGATCCGCGCCGCCTACGGCAGCCGACCGGTCAGCTTTACCACCGACTGTATCTGCGGCTTCCCCGGCGAGACAGCAGACGACTTTGAGGAAAGCTGCGAATTTCTGAAAAAGATCGGCTTCCTCAAAGTGCATGTGTTCCCCTACTCCCGCCGCAGCGGCACCCCGGCTTATGATTTCCCGGATCAGATCCACGAGCGGGAAAAGCAGGAGCGCAGCCGCCGCATGAACGCCGTAGCCGAACAGGTGCGCTGCGAGACGCTGGCCGCCTTTGAGGGCACCGAGGACGAGGTACTGCTGGAGACCCCCCTGTCCGGCACGCTGTTTACCGGCTACACCCGGCTGTACATCCCGGTGGTGGTCTCTGCCCCAGGCTGCGAGAGCGGGCAGATCGTGCGGGTAAAACTTGGCCGCTACGACGGCGAGCGGGTGCGTGCAGCACTTTGCTGAAAATTTTTCATTTTACTTATACATTCTGTGCATCCGAATGAATACAATAAATTTTTAACAAATTTTGTGTTTTGCCCTTTTCATACGCACGTCTTTATGTTAAAATGAAGATGGATTTATCGGGTCCGGCGTGCTGTAAGCAACCAGCACGGTACCATCCGCGCCCGTATAGCGCCGTTTTTATGCTCTGCACACAGGGCAGGCGGCTCCGTTTTTTGGCTGTTTCTGAGCAAGGAGAGATTGGAATGAGTTTCAGAGGAATCAATACCACGGTCATCCAGATCCGCCGTCAGGTGTTTACCGAGGTCGCCCGCATGGCTTACGCCAACGTCAAGGGCGAGCAGGCCAACCACCTGATGCGCAAGATCCCCTATACCATCATCCCCGGTGAGGAGGGCAAACTGCGCAAGGATATCTTCCTCGAGCGTGCCATCGTTGAGGAGCGCGTGCGTCTGGCTATGGGTCTGCCCACCCGCCGCATGGACGAGCACAACAGCGTGGTCTCCGGTCTGGAGGACGCCTCCATCGCCGATAAGTACTATGATCCCCCGCTGGTCAACGTGATCAAGTTTGCCTGCAACCGCTGCCCGGAAAAGCTGGTCAAGGTGTCCGACCTGTGTCAGGGCTGCCTTGCACACCCCTGTATGGAAGTGTGCCCCAAGAAGGCCATCACTTGGGAGAGCGGACGTTCCACCATCGATCAGGATAAGTGCATCAAGTGCGGCCGCTGCGTCACTGTCTGCCCCTACAATGCCATCGTCAAGACCGAGCGCCCCTGCGCCGCTGCCTGCGGCATGGGCGCTATCCACTCTGACGAGCTGGGCCGTGCCGAGATCGATTACAGCAAGTGCGTATCCTGCGGTCAGTGTCTGGTGAACTGCCCCTTCGGTGCCATTGCCGACAAGGGCCAGATCTATCAGCTCATTCAGGGCTTCAACCGCGGCGACCGCATCTATGCACTGGTCGCTCCCGCTTTTATCAACCAGTTCCCCTCTCTGGCTTCCACCGGCAAGCTGAAGGCTGCCTTGAAGGCCATCGGCTTCTGTGACGTGGTGGAGGTTGCCATCGGCGCCGACCTGTGCACCGTGGACGAGGCACACGACTTCCTTGAGGAAGTGCCCGAGAAGCTGGACTTTATGGCTACCTCCTGCTGCCCGGCATGGAGCATGATGGCAAAGACCGCTTTCCCCGGCCTTGCCAAAAACATCTCCATGACCATGACCCCCATGGTGTTCACCGCCCGCATGATGAAGCAGGCCGACCCCGAGGCCCGTATGTGCTTCATCGGACCCTGCGCCGCCAAGAAGCTGGAGGCCTCCCGCCGCACCGTCCGCTCTGACGTTGACTTCGTGCTGACCTTTGAGGAGCTGGCCGGTATCATCGAGGCAAAGGATCTGGATCTGGACAGTTTGGAAGTGGATCCCGCCGAGATGGATCTGTGCTACGCTTCTGCTGCAGGCCGCGGCTTTGCACAGTCCGGCGGCGTTGCCAAGGCCGTTGCCGACAAGATCAAGGAATGGCGTCCCGACATGGAGGTGAAGATCGCCTCCGCACAGGGTCTGGCCGACTGCAAGAAGCTGCTGATGCTGGCCAAGGCCGGCAAGTACAACGGCTACCTGCTGGAAGGCATGGGCTGCCCCGGCGGCTGCATCGGCGGTGCCGGTACCATTGCCGATCCTGTGCGCACCGCAGCTGTGCTGAACAAGTATGTGAAAGATGCCGAGTTCACCGACCCCGAGCAGAGCGCTTTTATGTCCAACATCCACATGCTGAAGGACGACCCCAACTTTGAGGTCTGAGCCGCTGTAACCTGACCCTCTAAGGGGGCTGCTGCACTGCGCAGCAGCCCCTTTTTTGATTCCACTCAGCAGTTTTTATTGTAGACGTTTTTGCTCTTGGCTGAAAGTTTGCCGGAGTAAAAGCCTTCCCCCAGTCGGGGGAAGGTGGCGCGCAGCGCCGGATGAGGGTGCAGGCAAGCAGCAGCGCCCTCATCAGTCCCCTGCGGTGACAGCTTCCCCCGTCCGGGGGAAGCCTTCAGCACGAACCGCAAGGCGTGCAGCAGTGTCCTTTTTATCATACTTTCCACATTTTGTGTTGAATTCGAAACATTTTTGTGAAAGACTGCCAAGGTGCATTGACAAGGCCGTCCGGTCATGTTATGTTAGCATTGACAAATCAGTACCTTATGGGGCATCATATACTCTGTTTCGTCATGCCGCAATTGCGGCAGAAAGGATAAAACATGACTACTGCCTTAAAACGTACCGGCGCTGCCCTGCTGACACTGCTGATGTTCTGTGTGCTCACCTTGGGTGCTTCTGCCGCCGCTAACACTCCCGTGGGGGTCAAATTCTGGAAGGAAAAGTCCGATAAGGAATCCATGGCCAACTCCGGCATTGATTCCGACCGAGAGGCCTCCCTTACCCGCCAGTCCAACGGCACCTATACCCTGACGCTGCCCGTCAAGCAGGTGACCAAGCTCAATGTGACCGGCTACCTGTCCGGCCTGACCATCGGCGATGTGACCTACACCGGCACCCTGACCGGCGAGATTGAAAAGGGCAACGGCATCCTGACCATCAAGAACCTGCCTGCCTCGGTGCTGACCGGCAGCGATGTGAATAAGTCGCTGACCGTGACCTGCAACATCCAGATGGATCTGAGCCTGCTGGGCGAGATCAACACCACCGCCCGGATGTGCATCTGGGCAAAATAAGACGCACAATATCAAAAGCGCCGTTCCACCCGGGACGGCGCTTTTTGCTGTTCAGCAGTCGATGTGCTTTTCCACAAAGTCGGTGGCCATCTTATCCAGCTGCATCACCGCATTTTCCGCACCCTTCATCACCTTACGCACATTGCGGCGCATCTGGCGCTTGCTCTGGGTGGCCATCATGGCACCGGCAGCCCCGAGGGCTGCACCGGCGGCCATGCCCACTACCATGCCTGCGGCGGAATTTTCTCGCTGTTTCATTCTGAATTTCTCCTTTCAGTCTGTCATGACAGGGCTTGCAGTGCTATTATTTCCGTAAAAGAATCTGGTATACGCTTTTTTTATGCAGCAATTTGTGGTATACTGTTGCATGATGCTTTTTATAAGCCGCTGCGTGCGGCTTTTCAGCAAGGAGGTTTTCCTATTTGCAAAAACCCGTTGAACCAAAAAAGATCCTTTGCATCCACGACTTGTCCGGCGTGGGCCGGTGCAGCCTTGCGGTGATCCTGCCTGTACTGTCGGTCATGGGCTTCCAGCCGGTGGCACTGCCCACGGTGGTGCTTTCCACCCACACCGGCGGCCTTGGCACCCCCGCCCGGATGGACGGCAGTGCCTACGGCATGGCCGCGCTGGAGCACTATCAGGCACTGGAGCTGCAATTTGATTGTATCTATACCGGCTATCTGGGCGGCGAAGCACAGGTAGCGCTGGCTGAAAAAGCCTTTGCCCTGTGGCCTGCCGCCTACAAGGTGGTGGACCCTGTGATGGGCGATAACGGCAAGGCCTACTCCACCGTCACCCCGGCGCTGGTCGAGCGCATCCGCAGCCTGTGCCGTGCGGCAGACCTGATCTTACCCAACTACACCGAGGCGCAGCTGCTTTTGCAGCAGCAGCCCGTCACCGAGCAGCTGGACGATGCCGCTGCGCAGGCTCTGGCAGATGCGTTGCAGCCGCTGGCCCCCAACGCGGTGGTCACCGGATTGCCGCTGGGTAAGTACATCGGCTGTGCCGGTACCGGCGCAGACCGCTTCGTCATCAAAAAGCTGCACATCAGCCGCAGCTTCCCCGGCACGGGGGATCTGTACGGCGCTGTGCTCATCGGCTCGCTGCTGCAGGGCAACGCCCTGAGCGCTGCTGCCGATAACGCCGCAGAGTTTGTTTCGCTGGCCATTCAGGGCACGCCCTGCACGCAGGACACCCGCTTCGGCGTGTGGTTCGAGCCGCTGCTGCCCCGCCTGTGCCCCCTGCGGGAGGAACCGGAGGGCATCTTATGATGGACAAACCGACTTTGAATATCGTTCTGGTAGAGCCCCGCATCCCCCAGAACACCGGCAACGTGGCGCGCACCTGTGCTTGCACGGCCTGCCGTCTGCATCTGGTAGGCCCCATGGGCTTTGCCATTGACGACAAAAAGCTCAAACACGCCGGGCTGGACTACTGGCACTATCTGGACATTACCTATTACGATGGCCTTGCGGACTTTTTTGCCCGCAACAACGGCCCCTACTACTACTTTACCACCAAGGCACCCCAACGCTACACCGATGTACAGTACCCGGACGGGGCTTATCTGGTATTTGGCCGCGAGGATGCCGGTCTGCCGGAGGCGCTGCTTGCGGAAAATCAGGAGCACTGCATCCGCATGCCCATGCGGGACACCTGCCGCAGCCTGAACCTTTCCAACAGCGTGGCGGTGGGCGTGTACGAGGTGCTGCGGCAGTGGGATTTTCCGGAGCTGCTGGACCACGGCCACCTACGAGATTATGAATGGAAATGAGGGACACTATGAGCAAGATTGCAATTCTGACCGATTCCTCCTGCGATATCCCGCAGGAGATGGCCGAAAAGTACGGCATTGATATCATGAGCTTCCACATCCTGCTGGATGATGTGGACTATGTTGAGCGTGTGGACTGCACCAACACCGAGTTCTACGACAAGATGCGTGCGGCAAAGGGTGTGCCCTCTACCGCCGCCATTACGCCCATCCAGTTCTGTGAAAAGTACTGCCAGTATGTGGACGAGGGCTACACGGATGTCATCCATGTGCCCATCAACAAGTCTGGCTCCTCCACCTACAACAATGCCCTGATGGCGCAGGGTATGCTGCGGGAGGAGCGCCCGGAGCACCATCTGAACATCCATCTGCTGGACCCTCACACCTACTCTATGGTGTTCGGCTGGTATCTGTGCGAGATGGCACGCAAGCTGCAGAACGGCGCAGAGATCCGCCATGTCATCCACGAGTTTGAGCGGCAGATGAACTGCATGGAGGTCGTGCTGGGGCCTTACAGCCTGAGGCAGATGAAAAAGAGCGGCCGCATCTCCGCCGCCGCAGCCGTCATGGGCGAGCTGATGGGCATCCGTCCCATCATTACCCTGATTGACGGCAAGACCAAGGTAGAGGCCAAGGTGCGCGGCGATGAAAAAGTCGTGCCCGCCATGGTGGATCTGTGCCAGAAGCGTGCCGGGGATGTGGAGGACTTTGAGTATATGATCGGCCACACCAACATCCCGCAGGCCGCAGATCTGGAAAAGGCCTGCCGCAAGGCTTTTGGCAAGCCGCCGCTGGCCGTGTTTGAGCTGGGCGGCGTGGTCTCTGCTAACACCGGCCCCGACACCATAGCGCTGACATATACCGGTCACCCCAGAGGGTAACACACGATTTTAATAGCCTCCGCTTCGCTCTGGCTATTTCAGCGGTAATTCTATTTTTACTTTGAGGTTTCGAAAAGCCTGCGGGCTTTTCGAAACCTCTTTTTTACCGGAAGGGTCCAAGCCAAACCCTACATCTGTTCCTAATTCTACAATAATTCATTGCAATCCGCCCAAAATTATGATATACTCCCTTGTGCTGTGTTTTTTCACAGCTCCTTTAGAGCAACTTAGGATTTTAGGCTCCCCGGCACCACTCGAGCGGTGCCGGGCAAAACCCACAGGAGCTGGCGGTTCCTGTGCGGTCAAAATCAAACCGCTGGAGTATTATCATGAATCAGAATTCTTCCGTCCGTAAGCTGGTGCACTGCGGTGTAGTGGCAGCTATCTATGTAGTGCTATGTCTGGCATTGCAGCCCCTTTCCTATGGTGCTGTGCAGGTGCGCGTGGCCGAGGCTCTGTGCCTGCTGCCCGTGTTCGGTGCAGAGTACATCGTGGGTGTTGTGCTGGGCTGCTTCCTTGCAAACCTGCTGGGCTCCACCATCGTGGATGTGATCTTTGGCACGCTGGCTACCCTGCTGGCCTGCCTTGTCACCTACAAGCTGCGCAATGTGCGCTTCAAGGGTCTGGCCATTGCTGCCAGCCTGCCTCCGGTGCTGTTCAACGCCGTGATCATCGGCATTGAAATTGCCGTCATGTTCCCGGACCCCACGTCCAGCGCACCCATCTGGCTGGCCTGCATCACCAACGGCATCTCGGTGGGCATCGGCGAGCTGATCAGCTGCACGGTGCTGGGCGTTGCGCTGGTAAAGCTGATCGAGAGCAACGCCGCACTGCGCAAGGTATTTACAGCGGAATAACACAAGGAGGTTTCCATGCAGCCAAACGGTATGATCTTCTGGGACTGGAACGGTACCCTGATGGACGATGTGGACTTTACCCACAACTGCCTGAACTGGATGCTGGAGACCCACGGCTACCCCCAGCGGTACGATCTGGCTGCCTACCGGGAGTTGTTCGGTTTTCCCATCGAGGACTACTACCGCTGCGCCGGGTTCGACTTTGCGCGGCACCCCTACCCGGAGCTTGCCGCCCGCTTTATGGAGCATTACAACGCCGGTGTGCCCGGCTGCGCTGTAACGGCACACGCCGTTGACACCCTGCAAACGCTGGCCCGCATGGGCTGGCAGCAGGCTGTGCTTTCCGCCTCCCGCCGTGATTACCTGATCGAGCAGGTATCCGCCCGGGGTCTGCAAGGCTTTTTTACCGAGTTGCTCGGCCTTGCGGACATTTACGGCGTAAGCAAGGTACAGCTTGGCACCGACTATCTGCACCGCACCGGCATCGATCCGGCTGCCTGCGTGATGGTCGGCGACACCGACCACGATGCCGCAGTGGCTGCTGCCATCGGTGCAACTTGTGTGCTGTACACCGGCGGGCATCAGTCCCGCGCCCGGCTGGAAAAGGCCAGTCCCTACGTCATCGACGACCTCGCCCAGCTGCCCGCATTGCTGGAAACGATATAATATTAGTGGCTCAGAAATACCTGTCGGCGTTTCTGAGCCACTTGTTTTTACAGCCTGTTCGCGCAAAAGCAAAAAAAGACCAGTACACAAATGTGTACTGGTCTTTTTGGTCGGAGCAGCGGGATTTGAACCCACGGCCTCCTCGTCCCGAACGAGGCGCGCTACCAACTGCGCTATGCCCCGAAAATACCGCAGCTTATTCGGCTGCGGTAACTGGTTGGGGATGAGAGAATCGAACTCCCACAAGTAGAGTCAGAGTCTACCGCACTACCACTATGCAAATCCCCAATATTCGGTTTTGTCAGCCGCGCCGTGCGTCGCTGACAATGGATATTATACACGCCATCAGGCCGCTTGTCAACCATTTTTTCAGTTTTTCTGTAAAAGTTTTTACAGCAGCTTTCCGTTGCACACAGGCTTGTAAATTTTTGGTTTTTCTCTTGACAGCACTCCCCTTTCGGAATACTCTAATACTATAAAGAGGTAGGACCCCGGTCAGCCCGGCACCCTTTGCCGGACCGTTCGGCTTTGCCTGAATGATAATGAAAGAGGGTATTTGAATGAAAAAACGTGTTGGTATCCTGACTTCCGGCGGCGATTGCCCGGGCCTGAACGCCACCATCCGCGGCGTTGCAAAAGCACTGTACGCCCGCATGGGGGATAACGTGGAGATCGTGGGCATCGCAAACGGTTACAGCGGCCTGATCAACGGCGACTACCGTGAGATGAACGAGGACGACTTCCGCGGCATCCTGACCTTGGGCGGCACCATTCTGGGCACCAAACGCACCCCCTTCAAGCTGATGCGTGTGGTGGAGGACGACAACATTGATAAGGTCGCCGCCATGAAAAAGACCTACAAGGCGGCAAAGCTGGACTGTCTGCTGTGTCTGGGCGGCAACGGCACCCACAAGACCGCCAACCTGCTTTCGCAGGAAGGGCTGAACATCATCGGCCTGCCCAAGACCATTGACAACGATATCTACGGCACCGATGTGACCTTCGGTTTCCACACCGCCGTGGATATCGCCACGGATGTCATCGACCGCATCCACACCACCGCCGGCAGCCACAGCCGCGTGATGTGCATCGAGATCATGGGCAACAAGGCCGGCTGGCTTACCCTGTACTCCGGCATTGCCGGCGGTGCCGACATCATCCTGCTGCCCGAGCTGCCCTACGATATCGACCGCGTATGCGAGGCCGTGGAGCGCCGTGCCAAGAAGGGCTCCAACTTCTCCATCCTTGCCGTGGCCGAAGGTGCCATCAACACCGAGGAAGCTCGCATGAAGCGCAAGGACTGGATGGCCAAACGTGCCGAAGCCGGTCTTGGCACCACCGCCACCAACCGCATTGCACAAGCCGTGCAGAAAAAGACCGGTATGGAGACCCGCGTGTGCATCCCGGGTCACATGCAGCGCGGCGGCAGCCCCAGCGCCTACGACCGTGTGCTGGCCACCCAGTTCGGCAGCTATGCCGCACAGCTGGTAGAAGTGGAGCGCTACGGCGTGACCGTAGCCATGGTGAACCGCCGGGTGACCGAGAACCGTCTGGCAGACATTGCCGGTAAGACCCGCAATGTGCCTGAAAACTGCGAGCTGCTGAGCGTGGCACGCCGCATGGGCGTCTGTCTGGGCTGAGTTTTTTATCGATCTGTTCAGGACACCGGAGCAGCATAGTTGCCCCTGTGTCCTATTTTTACAGGCAGAGGACGGCATTTTTCCTGAAAGCTGTTGCCGCCGCTCTGGCTGAGTAAGCTGCTGCTTTAGGGCAAAAATCATCGCAAACAAAAATCGGGCAGACCGTGGTCTGTCCGATTTTTGCATTTCATGCTTCCTCAGCGGTTGGTCACATCGTGCCGGCTGGGCGAGCCCTCGGCAAAGGCGGCGGCGCTTTCCAGCACACCGCGCACCATGCTCTTCACGTCCTCGTAAGTGTAAAAGGCTGTGTGGTCAGTCAGGATCACGTTGGGCATGGCGCGCAGGGCAGCCAGCTCCGGGTTCGGGATCACATCGCCCATGCGGTCGTAGTAGTACAGGCCGTTCTCGTTTTCCAGCACGTCCAGACCGGCAGCACCCACCTGCCCGCTTTCCAGCGCAGCCAGCAGAGCGTCGCTGTCGATCAGCTTGCCGCGGGCGGTGTTCACGATGGTCACACCGGGCTTCATCTTGGCAAAGGCATCGGCGTTGAGCAGATGGTGGTTCTCCTCGGTAGCGTTAGTGTGCAGGGTGATGACATCGCTCTCCGCGATCAGGGTCTCCAGCGGCACATACTTTGCGATCTTCTTCACCTCATCGTTCTGGTACAGGTCGTAGGCCAGCAGCTCACAGCCAAAGCCGGACAGGTGCTTCAGCACGGTCTGCCCGATGCGCCCCGTGCCGATAACGCCCACGGTGCAGTTGGAGATGTCCCGGCCGATCTTGCCCTTCAGGGAGTAGTCCTGCAGCTCACCGCGCTTGAGGATATGCCCCGCCTTGCGCAGGCTCATCAGCATGAGCATAATGGCAAAGTTCGCCACACCGTTGGGGGGATAATCCACATTGGAAACCTTCATGCCCAGCTCCCGCGCCTTTTCCAGATCCACATGGTCGTAGCCGATGGAGCGGCAGCAGATGGCCTTCACCCCAAGGTCATGAAAGCGCTGCAGCATGGGTGCGCTCATATCACAGGGTGTCAGCGATACCGCATCGTAGCCTGCGGCCAACTGGGCGTTCTCCATGGTAGGATACGCCTCGGTATAGCCGTACTCAATGCCCCGCTGCTTTGCCAGATCCTCCAAGATGCCCTGCTCATCGTAGGGGCGCAGAGTATAGAAAAACACTTTGACTGCCATAAAATTCTCCTCCTGGTCCTTCTTTACCGGAATGCGTGCCTGTGCGGCGCAACCTGCATCTTTGTAAGTATGTCTTTATTGTAGCACGTTTACGGATGGAGGACAGCTTTTTCATAGTGAATTTTGTTCATTTTGTTGTTGAAGCGGTGCTTTCTGCCCCATGTGCGCAAAAAAGGTTGTCAAAACAGGAAAAACAGGGTATGATAGGAGATGGATCGCAAAACTGTGATCCTTTAATACTGCTAAAGGAGTGTGCTTTGTTATGCGCGCCTATGAACGACTGCTTGATTACGTCAGGGTCTACACCACCTCGGACCCGGAGTCCGGTACCCATCCTTCCGCTGCGCGGGAGTTTGATCTGGCTCACAAGCTGGTGGAGGAACTGAAGGCTCTGGGCGTGGAGGATGCCCATGTGGACGAGCACTGCTACGTCTACGGTTCCCTGCCCGCCACCCCCGGCTGCGAGGAAAAGCCCGCACTGGGTCTGATTGCCCACATGGACACCGCCCCGGATGCCAGCGGCGAGAACGTGAACCCCATCCTGCACGAGAACTACGACGGCGGCGATGTGGTACTGCCCGCCACCGGCAAGGTGATGAAGGTCTCCGCCTTCCCCTTCCTTGCCTCCATGAAGGGCGAGACCCTGATCACCACCGACGGCACCACCCTGCTGGGTGCAGACGACAAAGCCGGTGTGGCTGAGATCATGACTGCTGTGGAGACCGTCATCCGCGAGGGCCGCCCCCACGGCAAGCTGTGCATCGGTTTTACCCCGGACGAGGAGATCGGCGAGGGTGCCGACCTGTTCGATATCCCCGGCTTTGGTGCAGACTTTGCCTACACAGTGGACGGCGGCGATGCCGGCGACATCGAGTACGAGAACTTCAACGCCGCTGCCGCCACCGTGACCATCCACGGCTTCTCGGTGCATCCCGGCTCCGCCAAGGACACCATGATCAACGCTTCCAACGTTGCCATGGAGTTCCACGGCGCTCTGCCCGTGATGGCACGTCCCGAGACCACTGAGGGGCGTCAGGGCTTCTACCACCTGTGCCAGATGTACGGCGACGTTACCACCGCAAAGCTGGGCTACATCCTGCGCGACCACGATGCCGCCAAGTTGCAGTTCAAGAAGGACAATATGCAGGACATTGCCGATTACCTGAACGGCAAGTACGGCGCAGGTACCGTGGAAGTGGAGATCAAGGACAGCTACCGCAATATGCTGGAAAAGATCAAGCCCCACTTCCACCTCATCGAGACCGCCCGCAAGGCTGTGCGCATGGCCGGTCTGGAGCCGGTGGAGGTGCCCGTGCGCGGCGGCACCGATGGCGCTACCCTCAGCTGGAATGGTCTGCCCTGCCCCAATCTGGGCACCGGCGGCTTCAACTTCCACGGCGTGTGCGAGTGCACCACCGTGGAGCGGATGGACCGCTGCACCGAGATCGTGCTGAATATCATCTCTCTGTACGCAGAGTAATTCGCCTTTTTCCGTGAAAAACTTTTTGCGTGAAAACGGTCTGTCCCTATAACATAAAAGCGGCGGCTGCACAAAGCACTGTGCAGCCGCCGCTTTTTCATTTAACCTACATTGATATGCCCCACCGGCATAATCTTGCGCTTGTTGTCGTCCGGTTTTGCGGTCAGGCTCATAGCAAAGGCCACCGGGCCTACACGGCCCATGAACATGACCAGCATATACAGGATCTTTGCCCCGTTGTTCAGCTGGCTGGTCACGCCCACGGAAAGACCCACCGTGCCAAAGGCCGAGCAGGACTCGAAGATGGCATCCACCACCGACACGACGTCCGAGGTGTTGTAGTACACCACGATAGCCGAGCCGATGACCGCCACAGCGCCCAGCACGATAATGGTCAGCGCACGGTAGACGGTCTTGGACTCGATATGATGGTCCGCGATCACGCAATCGTCGCGCCCCTGCGCCACGCTGCGGATGGTCAGGATGATGACCGCGAAGGTGGTCACCTTCACACCGCCGCCGGTAGAGCCGGGCGCTGCGCCGATGAACTGCAGCACGCTCATGAGCAGCTTGCTCAGGGTGCCGCAGGAGGCCAGATCCACGGTGTTCATGCCGGCGGTACGGGTGGATACTGACTGGAACAGCGAAGCCATCACCTTGCCGGGCACCGACAGCCCGCCCAGTGTGGCGGGGTTGTTCCACTCCATCAGTCCCAGCCCCAGCGCGCCGCCCAGCCACAGGATCACCGAGAAGGACAGCACCACCTTGGCGTGCAGGGACAGGCGGCGTTTTTTGTACCACTGGCACAGTTCCACCCAGACCATAAAGCCCAGACCGCCGGAGATGATCATGAATATGATCACCGCCTGCACATAGTAGTTGTTAACATAGGGCACCAGCGAGGAGTAGGCGCCGAACCGTCCGAACAGGTCGAAGCCCGCATTACAGAAGGCCGAAATGGCGGTGAACACGCTGATCCAGACGCCCTCCAGCCCGAACTGCGGCACAAAGGCGAACAGCAGCAGCAGAACGCCGATGCCTTCAAACATCGCTGCCAGCCCCACCACGATCTTCAGCACGCTTTTGGCCTGATCGTAGCCGTCTGCCGAGACGCTCTCGCCCAGCAGACGCAGATCCCGAAAGCCCATGCGCCGGCGCATGGCCAGCGCAAAAAAGCTGGTAAGGGTAACAAGGCCAAGGCCGCCCACCTGAATAAGCAGCAGCACCACCGCCTGCCCGAACCATGTGAACTGCGTCCATGTATCCCGCACCACCAGACCGGTGACGCAGGTGGCGCTGGTTGCTGTGAACATAGCGTTGAGCACATCCAGACGTCCGTGCCTGCTGGCAATGGGCAGGGTGAGCAGCAGCGTGCCCAGCGCGATCACGATAATAAAGCTGACGCAGATGATCTGGGTCGGGGTGCTCAGTCCCAGCTTTCTCCGCCGGACCGACCTCTGGTGCCGCAGCTTTTTGCGGATATTTTTTATCTTTTCCATAGCATCCTCCCTGCGCAGCACGCAGCCGCTTTGCATTCCCTTATAGCATACACCATTTTGCCCGCAGGTTCAACTTGATTTTATAGCCTGGTTGCGGTATTATAATATGGTACTGTATTTTTGGGGGCTTTTCTGTGCCCTAAGGATGCAGACCCATGTCTCCGTAGCTCAGCTGGATAGAGCGTCCGCCTCCTAAGAATTCGGTCAACCTGATACCTTGGGGGCAGAAGTGATTGCTCTAATCAAAAGCAAGACCGGGAATCGAAGTTTTCTCAACAATTTTTGATGCAACAAGTTTAACACCGTTCCGGTTGCAACGCAGTCGGTCACTTCGTTGTGAAAAGCATTCCATACAAAGTGCAGAAAAGTCAAAAATCAACGATAATACATATATGTCTCTATACCTCAGCTGGATAGAGGGTTCGCCTCCTAAGCGAAACGCCCCCGGTTCGAACCCGGGTAGGGACATCCTTTTAAGAAATGCGAAGGTCATTTTTCCATGTGAAAGACGATCTTCGCATTTTTCATTTTGAACCTATCACCAAAATTAGCCAGCTAATGCCATTAGCAGAATTTTCGGTTTCAGCTAATAAAATCCGGTTTCCAGCTAATGAAGCCCCATAAAGCACCTTTTGAACTCCGTTTTCCGGCTCTCTGCTAAAATTGGTAGCCGCTTTCCTGTAAATCCATGTAAATACAAGATAAACTGTGTAAATCTATTTTTCACATTCCTACCAGAAACCGTGCAAAACACTTTTCTCCATACATAGCGCGTTCACTCGCTGTTCTCTCGGAACAGAAAGAGGAACGCGCTTTTTTGTTTTCGGGCTGAACTTCCCGAATCCATCAAAGGAGGGTTTACCAATGAAAAAAGTTCTGACCGTCACGATGGACGGTATCCGCTACCATGCTTCCCGCCCGGCAGATTGCCGGCACTGCTTCTTCTGGAAGAACCGAAAGAAGGGCTGCGTTCTCGGCAAAGAGAACTGCTACTATCTGATCGAGCCGCCCAAAGGCCCCAGCAAGTGCGAAGGGTGCCCCTACAAGCGGGCAAAGCCCTGTGTGCTGATTCCCTGCTACAAAGACCTGATGGCACCGCTGGAGAAACGAGGTGATGCCAAGTGAGCCACAAGCGAAACGAAGCTCTGCGCCATGTTCAGCACTCCATGCACCATGTGATCGCCGCTGGCGAAGGTTCCGACCGTGCCCCGGACAGTTGCAAGCTGTGTCCGTACTATCGGCCTGATTTCAAATTCCGCACCTGCCTGTATGCCCACTGCCCTTATAAGAAGCAGGTCAATGTATTCCGTTCCACACCTGAAAAATGGGATATTCTCTATGCCCGAAAAAAAGCCGACAAGAACCGCAGACCTTGATTACTTCTATGGGCAGTCCAGCGAGCTGTTCTCCTTCTACCGGATTCCCAAGCTGTTGTTTCAGGATAGCCGCTTCCAACCGCTTTCCACAGATGCCAAAACGCTGTACGGTATCCTGCTGGACCGCATGAGCCTGTCAGCCCGGAATGGTTGGTTGGACAAAGCTGGGCGGGTGTTCATCATCTATACTGTGCAGGAGGTGCAGGATTCACTGGGCTGTGCCGATAAAAAGGCCACCAAGCTGCTGCGAGAACTGGAAGAGTACGGCCTGATTGAACGCAAACGGAGGGGGCTGGGCAAGCCCGACCTCATCTATGTGAAGAATTTTTCGTCAGAATCGTCAAAAACGCTCTACATGAATCGTGATAATGACGATTCTGGAACCGTCCAGAATACGCTTCAAGACCCGGCCAAACTACGATGTAATAAGACTGAGAGAAATAATACAGAGGTAAGCGATACTGATCCTATCTATTCCGATGAAAACGACTGGATGAGCAAACGCGCCCAACTGGAAGAATATTTTTCGCAGTCTTTGGAGGTAGACCTTCTGCTCCGGCTCTGCCCGGACGATGAGGATACCATCTATCAGATCGTAGATTTGCTGGTGGACACCTGTGCCACCAACCGCAAGACGCTACGCATTGCCGGGGACGATAAGCCCGCCGAGGTGGTACGCAGTCGCTTTATGAAGCTGAACGCTGACCATATCCGCTTTGTGCTGAAGTGCCTTGCAGAGAACAGCAGCCCGATCCGAAACATGAAACAATACCTGCTCGCTTCTCTGTACAACGCACCCACCACGATGCAGCTTTCCTATCAAAACCAAACTAATCACGACTTAGCGATGCGGGGGTGATAAAAATTTCAAAGAAAGCAACCACAATTGCCATCGTCAACCAGAAAGGCGGCACTGGCAAGACCACCACCTGTGAAAATCTAGGCATCGGGCTGGCGATGGAAGGTAAAAAAGTCCTACTGGTGGACGCTGACCCGCAGGGGTCACTTACCATCAGCATATGATTACTTCCTATTAGGAACACTGTAAATACAAGGCTTTTCGGAGCCTGCAAACCAGAAAAAATAATATTTGATCTATCACATTACGCAAAAAGCCGTCCGGCATGAGAAACGGGCGGCTTTTTTGCGTGGATAGACGGAAAGGAGGCACAAAAATAACTACAAAATTTTAGCGCTCTAATTTGTGCAACTTTAACGAAAAGGAGGATCGTAAATGGCCGATGAAAAATTGAATACTGGCCCTGCGGAGAATATTTTCACGGAGGCCGCCGAGCCTATCGCCACACTCGAACAGGCCGCAGCATCTGAACCCCAGCAGGAACAGACCGGGCCTGCCATACCTGAGCCCGGCGATGTGGTTGTGTCCTTTGACAAAATCAATGAGCTTATGGCAGAAAAGAGACAGAACGCCCGCGCCGAAGTCGAAAAGGCGGAAACCCCCGAAGCGCCGGAGGCGGCAGCCCCCGGAGAAACACCGCAGCCCGCCAATACGGAGGAACCGAAAAAGCCGCGCCGTGGCCGTCCGCCGAAAGCGGAAAAGGCTGCGACTGAAAATCAGAAAGCGGAGAAATCGGCTGGGGCCCGCAAGGGCCGCCCACCCAAGGCGGATAAGGCGGCCCCTGACAAGCCCAAGCCGTCCAAACGAGACAAAGTGTCCCGAAGCGATGGAAAGGCCCCGGATGCCAAGGAGCCCATTAAGCCCGCACAGGATACGGCACTGAAGGAAACTGCTGCTGTGGAACAGACGGCTCCCGAGCCGACTACACCGCCCCGCCCGGTTGAGGAAGGCAAGCTGGTTTATCTGAAACTTTCCGAGGTTCATCCGTTTCACACATTCCGTCCGCACCCCTTTAAGGTACGGGACGATGCGAAGATGCAGGAAATCGTTGCTTCTATCCGCGTAAACGGTGTAATGGTTCCCGGTCTTGCCCGCCCGGAGAAAGATGGAAACGGCTATGAAATTGTAGCGGGCCATCGCCGTACCCACGGCAGTGAGCTGGCTGGACTGGAGGAAATGCCCTTTATCGTCCGTGAAATGACCGACCACGAAGCGGTACAGGCCATGAAGGACAGCAACAAGCAGCGTGACGGGATGCTCCCCAGCGAATTGGCCGCGCTGCTGGAACTCGAGGTTGAGGACATCAAGCATCAGGGCGGGCGGCTGAAAGGTGTTGCGGAAGGCGATGTCGGGAAACGCTCGGTTGAGATTGTAGGCGAGGCGCATGAAATGAACTATAAAAAGGTCATGCGCTACTTGCGGCTCAACTCCCTTGTGCCGGAGCTTCTGGATAAGGTAGACGATAAAAAGATGGGCTTCATGCCTGCCGTGGAGCTTTCCTACATCAAACCGAAAAATCAGAGGCTTATTGCTGTTTCCATTGACGGGGAGCAGGCTTCGCCCTCGCTGGCCCAGGCCAAACGGCTCCGGAAGCTGGATAAGGAAGGCAAGCTCAACGGCGATGTCATTGACGGTATCTTATCAGAACAGAAAAAGGAGGATCGAGGCGTGATTATTTCTACTGCGGAACTGGAAAAGTATTTTGGCAAGGAGGTCACTCCCGCCAAAATGAAAGAACAGATTATGTCCCTGCTGGATGACTGGAAAGAAAAACAGCCGCCGGAGCTGGCAAAAGCCCCGAAAAAGCAGGAACTTGACAAGTAACAACTTCGAGACACTTTGTCCCGAGGACCCCGCCCTCGCGCAGAGGCTCTGGTGGTATATATCCCCCGTCGCCGCCTGTTTTTTAGTACAGCCGGGAGTGGGCCGTCAAGGGTGCAGCGCACCGCCGTTTTCGGCGGCTCGCCCTTGACGGTCTGCCCCCGGCTGTGCTATTTCCCCGGCAAGCGGCGGGGGTATATCCTCCAGAGCCGCCCCCTTTCCCAAGACTGGGAAAGGGCGTGGGGTTTGGGTTGAACTTTCTTATTAAAATATCGGAGGTATGAACGATGAAACGACCCCTTGCTTATATCACCGCTGCATGGCTCGGCGGCGATAGCGAAAACGCAGAACTGGCGGCGCAGTATTGCCGCACCGTGTATGAGGCAGGCTTTTCTCCTATTTGTCCGCCTTTGTACTTGCCCCTGTTTCTCAATGATGCTGTTCCCGAGGAGCATAAAAGCGGCATCGACATGAGCCGTGACCTGCTCCGCCGTTCTCATGTGCTGGTTGTTTGCGGGCACAGTATGACCGAAGCCATGAAAAATGATATTGCCGTGGCCCAGCGGCTGGGAATTACGGCAACAACCCTTGAGGGCATCCTGACCGTCAAGGGACAGGGCCGCCGCTAATGGCAACCCTGTTTGAAGCCTACGTTACCAACGCCGGAAAGTACAGCGAGGGCCAGCTTGTGGGTGAAACACTGAAATTTCCCACAACCGCCCAGGAGGTGGAGGCTCTTTTGAAACGGATCGGCGTGGATGGCGTCCGCTATCAGGAAATTTTTATTACCTCTTTCGATGGGGATGTGCTGGGGCTCTATGACCATTTGAGCGAGTATGAAAATCTGGACGAGCTTAATCATCTGGCCTGCCTGCTTTCCGAGCTTACCTCATCGGAGCTGGAAACACTGGAGGCCGTCCTCGACAGCGGCGATCACTGTTCTTCGGTGCGGGACATCATCAATCTGACACAAAATCTGGACTGTTACGGCTTTTACCCCGGCGTATCCGATGAGGAAACGCTGGGGCGCATTTATGTGGACGATCTGGAAATGTTGGATGTGCCGGATCAGGTAAAACCGTATTTCGATTATGAGGCGTATGGCCGGGATGCCTGCATCCACGAAAACGGCCATTTTGCCCCGGGCGGCTATGTTGTCAAAGAAAGCGATCATTTCGTGGAAGTATATCACGGCTTGCAGGATATTCCCAAGGAACATAAGGTATTCTCTTTCCCGAAGCTCTCTATCCGGGAGCAAATGGCCGCCTATCAGGAAATCATAGACGGTTCTTCGCTGGAGGGCTACCGTCAAATGCAGAAAAAAGACCGTGGGGATCGGTGACGGTACTTCGAGACAAATTGTCCCAAGGAAGGAGGCGGTGTAACTGATTGATGAAGATATTTCCCGGCGCACGATAGCCATATCCGTAAAAACAACCAAGCTGACGGCGCGGGGACTGGCGTATGTGCTGGGTATGGTGGGGCGGAAGATCCGCAAGGCATACCGTGGGCGGCAAACACCACACGGCAAGCAAAGTGTGCGAAAGCTCATGGCACACGGTACATCCACAAACAGCATCGAGCTATCCGGGGATGCCAAGTCCTTTGACCGTGTGGCCCGGAAATGGAATGTAGACTATGCGTTCTATAAAACCGGGCCGGACAAATACCTGTTGTTTTTCAAGGCTGGACAGGCAGACGCAATGACCGCCTGCTTTTCTGAGTATTCCCGGAAGGTGTTAAGCAAAGCAAAATCGAACCGAGTTCCCATCCGAGAACAACTGCAACAGGCGGCGGATCAGCTTTCCAAAGAAAAGCCGAAACAGAAAGAACATGCAAAGGAGGTGGCCCATGAGGACAGATAAGATTAGAAAATATCTCATTCTGAACATTCCCTATCTGTTCATCCTGTGGGCGTTCCTCAAGCTGGGAACGGCCTACCGGCTGGCGGCGGGTAACGATTTTGCACATAAGCTCATCGGGCTGGGCCAGACGATTGGCCCGGCCTTTGCTGACTTTGCACCCGGTCTTGCCCCACTGGATTGGCTTATCGGTATTGTAGGAGCCGTTGGTTTCCGGCTGCTGATCTATTTCAAAAGCAAGAACGCTAAGAAGTTCCGGCGGGATGCAGAATACGGCAGCGCCCGGTGGGGAACGGAAAAAGACATCAAACCGTTTGTCGATCCGAAGTTTGAAAACAACGTGATTTTGACCGGGACGGAGTTTCTCACGATGAATACCCGCCCGAAAATTCCCGCAAATGCCCGAAATCTGAATTGCTGTATTATCGGCTCGTCCGGCTCCGGCAAAACCCGCTTCTGGCTCACGCCCCAGCTTTTACAGGCTCATTCCTCTTATGTGGTGGTCGATCCCAAAGGCGGTGTGCTGGGACAGGTCGGGGGTTTCCTGCAAAAACGCGGGTACAAAATCAAGGTATTCAACAGCATAGATTTTTCAAAATCCATGCACTATAACCCGCTGGCGTATATCCGCAATGAGGCCGATATTCTGAAATTCGTGGATGCCCTGATTTCCAACACAAAGGGCGAAGGCAAGGAAGGCGATCCATTCTGGACGAAATCGGAAACGCTTTTGTACTGCGCCCTGATTGCCTACATCATTTTCGAGGGGCCTGCCGAGGATCGGAACATGAACACCCTTGTGGATATGATTTCTGGCATGGAGGTCAAGGAGGATGACGAGGATTTTATGAACGCGGTGGACTATATGTTTGCCGGGCTCGAAAAGCGCAAGCCGGATTGCTTCGCGGTCAAACAGTATAAAAAGTACAAATTGGCCAGCGGCAAGACGGCAAAAAGCATTTTGATTTCCTGCGGTGCGCGACTGGCTCCCTTTGACATCCCGCAGCTTCGTGAGGTCATGGCCTATGACGAATTGGAGCTTGACCGCATCGGAGATCGGAAAACGGCGGTATTCTTCATTATTTCCGATACCACGCAGACCTACAACTTTTTAGTGGCACTTGCATTTTCGCAGATGTTCAACCTCCTGTGTGAACGGGCGGACAATGTTCACGGTGGCCGCCTGCCGCACCATGTACGGGTGCTGTGGGACGAGGCAGCCAACACGGGACAGGTGCCCCAGCTCGAAAAGCTGGTCGCGGTTATCCGCTCCCGCGAGGTGAGTCTTTGCCTGCTGTATCAACAGTTGGCACAGTGCAAGGCCATTTACGATAAGCACGCCGAGACAATCCTCGGCAACATGGACAGCGTGGTGTTCCTCGGTGGCCGCGAAGCCAGCACTATCAAGGAAATCTCCGAGAACTGGCTGGGAAAAGCCACAATCAGTATGCAGACCGACAGCCGCTCCCGTGGCCAGTCGGAAAGCTACAGCCAAAACACCCAGCGGCTGGGCCGGGAACTGATGACCCCAGCCGAGCTTGCAACCATGCCGGGAGACAAATGTATTTTGCAGCTTCGGGGCCTGCCCCCGTTCTTCTCTCCCAAGTATGATCTGAAACGGCATCCGAACTACCGTTATACGGCGGAGGCCGATAAACAGAAAAACGCTTTTGACCTCGACAGGCTCATTAACCGCCGCAGGCGGCCCGGGCTGAACGAGGCGTGTACGATGTATGAGGTGGCTGTGCCGGACGATGCACTCACGGAAGAGGACGAGGACATCCTCAACTATGATGACATCGACGATCCAGACGCCTTTGCATAAACGCTTCGAGACAAAGTGTCCCGAAGTTTGTAACCTGCCGCCTGCATGGGCGGCTTTTTTGTTACCGGGAAAATCCCGGAGAAATGGAGGCTTATATGGCATTTTTCTCATCTGCAATCGACACTTTACAGACCCTCGTTATCGCGCTCGGCGCTGGCCTTGGCGTATGGGGTGTGGTCAATCTGCTGGAGGGCTACGGCTCGGATAACCCGGGCTCCAAGTCCCAGGGCATGAAGCAGCTCATGGCGGGCGGCGGCATCATCGTCATTGGCACCACACTGATCCCTCTGCTGTCTGGCCTGTTTTAAGGTAGGCGCTTATGGATTTTCTCACCGACTGGCTCACAAACTGGCTCAAAGAGCTTCTGATTGGCGGGATCATGGGAAACCTCGAAGGGCTTTTTGATACCGTCAATACCCAAGTCGGAGAGATTGCGGCACAGGTAGGGACTACCCCGGCGGCGTGGCACGCCGGGGTTTTCTCCCTGATCCGACAGCTTTCCGAAACGGTAATCCTGCCGATTGCCGGAATGGTGCTGACCTTTGTTGCCACTTATGAGCTCATACAGATGCTTTTGGAAAAGAACAATATGCACGAGGTTGACGTTGCGAACCTCTATAAATGGATGTTCAAAACGGCCTGTGCAATCTTAATCCTGTCAAATACATTCAATATCGTCATGGCTGTGTTCGATGTGTCGCAGAGCGTTATCGCGCAGGCAGGCGGGCTCATTCAAGGCTCTACCGATGTTTCGGCGGATATGCTTGCCGAACTGGAAACCTCGCTGGAGGCGATGGACTTAGGGCCGCTTTTGGGGCTTTGGCTGCAGTCTGCGCTCATTGGATTTACGATGAAGGCGATGGGGATTATCATTTTCGTTTTGGTGTATGGCAGGATGCTGGAAATCTATCTGCTGACCAGTCTGGCCCCCATCCCCGTTGCTACGCTTTCCAACCGGGAGCTTGGCAGCACCGGGCAAAACTACATCAAGTCCCTGTTTGCCGTGGGCTTTCAAGGACTGCTGATTCTTGTATGTGTTGCAATTTACGCAGTGCTCATTCAAGGCATCGCAACAGGCGGCGATCCCATTGGGGCGATTTGGGGAACTGTGGGCTACACGGTTCTGCTTTGCTTCATGCTCTTTAAGACCGGGAGCATTGCCCAGCGTATCTTTGGCGCTCATTAACAGGAGGTGGTGCTTATGCCGAGAAGATACGGGGCAGACGGAACGCGCTTATGGAATGGAAAAACGCCGGAGGAGTTTACTGAGGCAGACGCTTACCGCTTTATGGCGGAAACAGAGGCCGTCCTGCAAAGAAAAGAGTTGATGGACGACCCCGCCCAGCCTGCTCCGGCAAGCGGAAAGGAGGAATTTTATCTGAGTAAGAAAGACGATGTATTGCTGACCCCGGAGCAGATTGCTGCGGAGGAACGGCGCTGGCTGTTTGATGCTCCCATCGCGGAGCTTGCAGAAGTCAAGGGTGTTAGCATTGATGAGGCAGTAAAAATGCGGACAGATGCTGTCTTGCAGGAGGCGGTTGTTCCGATCACGGTATCTGTCCGCCCGATTGAGCCGCAGGGAAAACTGATCGGCTTCGCCAGCGTCAATTTTGGCGGTGTGGTCATCGACGATTTTAAGGTTGTGGACGGGAAAAACGGGATTTTCCTCGGTGCTCCATCTAAGCCCGATCCCGCCAGCCGGACGGGATACCGGGCTACGGTTCGGATTTCTGACCGCGCCACACAGGAACGGATCAATGCGGCTGGTGTGGAGGCGTATCATGCAGCGGTGGAACAGCTTGTTGCACGGGCCCAGGCGGTACGGCCTGCCCCGATCAAAGAGCAGATGGCCGAAGCCGCAAAACAGGCAGGAAAGGAAAACGCCGCCCGGCCTGCGCCTGCCAAGGCAAAGGAGGCCCGCAATGACCGATAGCCGCACTTTGGGACAAAGTGTCCCGAAGGAGGGCTTGTTTCTCATGGATGGCATCGAGGGCCTGCGGTCTTTGCCAAAACATAGCGTGGATATGCTGCTGACCGATCCGCCCTACGGCACAACCCGGAATTATTGGGATGTGCCCCTGCCGCTCCCAGAGCTGTGGGAAGCGGTGAAATGGGCGGTCAAGCCGAATGGCGCGGTGCTGTTCTTCGCACAGTGCCCCTTTGACAAGGTGCTGGGCGCATCCAACCTCGCCATGCTCCGCTATGAGTGGATTTGGTACAAGGAGCGCGGAACAGGTTTTCTCAATGCAAACCGGGCTCCACTGAAAAAGTCCGAGAATATCTTGGTGTTTTACCAGAAGTCCCCGGTCTACAATCCGCAGTTTACTTATGGCAAGCCTTATACCCGCGTACATTCCCGAAGCGGTACAAGCTCCAACTATGGGAAATTTGAACGGCAGGGATCGGAGTCCAACGATGGCCGCCGCTATCCCGGAAATGTACTTTTTGTGCCTACGGTGTCCGGCGGCATCCACCCCACGCAGAAGCCCGTGGAGCTCTGCGAGTATCTGATCCGCACCTATACCCACCCCGGAGAACTGGTCGCGGACATTTGCGTTGGCTCCGGCACAACCGCGATTGCAGCCATCAACACAGAACGCCGCTTTGTATGCTTTGAAACGGCCCCGTCCTTTTATGCCGCCGCCAGTGAGCGCATCCGTGCGGCGCAGGCAGTAAAAAGCTCTGGCGAGAAAGGAGTGTAATTATCCAGCAGTATTCTATCATTTACGCCGATCCCCCTTGGCGCTACTCGGCTAAGAAAGTACAGGGCGCGGCGGAAAATCATTATCCCACTATGAGCATTGAGGAGTTATGTGCGTTGCCTGTGGCTGATCTTGCAGCCCCGGACAGCGCACTCTTTTTATGGGCCACTTTCCCGCAGCTCCCGGAGGCGCTCCGGCTGATCGAGGCTTGGGGCTTCACCTACAAAAGCGTTGCTTTCGTCTGGCTGAAAAAGAACAAGAAGGCGGATAGCTGGTTTTACGGCCTTGGCTTCTGGACAAGGGGCAACGCGGAAATCTGCCTGCTGGCAACCAAGGGACATCCAAAGCGGCAGGCTGCCAACATTCATCAATTCATCATTTCCCCGATTGAAGCCCATAGCAAAAAGCCGGACGAGGCCCGCGCCAAAATCATTTCCCTGATGGGCGATCTGCCCCGCGTGGAGCTCTTTGCCAGGCAGACCCCGCCCGGCTGGGCTGTATGGGGAAATGAAGTAACACCAACCATCCCGGACTTTGGGACACATTGTCCCGAAGTACAGAAAGGAGTGTGATCTATGCCCTATGTAAACGTACCAAACGATTTATCCAAAATCAAAACAAAGATGGCTTTCAACCTCACCAAACGCCAGCTTGTCTGCTTCGGCAGCGCGGGCGCAGTGGGGATTCCGGCCTATCTGCTAACCCGTGGCACCCTCGGCAATACCGGGGCGATGTTTCTCATGCTGGGAATTATGCTCCCGGCGTTCCTGCTGGCCATGTATGAAAAGGACGGCTTACCATTTGAAAAGGTGGTGCGGAATATCATCCGGGCCAAGTTTCTAAGGTCGGGGATCAGGGCCTACCGAACCGAAAACATTTATGCGCCCTTTGCCGGGCCGGGCGCTGGAAAGGAGGATGTGATTGAAAAACGCAAAGAAAAAAAACGGAGCCGCCGCCAAGGGTAAAGGCCGGGCGGCCCTGTCTGCCCAACAGACAATCCCGTATCTGTCCATGCACCCGGACGGTGTGTGCAAGCTCCCGGGTGGGCTCTATACAAAAACTGTGGAATATGAGGACATCAATTACTCCGTGGCATCCACCGAGGATCAGACTGCCATATTCAGCGGATGGAGTTCATTTCTCAACTACTTTGACAGTTCGCTGCCGTTCCAGCTTTCCTTTATCAACCGTCGTTCCCATTCCCGCAGCCGCTATCAAGTCAATATCCCGAAAGCGGATGACAACTATAACAGCGTCCGGGATGAGTTTACCGGGATGCTGAAAAATCAGATTGCCAAAAGCAATAACGGCATTGAACGCTCAAAATACATCACCTTTGGCATACCCGCCGAGGGGATTGCGGAGGCACGGCCCCGTCTGGAGCGTGTGGAGGCCGATGTCATGGGAAACTTTAAGCGACTGGGCGTTCCCTCGGAGCCGATGGACGGACGGGCCCGCCTTGCGCTGCTTCATAGCCAGATGCACCCGGGGAGCCGTGAGGCGTTCCGCTTTTCGTGGAAAGACATCCCGCAGACCGGGCTTGGCACAAAAGACTTTATTGCCCCGGACAGTCTCGACTTCCGCCAGTCCCGCACATTCCGCATCGGCCAGTATTGGGGCGCGGTGTCCTACTTACAGATTATGGCATCGGAGCTTTCGGATAAGTTGTTGGCGGAAATCTTGGAGCTGGATGCGGAAATGACCGTGACCATGCACATTCAGACCGTGGATCAGCTCAAGGCAATTAAGACCATCAAGGGGAAAATCTCGGACATCGGAAAAATGAAAGTGGAGGAACAGAGAAAGGCTGTGCGCTCCGGCTATGACCCGGATATTCTTCCCCCTGACCTGATTACATTCAGCAAGGACGCAGCGGAACTTCTGGCTGATTTGCAATCCCGCAATGAGCGAATGTTTCTGCTGACCTTTACGGTGGTAAACCTTGCTCCTAACCGCCAGCGGCTGGAAAACGATGTGTTTACCGTGGGCGGTATCGCGCAGAAATACAACTGCGCTCTGCGCCGTCTGGACTGGCAACAGGAACAGGGCTTTGTTTCCTCGTTGGCCCTTGGTTACAACGAGGTAGAAATCCAGCGCGGTATGACCACCAGCTCCACAGCCATCTTTATTCCTTTTATGACAAGGGAGCTCCGCATGGCTGGGCAGGCCCTCTACTATGGCATGAACGCACTTTCTCACAATGTCATCATGGCTGACCGCAAAAAGCTGAAATCGGCAAACGGGATGTATTTGGGCTCTACGGGCTCCGGCAAGAGCTTTGCCGCAAAGCGCGAGCTCTTGAATGTGTTTCTCACCATCCCGCAGGATCGGATCATCGTGGTTGACCCGATGGGCGAATACGCTCCACTGGTGCGAAGGCTGGGCGGCCAGGTGATCGAGATTGCCCCGGACAGCCCGCACCACCTCAATCCGATGGATGTGGAGCTCAATATGGCCGCCGGAGAAAGCCCGCTTTCCATGAAGGCGGATTTTCTTTTGTCCCTATGCGAGCTGGTGGTCGGCGGCAAGGAAGGCTTGCAGCCCATTGAAAAGACGGTCATTGACCGCTGTGTGCGTTTGGTGTACCGGGAACAGGCGCTCGGACTGGAAACTGCAAAAACACCGCTGTTACAGGATTTGTACGAAGAGCTCTTACGCCAGCCGGAGCCCGAAGCCCGGCGCGTGGCAACTGCCTTAGAGCTTTATTGCACAGGCTCCCTCAATCTCTTTAACCATCCTACCAACGTCAAGACGGACAGCCGTGTGGTGTGCATCGTTCTGAAAAACATGGGCGAAAACCTTAGAAAGATTGCAATGCACATCACAAATGAGTTTGTTTCGCAGGCGGTGGATCAGAACTTCCACGAGGGTGCGGCGACTTGGTGCTACTTTGACGAGTTTCATATCCTGCTCCGCGATCCGCTGACAGCCAGCTACTTTGTGGCGGTCTGGAAAATGCTGCGTAAAAAAGGATGTGTGCCGTCTGCTTTGACGCAGAACGTCAAAGACCTTTTGGCCAGCCGGGAAATCGAGAACATTCTGGATAATACGGATTTTATGATCCTGCTTTCGCAGGCGCAGAGTGACCGTACCATTCTGGCAAAACAGCTCGGTATTTCCGAGCATCAGCTTTCCTATATCACACACAGCAATTCCGGCGAGGGGCTGTTGTTCTATGGAAATGTAACCATTCCGTTTGTGGATCGGTTCCCTCGCGGAGAAATCTATGACCTGCTGACTACCCGCCCGGAGGATATGAAGAATGAAACGAAAAACGAATAAGGCCAAGGAGGAGGCTTGGTCGCAGACCGCCCACGCCCCTGACGGGGAACAGCCCGGGCCGGAGGCTTCCGACACTTCGGGACAAAGTGTCCCGAAGTCCAAGTTCCGCAAAAAGAGCCAGCAGGAACAGGCTGCGGCGGCAAAGCTCCACATGGAGTCCCAAGGCGAAAAACTGGAACAGGCCCGGGAGAAGCTGGCAAAGCAAAAGCCGCCGAAAAAGCCCGGCCCGGTAAAACGCATAGGCCGTGTTGCCAGCGGTTCCGTTCACAGCTTCGTGCATGGCAAGATTTTTGAAGTGGAACAGGAAAATGTCGGCACGGAAGGCGCACACCGTTCTGAGCTTGTGGGAGAAACCGCGCTACGGCATGGCTCTCGCTTTGTGCGCCGTAAAGTCCGGGAACATCCGGCAAAAGTGGTACGCAAGGCCGAGGCCCGCTATACCAAGTACACGGCGGACTACCATTTTCACACCGCCGCACAGGAGCACCCGGAGCTGACGAAAAATGCCCTTACCCGCTACTGGCAGAAGCAACGGCTTCGCAGGCAATACCGCAAGCAGGCAAAGGAGGCTGCAAAGCAGAGCGCGGCTGCGGCTGGGAAAACTGCCACAGCCACAGAACGCCTGACTGCCCGGGCAGTGGAATTTGTCAAAAGTCATCCCGCAGGTGCCGTGATTGCGGTGCTCTGTGTGTTACTCCTGTTTGCTATGCAGTCCTGTTCCTCTACTATGCTTATGCTGGGGAACGCCGGGGCCGGTGCATTAGGAGCCAGCACCTATCCTTGCGAGGATCGGGATATGCTGGCCGCCGAAGCCGCCTATTGTGCGCTGGAAGATGATTTACAGCATTATCTGGACACCTATGAAAGCACCCATGACTATGACGAATACCACTTCGATCTGGACGAAATCGAACATGATCCCTATGTGCTGCTTTCTCTTTTGTGTGCGCTCCATGAGGGACAATGGACAATAGGCGAGGTACAGGGAACGCTGCAAATGCTCTTTGACCGCCAGTACATTTTGACCGAGGATGTGGTGGTGGAAACCCGGTATCGCACGGAAACCGACACATGGACGGACGAGGACGGCAACTCCCATACGGACACCTATCAGGTGCCTTACGACTATTACATCTGTACGGTCACGCTGGAGAACTTTGATTTATCCCATGTGCCCGTATATGTCATGAGCGAGGAGCAGCTTTCACGGTATGCCATCTATATGGCAACGCTGGGAAACCGCCCCGATCTGTTCCCAGATTCTCCCTATGTGAACAAGTACATTACCGGGAAACCCGGTGATTACGAAGTGCCCGGAGAATATCTGGACGATGAAACCTTTGCCGCGATGCTTGCCGAAGCGCAGAAATACATCGGCTATCCCTATGTGTGGGGCGGCAGTTCTCCCGCCACTTCCTTTGATTGCTCGGGGTACGTTTCGTGGGTTATCAATCACTCCGGCTGGAATGTGGGCAGGCTGGGAGCCCAGGGGCTCTATAACATCTGTATGCCGACCAGTTCTCCCAAACCCGGTGATCTGGTGTTCTTCAAAGGCACCTATGACACGCCGGGCGTGAGCCATTGCGGGATTTATGTCGGTGATGGAAAAATGCTGCATTGCGGAGATCCCATCGGCTACGCAAATTTGAATACAAGCTACTGGCAATCTCATTTTTACGCCTACGGGCGTTTACCGTGACAGGAGGTTTTGAAATGGCAACTACCAAAAGCATGAAAATTCAGGCCGAGATTGATAAGGTCAAGGCCAAAATCAGTGAACAGCAGGCCCGGCTCAAGGAGCTGGAGCAGAAAAAGCTGGAGGCGGAAAACAGCGAGATCGTGGACATTGTGCGCGGCATGAGCATTTCCCTTACGGAGCTCCCGCTGCTGTTTGAGAAACTGAAGGACGGCGGCACTTTGGGACAAAGTGTCCCGAAGTCCGAAGAAGAAAAGAAGGAGGAAAACTGAATATGAAACACTTTCGTATGTTGGCGGCGGGGCTTTGCTCCGCCGTTCTTTTATGCGGCTTTGCAATCCCGGCCTATGCCTATTCGGACGGCGGGAATGAGGAACCGCCTGTTGTGGAAGAAACTCCGGCCCCGGAGCCTGCACCTACCATTACCCCGGGCGAGGGCTTTTCGGAGGATGGAAACCTTGTGACCCGCGATCTGCTCTACGATGCTGCAACCAACAAACAGTTCATCACGGTGGAAACCAGCGGCGGCAACACCTTTTACATTGTCATTGATTATGACAAGCCTGTGGACGAGGACGGCGAACAGTATCACACCTACTTTCTGAACATGGTGGATGAAGCCGATCTGCTGGCGGCACTGGAGGCCGCTGGCGGAGAGCTTCCGGCCTGCTCCTGCACAGAAAAATGTGCGCCCGGAGCCATCCATACGGATTGCGAGGTCTGCGCGGTCAACATGACCGAGTGTGCTGGCACAGCTCCCGAACCCGCCCCGGTGACGGAACCTGTGGAGGAGCCGGAACCCGAACCCCAGCAAAAAAGCAATACCGGGACACTTCTGCTGATTTTGGCAGTGGCTGTTCTGGGCAGCGGTGCAGGCTGGTACTTCAAAATCTACCGCCCGAAGCATGAAAAAGCTGCTGTACCCGAAGAGGATTACAGCGAGGAACTGGCCGATTATGACGATCCCGAGGACGATGGGCCGCCTTGGGACGAGGACGATACCGAAAGTGAGGATAATGAATGAGATTTACCAACAACCCCTATGAGGGATTTATGAAAGAAAAAAGCTACTTTAAGGGTGTGCCGCCAAGCCTGCCGCCGAAGGGCTCCCGTTGTGACGGCTGCCCTTACTGGCGCGGGATCGGCTGCGTGTTCTGCTACCGGGAGCAGCTCAAACCACCGGGCAACGGGAGGTGATACTGTGGGCCGAGAACTGACCCGGACAGAAAAAGCGGCAATCCGCAGGCTGGTGTCAAAATGGTGTGCCAACTATGACCGGGACTGCGGCTGCCTGCCGCTGGATTGCGAGTGCTATATGTTTGGGAAATGCTGGACGGGGGCTTATTGCCGCTACTTCCGCGAGGCAGTTCTGCCCCTTGATCCGGCGCTGGAGGCTGCGTTGCTGACAGAAGGGCCAAGGCCGGATTTCAAGGCTTGCCCGGTATGCGGCAGAGCCGTGGCTCCTGATGGACGGCAAACCTATTGTTCGGCGGCCTGTGCAAAGGCGGCACACCGCAGACAGCAGCGGGAATATATGCGAAAAAAGCGGGGCTGATGTGTTGACAATTAGGACACCCCAAACCCGCTTATGACAAGGCTATTTAAGGCCCTTTTCTGCGGGAGGCGTATGTTTCTACGTCCGGCCCTGTTTCCGTGAGATGCTGTCAACATTTTAGCTGCCGGGGCTTTGGGACAATTTGTCCCAAAGTTCCGGCTTTTGTGGAAGGAGGTACTATGCCGAAATATTATCCGATCAACGAAGAAGCCGCAAAGCGGGCAAAAGATATGAACAGCTTTTCCGACTATCAGCCGGGCTCCGCTACGGCGGGCTACCGGGCAATGGTCGATGAAGCGTATGCAGCGGCGGAACGCCAGAAAGCCCGTGTCGATCCCATGTACCACGATAAGATTGACGCGCTGGTGGATCGCTATGCCCGGAAACTTGCGGAAAATCTGAATGAACGCAATGTGATTGATGCCCGGGTGCCCTCTATTCTGATCTCCGGGGGCGGTAATTTCCCTGTGGCAAAAAAGCACAAGCAGAACGCCGCCCGGGATCGCAACTATGGAGAGTATGCGGAGATTTCAAAGCTGCTTGATAAAATCCGCTCTGTTGGAATGGGTGGGATCAGCGCGGATGACGATCTGGCCGTGGAAAAGCTGACAAAAAAGCTGGAGGGGCTGGAGTCCCTGCAGGCCACCATGAAGGCGGTCAATGCGTATTTTCGGAAACACAAAACGCTGGACGGCTGCCCGGAGCTTACGCCGGAGCAGGCCGAAAAGCTCAAAGCAGATATGGCGCAGTCATGGCACTTGGACAAAAGCAAGCCGTATCCCGCCTATCTGCTTTCCAACAACAACGCCAACATCCGCCGTGTGCGCCAGCGCATTGAGGAACTGAGCAGCCGCTCCGAGTTTGCAGGCTGGACATTCCCCGGAGGCGAGGCAAAAATCAACGAGGCTGAAAATCGTTTGCAGCTTATTTTTGAGGAAAAGCCCGATGCCAATCAGCGGCAGGAACTGAAAAGCAACGGCTTTAAGTGGGCTCCCAGCCAAGGGGCATGGCAGCGGCAGCTTAACCAGAACGCCATCCGTGCTGCGGCCCGGATAGACTTTCTGCGGCCCGAGGACGGTACAAGCCCCTATCAGCTCCAGCCGTTTGTGAAAAGAGAAAACAAAGAAATGTCTCGATGATGGGAGGTGTACTATGGACAAAAATCAAGGCTACGCCATTTTGAAGGCGGTCATGCTGGAAAATGGGCGGGGATTTGCATTGGGCGAGCATCCCACCGCGCCATCCCGCTATGTCACATGGGCCTGTTATGATGACAAAGACGGCCTGCGGCAGTACGAATGGGGTCACTATGGAAATGACCGCACCGCGATGGAACAGGATTTTACAGACCGGGTGCAGGACTATCAGCGTATTTATAACGTCGGGATCAGGCAGACCGAGGCTCCCGGCCTTTACAAGTATTATTCGACCCAGCGGCCTGTGGACATCGGGACATTCCCGAAGCCGCCTTATAACAAGCCGGATGAAATCTTCAATTACGATCAGCGCATCCCGGTGGAAAATGGCTCGTTCTTGGCTTGGGGCTATCTTACCTATACCCGCCCGCTAACGGAAAAACAGGCATCCGACTATGAGCTGCGTCCTGCGCCTGATAATCCCGACAGGCCCCGTCCGATTGCCGAGCAGATGAAAAATGCGGCAAAGTTGGCGGAGGCAGATCGCGGCTCGGAGGCTCCGGCTCCCCAGCGCAGGCAGCCTGACCGTGGCGATAGATAAGGAGGTGCGTATATGGAAAAGAAACGTGAACAGGATTTGTCTGTACTGGAGGCGCTGCGCCTGCACCGTGAATTTCATTTGCCGCGCCCTGTTCCGGCAGACGGACAGGAAAAGCCGCTGGATAAGGTAAAGGAGCCGCCCCGCGCCTGCCGCAGCCGGGAGCGTGAGGAGCGATGACAAAGAAACGCCGCCGTCCGATCCATCTTCATGTGATGGTGTCGGAGGCGGAGCAGGCTCTGATTCAAGAACGTATGGCGGAGGCTGGCATCCGTAATATGGGAGCCTATATGCGGAAAATGGCCCTGAGTGGGTATGTGCTTCATGTTGACCTTTCGCCTGTTCGTGAGCTGGTTTCGCTCCAGCGGCGCTGCTCCAACAATCTGAACCAAGTGGCAATTCAAGCCAACACCTACGGCGCGATTTATCCCGAAGAACTCGCGGCCTTGCAGCGGGACTATGCCGCTTTGTGGGAGCCGCTATCTGATCTCTTGAAACAGCTCTCCGCGCTGGTAGAGCTCTGACCCATCCGGGGAGTGGTTGATACCGCTCCCCGGCTTTTTCTACTTCGGGACAAAGTGTCCCAAAGCAAAAATACTATTTGCCGGAAGGAGGGATTTCTACGGCGACCACCTACATCCGCCCTTATAAAACAGCGGCAGGAAAAAGTGCAATTCAAACGATGGAGGATCGGTTCATCTATGGCCTGAACCCGGAAAAGCTGGGAGCCGTATCTTCCTATCTCTGCGATCCGAACACGGCCCCCGCCGAGTTTCTTCTGGTAAAAAGTCAATACCTTGCAGAGACAGGCCGGGCCGTATCTCGCGGGGCCCTGTTCTTTCAGATCCGGCAGGCGTTCCTGCCCGGGGAGGTTACGGCGGAAGAAGCAAACCGTATCGGCTATGAAACGACGATGCGCTGGACAAAGGGAAAGTATCAGTTCTTCGTCTGTACGCATACCGACAAGGCCCATATCCACAATCACATTTATTTCAATGCGACGGCCTTTGACCGCTCCCGGAAATTTCATAATTTCATTGGTTCGTCCTTTGCCCTGCGGCGGCTCTCTGACCGCGTGTGCATCGAACATGAATTGTCTGTTATCCAAAATCCGTGCCAGCACAGCAAGGGCCGTTTTCTCCACTATGGACAGTGGATCGGAGAAAAGCCACCCTCTGCCAAGCAGCGGGTACGGCTGGCTATTCTCGCGGCTTTGGAGAAAAAGCCCACAGACTTTGCCGACTTTCTTCGTCTCATGGAGGAGTCCGGCTTTTCGGTGAAACAGGGACGCGGCGGTGTCATCTCATTCCTTGCGCCCGGGCAGGAAAAACCGACCCGGCTCCGGGCTTCTACACTGGGAGCCGGATTTGACCCGGAGGACATCAAGGCAGTAATTGCCGGGGAACGTCCACTCCCTGAGATGCCAGAGGAGCCCACGGTTCCGCCACTGCGAGTTAATCTCATCATCGACATTCAAAAGCGTATGGCCCAGGGCAAGGGCCCGGCTTATGAACGATGGGCCAAGGTCTACAACCTAAAACAGATGGCTGCCGCGCTCCAGTATTTGCAGGAGCATCATCTGACAGACTATGCGGCGCTGACGGCCAGCACCGAGGCTGCGGTGGATCACTTTCACAAGCTGTCTGACGAGCTCCGCACAACGGAGGAGGCTCTTTCCAAAACCTCGGAGCTGATGGCTGCCACGGTGGACTATGCCAAGACCCGCCCGGTATTCGATGGGTACAAGGCTGCGCGGTACAGCAAAAAGTATCTGGCCCAGCATGAAGCAGAGCTTGCCACTTACCGGGCGGCAAAAGATACCATGAACACCATACTGAACGGCGCAAAGCTCCCTAAGATTGAAGCACTAAAAAAATCCCGCCGTGAGCTGGCAGGACAGAAAAAAGAGCTTTATGCAGAATACCGGGAGGCCCAGCGGCAAATGCGGGAGGCCGTGGCAATAAAAGCGAACATTGATCATCTGCTCGGCATAACAGACGAGCGTGAAAATAAGGCCCAGGAACGATAGTGACGGGCCGCAGACTACGGTGCAGCGCACCGGGACTTTGGGACAATTTGTCCCGAAGTACAGCGGGTTTGGGGAGCTCCCCAACAAGCATTTTTGCGGGCCCTGCGCCCTGCAAAAATTTCGGAGTGTGGCCACACCCGAATTGCTTGCCAAAACGCGCAACCCGCAACATGGCGCAAAAAAACGGAGGTTACGCTTTCTTTTACGTTTCCTCCGTTTCTTTCGATGCTTTCATCGCTTGGATTGTAGCTTCAACGATTTTCAATTCTCTTTCGTCCAAGGCGTTCAACATGGCATCAATCCGCTTCCTGCACTCGCTCCCGCTATTCTGGGACGGGTAAAAGTATTGATCCACCGATATATCAAACATTGTGACCATCTGATAAAAGGTGTTGAAGCTTGGATGCTGACCATCATTTTCATTATACATAATGGTACGCGGAGCGCGGTCAACAATATAGGCCAGTTGCTCCTGTGTCATGCCGCTGGCTTCTCTTGCACGCTTGATGGCGAGCCCTATATCGTGAAAATCAAAGCGTCTTTCATCTCGTTCTATCTTCATAACATCACCTGATATGATTTTACATTTCATGTGATATTATTTGAACGACTATGTATTTCATACTACTGACTATTTAATTTCACATTCTTTTCTTCCAAAACTTGTATTGTTCGAGTCGAAGAACTATAATATACTCTATGGAGGTGCAGAATGGATTATATGACACTAAAAGAGGCCGCCGAAAAGTGGGGCGTGACACCTCGTAGGGTAAATTATTATTGCGCCGGAGGGCGCATTCCCGGCGCTGTGAAGATGGCTGGTGTTTGGCTGATCCCAAAGAACGCAGAAAAGCCGATTGACGGAAGGACAAAACAAGGGAAGGGGTTGCACCATGAATAAAATCCTGATTATAGATGATGACAGAGAACTGTGCGCTTTGATTAAACGTAGCGTACAAGCAGAAAACATAGAAGCTGATTTTTGTAATACCGGAAAAGAGGGCTTACAAAAATTAAGAGAGCAGGAGTATCAGCTTGTGGTGCTGGATGTGATGATGCCTGGTATGGATGGCTTTGAAACGCTGGCAGAAATCCGCAAAGAGAACAGTCTGCCGATTTTGATGTTCACATCTAAAAATGACAGCATTTCTAAAGTACGGGGCTTACGGACCGGAGCGGACGATTATCTTACAAAACCGTTTGATATGGATGAACTGATTGCCCGTATTGCGTCTCTTATTCGCCGCTACACTCGCTTTAATCAGCAAGCCGGAGCTGTGCAAAAACTGGATTTTGATGGATTGCAAATTGACCTTGAAAATCGTTCTGTTACGACGGAAAATGGTACTTTTGAACTTCCCCCAAAGGAATTTGATCTGCTCCTGTACTGTGCAAAACATCAAGGGAAAATTTTGACCAAACAGCAGATTTATGAGGAAGTATGGGGCGAAGAATATTTCTATGATGACAGTAACATTATGGCGATTATCAGCCGACTTCGTAAAAAATTAGAAGTCAATCCTTCAAGCCCAAAGTATATACAAACGGTCAAAGGGATTGGCTACCGGTTTAATAAGGAGGTGTAGTCAGCATGAAAATTATCGTATTCTTGTCCATTGTGATTGCTGTTGTGGCTGTATTGACTTCCATCGTTCTCGTTCGGCGTGTAAAAAAACAAATAGCAGAAATGACCGATGTGCTGGTTGATGTGAAAAACGGAAATGGCAACCGGCGTATTCTATCTGCAACAAATGAACTGACAGCACCTCTTGCTTATGAAATCAACGAGATCGTTGTGGCCTATGAAAGCAGACTTTCAACTGTACGGCAGACAGAAGAAACCAACCGCCAGCTTATGACGAGCCTTTCCCATGATGTGCGAACGCCCCTTACTACTCTGATTGGGTATCTTGACGCTGCACACAAAGGACTGGTCACAGGAAAAGACCGGGATGATTATATTGAAACCGCCCGCCGGAAAGCCCATGATCTGAAAGAATATATTGATGTACTCTTTGACTGGTTCAAGTTAAATTCCAACGAGTTTGCTTTGGAGATCCAGAGTGTTGAGGCCGCAGAGCTGACAAGAAATATCCTCATTGACTGGATACCGATTTTTGAGGATAAACAGGTTGAGTATGACATTGATATTCCCGAACATCCTGTCCGGGTAAGATTGGATATGGACAGCTATATGAGGATTGTCAATAATCTCATTCAAAATGTAATCGCTCACAGCCATGCAGACAAAATCAAAATTGCCCTGTCAAAGAAGGAAAATAACATGGAGCTGCTGCTGGCGGATAATGGAGTGGGAATTGAGAAGGAAGATTTGAAACACATTTTTGAACGGCTCTATAAGTGTGACAAAGGACGGTCTGAAAAAGGAAGCGGTCTTGGTCTTTCTATTGTCCATCAGCTTGTAGAAAAGATGGGTGGGAGTATAACAGTTGAAAGTTTGCCGGGAAAAGGAACTGAATTTATGTTGCTTTTTCCTTTGGAGAGTTAAGCGGGTTCCCGTCTTTATGGCGGGAGCCTTTGTCATTTTACTGGATTTCAAATTGCAAGGTTAATGCAAGGTTGCGGCAAGGTTAATGCAAGGTTGGCATGATAGAATACCTTACAGAACAGGAGGTTTTGAATATGGATACAAATTATATCATTGAAACAAAAAATCTGACGAAGCAATACGGCTCACAAAAGAGTGTGGCTGACTTAAATATTCATGTGAAGCGTGGGAGAATTTACGGTCTGCTGGGCAGAAACGGAGCCGGAAAAACCACTACCATGAAAATGCTGTTGGGCTTAACGAAGCCGACTTCCGGGGAGGTCAAAATCTGGGGAAAGTCTTTGCAAGGGAATGAAAAGAAGTTGCTCCCCCGCATTGGCAGTCTAATTGAGTCCCCCGGCTTTTATCCCAATCTGACCGGCACAGAGAACCTGCGTATCTTTGCTACTCTGCGGGGCGTACCAAACAATCATGCTATCAAAGATGCTCTGGATCTGGTAGGACTGCCCTACAAAGATAAAAAGCTCTTTTCACAGTATTCTCTTGGTATGAAGCAGCGGCTTGCCATCGCCCTTGCCGTTATGCACGATCCGGAGCTTTTGATTTTGGATGAGCCGATCAACGGCCTCGATCCCATCGGTATTGCAGAAGTACGCTCCTTTATTCGGGAGCTTTGCGACGCAAGAGGAAAAACTATTTTGATTTCCAGTCACATTCTTTCGGAGATTTCCTTGCTGGCTGACGATATTGGAATTATTGACCACGGTGCATTGCTGGAAGAAGAAAGCCTTGCTGAGTTGGAGCAAAAAAGCAGTAAACATATCCGGTTTACGCTCTCTGATACTGCACAGGCGGCAAGAATTTTGGAACGCAATTTCCATGAAACCCATTTTTCCATACAAGACGACCACAATCTGCGCCTGCACAACCTTGATCTGTCTGTGGGGAAAATTGTAACTGCTTTTGTAGAAAACGGATTGGAGGTATCAGAAGCACATACCTGTGAAGAAAGTCTTGAAGATTACTTCAAGCGTGTGACAGGGGGCGAAGGAATTGCTTAAACTAATCAAATGCGAATTTTTGAAATTGAAACGGAAGAAATTTATTCCGCTGATTATTTTGGCTGCGTTCCTGTTTCCAATCCCGCTGACTTATCTGATGACAACGCCCTCTATGATGGAGCGATATACGGATCGGGCAGATGCTTTCGATGGACTATTTAACATGGTGTTGGGATATGGTATCCAGTTTTTACTGCCCTGCATTATCGGAGTGATTGCCGCTATTCTGTTTTTTATGGAACGCGACAACGATACATTCAAAAATCTGCGTACAATTCCCGTAACCAGCACGCAAATGGTACTTGCAAAGATTATTGTCCTTTTTATCTTTGGAATTGTTTTTTGCGTGGCTTCTACCATTGCAACAATTCTTTGCGGAATTGGAACATTAGAAGTTTATGGAATTGGTTATAAGCTGTTTTTGGCGGTTGAAACGGGGATCTTCATTACGGCAGGAACACTCCCGTTGATTGTCCTTGTTGTCTTTTTCAGTAAGACCTATGTTTTTTCCATTTTGTTGTGTGTCTTTTACAGCGTTCTGAACATGAGTGCTACGGCATTGTTTGACACACTGCCTAAAACTATGTTATGGCTTCTGCCCACGCCACTGACTACATTTTGGAGTGCGGGAGATATGGCGGCTCATGGAATAAAAATGGACTTGGAGCAAATGACAGGGCTAATTCCCTCAACATTTCAAGTTGTATTCATTCTTGGGATCATGGCATTGGTTTCGTTCTTACTGATTGACAGATTATATAAGCAGAGGGGGGAATAAACATGGTTTGCATTGTAAAAACAGAATTTTATAAATTGAAAAGGTATCATATCCTTTGGGCGGGCGTTGCACTCATGCTCCTATCCGTCCTGCTGACCTTGTTTACCTCTATGGCGAATGATGGTTCCGTTTGGGATTTTGCCTATCTTACAGAACAGGTCATCAAAAACAATATGTCCATGATTTTTCCGATGTGTATCAGCCTAATTGCTGGATATATGATTTCTCGTGAGCAGACGGATGACACATTGAAAAATATTCTGACTGTGCCGATCTCTTTTAAGAAACTGTTGACCGGAAAATTGATTGTGTGCGGCGTATTGTCTATTATTTTCGGGCTGATATGCAGTCTGTTTACAATCATAGCAGAAATGATTGTGGGATTTCCCGGCTTTGAGATTTCCTTAGCTCTAAAAGCAGCCTTGCAGATTACTGCGGTTAATTTCTTTTTATATCTTGCGGTTCTGCCGATTATCGCTCTTACTTGTCGAAGGGCAGGCAGCTTTTTAGTCGGTGTAATCATTGCTTTTGTCTATGGATATGGAGGGATGTTTGCCGCAGGAAATATGACATTAGCAAACATTTATCCGATTACCGCAAGTCTTGGAATGGTAGGCTACCGTAGCTATGATACCGCAGTCAACTGGAATATCGGAACCTGTTCTTGCAGTCTTGCGCTTGCTGTCGTTATTTCTGCCATCTTGATTTTGTGCATGAAAGAACGAGAAGCAACCCAAACAAAGAAAAAGGCCAAAAAGGTAGCTCCAAAGAAAGGCTGGTGATGATTTTATGAAGAAAATAGTTTTAGCATTGGCATTTGTCCTTTTGGGAAGTTTTATGCTTTCTGGCTGTTCAAAAGATGAAATTCTCGATCATTATAATAATATCGTTCAGTCGGCTGGAGCCATAGAGCTTACAAGAAAGTCATCTTTGGAAGGAACAAAAGAAAAAGGGATTGATGATTATACGGGAACTTATACGGCTGATTATGCGAACTTTTCAGGTACAGAGTATTTGTTCGGAGGAACTTCCATAAAGAGAGAAGCCGGTAAGGAGCTGTCCATTGATTGCACCTTGGAGATTACGGAAGGTACTGCAAAAGTATTTTGGATTTCTGGATCTGATGAAGCAGTCACTTTGATTGAAACAACCGGAACTTATAATGACACAATTACACTTCCTGATGGTGGAAATTATATTGGCATTGAATGTGAGAATTTCACTGGAAACATTGAATTAAATATTGAATAATACTCTGCCGGACGACGGCAAAAGAAAAAAAGCCGTCGTAGCGCAGACAATTTGACACGCCCATTTGAAACGGCGGCTTTGATTTTCAGAGCCGCCGTTTCTTTGCGTTTGCACAAACCGATGACGACTTGCAGGGACACGGTAGCCGATTGGAGGTTGATTTACCGTGTCCTTCTTTTTATTTCGCAGTATCCATGATCTGCACCAGTTAAAAAAAGCGTAGCTCCCCCATCGGAGCAGTCTGGCTTTGAATGTGAAATTAAACAGTACATAACCGATAATATATTTTCGTGCGCTTGTGCGGCTTCGTGTCGCGCAGGCGCATTTTGCTTTCCAGACTTCGAGACAAAGTGTCCCGAGGTGCGGTGCCGTTCTCCGCCATTACTCCATTTCGTTTCCGACCAACCCCGAACAAACTGAAATGGAGGATTTTACGATGACTACTATCAATCTGAAAGATCTTTATTATTGGTACACGCAGGATCAGCTTATCGAAGTTTCTGACGAGGTTGCCGAGGTATTCAAGGCCGATGCCCGTTATGAAATGGCCTACCAGCGGCGGCTCTCCCGGCACAAGGCGCAGTATTCTCTGGACTGCGATGACGGGATTGAGTATTCCGCTTGCCTGCATGAGCCGACCCCGCAGGAGCTCCTTGAACGAATGGAAACCTTTCTTCGTCTGTGGAACGCTCTCAATTCTCTGCCGGAGATCCAAGGCCGTAGAATTGACGCACATATCATTCTTGGCAAGTCGATTAAGGAAATTGCCGAGGCCGAGGGCGTACATGAGGAGTCTATTCGCCAGTCGATCAAGCGTGGCCTTGAACGCATGAAAAAAACTTTTTGATTTTTTCTTCTTAACCCACTTGGAATTGATGAAAAAATGTCTCGGTTTATGAGAGGAGGTTTTCTTCCTAACGCAAGGGAATAACGACAACCCTGAGTAAGTTCGGGGAGCCAGACGGTGGGTGCGCGGTGACATTTCCAAAAAGAGATTGAGCGAACAACACCAACATCGTAAATGGGCCCGGCCATCCCAAGGCCACGATCTGGAAATGAACAGACTGGCTGCCTGTTCCTCCGGGCTTGTCACTTCACTTGCGTGGAGAGCGCCGCACAGAAAATAACGATTGTCTTTGGGCAGGCCAAGTAAATATGTGCGGCGCTCTCTAATATTCAAAAGCTATAATAAGCCTCGAGACAAAGTGTCCCAAGGTGGAGTAAGGCAACAGGCCAGCATCCCGGTGGTGCTGGCCTGTTACGTTTCCCCACCAAACAGCGGGAGGCGTTCTATCAATCTGCGAAGGAGGTTTACCGTGAAATTAACTACACAGAAACTTGAACAAATGAGAAGCGTTGACATTGGCGCGGTGGCTGCCGAGTCCCTGCCTGATGTGAGCGGTATGACCTTTGACAATGCGCTTTCCCGAAAGGAGCGCATCTCTCGATTTTTGCAGACTGTCAAAAATCCATACTGCTTTTGCATCGGTGGTGTTGGCGTGAAAATTGAATTTGCTGAAAGCGGGCCATCTCTCCAAGATAAGCTGACGGATTTCCTGCTGCGGCAAAGAAGCGGGCTGTAACTTCGGTTACAGCTCATTTTGCTTCTTCGAGACAAAGTGTCCCGAAGCGGAGGCATCCTTGTTGTCCTCCCCGGACAGAGTTATAATATAAGTGTAATGTGATAGGGAAGGAGGAACAATGGCACGAGCAAAAAACAGAGGGTATCAGCAGAGTTTCTCTCCCTCTTACACAATCCGCCGCTGGCGGCTGGGCATCTATATCCGGCTTTCAAAGGAAGATTTGAGAAAAGGAAAAGACGATAGCAACAGCGTAAAGAACCAGCGTGACCTACTGAACGATTTTTACCGACGCAACATTGACGAGTTTGAAAGTATCACGGAATATGTAGATGACGGACATACTGGGACGGACGCTAACCGTGAAGATTTTCAACGGCTCTTGTCGGATGTCATGAGTGGTAAAATCAACTGCGTTATAGTAAAAGACCTGTCCCGCTTCGCACGAAATTATAGCGATGCCGGAAGTTTGATCGACAATCTGTTTGTTCAAATGGGTGTTCGCTTTATCAGCCTTGCTGAGAATGTGGACAGCTACAAGAACCCCGACAGCGTTTCAAATATCATCGTTCCCATTACAAACGTGATGAACGATAATTACTGCTATCAGACTTCCAAAAAGATCCGGCAGGTATTTGATTACAAACGGCGCAACGGCCAGTATATCGGAGCATTTGCTCCTTACGGCTATGTAAAGCACCCAAAGGACAAGCACAGGCTGATTGTTGATCCCGATGCTGCTGAAAATGTCAAACTCATTTTCACAATGCTTATTCAAGGGTCATCAAAACGTGCTATCGCGCTGTACCTGAACGAACACGGCGTACCGAGCCCCTCGGCTTACAAGGTACAAAAGGGCTTGCCTGTTTCGACAAGAGGGTATGACGATCCTATGTGGGGAGTCCGCATGATCCACTCCATTCTTACCAATCCGACCTACACCGGGGATTTAGCCCAAGGCCGAAGCCGGGTGAAAAGCTACAAGGTACACCAGATTGAAGCTGTTCCACGCGAGGAATGGGTGGAAGTGGCTGGAACGCATGAGGCCATTATCGACTATGAAACTTTCGACAAGGTACAGGCTCTCTTACAGCGTGATACCCGTACTTCCCCGAAAGGCCGTGAGGTACATTTATTCAGCGGCTTTCTGAAATGTGCCGATTGCGGGCGGGCCATTACCCGATGCGTTGGCAAGAACAACAATGTATATTATTCTTGCTCAACCTACAAGAACCGTTCCCGGACAGCCTGCACCATGCACTCAATCAAGCATGAACGGCTGGAGGCTGCTGTTTTGTTCGCTGTACAGCATCAGGTACATTTGGCTGTTTCCTACTCGGAAATCGTCACGCAGATCAATTCCGCTCCAATCAAAAAAAGCCAGTCTTACCGACTGGACGATCTGATAGCTGCAAAAGAGCGGGAACTGACAAAGATAACACGCTACAAGCAATCTCTTTATCAGGACTGGAAAGACGGTGAAATCACCCAGCAGGAATACCGGGATATGAAGGCTGACTATGAACGGCAGACTTCTGATATTTCCACGGTGCTTACCCGGCTGAACGCTGAACGCGCAGAACTGGCAAACGGTGTGGACAATGAGCATCCCGCACTGGTAGCCTTTATGAAGTATCAAAACATTGAAGCCCTCAATCGGGAAATCTTGGTTGAGCTTGTGGACTATATCAAGGTCTATGAAAACGGCAATATCAGCGTGAAATTCAAATTTGCTGACGAGCTCCACAAGATTGCAGAGTACATTGAAATTAACACTACGGAAGATACCGCAGTAGCGGGCTAACCCCCGCTACAAACCCCTTTGACAGTGTGTTTTCCTAATAGGCGCTAATCATAGGCTGGCAGCAGCCCGATGAACTGCCTACCACCCTTTCCACCCTGATGGCAAAAGCCATGAACGATCAGAGCATTCCGCCCGGTGAAGGCATCCTGCACCATGCAGAGGGCGTTGACCTGATTCCGGCAAACATTGAACTGGCAGGGCTGGAAGTTTCCCTTGTCAACTGCATGAACCGGGAAAAGATGCTGAAACAGGTGCTGGACAGTGCAAAGCACGACTATGATTTCATTCTGCTGGATTGTACCCCTTCCCTTGGGATGCTGACCGTCAATGCACTGGCAGCAGCAGACACCATCCTGATTCCGGTGCAGGCGCAGTATCTGTCTGCAAAAGGTCTGGAACAGCTTTTGCAGACTGTGCAGAAAGTCCGGCGGCAGATCAACCCGAAATTGAAAATTGAGGGCATCCTGCTGACCATGACCGACAGCCGCACCAACTATGGACAGCAGATCGACAATTTGATTCGGGGCGCTTACGGCAGCAAGATCAAAGTGTTTGACCAGACCATTCCCCGGTCTGTCCGTGCTGCGGAGATCAGTGCCGTGGGTAAGAGCATTTTCCAGCACGACCCCAAGGGCAAGGTTGCAGAAGCCTATAAATCTCTGACCGAGGAGGTGATGGCGAATGCCGAAAAACAGCTTAAACGTGTCGCTGAAAGGGGCAGATGACATTTTCTCCACCGAGGAATCCCGGCAGGAGCAGCAGCGGGAACAGGTGCAGCAGATTTCCATCGGGGAGCTGTTTCCCTTCAAAAACCACCCCTTTAAGGTCTTGGACGATGAATCCATGCAGCGCACGGTGGAAAGCGTGGAGCAGTACGGCGTGCTGTCTCCGCTGATCGCCCGCCCACGCCCGGAGGGTGGCTATGAGATCATCTCCGGGCACCGCCGTCAGCACGCTGCACAGCTTGCTGGGCTGGATACGCTGCCTGTTATCGTCCGTCAGATGGATGATGATGCCGCCGTTTTGCTCATGGTGGACAGCAATCTTCAACGCGAAACCATCTTGCCAAGCGAGAGGGCTTTCGCTTACAAGATGAAGCTGGAAGCAATCGAGCGAACTGTTGGACGACCCAAAAATGTGGGACAAGTTGTCCCAGATTATTTCGGGAAACGCAGTACAGAGATTGTTGCTGAAGGAACAGGCGAAAGTTATAAGCAAGTCCAGCGTTTTATCCGCCTGACCAACCTCATCCCGGAACTGCTGGATATGGTAGACGAAAAGAAAATTGCTTTTAATCCCGCTGTGGAGTTGTCCTATCTGGACGAAAGCCAACAGCGGGATTTTTTAGAAGCGATGCAAGACACCCAGAATGCTCCATCCCTTTCCCAAGCGCAACGGCTCAAAAAGCTGGCACAGGAAGGGCACTTCTCGTATGATGTTGCCTTTGCTGTCATGGGAGAAGAAAAAAAGGACGAACTGGACAAAGTGGTCATCAAAAACGACACCCTGCGGAAGTATTTCCCGCGCAGCTTCACCCCGAAACAGATGGAGGACACTATCATCAAGCTGCTGGATCAGTGGCAACGCAAACAGCAGCGGCAGAATGAACGCTAACATACATTTTGAATGTAAGACCCAACCGGGTCTTTCTTTTTTGCAAAAATTAGGAGAAAAAGCACTATGAACACTACCATTGATCTCAAGACCGCAAAGACCATCGAAGCCATGAACCAGAAGATCAACCACATGGACAATGCTGTGACCGACTTCTTCAACAAGATGAGCGATGTGCTGGAGCGGCAGCTCGGCGATGATGAAGTTTACGCCGCCGTGATTGCCCCGGAGATCGAACTGACTATCACTCCGCTGGCGAACGTTCGCAGTTACCTGCCTTGCTTCGATGAAGCAGATTCCTGCTACAGCATCAGTGAAGATGTGCCGCTGGCTCTCTGTTACGACCCTCGTCAGGTCATCACACTGGCTGGCAAGCGGTATCTGTCCGGTGCCGTTGTCTTTGTTCGCTACGATACCAATGGCAGCTTTGTTGCCCTTACCACCAGTGACCTGTATCTGATTCAGTGCTATCTGGCCGAGAACAGCGTCCCTCTGATGGCTGGCCGCGAGAAGATGGTCTGCATCTGCATTGACTGAGAGGTGCAGCATGGATACCGAAATGACCCGCTATGAGAGTTTCGCAGAAGTCACGGAGGACTTTTACTGTTCCGCCGTTGATGTTTTGAAGATTCTGGTTCTCCGTCTGCACGACTACCATGCTCGTTGCTTCCATTCTCTGCGGGATGCTCTGTACGACTATTTTTCTACCGATGCCGCACCGCATACTCATGCCAATGTTTCCACTAAGCATACCGTCACCGCATCTAGCGCTCCTCGTCCTCCCTGAGAGGATTCTTCTCACAGTTCAGTCAATGTAGGAGGTTTGCTATGAATTATATTTATTCGTTTATCATTTTTGAAGCTGGTGCCTTTTCCGGCTTCTTTGTGGCAGCTCTGTTGAACGCCGCCCGTGCTGGGCAGGAAATCACTATCAAATTTGAGGAGGAAGATAATGGAACAGAACGAGAACACTCTGTCGGTGCTGAAAATTGCACCGGGGCAGTATCCGCAGCAGGTCGAGATCGATAACGACCTGAAAGCCTTGCAGCAGGCGGTGGGCGGCTCCATCGGCGCAAGCTACCCTTTTGAAGATCCGGTTGCCATCGTCTATAACGATGACGGCAAGCTTATGGGTCTGCCGCTGAACCGTGCCCTGTGGGACGAGGACGGGCTGATGTACGATGTCATTGCCGGAACCTTTCTGGTGGTAGGTCTGGGCGAGGAAGATTTTGTATCGCTCTCCCCGGAAATGGCGCAGAAGTACGAGCAGCTTTTCCATCAGCCGGAAGCCTTTCTGAAACTGGGCAACCGTCTGCTGGTGCTGCCGGTGCCTGATGAACCTCCCGCAGAAAAGCCCCGCACCAAGCCTCCGGCAGAGTATGACCGCTAAAATCACCCTGCTGCACGGGAGGTGATGGCAGTGCAGGAAGAAATCGAACAGAAGTCATTCAACATTATGATCTCTACCACCAAGCTGTCTGCCCGGACTGTCCTCCGGACGGTAAAGGCGGCGTTTCGGCTGTATCACGCTCTTAAAAAGTGAAACGGCAAAATCCAAGTGGCAAAACCCAGATACCTTGCCACTTTGCCACTTCGCCACTTCAACCTCAAAACCACCGCCCCATGTATGACCGCATGGGGCTTTTCTCATGGAAAGGAGAGCCTATGAACAACGACACCAGCAACCGCAGCACCCCCGCAACCGCTTCCCCTCTGACCGTAAAGGAAACCGCGCCACCTGTAATGATAAAGAAAATCGGAAAGACCACCTACCGCGTCAAAATCCATTTCAGTGAAACGAGTAAAGAAACCATGAGCGACAAAATCAAGCGTCTGATTTTGAATGACAGCGAAAAAAGTTCTTAAACACCCTTGACAAAACGTATCAGAGGACACCCTGTTACACTCGATGGAAACCGCCAGTGCAGACAGTATGCCGGAGGGCGTGGAGCGTCAGGGCATCGGCACTCCGGCTACCAGAGCGGCTACTATCGAAAAACTGGTGCAGAAGGGCTTTCTGGAGCGGAAGGGCACCAAGAAAACCAAGGTGCTGCTGCCCACCGACAAGGGCAAAGCCCTCATCACCGTGATGCCCGAAGAAATTCAATCCCCGGAAATGACCGCCGATTGGGAAACAAAGCTGCTGCAAATCGAACGTGGCGAAATGGAGCCGAGTGAATTTATGACCGAAATCAATACGATGATTACCGAACTGGTAAAGAACACGGAAATGAAAAAAGGAGTGAATGCGCTTATGAAAAACAAAATCATTGGTGTCTGCCCGAATTGCGGTGCAAATGTTGTGGAGCGTGAAAAAGGCTGGTTCTGCGAGAACCGGGAGTGCCGTTTTGTCCTGTGGAAGGACAATGCGTTCTTCAAGCGTCTGGGCAAGCGGCTGGACGCTCATGTGGCGGACAAGCTGCTGCGGGATGGTCGGGTCCGGCTGAAGGACTGCAAGAGTGCCAAGGGCAAGACCTACAATGCCACCGTGCTGCTGTCCTGTGAAGCCGATGGCCGCAGCAAGTTTTCGCTGGAATTTGAAGGTGGGTGCTGATGGAGCAGATAAAAGAAGCGGTCTACCTTATCAACGATGAACGCTATCTGCATCTCCGGGAAAACGGTGCAGGGGTCGGCTTTGCCACTTATAACAAGGTAACTGGTGAGCCGCTGGAAAGCGGGCAGATCTCGGAAAAGAACCTGCCGCCCGATGGCAGGAACGCCATTCCTGCTGCCCGGAACTGGTATCTGTTTGAACTTTCGGACGATGACCGCAAGGCCATCCAACAGGAAAGCGTAAAGATCCTCGAAAACATCCCGCAAGCTGGTATCGGCAGACGGCGCATCTGGGAGCCTGAAACGCTGCCGAAGGATATTCGTCTCATCAACAGCCACTATGACGACCTCTACCGCATTCCCGATGGCGGAGTTGTACAGGTGGATTACCCGGATGGGCGCAGCTTTACGGCACGGCTGGAACATCTGGATGATTACCACTTTGACATGGGCGGTTTGGGCAATGTGTTCCACATCTGCCAGTTTGCCGAGGTCATGGAACGGAACCATGCCGACTTCTACCCGGAAATTCAGACACAAGACGAGCAGGCTGCATGGGAACTGGGCGGCAAAGGCTACCTTGCCATCCAGTCCTGTGAGGATGGATGGGACTACACCCTCTACCACAGCGATTATTCTGTGATGGACGGCGGGCAGCTGGGTGCCCCGGAACTGACCATTCAGGAAGCCCGTGAGCAGATTCTGGAAGCACACCACATGGAAAAGGGCCGGCGGCTACTGCAGGACTACGATGCAGTCATGGATAAAGTTGCGGAAGCCGAGGAACTGAGTGCAGACCATCGCCCTTCCACACTGGAAAAGCTGGCAGAACTGGCAAGTGATGCGTCTGCGCCAAAATCCTCTGCACGTTCTGCGCCAGAACTGTGAGGTGGACGATGCAGCAAAAATGGAACCAGAATTTTGACGGTGGACCCATGACAGACATCCCGCAGAAGTTTCTGAACGCAGGGTGCGATGTTTATATGGTGATGCAGCTGCGGCATGACGAAAAAATCCTTGATGAAAGATTTGCTTCTATGCGGGAGTTGAATCGTCGAGGCAAAACGCCCGACCCGGAGCATTACGAGGTCACCTACTATGCTGATCTGCCCGCCATGTGGCAGGATGTGCCGGACAACGAGGTTCTGGAAGAACTATTTCAGATGTTCAACCTCTCCCGTCCGCAGGATTTTGAGGGGCACAGCCTGTCGGTCAGCGATGTGATCGCACTCAAACGCAATGGCGAGGTGTCTGTGCATTATGTGGACAGCATCGGCTTCAAGGAACTGCCGGGGTTTCTGGATACAAAGCCGGAACGTCCTTCGGTGCTGATGAATCTCAAGGAAAAGTGCGATGCCCCGGAGTGCAATCCCACTGTCTGCCGGAAAGCGAGGAATGGACATGAACTTTGACCATGAAGAACTGATGCTGATGATGCTCTACAACACCGGCACCCGGCTGGGGCTTATCCACGAACTGCGGCTCATGCAGTGCTACCTGATGCCCGACGAAATCGCCCTGCGGGAGTTGTCAGAGGGAGTTATCGAAAAGCTGAAACTGCTGACCGATGCAGAGTTCTCCGAACTGGAATTTCCCCCGAACTGACTTTTGCCGCCTGCGGGCGGCGTACATAAGCTCTTTTACAATGCCATTTGGTGTGGTATACTGAACTCGACAACTCGGAATTTGTCTTGACTTTATAAATTTCCCCGCCTGATTTGCCCCGTTCATTGTCCAGATAGTACATATAGCAGTGGTCACAGCCCTCACAGTATTTGCGGCAGCCATGCCAGGGATTCCAAATATCACTGCTCATACCGATTCCTTTCCAGTTCGCAAATCAGACTGTGAGGCATTCTTCGTGGCCCACGTACCGCACCAATCCCATAGGCTTTCAGCTTCTCAAACGGGAGAAAAGACGGGTTGTACTGATCCAGCTTTTTCAATCTCATCACATGGTTCATATGTACGTTGCCATCATCATAATGGTAAGGAATATTGACTTCTGTAGCTTCGCACCGATATAGAACAGCGGAAACCGGGGCCGTAACATATAGACAGACAACATCGCCAACGGCTACTTCCTCCTGTTTATAGCCTTGGTCAGTAGTTTGATACTATGTACGAACTTTCTGCGTACTTGCTTTCGTTTTCGGATACCGTACAATATTTATACAATGAATCGTCAAGAGAGGAGGCAACAAGGTGACTTCTTTAACCATAGAACAAAAAAGAGTGGACATATACCCAAGCGCAAAGCCGGGCAGCCCAGTTATCTATCTCAACACCTTTTCCAATGCCGTTAACAGTGTGTATAAAAACCTGATGGCGCTCGGCTGCCCAGATTTCTGTCTGGTGGCGGTCAGTCAGCTGAAATGGGATCATGACATGACACCGTGGTATATGGGGCCGATCTCTAAACACGATACGCCCTGCACCGGGGGTGCGGATGATTACCTGAAACTGCTTCTGGATGAAATTATGCCGGAAGCGGAAGCGCTCCTTCCCGGTGCGCCCGCCTGGCGGGGCCTCGCCGGTTACTCGCTGGCCGGGCTGTTCGCCCTCTACGCTCTCTACCAAACGGATGTGTTTGCCCGCGCAGCGAGTATGTCAGGTTCCTTCTGGTTTGATGGCATCATGGAATATGTGTGCTCCCATGAGATGAAGCGCAAACCTGACTGTCTGTATTTTTCTCTCGGAGACAAGGAGAGCTCCACCGATAATCCGATTTTGAACGTTGTGCAGCAGAATACGCAGGAGATAGAAACACTGTGCCACGGGAAAGGCATCGAAACCACCTTCGTACTGAACAGTGGCAGCCACTATCAGGCGTGCAACAAGCGCACAGCGGCTGGCATTCACTGGATATTAAATAGATAAACCGACAAGGAGATAAAACGATGGATACGATCTATTCGCTTTTTCAGAAGGTAGTTAAAGAACATGAAAATGCCCCGGCTATCATTGAAAACGACCGCACCATGACTTTTGGAGAGCTGTCCAACATGGTGGATATGATCACGTGCAGCTTTCCGCAGGAAGTACACAGCATCGGCATCGTCATGCGTCACCGAACCGAGATGATTGCCTCGATTCTGGCGGTACTCAAATGCGGCGGCCGATATGTCCCAGCCGAGCCGGATTTTCCCACCGGGCGCATCCATGACATGATGACCGAGGCACAGGTGGATTTTGTGCTGACGGAACACGCCTTTGCGCCCAAACTGAGCAGTTTCCCCATCCGCTATACAGATTGTGAGATCTGCGGCGTGGAGACGCCCTCCTGGAAGCGCAACGCCATCGAAGACCCGGAACGCCCCGCCTATGTGCTGTATACGTCAGGTACCACCGGGCGGCCCAAAGGTGTCTGTGTCACCAACCGCAATGTTTGCCATTATGTCCGTGCCTTTGCCAACGAGTTCCATCCCGGCCCCGGTGATGTCATGCTGCAATATTCCGTCTGTTCTTTTGACATCTTTGTGGAGGAAGTGTTCACCAGTCTGCTGAATGGTGCCGCTCTGGCCATCCCCGCTGACGAGGATAAGGCCGACATCCATGCATTGATGGCTTTTGTGGAACGCCACCATGTGACTATGATCAGCGGCTTTCCGTATCTGCTGGCAGAAATGAACCACCTGTCTGTCATTCCGTCCTCTCTGCGGCTGCTTATCAGCGGCGGCGATGTGTTGCGGGGCGTTTATGTGGATCACCTGCTGAACAAAGCAGAGGTTTACAACACCTACGGCCCCTCCGAGACAACGGTCTGCGCCTCCTATTACCGTTGTAATAGTGGAACTGTGCTGGAGGACGGTACCTATCCCATCGGTCATCCTGTACTAGGTGCGCAAATCAGGATTCTGGATCAATCTGGCAACGAGGTTGCCAAAGGGCAGACGGGTGAGATTTGCATTTATGGCGGCGGTGTATCTCTGGGCTACATTGGCGACCATGCCGAGGAAAACAGAGCTTTTGAGCGGCAGCCGGACGGTAGCACCATGTACCGCAGCGGCGATTTGGGCTATATCCTGCCGGATGGCAACATTGCATTCCTGCACCGCAAGGACGACCAGATCATGATTTACGGCAAGCGGGTGGAACTTGCCGAGGTGGAGTCCCGGCTCTATCGGTGCAAGGATGTGCAGCAGGCTATTGTCCGGGCTTTTACAGACGAGGATGGACTGTCCTATATGACCGCCTATGTGGTGCCTTCCGACAATAAGCTGAAAGTCTCGGAAGTAAAAAAAGAACTGTCTGAAAATTTGACTTCCTTTATGATCCCAGAGTTCTTTGTGAAGATGAAGCAGATTCCTTTGAATGTCAACGGTAAGCCGGATGTGTCGAAACTGCCGGTGGTAATGAAAGCGGGGGCATTATAATGGAGATTCAGATCCGGCAGGCCACGATCCAGGACCTGAATGTATTGATGCAATGGCGAATGGAAGTCTTGCATGAGGTATTCTCCATCCCCTCGGAGCGGTCTGTAACAGAGCTGGAATCGGAAAATCGCCGCTACTATCAAACAGAACTGCCGCAGGGCGGACATATTGCCTGCTTTGCCTACGTAGGGGAGGAAATCGTCGGCTGCGGCGGGATATGCCTCTATCATGAGATGCCCTCACCGGACAATCTAAACGGGAAATGTGCCTACCTGATGAACATTTATACCCGGCCGCAGTTTCGCGGACACGGCATAGGGAACAGGATCGTCAGGTGGCTTGTAGAGCAGGCTCGTCAGCGGCATATTTCAAAAATTTATCTTGAAACCTCAAACAAAGGCAGGCCGCTGTATCAAACAATCGGTTTTGCCGATATGAAGGATATGATGAAACTGTCCCGTGAAAAATAAGCAAAATCAAAGGAGCATACATACAATGGAGCCAATCATCTGAAACGTTGAAGTAAAAAGCGTCCTCACAAAATCCAATTTGCCTGTGAGTGATTATTCGGTCAATCCTTATGTGGGCTGTGGCCACGGCTGCAAATATTGCTACGCATCTTTTATGAAGCGTTTTACCAATCACCCGGAGCCCTGGGGAGAGTTCATAGACGTTAAATTTTGGCCGGAAATCAAACACCCGGAGCGGTATGCAGGGAAAGAACTGTTTCTCTGTTACGTGACCGACCCATATCAGCCGCTGGAGGAAACCGTCTGCCGCACCCGCGCCATTTTGGAGCAGATGCAGGGCAGCGAATGTAGCCTCAGTATTGCTACCAAGTCTGACCTGGTGCTGCGTGACCTTGACCTCATTAAAACATTCCCCAATGCGCGGGTATCCTGGTCGATCAAACACACTGGACGAAGATTTTCGCGCTGATATGGACAATGCAGTGAGCATTGAGCGGCGGCTGGCCGCTATGAAAGCATTCCATGATGCTGGTGTGCGCACCACCTGCTTTATCTCGCCGATTTTCCCCGGCCTCACCGACCTGCCCTCCATCATCCACCGGGCGAAGAATCAATGTAATTTGGTCTGGCTGGAAAACCTAAACTTGCGGGGCGGTTATAAGAAAACGATTTTTGACTATATAACGGAAAAACATCCAGACCTGCTGCCGCTGTACGATACCATTTACAATAAAAAAGAACGCAGCTACTGGTCAATGCTGGATGCGCAGATGCGGCAGTTTTGCCAAGAGGAAGGGCTACTGTATGTCCGGGATGATGATTCCATCAAACGCCCGTTCAACGATCCGCCTATCGTGGTCAATTATTTTTTCAACGAAGAGATTATCCCTCGGCCAAAATGCAATAGTAACATGCAGAAAGCTAGAAGTTGTAGAGGTGAGGTTATGAAACGCGCAGAATTAGAATCAGACATATAACGCCGAGACAGATTATCCGTGGCTCAAATATCCGAATTATGAGGTGTTCCGGCATTGTAATAATCGGAAGTGGTTTGCTCTGATTATGGATGTACCAAAGAACAAGCTGGGGCTGCAAGGCGAAGAAATGCTGGAAGTGGTCGATTTCAAATGTGACCCAATTCTGATTGGCACACTACGAGAGGAGCCCGGCTTCTTCCCGGCGTATCACATGAGCAAGGATAGCTGGATTACTGTTGCACTGGATGTGCAGCGTATCAGATGACAAAATCAAAATGTTGCTTGATATGAGTTATGAAGCAACGATACCCAAAACATGCAAAAAGAGATACTGATAAATTCCCGTTTACTACCCAAGAACATCCATGAGAGAGGAGTGACCGTTATGAAGGAAAACAGAAAACTATTAAAAGAGGTGCTCAAGGACATCCGGCACGACATGACCGATGAGGAAGTGCTGAATCTGCTGGCAGACAGTAAGATCTCCGTCAGTCCTGAAAGCGAAAAAGAAAAGTATACGCTGGGGCAGCGTGCAGCAGATTCCATTGCAAAATTTGCCGGAAGCTGGGCGTTTATCTTTTCCTTTACCGGTGTTCTGATTCTTTGGATGGTGGTCAACACGGTGCTGGCTGCCAAAGCGTTTGACCCGTATCCGTTTATTCTGCTGAATCTGGTACTGTCCTGTGTGGCGGCAATTCAGGCACCGTTGATCATGATGAGCCAGAACCGTCAGGAGGAAAAAGACCGCCGCAGAGCGGAAAATGACTATAAAGTCAACCTGAAGACCGAGATCATGATTGAGGACCTGTACGATAAAGTAAACGCCATTCTTGCCAAGCAGTCCGCACTGGAAAAGCGGCTGCAAAACGATGGCAAAAATCATACAAAGCAGCAGGAAAACAACTGAATCCTAGCTTTTTTGCGCCAAAATGGGATAAGCCGGAAAGAAAACGGTGTGCGATTCCATCTCCCGGTGTTGATTTTTGTCTCATTGTGGTAATGGGGGAAAGACAGATACAAGATATTGTTGCAAAAGTATTATTTTTTTGTGAATATTAGCACTCTACTATTGACAGTGCTAAAATGCAGTGCTATAACAGTGGCGTGCTCAGGAGGAAGGGAAAAAGGAGAGCCGCAAGACTCCCCGGAAAGCTCTTCCGAGTGGACGCTTCAGATTTTTTGCCCCGACCCGAACGCCGGGATTGGAGGAATGATTTATGCTTATGCCGACTGTTTTCCATGAAAACCTGTTCGATGATTTCTTCGATCCGTTCTGGAATGACGCTGCACTGGAACGTATGATGAACCGTGAGGCTCGTGATACCTTTGGTAAGCGTGGTGCAAACATGATGAAGACCGATGTCAAACAGACGGACAACGGTTACGAAGTAGCTGTTGACCTGCCGGGCTGCAAGAAGGAAGACGTTCAAATGGATCTGAACGACGGCTACCTGACCATTCAGGCAGTGCGCAGCCACAGTAATGACGAAAAGGATAAGAAGGGCCGCTATCTGCGGCACGAATCCTTCTCCGGCACCTGCGCACGCAGTTTCTACGTGGGCGATGTGAAGAAGGAAGACATCCACGCAAAGTTCGAGGATGGCGTCCTGCACGTCGAGCTGCCTGCTCCTCAGCAGACGAAGGCTTTGCCTGAGAACCCGAATCTGATTGCAATCGAGTAAAACGCCGGTCGTGTGCGCCAAGGCACAACGCACATAAGATGCCCCCGGAGAGCCGCAACAAGCCCTCCGGGGGCATTTTTTGTTTCCCGGTATTTTTCCGCAGCGGCAAGCCTTCGTCAAAACTCCGGGTGCCATTCATCCCGGATGCCAATGTCAGCACAGATGATTTTTCCGCACAGCGGCGCAGAAGCTTCTGCCATATGCAAAGGCTTATAACTGTCGAAGATTACGGTCAAATCTGCATGGGCAGCACCCTCGGCAACCTCCCCGGTATCCGTGTTGATGCCGCTGGGCAGGTCTACAGCCAGCACAAAGGTGTCGCTCTTATGCAGAAGGCGTATCAGCCCGCAGGCAGCAAGACCGGAAGGCCGAAGTGCGCCATAAACTACCATAGATTCCATAAGCGAGTGACCTGAAAAGGCCGCTCGCTTTTTTGTTTACAACGAGATTGAAGGGAGGAACGCTATGCCAAGCAAAACCGAAGAATATCTCGCCCTTGCCCAGCGCACGGCGAACGGCTTGACTCGGTACTGGGAAAGCTGGACGGACTATCTGACCACCGCATCCCGGCTGTACAAGTACCCCTTTGCAGACCAGCTGATGATCTACGCCCAGCGGCCCGATGCCACCGCCTGCGCCGACTATGACATCTGGAACAACCGGATGAACCGTTATGTCCGGCGCGGTTCTAAGGGCATCGCCCTGCTGGATGAATCCAGCGGATTCCCGCGCCTGCACTACGTTTTCGATGTGTCGGACACCGGGGTGCACCGTAATTCCCGTGACCCCGACCTGTGGCAGTACAACGATGACCTGAAACAGCCGGTTTCAGAAATGCTCGCCGCCACCTACGGCATCAGCGGAGAGCGTGTCAGCCAGCAGCTTGCGGATGTTGCCGGGAAACTGGTGGCGGATTACTGGGACAACAACAGCGAGGACATCAGCGCCATCGTTGACGGTTCGCTGCTGATGGATTATGATAGTGCCGGGTTGGAAATGCAGTTCAAGTCTGCCGCCGCAATCAGCATCACTTACACGCTGCTGGAACGGTGCGGATTTGAACCGGATGGCTATTTTGACAAAGACAGTTTTCAGGCTATCTACAATTTTTCCACCCCGGACACTGTCTACACACTCGGTGCCGCAGTCAGCGACATCAGCCGCGAAGTCCTGCGCACCGTAGAGCGGGCAGTCAAAACGACCATCCGCCGCCGAAACAATGAAAGGAGCCAGCATGAATATGAGCAGCAATCTGAGTTACACGCAGACCGGGGATTATCTTCTCCCGAACCTGACCCTGCATCAGCCAAAGACCCCGCTGGGCAAGTACGGCAGGATGCGCCTGAACTTTCTGAAACAGCAGCACCCGGTGCTGTACCACACGATGCTCCTGAACGGGAGCCTGTACCCGACTCTGACCGAACTGGAGCAGACCGCAGCAGCAATGAAGGAGCAGATGATAGTCGATCTGCTGGCGAAGAACCCGGCACCGGACAAAGAGAAGAACCAGATAGCGTGGGTGCAGCACATGAACAGCCTGCGGGAGCAGGTCGAGGAAGTGATTCGGACGGAGCTGATCTACAGCTAAGTTTTCTGGATGCGAACATCCCCACCGAAGCCCAGCAAATCGAAAAAGTCGACCGAGCGGAGAGCGAAAAAACGCCCTCCGCTTTTGTTTTGTCGCAGGCGGAGATTGAAAATGCGCTGCGGAGAGGTTCCAATGTTGAAGGCAGCAAACTTCGGATATGGAAAATTTATCAGTTGCAGCCTGACCGAAAACTCCGGGCAAAAGCTCTTGCCAAAGAATATGCACCGTATGGCCCCGGCGGTTCTTCACACACTTATCTGGACGGAAGCAGTGGTTGGCTTGACCATGACAGCAAGGGTCTGACGTTTGAGCATTATCCCGACCATCAGAAAGTGCTTCTCCGCTGGGATCGGGTCGAAAAATATATTGACCTGATGATTCAGTCTGACCGCTACCTGTCGGACAAAGAAAGAAGAGCCATCGACTTTCCCCTTGAACTGAACGCCGCCAGTGCAGCCGAATACACTGCATTAAAGGCGCAGCACCCGGATACTCTGGTTGGATTTGAAGCTGGCAGCAATTTTATGTTCTATGGAGAAGATGCTGCCAAGGTCGCAAAAGTTCTCAACAGTGCTTTGTTTACGAGAGAAACAGCACTGGGCGAAGTTCAGGTCACAGGCTTTCCACCTAGTTTATGGGCAAGAAAGTCAAAAGAATTGTGGTCTGCGGGCAATAATGTTTACCTTGCCGGATTGAACGAAGATGGGACTCATCACCAGACTAAACATCTGCACAAAGAGGACTATCTGCCCATCGGCTCCATCATCAATATGGATGGCCGGAAATTTCGGATTGACGGAGTGGATTTTGATAAGGGCAAGGTTTCCTTGCAGGATATGGCACTGGCCGACCTGCGGATGCCAATTTTTCGGGAAGAACCGCTATCTGTTGTCCGGGAATTGTACGAACAGCAGGACGAGGCCCTTGACGCTGCTCCCGAAAAGGCTGTTGATTATAAGGTCGGGGACGATGTTGTGGTAGACCTTCTCACACGAACCATCGAGGGCAAAATCGGCTATGTAGGCGAAACGGATGTTCGCATTGACACCAGCGCACAGGGACAGTCGTGGGATAACGAAGTAATCAATAAGCAACAATTCGAGGACGGGCTGCGGCAAGTTGAGCCGCAACTCTCTGACGAGAAACTGGACAAACTGCCCATCTCTACCGTGATGGACGGAAAGGTGCAGACCTTCCCGGATGCCGCTGCCTTAGACGAAGCTCTGAATGCTGTGCCTGCCGGGAACTTCCACATCACGGACGACCATCTGGGCGAGGGCGGTGCAAAGCAGAAGTACGCCCGGAACATTGAAGCCATCCGCACCCTGTTCAAGCTGGAACAGGAGCATCGCGGTGCCACCGCCGAGGAGCAGCAGGTGCTTTCGCAGTATGTAGGCTGGGGCGGTCTTGCAGATGTCTTTGACCCCAACAAGGAAAACTGGTCTGCCGAGTACACCCAACTGAAAGGGTTGCTCACCGAAGAGGAGTATGCCGCCGCCCGCGCTTCCACTCTGAATGCCCACTATACCTCTCCGGTGGTAATTCGCGCCATCTATGATGCTGTGGAAAAGATGGGCTTCCAGTCTGGAAATATCTTGGAGCCTTCCATGGGTATTGGCAACTTTTTCGGTATGCTGCCCTCTGGCATGGCTGACAGCCGTCTGTATGGTGTGGAACTGGATTCCATCACCGGACGCATCGCCCAAAAACTATATCCACAGGCCGACATTACGGTTGCTGGCTTTGAAACCACCGACCGCCGAGATTTTTACGACCTTGCCGTAGGTAATGTCCCTTTCGGTCAGTACAAAGTCAACGACAAGGCGTACAACAAACTGGGTTTTTCTATCCACAACTACTTTTTCGCCAAGACTATCGACCAGATCCGACCGGGCGGCGTGATTGCTTTCGTGACCAGCCGTTTCACGATGGACAGCAAAGACAGCAGTGCCCGCAAGTACATGGCGGAACGTGCTGATTTGCTGGGAGCCATCCGCTTACCCAACAACGCTTTTAAGGCAAATGCAAGCACCGAGGTTGTTTCGGATATCCTCTTTTTGCAGAAGCGTGACCGCCCTGCGGACATCGAACCTGCATGGGTGCAGCTCGGTAAGACCGAAGATGGCTTTGCCATCAACCAGTATTTCGTAGACCACCCGGAAATGGTGCTGGGAAATTTGGAACTGGAAAGCACCCAATACGGTCACGACCTGACCGTTGCGCCCATCGATGGCACTAGCCTTGCCGATCAGCTTGCCGAAGCGGTGCAGCACATCGAGGGCAATTACACTGCGGTGGAGATTGCTGCCCCGGACGTCGCAGATGTGGAAGCACAGCGCAAAACGCTGCCCGCAGATCCTACCGTGAAAAATTTCAGCTATACTGTGGTGGATGGCGAGATCTACTACCGCGAAAACTCCATCATGACGCAGGTGGAATTGTCCGATAACGCCAAGGGGCGTGTCACTGGCATGGTGGAACTGCGGCAGATTGTCAACGAACTGATTGACCAGCAGTTGAACGACTACCCGGACGAGGACATTAAGGCGACACAGGCAAAGCTGAACGCCGCCTACGATGCCTTTACTGCAAAATACGGACTGATCAACGACAAGAAAAATGCCCGCCTGTTCGATGATGACAGTTCCTACTATCTGCTCTGCTCACTGGAGAATCTGGACGAGAATAAAAATCTCAAGTCCAAGGCAGATATGTTCACCAAGCGGACGATTCGGCCAGAGCGTGTTGTCACCAGCGTGGATACCCCCAGTGAAGCACTGGCAGTGTCCATCGGGGAGCATGGCAAGGTTGATCTGCCTTATATGGCAGAACTGCTGGGCACACCCGGCGAGTACGGGCGCATCACCGCAGAGCTTTCCGGTGTGATCTTCAAGGACCCTGCCGCCGATGTAGACGACCCGGAAGCCGGCTGGCAAACAGCGGACGAATACCTTTCGGGTAATGTACGCGATAAGCTGCGGATGGCACAGCTTGCTGCGGAAAGTCACCCGGAGTTCAAGGTTAATGTGGACGCACTGACCAAGGCGCAGCCCAAAGATTTGGAGGCATCTGAAATTGATGTGCGGCTGGGTGCCACATGGCTTGCCCCCTCTATTGTGCAGCAGTTTATGATGGAAACTTTTCAGCCGCCCTATCGTATCCGCTATAACAATGCCATCACCGTTCGCTACTCCCCTTACACTTCCGAATGGCGGATCAGCAATAAATCTGCTACTGGCTTTGGTGACATTATGGCCACTGAAACCTACGGTACCCGCCGAGCCAACGCTTACAAGATTTTGGAGGATACCTTGAATTTGCGTGACAGCCGCGTTTATGATACCATCGAGGAGGATAGGAAAGAAAAGCGTGTGCTGAATCAAAACGAAACCACCCTCGCCCAGCAGAAACAGCAGGCCATCAAGGATGCTTTTGCTGGCTGGGTCTGGAAAGATCCGCAGCGGCGTGCCTTATTGGTGAAGAAGTACAACGAGCTTTTTAACAGCACCCGCCCCCGTGAATACGATGGTTCCCACATTCATTTTGTGGGCATGAACCCGGAGATCAATTTGCGAGAGCATCAGCGCAATGCGGTTGCCCATGTGCTGTATGGGTACAACACCCTTTTGGCGCACGAAGTCGGTGCCGGCAAGAGTTTTGAGATGGCGGCTTCCGCTATGGAACTGAAACGTCTGGGCTTGTGCCAGAAAAGTCTTTTTGTCGTGCCAAACCATTTGACGGAACAATGGGCCAGCGAGTTTTTACGCCTGTACCCCAATGCGAAGCTGCTGGTTACCAGCAAGAAAGATTTTGAACCCGGTAATCGAAAAAAATTCTGTGCGAGAATTGCGACCGGCGACTACGATGCAGTTATCATCGGACACAGCCAGTTTGAAAAGATACCCTTGTCCGCAGAACGACAGGAGCGTCTGATTCAGGAACAGATGGATGAAATCGAGGAGGCCATCGAAGAAGCGAAAGCGCAGGTTGGCGAGCATTTCACGGTAAAGCAACTGGAAAAGCTGCGCAAGTCTTTGAAGCAGAAATTGGAAAAGCTGCAAGGCACAGACCGTAAAGATGATGTGGTTACGTTTGAACAATTGGGCGTAGACAGGTTGTTTGTGGACGAGAGCCAAGCGTTTAAGAACCTCTACTTGTACACGAAAATGCGTAATGTCGCAGGTTTGAGCACGAGCGAGGCGCAAAAATCCAGCGATATGTTCGGCAAGTGCCGCTATCTGGATGAAATCACCGGAGGCCGTGGCGTGATTTTTGCAACGGGTACACCCCTGAGCAACAGCATGACCGAGATGTATACCCTCATGCGCTATCTCCAGTACAACACCTTGCAGCAGAAAGGGCTGACCCATTTTGATGCGTGGGCTTCTACTTTTGGTGAAACTACTACTGCCATCGAACTTGCGCCCGAGGGCTATACTTTAATAGGACGATAAACTTGATTGTCCTAAATTGAAAGATTCCATAAGAAAGGAGGTAGAACAAATGCCTAAAGAACCAAAAATCACCGCACTCTATGAGCGTTTGTCAAGAGATGATGATCTTGCTGGTGAATCGAATTCCATCACCAACCAAAAGAAATATCTGGAAGATTACGCACAAAAGAACGGCTTCAAGAACATCCGCCATTTTACAGATGATGGCTTTTCAGGTGTGAATTTCAATCGTCCCGGCTTTCAATCTCTAATAAAAGAGGTAGAAGCAGGAAATGTCGAAACGCTTATTGTGAAGGATATGAGCCGCTTAGGACGAAATTATCTGCAAGTCGGTTTTTATACGGAAGTTCTGTTCCCACAGAAAAACGTCCGATTCCTTGCAATCAACAACAGCATCGACAGCAACAATGCTTCAGACAATGATTTTGCTCCGTTTTTGAATATTATGAACGAATGGTATGCCAAAGACACGAGTAATAAAATCAAGGCTGTGTTCGATGCCCGGATGAAAGATGGAAAACGTTGCAGCGGCTCTATTCCGTATGGATATAACCGTTTGCCGAACGACAAGCAGACACTTGTTGTTGATCCGGTGGCATCCGAAGTCGTAAAGCGCATTTTTCTTCTTGCGAACGAAGGAAAAAGCCCACGGACAATCGCAGAACTGTTGACAGAGGAAAAAGTCCTGATTCCTGCTGCATACGCAAAGAAATATCACCCGGAGCAGTACAATGGGACAAAGTTCTCCAATCCGTACCTGTGGGGCACCTCCTCCGTAAGAACAATTTTAGGTCGGCAGGAATATCTGGGACACACTGTTTTACGAAAATCTGTAAGCACAAATTTCAAACTTCACAAGAGAAAAGAAACAGATGAAGATGAACAGTACGTTTTCCAGAACACGCATGAACCGATTATATCGCAAGAACTTTGGGATAGTGTTCAGAAACGCAGATGCCGAGTGAATCGTGCTTCTGCTTGGGGAACGCACACCAACCGTTTAAGCGGGTATCTGTATTGTGCCGACTGCGGCAGAAGATTGACCTTGCAAACACACTACAGTAAAAAGGATGGGTCTACTCAATATTCTTATCGTTGTGGTGGATATGCAAGTCGGGTGAATGGCTGTACTGCCCATTCAATCAGTGCCGATAATGTTGAAGCCTTGATATTGGCATCGGTCAAGCGCTTTTCGAGATTTGTTCTAAAAGATGAAGAAACCTTCGCTTTGGAACTGCAATCACTTTGGAAAGAGAAACGTGAAGAAAAGCCGAAGCAGAACCAATCGGAATTGAAACGTTGTCAAAAACGCTATGATGAGCTTTCTGCCCTTATTCGTAGTCTGTACGAAAATCTTATGTCTGGACTGTTGCCCGAACGACAGTACAAGCAGCTGATGGCACAGTATGATAGCGAGCAAGCAGAATTGGAATCGCAGATGGAAACGATGAAATCCGAAATTGCCGAAGATAAGTCAAGTTCTGTTGATATTCAACATTTTATTTTGCTGATTCGTAAGTGCAAAAATCCAACAGAAATCTCCGATTCAATGTTTAACGAACTTGTCGATAAAATCGTTGTTTATGAAGCCGAGGGTGCAGGCAATGCCCGCACACAAAAGGTTGACATTTATTTCAACTATGTCGGCCAAGTCGATATTGCTTATACCGAGGAAGAACTTGCCGAACTAAAAGCGCAGAAGGAGCAGGAAGAACAGCAGCGCATGGAAAAACAGCGCAAACGTGAAAAAGCCTATCGAGAAAAGCGAAAGGCAAAGATAATCGCTAAAAACGGTGGCGAAATCATTAAAACCAAAACGTGTCCGTACTGCGGGAAGGTGTTTACACCTACGAGCAACCGACAGCTTTTCTGTTCAAGAGACTGCTGGAATCAGGCAAGACAGGAGCAAAAGAAAGCGGATAGAGAAGCCGAGAGAGGAACTCACTACTACAGGCAACGTGCCTGTGCCGTATGTGGGCATTCCTACTGGCCTACACACAGCCAGCAGGAATTTTGTTCCGAGGAGTGCAGGAGGATTAACCACAACAGGAAAACCTTGGAATTCTATCACAAGAAAAAAGGAAATCTAAAACCAGACCCAGAAGCAACCCCAACGCCGAAACCAAAGGAGGACAATGCGGCATGACTATCATGAAAAATTCCATCCATGACAACGCTAACGGTCTGGACTACAACCTTGTCAATGACCACTATCTGCCGAATCTGACCGCAGCAGCCCCGGCAGAGCAGCACCCCACCGGGCGGTGGGGCCGCTTACATAAAATGTATCTGAAGGAGCAGCATCCCATCCGGTACAATCAACTGCTCCTGTCCGGGGAGCTGGGTAGCTACCTTGCCAAGCTGGACAAGCAAGTCGAGGAGCAGCTTGCATTGACCGTCCGGCAGATGCGGGACAGTGCTGTTGGGTGACTTAAGAGAAAGAAAAAAGATACCACATATCGTTGAAAATTAAATTTCAAAATCATTAAAGGAGCGATTCAAATGAAACGAAATCAGAATTTCGACCATAATCACTCTCAAAAAGTGCTTTCCTGTCGCTACAACATGGACACCAACCGGGCGGAAGCCCGATTTGAAGATGGCACCACCCTTTCCATTGATTGTATCGCCATTGAGGACGAGTACGGCAACACCCCGGTACAGCGGGCGAAACTGGACTGGTTGCTGTACAATAAGCCTTTGGAGTATGCCCAACTTGTGCTGGGTGATGAAATTGAGCATTATCTCTCACTTGGCTGTGACCATGGTAGACTGGAAGACTAATCTCTAATTAAAATATCCGAATTGAATCAGCCATCTACTTACAGTCGTAGTGACTGAAAAGAGAACTGCTATAATGCTATGAATTAGAGTATTATGAAAGCTCGCCAGACATAAAATCTGGCGAGCTTTCACTTTTCCGTAATGGGATTAGATTGCTGTAGACCTTGATACAAAAAGATAGATAATGAAAATGCACCACAAAACGACTTCAGCAATTATCAGATACTTTAAGTGCTGATGCAACTTATCTGGATCAATTTTTTCCTTTTTTAATAAAATGAAAATGAAATCTCGCATTTTATCAATATCTTCCTGCTTAACTTCCAACTTCAAATAAAAATTCTTCCCAAAGAGGAGTTGGTGCAATCCATAGTAAATTGAAAGCAAAATCAGAAATAAAGTAACACTTGCAAAAGCTGGTTGCGCCCAATCTACCACCGTTGCGCTTTCCGACAATGTAACATTTCTATAAAAAACAAGGTCGTTTAAGCCCGTAGCAAATAGAAACAAATCCCACAGGAGAAATGTATATAGAGCTTTCTTCATTTTCTATACCTTTTAACCACCAACCGCTTGATAATAATCCTTTTCGGTTAAAAAAGGTGTGGATACCAATCTTTTAGTTGCGGTCATGTTGAGTCATCTCCTTTTTGTAAAACATCATACCTGCATTCGAGGAATCGGTTAATATTTTAAGTTCTGCACTGGGATCACCTCATATCAATCTCATATTCGTGCTTTAGGTATTAAAAATATCAAAGCACAAGAATCAATCCCTGTCCATGATTTTGTAACAACAGAGAGAAAATTTGTAACGAAATCGGTGTGGTTGCAAATAATATGACCCTCAACACTGGGCATCCAGCATTGAGGGTCATATCTAAGTAATATTCTTGCACCCGTACTGTATTGAAAATCAATCGTTAACCGAAGGCTTTTATTATGTCATGAAGAATTTCCATCTGCTGCGGCGAAAGATCATTTCCTTTTCGGCTTGGCGAAAGCAATTCATTACGGAGTTTAATTAAAGTTTTCTTTTGCGCACCAGTCAATCCAGAAAGAGATAGTACTTCTGGCGCATCCAGTCCTAGGAGTTCATCTGTTGAAATGCTAAATAAGGATGAAATGCTTGCAAGAACATCCAACGGAATTGCATGTGCATCACTTTCATATCCACTGGCTGTGGATACAGCCTTATTTAACCGTTTAGCCAAATCCGCCTGCGTCCAGCCACGACTTTCTCTCAGCTTTTTTAGTTTTTCTCCTAAATAATGCTCCATTCCCGTACACTCCTATCCTATATAAAGTGTACTATTTGAAATTTCAACATAATCGTACTATACTACATATAATGTTCGATTATATTGAAATTCAATTGACTTGTGAGGAGCAGGGCTGTATGTTGTGTGATAAAAAGCATTCCCATGTGCAATGGAGGGATTTCAAAATGAATGTCTTGGTTTGTGATGATGACCAGCAGATTGTTGATTCTATTATTGAAGAACTCAAAAAGAAAAGTGAGGAAACGCATGTAGCATCAAGATTTTATGGAGTTTCGCAGCCAAGTCAAATAGACTTTTCTCGTCCTTATGATATTGCGCTTCTGGATATTGATATGGGCGAAACAAATGGAATTGAGCTTGCCAGAAAGTTACGAGCAGAAAATGAAAATATTGTGATTATCTTCATTACGAATTTCATTCAGTATGCTCCAGAGGGATTTGAGGTTCAAGCCTTTCGATACTTACTAAAAGCAGATCTCTCTGCTAAACTTGATTCCTACTTTGATTCAGCTGTCCAAGAAGTACTTCGACGGAAACAGCTTGTCACAATTTCAATCAACTCTGAAATTATCGATGTACCTGTAAATGACATTCTGTATTTAGAATCTCATCGAAGAATCATTGTTATGCACTTGTTGGACGAAAAACGCCCAGCATACCAATTTTACGGCAACATAACGGAACTATCCGAAAAAATCGAGCCACTCGGTTTCCTTCGTATTCAAAAAAGCTATCTTGTCAATATGCACTATGTCGAAATCTTTCAATACAATAAAGTCCAATTGCGCGGTGGTCTTTGTCTGGCTCCAAGCGAAAAGAATTATAGTGAGCTAAAACAGAAATATTTACATTGGCGAGGTAAAAGTAGATGGATGCTTTGATCAGTTTGGTTTACACAATCATAGATTCAGTCTGCGTATGTCTGTTTTTAGACGCTTTTGCTTCGCACCGTTGGAAAGGTCATAGATTCCTTGTCGGTGTAATAGTTCAAACTATTTTAATGTATGCATCCATTGAATTCAGTGTTATTGCCTTAAATCGAAACCAAATCGTCAAAATTCTCTTGATTCTACTATCCTGCTTTATTGTTGCCAGAACTCTATATGAGAATATCTCAGGAAAGTTTTTATTATTTCTTATCGTTGTAGAATATCTCTTGACTTATAGTTTATCTTTTGCAGTCGGAATGCTTGCAACATCGGTTTGTGGGATGGATGCTCAGACGTTTCAAGCCGACAAGACGTTATCCCTAATCTATGGAATCTCTTATTATTCATCCGAATTATTTATTATTGCGCTATTTCGCAAAATGATGCTTCAGCGTATGGGCAACAGACCCAGAAGCGATGCTCAACATTCGCAGCTGATACTGTACTTTCTATTCCCATGCGCATCGTTTGTAATGCTTGTGATCCTACTTTACGTTACAAGCGGTCATAATATAGAAGAGTTTGTTTCTGCTGGCTGTTGTATTCTCATTTTTATTTCAAACGTCGCAGTCCTCTTTTTATTGGAGCAAATGGAGTATGCAGCATCGGAAAGAGAACAATTATTGATGCTTAACCAGCAGATTCAGCTACAATCGAAAAACATGACTTCGGCAAGCGAACTTTATTCTGCCCAAAGGAAAAAAGTTCACGATTTCCGGGCGCACCTGAATATCCTAAATCGATTGATGAAGAATCAAGAGTATTCTGCCGCTGAAGAATATCTTGAAAAAATCACCGAACAGCAAACTGATCGGCTATTCCTTGTCAACACACATCATCCCATCTTGGACGCACTTTTCAATACAAAAGCTGCCGAAGCAACTCAAAAGAAGATCAGCATTGATTTTGAAGTGAATGATCTATCAAATCTTCCATTTGATGTCTCCGATATGGTAGTGCTTCTATCAAACCTTTTGGATAATGCCATTGAAGCGTGTCAGCAGTATGATAAGGGCGATAAAGCGATTCATGTCATGGCCGTTGCACAGCAAGACTTTTTTGTCTCTGTCCGAAACACATCGGAACCGGTTGTAATTATAAATGGTTCCATTCCAACTACAAAACCAGAACCACAGCTGCATGGTTTTGGACTTGCGAACATCCGGCTGATTCTTGAAAAATACAGTGGAGAGTATACGATGTTCTATGAAAATGGGTGGTTCCAGTTCACTGCTGATATACCGTTCACTCCGATTTCGTGACAGATTTTATCCATGTTAGTACAAAAGCATGGACGAAATCTTCTATTGTATGTATAGTAACAATAAGATGCAGATGATTTCAATGCATCTATAAGAGTTCGCGTATAATAGTTTGTTTCTTGAAGAAGGGAGTGTGTCAGCATGAAAAAATAGAAGCCAATCCTATTTGCAATTGTGATTCTAATATTGCTTTTATTTATTATTGGTGGAATGCTGGGACTGCTTCCTCAACCGCTTTTCGTCTTGTCATCACAAACCATTCTGGTTATATTGGTCTGCGGCGTTGCATTGATAATCGGACTTCTGCTGAAATTTTTCGACAAGAAGTGAGATGCTTAGGAGTTTCTATGTTGCCATTTTTCAATCAAAAAGAGCTGGTTGTTTGCTCGAATCAATCTCAATACCAAAAATACACATCGCTTTTAGAAAAGGCAGGAATAGCCTATCGAACAAAAGCACGCGATTTATCATCACCGTCTCTGTTTTCAATGGGAACCCGTGAAAGAGCCGGAACTGCATTTCAAAAGGTCAATTATCAAACGCTCTACACAATATACGTTCGCAAAGTTGATTACGAGCGTGCTGTTCACGTTATCATTGTTTGATTCAACTGCCAAAACCATATACGCTTTTCCTCGCCAAACAATCAGTTGCAAAGCAGGTCTGATTGTTTGGCTTTTTATTTTCTGAAAAAGGAGCGTGATGCCATTGACCCAACCCAAAACCGACCTTGCCTACCTCCGTAGCGAAAAAGCCAAAGCAGAGCAGAAGCTGCGCTCTTGCCAGCACCGGGAAAAGATCCTTGAACGCAGGATGTCGGAGCTGAACCGGAGAGAGCGTGTGCATCGTCTTTGCACCCGTGCTGGAATGCTGGAAAGCTTTCTGGTCTGTCCGGGAGAGCTGACCGACGATCAGGTGATGGAGCTGCTGAAAATCTCGTTCCGTCAACCGGAAGTCGTGCTAGCGCTTGCAAAGATGGTGCATGACGTTCACGAAAAGCAGAACGTCCAAAAACCTTTAGAATAAAGGGCGCAATTATACACCTCGTCGTCACTTGCCGCGTATCGTTCGCATTCTCAAAAAGATGGTTGTCTTTGGGCTGTTTTCGTTGCCTACCTATCGGCCCATTGAATGCCATTGGGTAATAACGTCAGAAAAGTCACCTCCGAGAACTTTCCTACAGATGCAGGTCACCAAGGGCATGACCATCACGGTGCGGTACTTCAAGGCGGATACCGCCCACCCGGAGATTCCCGCAGTGGGCAACTACGTCACCCTGACTGGCAAGGCAGACCGCATCGACCCGGTGTTCCGCACCTTGCAGGTGGGCGACACCGTAGTGCCCTTTGAAGATCTGGTGGAGGTCAGTGGGGAGGGTATCATGGAGATCGACCAATATCTCGGCATCTCCGAGGAATAAAAAACGCTGGGAGAAATCTCCCAGCGCAAGCAGCCCTAATCACGGTACCGATATGTGCCAAGCCAAAGCGGACCCAGCACCCACAACCAAGTCAGTGAAACCGTTCTCGTCACTTTTAATACCGTAAGCACCAGCGTTAAAGCAAATAAGAGGGTCATTGCAATTATTTCGGAACGGTCAGGTTTCTTATCCATACGCAGATCACCTCGAAAATCCGGTCACATCTGCGAAATAGTATAAAAGTCAGTATGCTTCATCCGGTTCGGTAGGTGCTGCGGTAATATCGCGGTAGAAAGTGGCCCATGCAGCTTCCTCATAGGGGCGTACAAAAAAGAAGCCAATGCTCAATGGAATTGTCAGCAGAAGAAAAAGAGAAATCGCCATAGCCTCTGAACCGGTGAAATATTTGAGAACCAGAAAACCCCCGGCATACAGTGGCAACGAACAGAGCAGCTCCCAGCCAATGAAGCTGAAATCCAGACAGAACAGCCGCCATTTGTTGCCGTCCATAATCCGCCGGGATTCTGTGATTGCTTCATTTGCAGTCAACGAAGGATGTTCGGACATGATGTAAGGTGTCATCGCATAGCTGTATGTTTTCACGATTCCCGGAATCACCAACAGCAGCGACCAGAGGGCGATGTACAGACCCTGCAGGAATTTCATGCAGAAGCCATCCCACAGACGATCTTTCTGAGAGAACAAGTCCGAGATGGCAGCATCATTTCCATCTACAAGGTTCAGATTAAAATGAGCATATCCCAGTTGAACTGCACCGCCCACGATCAGTTGGAGGATTGCCCACAGACCAATGCCGACAAGCAAAACAGCAAGCAGACGACCGCCGTTTGGCTGGGCGAACAGGTTAAAATGAATGTCCTTTGCCTGATTGGAATTGGAAACGACACTGTTGGAACTGCTCACAATGGTAGCACCGAGCGCACTGGCGGCAATACCTGTCAGAACAGCAGTTTTCCATTTTCCGCGCAGAGCATCGAGAGCGAGCATACGATAGTCGGCAGATATTTTCATAAAAGCAACCTCCTGTCTGAAAATGGCAAGTATGTGTGAAAAGGAATATGATACGCCACTTTAATTTAGATACGTTTGAAACGCTGAAAAAATTGCAGCATGAATGAAAAAGAGGCTGCTGCACCGGCTTTTATCCGTGTGCAACAGCCCCTTCCTTTACTTCAGCAGCTTGTCCAGTTCATCATATTGCATTACTGGAGCTTTGCAAGGATTTCTTCAGCCGTCATACCGCTGGCAAGCAGCTTCTTCAGCACATCTTCTGCTTCGCCCTTCTTTGCTTCTTCTGCTGCCTTTGCTTCGGCGGCAGCTTTTTTGTTTTCGGCTTTGGCAAGTTCCTTGGTGGCGGCTTTCAATTCTGCTTTCTTGGCTTTCAGCTGCGTTTTCAGATCATCGAGATTTGCAGTCAGCGTAGCAACCTCAGATTCGATTTTTTCCTTTTCAGCGGTCTTTTCTGCAACGACGGCTGCATAATCAACGCTGGCCTTTACAGTACGAGCCTTATTCTTGCTTCCCTTGGGTCTTGCCATAATAATTTCCTCCCATACAGTGAAATAATTTGATACTTACAAGTATATTCCAAATAGTCAGAATTGCAATAGGTAACCTGAGCTGTTTTCAACTGCTACTGTGCCACATCAGAAGGTAGGGCTTCATAATGGCAAGATACTTATCGCGTGCAGAACTTTCGTGCATATGCTTCTTGAGAATCCATCTAGTGAATACCGACACCCTCCATGATCTTTTCTATCCAATTTGTGGAAGAATCATTTTTCTCACTAAATGACCCCAAATAATGTGACGAACTCTCAACCTCTATTATTACACCATCCGGCATTCTGTATTTTTCTAAACTGAGATTCAAACCTTTAAGTGGGATTGTTCTAGCCAGTTGAGGGATAGAAACTGTATGGAGAATATCAATTTTTGATAAACCTCTATACGTTTCTGTCTTTTCGGCTTCACTTAGCAACCGTTCTGCATACTGATTTGAAATAACCTGTATGCGAAATTGTTCTTTTTCATCCTCGGTCATCTCAAGTGGAACGCCGTGCAATGTGTCTACAATATAGGACGAAATTTTAGCGAAGTGCTCGTCAAAATCAGTGGTATTCAAATTTTCTTCCTGATTCACTTCACTCTGCATGTACGGTCACCTCACTTTCCTTTTTTTTAGGCATAAACCAATAAAACATAACACAAAATGCTAAAGCAAACACAACACCAAAAACATTTTGACTCACTCTAAGACTAACCGCTCCTTGTAGTCCATATGTCTCTGCAGCAATGGCTAAAGCACCAAATGTGTTAAATACTGCCTGCCAGCCATATTGTGCTGAAAATCCTACACCGATTCCACCAAGAATTCCTATATATGCATAGATTGACGAAGGAAGCAGAAAATATAATACTGTAAAACATATAACACCTGCAATATTTCCGACAATCCTTTTACGGACTCTGTAGTGCATATCTTCCATAGACGGCAAAATCACGGACATGGCCGCAATACCAGCCCACATTGCACGTGGCATATTACAAAGTTCTGCAATGCAAAGGACAATCGGTACGCATAAAATCTGACATAGCTGCCATTTTGTTCTGGAAGAAGTGATATCAAATTCTTGTATCAGATCTTTCAGATTTCTTTTATAAGTTCTGTTTTTATGATTTCGATAAAATACGAAGCAGGTAAGTGCTGCACCTAAAGCCATTCCGACTAATCGCATCTGATAGCTTTTTCCCGTAACATCATAACCATATAGCAGCAGATACCCAAGAACCAATGTAGATTGATTAAACATGGATGGATTATGGCATCCGAACAGAATCAACACAGCCAGTGCCGCAATATTTAACAGCATTCCCAATACCGGTGAAAACTGATTTGCTAAATGCGGACATACAGTCATAATTACAAAGAACAAAGCCAAAAGCATCGTAGATTGTCCGGTGTGGATCCCCAGATCCGCATTCCTAAACACCATGAGACATAATAAGACTACTACACCTACAATGCTGTTCTCATTTCCAAATAGGATGCTGAAAATACTAACAAAGAAAAAACAAAATGCCATTGTAGCAGCTATCTTCACCAGATATACCCACATATGATATAATTTTTCTTTTAGTGTTTCACTCTTTTTCAACAGGTTTTTAGAACCTGCCTGATTTAACTGCAACTCCTGATAAAATGTCATATAAATTCTCCCATCTTCTAATTTATCTTAAAACTAGATAATCTCATCTTTCTGCTTTGGCAGCTCTATAACAAATCTGCATCCACCATATTCACGGTTTTCTGCTTTGATTGTTCCTCCGGCACTATCTACAATCCGTTTTACAAGTGCAAGACCTAGGCCATTTCCTTCTGCTTTATGAGATCCATCTACCTGATAGAACTTGTCAAATATTCTGGATTTTACATCATCCTCTATTCCTGGTCCTTCATCTTCCAGAATGAACTTAACAGAATCCTGTTCTTGTCTCAGAAACATCGTAATTGTCCCCTTTGAAGGGCTGAACTTAATCGCATTATCTAAAAGATTTATCCAGATATGCATAAAAAGTCCTTCATTCGCAGTATATTTAACTTCCTCCAATTCTACCTGAAAACCAATTTCTTTTTCTGTCCATTTTGTTTCCAATGAAAGAACTGCCTGGCGGATCTGTTCATCCAGACGATATTCTGTTTTTTTCATTGGTATATTCTGATTCTCTAACTTGGATAACAGCAAAATATTACCAACCAATCCGGAAAGTCTTTGGGTGTTAAATAAGATTTTTTCTACATATTCCTCTTGTTCCGGAGACAGTTCTTCTCCCTGAAGCAGCATTGTATATCCTTCAATGGCATTAATCGGGGTCTTAAACTCATGAGAAACATCAGATACAAAATCCATCTGCAGCACCTCTGTTGCACGAAGTTCTTTTGTCATAACGTTAAAACTTTGATAAGATTCTCCAACTTCTGCTATACGGCTGTTCGTTTCCAAATGCTGTTCAAAATCTCCCCGAGAAACTTCCTTCATTGCTTTACTAAGTCTTGTAATTGGTTCCAGTAACTTTGCATTAATAAAGGAAGTGATCAGCCCTGCAATCAATGTATTGAAAATCAAAAGCCAGCCAAGCACAGGTATGCTGCCCGGCAGATTAAAAAAATGATTCAAAAAAGCAAATAATAAAGCAGATATGACTGTTGAAAATACAAGTGCCAGCCAGATTGCACCAGTCAGACAGGATCGGATCCGCAATCCTTTTTCTTTCTTTTGTTCCATTATTTTTTCACCACCTTGTATCCAATTCCACGCATTGTTACGATTTCAAAATCAGGGTTATCTTTAAAACGCTCTCTGATTCTTCCTATATGTACCTCTATCGTATGTGGGTCTGCCTCCGTCTCGTATCCCCATACTTCATCCATCAACTGTTGTTTTGTAAATATTCTGCCTGGCGAAGCTGCAAGCTTATATAAAAGCAGGAATTCTTTTTTAGGCAAAGCAAGACTTTCCTTATCAGTTGTAACCGTCATTGCATCGTAATCAAACTCTGTTGAGCCGATCACAATTTTGTGTTCATTCAGTATCTGTGCACGGCGAAGCAGTGCTCCGACTCTTAAAACCATTTCATTCACATTTACCGGTTTTACCATATAATCGTCACTTCCCGAAAGAAATCCCTGGCGCATATCATCAAAGGAACCTTTCGCAGTGATCATAAGTACAGGTATCTGATATCCTGCTGAACGGAGTTCCGACACCAGTTCATAACCATCCATAACCGGCATCATAATATCAGAAATGATCAGATCAATATATTCCTTAACCAATACTTCTAATGCCTGTGCTCCATCCGATGCACTTTTGACTTGATATCCATTCTTCTCAAGCACTTTTTGGAATAGCTGGCTTAATTCTTTATCATCTTCTACAATCAATATTTGAAACACGTTTTCCTTCCTCCTTATTAAAACAGATACCTTGCCCATCCAAGCAGATGCTGTACCAAAAATATTTTTCTCTGACGTTTCTTTGTTAATTCGATTGGCTCTACATGATATGGATCACGATAGGTTCCATCTTCCAATACCTGGCGGGACACTCTTTCATATTCCATCATGCCCTCTTCCAACTGTTTATTAATATCTTTACTGCGAATTACAAGCATCAGTTCCGTATCCAGATATGCACTTCTCATGTCCATATTAAAGGAACCGATTACAGACAGATCATCGTCAATCAGAATACTTTTTCCGTGGTATGAATAACCGCCTTCATATTCCCAGATATTAATTCCTGTACTTAAGATTCTATTTCTGTTTTTCGCATAATCGGCAGCCCCAAATGGATTCCCATTATTCGCAACTGAATTTGTCATGATAGAAAAATCTGAAACGTTCTCTGCAATCTCCTCCCATGTATTATACATCATATCATTACAGATAATATATGGCGTGTGGATCTTCACACGATTTTTTGCATTTTTCATCAATTCTCCCAACTGATACCACACTACTGGTTCTTTGGAACCTGTGTGAATAGGATTTGACACTAATGCAATCTTTTCTGTCTCAAAAGTTTCGTCCGTGTAATCGGTATCGCAGATTCTTTCCTTATTCTCTTCAAAATATTTCTGATAGCCGTTCTGCAACTCTAAAACTGCGTTCTTTACAGATTTTCTATTTGCCAGTTTTTTATTGTCATGAAAATAATCACTGTCTTCTTGTTCCCATATCGTTTCAAAATACTCTAACAACTGGTTAACTGAATTATCTTTCTCAGGTTCATCGCAAACCACTAACACGTCTCTGTCATAGTTCTTATGTCCCGGAAAATCACCCAGAAAATAATTGTATGTATTTCTTCCCCCAAGAATATATCTCTTTCCATCTGCAATCAAATATTTATCATGCATTCTACCCATTATTTTCCACGGTTTCAACGGATTGGCCTTATTATACAGTTTAATTTCAACATTCTCATGGGAAGATAATCCATAGAAATACGGATTTCCTTCCATATCAATCCAGCTCTCCATTCCGTCTACTAACAGACGAATATGTACACCTCTGTCTGCCGCATCATGCAGTGCTACTAAGATCAATTTTCCACTTTCATCGGATTGAAATGCAAAAGTAGAAAGAATAATTTCCTTTTTTGCATTCTTGATCAAACGCACTCTTTGTAAAAGCGCTTCTGGATTCTTTTCTATGATTACTGCCCGTTCTGTATTTTCACTGCATTCGTTCCATGACCCATTTTTTGTTTCTTTTTTGGTTGTATTGGACACTTCCGGCTGCTTTTTATATGCAACGCAGATTCCGAGCAATTCATAAAAAGCCACACATAAAAAAATTGCCAGTATAACAAGAAGAATTTTACATATTTTATGCTTTTTCATTGTACATCACCTGATTCCTTTTTATTTCTTATTCTTATTCATTAGCAATACAATACAATAGAAAACTCAATTTAACCTCAACAAGGTTTGTTTTTTCATCCATGCAAAATCTTCTTTGTACAACAGACTGTTAGATATAGCAAAAACGGCCTTTCAAAAACAGTTAACTTCTAAATCAACTGTTTTTTGAAAGGTCGTTTCAACAGATTCTTATAGCAATCCAGCAAATAATCTCATAAATAATTGTCCCAGTCGCAAATATGCACTTCGTCCGGTTTGATATTGGTCTGTCACATCACGACATTCTCCCATCGTTCTTATCAGATCATTTTTTATTTCCACAACTGCCTGACAATCTGCCATAAAACAGCCGTTTTCAAAATGGTGATATAAACTTCGATAATCCAAATTAATTGTTCCACAAGTTGCCATACAGTCATCTGCCACACTCATTTTTGCATGACAGAAACCAGGAGTCCACTCATAAACACGAACACCATGTTTAACTAATCCATGATAAAAAGAACGAGTTACATTATAAATGAATTTTTTATCAGGGATACCAGGTGTGATAATTCTTACGTCTACCCCTCGCTTAGCAGCCAGACATAACGCATGCGTCATTTCGTCTGTTATGATTAGATATGGAGTCATAAACCAACAATATTTTTCGGCTTTATTTATCATACTGATATAAACTTCTTCTCCGACCTGCTCATTATCCATAGGACTGTCTGCATAAGGCTGAACAAAACCTGTTTGCTGTGCTTTATAATCGTAATGAATAATGTATTTACTAAAATCAGTATCATTCGTAGCTTTTTCACTAACAGCATTCCACATTTCTAAAAATGTCACTGTAAGCGACTGAACAGCATCTCCTTCTAAACGAATACCTGTATCTTTCCACTGTCCATACGGGTGTGTGTAATTAAAATATTCGTTTGCTAGATTATATCCACCTGTAAATCCGACTTTTCCATCAATAACTGTTATTTTTCTATGATCACGATTGTTCAAAAACAGATTTAAACCTGGCATAAACGGATTGAATACACGGCAATGAATTCCTATTGTCTCCATTTTTTTCACAAAATCTGTGTTAATAAAGCCTATAGAACCCATATCATCGTAGAATACTCTAACTTCCACACCTGCTTTTACTCGCTCTTCCAGAACATCTTGAATCTTATGCCATGCTTCAGCGTCTTCTATCGCATGATATTCCATAAAGATAAACTTTTGTGCTTTCTCCAAATCCTTAAGCTGTGCCTCTAATCCTTTCACTGCTTCATCAAAATACACAATATCCGTATTCTGATAGATTGGATACTGCGAATTTCTTTGTATGTAACTTGCTATATTTCCTGCTTTCGGAATTGTTTCTTTTATTCTGCTCAAACACTCCTGACTGTCCGGAAGCATTGGTAACAATTTGCTATCAATTTCTGCATACCGCTCACGCATTTTATGTGTGCCACCATTCAAACCAATCAACAAATACAGGCCTACACCCATAATTGGGAAAATTAGAATTAAGATGACCCAAGGCATTTTCATAGAGGATGTCTTATTTGATGCGTACAATCCCAAAACCAAGATCCCACTCAAAATCCTTGTAAATAAATTTATGACTTCTGCATATTCATTCAAGCGTGTTACGATAGTAATAATAAAAATCACTTCCAGAAGAATGCAGATTATGGAAAAACACAGCCGTTTTACCCCATTTTTTGTTTTTGCTTTGCCCTCTAAAGTATCTTGTTTCATATATATTCCGCCTTCCTACTTGCTCAGTTTTCTCCCTAAATTTCGTGGAACATACCAATTTTGTCTTTTATTCTCTGCATTTCATTACACCGGACTGGATAAGTTTGGTGCGGATGTCCTCATACAGTGAAATAATTTGATACTTACAAGTATATTCCAAATAGTCAGAATTGCAATAGGTAACCTGAGCTGTTTTCAACTGCCAATGCAAATCTTATTCGGTATGCCCGAAGATCGTCGCAAATGTATTCCTTCAATGGTAACAATCATGGAGATTAGCGTTTATCTGGAGATTGCCAAAGGATAAATAGAAGCAGTATTAAAGCCGTTCACCACGCAGATTTTCCAGCGTGGCGAACGGCTTTTTTTGCTGCCCCTATATTTACAGGTAGGAGGAATCGAAGAAGTCTTTTAATGTAATTCCTAAACCCTGACAAATTCTTTCAATCGTCTCTACGCTTAACTGCCCTCCCCGACGGGCGGTGGTTTGAATCGTGGAGTACGATATTCCGCATTTTTTTGTCAACACACATAGATTCATATCACGCTCTTTCATCAAATCCTGAACACGCTTGATCGTATCCACGAAAACTCCTCCCATCTTTTTAGTTCAAAACTTTTCCAACAACCTCGAATCTTTGCTCTGGAGATATAAGGATCGGCGAATATTTGGTGTTAAGAGAAACCAAAACCGGTTGGTTATGCACCACGCCATAGCTGTCGGTAAGGAACTCTGCTTGGGATTTGTCTGGGGTATGTTCATCGTATTTTTTCAGATATCCACAGTCATCATATACGAATATCCCGATATCCCCGCATTCAAGTTCTTCGCAGCGCTTCACCCATACAATCTGTCCGTTATGATAAGAGTGGAGCCTTTTGCAAGGCCCCGCTCTTATTGCTGCCGTTATGATGAGCAACTTGCCGCAGAAAAGCAGCGCACCGAGCGGGTGACCAAGCGCATTTTGACCAAGGAAGAAATGTCATCATCCGTTCCTTTATCGACTATGCCGGCAGTACAATCACAAAAAAACTGGAAACGCTGATGGCGGGTGGTTGCATCGTTGAGCGTGTGGATGAAAACCTGACCTATGATTATCTGCACGCCTCGGAAGATAACCTCTGGAGTACGCTGTATCTGACAGGATATGGTCACGCATGCCGCCATAGCAGTCATATTGAAAGACATCCCGCCTGAAAGTGAAGGCTTTACTTTCAGGCGGGACTTTTTGTTTTTTATTATAAAGGCTGGTTCCTGTTCTTTGCGGAGATGGCCACACATTAAAGAACTTTGGCCCCATTGGCCGTTAACTTGAAGGTTGTTCCCAGCATATCGGCAGCCCCGCGGCACATCAGCATCCGCTGCAGGAAAATCTCAAAATATTCGTACATGCTGCAAATGTCGGTGTCGATTTGCAGATTCAGTGAGATGACCTTTTTCTCGGTGTTGATTTTCAGAGTCTGGCCTGTCACCGCGTAATTGACCCGGTCATGGATATCAAAGGTTGCCTTTGGCTTTTCTCGCACGCGGCTGCGGCGCACATCAGTCTTGTCACCGATGATGAGGGCTGCCGAGATGGGATCCACAGCTCTGCCGGTAGATTCATCGTGATTGGAAATGGCAGATACGATGGTGATGCGGTCCGGAATGCTCAGGTCATATTGTTTGAGAATCTCATTGGCCAGCAGCCCACCGTATTCGGCGTGGCGGTTCCGGTTGATGGCATTTCCGATATCGTGCATATAGCCTGCGATCCGGGCAAGCTCGATGTCATGTTCCGAATAACCGAATTTTTTCAGGATATGCGCAGCGGTTTCTGCTACCCGGACGCAATGAGCCTGCGAGTGGTCGGTATAGCCCAGCAAGCCCAGATTCTGATTGCCTTTTTTCAGCAGTTCGTTGACTTCTTCGTTGTATTTGATGTCCTTATACGTCATGGCTTTGCCCTCGGTTCACTTGTTGAAAGAAAGTATCTATTATTATAAGATGATCCCGGAGAAGTTACAATCAAATTGTGGTAAAACCCATGCAATTTTTCCGGTGATGCAGCGCTCGCCCTCGCCAGAGTTTTTCTTTGGCGGGAAATTTTTGTTGCCAAACTTTTACATAAGCTTTACCCCAGCAGGATAGTTTGCACAAATCCTTCGTGCTACCATAGAGCAGGTATCAAAAGTAGGAGTGCAAAATATGGAGATCAAGCTCGTTCATGTTACAAAATCCTTTGGCGCAAAGCAGGTGATCCAGCCTACCAGCTTCGTCATTCAAAGCGGCAGCCTGACCACATTGCTGGGACCTTCCGGTTGCGGCAAGACCACCCTGTTGCGGATGATCGCCGGACTGGAAACGCCGGACAGCGGTGAGATCTGGTTTGAGAATCGCTGTGTGTTCTCCTCGGAAAAGAAGATCAATATCCCGCCCGAAAAGCGCGGCCTTGGCTTTGTGTTTCAGGATTTTGCCCTCTGGCCGCACATGACTGTCTTTGAAAATGTGGCTTTTGGCCTGCGGGCGGCTGGCAAGACGGACAAATTGGACGAAAAGGTGAAAAATGCACTCCACGCTGTACAGCTGGATGATTTTGCCCAGCGGTATCCTCATCAGCTGTCCGGCGGTCAGCAGCAGCGTGTGGCATTTGCCCGCGCGATCGTCATTGAACCGGCCTGCATCCTGTTTGACGAGCCGCTTTCCGCACTGGACGCACTGCTGCGGGAAGAGATGCGCTCGGAACTGCGGACGCTGATCACCAAGTTGGGCATTACCGGCGTGTTTGTGACCCACGACCAGATTGAGGCCATGAGCATGAGCGATGCAATTGCGGTCTGTCACGCCGGAAAAATTGAGCAGTATGATACCCCGGAAAAAATCTATTCCCATCCGGCAACGGAGTTCGTGGCACGATTTGTAGGCTCTTCCAACTGGCTCGACCAGAATCATCTGTTCCGCCCGGAACAGGCACAGACGGTTCCCACCGAGCAGGCCGAAAAATACGATGCCGATGTCACGGCGGTGCAGTTCCTTGGCAGCAGCTACCAGCTACAGCTGAACCACAACGGACAGGACTGGACATATATCAGCCCCCGACGGGTCTCGGTGGGCGAAAAGATCTCGCTTTATCTGCCCCGTAGTGCCATCGTTGCCGTCTGAATCAGCTTCCTGCCGCAAGGTGCGGCTTGATGATACATCATTGGAAATGAAAAAGGAGAATCCTTATGCGTAATTATAAAATCAGCCGTCGTAATTTTCTTGCTGTGGCGGGTACTCTGACTGCCGCTGCCGCCTTGACCGCCTGCGGCGGCTCCGCAAGCAGCACGGTTGCTTCCAGCACAGCTTCTTCCAGCGTGGCAAGCGATAGCACTCCCGCTGCCGCATCCGGCACCGGCAAAGTGACGGTCTATATGCCTTCTCCGGCTGGTCTGGCCGATAAGCTGGCCGAGGGCTTTACGGCAAAGACTGGTATCGAGGTAGAGCAGTTTCAGGGCACTACCGGCGAGATCCTCGCTCGTCTGGAAGCCGAAGCAGCAAACCCTGTGGCCGATGTAGTGATTCTGGCTTCCTGGTCGGATGGTCTGTCCATGAAAGCAGATGACAAGCTGGAAAGCTACACCCCGGAAAACGCCGACCTCATCGTGGACGGCTGGCTGGATGACGACAGTGTGCTGTTTGGTTACAGTGCATCCGCTGTGGGCGTTATTTATAACACCACGGTGTTCTCCACGCTTGATGCCGACTGGAAAGACCTTGGCAACGCAGAGTATAAGGATCAGCTGGCCATCCCCGACCCGGAAAAGTCCGGTGCCTGCAAGGACTTTGTGGCAGGCTATGTGGTCAAGAATGGCTGGGATGATTTTCAGGCTATGGCCGACAACGGTATGACGGTCCCCGGCGCAAACAAGGCTGCACTGGAAGCTGTCACCACCGGCGAAGTGGGCATCCTTGTGGCCGGCGTGGACTACAACGCCTATTCTTCCAAGAATAAGGGCGAGCCGCTGGACATCTACTACCCGGCAGGCGGCACCATCGTGAACCCCCGCCCGGCAATGATCCTGAAAACGGCTCCCAACATGGACAATGCCAAGGCATTTGTTGATTATCTGTTCAGCGATGAGGCACAGCAGCTGGTGGCAAATGCTTATCTGCTGCCCGGCCGCACCGACATCAAGTGCGACAAGCGCAGCAATCTGGAGGATATTCCTCAGATCACGCCCGATTGGGACAAGATGATGGCGGAAGCCAGCGATGATGCCGCAAAGATCAACCAGATCTGCGGTGCCAGCAACGGGTAACGCTCCATGAAACAGACGAATCGTAAGGCGAATCTTCCGCTGCTGTTGCTGGCAGTGGTGTTGATCTTTCTGATCGTCTGTCCTGTGGGAATGATTTTTGCCAAGGCGGTCATGCAGAATGGCCGCCTTGACTTTTCTCCCGCTGTGCAGACGCTGTTGAACCCGGAAAACGCCCACATGATCGGCAATTCGCTGCTGTTGGGTGTGCTGGTGGTGCTGCTGTCTACTCTGATTGCCGCACCGCTGGCCTATCTGTTCTCCCGGACAAAGTTTGCCCGCTACCGTGTCTTTGACATTCTCTTTATGATCCCGTTCATGACGCCGCCCTACATTGCCTCCATGGGCTGGATCTTATTTATGCAGAAAAAGGGGCTTTTGCAGCAGCTGATCCCCGCAGCTGCCGGGTGCGAAAAGATCTTCTTCACTCTGGGCGGTTTGGTGCTGGTGATGAGCCTGCACGTTTTTCCGTTCATGCTCACCATGCTCAAAAACGCCATGCTGAATATCCCCTCCAGTCTGGAAGAGGCAGGTGCTGTGTTTGGGGCCGGATTCTCTGCCCGGATGCGCAAGATCTTTCTGCCGCTGCTCTCCGGCAACTACGCCATCGGTGCGCTGCTGGTGTTTGTGAAAACGCTGTCTGAATACGGCACGCCTTCTACGCTGGGCAAGCGCATCGGGTTTGAGGTGTTTACCACCGAGATCCACCGCCACGCCACCGTAGCCCCCATCGACTTTGGCAGTTCAGCCACGCTCTCCTCCGTGCTGGTAGGCATCTGTCTGTGTATGTGGATGCTGCAAAATTACATTACCACGCGCAAAAGTTACAATTTGGTCAGCGGCAAGGGTGCCCGCCGCGTAGAGCAGTCCATGGGCAAAGGAGCCACCGTCGCTGCGTGGGCATATACCGTTCTGGTGCTGCTGATTGCAGTTGGGGTTCCGTACTTCTCGGTCATTTCCACATCTCTCATCAATCTCCGCGGCTACGGTCTGGCACCGGGCAACTTTACCATCGCACATTATGTAGAACTGTTCACCGAGAACGAAAAGGGATTGAGTGCTCTGAAGAACAGCGTTTTTCTTGCGGTCACTTCGGCTACCATCTGTGCAGTGCTGGGCACTCTGCTGGTATTGGCGGTGCGGAAGTCGCACTCCAAACTGCGCAAGGTGGTAGAAGCCATTGGTCTGCTGCCGGAAATGCTGCCGGGTATTGTATTGGTCATTGGAATTATGCTATTCTGGAACCAAATCTACAACATCCTGCCGCTGTACAACACTATGGGCATCATGGTTCTGGCCTATGTGGTGCTGTTTCTTCCCTATACGGTGCAGTACGTCACTTCGTCCTTTACCCAAATCAGTGACAGCCTGATGGCGGCAGGACAGGTGTTCGGCGGAAGCCCGGTTTACATCCTGCGGCGTATCACCCTGCCGCTGATCCGGCAGGGCATCGCCACCGGCTGGATGATGACCTTCATCATCGCTTTCCGGGAACTGGTAACGGCAAGTCTGATCGCTCCGCCCAACACACTGGTGGTCTCCACCTTTATCGTGCGGGAATTTGAGCAGGGCAGCGTTTCGGTTGGCATGGCGATGGCGGTGCTGTGTGTGTTGTTTTCGACCACGGCACTGCTGATCTTGAACACGGTGATCGATCATCGGAAGGTGCATTGAGATGGAACTTTTTATTGCCGGGGGCTGCGGCGAACATGGCCGCAACTGCTTTTATGTGGAACAGAATAGTGCTGCTTTTCTGGTGGATTGCGGTCTGCTGGCTGGCGCAGAGGACGACCTGCCCCGGCTGAATGCAGAGCAGATTCAAAAACTGCGGGCTGTCTTTCTGACCCACAGCCACGCAGACCACACCGGGGCGCTGCCGTGGCTGGCGCAGCAGGGGTATCAGGGGCCGGTCTATGCTACGCTGCCTACTCTGACCCAACTGCCCTTTTCCTTGAATCATATCCAAACGCTGGAAAGTCTCTGCCCTTGCAAAGGCTCCGGCTCTGTGCCGGAACTGCCCGGCCTGCAGGTCACATGGGGGCGTTCCGGGCACTGCGCAGGCAGCGTCTGGCTGCGATTTGAATGGAACGGAAAGAGCATTCTCTTTTCTGGCGACTATGCAGAGCACAGCCCGCTCTACCCCTGTGACCCGCTGCGGAGCCAGACGGCAGATCTGGCCGTTCTGGATGCGGCTTACGGCAGCACGGACGCAGACTGGAACACTTGCGTCAAAAAACTCTGTGTGGAGACCGTGCAGTGCCTGAAACAGACACAGCTCCTGTTCTTCCCGGTGCCGAAATATGGCCGAGGGCCGGAGATCCTTCTGTTGCTGAAACGCTTTGCACCGAATCTGAAATTTTACGGCGATGCGCATTTCCTTCGTCAGCTACAGCAGATCCAGCTGGGTGGACCGTGGCTGTTGCCTGTGCCGCCGCATTTTGCGGACTGGGTGCAGCCGGATGCTTTCCTCAGCCGGGAAAAAGGCGTTGTCTTTCTCAGCGGACCGCAGCTGGCAGGAAAAGCCGGGCAGCGCGCCCGCGAAATGGTGGCGCACGGAGCACACGGCATCATGACAGGCACCCCGGATGCGGGCAGCCTGAGCGCAGAAATGCTGAAAAACGGGCAGATGCTCTTCCTGCGGTATCCGGTGCATCTGGATGCAATGCAGTGCCGGGAGCTTGCGGAAAAGAATCAATTTGGCCGGGTAATCCCATATCACAGCCCGGAGATTGATTGCCCGTGTTTCTTTTTGCTATAATTGTTGCTATGATCGTACTGGCCGATTTGCTCCATCTTGTTTATTAAAAACAAAAAAACAGGGTGCGCCCACCCGGACGTACCCTGCCAAAAGCCACAGACAAGAATGATATGTACAGCAGGGAGTTCCCCAGCGGGAACTTCCTGCTTCTCTTTTCCAGCAAGATGAACCTGTTCCGCCTGCCATGCAGCAAACTCACGCTGGCCTTCCTCGCTGTTCCAGCAGGCAAGGATGGCTGGGTAGAATGCCCGTGCCAAACGATCGATGACTTCATCAGGGTAAATGAGGCACGCTTCGATGGCAGTGTATAAATCGTCAAATGCGGACAGGCTATCCATGATTTTAACACTCCCGAACTTCGTACTTTTTATGCGACGAGAAGGCATATGTTTTTTGCGTAGTACAGTATAATAAGCAAAAGTTTATTGTGCGAAAGTGAGGAGCGGCGGCGGATAATATTCTGAATACTATAACCGCCCACCGTAAAGAACGCAACTGGTCACTTTATGATTTAGCAACTCATACAGAGATGAAATCGACCACTATTTCCACACGGTATAATGACAATGCGATCCCGTATATTCCTTCAATAGTAATGAGCATGGAGAATAGCGTTTATCTGGAGGTTGCCAAAGGATAAATAGAAGCAGTATTAAAGCCGCTCACCGTGCAGGTTTCCAGCATGGTGAGCGGCTTTTTACTACAAATATGAGGAATCAAAGAAGTCTTTTAGTGTAATTTCCAAACCCAGACAGATTCTTTCAATCGTCTCTACGCTTAACTGGCCTCCCCGACGAGCAGTGGTTTGGATCGTGGAATACGATATTCCGCATTTCTTTGCCAACACACACAGATTCATATCACGCGCTTGCATCAAATCCTGAACACGCTTGATCGTATCCACGAAAATTCCTCCCATCTTTTTAGTTCAAAACTTTTCCAACAACCTCGAATCTTTGCTCTGGAGATATAAGGATCGGTGAATATTTGGTGTTAAGAGAAACCAAAACCGGTTGGTTATGCACCACGCCATAGCTGTCGGTAAAGAACTCTGCTTGAGACTTATCTGGGGTATGTTCATCGTATTTTTTCAGATATCCACAGTCATCATATACGAATATACCGATATCCCCGCATTCAAGTTCTTCGCAGCGCTTCACCCATACGATTTGTCCGTCATGATAACGCGGCTCCATACTATCGCCACTAACGTATATCCCAAACTCAGTCCCTGCCGGAACGCTACTGGCAGGCACCTGTATCTGTTGAAACATTTCACCTTCAAGAAAAGCTCCTAGACCTGCCGATACTGGCATCGTTATGCAGTCGATTTTCGCAGGCTCTTCTGTGCCTGGCTGGTAGCGCCGAGATGCAATCAAGTCCATTTCGTACTCGGCGACTTTTTTTTGCCCGATGGCATTTAGAAGGGCGGGTTTCTGAAAGGTCTTTGTAAAGTAGGAAGGTCCTTCCTTGATGTTCAATGCGTGGCAGATCGCAACCAGTTGGTAGATGCTGGGAGTGGTGTATCCTTTTTCCCATTTACTGATTCCCTTGTCACTGACATCGACGCCATAGTGGCGGAGAAGTTCGGAGAAAGTTACAAGTGAATAGCCATTCCTTTTTCGTACAGCTGCGAGAATCAGACCAACCTCATTACTATCCCTTGCGGCGACTGCATCATAGCACACCGTAGATGGGGCTATGTGCATTTTGGTGAGCGCAGTTTTCTTTTTCATAGCAAGAACACTCCTTTGTGATCCGGTAGCTCTATTATAGTATAGAAAAGATAAGAAATCAACAAGAAATCTCCAAAATGGCGACAAATGCGTAATTGGTATCTCCATAAAGTGGGCGTATAATCGAATCAAATTCGCAAATAACAGCTTTTTGGTGTTGATTCTGGACCGAAATCGTGTATATTTGGCGTTTTTGAGAGGTGATAATATGAGAAAAGAAAATTTAAGATGCCCGATGTGCGGAACCATGAACTATGATGTAGATCTTGATGCAACCGACGGCTGGACAAAATGCCGTCTGTGCAAAGCAGTAACCTGCTCTATGGATGAGTGGAAAAAGCATACAGTGTCCGTTCCTCTGTTAAACGAAAAGCAGCTCGTGGCACGCAGTATGATTCGCAAGTAATACACGCTGCATTCTGATAAATCTGCAAAAAGGAGGAATTCTGATGTGTGGTGATTACAACCTTCGCCGTGAGAAAAGATACGTCGAAGTGGATGTTCGTTTTACTCCTGACGGCAAGATCCGTCCTCTTGCCATAAACTATGACAAGACTCGTACTTATGGAATTGATCGTGTCTTGGCAGTCAAGCACGGTACATCACGTTTTGGCGTGAAAGGGCATTGCTTCACCTGCCTGATTTGCGGGCAGAAGCGGAATCTTTGGCTTGAAAAGGGCAAGTGGTTCGTGGAAGCCTACTGTGCCACATCAGAAGGTAGGGCTTCATAATGGCAAGATACTTATCGCGTGCAGAACTCTCGTGCATAGCAGGCAAATATATTGAAATGTACTATGCACTCTTCGGAATAAGCAAAAATGACCCCGCTCCTATTAACCCAGAGCAGTTTGCAAATTCTGTTCTTGGACTGAACCTGAAGATGTTGCCGCTGTGTAGCGATGGTCACATCCTTGGATTAACGGTTTTCCAGAGATGTAGCTTCACAGCAACCCTTGAGGATGGAACAAAGCTTGTTGAAGTATTTATGCCGAGGGATATCGTAATCGATTCTGCTCTTGCGGCAGACAGATGCACTGGATGCCGGAATTTCACAATAGCGCATGAAGCAGCACATCAGATTTTGGCTGATCTGTTTCCGAACGACTACGGAAAAGCAGTCAAGTGCCGTGGGCACATTGCCTATCGGGAGAGAAACGGAAAGCCCTCGTGGGAAGAATGGCAGGCGGATACCCTTGCAGCAGAGCTGCTGATGCCAACATTTCTGATCAATGCCGAAATAGAACGTGTAGCGTTGACTCTGCCAAATGGGATTCTGTACAAATCAGTGTCTGACCCTAACTATGAAAAAATTCTGGAGATGGCTCGACGGATTGGGGTTTCTTGGTCTGCAATCAGGATCAGACTGCAGCAGATGCAGGTTATAAAAGGCAAACCCATCCACTGCCATCCATTGGACATCATGCGATTTGGAGAATGAATATGATTCAGTTAAAGAACCGTCCCTTTGCCGGTAAAGCACCGACTACTACACAGCAGGCAGAATTTAGCATAGGCTGGAGATTTTGCCCTGTTTGTGGAAATAAGTTATACCAAAAAATCGAGGGGTGTTCAGGTATACTACAAGTGAAGTGCAATAGATGCAAAGAAACCCTGAGACTTGATCTGGCATTTAGATGCCGGTGATTTTCCAGTCATTTTAACAAATACGGGTGCATTGCACCCTGAATATGGACTGTTCGCTCCGAGCAACGGGCCATTGCCGCAAGGCAATGTATGAAACGTGCTCCAAATAGCCGGGCAACAGCTGATTGAGAGATTTTCTTTGAAGATCCCTCAGTTGGTTGTTGTCCGGCTATTTTTTTAGCCTTCAGGAAGCCTGCTCCCGTAAAAAGGAGCAGGCTTTATGTTTGTCCGTTTTTCGTGGATGCCCCAAGCGGCTAGATATCCGTAGCAACTCCGAGTTTTCGACTTCTCACGCTTTATCGAAAATTTGGAGGTCACACATGAGTTTTGATCCGAATGCTATTGGTAACCGTATTTTTACTTTGCGTACAAATGCGAAGTTATCGCAGGAAAAACTTGGTGTTTCCCATCGACACCTCGGCGATCTTGAAAGGGGAAGCTCCAATGGCTCTGTAAAAATCCTGATCGATATTGCAGAATACTTCCATGTCAGTATGGATTATCTTCTTTTGGGCCGAGATCCTTCTAGGGATCAGTTTCAAAATGAACTGCAAGCCGCTATAGATCATCTTGAAAAAATCAAAGGTCTTTTATAATCACTTCAACAAGAAACGCTCCTGCCGGTTTTACACCGGCAAGAGCGTTTCTTGTGTTATTCAAAAATATCGGCAAGGGTAAGCAGCTGTACTTCTCCGCGTTCCTGTGCCTGAAGTAGTCCGTCCGTAAATCCGCCTTTCGAGAAAATGTAGTAGTGGTAGTTTGTTCCCTCCCCAAAGTGTATTTATCGAATTTATATACTCGTAAGTTAGTTTCTTACGAGTATAATACTTCATTTCTTACATAAAGTCAGGAAATATATTTTTGACGGCTCATCGAGAAACAGGAACGATACTTCCTATTTTCCTCAAAAATTGTGAACTCTGAGTTCCTGTTCATTTCGTTCCGCATCGGTTACAATACAGCCATAGCTTCGGCAAGCGTTCAAAGCAGCCCTCAAGCTATCCCGCCCCTTGAAAATTGAACACGCATTCTTCAGTCACGTTCCTGTGATGATGAGCCACGTCCGTAACAAATGCGATGATCTCCCACTGAGGGAATGAGCGGTAGGTTGACGGTAAATGGATGACAGCTTCTCCATAGCTAAGAGCCATCACAGAATAATGATACTTCTGCCTTCGGGCAGCTCGGTGAGAACCACGGAGAGGTGAGAACCCTATGGATTCGGTACGCTGCCGGACGGCTGAAAGATTTCCCACACGAAAACAGAGTTTTCGGTTTCCGGGGATGTCGGGGACAAATACGGAAAGGTATAGAACTATAAATCACAGCAATTTGCTGTTTGAGATAGTAGGGTGGGCTGTGCGAGCAGCCCACTGTTACATATACGGATAGAAAGGAGAAATCCAAATTGGCCACACGAGGTAAAAAAGAGAAAGAGTATCCGCCTATGCCCGCAAACTGGATGTACAAGCGCGGGGATGTCTACATGATGGATCTGAATCCTTACAGCGGTTCCGAGCAAGGCGGCATCCGACCTGCCATTGTTGTCCAAAACGATGACGGTAATTTTTATTCCAATGTTCTTCTGGTCGTTCCACTGACAACACAGATCAAAAAGCGAAATATGCCAACGCATTTTATTCTGCACAATCGTTTTTTGAGTGCGCCATCTATGGCGATTTGCGAAAGCCCGCGCCCCGCAGATAAATCCAGAGTGTTAAGCTACCTTGGGCACCTGTCCAAATATGAAATGCGGCAAGTGTCAGTGTGTCTGCAATACAGCTTTGGGTTCATTGGATACAAGTCATTCCGAAAATACCTTACGGCTCCTCCGCAGGAGGATGTTCTCGCCGCTGCAAAAGAGCTGCTCTCCCAGCAGTTTCAGAATCTTCGGGTGCTGAACAGTCAGCCCCCTGCTCTCGCCAAGCACACAAAAGGCGACCTACATAGCATTGAGCAGATATCGGAAAGGATGCTCTCCACCCCGACGGAATCTTCTGTTGAGTTCATGGTTGCAGAACTGGATGATGCGCTTCAATCGCTTATGTTCCGCTGGAATATCTGTTATGAACGGTATTCCACTTTCCGCTTATCCGATAACGAAAAGAAGAAAATCGGTTCGATTATCCAATCAGGAATTGATTTTCTGCAAAAAAAGAAGGAGGTTCCTTTATGATGAACGCAGCGGTAAAACCTTACCATGAAATGTGCCTGAACAGCAGTGAGCTGATCGTGCCGCGCGACACTTATCAGCGTGCTCTTCACCCCGCTCGTGTTGCCCGTATCGCAAAAGAATTTGACGAGCGGGTTGCCAATGAGCCGAAGATCAGCTTCCGGGATGGTCACTACTATGTGATGGACGGGCAGAACACCATCGCTGCCCGGAAGTTCCTGAACGGTGGTGATGATCTGCAGATTCGCTGCAAGGTCTACTTTAACATGACCGAGCAGGAAGAAGCCCTCCTGTTTGCACAGCAGACAGGCATTTCGGAACGGCTGAGTGCAGGGCAGAAGCTCCGTGCCCTGATTTTTGCAGGGGAGCCTGCTGCCGTTGCATTCCAGCAGGCCACCGAATTGGCTGGCGTTCATCTTTCTTTTGAAGAAGGCCGGGGCAAGCAGCGGATCAGCTGCATCGCAACCGCCTATCACGAATTCATCCGGCTTGGTCCTGAACTGTATATCGAATCCCTTGATGTTTTGCTGAATGCGTGGGACGGAGAACCTGATTCCATGAGTTCTGCAAATCTGCTCGGCATCTGCCGCTTTGTAGAACTGTACCACTCCGAATACAGTAAAAGCCGTCTGATTGCCAAACTGCGGCAGGTCGATGCATTCACGATTTTTCGCCTTGCACGAACCGCAGGCGTAAGCCTTCCCGGCAAGATGAAGTACCTTCAGCAGGTCTATACTATTTATAATGGTGGCAGCCGCCGGGCTGCGTTGCCGCTTAAGTTTTAACTTTAAGTATATTTAATGAGGTATTATCCAATGATTATCCATGAAGAACCTTCGCCCAACTCGGTTTCCTCCCCTGTTTCCACAGCAAAGGACAGCCGCTGCTATACCGTAGAAGACCTGATGGAAATGCTGCTCCTGAGCCGTCCCACTGTCTACCGTCTGCTGAAGCAGAATGAATTCCGCTGGTTCAAGGTAAGCGGCGCTTACCGTATTTCCAAAGCCAGCTTTGAAGCATGGCTCAATGATGGCACTGTTGAACGCAATCCCGCTGTTTGACATCCTCAACATTTCACGCGAAATCTGCTATTCTTTAGCCGGGATGAGAAATCCCGGCTAAACTTTTACATAGATAGAGAGGTGTCTTTCATGGATGATATGCGGAATACTTCGGCTCCCTTATACGGAAAAGCTGAACCTGCCACTACCAAAACCACCATGTCGGTTCGTGAGATGCGGCAGCTTCTCGGCCTTGGCAAAACAGACAGCTATTGGCTGCTTCATAAGAATCTCTTTGAAGTCATTCTGATAAACGACAAAAGGCGTATCGTTATTTCCAGCTTTGAGAAATGGTATGCCAATCAGGTCAAATATCATAAGGTCAATGGTTCGCCACCGGGCGAGGAACTTTGCAAACGGTCCTATTCCGTTCCTGACGCCGCCGAGATATTGAAGGTGAAACCCGAAACGATCTATACACTCATCCGACAGGGCAAGTTGAAAACAGAAACGGCAGACTTCTGTATGAGAATTCCCAAAGAGGACTTTGAGCGGTGGTACCGATCACAAAGTCGCTACCGCACAGCAGCCGACCGGGAGCGTGACCGGGAGATTGAAGCACAAACCATCTCCATCCCGGAAATGGCAAAACTACTCGGTATCCCACGCAAGAATGTTTATGGGATTCTTGATTGCAAAAAATACCGAGATTGTTTCGTCATTGAGCGCGTGGCCGACAGGCCGCGCATTACCAAAAAAAGTTTTAAGGCATGGCTTAAAAGCCAATCTACATACCAACTTCAAAAATCGAAAAAAGAAACGCATGAGGAGCCGCCGCTAAAACTGCAATGTCCCAAGAATGGGAAATACTACAGTTTTCAGGAAATTCAGGCTTTTTACGGAATCAGCCGCCCAACACTTGACTCGTGGGTTCTCAAAGAAGGAATTCCAACGATGAAGTTGGGAAGGGTAAAACGCATCCAAAAAGATGCTTTCGATGAAGTTCTGAAGTCCAAACGTAAAGTAGAGGAGGATGTATAATGGCTAGCATTGTCAAACGCAATAACCGATACTGCGTTGTCTATACCTACAAACACACTAATGGAACGCTAAAGCAGAAATGGGAAACCTTTACCGACCTTGCAGATGCCAAAAACCGTAAGAAAGAGGTCGAATACAAAGAATCCGTCGGTACCTTTGTGGCACCCCAGTGCCGAACTCTAAAAGACCTGCTTAAAGAATACGTCACCCTGTACGGAAGAACCAAATGGGCACTTTCAACCTATCAATCAAACACTGCACTGATTTCAAACTACATAGAACCGCTTATCGGCTCAATGAAGCTGCAAGATCTCACCACCCGCGTAATTGAGGGATATTATCAGCGGCTGCTTAAATACGAAGCCGTTGACCCTATGTGTGGAAAGCGTCAGCATCAATACGTTTCTCCCGGCACAGTTCGTTCGGTTCACAAAATTTTGAGAAGTGCCTTTGAGCAGGCCGTAAAGTGGGAACTTATGGAAAAGAATCCCTGTATTTATGCCACCTTGCCCAAATACACTGCAAAGAAGCGTGATATCTGGACTGCCGAGACCCTGTTCCATGCCTTAGAAGTCTGTGATGATCCACGGCTCCGGCTTTGCATCAACCTCTCCTTCTCTTGTTCCCTGCGCTTAGGGGAATTGCTCGGTCTGACATGGGATTGTGTGGATATCTCCCCCGAAAGCATTGAAGCCGGGCGAGCCTCCATTTACATAAATAAGGAATTGCAGCGTGTAGATATTGCTTCGCTGAACGCCTTGGAAAATAAAAATGTCATCACTCGTTTTCCCTCGCTGAGTTCCCGCTGCACCACGGTCCAGGTTCTGAAAAGCCCTAAAACAGACAGCAGTATCCGAACCATTTTTCTCCCCAAAACAGTTGCTGAAATGCTTGTCCACTATAAAGCCGAGCAGGACATGACAAAGGACGCACTGGGTGCAGAGTATGCAGACTATAATCTCGTGGTTGCCGGCCCGCTGGGAATGCCGACCGAACAATCCACCATTAACGGTGCATTGAAGCAGCTGATTGAGGAAAACGATCTCCCCAAAGTGGTTTTCCACAGCTTCCGACACTCCAGCATTACATACAAGCTCAAGCTGAACGGCGGCGATATCAAAGCCGTGCAGGGCGATTCCGGTCATGCACAGGCTTCGATGGTCACCGAGCAGTACGCACACATTCTGGATGATGATCGGCGTTTGAACGCACAACGATTCGACGATTTCTTCTATCAGCATCATGGTGCAGAGCCTGAAGTCCTCCCTCGCGCAGAGCAATCCACTCCCAAAGCCAGTCCCGTCGATACAGATGCGGCAGCAGCTCTTGCTAAACTGCTGGCTGACCCCTCTATGGCTACACTCATTAAAAATCTTGCAAAGAACCTATAAGCCTCTATACATAAACAGCGGCAGTTTTCCGTATATGGAAAACTGCCGCTATCTGTTTTAGGATGATCCCGTTTCTTTGTGTTTTTTCGCCTTAGCTTCCTCTATGTCCATCTTCAGCTGATGTGTAAGCTGTTTTACATAATCGAGTGAAACTTCATAGCCTTCTGCGATTTTTTCTGCCGGCATCCCATCAAGGATACGGGAGATCACAATGTTCTGAGTGGCTTGTTTTCTCGACTCTGCAATCATTTCCTCAATAGAGGGGCAATGTTTATTATGCATCCAATTCAAGTAATCCAAGCGTTCAGCTTCTATCCGCGATAGAAGCCTGACTGCATAGAAATTGTCATCTACCTCGAAGCGAACTTCCTCTCCGGGTTTGACTTCAAGTTTTTCCAGAACCGCATCTGGGAGTTTTACAGTTCCATCTTCACCGACTACAATATTAAATTTCTTTTCCATCGCACACTCCTAAAATCACGCAAAGTTCCTTGCATCCAGTGCCTTTACTCCCGTAAGAATACCATAAGCCCCTTCCTTTTACAAGACAATGCGCATTTCCATTCGCACTGTTACATAGACCAGAGTTTTCTCGCAGAAAGCTCTGGTCTTTTTCTATTGAAAACATTTGTCCATCACACCAGCTACGGCTGTATGGTCTGGTTCACGAATGCTAAACAAGCAAATATCCGTAGGGAAACGTACACTTTCCAGCTAATGAAAGGTGGGCATTTTACAATGAACCTTCCACTTTTCATTAGCTCTGCTAATTTTCTGCTAATGAAAAGCCTTTTACTCGTTTTATTTCGGGGTTTGTGTTCTTTACTCGGATTGACAGCGCAACAAAAAATCCATTGATAAAACGTTACTTGTTTTACCTACTTTTGCCTAGGATTTATGGCTTCAGCCCCTACTCCTAAGCGGAAGGCCGTGTGTTCGAATCACATCGGGGACGCCAGTGCAAAAACCAAGCCCGGAAGGTCTATGAACCCTCCGGGCTTGGTTTTTTCTATTGAAAGTGAAAACGCCAACGCAGCGCTCACACCAGCCTTGCCCCGGCGTGGGGCAGGCTTTCTGCGCCAAGGCTCTGCAGTTTTTGAGGCAGGGCGGCAAGGTCGCCGCCGGTATAATACCAGCCCGCAGCCAGTGCTGCCAGTGCCAGCAGCAAAAGCACCACCAGTGCCTTGCCCAGCCGGTGATGCTTCGGGTTCAGCGGCGTGGGCGGCGCAGCCGCAAGAACGGCAGGGGTCAGGGCTGCATCCGGCACAGCTCTGCCGTAAGGCTGCCAGTTTGTGCCCCCAGCCTGCGGCAGACCACAGGCGGCACGGCGCAGCAGATCCAGCAGCCACAGGCCGGGGTTCTCCTCCGGCGATACGCACCGCAGCCAGCAACCCTTTTTACCGCCCACCAGCAGCAGGCGGCTTTGGGGCAGTTCCACACAGCCCACCGCCAGCGCGGCGCCGGTCAGCCGCTGCATGGCCTGCACCCGCGCCAGTGTGCGGGCAGGCTCTGCCTGCGGGGCTTTACGCAGCTTCCGGCTGAGCCGGGCGGTAAGCGCGGCGTTGGCGTAGCTCATAGCGCCAAAATCGAACACCTTTTCCGCACCGGGAAGGTTCTCCAGCCGGGTCTCCAGCAGCGCCCCGGCGGCAGCATCGCTGCACACCAAAAGCTTGCGGTGCTGCTCCAGCGCCTGCACTGTGGCAGCGGCAAGGGTCTGCTCCCCTTCCCCATACAGCGCTGGGGCAAGGCTTGTCCGCAACTGCTGTACCGCCCGGTGCAGCTGCTGCGGGGTGCTGCTTTGCAGCGCCACTAGCGTTTCCGCGCCCCGGGTGCGGCAGTGTACGGTGCCCTGCCAAGTGTCCGGCAGGGTTTCCACTGCCTTTTGCACGGTCTGCTCCGGCACACCGAACAGCCGCAGCACACAGCCTGCCGGGCACTTTTCTTCTTTTGTCATGACGCATCCCCCCTGCGGCCGCAGGGGCCGCCCTTACTCTGCCCGCAGGGTCTCGTCCAAGGCGGTCAGGGCGACTGGGTCATGCTGCGCGCTTTCGGGCAGCACCTGCGTACCGGCAGGGGTCTTGCCCTGTGCCAGCCGCAGCGCCAGTTCCAGCGCAGTCTGTGCGGCGCGGGCGCGGATGAGCGCACGGTCCGGGCGGGAGACGAACAGCTTTTTCACATAGACCTTGTCTCCCCGGGCAGCGCCCAGATACACCGTGCCCACAGGCCGGACGGCATCACCGCCGCCGGGGCCTGCCAGACCGGTAACGCTGACCGCGATATCCGCACCGGCGGCCTTTGCCGCGCCCAGCGCCATCTGCGCCGCCACGGGAGCCGACACCACATTATATTGCGCAATGACCGCCGGGTCTACCCCGACAAGCTTCGCCTTGGCCTGCTCCCAGTAGGTCACAAAGCCGTAGCCGAACACCTCGCTTGCGCCGGACACGTTGGTCAGGCGCTGGGCGATCATGCCGCCGGTGCAGCTTTCGGCTGTGGCAATGGTCAGGCCGTTGGCCTGCAGCGTGTGCACCACCGTCTCTTCCAACCCGGCGACATCCTCATCATACACCGCATCGCCCAGCAGATCATAGAACTTTTTGGCGTAGGCGCGGCACATGGTCTGTGCCTCGGTGTCGTTCTGTGCCCGGGCGGTGATGCGGATCTCGCACTCACCGGTCTTGCAGTAGATGGCAGCGGTCGGGTTCGGGTTCTCCAGCAGCGGACGCACCCGGTACTCCAGATTGCTCTCGCCGCCCAGCACCCGCAGCGTCAGGCTGTGCAGGGCGCAGCTCTGCCGCGCCAGCAGCAGCGGGCGCACACTTTCCTCCCACATGGCCTTCATCTCGTGGGGCACGCCGGGCATCAACACGGCACAATGACCGTCCTGCTCGAACCATGCACCCGGCGCGGTGCCGTGGTGGTTGACCACCTTATGCCCGTGCACCGGCACCATGGCCTGCTTGCGGTTGTTGGGGGTGGTCTCGCGCCCGGTGCGGGTAAAGAAGTCCACGATCTTCTGCCACTCGTCGGAGTCAAAGGTAAGGGTGTCGCCAAAGCAGGCGGCCACCGTCTCCTTGGTCAGGTCGTCCGCCGTGGGGCCCAGCCCGCCGGTGAACACCAACAAATCGCACCGTTGCTTTGCTTCGTTGACAAAATCCGCCAGACGGTCATGGTTATCGCCGATGGTGCTCTGCCGCCGGACGGTGATGCCCAGTGCAGCCAGCTCCCGGCTGAGGTACTGGGCATTGGTGTTAAGAATGTTGCCGAGCAGCAGCTCGGTACCCACACTGATGATCTCTGCTGTCATGGACAAATCAACCCTCGAATTCTACCTGATCGGTGATGCGCACCCGGATGCGCTCGGTCTGCTCTGCGGCCTCGGCTTCCAGCGCGGCAAGGCCGGGCATAGCGGCTTCGGCAGCAAGGATCTCCTCCAGCTCGGGGCGGATCTTCGGGTGCGGCGGGGTGAAGATGGTGCAGCAGTCCTCGTAGGGCAGGATGCTGGTCTCAAAGGTATTGATGTGGCGGGAGGTCTCAATGATCTCGGTCTTATCCATACCGATGAGCGGGCGCAGAATGGGCAGATCCTGTGCGGCATCGGTGCACTGCAGCGCCTTGACGGTCTGGCTTGCCACCTGTGCCAGACTTTCGCCGGTGACCAGTGCTTCGCAGCCCTGCTTTTTGGCGATCACGTTTGCAATACGCATCATGCTGCGGCGCATCAGCACCGTGAACAGCACATCCGGGGCGTTGTCCCGAATGTATTCCTGCGGCTTGGTGTAGGGCACCACAAACAGGTTAGCACTGCCGGTATACACGGTGATGAGCTGTGCCAGAGCCTTTACTTTCAGTTTTGCACGCTCAGAAGTATACGGAGGGGACGCAAAATGGATGTGATCCAGTGCCAGACCGCGCTTTGCCATACGATAGGCTGCCACCGGGCTGTCGATGCCGCCGGAGAGCATATTCAGCGCACGGCCGCTGGTACCCACGGGTAGACCGCCCTCACCCGGTATTTTCGGGCCGTGAATATACGCACCGTAATCGCGAATCTCCACGATGACCTTGAACTGCGGGTTATGCACATCCACCTTCAGGTAGTTGTGCTTGCCCAGCAGGTAAGCGCCCAGCTCCCGCATCAGCTCCGGGCTGGTCATGGGGTAGGTCTTATCAGCGCGGCGGGCTTCCACCTTGAAGGTGCGAATGCCGTGCAGCGCGCTGCCCAGATAATCCTCAGCGGTCTGGCAAATGGTATCGAAATCCTTTTCGCACACCACGGCGCGGCTGAGCGCGGCAAGGCCGAACACCTTGCTGACCCGCTCAAAGGCGAGATCCATGTCCACGTCCTCTTCCTCGGGCTCCATATAAAAGGTGGACTGGGTGCAGTACACCTTGAACTTGCCCACCGTCTTAAGGCGGTAGCGCAGGATCTTCATCATGGCTGCTTCGAACTGGTTGCGGTTGAGGCCTTTCAGGGACATTTCGCCCTGATAGCCCATAATAATTTCCTTCATAAATGTTGCATCTCCTGATGTGGGATTTATAATGGCCTCCGCTTTCGCTCTGGCCATATTCAGCGGATGAATTATTTTTATCTGTGAATGGAAAATGACTGCGGTCATTTTCCATTCACCCTTTCACGCATTGGGGTCGCGCAGGTAAGCTGCATCTTCCCATAGAACGGCTGACAGCTTTCTCTTCGGACACGAGTTCGGGTTGCGGCACCCAGCATTCGCATCGTGCCTTGGGCGGCACTTGCGTCTTGCTGGCCGCTGCCCAAACAGCAACTCTCTGTTTCCGCCGCTGGCGGCGGTCGTTGCTGTTGCAAGCCATTCCATCGCCCGCCCTATTGCCCTGCGGGCAACAGGGTCCCACCCCAGCGGACGGTCCTCAGAGAAACTGTCAGCCGTTCTGCGGCTTCAGTTTTTACTTTCTGATCTTCTGCAAGTGCTTCATGCCGTCCTCGAAGCGGTTGAGGAAGGCGTCCACATCCTCCGGGGTGTTGTCGGCGCAGAAGGACACCCGGATGGCGGTGTCGATGGCCAGCGGGTCGCGCCCCATGGCTGCCAGCGTGTGGCTGGGCTGACCGCGCCCGCAGGCACTGGCCGAGGAAACGTAGATCTGCTCCTCGGCCAGAAAAGCCAGCATGGTCTCGCTCTTGATGCACATCTCGCTGAAGTTCAGCACCTCGGGCACAGCGTTCTCCGGGCTGTTGATGACCACCTCCGGGAAGGCCTTCAGCCCCTCCCGCAGCTGTCGGTTCAGCGCACGCATGGCAGTGTCCCGGCTCTTCATGGTCTTTGCCAGACGGGTGGCCGCTGCGGCCAGACCCATGGCGTAGGGCAGATTTTCAGTGCCGGGGCGCATCTGCCGCTCCTGCTCGCCGCCCAGATAGGGCGGCTGGAAAGCCTGCACCAGCCGGTCGGAAAGGTAGAGCGCACCAATGCCCTTAGGGGCATGGATCTTGTGGCCGCTCACCGAGAGTGTATCGATGTTGTCCAGCTTGATGGGTACACGCATCCACGCCTGCACTGCGTCCACATGGACGATGGTGCGGCTGTTGCGGCGCTTTACCTCGGCGGCAAGGCGCTCCACATCGTTGCGGGTGCCGATCTCGTTGTTCACCATCATGCAGGCCACAAGGATGGTGTTTTTGTCCACCCGCTCCAGCATGGCGGCAATGTCCAGCGTGCCGTCTGCCCGGGGGGCTACCACGGTAACATCATAGCCCTGCTTTGCCAGCCGCTCCAGCGGGCGCTGCACACTTGGGTGCTCGAAGCCGGACACCACGATGCCCTTGCCAAAGGTGCGGGTCTGCACCGCGCCCAGCAGCGCCAGATTGTTGCTCTCGCTGCCGCAGGAGGTAAAGTACAGCTCCCGGCTTTTGCAGCCCAGCGTGCGCGCCACGGCGGCGCGGGCGGCGTTCAAAGCCTCTTCACTGCGCGCGCCCGGGCCGTACAGGCTGGAAGGGTTTGCCCAGTGCTCCCGCATGGCCTTGTTTATGACGTCCGCCACCTCGGGCGCTACGATGGTGGTGGCCGCGTTGTCCAGATAATGTAACTGAGGGTTTTGCAGCATATATGGATTTCCTGCTTTCTGTCGTTGTTTTCATAATAACCCAGAATAAGTATAGCACAAACCCTTGGATAACGCAAAAAATTTTCTGTATTTATGGGAGATTTTTGTAACTGTACCTCCTTGACAAACACCCCGGTGGTGTGCTATCTTTACAGCATAGACCGCATCCCTGCTGACGGAACCTTGTGGAGCACCACAGTGCAGGGGTGCTGGGGATGTCAATGCCGACCGTCTGGGCAGCCTTGCGCAATTGCTGCGCAAAGCTGCCCTTTTTTGCTATCAAGGAGGATGTCTGTATGAAGACCGATATCGAGATCGCGCAGGAAGCCAAGATGAAACCGATCACCCAGATCGCAGCTCAGCTGGGTCTGGAGGACGAAAGTGTGATCCCCTATGGCCGCTACAAGGCCAAGATCGACCACCGGCTGATCCACAACGCCAAAAAGCAGGGCAAGCTGATCCTTGTCACCGCCATCAGCCCCACCCCTGCCGGTGAGGGCAAAACTACTACCAGCGTAGGTCTGGCCGATGCCATGAACGCGCTGGGCAAAAAGACCATGCTCTGCCTGCGCGAGCCCAGCCTTGGCCCCGTGTTCGGCGTAAAGGGCGGCGCTGCCGGCGGCGGCTACGCACAGGTGGTGCCCATGGAGGATATCAACCTGCACTTTACCGGTGACCTGCACGCCATTGGCACCGCCAACAACCTGCTGGCTGCCATGATCGACAACAGCATCCAGCAGGGCAACCCGCTGAACATCGACCCCCGCCGCATCACCTGGAAGCGCTGCATGGACATGAACGACCGTCAGCTGCGGTTCATCGTGGACGGTCTGGGCGGCAAGGTGAACGGCACCCCCCGTGAGGACGGCTTTGACATTACGGTCGCCAGCGAGGTCATGGCCATCTTCTGCCTTGCCACCAGCATCTCCGACCTGAAGGATCGGCTGTCCCGCATCGTGTGCGCCTACACCTACGACGGCAAGCCGGTGACTGCCGGTGAGATCGGCGCAGCCGGTGCCATGACCGCCCTGCTGAAGGACGCACTGGACCCGAACCTTGTGCAGACGCTGGAGAATAACCCCGCCATCATCCACGGCGGCCCCTTTGCCAACATTGCCCACGGCTGCAACAGCGTGCTGGCCACCAAGCTCAGCCTTTCGCTGGCAGACTACACCATCACCGAGGCCGGCTTTGGTGCTGATCTGGGCGCGGAGAAGTTCTTGGATATCAAGTGCCGCTATGCCGGTATTGCTCCCTCTGCCTGTGTGCTGGTGGCTACCGTGCGTGCCCTCAAGAGCCACGGCGGCGTAGCCAAGGCCGACCTGAACCAGCCCAACCTCGAGGCCGTCAAGGCCGGTGCTTCCAACCTGATCCGCCACATCGACAACCTGAAGAACGGCTTCGGTCTGCCGGTGGTGGTCGCCATCAATGCCTTCCCCACCGACACCGCCGAGGAGCAGGCCTATGTGGAGCAGGTCTGCGCCGAGCAGGGCGTGCCCTGCGTGCTGAGCGAGGTGTTCGCCAAGGGCGGCGAGGGCGGCAAGGCACTGGCTGAGAAGGTGCTTGAGATCCTGGAGGATCGTCCCATCCAGTACACCTACCCGCTGGAGATGCCCCTGAAGGACAAGATCAACGCCATTGCCACCAAGATCTACCGCGCCGACGGCGTGAATTACAGCGCCGCCGCCAGCAAGACGCTGGCCGAGCTGACCGAGATGGGCTACGGCAACCTGCCCGTGTGCATTGCCAAGACCCAGTACAGCTTCAGCGACAACGCCAAGCTGACCGGTGCACCCACCGGCTTTACCATGGAGGTGCGCGAGGTGCGTCTGGCCGCCGGTGCAGGCTTTGTGGTGGTGATCTGCGGCAACATCATGACCATGCCCGGCCTGCCCAAAAAGCCCGCCGCCGTGAACATCGACGTAGACGCAGACGGCAAGATCACCGGCCTGTTCTGATAAAAAACCCTAATAAAACACAAAAGGCGCTGTCCGCAAGGGCAGCGTCTTTTATGTTCTTTTTCACTCCATGGTGTGGCTGCAAAGGTAGTCTACCCATGCGGCGTAGCCCTCCGGCTTGATGTGGTAGCCGTCCGGCTGGGCGTAGCTTTCGATCAGGTCGCCGTTTTCGTCTGCCAGTACCTCCCACAGGTTGAGGAAATAGCAGTTCTTTTCCAGCGCAATGGCGGCAAGTTCGTTGTTGATGTGGCACAGGCGGTCGCGGTTCAGCCCTGCGTGGTTTGCCTGTGCGCTCACCTCCGGCCGTACCGGCGTGATAGACTGCACATAGATCTTTGCATCCGGCAGTGCCTGACTGATCATATCCAGCATCAGGCGGTAGTAGGTCAGAAAGCTGGTGTAATCGGTGTCCCGCCCCAGCACGTTGCTGCCCAGCAGCACGTAAACGGCCTTGGGCTGCTGGGCGGTCAAAGCGTCCAACGGGATCTCCGTCACGCCGTCCGCCCGCTTGCAGCTGGTACCGTTGACAAAGGCGTTGGGGCCTACCCCCTTATAGGCGCAGAACTGCGCCCCGGGCAGACCGGTATCGTAGATTTGCAGCCCCTGCGTCAGGCTGTCACCCACAAAACTGACCTGTGCAAACCAGCTTTTTTCCACCGGAGCGCTGGCCGGCAGCGCCGCCATGCGGAAGTCCAGCGCGGTCTCGGTGCTGTCCTCCAGCGTCTGCACCCGGAGCTGCCGCGCCAGCGGGTAGTTGACCGTGTTCCATGTATTATCCGTGGTCACCTGCCGCAGAATGGTATTCTGGCTCAGGGCGGTGTCCACGCGCTCCCGGTGCAGCACCTTCCACAGGATGCCGATGGCGCTCAGCAGAGCCACCAGCGCCAGAAGGGCAACGATGATAAACACTCTGCGCCAGCGCCGGTGCAGGATGCGCCGCCGGTATTCCTGATAATCTGCCATTGTCGTTCCCTCACTTCCGGCCCGGAATGCGGGCTGTTCTATTTATAGTATAGCATAACTGCACCCAACAGCAAACCCCATTTGCCAAAAATGTACTGCCGGTTTTGCACGGTGCGGGGCTGTTTTGGTGCAAAACTAACAGAGCGCTGCCGCAAACGCTTGCATCCCATAGGCAGAATGTGTTATACTAAGACGAATCAAACGACAGGGAGGCTTTCACGATGGCATATACACCGAAACTGACTTATAAAGGCAAGCCCCTCGTCCGCAAGGACAACGAGCTGTATTACGGCAGCATGACCGATCCCTATGTGCTGTATCTGCAGATCCTGACCACCACCCCGGTGGGCGAGCAGCAGGTAGCCGACAAGGTACACCTGATGCTGCTTTCTACCGATACCACCAAGGCACCGCAGGAGCGCGTAGCGCGCCAGACCACCAAGCACGGCCTGTACAATGCGCTGGACATTGGCGGCATCTGGCTGCAGAAGGCCAACGAGACCCGCTGAATCAAATTAAAATGAACAATGCCGGACAGTCTGCGGACTGTCCGGCATTGCGTTTTTACAGGGACGATTGGAAATGGCCTTCGCGTGCGCTTTGGCCATATTCATAGGAATTTCTTTTTTAGATTGCAATTTTGGAAAATCTGCGGATTTTCCAAAATTGCCTTTTCACGGGCGATGAAGAAGCGTTTACTCCTCGGTCACCTCAAAGTCCAGCGGCTCACCGCAGTTGGGGCACTTGGGTGCGCCATCCAGCAGCTCGTCCTCCTCAAATACGGCGGTCTTTCCGCAGGCGGGGCAGGTCACTTCGTACTGCACGGGGGCGTCCTTGGCTTCGTCCTCCTCGCCTTCCAGCGCGACCTCAAAAGTCACACCGCAGTGGGCGCAGTTGGCTTCGCCTGCATCCAGATCATCCTCGCTGACGTAGACGGTCTCGCCGCAGGCGGGGCAGGCTACCTCATAGAAGGGCTCGCTGGCGATGTCGTCATCTCCCGCATCCTCATCCTCGTCGGCTGCGTCGTCGTCCTCGTCCTCGGCATCCTCGTCCTCGTACAGGTCGGCTTCCAGATCCTCCAGCTCCTCGCTCAGATCGTTGATCTGGTCGTAGGCGTGGGTCAGATCCTCGTCCATGGCGGCAATGGCGTCGGCCATCTCGCCCAGCAGCGCGGCCATGGCCTTGATGATTTTGCCCTCTTTGGTGCTCTCATCCACGCCCAGACCGTCCACTAAGCCCTGCAGGTAGGCTGCTTTCTTGTTCAGTTCCATCTGAAATGCCCTCCTAACTTATCATAAAAAAACCGGGCAAACGGTTGCCCGCTGCCCGGTATGCGACAAATGATCAGACGCGCTCCATATACTCGCCGGTGCGGGTATCGATGCGGATGTGATCGCCCTCGTTGATGAACAGAGGCACACGGATCTCGGCGCCAGTCTCAACGGTAGCGGGCTTCAGGGTGTTGGTAGCAGTGTTGCCCTTGACACCCGGCTCGGTCTGGGTGACTTCCAGCTCGATGAAGTTGGGGATCTCGACGCTGAACACCTTGCCCTTGTAGCTCAGCAGCTTGCACAGCTCGTTCTCCTTGCAGAACTTGAAGTTATCGGGCACGTCGGCTGCGTTGACGGGGATGTCATCGTAGGTCTCGTTGTCCATGAAGTGGTACAGGTCGCCATCCTCGTAGCTGTAGGTCACGTCCTTACGCTCGATGAAAGCCTGCGGGAACTTTGCGGTGGGGTTGTAGCTGGTCTCGACCACAGAACCGGTGATGACGTTCTTGGTCTTGGTACGGACAAAGGCAGCGCCCTTGCCGGGCTTGACGTGCTGGAACTCAACGACCTGAAGAACCTGGCCGTCCTGCTCAAAGGTCACGCCATTGCGAAACTCGCCTGCAGAAATCATAGGAATTCCTCCATAAATTTAATCTCAGATGCTTAACGCATATCTCTATTTATTTTACCCAATCTGCCCCTGTTTGGCAAGGGGTTTGGGCAAAAAAGACGATAAAAACACAAAATTTTTTACACATTCCGCGCTGCGCGGTACATTTGCTGCATCGTCTGCGCGTCCTCGGCCTGTGTGCCCGCGCTCTCGCAGATGACCACCGGCGCAAGCTTCCGCTCTGCCAGCAGCTCCATCAGGGGCTGGGGCTCCGGGCCAAACTGGGTATCGGCAAAGGTCCAGTGGCGCTTTTCGCCGCCCGCTGAGTACTCGATGCGGGAAAAATGCACATGGAACTGCCGGGCGCGGTCATCGCCCAGCACCTCAGCCATGCGGTCCAGAATGGCGGCATAGTCCGCCTTGGTCTGGATGCCGCCCAGCGTGCGGGCGTTCAGGTGGCCGAAGTCGATACAGGGGGTGATGCGGCTGTCCACACCGCACAGCGTCAGCACCTCGTCCAGCGTGCCTAGCTGCCCCACCTTGCCCATGGTCTCCGGGCACAGGGTCATATCTCCAAAGCCTGCCTCGTCCAGCGCAGACACGGCGCGGCGCATGGTATCCAGCGCCTTTTCCAGCGCAGCCTCCCGGCTCTGTTTGCCGCAGCTGCCGGAGTGGAAGATGATGCGTCTGCCGCCCAGCGCCCGGCACACCGCCGCGCTTTGCAGCAGGTACTGGATGCTGTTCAGCCGCTTGTCCTCTTCCAGACTGGACATACTGATATAATAAGGTGCATGGACGCTGAACAGGATGTCCCGCTGGGCAGCAAGGGCAGCCATGCGGGCAGCCTTATCCAGCCCCAGACGCACCCCACGCCCGCACTGGTACTCAAAGGCGTTCAGCCCCATTTTGGCGGTGTACTCCGGCACATCCAGACTGCTTTTGTAGCCTTGGGCGGCAAAGCTGTCGCTGGTGCCTGCAGTGCCGAACCGGATGTTCCAAGCTTCACTCATAGGGTCTTACCTCCCCGGTCGTAGTACTTCTGCCAGTGTTTCTTTTCCCACTTGCGCTTGAGGATGACCTGCGCACCCAAATCCGGCCCGCGGGGGATGACCATCAGCCCGGGGATGCCATACAGCGCCGCCACCATGCGATCGGCGTAAAGCTGGTCGCCCACCATGGCCATCTGGCGGTGCTTCACGCCCATGCGGTGCTGCGCCACCATCAACGCAAAAGGCAGAGGCTTGGCAGCACGGTACAGGTATGCAAGACCCAGCTTTTCGGCAAAGGGGCGCACCCGCTTTTCCGCACCGTTGGAGACGATGGTCAGCTTTACCCCGGCCTTGCGCATGGTGTCAAGCCACGCGGCCACCTCCTCCGGCAGCTCCTGACTGCGGTCTGCGGTCAGGGTGTTGTCGATATCCAGCACCAGAGCCGTGATGCCCTTGGCGGCAAGCCATTCCGGCGTGATATGGGTAACGTCCTTGAAAACATATTCGGGGGTAATGAGCATAAATAGACCCTCTCAGTCTGCCCTGCGCAAAGCAGCTTTAAAATGAAAATAGGGGAACCTGCATAAACAGGCTCCCCTACATCGGCGTTAGCAACGCGTTTAAAATCTAAAGCAACGTGCGATTCCAAGCAAGTGATTACTTGAACTTGCGCTTGCGGGCTGCTTCGGACTTCTTCTTGCGCTTAACAGACGGCTTCTCGTAAGCCTCGCGCTTACGAACCTCTGCGAGCACACCGCTGCGAGCAGTGCTGCGCTTGAAGCGACGCAGTGCGCTTTCCAGCGACTCGCCCTCTTTAACACGAATTTCCGACATCTTATTCCCTCCCTTGGACCGTGAGGCAGGAATTTCGTTGTTACATGGTAACTAACAGTAGACAGTATAGCGCATTTTATCCGGTTCGTCAACCTTTTTTTGAAAGTTTTTGCTCAAAACTTTTGAAAGATTTTTGAACAGACGCTCCCGGGTGTTTCCTGCGCTAAATCCGCCTCTGCGGGTGATGATATGTTCACGCTTATTCAGCGGAGCAGCAGTTCTCAGCCCTTGGCAGCCAGATTGACCAGACGGCCCTTGACGTAGATCTCCTTGACCAGCTGCTTGCCTTCCAGCGCGGCAGCCACAGCAGGGTCTGCCTTGGCGGTGGCAATGGCGTCCTCGGCGGTGATGTCTGCGGGCACCTTCAGGCGTGCCTTCACCTTGCCGTTCACCTGCACGGCGATCTCCACAGCAGCCTCCACGCACTTGGCTTCCTCGTAGGCAGGCCACGGATAGTAGGCCAGCTGCTCGTCGTGGCTGTGCCCCAGCTTCTCCCACAGCTCCTCGGTCATGTGGGGAGCAAAGGGGTTCAGCAGCTGCACCAGCGTTTCAAACTCAGCCTTGGTGGCGCCGCCGTTGTCGTACAGGGCGTTGACCAGCGTCATCAGCTGGGCAATGGCGGTGTTCATCTTCAGGCTCTCGATATCTGCGCTGACCTTCTTGATGGTCTGGTGCATCAGGGTCTCCATGGCGGGGCGGTAGCCCTCGCCCTCCACCAGCTTGTCGCTCAGTGCCCACACGCGGTCAAGGAAGCGGTTGCAGCCCGCAATGGCAGAGGTCTGCCACGGTGCAGCCTGCTCAAAGTCACCCATGAACATCTCGTACAGACGCATGGTGTCGGCACCGTACTGATCCACCACCTCGTCGGGGTTGATGACGTTGCCAAGGCTCTTGGACATCTTCACGATGGGATGGCGTGCCATCTCGCCGTACTTCTCTTCCAGTGCCTTCTCGGCGGCCTTCTGGCTGCCGTACTCCTTGAGCAGCTTCTCCTGCTCCTCAGCGGGCAGGTTGACAAAGCTGTGGGGGTTCAGGCCAAGGATCATGCCGTGGGCGGTACGCTTCTGGTAGGGCTCTGCCGTGGGCACCACACCGATATCGTACAGGAACTTATGCCAGAAGCGGCTGTACAGCAGGTGCAGGGTGGTGTGCTCCATGCCGCCGTTGTACCAGTCCACCGGAGACCAGTATTCCAGCGCTTCCTTGGAGGCCAGAGCATCCTTGCAGTGGGGGTCCATGTAGCGCAGGAAGTACCAGGAGGAACCAGCCCACTGGGGCATGGTGTCGGTCTCGCGGGTAGCGGGGCCGCCGCAGCAGGGGCAGGTGGTCTTGACCCAGTCCTTGTGGCGTGCCAGCGGGGACTCGCCGTCCGGGCCCGGCTCAAAGTCGGTGATGTCCGGCAGGGTCAGCGGCAGGCTGCTCTCGGGCAGGGGCTGCCAGCCGCACTTGTCGCAGTGCACCATGGGGATGGGCTCGCCCCAGTAACGCTGACGGCTGAACACCCAGTCGCGCAGCTTGTAGTTGACCTTATCGCGGCCCTTGCCGTTCTCCTCCAGCCAGGTGATCATCTTCTTTTTGGCATCGACCACGGACAGGCCGTTCAGGAAGCCGGAGTTGACCAGCGTACCGGTAGCCACATCGGTAAAGGCAGCTTCGTCCAGATTGGACGGGGTGTTGCCCTTGACCACCTCGATGATGGGCAGGCCGAACTTCTTGGCAAACTCCCAGTCGCGGGTATCGTGAGCGGGCACGGCCATGATGGCGCCGGTGCCGTAGGTGGACAGAACGTAGTCGGAGATGAAGATGGGGATCTCGGTCTCGTTGACCGGGTTGATGCCCATCACGCCGTCCAGCTGCACGCCGGTCTTTTCCTTGTTCAGCTCGCTGCGCTCAAAGTCGCTCTTGCGGGCAGCTTCGGCCTGATAAGCCTTGACGGCATCGGCGTTCTTGATGATGCCCTTTTCCAGCCATGCCTTGAGCAGGGCGTGCTCCGGGGAGATGACCATGTAGGTAGCGCCGAACAGGGTATCGCAGCGGGTGGTGTACACGGTCAGGGTGTCCCCTGCGGTGGTGCCGAAGTTCACTTCTGCGCCGTGGCTGCGGCCGATCCAGTTCTTCTGCTGGGTGGACACGCGCTCGATGTAATCCAAGCCATCCAGACCGTCGATCAGCTTATCGGCATAAGCGGTGATCTTAAGCATCCACTGGCTCTTGACGCGGTGCACCACCTCGCTGCCGCAGCGCTCGCACACGCCGTTGACAACTTCCTCGTTGGCCAGCACGCACTTGCAGCCGGTGCACCAGTTGACGTTCATTTCCTTCTTGTAGGCCAGACCGTGCTTGTACAGCTGCAGGAAGATCCACTGGGTCCACTTGTAGTACTCGGGGTCGGTGGTGTTGATCTCGCGATCCCAGTCAAAAGAGAAGCCCAGCGCCTTAAGCTGGCTGCGGAAATGATCCACGTTGCTCTTGGTGACGATGGCCGGGTGGATGTGGTTCTTCATGGCGAAGTTCTCGGTGGGCAGACCGAAGGCATCCCAGCCCATGGGGTACAGCACATTGTAGCCGTTTTTACGGCGCTTGCGGCTTACCACATCCAGCGCGGTGTAGCTGCGGGGATGGCCGACGTGCAGGCCCGCACCCGAGGGATACGGGAACTCCACAAGGGCATAGAACTTGGGTTTTTTGTGGTCGATCTCAACATGGAAGGTCTTTTCGTCCTCCCACACCTTCTGCCACTTGGCTTCAACAGCCTTGTAATCATACTTCATGTTTGTAATCAGCTCCAGACTTTAACCAAAATACCGTTGCTTGGGGGGGTGTATGCTTTTAAGGTACTTCCGGTACAAACCCTCTCAGTCAGGGCATTCGCCCTGCCAGCTCCCCCGAGGGGGGAGCTTTTCTGCCAACTTTCCCTATTGCGCCGCAATAACGGAGCGGGTTCTGCCAAAAGCAAACCTTTTTGCCTTAATTATTCAATGCTGCTATCCGGGGTCAGGTACTCCGAGATGTCCACCGGCTCGCCGTCTGCCCACAGGTGCTCCAGATCATAGTAAGCGCGGCTGTTGGGCACAAAGACGTGCACGATGACGTTGGAGTAATCCAACAGCACCCAGTTCTTGGTGTCGTGACCCTCGGTGCTGTAAGGCTCCAGACCCTTCTGTGAAAGCTCGTACTCCACCTCGTCGGCCAGAGATGCCACCTGCGTGGTGGAGGTACCGGAGGCGATGACGAAGTAATCGGTCAGGACGGTCAGGCTTTCCACCTTGAGCACCCGTACATCCTGTGCCTTTTTCTTGTCCAAAATCTTGGCGATCTCAATGGCAAGCGCCTTGCTGTCGTTGAAATTATCCATGTGTTTCTCCCTTCTGTCGGAACACGCCCGCACCCGGTGTGCAGGGCATTGTTTTTGTTGTTACTGTCCGGTGCCCGCTGCCTGACCATCGGTGGTCACAGCGCCGGAAAGGTCGGTATCGCCGCTGAGGATGGCGTCGTCGGATTCCTTATCGATGCGTCCCATATACTGCACGTTGGCATCGGTGGATGCGTTGCCGTGGGGCCACTGGTCGGTGACCATGTGCAGCTCGCTTACCTCCACCGGGCCGGTGTAGGTGCAGAAATACTGGTTGAGCAGGTTTGCGATGGAACCGGCATCCGGCACCACGCAGGAATAACCGGCAAAGGAGTCAGTCTTGCCCACGTTGGGCACGCCCATGAACACCGGCGTCTGCGCCAGAATGATATTGGAGCTGTCGATCTTGAGGAAGGACGCCAGCAGCTTTGCGATAGTGGTGATATCCATATCCGTGTGGATATAGTCCTTGAATATCAGCGGCAGCTGGTTCAGGATATCGGTAATGCCCATGGCGCGGGCGCGCTTGAACAGACCTGCGTAGAAGTAGCGCTGCATATTCAAGCGGTCGATATCAGAGTTTGCGTAGCCGTCGCCGTGGCGGCAGCGCACAAAGAACTCCGCCGAGGCACCGTCCAGATTGCGGTAGCCCTTCAGCAGCTTACTGCCGCCGTAGGACATATCCCGGGGGATATACACCTCGATGCCGCCGAAGTTATCCACCATTTCCACCAGTGCCTGCATATCGATGGTGACATAGTAGTCGATGGGCAGGTGGTACTGGTCGTAGATGACATCTGCCAGCGCGGCAATGCTGCCGCCGTTGGAAAGCGCCACCGAGTTGATCTGGTAGTTGGAAACGGCATAGGTCTTGCCGTTGGAGAGGGTAAGCTTACGGTTCTGGGTGGTCACCAGCGTATTGCGGGGGATCTGCAGCATCCGCAGCGCACCGCCCTTGATATCGAACTGGCAGTACAGGATCATATCCGTCATACCGTCGTTGGAACTGGCGTCGCTGTAAGAGCGTCCCTCTTCAAAGTCGATGCCGCAGACCAGAATGTTGACCACATCGCCCTTGTACTCCTCCGCGGTCTGGATCTCCTGTACGATGGAGGGGGCGCTTTCCGCCGGGCGGATGCTGTCCTCTACCTTGTTCACAAGGCTCACACCGTACACCACCACACCGGAGATCACAGCGATCACCCCCATCACGATGGCAAAGGGCAGCCACAGCGGGGTCTTTTTCTTCTTTTTGCGGCGGCGCGGTGCACCATCCCCGCCCATGTCGGGCTGTGCCGGGCGGCGGGGCGGGGCGGCGTGCTGCGCCCCGGCGGTGCTGCGGGTGTTCTGCTCCGGGGCAGCCTGCGGGGCGCGCGCCGCCTGATCCGGGCGGCTGAGCGAGCGGTCTGTATTGATATGGCGTGGCGTCTGGCTCATGCTTTTTGTATCCTCCAGCTTTTCACTGCTCTGCAGAGTTTTTTACTTGCAGACCTGTCATATCCTTCAGTATAGCATGGTACGGCAAAATCTGCAATTGTTTTATCCGGGGATGACCGGAACCATTTTTAACCGGCGTCCGGCTTTTCACCCTTCATTCTGCCCGCTGTGCGCTAAGATATCCTCGTAGGCAGCCTTGCTTTCGGGGTCAAGGGGCTTGCCCTCGGACAGCACAAAACCGTTCGTCTGCCTGAGCGCCGCCAGCATGGCGGCGTCCAAGTCCTTCATTTCCAGCTTGCGCAGCTTTTCCACCCCGGGCCAGTCCCGCTCGGCACTGGTCATATCAGCCAGATACAGGATCTTATCCAGTTGGGTCATGCCCGCCTTGCCTGCGGTATGGCAGGCGATGGCGCTGAGCACGGCTTCGTCCGTAACGCCCCATTCGGTACGCGCCAGAATGGCGGCGCAGATGCCGTGCCACACCGGTGTGGGGCGTGCTTCGCCGCCCTGCGCGTATTCCGGGTACGCCTGCATGATGGCGCGCATCTCGTCTTTGGGCAATTCCTTGGCGGCATCGTGCAAAAGCGCAGCCAGTGCGGCCTGCTCCGGGTCGGTGCCGTAGTGCTTGGCCAGCTTGACGGCCATTTTTTTCACGTTGATGGTATGCTCGTAGCGCTTATCGCTCAAGCGGCTGCGCACAAGCTCCTTTGCCTGTTTCAGATCCATTTATCTGCTACTTCCTTCTGTGTTCCGGTATAGTCCCTCCCGCCGGATGACGGCGCGCACCATCTCCGGCAGTTCGGTTTTGCACTCCTCTCCGGCGGCAAGCCGGGCCCGCAGCTGGCTGCTTGCCATAGGCAGCGCCTGCACCGGGGCAAACAGGATGCGTCCGCCCGACGGGTCCAGCAGCTTTGCCTTTGCGTGCAGCGCCGGGGCATCGCCGATATCCCGGCTGGTGACCACCACCCGCGCAATGCGCAGGATGTCCTGCCAGCGGTGCCAGCCCTCAAAGCTGAGCAGCATATCGCTGCCAATGGCAAGATACAGCACAGCGCCCGGATTTTCCCTTGCCAGCATTTCCAGCGTGAGCACGGTATAATTGCGGCTGCCCGCTGCGGCCTGCGCCACCTCCCAGCCGCTTACTTCCAGCGGCGGCATACCCGGCTCCTGCGCCAGTGCCGCAAAGCACCGGCACATTTCCAGCCGCAGCGCACCGGAGGCATTCGTTCCCTGCTTAAAGGGAGAGGTGCCTGCCGGCATCACCACGATCTTATCCGGGTGCACGCGGTCTGCCGCTGCACGCAGGTTATTCAGGTGGCCGTTATGGGGCGGGTCAAAGCTGCCGCCATAGAGAAGGATCTTCATCTTACTTCAGCAGGGCAGCGTAGGCGCTGTCCTTTTTCTTCTGCAGATACAGCACGAACTTGGAGCCGATGACCTGCACGCAGTCTGCGCCGGTGGCCTCAGCCAGCTTGGTAGCGGCCTCACGGGCGTTGTACATACTGTTTTCCAGCACCTTGAGCTTGATCAGCTCCCGGGCGTCCAGACAATCCTTCACGCCCTGGATCAGGGTCTCGTCGATCTCGCCCTTACCCACGATGTAAACGGGGTCCATGGTATTTGCCTTGCCGCGCAGAATGGCGCGCTGTTTGCTAGTCAGCATAGTTTTTCTCCTTTATTTTCAGGTTGATATTGCGGAATTTTTTTATATTTTGTAAAATTGAAAAATCTGCAGATTTTTCAATTTTACTTTTTCACGGGAGGTGGTGCGGGCGGCTGGTACATTTCTCTTCGGACACGAAGCGGGCCATTCCATCGCCCGCCCTATTGCCCTGCGGGCAACAGGGTCCCACCCCAGCGGACGGTCCTCAGAGAAAGTACCAACCGTCCGGGGCAAACGCAGCTGAGTTTGCGCCTCTTCACTCTCCCAGAAAGCTGGGCAGCTGCTTTTCCAGTTCCGCCAGCGCGTTGCCGCGGTGGCTGATGGCGTCCTTTTCGTCCGGGGTCAGCTGGGCGTAGCTGCGTTTCTCGGTGTTGGGGCGCTTGTCCGTTTTGCCCACGCCGCAGTCGGCGGGGATGAACAGCGGGTCGTAGCCAAAACCGTAATCGCCGCACAGCCGTGTAAAGGCAATGCTGCCCGGGCACTCGCCCATGCAGGTCAGGTGCCGACCGTCCGGCAGGATAAAACATACCGCCGAAACGAACTTTGCGCCCCGCTGCCCGGCAGGCACCGCCTGCATGGCAGCCAGAAGCTTATCGTTGTTGGCTTCATCGTCGCCGTGGTGGCCGCAGTAGCGGGCGCTGTACACACCGGGTGCGCCGTCCAGCGCGTCCACACACAGGCCGGAGTCATCGGCGATGGTAGGCAGGCCGCTGGCCTTGCAGATGGTCTCGGCCTTGATGAGCGCGTTCTCGGCAAAGGTGGTGCCGGTCTCTTCCGGCTCGATGGTGATGCCCAGCTCCTTCTGGCTGACCACCTCATGTCCCTGCGCTTCCAGAATGCGGCGCAGCTCGCGAAGCTTTCCGGCGTTGCCGGTGGCTGCACAAATTTTCATCTTGATACTCCTTCCGCTTTCAAAGCTCCCCCTGAGAGGAAAGACTCTCCCCGGCCGGGGAGAGATGGCGCGTCCAGCGCCAGAGAGGGGAATCTCCGTTTCCGCGCCGCTGTAAGCGGACGGAACGGTGAGAGGGTTTTGTTTTAATGCTTCCATTCCCGGGGGAGCAGCTCTTCCACAAAGCCCTCCGGGGTAAAGGGCAGCAGGTCGTCGATGCCCTCGCCCACGCCGATAAAGCGCACCGGCAGGCCCAGACGCTGCTTAACCGCCACGACGCAGCCGCCCTTGGCGGTGCCGTCCAGCTTGGTCAGGATGATGCCGGTGGCATCGGCAGCCTTGCAGAACTCCTTGGCCTGACTGATGGCGTTCTGTCCGGTGATGGCATCCAGCACCAGCAGGGTCTCCAGACTGGCTTCCGGGCTTGCCTTTTTGACGCTGCGGCTGATCTTGGAAAGCTCTGCCATCAGGTTTGATTTGTTGTGCAGACGGCCTGCGGTGTCCGCAATGACCATATCATAGCCGCGTGCGGTGGCAGACTTGACCGTATCAAAGATGACGGCGGCGGGGTCTGCGCCTTCGCCCGCGCTGACGATGGGCACGCCGGCACGGCTTGCCCAGATCTCCAGCTGCTCGCTGGCAGCGGCGCGGAAGGTATCACCGGCGGCCAGCATGACCCGCTTGCCCTGCCGGGTGTAGTAATCGGCCAGCTTGGCAATGCTGGTGGTCTTGCCCACGCCGTTGACGCCGATGACCAGAATGACGGCGGGCTTGCCGTCCAGTGCCATCTCGGCCTCCGGGGTCATCTCCTCGGCAATGATGTCGCGCAGAGCATCTGCGGCCTGCTCACCGGTTTTCAGCCCCTTGTCACGCACACGATCGCGGAGCTTGTCCACCAGATGCACCGCCACCTCGCCGCCTACGTCGGCAAGGATCAGCTGCTCCTCGAGATCATCGTACATTTCATCGTCGATGACGCTGCCGGTCAGGGTGTTCATAATGCTGCCCCAGAAGCCGGTGCGGGTCTTTTCCAGACCCGTTTTCATCTTGTCTTTTTCTTTTTTTCCAAATCCGAAGAACGCCATAGTGGTCCTCCTATCTATTTTCTGTTTATTTTATATCAGGAAACCAGCGTTGCGTCAACCTGTTCCAGATCCAGCTTGAGCAGCTTGGACACGCCGTCCTCCTGCATGGTAACGCCATACAACACGTTGGCGGCCTCCATGGTGCCGCGGCGGTGGGTGATGACGATGAACTGGGTCTTGTCGCTGATGCGGCGCAGATACTGGGCAAACCGCACCACGTTGGCATCGTCCAAGGCGGCTTCGATCTCGTCCAGAATGCAGAAGGGCGCGGGGTTCACCGCCAGAATGGCAAAGTAGATGCTGATCGCCACCAGCGCCTGCTCGCCGCCGGAAAGGGCTTCCAGATTTTTGATGACCTTGCCCGGCGGGGCTACCCGGATGCCGATGCCGCAGGCCAGCACATCGCTTTCGTCCTCCAGCACAAGGCTGGCTTCGCCGCCGCCGAACAGCTCGGTGAACACGCGGCTGAAGTTTTCGTTGATGGCACGGAAGCTGTCGGTGAAGATCTCCCGCATCTGGGCGGAAAGCTTTGCGATCATGCGGCCCAGCTCGTTGCGGCTCTCCTCCACATCGGTCACCTGACGGGACAGATCATCGTAGCGGGCTTTGACCTCCTTGTACTCCTCAATGGCGCTCACATTCACGCTGCCAAGGGCGCGGATCTTGCTGCGCAGGTCTGCCACCTGTGCCCGCAGCGCGGTCAGGCTGTCGAACTCCACGCACAGCTCCTCGGCCTGACTGACTGAGAGCTGGTACTCGTCCCACAGCTTTGCCACGGTCTGGTCGTACTCGGTCTCGGCAGCGGCCTTGCGCTCGGCAAGGCGTGCCATCTCCCGGCCCATCTCCTCGCGGCTGTCGGAGACGGTGCGGGCCTTTGCCAGTGCTTCCGTTTCCTTCTGCTGGCAGGCAAGCCGCTTTTCGGTAGCTTCGCGGATGGCCTGCTCCTTTTGGGTAATGGTGGTCTGGCTGTCTGTTTTAGCCTTGCGGATAGCCGCGATCTCGGTGCGGCAGGCTTCGCTGCGGGCGGCAAGGGCGGCAAGGCTTTCTTCCAATGCAGTGCGACGGGCAGCGGCGTCCTTGGCACGCTGTTCCAGCGCGGCGATCTGGCTGTAAGCCAGCTCCGCATCCTTGCGGCGGGTCACCTGTTCCAGCCGCTTGGCGCTGAGCGCCTGTGCCAGCTGGTTCTGCTGGGTCAGGAAGCTGTCGCTGCCCTCTGCAATGCGGCTCAGCTCGGCAGTCAGCTGCTCGATCTGCGCTGTCAGCTCTGCCTGCTGCAAGGCAGCGGCATCCGCCTTTGCGCGGCTGTCGTTCAAAGCAGCCTGCAAAGTGTCCATCTGCTGCTGTGCGTTCTGCACGGCAGTTTCCAGCTGGGCGGCAGCAGCTTCCAGCCGCTTCTGCTCCGCCTCCGCACGCACCCGGTCGTTGGCGGCAGTGATCTGCTCGCTGGCGGTGGCGGTCAGCTCTGCCTGCAAAGCATCTGCCTGCTCTTTGCACTGGTCGGTCTTTTCCTGTGCGGCAAGGCAGTCCTTTTGCAGCTTTGCCGCCTTCAGGCGCAGTTCTTCCATCTCCTGCTTGCGGGTAAACAGACCGGCGCTGCGCTGCACGCTGCCGCCGGTAAAGCTGCCGCCTGCATTGATCACCTGTCCGTCCATGGTAACTACCTTATTGTGGTAGCCGTTGTCCCGTGCCACACGGGAGGCTTCGTTGATATCCTCCACCACGATGATGCGCCCCAGCAGGTTCGAGACGATATTCTCGTACCGGGGGTCGGCCTGCACCAGCGCAGAGGCCAGCCGTGCCGTGCCGGACAGCCGCCCCCGGAACACGCCGGGCTGCACGGTATCCAGCGGTAAAAAGGTGGCGCGGCCTGCATGGTCGTTGCGCAGCAGGGCGATAGCGGCTTTCGCGGCGGCTTCGTTTTCCACCACGATGTTCTGCAATGCGCCGCCCAATGCGGTCTCGATGGCAACCTCGCACCCGGGCTCCACCTTCAGGATGGTGGATACCGGCCCCAGAACGCCCCGCAGACGGCGTGCCCCGGCGGCGCGCATGACCGCGCGCACCGAGTTCTGGTAGCCGTCCATGTTCTTCTCCAGCTCCCGCAGCACCGAAAGGCGCTGCCGGGCAGCATCCAGTTCCCTGCCCAGCCGCTGCTCGGCGGCATCGGCTTCGTCCAGTGCGGCCTTGCGGCTGCGCAGCTTGAGCTCCAGACCGGAGCGGATGTTGCCCAGCTGCTTTTCGTTTTCCTCCAGCGTCTGCCGGTACTTTACGGTATCGGCCAGATCCTGTCTTGTTTCCTCCAGCTGTGCGGCGGCATCCCGGGCGCTCTGTTCCAGCGCGGGCAGACGCTGCCGGGCGGTATCTCCGGCTGCTTCGGCGGCAGCCTGTGCCACCTGTGCCTCGGTGCGCTTTGCGGTGCGGTCGGCAAGCTCTGCCCGCAGGCTGTCCTTGCGGGCACCGCTGGCGGTACTGGCATCTGCCAGCCGGGCAAGTTCGGCGTTCAGCGCTTCGATCTCCGCCGCAAGCTTTTCGCCCGCCGCTTCCATGGTCTTTGCCACGGCACGGTGGCGCTGCAAGGCGGCATCCGCTTCGGCGGTATCCTGCTGCCCGGCGGCGATCTCCTGTTGTAAGGAAGCCGCACTCTCGTCGTTGCGCAGAATATCGTTTTCCAGCACGGCGATGCGGCTTTCGGAGCCGCTGATCTGCTGGGTGATGCTGCGGATATCCCCATTCAGGCGCTCGACAGCAACCGTCAGCTGCTGTGCCTGCATACGGATCTCCTCAGCCTCCTGCTCGGCGGCCTTGGTCTCCCGGTCGAAACGCTCGTAGTCGGTCTGGGCGGTCTCATAGTCCCGCACCTGCTGGCGCACAGCTTCCCGGGCACGGTGCACCCCATCGGTCCACAGGGTCACTTCCAGCGTTTTGCGCTGGGCGCTCAGTTCCAGAAACTTCTGCGCCTTGGCGCTCTCTTTTTCCAGCGGGCCCACCCGGCTTTCCAGCTCGCCAAGGATATCCCGCAGGCGCTCCAAGTTCTCGCCCGCTGCGGCCAGACGGCGCTCGGCTTCGGTCTTGCGGTAGCGGTACTTGGCAATGCCGCAGGCTTCCTCAAAGATCTCGCGGCGCTCGCTGCTTTTTGCCGCCACGATCTCCGCAATGCGTCCCTGCCCGATGACCGAATAGCCGTCCCTGCCGATGCCGGTATCCAGCAGCAGCTCGTACACGTCCCGCAGACGGCATACCTGCCCGTTGATGGTGTACTCGCTGTCGCCGGAGCGGTAGTATTTGCGCCCGATGGTCACCTCGTCCGCGTCCACATCCAGCGTGTGGGCGGCGTTGTCCAGCGTCAGCCGCACCTGCGCAAAGCCCATGGGGCTGCGCTTGCGGGTGCCGCCAAAGATGACGTCCTCCATCTTACCGGCAGCACGCAGCTGGTGGGAGCTGGTCTCGCCCAGCACCCAGCGTACCGCGTCCGAAAGGTTGGACTTGCCGGAGCCATTGGGTCCCACCACGCCGGTAACGCCGGTATCAAAGCTGATCTTTACCTTATCGGGAAAACTTTTAAAGCCCTGGATCTCCAGTTCCTTGAATACCATTTACTTTTCCTTTATCACGCCCAGCAGCTTGAGCGCTTCCTTGGCGGCGCACTGCTCGGCGGCTTTTTTGCTGCGTCCCTCGCCCCGCGCCACGCGGTCGGAGTTAAAGCGCACTGCCACCACAAAATGCTTGTCGTGATCCGGGCCGGACTCGCTTTCCACCACATAGCTCAGGCGCTCTTCCGGGTTCTGCTGCACGATCTCCTGCAGACGGGTCTTGTAGTCCGCCTCGGCGTGCTTGCCCTCGGTGATGAAGGGCAGGATGAACTTGCGCGCCACCTCCATGCCGCCGTCCAGATACAAGGCGGCAATAACGGCCTCGAAGGCGTCCGACACCACGCTGGGACGGGTGCGACCGCCGCAGCGCTCCTCGCCGCGGCCAAGACGCAGATACTCGCCAAGGTCGATCTCCTGTGCGAACTGGAACAGCGCACCCTCGCTGACAAGGCTGGCGCGGATACGGGTCAGGTCGCCCTCCGGGCGGTCGGCATAGGCGTGGAACAGGTAGTCTGCGGACACGATCTGCAACACGCTGTCACCCAGAAACTCCAGCCGCTCGTTGTGCTTGACCGGGGTGCGGCTCTCGTTGGCGTAGCTGGTGTGGGTAAGCGCGGTCTCCAGCAGCTCCGGGTTTTTGAATTTGTAACCGATGATAGTTTCCAACTGATGGCTCATGGTCGTTTTTACTCCCTTTTATTCCTCAGTTTTCTGCGCTGCGGCCAGCTCGTCCAGTGCGGACTGCATGGTGCCGCACAGGTCATTCTCCACGCAGATCTTTGCCTGCCGGATGGCGTTTTTGATGCCTTTTGCCTTGGAGGAGCCGTGTGCCTTGATGACCGGCTGCTTTGCGCCAAGGAAGGGTGCGCCGCCGTACTCCTCGCTGTCCATCTGGTGCTTCAGGTCGGTAACGCCGCCCTTGAGCAGCAGATATGCCAGCTTGCCGCCAAGGTTTGCAAGAAACATCTGCTTGAGCATACCCAGCAGCATCTTTGCCACGCCTTCGGTCAGCTTGAGGATGACATTGCCGGTAAAGCCGTCGCAGACCACCACATCCACCTCGCCGTTCGGCACATCCCGGGGCTCGATATTGCCCACAAAGCGGATGCCCGGGGTAGTCTTGAGCAGCTGATGGGCGTCCCGCAGCACGGGGGTGCCCTTGCTCTCCTCGGCACCGTTGTTGGCCAGTGCTACGCTGGGGTTTTTACGTCCCTCTACTTTGTTCACATAGCAGCTGCCCATGACTGCAAAAGCGGCCAGCATCTCCGGGCGGCACTCCACGTTGGCACCGCAGTCCAGCAGCAGATAAGCCTGCTGCTTTGCGGGCACCATGGTAGCCAGTGCCGGGCGCTTGACGCCCCGCAGGGTGCGCACGATGAGGCTTGCGCCAACGTGCAGCGCACCGGTGCTGCCGGCAGAGACAAAGGCATCGCCTTTGCCCTCTTTAAGCATATTCAGACCCACCACGATGGAGGAATCCTTCTTCTGACGGATGGCGCGGGCGGGCTCGTCGCACATCTCGATGGTCTCGGTGCAGTTCACCAGCTCGATGCCGTCCAGCGGAATGTTGTGCTCGGCGGCGGTCTTGCGCACCAGCGCCTCGTTGCCCACGCCGATGAGCTGCACGCCGTACTCCTTAACGGCCTGTGCAGCGCCTTCCAGAACAGCCAGCGGGGCGTTGTCGCCGCCCATCATGTCCACAATGATCTTCATACCTGTTTTCTCCTTTCAGGTGGTTTGCCTTACAGAGCGTTTTCCTCCAGCCAGTGCTGGAAGCTGGCAACAGCGCGCTCAGCCTGTGCCATGTAACGCAGCCGCTTGTCCCGGGGACGGGTCTCGGCGGGCAGCGGCGGCAGAATGCCCATATTTGCGCCCATGGGCTGGAAGTTTTTGTTCTCGGTGGTCAGATACTGCACCAGCGCACCGCACATGGTATCGGCGGGCGGCGGGGGCAGCTGCCTGCCCTCCAAGCGGGCGTAGAGGTTGCGTGCTGCCAGCAGACCGCAGGCGGCGCTTTCCATATAGCCCTCAAAACCGGTGATCTGCCCTGCAAAAAACACATTGGGATGTTTTTTCAGGCACAGCTGGGTGCTGAGCACCCGGGGCGCATCCAGAAAGGTGTTGCGGTGCATCACGCCGTAGCGCACAAACTCCGCATTTTCCAGCCCGGGGATCATGCTGAACACCCGCTTCTGCTCGCCCCACTTGAGGTTGGTCTGGAAGCCCACGATGTTATACAGGGTGCGCTCCTTATTTTCTGCGCGCAGCTGCACGTTTGCCCAAGGACGGTGGCCGGTGTTCGGGTCTACCAGACCCACCGGGCGCAGCGGGCCGAACCGCATGGTGTCGGCCCCCCGGGCAGCCATGATCTCAATGGGCATACAGCCCTCGTACACGGTGACGGTATCGGCCTTTTTGCCGTGGGCGTCCGGGTCGGGCTTTGCGCTCTGCTCGGCGCCGGTGTCAAAGTCGTGTAGAGGGGCACGCTCGGCACCGGCCAGTGCGGCATGGAAAGCCTCATATTCTGCCTTGTTGAAGGGGCAGTTCAGGTAGTCGGCCTCGCCACGGTCGTAGCGGGAGGCAGCAAACACCTTACCGTAGTCCAGACTTTCGGCGGTGACGATGGGGGCAACGGCATCGTAGAAATGCAGCCGCTCGTCCCCGGTCAGGCGTCCGATCTCATCGGCCAGTGCGCCGTCGGTCAGGGGGCCGGTGGCCACCAGAATGGGAGCGCTCTCGTCGATGGTTTCCACCTGCTCCCGGTGGACGGTGATGTTCTTGCACTGCTCCACCATGCGGGTGACGGCGGCGCTGAAGGCATCGCGGTCCACCGCCAGCGCACCGCCGGCGGCCACGCGGGTCTCCTCGGCGGCGGTCAGCAGCCGGCTGCCCATGCGGCGCATCTCTTCCTTCAGCAGACCGGAGGCAGAGTCCAGCCGCTCAGCCTTCAGGCTGTTGGAGCAGATCAGCTCCGCAAATCCCTCGCTTTTGTGGGCGGGGGAAAAGTGGACGGGCTTCTGCTCGTATAGATCTACCTGCACGCCCTTGCCCGCCAGCCAGAGAGCCGCTTCGCAGCCCGCCAGACCCGCGCCCAGAATGGTTACTTTGTATTCGTTCATTTAGTCTTTCCTTTAATCCTTTTTGGGCACCGGCATCTCAAAGCCGCAGCCCTCCTTGGCACAGTACAGCTTGCCGCCCTTGCGGAACAGGGTGCTGCCGCACTTTTCGCACTTGGTAGCCACCGGCATATCCCAAGTCATAAAATCGCAGTCCGGGTAGCGCTCGCAGCCGTAGTAGATGCGTCCCTTGGAGCTCTTGCGTTCCAGCAGACGCCCCTTGCCGCACTTGGGGCAGATGCCGCCGGTATCCTTGACGAGACGCTTGGTGCCCCGGCACTCCGGGAAGCCGCTGCACGCCAAAAACTTGCCGTACTTGCCCACCTTGATGACCATAGGGCGGCCGCACAGGTCGCACACCTCGCTGGAAGGCTCGTCCGGCACCTTGACCTTTTTGCCCTCCATGTTCTTTTCGGCCTGCTCCAGACTGGCCTCAAAGCCCTGATAGAAATCATCCACGGTCTTGCGCCAGTCGGCCTTGCCGCTTTCCACCTTATCCAGATTCTTCTCCATCTGGGCGGAGAAATCCACGTCCACGATGTGGGGGAACTGCTCCAGCATCAGCCCGTCCACAGCCCGTCCCAGCAGGGTGGGCTTGAGCTTTTTCTGGTCGCGCTCCACATAGCCGCGGTCGATGATGGTGGTGATGATGGGCGCATAGGTGGAGGGACGGCCGATGCCGTTTTCTTCCAGCGCCTTGATGAGGGTAGCTTCAGTGTAGCGGGCGGGCGGCTGGGTGAACTTCTGCTCGCTCTTCAGCTCCCGCAGCTTGAGCACCTGTCCCTGTTCCAGCGGGGGAAGGTTCGTTTCCTTCTTTTCCTTTTCGTCGGTGGCTTCCTCGTACAAGGCGGTAAAGCCGTCAAAGGTCACAGTGTAGCCGCTGGCCTTGAAGTGGTAATCCGCCGCGCTGACGGTGACCGACACGGTGTCCTGCTGGCAGTCTGCCATCTGGCTGGCCATAAAGCGGCTCCAGATCATGCGGTACAGCTTTGCGGTGTCGCCGCTGATGCTCTTGTCCACCTCGTCCGGGGTCAGGGACGGCACAGAGGGGCGGATGGCTTCGTGGGCGTCCTGTGCTGCCGTGGCGCTCTTGGTTTTCCATGTGCGCTTATAGGGACAAATATACGCCTCGCCGTAAGCACTGGCGATATACTCCTTGGCGGCGGCCACAGCTTCGTCCGAAATGCGCAGACTGTCGGTACGCATATAGGTGATCAGACCCATCATGCCGTGTCCGGCAATATCCACGCCTTCGTACAACGTCTGAGCGGCGCGCATGGTGCGGGTGGCCGTAAAGCCCAACCGGCGGGAGGCCTCCTGCTGCAGGGTACTGGTGATAAAGGCCGGGGTGGGCTGCTTTGCGCGCTTGCCGCGCTTGAGCTCGCTCACCACATAGCTTGCGCCCTCCAAGCCCTTCTCGATGGCGCGCGCCTCGGCTTCGCTCTTGGGCAGCAGCTTTTTGCCGTTGGCATCCGTGGCAAGGCGTGCCACAAAGCTTTTGTGCCCGGCACCCAAGGTGGCATCCACGTTCCAGTATTCATCGGGCTTAAAGTTTTCGATCTCCTTTTCCCGGTCGTCGATCAGCCGCACCGCCACGCTCTGCACACGGCCTGCGGACAGACCGCGGCGCACCTTGCGCCACAGAAACGGGCTGAGCTTGTAGCCCACCAGACGGTCCAGCACGCGGCGCGCCTGCTGGGCGTTGAACAGATCTTCGTCAATGGCGCGGGGGTGGGCCATGCCCTCCTTCACACCCTTTTTGGTGATCTCGTCAAAGGTGACGCGGTTGGGCTCGTGGGGGTCCAGCCCCAGAATATTGGCCAGATGCCAGCTGATGGCCTCACCCTCGCGGTCCGGGTCGGTCGCCAGCAGCACGCCGTCGGCGTGTTTGGCCTTGCTCTTCAGTTCCTTGATGAGCTTTTCCTTGCCCTTGATGCTGATGTATTGCGGGGTATAGCCATGCTCCACATCAATGCCCAGCTGAGATGCGGGCAGATCGCGGATATGACCCATGCTGGCGGTGACCTCGTAGTCATCGCCCAGATATTTGCCGATGGTTTTCGCCTTTGCAGGCGACTCCACGATAACCAGTTTCGCCATTTCTTCTTTTCTCCTCTATCTGCAACGTGCCCCCCAAAGGGATGCACGGTCATTCGCTCATATTATTGTACCACAGCTGTTGTGTGCTTTACCAGCGGAAATATTCCACAATTTTACCGCAGCACATACCGCTGCCCCGGCTGCTTGTACACCCGGCCGGTGAGTTCCAGCTTCATCAGGGTGCCCAGCAGCGCGGACATGGACAGGCCGGTGCTCACGCACAGCTCCTCGATGCCCACGGGCTTTGGCCCGATGCACGCCAGCACCCGGCGCTCGGTATCGCTCAGGGGTGCAGGCTGCTTTGCGGCAGCCGGTGCTGCCTGCCGGGTGTGCAGGCCCAGCGCCGCCAACAGGTCGGCTGCACCCGCCACTGCCCGGGCGCGTCCGTCCCGCAGCAGGCCGTTCGTGCCTGCAGAATTGGGGGAATAGATGCTGCCCGGCACGGCGTACACCGGCTTGCCGTAGCGCTCGGCGTGGGCAACGGTAGACATGGTGCCGCTTTTTTCCCGCGCTTCCACCACCAGTACTGCAGAGGAAAGCGCCGCGATGAGCCGGTTGCGCTGCAAAAAGCCGTTGGGGCCTACGCCCTCGCCGCAGGGCGGGTACTCGCTGATGACGCAGCCCTTGCGCTCGATCTTCTGCCGCAGAGCGGCATTGGCTGCTGGGTAGGTGCGGTCGATGGGTACGCCCATCACCGCAATGGTGGGGCAGTCGTTTTTCACTGCCGCCCGGTGTCCGGCGCTGTCCAGCCCATCGGCCAGACCACTGACGATGATGGCTCCGTTTTTTGCCAGTTCGCCGCCGATATCTGCCGCCGCGTTCAGGCCGTATTCCGTGGGCTTGCGGCTGCCCACGATGCCCACCGCCCCGGGCTCGTTGAGCCAGCAGGGGTCGCCGGTGCAGTAGAGCACCAGCGGCATATCCGGGATACGGGAAAAGGCCAGCGGGTAGTCCGGGTCGTCAAAGGGCAGGATGCGCACCCGCAGGGCATCGCACTGCATCACCAGCGTGTGGAAACTTTCTGCATCCAGCTGTGCTGCCCGCTTAAAGGCCGTATCCCCTGCCGCCTGCCGGAATTCCTCGGTCTCCCGCGCTTCCCATGCCTCCTGTGCGCCGCCAAAGGCGTCCAGCACCTTTCCGGCGTGGAGACTGGCAGGCCCCAGCACCTGCGCCAGCCACAGCCAGCACAGCAGCGGGTCGGGTGCAGGCTCCGGCGGGAACAGGCTGGTCTGCCCGGTCACAGGCTCTCCTCCCGGAAGTGCCACAGCAGGATGCTGCCCGCGATGCCGGCGTTCAGGCTTTCCACCCGGTCGGTCATGGGGATGCGCACCGTGCTGTTGCAGGCGGCGATGGTCTCGTCGGTCAGACCCTGTCCCTCGCTGCCGATGACCACGCAGACACCGCCGGGATACCCGGCCTTTGCCGCGCTGAGCGGCTGGGACTGGTACAGCGCCGCCGCAAGGCAGGTGATGCCTTTTTCCCGCAGCAGAGCGATGGCCTGCGGCATGGCACCGGTCTCAATGACCGGGATGCGCACCGCTGCGCCCATGGAGGCGCGCAGGGTCTTGGGGGCGTAGACACTGGCGCAGCCCTCGCTCAGGATGACACCATCAAATCCAAAGGCCGCTGCGCTGCGCAGCAAAGTACCCACATTGCCGGGGTCCTGCACCCGCTCCAGTGCCAGATACCGCCCACCGGGGCGCACCTCCTCCAAGGTATGCACCGGGGTGCAGAACACCCCGAACACACCCTGATGGGTGCCCACGTCTGCCAGCTTGTCCGCCACATGATCCTCTACCAGATAGTGCTCGCCCGGCAAAGCGGCAAGTTCCGGGCACTTTTCCAGCGCATTTTCGGTATAAAACAGGGTCTCCAGCTCTGCACCGCGGCAAAGCTCCGGGCACAGCTTGCGCCCTTCGGCCAGAAAGCGCCCCTCAGTACGGCGGAATGCTGCGCTGGAAGCAAGGCGGCAGGCATATTTTATTTTTGCGTTTTCCCGGCTGGTGATCTTTTCGTCCATGCGTTCCTCCTGAACAGGTGTGTATGCGTTCTGCTTTGGATATAATAGAAAAAGGGCAGCGTCTGCCGCAGGTTTCTGCGGCAGGGCGCTGCCCCGTTGCCTTGTTTCCCTGGCCGCAAAAAATGCCCGGATACAAAACGGACGCCCGCGTATACGCGCGGGCGTCACGATGCAAGGTCTTTATCAGGCGTTCTTCACGGTCTCGACCAGAGCGGCAAAGCTCTGGGGATCGTTGATGGCCATCTCGGACAGCATCTTGCGGTTCAGCTCAATGCCTGCCTTCTTCAGGCCAGCCATAAAGGTGGAGTAGTTCATGCCCAGAGGACGAACTGCGTTGTTGATACGGCAGATCCACAGGTTGCGGAACTGACGCTTCTTCATGCGGCGGCCAGCCAGAGCGTAGTTACCGCTCTTCATGACCTGCTGCTTGGCCATCTTAAAGTGCTTGCTCTTGCAGCCGTAGAAGCCCTTGGCCAGCTTCAGCATCTTCTTACGACGTTTGTGGGTCATGGTTGCGCCTTTGATACGTGCCATTTTTTATATCTCCTTTAGTATCTCGTAGAAAGTTTTGTGTACCTGCGGCTCGCTCTTAGGCGTAGGGCAGCATGCTCTTGATGGTAGCTGCGTTGGTCTTATCAACGTAGCTGGGCTGACGGTAGCCACGGGTCAGCTTGGTGGTCTTCTTGGTCAGGATGTGGCTGCGGAATGCATGACCACGCTTGATCTTGCCGTTCTTGGTCAGCTTAAAGCGCTTCTTAGCGCCGGAGTGCGTCTTCAGTTTCATCTTAGCCATTTTAGTTTCCTCCTAAAATTAGTCCTTATTGGGTTTCGGGATCAGCAGAATGGACATCGTGCGGCCCTCGAGCACGGGCGGCTTATCGGTGGATGCCTGAGGCAGCGCCTCGGCAAACCGCTTCAGCACGTCTGCGCCCAGAGCACTGTGCGCCATTTCGCGGCCGCGGAAACGGATCGAAACCTTTACCTTGTGTCCGGCTGCCAGGAACTTGGCAGTCTGGTTGAGCTTGGTGTTGAAGTCGTTGGTGTCAATATTGAGCGAAAGGCGGGTCTCCTTGACCTCGACCACCTTCTGGTTCTTCTTGGCTTCCTTCTCCTTCTTCTGCTGTTCAAAACGGTATTTACCGTAGTCCAGCACCTTGCACACAGGCGGCACAGCCTGCGGTGCGATCTTTACCAGATCGAGCCCGGCTTCTTCTGCAGCGCGCATGGCCACCTGAATGGACACAACGCCCTTCTGCTCGCCGTCTGCACCGATCAGGCGAACCTCACGATCACGGATCTGGCCGTTGATCTCCAGTTCCTTCGACTTTCCAGCGGTAGCGATAATGAATGCACCTCCAAACAAAATCCATAGTGTTGCAATATTTGGCATAGAAAACGCGGCCGCCCATATTCTGGACAGCCGCGCGAAATTTCACACAAAGCCGCAGCATTTTCAAAGAAATATACTGCTGTTTCGGGTATAGCCCGGGGACATTCTCCCGCAAGGCGAGCGCGGCACGGGCCGTAGCTGCTTTCTTTACTCGGCTATTCTACCACGCTTTATCTGCCCTGTCAAGCTCTTTTTATGCGTTCTTTGGAAAAAATATGACTTTTCCCTTTTACGCCTCGATCAGTTTGCCCAGTGCAAAGGAGTAGATGCCCTTATAGGTCACCTTTTTCGGGGCAAAGCGCTTTTCGATTGCAATGGCGTAGAGGTTCAGCTGGGCGCGGTAGGCGCGCAAAAAGTCGCTCTCGGCCTTGCGGCGGTCGGTCTTGTAGTCCAGCAGTTCCAGATGGTCCGGGTACACCAGCACAAGGTCGGCAATACCCTGCACCAGTACCTGCGCGTCTGCGGCAGCGGGCAGTTCCTCGTGCCCCTGCGCCGCCAGCACTGCACCGGCGGGCAGCGCCGTGATGAAGGGCAGCTCCCGCAGCACCTGCTCGGCGGCGCAGATCTTTGCAAAGGCTTCGCTTTCCACAAAACGGCGGATGCACACCGCATCCAGCTTTTCCGCGATCTCCGGGGCGGTCAGCTGCAATGCCACCTGCCGGTCCCGCTCTGCCGGGATGGCCTTGTCCAGCTTGCCCGCAGCCTTGGCCGCAGCCAACCGGGCAAAGTCCGCATGCTCCAAAAAGGCGTGCAGCGCCGTGCCCATCTCGGCGGCGGTCAGGCCGTCCTTGGAAAGGAAGCCCGGGCGCTCCAGCGTGGTCTGTTCGGCCTTGTGCACGATGCTGGTCACGCTGACCTTGGCGGGCACCTGTGCAAGCGCTGCCGCCGGGTACTGCCACGCAAAGCCCTGCCGCAGCTTCTCCACCAGTGCCAAGTCGGTCTCCGGCGCTTCGTCCGCCGTATCTGCATCCAGTTCCTCAGACAAGTGCACGGCTTCGTCGCACACTTTGATATTCATCATGCTTTCGGTCTGCACAAACAGCAGTTCCCGGTTGCCGGAAAGCTGCCGCAGCACCCCGCCGTCCGGGTGCACCAGCAGCGCCGCCCGCAGCCAGTCGGCAAAGCTGTTGGCCTGCTGGTGCAGCGTAGCCCCCGCCCCGGCAGCCAGAAAAGCCGCCGCCTTGGCAAAGGGCTTTGCAGTTTTGCCGCTGCTCAGGGGCACGGTGAGGATGAGTTTATCCTGCGCGCGGGTGAGCGCCACATACAAAAGGCGCATCTGCTCGCTGCGCAGTTCCTTGGCGTGGACATTGGCCAGCGCGGTGTAGGCAGCGGTCTTGTAAGCGCCCTCACCGTTCTCCGGCCGCAGCCGCAGCCCCGCGCCGAAAGTGCGGTGCACCAGCACCGGCTGACGGATATCCGAAGCATTGAACTTGCGGGCTGTATCCCCTACGAACACCACCGGGAACTGCAAACCCTTGGAGCGGTGGATGGTCATGATGGACACGCACCCCGGGTGCACCCCGCTGGGCACGGTGTCCTGTCCGGTGCTGCCGGCCTGCGCGGCGGCATCAATGGCGCGCACCAGCGCCGAGATGCCGCCTGTGCCGGAGGCGGCGCAGAAGGAGGCAAAGCGGCGGGCATCCTCCCGGCGGCGGGCACCGTTTTCCAGCACGCCCAGCGCCGCCAGATAACCGGTGGAGGCAAAAATTTCCTCCAGCAGCTGCTCTGCCGGGGCGCTGCGTGCCATCTGCCGCAGGGCGGTAAGGTGGGCGTAGAAATCCTTCACCTTCTCGGTAAAGGGATCATCTGCCGGGTCCTCCAGCGCCAGCAGCAGCGCGCCGTACAGGCTGATGCGGGCGGGCTTTTTGTCCGGCTCTGCCGACACCTGACGGCTGCGGGCGCGCAGCCGCACAAGATCATCCTCGGTAAAGCCGAACATGGGGCCCAGCATGGCAGCAGCCAGATAGATATCCTGCGAGGGGTCGTCGATGACCTTGAGCAGGGCGATGAGGGGACGGATGTGGGGTGCAAGCATCAGGTTCTCCCGGGCGTCGGCGTATACCGGGATGCCCCGGGCGGTCAGTGCCTCTACATAGGCCGGGAACTCGGTGCGCGCCGCCAGCAGGATGCAACAGTCCTCGTACCGCACCGGGCGGGTGGTACTACCCTCCCGCACCGGCTCCCCGGCAGAAACCAGCTGCGCGATGCGTTCGGCGATCCATCCCGCATCGGTTTCCGTCTCATCGTCCGGCAGAAACTGCACTTCCACGCTGCCCTGATATTCCCCGGGTGCACCGCAGACCAGACGCTGCCCGTCCCCGTAGGCGGTATCGCCCAGCTCCGGGGTCATGAGCTGCTCAAAGAGGTAGTTGATGCCCGCCACTACCTTCGGTGCGGAGCGGAAGTTTGCATCCAGCGCCAGCAGTGCGTCTGTGCCCGGGGTACCCTCCGACGGGCGGGGACGGGCTTTTGCGCCCGGCAGCAGCGGCCAGCTGTCCAGCTTTTGCCGGAAGATGCCCGGCTCTGCCTGCCGGAAGCGGTAGATGCTCTGCTTCAAATCGCCCACAAGGAAAAGGTTATCTCCCGCCGGGGCGGCAAGGCAGCGGTAAAGGGCGTCCTGCAGGGCGTTCGTATCCTGATATTCGTCCACCATCACGGCGGCGTAGTCCTGCCGGATGTTCTCGCACAAGGGGGTAGGCGTACCCTCCGGGGTGCGCAGCAACCGCAGGGCAAGGTGTTCAAAATCGCTGAATTCCAGCAGCTTGCGCTCCCGCTTTCTGGCTGTGAACCGGGCATCGAAGTCCCGCACGGCGGCGAACAGTGCCCGCAGCCGGGGCAGGGTGATCTGCCGGTCGGTCTCGGCTTCGGCCTCGGAGCAGCAGATGAGCTGGGTCATCTGCTCGAACAGGGCGGCGGCTTCGTCCGAGCGGGTCTTGATCTCCGCCTTGTGGTCGCCGCCCAGACGCTTTTTCATGCCTTTCAGCCCGGGAGCTTCCTCCATGCCCAGCACATAGGGGGTGAGCAGGTCGTACAGCGGGTCCCACTGCCCGGCAGCAGCCAGCTGCTCTGCCTGCGCAAAGAGGGCGGCGGCTTTTTCCAGCCTTGTACCGGCTTCCTCGTATTTTTCTGCCACCGCGGCCTGTGCCTTTGCCCGGGCAGTGGGGGTCTTTTTTTCCTCAGCAGCTGCCTGCTCCTGTGCAAAATCCGCACGGCAGTCGGCCAGTGCTGCCGTCAGCAGTTCCCGCGCAGCCCTGGCGCAGCGGGCAGCTTCGGCCAGCAGCAGGTCGTGCCAGCAGGTGTCGGCAAAACCGTTTTCCTGCTCGTAAGGCGCAAGAAATTCATCCAGCTTGCGGTCGTAATCCGGCAGCGCCCGCAGAAAGTCGTAGATCTGCAAAATGGCATCGCCTGCGGGCTTGTCCGTACGTCCCTTGCCGTACAGGTCTGCAAAGGCGCAGAAATCCGGGTCGCGGTAGGCGTTTTCCAGCGTTTCAGCCAACGCCGCGCCCCGCAGCAGCTGCACCGTGCCGGGGTCTGCCGGGGCAAAATCCGGCGGGATATCCAGCGCCTGAAAATGCTTGTGCAGCAGGTTCAGACAAAAAGCATCAATGGTGCAGATGGGGGCACGCTGCAATAGCATCCGCTGACGGCGCAGCATGGCGTTGCCGGGCTGCAGCTGGCTGCGGTGCAGCAGCGCCTGCCCGATGCGGGCGCGCAGCTCTGCCGCCGCCGCGTTGGTAAAGGTAACGATGAGCAGCCGGTCGGCATTGACCGGGTGCTCCGGGTCGGTGATCAGCTGCACCGCACGCTCGGTCAGCACAGCGGTCTTGCCGCTGCCTGCGGCTGCGCTTACCAGCAGCGCACCGCCCCGGTCGGCGATGGCGGCCTGCTGCGCCGGGGTCCATTTGGGTCCGCTCACGGCTGTTCCTCCTTTTCTTCGGGTTCTTCCTCAGGTTCAAAGGGCTTTGCGGGGGCTTCCAGCGCGCGCTCGTGCACCCCGGTCTCGTGGCAGCAGATAAAGCTGTAATCGCACCAAGTACAGGGGCTTTTGCTGCTGCTCACCACCAGCGGCTCGGCGTCGATCTGCCCGCCGTAAAGCTGCTCGCCCATCTGGGTGACAAGGTCGTCCAGATGCAATTGAATGCGGCTGAGCTTGGCGCTGTCGGCCCGTTTGTCCTTCTGGTAGGGGCTGGGTGCACCGTTGCGGTAGCCGAAGGGCAGATATTTGCCCGTTTCGTCCGCATCCATTGCGTCAAAGATCTTCTGCTCGTCCCGCACAAGGCCGTCCAGCTGGTATTCCACCGCCCGGGCAGCCTGCCCGCGGGGCAGGGTCTGGGGGGCGGGGTCGGCCAGCAGATACAACACGCCCGCCGGCTGTGCGCCGGTAAAGCGCCCGCCGGAATCCCGGGTCAGGCTGAACAGATACAGCAGCATCTGGCAGTCCAGCCCGCAGTAGACCTCTTTCAAGTCCAGCTTTTTGCTGCCGGTCTTGTAGTCCACCACCCGTACCCAGCGGGTGCCGTCGTCCTCGATCCACTCGTCCGCGCGGTCCACCGTGCCCACCAGCTGCACCGTGCGCCCGTCCGACAGGCGGTACACCTGTCCGGGCACAGCGTCCTCGCCCCGGCCTATTTTCAGCTCACAGGCCACGGGCTTGAACTGGGACTGGTTCTGCTCGTCCCGCAGATAGCACAACAGGCTGGTCATGCTCTTTTTCAGCCGGGAGAGCAGGTAGGCAAAGCGTGCGGTATCCTCCGGCAGGTAGCGCCGCGCGTACTCGTCTACCAGTGCGGCGGCAAGGTCAGCCATGGCGGCATCGTCCAGCTCCAAAAAGGGGCGCAGCCCGGCGCAGGGGTTGTCTGCCCCGGGGTGGGGGTCCAGCGCCATTTGCAGCACCCAGTGCATCAGGGTACCGCTCTGGTCTGCCGAAAGCTCCGCACGGCGGCGGGGTTTGAGCCCCAGCACATACTGCAAAAAGTAGCCGTAGCGGCAGGTATAATATTTTTCCAGCTGGCTGGGCGAGATGTGCAGCCGCCTGCCCAGCAGCATTTCCAGCGTGGGCAGATCCTGCACCTGCCGGGGCGGGTCCTGCTCCATGCGCTGTAACAGTGCCAGCCCCCGGGGCGCCTGTACCCCTTCGCCGGGGGCGCGCAGCGCCTCGGTCAGGCTGGCGCGCTCCAGCTCGGTCAGCGGCCAGCCGCCGCCCAGCACGTCTAAGCCGTCTGCGGGGGTGGCAGCAAGGTCGATCAGTTCCAGCTGCGGCGCGGCGGGCTGCAATGCCTCCACGATGGGCTCCAGCGCAGCGCACAGGGTCTGTCCCTGCCCTTTCGGCCAGCTCATCCACAGCCCCTTTGCCGGGGCGGTAAGGGCTTTGTAAAAACAGACCTGCTCCCGCACCACGCGGTTCTCAAAGCAGTCCGGCAGGTCGATCTGTTTTGCCATCAGCAAATCGCGGTCGGCGTGGGTCAGCAGGCCGCTTTCTGCGGGAGTGCAGGGGAATTCCCCCTCCGCAAGCCCCATCACGAATACATAGTCCGGCGCATCCAGACGCATTTTACCGGCGCTTGCCAGCACCACCGCGTCTAAGGTCTGCGGAATGTGCCCCAGATCAGAGGAGCGCAGCAGCAGGCTGAAAAGATCCTCATACTCCGGCACAGTGATGCCCTGACTGCCCAGCAGCCGCGCCATCTCGTCCAGCAGCTGCATCACCACGTTCCACTCGCGGGCGGCTTCCTCTGCTGCCGGGATGCCCCGGGCGGTGCGGATATCCTCCACCTGCGCGGCCTGCTGCTCCTCTGCGCCCAGTTCCTTCAGGCAGAAATACAGCGCCCGGCTGATCTGTTCCGCGTTGGCGCTGCGCACCTTGCTGCGCAGGGTATCCACCGCCGTCACCAGCTTTTTGCGGGCGTTTTCGGCGCGGGTCAGGTTCAGCGTATCCTCCTCGGTCAGCTCGGCGTCACCGAAGCCCCGGGGGCTTTTGGTAAATTCTGCCCGCCACGCCGCTGCATTGGGCGACCATGTGTAGGCATAGTTTTCCAGCGCGCAGACTTCCGGCTCGGTCAGGTCGCACAGGCCGGTCTTGGCCAGCACGGTCAGCTGCTCGGTCATGTCCGCGCCCCGTAGCAGCGCCAGCAGTGCCCGCACTGCCGTGGCAGGGGCGCTGAACTCCGGGGTGGTGGGTTCGTCGCAGTACAGAGGGATCTCTGCCATACGGAACTCGTACCGCACCGCAGCCCGGTACAGGCTGATATCGCGGCAGACCACCGCAATTTTTCCGCAGCGCACCCCCTGCCGCATCAGGCGGCGGATGGCGGCAGCGGCGCAGCGGGCTTCCTCTTCCCGGCTGGCGGCGGCAAACAGCCGCAGCTCCGGGGCGCTTTCCGGCGGGGTGCAGCTGCCGGTCTCCAGCAGCTCAGTCAAGGCAGCAAGGCCCGGGGCGTCTTTGTGGCGCAGGTCCCGCCGCAGCAGCTCCGGCGCTGCCACCTGTGCGCCGTTTTTACGCGCCAGCTGGCGCAGCTGCGCCGCCACCTGCTTTGCACCGGAGAACAGTTCCAGATCGCCGGGCTGCATGGGTGCACCATCCTCGCACAGTGCCACCGTCACGGCGGGCAGAGCGGCCAGCATGGCGCCCATCAGCCGCTTTTTGGGCGCGTTGAAGGTGTCGAACTCATCAATGAACACCTCGCGCTCACGCAGAAAGTCCGGCAGCTCGTCCCGGGCAAGCGCGGCTTCCAGACGGTCGGCAGCCAGCTCCAGACGGTCGGCGGGGTCCATGCCGGTGCCCGCCAGCAGGCTTTCGTAGCCCTGAAAGATGAGCGCCAACTCGCCCAGCTTTGCGCTCTCGGTGCCGCAGTCCCGGGCAAGCTCCTGCAATTGCTGCCCGGAAAGCCCGGCGCTTTTCAGCTCGTCTATGGTCTCTGCAGCCATCTGGCAAAAGGCCGCGCTGCGCCGGTGGCGGTAGTAGTAGTGCACGTTATCCTGCAATTCCTCCAGCGCACGGCGCACCAGCACCGCCCGCCCGGCATCGGTCAGGGTCTGCACCGCCGCGCCGCCAAGCGCCGCAAGGATATGCTCGGCCAGACTGGTGAAGGAATAGCTTTCCACCATGCCGGAAAGGGCATCCCCCAGCTCCCGGTAGATGCGCGCTTCGGTGCTGGAGGTAAACTGCTCCGGCACCAGCAGGATGCTGCGCTTTCCCGCCTCGGCACGGGCACGGATGCGGGCATACAGCAGGGTGGTTTTGCCGCTGCCGGAAGCGCCCAGAACCAGTTTCAGCATTTCGGTCTCCTCCCGCTCGTTGATTTTTGTCTTTATTGTAACACGAAAGCAAAGATAAAACCACCGCTTTTCTTTGCAATCCCGCCGCCGCTGTGGTACACTGAAAAAAACATTCTGCACACCGGAAAGGGACTTTGTATGAAGATTTTAGCCGTTGACTACGGGGACAGCCGCACCGGCCTTGCCACCTGCGACCGCACCGAATTTCTGACCACCGCCATCACGCCCCAGATCACCTTAAAGGCGCGCAACAAGGTTGCCGCCCGGGTATGCGAGGTAGCCAAGGAGATCGAAGCCGAGATGATTTTGATCGGCCTGCCTCTGAATATGGACGGCACCGAGGGCGAGCGCGCCGCCAAGAGCCGCAAGCTGGCAAAGACCGTGGAACTTTGGAGCGGCCTGCCGGTGCGGATGTGGGACGAGCGTCAGACCACCTGCGCCGCCGCCGACCTTCTGGACGAAAGCGGCACCTACGGCAGCCGCCGCAAGGAGATTCTGGATTCGGTCAGCGCCACGGTGATTTTAGAGGACTACCTTGCATGGCGCAAGGAGCACCCCGGGGAAATATAAAAATGATGCCTGTGCTCACGCACAGGCATCATTTTTTGACTTTACTATTTATCCCTGATAGGTCTCGATGCTCACGCTGTTGATGGTGATCTCGGTGGTGGGCTTCTGGTTTTCGTCCACAGCGGTCTGGGCGATGGTGTCCACGATGTCCATGCCCTCGTACACCTGCCCGAATACGGTATCGGTGTAGTCCAGATAGGGCGCGCCGCCCGCCGTCTGGTAAGCGGATACCACCTCGGCGCGGTAACCGGCGGCATTCATCTGGTCCACCAGCTCCTGCGTTACCGACTGTTCTCCCGGCAGCGATTCCACCACATAGAACACGCTGGCGCACGCGCCGGAAGCGTCCACGCCCATGCACAGCGCCCCGGCGTAGTGGTGCAGGCTGTCCGATGCTTCCACCGGGTAGCGACTGCCCTTCCAGATGGTAGAGCCCTTGCCGTCTGCGCCCTGCCCGGCTTCCACCACAAACTGGTTCTCCACCCGGCTCACGGTAAGGCCGTTGTAGTAGCCCTGCTGCACAAGACCAATAAAGTTATCGCAGGCCTGCGGGGCCTTTTCCGGGAAGAGCACCGCCCGGAAAACACCCGCAGAGGTATCGAACACCGCAACCGTGTCCCCCGCTGCCGGGTGGGTGAATTGCAGCTCGGCCGATTCCACCGCCGGGCGGCTGACGCTCTGGACGGCGTTGCCGTTTTCCTGTGGCCGCAGCGTGCAGCCGGTAAGCAGCAGCACCGCCGCAAGACAGACTGCCCCTAATTTTTTCAACATACTCCCGCTCCCTGTTCCATATACTGTACTACAACGCTGCACAGCGCAGCGCAAAAGATTCAACCAGTAGTATACCATATTCTGCGCGGCAGTGCGAGAGGAAATTGCGTGAAAATTTATCCAATGATTTCTGTGCGAAAAAGCATCTTGACGAACCGGGCAAAACACGCTACACTATAAGCAGACCAAGCGGGGTACAGCCCGCAGCATCAACTGCTTTTTGTGATGAAGCAATACAGGAGCGTATTATGTCTGACGAGATCAAGAACCCCAATACGGAAGAAGAATATCAGCCCGACCTGATGACCCTTGAGGACGAGGACGGCAACGAGGTCACCTTTGAAGTGATCGATGCGCTGGACCACAAGGGTGTGCATTATCTGGCTGTTGTGGAATACGCCGAAAACGAAGAGGACCTGAACGAGGACGCCCAGCTGGTGATCCTGAGTGTCGGGGAAGATGACGAAGGCGAATATCTGGACGTTGTAGAGGACGACGAGGTGCTGATGGAAGTCAGCAAGCTGTTTGAGCAGCGTCTGAGCGAGGACTACGATATCGAGTAAGTCCTTTGACGGATTGACCCGTGCAAGACTTCCTGCCCGGCTCGATTTGTTGCGGTTTGTATGATCCTACTAATCATTCAACGGGAGCCCGGAGTTCTCCGGTGGATTGCAGACCTCCCCGCCATGGGTCGACCATGGAGGCTCGATGAGGAAGCGTGATTCCGGAGACAGGGCACCCACCTGTCCGTAAGGGTAGGTTTGATTGGCCGCAGACGACCGGGCGGGATCTTTATAGTAATCCAATCCACCGCTTGTGCCCCTGCAAACACAGGGCACGGCTGTGGATTTTTTTATCACCATTTGAAAGGATGTGCAATTGCGGCATGAGTTCTGAGCATCTGGTTGGTACTTCCATTCCCCGGTTCACCTTTGACACCCCCACCACCCCGGGCAACGATTTTTACGCCCTGTGTGCGGGCACCGAACCCCTGTGCATGATCTTTCTGCCCGGGTTCGACCACCCGGTCACCCGGGAATACCTGACCCGCTACTTAAAGACCCTGCCGCGGCTGCGGGGTGTACGGCTGGCGTGTGTGGTGCGCTCAGCGCCCCGCGCGGTGGCCGAGGCTACGCAGGGGAAGGAGTTTCCCTTCCCCATCATCTGCGATGCGCCGGGTGTGCTATACAGTTATCTGGGGGTGGAGCAGGCACGCGGGCTTTTGAGCTGGAGCTTTTCTGCCCAGCGCATCTACAAAAGCGCCCGGGATGCCGGTTATCACTACGACCGCAATGCTCCGCAGATCCTGCCCATGACCCTGATCGTCGGCCACGAGGGCAAGATTCTGTTCACCCACTCCGGCCGCAGCCAGACCGACCTGCCGGAGGACTGCGTTGCCATCCGGGAGCTTGCCCGCGAGGTGATCCATACGAAAGCTGCCGACCAGCGCCGCACAAGCCACCACTGCTCGGACGAGACGCTGACCCTGCCCGACCTTATCGGCTGGGACGATGTGGACAACGACCAGTAATCCACGCAGAAAACGCTTTTTATTATCAGGTCTGGAAAATCCAAAGATTTTCCAGACCTGTTTTTTTACCGGAAGCGCTGCAATGCACAAACGGCTGCCGCACTGTTAAGTGCAGCAGCCGTTTTGTTATTCTTCCTCCGGTTCCTCGCTGAACAGATTCGGAATGCAGCCAAGAGCAGCCAAGCCCACCAGCGCAAACACGATACGGGACCACACCGAGGTACTGCCGCCCAGCAGCCAGCCCACAAGGTCGAACTGAAAAAGCCCCACGAGCCCCCAGTTCACGCCGCCCACAATGAGCAGCAGCAGGCAGATTTTGTAAAAGGTCTGCACAAAAAAGACCTCCTTCCTTTGGGTTCAGTATGCCCTGCGGGAAGGAGGTTTATACTTTTTTTAGCGGATCACCCGGGCACCGCCGCGGTCGGGCTTGGCAACGTAGACCTGCGGCCACTGCCGCTTTGCTGCCGCTGCGGCGGCTCTGGCGGCAGCTTCGTCCCGGAACACGCCGAACACTGCTGCACCGCTGCCGGTCATCAGGGCGGTAACAGCGCCGTGCGCCCGGAGCAGGGACTTGATTGCTTCGTTATCCTTTGCGCCGCTGCACTCTTCCAGCGCATTCCCGGCGGCAGCACATACGGCGTCCAAGTTTCCGGCGCGGATAGCCTTTTCCTGCGCCTCACAGTCCGGGTGGGTGCTGCTGCCCACGGTATCATAGGCGGCAAAGGCCTCCGGGGTGGACACGCCGTAGTCCGGCATCACCACCGTGAACCAGCAGTCCGGCACAGGGGGCAGCGCCTTGAGCAGGTCACCCACGCCCTGCACCCGGCAGGTGCCGCCCATCAGGGCAAAGGGCACGTCCGCGCCGATGCCTGCGCCCAGCGCGCACAATTCGCTCATGGAAAGCTTTGCGCCGTACAGGGCATTCAGACCCACCAGCACGGCGGCTGCGTCTGCGCTGCCGCCCGCCATGCCCGCCCGCACCGGGGTGTTTTTGTAGATGGTGATATCCACCCCCGCCAGCAGACCGGTGTAGTAGAAGAACGCCAGCGCCGCCTTGATGGCGGTATTTTTATCGTTGGGCTGCACAAGGCTGCCCGGCAGACGCAGACTGAGCCCGGCGCTGCGGCGCAGCATCACCCGCTCGTACAGGGTAATGGTCTGCATGGTCATGTCCAGCGCGTGGTAGCCATTGGGCAGCAGGCCCACTACATCCAGTGCCAGATTGAGCTTGGCCGGGGCCAGCACGGTCACTGCGTTTCTCCGCTCTCGCCGTTCCATCTGTGTTCCTCCTCAGTTGCCGTGGTAGATGTTGTTTTCCACCAAAAACTCCCGGATGCGCTTCAGCGCCTCGGTCAGGTGCTCCACGCTGTAAGCGTAGGAAACGCGGCAGTACCCCTCGCCGGAAGCGCCAAAGGCATCGCCGGGGATGATGGCAACGTGCTTTTGCTCCAAAAGCTTTGTGCAGAACTCCTGACTGCTCATGCCGGTGCTCTTGATGCAGGGGAAGGCGTAGAACGCACCCCGGGGCTCGAAGCAGGTCAGACCCATATCGTTGAAGCTGCGCACCACCAGACGGCGGCGCATATTGTACTCGTCCCGCATCCGATCGATCTCGCCGTCACACTCTTTCAGGGCGGTGATGGCGGCGTACTGGCTGGTGGTGGGGGCGCTCATAATAGCGCTCTGGTGGATCTTGGTCATAATTTTAATGACCGCCTCCGGGCCGCAGGCGTAGCCCAGCCGCCAGCCTGTCATGGCGTAGCTCTTGGAAAAGCCGTTCACCACAATAGTACGCTCTGCCATGCCGGGCAGGGTGGCAATGGAAACGTGCGGCCGCAGACCGTAGTTCAGCTCTGCGTAAATTTCATCGGACAGCACCATGATGTCGGTGCCGCGCAGCACCTCAGCCACTGCTTCCAGATCCTCCCGCTCCATCACCGCACCGGTGGGGTTATTGGGGAAGGGCATGATGACCAGCTTGGTCTTGGGGGTGATGGCTGCCTTCAGTGCATCGGCACGCAGACGGAACTCGTCCTCCTGACGGCAGGCAACGTGCACCGGCACGCCGCCGGACAGGGTGGTGATGGGCTCGTAGCACACAAAGCAGGGCTCCGGGATGATCACCTCGTCCCCGGGCTTGACCAGCGTGCGGATGCACATATCAATGGCTTCGCTGCCGCCCACGGTCACAAGGATCTGCCGCATGGGGTCGTAGCGCAGGTTCATGCGCCGCTCCAAGTACCGGCTGATCTCGGCGCGCAGCTCTTTTAAGCCGGCGTTGGAGGTATAGCGGGTGCGGCCATGCTCAAGGCTTTCAATGCCGGCCTCGCGCACAGCCCACGGGGTCTTGAAGTCCGGCTCGCCTACGCCAAGGCTGATGCACTCGGGCATTTCGGCGGCCAGATCGAAAAATTTGCGGATGCCGGAGGGGCGCATGGCCTTGGCGGCAGGCGCGATCAGTTTATCATAATCCATCACAGCACCGTGCACTCTCTTTCATCAATTTCTTCATCCTGATACAGCCGCCCCTCTTTTTTGTAGGTGCGCAGCACAAAATGGGTGGCGGTGGACAGCACATCGTCCAGCGGCGAGAGCCGCTTTGCCACAAACAGGGCGATCTCCTGGAAGGTCTGTCCCTTGATCACCAGCTGCAGGTCGTACCCGCCGCTCATCAGCAGCACGCTCTCCACCTCGTCAAAGGCGGCGATGGTGGCAGCGATCTCGTCAAAGCCGCGGCTCTTTTTGGGGCTGACGTTCAGCTCGATGACTGCCTCCACGCGGTTCACCTTGGCCTTTTCCCAGTCCACAAGGGTCTTGTAGCCCTTGATGATGCCCTGTGCCCGGGCAAGGTCCATCATCGCCGCCACCTCGGCGGGGGATTTGTTCAGCATGGTGGCAATGTCCTCCACGGGCAGCCGGGCGTTGTTTTCCAGAATCTTCAAAAGCTGTTCCATTGTCATATACTCCTTATCAACCCTCTACACGGAAATCCGCGGGAAATTAAATATAAGTATAGCACAAGCCCCGGCAGAATGCACTTGATTTTTATATAGAATGTCTTTTGCCCCCGGATTCTGCTCTTTTTTACAAAAAGTGTGTTCAAAATTTGCTAAATCTGCTATACTGGAAGGGTAAGCGTGTGCCGGGTCTTTGGCGGCACCAATCACTATAAGGAAAACGAGGGTGGAAACCATGAAAGCTTTCATTACCGTCATTGGACACGATACCGTGGGCGTTGTCGCAAAGGTGGCCGGTCTGTGCACCGAACTGAACATCAACATCGAGGATGTGACCCAGAGCATCCTGCAGGGGATGTTTGCCATGATCATGCTGGTGGATCTTTCCAACTGCAATGTTGACCACGACCAGCTGCACAAGCGCACCGATGCGCTTGCCGCCGAGATGGGGATGCAGATCAACGTGACCCGTCAGGAAGTTTTTGACGCCATGCACACCATCTGAGCCGGAAAGGAGCCCGCAACCGCTATGAGTATGTTTAACACCGGGGATATCCTGGAGACCATCGAGATGTTCACGCAGGATAATCTGGACGTGCGCACCGTGACCATGGGCATCAGCCTGCTGGACTGCATCGACCCGGACCCCAAAAAGGCCTGCGAGAATATCTACAACAAGATCACCACCAAGGCTGCGAACCTTGTCTCCACCGTGGAGCACATCAGCGCCGAGTACGGTATCCCCATCATCAACAAGCGCATCAGCGTTACCCCCATTGCCATGCTGCTGGGTGCCTGCCCGGAGGCAGACCCTGTGGACTTTGCAAAGACGCTGGACGCCGCCGGTAAAAAGGTGGGCGTCAACTTTGTGGGCGGCTACAGCGCACTGGTGCACAAGGGCTTTTCTGCCGGTGACCGCCGCCTGATCGAATCCATCCCCCGCGCACTGGCCGAGACCGACATCGTGTGCAGCTCGGTGAACATCGGCGCCACCAAGGCCGGTCTGAACATGGACGCCATCAAGCTGATGGGCGAGGCCGTGAAGAAGGCCAGCGAGCTGACCGCCGACCGTCAGTGCATCGGCGCTGCCAAGCTGGTGGTGTTCTGCAATGCCCCGGAGGATAACCCCTTCATGGCCGGTGCCTTCCACGGCCCCGGCGAGCCGGACTGCGAGATCCATGTGGGCGTTTCCGGCCCGGGCGTTGTGCGCGCCGCGCTGGCACGCCTGCCCAAGGACGCCCCCATTGACGAGGTGGCAGAGCTTGTCAAGCGCACTGCCTTCAAGATCACCCGCGTAGGCCAGCTGGTGGCAAACCTTGCCTCCAAGGCACTGGGCGTGCCCGCCGGTATCATCGACCTTTCTCTGGCTCCCACCCCTGCCATCGGCGACAGCGTGGCCAATATTCTGGAAGAGATGGGTCTGGAGACCTGCGGCTGCTGCGGCACCACCGCTTGCCTTGCCCTGCTGAACGATGCTGTGAAGAAGGGCGGCGTGATGGCCTCCAACCACGTTGGCGGTCTGTCCGGTGCCTTTATCCCGGTCAGTGAGGATGCCGGCATGATCCACGCTGCCGAGATCGGCTGCCTGACCATTGAAAAGCTGGAAGCCATGACCGCCGTCTGCTCTGTGGGCATCGATATGGTCATCATCCCCGGCGACACCACCCCCGCCGTCATCAGCGCCCTGATCGCGGACGAAGCCGCCATTGGTATGGTGAACAGCAAGACCACCGCCGTGCGCGTCATCCCCGCCATTGGCCGCAAGGCCGGTGAGGTGCTGGACTTCGGCGGCCTGCTGGGCTACGGTCCCATCATGCCGGTAAACAGCCACGACCCCTCGGTGTTCATCAACCGCGGCGGCCGCCTGCCCGCACCCATGCAGTCTTTGAAGAACTAACATAAACTCCCTCTCCGTCATTTTGCAGTAATGGCGGAGAGTTTTTTTGTATAACCCCGCCGCAACAGACCCATCCTCTGGTTATCATTTCCAGAAGAGGGGTCTGTTTTTATGGTGCGTTTTTTCTTAAAGCCGCTTTCCGTCCGGCAAATGCGGCTGCTGTGCGCCAGCTTGCTGGCGGGCTTTGCGCTATGCGGCGCTTTGCAGGGGCTGTGCTGGGGGCGCACCCAGCTGGATGCAGGGGCAGCGCTGTGCGCCGACACCCTGCGGCTGCACATCCGGGCAGCCAGCAATGCCGTGGCCGACCAGAGTGCCAAGCTCCGGGTGCGGGACGCCGTGCTGGCCGTGATGCAGCAGTGCCCGGCGCAAAGCGCACCGGAGGCGCGAGCGTGGGCGGCGGGGCAGCTTTTGCAGTTTCAGCTGGCGGCGCAGCGGGCACTTGCCGCGCAGGGCATCCATGCCCCGGTGCGGGTGTATCTCGTGAATATGTACTTCCCCGCCCGGCGCTACCCCACCGGTCAGCTGCCCGCCGGGCGGTACGATGCCGTGCGCATTGATATTGGCAGTGGCGGCGGGCGCAACTGGTGGTGTGTGCTATACCCGGGGCTGTGCAGCTTTGCGCAGGGTGGCTACGCCCTGCCTGCGGAGAACGACCTTGTCTGCGGGCAGTACATCCTGCGGTTCCGGCTGGTGGACTGGGCGCACCGGCTGACTGCCCGGCGGCAGACAGTGCTGCTGGCGGGGTGACGCCGCACCCCGCCGGAGCATAGCATGGAGGGAAAGGAGGGATCCCCTTATGGCGATTCCCGGTTATTATTCCCTGCTCCAGCGCGGCTCCTCCGGGCCGGACGTGGCACTTGTACAGACGTGGCTCAACGGCGTGCGCGATGCGTGCACATGGTACGATGCGCTGAAGCCGGACGGCAAATTCGGCGCAAGCACCCAGCGCGCCGTGCAGGAGTTCCAGCTGAAAAACAAGATGAACATGGACGGCAAGGTGGGGCAGAACACATGGAACGTGCTCTACACCCGCTACACCGCAAAGCACGGGCTGAAAGTGCCCTACCCCGGCATCGTGCTGCACACCGGCTCCTCCGGCGGCACAGTGCGGCTGGTGCAGCAAAAGCTCAACTCTCTGGGCGAGCGGCTGAAGGATGACGGAAAATACGGTGCAGCCACCGCTGCCGCCGTGCAGCGGTTCCAGCGGCGCAACGGTCTGACGGCAGACGGCAGCGTGGGCTACGCCACTTGGGAAAAGATGTTCTGATATACGCAGACCGTAAAACGATTTGGAATGGCCTCCGCGTGCGCTTTGGCCATATTCAGCGGAAAAATCATTTTAAATTTTGGGACACCGGAGCGTCTGCGGACGCTCCGGTGTCCCATTTTCACAGAAGGGGTCGCAACGGCAAACAGCAGTTGTCCGTTTTTCTGTTCTCCTTGGTTGCGCGTGCAGCGGCGGCTGCGTTATAATAGGGCAAAGCGTTTTTTGAAAGGCGGTGTTCCTGTTTGCGTTTTCTGCATTTGTCCGACCTGCATCTGGGCAAGCGGGTGTGCGAGTTTTCCATGCTGGAGGATCAGCGGTATATTCTGGAAGAAATTCTGACCCTGCTGGATGAGACCCCTGTGGACGGCGTGCTGCTGGCAGGCGACCTTTACGACAAGCCCGTTCCCCCTGCCGAAGCGGTGCGGCTGCTGGACTGGTTCCTTACCCAACTGGCGGCGCGGAAGCTGCCGGTGTTCGCCATCAGCGGCAACCACGATTCCGCCGACCGGGTGGCCTTTGGCTCTGCCCTGCTGGCCGACAGCCAAGTCTACGTCAGCCCGGTGTTCACCGGTGCGCCGCAGCCCATCCCTTTGCAGGATGCCCACGGCACGGTGGATGTGTACTTACTGCCCTTTTTGAAGCCCGCCATGGTGCGGCACGTCTGGCCGGACGAGCCCATTGAAAGCTACAATGATGCCCTTGCCTGCGTGCTGCGGCACTGCACCCCGGACCCCGGCCACCGCAGCGTGCTGGTGGCGCACCAGTTTGTGGCGGGTGCTGCCGCCTGCGAGAGCGAAGAACCCTCGGTGGGCGGGGTGGACAGCGTGGACGCCGCCCTGTTCGATGCCTTTGACTATGTGGCGCTGGGGCATCTGCACAGCCCGCAGAAGGTGGGGCGGGAGACCTTGCGCTACTGCGGCACGCCGCTGAAGTACTCCTTCTCGGAGGCGGGGCAGTGCAAAAGCGCCACCTTTGTGGAGCTGGGTGCAAAGGGCGAAGTGCACATCACCACCGCGCCCCTGACCCCCCGGCACGAGCTGCGCGGGCTGCGGGGCAGCTACATGGAACTGACCGACCGCAGCCGCTACGAGGGCACCGCCGTGGACGATTACCTGTACATCACCCTGACCGACGAGCAGGATGTGCCGGATGCGCTGGCGCGGCTGCGGGTCATCTATCCCAACCTGATGCAGCTGGACTACGACAACCAGCGCACCCGCCAGCAGCAGGAGATCTGCGCCCCGGAGCGCACCGAGAGCATCTCCCCGCTGGAGCATCTGGCAGCCTTCTACCAGCTGCAGAATAACCAGCCCCTGACCGCCGAGCAGACGGCGTTCTGCCAAGCGCTGATTGAGGAGATCTGGAAGGAGGGCGACACCCTATGAGACCGCTGCGACTGACCCTTTCGGCCTTTGGCCCCTATGCCGCCCAGACTACCCTTGACCTTGAAAAACTGGGCAAAGGCGGGCTGTATCTCATTACCGGCGACACCGGCGCGGGCAAGACCACTATTTTTGACGCCATCACCTACGCGCTGTACGATCATTCCAGCAGCGGCATCCGGGAGGGCTCCATGCTGCGCTGCAAGTACGCAGACGACAAAACCCCCACCTTTGTGGAGCTGGAATTTGAGGTGCACGGTGTGCGCTACACGGTGCGCCGCAACCCGGAGTATCAGCGCCCCAAGGCCCGGGGCGAGGGCATGACCACCGAAAAAGCAGATGCCACCCTGACCTACCCGGACACCCGCCCTCCGGTGACCAAGGCGAAGGACGTGACCGCCGCCGTGCAGGAGATCATCGGGCTGGACTATAACCAGTTTTCCCAGATCGTGCTCATTGCGCAGGGGCAGTTCACAAAGCTGCTCAACGCTTCTACGGAGGAGCGCAGCCGCATCTTCCGCAAGCTGTTCCGCACCCAGCGCTATGCCCAACTGCAGGAGCGTTTGCAGGCAGAAGCCGCCGCGCTGAACCAGCAGCGCACCGCTCAGAACGCCAAGCTGGACAGCCTGCTGGGCGGGCTGCAATTCAGCCCGGAGGACCCAGACGCCGAGGCGCTGTGCGCCCTGTGCGCCCAGACCGTGCCGGAAACGGCGCTTACTTTACTGGACGCCCTGACCGCACGGCAGGCGGCGGCGCTGGAAGAAGCCGGCACCGCCCTGCAAACCACCGAAGCACAGCTGGACACGGTGCAGCGGCAGCTGGGTGCAGCCGCACAGGCACAGCGGCTGGCGCAGCAGCTGACCGCCCGGCAGGCAGAGCTTGCCGCCGCAAGGCCCGCACTGGACGCTGCCCGCGCCGAAGCCGACCGCCACGCCGGGGACGCTGCGCAGCTGGATGCCCTCACCGCGCAGGTGACGCAGGCACAGAGCGCCCTTGCGGCCTATGACGCGCTGGACGCCCTCTGCCGCCAGCAGACCGAAGCGCGGGACGCCGCCCGGCTGGCGGCAGCACAGGCGCACAAGCGGCGCACCCAGCTGGACAGTCTGAACGCCGCCCTTGCCGCCGCTGAGACCGAACTTTCCGCACTGGCAGACGCGGACACCCGGCTGCTGGCGCTGCAAACCCGCAGCACCCAGCTGGCACAGCGCGGCGAAGCGCTGGCAAAGCTGGAACAGCGCCTTGCGGAATGCCAGCATCAGGCCAAACGCGCCCACAAGGCGCAGGAGAGCTACCGCGCCGCTGCCGCCGCACAGGACGAAGCCCGCACCCGGCAGAATACGCTGGAACGGGCATTCTTGGACGCACAGGCCGGACTGCTGGCCGAGAGCCTGACCGAGGGCGCACCCTGCCCGGTGTGCGGCAGTACCCATCACCCTGCCCGCGCCCTGCTGCCCCATACCGCACCCACGCAGGCGCAGGTGGAAGCTGCACGGCAGGCTGCTGCCGCGGCTGACCGGCAGGCACAGACTGCCAGCGCTGCCGCCCAGAGCGCACTGGCTACTGCCAACGAAGCAAAGATCTCTCTCCGGCGGGACGCCGAGACCCTGCTGCCGGAGCGCTTTACCGCCCCGGAGGGCACGGTGCCCCTCACCTTTGCCCTGATGACCAACGTTCTGGCCGAGGAAAGCGCTTCCTTGCAGACGGCACAGGCCGGCTGTGCCGCCCAGTGCCGACAGGCCGAAGCTGACTGCCGCCGCAAGGCACAGCTGGAAGCTGACCGGCAAAACAAGACCCGCCAGCGCCCGGCGCTGGAACAGGCCGCTGCCGAAGCTGACCGCAACGCCGCCGCCCAGAATGCCAGCGCAGACGCGTTGGAAGAGCAGATCGCAGAGCGGCGCGCCGCCCTGCCCTACCCCCGGCGCGCGGACGCGCAGGCGGCACTGGACAAGCTGGAAGCCGACCGCCGCACCCTGCGCGCCGGCATGGACACGGCACAGCGCCGCCTGAAGCAGGCCGAGCAGACCGTTGCCGCCGCCGAAGCCGCCGTGGATGCACTGACCGCACAGCAGACCGCCGCCCAAAAGGAGCTGCCCGCCCGCAGCGCCGAGGAACTTACCGCACAGCAGACCGCGCTGACCGCCGCGCGGGAGACTTTGCGCAGCCGGGAAAAGCAGCTTTCGGCACAATTGCTGCCCAACCGCAAAACGGCGGCGCAGTACCGCGCGGCCGCCGAAGCGCGGCAGACGCTGGAAAGCCGGTGGCAGTGGGTCAGCGCGCTGGCTGCCACAGCGGGCGGCACTTTGACCAGCAAGCAGAAGATCAAACTGGAAGCCTACATCCAGATGAACTATCTGGACCGCATTTTGCGCTACGCCAACACCCGCCTGATGCAGATGACCGCCGGGCAGTACGAGCTGGAACGCATCGGCGCAGAGAACCAGCGCAGCCAGTCCGGGCTGGACCTTGGCGTCATCGACCACTACAATGGCACCCGCCGCAGCGTAAAGACCCTTTCCGGCGGTGAGAGCTTCAAGGCTTCGCTGGCACTGGCGCTTGGCCTTTCGGACGAGGTGCAGAGCAGCGCCGGCGGCATCCGGCTGGACACTTTGTTCTTGGACGAGGGCTTCGGCTCGCTGGACGAGGAATCGCTGGAACTGGCTATCCGGGTGCTCTCCGGCCTGACCGAGGGCGACCGTCTGGTGGGCATCATCTCCCATGTGGGGGCGCTGAAAGACCGCATCGACCGGCAGGTGGTGGTGCACAAGGCCCGCACCGGCGGCTCCACCATAGAGCTGCGGGTGTAAAACGCTTCTGGCGGGGCACACTAGGGGCGGAGGTGAATTTGATGAATTCTCTGGAACCCTTCATCCGCCACGAACTGGAAAACCAGTCCGGCACCGCTGCCGCCCCGCAGGCAAACAGCACCCGCATCGCCCCGCCGCTGGGCAGTATGCCCCTGCAGCCCCCGGCTGCGCCGGACATGCCCGGCACCCAGCTGCCCCCGCCGGAGGAGCCGCAGCCGGAAAAGCCCGGCGTCCCCATGACAGACGGTACTCCCGTGGCCTGCCGCCAGAAGAACGCCGCCGCCTTTTTGGCTGGGGACGTGCAGACCAGCGTGATGGCACACTACGCACCGGAACTGTTCAGCACAAAGCAGAAGCTGCACAGCCGCCACCCTGCCCCGGACGAGGACACGACCGCCGTTTTGGAGCTGGTGGAATGGCGCGAGGACGCCCCTTACGGCTGAGCGTAACAAAAATTTTTTAAAATATTTCAGTTTACCTGTTGAAATCTCGCCGCACTTCCCTTATTATGGTAGCATACAAACATAAAGGCAGGTTTTGCAATATGGCAGAGATCAAATACGAAGTTGTCCAGCGTGTAGCCGTGCTGAGCCAGCGTCCCCGCGGCTGGGAGCGTCAGCTGAACCTTATCAGCTGGAACGACGGCGAGCCTAAGTACGACATCCGCGACTGGTCCCCGGACGGCACCCGCATGGGCAAGGGTATCTCCCTGAGCCACGACGAGCTGGCCATCCTCAAGGGCATTCTGGAGGATATGGAGCTGTGAGCGGGGGCGACCGCGCAGAGTTTCTGGACGTGTGGCAGCAGCATGTCACCCGCCCGGGCAGCGAAAAGCTGCTGGACTGGCTGGACAAAAAGACGGATTTTTTCACCGCACCGGCGTCCACCCGTTTTCACGGAGCCTGTGAGGGCGGGCTGTGTATGCACAGCCTGAACGTCTACCACGCGCTGCACGACAGCTTTTTCACCGAGGGCGAAAGCGAGGAAAGCTACGCCATCTGTGCCCTGCTGCACGATCTGTGCAAGGCCAACTACTACAAGCTGGGCACCCGCAACGTGAAGAACGAAGCCACCGGACAGTGGGAGAAAGCGCCTTTTTACAGTGTGGACGACCTTTTTCCCTACGGTCACGGCGAAAAGAGCGTGTTCCTCATCGAGCGGTTCATGAAGCTGAAGGTGGAGGAAGCGGTTGCCATCCGCTGGCACATGGGCGGCTTTGACGATGCTGCCCGGGGCGGCTGTTTTGCCATCTCGGAAGCTTACGACAAGTACCCGCTGGCGGTCAAACTGCACATCGCAGACCTGCAGGCTACCTACCTGATGGAGCATCGCACCAGCAATATGCGCTGAATAAACTAAACAGGCGGCTGTACAGCATTTTGTACAGCCGCCTGTTTGTTTGTAGAAATTTTCAGCAGCCTTCCCCGGCGCAGAGGGCTTTCACCTTCTGCACGGCGGCAGCTACAAGGCTGCCGATGGGCTGGTCGGGCACGCCGACGATATAGTTTTCGCAGTGGTTCACCGGGATCAGCACCCGGGTGGCGCTGCTCTGGCATACTGCCGTGGCCATGGCGGGGGTGATCTCCCCCAGCAGCGCATCTGCAATGACGATACCGATGGGCCCCACGATGATATCCGCATTGCGGCAGTTCACCACCACGGCATTCTCACCGGTGGCGGCGCGCTGCGCCCCGGCCTTGTGCATGGCCTGTGCGGCCACACTGTTGGTGCCCACGGCCACCAGCCGGATGTCCGGGCACTGGGCACTGAGGGCAGCCACCAGCTGGCGCCCCAGTCCCCCGCCCTGTCCGTCAATGACAAGCACGTTCATGCCGTACCTCAGAAGTCGACCTCTTCCAACCGCAGCAGCGCCAGAATGTAGATCTTGACGGCCTCCAGCAGCTTGTCGATGGGAGCAGCTTCGTTAGCGCCGTGCATCGGACCGCCGAACTCCGGCAGCTTCACGTCCTCATGCTCCGGGCCGAAGCTGACAGCATAGGGGAAGTGGCGGGCATAGGTGCCGCCGCCCATGGTGAAGGGGGTGGCGTTCTCGCCGGTCACCTCGTTGTAGGTGTCGATGCAGGCGCGGATGGCGGGGCTGTCGGCCTCGATGTAGAAAGGCTCGGCTGCGTCCACATCCTCCAGCTTTGCGCCCTCGCCCAGCGCAGCGGTGATCTGTGCGGTCAGCTTTTCGCCGTCGGTGCAGGTGGGGAAGCGGCTGTCGATGGTCTGCACCAGCTTGCCGTCCTCCATATAGATGCGGCCGCCGATGATGGTCAGCGGGCCAAAGGGGCCATCGGCGCAGTCGATGCCAAGGCCGGTGCCTGCGGTGGAGCTGTGCAGCTTGCGCAGTGCCTCCAGATAAGCGCGCTCGGCATCGTTGCACAGGCCGTTGTCCAGCAGATACTCCACCACCAGACCAATGGCGTTCACCGTGCCCTCCGGCATAGCGGCATGGCCGGACTTGCCCCAGCCGCGCACCCGCACGCCGTCCCCTTCCGGTTCCAGCGTGATGTTGGGGGCGTTCTTCAGCTTGCGGATATCGGTCTTGACCAGTGCGCTGGCGCGGTCCGGCACCGCGTTGTTGGCAACACCGCCCTCAAACTCTGCAATGACGCCGTTGCACACCGGGCTGACGATCTTGCCGCCGAAGTGACCCTTTTCGCCGTTGCACACCGGGAACTCGGCATCCGGGGTAAAGCAGAACACCGGGGCGGGATAGTTTTCCAGATAGTACTTCACATCGTTCATGTGGGTCTCCTCGTTGTCGCCCACAATGGCACGGATGGGGTAGCGCAGCTGGTAGCCCTGCTCTTTGAGGAACTTCAGCGCGTACAGAGTGACGATCATCGGGCCCTTATCGTCCGAGACGCCGCGGCCCAGCAGCCAGCCGTCCTGAATGCGCATCTTAAAGGGGTCTGCCGTCCAGCCGTTGCCCACGGGCACAACGTCCACATGGCAGATGGTAGCCAGATATTTTTCCGGGTCTGCACCGGCCAGCTCGGCATAGCCGATGTAGTTTTCGCAGTTGCGGGTGGCAAAGCCCATGCCTGCTGCCAGCTCCAGCGTCTTGTCCAGTGCCGCCCGGGGGCCTGCGCCGAAGGGTGCGCCCTCCTCCGGGGTGCCCTCCACGCTGTCGATGGCGACCAGCGCTGCAATGTCCTGCAGCAGCTGCTCCTTATTTTCCGCAATATATGCGTCAATTTTCTGATTCAGTGCCTGATCCATGTTCTATAACGTCCTTTCTGACCGGGAGCAGATCCCTGTCTTTACACAACTGTTACCTAGTTTAACACACTCCGGGCGGAAAAGCTACCGGCATTTTTCACGACAAAAGCGTCCGCGTTTTGTCAGCCTGCCGCAAACAGCCCGCTGAGCGCGCCCAGCAGCCCGGCGCTTGCCAAGCCCATGATGATGCCCGCCAGCAGCACACCGCCCATACAGGCGATCAGCACGTCCTTGAACTTCATATCCAGAATGGAGGCTGCCAGCGTGCCCGTCCACGCACCGGTGCCCGGCAGCGGGATGCCCACGAACAGCAGCAGTGCCACAGTCAGGCCCTTGCCTGCCTTGGCTTCCAGTGCGCGGCCACCCTTTTCGCCCTTGTTGATGCAAAAGCGGCAGATGGGGCCGATGAGGGGCTTGTAGTAGCCCCAGATAAGGAACTTGCGGGCAAACAGGTAGATGAAGGGCACCGGGATCATATTGCCCAGCACGCACAAAAGGTAGGTGGGCAGCACCGGCAGCCCCATGCCCAGCCCGATAGGGATGGCCCCGCGCAGCTCGATGATGGGCACCATGGAGATAAGGAAGATCAGAAGATAATTTTTCAGCATTGGCTTCTCCTTATATTACAGGTCGATCTGCAGCTCCACCGGGCAATGGTCGGAGCCAAAGATCTCGTTGTGGATCTCGGCGGCGCGGATGCGGTCTGCAATGCGCCGGGAAACGATAAAATAGTCGATGCGCCAGCCCGCGTTCTTTTCCCGTGCGTGGAAGCGGTAGCTCCACCAGCTGTACTTCACCTCGTCCGGGTGCACCACCCGGAAGCTGTCCGCAAAACCCGCCGTCAGCAGCTCGGTCATTTTGGCGCGCTCCTGATCGGTAAAGCCCGCGCTCATGCGGTTGGTCTTAGCGTTTTTGATATCCATCTCAGTGTGTGCTACGTTCAGGTCTCCGCACAGGATCACCGGCTTTTTTGCGTCCAGCGCCAGCAGGTACGCCCGGAAGGCATCCTCCCACTCCATGCGGTAGTCCAGCCGCTTCAGCCCGTCCTGACTGTTGGGGGTGTAGCAGTTCACCAGATAAAAGCCGGGGTATTCCAGCGTCAGCACCCGCCCCTCGTGGTCGTGCTGTTCCAGCCCGATGCCGGTGGTCACTGCCAGCGGTGCCGTTTTGCACCAGCAGGCTGTGCCGGAGTATCCCTTTTTCTCGGCCGAATAGGTGTATTCGGTGTAGCCCTCCGGCGCAAAATCTGCCTGTCCCGGCTGCATCTTGGTCTCCTGCACCGAGAAGATGTCCGCGTCCAGCGCGGCAAAGCTTTCGGCAAAGCCGTGGGTCAGGCAGGCGCGCAGACCGTTCACGTTCCAGCTGATCAGTTTCATGCTTTTCTCCTTATTGTTATGCCTGATATTTTGTTTTCCATGCGCCGCTGCGGAAGCGCAGCACAAAGCAGGTCACGCGGCAGGTCCAGTCGATGACCATAGCCACCCACACGCCCACAGCGCCCCAGCCCATGCGGACGCACAGCAGATAGCTGAAGCCCAGCCGCCAGCATGCCATGCTGAGGATGGACACCACCATGGTAAATTTTACGTCGTTGGCCGCGCGCAGGGCGTTGGGCAGCACGAAGGACAGCGGCCAGAAGATAATGGCGCAGCCCGCGTGGATGGTGACCAGCGTGATGGCCAGCTCCATGGTCTCGCCGGAAAGGGCGTAGATGCCCACCAGCTGCCGGAGGAACAGCAGGATCGCCCCGTTGGAAAGCCCCATCGTAATGTAAGCCCACAGCAGCAGCTTGCGGGTGTAGTAAACGGTCTGTTCGTGGTCACCGGCACCGATGCAGCGTCCCACCACCGTGATCATGGCAAGACTGATGGCCTTGCCCGGGATGACGCCCATGCCGTCCAAATTGTTTGCCACTGCGTTGGCTGCGATCTGCACCGTGCCGAAGGTGGAGATCATGCTCACCACCAGAATGCGCCCGGCCTCGAACAGGCTGTTTTCAAAGGCCGAGGGGATACCGATGCCCAGAATGCGCTTTGCCATGCCACCGTCCAGCCGCAGGGTCTTTGGCACGGTAAGCACCGCATCCTCCCGGTAGCACTTGCGCAGGATGAGCGCCGCAGCCACCACGCGGGACACCACGCTGGGCCACGCTACGCCGTCCACTCCCATTTTGAAGCCGAAGATGCACACTGCGTTGCCCACGATGTTGATGATGTTCATCAGAAAGCTGATCTGCATGGAGATCTTGGAGTTGCCGATGCTGCGGAACAGCGCCGCGCCGCCGTTGTACAGCGCCAGAAACGGGTAGCTGAGGGCGATGATCTGCAAATATTTCACGCCCGCATCCAGCACGTCAGCGTCAATAGAGCCGTAGAACAGCCGGATCATGGGGCGGGCCAGCACAAAGCATACCGCGCCGATCACCATGCCGGACAGTCCGCTGAGCAGCAGCAGCTGACCGGCGCTTTTGTCGGCATCCGGGCGATCCTTTGCCCCCAGATACTGGCTTACCACCACCGCGCCGCCGGTAGCCAGCGCCGCAAACAGCACGATGATAAGGTTGTTGATCATATCCACCAGACTGACGCCGGAGATGGCCGCCTCGCCGCAGCGGGACACCATCATGGTGTCGGCCATGCCCACCGTTACTTCCAGCAGCTGCTCCACCAGCAGCGGAACGGCCAATACCAGCAGTTCCTTCTGGCTGAACAGCGGCTCCCGTCCGCCGTTCAGGCTGGTTTTTTCATTGCCATGCAGTAGCTTTGTCATCCGTTTCTCCCCTCCCGACACCGGACACTTTTCCGGTACGCTGCCGCTGCCCGGCGCGTGCATTTTTCCGGTTGCAGCAGATGTGTCCATCTTAACACACCACCGGCTGCTTGTAAAGCGGTGCAGGCTATATCCCACGAAAATCAGCTTTCCATGCCTATCTCCTATTGCCCGCCGGTTTTATAAAGGTATCCTGCACGGTTTTCCGGCAGGCTTTCCGTTTTTATGCTTGTTCGTCAGTTTGCCGGGAACTTTCCGCAAAATTTGTGCGTTTCTACAAAAATGCGATTTCCCGCGTATTTTTAGGGAGAAATTTTAAAAAACCTCTTGCAATTTCTGTTCCAAAGTGGTATGTTGTATCCAACAAAAGTGAAACTTGGATACATCTTCACTTTGGAGCAGCAACTTCGGCTCCGCACACGCTTTTGTTTTTCACCTTGCTATTTTCTTCATTTACCTTCTTATCATTTACCCTGCCTGTCCCGCAAGGGACGAGAAAAGCGATGACCCACCTGCACGGGTCGTCGCTTTTTCTTTTGTTCACGACTGTTCTTTGGGCTGGGACGAGCCTGAATGCCCTCTGAGCATTTTCAGCGGAAAAAACATCTTAACGCAAAGCAGGGCGCTCCCCGGAGGGAACGCCCTGCTGGATGCACCCATTATGCAAGGTGGAACAGATCGATCAGCACGACCATGGCAAGGCCATAGTAGACCACGACCGCCACCAGATCGTTGATCGTGGTGATCAGCGGGCCGGAAGCGACCGCCGGGTCGATATGGATCTTATGGAACAGCATCGGGATCAGCGTGCCCACCAGACTGGAAATGACCATGGACACGATCAGCGACAGCCCGACACAGCCGGACAGCAAAAAGGCCGAGGTCCAGACATAGCCCTTGAAAAAGTGGATGTAGCAGCCCAGAAAGCCCAAGGCCATCACAGCCAGAATGGCACCGTTCAAAAGACCCACGCGGGTCTCCTTCCAGAGCAGCTGCAATTTTTTGGAAAGGGTCAGGTTTTCATCCACCAGCACGCGGATGGTCACAGCCAGCGACTGGGTACCAACATTACCGGCCATATCCAGCACCATGGACTGGAAGCAAATGACCACCGGCAGCACCGCTACCACAGATTCAAACGCGCCGACGACCGAGGAGACCAGCATCCCGAGGAACAGCAATGCAATCAGCCACGGGAGACGCTTTTTCACGCTTTCAAATACGCTTTCGTTCAGATCTTCCTCGCCGGTCAGACCGCCCAGCTTTGCGTAATCATCGCCCATCTCATCATCGACCAGCTCGACAACATCGGACGAGGTGATGATGCCCACCAGCTTACCGGCATCGTTCAACACAGGCAGACTGCGCTCCGCGTAGTCCACGATGCGGTCGATACAATCGCTGATCTGCTCCCGGTCGGTGACATAGGGATAGGAGCGGACGATCAGGCTTTCCAAGCTCTCCTCTGCCCGGGCAATGATGAGGTCTTTCAGGTCGATGGCACCGTAGAAATGCTCGTTTTCATCCACCACATACAGGGTGGAGATGTTGTCGTTTTCTCCGGCCTGCTTTACCAGCTCGCTCATCGCCTGCCGGATGGTCATATCGTTTTTGATGGAGATGTAGTTGGTGGTCATTCTGCTGCCGATCTCATCCTCGTCATAAGAGAGCAGCATCTTCACATCTTCCACCGAGTCTTTGTCCAGCTTGTTGACGATCTCGTTTTTATCGGTATCGTCAAGGTCTTCCAGTGCGTCCACCGCATCGTCCGAGTCCATGTTGGAAATGACCTTTGCGGCCTCGTGGCTGGGCAGCTCCTTCAGATACGGCTCGGCATCGTCCAGATAGGTAAAGATCTCGGCAACGGTATCCACGCCCAGAATGGAATAGAGCGATTGTCGTTCGGCGGGGGTCAGTGCCTCCAACGCATCTGCCAGATCCTTTTCATGGTAATCCGACAGTTTTTCGGCCAGCTCTGCCTTGGGCAGACCACTGTGAATGATGCTCAGAATTTCCTGTACATAATTCTTCTGCATGGGTAGTTCCTCCTGATTCCGCGAGCTCGACAAATCAAAATCCATCGCTCCGCTTCAAATTTTGCACCTCATCATAGCACATCCGGTATGCGGCGGCAACCCTGCCAGGGTGAATTTTTTGTAAAAAATCGGGTATAAAAATCCCCGCAAAAGCAAAAGGCTCCTTATCCGCAGAGCATGACCTTGGCAGAGAAAACGCCATTCTGATGGGTAAACGTGCTTGCCCCGCCGGTCTTTTCTGCAATATGGCGGACAGACTGGATGCCGATCCCGTTTTCCCTTCGCTTGGAAGAGCGGAACACCCCGCTTTTTTCGTGAACTGCGCCGTCAAATGCGTTTTCCACTTCGACCAGAAGAAGCCGCTCGGCATGGACATACGCGGTGATCGCGATCTTGCGCCGGGCGGGTGCGGTGCGCAGGCTGGCTTCGAATGCGTTTTCCAGAAGATTAGACAGCACCAGACACAGATCGATCTCGTCCACAGGAAGCACCTGTGGTAAGTCGAGTTTGGCACAAAAGGGAACACCCTCACGCTTTGCAAGGGCACAATAATAGCCGACAACACTGTCCGCTGCACGGTTTTCGCAGAAATTCATATCCAGATCCGGGATCCGGGAGACCGTTTTTGCAAGGTAAGCCTTCAGGTTATCCAGATCTCCTGCCTCGGCCAGTGCGGAGATCTGATTCAGCTGGTGGCGCATATCGTGCCGCGCCTGCCGGGCTTCATCAATGGCGGTTTTCAGGCTTTCATAGCGCTGCTGCTGCATGGAAAGAAACTGGTTTTCCTGCTGCAATCTCGCATTCCGGTTAAGGCTGTTTGCCATCAGCAGAAAGATCGCATTGAACATGAACATCAGAAACAAAAGCGCGATGCTCATAACGATGTAGACCTGCAAGACCCGCCCCGTCCGGAGCGTTATCTGGTAGCGCGGGGTTATAAAAAGGTTCAGCAGGATGAACACCAGCGGCAGTACCCAGAACACATACCACGTCTGCGCAAAATTGTCATCCTCCACCATCGCGCGTACTGCGTGGGTGGCGGGATAATAGGCTGCGGCAGTGATCAGCCAGCAGACCGCATTATAAAAGATGCAGGCGCCAAAGCAGAACCACGGCTTGTCCGGCGGCAGCTGCATCCGGATCACGATTGCCGTGCCGACGGCCCGGGACAGGCTGTTCAGGCACGCAAATACCGCGCAGACCGCAAGCGCGATGGTTCCGGATTTCCAGAGAGAGAGACGCAGCGTTCTGAGATACAAAAAAATTGCTGTAAGCGTAATAAGCAGCACGGAGAACGCCGTTGAAATGCCAAAATGATAGCAAAACAGCCCGCCGCCAAGGCAAAGCCCGAGCAGCAGCGGCACCGCCCCTGCTGCAAGCTTTGCGGGCGGCAGCTTCAGATAGGAACCTACCGGAAAATACGCAAGCAGCAAACCGGGAAACACGACCGTAAGTTCCAGAACCGGGCGCAGAACGTCCTTCAATCCGCACGCCCCCTTTGCAGCAGAAATTCCATAAAGGCCTGCCGGGCGGCTTTCAAAAGCTCCTGACTGACATAGACGCGGCTGCCGTCCGTCATACAGAAGGCGGCAGCCTGAAAATCGGCAGCATTTTCCATATTGATGATCGCGCCACGTCCGCAGACAAAAAAGCGCGGATCTTTTTTGAGCGGCTCGGTGAACGCTTTGAAGCTCTGGCGCGTAGCAAGCGTTTTGCCGGCAGTGGTGCGGATGTTGATCATGTGGGCGAAATGCTCGGCGGATATGATATCACGATAGCGCAAACGGATGTCGCTGCCATCCACCTTCACCGTCAAAACCGGCTCCGGGCGGGGGAGTTTTGCGAGCATTTCATCCAACAGACCGGACAACTCGGCCTCTGAAAAGGGCTTGACCAGATAATGAAATGCCCGTACCTGAAACCCCTCGAGTGCATGGTCTGTCGAGGTGGTGGTAAAAACCAGAAGACAGTCTGCGTCTGTTTTCCGAAGTTCCTTTGCCGCGTCCATGCCGCTTAAACCATCCATGTAAATATCCAAAAATGCGGCGGTAAAGCGCTGCGCTTCTTCTGCCGCCAGAAAAGCTTCTCCGCTGTCAAATTCTAAAAGATCTGCTTCTGTACCGCGCTGGCGCAGCTGCCGTGCCAAGCGCTCCTTCAGCAGTGTGCGCTCGGTATCAAGGTCATCGACGATTGCGATCCTCATGCTGTATCAGGAAGCCGTTTTACAGCTTCCAACCTCCTTTATAAACTCTTTCATCCTGATTATAGCACAGTTGCCCGGTTATGTCGCAGCCGAAAATGGGATTTCGTGACGGAAAAGGGGCTTTCGTGCTAAATGGCTTGAAAAGACCATGCCTGTCCGTATACTGAAAGCAGAGAACGCCAACGATGGCGCAAGAGAAAGGAGGCACGCTGTGTACCGAATTGCCGTGCTGACAAGCAGCAGGGCGCAGGAAGCTTTTCTGGCAGAGCAGATCTCGCGGTTCTGCGCCGAACATTGCTTGTTCCCGAAAATGGACTGTTACCACGATCAGGAAAGCTTTTTTGAGGCTGCACGCAACGAGCCGCTGACAAATGCCGTGATTGCCCTGCCGGGGGTCGACGGATTGAATGCAGTAGAGCATCTGCGCGCGCTTTGTCCACAGACACGCATTATCTGGTGCAGCGATCTGGATTTTTCGCTCCATGCCTTCCGGTTGCGTGCAGACTATTTTCTGCTGGAGCCGGTGACCGAAGCCGCCTTGCGGCAGGGATTCCGCATCTGGCTGGATGGAAAAAAATCAGGCGGAGCAGCACTGGTCTGACCGCAACGAACACAACAAGGAGAACGGTTTATGAAAAAGAGAAACATCGTCCATTCTGCGTTAAGCCTGTCGCTGACCGCAGCATTGTGCCTTTCCATGGCTGCCTGCGGCGGAACACAGACGCCGGCAGACAGTGCTGACGCTTCGCAGCCCGCTGCCCCGTCCGCTGCGGTACAGCCCTCTTCAGCGGAACAAGCCTCTGCGGCGCTGCCGGTAAAGGCTCTGAACCCCAAGCAGGTGGAGGAAAACCCCTACATGGCCAAGAGTGATGCAAACATTCATCACGACGGCTACAACACCGACTCGACGGATGAGATCCTGCCGCTTGCCATCTATCCGGAGATCAACGTTTCCTATGAGACGACGAACGCGAACGCTTCGCCCGCCATCTACTTTGACAGCTACGGTCATGCCGTTGTGCCGCTGCTGGGCGGCATCGCCATCCGAGACCTGAACGCCGAAGAGACAAAGACGCTCGGCTATTTCTCCCCCAAACAGCATGACGGCGGCGGTTACGTTATCCAGAGCTCCTATACCTTCCTTGACGAATCCAACCGCATCGTCTGCCCCACGAGCAACAACCATGTGCTGATGCTCCGTGCAACGGATGAAAACGGCAATGTTCTGCCGGAATTTGAAAAGGTGCTGGACATTGATATCAAAGCTGCTGCCGAGGCCGCGCTTGGAAAAGAGCTGACGCAGAATCTTTTGTCCGTGGTCTTTGATTATGACGGAAACCTCTGGTTTGCAACGGGCGGCTTCCGCATTTATCCGCAGCGCCAGCAGCAGGGCGTCATCGGCTATATTGCCCGTTCTGCCATTGATGCGATCCTGAACGGCGAGCAGACAGACCTTTCAAAGGCTGTTTTTGTCCACGAACTGACCCCCGGCGAGGGCGCTGAAAACGGCATCGCCGCCTCCAAGGACGGTGCGGTGGTCCTGACCAACCAGAACTGCTATCTTCTGCGCGCAGAAGAAGGCGTAGACGTTGTGTGGTGCACGCCCTATGAGAGCGCGGGTGCAAAGGTGAGCGGCGAAGGCGATAAGACCACCGGCGGCGGTCTTGCATGGGGCGGTGGCTGCTCTCCCACACTGACACCGAACCTTGTGCTGTTCACCGACAATCAGGATATTGTAAACCTTCTTGCGCTCGATATGAAGACCGGCGAGGTCGTGGCAAGCGCCCCGGTGCTGGATGACCTGCCCGAGGGCTATCAGGTAGCCGTTGAGAACTCTGCCATCGTCTATGACGACGGCAATGGCACCGTCAGCACCATCGTCTGCAACTGGTTTGGCGCGGGCAATGCAGGTCTGGCGGACCCCAACAACGACTCCTCCATCCAGAGCTACGCCAATATTTACGACCAGAGCTGGCTCATGAAGGGCAACATTATGATTGCCCCCGGCATCGAGCGCATGGACACCGTAAAGACCGCAAACGGCTACGAAATGAAGAGCGTCTGGTGCCGGAACGACCTGAGCGACACCTCCATCATGAAGCTTTCCACCGCAACGGGCTATATCTACGGCTATGTGCAGGATGTGACCACCGGGATGTGGCAGTACATCATTCTGGATTTTGAAACCGGCGAGACGGTTTTCACGATGGATGTTTCCAACAAATACGGCTACAACAACATGGCCATTGGTATGTATGCCGGCAACAGCGGCAACGCGCTCTACTGCCCGACGGGCTATCTGGAACTGCTTCGTCTGCAGGACCGGTTTGTTTATCTGCCCGAAATGCCCTACCGCAAGGTCGAGCTTGATCAGGCGGCAAGAAACGTCCTTTCGCAGGAGCGGTTTGCGCAGAACGGCGGCGAAGGCACCGTTGCAAGCTGGCGCAACACTGTGACCGTCCGCAACGTACATCCCAACACCACGGTAGCTTTCCGTATGAACAACCTGTCCGGCAGCACCTCCGGTCTGACCCTCTACGCCTATGGCGTGGACGGCAAGCTGGCAAAGGTCGATCCTGCACTGTGGTCGATCACAGACGAGGACGGCAAGGCTGTAACGGAACTTACCGCCGGTACGCTCTATGAGCTGCACGTGACCGTCGCCGATGGCGGCGCTCTTGACCTGAGCGAGACGGAAAAGGAAATCAGGCTCTCCGTTGTACTCGGAAAGTAAATCCGTTCCGGACTGTTGCAAAATAGCTCTCTGAAAAATACACAAGCCCCGGAACCTTTTTCGGAGCCTTTATGGCTCGAAAAATTGAAAGCCTTGCCTGAGCCGTAAATTCCGGCACGATCCAAGAACCAATAAACCAAAAAATCCGAGCCCTTCTCCTATCGAGAAAAGGTTCGGATTTTCTATTTCAGTGGCAGTCCTCCTGGTAGACATTCCTACACGTTGCCCCGCCTGCGGCGTTGCAGTGCTGTTCAAGTCCTGTTATCGCCGTTGCAGCCAAAGGGAAATAGTCATGTAAAACAAAAAAGACAGCTACTAAAAGCTGCCTTCCTTGTGGTGCGGATAAGAGGACTTGAACCTCCACCGAGTTGCCCCGATTAGAACCTGAATCTAACGCGTCTGCCAATTCCGCCATATCCGCATATTCTGTTGTGTTCGTGAGCTGCGATGCTCGGAACGATAGTTATTATACCAGATGCAGCAGAATTGTCAAGCACTTTTTTGAAAAACTTTTCGTCTTTCTGGAAATAATCATACTTTCGTAAAAAACTGTCGTAGGCTGTGGTTCTGGTCAACATAGTGTCGCACCGGGTATCCTGTAAGCGTTTTTGCGGTGCATTGCGTGTACCGTGCGCCGTTTTGGGTTTGACAGGGTTTTCGCGGCGATGTAGAATAAAGGTACTGTTTTCTTACAATTATATAGAGGAGCGTTTTGCCATGCTGTATTTTGAAAACGACTATTGCGAGGGTGCACACCCCGCCATTCTGCAAAAGCTGACCGAGACCAACTTTGAAAAGGTCTCCGGCTACGGCACCGACCCCTACTGCGCCAGCGCCCGGGAGAAGATCCGCGCCGCCTGCGCCTGCCCGGAGGCCGACGTGCAGTTCATCTCCGGCGGCACCCAGAGCAACGCCATCGTCATCGCGTCCATGCTGCAGCGGTGGCAGGGCGTAGTGGCTGCTGCCACCGGCCATGTGGCCGGGCACGAAGCCGGTGCCATCGAGTACACCGGCCACAAGGTTATCACCCTGCCGCAGCACAACGGCAAGATGGACGCCGCCGAGCTGCGGGCGCTGGTGGCCACCTTCTACGCCGATGACAACCACGACCACATGGTGTTCCCCGGCATGGTGTACATCTCCCACCCCACCGAGTACGGCACCCTGTACACCAAGGCAGAGCTGGAAGCCCTGCACGCTGTATGTCAGGAGTACAAGATGCCGCTGTTCTTAGATGGTGCACGGCTGGGCTACGGTCTGGCTGCCGATGGTACGGACGTAACGCTGGCCGACCTTGCCCGGCTGACCGATGTGTTCTACATCGGCGGCACCAAGGTGGGTGCGCTGTGCGGCGAGGCTGTGGTGTTCCCCCACGGCGCACCGGCGCACTTTATGACCATGGTCAAGCAGCAGGGCGCACTGCTGGCAAAGGGGCGGCTGCTGGGCATCCAGTTCGATGTGCTGTTCACCGATGACCTGTATTTTTCCATCAGCAAAAACGCCATTGCCACTGCCAACCGCCTGAAGGCCGGTTTTGCGGAAAAGGGCTATCGCTTCTTTATGGACTCCCCCACCAACCAGATCTTCCTTGTGCTGGAAAATGCCCAGCTGGCTGCGCTGGAAGGCAAGGCAAAGTTCGGCTTCTGGGAGAAGTTCGACGACACCCACACCGTGGTGCGTATCGCCACCAGCTGGGCTACCCGCATGGACGAGGTGGAAGCGCTGATCGACCTGATGTGATCCCGCGCTCCTTTTTGAATATAACGATTTGAATGCCCTCCGCGTCTTACGGGTTGCGGCACCCAGCATCCGCATCGTGCCTTGGGCGGCACTTGCGTCTTGCTGGCCGCTGCCCCAACAACTCCTCCCTGTTTCCGCCACTGGCGGCGGTCGTCGTCGTTGCTGGGCATTTTTAGCGGAAAAACATTTATAATTTTGGGACAGCGGAGCGTCTGCGGACGCTCCGCTGTCCCGTTTTCACGGAAAGGGCTGCTACGGAGAACTGGCTGGTTGCCGTCACGGCTCCAATCGTGAAAAGAGGCTCAGAAGCGCCGACAGGTGCTTCTGAGCCTTTTTTATCTTTCTTCTGTGTTCCACGGCTGCGGGGTGCTTTCCACCGGCTGGCCGGGGACGGCAAGGGCGTGCTCCATCAGCAGGGCAAGGTAGGCGTCCTGCAAGGCGTCTGCCAGCGGGTACACCTCTGCCCCGCCGGCAAGATAGCCCTGCATCCTGTCCAGAAAACAAGCGATGGCAGTCTCGTCCTCGTTCAGCCCCGCCTGCGCGGCGGTTGCTGCCAGCGGGTCCGGCAGCGGGGTCAGCGGACGGCACACCGGCTCCCCGGCGGCATCCAGACAGCGCAGGGTGTCGTCGAACACTTCGCCCCGCTCTCCCTGCACACTGGTGTGGGTGCTGCGCAGATAGGAGTGGTACTGCACGCCGTTAAAATCCAGAAACGCCGTGCCACCGCCCGCAAATTCCAGCGTGTGCTGCTGCAACGTCTTTTCCACCAGTGCGCCGTTATGCACCGCGCCCCAGCGGGAATCCGTTTCGATGATCTTTTCCGTCCAGCTGCGGCCGGTCACCCGCACCGGCTGCTGCCCGGCGTTCAGGAACTGCCGCGCCAGACTGACTGCGTGGTAGCCGTGCGCCACCGACAGCCGGGCAAACTGCGGCGTGCCCAGCGCGCCGCTGTGCACCGCCGCCAGCCGTTTTGCCAGCGTGGGGTACAGCCAGTACTGTTCTGCCACCTGCAGCTTTGCGCCCTGCCGGTGCAGCTGCCAGAGGGCGCACAATGCGTTCTCCTCCAGCGCCGCCGGGGTCTCGCACAGCACGGCAAAGCCCCGGGCAAGCCATTCGGTGCTGACGGCGGCGATGGACGCTTTATTCACTGCCACCACCACGAAATCCGGGTGCAGGGCAATGCACTGCTCCGCCGAGGTACTTACCGGCACGCCGTACTCCCGGTGCATCTTTTCGGCCTTTTCCTCGGTGCGGCAAAGCATGGCGCACAGCTCGAACCGCTCCGGCAGCGCCTGCGCGACACGCCAGTAAAACAGCGACCGCCAGCCGGAACCTACTATAATAAACCGCAGCTTAGCCATTCGTCTGTTCCTCCTGAATATGCTTTTGCAGCTCCTGTTCAAAGCGGTTTGCGTCCAGCGGCAGGGTGAGCTTCTCCCCCAGCCATGCGGACAGGTAAGCCGCATCGGTCAGCTCCAGTGCGCGCACGCCCTCCACGCCGGGGGCGGTCAGGGGCGTGCCGTGCAGGATGGCATCCGCAAAGTTTGCCAGCATCTCCGGGTAAGGCTCTGCCTGCGGGGCGAACTGCTCGGTGGTGGTGGTCTCGGTAAGCTGCTGGCGCTCGGTGCAGTCTGCGGTACGGCGGTAGGTCTCGGTGTCCGGCGTGTAGGTGTGCAGGGTGAGGGTGTCCTCTTCCAGCAGGGCGGTGCCCTTGGTGCCCACGATCTCCAACCGCTCGGTGTAGCTGCCCTCGCCGGTGGAGAGGATAAAGGTTGCCGTGCGCTGCTGCGGGTACTCCATCAGCAGAGTAGCCTCGTCATCCACCATGAAATCGTTATACTTGCCGTATGGTATTACCGCATAAATACTAGTCGGCATCCCGAACAGCCACTGCCAGATATCCAGAATGTGCTGGCCCTGATTGAGCAGCGCGCCGCCGCCCTCCCCCGCCCAGCTGGAACGCCAGCTGCCGGAGCGGTGGTACATCCATGTGCGGAAGTAGCGGCTGTTTTCCAGCTGCACCCGCTTGATCTCGCCCAGAACCCCATCATCCAGTAATTTTTTAAGTCGCATATACTTTTTGTAGCGGCGCTGATGGAACATCATGGCGAAAACAAGGCCGCTTTTTTCGGCGGCGCAGTTCATTTCCAGCGCCGGTGCCAGCGCGTTTGCGCTGGGCTTGTCGCACAAGACGTGCTTGCCGTGGGCAAAAGCCTGCATCACCAGCGCCGGGTGGGTCTTGTGCGGGGTGACCACCAACACGGCATCAAACTCCTCCGCGTAGTCGTACAGCTGGTCTGCGCTGGGGCACACCCGCACCGTATCCGGCAGGGTATCCTTTGCCCACTGCTGCGCCCCGGCGCTGCGGCAGACCACGGCGGTCAGGCGCAATGCCCCCGCCTTTCCCTCTGCGATCATCTGGGCATACTTGCGCCCCATGACCCCGGTGCCAATAACGGCTGCACGTACTTCCTGCATGATGCTCCCTCCTGTTTTTCCACAATGCGTTTTGTTATAGGTGAAAACTGCCTTTCACCCCTTCAGGTTTGCTTCAATGGCGGCTTTGTCCAGCCCCTCGCCGATGACGATGACTACCTCCTGCCCTTGCGGGATGGGCGCAAGGGTGCAGCCGGCGGCGGTGGCGTTCAGCTCCAGCCAGCCGCCTGCCGGGGCGGGCGCAAAGCCCTTTACCCGCAGCACCTGCCCGCACTCCGGCGCGGCGAACAGCCGCTGTGCAGCAGCCTGCAGCTGCTGCGGGGTGAGGTGCAGTTCCAGAAAGCAAAGGGAGGTAAAGGCCGCGTGCTGGTCAAAATGCAGCTTTTCGCAGCTGGCCTGCCGGTAGCCGCAGGCGGCAAGGGCGGCAAGGTCGGCATCGGTCAGGGCATTCCAATCCTTGGCAAGGATCTCCCCCGGCGCAAAGCGGCGGGAAGATTTTGCGGCTTCCAGTGCACGCTCCAAGTGGGCAGCGGCGGCAGCGCACTGGGCAGGCGCTGCCAGCTGGGCGCGGCTCAGCAGCACGCGGCCCGCGTTCATGGTCTCGGACGCCAGCAGGTACTCTGCCTGCGGCGAAAGCGTTTCCGGCAGCAGGGCATCCACAACGGCAATGACGCTGCCCAGCTGATACCACCGGTCCAGCGGGTCGTCCCGCAGGATATCGAAAAACTCGTCCACGTCAAAGATGCCGCTGGGCTCCACCACCACACGGTCAAAGCCGCGCATAGCCATGGCGATGAGCTTGGTGCGCATCCGGCGCTGGTGGGTGTCGCAGTCGCAGCCGCCGCTGATGGTCTCCACATCGCAGCCGGGGCCCAGCACCTCCTGCACCAGCATGGCGTCCACGTTCACCGCGCCAAAATCGTTTTCCAGAATGCACACCTTATGCCCCTGCTGCACCAGATACCGCACATAGCGGCGCAAAAAAGTGGTCTTGCCTGCGCCCAAAAAGCCGGTGATGAGATCCACCTGAACCATATCTATTTACCTCCGTTGCAAAAACCCTCCCAGCGCCGCAGCGCCCGGGAGGGCTTGTATTTCAGTCTTTTTTCCGGCGCTGCAATTCCCGGATGATCGCAGCCGCTTCCGGCGCGATATCCCCCGGCACAATGGCCGGGCGTGCCAGAAAATAGCCCTGCAAAAGGTCTGCGCCCAGCTCGATGACCGTGCGCAGCTCGGCGGCGGTCTCCACGCCCTCGGCAACGATCTTCATGCTGCGGGGGTGGGCGTAGGCCACCACATTGCGCAGGATCTGCTGCTTGTCCGGCGAGGTGTCGATGCCACGGATGATGGTAATATCCACCTTGACGAACCGGGGTGCAAGCTGCAATAGCGTATTCTCGTTGGAATAGCCGCTGCCGTAATCGTCCAGTGCAAACATCCCGGAAAAGCCCGGTGCATTGCGCTTTCTCTCCAGTGCTTCGTAGTCGATCTCTTCCTCTTCGGTGATCTCGACGACCATGCGGCGGCACAGCTCGTGCCAATGGCTGTTTATATATTTGCCGTCCTCATGCGACAGGCAGGTGTTGGCGATGGAGTTGACAAAGAGCATGGCATCCCCGGACACACTGCCCGCCCGGCACAGGCTGTCGAAGGTCTCCAGCGCCTTGGTAAAGGTGATGCGCTCAATCTCGTACAGTGCCCCCTGCTCCCGCGCCAGCTTCATGATGGTGGCCGGGGAGCGCAGGGTGGGCAGGTCGGAGCGCATCAGCGCCTCGTAGGCGACTACCCTGCCGCTGCGCGCCGAGAAGATGGGCTGGAAGCAGTAGAACACCTGCGCATTGCTGAGCAGCTGCCGGAACTCCCGGCGGGTGCGCTCGGCGTAGGCTTCGCGGTTGTACACCCCGATGTCGAACTCCTCCACCCGGCCCTTCTCCGAATGCTTGACCTGATACATGGCAAAGTCGGCGTATTTTTTCAAGGTCTCCCAGTCCTGCCCATCGTCCGGGTACCACGCGATGCCGCCGGAAAGGCTGATGTGCAAAGCGTTGCCGCTGGGCAGCAGCGCCACGCTCTGCTGCATGGCCTTCGTCAGGCAGTCGATCTTTTCCCGCACTGCGTCCCGGCTGCGGTAGCCGTGGAACAGCACAAGGAACTCGTCGCCGGAAAGGCGGGCGCAGACCGTCCCGGCGGGGGTATTGTCCCGCAGGCACTGACCGGTGCGGCGGATGTACTGGTCGCCCCAGTCGTGGCCGTAGGTATCGTTGATGTGCTTGAGGTTATCCAAGTCCATCATCATCAGCGCCGCCACGCCCATGCGCTCCGGCGCGGCGAACAGCTCGGTGCACACCCGGTTGAAGGCCTGCCGGTTGTACAGCCCGGTCAGGATATCGTGATCGCGCTCGTGCTCGATGCGCTTCCGTTCCAGCACAGCGGCAGTCACGTCCTCGGCAAGGCCGATCTTGGCGTGCCCCTCGATGGTGCTGCGCAGCATGATGTACCGCACGCCGTCCGGCTGCTGAATGGTCAGCAGCTCGTCCCCTTCGGCGGTGTGGTCACAGGGATTCTTTTCCCGGATGCCCTTGAGTACCTCCTCAAAGCGGCGCACGCTCAGCGGCTCGCCCTGCATCTCGGGCTTGCCCAGCAGGGAGAAGAAATTATCGGTCACGAACACGCTGCCGGTGTCGGTGCGCAGCTCGTACCCGCCGATCTCCACACTGGCCATATCCATGATGCGCAAAAACTTGGTGGAGTTGGTCACCAGCTCCCTGTTCAGCTCTGTAATGGTCTCGGCAAAGCGGTCCACCTCCCGGATGGCGGTGCGGGACAGGCGGGGGAAGGTCTTTTTCTCCTGCGCGTCTATCACCTCGCGGTACAAATGGTTGATGGGGCTGGCCAGCCGTGCCGAGATCAGCAGGCTGCCCAAAACGCTCAGCACCAGCGTGAACAGTAAGGTAGCCAGCAGCACCTCGCGCACCCGGTCGGAAAAAGCCAGCAGCACCGACTGCTCCATGGTACCTGCCAGGAACCACTTTTCGGCGGCAAAGGGCGCGTTGCGGTTATACACCAGCAGCGGCTCCAGCACCATATAATAGCGCTTGCCGTTCAGCTCCGCCCAGTTGCCGCCGTTGCCGTTGCTGCGGCAGTTCAAAACGCCCAGCGGTGCATCTGCCGTTACCAGATCCTCGCCGGAGGTCACGGTCTTGCGCAGGGAGAGCACGTCGTCCGTCAGCGCATCATCGGTAGTGGTCACGATAAAATAGGTGCCTGCCTTGTCCTCGTCCAGCTCGGTGAAGGGCAGCTTTGTTTGCAGATAGTCCGTGAGCAGTTCCACGCCCACCACGCCGTATACCGTGCCGTCCGGCAGGATCAGCGGCATCGAGTAGGCAATGGCGTGCCGGTCGTCCCCTGCCAGACAGTAGGAGTTGGTGGTCCAGCGGCCATAGCTTTCCGCCGAAAGGCTGGCACCGCTCTTATACGCGGTCTGAAACACCGTGCGCAGGATGCCGCCCTTGGTATCTCCCTGATAGGGGAAGGCGGGCTGCCAGCCCTTATCCGTGCCGATGGCCAGCTCTTTTACCACTGTGGCGCTGGCGCGTTCCAGCAAAAGGTCGCTGTTGCGCTCCGAAGGGCGGGCGTCCGGGTCCATATCCCGCAGGTAGATGCCGGGCATTTTTTTGCCCACCTCGCAGGTGTCCAGATCATGGGTGTTCAGGATGAGAAAGATGCCGGTCACCTGCTTTGTGCGCAGGGTGTCCAGAAGCTGCGGGGCAAGCGCTACCAGCAAAGCATCGCTCTGCTCGCTGCTGTTATCCAGCGTATCCAGCGAGATATCGCCGCTTTTCAGCAGCTGCTGGGTGGTGGCGGTGATCTGCTCGCTCAGCTGATCCAGATCCTCCGCGTTCCGCAGGATCTCCTGCACATAGCTGGCGCGGTTGCGCACCCGCATGGTAAGCAGATCCTTGGCGTTTTCGTCCAGCTGCCCGGTCACGTTGACGGCAAGGATGCTGGCGACCGCCATCAGCAGCTCCACCACCAGCACCAGCATCATGGTGGCAAAAATATTGTAGAACACGGTTCTTTCCGGTCTGTTTTTCAAGCGCTGCCGCTGGCGCTCTTTCCATGCGTCAAACATCGCCCTGCCCCCTTTCCGTCTTTTTTGCGGGCGGTCAGCCCTCGTACTGCTGTAACTGTGCAAGGGTGGCCTGATACCACGCCTCAAAATAGTCGTCGGTCAAAAATTCTGCCATGGCTGCTTCCGCGCTCTGGCCTGCGGCGATGCGTTCCAGCACCGTGTCCCGGTCGGCACTGGCCTGATCGCCGATGCTGTATTCCAGTATCTTGCGGACTGCATTGCCGCCTGCAAAGGCCGTAGGGGTGTACAGCTCGTTTTCGCGCACCGTTTTCACCGCGCCGGAAAGGGTCTGCTCCATATTGTCGGTCAGCTCCAGCCCGCTTGCACGGATGGCGTCCATGTCGTTGGCGGCAGTGGTCACCGGCAGATAGCCCGACTCCACCGCGAAAGCGATGTTATTCTGCGGCTCGGTGAACCACTTTAAAAAGGTGACTGCGCCGTTGATCTCGGCCTCGGTGCCGGTGGTGACCACCATGCCGGCTCCCTGCTGCACCGCCACCTTTTCGCTCCCGGCAAACCGGGGCGCAGGCAGTACCTTCATCTCGATATCGTGGACTTGGTTATCCCCGGGCATCACCTGCTTCGGGAAAAAGGTAGCGCTGGCACAGGAGCCTACACAGCCCAGCAGTGCGCCGGTTTTTACGTCATCGCTGCGGAAGCGGCCATTCGCAGCAAAATACCCCTTGACGAAGGGCACATAGTAGTTATCCCACAGTTTGCGCACCACATCATGGTCAAAGTGCAGGGTCATTTTGCCGTTGTGCACTTCAAAAATTTCGCAGCCCAGCTGCTTTGCGCCCACAATCATATAGTTTGCCATCGCGTCCCGACCAAACAGCGCCTTGCCGCCGGACCAGTTATAGTACTGCTCGGCCACCGCCGTCACGCCCTCCATGGTGGAAAGAGCACCGTAACGCACAAAGGTCTCCTTTGCGAACCGCTGCCAGTCGGTATCGTTAAAGAACATCAGCTCGGTGGATTTTGCCACCGGAAAAATTTTTATGCTGCCGCTGCCGTCAAAATCGCCCTCGGTGATATAGCCGGGCACAAAGGCGGCCTTTTCATCCTCGGTCAGGTAGTCCTTCAGGTCCACCACCATGCCCATCTGATCCAGTTTATAAGCGGTATCCGCGTAGGCGGCAAAAATGGTGGGCATCTCCGCAGAGCCCACCTTGCCCTCGGCAGCGTCCATCACGTTGGCTTCCAGATCGTTCACCGTGCCCTGACTGGAGCTGGACACCCGGATGCCCTTTTCCTTGCCGATGGTCTCGTTGAAGGTGCTCACAAGGCGGTTGAAGCTTTCCAGCTGGTCGCCGTTGTAGTAGTTCCACACCGTGATGTCGGTCACTGCTTTTTTGCTCGTTTTTGCATCACAGCCGGACACAACCAGTGCCGCTGCCGAGACCGCAGCCGCCGCCAGAAAGCTGCGGCGCGAGATCTTGTTCTTCATCCTGATCTATACCCTCCCGGCGTACGCAGGCGCATTTTACGCCATGATATACTATTTTATATAATACCACTGTTTCCGGCATAGTGTAAACTCTTTCTTAAAAATTCTGGTAAAAAAGTGCAGATGACGAATTTTCGTCTTATTTTTTGGTGGTTTTGTCAAGGTGTGTCTCCCCCCGTGAAAACAAAAAATCGGACAGCCCGCAGACTGCCCGACTTTGTATTTTTATGGGCGGGGCGCAACTGCCCGTTTTCGGTTACGTCCCTGCCCTGTGAAAATGGGATAGCGGAGCGTCCGCAGACGCTCCGCTATCCCGAAGTAAAAATAATTATTCCTCTAAAGATGGCCAAAGCACAAGCGGCGGCCATTTTTGATCGTCCCGCATTACATCCGTATCCGCTGCGCGGCGCGGGCGATGGAGGCAAGCAGGGTCACAAGGCGTTTTTCGTCCATCTGACCGCAGTAGCTGGTAAAGGTGTAGTAACACCCCTGTACACAGAAGGAAAGCACCACCTTGCGCACTACGTCCGCCTCAAAAGTGGGGTCTGTCTGGGCGATGCACTGGCACATGGCCTGTTCCACCCGGTTGATGAACAGCCCCTGCCGGGAGCCGGAGAACAGCACGCTGATCTCTTCTTGATGCTCGGCAAAGGCGCGGAACATCTCCCGCGCAAGCCACTCGGTGCGCTCGCTCACATCGCTGGCGGTCAGGCGGGGCAGACTTTCCACCACCGCGTGCACCATCTCGTCCTCCATGGCGTTGGCCAGCGCATAGATATCCTGATAATGGGCGTAAAATGTGGATTTATTGATACAGGCGCGGTCGCACAGCTCCTTGACACGGATCTTCTCCACCGGTTTTTCACGGCGCAGCTCCATAAAGGCTTCTTTGATGGCGCGCTCGGTCTTTTCAATGCGGATATCCAGAAAACCCACCTCTTTTGCTTTTTTGTTGATTTTCCAACATTTTTCCGGTTTTGCGGATAGACAAGCCCCGCAAGCCTTTTTATACTGGGTATAAGCGGAGCAGGGTCACTCCTTGCGGTACAAAAGCCCCTGCTGCTCCAAAGCATCGCGGATGCGGGCAAAGGTGTCCTTGTCCGGGCAGCGCAAAGTGTGCAGGTGCACGCCGCCGGTCATGCGGCTCAAAAGGCTTTCAGGCGCATCGGCTGCCTGACGGATAAAGTTGTCCACGTCGTACCGGTTGCACAGGTTCAGGGTGGCGCGAATCTCGCCGTACAGGCTGTTTTCCACCGCCACATCCACCACCGTGCCGCCCTGATCCACCACGGTGTACAGTTCCCGGCGCATCTCCTCCTGCGTGCGGTGCACACAGGCCAGAATGCCGGTATAGCCCTTTTCCGCCGGGTGCAGCTGGTAGCCCCGGGGGGTGGCATCGATCTGCGCCCCACCGGCGCGCAGCAGCGCCACATCCCCTACCACGATCTGCCGCGACACCCCCAGTTCTGCCGCCAGCGTGCTGGCGCTTAAGGGGGCACCGGCGCTGTTCAGCCGGGTCAGGATGCGTTCTCTGCGCTGTGCTGCATTCATAGAGGGTCAGGCTTCCTTTCCGTAAAACGACTTTTCTCTCCTTATTGTAGCAAAACGCAGCGCAATGTGCAAGGTTATTCCAATCTCAGCTTTCTGAACAAAGGCTTCCCCCCGAAAGGGGGAAACCTATCCCCAAAGGGTAAAGGCTTTCGCTCCGGTCACGCCGCAGGCATTGCTTTATTCCAATCTCAGCAGGGTGGCGTAATTGGAGGGCAGCTGCACCTTCATGCGGTTCCACTCGGTAGAGACCAGCACCTCCTGCGCGCCCACAGTATCCGCCAGCAGGTCGGTGACCTTGGCGGTTTCCACCGGCAGCTGGAACTCCAGCTGTGCGGGGGTATCGCCGTTGTTCAGCACCGCCACAACCGCCTTGCCGTCCAGCACCCGGGCAAAGGCGTAGCACTGAGTGGTGAGTTGCAATTCCTTTACCTCGCCGTAGGTCATTTCCGGCAACTCAGCCTTGCATTTTCCCAGCGCTTTGTATACACTGGTAACAGGATTTGTATGTTCTGCATCAGCGTAGTCACTGAGCTCCAAGCAGGGGCGCAGCGGCCAGTCGCTGCCCCACTCCTTTTTGCCCTCGATGCCGAACTCCGAGCCGTAGTAGATGGACGGAATGCCCCACAGGCTGTACACCAGAATGGCGATATGCCGGATGTGCTCCCGGTTGCGCAGCTTGTTGGGCAGGCGCTCCACGTCGTGGTTATCCGAGAAGAGATACAGCCGGGTGTCGTGGCACAGCCCCTGCAGCCGGCGCATGGTGTGGGCAATTTCAAAATAGTTATGGTCGTTGTGTCCGCTCCACAAGCCCTTGTGCAGCTCGTAGTTGGTGACCGAGTGCAGCATTTCCGGGTTTGCCCAGCGGCTGTAATCGCCGTGGATGACCTCGCCCATCAGCCAGAACTCCGGCTTTACCTCGTTTGCCAGACGGCGCAGCCCCCGCATGAAGTCGAAATCCAGCACATCGGCTGCGTCCAGACGGATGCCGTCGATGTCGAACTGCTCCACCCAGAAGCGGACGGTATCATAATGGTACTGCTGCACCTCCGGGTTGCGCTGGTTCAGCTTGACCAGCAGGTTGTAGCCGCCCCAGTTGCCGTAGCTAAAGCCATCGTTATACTCGTTGTTGCCCCAGAAGTTCACATCGCAGAACCAGTCCTTATAGCGGGCGTTCTCGCGGTTTGCCTTCAGGTCCTGGAACGCGAAGAAATCGCGGCCCACATGGTTGAACACGCCGTCCACGATGACCCGCTGCCCGCGGGCGTGGCAGGCTGCCACAAAGGCCTTGAACTCCTCGTTGGTGCCAAGGCGGCGGTCCACCAGACGGTAGTCGATGGTATCATAGCCGTGGGAGCCGCTTTCGAACAGCGGGCCGATGTAGATGGCTGTACAGCCCAGCTTTGCCGCGTGGGCTGCCCATGCTTCCAGCTTTGCAAAAGCGCCCGGGGTGGGCTGGCCGTCGTTTTCGTGCGCACAGCCGCACAGCCCCAGCGGATAAATGTGATAAAATACTGCTTCGTCATACCAAGCCATGATCGTTCGCTCCCGTTCTATTGCTTAAAAAGTTGCGCCGCTTGCACGGCGGTAGCAACAGTATACCACAAGATTTGGCAAATATGTGAAAATTTGCCGATTTTTGTCAAGATTCGCTAAGATTATCGGCTATCATGCCGGTAAACAGCCGTTTCTCTTGGATAGTTTGCCCAAATAGCTTTGTACCAACCGGCGCACACCGCCGGTCAACATAGAGAAGTAAGGAGATCTTTGCATGAATTACCCTGTGATCCCCCGCACGTTTTTCAGTGGCGACTGCTTCGATGCCTACCGCATTCTGGGTGCGCACCCCTGCACCGACCCGAACGGCGCCGAGGGCTGGCGTTTTGCCGTGTGGGCACCCGGTGCCACCGCCGTGGAGGTGTGCGGCGGCTTTGACGGCTGGGAGCGTGGTGTGCCCATGGAAAAAGCCGATACCGGCGTGTGGAGCGCCTTTATCCCCGGCCTTGCGGAGGGGGATCTGTACAAATACCGCGTGCATGGCGCGGACGGCAGCACCGTGATGCGCAGCGACCCCTACGCCTTTGCCACCGAGCTGCGCCCCGGCACCGCCAGCAAGCTGACAAAGCTGGATTTCACCTTTGACGACACCGCGTGGATGGAGCGGCGGGACAAATGCCGCAACCGCCCGCTGAACATCTACGAGCTGCACGTCGGCAGCTGGAAGCACAAGCCCGGCGCAAGCAAGCCGGACGGCTCGGACGGGTGGTACAACTACGAGGAGCTGGCGCGGGAGCTGATCCCGTGGCTGCTGGAGCACCACTTTACCCATGTGGAGCTGCTGCCGCTGGCAGAGCATCCCTTTGACGGCAGCTGGGGCTACCAGACCACCGGCTACTTCTCGGTGACCAGCCGCTACGGCACCCCCGCCCAGTTTGCGGGCTTTGTCAACGCCTGTCACCGCATGGGCATTGGCGTCATCATGGACTTTGTGCCGGTGCACTTTGCCGCCAACGCCGATGCTCTGGCAAAGTTTGACGGCACCTACCTGTACGAGTACGACAGCGACGTGGGACAGAGCGAGTGGGGCACCTGCAACTTCAACTACTACCGCCGGGAGGTGTGCAGCTTTCTGAGCAGCGCCGCCGGGCTGTGGATGGACGTCTACCACTGCGACGGCATCCGCATGGACGCCATCTCCCGGGCGCTGTACTGGCAGGGCGACCCCAACCGCGGCGTAAATCAGGGCGCGGTGAACTTTTTGCGCAGCCTGAACCACGGCCTGAACGAGCGCTGGCCCACCGGCATCTACATGGCGGAGGACTCCACCAACTTCCTCAAGGTGACCGCCCCCACCCGCTACGAGGGCGTGGGCTTTGACTACAAGTGGGACATGGGCTGGATGCACGACACGCTGGACTACTTTGCCACCCCCTTCGGCGAGCGCCCGGGCTGCTACGGCAAGCTGCTGTTCAGTATGCACTACTTCTACAACGAGCTGTATCTGCTGGCGCTGAGCCACGATGAGGTGGTGCACGGCAAAAAAACCATCATTGATAAGCTGTGGGGCAGCTACGCGGAAAAATGCGCCCAGCTGCGCACCCTGTATTTTTATATGTATACCCATCCCGGCAAAAAGCTGAACTTTATGGGCAACGAGCTGGCACACTTCCGGGAGTGGGACGAAAAGCGGGAGCTGGACTGGAATTTGCTGGAATACCCCTTCCACGATGCCTTCCAGAAGTACTTTGCTGCCCTGTGCCGCATCTACGCCTCCGAGCCTGCTTTGTATGACGGCGAGTACAACCCGGACTGCTTTGAGTGGGTGGCCAACGAAAGCTGCGCCGAGGGCGTGTACGCATGGCTGCGCAAGGGGCGCGGGCAGAACCTGCTCTGCGTGATGAACACGCAGGACCACGCCCACAAAAAGTTCCCCCTGTACCTTAAATTCCCCTGCAGCGCAGAGCTGGTGCTGGACACCGAGGCCGGCACTTGGGGCGGCGTGCACAAGGCGCACCGCAAGCAGAACTTCCACACCACCGACGGCGGCGTGTTCGGCAGGGACTACACCCTGACGCTGGACCTGCCCGCCATGGGCAGCTATCTGCTGCGGCTTACCCCGGAAGCCCCGAACCCGGACGCCGCCCGCCTGAGCGCCAACAGGGCGCTGGCGCAAAAGCGCAAGGCGGCAAAGGCTGCAAAGGCTACTGCGGAAGTTTCCGACAAGTAATATTTATGCAAAAATGTCCCGTCTGCTTTGAAAGCGGCGGGACATTCTGCATTTTTCGCCGCCGGGGTGCTGGACAGTGCCCCGGGGAGTTGTTATACTGTAAGGTATGAAACTTTGCAAGGAGGGTCTTGTTCCATGACCGAACCCATTACAAAGCCCCGCGTTTCCGCTGCGGCGAAAACTGCGCTGGTGCTGGCTGCAGCGGCGGTGCTGCTGGCCGTTTTTGCGCTGGCTGCGCCCGGCAGTAAGTTCTTTTTTCCGCTGGTGAGCCTGTGGTGCAACTTAGTGCTGTTTGCCTGTGTGCTGCTGGTGCTGCGGGTGGCGGGGATCAAATTTGACCTCTTCCACAAAGCGGTGCTCGTCGGCCTGTGGGCGGCGTCGCTGGTCTACTTTTTCTGGGCGTTGAACCGCCGCAGCTTTGTGTATATCTGGGATTACGTCAACTATATCAACAAACAGTACGGCGCCGAGGCCGCCTTTTTGCAAAGCCCGGCGGCGGGTTTCCAGTACATCTTCGGCTCCCTTGCCGAGGACTACACCAACTTCATCACCCTGTTTCTGGATTTTCCCTTCTGCCTGAGTGACCGCACCGGCGACAGCTTTGCCTTCTGTCAGGTGTTCAGCATCCTGCCCATGCTGCTGGTGCTGCTGGCAGGGCTTACCATCAAGGTGGGGCAGATGCTGCGGGTGAAAAACCGCTTCTGGTACTTCCTCATCGGCATGACCTGGATGGTCACCTACCCGTGGCTGCGCATGAGCGCCATGCTCAGCCAGCCGGACTGGTTCGGCCTCATCTTCGCCTTCAGCATCCTGCTGCTCACGCTGGACTTCCGGTTTGAAAAGCTGGAGCCGGTGCGCTTTTGCCTGTTGTTCCTTGCCACGGCAGCCATCATCCTTTCCCGCCGGTGGTACTTATACTTTGTGGTGGGCTACTACTTTGCCTACGCGGTGCTGGTGCTGGTAAGCAGCGCGCGCACTGCCCGCGCCGGGCAGAAAAAGCAGGCGCTTTTGCAGGTGCGCAACCTCGTGCTGTTCGGCCTGATGAGCATGGTGGCCATGCTGATCCTGCTGTGGCCGATGGTCAGCCGCATCCTCGCTTACAGCTACGCCGAGCGCTATTCCTACTATAACGGCGGCGGCTTTGTGGCCGAGATCTCGCTGCATTTCTTCCGCATGGGTCTGATGAACCTTGTGCTCGTGGGCATGGGGCTGTGGTTCAGCCTGAAAAAGCGCAAAATGCCCGCGCTGCCCTGCCTTGCCGGGCTGGAGATCCTTCTGAGCATGCTGCTGTTCACCCGCATCCAGAACACCGGCTCCCACCAGATGCTGCTGTTCCTCCCGGGGTGGTTTCTCCTGTTTTTGCTGGGCGCCGCGGCGCTGGCCGAGGGCATCAGCCGCTTCCGGGCGGCAAAGGTCGTGTTCTGGGTGTTCACGCTGGTGTTTGCCACCTCGGTGCGCTGCTCTCCCCTGACCACCATTGCCCTGCCGGGCTTTCTGGTGGATCACTTCCCCCTCAAGGCGGCGTCGGAGTTCGTCCGGCTGGACAAGCTGATCTACGACCGCAAGGATCTGCCGCAGATCAAGGCCATTGCCAACTGGATCGACACCCACTGCGCCGAGGGTGAGCTCAGCTACATGATCCCCCACGATATGCTGTACTGCCCGGATCACTTCAAGAACTGCCTTCTGCCCGAAATGCCCATCAACGATAAGCTGGCCTTCGGTTTCTCGGTGCCGGGCACCCACAACTTCCCCATGCAGTTCTTTGAGGCAAAGTACGTCCTTACCGCCGACCCCTTCCCCCAGACCTTTGTGGGCAGCGGCGAGATGTCCCACAAGCTGAACGAGAGGTTCCTTGCGGTGCGGGACGAGTACTTTACACAGGAAGCCACCTTTGATATGGGCAACGGCACCACCTTTACGATATGGCGGCGCACCGCAAGCCCCACCCGCGCCGAGGTGGAGTACTACCTGAGCGCCTTTAAAGAAGAAGATGCCCAGTACCCGGAGATGTTCTCCCAGATCGCAGAAAGCTGGCTGGCCGCCCGCGGGCTGTAACGCCGCTTTTATAAAAAGGAGTGTTCGACTATGGAACAGACTGCAAACACCATGCCCGCTGCCGCCTTAGGGCAGTACAAGGGGCTTGCCTTCACCCGCCGGGTGCGCCCGGTATCGGAAAAGGCCGTAGAAGCGGATATCGGCAATCTGGCGCGGGTCCACGCGCCCTTTGTGCCGACTGACGCGCCCGCCGCCCGCGGGATGCGCGTCACGCTGGATTTCGAGGGCTTTCTGGAGGGTGCGCCCATCCCGGACAGCCGGATGGAAAAGGTGACCGTGGTGCTGGGCACCGGGCAGCTGATGCCCGCCGCTGAGGAAGCGGTGTACGGCCACTGCGCGGGCGAGACTTTCCGCTTCGACTTCACCTACCCCGCCGACTTCCGGGTGCCGGAGCTTTCCGGCAAGACGGCGCAGTTTGAGATCTGCCTGCACACGGTAGAGCGCAAGCAGGTGCCCCCGGTGGACGATGCCTTTGCCAAGGCACAGGGCTTTGCGGACTTGGAAGCCCTGCGGGAGAGCCTGCGGGAGAAAAAACGCCTGTCCCACGAAGCCAACGCCGACCGCATTGCCGGGGCGGCGCTGCTGGATATGGCAGGCGCGAACCTGACCGTGGAACTGCCCGCAGAGCTGCTGGCACAGAACGCCGAATACCAGATGACCCAGCTGCGCCAGCGGCTGCGCAAGAGCCAGATGACCATGGAGCTCTACTGCAAGAGCGCCGGGCTGACCCCGGAGCAGGTGCGGGAGGGCTACCGCAAGGAAGCCGAGCGACAGCTGCGGGCAATGCTGGCAGTGCGCGCCATCGCCGAAGCTGAAAAGATCACCGTGACCCAGCAGGAGGTGGACGCCGAGATCGCCCGCCTTTCCAAGCTGCACGACACCCCGGAAGAAGAGATCCGCAAGGTGCTGAGCCGGGACGCCATCGCCGCCGCCGTGACCAACCAGAAGGTGCAGCGTTTCCTGCTCGACCACGCTGCCCTTACCTCTGTTGTGGAAAAGGAGTAAGACCATGGGCTTTTTTACCAGAACTGCAATGGATGCCCTGATGAAGACCAGCCATCCCGAGATCAACCGCCGCCAGTGCTGGAACCTGCACCCCCACCGCAAGCCCTGCACGACCTGCAAGGACATCTGCCCATACGGCGAGGAGATCTTTACCCGCCCGAACCTTGTCAAGGACTGGGACCCCTGCACCGACTGCGGGCTGTGCGTTTCCGCCTGCCGCAGCGGCTGCATCGCCCCCTCGCCCGAGCAGGTGCAGCGGGATACCGCCGCGGCGGACACCGACAGCGATACCATCTGGATCGGCTGTGAAAAATCCACCCGCAAAAACACCGTGGTGCGCAGCTGCATCTGTGCGCTTTCGTGGGAGGCGCTGGCATATCTGGCGCTGAACAAAAAGATCGTGCTGGACCTGACCCCCTGCGGGCAGTGCGAGAACGACCTTTGCGCCGAGCAGCTGCGTAAGGAGCTGACCCGCCTTGTGGACTTTTTCGGTCAGCCGATGTTCGAAGCGCGGTTCTCGCTGGCTTATGAGGAAAAGGAGTACCCCTACCATGTGCAGGAGCTGACCCGCCGCGAGATGCTGGAACAGGTGAGCCACGGCTCCAAGAGCGGCACCAAAAAGCTGCTGCAAATGCTGCCCGGTCTGCGCAGCGAGGAGGACAGCGGGGTGGACTTCCGTCTGCTGCTGCACCAGCGCACAAAGCAGCTGAAAGCCGCCATGGAAACGCCCCTGCAGTACGGCTACTATATGCCCAAATTCACCGACAACTGCTTTGGCTGCGGCCGGTGCGAAAAAGCCTGCCGCGCCAACGCTTTGAAGTTTGAGGAGATGCCAAACGGTCAGACCCGCATGGTGCTTACCCCGTGGAAGTGCAGCGAGTGCGGCGTGTGCATGAACGTGTGCTCCAACAAGGGCTTTGACGGCATGAAGCTGTACCAGCTTACCACCCTTGGCCCCGTGGTGCTGCACAAGTGCACCAAGACCCTGTGCAAGCAGTGCGGCAAGCCCATTGCCCCGGACAGCGCCGAGGGTCTGTGCTCGGTGTGCCGCATCAAGGCGCGCACCCAGAAGCGGCAGGAGGAAGCGCGTCTGCGCGCCGAGCAGCTGAAGGCCGAGCGTGCCGCCAAAGCCGCTGAGGAAGCCGCCAAGGCAGCGGAAAACGCTGCGGAAGCTATGGCAGAAACTGCCGCCGAAGCTGCCGTAAAGACTGCGGAGACCGCCGCCACTGCCCTGCCCGATACCATCCCCGCCGGGCAGAGCGCAGCCCCTGCAAACGTTGCTGCACCCAGTCTCGAAGCGCCGCGCTCCGAGTAACAGCCGGACGATTGGGAATGCGCTCCGCGTTGCTTTGCGCATAAATAGCGGAAAAATTATTTTAAATAGAGCAATGCCGGAGCGTCTGCGGACGCTCCGGCATTGCATTTTCACGGGGAGGGGTCACCCCTTCAGGCGCTAACGCGCCAGCTCCCCCAAGGGGGAGCCTTTGGGTGCTGCCGGGAACTTTCCCGCCGCCGCTGAAGCCTTCACCCGCCGGGGGAAGGTGGCGCGCAGCGCCGGATGAGGGGCAACACCCATTAGCCTTGCTGCGCCCTCTCAGTCACCTGCGGTGACAGCTCTCCCAAAGGGAGCGCCTGAGAGGGCGCAGACCGGCAGCCCAGTGGAAACTATTTGACGTTGCGCCCAAACAATGCTATACTGGACTTAAAGTTACCAGTAATAGCCGACAGACTGTTCAAAAGAGGTAACGGATGTGGTTCCGTTGCCTCTTTTTTTACAAAGAGCGAAAGAGGTTTTTATGATGCATCATGCTTTTTCCCGCCGTCAGTTTTTGAAGGCCGGCGGTGCGGCAGCCCTTTCTACCGCTGCTGCCGGGCTGCTGAGCAGCTGCGGCGGCTCCGCTGCGGGCGACACTGCCGGTGACGGCAGCGCCACCTACACCGTGCTGTATGCCCGCCAGCCCGCCACCCTGAATTATCTCATCTGCTCTGCCGACCCGGACCTGTACCACGGCACCCATTGCGTGGACACGCTGGTGGAGTACGACAGCCGTGGTAAGATCCGCGAAGGCCTTGCCACCAGCTGGGAGTGGGACGCCGACACCCTGACATGGACCTTCCACCTGCGGGATGAGAACTGGGTGGACTATACTGGCGCGGTGCTTGGCCCTGTGACCGCGCAGGACTTTGTGGACGCGCTGGCCTATCTGCTGAACCCGGACTACGCCTCCGGCACCGCCAGCCTTGTCACCCCCTATGTGGCCGGGGCTGAGGACTACTATAACTACTGCGTCTGGCGCAACAACGCCAACAACGGCACCGTAGCCGAGGACGGCACCACCTACACCATCGACGCCGCAGGCACCGTGACCCTGACCGCCGCCGACGGCAGCACCACCACCTGCCCTGCTGTGGATTTTTCCTCCGTGGGCGTGGCAGCTGTGGACGAGCACACCCTGACCTATACTTTGAACTACGACTTCCCGGGCTTTTTGAGCCTTTTGAACTACGCCCCCTTTGAGCCTGCCTACGGCCCCATGCTGGCGGAGCTGGGCGACCAGTTCTGCACCAGCGCCGAGACCGCCTGCAACTGCGGTGCGTTCTATCTGGCAGAGTACACCCCGCTGGAAAGCTGGGTGATGAAGAAAAACCCCGAAAACTACGATAAGGACAATGTTTACATCGACACCATCCGCTACATCTACAATCAGGAGGCGCTCATCAGCGGCCCGGAGATGGTGCGGCGCGGCGAGATCGATCAGGCCACCATCAGCTCGGATATTCTGGACAGCTGGCTGGCAGACGATACCACCAAGGATATGGTGTCCATGGATCGCCCGGAGACCGGCAAGAGCTACTTTTATTTCTTCAACTTCCTGCCCTACGCCCACCAGTTCCCCAACTGGAACACCACCGGCGTGGATGCCCAGTACCAGCCGGACAACTGGGCCAAGGCGGTGAACAGCACCAACTTCCGCAAGGCGTTCCTCTACGCCATCAACCCCGCCGTTACGCTGGCGGTCACTGCGCCGGAAGGGTACGAAAACTACAAGCTGCACACCATCACCCCGCCCTCCTTCTGCGCGGACAGCAAGGGCGTGGACTACACCGAATGCGGCGCGCTTGCCAAGGTGACCGACCACTTCAACGAAGCCACCGCCAAGCAGTACCGCGACGCCGCCGTGCAGGAGCTGACCGCTGCGGGGGCTACCTTCCCCATTAAGGTGCAGTACCCCTACAACCCCGCCGTGGTGGACTGGGACAAGCAGTGTCAGGTGTTCAAGCAGCAGGTAGAGGGCGTACTGAACGACGGCTTTGACTTTGTGGATATTATCATCACGCAGGGGCCGTCGGATAACTTTTTGAACGCAGTGCGCCGCGCGGGTGCCTACGAGTTCATGTCCTACTACTGGGGCGCGGACTACTCCGACCCCGAGACCGAAGTGTACCCCTTCTATCAGGAAGCGGGCGACCGGGGCACCTGCTATGCCTTTCTGCGCACCGGCGTAGAGGACGGCATCATCACCGGCGAGACCGCCGACTATGTCATGACCTACATGGACATGGTAGAAAAGGCCAAGGCCATCACCGCTGACCTCGACGCCCGGTACGCCGCCTTTGCCGATGCCGAGGCGTACCTCATCGAGAATGCGCTGGTCATCCCGCTCAGCCTGCCGGTTCCGCCCTACATTGCCACCCGGCTGAACCTGTGGGAGGGACAGTACGCCCCCACCGGCTTTTCCTCGAACCGCCTGAAGGGCATCCATATCCTCGACCACTACGTTTCCATGGACGAGTATAACGCCAACCGGGATGCACGGTAAAACGATTCAAATGCGCTCCGCGTTGCTCTGCGCATAAATAGCGGAAAGAATATTTTTAATAGAGCAAAGCCGGAGCGTCTGCGGACGCTCCGGCTTTGCATTTTCACGGGAGGGGTCGTGAAGGAAAACGGCATTTGCAGCGCCTGCTTCCTGCGGAAGCGGCGGCGCTGCGGGAAAGCACTGCCAGTCTGCGCCCTCATCCGGCGCTACGCGCCACCTTCCCCCGACCGGGGGAAGGCTTCAGCAATGGCGGCAAAGTTTCCGGGCGTGCTCGCTCCCCCGGGGGGAGCTGTCGCGCAGCGACTGAGGGGCTATAAATGGAGAAGCGAAAAAAGCGTTAAAGCGATAGCGCCGACTGGCGCAGCGCTAGCTTTTTTGTGCTTCGACTTCTTCTTTAGGATTGTCAAGGGCGTGCAGCCCTTGACCTGTTGCGGGGTGGGTGGAGTCCAGAGGTAGGGAGGGGGGAGTCGGAACACCCCTCCCTGCCTCTGGCCCAGCGGAGCGTCTTTGCACGCTTGCGGCAAGCAGAAGCTTTCCCCGTGAAGCGGAGCGCATTCAAAATCGTCCCTCTTCTCATTTTCCCGCAAAAGCCCACAAAGCACTTCCCAAAAAGGGCAATTTGCGGTATGCTATATCTATCGATATTTCAAGTAAAAAGAGAGGTGCACACCATGGTGCAATATCTTGCAAAGCGCATCGGGCGCTCGGTGCTGACGCTGTTTATCATCGTGACGCTGGTGTTCTGCCTGCTGCGGCTCATGCCGGTGGAAGGCTACTTTGCAAACTACGAAAAAATGTCCGAGGCGCAGATTCAGGCCGGGCTGCAATCTATGGGGCTGCTTGACCCCCTGCCGGTGCAGGTGGGGCGCTTTTGGAGAAACGCTTTGCACGGCGACCTTGGGGTGAGCCATATCTATAAGGTGAACGCTCCGGTCACCCAGATTTTAGCGCAAAAGCTGCCCATCTCTGTGCAGATGGGCGTGCTGGCCATGCTGCTCAGCCTTGTGCTGGGCATCCCGCTGGGGCTTGTGATGGGGCAGTACAAGGGCCGCTGGCCGGATAAGCTGGGCACGGCGCTCATCGTGCTGATACAGGCTGTGCCCGCTGCGGTGTACTTTTTGTACATCCAGATGTACGGCACGGCGGCGGTGGGCGTGGGACTTTTGTTCAACGCCGCAAACTGGCGGTACTGGGTGCTGCCGGTGTGCAGCATGAGCCTTGCAAACCTTGCCTTTTACGCCATGTGGCTGCGCCGCTACATGGTGGACGAAAGCAACAAGGACTACGTTCGCCTTGCCCGCGCCAAGGGCGTGTGCGGGCGGGATATCGCGCTGCATCATGTGTTCCGCAACGCCATGGTGCCGCTGGTGCAGTATATCCCCTCGGCATTTCTCAATACCGTGGTGGGCTCCATTTACATCGAAAGCCTGTACAGCATCCCCGGCATGGGCGGGCTGCTGGTCACCTGTGTGCAGCGCCACGACAATACCATGGTGCAGGGCATCGTGCTGCTGTACGCCTGCGTGGGCATCGTGGGGCTGATACTGGGCGATATCCTGATGGTGCTCATTGACCCCCGCATCAATTTTGGCAAGAAGGAAGGTGGCCGCTGATGTTCAAACGTGCGTGTTCCCGTCAGCTGGAAGCGCAGCTGAACACCCTGCAAAAGGACGGCCCCGCCGCGTGGGCAACCCTGCCGGAGGAGGAGCTTTTCACCCCCGCCGGGTTCAGCAGCCAGCAGGCCGAAGCCACTGCCAGCACCAGTTACAGCTACTGGGGCAGCACCTTCCGTGCCTTTTTCAAAAATAAGCTTGCCGTGGCGCTGCTGGCAGCGCTGGCGGCGGTGGTGGTGTTCGCCTTTGTGCAGCCGCTGCTGCCCGGGCAGGCAGACCCCAACCTTTGCGCCGTAGACCCCGCCACCGGCATCCAGTACCGCAACATCGCCCCGGGGCAGCAGGGCTTTCTCTGGGGCTCCAACTCCATCGGGCAGGACCTGTGGGCGCGCATCTGGGCGGGCGCGCGCACCAGCCTGACCATCGCCTTTTTCGTGGCGGTCATCGAGGCTGCCGTAGGCATTACCGCCGGTGTGCTGTGGGGCTATGTGCGCGGGCTGGACTTTGTGTTCACCGAGCTGTACAACATCTTCGATAACATCCCCACCGCCATCGTGCTGATCCTGATCTCCTATGTGGCTACCCCCAGCATCTGGACGATGATCCTTGGTATGTCCATCAAAGGGTGGATCGAGATGGCGCGGTTCATCCGCAATCAGATTTTAATTATCCGCGACCGGGACTATAACATCGCCTCCCGCTGCATCGGCACGCCCACGCTGCGCATCGTGCTGCGCAACCTGCTGCCGTATCTGGTTTCGGTCATCATGCTGCGCATGGCGCTGACCATCCCGGAAGCCATCGGCAACGAGGTGTTCATCACCTATATCGGCCTTGGGCTCTCGGTGGAAACGCCCTCGCTGGGCAATCTGGTGAACGACGGCCGCAAGGTGATGATGCAGGCCGGGCTGCGGTATCAGCTGCTGTACCCCACCCTGATTTTAAGCTTTGTCACCATCGCCTTTTACCTGATCGGCAACGCCTTCTCGGACGCTGCCGACCCCAAGAACCATCTGCAATAAGGAGGATATCCCATGACCCAAGACCCCATCCTCTCGGTGCGCGGCTTGCAGATCCGGTTCGGGCTGCGCGGGCGCACCCTGCACGCCATCCGGGACATCGACCTCGACCTTTACCGGGGCGAGGTGCTGGCCCTTGTGGGCGAGAGCGGCTCCGGCAAAAGTGTGTTCACCAAAAGCTTTATGGGCCTTCTGGACGCGAACGGCAGCATCACCGGCGGCAGCATCGACTACTACCCCACCCCCGGCTGCACCCCGCTGCACCTTGCGGCGCTCAAGACTGAAAAAGAGTGGCTCACCGTCCGCGGGCGGGAGATTGCCATGGTGATGCAGGACCCCATGACCAGCCTGAACCCGCTCAAGACCATCGGCGAGCAGATCACCGAGGCCGTCACCCTGCATCAGGGCTTAAAGGGCGCTGCTGCGCGGGAAAAGACGCTGGAATACCTGCGGGACGTGGGCATCTCCGACCCTGCGCTGCGGTATAAGCAGTACCCCCACGAGTTCTCCGGCGGCATGCGGCAGCGGGTGGTCATTGCCATTGCGCTGGCGTGCAACCCCAAAATACTGCTCTGCGACGAGCCCACCACCGCGCTGGATGTGACCATTCAGGCGCAAATTTTACAGCTGCTGCGGCAGATGCGGGAAAAATACCACCTGACCATCGTGCTCATCACCCACGACCTTGGCGTGGTGGCAAACCTTGCAGACCGGGTGGCGGTGATGTACGCGGGCGACATCGTGGAAATTGGCACAGCAGACGAAATTTACTACGACCCCCGCCACCCCTACACATGGGCGCTGCTGTCCAGTATGCCCCAGATGGGCGTGAAGGGCGAGGATTTGTTCAGCATCCCGGGCACGCCGCCCAACCTGTTTGCCGAGATCCACGGCGACGCCTTTGCGCCCCGCAACCCGCAGGCGCTCAAGATCGATTTTGTCAAGCGGCCGCCCTACTTTGCGGTATCGCCCACCCACAAGGCGCGCACATGGCTGCTGGACCCTCGTGCGCCCCACATCGAGCCGCCCGCTGCGGTGAAAAAGCTGCAAAAGGAGGGGCTGTGATATGGCAGAGCCGTTACTGGAAGTAAAAAATTTGCAGGTGACCTACGGCAGCGGGCGCAAAGCTTACGCTGCGGTGCAGAACGCCAGCTTTACCATCTATAAGGGCGAGACCTTCGGCCTTGTGGGCGAGAGCGGCTCCGGCAAGACCACCATCGGCCGCGCCATCCTGCGCATTTTGCCCACCACCGGCGGCGAAATTTTATACAAAGGTCAACGCATCAACGGCAAAATTCCCCGCGCGCTGGATAAGCAGCTCACCCGGGAAATTCAGATGATCTTTCAGGACCCGCAATCCTCCCTGAACGAGCGCTCCAAGGTAAGCTACATCGTGGGCGAGGGCTTGCAGAACGTGCGCCCGGAGCTGAGCGCCGCGCAGCGGGAGGCGAAGGTGCGGCAGGCGCTGTTGGACGTAGGTCTGCTGCCGGAGTTTGCTTCCCGCTTCCCCCACGAATTTTCCGGCGGGCAGCGCCAGCGCATCGGCATTGCCCGGGCGCTGATCGTAGAGCCGGAGTTCATCGTGGCGGACGAGCCCATCAGCGCACTGGATATGTCCATCCGGGCGCAGGTGCTCAACCTGCTGCGCCAGCTGCAAAAACAGCACGGCATCACCTACCTGTTCATCGCCCACGACCTTTCGGTGATGCGTTATATTTCCGACCGCATTGCCGTCATCCGCAAGGGCAATATTCTGGAGCTGGCGGACGCCGAGGAGCTGGTCACCCACCCGCTGCACCCCTACACCCGCAGCCTGCTGTCCGCCATTCCCATGCCGGACCCGCGCCGGGAGCGGGAAAAGCAGCTGCTGGTCTACGACCCCGCCATGCACGACTACACCGCCGCGCCCCCCGCGTGGCGGGAATTGCGCCCGCGCCATTGGGTGCTGTGCAATGACGCCGAGGCGGAAAAGTGGCTTGCCGGGAGCGGGACGATTTGAAATGCGCGCCGCGTTCGCTTTGCGCATAAATAGTTGCTGTTGCATTATAAAGTTGAATTGCTAGAATTTTCCGACAACTACCTTGACAATCAGCGGTATTGCTCTATAATATAAGTGTATACTATGCAAAAAAATGCATGGGAACGTTTGGAGGACATAATTAATAACAAGGAGGCAGTACGATGAAAAAAATGGAGCGCAGAAAGTTTTTGCAGGTTATGGGTGCGGCGGCTCTTGTGGGCGCAGCGGGTGCTTTGACGGGTTGTGGCCCGGTGCCTGGGCCGGAACAGAATAAAGGCGATGGCTCGGTTTCATTGGCATCGCTGGATGCGTTCACCGGACATTTGGAATGGAACAACGGCGTAGAACCAGAGGATGTCTCCGGAAACAGTTACTCCAAAGCGGTCAACTATATGGTTTGTGCATTTTCGAACGGATCCGAGTGGGATTTCTTGAAGAGTTATACCTCGAATGGATATGGGTACGGTTTTGCAGAGTATCGTGTATCCAAAAAATATAAGAAGCTGACCATGAAGCTGGCACCGCACAAGCTGATGAATAAGGACGGAAACGCTTATATTAAAGTGTATGCAGATGATAAGCTTGTAGCAACTTCGGAGTTCGTGAAGAAAAAATCTTCGGTAATCGACTTTGAAGCAAATATTGCGGACGCAGAATATATCAAATTGGAAGTGTATGTCCATACAGGAAATTCCATCGGCGAGGGTCCGGATGGCAATGATGGTGCGCTCATCATGGCGGACGCAAAGCTGTGGTCGTAACGTTATAAAACGATGGACGAACGAAATGTCAGCCGCCGGAGTTTTTTTAAGGTATCGGCAGTACCTTGCTGGTTTCGGCGGTGATTGGTATAACTGGCTGCGGCAAAAAGAGTCAGCCGAAAACAAAAACCAAAGAGGAATTGCTTGCGGGTGGTGCAGACCCGGACGCAAGGCTTATGATGTACCATACATATAAAGAAGCGAAGCAAAACCAGTCCAAAAATGAATAAGTAGTCAAAAGGGGCTGTTGCAAAATAGCTCTCTGAAAAAATCATGCACAAAACCCGGAACCTTTTCAGGGTCAAAACGACTCAAAAAGGGTTCCGGGTTTCTGTTTTTGCACTATTTCTTTGTGCAAGTTGCTATCGCATTTTTATTTTGCAACAGCCCCTTTCCCTTTTTCACGGTTGCACGGTTTGTTTATTGACTTTCCCCTGCGGTTCTACTACAATATTGAATGAGAGGTTTTGCCTTCTCTGATGCAGCAGCATCCCGGCAGCTTTCCACTATGGCAAGCTGCCTTTTTTGTCTGCCGCAGACGCTGCGCCGGGCAGCAGACCTGAAAAGAGAAAAGAAGAAAAAAGTGAAGAAAGGTTTTGATCCTATGACGGAAACCACCAAGCAGCCGGTCTATGCCTCCAAGGCAAAGCCTTGGCTGAAGTATTATGAGGAAAAGTACATCCACCAGACCGTGCCGGAGTGCTCGGCCTTTGAGCTGGTCTGCCGCAACAACGAGCGGCATCTGGGCGACACCGCGCTGGAATACTACGGACGCAAGTTCAGCTATGCCGACCTGATCGTGCAGGTCAAAAAGACCGCCGCCGCCCTGCAGGCGCTGGGGGTGAAAAAGGGCGATATCATCACGGTGGTCAGCGTGATGACCCCGGAGGTGGTCTACGCCTTCTACGCCGCCGACCTGCTGGGCGCTACCCTGAATCTGGTGGACCCCCGGTACAGCACTGAGGGCATCCGGGAGTACATCGAGGAGGTGGAGTCCCGCCTGCTCATCTGCCTGAACGTGGTGTACCCCCGCTGCCATCAGGCTGCAAAGCGCACCAGCGTGGAGCGGGTGGTGGTGCTCAGCCCCGCCGACAGCCTGCCGCTGGCCAAGGCCGTGGGCTACAAGCTGACCAACCCGGATAAAAACCGCTACGCCTCCAACGTGCTGCGCTGGAAGGACTTTATCGCCGCAGGCAAGGGGCACAGCCCCGCCGCCGTGCCCTACGACCCTCAGCACACCTGCGTGGTGGTGCACACCGGCGGCACTACCGGCTCGCCCAAGGGCGTTATGCTGACCGACTACTGCTTCAACGCCCTTGCGCAGGAGTTTGCCGCCCAGAGCCGCCTGTTCCATCGCGGACAGAAGATGCTGAACGTGATGCCGCCCTTCATCGCCTACGGTTACAGCTGCGGCATCCACATGCCGCTGGTCATGGGGCTGCATATCATCATCATCCCTAATCTGGACCCGGAAAAGCTGGGCGCGCTGGTGTGGAAGTACAAGCCCGCGCACATGTTCGGCGTGCCCACCCACTACCAGCAGCTGGCTGCTGACCCGCTGCTGAAAAACAAAGACCTCTCCTTCATCCGCAACTACGCCGCCGGCGGCGACTCCCTCTCGCTGGGCGCGGAGCAGACGGTGAACCAGTTCCTCAAAGCCCACGGGGTGGAGTACCCGCTGGCAAAGGGCTATGGCATGACCGAGGTATCCTCGGCAGCTACCATTGCCGCCGGTAACGTGACAAAGCCCGGCAGCGTGGGCATCCCCATGGTCAACACGGTGGTCTCCATTTTCGAGCCGGGCACCGAGACCGAGCTGCCCATCGGTCAGCGCGGCGAGATCTGCATCTGCACCCCCACCGCCATGAAGGGCTACTACAACAAGCCCGAGGAGACCGCCTATCTGCTGCGCCGCCACGCCGACGGCCAGCTGTGGGCGCACACCGGCGATATCGGTTCCATGGACGAGGACGGCTTTGTGTATCTGGATGCCCGCATCAAGCGCATCATCATCCGGCACGACGGCTTCAAGGTGTTCCCCTCCATGATCGAAAACGTCATCAGCCGCCACCCTGCCGTGCAGCAGTGCTGCGTGGTGGGCTGCGCCGATACCGACCACACCCAGGGACGTCTGCCCTTCGTTTTTGTGGTGCTGGACCCTGCCGCCACCGGCAAAAAGCGCCAGATCCTGCGGGAGCTGCGCCAGCTGTGCCGCGAGGAGCTGCCGGAGTATGTGCAGCCCGCATCCTCGGCCTATAAGATCATCGCCGAAATGCCCATGACCCCCGCCGGCAAGGCCGACTACCGCAAACTGGAAGAGGAGCTGGGGTAAACCCGCCTTCCCTTGAGAAAGAAGGGACCATCCATGAACCATCCCCGTTTTGCCGCATGGCTGTGCAGCGCCGCTGCGCTGGTGCTGCTGGCTGTGCCCGCCTTCGCCCAGCAGCCCGATGCCCTACCGCCGGAGGATGCCCCCGCCGCGCAGGTGCAGACCGCCCCTGCGGATGTTCCGTCCCCGACAGCGGAGACTGCCCAGCCCGCCCCAGACGCAGAACCCCCTGCTGCTGACCCTCAGCGCACCTATGTGGCGCTGGGCGACAGCATCGTTTCCGGCGTAGGTCTGCCGGATTTCAAGTACACCGAAGCCGCCATCGGCATGGACGTGGCCGCAAACTTTGAGGGTTACCCGGAGCAGTGCTATGTTTCGCTGGTGGGCAAGGGGCTTGGACTGGACCGTCAGCACGCCATCGATCTCGGCCTGCCCGGGCTGACCACCGGCGACCTTGTGGATATGCTGCGCACCGGTGCAATGCCCCAGATGAACCAGCAGGCGGGCACCTACTACGTCTACCCCCAGATGCTGGACTATATCCGGCGTGCGGATATCATCAGCGTGCAGGTCGGCTCCAACGATGCGCTGGTACCCGCCCTTGTGGCGCTGGGCAACGCCACCAACTGGAAAAGCGAGCAGCTGGTAGCCACCCTCGTCAGCGGCGTGCTGCGTACCCCCAGCTTTGAGAATTTGCAGCGGCTGAACAGCGGCCTTTCCCGCCTGCGGCTTACCCGCGAGGAGCGCAAAGCCACTACCCAGCTTTTGCTGGGCGGCGGCACCGACGCTATCTGCGAGCAGGCGTATCAGGACGCCGCCGTCAACATGCCGCAGGTGGTGGCCCAGCTGCGGGCGCTGAACCCGGACGCGCAGATCATCCTTGTAGGCTACACCAACCCCGTGCCTCTACTGCCGGAGTGGACGCAGCTGTTCCGGCGGCTGAACGCCCTTGGCAAGAGCCTTGCCGCCCAGAACGAGAACGTGACCTATGTGCCCATCCCCTTTGCCATGACCGCCACCGATGCCCACCCCACCGTGAGCGGGCATAAGTACATCGCCAACCGCATCCTGCGGGCGGTTAAGAAATAAAAGGATACGCAAAAACCGGGCAGCCCGCGGGCTGTCCGGTTTTTGCTGTCTCTCCCCCAAAAATCGCACGTTTTCGGTGGATTACGCGGGGGAAAATACTTTGCCAGCTTTTGGCAGATTTTTCCCGTGCGGCGGAGGTTGTTGTGCGCTGCTGCGTTGGTTTTTAGTTTACAGCTGCCGCGCTTGTGTTTACGTTTCGTATATCTCGTGTGCGATAATACGCTCTGGCTCCCAAAAAGTACACACTGGTTTTTCCGCGTCCATCGCCTTAGGATAAGGGTAGATACTTTATGTCCGAAGGAGGTTTTTTTACATGGACGCAAACAAGTACCGTACCGCCTACGACAAGGCGCAGGCCGTCCAGCACGAGGTTTGGACGGAGCTGTGCCAGCATCTGGAGCACGCGCCGGATGCCCAATTGCTCAGCGATTACACCGCCACGCTGGTGTATACACTGGACAAAGACCGCCGCGAGGAAGCCCTGCGGCTGCTGCGGGGGCAGCTGTACAGCCGTCAGCTGCGGGACACCGGTCGGGTGGAGAGCTGGTATACCGACTGCGGGGCGCGCATGGGGCAGGATATCGAGGGCTTTGTGGCAAACGCCCGCCAGCAGTATGTGCAGGCCGGCCTTGCCGAGGAGCAGCGCGCCGAAGCCGAAGCCAAACAAAAGGCCGGGCGCGGGCGGTTCCGCATCCGTCCCGCCAGCGCCTTTGCGCCGGAGCGCGCCGCCTATCTGGTGCAGCCCTACCTGCCCCGGGGCATGATCAGCATTCTGGGCGGCGTGTCCGCTGCGGGCAAGACCAGCCTTGCGCTGGATGTGTGCGCCCGGCTTACCCGGGGCGCTGCCTTTGCGCCGGACACCCCGCCGCAGCCCCCCGCCACCGTGCTCTACCTTACCGCCGAGAACGACCCCAACAAGGTGCTGCGTCCCCGCGCCGAGGCCATGGGGGCAGACCTTGACCGGCTGTACTTTCAGGACGGTGCCAGTTACAGCATGGGCGACGAGGAGCTTGCCGCCCTGTGCCGGGTGTACCGCCCGGCGCTGCTGGTGTTCGACCCCATCCAGAGCTATCTGGGGCAGGGGGTGCAGATGAACCGCGCCGAGCAGGTGCGCCCCTTGCTGGACCATCTGGGTGCCCTTGCCAAGGAGCTGGACATGGCGGTGCTGCTCATCAGCCACATGAGCAAGCCCGGCCCCGGGGTGTGCAGCGCACTGGACCGTCTGCTTGGCTCCAGCGATTTCCGCAACGCCGCCCGCAGCATCCTCATTGCCGGGCGGGACCCGGAGCACCCGGAGGTGCGGGTGGTGGCCCACGCCAAAAACAGCCTTGGTCAGCCCGGCGAAAGCCAGCGCTACCGCATCTGTCCGCAGGGCACGGTGGCCTACGACGGCCCCTGCACCCTTACCGCCGACGCCATCATCCGGGAGGCGGGCACCCCCGCCACCGGCAATGGCCGTCCCTCTGCCGCCCTTGCCAACGCCATCGAGGCGCTGGAAAAGCAGCTGTCCTTTGTGGGCTGGGTAGAGGCGGGCGAGGTGTACCGCCTGTGCGCCGAGCGGGATATCTCGGACAGTACCATCCGCAGGGCACGCATCGCGCTGGATTTGAAGCTGTTGCGCGTTGGAAAGCCGCCGAACCAGAAGATCTACTGGCATCGTCCAGAGCTTGAACCGGCGGCTGTTGCTGCTGAGATCATCAACCTCAACAAACAGACGCAGCTGCCGCTTTGACCGCAAATGCGACTATTCAAAACAGGCGGCGAAGCCCTATGATACAAAGGGACTTTTGAAGAGTCGGACATTATTACCACTTTTTTATATTGAATAGCATCTAAAAGTAACGTAGTTCCGTTATGTTTGCAACTCTTCAAAACTTTGGCTACTTTTGAAGAGTCAGGGCAAAAAGCGCAGCGTCCTGCGTGTTTTGGCGCAGAAAAAGTAACTCTTCAAAACTCTATGGGTCATAGGGGACTTTTGAACAGTCGCCCTTGCCGGGGGCGGGACGATTTGAAATGCGCTCCGCTGCGCTCTGCGCATCATCAGAGGAAAAATTATTTATAATTTCGCGTTTGTCGCGGCCTGCGGGCCGCTCCAAACGCTATTTTCACGGGAGGGGTCGTAACGGGAAACTGCATTTGCAGCGCCGCTTTCTGCGAAAGCGCGGCGCTGCGGGGCAGCAGGCTTGCCCTCTCAGTCTCGCTGCGCGCCAGCTCCCCCAAAGGGGGAGCCCTTGGCATGGCGGGAAAGTTCCCGGTTGAACTGCAAAGCTTGCGGGCGCGCTCGCTCCCCCTTGGGGGAGCTGTCGCGCAGCGACTGAGGGGCTATAAATGGAGAAGCGAAAAAAGCGTTAAAGCGATAGCGCCGACTGGCGCAGCGCTAGCTTTTTTGTGCTTCGACTTCTTCTTTAGGATTGTCAAGGGCGAGCAGCCCTTGGCCCGTTGCGGGGTGGGTGGAGTCCAGAGGTAGGGAGGGGGGAGTCGGAACACCCCTCCCTGCCTCTGGCCCAGCGGAGCGTCCTTGCCCGCTGCTGGCAGGCAGAAAGTTGCCCCGCGGAGCGCGGCGCATTCCCAATCGTCCCCACCTCCCGGTTGAACTGCAAAGTGCCCGGTTTCGCCAGAGGCTCCCTCTGGGAGGGAGCTGGCAAAGCCGTCAGGCTTTGACTGAGGGAGTTTCCTCCTCTTCCACCATCCGCTCATAGTCGGCGGTAAAAAGGCGCTGGGGCAAAGCGCTGGTCATGGCAAGGGCGGCGCTCCACTTTTCCTCGTCCGTCAGCTCCCCGCTCACCGGCGGAAAGTGCGCCAGAATGGCGTCCAGCTCCTGCTGCACCCGCTTTGCCACCCAGATGCCGCGGTCGGTCAGGTAAATTTTACCGTAGTACTCCTTTACGATCATGCCCTGCTCCATGAGCAGGTTCAAAATGCGCACCACCGAGGGCTTTGTCACCCCCAGCTTTTCCGCAATGCTGCGGGAGCTGATGTCCAGATGGGTGCGGCTTACCTCGTAGATGGCCAGCAGATAGCGCAGATGCGCTGCGGTCAGCTGCATACCGGTCACTCTCCTTTTTACGCGCCGGGGCCTGCCCGGTGTTATCATAAGCTAACTTTGTTTTGCTTAAAAAAGAGCGCGAGCCGAGAGTTTCAGCCCGCGCTCCTAAGGTGTATCTGAAAACAAAGAAAATGACGGATATTTCGCAAGCACAAGCGGGATTTAAGGCAAATAGCCGCAGGAATCCTTTGTGGATTTCAAGGCTGTTTAACGCAAAAGCCAGCTGTGCTTGTAGAAATAGACTAAATTTTCGACTTTTCAGATGCACCCTGGTTCAGTGTTCAGTGTTTAGTGGCAGCCCTTACAGTGGCTGCAATCGCCGCCGCAGCTGCAGCCGCCGCCGTGCTTGTGGGTGTGCCATACGACCCAGCCCAGCGCGCCGAATACCAGCGCTGCCACGATGATGGTGGGCAGATTAAAGTTTGTTGCAATAAATTCCGTCATACAGTACACACCCTTTCGTTTCTATCAGATGCGGGAAGTATCCAGCTTTACTTCGTTGTTGTTTGCGTACTTGTTGGGGCGCACCATCAGGTAGATAAACGCTGCCAGCACCACAACAGCCACCACGGTGAACAGGCCGAAGTGCACCTCGCCGGTGATAAGGCCGCCCAGCTGATACACCACCAGCGCAGCGCAGTAAGCCAGAGCACACATGTAACCAATGGCGATGGCCGTCCACTTGCCGTTATTCATCTCGCGCTTGATGGCGCCCATAGCAGCAAAGCAGGGAGCGCACAGCAGGTTGAAGATCATGAAGGCGTAAGCGGACAGAGCGGTGTAGTCCTTCGCAACAGCAGCCCAGATCTCGTCGCCGTTCTCAGACAGCTCGCCGCCGAAGTGATACAGAACACCGAAGGTACCAACCACGTTCTCCTTTGCAATCAGGCCGGAGACGGAAGCGACGGTTGCACGCCAGTTGCCGAAGCCCAGAGGTGCAAAGATCCATGCGACCTTGGTAGCGATAGCAGCCAGCACGGAGTTGTCCTGATCCTCGACCATACCGAAGGCACCGTTCTCGAAGCCGAAGCCCTGCATAAACCACAGCACAACGGTAGCGAGCAAAATCACAGAGCCTGCGCGCTTGATGAAGGACCAGCCGCGCTCCCAAGTTGCCCGCAGCACGTTGCCCCATGCGGGCACATGGTAGGCGGGCAGCTCCATGACGAAGGGAGCGGGATCACCTGCGAAGAGCTTGGTCTTTTTCAGCATGATGCCGGAGCAGATGATGGCTGCCATGCCGATGAAGTAGGCAGACACTGCCACCAGCGAAGAACCGCCGAACAGTGCACCGGCGATCAGGCCGATGATGGGCATCTTTGCGCCGCAGGGGATGAAGCAGGTGGTCATGATGGTCATGCGGCGGTCACGCTCGTTCTCGATGGTACGGCTTGCCATAACGCCCGGCACGCCGCAGCCGGTGCCCACCAGCACCGGGATAAAGCTCTTGCCGGAAAGGCCGAACTTGCGGAAGATGCGGTCCATGATAAAGGCCACACGGGACATATAGCCCACATCCTCCAGAATGGACAGCAGGAAGAACAGCACCAGCATCTGGGGCACAAAGCCCAGCACCGCGCCCACACCGGCCACGATGCCGTCCATGATCAGGCCGTACAGCCAGCCCGCCACGCCGATGCTCTCCAAAAAGCCGCCCAGCGCATTGGGAACGATCTCACCGAACAGCACATCGTTGGTCCAGTCGGTGGCAAAGGTACCGATGGCCCAGCCGCCGTCCGCAATGGAGGTGCCCATGGACAGGGAGTACATCAGGTACATCACCACTGCAAAGATGGGCAGTGCCAGCACACGGTTGGTGACGATCCGGTCGATCTTATCGGAAACGGTCAGGTGCTCCACGCGGGCCTTCTTCTTGACAGCCTTGCCCACCACGGTGTTGATGTAGGCGTAGCGCTGGTTGGTGATGATGCTCTCGGCGTCATCGTCCATCTCTTTTTCGCAGTCCTGAATGTGCTCGTCGATGTGGTCCACCAGTGCCTTGTCCAGCTTCAGCTCTTCCAGCACCTTGTCGTCCCGCTCGAAGAGCTTGACGGCGTACCAGCGCAGGAAGCGGTCGTCCACCTTGCCCTGAATGGACTCTTCGATGTGGGCAATGGCGTGCTCCACACTGCCGGTGAACACATGGGGCAGCTCGCCGGTCTTGCCGGCCTTGGCGGCGGCTACCGCAGCCTTTGCGGCGGCCTCGGTGCCCTCGCCCTTCAACGCGCTGATCTCCACTGCCTGACAGCCCAGCTCTGCGCTCAGCTTCTTCAGGTCGATCTTATCGCCGTTCTTGCGCACCAAGTCGATCATGTTCACAGCCATGACCACCGGGATGCCCAGCTCGATGAGCTGGGTGGTCAGGTAGAGGTTGCGCTCGATGTTGGTGCCGTCGATGATGTTCAGGATGGCGTCGGGCTTCTCCTTCACAAGGTAAGTACGGGAGACCACCTCTTCCAGCGTGTAGGGGGACAGTGAGTAGATGCCGGGCAGGTCCTGAATGATCACGTCCTTGTCGCCCTTGAGTTTGCCTTCCTTTTTTTCCACGGTCACGCCGGGCCAGTTGCCCACATACTGGTTGGAGCCGGTCAGGTTGTTGAACAGGGTCGTTTTGCCGCAGTTCGGGTTGCCGGCCAGTGCAATTTTAATGCTCATTGCGGATACCTTTCCTCCCTTTTGGTCGTATCAGACCACTTCGATCATCTCAGCGTCGGCCTTGCGCACGCTCAGCTCGTAGTTGCGCACGGTAAGCTCCATGGGGTCGCCCAGCGGCGCTACCTTGCGCACATAGATCTGCACCCCCTTGGTGATGCCCATATCCATGATGCGGCGCTTCACCGGGCCTTCGCCGTGCAGCCGTGCCACGGTGGCGGTCTCGCCCACCTTTACGTCTTTCAGTGTTTTCATCGTACTCGTTCCTCCCTTGCAGTATTTCATGCAGCACCGGGAAGGCGCTGCCTCAGTCCACCATGATGCGGCTTGCCATGGTCTTATCCAGTGCCAGCCGGCTCTGCTTGACCTGCACGATCAGGTTGCCCGCGATCTCGTTGACCACGGTCACCTCGCTGCCAACCACGAACCCCAGCTCGGCCAGATGCAGCCGCACCTCGTCCTTGCCGCTGATCCTGCGGATGGTGACGGTCTCGCCTGCTTTTGTCATCGTCAAAGGCATCATCGCTGTGCTCCCCTTCCCTTGAAAAATATGTGATGCTGCGGTGGTTAGTCAGCCGTAACTATCAGCGTAGATAGTTTACCGCTGCTAACCAAGCTTGTCAATAGTTTTTTCATATCTCATAGTTAGTTTATATGAACAAACAAAATTTATGCCGGTATCGCCCTGCATTTTTATCAAAATCATCAATAACTAACTCTATTTTTTGAAGTAAAAGTTAGCCAATGTTTACATTTTCAGAGGGTCGTTTTGCCCTTTTATAGGGCAGGGTGACGAGAGAAGAACCCTCTCAGTCATCTCGCTGCGCTCGATGCCAGCTCCCCCGAAGGGGGAGCTTTTCGGCTCCTTCCGGTAAGTAGAGCAAAACCTCCCCCTTTCGGGGGAGGTGGATTTGCGAAGCAAAGACGGAGAGGGTTCGCTCCCGCAAACGTCCTCGCCCTCTCAGGCGCTCCCGCGCCAGCTCCCCCAAAGGGGGAGCCAAGCCGTAAAGTTCATCACTAAAGTTTTAGGTGCAATGAGAAAGCTTCCGGCAGTGCTCTTGGCTCTCCCTTTGGGAGAGCTGTCACCGCAGGTGACTGAGAGGGCGAGCCTGCTGCCCCGCAGCGCCGCGCTTTCGCAGAAAGCGGCGTTGCAAATGCCGTTTCCCTCCACGACCCCCTCCCGTGAAAATGGGATAGCGGAGCGCCCGCAGGCGCTCCGCTATCCCGAAATTATAAATAATCTTTCCGCTATTTATGCGCAGAGCAACGCGGAGCGCATTCAAAATCGTCCCCCAAACACACGACCGCCCGGCACAGGGGTCAAAACTGCACCGGGCGGTCATGTGTAAAAAGGAGGATCGCTCTCTCCTGTGTCGGATGCATAGGAGAGTTGCCAGGATAAAAGAGAGTATTTGAAAAGAGAATATCAATTTTTCAGGCGGCCACTGCCAGCTTTAAAATAGGCGTGCCGCTGTGGAACAGCCGCAGGTACACCGCCGTGCACTTGGCCAGCTGGTCAAAGTGCTGCTGGGCGGCGGCGGGGTCGCCGTAGGACTTCCAGCACCCGCAGCAGGTAAAGCACTTGCCCCGGTGGCGGATAAAGCCCACCACGTCCTCCAGCGGATAGCCCAGAAATACCCCGATCTCATGAGGGAAATCCGCCGCCTCTGCCGCACAGCACAGACGCAGGCTGAGCTGGTCGAGCAAGGCACCGCAGTCTGCGGCGTCCTCCGGCAGACGGTAGCCCTCCCGGGCTAAAAAGCCGCGCACGGCGGCATCTGCCAGCACCGTTTGCAGCTTGGCGGCGCGGTAGACGTACACCAGATACTGCCGGGTAGCAATGCACCCCCGCAGCACCCGCACCTGCAAGCCCTTGGGGTTCAGCTGGGCGTTCCAGCCCGCCACCCGCCGGGCAAGATCGGCACGGTCGCGCGTTTCGTAGCGGAACAGCCCCGCAGGCTTCAGCCCCGCCAGTACCGGGGCACATTGTTCGATCATTACGGTCTCAAAATCACGCTCCATGGCGGTTCTCCTTTGGCGGCGGTGTCAGGGTCAGTGTGCCCCGGATGCCGGGCTGTTATAAGTAAGACGCAGCTAACCATCACTTCAAAAAAAGAAGCAGCACGCCCGGGCTGCGGGCACTGCCGGTGGGGTCTCACATGGTTAGTTATTTCTAACGTCAGTAGTGTACCACACCGCAGCGGGGCGTGTCAAGCCCTTCCGGCAAAAAAGTTATTTATGACAAACCGCGTCCGTGCTACCCTTCCGGCGGCGGTTATGATATAATCGGGGTATTCTCGGGTCTGCCCCTTGGGGCGCACCCTGCCAAGGAGGCCAAACCCATGCCCACACCCATCACCGCGTCCACCCTGTCTGCGCTGGTTGCCGCTGCGCTGGCGCAAAAGCCCACCCGCCCGCTGGTGCTGGCGCTGGACGGCCGCTGCGGCAGCGGCAAGACCACCCTTGCCAACGCACTGGCGGCGCAGCTGCCCGGCTGCACCCTGCTGCGCACGGATGATTTCTACCTGCCGCCCGCCCGGCGCAGCCCGGACTGGGCACACACCCCCTGCGCCAACATGGACCTTACCCGTCTGCGGGACGAAGCCCTGCGCCCGGCCTACGCGGGGCAGACGGTGGACTACCGGGCGTACAGCTGCCGGGAGGGGGCTTATCTGCCCCCGGCACAGCTGCCCGCGCAGCCGCTGGTGATTTTAGAGGGCAGTTACAGCCACCACCCGCTGCTGCACCCCTACGAGACGCTGCGGGTGTTTGTGACCTGCACCAAGGCCGAGCAGACCCGGCGCTTACAGGCGCGGGAGGGCGCCCGCTACGCGGATTTTGCCGCCCGGTGGGTGCCGCTGGAGGAGGGGTACTTTGCGCAGTACGGCATAGCCGAAAACGCGGATTTTGTGGTGGAGACCACCGGGAGCGGGACGATTTAGAATGCGCGCCGCTCCGCGGGGAAAGTTTTTGCCTGCCGTCAGCGTGCAGGGACGCTCCGCTGGGCCAGAGGCAGGGAGGGGTGTTCCGACTCCCCCCTCCCTACCTCTGGACTCCACCCACCCCGCAACAGCAACGACGACGACCGCCGCCAGCGGCGGAAACAGGGAGGAGTTGTTGGGGCAGCGGCCAGCAAGACGCGAGTGCCGCCCAAGGCACGAAGCGGATGCTGGGTGCCGCAACCCGTTTCCAAGGGCTCCTCGCCCTTAACAAACCTAAAGAAGAAGTCGAAGCACAAAAAAGCTAGCGCTGCGCCAGTCGGCGCTATCGCTTTAACGCTTTTTTCGCTTCTCCATTTATAGCCCCTCAGTCGCTGCGCGACAGCTCCCCCAAGGGGGAGCCTTTGGGTGCTGCCGGAAACATTGCCGCCGCCGCTGAAGCCTTCACCCGCCGGGGGAAGGTGGCGCGCAGCGCCGGATGAGGGGCAGCACCCATTAGCCTTGCTGCGCCCTCTCAGGCGCTCCCGCGCCAGCTCTCCCAAAGGGAGAGCCAAGGTCTAAGGCTCGTTGCTAAAGTTTTAAGTGTAATGAGAAAGTTTCCGGCAGTGCTCTTGGCTCTCCCTTTGGGAGAGCTGGCAAGCCCGACAGGGCTTGACTGAGAGGGCGCGCTCCCCCTTCGGGGGCGCTGTCACCGCAGGTGACTGAGAGGGTTCGTGCCCCAACCAAAAACTCCCTCTGCATCTCACGGTGCAGAGGGAGTTCAAATTTACAATCTGTTACTTATTCTTGTACATATCCTGATAGTAGTTCTGGTAATCGCCGCTGGTGACGTGGTTCATCCACTCCTCGTGGTTCAGGTACCAGTCGATGGTCAGCACGATGCCCTTCTCAAAGGGAGTTTCGGGGTACCAGCCCAGATCGTTCTTGATCTTGGTGGGGTCGATGCCGTAGCGGCGGTCGTGGCCCAGACGGTCGGCGACGTGCTTGATCAGCTCCTCGCTGATGCCCTCGTCCTGCAGGCGGTCGTGCAGCTGGTTGATGATGGTCTTGACGATGAAGATGTTGGGGCGCTCGTTGTGGCCGCCCACGTTGTACACCTCGCCGATCTTGCCGCCGTTTGCCACCATATCAATGGCCTTGCAGTGATCCTCCACATACAGCCAGTCGCGGATCTGCATACCGTCGCCGTAGACGGGCAGCTGCTTGTGGTGCTTGACGTTGTTGATCATCAGGGGGATCAGCTTCTCCGGGAACTGGTAGGGGCCGTAGTTGTTGGAGCAGCGGGTGATGTTCACCGGCATGCCGTAGGTGTCGTGGAAGGCCATGACGAACATATCGGCGCTGGCCTTGGAGGAGGAGTAGGGGCTGTGGGGGCACAGGGGCGTGGTCTCCATAAAGAAGCCGTCTGCACCCAGAGCGCCGTACACCTCATCGGTGGACACCTGTAGGTACTTCTTGCCTTCCTTCCAAGTCTTGGCATCGGCGTCGTACCATGCCTCCTTGGCGCGCTGCAGCAGGTTGACAGTGCCCATCACGTTGCTCTGCACAAAAATTTCGGGGTTCTTGATGGAGCGGTCCACATGGCTCTCGGCGGCAAAGTTGATGACGTAGTCGAAATCGTACTTTGCAAACAGGCTCTCCACCAGCTCCTTGTCGCAGATATCGCCCTGCACGAACACATGGCGGGGGTCGCCCTCCACGTCCTTCAGATTTTCCAGATTGCCCGCGTAGGTCAGCTTATCCAGATTGACCAGCAGGATCTCCGGGTATTTTTTGAGCATATAGTGCACAAAGTTGGAACCGATAAAACCGGCACAGCCGGTGATCAGATAGGTTTTCATAGGTCAGTATCCCTCTTTATTTATTTGTTGTTGTCCCCGGACTGCGGGCGGGCTGCGGCGCGGGCGCGTTCCTCCTCGGCGCAGCAGTACTTTGCCACAATGCTGTTCATGGTCTTGCCCATGGCGTCGGTGTATGCTTCCAGCCCTTTGTTCATGCTGTGAAGCTCCTCATAGGTGGCTTGGGTGTACCGTGCCAGACCCTCGCTCATGTTGCTGAGCTCCTTGTGGGTCTCTTTGGTGTACTCCACCAGCTCCGCGAAGGCGTACAGCGCCCATGCAAGGAACATTTGCAGCACCCAGAACACCACGGCGACCACCAGCCCCAGCACGATGGCTGAAAACCGGCTGAAAGGCTTCAGCATTTCATGGACCGCGCCGCACAGCATGGATGCAAGCACAAAGGCCAGCACACACTGCACCTTTGCAAGGATCTTTAATATCTTGACAGATCTGCCAAAAATCGCATCAAACATGATACATCCTCAGTTCTTCCGCAGGGGGGATTTTCAGTTTTTTCTCAGCCCTTCATGCCGTTTTCGCCGTCCCAGTGGGCGAAGAAGCAGGCCAGCGCATCCTTCCAGTCGCGGACATCGTTGCCCACGGTGCAGCGCAGCATCCGGTTGTCCAGTGCGCTCCACTTGGGGCGGTCGGCGCTGTCCGGGTGCTTTGCCTTGTACTCCTCGCTGGTGCAGGGGGCAACGGTAGCGTCCACACCGGAAAGGCGGATGATCTCGGCAGCAAAATCGTACCACGAGCAGATGCCCTCGCCGGTGCAGTGGTACAGGCCGTACTCGTGGGTCACGCACAGCTGCAAGATCTCGTGGGCGAGGTCGGCAGCGTTGGTGGGGTTGCCGCACTGGTCGTTGACCACCTCCAGCTTGCCGAACTTTTTGCCCGCGTTCACGATGGTCTTGACAAAGTTTTTGCCGTAGTAGCTGTACAGCCATGCGGTGCGCACGATGAAGTGGCGGTGGCAGAACCGCTCCACATACTTTTCGCCCATGAGCTTGGTAGAGCCGTAGGCGCTGATGGGCCCGGGCAGGGTGGCTTCATCCTGCGGGATGCCGCCGTTCTCCCGACCGGAGAACACATAGTCGGTGGAAACGTGCACCAGCCGTGCGCCGGTTTTTTCGGCAGCCTGCGCCAGATTGCGGGGGCCAAGGGCGTTTGCCTTAAAGGCATCGTCGTGGTGCACCTCGCACCCGTCCACGTTGGTGTAGGCGGCGCAGTTGATGATGATATCCGGGCGGTTGCGCCGCACGAACTCGTCCACCATCCTGTAGTTGGAGATATCCAGCTCCGGCAGATCCACCGGGATCACCGTAGCGTTGAGCAGCTTTTCGGGGATGGGACCCAGCTCGCTGCGGCCCTCCTGCAGCTGCTTGAGCAGCTCTGTGCCCAGCTGCCCCTTGCAGCCTGTGACAATGATTTTCATACCAATGTGCCTTTCCTTATGCTTAGTAGCGCAGCTTGCCGTCGGCCACGTTCTTCAGATGCTGGCCGTAGGGGCTCTTGCCGTAGCGCTCGGCGCTTTCCAGCAAGGTGTCGCGGTCGATCCAGCCGTACTTGAAAGCGATCTCCTCCGGTGCGCTGATCTTGATGCCCTGACGCTTTTCGATCATGTGCACAAAGTCGGCAGCCTCCACAAGGCTCTCCATCGTGCCGGTGTCCAGCCATGCAAAGCCGCGGCCCAGCAGCTGCACATCCAGCTCGTCCTTCTTCAGGTACATATCGTTCAGGGTGGTGATCTCCAGCTCGCCGCGGGCAGAGGGCTTTACCTGCTTTGCCATCTGCACCACTTCCTTGTTGTAGAAGTACAGACCGGTGATGGCGTAGTTGGACTTGGGATGCTGGGGCTTTTCCTCCACGCTGAGCACCTTGCCGTCCTTGTCGAACTCCACGATGCCAAAGCGCTCGGGGTCCTGCACATAGTAGCCGAACACGGTGCAGCGGCCCTTGTTCTCTGCGTTGGCCACGGCGCTCTTGAGCAGCTTGGAGAAGCCGTTGCCGTAGAAAATGTTATCGCCCAGGATCATGGCGCAGCAGTCGTCGCCAATGAACTCCTCGCCCAGAATAAAGGCCTGTGCCAGACCATCCGGGGAGGGCTGCACCTTATACTGCAGATGGATGCCGTACTGGCTGCCATCGCCCAGCAGCGCCTCAAAGCGGGGCGTATCGGTAGGGGTAGAGATGATCAGGATATCCTGAATGCCCGCCAGCATAAGGGTGGACAGCGGATAGTAGATCATGGGCTTGTCGTAGACCGGCAGCAGCTGTTTGCTGGTGACCATGGTCAAGGGATAGAGCCGTGTGCCGGCACCGCCGGCGAGAATAATGCCTTTCATACTTGTGCACTCCTTTTTTCTGATAAAAAGATGTGCAGCTTAATTCAAAGCGGAGCTGCGTCCGCTGTAAACAATTTTGGGTCTGCCGCGTCCGCATTTTTGCAAAAGACGATGGCAGTACACTTTATTTTACTATGAAAATACAGAAAAAGCAAGAAAGAACGGCTCTTCCAGAAAAAATTCTCTGGCAAAGCCGTTCCTGTATTTTTCTTTGGCTGCACTCAGTCTGCTGCTCCCGGCTGCAAAAAGTTATCCAGCCATGCTGCAAAGGTGTAGCGTTTTTCTGCCGCTTCCGGCAGCGGCTGATACGCAGCCTGCAAAAAGGCAGGCAGTTTTTCCTGCGCACCCGGCTCCCAGATAAGGACGTTGCACGGATGATACAGCGGGGTCTTACGGATCGCAGCGTTGTTCGTGATCAGCTTTTTGTGATAGAACATTGCCTCCAGCGCCCGGACCGTAATGCCCACCTGCCGGCTCTGCACCACCTCCACCACAATGTCACTCTGGATGGTGTGCTGCAAAAACTCTTCGTACGGCAGTCCTTTTGTCTTGATCCACGCGGCGTCCTCAGCCGCATACCGCCGGAGCGGCTCACTTACAAGACAGAAATCCGTGGCAACGCCCTGCCTGCGCAGCGCCTCCCGCATTTCCTTCATCATGGGATAGCGTCCCTTATCGACACAGGCCGAAAATGCCGTAAGACCGGCTTTGCCGTCTGCGTTTTCCCGGACAGGCAGGGCCTCCGGCGCAAAATAGAACTGCTCGTTCAGCTTCCAGCCAAACTTTTTTGCATCTACTGCATCAAACGTCCAGTTTTCGCAGCGGCGGCGCAGCGGAGCATTTCCGCGCAGCCATGTGCGATTGGTGATATTCCAGTTCCAGAGCACCAGCCTTGTCCGGCTCGGGTCGATCCGTTTTTTCAGGTACAAAAACAGTGCCGGTTCCTCAAACAGCACGATCAGCCGATACTGCGCCAGATAGCGCGGCGTAAGCTGCCGGAGCTGTAGCGGCCGCAGCACGCTCAGGCCGTATTTTTCCCGGCGGAAATCGCTGATCGGCAGCACAGTGCAGCCGCATTCCTGCATTTTCCGGTTGTAAAAACGCTCAAATCCATTCGTATCCAGCTTGATCAGCAGCACTTCACTCATCTTCATGGCAGTACCTCCTTTACCACGCAAAGCCCCACTTGGAAAAGTAGCGCAGCAGGCTGCGCAGCTGCCACAAAAAAGGCTTCAGGCTGCGGTGCGCCGCGCGGTGCCATGCGTGGATGGCGGTGTACTGGGGCACCAGATACGCCTTGCCCCGGGTGCGCATCTTCTGGGTCAGGTCGGCGTCCTCCACATACATGAAGTACCCCTCGTCAAAGCCGCCCACGGCCTTGAAGGCAGCGGTATCCACCGCCGAAAAGCTGCCGGTGCAGAATTCAATTTCGGTTGGCTTTGTCAGGTCTTTGTCTGCCATCAGGTAGCGGTCGTTGTACTTTGCCCAGAAGCGCAGACAGGGCAGCTGGCGGTAGGCCATGGCGCGCACATTGCACCGGCGCAACGGCAGCTGCTGGGGTCTGCCGTCCGGGAAGGTCAGCCCCGGGCGGGTCATCACCACGCCCGGGTGCGCCGCCATCCAGTCCGCAAGGTCGCTCAGGGTGTCCGCCGTCAGCTGGATATCCGGGTTCAGGATAAAGTGCACCCGGCTGTGCAGCAGCGAGAGCACCGTGTTGTGCCCGGTGCCGAAGCCGCCGTTCTCCAGCCGGCAGAGCACCTGCACCGTCTGCCCGGGGACGGTGCGCAGGGTGCCGTCCTTGGCGGCGGCGGTCAGCTGCTGGCCGCTGCCGTCCGGGCTGGCGTTATCCACCAGATATAAGGTGAGCGGGTAGCGGCGGGTGCAGTCCAGTACGGTCTGGGCGGCCCTGATGGCCTCCCCGGCGCCGTTATACACCACGATACAGGCCGAAAGCTCCATCTGCGTTCCCCCTTTCAGTTCGGTTTGGGTCAAAGGCTCACTCCAGCGGCTTGATGTCAAAGCTGAAGTCCTCCTTCATCAGGTCAAAGTTGGGGTTCATGCAGGGGTCGCCCGCAGCCAGCTGCTTTGCCCACCGCTTCTGGAAGCGCTCCACCTCAGAGGCAAAGCGCTTGCGCTTGGCCGGGCTTTCGTCCAGCCCGCGGCTCTTGCTCTCGTAGTGGTACAGCTGGGCAAAGGGGGTAAACACGTTGGTGTACCCCGCCTCCCGCACGCGCACGCAGAAGTCCACATCGTTGAAGGCCACGGCAAAGCTCTCGTCCAGCCCGTCCACCTGCTCGTATACGTCCTTGCGCACCATCAGGCAGGCGGCGGTCACTGCGTACACGTCCTGCGCGTAGGAGAGCCGCCCCATATAGCCGGGGTGCCCCACAGGGAAGTTCTTGTGCATGTGCGCCGCCAGCGTCAGGAAGCCGAAGCCGATGCCCGCGTGCTGGATGGTGTTGTCCGGGTAGAGCAGCTTTGCGCCCACGCAGCCCACCCGGTCCTGCTGGGCGTACATGACCATCTCCTCCATCCAGCGGGGAGAGATGACCTCGGTGTCGTTGTTGAGCAGCAGCAGATACTGGCCGGTGGCAGCGCGTGCGCCGAAGTTATTCAGGGCGCTGTAATTGAAGCCGGTGCCCTGCCATGTGAGCACATGCAGGGTGTCCGGGTGCTCCTTTTGCAGCTGCTCATAGCAGCGGAAAGTGGCAGGCTCCTTGCTGTTGTTCTCGATGATGATGATTTCAAAATCCGGGTAGGTGGTCTTGCGGTAGATGGACTCCACGCACAGCCGTAAATCGCCCGAATGGTCGCAGCTGGGGATCAGCACGCTGACCCGCCCGGGCTTTGTAATGGTGTAATCCGTCTTGTAGAAGCCCGGGGTATTGGGCACCATGGTCACCGCGTCCACCGGCACGCCCATGCGCTCGTAGTGGGCGCGCAGGGCCTTCATGGCTGCTTCCAGACAATAGGTCTTGGCAGAGATGTTGCTGGCTACGCTGGCCGGGCTGGAACGCCAGTAGTACAGCAGATGCGGGATGTGCACGATCTTTTCTGCCTGCTCGGTCAGGCGCAGGTAGAGGTCGTAATCCTGACTGCCGTTGAACTCTGCCCGCTCGTCGCCGCCCACCTTTGCCAGCAGCGCCGCGCTGAACACGCTCAGGTGGCAGATATAGTTGTTGGAGCGCAGGTTATCCAGCATATAATCCGGCTTGAAGTGGTAGACCGTCAGATGGTCGATGTCCCCTTCAAAGGTCACTTCGTCCGTGTACACAAAGTCCGCGCCCTGCTTGGCAATGGCTTCCGCCACATACCACAGTGCACAGGGGTGCAAAATGTCGTCATGGTCCAGCAGGGCGATATACTCGCCGCTGGCAAGGGCAAAGCCCTGATTGGTGTTGCCCGCAATGCCCTCGTTGCTGTCCAGTTTCTGGTAGCGGATGCGGCTGTCAGTGCTGGCGCGCTCCTGCACGAGGGCACCCACGTCCGCGTCCTGTCCGGCATCCACCATGCACAGCTCCCAGTTGCGGTAGGTCTGGTTCTGCACCGAGTCCAGCAGCTCCACCAGAAAATCGTGGGGGGTGTTGTACAGCGGCACCACGATGCTGATCAGGGGTGCCGCGGGCTGGTCTGCGGCCTGTTTTACCAGCAGCTCCACGTCCGCAAAGCGGTCGGCGGGCATGGCCTTGCCCGGGAACAGCTTTTTATACTCCTTTTTGGCCTTGGCCTGTGCCATTACGCCCGCAAAGCCCACCCGGCGCAGGGTGGCAAAAAAGACGAACAGCGGGAAGGTGCGCCACAGCTGGCGGCACTTGCTTACCAGATACCGCAGCGGCCAGCTGGCCTTCCAGAAGGTGGAGTTGACCACGCTGTTCAGGGTCTTTTCCAAGTTCTGCTCGTGGCTGCGGCTCAGGGAAAGGTCGCTGCGCAGCCGCTCCAGCTGGGCAGACTGCTCGGCAGCGGTGCGCTCAGCCAGCAGGGTGCGCTCCCGCAGAACGTCCAGCTGCTGCTCGTAGCCGTTTTCCAGCTCCGGCAGCTCCGGAGCGTCCATGCGGCAGAACAGCGCCGTCAGCTGCTCCTTGCCGTGATCCTTCCATGCAAGCTCCCGGCAGAAGCCCTGTGCAGCAAGCTGCTTTGCGCAGTCTGCCATGCCGGCGTATTCTGCGCACACCAGCAGCACCTTTTCCGCCTGTACGGCGGGCAGGCTGACCCACTGGGGGTCTGCCACCACCAGCAGCTCCGGGGCGCTTTGCACCACCGCGGTATTCATTTTACAAAAAGCTTTTTCCAGCAGCCCGCTGTCCTCCAGCACCTGTACGCTGCGGGGAGCCAGCTCCCGCACGATGCGCTGTGCCAGTGCACGACAGCGCTCGGCGGCCTCCTGATTTTGCTTTTCCTGATCCAACTCCATGCTGATACTCCAATCCGTGCGCTTTTCCACGCAGTTATGTTTCCCGTTCATTTTTCACAAACGGATATAGTATACCAAATCCTGCGGCGTTTGAGAAGGTTTTTCCAAAATTTCAGTCAAACACGTTCAGCGGAACAGCCCTGCCAGCCAGCCGAACAGTCCGCCGCTGCGGGTAGTGCTGGTACGGATCTTCGCCCCGGTGTAGTAGTGCTGTAAGATCTGCTTGTAATTCATGCCTTCCTCGGCGGCGTATCCCACTGCGCCGCACTGGCTCATGCCTACGCCGTGGCCAAAGCCGTAGTAGGTCATGCAGGGGGTGCCGCTGGCATCGGTGCCAAAGTCAAAGCAGTAGCGGGAGGAAACGAACTGGTTGATGTACCGGTAGCTGCGCCCGTTGGACACCAGCGTATTGTACCGTACAAAGCCGCCCAGATCCTTGTGGGTAGTGTCGGCGCTCTGGTAGGGCTCGCCGGTGCGGCTGTCGTTGTATTCTATATAGGTGTAGTCCTTGCCGATCACCCGGCGCAGCAGGTTGTGGTACTGCTCCTCGTAGGGGCTTTCCACGCTTTGGAGGTAAGGCACATCCGTGCCCCACGCGTCCAGACTGGCGCAGGTGCCGTACACGCCGGTCTGGGTGTTGTAGCCTGCACTGGCCGACCATACCGCATCGCACACGCTGCCATTGTACACCAGTACCTCATCCTTGACCGCCTGCACCGCCTTTCGGATGGCGTTGCGGGCAGAGGAAGGGATCTGGCTGACCGGGGTGTAGATCAGCGCATTGGTGGACGAACCGTACTGTTTGTGGTATTCCAGATAAGAGTGGATGGCCACCGCCTGCGCCTTCCACGCCTGCTGCGCAGCGCTGGCGCTGACATAGCTGCCAATGGAGCCAAGCTCGGTATAGGTGATGCCCACCAGACAGTCCACCAGATCCAGCGTGACATTGCGCTTGAGCCCCTGTCCCTTGATGTTCAGGTAGGGCATGGTGATCTTATCCTTGGAGCCAAACAGCCAGCTGAGACAGTTTTCGTCCTCTGCGGGGATCAGGGTAGTATCGGCCCCGCCGATGGTGGTGGCAGCCGAAGCCGCTGCCGCCGGGATGCAGACGCACAGCACCGCCGCCAGCAGAAAAGCCGCCGCGCGGCGGGCAAAAGAATGCAGATGTTTCAAAGTCCGGTTCCCTCCTTGTGGGCATATTTTACGTTTTGATATGACCTTAGTGTAGCACAGCCCGCGCCGCCGGGCAAGAACCGGAGTTATGTATTTTGCACCGGACGGGACAATTTGAGAAAAGCTGCAAAACTTCCTCTTGATTTTACCCATAGAATCCGGTATAATAAAAGTCGTTCAAAAACATGCGCCGGTGTGTCGGAATGGCAGACGAGGGGGACTCAAAATCCGCTTCGTGATTTTTCTTGTCTGTACGAGAAATTCACGAGTGTGCGTTGAATTTTGAAGGTTTGTCGAAGCAGGATTTCTTACATCCCTCCTGAACATCCCTCCAATCTTCAGAAACCGGTACGAATGTCTCAAAATTGAATATCAGCCGATGTGGCGGAATGGCAGACGCAAACGACTCAAAATCCGCTTCGTGATTTTTCATGTCTGTGCAGGAAATCCACGAGTATTCGTTGAATTTTGAAAGTTTGTCGAAGCAGGATTTCTTACATCCCTCCTGAACATCCCTCCAATCTTCGGAAACCGGTACTAATGTCCCAAAATTGAATATAAGCCGATGTGGCGGAATGGCAGACGCAAACGACTCAAAATCGTTCGGGAAACCATGTGGGTTCGAGTCCCACCATCGGCACTCCATCATAAAACAGCTTAGAATCGAAAGATTTTAGGCTGTTTTTCTTTTTCTACTCAGTTCCTTATACTTTGGTGTTTTCTGGGAAGATGTTGACGATTGCATTCGCCGAGGACACCTTGCTGGAGAAATCCAGATGTGTATAAATGTTGCTTGTTGTGCTGATGTCACTGTGACCGAGCCACTCCTGAATCTCCTTCAGGCTCACGCCATTGGCATAGAGCAGACTGGCACAACTATGGCGCAGATCGTGAAAGCGGATACGCTTCATCTGGTGTGCGACCAGAAAATCCGGGAAATGCTGACTCAGAAAGTCGGGCCGAATCCGCTTTCCAATCGGGTCTACATAGATATAGTCAAGATAATCGTTGCAATAGCTTTTGCCGCAGACCTTCCGATTCTGCTCCTGCTCCTTTTTCATTTTATTGAGCATCTGCTCACAGGCAGGGATTAGGGGAAGTGTCCGGCAGCTCGACTTTGTTTTTGTCTTATCTCGTGCGATTTCCGTTACCGTTCCGTTGACCTTTGCGGTCACAACCGTATGCTGAATGCTGATTTTCTTGTTCTCAAAGTCAATGGCATCCCATTTCAAACCAACAATTTCACTGCGCCGCAGCCCGTAGAATGCAGCCATGATGACGCCAAACTCCGAAGGGTCACCTTGAATCACCTTGAAAAGTTGCTCCAGTTCTTCACCACTGTAAATCTCCGACTTGAACTTTTCCTTACGAGGACGTTCAACGCGATCTGCCGGGTTGGAACGGATCATGCCGATTTGAAAAGCATACTGTAAGCATTTGCGGATGTTGGCGTGATAGTGAATGACGGTGTTTGCCGTAAGGCCACGATCCAACTCATGCTGGTAGAAGTCTTGGATGTATTTGGGATGCTGTTCCATATCCTGTAATGTATAGTGGAGCGGTTCAAAATATGGGACGATCTTGTGAATGATTGCTCTTTCATAGCTGGCATAGGTTGTGATTTCCACTCGTGACTTCATCATTTTCAACCAGTCCGTGATGAAGTCGGTGAAAAGTACCGGGGAGTTATCAAGGCAGGGGTCAACTTCTTTGATGGGGCTGACCTTCAGCCAATTATTGGCAACGGCATATTGCAGGGCATCGGTCAACTCCTTGTGCCAATCAAGAAGCTGCTGTACACTGGCCTCCTCCTGCTGACGCTCATAGCGGAAGAATGTTTCCAGATCGCGCGGAGAGAGTGCTTTCAAAGACAGCCGCTTCTTTTCAAAGTATGGGACAACTACTCTTCCCAGATCATAAGCATATCTGCCATAGGTTTCGGGCGGAAGGTTCATCACACTTTCCCGAAGCCAGCGGTTCAGATATTCCGATACCGGCAGGTCGGAAACCTGCTGCATCGTTTCAGGGTTAAACTCTTTTTGTGTTTTACGCAACAGAGATTCAGCTCTTTTTTTGTTTCCTTTAACCGGAAGTCCTGTGCTGATGGATTTGGTTCTGCGCTTTCCATTTGTGTCTTTCCAGCTCAGAATCATCTGATACATACCGTTTTGTTCTCTTAAATGTCCGGCCACATTTGTCATAGTTATGCTCCTTTCTGTTCGCAGCCAAACGTCCTTTGCTTAGGCATCATAAGTTTAGAAGATTCTGGGGTGTTTTGCAAGGATGGCGCAAGAGAGTTTGATAGGCGCATCCCTCCAAGTTGCCGATTCTGATCGATCAGGTACTCTACCACGCAGAGTTTTGGTATCTTATAACTGCGTCCTACACGCGCCGAGTGGATCTTATTCTGCTTGACCAGCAGATACGCATTCTTCCGGCAGATGCCAAGCATTTCCTGAAGAATGTCTACGGATACCACATCCGGGTAATCCTTGAACATCATCATGTACCGCTCCGTCTTGCGGTCGGGCTCTTCCTGAATCAAAGTGCAGGCTGCGATCTCGCTCATTCCTGTCCTCTCCTTTCCAGTTCAATATGTCAATTATTTGAAAGAAAATACTATATGTAAAGAACGATGGTCTTTTCCGGGTACCATCGCCCTTGCCAAAGGAGATATTTGAGTTTAGAACTTCATCGGCAGCGCGTCTTTCCTGCACTTGCCGTTGTAGGTGGTGTAGATGGGATAAACGTACCGCCGCCAGCCCGGAAGCTTGGCGGGGTTATCCCGGCTGATACGGTAGAGCTCCATGGGATGGACGCCGCTCAGCGCACGGACAAGCCGCTCCGCGCTGTACTGCCCGTGGTACAGCTGTACAAAGTACATCACGCCCCGCAGGACAGCCGCCCGGAAGGAATCCGGTCTGCCCTCCCACGCTTCCACGATGTGCCGCAGAGCTTCGCAGTAGATTTCTTCGCCCAGCTGGTCGTACAGCTTCAGCGCCGTGCCCACGCAGCTGATACGGTAGTCGCTCAGCTGCATGCTGTCGTAGTTGAGGGACAGCCCCACCCGGTTGGTGGCTGCGACGAACGCCTTGGAAGGCGCATCGCCGCCCACCACCTTGGCGCGCAGCCTGATGCCCGCCGACAGAGGCGCAGCGTGACCGTTCTGCTCCGCAAAGAGCAGAGCTTCCTGCTCCATCGTCAGGCCGGTGTAGACCTTGCAGAGGATCGGGCGGTCTGCGCCACCGTTGAGGAGGATGCAGCCCTCGATGGTGTGCTGCCCGTCCATCACATAGTACCTGCCGTTGCGGAAGCTGACCTTCGGCTCGTTAACGATGTACTCATTGAAGTCTCTGGCGATCAGCTCCACCCGCTTGCGCTCCACGCCCCGCTGGTAGATCTCGCGGGGATAGATTAGCTTGCTGCTGTGGATGACCGAAAGCTGGTACGGCGGGTTGATACCAATGAAAGTATTGTTTTCGTTCAGGCGCATCGCATTTCCTCCTTGATTCTCCAAATGTACTTCTCGGCTTCCTCTAAGATCTCAGCCACCTGCTGCTTCCGCTTCGGGCTGGTGAGCAGGCTGGGATTGAAGGTGAAGCTGTATTCCAACCGCTGGATCATGGCATGAACCGCGGATTGCAACTCGGTGTACAGCATCATTTCCTCGATGCTTCCGGCGTTCTCAAAAGACGATTTGATGGGCGTATAGGGGTAGACAGGTGGTTTGCCATCCACCACCTCAGGCGGCGCGTAAAGCGCCGTAGAGCGCCGGATAGGCTCCATCTGCTGGATGCTGCCCATGGGGTTCAGCGCAAGGCTGATACGCACTGCATCATCCACCCTGCGCATCTCCTCCGGGGTCAGATGCCCCAGATACTTCAGCGCCCGGCTCTTGTCGATGGTGAAGATCTGCTCTGCCTGCACAACGGACGGCATATTCAACCCTGCGTTTTCCAACAGGCAGTGGGTCGGCTGGTTTACTTTCTTTTCCGCCTTGCTTGTCATGGTCGCAACGATCAGGGTCGGAGAGTGATAGTTGCCCACGTCATTCTGAAGAATGACCGCCGGACGGTCACCGCACTGTTCCGAACCGGTGCTCGCCCCGAAATGGGTGAAGAAGATGTCTCCGCGTTGGAATTTCCAGTTTTGCTGCAAAATTGTACCTCCATGTTGTTATGTGCAAAGCCCGCTGCCGGATGTTCCGCAGCGGGCTTCGTTCAAGGTATGGTGGTATGGTTGGGTCAGCGGTGCATGACTACATAATCGTAGCCGCGCCGCATCTGGCAGACGGTGCAGGTGTCCATGCTCCGGTCTGCGCTGGGTACAAGTGCGATCTTGAATGCCTTTGCATCCACAAAGTGCCGCAGACAGGTACCGCAGAGGGTGCGGATGGACTTGACCATCTCAGGGGTCAGCTCCATCTCCTCGTAGATCTTCTGCTCGCGCACCGTGGGGTTCAACTCATCCATAAAAGTGTCCTCCTATATGTATCAAAGTGGATATTCGGGTAAAGAATAAATTGGGATACGTAAAAAACGGGAACTGCCGGATGCGCAAAAACGTACCCGGCAGTTCCCGGATCAATATGATTAAAGGTCTCGCATATTCGCCCTCGGCTCCCTGCGAGTGGGGCATAAACATCTGGCAGCGGACTTGTACCGCTTCATTGGCATTTCAGCCACCCCGTCTGCTTTGTGACCGGGCCGCGAATTACGGAAGTATCATTATCGGAGTACCAGATGACGGAACTATTCAGTTTTCAAGGACCATGAAGTCGGACGCTTTGCCCTGCGGCAGATGTCGCTTGGGAAATTGTCCCTTCACTTGGTAGCCGACGAGAATGGTCAATCCATAGCATCAAAATCAAACTTTTTCAAAAAATTAGTAATTCTCTTGATTTTTATGCTAATAGTGGGCCGAGATACGCCGTAGACTTTAGAAATTTCAGTGATGTCGTATCCCTCGTAAGCGTACATGGTGATGATTTCCAAATCTTCGGTTTTCAAAGTTTCGAGTGCAGTAAGCAACTGCTCATTCTCAATCTCACCAATCCATGCAAAACGGCTTTTAGTTTCGTGGTAAGTATCTGTCACGGTAATCGCATCCTGATAGCGTAGCATCAAGGGCGACGCTTCTTCCTCAGAGCTTTCATACGCAGGAGCGGTGAATTCCTGCGTCCGCTCGATAAAGGTACGCTCCGAATTGAATTGCTGACGGTCATAATCGTACATCTTCTGGATGGCCTCTTTCGTCATTCCCGCAGCTGCGTACTCGATGCGCAACTTTTCCCAGTGTGCTTCAAACTTCTTCAACTCATAGCCTTTATTAAAAGACATCGTAAACCTCCAAATTTTCGATAAGTCGTAAAAAGTCGAAAATTTGGAAGGCTACGGATATTTTGCCGCTTGGGGCATCCACGAAAAACGGACAAACATAAAGCCTGCTCCTTTTTGCGGGAGCAGGCTTCCTGAAGGCTAAAAAATAGCCGGACAACCAACTAACAGAGCGGTTCTAAAGCAGAATCACTCTATCAGCTGTTGCCCGGCTATTTGGTGCGCGTTTCATACATTGCCTTGCGGCAATGGCCCGTTGCTCGGTGACGAACAGTCCATATTCAGGGTGCAATGCACCCGATTTTTGAAATTGTGGTTTGTCTAAAAAAGTCAGCGTCTGCGGTAGGCTAAGTCAACTGTTGCTATGTTACCGCACTTGAGGCACTTTATGCTGATAGAGCCTGAACAGCTCTCGTTTTTTTGGTAGAGCTTGTGTCCGCAAACCGGACAAAACCTCCAGCCAATGCTGAATTGTGCCTGCTGTATATTGTTCAGCGGTTTACTCTTAAAAGAGCGATTATTTGACCAAGTCATATTATTCTCCAAATCGAATGACGTCCAATGGATGGCAGTGGATGGGTTTTCCGTTGATGACCTGCATCTGCTGTAATCTGATCCTGATCGCAGACCACGATACCCCGATCCGTGCAGCCATCTCCAGAATTCTTTCATAGTTCGGGTCCGATGCGGATTTGTACAGGATTCCATTTGGCAGGCACAGCGCTGCATGTTCTATTTCGGCGTTGACCAGAAATGTTGGCATCAGCAGCTCCGCTGCAAGGGTATTCGCCTGCCATTCTTCCCATGAGGGCTGTCCGTTTCGTTCCCGATAGGCAATGTGCCCACGGCACTTGACTGCTTTTCCGTAGTCGTTCGGAAACAGGTCAGCCAGTATATGGTGCGCCGCTTCATGCGCTATCGTGAAATTCCGGCATCCGGTGCAGCTGTCTGACGCAAGGGCGGAATCGATTACAACGTCCTTCGGCATGAACACCTCCACAAGCTTTGTCCCGTCCCCCAAGGTTACGGTAAAACCGCATTTCTGGAAAACAGTCAGTCCTAGAATACTTCCATCGCTGCATAGCGGCAGCATTTTCACATTCAGCCCAAGAACAGAACTTGCGAGCCGTTCAGGGTCAATGGGTTCTGGGTCATCTTTACTGATCCCGAAACGGGTATAGTACTGGTCGATATACTTACCCGCTATGTGCGAAAGATCTGCGCGGGATAAGTATCTTGCCATTACGAAGCACAGCTTTCCGGCACGGAGCAGTAGGCTTCCACGAACCACTTGCCCCGTTCAAGCCAAAGATTCCGCTTCTGACCGCAGATCAGGCAGGTGAAGCAGTGACCTTTTCCGCCTAGGCGTGATGTCCCATGTTTGACTGCCAAGACACGATCAATTCCATAAGTGTGAGCCTTGTCATAGTTTATGGCAAGAGGGCGGATCTTACCGTCAGGAGTAAAACGAACGTCCACTTCGACGTATCTTTTCTCATGGCGAAGGTTGTAATCACCACACATCAGAATTCCTCCTTTTTGCGGATTTATCAAAACACGGCGTGCATTACTTGCGAATCATACTGCGTGCCACGAGCTGTTTTTCGTTCAACAGCGGAACGGACACTGTATGTTTTTTCCACTCATCCATAGAGCAGGTCACTGCTTTGCACAGACGGCATTTTGTCCAGCCACCGGTTTCATCAAGATCCACATCATAATTCATGGTTCCGCACATTGGACATCTTACATTTTCTTTTCTCATAGTATCACCTCGCAAAAAAACGCCAAACAAACACAATCCCATACGAAAATAACACCAAAAGGCTGTTATTTGTGGATTTGGTTTGATTATACACCCACTTTATGGAGATGTCAATTACGCATTTGTCGCCATTTTGGAGATTTCTTGCTGATTTCTTATGTTTTCTATACTATAATAGAGCTACCGGATCACAAAGGAGTGTTCTTGCCATGAAAAAGAAAACTGCTCTCACCAAAATGCACATAGCCCCATCCACGGTGTGCTATGATGCAGTCGCCGCAAGGGATAGTAATGAGGTAGGTCTGATCCTCGCAGCTGTACGAAAAAAGAATGGCTATTCACTTGTAGCTTTCTCCAAACTTCTCTACAACTATGGCGTCGATGTCAGTGACAAGGGTATCAGCAAATGGGAAAAAGGATACACCACTCCCAGCATCTATCAACTGGTTGCAATCTGTCACGCATTGAACATTAAGGAAGGACCTTCCTACTTTACAAAGGCCTTTCAGAAACCCGCCCTTCTAAATGATATAGGGCAAAAAAATTGCCGAGTACGAAATGGACTTGATTGCATCCCGGCGCTACCAGCCAGACGCAGAAAAGCCTGCGAAAATCGACTGCATAATGATGCCAGTATCAGAGTTGCCAGTATCGGCAGGTCTAGGAGCTTTTCTTGAGGGTGAAATGTTCCAGCAGATACAAGTGCCTGCCAGTAGCGTTCCGGCTGGTGCCGAGTTCGGGATATACGTTAGCGGTGATAGTATGGAGCCACGTTATCATAGCGGACAGATCGTATGGGTAAGGCGCTGCGAAGAACTTGAATGCGGAGATATCGGGATATTCGTATATGATGACTGCGGATATCTGAAAAAATACGATGAACATACCCCAGATAAATCCCAAGCAGAGTTCTTTACCGACAGCTATGGAGTGGTGCATAACCAACCGGTTTTGGTTTCTCTTAACACCAAATATTCGCCGATCCTTATATCTCCAGAGCAAAGATTCGAGGTTGTTGGAAAAGTTTTGAACTAAAAAGATGGGAGGAGTTTTCGTGGATACGATCAAGCGTGTTCAGGATTTGATGCAAGCGCGTGATATGAATCTGTGTGTGTTGGCAAAGAAATGCGGAATATCGTACTCCACGATTCAAACCACCGCCCGTCGGGGAGGGCAGTTAAGCGTAGAGATGATTGAAAGAATTTGTCAGGGTTTAGGAATTACATTAAAAGACTTCTTCGATTACTCCTACCTGTAAATATAGGGGCAGCAAAAAAGCCGTTCGCCACGCTGGAAAATCTGCGTAGTGAACGGCTTTAATACTGCTTCTATTTATCCTTTGGTAAAGTACAGTTTACAAGGGACTACACAGGGTAGGTATCTGACGGGAGGTGTGCCGCCCGTCAGATTTTCCATGTGATGTTCAAGCTGTCGCTTGTGGCGGCTACGGTGGTAATCATCAAATCTACCACACGCCGCTTATCGTCAAAGGATACGCTGTCCCATGTATCGAGGTAGCCGGAAATCTGATTGACCTGTTCCGGGCTGATGGCTTCCACCGTCAACTCGGCTATCTGCTTCACAAGTTCCTGCTTGCGCCCGTCCAGTTCCGCTATCTTCACATTCACATAGGAGAGCAGGACATTGTTTGCGCCCGTCAGACTGTCCACCAGCTTTTCAATCTCGCTGTCCACATGGAGAAGTTCCACTTGCAGGGCGGCGATTTTCGGGTTGGCCTTTGCCGCTTTCTTCCTGCCCGTCAGCGTCTTGTGCTTTTCCAGCTTCTTCACCATCTGCTGATAGACCACCGCTTCCAGTTCGGAAGTGATGATTTTCCCACAGCCCGGACAGCTTTTATTGTCCAGCCGTTTCGTACAGCGGAGATATTGACGGCCTACCCGGTTGACGATACTCATAAGCGCATATCCGCAGTTCCCGCACTTGATTTTCCCCGCCAGCCATGTGTGGGTGGCTTTCCGGGCGGACTGGATTTTCATGTTGTTCATCAGCTTCTTGCGGCACGCCAGCCAGATGTCAGAGGGGACAATGCCCTCATGGGGAGCCAGCACCAGCATTTGATCTTTCAAGTCGTTTTTCTTGCTGGCCTTTACATCCCGTCCCTGATACAGATAGCACCCGTTCATTCCTGTAAAGTCGGCGGCGTCATTGACAATGACCGTTCCCTGACTTTTGAAAAACTCGTACACATCCAAGTCCGCTTGCACATAGACGGGATTGCGTAACATCTGCGCCAGCGTGGGGCGTATCAGTTCTTTACCGTAGAATAAAATCCCCTGCTCCGCAAAGTAGCGGGTAATGTCCCCGTAGGAGGTTGTGGGCTGGGCGTACATCTCAAATATCAGCCGGATATTGGCCGCTTCGTCCGGGTTTACCACCAGCTTCTTTGTGTTGATACCGTCCATTTTGATCGGCTCTGTATGGAAGCCGTAAGGGGCTTTCCCGCCCATCTTAAAGCCCCGCTGACTGCGGGAGTAGTAAGCGTCCGTCACCCGCTTCTGTATTGTTTCCCGTTCAAGCTGGGCGAACACGATACAGATGTTCAGCATAGCCCGCCCCATTGGAGTAGAGGTATCAAACTTTTCCGTAGAGGACACAAACTCCACATTGTACTGCTGGAACAGTTCCATCATATTGGCAAAATCCAGAATGGAACGGCTGATACGGTCAAGTTTGTAAACAATGACCTTTGCAATCAAGCCCCGCTTAATGTCCCGCACCAGTTCTTGAAACTTCGGGCGGTCTGTGTTTTTGCCGCTGTACCCTTTGTCTGTGTATTCCTTGCAGTTCCCGCCTTTCAATTCGTATTTGCAAAACTCAATCTGGCTTTCAATGGAAATGCTGTCCTTTTTGTCTACCGATTGCCTTGCATAGATCGCGTCTATTCTGTTATTCATTTTGTCGCTCCTTTTCTTAAAAAAGAAACGGAGCTGCTGACACTTATATTATACTGCCAGCAGCCCCGCAAATCAACGATGGCTTCGGAAAACCTTACGCCCTGGCTTCCTCATTCTGCCGTCTGTCGGCGTACTTGCGGAACACCTCATAAAGCTGCTGTTCCAGTTCCCGGCGTTTGGCCGCTTCCTGCTCCGGCGTGAACACCGGGGAGAGGTTTTCCAGCGTGATTTCTTTCCCTTGAAAAGTTACGACCTCTGTTTCCTTTTTGTATCTGATATTACTTATAAAATCACCTTTCCTTTCCATAATGCCGCCCCCGTTTCAACTCCGCCAGCACTTCCGGCGGGATACGATCAACAAGCCGCTGAATGTTGTGCAGTTCGCTTTCCAGCTTTGCCCGTTCCATTGTGCCTTTCATCTTATCCTTTTCGCTGGCTTTGGCTCTGGCTTCTAACTGCTGATTTTCTTCCAAAAGGTCATTTATCGTGACTTTGTACTTTTTCAGTTGCCCGGAGAAGTTCTCCATCTGCGGAAACCACTTTTTCAGCAGGGAGAGGGCTTCCTCTTTCTTCTTCCCGGCGTTCAGCGGGTTAATGCCGTCAAGGGCGGCTTCAATGGCTCTGGCCTGTTTGGAGAGGGAAACCGCCTGTTTGAAAAGCCGGGTGGGGATATGCTTCCGGCCTGTCTTGCTGGCGCTTTCCCCACGCTCCAAGTCAGGATATTTTTCCACCATATAGGCGTGAAAATCGTCCTGCCACTTTGTCAAATTCGCCCGGTTGCCGATGATTTCTTTCGCGCACAGGCGGTTGTCCTTTGTCAGCGGAACAAAGGTCAAATGCAGGTGGGGCGTTTTCTCGTCCATGTGTACCACCGCCGACACGATATTTTCCCGGCCTACCCGTTCGATGAGGAAGTCCGCCGCCCGCTGGAAAAACGCCTGTATCTCCTTTGGGGATTTCCCCTTAAAAAACTCCGGGCTGGCAGTTATCAGCGTATCGACAAACCGGGTGCTGTCTTTCCTTGTCCGACACCCCGCCTGTTCGATACGGTTTTGAATGAAGTGGTAGTATCTGCCCTTCGGCTTGACGATATGGAAGTTGTATTTACTCCGGCTTGTGTTAATGTCGGGATTGCTGGCGTATTGTTCTTTCTGTCTTTCGTGATGGGCTTCCAGCGGCCTCGCCGGGTTGCCCTTGTGCTTCTCAAAACGCAAAATTGCGTGTTGTGCCATTCTGCTCCTTTCCCCATTCCATTCCTTTCCGGCGGGTTTTCCACAGGGAAAATCCCGCCGAAATTATCTCTGATCGGATTGGAATGGAATGGATATAAATAAAATATTTTTAATCTTTGTATTTCTATATACCGTCCGGTTTCCGTACTTCAAGAGGATTGATTATCGTACTTATCGAGTACGGTTTTCAGCCCTCCGGCGTTCCAAAACCGGATTTCTTGAAGTCGGTGTTTGAAACCGCTTCATAGGATTTTGGGTAAATACAGTTGGGTTTTCCACAGCCCTGTTTCTTAATCTCAATCAACTTCGCATACTGTAACTCCCGCAGGGTGTTGACGGCTTTCTGCCGCCCACAGTGGAGCAGTTCCACCACTTCACAGATGGGATAGTACAGGTAAATGCGCCCGTACTCGTCCGCCCACCCGTTTTTCCGGGATAACTCTGCCCGCCGCAGGATAAAGGCGTACAATAGCTTTGCTTCGTTGGACAAGGGCTGGAATGTAGGTGCTTCAAAAAGGAAATTAGGAAGCCGGGTAAAGCTGAACACCTTTTCCAGCTGATGAATATAAATTGTGCTTGTCATAGCGTGTTTTGTGGACGGTTAGAAGCCCGTTTTCCGGGGAAGATGATACTTGATACCACCTGCCCCGGTTTGGGGCTTGTGAAGGCTTGTAAATCAAGGCTTTTTTCCTGTCTAACTGTCCACAGCAGACCTCCTTTTCCGTTCACTTTCTGTTTTCTGCCGCCTGTGAACTCTGGCGGCGCAGTCCGGGCAGTATTTTCCCCGGTTGGATTTGGGGACGAACACGCCGCCGCAGACCGCACAGCGTTTCAAGTCCCTGCCCCGGTAAATCTCCGCTTCCAGCGTCCCGGCAAGCGGCAAGACCGCCCACCGAAACCATTTACAGCAGACCGAGAAAGAAACCATCTGCGGACAGGCGCAGGCGTCCCCATCGTCAAGGGCAATACAGTTGCCGTCCTCACAGTTACAGCACTCCCGCCGTATCAGGGCATTGGCCTGTTTCCTCTGCGCTGGTGTCATGCGGTAGGGTGTGCCGTCCGGCTTGCGCTCTAATGGCGGCAGGCGTTTATATGGATTTTCTATCATGTGTCCCTCCGTCTGTTCTCCGTTGCCGTTCTCCCCGAAAAAGCTTCCTGCCCCATTCCTGCGGCGTGTTCCGGCGTTGGCACGCTCCCCACAGCTTCGGGTCATTGTGGCCCGAAGCCACCTATGGACACTTTGTCCAGAAGTCGGCTCTCTGCGTGCTTCCCCCGCCGGATATTCCTTTTCGGACGGTCATTCTGTTTTCAAGGTGCCGTCCATCGATGAACTAACCTAAGTCTACACCTAAATGACCGCCCGTCCCGTATATCCAAGAGGTAGGAAATCCGCCCGAAAAACTCTCTATTTCCACGCTCTCGGAATTGTGGTAGAATGGAAAAAACAGAACGGTAAATTGGAATTATTGAGGAGAAGAAAGAATGGAAGATAAAAAGATATTACTTGATAATATTGACAAAATTCATACAACTGAAATGGGAGTTGATAGAATTAAAAGAAATCTAAAAATAGATACAGTAGATGTTGTTGAGTATTGCAAAAATAAGGTGTTAGATAAAAATTGCAACATATACAAACAAGGAAAAAATTGGTATGTGAAGTTGAAAATATCAAAATCACTATCAATTCATATAGTTATACAATTATCACAGCACATATTGTTAAGTAAATCCCAGTTTATAGTACGAGGAGGGGGGACATGGAACTATCTATACAAGAACGTCTGAAAGACCTGCGTGTGGAGCGCGGCCTGACGCTGGAACAGCTTGCGGAACAGACCCATCTTTCCAAGTCTGCGCTGGGAAGTTATGAAGCGGACGACTTCAAGGACATCAGCCATTATGCCCTTATCAAGCTGGCGAAGTTTTACGGCGTGACCGCTGACTACCTGTTGGGGCTGTCCGAAACAAAAAATCACCCAAACACCGATCTTGCAGACCTGCGTTTGAGTGATAATATGATTGCGCTATTGAAAAGCAAGCTGGTAGATAATTCCCTCTTGTGCGAGTTGGCAACACACCCGGATTTTCCCCGGCTTATGGCCGACCTTGAAATCTATGTAAAAGGCATAGCAACCAAACAGGTACAGAGCGCAAACGCCATTGTGGACGCTGTGAGCGCAAGAATTATGAAACAGCACAATCCCGGCTTGACTGACCCGCAGTTACGGCAGCTTATCGCCGCCCATATTGACGATGACAGCTTTTGCCGCTATGTGATACAGCAGGACATAAACAAGATAGCTCTTGACCTGCGGGAAACACATAAGGACGATTTTTTCAGCGTCCCGGAGGACAACCCACTGGAAGATTTTTTGCAGACTGCCGAGGAAACTGCCAGCCCAGACAGCGACCCGGAGCAAGCGGCTTTGGCGTTTATCTGTAAGCGCCTCAAATTGAATTTGAAGAAGCTGTCCGAGGAAGAAAAGAAGTGGCTGAAAAAGATTGCACAGAAGTCGGACTTGCTGAAAAATCCAACCCCACAGCGGGGGAGAAAGTAAGAGAGCGACAAATTGGAAGTTGTGGAGATGATAGAATGGAATTTAACAAACTAATACCAGAATTAACAGTTAAAGATATAAAAAGAACGAGGGAATTTTACCTTAATATATTACAATTTAAAATTGAATATGAACGAGTAGAAGATAAGTTCATGTTTCTATCATTTGAAGATTCACAGTTTATGTTTGAAGAATTACGAGATGATGGCTGGAATGTTGCTGAAATGGCATATCCTTTTGGTAGAGGAGTTAATTTTTCTATTGAAGTAAATGATATTGATAAAGTATATCAACAGCTTATTCGCTCTCAATATCCGTTGTTTAGAGAAATGATGTTGAATAAATACGAATCTAATGGAGAACTTATTGAACAAAAAGAGTTTTTAGTGCAAGATCCAGATGGTTATTTATTAAGATTTACACACGAATAATACAAATTCTAATTTATCGAGGAGATAGCAAAACCAGCCGAGCCAGTCAACGGTCAAGATGAACGGCGCATTTCATGCGCCGCCGTTGACAGTCCCGCCCGTCTTTGCTGATGGGCAATCAAGGCGGGAAAGCCCTAAAATGGCTTCCCCGCCCATTTCAATCTTTAGAAAAGAAACGCTCCAAAATCAGAAAGAAAGCGGCCAAGCACTTTGAGGGATTGGCCGCCTTGTCCACCCATTCAGTGGGACGGTGGGCGGCGGTCAAGGCCGGGTGTAAACCCGTTCATTTCAGCCTTGACGGTTGCCCGCTGTCCTGCTACTTTTCCGGGAGTGTGGCCACAACTTCGGGACACTTTGTCCACAAGTCGGAGCGTAGGACGAGGGACGGGGGCTTTCATATACGCCCTGTCTGCTGATGAAACAAGTCCTGCGCTTGCGGCTTCACGCCACACAATCACAGCCCTGTTTTCCTGCCGTTTCAAATGCCCTTGCCCTCCCCGGCGGCAACGGCATTTTCACAACAACGCCGACAGAGCGTATAACACACTACACTTTGCAAGCAAAGTCGTGTGCCAAAGGGACACCCTTTGGAAACCCCGGACAACAAAACAGGCTGAATATCTCGCACTTCCCCGGTGCTTGATATTCAGCCTTTATTTGTTGTCAGCAGCCCCCGTTTCGTGGTCTGCGTGTAGTTCCTTGTAAACTGACCTAATCTCCAGATAAACACTAATCTCCATGATTGTTACCATTGAAGGAATACATTTGCGACGATCTTCGGGCATACCGAATAAGATTTGCATTGGCAGTTGAAGACGGCTCATGTTACCTATTGCAATTCTGACTATTTGGAAATATACTTGTAAGTATCAAATTATTTCACTTTATGGGAGGAAATTATTATGGCAAGACCCAAGGGAAGCAAGAATAAGGCTCGTACTGTAAAGGCCAGCGTTGATTATGTAGCAGTCATTGCAGAAAAGGCCGCAAAAAAAGAGAAAATCGAATCTGAGGTTGCTACGTTGACTGCAAATCTCGATGATCTGAAGACGCAGCTGAAAGCCAAGAAAGCAGAATTGAAAGCCGCCACCAAGGAACTTGCCAAAGCCGAAAACAAAAAAGCTGCCGCCGAAGCAAAAGCAGCAGAAGAAGCAAAGAAGGGCGAAGCAGAAGATGTGCTGAAGAAGCTGCTTGCCAGCGGTATGACGGCTGAAGAAATCCTTGCAAAGCTCCAGTAATGCAATATGATGAACTGGACAAGCTGCTGAAGTAAAGGAAGGGGCTGTTGCACAAGGATAAAACCGGTGTAACAGCCTCTTTTTCATTCATGCTGCAATTTTTTTAGCTTTTCAAACGTATCTAAATTAAAGTGGCATATCATCTTCCTATTTCACAAATCCTTGCCGTTTTCAGACAGGAGGTTGCTTTTATGAAAGTATCTGCCGACTATCGTATGCTCGCTCTCGATGCCCTGCGCGGAAAATGGAAAACTGCTGTTTTGACAGGTATTGCCGCCAGTGCGCTCGGTGCTACCATTGTGAGCAGTTCCAACAGTGCCGTATCCAATTCCAATCAGGCAAAGGACATCCATTTTGAACTGTTCTCCCAGCCCAACGGCGGTCGGCTGCTTGCTGTTCTGCTTGCCGGCATTGTTCTGTGGGCAGTCCTCCAACTGATCGTGGGCGGTGCAGTTCAACTGGGATATGCTCATTTTAATCTGAACCTTGTAGATGGAAATGATGCTGCCATCTCGGACTTGTTCTCTCAGAAAGACCGTCTGTGGGATGGCTTCTGCATGAAATTCCTGCAGGGTCTGTACATCGCCCTCTGGTCGCTGCTGTTGGTGATTCCGGGAATCGTGAAAACATACAGCTATGCGATGACACCTTACATCATGTCCGAGCATCCTTCGCTGACCGCAAATGAAGCGATCACAGAATCCCGGCGGATCATGAATGGCAACAAATGGCGGCTGTTCTGTCTGGATTTCAGCTTCATTGGCTGGGAGCTGCTCTGTTCGGTGCCACTGTATGCCGAGGGTTTTCTGGTTCTCAAATATTTCACCGGTTCAGAGGCTCTGGCGATTTCTCTTGTTCTTCTGCTGACAATTCCATTGAGCATTGGCTTCTTTTTTGTACGCCCCTATGAGGAAGCTGCATGGGCTACTTTCTACCGCGATATTACCGCAGCACCTACCGAACCGGATGAAGCATATTGACTTTTATATTAAAATTATCGTTGTAGTTCCCTTCATCGGCTATGACTCTAAATGGCCGGATCAGAGTAAACATAGATTGAAAAAGCTGATCCAAAACGCAAACGATTCTATTGTTATTTCACATTCTGCGGATGTTTCCAGTTATAAAAAAAGAAATTATTATATGGTCGATCATGCAGAGTACCTTATCGGTGTGTTTGATAATCAGAAAAAGCTGCGCTCAGGTACAGCACAGACAGTCAACTATGCCTTGCATCAGGGAAAAGTAATCACTCTGATCCATCCAGACACTATGGAGATAACAGCCCCTGCGCCTTAACAAATTCACAAAAATTTTTCATTAGCATTTCCAACAAAATATTTTCATTGAAGGGGTGCTGTGATATAATAAGATATAAAACTACGCTCAGAACAAATGGTGCCGCTATGAACAAATATATTGGACAGCAATTTGCTGCTTTAAGATACGAAAAAATTATTTTGGTTGTTGAAGAAACTACATCTGCTGGTGGATGCGGCTCCTTCAACGCGGCTTCTTCATGCCCTGCGTCAGCCTGTCTTTATGACAGTGCGGCGTGGGGCTTTTTTATTGTCTGAAAAGAGGTGATCAAGCATGAGTTTGCCAAAACGCGACGGCATAAATGACCGCTACTATCTGATTCATAAACCGGACACTTCACCAGAGGTGCTGGCGGAGGTGGATCTCTGCATTCGGGATATGCTGAACGGCACTGCCCGTGAAAATCACTCTGCCTACCCGACCGTGGTGCGAAATCACAACGGGACACCGTTTCTTCCCGATCAACTGCTGGAGCGGTATTTGACCGGACTGCTGCTGAAGAAATTTCCCTGTGAGGATGCTGTTTCCGTCTGCGATGCCATGCGGCGGCTGGTTGGCTGGGAAGAGATCCGCTATACATTGGAGAAGTACATAGAAAAGCAGTTGCAGGAGCGATTCTTCCTTGTGGGAGAGCGGGACGATGGCTTTACAGTCTTTCCGCCATGCACGGTGTTGCCTGAATTGCGCCCGGAGGATGTGGACGAAGGTCTGCTGCACTTTGCCTGCTATGTGGCGGTCTGCTGCACGATGTATGGACAGAGTTTTGAATCCCTTACCACCGAACATATCCTCGGCCTGGTTTCCCAGCTTCGCCCGGATCTGGTAAAGCAGCTGAAAACAGCCGGCAGCGGCAAATTACCAAAGGACATCCAGCGCCGTAAGACGGAGCATTTCACCGCATCAGCCAACGATGCGTTTGCCACCATCCGCATCACGGCTAAGGCCGCCACCGAAGAGTGCTATGCGGAAATCTTGGACTACCTGTGTGCGGTGCTTTCTCAGGAGGAATTTCCCCGCAGTTACTCGGTGGAGTTCCGTGGAAAGGAAAAACTCTATCTGCCCATTCCTGGTCTTCCTAAAAAGGGAGTCAATCAGCTCTTTGCCTGCGCTGTGCAGTACCCCAGTCTGCATCCAGCTATGGAGCGATATGCTCGTCTGGCTATGCGGGAGTTTGAGTGGTACCAAAACCTCGCGGATGAAGCCTGTGCAATGCCCGGCACCTTTGCTGTGTTCGCCCTGGGACTGGAGGGAGAACGATGGGCACCGCTGGTAACGGAGTATCTGGATTTCTGCGACGACGAGCACTCCTCACTGCAAGGAAAATTTCTTCATGCCTTGATCCGGAAGTTTGGTTTTCAACCATGGACGCTGGGGGTATTGGTGCGGGGCGCATTGTCTATGCAGTGGTTGGAGCCAGCCAAGGAATTTCGCAGCCTGATTGCCAATGCGGAAAGCCTGGATGCGCTGCTGACAGTCAAGCGCCGCTTTTCCGCTTATCTCCTGCCGGAAGAAAACAAAGACCCGAAATTCCGGGCCATCGCTTGGCAGAGCCTGCTCTGGGCCATCTGGGGAAAGAATTCCGAAAATGGTGGTAGCAAGGTCATCAAGACAGCACCGAAGGAACTGAAAGAGAAATATCAGCAGGTATTTGCGTGAGGAGGAAGTAGAATGAACAGCGAACAGATCACAGCATTTTTGCAAGAGCATTGGTACATTACCTCGGTGCTCATCGGGGCCGTGATTTTAATTGGGGCGATCCGCAACTGGAACTGGCTCTGCGACCCCACTGGTACGCGGGATGCCCACCGCCACAGCAGAGGATACCGGCGTGTGGTGTTCTTCCTGCTGGGCGTCCTCCTGATCGTGGTGAGCATCTGGGGATTTGTACTGAAATTGAAATAGGAGGAGCAATCCCATGACCCAAGAAGAACAGATCCGATTCTATCGGCTGATGGAAAAACTCAACTGGTTTTTCCACCAAGAGATGCACTACCTGAATAGAGATATTGCGGAAAAGACCGCACGGGAGTGTTACCCGGAGATTCGGGATTTTACATACGATATTTTGTGGAATGACCTGCCCAGAGAGGTGCAGGAGCAGCTCATGGACGAGGAGGAATCCCTATGAGTACGCTGATTTGCTCTTTTGATGGTCTGCACGACAACAGAGTCCTGCGCTACTACGCTGACTTTGAAGCCCACATCCTGCACATGGATACCCAGACCGAGGCCGGAGAGAAAGTATCCGTTCACTTTACTGGCTTGCTGGCCCACTGGTTTGAAAATGTGGTCCAGGACAACATCCTCTTTGGCATGGACGAGATCACCGTGGACGGTTTTTTTGAACAGTATAAAGACCTGCTGGACGGTACCATCACTTACGGCTTTCCCGCCTGTTGCGGCATCGAGGAACTGCGGGAGCGCATGGATCGGGAGCACATCCGGGTATTTGTCATTGATTCTTCCCTTGGGCTGTGCGGATTTGTATTGGCTCAGGAGGTGAAACTGCAATGTCCATAACTGCCTATAAAGTGGAAGCCGTCGGTCATGACCGAACCGGCGAAGATTATGGCTATGTAAATATCATGTACCGCTATGGCAACAAGCAGTCCTGTCCTCGGCCGGATCAGTGCGAAAAGATGGAAGTCATGTGGGCGGATGAGAGCGTCTATGGGCCGCCTGCTCCTGGCAGCAAGGTGGGCGACTTTATACAGACATGGCTGATGGGCTCCTGGGACTGCGGTGTATTTACCCACCGGGAGATTGCCCAGCGGCTCATGGATACCTTCACCGGTCTGAAGTTCAAGGAACTGGCGTGGTTTGAGAACCCCAGAGAAAAGACGCTGAAAAACGGCAAGCCCCGTGTGCGCCGGGCCAAGTGGCTGCCGGACCGGGAGGTAGATCTGGTGTACCTCTACTCCGACTACTATATTGACGCAAGAGAACCTACTTCTGCCCAAACCGACTTTTTCACCGTTACAAGGATGGATGCCTGGGGCATGAGCACCTGGTTTATGTGTACCCCACAGGCCGCTGAAAAGCTGATTGCCATGGATTACGATAATCTGGCTATCCAGGAAACCACCATTGTGGGATAAGAGGAGAATGCGGCATGATTGGAACAAATGAAAACCGGGCGGTGCTTCATGTGGAGGTCATCTTCTGGAGCGGCAAGCGAAAAACGCCCCCCAGCCTGGTCAGCGGAAAGTATTGTCCCCATTTTGTGGTTATTGGAACTACGGAATATCTGGGTGTATGCTTTCTGGACGGAACCGAGTGTATATTTGATACACCGGCTTTTGGAAATGCCCAGCCTCTCTATCCAGATACCATTGACTACGCCTCGCTGGAAAACAATGCGGAATTTTTGATCTATGAGGGAGCCAATGCCGTTGGCAAAGGCCGGGTGCTGGGCCGGACCGTTCCCTATCAAGTGAAACAACAACGAAAGTAGGTGTCTTATGTACCAAATTGCATATATTGGCCGCTGGGAGACCCTCCCGGAACCGGCTGCCGCCATCTGTGACCATGACACTTCCAAGCTGGAGGCGCTGCTCCAAGGCGGTCTGGATTTAGATGTTCCCATCCAGCTCAGCGAATACATCAAGCTGATGCCATTGGAGATTGCGGTTTTTCGGAATGATGTGCCCATGATCCACTTCCTGCTGGAGCATGGAGCTGATCCCAGTCTGGCAGAGGAACAGCCCCTGCTGCTCACCGCCGCCCGCTGTTGTGGGCCGGAGGTGGTGGCACTCTTTGCTGAGCAGGCCGCAAAACTCAGCTCGAAGCAGAAAGAGCGGGCCTTCCAGGAAGTACGCTGGGGACAGCGAGCGGAGAATATCCAGGTGCTGGAGCAAGCCGGGATCACAGTGGAGAAGTTTGGCGGCGAGGCATTCCGGGCCGCTGTGTCTGAGGGCAATACCAAACTTGCCCAGCTGCTTCTGGAAAAAGGGGCAGACATCAATTACCACAAGCCGGACATGGTGTTTCCGAACGCCTCTACCGCTGTCACCGAAGCGGCTCGGCATAAGAATCTCCCCATGGTGCGCTGGCTCATTGAGCAAGGAGCCGACATCACCATTGCTGACAAATACGGTGACCGGCCTTACACCGTGGCGGTGCAGAACAAAAATCAGGAGCTGGCCGACTACTTAAAAGCCCTGGAACCGGAGGAATGGCACAACGAACAGGAAAAAGTCCGGCAGCTCATGCCCTACAAGCTGCCTGCCAAGCTGGTGGAATACTTGAAGACCGGCCCCTTGCGGCTGGAATTTCCAGAGCGGGAACTGGTGAAGTGGGCGGAGCTCTACTCCTTCATGGATGTACAGGAGATGACCTGGAAACGGAAGAAGCTGCTCTCCCTCATGGTGCAGATGGACAACTACAGCGACTATCTGCTGCTGTGGAGCCCCAGGGACAAAAAGCTGTGGTATCTGGACATAGAGCATGAGGAATTCCACCCTCTGGCCAAATGGGATGACTTCATCGCAGATCCCGGCCGGTATCTGAACGGGATGATCGAGGGCGAGTTTGAGAAATGAGGAGAATGATCTATGTTCGAAGAATTCTATGAGATGTATGAGACCGAGGAGCAGGAAGTGGTCGCTCTGATCAATCGCTGCATTGGGGGCGGATTTAACTGGAAAGGTAACTTTTGGGAAATGACCGTTGTGACGCTGGGCATAGTGTCCTGTGACACCGGCAAGGTCAGCACCAAAGAGGAGCGACTGGATTGGCCGGTCACCGACGAGGAGCGTCACAGTGACAAGGGCTGGGGACGCTTTCAAAACGAGCAGATCTGCCGCCTGAAGATTCGCCGGATGAAAGAAGAATGGGCAAAGGATCTGGTGGTGCAGCCCTGGTGTATCTCCCAGGTGGTCAAGGCCCACGAGGACTGCCCGGAACTCCAGGCCGTTCTGGAGGAATACCACAAGCCGGTGGTGATCCAGGACCAGGTGCTGGGAGAACTGACACTGGACAAGGACTATGATACCTTCGAGGGCGAAATCCAGTGGTGCGGAAAGGATGTGAGCCTTTCTCTGGAGGTCAATGCCGAAAGCAAGCCCTCCTGGACCCGCGCCCGCAGCGCCGCCAAAAAGCTGCTGGCCGACTGTGACACCTGGGATAAGGCCATGCGGGAGCTTGCAGCCAAGAACCTGACCGAGCTGGCCAACAACTGGCTCTCCCAAGATGAGGAAAACCCCCGCAATCCGGAAACCGACCCCATCACAGAGGAAGAACTTGCCCGACGAATCAGCATGACGAGCCTGTCCGTCACCTCCGGCGGCAGCTTCACAGCCTGGTTTGACTGCGATGAGATGTTCACCGACCATGCGGTGACTGTCTACGGCTCCTTGAAAAAGGGTCTCAAAACTGCCAACATTGAGGGGTAAGGAGGATAACATTATGAAACTGAACTGTAAACGCATTGATTTTACATATATACCCGGCGAGGAAATCTTCAACTTTCCCGAGGAATCGGGACTACCCTTTATCTTCGATGTAGAGGAAGAACTGACCGGCGATCCTGCTGTCATGGATGCGGTGGGAGAAATGCTGGATGAGGCGGAGAAATTGGCGGAGAAGGCCAAAGCCGCCATCAAAGCGGCGCTGGCAGACGAGGACAGCCGCTACCATAGCGTTGTGACATTTTTCATGGAGTTCCATCGGGACGATGTAGGCCCGGATATTGTGGCGGAACTTTTTCCGGGAACCGACCCAGCCAAACTGTCCTTTGCTGAGATGGTTGACTTTTTGAAGCTCAAGCGGTTCGGCAGTCTGGTGGATAGCGAGATGAACCAGCAAGTTTTCATTCTGGATCTGTCCTTTAACCCGGAGATTACCGACGAACTGATGGTAATCTACTTTGATTTGAACAAGGAGATTTTCTGTATCACCCATGAGAGCTGAGCGTGACTGACATACACGAGGAAAGGAGCAATCCCTATGAAAGCATTTGACCCCAATTATAAACTGCTGGACGAGATGTATCAGGACGATTACTATCCTGCTTCTCTGGTGGACAAGGTCAAGGACGAGCTTCAGAAGGTCATCGACCTGCTGGAGAACGGCGAAACCGACCCCGAAGTGGTACAGGAAACGCTGGACGAGGCGGTCTGCGGCATCAATGATCTCCAGGAGGAGTTTGACGAGAACGACAGCGAGATCGAAACGGTGGCACGGGAATGCATTGCGGCAACTGTGGCCTACATTCTGGAGTGGTTCAACATTCCCATCGACACCGAGGAGGCTATCCGGGAACGGGACTGGTGAGCCCTATGACAGAAAAAGAACTGGCCGTTTGTGATGAGTGCGGCAGCCTGTTTTTCAAAGGCTCCTCACAGATGATGGGGCTGTGCCCGGAATGTGCCCATATTCTCTATGGCTACCCGAATTGTGACCATCATTTTCAGGATGGCCGGTGTGTGAACTGCTATTGGGATGGCTCAAAGAGTATGTACATCAAGAAACAAAATCAACAGGAGGAAACTGATATGCCTACAACTGAATGGCTGAACAAATACGAAGCAATCAAGAACAAACTGACCTGTAAAGATGACTTGGAGGCCCATTTCACAGAGAAAGTGATTGGGAACATGGCGGTGGATGTACTGGACATCGGTGCCGTCCATTTCCCCACCGGGCAGATCTTCGCCTGCGATCCGCTGGTGGAGCTGGAGGACACTCTGCCGTTTATGCAGACCATCCCCGCCGGGACTTACCCCGTAAAGATCTGTGTGGTGCCCAGCGAACAATACGGCGACCGCTATGCCTGCGTCAAGGTGGAGGTTTCTCAGGAAAAGCCTGTCCGCTATGAGCTGGGCATGGTGGGCAACGAGGATCTGGACGAGGAATTGGGCGAGGACGAGTATTTTGGCTTTGGCGTAGACGCTGGAATGGGCTGTGTTGCGGACATCCAGACCCAGGCGGCCTTCAAGACCTACTGGGCCAAGCGGCTGGAGGAGGACCCGGACATCGACCCCTACAACGGCCTGTTCTGCGATCTCCTGGAGGAAAACGCCAAAGCCCACCCCAAATATCAGGGAGACTGCGGCGACTGGCTCAACTGGACGGTGCCGGACACGGACTGCAATCTGCCCATCTTTGCCTCTGGCTGGGGTGACGGTTACTATCCCGTCTACTTCGGCTATGACGCAAAGGGCGAAGTCTGCGCCGTGTATGTGCGCTTCATCGACATTGAAGCCAGTTACAAAGAGCAGGAATAAGGAGGCGCGCTATGGAATTACCAAAACGGGCGCGGACAGTGAACTGGGAGAGCGGTGTCCTGACCTTAGACGGAGAAAAGCAGTTTGAAGTCCCGGAACTGACCGTAGAGATCATGGAGCAGCTGGCCGGTTACACCCTGGTGGGCTTCCATGTGAAAAGCTATCCGGTGACGGATGAACTGCTTGCCCCTTTTGCCGGACATAAAAGCATGGCCAACTTCGGCGTGGAGGACGGTGCGCTCACTGACGCCTGTTTCCCCGTTTTTTCCGCTATGCCCAAGCTGCGTTATCTGCTGCTGGACGGTAACGCCGCCATCCACGGCAGCAGTCTGTCCGCTCTGCAAGGCTGCAAGCTGGACCTTCTGACGCTCAACCGTACCGGGCTGGATGATGCCGGTCTGCTCCAGGCGGCCTCCATCCCCAAGCTCTCCCACATCCAGATCGACCATACCGCCGTTACCTATGAGGGCCTGCTGGCCATCGCTGGCAACAACCGCATCGAGCCAGTGGCCCATGTGCAATTCACCCAGGAGCAGATGGAACACTTCTTCCAGCTCCAGCGGGAAAAGGCCAAAAAGCCCGTCCAGCTGGATGAGCAGGCGGCGGCGGAATGCCGCAGGGTGCTGTCCGCTTTCTTTGCCGAGATGACGCAGTGGGAGCAGTACATGGAGCAGGCCGGGTTTGAAGGTGCTGAGGCAGTGCCCCGTCTGCTGACGATCTGGGAGAAATATGTGAGCGAAAAGCCCCGTCCGGGCTATCGACCTCTGGGCCTCTCATACAGCGCCCAGGGCACCTACAACGGGGAAGAATTCCTTGACGCAGAGCAGATCACCAAAAACAAGCTCTACATCTACACCAGGGAGAAAAACACCGGCTTTGACCGCCGCTTTCTTATGAAGCGTGTGGGCGAAGGCTGGAAGATTGATGCGGTGCAGGAGCGGCTGAACGGCTGGCAGCGCACGGAAGTGTGAGGCATCACATGGCTTGGGAATATGAAACCTTTGGCCCGGACGGTCAATGCAAATTGTTCGGTGTGAACATCTTTGACTACGACTGGCAAACCACCGGCAAGCGGGTAAAAATCAAAGACCCCATCTATCACCAAGACCATACCTTCGAGGTCTGGCAGGTAGAGATTGATGGGCAGATCCACCGCTTTGCTGCTGGAGAGTTCTCCAACTGCGTATGGGGATTTTATTTAGAGAAAGACGGATGAAAGGAGTGTGTGGGCGCATGAGCCGAATCGTCGATAAACCCTACTTTACATACAGTGCATACAACGCCCTGACCTCCGGCATTCAGGTGAAATGCCCCAAGTGCCACGGCGCGGGTGTGGTGACAGCGGATGAGGATAACGCCTATTTCCGCTGTTTGAGTTGCGGCCATCAGGAGACCCGCGACCGGACGATCTACCGCTATGATGTCCATAACCAGTGCAAAAACTGCGGCAGATACTATCGGGTGGATATTGAAGATGAGGCAAAGCAGCAGTTTTCCGTTCTCCATGTGGCCTGTCCCTATTGTGGAACAACCATGTCAGGAGAAGTTCATAAAACAGCGGAGGCGTTTTCATATATTGGCGAAATCAGGGATGGGCGAGAACCTTATTTCAGGTTGGAACTATGGTTTTTGACCTCCTTCCAGGGTAAGTCGGTCTGGGCACTCAACCGGGAACATCTTGCCTATTTGATCGGCTATCTCAGCGCCGACCTGCGGGAAAAGCCGCCGGGAAGAGCGAAAATGACCCAGGCTGACCATCTCCCCACCTTCATGAAAACCGCAAAGAACCGGGAGCGGATCGTGAAGCTGCTGAGGCAAATGCAGGAGAAATGAGGATGGAACAGAAAGTAATTTACAACGGCCAAATTCTTACGCTGACTCACTTTTGGGCAACGGGAGAACCCTGCCTGTGGATTACCGACCCGCAGCAGATCGGGATGCCCAAAATGGAGTTTGTGGGCGGATACCCAAATGAATACTGCATTTTCCTGAAGAATCTGACGGAAACAGAACTGTCACAGATCACATCTCTGGACGGCGCTCCACTGGATGTAAAAGAAGAACGAAACGACATCGAATGAGGAGAACACTATGAAAGACCTTTGCCAATACGGAAACCGACCGGAGGACGAATGGGAAATCTTGCCCTGGATACCCGATCCGCGTCCGCCCTTCAAAATCTGGGTAAAGCCGGAGCAGATCGCGCCATTCTTTCTCATTCCCCACCACCCCTATGCCATCTCCCTTCTGCTGAAGATCAGTGACGGGTTCCGGACAGAAGAATTCTGCCGGCTGGGACTGACCGGCAGCAGCGGAGACTGGGAACGGCTGGTCCGGGGCGTGATCCGGGAGTTTGAGAAAAATAACAGCGGCATGGATCTGTTTCACTTCGACTCCGACGAGGATGTGTTCTGCGTCTATTCCCAATACATCGACGATTTGATGATGCTGGCCAAAATGATCCGGGCGGCCTGTGCTGATGAAAAAACGATGCGGACTTATCTTGGCAAGACCGAGTACATCAAGCTCTTTTGGGAGGGCGCACCGGAGGGAGAACCACCGGTCATCCTCTATGAAGTGGATACCGAAAATGAGCGGCTGGCCCTCCGCTCCATCGACATCTTTGCGAATGGCCGCACCCGTAACATCCCTGACCTTTACGACGGCGCCATCGAGATCACGCCGATCCCCACCGTGGAGGAATTGAACGCCCATGTCTGGGGCGAGGAATTCCACGCCTGCATCATAGAGCAGGCGGAATTTGAGGCCATCTGGGAAAGCCGATTTTATAGCGGAGCGTTTTGAAAAGCGAGGAATGACAATGGTTGAAATCAATCGCGTCTGGCTCAATGTGGATACAGACACCAACAAAATCACACTATTCGGCCGCCCCCGTGTATCCATCCATGTGGATGAGTACATTTGGAGTTTGATAGAGGAACATATCGTGAAGCCCCATAAGCTCATGCGCAGCGAAAAGCATAAGTATCTGCTGAAAATTGCCTTTGGCCGATTTGATCCGGTGCGGCACCAATATTATCCGCTTTCCCCGTATAATGGGCCGCTTCTGGAAGGCGTCAAGCCGGACAGCGCAAACGGATGGTATCCCCGTGAGAATTTTGCAGACACTGAGGATCGCACCACCTGGTTCTCTCCTGATAAAATCTGGACAAACTGCGGCAACAAAGTTCTGGATGTCAATGTTGACGCTGCCAATGTAAGCGAGAGCATCACCCCCAGAGAATACGCAGACTTGCTGTTCGATGGAATCGGGGCAGCATTGGTATTCAACTTCAAAAGGCTCAAGTGCGAGGAGTTTGATGGGCTGAAACCCAAGATTGACTGGAGCGTGGTAGAAAGTTTCCCCTTCCCTGCATCCTTTGAGGAGCAGCAGTACATTGGGGACGAGGGCAAAATTCATGTGTATTCCTGGGATGGCCGACAGGAAACAACCCTTGTAGGTCCTTATTCCGTGCGGGAATTGTATCTGGAACATTTCGGAGAATAGTGAGGTGAGCACATGGCAAAGGGCATTCGTGAACGCCTGCTGGAGCAGGTAGGAAAATTTCATCAGTGGCAGGAAATCACTTATCCCGGAAAAACCACCGAGGAGATCGGCGGTGCATGGGAGGTCGATTACCCTGCGTGGAATGATATATTTGATGCCTTTTGCCATGTGTTGACCCAAATGGATGCAGAAATGGCAGACAGCATTCTGCTGGATGAGATGGTCTATTTAATTGCCAGAGCCAACGAAGCGGAGGGATTTATACAGGAAACCACTTCCCATCCCAAATGGTTTGAGTGCCTCTGCCGCAGGGCCGCAGCCTCCAATGAGAGTGAGGCCAAGTGGCAGTTTGCCGCCTATCTGCCGGAATGCTCATGTAGTCAGGAAGTCAGGGATATAATTCTAGATTTCGCAAAGGACCCCAATGAATATGTGAGCCGGCGGGCGCTTTTGGCGATGCCCGCTCTGCGTCCTGACTGTGTGGAACAGTTCGCTCCGCTGTTCTGGGAGCGCAACTGTTACTCTCCTGAACTTCAGGAATACCAGCGGATCGCCGTTCTGGTCTCACTGGACGCCATCCATTCCGACCTGCTTCCACAATACTTGGAACGGGCCAAGCAGGATGGTCGGAGCTATCTGCTGGAACACGCAAAACGAATCGAAGGAGAACTTACTATGAACGAAAAACTGTCTCGTCCCCAATTCAATCAAATGGATACAACCGAGAAGCAGGCGCTGATGGAAAGCCTGGCTGCTCGTTATGATATGACCTTTCTCGGTCTACATACCTTTGACCGCTGGGGCCAGAACTGCACCACCGGCATCTTCAAGAAAGATGGCCGGGAGTTCGTCTTTGTCCCCGGCGATACCGTCACCCTGGGCTGGGAGCAGTTTGCCGTGGGACTGAATCAGGAGAGCCGGGAGGAATTAGAGTATCTGTTCCGGGAATGGGAAATGGAACCGCAGAACCCGGAGGAGATGATCCGGGAAAGTATGGCTCCCGTTCGGCAGGCGGCCATTGGCCCCATGCTGGTGGGCCGGGAGCTGGAGGAACTCTGCTGGGAGCCAGTCAAGATGGACGATCCCAGGCTGACCGCCCACCCTGACTGGCTGAAGGAATTTCGTGATTTTGCCTGGAGTGACAGCAGCAGTCTTACCTTGCATCAGTCGGCCCGCATTGAGCGGACGGAAAAGGGCTTTCAGATCTGCATCTATAACCGCACAGACTACGATGCGCTTCTTGCCGGGCTGGAAAAGCAGGGGCTTTCGCTGCCTACGGCGGACGAGTGGTCCTACCTGTGTGGCGGCGGGTGTCGGACCCTGTTCCCGTGGGGAGATGGGTTAGACTACTCCATGCGTCTGCGCTGGTTTGAGGACATGGATGAGGATGAGAACCGGCCCTATGACATGGAGGAACCCAACTTCTTCGGCCTGTCCATCGCCTACGATCCCTATATGCGGGAAGTGGTGCAGGCTGATAGACTTACCACCTGTGGCGGCGATGGCGGATGCAATATCTGCGGTGGGCTGGGCCCATTTCTCGGTTTCCTACCCTGTTCGCCCCACTGTAAGCCGGAAGTGCAGGAGGACAATGAACTAAACGGAGATTATGACTTTTATCGGCCTATCATTCGGCTGGAGAACCATGATTGACAATAGAAGCTTGATACAAAATAAAGAAAGAGAGGTGCCGACATGGGAGCATGGGGCATAAAAGCATTAGAGCGTGACGAAGGGCTGGATGTACTGGACATCCTCAAAAATGAATATGTACCGGAGCATCCGGTAATGGATCTGGGCGAGATGATCGAACTGATGAAAGAGGAAGTCATGCTGGGAGCTGACTTCTCACAAATCGACTTCCTCTTTGACAATACTGCGATGGCTCTGGCGGAGCTGTATTTCCAATGGAAGGATAATGGCAAGCTGGACTACGATTATGAAGAAGCTATATGGGATAAAGTCACCGGTTTCACAGCATCCAAAGAAGCCCTTGCTTTCCTGCTGCGGCAGCTCACCGACATCAAAAACGAGGTGCCGGACGAGGACGGCATCCGTGAGATTGTGGATCTTTGGAAGAACGAGGACAGCGGTGAGATCGCTCCTGTGTGGTCAGAGCATTTGGACTGGCTCATCAAGCGGCTGATCTCGGAACAGGAGGCATGACGCATGTATATCAAAAAATACTGGGGCAACTTTATCGGAGGCTCGGACGACAGCCTGAACCTTATGGCATTTTTGGAGGATCAGAAACAAGAGGAGATCCCCCTCAGCGAGATTTTCGCCAAGATTGGTCTGGACAAGCAGAACTGGGACTTCCGCCAGACCGTGGAGTATCTGGAGTTCACCCATTCGGACGGCGTGGAGATGGACTTCCACTTCGCCATTGATGTGGTCACCGACCTGGCCGCCATCCTGCTGGAGTGCAGCGTCAGTGGCAGTGTAAACCTTCAGGATCTGGACGAGTACAACACCCCCGCCCGCCGTATCCGCATCACTGCTACGCCGGAGGAGCACGAGGCCATGGACAAGGCCCTGGCGGACTTTGTCCATGCCCCGCTGGAATACGACATCAGCGAGATGATGGGCGAGGATGAGATCACGGATATGGCTTCTCAGGTGGAGATGCTGCGGAAGGAGCTGTACGAAGCCTCTGGCCGCAACCGGAACTACCATGTAAAGGCGGAAGATGTAAAAGATCTGCTCCCCGACTGGGAGGGTGCCGATGGCTGTATCGCCACCAACCGCATCACAGTGGAGGGCTGCAAGGTTGGCTACTGCTACAGGGAGAAGCCGGACGGCGGCTGGGACAGTGGCTGGCGCTTCACCGCTGGTGACGAGAGCGAGGCGTACATGGACGACCCCAACAACGCCGGGATTTACAAGCTGAACACAATTTGCAACGACGATCCCGACATCATTCCTCTGCTGAACACCCCCGCCCCCTGCGCCTTTGAGCGGGATGAGAACGGAGTGTTCCAGCAGATCAAAAACTGGAAACCGGATGAGGACGAGGAGGACCCTGATATGGACATTTTGAAGCAGTGCCAGAAGTGGCATGAGGAGGACAAACACCTGAAAATCGTTGACGCGCTGGAGGCCATCCCCGCCGAGGAGCGTACCCCGGAAATTGATATGGAGCTGGCCCGCGCCTACAACAATCTGGCGGACCCCAGCGAGCCGGAGGGAAGGAAGCTGCTTCACCAGGCACTGGAACTGATGCAGTCCCATGAGGAGGAACTGGGAGATACTTATTCCTGGAATTTCCGTATGGGGTATGCCTATTATTATCTGGATCAGGAGGGCCGCGCTCTGCGGCATTTTGAAAAAGCTCTGGAACTGCATCCCGGTGATGATCCGAAGCTCAACACCCGACAGGACATGGAGGAACTAATTGACTCGTGCAAGAAGGGTATTTCTCTGCCTCAGTTCTCGGAGTGCTTCCGGGAAAGGACAGAGGACTGGTGGGAAACCTTTGCCGAGATGGAAGCAGAGCTGCGCCAGATGATGGACGAGGACAAAGACCATACCCGCGGCGCAGAACTCGTGGCCCAAATGCAGGAAACCCTGAATCTGGTTTTTGATGAAATCTCCTTCGAGATGGGCTTCAACGGCGAGAAGTACGAGCTGATCCTCACTCCGGAGGGTGACAAGGTCAAGCTGTTTGAGCTGGTCTACTTCCAGAAACACGCCTCCAAGGAGGTGCTGGAGCACTGGAACATCCTTGTGGGCCGTCAGCCCCTCCCGAACATCGGCCTGCGTACCGAGGACGGATGGAATATCTCTGGGGATGATGTGCAGATCTGGCTGGAGGAACAGGGTGAAAACAGCTTCGCCATCTCCGCTTACTGTGAAAAGCTGCTGCCTAAGCTTCAAGAGGAAGAAGGCCGGGCCTGGTGGATGCTCACTACCCTCACCGACCAAGTGCTGGGCGAGATCTCCCACATGAGATACATAGACAGCTTTGATGTGCTGGAGGAACCCAAGGCAGAGCCGTCCTTCCTCCTGTCCCAGCTGCCCGACAAACTGCGGGAGCAGGGCCTGGAGCTCTCCACCGACCCGGAAGCCTATCTGGAGAGCTACCTTGGTTACAAAATGGAACCCAAACAGGACCCGGACGCCGATTGGCGGCTGGATGTAATGGCCGGTTCCACCTGCTGTGTGCCGCTCATCAACGGCTATCTGAATGCCGACAATGATTTTATGGACGATCTCCATGCCGACGGCGCGGTGGCGGGCTTCTTCTGCTATCCCCTGGATACCCTGCGGGAGGAGGAAGGCAGTCAGAAAATTTTCGACTTCCGGGACAAACTGGAGGAAGTGCTCACCGGCGGGGATGGTTCGGAAGTGCTCACTCTCACCGGCGGGGCTACCGGCCTCTACTGTGGCTATGTGGACTTCATCGCCTGGGACATCCAAGAGGCGCTGAACATGGCGAAAGAGTTCTTTGAAGGCACGGACATCCCATGGGCCATCTTCCACACCTTCCGCCGTGAAGCCGGTTCTGTACCCCTAAAGCAACAAGATGATGGGACAGAAACTGAGAATCAGGATGACGAGTTGGACGAAACGCTGACGGGCATGGACTATATTCCTTACACCCAACAGAACGCCGAAGCATTCTTCGCTCAGCTGGAGCAGTGGAACGACGAAGACGAGTACACCCGCTGTATCCAGGCACTGAATGCCATCCCGGAGGACTGGAGGAACTATCGCACCGCCTACGCCTTGGCACGGGCGCTAGAAAACTACGCCATTATCGGGGACCATGACGAGGGCACCCCTCGCTATAAGGGAGACAAGGCCCTGTGCCGCGCCATCGAGGTGCTGGAGTCCGTCCGGGAGGAAGGCCAGGACAAGGCGGAGTGGAATATGCGGATGGCCTATGGCTATCAGTATCTCTACGGCCAGGAGGAAAAGGCCATTCCCTACGCTCAGCGGTGGGCAGAGTTGGACCCGGAGGATGAAAATGCCCCGGCAGTAATTCGGGAGTGTAAGGCGGAGATTCGGAAACGCCAGCGCAGCCGGAAGAAGAAGGCCAAATTCGTGCCCGGTGATACTCCATTTGAGGGCTTCGACCTCACCAACTTCTGGGATGATAATTGGTATGCACTGAAAGAATTTGTCAGTGAGCCGCCTTCCGATGAGCTGATCGCCAGCGTAGAGGAGGAACTGGGCTACAAACTGCCCGCCGCCTACATCTGGCTGATGAAGCAGCACAACGGCGGCATTCCGGTGAACACCTGCTATCCCTGCGATGAACCTACCTGCTGGGCAGATGACCATGTGGCCATCACCGGCATTTTCGGCATCGGACGAGAAAAGAGCTGCTCCCTCTGCGGAGAGCTGGGCAGCCAGTTTATGATCGATGAGTGGGAGTATCCTGCCATCGGTGTGGCCATCTGTGACTGTCCAAGCGCCGGACACGATATGATTTTCCTGGACTACCGAGCTTGCGGTCCCCAGGGAGAGCCTGCGGTAGTCCATGTGGATCAGGAAAATGATTACAAGATCACCCATCTGGCAGATAGCTTTGAGGAATTTATCCGTGGACTGGAGCATGAATCCCTCTATGATCCGGATGAAGATGTAGAGGATCTTGAGGATGACGCCGACGAGGAGGGAACCGACCATAAGGGTTCCTTTGCCGGGTCTGTGCTCCTCTCCAAAGCGGAATGGGACAAGGAGCAGTTGATCCGGAATCTACGGGAAGAATGGGGCATCGTAGATGAGGAGCCGGATGAGGGCGACGAAGATGATGAGAACAGCGATGACGCTGTGGTAATGCGGGTCGGCGGCATGATGCTGATCGTGACACTCTTCCACGGTCACATCCCGGACAATGAAGCGGAGATCAACGCCGAAAACAACTATATGTGGCCAGAGGCCGTAGAGGTGGCCAAAGCGCACAAGGCCCATATCGTGGTGGCTGTATTGGGCGAGGAGGAAAAACTGCTGGAACGGGGTAAGCTGTTCACTAAGGCGATGGCAGTGTGCTGCAAGCAGAAATATGCCACCGGTGTCTACACCAGCGGCGTGGTATTTGAGCCTCGTTTCTATGAGGGCCTTGCCGATATGCTCAAAGAGGACGAACTGCCCATCTTCAACTGGGTTTGGTTCGGCCTGTACCGGAGCGAGGGGGGCCTAAACGGCTACACCTACGGCATGGATGTGTTTGGCAAGGAGGAAATGGAGGTGTTGAACACCGACGCTGAGCCGGAGGAACTGCGGGACTTTTTGGCCAGCCTTGCCTCCTATGTGCTGGCGTGTGATGTGACACTGCAAGACGGCGAGACCATCGGTTTTTCTGCGGACGATAAGCACACCATCACCCGCAGCCCCGGCGTCTCCCTGCCGGAGGAACAGATGACCCTGAAGATCGGTTACGAGCCTATAAAGGGAGATCCGGAGGATGACAGCTGCGACCACTCAGACAATGATGACACGCAGGATGAGGAAGAATTCAGTAATCCCGAAGTCTACACCGAGGAGGAGATGGAAGCCGTCGAGGGGCACATTGAGCAGTATTTCGGCAAGTTCGAGAATGTGTTCCATGAGCTGGTTTCTCCCGACATCCATGTGGACATCTGCGTGGTGCCGCCCTCTGAGGAGCGGGACTACTGCACCCTGGTCACCATGGGCATGGGCGCTCACCGGATGAATGTGCCGGAGGAACTGGCGGAATATAAGCTGGAGCGGGCGGAGCTGGCCATTGCCCTGCCTGCGGACTGGAAGCTGGATCAGGAGTCCATGAAAGACGAAAAGTGGTACTGGCCCATCCGCCTGCTGAAATCCTTGGCCCGCCTTCCCATTGCCAGCGATACCTGGCTGGGCTTCGGCCATACCATGGACAATGAGGAGGATTTTGCAAAGGACACAAAGCTGTGCGCCGCCATTCTGACTGGTCCCCAGGATACCGAAGATGGCAGCGAGGTCTGCATCCTGCCGAGTGGCGAGGAGGTCAACTTCTATCAGGTGATTCCTCTCTACCGGGATGAATTGGAATATAAGCTGGCCCATGACGCGGACGCCCTGCTGGGCAAAATGAACGGCATCAGCTTTGTGGTGGAGCCTGATCGTCAGGATGCTATCACCCGTGGCACCCTTTCCAATGATGATTTTGACGGTGAGATGGACGATGCCTCCTATCATATCGAGAGCATTGAGGAGAAGGAACTGCCAATTGACCCCATCAACGCTTATAACCACATGGCCATCTACCTGCGCTGGTGCATGGAGCACGACCTGATGGGTGAGGACTTCCTGAAAGAATACAGCGAAGTGGCCAAACAGGTCAAAGCCGACCCTGCCAATGTGGATCTGAGGGAGTTTATCCGGGATGAGCTGGACGGCTGTCTGTTCTCTGTGCTGTTCAATCAGCAAGGCCGTGCCTTTGCAGGCTATTACTACGGAGAGGGCGACAGCCCCTACTATCCTGCCGACATTGATGACTATGCCCTGAAATATTTTGGTCCGTCCCGATACCACTCCAATGAATTTCAACAGGAGGCATACTTATTCATCCCATTTGATGAGAAATACTATCAGACCATGGCTCAAGTGATTGAGGAACGCTTTGAAAACTGGCAGGGACAGGACTTCGACGAGGACACGCTGGAGCCTTCCGAAGTGGCTCATGCCATCATGGAGTATCTGGACTGCGAGTGTACCTATTTCCCATCCATGGCAGATGATGACCCCATCATGTCGGCATACAGCTACGCCCAGCGGCTGGGGGTACGGGAGGGCTTTGTTCCCGTGCTCATCAAGGCGGATGATGAAACGCTGTTGGAGTGTCTGGTGATGAACGCCGATCCGGAGCACAATGCGGACTTCTACGAATTTGACCTCAAAACAGTAGAGGAGTATCGAAAGAAGATGCTCTCCGCTCCCATCAAGGACGGAAAGGCGGTTCTGGAGGAATTGACCGGCCAGCGCAAGGAAGAAGCCGAGGACGATGACATGGACTGGGAGGCGGAAGTCCTGGGCGAGATGGAGGGCGGCTATGACAATGACCGCTTCTCCTGCTATTGGGATTCGGATAGCCACATGACCTATCCGCTCATTCTGGCCAAAATTCCGGTCAAGAACCCCTGGGAGATCTTCGCCTATCTGCCCTTTGGAAATTGGAATGAGTGCCCCGACACGCCGGACCTGATGGCAGTGGCGAAATACTGGTTCGAGCAGCATGGTGCCATCCCTGCCGCCATGAGCCACGATGAATTGGAGTTTGAACTTCCGACTCCGATCTCCAAGGAAAGAGCTATGGAAGTGGCTGTGGAGCAATATGGCTTCTGCCCAGATCTGGATCAGAATGAGGATGGAAGCATTGGCTCCTTGGCAGATGTCCTGTGGCAGTCCACTGTCTGGTATTTCTGGTGGGATTGATGGGAGGTGCGACCAATGACAGAATATCAGAAAACCTATATCGAACTAAAAAAACAGTTTGTTGCGACCAATGAAGGTCCAGACAATGTCCGCGCTCTATATACCTTCAAGGAAGAACTTGAGCAGAGTGAGGATCAGCAGGCCAAGGAAGTGCTGGTGGATGTATATGACCTGCTGGACTTTAAGAAGGACGCCTACGAACTGCTCTGCCAAATCGGAAATCGTTCCGATAAAAAGACCCTCAAGCGGCTGGGCACGCTGAAGGACTATGCGGAAAACTGGGGCAATCATTATGCCCTCCCCAAGCCCAAAACGCCGGAGGAAAAGCAGAAAGAGAAGGAACGGCAGGCCCAGCTGGGCCTGCCCGCCTTCCGGTATCACCCAAACCCTCTGGAAACTGGGGCTTTTGAGGAATCCGCAGACGGCGTTGTCTGCGACTGCTGTGGCAAGACGACCCATATTTTCTATACAGCCCCTTTTTACGCCGTGGAGGATATTGCATATCTGTGCCCAGAGTGCATCGCCAGCGGCGAAGCAGCCCGGAAATATGACGGTAGTTTTCAAGATGATTTCTCTGTGGATGATGGTGTAGACGATCCGGAGAAGCTGGACGAGCTGATCCACCGCACCCCCGGCTACTCCGGCTGGCAGCAGGAATACTGGCGCGCCCACTGCGGCGACTACTGCGCCTACCTGGGCCATGTGGGTGCCAGAGAACTGCGGGCCCTGGGTGTGCTGGAGGAGGTGCTGGACGACCCCATGTGGGACGAGGAGCAGAAGGGAATGATCCGGGAATCCGTCAATGGCGGGCATCTGCAATGCTATCTGTTCCAGTGCCTCCACTGCGGAAAACACCTGGTCTGGATGGATTTTGATTGAGGTGGCAACATGGAGAAGAAGGATTTTCCCAAGGGAACCAAGCCCCGTGAGATCTTCGTCTATACCTGTGAGCGGATCGCGGAGCCTTTGAACCCGCTGGGCTACAAATACCGCAAGAGCAAAAATGACATCTACAAAAAAGACGGCATCTTTGTGTTCTCCTTTTACTTTTCCCCCTCCATCCGCTTTGGCTCCACCACTTTTACTGCCTTCTTCGATGTGAGTTCCCCGGTGATTGCCCAGTGGCGCAGTGAGCAGGAAGGGACGGAGGAAACCTATGATGGTATCGTGGGTACCTCCATCGCCCGGCTGACCCACCGGTATGATGACTTCCCCCGCTATGAGGTATCTACTCTGCTGGAGCGGGAACGCTCTATCCAGGAAATTTCCGGGCAGATCCAGGACTATGCACTACCATTCTTTGCCCGGTTTTCCAATCTGCCCAAGCTGCTGGACGATGTGGAACAGGAGGGGTTCTTCCCCCATCGGAAGGGGTTCGATGTCCCTAAGCGGAATCGGGAGTTCATCGAATGCTTCCGGGAGTATCTCCAAAAGCAGTAGGAATCAGCAGAAAGGAAACAACACCTATGTCAAACAGTAGAGTATCCACTTGGAGTGGAATCCGGAACAAATTGGAGAATGACTACCTGTGCCCGGCACTCCGGGGCCACATCCAGTATTTTGCCACCAGTTACAGCAAAAGCGCCGACCATGAGGGCCGGGCCGCCATTCGTGTGGACGGCGTGGAAGTGCTGCGGAGCAACTACTACACCTATTTTGAAAATGTGTGGACGAAATTTCATCACTTGCGCTCCACCACGCTGAAAGATCACGACTCCGCAAAAGAGGCCATCAATCAGGCTCATGCCTATGCGCTGGAGCAGGGCACCTTTGACCAAAAGGTGTTCTATGAGGCGTTTGGGATCTTTGACAACCAGAGCATCGAGAAAAGCCTTGTCAGCGAGAATCCCCTTGTCCGTATCTTTGCCCTTCTGGATCGCAGGCTTGGCAAGCGCCGCCTGCTGGCTTTGGAGGACTCCATGGAGCAGGAACTGGACTGGGTGCGGGCTTTCTATGTGATCCGGTTGCAGGCCGAAGGGCTGATGGAAGCGAATAACATTTAGGAGGAACCACCATGTCACAGATCGCGTCCTTTTATCTGATAAAAAATAACCAGCGGCAGGAGTTGTCCGACGGTGACTGCTCCGGCGCGGTCTATATGGCCATCTGGGACTGGTGTGAGAGCGAACTGGATCTGGATGTCCGTTTTCCTGCTCCCCAGACGGAAGACACCCTGGACTGCGCTCTGCTGGAGGGAGAGCTGGCGTCTCAACTGCTGGCAGCTCTGCGGGAGCAGGATCTCCCGGAGCTGGCCGCTGAAATTGCCCCGGACTGGGATCTGCCCACCGAGGCGGTGCAAAGCGGGCTTAATACGCTGCGCTCCCATCTGGAACTGGTGCAGGGCGATGCTGCTCTGCTGTATGAAATGACATGAGAACGGAGGGATACCATGCTGGCAAAGCGGTTTGAACACATTTTACATGATCTGGGCATGGCTGGGCTGGAACACCCTCTGTTCTACCATGCACCGGTGGGCATTCGTTTTAAGATCGGCGGGGAGGAACCAATCTATCTGGATAGGCGTGCGGCGAAGCTGAAAACCAACCCCGCTTATGTTCAGGGGGCGCTGGACCGAGCCGCCGCGATCTATCGGGCACTTCCGGCGGTGCCGGACCTTCTGCGGATCGACGGGTATCCCGATGAAGAACCCGCCGAGTCCCTGCTGCCGTTATCCGGCAGCGAGTGGGCCTCCCAGTTCCCGATGAACAACTTTCGGCCACAGAGCAGGATGAAGATGGGGATACCCATGCACAAGTGCAGTTTTACTGGGATCTCAGCAAGATCAGCTTTCAACCAGAGCTGCTTCTTCAGGAAATCATTCTGGGGGACATCGGCGGCTGGAACGGCTTTGTGTCCAGCGTCTATCTGGCTGGGCCGGGGCCGTTCCTCTACCATTTGTACGATGACCGTGGGCTGGATGTGCTGGGCGGCTCACAGAAGCTGCTATCACGCTTTTCAAAGAACGAGCCGGAGTTGCGCGCAGCGCGCAGATAATCCCGGCAGTTAAACAAAATCTAATCAAGGTTGAGAGCTTTTTCTTCAGCCTTCGTCTTTGCCATGGCGTTTTTCTCCAATCTGAAAATTACAAATTGCGGACAAAAAGGACGCATTGTTGTGGCAAGCAGGGCTTTTGTCTATACAAACGCCATTTTTGCGTTGCAAAATGCTTGTTGGGCTGTGCCCAATCCCCTTCATTCTGCACCGTTCCGATGCAGGCTGCGCGTTTTTTCAAAACGCTTCTATTTATATAAGGTAGAGCTTCAAGACATTTGCACTCTGCAATTTTGATGGAAACATCTCAAACCAAACGAACAGCCAGCAACGGCCTCAACAGTAAGTGAGGTCATGATGCTGGCTGTTCTTCGTTCAGAACGGAAAACATTCGACATTTTCGCTGGTTCATGGTACACTACATCCAATCCATGCGAATCAGTTGGAGGTGATTGTGTTGCTTTCCCTGTACTTAGCTGTTCTTGACGATCAAAGCAAAGAAGAACAATTTATAGATGTATATAATATCTACAAACGGCTGGTCTACCATACCGCTTACAAAATTATGGGCGATTCGTATCTGGCAGAAGATGTACTGCAAGAGGTGTTTTTGTACGTTGCCAAAAATTTTTCTAAAATTCATCGAGAAAACTGTCACGAACTCGCTGCTTATCTCGTTAGTTGTAGTAGAAGCCGTGCATACGATATGCTTCGCAAGCAGCGAGAAGAACCGCTGGAAGAAGTCCCGGACGCACCAGATGATGCCCCGGTGCCGGATGATGCAGCAGTCAGCACCGATAACATCCAATACCTGACAGAACTGATCGGACAGATGAAACCGATGTACCGTGATCCACTGCGCCTTTTGGCGATGGGCTACACCAACCGGGAGATTGCCGAATCGTTTGGACTGACAGATGAAGTGGTTCGGATGCGGCTTTTCCGTGGAAGAAAACTATTGTGGAAGGAGCTGAACAACCGTGAGTGAGCGGACAGAGATTTCTTTTGATGCAGCTTTGATGATGGCACTCCGTGCAGATGCACAGAAAGAACTGGACGAGCTGCCAACTCCGGCCCAGCTTAAGGAACGCTACCCGGACACTTCCCGATGGGATGCTCGCCTGAAAGCGGCATTGCATAAACGCTGTCCGGTGCTGAAACGAGTGCTTGTTGTAGCCATGACGCTGGTAATTTTAACTCTCGGCGCGCTTGCAGTAAGTGCAGACTTCCGCAAGGCAGTCTACACGATGATTCAGAAGTTCTTGCCGATTGAGATGCAGCTGACGTATCAAGTGGACGGCGAACCGTTGGAACGATTACCGGATGGATACAGCGATCATTATGTGCTGGACGGCTTTGAAATGGACGATGCGCAGAAATTTGAACGAGCAGAAAACTTTTTACATGTTTACTCGTCAAAAGAAACAGAGGAAAGCTACACTGTCCGTTGTTCAATTATCCAGCCGGGGCAGCAGTCCCTATTTGATAATGAGCATACAGTGTACGAAACCGTAAAGGTCGGAGAAGCAGATGGCGTACTTGGAACTAGTACGGATGAACATGGAAAGAATGTTTATACTCTAAGTTGGGAATATCAGGGGATTACACATACCGTTATGGGAAACATTCCATACGATGAGATTATGAAAATTGCGGAAGGTATCCGTTAAGAAAGCCGGACACTTGTGAGAGTACACAAATGTCCGGCTTTCTTTTTGTCTGAACTTACAAAGATGGAAAATTTGAAAAAAATTTCTCCTGAAAATTGAAACGAAGCGAATGCGAATTGCGTTGATTATACAAAGGCTCTTGTTAGGAGCAAAAAAACGGAGGTGTATGTCTATGTCGAAAAAGCGTTTGTTGTCCATTGTTATTTCAGCGGTGATTCTCTTGAGTTTTGCCTGCACCGCAATGGCCGCTGAAAAGTCTGAGCGGTATGTAGGTGATAGTACGGTCAACGGATCCATTTACCAAACATACTATCAGGTTGATGCCCAGACACGAACTGGAGTAAAGAAAATCAGCGTTTCAGGCGTTCTCTATGAAAAGGGAACAATTGGAACATGGCAAAAAGTAAGTAGCTGCTCGAACAGCAGCACGACCTCAACCTGCATGGTGAGCAGTAACTTTAACACTAAGCCCGGAAAATCTTATAGGCTGGAGTATTCTGCGACCTTTAACTATTCCGATGGACGGAGTGAAACCATTACTGGAAGTGCCAGTAGATAAGTGAGGTTATTCATTTTAAAAAACTAATCCTAGAGATGATAGGTGAAGCCTTATCTTTGGAATAGAACACCTAAAGTATACCATTTCTATTAGAATAATCTACAGTGAGGGTTAATTATGAAAATTTGGAATAGATTCATATCGTTTGCACTTGCAACCACGCTTTTGCTAACCGTTCCTTTGGTCTCTTTTGCAGCAGGAACTAAAAACAGCACGAGTTCTGACTTCACGACCGTACAAAGCGCGTCAGGTGAATTGCTTGTTAGAGCCTATGATCTTGACAATGGTGACTCGGTTTTTGAACAGTACAATGATGGAAAATTGGTAAGCCGTTATACGGTTGACCGATCAAAAAATGTTATAAATGAATTGGTTTATTCTTCGGATGGAACATCAAAACAGCTGCAGCGATTTATTCCGACAGAGAAGAATTTTGATATAGTCTTACCGCAATCTACAATGTCGCGTCGGTTGGGAAGAATTCGTTTCCAATATACAGATGGAACCGGAACGGGAATCTGCGGAGCATATGTGGATTATGTGAAAGAAACAGGAAACAAAAAATATGATATTAATGGAACATATAGAGATTTGGCAGGGTTGGCATCAGTTGTAGCAGGTGCCTTGTCATTACCTGCTGCTCCGGCACTTGCAATTTCCAAAACTGCACTCGCATATTTTGGTTTTGCTATGACGGCCGTGCAATTCACCATTCCACAGTGTAACCTTAATTCGCAGTATGAACAAATTGAATACACATTGACTGATATTAACCACTCTTCTCACAAAAATAGTTTTTGGGGAACCAAGTATGTTATAACGGAAAGTGGAAATAAGTTTAATAACACCTACACGGATGGCGAGTATTACCCCACAACATCTTGGGGAAATCAAAATTTTGGAATGACAATCTATAATTATCTGTTTACATACAGTAATTGGAATATTTATGCGTGGAACTAAAAAATATAAGATTGTTAAATGTTTCAGACATTTCGGTGCTATTATAATATTGCTATGGCTAATTTCTATCGTAAGATTTCCGTATTCTTTTGATAAATTGCAAGTGTTATCAAATAAAAATTTTGAAAGCGTTTCAAATTCTATGTTAACTCTTGTTGATTGTAAATCGACCGAATCGAAATCTTCAATTGATTTTTTACTAACCGATGGAAAGCAATATTATATTATAACGGCAAAACGTTTCTTTATATGGAACCGATATGATTTATCTCAGCTGATGCCCTTCTCAGAAGAAACAAGTTATAGCTATACAGATTGTTTCACCAAGGTGAATGTTGTTCAATCAGGCAATACATTGTGTTTATATGAGGAAGGATATGTTCAACCTTATATCTTATCGTTTCTCTTTTTGTGCGTTGTGTTAATGCTCAATATTTTGGGAGATAAATCCACTCCAGAGGAATAGAGATAATGAAGTGCATTTATTGTGGAAGCGATATGCAGCTTGGAGGAATCGTCACGCAGGGAGTTTCAGCGATGTGGTTTCCTCAAGAAAGTCTGAAAAAATCACGTCTTTCAAAAATCATTTTTGAAGGCGGGATAGCTATAGGAAAGAAAGACTATTTATGGGGGACCGACGATACTAACAGATGCTTATTACTGTCGAAAATGCAAAAAATAATAGGAGTCTTTAGCATATAAATGCTTCAGATGGAGGTGATTCCAATGCAGATAATTTCCTTGAAAACAAGTTGAGCATGAGTTGAGGTACATTTATGAAATTTAGCGTACCGGAAATCTTGACAATTGTATCGACAGCAACAGTCATGGCGATTGCTTTTCTTGTGATTGCAAAGTACCTTATTCGATATGCTGTCACATTTTATGCAAAAATAAAAGGAGATGACTCAAAATGACCTTGAAGAAAAGATTGCTTGCGCTTTGTATGGCGGTGGTTATGGTCTTTTCGCTTTGTTCTATCTCTGCTTTTGCAGCGGCCCCAACGGATGACAAACAACCTGTTGTTATTGGAAGGTATGATGCACCTCTAAGCGAGTGCTTGGAACCTGGCATGGCTATGCAGGTAGGAATTGCTAACGTTCGGGTTAATTCCTACGCAACCTATGATAAGAATGATGGCGTACAGGTTCATGTTGAACTTTACGTTCCGTGGTACTCATCGCCAAAGCCGGAATTTACAGGTATGACAGGAAATGTCAAACTTACCATGAATGGCCAATCGACAAGTAAATACTTCTCTGAAGTCGCAACCGGGGACGAAACGATTAGTACAGATGTGGATACCGGTAGGAAAGCTAGTAGCGGAACAAGCGGTACAGTATTTGTTTCTGGAACTGCTGTAGCATTGAATGCTTTGGCAAACGGTGGCCAGTTCTCCATTTCCTACGACATCACGATTCCGTAATAAAAGCATTAGATAATGGGGATAAAAGCCACGATTCTTTAGAGCCGAAAGAAAAGAATCGTGGCTTTGTACGTTTGGATTATGGAGCAAGCCAAATGAATAAGAAATTGGAATTTTTTAGCAGTATGGCGGTTGCCTTTATAGTTTTGATATTGGTCTTTCTTTGCATTCGTTTTTCAGGTCAGGGAAAATTTGCTACACATGGAGGAACCAATCCGTCTGATGTAAAATGTATTTATACTTCAGTTTGGCCGGATAATGAATACACTAGGCTTATTTGTGAGCCGGAAAGTGGAACGATAGAATATATATTGGATGGTTCTAATGCTGGGTATTATGCAATCTTTTATAATAATATCTCTGAAGAAGAAATACAAAAATATATTGACCAATTGAAAACCTTAGGATACGCTGAAGAGGCATCGGCTTCAGAAAGCGTTTCGACAGGCGTTTTGCTAAGAAAAGATGAAACATGGATAAGCATTGCATACTCAGAGGGAGGATTTGGAATCCGGATTTCAGTAGAAAAATCCTGAATAAAAGAGATGCTGGGGAATTCCGGTTATCCCTATATTGGGGCGGCAGAAGAAAAAATACTCTTTACAAATATTTGAAATCTATTTCTACAGATGAAGAATATGCTGAAATAGCATCAAGAATCCTAGACGAATGGCTGTCGGAAAGTGATGGCTCCTAATTTTATCAAAAAAGTGGTGATTCCAATGCAGAAAAAATAGAATACATATTTCGAAAATTGCTACCATCAAACTGTCAAAGAATACAAGTCAAACGGTTCTTTGATTCGTTCTAAAACGGATTACTATCAGGCCATTGGTGGTTAAGTCACTCCGTTTGTAAGGAAAGGGTTGAAAATGGATTTTCTTAAACAAAAAGGGCCATTAGCAAGAGAATTCTGCAACACGTTGATTTACATTATTTCGTTAGTGTCATTAAAGCCTTCAAGCCTTCAGAGGGTGTTGACAGAACTTCAATGGAATGGGATGTGGTTCTTTTCTCTGGCATTTTTCGCTGTCATCTTTATGGAAATGCTGTCCGATTTTTTGCTGGTTACAGATCGCTGCACTGCATGGAAAGCATTAAATGGAAATGTCAGCGAAGCCGAATTTCACAATCTTCAGCAGATTGTCCTATGCAAAAATCAGAAAGTTTCCATTGAGAAGAAACTTGCAAGTACGATACTACTGGTTCTGATGATATGTGCAACTGCTGCATTTGTGTGGTTTACCTTTTTGGCTTGACTGAATAATTTTGGTATTTTGAATTCACATTCTTAGAAATCAGTTTTCAAAAGCAAAAATCCGCCGAGGAATCCTCCCGAAAAAAACGGGAAGAATCCTCGGCGGATTTCGTTTATCGTGTTGGCTCTTTTTCGGCTGTGTCTTTTTCCTCTGCAAAAAACATCTCTACATTTTTCTGAGCTTTCATCAACTCCTGCATCTCATCTTGTGCCTTCCGGTAGTCTGGGTATGCTTCTTTCTTCTTTTTCAGAAGTTCAGCGTATTCGATGCTCAAGTCCTTAGTCTTTGGCAGCTTTTTCAATCCAGCTTCATCAAAAGCAGCTTTTGCAGCCTTATGCAGCGTGATTTCTTCCCGGTGGGCTTCCAGAAATCTCTTACTGTACCCGGCTTTGCGGTAGGCATCATAAACCGGACGTGTCCGGGCGTAATTAACGATGTGCGTCCGCAGAACGGCAATCTCGGTCATGCGCGCTTCTGCAGCTTTAATGGAATCGCCCAACTCGTGATAGCGAGCAGTTGCTGCATCCACACGTTCCTGCATTTCTTTAATGCTGCCGATTTTATGCTCCTGTAAGAAAATCAGCGTCTTGGACATTTCTTTCAGATTATATCGCTTTGCCCAGCGAGCATACCCCATGCTCTTTCCCTCGGCCAGCTTTGCCTGAATGTCCACCAGCATCTGAAACTTTTGTTCCGGTACGATGCGCTTCTGCTTCTGCCGGGGATGGTGTTCGGCTTCCCCAGAGATAACAGCTTTCAGTTCTTCTTCACTATATCCTGCGCCCAAAGTGCGGAACCGGATGAATCGCTTCTGCCGTGCGCCTTTGACGGAGGTGTATTTTCCACGCTTGACCTCATAACCCTGCTGCTCCAGTCCTTGCAGAAAATCTTCGTAGTCTTTGGGCTTTTCCGCCAGAACAGTGTCAATCACGCCACATAGACGGTCACGATTGCTTTCTTTGGGCGGGTAGAGTGTGCGCTTCTGCCGCTCCCGATAGGGCTTTATCTCAATGACGGAAAGCTGATGCTCTAAGCAGATCAGATCGCTCAACCGTTGCACAGCCAGCCCGGACAATAAAAAATCCCGGAATTTCCGGATGCTGTCCAACGCAGTGGAGTTGTAGATAATGTGATTATGAATGTGTTCCCGGTCCGTGTGGGTTGCAACGATAAACGCATACTTGCCTTTGGTGAAACGCATTGCCAGCTCATAACCCACCTTGTTGGCTTCTTCGGCGGTGATCTCGCCGGGTTTGAACGACTGCCGGATCTGATAGGCAATCACGTCACTTTTTTGTCTGCGCCCAGTGACAAGTTCATACTGCCGTTTGGACAGCATAAATTCTTCATCCACCGTCAAAGGACTGCATTCGTAACTGCTGACCAGTTCGCCCTGCTGTGTCTTGTCCGGGTTCTGGGCGTAATCCGTGCGGCTTTTCAGGCAGGCCGCAACGGATTTCCCCTTGTTTTTGTGCAGTGCAATCAATCTTGTTGCAGCCAGTTTGACCACCTCCCGGCAAAAAGAAAATGCCGCACAGTGGCGGCATAAAAATTTTATAATTCTGCAATCCAGCCGCTGAACCATTCCACGGCTTCTACAATGACCGTTCCGGCGGTGAGGAGCAGGAAGCAGCCAAACTCCGCCACCAGCAAGATCAAAAACTGCATCCACTCCTGGCAGTACAGTGTATAAAGGCCGCAGCCGAAAATATACAGCATGGGCAGTGCCAGCACAAACGCCGACAGGTTCAGCGTCCATTTCAGCATCAGTACCAGAAATGCACTCAGGAGAACCACAGGAAACAGGAGAACTCTTGCTACGAATTTCATATTGACACCGCCTTTCTGCTTTCAGTATATGGATAGAGCATGAGCCTGTCAATGGTGTTGCCGCCTATGTACCCCCGCAGCCCTCCAACTGCGGGGAGAAATTTAGAGATCAGCCAGCCGGGAAAGAATCTGCCGACCAATCTCAATCAGTTCATCCAGCCGCTGCTGCAGGTCCTCCATGTCGGCGGCATAGACCCGACCATTTTCATTGGCGGCTTTGGCGTACTGATTCAGGTTGTTGCTGCACATCTGCAAGAGATATGCCATGCGTTGCAGGTCTTTCAAGTCAAGGTGCAGGCAATAGCCGTCCAGTGCCATCTTGCGGATATAGGCACTCAGGCTTCGGATGCCCATGCTGAGCATTTTTTCATAGATACGGTTCTTTTCTGTTTTGCTCAAGCGCAGGATGATGGTTTCATCCCGTTTTTCCCTCACCGGGCATCACCATCCTTGTCGTAATAACTGCGGAAGGGCTTCACCGGCTCCGGCTTGTCGGATTTTTCTTCCAGAGCCGCCAGCACCGAGGGGCGGCGAGACTCGTCCTCCTGTTCTTCCTCGTCCTGTTCCGGCTCGTGGCTCTTTTCGTCCACATCCAACTGAGCGTTCAGCTCTGCAAGCCGTGCTGATTTTTCAGCCAGTTCTTCCTCCTGCGGGAAGGGCTTTTCCACCTCAATTTGCGCCGCCGCCTGCTGCTGATGCAGGGTATCCAGTTCGTTTTCTGCGGCGGTGATGCGTTCCGGGAAGTTGTTCAGGGAGTTATCCAGACGGATGATGTTGCCCAGTGGGTCGGTGCCCAAAGGCACCGTGTACTTTCGCTGCCCCTTCAAAAGTGCCTGATACTCCGTGCGGAAGGTGTCGAACCGCAGGGACAGCTCAAAGCCCCGGTAGCTGCCGATCACTTTTTCTTCGGCGTTGGGCAGTTCGGAACAGGCGAGCACCAGACGTTCGCCGGCGGTCTTTTTCTCGTCGTAGGTCACGCCCCTGATGGTCATACCGCAGAACTCCTCCTTGCCCTGCGGGTGGGCGGCGGCAAGCTGCGCGTCCGCTTTCAGCCCGGCGATGTGGGCGTTCGTTTCCTGAATGTCAGCCGGGAATTTTGTCAGCAGCTTGTCTTGCAAGCGGAATTTCTGGCTCTGGTGGTCGGCTTTCAGAACCTTGAGTTTTGCGACCTGAACATCCAAATCCATCTTCTCCTTGATGAGCGGATTTCCGGCACACAGTGCCTTGATTTCGGCGTAAGATAGCGCCTGCTCATCCACATCCTCGCAGGAGCGCACCGGGGATTTTGAAGTCATGATTTGGCTGATAAACCGCTGTTTATTTTCCAAAGTTTGGAACAAATAACTGTCAAATGTCCCTTCCGTAACGTAATTGAACACCTTGACTTCCTTATTCATATTGCCCTGCCGGATGATGCGACCATTGCGCTGGGTCATGTCGCTGGGCTTCCAGCCAACGTCCAAGTGATGCACCGCCACAAGCCGGGATTGCACGTTGGTGCCCGCTCCCATTTTTGCCGTACTTCCGAGCAAAACTCGCACATCGCCGGAGCGCACTTTGGAGAACAGCGCCGCCTTTTTTGCTTCGGTGTCAGCATTGTGGATAAATTCGATCTCGTTTTCCGGCACACCGGCGGCGATCAGCTTTTTGCGAATGTCATCGTAGACGTTGAAATTGCCATCGTTTTTCGGTGTCGAGAGGTCGCAGAACAAAAGTTGGGTCAACTTCTGTTCTTTACCCTCCTCCCAGATTTTCAACACATTTTGAACGCATACGTTCAATTTGCTGTTGAGATCATCTGGCAGCATGGGGTTCATCAAGCGAACGTCCAAGCCGATTTTGCGCCCATCGTTTGTGACGCAGAGCATATTGTCCACGGAGGCATCCACTGCACCGGAGTGGATTTCTGCAGCACGTTTGCTCAGTTCCTGCACCATTTCCTTTTGAATTTCGGACGGCTTTGCCACCACGGTTTCAAACTTTGCGACCGGCACCGGCAGATGAAGCTGGTCGCTAGTTTTAATGTCCGCAACCTCCTTGAACATGGACATCAACTCAGGGAGGTTGAAAAACTTGGCGAACCGGGTGCGGGCACGGTAGCCGGTACCCTCCGGGGCAAGTTCAATGGCCGTGGTCGTCTCACCAAAGGTGGATGCCCAGCAGTCGAAGTGCGTCAGCTTTTTCTGCTGCAAGGTGCTGTACTGGAGGTACCGCATGACCGTGTACAACTCGGTCATGGAGTTGCTCACCGGGGTGCCGGTAGCGAATACCACGCCACGCCCGCCGGTGATCTCGTCCAGATAGCGGCACTTGCCGAACATATCGCTGGATTTCTGGGCTTCGCTGGTGGATAATCCAGCGACATTCCGCATTTTTGTGGTCAAAAAGAATGTGCAGCACCTCTGCGGCTGCGAAGCAGTCCGCAGAGTAGTCTGCTTTGTTGTGATAGGTAACTTTTTGAAGTAATCTCCAAGTTTTCCCCCACCTCACGCCGGGCGTGCACCTTTCAGCGCACCCGGCGTACCATCAAATCGATTTACTTTCTTCCTTCAGATTTCAACACTGCTGTGTTCTCACGGACACAGAGTGGTTGTAAATTTCACAGTTTAAGTTTTTCGCGGTATTTCATGATTTTGCCTACCGTCTTTGCATCAAGTTCAGGCGGTATTGGACTGTTGTGAACCATGCGGTGGCATGGTTCACACAGCCAAACCAGATTTGGCACTTTATTGATTCTATCAAGTGGAAGCTTGTTTTTAACGTGGTGACAATGCTTTTGAAGCACGGGTGAGAAGGCATTTCCACAGCATTTACATTTTCCTTTGTCCCTGCTGTAAGCATACTCCCGGTTCATATAATACTCAAAATTCATCCTTCCCTTTGCGTATGCTGACATTGCAATATCGTTCGGGGAGTTAACGGATGGACGGTCACATGGCAGTGGCTTGTGCTTAGCACGATAGCTCACATACCGTCTGCGCCCTTCCACTGTATACGGCGTCATTTTCTGGTCAAATGGCTTGGGTTCATAGTGACTATGCGTGATGAACGCATAAGTTATACCAAACCATTTTCCTTCGACCCATACAGCAAATGTCTTACTGTCGTAGCCCTTGTGTCGGTCAGGAAGATTGCAAAGCACCTTCAGCGGCACCTGCATGGAGTTGTACCGTTTGGGGTACAGCTTTTTCCATACAGTCAGTGCAGCGTTGTTTACTCTGCGGTCTATCGCATGGTAGGCATGAGAGCAGATGGATGTCTGCAAGTACTGTGCCATACCCATAATGACAGAGTTGACGTACTGAATTTGCGCAGCCTGCACATTGACTTTTTTGACAAAGTTCTATGCGGTGCACTTCTTCGAGCAGTTTCTTAATCTTCTTTCCTAACCGTTCCATATCCGGCAGCGGCTTTCCAACCAGATGTTTCGTCCATGTTGCCGGGTCAGGAGTTTTCCGTTTTCGTTCGGCCTTTACCACAAAGCCAAGAAAGTGTATACCGTTTGTCCGCAGGTCTGTTACATAGGTCTTTTCCTGCGACAATTCGAGTTTCATTCTGTTCCGAAAATATTTTGTCAAGACACGTTTCAAGCGGAGTGCTTCCTTCTCCGTTGACGTCAGAATCACCCAATCATCGGCGTAGCGATAATTGTACTTTGGCGTTACACCAGCCCATTTCAAACGCCTTGTGTCGTTGCCTTTATGCTTGCACTGTCTGTGCGGCTCCATATACATACGACCAACATACCAATCGAAATCGTTGAGATAAACATTGGATAAAAGCGGTGAGAGGATTCCTCCCTGCGGTGTACCAAGCTCTGTTGCATGAAACAGGTCATTTTCCATATATCCAGCTTTTAGCATCTGACTGATAATTTTCAGCACACGCTTGTCATGGATACCGATTCTCCAGAGTTTTTGGAGCAGCAGGCGGTGATTGATATTGTCGAAGCATCCCTTGATGTCACCCTCAATAGCCCACACGGGTTGGTCGGGCGATTTACATCCAGCATTTATGACATTGATGATACCCCGGATTGCGTGTTTCTGTGCCCGATAGGGGCGAAAGCCGTAGCTTTGCGGATAAAATCTCGCTTCACAGATCGGCTCGATAATGATACGCACGCACTCCTGTATGATCCTGTCCAATACAGTGGGGATACCCAGCGGTCTTTTCTTGCCGTTACTCTTTTCGATATATTCACGGCGGGCTGGTTTGGGGCGGTAGTTGCGAAAACTCGATTGAATCAATAAAATAAGCTCATCTTTGGGCATTTGAAGGTATTTGTCCATTTTTATCTTATCCACGCCAGCAGTTTTGCTGCCTTTGTTGGACTTGATATTGTGGACGGCGGTTACAATGGTCACTTCATTTACCATCGCTTCCACCAGACCGGTGAACGATACTCCTTGACCGGACTTCTCATAGAGAAAATCCTGAATCTTTTTAAGTTCCGTTTCCGTTGAAAATCTGACGTTCAAATGCACAAGGTTTTCACCTCGCAGTTCGTCACCCATCTTTCAGGGAGTTATAGGATTTTCATTTTGTGAAATTTACAAATCGATTTGACTCGTATCCTTCGCCATGGAATATTTCAATTCCGTTTGACTGGCATTACCCAGCCCAGACTACTATGATACGGCTGACTTCCTGTTGCGTTCACTGCGCTGTAACGCTCCAACAACAGGCTCTCAAACGTTCCTTAATCTCTATCCTTGTTCTGAAACCCTTAGGCTGCTACCTTACACCGGGAAAATCTAACCATGCTTTGAACCACAGTTGCTGCATGATTCCTGATGGGGATTTCATCCCACAGGGCGTGTGCAGAAAAACCAGCCACACACACTTTTTCCAAGGGTCACCCTTTCAGATGTCGTTCGCTCTTACGATGCTGCATAGCTTTCCCTATCGGATAGCCATAGGTTTCGGAAGCCCGCACCATTATTATCCATGCCTCTTTGCAGAGGTTTAGGTTTTCAGGTTACGTCTTCACCACGCTCTGTACAATGCACACTTACAGGTGGCAACGCACAGTGGAGTATTAGCTCTCGTACTATCTTGAATTTTGACCTATTCTCTGAAATTCTGTTCCTCGACATTGGTTCTGTACGGCAGAGGAATTTCACCTCTGATTTCGAGATTAAAGTTCTCTGTGATATTTTCTTATTGCTAAGTGCAATCACATGGTGCTTTTCGTCCTTGCTGTCAACAAGGGCTTATGCACAACGTTTCGCACGGTTCTTGTAGAAATGGCTCTCGTCCACAAAGAGCCTGTCAACGCCCAGTTGCTCAAAGGTGATTACATCGTCCTTACGCTCATCGGAGCGCAGTTTTTCCAGCTTGGTTTCCAGCGTTTTCCGGGTCTTTTCCATCTGCTTGATGGAGAAATTCTCGCCTGCGTGGACTTTCAGCTCATTGATGGCGGCAAGCGTTTCATAAATTTGCTCCTGAATAATACGCTCCTGCCGCTCAAAGGACAGAGGAATGCGCTCAAACTGGCTGTGCCCAATGATGACAGCATCGTAGTCGCCGGTGGCGATGCGGGCGCAGAATTTTTTGCGGTTTGCGGTCTCAAAATCCTTGCGCCGTGCCACCAAAAGTTTGGCGTTGGGGTAGAGGTTCAGAAAATCCGATGCCCATTGTTCCGTCAGATGGTTGGGCACTACGAACAAGGATTTCTGGCACAGCCCCAGCCGTTTCGCTTCCATAGCGGATGCCGCCATTTCGTAGGTCTTGCCCGCACCAACTTCGTGTGCAAGCAACGTATTACCGCCATGCTGTCCAGCTCCACGCCGTATAAGCGGCTGTCTGCCAGGCTGTCCGGCAGCATTCCAAAGAAGTTGCCCACGCCCATACTAGGTTCCAGAATGTTACCGCTGTGGAAACCCATGCGCTCCACGGCATCGTAGATACTACGGATGACGGTAGGGCTGGTATAGTGGGCGTTCAGGGTGCTGGAACGGGCAGCAGCGTACTCATCCTCGGAGAGCAGCCCTTTCAACGCTGCATATTCCTTTGCCCAACTATCTTTGCCGGGGTCAAAGGCATCTGCCAAACCGCCCCAGCCCACATATTGCGAAAGCACCTGTTGCTCCTCGGCGGTGGCACCCCGGTGTTCCTGTTCCAGCTTGAACAGGGTACGGATGGCTTCGATGTTCCGGGCGAATTTCTGTTTGGGGCCTCCGACACCCAAATCATCATCCGTGATGTGGAAGTTTCCGGCAGGTTCAAGTGTGGGGCGTTCCGCTTCAACTGTGGGCGATTCTGTGCTTATCGTCTGAATTACAATGTCAAACGGCAGATTGTTTTCCTTGGCGGGGTATACGGCAACCGTTTTTTCAGTACGAACTGGCCGGGTAGAATTTGGTTCGTTCTGCCGCAAGCCCTCCTCGAATTGTTTCTTATTGATAACTTCGTTATCCCATGACTGTCCGTGCGCACTGGTGTCGATGCGAACATCCGTTTCACCGACATAGCCAATTTTCCCCTCGATGGTTCGGGTAGGAAGGTCAATGATAGCATTGTCACCGACCTTGTAATCGGGCAGGGGGTGTCCCATCATATCCTGCTCCTCGTACAACTCCCGGACAACTGCCAGCGGTTCCTCCCTGAAAATAGGCATCCGCATTTCTGCCAGTGCCACATCCTGCATGGTCACGCTGTCCTTATCGAAGTTGACGTTATCCACCCGGAAAGCGCGCCCCTCCATGTGGATGGTAGTGCCCAGCGGCAGATAGTCCTCTCGGCGAAGATACTTGGTTTGGTGGTGGGTGCCATCCTCGTTCAGCCCGGCAAGATAGACGTTCTCGCCGCACTGCCACAGCTGCTTGGCACGGTGCGCCCACTGGTCGCGGGGAAAGCCGATGACCGGGACGGTGCCCAGTGCTGTTTCTCTTTCCAGAAGTTTGCCGCCCAGAAGTTCACTGACTTTTTGCGCGTCATCTGCGTAAAACTCAAACTGTCCGTTCTGCTCAAAGCCCACCAGCGCATCCGGGTGCTGCTCCTTCAGGGCATTGTACTCGGTGGCGGCATCCAGCGGCAGCAATGCCGGGCGTTCCTCCGCCTTGCTGTGGTAGTGCTCCAGTTCTTCATCCGTGACACTGACCAATTCCGAAAAATCCAGAGCTTCCAGTTCAGTTTCGGTCAGATCTTCCAGACTTTCGTACTGCCGCTCGTCGATCAGCACTTCACCCAGATACCGTTCCACCCGGTATCCCACCAAATCCACATTAACTTGAATAGGAATATCCTCATCGGTGGCGTGGGTGTAGGCAATGCCGATCTTGGACAGGTCAGAAAAGTCCGGTTCAGAATCATATTCCTCCAGACAGAAATCCCGGATCAGGTTTTTGGCATGGGTCAAGGTAGCATCTGGCTCTACGGTGATGGGCACAGGGGGCGTGTAATGCTCCTTTTCTTTGTCCGTCAGATAACGGTCGGACTGGATCATCAGGTCGATATACTTTTCCACCTGCGTCCAGCTTAACGTGAATTTCTTGTGTTCGGGGTAATGGTCAAATTCCATTCCTCTCCCATCGTGGTTCACAAAGCCCCGGCTTCCGTCCAAAAAATCGTGGGAGTGCCCACCGATACCGTACTCCTTTGCCAGAGTCTTGGCACGGAGGCTGCGGTCAGGCTGGGTCTGGTACATTGCCATAATGCGCTGTTTACCGCCCATAAATCCTGAACCGTGCTTGCGCAGTTCGTTCTCAATTTCCGCTTGAGATAACGAAAAAGCGGAGGGCGTTTTTTCGCTCTCCGCTTGGTCGATTTTTTCAATTTGCTGGACTTCGGTGGGAATGTGGGCATCAAAGAAACTTAACTGTAAATCAATTCCATCAGCACCAGTTCCTCTGCCTGTGCCCGCAGGCTGTTCATCTGCTGCACCCATGCCATCTGATTCTGCTCCTTGTCCGGGGCCGGGTTCTGCTTCAGCAGTCCCTGCATGGTCTGCTGCATCTGGCTCTCTGCCGTCTGCTCCACCTCCATCAGGTGCGGGTACAGGCTCCCGTTCAGGAGCATCGTGTTGTACAGTACCGGGCGATGGTTCATCAGGTACGTCCGGCGCAGCCTGCCGTACTTGCCCAGCGGCTTCCGGGGCTGGTTCAGGGTTAGGTTCGGGAGCTGGTAGTCCCCGACGGTCGAGTAAGTCACGTTCCTGCTGTTCGTATTCATATTGGCTCCTTTCTGCATTGCGGCGGCGAATGGTTGTTTTTACGGTGCGCTCGATGTTACGCAGCACCTCCCGGCTCATGTCGCTGACTGCTGCGCCGAGGGCGTAGACACTATCCGGGGTTGAGAAATTGTAGATTGCCTGAAAATCGTCCTTGTCGAACCACCCGGCAGGCTCAATGCCGCAGCGTTCCAGCAGCGTGTAGGTGACGCTGATGGCGGCGGCAGACTTGAACTGCATCTCCACCCCGGCTTCATCATAATCCATCAAGAGCGAACCGTCAACGATGGCACGAATGTCCCCGCCGTTGTTGTCCCAGTAATCCGCCACCAGTTTCCCCGCAACATCCGCAAGCTGCTGGCTGACACGCTCTCCGCTGATGCCGTAGGTCTTGCTCAACATTTCCGAAACCGGCTGCACCAAATCGGGACCGAGCTGCCACACCTCCGGGTCACGGGAATTGCGGCGCACCCCGGTGTCGCTTACGTCAAAGACGTAGTGCAGCCGGGGGAATCCGCTGGATTCGTCCAGCAGGGCGATGCCCTTGGCACCCCGGCGCACATAACGGTTCATCCGGTTGTTCCAGATGTCAAAGTCGGCGCAGGCGGTGGCATCCGGGCGCTGGGCGTAAATCATCAACTGGTCCGCAAAGGGATACTTGTACAGTCGGGATGCGGTGGTCAGGTAGTCCGTCCAGCTTTCCCAATACCGGGTCAAGCCGTTCGCCGTGCGCTGGGCAAGGGCGAGGTATTCTTCGGTTTTGCTTGGCATTTTGGCCTCCTTCTTCAGATTTTAGGGTATAAAAATAGCGGGCAACCGTTTTGGGGTTGCCCGCAAAGGGTGTAATAAAGATCGATTATTATTCAAACTTTTTATGACACTTTGGGCACTCTTTAGGGATTGGTCTATAACCAACAAGCGAGCAGCCACAATAAGGACATTTCATCATAATGAGATGATATACAATGCCGCCAATAACAACTATTGCACCGATTAACAGGCACAGGTTGATTTTGTACTCCTTTGTTGTCATTGCGCCTATTACCACGAGCAATATTCCTGTTACCAAGATGAGACAAGAAATGAAAGCGTGCTTTTGCGGGCTGTTGTTTTTCATATGGTCACGTTCCTTTGTCAAATTCCGAGTTGTCGAATTGAGCATATTACATAAGCGAACGCTCTAACCTTACAGCTCGGTTTCCACCGCAAGCTGCTCCTGCTTTTCTTTTTCGTCAGCGATCTGGACATCAACATCTTCGCGCATCTTTTTCAGAAGTGCAAGGACTCGCTTGATTTGATCCTTGGTGTTTTCCACTCTGCTCTGTGCCTGGTTGATGTGATCCAGAACTGCCCAGTCTGCAAAGAGGCCATCAAAGAAGAAATCCGCAAATTTCAGAAAGCTGTCTACCGTGACCTGAAGGTCTGCAGTGATCTCGACATCGGAAAGTTCAGTTTTGAACCGCCGCAGTTCCACTTGAAGCTGTTCGATTTGTTCCTGAGCATCGTCCAGTTCTTCATACTTGGCAAGATCGGCCATCAAACCGCCGCCCATTACGTCCCATGTACTCCAGCCCTCGGCATTGTCGAGGGTTTCCAGAACTTCATTGACCGTATGCAGGGCAGTCTTTCCTGCGTTGATGGCCTCCAGCAGTTCCCGCTTTTGGACTTTCAGTGCTGCAATACGGCTTTCGCTTTCCGCAACTTGCTGTGCAGCCGGGTGGGCAGAGGCTTTGATGCTTTTGATTTTTTCGGAAAGAGCAGCTTGATACTGCCTTTCGCAATCGGACAGCCGTGCCAGTCTATTTTGAATCTGCCCCAAGTCGGCATCAACGGAAGAAAGGTCATGGAGAGCCGCATCGTACTTGACACGGGCTGCATAGGCTTCCTGACGTTCTTTGTCCAGCTTTTCATCCATTTTTCCAATCACTTGATAGAAAAATGCGGCAAGGCTGTGCCCCTCCAGACGGTCCACATCAGCCTGTTCTGCCAGCTTGGATTTTTCCAGCTTTTTCAGACGATCAGCAAGCGTATCTCTCTGGGCAGTCAGTTCTTTCTGCTTTGCTTCACAGTTCTTCTTTTCTGAGACCTGCTGCCAAAGTTCTTTCAACGTAGAATCACTCATATGGAATGTCCTTTCCCGGCATTACAGTTCTTCGTTCAGAAGCTGGTTCAAAAAATGCTGCCGATTATTTACAAATGTTTTGGTGATAACGTAGCTGTCCGTATCTTCATACTGACAAGGATGAATCGTGCCATTGTCGAAGCTGAAAATTTCAGCATCAGGCATTCCGAGGAGAATGGGTGAATGTGATACGATAATGAATTGCGCCCCTTCTTGGGCACACCGATAAATGTTGATCAGCAACGTGAGCTGCCGCTGCGGAGATAGAGCTGCTTCCGGCTCATCAAAAATATAGACTCCATCTGCACCCATGTAGTCCTGCGCAATGGCGAGAAAACTTTCACCGTGTGATTTTTGGTGATAGCCTTTGGAGGGATGATCGTCATCGGAATAGTCGATTTCCTTGGTGGCTACATTATAGAAACTCTCTGCCCGGAGAAAATACCCGAACTTTGGTCTGCGATACCCCTTGGAAATCGTCATAGCCTCACATAGTTCCGAATGGGAGTTGTATGTGGAAAATGAATAGTTCTTCGTTCCACCCTCTGCGTTGAAGCCGTAAGCAACAGCGATTGCTTCCAGAAGCGTAGATTTTCCGCTTCCATTTTCGCCAACAAAGAACGTAATGGGCTTATGGAATGTAAAAGTGTCGATTCCGCTGATGGCAGGAATCTGACGAACATAATTGTATGGGCGCACTCTGTTCCAGTCGATGGTCAGCCCTTGGATAAACAGATCGTTCATACAGCACTCCTTACTATATAATGTAGGAGAACGATTAGTTCCGCTCAAACCCAAGATAGCGGGTGCCCTGAAAACTCAGCTTTCCAATGTCGCCCTCCACAAGCATTCCGTAGTCCGAACCATCTACTTCAAGTTCCATGCGGTCGCCGCTTTCCACCTGAAAAGTCACATAGTATGACGTGAACGTGCTGGTGTCGTATCCGTGCGCACCGGACACATCTCCGGCATTGGCACTACTGGAATGCGAAACATCGGTACGCTTTGCCACCACCGTTGCCGGAACGGTAAGCCGCGGCGAGTGGTTGTTTTTATTCCATGTGCGGAGATTTGAAATTAGGGCAAAGAAAAACATTCCCATAAAAAGCAGGAACAGGATTGGGAAAATGAAGCTGAATATAGCGTCAAACCATCCAAAAAACATTTTACTCCTCCAAAATTTCTTCCAGCAGGTTCTTTACGTCATCCAGAAAAGATTCTTCTCCAATGGTATTGATTTTGAAGAAGACCGCTTGACTGCCGCCTGCGGTAATTGCAGACAGCCGAATCGGGTTATCTCCATTCTGGAACATGGTCAGCGTCAGACTCAGGCGGTTGCCGCCCATCATGCTGTACCGTTCAAACACCCGGACACTGCACCGGGTATTGCCCTCTTTGAAATCGCTGCCTGCCTCTAAATCTGCCGACCAACTGCTGTCCGGGATCTCCTGTTCCAGCTTCCGGAGCAGCTGGTCAAAATTCTGATTCCGGATGGTCTTTTCAAAGATTGCCATAATGGTTCCTCCGTTCTGACAATTAAAAATCGGTCCCTTATTTTTGATACGAGCAGAGCCACAGGAAAATTGCGGAGAAATCGTTTGAAGAGAGGAATTTTGTCTAATTTGATTATAGCATATCTTTTGGAAGAATAAAATACTTTATGTACGCCGCCCGTAGGCGGCAATAATCAGTCCGGGGGAAATTCCAATTCGGCAAACTCTGCATCGGTCAGCAGTTTCAACTTTTCGATAACACCCTCCGACAGTTCCCGCAGGGCGGTTTCATCGGGCATCAGGTAGCACTGCATCAGCCGCAGTTCGTGGATAAGCCCCAGCCGGGTGCCGGAGTTGTAGAGCATCATCAGCATGAGCTCTTCGTGGTTAAAGTTCATGGGCATCCCTCGCTTTCCGGCAGACGGTTGGATTGCACTCCGGGGCATCGCACTTTTCCTTGAGATTCATCAGTACCGAATGGCGTTCCGGCTGCTTGTCCAGAAACCCCTGTAAATCTTTGAAGCCGATGCTGTCCACATAATGCACAGACACCTCGCCATTGCGTTTGAGTGCGATCACATCGCTGACCGACAGGCTGTGTCCCTCAAAATCCTGCGGACGGGAGAGGTTGAACATCTGAAATAGTTCTTCCAAAATCTCGTTGTTCGGCACATCCTGCCACATGGCGGGCAAATCAGCATAGTAGGTGACCTCATAATGCTCCGGGTCTGGCGTTTTGCCCCGACGATGCAGTTCCCGCATGGAAGCAAATCTTTCATTGAGGATTTTTTCGTCATGCCGCAGCTGCATCACCATATAAACATCGCACCCTGCGTTCAGAAACTTTTGCGGGATGTCCGTCATGGGTTCACCGTCAAAATTCTGGTTCCATTTTTGCTGCATCGTCCACCTCACAGTTCTGGCGCAGAACGTGCAGACGATTTTGGCGCAGACGTATCACTTGCCAGTTCTGCCAGCTTTTCCAGTGTGGAAGAGCGATGGTCTGCGCTCCGTTCCTCGGCTTCTGCAACTTTATCCATAACGGCATCGTAGTCCTGCAACAGCCGCCGGCCCTTTTCCATGTGGTGTGCTTCCAGAATCTGCTCACGGGCTTCCTGAATGGTCAGTTCCGGGGCATCCAACTGCCCGCCGTCCATCACAGAATAATCGCTGTGGTAGAGTGTGTAGTCCCATCCATCCTCACAGGACTGGATGGCAAGGTAGCCTTTGCCGCCCAGTTCCCATGCAGCCTGCTCGTCTTGTGTCTGAATTTCCGGGTAGAAGTCGGCATGGTTCCGTTCCATGACCTCGGCAAACTGGCAGATGTGGAACACATTGCCCAGACCGCCCATGTCAAAGTGATAATCATCCAGATGTTCCACCCGTGCCGTAAAACTGCGCCCATCCGGGTAATCCACCTGTACCACTCCGCCATCGGGAATGCGGTAGAGGTCATCATAGTGGCTGTTGATGAGACGAACATCCTTCGGCAGCGTTTCCGGCTCCCAGATGCGCCGCCTGCCGATGCCCGCCTGCGGGATGTTTTCGAGGATCTTTACGCTTTCCTGTTGGATGACCTTGCGGTCATCGTCCAAAAGTTCAAACAGATACCAGTTCCGGGCGGCAGAAATGGCGTTCCTGCCATCGGGCGGCAGGTTCTTTTCCGAGATCTGCCCGCTTTCCAGCGGCTCACCAGTTACCTTGTTGTAGGTGGCAAAGCCGACTCCTGCACCGTTTTCCCGGAGGTGGAGATAGCGTTCATCGTTGATAAGGTAGACCGCTTCTTTTTTCTGCTCCATCAGCAACCACCCTCAAATTCCAGAGAAAACTTGCTGCGGCCATCGGCTTCACAGGACAGCAGCACGGTGGCGTTGTAGGTCTTGCCCTTGGCGCTCTTGCAGTCCTTCAAGCGGACCCGACCATCCCGCAGCAGCTTGTCTGCCACATGGGCGTCCAGACGCTTGCCCAGACGCTTAAAGAACGCATTGTCCTTCCACAGCACGAAACGGCAAGGGTTGGATTCACAGAACCAGCCCTTTTCACGCTCCACAACGTTTGCACCGCAGTTGGGGCAGACACCAATGATTTTGTTTTTCATAAGTGCATTCGCTCCTTTTTTCATTTCCGTGTTCTTTACCAGTTCGGTAATCATCGTATTGATCTCAGTCATAAATTCACCCGGCTCCATTTCGCTGCGCTCAATACGCAGCAGCTTCGTTTCCCAATCGGCGGTCATTTCCGGGGATTGGATCTCTTCGGGCATCACAGTAATGAGGGCTTTGCCCTTGTCCGTGGGCAGAAGCACCTTGTTTTTCTTGGTGCCCTTGCGTTCCAGAAAACCCTTCTGCACCAGTTTTTCGATGGTGGCGGCTCTGGTTGCCGGGGTACCGATGCCCTGACGCTCCACGCCCTCCGGCATACTGTCCGCACTGGCGGTCTCCATAGCGTGCAGCAGGGTGTCCTCGGTAAAGTGCTTCGGCGGGGACGTTTGACCCTCCTTCAGCTCTGCGTTAAGGATGCCGCACTCGTTTTCTGCCGCATTGGGCAGGGCGGTGAGTTCCTGTTTTCGGTTCAGGATGTCGGCAAGCACCTTACGTTCCACCGCTTTCCAGCCTTCTTCCAGAACCTCCTTGCCCTTGGCGGTAAATTCCTCCCCGGCACATTCGGTGGTCAGCAGGGTTTCCAGATACCGGAAGGGCTTGCTGACTGCCATCAGCGTCCGGGCGATGATGAGCTTCAGAACGTTCTGCTCGCCTTTAGGCAGCGCTTCCAGATCGGCTTGCAGCATACTGCGGGTGGGCAGGATGGCGTGGTGGTCGGTGACTTTTTCCCGGTTGACGGTGCGCCGTGTCCGGGGCACAGCCTCGTCCACATCTTCTGGGGTAATGTCAAAAAAGCCTTCCAGTTCCTCGGTCAGCACCTCCAGCATTTCCTCGTCATCGTCGGTGATATAGCAGCTATCAGTCCGGGGATAAGTGGTAAGTTTCTTCTCATACAGGCTCTGCACATAGTCCAGCGTCTGCTGTGCGCTGTACCCCAGCAGGCGGTTGGCGTCCCGCTGAAGGGTGGTCAGGTCGTACAGCGGCGGCGGATTCTCGGATTTTTCCTTGCGGGTGATGCGCTGGATCGTTGCCACCATCTCCCTTCGACAGGCTTCCAGCAGGTTTTCTGCAACGGATTTTTCAGGAATGCGGCGGCTGGATGCCGTGCATCCGCTGGTCAGTTCCAGATCCACCGTGTAGAACTTTTCCGGCACAAAAGCGGCTATCGCAGCCTCCCGCACCACCGTCATGGCAAGCACCGGAGTCATGACCCGACCGACCGCTAAAGGTTGACCGTACAGACATGAAAAAAGCCGGGACGCATTGATGCCGACCATCCAGTCGGCACGTTCCCGGCAAAGTGCTGCGTTGTACAGCGCATCGTATTCAGTTGACGGTTTGAGATGGGCGAACCCCTCTCGGATGGCGTTTTCCTCCATGCTGGACAGCCACAGGCGGGAAAAGGGCTTTTTGCAGCCCGCTTGCTGGTAGACAAGGCGGAAGATTAGTTCGCCCTCACGCCCTGCATCCGTTGCACAGACAATGCTATCCACATCTGGGCGGTCCATCAGCTTTTGCAGGATACCAAACTGCTTTTTGGTGGACGCAGACACCAGATACTGCCACCTTTCCGGCAGGATGGGCAGATCTGCGATGCTCCACTTGACGTATTTGGCATCGTAGATATTGGGCGGAGCAAGCTCCACCAGATGACCCACGCACCAGCTTACCAGATAACCGTTGCCCTCAAGGTAGCCGTCCTGACGGTTGGTGGCACCGAGGACTTTGGCGTAGGACATGGCAACCGAGGGCTTTTCTGCTACAACTAGAATTGAAATAAGCGTTCCCTCCAATCTGTTTTCATTTGGATATGTACGGCGGCAAAATGCCGCCTTGAAATCAGATGGGTTCAGTGTCCTGCTCGTCCGGGGTTTCGTCCTCGTCCGGCACATCGGTAGGGATCTCAAAATCGCCCTTGTCCTCGGTGTAGTTTGCATCGGGGTCGAGGGCTTCTTTTTCGGCTTTTTTCTTCTGCATCTGCTGGTGATAGAAATAGAAGCCGCCACCTGCTGCCAGTGCAATCAGCACCACCACACCCAAAAAGCCGGATGCGATCTTTGTGACCTTGTTTTCCTTGGGCTGTTCCGTGCCGGATGCTGCCGCTTCTTCGGCGGCTTTTTTCGCTTCTTCCTCGGCTTTCAGCCTGTCCTGTTCCGCCTGCGCCGCTGCTTCTTTTTCAGCGGTGTAGGCATCGGCAGCATCTTCCTCCATCAGAGCCAGAAGGTCGGCTTCGTCCACAAGGTTCATAAAGTGAACGGTCTGCTGCCCCTTGGCGTTGCGGTCAATCACCAGATAGAAAGTCGCACCCGACTTCGACACCAGCGTAATGAACTGCTGACCGCTGCCATCGGAATAGTCGGTGTGGTAATCGTCCACCAGCGTCAAGTTGCCCTCCGGGGTCAGGGCACCGGTCTCCTCATCGGTCACGGTGACTACATCTTCTTCATCGGTGGTAGAAGTCAGGACGGGCTGTTCCACTTCCTCCACAGGCTCACCGCCATAGGCAAAAGCGGGAGCCGCCATGCCAGCGCACAGTGCCACCGATACCAGCAGTGCGCCCAGTTTCTTAATCTTCATCTGCATCCTCCTTCTCGAAAGTTGCACCCACGGCAGACAGCGCAGCAGGGTTCGGGGTGGTGGTGGCAGACTGCCGCAGCAGGGCGGCGAGCTGTTCCGGCGTGACCTTTGCCGTCCGCACCATCTCGTTGACCTCGGCAGAATCTTCCTCCTGAATGCGCCGCTCCAGGATCTCGATGCGATTGTTCAGCTTGATGCGGCGTTCTTTCTCTTTTGCCAGCATCGCCCGCAGTTTATCCGATTTTTCGCTCATAGTAACTTCTCCAATCATTTTGAAAGCCGTCCGAACCCGGCGAGATGCTTCTCCCAGTAGGACGAGTGAATGTTTGCGTACTTGATGGGGTCTCCGGCACTGACCATCATGCCGTTGCCGAGATAGATTCCAGTATGGCTCATGCCGGGGGTGTCATAGGTGCCTTTGAAGAAAACCAGATCACCGGGCTTTGCATCGGCTTCGGAGATGTGCTGGCTCTTGTTCCACAGACCGTTGGCGGTAGTGCGCCCTACATCGTAGCCGTTCTGGTTGTACACCCAGCAGACATAGCCGCTGCAATCAAAACCGGTTTCCGGGGTAGAGCCGCCCCACACATAGGGTGTGCCCACATACTTTTGCGCCTCCTTGTAGATGGCGGCAAATTCGCTGTCCGTCAGGGCTTCTGCCGGAACCTGATAATCAATACCGGGTGTGCCGGAGCCATCGGAGCCACCGGGCGACAGTCCGCCGTTGAACAGATACGGTCTGCCGCCCAAGGTGTCCTGAAAGATCTCGTAGCGTTTCCATTGGTCGTTGTCCAGTTCCTCCCGGATGACCACCTCCAAGCCACGGTTCACCAACTTGGTGTGGAAAATCTTGTACTCATACGGCACTTGGGTAGGAACAGGGATACCTGCCGGACTGATGACCCAGACCGTCTTATACCGAATCTGCACCTCCACCCATGTGGTCAGCTTGTACTGCTTTTTGAAGGTCTCCTTCAGCTTGCCCTGCACTTCCGACCGGGTGTAATCATCATACAGAGTGGTCAGGAATGAAGTGAGCTGCCACGGGTCGTGTTCAATGGGGTCAAGGTGGTACTGGTACTCGTTGTAGCCGGGGTGGTCGGTGGGGGTGCGCTTGATCTTTTTATCCAGTTCCTTTTCCAGCTTTTTGTAGTCCTGCTCTGCACCCCAGATGTCCCGATCCTCGGCAGAGTATATGGTCTGCCCGGACACCTGTGTGCCGCCCGAAAAGAGGATACCGCAGGAGGAAAAGCCCGACATCACCATGAGGACGAGCAAAAGAAAAACGCCCACAATCACCAGAACGTGTGCGTTGCCTTTTGCGGCATTCACCAGCCCCTTTACGGCGGTGCTGACGGCAGTTTTGCCCTTTTCTACCGCCTGTTCCACGCCGGACCGGGCAGCAGATGCACCGTTGGATGCCGCTTTGCCACCTGCGGTCTGCGCCGCCGTACCCGACCGGGCGGCAGCATAGTAGCTCTGCCGGATGTCTTGCTTCTGCCGCCATCGGGAAAGCCAGTTGGAACCGCCCTCGCCGGTGCCGGATGCGCCTGTATCTTGTGCCGCAGTTGGCTTCTGCACGGAAGATTTTGCGTTTCTGGCACCCTTCTTGCCCTGCATCTTGGCTTTCCTCTTGAGCTTCCGGGCATAGCGGCTCTTGGAAATATCCCGGACATTTCCTGCCGCCTTTTCGCCCTCGCTCAGCGCCTGCGTGCCCACATTGTCATCCTCGTACTGGTCAACTTCGTGATGCGCCGCAGACCGGGCGGCATGGGCAGCGTACATCTCTCGCTTCTGCGCCTTACTCAACCGGCTCAGTTCGTCCGGGGTCAGTTCCGCCTTGCCAAACCGCAGATGCTGTGCCTTTTCCGCAGCTTTATCTGCATCGGTTTTCAGCTTTTTCTTTTTGGGCACCGTCTGCTCTACCTTGGCTTTTTTCGGGGGAGAACGGGTCTTTTTGGTAGACGATTCCTCTTTGATGTTCAGTTTCGGTTCACTCATTTCTGCGCGCCCTCCGAGACTTCACCCAACTTGGTGGTCATAATGCGGTAGAGTTCCAGATCGGTGGGGAAACGGTCCACAAACGGCAGAATGACATTACCGAAAAACAGCAGCCCTTCGCCCTCGCCGGAGTGGGTCACATAGGAAAGCTGATGAGGGCTGATGTTGAGCTGCTTTGCGAGAATCTGGCGGTCTCCCGCAGCCTGATTCAACATGATGATCATGTCGCTGTTCTCGAAAATATTCTCGACCTCACGAGAAGAAAGAAGGTCTTTCACGTTCTGGGTCAGCCCTGTGGGAATACCGCCCCACTTGCGGAAACGCTTCCAGATCTCCACGGAATAAGCGGCGGTCTGCTCCTCTTTTAAGAGGAGGTGCATCTCATCCATATAATACCGGGTGGACTTGCCGCTGCTGCGGTTTGCCGTGACACGCCCCCACACCTGATCCTGCACGATGAGCATACCGAGTTTCTTCATCTGTTTGCCCAGTTCCTTGATGTCGTAGCAGACGATGCGGTTATTGACGTTCACGTTAGTGCGATGGTTGAACAGGTTCAGACTGCCCTTGACGTAGATTTCCAGAGCCGTGGCAACATGGTGGGCTTCTTTTTCCTCCTGCTGAAGCAGAGCGTTGTACAAGTCCTCAAGGATGGGCATATTCTCCGGGCAGGGGTTCGCAAAATATTTGCGGTAAATCAGATGCACACAGCGGTCAATGACGGTTTTTTCCACCGGCAGCAGACCTTCCTTGCCGCCCACCACCAGCTCACACAAAGAAAGAATAAAGTCGGCTTTCAGGGACAGCGGATTATCCTCCTCGGAGTAGTTGGCGTTGATGTCCATGGGGTTGACAAATTGGGTGCTGTTGGGGCTGATTTTGATGACCTGACCTTTCAGCCGGTTCACCAGCGGCGAGTATTCGCCTTCGGGATCATTGATAATAATATCATCGTCCGTCACCAGAAACGCATTGGCAATTTCACGCTTTGCCGAGAAACTTTTACCGGAGCCGGGAGTACCCAGAATCAAGCCATTCGGGTTTTTCAGCTTCTTGCGATCCACCATAATCAGGTTGTTGGACAGAGCATTCAGACCGTAGTACAGCGATTCTTTTCCGCTCTGGTACAATTCCTGCGTGGTAAAGGGGATGAAGATAGCCGTGCTGCTGGTGGTCAGTCCCCGCTGAATTTCGATCTGGCAGTCTGCCAGCGGCAGGCTGCTCATCAGACCCTGCTCCTGCTGGAAGTCCAGTCGGCACAGGTTGCAGTTGTGCTTCTGGGCAATACTGGATGCCTGAAAAACATTGTTTTCCAGTTCCTGTTCAGTCCTGCCGGTGTTCAGCACCAAAAAAGTGACGAGGAACATCCGCTCGTTCTGGCTCTGCAATTCTTTCAGCAGAGCCTTGGCATCCCTGCCGTAGGTCGCCAAATCCGACGGAATGATGTCAATATCATACCCGGCACGGATAGCTTTTTTCTGCTCCTCGATCTTGCTGCGGTCCAGTTCCGTGATGGTGCGCTTCACCGTCTTGATGGCACGGTTCTGGTCAACGGACTGGATGTGCATGGTAACGATCTGGCTGGAATCCATGTCCAGAAAATCCTTCAAAAGCTGGTCGCTGATGTCGGATGCCGTGATGCTCAGAAAGCTGACGGCGCAGAAGATACCGCCCATTTGGAAGGTGCGGCTGTTCTTGAAGGCAAAGGCGGTGGGCGCAATGGCATCCTTCGCGGAAAGCCCGCTTTTCACAAGGTCTTTCCAGTCAAAGTGAAACTTGGATGAGCCATCCATGTTGAACATATCATGCATGAGCTTCAGCCGCTGGACACCGTTCAGGGATTTTGCCTGCACCCCCAGCCGGTGGAAGTTATTCAGCAGGTCATTCTGGATGTGGTCGAGCCGGGGCTTGACCTGTGCCATGCTCTCGCCCTCCACACCAAAGGTGATGAATTTGGTCTTGGTCAGACCATTATTGCCCTTGGCAAGCTGCTGGCGCAGCATCTGGCTGTACTCCGCACGAACATCATCGAAACCGTCCTTCTGGAACGGAATGCGGATGCTCTTTTCAAACTCGGTGCTGTCGGTTGCCATGTTCACAAAGGACAATTCAAACTTAATGCTGGAATCGAAGAAGTTCAGAAAACTGCACCATTCCTCGAAAATGGCGGTCTTGTCCTCCTGCTGCGCCAACTGATAATTGATGTCCTGATACTGGATGGTGCGGGTGTAGTAGTTTGCTTTCACCCGGCAGGTGCCATCCTCAAACATCCGCTGCATGGGGATGGACTGCTGGGCGGTCCGGGGCACGGCGGGTTTCTGCGGTTTTTTCTTGCCGTCCTTACCGGTCTTTTTCCAAAACGGAATCATAGGTTGCGCCTCCCTTCATCAAAATCGCATAGTAGTTGTTGGTCTTGTAGGGGCGGATCTTCGGGCGGACAAACCGGGACTGCACATAGTACGACAGCAGCTTTTCCATGGGCTGACCGTTTTTCTCGTACATCCCAAGGAAGAACGCCGGCAGCATCACCGCCATCATACCGAGGGTGGCAGCAGTGTTGCCGCCGGAATCCCGGAGAACAAAAAACAGCGGCACTCCAATGAGAGCCGCTGTGCCAAAGCAGACAAGCTGCCGTTTGGTCAGGTTGAACGCGACCTTCGATTTCACTTTCGTCAGGTCACGGGGAACTGAAATATACGCAGCCAATAAAGCACCTCCTTTAGTGCGCTCCGAGGACGGATTTCGTCACCGAGCTGGTCTTGAACAGGCTGAAACAGAGCAGAACGGTGTAGCCCACAATGCTCCAAATGGAGTTGATGGCATCCCCGGAAATCGCTACGCTTTGGATCAGCACCGCATAAATGGCAACACAAATCAAGATCAGGAAGCCCTGAAAACCCAGTGCAAACAGGCATTTCAGGTAGTTCTGCCCCATGTGGCTCTGCTCGTGGTTGCCGAAGGTCGCCATGGGGATGGGCGCAAGGCTCACCATGCAGTAAATTTCAATCATTCTTCCGTAGACGATGACGAAAATAACGATGGACAGGATGCGCATGGTGATGCCAATGAAGAAGGACTGCAAAAACAGCCCGAACAGGGGACCAACGTCCATCTGCATCAGGCTGGATTGCAGCATGGACAAGCCAATGTCGTTGACACGGGTATTTCCGGCAATGATGCTGCTGGAATCGGATACCACCTTTTGGGTGACATCGAACACCGCCATCACGATGTCAAAAGTATTGCTGATGAGCCACACCGAAATAGCAGTCTTAAAAATCCAGCGCATGATGAGGGCAGGCTCAAACTGTGCCATATTGTTGTGCTGGGTAATCATCTCGATCAGTTCGTAACAGGCGATAAAGGTCAGGATGATGCCTGCAATGGGCAGCACCACGTTCCGGGACAGCGATTCGATCATGGCGAACACCCGTGGCTCAAAGCTGGAGGGCTTGGTGCCCACCTGCTGTGCGATGTTGCCCACTTGGGTGTTCACATCATCAAACAAGCCGGAGAGATTGGACATAATGCCTGCCGTCAGGATGCCTTTGATCCAGTCGGCAATGGCTTTGAGAACGGTTTCCATTCAGTCACCGTCCTTAGCTGAAATGGTTGATAAGGGTCTTGAGGAGATTCAGGAGAAAAATAATGTGGGTCAAAAACTGCATAATAGCACCGCCTTTCATGGATGGGTGGATAAAAACGCGGCTTGGAGCACGGACATTTAATAAAACTGCAAGCTGCAGAGGGCTTTCCGCTGCTGCTCAAGCCGCCGTATGGAACAATGCCCTCATTTCATCTATCATTTTTGATTGATGAATGATAGATGAAATGATATGAGCAAACACAAAAAGTGTTCGACGGAAACAAAAAAGCCGACTGCTTTTCGGCAATCGGCAAATCATAATCAAAGCTATATAGCTGTTTTTATAAGTCGGCGAACAGGAACCTTATGATAAACATCAAGGATGCGTTTTTCTCCATTTCGCCAAAAGGGGTTCATATAATAACAATCGCATTCTTTACAATACCAAATGTATTCAGCCTCTCCGTTGATCTCTAATGTGAATGCCTTCATTTTTAGAAGCGGATGCCACGGGCAATGTTTCTGAAGCTTTTCTTTTTGACGATCAGCTTTGCAAAGTCCAAAAAGCTTACCACATTTTAGAGGGGGCGGATTAAACTTAAAACGACTATCAATGGGATTTTCTATATAATCATTGAAGTTTGATAATCCAAGTTGATTGAGAGGTCTATAATGAAGCCCTGCATTATGTTGATTTTTTGCCATTATAACAATCCTTTCTCAAGCAAGCATTTTGCCCTCCAGATAGGAGCAGCGGAGATAATCAGGATTGGTGTAGTATACGTTGGAATTGAAATCGGAGATCTCATCCGTGATAAACGACGAAAAAACATCCAGAATTGCCTGTGCTGCATCATCATCCTTCATGGTGGACAGCACCAGCCCCTGGTACAGCATTCCGATGGAGGTTGCAGAAGGAACCGTGTAGCGGCACTCTGCGGCGGTATCAAAATCCCCCTCCGGGATGTTGAGATCTTCAATCAGCTCATCCGAAACCTGCTCAAAGGACAGGCAATGGTTTACTTCTGCCAGCCGGAGCTGCCGTTCGATGTCGGCTTTTGTAAAGTGACGGATCACATCCTGCCGATGATTTTTGGTCTTGCGGGCAATGGTCTCAATCAGGCTGCAAACATAGAGAACATCATTTTTCTGCTTTTCGGTCATGGATGGGTTCACTCCTCTCAAAGGTCAGGCAGTGCAAAGCGTTTACGGTGTGAAAGCTGATCTGGTGTGTTGGATGCTTGAATTTCGCCAAGGCCCAAAATGCTTCACGGCTGATCTGCCCGGACGTAAATCCGTTGACGTAATCCCAAATGGTGTCGTCTGCCATGGGTCCCTCCACAATATCGTAGGGATGGGTTTCGCCTGCACGACATTTTGCAATGAAATCCAGCCATTCGTCCGACATTTCAGGGAAACGCAGGATTTTCAGGTCGGGATTTTCTACATAGCGGTAGACGTTCACAAGGCCGTCGGCAGAACGGCGGTCTGCCCAGCGGTAGGCTTGCTGATAGTTGTTCGTGCAGTAGAATCCCCAAGAAAAGTCCTTTGTATACCGTGTGATACGGATTTCGGGATAGACAACTTCTTCTTTACTGCCATGATACAATAAAATCTCGCTCATCTGCGTCACCTTCTGTATGTGAGATGGTTACTATGGATTTCCTTATTATAATATGTACCGGGCGGCAACCGCCGCCCGCCGTTCTTAACCGAACAGGCCGCTCAGCAGGGGAATCAGGGTAATGCCGACCAGCGCAACGCCGCCGCCAGCCATGAGCTGCTTCATGCCCTGAGACTTGGAGCCGGGGTTGTCGTTACCATAACCTTCCAGCAGGTTGATGGCACCCCAAACGCCGAGACCGGCACCCAGAGCCACGACCAGAGTCTGAAGAACTTCGATAGCAGAGTTGAAGAATTCCATAGTCTTTTCTCCTTTATTATAAAGCGTTTTCGATCATTTGTACACACCCGAAATCTTATTGTTTTACACTGCATAACCGCAGCAAGGTTGATTTTCTGGTGCACTTTTCTGACCGGGATAAATTAAAACCGCCTACCGAGTCAGGCAGGCGGGAGCGAATCAGCGTCCACCACGATGAACTCATCAGCGGGGTGGATTTTTTCTTTTCGGTTCAGATATTTTTCAATATCGAAGGTGTTTTTTGGGTCGTAGTCGGAGGTCAGCTTATAGTTAGGGTGCTGGGTCAGGTCGTATTTGTCAGAAAGAAAAGGTCTAACACCACGCAACTGCAAAATGCACTTGCCGCCGTCCAGCACCGCCAGCTCGTCCCGGCTCAATAATTCGTGCCCCATCTTTTGGAACGTAGTGCCGTAACTGGGGCTGTTGCCACGGGTGTCCGAGGTGTTGAATGCGTCGATGGTTTCCTTGCCCAGCATTTCAGACAGGTCTTTCAGGGTGGTGGGTTCGGAGCCGCCCAGAAATATCTGGCTGTCCATGTTGCCTACGATGGTATCCGCATTGTCCTTGTAGATGGCTTTCAACTGGCTTCTCGCCTGCAAAACAAGGCAGGCGGAGATCTCACGGCTGCGGATGGTGGCCACCAGCTTTTCCAGATTGGGAATCTGCCCGATGTTGGCGCACTCGTCGATCAGGCAGCGCACATGGATGGGCAGTTTGCCGCCGTACACATCGTCTGCTTTATCGCACAGCAGATTGAAAAGCTGGGTGTAGACCATTGAAATCAGAAAGTTGAAGGTGGAATCCGTGTCCGACATGATGAGGAACAGCGCCGTCTTCTTATCGCCCAGCGTGTCCAGTTGCAGCTCATCATACATGGTGAGGTCACGCAGTTCCTGAATGTCGAAGGGGGCGAGCCTTGCGCCGCAGGAGATCAGGATGGATTTTGCGGTCTTTCCGGCAGCCAGCTTATAAAGTTTGTACTGCCGCCCGGCAAAGCTGTTGGGCTTCTTTTTTGCGAGTTCTTCAAACAGCAGATCCACCGGATTCTGGTATTCCTCGTCGTCCTCTAGCACCTGCATGGTGTTAAGCATTTCCAGCAGGGTGGCGAAATTTTGCTCCTCCACCGGGGCTTCATAATGCAGATAGGCGATCAGAGCGGTCAGCAAAAGCCGCTCGCTTTTCTCCCAAAATGGGTCCCCGCCGCTGCCTTCACCCTTGGTGTTGGTCATCAGGGTCGTGACCAGTTTCAGAATGTCCTTTTCGCTGTGAACATAGGCAAAGGGGTTATAATGCATGGACTTTTTGAAGTTGATGGTGTTCAGAATCCTGACCTTGTAGCCGTTTTTCAGAAGTGCGTTCCCGCACTCGACCACGATACTACCTTTCGGGTCAGTGACCACATAGGAACTGTGACATTGTAAAAGGTTGGGCTTGAGCCAGAACCGGGTTTTGCCGCTGCCGGAGCCGCCCACCACCAACACGTTTTTGTTCCGAGCGTTCTTGGGGTCAGGCGGGCGGTTGCTCATCATCAGCCGTTCTGTTTTGGTCAGGATGATGTTATCGGCAAACTTGGGTGCCATGAACGGCTCAATATCCTTGGCGGTGCCCCACCGGGCAGAGCCGTACTCCACGCCGTGGCGGTACTTCTTGGCATTTTTGCCACGCAGATAGACCGCCAGTCGCAGCCCTGCGCCGCAGCACAAGCCCACCAGAATATCAAGCGGATGCAGGCTAGGCAGCGGGTTTGCAAATGCCAGCGGAACGGTGCCCATCATGGACATGATCTTATCGCCCAGTTCCTTGCCCTCGGCAAGCCGCCATGCTTCACCGAAGTTTGTTGCCACCAGCCCCAACAGGATATAGGGCAGATATAGCGCCAGCAGCTTTGTCAGCTTTTTCGTGGTCACAGTCCACGCTCCTGTTCCTTATGCCGGACTTTGCCGGGGAGTTCTGCCGCCGCCTGCACCAGTTCCTGCAATCGTGCCAGCACCGAGGGGCATTTGTCTTTGTTCAGCAGAGATGCCGAATACTCTTTGAACGCCGAATGGAAGGCTTCTGCGTCCGGGGCTTTGAAAAAGACCAGATACCGGGGCGGCACCTCAGAGCTGTCCTTGCGGATGGCGTAGTCGATGCCGTACTTTTTGGCATAGCGTTCCAGACCACGGATGCCGGTCTTGCTGATCTCCACGCTGGACACGCCCCGGTTTTGCCGCAACAGGGTGCGGACGCTCTGCTTGCCTTGGGATGCTTTGGACTGGTACAGCCGAAAAGCTGCCTTTACCGCCCGCAGAACGGTCCGGGCGGACAGCTTTGTGGTGGAGATCATAATGTTGAATGACTTCTGTTCAATTTCTTCCTGCACTGCCATCACCTCGTATAATAAAATAGTAGTATTTATAGACCGCTCTCCAGCGGAATGCTACAATAAGTTCAGGATGCTGTGGATTGGTGGAACATCACCTACCGCAAAGACGGTTTTCGGGAGGCTCCAACCACAGCTTCTTTGTTGAAATGTTAATCAGTTAGATACCGCCAGACGGTTTATTTAGAACGAGGTTACAAGAGCAAAGAAGTCTGTGGTCCTGAACAGCATCGAAATAAATATACCGGAGGTATCAAAATGGTTTGTGTTGGAATTGATGTTGCCAAGGATAAGCATGACTGCTGTATTCTTGATTCAGACGGAATGGTTCGTGCTGACTGCTTTACCATCCCCAACAACATGGATGGATTTAAGCAGCTGCTTCAAACGATTCGAAACTGCACCAAAAAGTCAGACAAAATAAAAGTAGGACTTGAGGCTACCGGACATTACAGCTACAATATTCTTGGGTTCCTTCTTGACAACGGTCTGCCAACTTATGTCATTAACCCTTTGCACACCAACCTGTACCGAAAAAGTCTCAGCCTTCGCAAAACCAAAACCGATCGTGTGGATGCAAGAACGATTGCAACTATGCTATTGTCCGATGTAGACCTCAAGTCCTACACGGATATAGCATACCATAACGAAGAGCTAAAGTCACTAACAAGATACCGATTTGATAAAGTTCAGGAATGCGCTAAACTAAAGCAATCGGTGTCCAGATTGGCTACGATTCTGTTTCCCGAATTGGAAGGGCTTGTTTCGTCTATCCATGGCACTTCAATCTACGCACTTCTCAGCGAATATCCCGGTGCAAAGCAAATTTCAGAAGTCCATCTTACCAAGCTGACAAACCTTCTTACAACAGCGTCCAAAGGACGCTACGGAAAAGAGAAAGCCATCCAGATTCGAGAGGCAGCCAGAGCTTCTATTGGCTCTGTCATGCCTGCCAAATCTTTGGAATTGAAGCATACCATTAAACTCATTCAAGAACTTGCCTCCGAGATCGACGAAATTGAAGATTCTATTCAGAAAATCATAGATGAGCTCAATCCACCAATTCTCTCGATTCCCGGTATGGGAGTAAACTCCGCTGCTGTGATCCTTGCAGAAATCGGGGATTTCTCCAATTTCAGTTCTCCTGACAAAATTCTTGCTTACGCTGGCTGCTCTCCATCTACATACCAGTCCGGAAAACTCACGAACTGCTATGCTCACATGGAAAAACATGGCTCCCGCTACCTGCGACATGCCCTTTACAACGCAACCAAGTACGTCTGCTACTGGAATCCTGTCTTTGCTGAATACCTTGCCAAAAAACGTGCCGAAGGAAAACACTACAATGTTGCCCTGTCCCATGCCATGAAGAAACTCGTGCGGCTGATCTACGCTTTGCAGAAGTCTGGAAAAACATATCTTACAGCTGCATGATTTTCTCCTGAGCCTGAGCTAATTCCAACAGAAACTTAGCTGGCGCAGCGAACCCTTGACGAACCGAAGCATTCAAATGCTATTCTGTTTCTGCGAGGGTTGGCCGGGCTTGCTTTGCTGTTCTCTCCGTCGCCCTCGCTGTTCCAAGACCAGCATTTGAATGCTGTTTGTCAGGGGCAGCGGTCGGTTGGCGGATTTTTTCATTTTGGGGCTTGACTTTTAATAGTTAGTCTCCCGTGCAGCAGGATGCTTTTAGCGTTCATGCTCTGCCGGGGGCTTGGTGCGGGGCTTTTCTGTGGGAGGTTCATCAGGCACCGGCAGCACCAGCAGACGGTTGCCCAGCTTCAGAAAGGCTTCCGGCTGATGAAAAAGCTGCTCATACTTCTGCGCCAGTTCCGGGGTCAGGGATGCAAAATCCTCCTCGCCCAGCCCCACAACCAGAAAGGTTCCGGCAACGGCATCGTACATTTCTCCGTTTTCATCCCGAAGGGCACGGTTCAGGGGCAGTCCCATGAGCTTGCCGTCATCGTTATAAACGATGGCAACCGGGTCGGCAAAGGGATAGCTTGCGCCGATGGAACCGCCCACCGCCTGCTGCAAAGCCTTCAGGTCGTTATCGATCTCGACCTGCTGTGGATACTGTCCCGGCGCAATTTTCAGCACCGACAAGGTGTTTTCAGCCATGCGAATCCTCCTTTCCGTTCAGTCTGATCTCACCGCTCCGTGCCGCCTGCATCAGAGCCGCCACGAAGAATCCGAAAATAGCACCCGCTTCAAAAAATGCGAATCCGATAAAAAAGTTCAGCATGGCACACCTCAGTCGATGCAGATGCAGGGCAACTTCTGGTCGTCTGCCATCAGGGTGATGCTGTGGCTTGCCAGATACTTCTGGAACAGGTAGACCTCATCAATGGTCAGCGAGATGACCTCGCCGTCCATGTTGGTGCGGACCAGAATCACCGGGCCGGTCAGATAGTGCTTGCCGCCTATCTTCAGCACTTGCGCCGGATTGTAGCAGAGCAGCAGTGAGGTATCAGGGAGGTTCAGGCAAGCATTATCCTCCTCAAAGCAGGGCAGGATGCCGGGAGCCTCATCCAGCGTGATGACGGTCAGCTCCATATCCGGGGCAATGGCTGCGAGATAGACTTCACCAGGCTTTTTTCTGCCGTTCAGAATCGTGTAGATGCGAGTATTAATGGTGACTTTCTCGGAACGGATGTGAGTGGTAGTAAAGTTCATAGACGTTTCCTCCAAAATTTTTGCAAAATAAAAGACCCGGAACTGGGTCTTTTGGTTCAGTCTGCGATCAGCGCGCTTCTTCCTGCTTCTTCTGTTTTGCCTGTTGCTTTTTTAGTTGCCACTGGTCGAGCAGCTTGATGATGATACTTTCCATCTGCCGGGGCGTGTAATTGCGTGGAAAGTATTTCCGCAGGGTTTCGTTTTTGATGGTCACGGTGTCCAGTTCGCTTTTCTTTTCCTCATTCATAATGTTGTAGACTGCATCATAGTCAAACTCACCCTGCTGCGCCAGCTTTTTTATCCGAATGGCTTGTGAAAGAGATGGTGCGTTCTGGGAAGCATCCATTGCTTCTAAAAAATCCTGTTGCTGTTTTTCGTCCAGATAGGACAGTTCTACCGCAGGGTTAAAAGAGATTTTTTTCTCGTCCACCATGTCGAGCAATTCAGGGACAAGGTTCGTCAGACGCACAAAACGCTGGACTTGATTGCGACTTTCGCCTGAATCTTTTGCTACTTTTTCATCGGCTCTCAACTTCGTCCCAACTTGGGACGAAGTTAAATCTGACCTAGCACCTTGATTTTTTATTGCATCCAGCTTCATCTTGTACGCAAATGCCCGCTCGCTGGGCAGGATGTGTTCTCTCTGCAAATTGGAATCGACCATCAATATCGTGGCGGCATCATCCTCCATATTTCGCACAATGACAGGCACGGTGTCCAGATTTGCAAGCTCTGCGGCGTGTTTCCGACGATGCCCGGAGATGATCTCATAGCCGCCCTCTGGTCTGGGGCGGGCAATCAGCGGCGCAAGCACACCGAACTGCGAAATGCTTTCCACCGTCCGGGTCATGGAATCATCGTCCAGAACTTTGAACGGGTGGTTTTTGAACGGGAAAAGTTCGCTGACGGGAATCTGTTGTACCTGCTCCCGCTGTTCTTCCTGCCGGGACTCTTCGGTCGAAAAAATATCATCGAGACCTTTCAGTGCTACGTTTAAGCCGCTTTTCGGCATCCACCAACACCTCCTTCGCAAGAGATTGATAGGCTTCTGCCACCTTGCTCTTGGGGTCATACTGGAAAATGCTCTTGCCGGCGGCACTGGTTTCAGCAGCACGAACAGACCGGGGAATGGTCTGGTCGAACACCTTGATTTTACTACCGTATGCCTGACGAATCAAAGTGTCGATCTGCTTTCCATAGTTGGTGCGGCTGTCCGTCATGGTGAGCAGGATGCCCTCGATTTTCAGCTTCGGATTGATTTTCTGCCGGTGTACCTTACAGATTGTCTGCAAAAGCTGCTCCAGACCTTTGGCAGAAAGATATTGAGCCTGTACGGGTATCAAAGCAGTGTCTGCCGCCGCCAGTGCATTGATGGTGAGCATACCAAGGGAGGGAGTACAGTCCAGCAGGATATAATCGTACTCCCGTTTTGCTCCGTCCAACACCTGTTTGAGCATCTTTTCCCGGTTCATGCTGTTTACCAGAGCCACCTCCAATCCTGCCAATTCGATGTTGGCAGGGATGAGGTCTACGCCCTCTGCATGGTGCAGGATGCCCTCACCGGGTTGGATAGGCTGGTCGTTCATGGCTTTCTGCATCAGAGTAGACAATGTGGCAGGCAGCTCGTCCGGCTGCTGCCAGCCCATGCTGATGGTAAGACTGCCCTGCGGGTCAGTGTCCACCAGCAGAACTTTTTTGCCCTCCATCGCCAGCCCGATGCCCAGATTTTCACAGGTGGTGGTCTTGCCGGTGCCGCCTTTCTGGTTGACGATGGCTATCGTGGTTGCTTTCTTTGAAATTTTCATCACCTCCGATTCGCTAAGTCGTGGTTGGTTTGGTTCTGGTAGGAAAGCTGCATGGTGGTGGGCGCGTTGTACAGAGAAGCGAGCAGATATTGTTTCATGTTACGGATCGGGCTGCTGTTCTCTGCAAAGCACTTCAGCACAAAGCGGATGTGGTCGGCGTTCAACTTCATAAACCGACTGCATACCACCTCGGCGGGCTTATCGTCCCCAGCAATGTGCAGCAGCTTACGGTTGGTAGCGCAGGTGTCCACCAGCAAGTCTACGATCTGGTAGATAATGTCCTTGTCATCCGGGCAGAGCCGGAGCAAAAGGTCTATCTCCAAAGACTGAGAAAAATATTCTTCCAGTTGGGTGCGTTTGCTCATCCCATCCGCTTCTTCAGAATTGAATGGATCAGTCTCACTCATTTCAGTATCATTCTCTATTACAATAAACATGGAACCGGATATGGCAGCCAGCCATATTCCATTCCAACTCGTACCTAAGCTACAATAAGAGAGTAATCGGCTAACGCATCATTCTCTGGGCTTCTACGCCCGTTCTAAAGACAGTTGACCATCTCTCTTGTTGTAGCATTCGTTTTAAGCAGGTTGAGCCACCCGCCAAGCGGAGCGTTCGTGTCACCCAATAGATTGAATCGGCAACGAGTAAAAGATGGATTCCGGTTGCAAATACAAAGTAATGGAGGAACCGTTATGAACGCTGTAGGCATTGACGTTTCCAAAGGAAAGAGCATGGTTTGCGTCATGCGCCCCTTTGGAGAAGTAGTACTCGAACCCTTTGAAGTTTTACACACCGCCCAAAGCCTGAACGATCTGGCTGGGAAGCTCAAAGCTTTGGACGGAGAGACCCGTGTCGTCATGGAAGCCACCGGGAATTACCACAAACCAGTTGCTTTCGTTTTACACGATGCGGGCTTATTCGTTTCCGTAGTCAATCCTGTTCTGATTCATGACTATGACAACAACAGTTTAAGACGTGTCAAAACGGATAGAAAAGACGCTGTTAAAATCGCCAACTATACGCTCGACAAGTGGACACGGCTACGACAGTATCTTCCCGAAGATGATACCCGGCTGGCTTTGAAGAATTGTTATCGTCAGTACCAGCAAGCCGTGGCAGTTCGTACTATGCTGAAGAATAATCTGATCTCATCTCTTGACCTGACCTTTCCAGATGCAAACAAGCTATTTTCAAGCCCCGCAAAGAGCAACGGGTGCGAAAAATGGGTCGATTTCATTGGAGACTTCTGGCACAGTGAGTGTGTTTCAAGCCTTTCCTCTGATGCCTTTGCTAAAAAGTATTTAAAGTGGTGTCAGAAGCACGGATATAATTTCACTCGCTCAAAATCGGATACGATCTATGCCTGTGCAGTCAATGCTGCTTCTCTTCCAAAATCCCCAACCTCAAAACTCCTTATTCAGCAACAGGTCGCTCAGCTGAAAGCCGTATCTCAGTCCGTGGCTGCATTCCAGCAGGAGATGCTTCGCCTTTCTCAACAGCTTCCGGAATTTGATACTGTGATGGAAATGTACGGCGTCGGCCCTTCTCTCGGTCCTCAACTGATGGCTGAGATCGGAGATGTCCGTCGTTTCTCATCCAAGAAATCACTCATTGCATTTGCAGGAATTGAACCGCAGCCAAATGATTCTGGCAAGATTGTGGGCAACGATAGCGGAATTAGTAAAGTGGGTTCGGCTGTTCTACGTAGGACGCTCTTTCTGATTATGACTGTCATCTTGAAGACACAACCTCAGGATGAGCCGGTTTTTCAATTCATGAACAAAAAGCGCTCTGAGGGAAAACCCTACAAAGTTTACATGATGGCTTCAGCCAACAAGTTCTTGCGAATCTATTATGCTAGAGTGAAAGCTGTAATGGACTCCAAACACTCAAAATAAGCATGGATATTTGTTTTTGGTCGTAATTTCCTCTTGAGCCTGAGCTGAATTCAAAGAACCGCTTAGCTGGCGCAGCGAACCCTTGACAAACCGAAGCATTCAAATGCTATCCTGATTTTGCGAGGGCTGGCTGGGCTTGCTTTGCTATCCCCTCCGTCGCCCTCGCTGTGTTTTGACCAGCATTTGAATACTGTTTGTCATGGGCAGCGGTCGGTTAGCGAATTTTCTTGTTTTGGGACTTGACTTTTATTAGCAGGTCTTTAGTCTTATTACATCGTGATTTTGAAGGGTCTTGACTTGCGTTTTTGAAGCCTCCAGAATCGTGAAAATCACGATTTTGGAATATTGATTTTGACGATTCTGCCGAAAAGTTCTTCACATACACCAAACTTGGCTTTCCCAGACCTCTGCGTTTTCGTTCAATCAGACCAAACTTTTCGAGTTCCCGGAGCAGCTTGGTCGCTTTGTTGTCTGCGCAACACAACGCCCTCTTGACATCCTCTATCGTGAAGATGATGAACACCCGGTTCTGCTCGTCCAGCCAGCCGTTTTTCACAGACAGGCTCATGCGGTCCAGCAGGATGCCGTACAGGGTTTTTGCATCGGTGGACAGACTCTGGAACCGTGGCTCCTGAAAAAGAGCCTTGGGAATGCGGTAGAATGAAAACAGTTCTCCGGCTTGTCCGTAAAAGTAGTCAAGGGTCATGTGGCTTTTTCAACGTTTTGCTCCAGCTTGTGTTCAAAAAATCAACCGCCTTTCGTTTGAAAATAAAAAGCGCACTCTTTTCTTATTGAAAAGTGGTGCGCTATGTAATATAATGGCTATATAATTTAGCTATCCAAAAGATAGTCGATGAGATATTCTTTCGGAATCATGAAAGATCGTCCGACTTTCAGGCAGCGAATTCTATGTTGATGGATTCTTCTGATGATGGCAGTCTGGCTTTTGAAACCGAGTAAAGTTGTTGCTTCTTCGACAGACAGCACATCAGGATAGTTCACAAATAATTTTTTATAATACTCTTTTGCTTGATTTTGATTCATTATCCTTGACTTTCCTTTCGTTTTGTGCCTAAGCAGAGGAGCGTTTTGCCCTGCATCCCTCCTGAACATCCCTCCAATTTCCATTTGGGCGGTCCAAACCGAAAAAACAGAGTAGAGGAAAAACGCATCGAAAAATCGTGGATATTTCAAATTATTGTTCGTTGAGGCGTGAATTTTTCCTTTGCACAGTGGGAACCAGATATCACTAGATATCACTGGATGACACCAGATGGAAGATGAGGATAAAAACTCAAAATCCCTTGTGCTAATAACACGTGTGGGTTCGACCCCCACCACCGGCATAAAAAAGAGAACTTCCCCAGCTTGTCTGGGGGAGTTTTCTTTTTTATCTGCGGCGTGTGAGCGGGTCGAACAGCACGGCCCTGCTTTGCAGGGCGAGCGATCAGCCCTGCGGGCTGTCGCTCAGTGCGCGGGAGACCCCCACCACCGGCATAAAAAGAAGCTCCCTCAGCTTGTCTGGGGGAGTTTTGTTTTTTATCTGCGGCGTGTGATGACGATCTCGTAGTTTGCATAGGTCGTGATTGCCACGCGGGACTTCATCATTTTCAACCAGTCCATGAGAAAATCGTTGAAAAGTACCGGGGAGTTATCAAGGCAGGGGTCAACCGTCTTGACGGGGTTCGTTTTCAGCCAGTTACTGTCAACGGCATACTGAAGGGCATCGGTCAGTTCCCTGTGCCAATCCAGAAGCTGCTGTACGGTCGCTTCCTGAATCAAAGTGCAGGCTGCGATCTCGCTCATTCCTGTCCTCTCCTTTCCAGTTCAATATGTCAATTATTTAAAAGAAAACACTATATGTAAAGGGCAATGGTCTTTTCCGGGTACCATTGCTTTCCTTGCGTCAACGTCATTTTCGCCATCACAGACTGCCACCGTGTTGGCATCATAGGCGCGTTCACTGTTCAGGACGCCCAGATCAAACTCATACATCGCCTGAATTGCCTCTTCGCTCATTCCGGCTTCGCGGTACTGCACACGGAGTTGCTCCCACTTTGCGTTCAGCTTGCGACGTTCATTACCATTATTGAAACTCATGTGTAACCTCCAAATTTTCGATAAGTCGTGAAAAGTCGAAAATTTGGAAGGCTACGGATATTTCGCCGCTTGGGGCATCCACGAAAACCGGACAAACATAAAGCCTGCTCCTTTTTACGGGAGCAGGCTACCTGAAGGCTAAAAAAATAGCCGGACAACCAACTAACAGAGCGGTTCTAAAAGTAGAATCACTCTATCAGCTGTTGCCCGGCTATTTGGTGCGCGTTTCATACATTGCCTTGCGGCAATGGCCCGTTGCTCGGAGCGAACAGTCCATATTCAGGGTGCAATGCACCCGTATTTGTTAAAATGACTGGAAAATCACCGGCGTCTGAACGCCAGGTCAAGCCTCAGGGTCTCCTTGCACTTACTGCATTTTACTTGCAGTGTGCCGGAACACCCATCAATTTTTTTGTATAGCTTATTACCGCAAACAGGACAAAACCTCCAGCCGATGCTGAATTGCGCCTGCTGTATATTGTTTAGTGGTTTATTTTTAAAAGAGCGATTGTTTGACTGAATCATATTTATTCTCCAAAACGGACGATGTCCAATGGATGGCAGTGGATGGGTTTTCCTTTTATGACCTGCACCTGTTGTAGTCTGATCCTGATAGCAGACCACGATACTCCCATCCGCGCAGCCATCTCCAGAATTTTTTCATAGTTCGGGTCAGATGCGGATTGGTACAGGATTCCATTCGGCAGGCACAGCGCTGCCCGTTCTATTTCAGCGTTGACCAGAAATGTTGGCATCAGCAGCTCTGCCGCAAGGGTATTTGCCTGCCATTCCTCCCATGAGGGTTGTCCGTTTCGTTCCCGATAGGCAATGTGCCCACGGCACTTGACTGCTTTTCCGTAGTCGTTCGGGAACAGGTCAGCCAGAATATGGTGTGCCGCTTCATGCGCTATCGTGAAATTCCGGCATCCGGTGCAGCTGTCTGCCGCAAGGGCGGAATCGATTACAACGTCCCTCGGCATAAAAACCTCTACAAGCTTTGTCCCATCCTCCAAAATCACAGTAAACCTGCATTTCTGGAAAACGGTCAACCCGAGGATGCTGCCATCGCTGCACAGCGGCAGCATTTTCACATTCAGCCCAAGAACAGAACTTGCAAACTGCTCTAGGTTAATAGGTGACGGGTCATCTTTGCTGATCCCGAAGCAGGTATAGTACTGGTCGATATACTTACCCGCTATGCGCGAAAAGTCTGCGTGGGATAAGTACCTTGCCATTACGAAACACAGCTTTCCGGCACAGAGCAGTAGGCTTCCACGAACCACTTGCCCTGTTCAAGCCAGAGATTCCGCTTCTGCCCGCAGATCATGCAGGTGAAGCACTGCCCCTTCCCGCCAAGGCGCGATGTGCCACGCCTGACAGCCAAAACACGGTCGATTCCATAGATATGGCTTTTGTCGTAGTTGATGGCAAGAGGGCGGATCTTGCCATCAGGTGTAAAGCGAACGTCCACTTCAACGTATCTCTTTTCACGGTGGAGCTTGTTGTCATCACGCATCGAGGGGCCTCCTTCTCATTTTTTAGGTTGTATTTGCGGTGGTTTAATTTGGATTTTTCACACCAAATTGGTGTTTACGACTCGATTATACTGCGATCGGTTTTAGTTATCAACTACAAATTTACGAAAATATTTTCGAAGCTCTGTTGATTTTGCGCAACTCGCGCATCACAACACCGTCACAACCGTTAGTGTTTCTTTCCTCCCATCTTCTCCTTAGCCTTGTCCGGCACGTCGATCAGGCCAAAGCGGTAGAACAACCCATAGATATACGACACACCCCGGATATCTCCCAGAGCCTTGGGTCTGTCCACTACCTCTCCGATTTTACCGATATTATGATACGCCAGCATCACGGAGCTCCACGCAAGGCTCTTGCTGTCCTCTCTGCGGTCGATCCACAGCTCCTTGGTGAACTCATCGCCCCTGCCCTTCTTCAGCGTATAGGTAAAGGGCAAGCCGGACATCGTCTTGAACTTGTATCCCCGAAAAGCCACCACGCACTTCCAGAGATTTACTTCGCAGGGATCCTTCTTCAGCGCAACCACCGCTCGATAGTGACGCTGTCTCTCTGCACCTGCACTGATATTCGCCGCTTCAGCTTCCTCCGGGAAGTACACGCCTTTCTCATACGGCAGATAAGAGGTCACAGAGGGACGGGACAGCTGCAAAGCCGACATAGTGGAAGTGACAGCAGCAGAATAGCTTTGTGTTTCTCTGAAGGCATTAAAGGTCTGCTGGACGAGCTTTGCCGTGTCCGACTCGTAGACCCCGGCTGTGATGAGAAGCTTCCGAACCTTGATAGGGTTGAGGGACAGGGCATCTGCGGTGGCTTGCAGGCTCATTTTATCCATATATAGGTCAGCAGCTGCTTTCATCTGCTGTGCCAGGTTCTTGGCTGCACTGTACTCTGGCTTTGATGGCTTCCGCCCACCGCCGGGCTTGCGCGCGCGTGTATTACTCACTGATTTTCACCTCATTTTATTTCCGTCATAAACTATATATCGTGCTCAAAAATATGCCGTGTGAACTTCTGGATTTCAGTCCACACGGCGCTAACACCTTGTCTCACATTTTTTGCTGGTTAGTCCGAATGCGCAATCATTTTTATATTATCTACCGAAAACTGTTCTTCCGCTACTTTAACGGCTTGTATTGCGCTGTACAAATAGCCCTCTGCTTCTTCGAGATGCTTTTTACCTTCACCATTATAACTGCGTAGTTCTAGTACCGTTGACCGTATTGGGTCAGAGATTTCCTTATATTTGATTGGCAATTCATTAACGCAATGTGTTAAAGTTGTTACTATCACTGCATTTTTTTCTTCGAATATTGTCCCCCGATATCCACTCTGTCCATGTTTTTCTAATAGCCAATTCAGGTTTTCTTGCTGACCTTCTAGTTCTTTAAAAATCTTTTTAAGTAGCTCTTGCTCTTGGAGTCTTTTCAGCTCATTCATGGCATCTATAGAAGAATTCACTTTGCTTTTAACTTGCATAATCTGCCAAATCGTTATCGCTAAAGCCATAATTCCAAATAGATCCGCAGCCAACCCAATCCAATTCCAAAATGTTTTGAATTGAGAGAAGCCAAAAAAAGCCATTAACCATTCACCCATTTTCACTCTTTAAAAATTTATATTTTGGCATATCTCCATACAGAGCCGGAAAAACTTCTTCCCAACGGTGTTCATCCATAAACGCTCTAGCAATATATTCACACATGTGGTAATCTTCATGACACTCAGGAACAATTCGGAACATCTCCGTCTCGAATGTGCCATGATTTACACTTTCCTTATTATCCAGCTTTTTTCTGTATGCCTCCATCAAATCCATAATCTTTTTGTATTGTTTACGGTCAATTTCATATTCAAAAAGCAATCTGGTCAAATCAGTGTTTTCAAATAAAAGTTCCTGCCGGAACTCAATGTAATCAAGACGCTTATCAAGCTCATCGAAGTGTCTCATGCTGTGTTCCTCCAATTCATAAAATACAATATCTGCATCTTCGCCACAGCACCTTTTACTGTGTTGCCTGCCGCTCACCGCGTAGAGGTGTGCAAAGTTTCGAGCGGAAAAACCGTGAGAAATTTCCCACGGTTCAAATATAACCCTTTAAAAACTAGTTTTCAAGAGCACAGGTGAAATATACATTAGTCCGTATACTTTATCAAGTTACGTTCAGACAGCGTAGCCCTTGTTCTTGATGACCTCCACGACCTGCGACACGTACTTCTGGCAGGTGTCATGATCAGGGGCTTCTACCATCACGCGCACTAGAGGCTCAGTGCCGGACTCGCGCACCAGAATACGACCAGTATCGCCCAGTGCCTCAGCTACGGCCTTGACTGCTGCCTGCACTGCTTCGTCATCCTGTGCAGCTTTCTTGTCGGTCACACGGACATTTTCCAGAACCTGCGGGTAGATCTTCAAAGGCTCAGCCAGCTTGCTCATGGGCAGTTTCTTGGCAAGCATTACTTCCATCATTTTCAGACTGGTCAGGATACCATCACCCGTACTGGCGTACTTGCTGAAGATAATATGACCACTCTGCTCACCGCCGATGCGGCAGCCATTTTTTGCCATGTACTCATAGACGTACTTGTCACCCACTGCGGTCTTGGCGTAGCCGATGCCCTTCTCATCAAAGGCCTTATACAGGCCAAAGTTGGACATGACCGTGGTAACGACGGTATTGGTCAGCAGCTTGCCACGCTCCTTCATGTAGCAGCCGTAGATGTACAGAATATGGTCGCCAGTGATGACATTGCCCTTTTCATCCACACACAGGCAACGATCAGCATCGCCATCATAGGCAAAACCGATGTCCAGCCCCTTCTCTACCACGAACTTCTGCAGACCCTCAATGTGGGTGGAGCCCGCATTGTTGTTGATGTTGGTGCCGTTGGGCTGTGCATTGATGACGTAGGTATCAGCTCCCAGAGCATCGAACACAGATTTAGCGATGTTCCAGGAACTGCCGTTGGCACAGTCCAGACCGACCTTGACACCCTTAAAGGAGTAGATACCGAGGCTGATCAGATAGCCCATGTAGCGGTTACGACCAGAAACATAGTCCACAGTGCAGCCAATGTGCTCCCGGTGAGCAAAGGGCAGCTCCGGCCAGTCCTTGTCGAACACATGGAGCTTTCCGTCGATGTAGTCCTCTACCAGCAACAGGATTTCCTCGGGCATCTTCTCGCCGTAGCAGTCGATCAGCTTGATGCCGTTGTCGTAGTAGGGGTTGTGGCTGGCAGAAATCATGATGCCGCAGTCAAAGTCATCCACACGGGCGATGTAGGCCACAGACGGGGTGGTCGTGACATGAAGCAGGTAAGCATCTGCACCGGAAGCGGTCAGGCCAGCAACCAGACTATACTCGAACATATAAGAGCTGCGGCGGGTATCCTTGCCGATGACGATGCGGGCAGGCTCGTTGTTGCCGTTACGCTCACGCAGAGCGTTATAATACCAGCCCAGAAAACGGCCAACCTTGTAGGCGTGGTCGGCAGTCAGAGTAATTCCAGCTTCTCCACGGAAGCCATCGGTTCCAAAATACTTTCCCATTATAGTTTTTTCCTCATCCAAAGAGTGAATTGACGAATAGAAATGTGCCTTTAGCCGGATAATTATCCGTTGCCTGCTGCTCACCACGGAGAGGTAGCACATTTGAGCAGCACAGCCATGCTGATGCATGGCCGTTGTGTAGATAATCAGTACTTCCTCCACACCATCTTATTGACCACATTCACATATCCCTGAATGATACGAACCACCTTCATGGACACGGTCTCGTCCACATAATCGGGGCAGGGTTTGCCCAGAACGCCCTTCTGCTTCATCTCAATGGCCATATCGGTGGCGTTGAGCAGCTCCCGTGTGGTAATACCAGCCAGAATGAAGTCGCCGGCTTCCAGTGCCTCAGGACGTTCCGTACTGGTACGGATGCACACGGCGGCGATGGGATGACCAATAGACAGATAGAAGCTAGACTCCTCGGGCAGCGTGCCGGAGTCGGAGACGATTGCCAGAGCGTTCATTTGCAGCTTGTTGTAGTCGTTGAAGCCCAGTGGCTCGTTGACCCGGACGCGAGGGTCCAGCTGGAAGCCACTCTGTTCCAGACGATGCTTGCTGCGGGGATGGCAGGAATACAGGATGGGCATATCGTACTTCTCCGCCAGCGCATTGATGGCAGTAAACAGACTCATGAAGTTCTTTTCAGAGTCGATGTTCTCCTCACGGTGGGCAGACAGCAGAATGTACTTGTCCTTCTCCAGTCCCAGACGCTCCAGCACGTCGCTTTTCTGGATCTTCTCCAGATTCATGTGCAGCACCTCTGCCATGGGAGAGCCGGTCTGGTAGGTGCGCTCCTTGGGTAGGCCAGTATCTGCCAGATACTTCCGGGCGAACTCGGAATAGCACATATTCACGTCAGAAATCACATCCACGATGCGGCGGTTGGTCTCCTCGGGCAGACACTCGTCCTTGCAGCGGTTGCCGGCCTCCATGTGAAACAACGGAATGTGCAACCGCTTCGCAGAGATGGCAGACAGGCAGGAGTTGGTATCGCCCAGCACCAGATAGCCCTCCGGCTGCAACTCGCTGAGCAGCTCATAGCTGCGCCCCAGAATGTTTCCGCAGGTCACACCCAGATTCTCGCCCACTACTGGCACCAGAATGTCCGGGCCATACTCCCCGAAGGTGTTTTTCAGCTCGAAATCCTCCCAGAACACGGTGGAGAGGTTTCTGTCCCAGTTTTGATTGTAATAGACCACGCAGCAGTCAAAATATTCCCGGCAGCGCTTGATGACAGCTGCCAGACGAATAATCTCCGGGCGGGTGCCGCAGCCGATCATGACCTTGGTGCGTCCATCATTTTTCCATGTAAAATTGTGTTCCATAAAAATCTCCTAACGTCAACCAGTATTTTTCTCTTACACCGGCTCGAAGAAGGTGTCCGGATGGTTCGGGTCAAAAAATTCGTTGCAGGTCATCACCGTCACCAGATTCTCCGTCTCCGACAGGTTGATGATGTTGTGGGTCCAGCCGGGAATCATGTGGACAGCCTCGATCTTATCCCCGGAAACCTCAAACTCCACCGTTTCGCCGGTGTTGATGTTTCGCTCCTGAATCAGTCCGTGACCTGCCACCACAATGAACAGCTCCCACTTGGAGTTGTGCCAGTGCTGCCCTTTGGTAATGCCGGGCTTCGAGATATTGATGCTTACCTGTCCGCAGTCGGCGGTATGGACCAACTCGGTGAAGGAGCCACGGTTGTCCACGTTCATCTTCAGGGCGTACTTGAACTTGTCGGTGGGCAGATAGGTCAGATACAGGGAGTACAGCTTCTTAGCAAAGGAGCCGTCCGGCATTTTCGGCATCATGAGCGTAGTCGGCTGTGCCTTGAACTCTTGCAGCAGATCCACGATTTCGCCCAGCGTGACCTTGTGGGTCACAGGAACACAGCAATAGCGGCCATCGGTCTTCAGAACGGTTTCCACACCGTCAAACTCACAGTGTTGCTCCTTGCCTTCCAGCAGGTCGAACATTCCCTCTACCAAATCGTCGATGTACAGCAGTTCCAATTCGGTACTGCGGTCGTTGACAGTGAAGGGCTCGTCATTGGCGACTGCCCAGCAGAAGGTGCTGACAGCACTGTTGTACTTGGGGCAGCTGTGTCCCATCAGGTTCACAAAGCGATAGACAGCCACCTTTGCCCCGGTCTCCTGAGCATACTGGAAGAACAGCTCCTCGCCAGCCTTCTTGCTGCGGCCGTACTCGCTGTTGCCAAAGCGGCCTGCCAGCGTGGCTTGAATGGAGGAGGATAGCATGATAGTTGCCTTGTTGTTGTGCTTTTTCAGGCAGTTCAGCAAGTCGGATGCAAAGCCGAAGTTGCCCTTCATGAAATCCTCGGGATTCTCCGGACGATTCACACCAGCCAGATTGAACACAAAGTCTGCCTTACGGCAGTACTCATTCAGCTCCGCCGGGGTGGAGTTCAGGTCATACTCGTAGATTTCTTCAATATTCAATGCCGGGCGGGTCTTGTTCTTCCCATCCCGGATGTTTTTCAGGTTATTGCACAGGGCGGTCCCCACCATGCCCTTGGCACCTGTGACTAGAATGTTCATTCTCTCACCTCTTAGTGTACTGCGGTGCAGTCCGGAATATCTGCGCCATCCGGCACAGTTGCATGATTGCAGATGGTGCAGTTGCTGCCAATGCGGGTAAAGTTGCCCACAGTCGCACCAGTGCGAATGACGCTGTTGGTGTAAATCAGGGCGTAGTCCCCTACCGCTGCATCACAGTGGACTTCCGTTCCGGCATTCAGCAGAACACCGTTGCCAACGGACGTACCATTCTGGACACAGGCATTTTGCAGCACCACGCAGCCACAGCCCAGCTTTGCGTATGGACTGATGTAGGCGCTTGGCGCAACGATATTGGGAAAAGCAAAGCCAAGGGCTTTCGCCTTCTCATACACCTGTGCCCGGAACCGATTGTTGCCGATACCCACCACCAGCAAGCCGTACTCCTTCCGCAGCTCCGGCAAATCAGCAAGACTGCCAACCACCGGAATGCCACAGATGTCAGTGCCCACAGGTTGCCCATCGTCTACAAAGGCACAGTTATATTCTATCATCGCTTGTTCAGCCACCATGCGGCCAAAGCCACCGGCTCCAACCAGCAGCAACTTTTCTTTAGACATTCGGGATGCCCTTCAGTGCGTTCTGGACATATTCGGTGGTCAGGATCTTCTTAACAGTGCCTTCCACATCCAGACGGGTAGTGTTATGGCTGGTGTAGGACTCGTCTGCCATAGTATGTACCTCGCCGTTGACGACAAACTTATCGTAGTTCAGGTCACGGTTATCCGCAGCAACACGGAAATAATGGCCCATATCCTGGCTGCGCAGACGCTCCTCACGGGTCATCAGAGTCTCGAACAGCTTCTCGCCGTGACGAGTGCCGATGATGTTCGTGCCGGTATCACCAAACAACTGCTGGACAGCCTTAGCCAGATCGCCGATGGTGGAAGCATCAGACTTCTGGATGAACAAATCACCAGGATTTGCATGTTGGAAAGCGAACAAGACCAAATCCACAGCCTCGTCCAGATTCATTAGGAAGCGGGTCATGTTGGGGTCAGTGATGGTGATGGGGTTGCCCGCCTTGATCTGGTCGATGAACAGAGGGATAACGGAACCACGGCTGCACATAACGTTGCCGTAACGAGTGCAGCAGATGGTCGTGCCACCACGCTCAGCAGCTACACGGGCATTGGCATAGATGACGTGCTCCATCATAGCCTTGGAGATGCCCATGGCGTTAATGGGATAAGCTGCCTTATCGGTGGACAGGCAGACGACACGCTTAACGCCTGCATCGATTGCAGCGTGCAAGACGTTATCAGTACCGATGATGTTGGTCTGAACCGCCTGCATGGGGAAAAACTCGCAGGACGGGACCTGCTTCAGAGCGGCAGCATGGAAGATGTAGTCAACACCGGGCATTGCGTCACGGATGGACTGGGGGTTGCGGACATCACCGATGTAGAACTTGACCTTCTTAGCAGTGTCAGGGTGCTTGGCCTGAAGCTCATGACGCATATCGTCCTGCTTCTTTTCGTCACGGGAGAAGATACGAATCTCCTTCAGGTCAGAATCCAAGAAGTGCTTCAGAACGGTAGAACCAAAAGAACCAGTACCACCAGTGATCATAAGGGTTGCGTTATCAAATGCAGACATTTTAATTTTCCTCCCAATCTTTTATCAAAAAACATCCTTCAAAAGAATTGCATCAATCATCAGTTTGACATTTGGCTGCAAGTCTTTTATAAGGGCCGGAAACAAAAGGATTGTGCTTATTTGCGTCAGCAACGATGCCAACGCAGCACCAGACGCTCCCCACAAGGGAATCATAATTGCATTCAGCAATACATTTGTTATTGCTGCTCCGATATACAAATATTTGAGATAATTTTGTTTACTGTAAGAAACGACCCATGCATTTCTGGCTACCCCCAGATAGGAAAAAGCCGTATACCATGTAATGATTCTCAACGGAGCTGCAGCTGGGACGTATGCGTCACCATACAAAATACTCACGATCGGAGACGCCAAGAGCGAAAAGAGAAGTGAAACACCCACAGACACATAGAACACAATTGCATAAAGCTGCTTATTCTTGCGTTCAAACAGCTTCTTATTATCGAAAGACTGCAAAATAACCGGGTACAGAGAATCAATTATTGCAGTCAGCAAAAACACCCATGTATTGCACAGTGAAACTGCCGTTGAATAAAATCCCACTTCCGACTCATTCAACATTTGTTTCAGCATGAACTTATCCGTACTGCCGTAAATCGAAACCATCAAGCCAGCTAAAATGAAGTGATAGCTACTAAAGAATAATTCTTTTGCCTTGCGTACTGAGCACTTAAACTGAGGGCCGTTGTGCTTTTTATACATGACAAGAAGGACAACAGCCACCACCATGTAGTCGATAGAAGTCGAAATGGCAAACCATTCTACGCTTTTTCCTGTTGCCAACAGCCACACTTTATAAGCGGAAACAACCGTATATGATATTACCGTCGCAAAAGCAGAGTATTTCGATTCAAGTTTTGATTGAAACCAATAGTCCAGGGTGTCCATCACTTGGAAAACCACACCAATGCCGCAGAGAAACACCACAATGTGCGTCGTAGTCTCTCCCTTATCAGCGATCAGCGTGATACACACCATCATAAGTACTGATAAGACGCTGGAAACCGTTCTAAGGACAATCGCCGATCCAACGGTTTCGCCTTCCTCATCGGGATGATCCACAAAATTCTTTACGATAACCGAATTGATTCCAAGCGTACAGAATGATGCAAAGAAAGATGTGTATGTTGCAGCATAATTAATCAGTCCGAAATTGCTTGGTCCCAGGTATCGTGCCGTAAGTAATCCAACAAAAAACGCAAGCAGCATGTGATATACCCGTCCGGCAATAATCCAGCTTGCATTTCTTGTCACCTTACTGCTCAGTAAATCTCGTATCTTCATACTTCTAGACTCCTAATGACTTTTGCCGGAACACCACCAACCAAAGTATTATCCGGTACATCATGTACCACACACGCACAAGCAGCTACAACACAGCCATTACCTACAGTTGAATTGTTGCAAATCGTACTTCTACCTCCAATCCATGTTCCGTTTCCAATCACCTGATGATAAATCTCGCCCTCACCGGCTCTTCGGGTTCTATCTCCAATTGCATGCCCGCCCGTTTGAAACGTAACCTCTGGACCAAGATCACAATTGTCGCCAATTTGGACTGTACCGTTTCCATTGACCTTACAGTTTTTTCCAATCCAACAATTATTTCCAATCGCAATGGTACCTTTGCATTCAATAGGGCCAACTATTGTCGTCCCGTCTCCGACTGGACACCCGATTCCACGGAGCAATTTTCGTTTCATATTGCACGCAAGCGGTTTCGTTCCGACAAATACATGGTTAATCAAAAACAGGTTTAGCGTTCTCTTGATGCCATTTAAATGCAGCATTCTTTTAAGATTCATTTGCATGATACCATCCATTATCCAATATTTCTGCGCTGCTGCAGGGACCGTCTTCAAACAAAGTCTGCGCCGTGTTGCCTTTGATGATTTCCCTTGCTAATTCAACAAATCGCCCGGATGCCACCTGTGCATTCCATGTATCTGAAATCGTGGCATAAGCATTCTCGCCCATCTTTCTTCTATAGGCGTCATCGTCCAACAATCTACAGACCTGTTTTTCAAAGTGCTTTTGATTCCCGTTTTCGTAAATCAGACCATTTACGCCATCCTTGATTAAGAAAGGCACTGAGCCAATTGCGTGGCTTGCAACAACCGCACATCCACTGTTCATCGATTCATTTAAAACGGCTCCCCATCCCTCATTAAAATCACTGGTAAACAGGAACACATCGGCTCTTTCCATATGAGCACGTACTTCATCCGGAGACATTGCGCCAAGCATTTCTACGCAATCTTCTACGCCTTTGCTCCGAATCATTTCATGGAGCTGCGCTTCCATCTCTCCATTGCCGATAACACTCATTCTGAAGGAGTATCCCTTTTCTTTAAGCGATGCTGCCAACTCGATGGAAGCATCCGGATGCTTCCATCCTATAAGCCTGCCAGCCCATAGGATTGAAGCCTGAGGATGCTTCCATCCTGCTGACGTAACCGATAGCTTTCGCTTCATCAATTCAGCGACATCATATTTTTTGGTCTCCGGGAAATACCCCCACTTAAAGGTTCTTCTCTTAAAATTTGTGTAGCAATTCAAATCCGCAGAAGTATAGGCACTGCTACAGCAGAAATACAACGGTCCCTTTTCAAACGGTTTCAAATGCTTCCACGCACTCGCAAAATTGTGCGGGATCTGCAACAACCCCGTTCCTTCCTTAAAGTAGCGCTCGCTAAACTTAAAGCACAGTTTTCCTTTGCTCGTGCGGCGCACAATCAGACTATCCGGGCATGAGCCGTATATCGCTACATCTGCATCATCAATTAGTTTTTCGGCCTGATGCATTTTCTCCTCAGAATCGTAGGCACAAAGCACAAACGGGTATTTGTGATTCATATCCTCATACCCCATATCAAGTCTCTCTTGCGGAATCGCTTCTAAGGCAACAAATGTATACTCCACACCATCTTGACTTAAAATTCCATGTGAGAAAGGAAGCTGATGATGATTCATAAAATTAGAAACCATTACAGTTTTCATAAAGGCTCCTTCCTTCCCGCCAGATAGAAAAGCACATAAACAAACTCTATTCCCGGAAATCCTCCCAGAAAAATACTTGCTTCTCCACTGGATTGAATAAACAACCCCAAAATACAAATCAAAGCAGTCCGTGCAACTGGATTATCATTTTCACAACACGCCAAGGTTTTTTTAAGCATCATCCCATAAAAGAGTATTGTTCCCAATAAACCTGTAGAGCAAAGATGTGCCAACGGTGCATTATGGGCATTAGCAAAGCTCGCCTCGCCTAAATTTCCAACTATCCATTGAAAATTAGTACGTAACAAAGAAAGGTAGTCAGTAAATGTTCCTTGACGACCTGAAAATAGTGACTTGCCCATTATCATTAGGTCAGCATATCCACTTCTAAATAGCATCAGATACATTGGAACGAACAATATTGGAAATGCAAAGCATAGAGCCACAATCATTTTGGGAATTCTAATTTTTATAGGCAGTATTGCACTTGCAACTACAAATATAGCCGCAATCATACATGTTCTTGCGCCTGTCATCCATAGTAAATACAACAAATACGTAACAAGTATAACAACGAAAGCTTTTTTCCTTGCATTTTTTAGATAAATCATGACAATGCAAATTACCGCAAAAATATAAATTCCTGCAAGATTACTGTTTCCAAAATACAATGTAAGCGTCGGTGAAACTGTATTATTATCTCTATAATATGCAAACGGCATTAGTGAATAAGCAGAGAACAGCAATCCACTTAGTATTCCAAATCTATATACTGTATCAATCGTTTTTTTATTCTGCAAAAAAGTATTATTTAATGCTATAACCCAAAATAATGAAAAATAACAAACTATGGCATAAAGCAATCCACTTTCAAACGGTTCATCCGTTGTAAATAGACTCACAACAATATCAATGAGAAGTACAAAAAACAATACTATATATTTTCTTTTTGCGCCGTTATTGTAAATCGTCAAAGCGATATTTGCTGTTGTTGCAATAACACCAAGCCAAATCACATAGTGGATAATTCCAGTGTTTTTTAATGGAATAAGCAGAAAGAATAAGAACGCCGCAAACAGTTGGATGTCATGGAAAGATACCTTAAATTCTCGAAGCGCATGTTTTTCAACCATTAATACTTTAAAAACCTCCTACCATATCACTATATAATTTTATATAATCACCATATTTCACCTTTTCACTAAATCTGCAAGCAGAATTAATGCATGTAATTCGGCTAACGTCCGCACAGTTATTATTTATGATTGCTTCTAACATTTCTTCATAAGAATCAACCACTACACCCGAATTCTCATCAATGCACTCAGGGCTTCCACCAGTGCGAAATGTAATCACAGGTATCCCGCATGCTTGTGCTTCAACATTCACCAATCCTAAAACTTCTTCTCTGGTCGGATTCACAAAAACATCTGCTGCGGTATAAATGCCTGCAAGTTCTTTTTGATTCTGCGTTCTATGAATTGTTATTATACTAGCGGGCAACTTCTTATCAATTTTTTCATCCGTTCCAACTAAAACAATTTTGAACAGATTTCCATCCAGTTCAGACGCCAATCTTATAAAGCAATCCAGACCTTTTTTTACTCCCCAGCCAAATGAAACTCCCAAAATAACTTTCTGTCCCTCTTTAACGCCCCACTTATTCCTATATTCATTTTCTGTTGGCTTAAATACATGCAAATCGATGCCATTGTTAATAACTTTTACTGGATATTCATTTAAATAAGATTCATTCACAAGATTCGCCAGCCATTTTGACGGAGTAACAACAGTCAAATTTTTTACCCCAGTAAACCATTTTTTCTTTAACCTCCACATTCGCTTTGTATTATCATACAATGCTTCTGGATATTCTTTATACTGAGGGCAATTAAAACAACCTGTTCTCCATTTATCACATTTTGCCATTGTAAAATGTGGACATTGTCCAGTGAACGCCCAGCAATCATGCAGAGTCCATACAACCGGAATTTCATGCTTCTTTATATACGAAAATAGCATTGGCAAATTAATATATGAATTATGAAGGCTGTGCAGATGAATAATATCGGGCTTGAATTCATCAATCTTCTTCAAAAGTTTATATGTCTCAAACCATGCGAAGCACCCATTGAATCCTGTGATTCTGGCAAGCGCAACATTTAACCGACGACTATTAAATGTTCCGATTCGATAATAGCCGCAGTCCTCACCTGCATCACGGTTCGTTGTGGTAATAGGCGACGCACACATTACCTCGTGACCCTGCGCTCTTGCTACCTCGGCAATCCCCATCATGATTTTTCCGGTGCTTCCTTTTGCCCCACCGTTAATCTGCACAATACGCATCCCTCGTACCTCTCACTGGTTATCGCTAAAAAATGTATATCCTCTACGCCTCATGATTGCTTTTGAGAGATTGAACAGCGGCTTCGGAAGCCACTCACGAAGCCACGTCCGGAATTCAAGCATCCATTCATCTTTAACTCGCATATCCTCTCGGTCACCTTTATAAATAGGATTCCCATCGAAATACTTGCGTGCCTTCGTCAGCACCTTTCCCTTACGAATCACGTCAAGAATAGGGAATTCCCCGCGTCGGCTATCTGCGCAACGGGCATTCAGCTGTCGTGCCATATTCGTCAACGCAACCTCATACTGCCAGGCATTCAACGTTTTTGTCAGTGTCTTTTCCATGAAATCCTTACGCCAGATGCCCGCATACAGACTGACAATGTAATCGCCTGCATGATTGTCCAGCAGAAAAATACCCTGTTCCAATTCCTCAGCTTTTCTGTTTCTCAGACTCTTCATGGTCATAACAAACAGACGCAGATAATCAATCTGATGCTTTTCCATGATCTGAATATCTTCGTTGACCGCCTGAGTCGAAATCCTTTCCGTCAGGAAATAGTCATCCAAGGTAAAGAGAACATACTCTGTCTTAATCAGCGGCATCACTGCTCTCAGACGTTCCGTTATTTCCGTGCCTTCGCCTGCTGCCACCACTGTTACATTTTCAAAAGTACGATCAGTGGGTTTATCGGTTACTAAAAACGTCTCCACGTTTCGGTCTGCCCAATTCTGATTCAAAAGCAAAATATGTGCATCCCACAAATCCGAAAACTTGTCGCACGTCGAAATAATAATTGAAAAGTTGTTCTCCATCACCATGTATCCTCTGCCACTTATTTCATATGTTGGATTGCCTTTGCAACCACATTTTCTGAGGTCTTGCAGCTAGCCTGCAGATTATGATGCTCTCTTGTCATCACAATCGCCTGTTCGTAGTATTTCTTTTGAATTTCCTGATTAGAAATCAGCTGTGTAATCGAATCCACCAATTTAGCTTTATCCGTACAAACCATTGCCGCATCCGTTGACTGCATATACTCAATGATGCCGCTTTCTAGCGAGCCATATGTTAGAATGGATGCACCACTCGCCAATGCGTCCGCTGCCTTCGTAGAGAGTGAATACCGTGAAAGGTTGATGTCCTTTTCCTCAAATCCCTCTACAATAACAGTTATGTCGCTTTCTGCCATGCGCTTTTGAACCTGCGTGTACGGCACAGAACCCATATATTTGACATTTTTATTGTCCTTGAATACAGAATAGACCTGCTCGTCCTTTTCGTTGGAATAAACCTCCAGCATATATTCTGGATTGATTTTTCCAAGGGCGTAGCCAATATCGTTCAGGGAGTTGTTGCGTCCCATACCGATATTTCCGAAGTAAGTAATAACCGGGCAATCTTTGTTAATTACGCTGAACGGTTTACGCTGAACCGTAGAAGTCAAATAAACCGTTTCGCCGTCCAGTCCAAATTCCGAATTATACTTATCCCGAATCTTGTCGCTGATGTAAATCGCACTACCCGGCCAAGCCAGAACCTTGTCAATCAATTTCTTGTAGGTCGATTTATAAAGGTGATAGATCGGATTCAGCGTTTTTTCCACATTGAAATAATAGTCATCGCCAATGCAGGAGATAATTGGCACGTTATATCTCTTGGCGACATACATTGCAATCTGCGGGATAAAATAGTCGTCCGAAAAAGCCAGAAACACGCATTCTGGTTTGAAGTCATCTAGCCAATTATTTAGCTTCTCCGTGCACCAGAATCTCTTACGCCAGAGGATTCCCCTGAGCAAATGTGTAAGAGGCGTATGCTTTCCACCGAACTTGTAGGCAGCTTCTGCTTTTGCATTTCCGAGTTCCAAATCATTGTCTTTCCACTCGGTGTCAAGCTCATCATAATGATAAATTACGCCAGTATCGACTTTCTTCCCCATCCACCGCTGCAAGATACGATGGTCTGTAATCTGGAAAAGCGTCTCGCAATGCCCCTTGCACGGCTTCTTTGTATTAGAGAATATCTGTGCAATATTCTCTTTCTCCCAATAGTGAAAGTACGCATCAAAAGCGCGTGACGTTGATTTTGTGTTATATGGAACCGTTCCTACGATCAGCACTCTCGGATGCATATCGTTTCTCCTTTGAACTTTTATCGAATATTTAATACTTTCTTGAGTACGGCATTTTGATCGAGCAGACGGATAACTACTGCACACAGCCCTACTGTCAGGGCGAAGTTTCCGGCAGTCAGTAAATACCCTTCAATACTGCTAAATTGGATTGCAACACTGCTTTTGAAGATATTGAGAAGCAGACCATGCATCATGTAAATTTCTAAGCTTTGTTTTCCTGCCCAAAAGAAAAACCCCCTTACTTTTTCTTTCCGGTTAATACAAAGCTCAGCACGGCATTTGGGTTCATCATCACTATTGCCATCACAGTAAGTGCTACCGTAATCACATAGTTGACCAGAACCAGGCCCAGCCCCACCGGACTGTACACAATCGGCACTTTGTCCGACTTGATCAAGCTGAGAAGCAGATAGTGCGTGAGATACACTTCCAACGAGTGCTCTCCGACCCATGCAAGAGTACCCCCCCCCCCGATTTTACTGGAGAAGATTCCCCTACAGAGACCACATACTGCAATACATCCAGCCAACGATGTTGCCGCACGCAAGATAATCGCAAAGCTGCCATCCGACATCTCATAAAGCGGAAATCTAAGAATAATGAACAGCCACACCGCAAAGCAGATTGCGACTATACTATCAATCATCTTTTTGCCAATCTCAGATTCCTTCATCCTGTCATCAAACTGACCATACAAGAACCCTGCATAGTAGAAAGGCATATAATAGAGCGTCAATTTGATTGCAAAGAACGAAAGTCCTAAAATTGCGCCAATTCCAACCAGCAGAACCATTCCCACTAAGTAGCACCCTAGAAGTACGATCTGCTTCTGCAGCAGGTTTTCTTTGCTCACCCGCTCTGCAATGAAAGAGGCAATGCCAAAAATCATGCTAATCGTCCAAATCGTTGCAAGGAACCAATAACCTGAATCCATATTCCACAGGAGATGCTTAACGTTTAGGAAACTATCCTCTCCAAAAATGATACCTCTAACCAAAAAACTCCATACAGCCCACGGCAGCATATAAGCAACCGTTCTACGCTTCACATATTTCCACAGCCCCTTACCATCAGAGATTGGGCGGCTATATTTCGTTACATATCCGCTAATCAAGATAAACAACGGCATCTGCAAGGACCATGCAATATTAAACACAAATGTGTTTTCTGCTCCGACCGTACATCCACTCATTGTATGTTGCAGAACAACCAGAAGCATCGCTATGCCACGCATGACATCCACAAATTGATTTCGGTTTTCTGTCTTAGCCTGCATCCCTTAATACCCTCTCAAACATAAACTTCCGCAGCCAGTTGGGAGCCAGCGCCGACCCGCTGCGAATCACGCAGCTCTTTATGTACTGTCCTTCTCCAATAAAGCCTTGCTGTTTCATAAATTTGAACAACTTGGCCTGCGTCTTGGCGTATTTCCAACCGGCTCTTCTTAAATACATATCCGAGCCAGCTCTCATATGGAGCAGCGGCTCTTGAATGTTGTAACCCTGATATCCTGCCATCAGCATCCGGAGCCAGAGGTAATAATCCTCCAGAAGATAGAAATCCTGATAGGAGCCAACTGCCTCGACTGCGGATTTCTTATACATCACGCAGGGGTGATTAAACGGATTGCGCTTCTTTGCAAACTCTACGATTTCCGCATTTGTCTCGGGCGGCACACGCCTTGTATCGACTGTGTGCGGATCAGTAGTAAACTCCTCCACGATACCGGAGCAAATACTCACCTCCGAATGTGTGTTAAACACAGCGATCTGTTTTTCACATCGATCCGGATAAGCGATGTCATCGCTGTCCATCCGGGCAACCAGCTCATTTTTGCAATGCTTGATGCCTTCATTGAGTGCGTTGCCAAGTCCACCGTTCTTCGCGAGGCGGACAACATTCAGAGATTCACCCATCTCCTGTTGCTTCGCTGCGATTACGCTATCCAATGGTTCGTTCAGAGGTCCATCACATACCAGCACGAAATCATTTGTGGAGAGCGTCTGCGCTTGTATGCTCTCTATTGCCTGTCTCAAATATTCCGGTTTTTCTTTGTGATAAACAGACATTAAAACGCTGTAATTCTGCATCACTTCGTCTCCTGCCCCATCGCCGTAGTCGCCCCCTCTGCCACACCTTCCGTGCTTTCAGGCATAAACAGGATTTTCACGGTTGCTAGCATGATTTTCAAATCCTCGATCAGGCTGGGATGCGCAATGTACATCAAATCCATCTGCAGCTTATCGTAGGGGGTGGTGTTATACTTACCATACACCTGTGCATAGCCGGTCAGCCCCGCCTTTGCCTGCAGACGCAGCGCAAACTCCGGCATCTCCTCGCAGTACTGTGCGGCGATCTCCGGGCGCTCCGGACGAGGGCCCACAACAGACAAATCACCCTTCAGGATGTTCAGCAACTGGGGCAGCTCGTCCAGACGGCAAGCGCGAATGATATGACCGACCTTTGTAATACGGTCATCCTTGTCGCCAGTAGAAAGACGTGCCACACCATCCTTTTCCGCATCCACACGCATAGAGCGGAACTTCAAAATCTCAAACTGCTTGCCGTCTTTGGTCAGACGTACCTGCTTATAGAAGGCGGGACCACCATCGGATTTGACCGCAATGGCTGTAATCAGGAACAGCGGGCTCAAGATGATCAGTGCCAGCAGTGAGATTACAATGTCCATCGCGCGCTTGATGAACAGGAACTCCGGGCTTGCCATGTAGCGACCGACACGCAGCATCGGCAGATGGAACATATGCATCGGCCATGCGCCGCTCATGATAACGTCACCAACACGGGGAATGACGAACATATTGATGCCCTTCCCTACGCAGTGTTTCAGAATAATGTTTCGCTCATGGCTGTGAACACCACTGACAAAAACAGTCTCCATACCGTCCAGAATGCTCAGGTCTGCCAGACACTCCGACACGCTCAGGGTAACCTGCACATCGTATTTCTGGCTCAGACCGTACTCGTTGATGAGCTTTTCCATACCATGACGTACATCGTAGACAACTGCTGTCTTCTGCGGCGGGAAGGTCTTGTAGTACCATTTATGTGCACAAGATGCCCAGATCGCAGCCATCACCAGCTGCCCCACAATTGCCGCAATACCCGGCAACAGGTTGCAGAGCTTTGCGGACATCAGGCAGATCACGATGTACAAAATACCATCGGTTGCCATCGCGCCAAGGATCTGGCCGTACACCAGCTCCGAGACCCGCTGCATCGACATCCAGAACGCATCGTAGATTTTACCGAGTACAATGTACAGGATAAAAAACAGGCCTAAAATCGCAAAATGACCCTTCCATTCCAGATTTGCATAGGTCTGGTGCGAGTAGTACAGGAACCAGCAGGCCGCAAACGGCAGCTCGATCATCAGAACATTCAAGATCTTTACAATCCGCAACATTACATCATGCTGAAACTTTGACATAATCCTCTCCAATAACTCCTTTAGATTTTCTTTTTACGACTCACGTAACTTCTCCGACCCAAATTGCAGCAAGTGCTTTGGATCGCGCTATCAACTACACAAACCGATATCTTCCCCCGTTTTGTGGTTAGCTGAAACATTCAGTTTTTCGCTTTCCCTATGAGGTCCTTGTGCCAACTCCAACCGGCGCGGTCTCGAATCCGCTTTCTCCCACCGCATCCCGATTGCATCCAGCTTTGCAATACGCTCCTCTGTCAGCACAGCGCAGCTTTTTTCAGGATTCTGGCGGGTATAACGCTGCCGCTTGACCCAATTTCCAAGGTTGTAACCACCCGGTGACACATAATCGGCTGGTACATTCAGGTTGCCGTGGGCATCAAAGTAGCGCTTCGCTTCCTGATATCCCTCGTTCCACTGGCGGTCATTGCGGTTGCCCCAGTACATCCCGATTCTGTTGAGCCGTTCGACCTGTTCGTCCGTCAGCTTTCCTTTCGGGTACGCCCATTGCTGGCTTGCGACCCATTGCCCCAGCCGTTCACCAGCCGCTGTTACATAGGAACGCGGGATATTCAGGTTTCCGTTTTCCTCGTAATAGACTGCAGCCAGTGCATAAGCCTTTTCCCACTTGGCATCGAAAATGTTCCACACCATACCGATCTCATCCAGCTGTGCGATGCGTTCTTCTTTTAAGCGGCCGTTCAGCTTTTGCTGCCGGGTCTTGATGATCCACTGTCCCAAAGGGTAGCCGTCCGGGTCTACATATTTTCCGGGCACCATCAGGTTCCCGTAGGTATCGTGGTATTTCTTGGCAACCTCAAATCCGTGCTGCCACGCAATTTCTTTCCGGTTGCCCCAGACCATGCCGATGTTGTCCAGCCGTGCGATCTGCTGCTCGGTCAGATTTCCTTGGATCTGCCCCTCGCGCACCCGGCGCTGGGTCACCAGCCACACCCCAAGGCTCAGACCGCTGGGCGTGTTATACAGTTTCGGGACATTCAGGTTGCCGTGCTCTGCGTAGTAAATGCTCGCCTCGGAAAAGTAGTGCTCCCAGCTGGAAGAAAGGCTTGCCTGCAGCTGCTCAAACAGCACCCGGCAGTCGTGCACCTGCTCGATGACCTCAAACCGCTCGGTGACGATTTTGTCACCCTCACCGTTGGCATAGAGCCGATGAACCGCCTCCTGCATCTCACTTTGCAGACCGGAAATGCTGGTCAGACCTTCAAAGTTGTTGACAACATCTAGGATAAGTGGTGTCGTATTATCACCAGCGGTCAAGGCGCGTCCGATCTGCTGCTTGTAGATGATGGGCGAGATGGTAGGCCGGAACAAAATGACGCCCGAAATACCTTCCACATGGACGCCCTCGTTGAGCATATCGATGCAGAACAGCAGCTTCAGCCGGTTGGTCGTATCCGTCTTGAAGTCCGCAAACGCCTTGTCCGTATTCGGATCATCCGAGTAAGCCTCGTATACCACCACGTCCGGGTTGACCCCGGCGAACCACTCCGGCACATGGGACACCATCTCGTCCATGTGCTCCTTGTTGGCGCAGAACACAATGTACTTGCCAGCCTTATTCGTGATATGATGGGCAAAAACACTGTCCAACCCATCCGCTTGTTCCAAAGCGCGGCGCAGGGCGTCCAGATATTTCTGATTCACATCCTGAATGCCCGGTGCCCGCAGGTTATCCACCCGTGCCTGATACTTTGCAAGCGTTTTCTGGTACTGATAAACTGTGGTCACATATTTCGGGGCAGGCAAAATACCCCTGACGACTGCTTCGCCAAGGGTCATGTCACTCGCAACACGGCTATCGAAAAGCTCTTCAGCCATATCGCGGTTATTATCCAGATATCGGATGTTTGTCGCTGTCAGCCCCAGAAGCTTTGCATCCGGGCATAACTTTAATAAAGCCACCGTGCTTTCGCCCCAACATTCAGCACCGGCACGGTGGAATTCATCGAGTATAATATAGGCAGGCTTCTGCGCCGCAATTTCGTCCAGCTGTGTCTGCGTGCAGCACATCAGTTTGGCGTAGGTGTAAAAGTGAACGTTTGCCAACGGAAAATCCGGGTCGTTTCTTTTCAGGCTCTCCAGCTGGGTCTTAAAGATATATTCACTGGGAGAAAGCCAGATTACGACCTTCTCTGGGTTGTCCTCGATCAGCTTGAACGCAATGTAGCTCTTTCCGGTGCCGGTCGGATGAACAATGGCAGCCTTGCCATACTGGTCCATCATCCGGACTGCCGCATGATATGCTTTCTCGTTGTGCTCAAACAGACGCAATGCCACCTTGTTCACCCCTTCCCGCATAAAGGGGTATCCTCCACATGGAAAATGGAGGAACGGCATAGAAATTATACATTACTGCGTCATATTTAGTGTCTTCCCGCCCCTCATGGACACCTGATGGGAGAAAATTCGGTTCATCTCCCGGCGCTTTCGAGTCAGGTCAGAGTGCACATAGCGCTGCAAGGTGATGTTGGCGTTAGCGTGTCCTAACAATTCGCTGAGGGTCTTTATATCGCACCCCGCCTGCAGACAGGTCGTTGCAAAGGTATGGCGCAGCGCGTGCGGACGTACCTGCCGGACAGTTGCCTGTTTCAGATATGCTTTGATGCTTTTCCGGTAGCAGCGGGGTTCGGTGGGATTGGACTCGTTGCCGGACAGAAACCATGCAGCATTGCTGACACATCCGCGCAGCTTTTTCAGCATAATAAGCAGCTGCTTCGGGATTGGAATTTCCCGGCGGGAGGTGCGGGATTTGGGCGTCTGGATGACCACCTTCGTGTGACCATCTCCACAGGAAATTCGGCAGACTGTCCGGTTGATTTTTAGCGTTCCGAGTTTTAGGTCGAAATCGCCCCATTGTAAGCCGCAGATCTCACCAATACGCAGCCCCAATTCCACCCCTAATAATAAGCCAATTTTGCGGGGCGTTGGGTTCTCCTGTACATACTGATAAAGCCGCTGCTGCTCCGCCGGGGAGAGGGGTACAGAAATTTTGTCGATGGCTTTTGGCAGCGCTACTTCCAGCTCCATCGGACGAATCAGGCGCAAGTGCGCGGCATATTTGCAGATGCGCCGTAACATCGAGAGGCATTCCCGGGCAGAGGAGTTCCCCAGCGGCTTGTGTGCGGCATCTATGGGCGCGATGATCTGCTGCATAGCTTGTTCCAGAAAGCTTTCCTCAAGGGATGCGACTGGCACTTTACTCAAAACCGGAAGAAGATATTTGTGCAGCGTGTACGAGTAATGCGCATAGGTGGATTCTTTTACTGCATTCCGCTGGGAGTGCAGCCATACCTCAGCCAGTGCTTCAAAGGTCAGGTCGGTTCTCTTTAGATTGTAGAAGCCTGCCTCTGCTTTCTTTTGAATCAGCACACGTTTGACCTCAGCGTAGACTGTGCCATAGACGTAGCCCCACTGGATTTTCCCCTCCGGTGTGCGCGCTTTGATATAGCGGCCTTCCCACCGACCATCTTTGCGTTTATGAATGTTTTCTCCCCGTCGTGCCATTTCTGTTTCCTCCTGCATCTTGGACACCCATCTGACCACTTATTTTGTCCACCTTCGTTTTCAGCTGGATTTTTCATGTAGAACTGGGCAATGTGCAAAAAACTTTCAGCTTCTGCGAGGTTTTTTCTAAGGTCATGTGGGATGCATTTGTAAGGGTTTCTATTGATTCCCAGATATAACCATGATAAAATAATAGAAGAATTCAAACAACGATGTCGAAAGATCGGTATCCTCCATTTTCCATATGGAGGATACTTTTTTTATTAAATATATTCTTTGCCATTACGCGGCTGCACATTCTCTGTATCATAAAATACTTTTGCAGCATACGCAGATGCGTATGCACAGCCGCACGAACTCTGCAGCATCATATTGAGGTGAACTTCATCACGACTGTAAAAGATGCCGTTGCCAAATGCTTTGAACCGCTCTGCGACCAGCGGGAGATATTCTCCAACGAGTTGGCAACCCACGCCGGTGCATATTCCAAAATCGATTTATTGTTTCAATCGAAAAATATTTTTATTCTACAAACTGCACCTCTTGCGAACATAAAAAACGAGTGTTATACTGAAACCATCAAAAAACATTGGAGGTGTCCCCTATGCCCCGTCCTAAAGGAAGCAAGAACAAGACCAAGACCGTAAAAGCAACCGTTGACTTTGCTGCACAGATTGCTGAAAAGCAGTCTGCAAAGGAAGCCGCTGCCGCTGAAATTGCATCCATCACTGCGAACATTGATGCGCTGAAAGCTGACCTGAAAGCCAAGAAAGCAGAACTGAAATCTATCGACAAGGAAATCGCCAGAATCGAAGCTAAAAAAGTCAAAGCTGAAACTAAAGCAGCGGAATCCGCAAAGAAAGCTGAAGCAGAGGACGTGCTGAAAAAGCTGCTGGCAAGCGGCGTGAGCGCAGACGATATCCTCGCAAAGTTGAAATGATCTGAAAATTTCTGACGCAGCAGTTGACGGAAACATCTACGTCGCAAGCAGTGCAACTTGGTACCAACTTGCAATTTTTGAATCGGATTTTTCAAAATCCAAATTCAAAATGCTTGTTGGGCTGTGCCCAAACCCCTTGTGTTCTGCATCCGGTGGATGCAGGCTACGCATTTTTGCAAAACGCTTTTTTGATCTGAGTGCCGATGCCTGTGGTATCGGCACTTTTTGCACAGATAGATTCCCGGAAGCAGAAAATAGTGCTATGCAGCACATCCGGGATTGTGCTATACTTGATTTACACAAACCTGTTTGTCCTAAAAAGTTGGAGGTGTTCATGGCTACACGAACCATTTGTTTTCCCATATCCGGCTACCCCTATTGCAAAGAACAGCCGGTGACATTCACGTGGATAAAAGGTAGCAAGCGGCAGAATATCCGTGCCGTCCATGATGCCGTCCATACAACAGACCCGGATGTTTCAATTCTGGAAGTCAGCTCTGCATCCGTTCAGCCGGAGGGTGAGGCTGTTTCTTCTCTGCGGCTTCTGCTGCGTCTGGATTCTGTTGCGCAGGATGTGCCCATCAGCACGGTTTTTGAAGCCGCCATGGTATTTGAACATGGTGGTCCATTCGCTGACCTTCTGACCTGTGCGCCATCCAAAGTCCATAAGGACACTCGGCTGCGAACCAATGGAAAGCTGCTACGCTACTCTTTAGAAGGAAGTGAGTATCCGATAGAGCCGCACCCGGATTCATTTTTTGAGTGGCTCTACTGCCGTGCGTTGAAGCAGTTCCCGGAAAAGGCTGCGCAGCTGAGCAGATATAATGCCTTTTCTGATATTGCTGCCGCAGCGGATTCTAAAAAGTATTATGGCGATTCCTCGCGGGCGGCTGCAATCTATGTAGGCCTTGCAGCGGCAGGAAAACTTCCGTGCATCGATTCCTATGAATCATTCATTGCGGAAGTTTACACGGAGCCAAAGCCCTTGCCCAAGTCTGGAAAATCTGAAATTGCTTCAAAAAAGGCACCCGAGGTTTCTGCACCAGCAAAGGAGATTCCGGCAGACGAATCGTCGCAGTCCGATCATGCAAATATTCCGGACGGTGCGCAGATGGAACATATCCTTGAACTGCCCAAAGCGACCGGTCTGCTCCTCTCTTTGGCAAAAAATGCTGGTCTTTCTGCAAACAATTCCAGTGAGCTGGCGTATAAGGGAAAGGAATTTTTTCTTGCCGCTTATCAGAAAGCACTGAAAAACAAAACGCTCCAAACCAATGTTCATAAGAACAAGTTCACATTTCCGATGGAGGATCATGACAGCGGATTTCATGCGGTCGGAGTACTGACCCGTTCGCCTGCTTGGGAATACGGATGGAAGTTCAACTATCTGGCCGAGAATACATCCGGCGCAGAAAAGCCCGAAGTCAAAGCAAAAATCCAGAAGCCTTTGACCGCATTGGAGCATCTGGAACGCTGTGGGTATAAAATCGTTCAGCAGGTCGTGCCGGAAAAACTCCCACCGATTGCTGTTCAGCGGATGGCATGGAAAACAGGCGAGGCTCTTTGCGATCCGGTGGTGGTGGATTTCTTGCAGTTTATCCGAACACATATGCAGAGCGACGGCTCTTTTTCGTTCCGTATCCCAAAGGGTGCGTCCAAAAAATCCTTTGCCACACTTTCAGAGATTGCTCAGACGTGGGACAAAATGGGACTTTTTGCAGCCATTGTGATTTACCCGCAGAATATCGTCTATGAACTTGCGCAAAATGAGACCGTCCGGCATTTTTTGAGCGGAAAGTGGCTGGAACTTTTTGTAGAGCATCAAGTTCAGCAGATTCTGAACCGCTATCAGGAGGAGCAGGGCGCAGAAGTTTCGGTTTGCTCCAATGTGATTCTTTCAGAAACGGCATCCGCAGGAAACACGCATGAGCTGGATGTCGTGTTCTCCATCAATGGAAAATTTTTCTGGGTAGAAGCCAAATCCTCCAGCCGAAGCATTGATTATGGAAAATATGCTTCTCTGTGCGAAAAGCTGAACGTGACACCAGAAAGCTTGCTTTTGGTCAACAGCGATTTATCCGTGGAAGAGTGCGAAGGTGTTTCTTATTTCTGGAATTACCGTGTTGCAAATTGCGCAACGATCACGCAGGAACTGGAAAGCATGATTGCTAAACAACTTGAAAGCACCGGAAATGCTGCTCTGAGTACAGACTAAGCAATAAGCAAAAAAGGCCCTGAGAACCCTGCCGGATAAGCGGCAAAGTTCTCAGGGTCGTATTGTTTATCTGGAATGTTCGGTTTGCTCTGGCTTCTTTTCCTCATCGAAGAAAAGTTCAATATTTTTCTGCGCTCGAAGAAGCTCCTGCATTTCTTCTTTCGCTTTGCGATAGTCCGGGTAGCGTGCTTTCTTTTCTGTCAGCAGCTTGGAATATTCCGCGTCTAACTCCTTGACCTTGGGGAGCATTTTTAAATTGGCTTCATCAAACGCCGCTTTCGCCGCTTTGTGCAGCGTGATCTCTGTGCGGTGCGTTTCCAGAAAGTGCTTGCTGTATCCGGTCTTACGGTAGGCATCATAAGCAGACCGCGTCTTGGCGTAGTTGATGATGTGCGCTTTCAGCACCGCGATTTCTGCCAGCCGCTTCTCTGACGCTTTAATGGAATCGCCCAGTTCATGATAGCGTGCAGTTGCAGCGTCCACACGCTCCTGCATTTCCTCGATGCTGCCGATTTGGTTTTCCTGCAAGAAAACCAGCGTCCGGGACATCTCTTTTAAGTTGTGCTGCTTTGCCCAGCGGGCAAAGCCCGCGCCTTTTCCCTCGGCTAGTTTTGCCTGAATGTCCACCAGCATCTGAAATTTCTGCTCCGGTGCCGGGCACTTTTGCCGTGGCCGATGCTCCGCTTCTCCGGCAAGGGCAGCTTTCAGTTCTTCCTCGCTGTACCCTGCCCCCAAAGTGCGGAACCGGATAAATCGTTTCTGCCGTGCGCCCTTGACAGAGGTGTACTTTCCGCGTTTGACCTCATAGCCCTGCTGCTCCAGCTTTTGCAGGAAATCCTCGTAGTCCTTGGGCTTTTCAGCCAGAATCCTATCGATCACGCTGCAGAGCCGGTCACGATTGCTCTCTTTGGGCGGGTAGAGCGTGCGCTTCTGCCGCTCCCGGTAAGGCTTTATCTCAATGACGGAGAGCTGATGCTCTAAGCAGATTAGGTCACTCAACCGCTGCACCGCCAACGCTGAAAAGAAAAAATCCCGGAATTTTCGGGTTCCATCCAGCGCAGTGGAGTTATAAATAATGTGGTTGTGGATGTGTTCCCTGTCTGTGTGGGTGGCAACAATAAAAGCGTATTTGCCTTTGGTGAAGCGCATTGCCAGTTCGTAGCCCACCTTGTTGGCTTCCTCGGCGGTGATCTCACCGGGCTTGAAAGATTGCCGAATCTGATAGGCGATCACATCATTTTTCTGTCTGCGGCCTGTAGAAAGTTCGTATTGCCGCTTGGACAGCATAAATTCCTCGTCTGCGGTCAATGGGCTGCACTCATAGCTGCTGACCAGCTCTCCCCTGTTCGTTTTGTCAGGATTCTTCGCATAGTCCGTGCGGCTTTTCAGGCAGGCCGCAACCGACTTGCCTTTGTTCTTGTGTAGCGCGATCAAACGTGTTGCGGCCAGTCTGAATCACCTCCCGTGTGACAGCCAATGCTTGAGCCACTTTGCTAACGAACACTTGAGCCACTTGTGGCGTTCAAATGCAAAAGATATGCCATACGGCGCAGCTGCGGCAGATCCAGATACAGACAATATCCGTCCAGCGCCATTTTTCGTAGATATGAGCCAATGCTTAGAATGCCGCTGGATTCCATCTTGTTCCGAATCCGTTCCAACTCCGGCTTGCTGACCCGGAAATGGAGCTGCTGGTCGCGGCGGTCGCTCACCGGGCATCACCGTCCTTGTCGTAATAACTACGGAAGGGCTTCACCGGCTCCGGCTTGTCCGATTTTTCCTCCAGCGCCGCCAGCACCGAGGGGCAGCGAGGTACATCCTCCTGTTCTTCCTCATCCTGTTCCGGGTCGTGGCTCTTTTCGTCCACATTCCTCCTTTCAAGACTTCTCCAAGGCGATTGCCGAGTATATTGACTATTACAATAACGGCAGAATCCAAGCGAAAACAAAATGGATGCCTCCCCTCTAAATTCAGAGAAGCATCCATGATGGATTCTTAATTATTCAATTTTGATCCAGTGTCCAGAAAACTGGGTACATATCGTTTGCCCTGTACTTTTAATCCAGAATTTTTCCGTCAATGGAGATGGTGACCACCTGCCACGGAATGAACTTTCCGCTGGTCTGCAGTGCCTTTTTTGCGGCCATCTCCAAGCCGCCGCAGCAGGGCACCTCCATGCGGAGGATGGTCACGCTCTGGATGTCGTTGCTGCGCAGGATCTCGGTAAGTTTTTCGCTGTAATCCACAGCATCCAGCTTCGGGCAGCCGATGAGGGTCACTTTGCCGCGCATAAACTCCTGATGGAAATTGGCGTAGGCGTATGCCGTGCAGTCCGCTGCAATCAGAAGCTTTGCGCCTGCAAAGTAGGGCGCATGGATGGGTGCCAGCTTGATCTGCACCGGCCAGTTGCGCAGGCGAGAGACCGGCTGCACAGAGGCAGCAGCTGCGCTTTCTGCGGCCTCCGGCTGTTCCAGCGTCCGCATCCGGGAGCCGGGACAGCCTCCCTCGTGGAGATGCTTCATCTTTTCCTGCAATTCCTTCTTCTTTTTGTTTTCCTGCACCGCCGCCTCGTCGTAGGCGGGGGCTTCCCGCTCTTCAAAGGTGATAGCACCGGTGGGGCAACCCGGCAGGCAGTCGCCAAAGCCATCGCAGAAATTCTCCCGCACCAGTTTTGCCTTGCCGTTGATGATGTCAATGGCACCTTCATGGCAGGCGGTTGCGCACAAGCCGCAGCCGTTGCATTTTTCTTCGTCAATATGGATGATCTTCCGAATCATATCTATACTCTCCTGTTGTGGGTGTTTTTTTGCATTTGCACCCTTATTATAGTATACTAAAGGCAACTTGTATGTTTGAATTCCAACAAGGAGGGCTTTTATGCAAAAATATCTGCCTGTTCTGCGGAACTGCCCCTTCTTCACCGGGCTTACCGACGATGAGATTTTGTCCATCCTGCACTGTGTCAGTGCAGCGACAATCACCCGCCCCCGGGGCTCCTACATTTTCCGTGCCGGAGATTCCACGGAGGTCATGGGGCTTATGTTGTCCGGCTCCACCCTTGTGATACAGGAGGATCTTTGGGGACACCGCAATATCCTGTCCAAGTGCAATACCGGAGACTTTTTCGGCGAACCTTACGCCGCCACCCCCGGTGCCATCCTGAACATCAGCGTGGTGGCAGAGGAGGATTGCGAAATTCTGCTGCTGAACGTCAAGCGGCTGCTCACCTCCTGCCCCACCGCCTGCGACCATCACCAGAAACTCATCCGCAATCTGGTCAGTGTTCTGGCAAACAAAATACTGCTTTTTAACGATAAGATCACCCATGTCAGCAAGCGCACCACCCGGGAAAAGCTGCTGTCCTACCTGTCTGCCGAGTCCATCCGGCAGGCGTCCCTCTCCTTTGATATTCCCTTTGACCGTCAGCAGCTGGCGGATTTTCTCTGCGTGGAACGCGCCGCCATGTCGGCAGAACTTTCCAAGCTGCAAAAGGAAGGGCTGCTGGTCACCAAGCGGAATCATTTTCAGTTGTTGACCCGCTGACAGCCTGGCACATTGCCTGCAAGCACCGGCTCCCCTGCGGAAACCGGTGCTTTTTTGCAGTTGCACTTTTTCTGGGAGATTATTATACTTATAAAAAAGGCCGGGTGCTGCAAGGACAGGAGGGAAAGCGTATGGCACGGAACAAAACCGCACAGGGCGGCATCTCCCTGCGCAGCAGGGTCACGGCATGGCTTGCCGCGATTTTGCTGGTCACCATGCTTTCCACTGGCATTGCTACCATGGCAGGTCAGTGGACGGTACGCTCCTTTGATACGCTGCTGGCCGACAACGCCGTCTGCTACACGGTGCAAAACGCCCTCAAGGACGAAACACAGGCCTTCGCACGCTATGTGCGCCAGCCTACTTCTGAAACCAAACAGGCCTATACCGCCGCCTGCACCGCTTCCGAGCAGAGCCTTGCGGCCCTGCCCTTCGATTATGCCCGCATCGGCGAGGAGCGCTATGCCCGCACATGGAATCTTTTGCAGGGGTACGCGGGTTACCGGCAGGAGCGGGATGCCTTTTTGCAGCTTTCGCCCTCGGCAGATACCTATATTGAACAGATGTACCATGTGATGGCACTGCAGGACTACCTTGCCGCGTATGCGCTACGTCTGACACAGGCCACGCTGGAACAGGAAAACGCCCTTTACAGCAGCACGGCGGCTCACATCCGGCATCTGCCGTGGCTGTATCTGGGGCTGTTCCTGACGGCAGCCGCGCTGATGCTGCTGCTCATCCGGGTGCTGAGCCGCGCTGTGGTGCGTCCGCTGCTGCGGCTGGCGCAGTCCTCCCGCAGCATTGCCGATGGCGATTTTTCCAGCCCGGACCTACCGGTGAAAAGCAGCGACGAAGTGGGGCGGCTGACGGGAACCTTTAACCAGATGAAGCACGCCATGGCGCAGCAGCTGACCACCCAGCAGGCTTTGCACCGGGAAGAGGTGCGGAACCTTGCACTGGAAAAGGATCTGGAGCACACCCGGCTGGAGGTGCTTAAAAGTCAGGTGAATCCGCATTTTCTGTTCAACACCCTGAACATGATCTCCTGCATGGCGCGGCTGGAGGATGCTTCCACCACCGACCAGATGATCGTGCATCTGGGCAGTTTGTTCCGGCACAACCTGCGCACCAAGCGTCAGCAGATCACGCTGGAAGAGGAACTGGATGGGCTGGAGGACTACATTTATTTGCAGCAAATGCGGTTCGATGGACGCATTACCGTTGAAAAAAGCATCCGGGTGCAGCCTGCGGCGGTTTTGGTGCCGTCCTTTATGCTGCAGCCGGTGGTGGAAAACGCTTACTCGCATGGGCTCAAGTCCCGCGAGGAAGGCGGACGCATCCTGCTGCGGGCATGGATGCAGGACAAGGTGCTGGTGCTCACAGTTGCGGACAACGGCAAGGGAATGACCGCAGAGGAACTGGACGCTGTGCAAACTAAAATTGCGCAGAGCGAACAGACCGGCCGCAGCATTGGCCTTGGCAATATTTCCCGCCGCATCGGGATGCTGTATCCGGGCGGCAAAATGCAGGTGTACAGCCGCGCAGGTCATGGCACTGTGGTGCGGTTTGAACTGCCGCAAACGCAGCAGCCGGAAGAAAAGGAGGAGACGCTCTCGTGAAGTGCAAATTGCTGGTGGCAGAGGATGAATTGATCGAGCGCAAGGTGCTGTGCCGGACTTTGCAGAAGTATCTGGGAGACCTGATAAGCCTGTATGAAGCCAAAAACGGCAGAGAGGCTCTGGAAATTTTTGCCCGCGAAGTGCCGCAGGTGGCTGTGCTGGACATTGAAATGCCGGGTCTCACCGGGCTGGAGGTGGCGCGTAAGATCCGCGAAACGGACAAAAATTGCGCCATCCTGTTCCTTACCGGCTTTGATAAGTTTGACTATGCGCGGCAGGCGATCTCTGTGCGGGCGATGGACTATCTGCTCAAACCCTACAATGAGCAGGAGTTGGTATTCGCGGTGGAAGATGCCATCCGGCAGGTGTCGGTGCCGCTGCCTGCCCGCCCGGCACAGCCCCCTGCGCCTGCAGAGCCCCTCCGCCGGGAAGAGGACGAGGATATGCGCACCGCCATCATCCGGGCCGAGATCAGCCGCTTTATCGACGCCCACTATGGGGAGGATATCTCCATGCAGGATGCTGCCGCCGCGCTGCGCTACTCGGACGCCTACTTCTGCAAGCTGTTCAAGCAGTGCTTCAAGGTGAACTTTTCGGCCTACCTGAACGAATACCGGGTGAACAAGGCGCGCCAGCTGATTTTGGACCCGCGCCTGAGCCTGAAGGATATCGGCGCTGCTGTGGGTTACAGCGACGCCAACTATTTTACAAGGGTGTTCAAGCGCCTGACCGGCCAGACCCCTTCGGAATACCGCGTAGCCGCAGCGGAAAAAGCGGTACAGGGATAAATCGGATTATAGGAAGCGCTCGTTCTTTCCTGCCTGTCAGCAGGAGAGGAACGGGTGCTTTTTTTGTTTTTGCCAGTTTCTTTCGTCCGTAAAACACAAAAATTGTACTTGGATACAACAAAGACAAAATCGTGCTGCGTTTCACAAAATAATCCGGTTTCGCAAAAATGAACGAGTTGTTAAAATAAAATCATAGAAAAAACGCGAAAAGAGAGGATGCCATTCATGAAGAGAAGAACGTTTCTGTCGCTGATGGGCGCGGCGGCACTGACCAGCAGCATGATGCTTACCGGCTGCGGTGCCGGCTCCGGTGACGACCGCAAGATCGTGCGCATCGGCCATGTGCAGTCCCAGACCCACCCGGATCATCTGGGACTGGAAGCCTTTGCCAACTACATCAACGAGAAGCTGGGCGACAAGTACCGCGTGGAGGTGTACCCCAGCGAGCTGCTGGGCTCCCAGACCGAAATGGTGCAGCTGACCCAGACCGGTGCCATCGACTTTGTGGTGGCGTCCAATGCCATTATGGAGACCTTCAGCGCCAAATACCAGATCTTCAACCTGCCTTACCTGTTCTCCAGCGTAGAAGCCTACCACGAGGCCATGGACGACCCTGAGGTGACGGACCCCATTTTCAAGACCACCTCGAAGGCCGGTCTGGAAACGGTGGCATGGCTGGATGCCGGCACCCGCAACTTCTACACCATCAAGACCCCCATCAACCAGCCCTCCGACCTGAAGGGTCTGAAGATCCGCGTGCAGCAGTCGCCTACCAACGTGGAAATGATGCGTCTGCTGGGCGGCACCGCGACCCCCATGGGCTTCGGCGATGTGTACACCGCACTGCAGGCCGGTATTCTGGATGGTGCCGAGAACAACGAGCTGGCTCTGACCGATAACGGTCACGGCGATATCTGCAAGTATTACTCCTACGATATGCACCAGATGGTGCCGGATCTGCTGGTGGCAAACTACGCCTTCCTGAACGAGCTCAGCGATGAGGAGCGCGCGATCTTTGAAGAAGGTTTCCAGATCGTGAAGCGCACCGAGCAGGATGCTTGGGAGGATGCTGTGGCTGAGGCGAAAGATAAGGCCGAGAATGAGCAGCACGTCAACTTTATTTACCCGGACACTGCACCGTTTCAGGAGGCTATGGCTCCCCTGCACGATTCCGTGCTGGCAGCAAACCCGGACTTGCAGCCCATTTATGACCTGATCCAGCAGCACAACGCTGCCCATACTGCGGACTGAGGAGGAGCATCATGGAAAAACTGAGAAATACCCTGAACAAGGTGCTCAACCTGCTGGCAGGTCTGAGCATGACGGTCATGGTGGTGCTGACCACCTATCAGGTCATCGTACGTTATATCTTCAACTCTCCCTCCACATGGTCGGAGGAACTGGTGGGTTATCTGTTCGGCTGGAGCACCATGCTGGGTGCCACCATCGTCTCCGGCGAGCGCGGCCACATGAACATCCCCGTGCTGGTGGACCGGTTCAACCCCACCATGCGCAAGGCGTTCCACATCTTTGCCGAGGTCATCGCCTTCCTCTTCTCCGCGACCATTCTGGTGTTCGGCGGTTTTCAGGTGTCCCAGCTGGCTATGGGACAGCAGACCTCCTCGCTGGGCGTTGCCGTGGGCGTGTTCTACTGGGTCATGCCCATCTGCGGCGTGATCATTCTGGTGTATTCCGTGCTGAACATTATCGGCATTGCAAACGGCTCCATCTGTCTGGATACCCCGGAGGATGCAGACTTTGCAAAGGTGGAAGCCGAAATGGCTGCCGATGCCGACAAGGAAAATAAGGAGGACTAAGCTGTGGCAATTCAAGCGTTACTCGTAATTCTGGCAGTGCTGCTGGTGCTGCTGTTCCTCGGCGTGCCTATCTCGTACGCCATTGCAGTCTCTTCCCTGACTGCCATCCTTTCTTCCATTGATCTGAACGTGGCCGTGCTGACCGCCGCCCAGCGCACCTTTGTGGGCATGAGCAAGTTCAGCCTGACCGCCATCCCGTTCTTTATTCTGGCGGGCAACATCATGAATCAGGGAGGCATCGCCAAGCGTCTGGTGGATTTCGTCATGGCCATTCTGGGCAAGATGCCCGGCGCACTGCTGGTGACCAACATCGGCACCAACGCCCTGTTCGGTGCCATCTCCGGCTCTGCATCCGCTGCGGCTGCTGCTGTTGGCTCCATGATCCGCGACGGTGCCGACGAGCAGGGCTACGACCCCGCCGTGACCGCTGCCACCAACGCCGCTTCCTCCTGCTCCGGTTTGCTGATCCCGCCGTCCAACGCCCTGATCACCTACTCTCTGGCGTCCGGCGGCACCTCTGTGGCTGCGCTGTTCATGGCCGGTTACATCCCCGGCATCATCTGGGCACTGTGCTGCTGCGTGGTGGGCGTGCTGCTGGCGGTCAAGCTGGGCTATAAAGGCACACCCGGCAAATTTGACTGGAAAAACCTCGGCGTCTGCACCCTGCGCGCCCTGCCTTCGCTCTCCCTGATCATCGTGGTCATCGGCGGCATCATCGGCGGTGTGTTCTCTGCCACCGAAGGCTCTGCCATTGCCGTTGTCTATGCACTGGTGCTTGCCTTCTGCTACCGCTCCATCAACCTGAAGAGCCTGTGGAAGATCATCGTGGACTCTGCCAAGATGTCCGGCATGGTGGTGTTCCTTGTGGGTGTTTCCAACATTCTGGGCTGGGTCATGGCCTTTTTGCAGATCCCGGATGCGGTTGCAGCAGCCCTGCTGAGCCTGACCAGCAACAAGTACATCATCCTGCTCATCATGAACGTGATCCTGCTGGTGTCCGGTACCTTTATGGATGTGACCCCGGCCATCCTCATCTTCACCCCGCTGTTTCTGCCCATCTGCCAGAGCTTTGGCATGAGTACCATCCAGTTCGGTCTGATCCTCGTGTATAACCTGTGCATCGGCAACATCACCCCGCCTGTGGGCAACGCACTGTTCGTGGGCATCAAGGTGGGCCGCACCTCGCTTTCCAAGGTCATGCCGTACATGCTTATGTACTATGTGGCCATCATCGGCGGACTGCTGCTGGTCACCTTTATCCCGGCAGTGTCTACCGCACTGCCGCAGGCAATGGGCCTGATGTAACTGAGACATTCCCTTCTTATTCTTCTTTTTCTAAAAAGGCGGTACCTGCTTTGCGGCGGGCACCGCCTTTTCTTGTCTCTTGCACAAAGGCAGTCTTGTGCGCTATACTATCTGCAAAGGGAGGGAGACACCATGCGCAGACGGACTTTTTTAGCCGGGCTGGGCTTTGCAGCCTTGCAGCTGGCAGGCTGTGGCGCAAAGCCGCAGACCACACCGGACTATGTGCTGACCTATGCCGACAACCAGCCCGCCGGGTACCCCACTACGCAGGGCGCGCAGTATTTTGCAGACCTTGTGCAGCAGCAGACCGAGGGCAAGGTGGTCATTCAGGTCAAGGCGAACGGCGAGTACGGCTCGGAGCAGCAGGTGTGGGAACAGCTTGCCATTGGCGGCGTAGATTTTGCCCGTGTGTCACTCTCGGTGGCCACGGACGATCTGCCCCGGCTCAACGTGCTGCTGCTGCCGTATCTCTACCGGGATGCCGACCACATGTGGCGCGTGCTGGACGGCAGCATCGGAGCAGAGTTTTTGCAGAACTTTACCGCGCAGGGACGGGTGGGCCTGAGCTGGTACGACGCGGGTGCCCGGTCGTTTTATGCCCGTCAGCCGGTGCACAGCCTGAACGATTTACAGGGCAAGACCATCCGCGTGCAGAACTCGCAGATCGTGATCGACATGATCCGCCTGCTGGGTGCGGTGCCGGAGACCACGGCTTATAGCGACGTATACTCGGCGCTTGAGACCGGGCAGATCGATGCCGCCGAAAACAACTGGCCGGCCTACTATTCCATGGAGCACTATAAGGTGGCGCGGTACTATATGGCCGATGAGCATAGCCGCGTACCGGAAGTGCAGCTGGCTTCCGGCCGCACATGGGATGCACTGCCGGAGGAATACCGGCAGATCCTGCAGGCATGCGCCCGGGCATCGGCGCAGTATGAGCGCCAGCTCTGGGCACAGGAGGAAACAGCTGCCCGCAAAGCAGCCCTTGCAGGCGGCTGCTTTGAGCTGCCGCTGCCCGAGGAAGAAATGCAGAACTTCCGGCAGCTGGTGCAGCCGCTATACCGGAAACATTGCGCCGACTATCTGCCGCTGGTGGAGGAGATACAGGCAGAGTGACAACAGCGAAAGGGACAAGTCAAATAAAAAGGCTCACAGCTTTGAGGTTATGCTGCATGGAAAGACGCTGCCTGTGCAATGTTACAAGAGATGATCTTGCAGAACCGCAATCATCCCAGCATCATCCTGTGGGGCGTGCGCATCAACGAGAGCGTGGATGACGATGCTGTCTATAACCGCACCAACAAGATCGCCCACCAGTGATCTGTACCCCTAATACTGGACACCCAGTATTAGGGGTACAGATCAGGTATATCGCTCAGGAAATGGAGCGGTTCTTTTTTTGTGCGGCAGCTTCTGCTTTTTATTTGCTGTGCCCCCTGCGTTGCCGACAGTTCCATTCCACCTTATTCTGCCCCCGCAGAAGATTGTTTTTGCCCGCTGTATTTGTGCCCGCAGGGTCGCCCAGCTTTCCCGAAAATGGCTGCCTGTTTTGCCGAAAGGTCGTACTATACCCGGGAAAGAAGTATTGAAATACCGCTTCGGCCATTTATTCTGCCGTTTCTTACCGATTTTACAATGTTTTTTGCAAAAAAGGCTTTACAAATGAATTTCAAAAACATATTATATAATTATAGGTTCAACTTCTTTACGCAAATAGTTTCGTACCGGTTCGTATAAGGCAGCTGGGTCTGTGCTTCCCGCGCCGCTTCTGCCTTGCGATAAATCATTGGAGCCCGCCGGTGCAGCCCCGCTGCACCAGATCAAATACAGAAGGAAGGTTATGCATCATGCCTGAAAAGAAAGTTTCTGCTCCCGCAGCCGAAGCTCCGGCTGCCGAGGGCAAGACCCGCAAATCCACCAAGGCTCCCGCCCGCCGTGGCCGCCCGCCGCTGGCACCTGAGCTGTATGTAGAGATGGGCGGTGAGCAGTACAACATCACCGACATCATTGACCGCGCCAAGGCAGACTACCGCACCACCCACAAGGTCGGCGTACAGTCCTGCAAGGTGTACGTCAAGCCCGAAGAGGGCGCAGCTTACTACGTCATCAACAAGTTCTCCGGCAAACTGGATCTGTAATTTTTTCACAGAGCCGCAGGCAGCACCGCACTGCTGCCGCGCCTGCCATTCCCACAATAAGGTTCCATCAACAAAAAAAGACACCGCACAGCTGTGCGGTGTCTTTTTTTGCATAGGCAGCGGCTCAGAACCCCAGCATCCGCCAAAGGGTCTTACGCTCCTCGGCCGGGTCCGGGTCCGGGATCTCGAATACATAGCGCTCGGTGGCGTTGATCACGGTGGTGTTGCCGCGGGTGCATACCCGGGGCAGCTTTGCATCGTAATTCAGGTGTACGTGCCCGTGGATGAACCATTTAGGCTGGTACTCGTCCAAAATCTCGTTGAAGCACGCAAAGCCCCTGTGGGCACAGTCGTCCCCATCGTTCAGCCCTTTGGCCGGGGCGTGGGTCAGCAGCAGGTCGATGCCGCCCCTTTTGTGCGCCTGATGCTCCAGCTTGTGCACACGGCGGCGCATGGCCTTCTCGGTGTACTGATAGGTATCCTCTTTATTATAGCGCTGACAGCCCCCAAGCCCCATGATGCGCAGACCCTTCCATGTGTACACCTGATCGTCCACGCAGATGCAGCCGCCGGGCTCGCCCTGGGTCTGGTAGCTGCCGTCGTGGTTGCCGTGCACATACAGGATGGGCGCAGCGGTAAAGTTTGTGAGATATTCCAGATACTTTTTAGGCAGATCCCCGCAGGAGAGGATCAGGTCGATGCCTTCCAGCCGGGCACGGGTGTCATAGTCCCACAGCGCCTTGGACGGGACATCTGAGATAGCAAGAATTTTCACGTTCGTATGCTCCATTCTTTTCTGGTCAGGCCGGCTCATTTCTCCAGACCCTTTACGTTGTCCAGTCCGTTGATCGCCAGCACGGTACGGGTCTTGACGTCCAGTTCATCGTAATGGGGCAGCTTGCCGTGTACACAGGCATCCAGCCAATCCATCTCCATCAGTTCTTTGGGGCTGTAAACTCTATTCTCCGGGGAGTGCAGGTTGTCCTCGTTATCATACAGCTTTTCCGGGAAGATGTGCACATTGTCCGAGCCCTGCAGTGTTTCCAGCAGATCCAGCAGCTGCCGCGTACCGCTGGGCAGTGTTTCCTGATACTCCAGATCCTCTGCGCCGCTGCGCAGCCCCCACCAGTAGTTCACTGCGCGGGTGGTGGCTGCATTGTCCCAGCTGCCGTCAAAGATAGAGCGCACGATCTCCACATAGAAGGTATCCCACCGCCAGATCGGCAGACCCAGCGGCTGCAGGCTGCCGTCCGGCAGCTTGCGGCACAGACCATAGTCCCGGTGGGTGTTGGCAGGCTCCCGGCTGTCCCGGGCGTAGACCATGTCGATCTCCGGGCAGTCAGCAAAATCCAGCGGGTGGGCTGCATCGTTCAGGCAGGCCCAGCGCAGCCAGATGCGTCCCGCCGGGCGTACACTCTTCAGTCCCTGTGCAAAAGCGTTGATCGCCGCGGGCACGCCGTACACGGGGTTTGCCGCCACATAACCGATGTGCCCTGTCTTGGTCATGATACCGGCCAGCATGCCCAGCAGATAGGTCACCTCATAGGTGCGGGGGTAGTAGGTGCGCACCAGCGGGTGCGGCGCGTTCAGCGAGCAGTTCAGGATGCGGGTCTTGGGGTGTTGCGCCGCCACCTTCAGGCAGGCGTTGTACATCCGCACGCTGGTGGCGAACACCACGTCCGCATTGTTGTGGGCTACTTCCTCCAGCACCTGCTCCGCGTCCACCTCCGGGTTCACATCCTCGTAGCAGCTGATATACACCTTGTCCGGGAAAACCTTGGCCAGCGCCTCGCGTCCCTCGTCATGCGCGCGTACCCACGCGCTGATCTTGGCGTTGTACTCGTGGATAAATGCCACCCGCAGCTCGCTGGGCTGCTTGCTGGGGCTGAAGATATTCAGCTTGGACAGCAGCGGCTCTGCGGGACTCTTGGGCGGGTCCAGCGAAAGCTCCACGCCGTGGGGCTCGGTAAGCACCTTCACCTCGTTCCACAGCTTTTCCAGGTTCTGCCGCACCTGCGCCGGGGTGGCGTCGTAAGTGTCGGAGTAGCGGTACACCGACAGATACACCAGCAGCGCATCGCCGGTGGTCAGCCCCAGGGATCTGCCGCCCAAGGCTTCGAACTGCTGGTGGAACATGGTGTAGAAGGAGGCAAAGTTCAGCCGGTCGTCCTCCGACCATGCCTCGCCGCTGGCCTTGCACACCAGCGTCTGCAGCTTGCTGTAGCCGCCCAGCTTGGAGAAATGCACATAGTTCACTTTGGACAGCTTATAGAAATCCAGAAACTCGTAGTAGATCTTATTCTCAAGGTCATCTGTGCGAGCAGGGATAAGCCGTGTGACCGTGCCCGGGATCTTGACGGCGCCGTAATACTTGAGCACCGAGACCCGCTTGTTGCCCTCCTGCACATAGAACCGGTTCATGTACTCAAAGGCGATGATGGGGGTATGGATGCCCTCTTCCAGATGCGCGTCGCACAGGTTCGACCACTTGGCGGCAAACTCGGTATCCGGCTCCAGCAAGGGCATAAAGTCATACGAAAAGGCGGTATGCCGTCCGCTGGTCTTAGTGCCCACAAGGCTATCCGACGGGATCTCCACAAGCCCCAGCGGCTCCTGCGCCACAATATCCACGCCCTTGAGCACATCGTCCAGAACAGCCAGATAGGGCGACTGGCCGCGGGCTATGCGGGCACGATAGGCGCGCTGCCCTGCGCGCAGTGCACTTTTATAATCTTCCAGCATAAGAACTCCTTTTTTCTGTAAGCGAAGCGCGGTGCCGCAGTCCCCCTGCCGCACCGGAACACCCCCAGTATACCACAAAAACAGAAATAAGGCAGTATTTTAGGGCTAAAACTGTTGATTTTCCCGGTAGATTCAGGTACGATAAGAATGCTATTCAAAACCGACAGGAGTTTACTATCATGCAGACAGTTTCTCTGCCCGTGCTCAAGGCGGGCGAATACGCCGGCGGCGTCTGGTATTACGAGCCCCACACCTACCAAAGCTACCGTTATGTTCTGGGGCGGGTGGGCAGGCACCCGCTGGTGTGCATCGGCATCAACCCCAGCACCGCCCAGCCCGGCGCGCTGGACCCCACCTTAAAAAGCGTGGAGCGTCTGGCCGCCGCCAACGGCTTTGACAGCTGGATCATGTTCAACGTCTACCCCCAGCGTGCCACCGACCCCAACGATATGGACAAAACCCCCGACCGCGCCCTGTGCGATGAAAACCTGCGCTGGCTGCAGGCCGTGCTGGCGCAGACCGAGCCCACCATGTGGGCGGCATGGGGCACCCTGATCGAAAAGCGGGACTACCTGCCCGGCCTGATGCGGGAGATGGTAGCCCTGACGCGGGAGCGGGAGATCCCGTGGGTCACCTTTGGCAAGCGCAGCAAAAAGGGGCACCCGCACCACCCGCTGTACCTGCGCAAGGATTCCACCCCGGAGCCCTTTGATGTGGAAAACTATCTGGACACCTGCTTCTGATGTCCGCCCCGACAGGAGGTGACCTGCTTTGACCGCAGAACAGTATAAGCCCATCTATCACTGGTTCAGCAACCATCCGGCTGTAAAACGGCTGGTCGTTTTTCTGGACCGGTGGCTGCCGCTGGTGCCCTTTGTGTGCTATCCGGTGCTGCTGTGCCTGCTGAACGTCCGGCTCTCGCGGCTGTTCCTCACCCAGAAGCAGGCCTCGCTGGACTTTATGGTGCTCATCGCCCGTTCCGTCTTTGTGCCGGGGCTGGTGTTCTGGGGCGGCACGCTGCTGCGCAGTCGGCTGCACTTCCCCCGCCCCTACGAGCAGCCCGGCTTCACCCCGCTGGTGGCAAAGGAGAGCCGGGGGCACTCCATGCCCTCCCGCCACGCGCTGAGCGCCGCCGTGCTGGCGGCGGTGTGGCTGTATTTCTACCCCGCTGCGGGCTGCGTGATGGTGGGCATTGCCCTGCTCATCTGCTGCCTGCGGGTGCTCACCGGGGTGCATCATGTGCGGGACGTGGTGTGCGGCTTTGCACTGGGCTTTGCGCTGGGCTGTGCCGGAATGTGGCTGCTGTAAGGCCGTTCCTACACGCTGGAACAGCCATTTTTGCCCGCAGCGCAAAAAAATTGAAACTTTTTTCAGATTTTCCTTGACAGAATGCGATGGGTATGGTATTATTTCTCTCGCAGCCTGTGCCGACACAGAACTGCCGCCATAAAGGAACCCATTGGGATAACAACGTGCGCCCGTAGCTCAGGTGGATAGAGCAACTGCCTTCTAAGCAGTGGGCCGGGGGTTCGAGTCCCTTCGGGCGCATCTATGTGGTGCCCATAGCGTAGTCGGTTAACGCGCCAGATTGTGGATCTGGAGACCGTGGGTTCGAGTCCCACTGGGCACCCCACCAAAAAGTCCGCTGTTTTGAACAGCGGACTTTTTCTTTTGGCGGGATACTATAAAAAAGTACGGCACCCCGGCAAAGCAGCTGCTTTGCCGGGGTGCCTTTTCTCTTATTTATTCATCTCCTGTAAAATCTTTGCGATCTGGGCGGGGGTATAGCCCTCCTGCCGCAGGGCGGAGGTGATGGCCACATCGCTCTTGCCCTGACTGTGCAGCAGCGCTGCTGTGTAGGGCACTCCGGCGCTGACGGCGCTGCGGCTGCCACCGGAAGCAGAGCCGCTGCTGCCGGTGGTCTTTCCGCTGCTGGAGCTGCCGGACTTTGTGCCCGCAGTCGCTGCTCTGCTGGCGGCCCGTGCGGCCTTCTGCTGGGCGTTAGCCTGCTTCAGTGCCCACTCGCCCTTGGCGATGTTCAGCTTCTGGCTGGTCACGTTATTGTTGAAGGCCTGCTGCTTCAGCGCATCCTGATAGGCGCGCTCGCTGGCGGTGTTGTCGTACTGCTGCTGGGTCAGTGCGTCCTGACGCTGCTTTTCCTGCATCTGCTGGCTCCACTGGGTATCGGCACGCTCGGCCTCATAGGCGCGGTTGCCGGCGTAGATGTTGTACCCAGTGTTCATCAGACTGCCCGCCAGACTGCCCAGACCGGTGGTGCCGCTGATGGCCAGCTGCACCACATCCCCGATGATGCCCAGCACGGTCATGATATTATTAAAGGCCTGCTGGCGCTGATTGATCTGCGCCTGCTCCTGCGCGGTGTAGTAGCCGTGCAGGGTATCCAGCCGGTTCAGGTGCTCCTGATACTGGCCGTAGTCCTTGGCGTAGGCATCGTTGTAGGCCTCGCCCTTCTGCTGCAGCTGGGTGTAGTAGTCCTGCAGCTGACGGTCATACAGGGTCTGGGCGTTCTGCTCCTGTCCGTTCAGTTGGTCCAGCCGGTTCACCAGTTCCTCGCCGCCGCTCTGGTAGGTATCCAGCGCCAGACTGTACAACGTGGGAATGGCAGCGGACAGCCCGCCGATCTGCTGCTGATAGGCCTGCTGCGCCGCACTGGTGGCATAGCTGGAGCCGTAGCCGCCGGTCAGGGCTGCCGCCTGCGCCGCCGCGTCCGCGCTGGCGTTGTGGGCGTTCTGGGTATATAGCTGCTCATACTGGCGGTAGAGCGGGTCACGGGTGTAGCTGTACTGAAAATTCTCCCGCTCCAGCAGCTGCCCCAGCAGCTCGTTGATCCTGTCCTGATAGCTGCTCTGGTAGTCTGCGGGGCGGTTCTGCTGCCATTGCTTCAGGGCATCGGCAGCATCGGTCACCTGCTGGCTGGGGCGGTAACTGGCGTTTGCCATGGCCTTTTCCACATCGGCGCGGCTGTTCAGCCCCTCGGTGCTGTAAGTGGGCTGCGCGGCAGGCTGTGCCTGTGTTTGCACGTCCGGCTGCAGCAGCTCCTCCTTCTTTTTGGATGCCATAAAATTCTCCTTTCTTATAATCCCTGCAGCTTGCTGCGCAGGGTGTCGGACATATTTTCCGTATCCAGATTGGTCAGTACATACTGCAGCTGCTCCTGCATCTGGTACAGATAGCTGCGCAGTGCCCGGGCATCCTCCGGGTCCATGTTATCGCTGAGCTTGGGCAGGCCCAGCTTGCTCAGGCCGTTCATGCTTGCCATGAGGCATCCTCCTCCCATAATTTTCCCTTTGCCGGGGCGATGGTGCGCACAAGGCTGCGCAGAGTGATCTGCCCTTTGCCGCGCAGCCGCAGCCGCAGCGACCCACACCGCCGGGGCACAAAGGGCAGATCACAGCTGCGGCGGCTGCCTTGGGTGGCAAGAGAGGCTACCGTCTCCCACGCGCTGCCGTCATAGCTTACTGCCACTTCTACTGTGCTGGTGCGTTCGGCGTCCAGACGCAGGGTCAGTCGGGAAAGATACCGCTGTTCGGTGCCGTCCAGCCCCACATCGCCGGTGACCAGCTCAAAGGGGATGTCCGTCTCCACACCGTCGGTGGTCTGCCAGTCCGGCTCACGGGTGGGGTCTGCCGCCCACAGCGCCTGCCCGTCCCACAGATAAAGCTGCCCGCCGGTGCTGGTCATATCGCAGGAGCAGACGTCCTCCTCGCTCCACAGCCCCTTCTCGGTATCGTAGACCAGCAGACGTGCACTCTCCCGGGAGATGTGCAGGTAGTACCGGCCATCCAGTGCACCGCCCACGGCGCTTTGCACGTTGGCAAGCTTTGCGGCGTCCAGCGCACCGGACACCTTGGTGGGCAGACTGCCGTCCCACGCCATGACGCCGTCCGGCGAGAGATAATACAGCGTCTCGTTCAGCACACACAGGCTGCGGGCGGCGTTTTTTGCCACGCCCCGGCAGCGCAGGCTGGAAAGCTGAAAATCCGAAGGCTTGGAGCCGTACAGCTTGTGCAGGGTGTTCTCCTTAAAAAACAGCGCATAGCCCATGCAGGAAGCCGCCCCGGTAAAGGCGCCATCGCTGCCCACGGTGACGGCGTAGCTGTCCGCGGCGATGCCCCGGTAGCTGAACCAGTTGGTGGGGTCGCCCAGCTTGCAGCCGTAAATAACGTTCTCCTTGCTGTTGCAGCCCCACACCCGATTGTCGCACTCGGTCACAAAATCCAGCTCCGGCACCCGGCGCTCCATGGATACCGTCTGTGCAGCTCTCACACTGCGGCGCTGCTTGCCATCCATGCTCTGCCACTGCGCAGCGGCAGTGTTCTGCACCAGTGTGCCGTAGAAATACTCGCCCTGCGGAGTGCAGCGCACCCGCAGCCAATCCTCACCCACGTCATACACGATCTGATCTCCGTTCAGTTCCGGGCTCTGCCCCGCAGCCTCGGCGGCTGCACCCTGCACGGTCACGGTGTCCCACTGCCGGAACAGCTTGCCCAGCCCTGCCGCCGTGATGCGGCAGTATTCCAGCGGGACGGCTGCCCAGCTGCCGGAGTTTTTGCTGTACATCTCCAGCGTGCTGTCGTACCGCCACGGATGGTCGGCATCCTCTACCTTTAAAAACAGCTGTCCGTCTGCCGGTTCGGCGGGCTCCTCCCGGCCAAAGACCTCCACCTGATAGGTCTTGCCTGCGGCATCGCAGGGGGCAAAGGTCACGCTTTTGCCCGCCGCCGTCCACAGCGCTCCCAGTGCGGTCACGCTGCCGTCTGCCGTATCAAAGGCCAGCTTGTCCGGAAAGATCAGGATCTTTGTGCCAATGCCCACCAGCGCCTTGCGGCCATCGGTCACGGCGTCCAGCTTCGTCACCGCCGGGGCGGCGGCATCGTCCGGGGTATAAACGATGTCCCGCCCGCAGACGGTCAGCAGACCGTTCAGGTGGTACATCCCGTTCAGCCCGGTCAGCGCCCGCAGCTTGCGGCGCGGGGTGCGGGTGCTCAGGGCGGGAAAATCCCGGGTGGAAAAGTTCACTCCGGCGCTGTACTCTGCCTCCGAACAGCCGTAAGTCTCGTTCAGGCCGCCAAAGGCCCGCAGCAGCTGCCGGGTGTTGGCAAGCCGCATTCTGTCTGCCAGTACCATGGCCTCACCCCCTTACCAGCGCCACTGCGCCCGGCTGCGGGGCGGGTAGTTCTGCCGCAGCCAGACCGCCAGCTCTGCATACAGGGCGTTGTACTGCGCCTGCTCCCCGGCGTAGCGGTCGGTCTCGCCCAAGGCGGCATCCATCTGCGCACACAGCAGGTGCGGGTACAGCGCATCAAAGGGCGGCGGTGCCAGCAGCGTCTGGTCGTCCTGCACCGGCTGCTCCCATGGACGGTCTGCGCCCACGGCATCAAACGTCCCGGCGGCAGCGCGGTCAAACAGCTTTGTGCGCAACAGGGCATCTGCCTCCCGCAGCCATTGCAGCCGGGTCTCGGTCTCAATGCGGCAGTTTGGGCGCAGCTGCTCGGCACGCTCCAAAGCCTCTCCTATGGTCATCTCATCACATCCTTTTTATAAAAAGCCCGGCCGGGGGCATTTCTCCCAGCCGGGCAGCATTGATCGTGCAGATTTTACTGCGCCGCGTTCTCCGCAGCGGCAATGCGGGCAGCGGTCAGCTCGTCCTGACGCTGGCTGTGCTCCAGCACCTCGGCCACAGCGGGCGGCACCTCCACCTCCACGCCCCGGCGGATCTTGTAGTTCACGCCGTTGACGCTGACGAACAGATCGCCCTTGTAGCGGCTGTTGTCCTTGAACAGCCGGATGCACACATTCTTTTCAGCCATGGGCACCTCCTTAGTTGGCGGCAGCGGTGGCGGAGTAGCTGGACACGCTCTCGATGCGCACCATGTACTGCTCCACCAGACGCTCGGCGGCGCGCATGCCCTTCCAGCCCACAGAGGCGCGCTGGTTCAGCGGGTCGTCGCCGTAGCCCAGCTGCTTGACGATATGCTCAAGGCCGCCGCCCTCCAGCTCGGTCACGCCGTAGGCGTGGGCACCCAGCACCAGCGTACCGAACACTGCAAGACCCGCCGGGCAGGTATCATCCTTCCAGATCTTGGCCTCGCTGGTCTCGATAAATCGGATGTTGCCCAGCTTGCCGATCTCGCCGCGGAACATGGTGTCGGGGTCGGCGTACTTGTGCACCTCCATAAACTCCTTGCAGGTCTTGAGGTCATAGGCCGCATAGGGGTGGATGATGGCAACGTAGCTGTCACCGATGGGGTCGGCGTTCATTGCGCCCAGCTGCGCCGCCGCCTGAAAGAACAGCTTCGGGGTCAGGGTGCAGCTCTTGTCCAGCGCCTTGCGGCTGGTAACGGCGGTCTCGGTGCCGTCTGCGCCCAGCTTAGGGGCGTAGATGACATTGGTGCCGCCCGCCAGCACATCGCGGGTGATGCTGTCCATGGTGCGGCCGGCCTGACTTGCCAGCACGCGGGTAGCCTGCACCACGTTGTTGTCGATGGCGGTCATCTGCAGCACATCGGTCAGCGGGGTCCAGCCGCCGTACTGGTGCAGGTCGCTGGTGATACTGGTCACGTTCAGGGCCTGACCGTTGGGGGTAACGCCCTCGGTCAGCGGGGTGCTGGCCTTGGGCAGGCTGTCGTACTTGCGGAACTCGATGGTCTTGCCGCCGTTCTGGGGCACGGGGTAGTAATCCGCAAACTGGTCGTGCACAAGGCGCGGCTCTGCCTGATCGATCAGGCGCTTCTCGTAAAAGGTTTTCATCTCCACCGACATGGTGCCGGTGGTATTGGTCTGCGCGTCCGCAAACAGCTGGATGTTAAAATTCATCATGCTTTTTTCCTTTCTCCTGTCAGATTAAAGTTCAATTTGTGCACCGTGCAGCACACGGCGCTCCAAGGCTTCCCGCTGGGCGCGGGTCATGGCGGCTACGTCCGGCCGTACCGAGGCGGCAGCACCGGGGCGCAGGCCGTTTTCCAGCGGACGCGCGGCGCGCTGCTGCACCCGCTCCACTACCCCCTGCTCCACGGTCTGTGCTGTGGTACGCAGGGCATCCTCGTAGTGGGCAAGGCGGTAGGCGTCCTGCACCCGCATACCGGGCAGCTGCATCAGGCGGCGCATCTCCGGGTTCTTCAGCTCTTCTTTCAGGTCAAAGCCCGGCTGGCTGCGGCGCATGGCTGCTTCCTCTGCCGCCCAGCGGGCGTGCAGGCTGCGCACCGTGTTCTGCACCGGCAGTGGCAGGGGCGGCAGCGCCGGGCGCTCCGGCTGTGCGGGTGTTTCCGGCTGCTTTTCCGGCTCTGCCGGGATCTGCCGGGGCGCTTCCGGCTGCGCGGCTGGGGCTTCCGGCTTCAGGGTGCCCGCAGCCACCGCCTGTCGGCTCTGCTCCGGGCTCAACGCGGGGGCGGCTTCGCCTTCCGCAAACAGCTGCAAGTCCATCATGCTCTGCTGCCCGCTGCGGCTCACATCCGCAAAGCGCAGGTTATCCGGGTAGCGCTCGGCCAGCAGGGTAAAGCCCGCCTTGGCCAGCTCAAATGCGCCCTGCACCCACGGTACTACCGGGGCCTGCACCGCCACGGCAAGGCGCGGGCCATCCGGCTCGTCCCAAGCATCACTGCGGGCGTTCTCCTCCCCTGCCAGCAGGTACACCAGCGCCTGCATCAGGGTGCTTGCGCCAGCGCATACGATATCCTGCCCGGCGGGCGCGTAGCCCGCGTGACCGGCGGCTTCCAGCCGCAGGCTCAGCCCCTTGGGGCCGTCCAGCTCGCTGTAACATACCTTGATCATCTCACTTCACCTCCTTTCCGTTCCAGTTCATGGCGCGGGCAGCCGCCGCCACCGGCAGCGGTACCGGATGGCCGGCGGTGTCCTGCGCCGTTTGGGTGCCGCCGGGCTGCTGCGCAAGGGCGGCAGACAGTCTTGCCATCTGCCCCTGCAGCTGCAACAGCTGCTGCGCCAGTGTGCCGTTCTGCCGCACCCGGGCGCGCACCTTTTCCACCCCTTCAAAGTCCATCATTTCCAGCGCCGCAAGGGCAGCGTCCGCGTTGGCGGGGTCAAAGAAGCCCAGCTTGTAGCACTCCTTGGCGGTCTCGTTCTGGGACAGGCGGCTGAAGGTGCTCTTTTTGGCGGCGCTGACCACGATATCAAAGACAGGCTCCCGGCTGCCCAGCTCCACCCCGCCCACGGCGGGCACAGGCTTTGCGCGCAGTCCCTGTGCCGAGAAGGGCACGAATTCGCTCTCGCCGCGCTGCCCGGTGATACGGAACACCCGCTGCTCGTCGTAGAACTGCCGCATCAGCTCAATGATAAGGTAGCACTGCTTTGCAAAGGCGCGGTAGGCGCTCTTGAGCATATCCCGGCTCAGCTTGCTGCCTGCCTCCTGCAAGGCAGCGATGGCGCTGGCGGCGGTCACGCCGCCGGTGGTGCCGCCCTGCGTCAGGTCGCGGTTGCCGCTGATCTCCTTCAGCTCCTCGATGCGGCTGTTGCGGTAGCTCAGGCTGTTGCCCTGCAAGCCCGCCGTTTGCAGCGGACGGAAGCTGTCCTCGTTCAGGCGGCCCACAACGTGCACGATGTCCCGGCTCAGGTCGGCCAATTCTTCCTCGTTCACACCGGCGGTATCGCTGAGCACATACCGCTGGCGGGAGGCCAGCAGCACGTTCTCGTCCATGGCGTGGTTCATCTTATCAATGGCGTTCTGGCAGTCCTTCATCACGTCGATGTAGCCGAACCCGGCAGGGGAATCTTCCTCCACGAACAGCGGGTCGAACACAAAGGGGTACTTGCCGTGGTCGTATAATCCGCGCGCCGCCAGCGCCGGGTCGTTCTGGCTGGCATACAGCACCACGCCGTTGCACAGCTTGCAGTAGTGCAGCCGCAATTTGCCGTTCTCGTCCGGGCGCTTATAGTACCAGTCCACCACCACGCTCTTGTTGGCGGTTGTCTGGCCGTCCTCGTGGATGTACCGGGGCACGTCCACCACACCGGCGGCGTGCCCTGCCAGCTGCGGATACTGCGCGGTCAGCCGGGCGGTGTCCTCAAGGCTGAGGTGGAACAAGTCCGGCGAGTCCTGAATATCCTGCACGCCCGGCTCCCAGTAGAGCATGAGCAGGTTGACGCTGCGCACCGCAATGTCGCCCAGCCCACCGCGTGCCGCCGGGTCCCAGAAGATGCCGGTAACGCCGGTGCCCTGCTTGAGCTTGCGCCACCAGACATCGCTGTACACCTGCTCGTAATCTGCCTGCTCCAGCACCACCGGCAGCACGCTGGAAAGTGCCTGCGCCGTGGTCTGGTCGTCTGCCGCCCGGGGCAGCACCATGGGCTCAGGGTAGTTGTCCATGGCATCGGCATGCTTGTTGGCGATGCTGTTGAACAGCCACCCGCTGGAAGGCTGCGCCTTGCCGGGCATCAGCGGGTCGCGATAGTTTTTCCAGTGTCCCATGCGGAACCACAATTCGTTATCGATCAGGCGCTTGTCCAGCGCCGCCTTGCCCGCCTTGTAGCGCTGCAGCGTCTGCAGCGCAGCCGCCGCCTCTGCCGCGCCGATGGGCAGGGCTTCTGCTCTTGTATCTTCCATAATCTTTCCTTTCTGTCCTGTTTTTTCAGATGCGGTAGAACCGCGCCTGCCGGTGCAGCTCCAGCGGGTCATCCGGCCTTGGCGGCGCGGCAGAAACCTCGGGCGGGCTGATGGGATGCTCCATCAGCACATAGCGGCACTCGTCGTAGATGTGGTCCTCCTGCCGGGTGTCGATATCCTCCACATTGCTCTCATCGTACACAAGGTTCGGCAGGGTACGGATGAAATGCTTGCAGCTGCTGAACACCTGCAGCATCGGACGCCCGTCCGGCGCAAACCGCAGCCGGTAGTGAAACTGCATCTTGCCCGCCAGCCGGGTGTGGTCCCCGGGCTGCCAGCGCAGAAAATGCGGGCTGCGCTCCATCATGGCCGCAATGCTCTCGCCCCGGCTCTCGTCAAAGATGGCGGGGTCTGCCACCCCATGGATCACCCTGCCCCGCAGCAGCGGGTCGTTCTGCTCAGCCTCCCGGATGCGCTTTGCCTGCTCCACCGGGTCGATGCGCAGCCCTTCGTTGGGGCGTCCGGTGCAGCCGTACAGCTCCTTGATGCGGTACAGCCGCCCCTCCTCGTCCACCGCATACCACCCCACCGAAAAGGGCTTGGAAAAACCGAAGTCGTACCCGCGCCAGATGGGCCAGTGCTTGGGGATGGCAAAGGGCGCGATGACGTGGGTCCAGCGCTGATCCTGATAGTGCGCCGGGTCGTTGCGCCATTCGGTGAACACCTGCCCGGAAAAGCTGTCCCAGCTGCCGTAGAGCAGCGCCTGCTTTTCCGCCTCCGGCAGGCTGGCAAGGCTTGCCAGATACCCGGGGTCGTTGGCCAGCAGGGCAGGGTTATCAAACACGCTGGACGGAATGAACACCCGCGCCCGCTCCATCTGCTGGTCGGTGCCGTCCGGCAGGCGTACCGTGACGGTTTCCACAATGGGGGTGCCGGGCGGGGCAGGCGTGATGAACCGCGCCTTCACCCAGCCGTGACCGATGCCGCCGGGGTTGGTGGTGGCACGCATATACACCCGGGTGCCCGGCCCGGTGGGGCGGTTGCGGCTCATCATGTAGCTGTACTCGTCCCACTCAAAGTGGGTCAGCTCGTCAAAGCCGATAAAATCGTAAGCTTTGCCCTGATAGTTGGTGCGATCCTTGGTGTACTGCATGGAGCCAAACCAGATCTTTGCCCCGCTGGGAAAGACCCATACATGGGAGGTAGCGTTGTACTGCGCCTCCGGGAAAGCCCGGCGGTAGTACATCTGGCTCTTATCCACAAGGTCGGAAAGCTGTGGGTAGGTCTTGCGCAGGATCAGCGCCCGGTAATGCGGGATATGCACCTGCCGCAGCGCTTCAATCAGCAGTGCATCGCTCTTGCCGCCGCCTGCCGCACCGCCGTACAGCGCCTCCGGCTCCGGTCTGCGCATAAATTCCAGCTGCCGGGGCTGCGGCTTCCACACAATGACTGCCCGCTCGGTTCTGTTCATTCCTTCTCCTCCTGTTCCACCGGCGGCAGCAGTACCACGCCGCACTCTGTTCCTTCCAGCTCTGTGCCCTGATCGTTCAGGGTCTTTACCACACCCGCCAGATCCTTGAGCACGGCAGTGGCCTCCTTCAGCCCCTTCATCATCCCGGGGTCGGGGGTGTTTTCCCGCCGGGCGGCCTTCTGCCGCTCGTTCAGCTCCTTCACCTCCTGCGCCAGCAGGGTGCTCAGGGTATCGGCGGCGCGGTTCAGGCTCTTCAGCCCGGCGGCGGGCTTTGTCTGCCCCATGATGTTCTTCCTCCTTTCGTCCGGTGTCCCGGGCTCTGTACACAGGATATCACCCGCCCGCCGTGCCCGACAGTGTGCACTTTTGTGGGGTCATTGGGTATTTTTGTGCACACATTATCCGAACCGTATATTTTTCATTTTCAAAGTACAACGCAGCTGCGTCATTTTTATTTTCCCGGTCGGCGTAGCACGCAGAAAACGACCGCTTGTATTTCGGGTACTTCCCACAAAAACGTTCGCCGCGCACTGCCCGCCCTATCACTATAAAGGTACAGTGCCGCCCCACCCGGGGAGTAAACATTTTTCTCGACCCGTGTTGTTTTTCCCTTCCGGTAAGCGTGTATAAAAGGCGTTTTCTTTCCGCCGTGTAGTATCCCTGAAAATATCTTTCAAGAAATGTATCGCCCCTTTTCGCGGTTTTTTAGCAGTCATGCAACATTCAGTCATGTTCAAGCATGTTTTTTTTACATACCTGCATCATATTTGTATGTTGGTTGCATCGGCATGAAAAATTGTGATAATTCGCGAAAAGATTTTGTAACCTTTGGTCCGCTTTTGTAGAAACGTAACAAAACATTTGCACCAATCTTGTGAACTTATTCTCTTGCGGAACACCCCCATACAAGGGTATAATACTGTCAGGGATTACGGACGCATGCGACAAATGTGTCTGTGAATATGCTGTGACACACAAATGAAGGAGATTACTATTATGAAAATGATTTCTCGTCGCGACTTCCTGAAGGCTTCCGCTGTTGTGGGCGCTACCGCTGCTATGACCGCTTGCGGCGGCTCTTCCTCCACCAGCACCGCTGCTTCCAGCGTTGCTTCTTCCACCGCTGCTTCTGCCGCTGCTACCAACGGCTCTGCCAACATCGGCGTTTGCATCTATCAGTTTGCTGATAACTTCATGACCCTGTACCGCTCCGATCTGGAAGGCTACCTGAAGGATATGGGCTACTCCGTCACCATCATGGACGGCAAGAACGACCAGAACACCCAGACCGAGCAGATCAACACCTTCCTGCAGCAGGGCGTGGACGTGCTGATCATCAACCCTGTCCAGACCACTTCCGCTCAGACCATCGTTGACACCGTTTCTCCCTCCGGCACTCCCATCGTGTTCATCAACCGTCAGCCCGAGGACAGCGTGCTGGAGTCCTACAAGGGTAAGTGCTGCTACGTTGGTGCTGACGCACGTCAGTCCGGTACTTATCAGGGCGAGCTGATCCTGGATACCGAGACTCAGGGCGATATCAACGGTGACGGCAAGATCACCTACATTATGTGCAAGGGCGACCCCGAGAACATCGATGCTCAGTACCGCACCGAGTACTCCATCAAGGCTCTGACCGATGCCGGCAAGGAAGTTGAGTGCCTGTACGAGTACCTGGACAACTGGGATCAGACCACCGCTCAGCAGGACGTTGCAAACGCTCTGTCTCAGTACGGCGATAAGATCGAAGTCGTGTTCTGCAACAACGACGCAATGGCACTGGGCGCTCTGCAGTCCATCCAGCAGGCAAACCGCACCGTCGGCAAGGACATCTATCTGGTCGGCGTCGATGCTCTGACTGAGGCTGTTCAGGACGTTCTGGACGGCAACATGACCGGTACCGTTCTGAACGATGACGTGGGTCAGGCTACCAAGGCTGCCGAGGCTACCAAGCTGTTCGTTGAGGGCAAGGACGTGGAGCAGTTCTACTGGGTCGACTACGTCAAGGTCACCAAGGACAACGCTTCTCAGTACATTAAGTAAGACCAAAGTTTCCCGGAACCAATGCAAGGTGCGCAGCAGGCCTTAACGGCTTGAATGTAAGCTAAAAAGCGCGTGCGTGCGAGAAAACGTCTCCACGCACGCGCCTTATTTTGGAAAAAAAAACTGCCCGCCTGTAAACAATCAAAAAGGAGGCTTTTGCGGAATGTCAGAATACCGTCTGGTAATGAAAGGCGTGGTCAAGACCTTCCCCGGTGTCAAAGCCCTGGATCATGCACAGCTGGAACTCCGTCCCGGCAAAGTCATGGCTCTGATGGGCGAAAACGGCGCCGGTAAGTCCACTCTGATGAAATGTATGTTCGGCATTTACAAGATGGACGAGGGCGAGATCGAATACGAGGGGCAGAAGGTAACCATCCCCACCCCGCTGGATGCACTGGACCGCGGCATCGCCATGGTGCATCAGGAACTGCAGCCCATTCCGGCCCGTACCGTGGCCGAGAATATCTGGCTGGGACGCTACCCCACCAAGAAATACGGCATCGTCACTGTTGTGGACCATGCCAAAATGTACAAAGATACCGATGAACTGCTGAAGAAACTGAAGCTGGACATCGACCCCCATGCAAAGCTGGGCTCTTTGAGCATCGCCCAGATGCAGATGGTGGAAATCGCCAAGGCCGTTTCCGCCAACTGTAAGGTGCTGATTTTGGACGAGCCCACCTCTTCTCTGACCGCGAACGAGGTCGAGAGCCTGTTCCGCATCATGCGGGATCTGAAGGAGCAGGGCGTTGCTCTGGTCTACATCAGCCACAAGATGGACGAGATCAAGGTGATCGCGGACGAAGTCACCATCATGCGCGATGGCCAGTACATCGGCAAGTGGGACGTTGCCAACATGACCAAGGAAGAGATCATTGCAAAGATGGTCGGCCGTGAGCTTTCCAACCTGTTCCCCCCGCTGGAGAATGTGCCCTCGGACGAGGTCATGATGAAGGTGGAGGACTTCACCTCCATCCATCCCCGTTCCTTCCGCCATTGCAGCTTTGAGCTGAAAAAGGGCGAAATTCTGGGCGTTGCCGGTCTGGTGGGCGCGCAGCGTACCGAGCTGATGGAAGGCATCTTCGGCCTGCGTGCCCATACCTCCGGTAAGGTGTGGATCAAGGGCGAAGAGGTCAACATCAAGCAGCCCCGCGATGCCATCCGCAAGAGCGTTGCTCTGCTGACTGAGGATCGCCGTGCTACCGGCATTCTGGGCGTGCTGAGCGTTGCCGATAATATCTCCATCGCTTCTCTGGACGCCCTGCGCAAGGGCCCCATCATGCTGGACAACAAAAAGATCCTCGATCTGGTGGCTACCAACAAGGAAAAGATGGCCATCAAGGTGCCCAGCCCCAAGACCCAGATCAAGAGCCTTTCCGGCGGCAACCAGCAGAAGGTGCTGATCGCCCGCTGGCTTGCCAACAACCCCGATGTGCTCATTCTGGACGAGCCTACCCGCGGCATCGACGTCGGTGCAAAGTATGAAATTTACTGCATCATCGCCGATCTGGCCAAGCAGGGCAAGAGCATTATCATGATCTCCTCTGAAATGAGCGAGATCATCGGTATGTCCAACCGTGTCATGGTCATGTGCGATGGCCGTATCACCGGCTTTATCAACGGTAAGGATGCCACGCAGGAGAACATCATGGCGCTGGCTACCCAGTTCGAGACCGCACCTGACACAGCTGCGGCAAATCAGTAATTAAGGAGGCTGTCTATCGTGGAAGCTACCAAAAAATTGAATGGCAAGGCTGTGGGCAAGTGGCTCAGCAACAACGCCATTATCATGATGATGCTGGCCATCACTCTGATCGTTGGCATCATTCACCCCAACTTCTTCTCCGGCACCAACATGATCAACCTGTTCAAGAACGTGTCCATCCGCTACATCATCGCGCTGGGCATTTCCGGCTGCCTGATCACCACCGGTAACGACCTGTCCGCTGGCCGTCTGGCTGGTTTTGCCGCCTGCCTTGCCTGCATTTTTGCGCAGACCGAAGGCGCTTCCGGCAAGTTCTACCCCAATATGCCCACCCTGTCCACCCCCGTGGTGTTCATTCTGGTCATTGCCATCTGCGCCATCGTGGGTCTGTGCAACGGACTGGTGGTCAGCTACCTGAAGGTGCAGCCCTTCATTGCTACCTTGGGTATGCAGCAGGTGGTCTACGGTATCTGCCTTGTGTACACCGGCGGTACCCCCATCGGCTCTTTGAACAAAAACTTCACCTCTCTGGCCTCCAACACCATCCTGAAGGTCCCCGTGCTGATCTGGATTGCCCTGATTGTGGCTGCCTGCTTCTGGTTCCTGTACAACAAGACCCGCCACGGTAAGTACATGTACGCCATCGGCGGCAACGAGGCTGCTGCTGAGGTGGCCGGTGTCAACGTGCACGCTACCAAGATCCGCATCTACATTCTGGCCTCCTGCATGTTCGGTCTGGCAGGCTGCCTGCTGGCTGCAAAGTCCGGCGGCGCATCCGTCAACACTGCAATGGGCTATGAGCTGGACGCCATCGCAGCCTGCACCATCGGCGGTGTTTCCACCACCGGCGGCGTTGGTACTGTTCCCGGCGTTCTGGTCGGCGTTCTGGTCTTTGAGCTGATGAAGGTCGCTCTGCAGTTCATGAACGTCAACTCCTCTTACACCTACATCGTTCAGGGCCTTGTCATTATCGTGGCTGTCGCCATTGATATCCGCAAGTATCTGGCTAAGAAGTAATCTCCTCATCATCCCCCTTTGCACCCGCAGTCTTTGCACTGCGGGTGCTTTTTTTGTCCACATTTTTGTGGTATCATAAGGAAAAACATCTTATTCTTACAGGAGGGACTTTCCATGGCACAGCCCACCCCGGACACCCAGACCGAGCTTGAACGCCGCGAGGCCGCACTGGCCGCCCGCGAGGCAGAACTTGCCCGCCAGCAGGCTGAATTGCAGGCACAGAAGGCCGATTTTGAGCAGGGCAAAAAGCGCCTGCTGGACAACGGCAACAAGGATTTTGTAAACCCCAAGGAAAAGCTTTACGATAAATTCCCGCTCACGGTGCACCAGATGGATATCATCATCGGCGTGCTGTTCGCCCTGATTGCTCTTTTCCTTGTGCTGGGCGTGACCCACACCAGCTTTTTCGGCCTGTTCGGCGGCTGAGCCGCAGGCGCATCCCCTGTGAAAAACATTCCGTAAAGGAGAATAAAAATGGCACACTATCCCGGTTATACCGTCCTGCGCACCGAGGACTGCCCCGAGCAGCACGGTACTTTGACCCTGCTCACCCATGACGTCAGCGGCGCAGCCGTGCTGCTGGTGGAGAACGAGGACGTCAACAAGGCCTTCGGCATCGGCTTCGGCACCTTCCCCTCCGATGACACCGGCGTGTTCCACATTCTGGAGCACTCCGTGCTGGCAGGCAGCGAAAAATACCCGGTCAGCTCCCCCTTTGTGCAGCTGCTCAAAAGCAGCATGGCTTCCTTCCTCAATGCAATGACCTTCCCGGACAAAACGGTCTATCCCTTTGCCACCCCAAACGAGACCGATTTCTGCAACCTGATGGATGTCTACCTGAACGCGGTGTTCTGCCCGCTGGCTATGGTGGACTCTGCCGTGTTCAAGCAGGAGGGCTGGCACCGGGATGCAGACGGCACGGTCAGCGGTGTGGTCTACAATGAAATGCAGGGTGCACTGGCCTCCCCGGATGCCCAGCTGCAAAACGCCCTGCAACGGGCGATGTTCCCGGATACCGCCTACGGCTTTGTGTCCGGCGGCGACCCGGCGTCCATCCCCGCCCTGACCTACGAGAAATACCAGCGGGTGTACCGCCGCCATTACAGCGCCGACAACTGCTGCATCACCCTGTACGGCAAGATGGACATGGCCGATAAGCTGGCGCGGCTGGATAAGGACTACCTGTCCAAGATGCCCAAGACCGCTGCCCGTCCCCGCCTGACCATGCAGGACGAGCAGCCCGGCGCATTCGTGGAGCTGCCCTACTACACCGACCAACCCAAGCCGGACGAGGTGCAGTGCGCACTGGCATGGTACACCGGCGCATTTGCCGACCGAGAGCGGCAGCTGGGTGTGGAGATTTTGCTGGGCGCGCTGCTGAGCACTAACAGCTCCCCCCTCAAGGCCGCGCTGCTGGCTGAGCAGTTGGGCGCAGATATCGACATCGGCTTTGACGACAGCACCCTGCAGCCCACCTTGGAGCTGCTGCTGCGCGGTGCTACGGTGGATTCTGCCCGCAAATTTGCCCCCGCTGTACGCAAGGCTGTGGACGAGCTGCTAAAGACCGGCATTCCTCACGACCTGCTGCTGGCTGCTTTGAACGAGGCCGAGTTTGCCTCGCTGGAGCGCCCGGGCAGCCTGCCGGACGGCGTGCTGGACGCCATCAACGCCGCCACCGGCTGGCTGCATACCGGCGATGCCGCCCTGCTGCTGCATACCGACAAGCTCTTTGCCGCCCTGCGCAATAAGCTGGAGGAGGGCTGGTTCGACACCCTGCTGCGGGAGCTGTTTGCCCCCGCCCCGGTGCAGGTGGTGCAAATTCCCACCGCACCCAAGACTGAGGACGCCGCCGCCCCGGCGCGTACCGATGGCAAGCTGGTGCTGGAGCACCCCCTCACCGCCGCCGACCTTGGCGCAGGCGATGCCGCCCCGCAGGGCAGCGCCGAGCAGCTGGCCGGTGCCACCCTGCTGCGCCACCCCTCTGCCGGCAGCCTGTACCTGAATTTCTACTATGATCTTGGCACTGTCACCCCGGAGGAGCTACAATACCTGAACCTGCTCACCGATGTGCTGGACGAGCTGGACACCCCCGCCCACACCGCCCAGCAGCTGAACACCCTGCGCAGCACATGGCTGGGCGACAGCCGCGCCCAGCTGGATCTCTGGACCGGGCGGCAGGAGGGTTCTCCCTGCCACGCGAAACTCACCCTCTGCCTGAGCCTGCTGGAGCGCAGCTTGGAAAAGGCGGTGGAGATCGGCGGCGAGTGGCTGTACGATACCACCCTTACCAGCGCTGCCGCCGAAGCGGCCTATGCCCGGGTGGTCAACCAGCTGAAATTGCGCATGGAGCAGCTGTTCATCCAGCAGGGCAACGAGTTTGCCTCCACCCGCGCCCGCGCCCATTATTATGTAGAGGGCGCTGCGGACGAAGCCTGCACCGGTGTGAGTTATTACCACTTCCTGTGCAGTCTGCTGGAAAAGGCCGACTGGTCCGCACTGGGCGCAAAACTGGATGCTGTGCGCCGCCGGGTGCTGCAAACTGCCGCCCTGACCGTCAGCCTGCACGGCACCGAGGACGCACTGGAAAAGCTGCGCACCCTGCTGCCGGAAAGCCGCTTTGCCGCCGCCCGGCGCACCCCGGCGCAGCCCTACACCCAGCCCCTGACGCCCCCGGTGAACGAAGCCTTTATCATTGACGGCAGCGTGAACTACGATGTGCTGGCATGGCCCATGCCCCGGGACAGCCGCCGCCGGGTGCTGGCACGGGTGATGAGCTACGAATACCTGTGGCATACCATCCGGGAGGTGGGCGGTGCCTACGGCACCGGAATGCTCTGTGCCGACGGCATCGAATTTTTGTACACCTACCGGGACCCCCACCTGCGGGAAAGCTACGATGCCTTTGCAGCCGCCCCCGCCGCCCTTGCCGCCCGGGACTACACCGCCCGGGATCTGGACGAGTTCATCGTGGGCACTGCTGCCAAGCTGGACACGCCCCGTAAGGCGCGTGCCGCCGCCCGGGAGCTGGACCGCCGGTACTTCTGCGGCATCACAGACGAGATGCGCGCCGCCGACCGCAAGGCGCTGTGCAGCGTGGACGCTGCCCTGCTCAAAACACAGGCCGCCGCCCTGTCTGACGTGCTGTCCGGCGGTGTGCGGGTAGCCTTTGGCAGCAAAGACGCCGTGGAAGCGGCAAAGGATCTGTTCGACCGGGTAGAGACGCTGTAAGCGCCGGTCATTTGTAAAAATATTTTATTTGTAGTTCCGAAACACCCGCAGGGTGTTTCGGAACTACTTTTTCCCACACACACTTTTTCTGCACAAATTGCCTGCATTCCGTCCAAACTACCAAAAAAAGCCAGATTTTTTGTGAGATAAGTCATACTCATTTAAGAAAATTTGAACAAATTGCGAAATTTGTGTGTTTCCGGTGTGGACAAAAACGTTTTCAGCTGATAGAATGGAAGCTGTTCTTTCTCCGCCGTCCGCAACCGGCGGAGTGTTTTATTGGAAGCAGGAGGTTTCTCATGTTAGAAAAGTTCTTTCACCTGAAAGAAAACCACACCGATGTAAAGACCGAGATCATGGCCGGTATCACCACCTTCATGACCATGGCTTACATCCTTGCCGTCAACCCCAACATCCTGTCCGCTGCGGGCATGGATTCCAAGGCTGTGCTGATCGCCACCGCGCTGGCATCCTTTATTGCCACCGCACTGATGGCTGTGCTGGCCAACTACCCCTTTGCACTGGCTCCCGGCATGGGCCTGAACGCCTACTTTGCCTACACGGTCGTGCTGACCATGGGTTACAGCTGGCAGCTGGCCCTGATGGCCGTCTTTGTTGAGGGTGTCATCTTCATCGCACTGTCCCTGACCAATGTGCGCGAGGGCATCTTCAATGCCATTCCCATGACCCTGAAGAGCGCCGTCAGCGTGGGCATTGGCCTGTTTGTGGCCTTCGTTGGCCTGCAGAACGCCAAGCTGATCGTCAACAGCGATTCCACGCTGGTCACCTACCAGCACTTCAAGGGCGCAACCTTCCACAGCGTTGGCGTGGGCGCTATTCTGGCTCTGCTGGGCGTGGTCATTACCGCCATCCTGCTGGTCAAAAAGGTCAAGGGCGGCATCCTGTACGGCATCCTGATCACCTGGCTGCTGGGCATCGTGTGCGAGCTGACCGGCATCTACGTCCCCGATGTGGAAGCCGGCATGTACTCCGTCATCCCCACCGCCTTTGTCAGCTTCGACTTCTCCGCACTGGGCGAGACCTTTGGTCAGGTGTTCAAGACCGACTTCTCCGGTGTCGGCCTGCTGAACTTCTTCGCCGTGATGTTCTCCTTCCTGTTCGTGGATCTGTTCGACACGCTGGGCACCCTGATCGGCGTGGCCTCCAAGGCTGATATGCTGGACGAGGACGGCCGTCTGCCCAACATCAAGGGCGCACTGATGGCGGATTCCATCGGCACCTGCGTGGGCGCTGTGCTGGGCACTTCCACCACCACCACCTTCGTGGAGAGCGCCTCCGGCGTTACCGAGGGCGGCCGCACCGGTCTGACCGCTATGACCACCGGCGTGCTGTTCCTGCTGGCTACCATCTTCAGCCCGCTGTTCCTCACCATTCCCAGCTTTGCTACCGCTCCGGCTCTGATCATCGTGGGCTTCTACATGATGGGCTCTGCCATCAAGATCGACTTCAATGATCCCAGCGAGGGCATCCCCGCCTTCCTGACCATTCTGGCTATGCCCACTGCTTACAGCATCTCCGAGGGTATCGCCATCGGCATCATTTCCTGGACCATCATCAATGTGATCACCGGCAAGGCCAAGGAGAAGAAGATCAGCCCGCTGATGTATGTGCTCACCGTGCTGTTCATCCTCAAGTACGTGTGCCTTTAATTCCCTGAGCGTCTAAAAAAGCCAAGCACCCCCTGCGGTCTGCCCGTACAGGCCGCAGGGGGTGCTTTTTTTGTGCAGTTGAAAAGAGGCCGCAGCCCTTACAAAAACAGCCGCGCCCCATCTGCTGGTTCAGACGAGGCGCGGCCTTTTGCGGTATTTGGTTTGGGGTATAGGAGGAATCATGTCCCTAAGAGGGGGCTTGCGGTTTTCCCCCTCCCGGTGACTTTATGATACCCCAAAAATCCCGCGAAATTATGCTTATTTTATGAATGTGTTGTAAACATTACTCCGGGGCTTTCATGCTTTCCACCATGCTGATGCTTCGGACGTGCCGCCGCATCACAAAGCAGACCACCACGGTAAACACCATGGTCAGCGCCACCGCCAGCAGGTAGCTGCGGGGCGCAATGGTGCGGATGAACATGAGCTGATCCATCTCCACGGTCAGCACGATGAACTTGTGCAGCGGCACCCCCAGCGCCAGACCCACGCCGGAGCCGATAAGCGCCAGCAGCTCGATCTCGCGGAAGATGTAGCGGTACACTTCCTGATCGTAGAAGCCCAGCACCTTGATGGTCGCCAGCTCCTTTTTGCGCTCCCCAAGGTTGACGCTGATCAGGTTATACAGCACCACTGCCGCCAGCGCCGCCGCGCAGATGATGATCAGCACCACCACATAGCCCAGACTGACGATGAGGTTATCGAACAGTTCGGTGGTGTCCTCGGTAAAGCTGATGCTGCTGACATAGTTGCAGTCCAGCAGGTCGGTGCGCAGGGCGTTATACCCGGCAGCATCGGTGCAGGTGGTCTGCCCGTAGACCGTGTTCCACGGGATGTCTGCCGTGCCCAGCAGGCTTTCCAGCTGCGCGCGGGGGAGGTACAGCCGGGTGAACATATAGTTTTCCGTGATGCCGGTCAGGGTCAGCTCCACCCGGATGCCCTCGGCGTTTTCCACCCAGAAGGTATCACCGGTGTGCAGGCCCAAGTTCTCGGCGGTCTTTTCGGTCAGGATGGCGCTGCCGCTGTCAAAGCTGATGGCCTTGTGTCCCTTGCGGGTGCGGAAGGTGACGTACCGGGTCAGGTCGCTGTCCTTGGCCGCAGCCACGATGCTCACGCTTGCACTCTCGCCTTCGGTATTGTAGATGGTAGTGGATTTGGTATACACCGCGCCCCAGTTCTGCACGGCGCTGTTGCTGTCCAGCTCCTCTGCCAGCCCCTGCTCCATGGTCAGGGCTTTGGGGTCGCTGAGGGTGATGGACATATCGTTGTGGGTCAGCTCCGTAGACTGCTTTGTGACGATGGGCAGCAGGGAATCCTGTATGCCAAAGCCGATGAGCAGCAGCGCGGTGCAGCCCGCCACGCCCAGCACGGTCATGAAGAACCGCTTTTTATACCGGAACAGGTTGCGGGCGGTGGTTTTTTGGGAGAAGGACATCCGGGACCACAGCGGGGTGATGCGCTCCATCAGGATGCGCTTGCCCGCCACGGGAGCCCGGGGCAGCAGCAAAGCTGCGGTCTTTTCCGCCAGACTGGAACGGCAGGCGTACCATGTGGCAAAGCCGATGACGGCAGCGCTGATGCCCACGCTGGCAGCTGCCATGCCCGGGTAGAAGTACAGGGTGAAGGTGGGCAGGGTGAACACCAGTTGATAGGCGTTCCAGATAATGATGGGGAACACCACAAAGCCCACCACCATGCCGACGATGCTGCCCAGAATAGTGGCCAGCAACGCGTAGAACAAATACTTGCCCGCGATGCTGAAGTTGGAGTAGCCCAGCGCCTTTAAAGTGCCCATCTGCAGGCGGTTCTCGTCCACCATACGAGTCATGGTGGTGGTAGCCACCAGCGCCGCCACAAGGAAGAAGAACACCGGGAACACCCGGGCAATGGCGTCCATGCGGTCGGCGTACTGGGCAAAGGTGACGCAGCTCATGGTGGAGGTGCGGTCCAGCACATACCACTCGCCCTTTTTGATCTGGCTCACCTGCTCTTCGGCATCGTTCAGCTGGGCAAGGCCGTCTGCCAGCTTCTGCTCTGCCTCGGCCTTCTGGCTCTCGTACTCGGTACGGGATTCTTCCAGCTGGGTCTGCCCGGCGTTATATTCTGCCCAGCCCTCTTCCAGCTGCTTTTGTGCGGCATCGAACTGGGTGTAGGCGCTGGCTGTGCCGGTGGTCAGCTGCAATTGCCCCTGCAAAAGCTGCAATTTCATCTTGCGCAGCGCAGCCTTGGCTTCGGTCACCAGCTGGTCGTTGGAAAGGTTTGGCGAGGAGATCAGCCCCTGCTTGTACATCTGCCGCTTGCCTGCATCCAGCTGCTGCTGATAGCCTTGCAGCTGGTTATAGATGTTGTCGTAAGCGGCCTGCGCCTTTGCCAGCGCATCCCGCAGTTCAATATAGTCCTCGTCCTCCGGCTCGGCCTCGTCCAGCGCCTTTTCGGCGTTGCGCAGGGCAGCTTCCGCGTAGGTCAGCAGGGGGTCTGCCACCTTTTTCAGGTTGACCAGCATCTCGATTTGCTGTAACTGTTCCTCAAATTCCAGCACCTGCTCCTCGCTGCTCACCAGCTTGTCGGCACCGCTCTGCATGGTGTCCGGCAGGGCAGCCTTCTGGGCAGCAAGCTCCTTTTCCCCGGCTTCCAGCTGCGCCTTGGCGGCATCCAGCTGTGCCTGTGCGTCCGCAAGCTTTGCCTCGGCTTCAGCGAACTGACGCTCGGCTTCGGCCTTCTGGCTGTCGTACTCCGCGCGCGCTTCGGTCAGCTTGTTGTTGGCGGTGTCCATCAGCTCTTCCCGCCGGGCGGTGCACTGCACGCTCTGGATGGCCTTGAGCTTTTCCGCTACGGCATCCACGGCCGCCTGATATTCATCGGAATAATTACAATACAGTCCGGCGTTTTCCGCCTTGATATAGCACGCCGTATAATAATCTGCGGTCAAAGTGCCCTCCGGCACAAACAGGATGCAGTCCAGCTGACCATCGCCCACGGTGCTGCTCTCGGAATCGGAGGAAAAATGCAGCGGGTCCTGCACCGTGCCCACCACCGTGAACACCTGCCCGCTGACCCCCTCGGTCTCTTCCGGCAGGGTCAGCTGGGTGCCCAGCTCCACCGGGCTGCCGTGGCCCATCACATGCACCACGCACTCCCCGGCAGCTTCCGGCATCCGGCCGGACAGCAGCACCAGACGGTTCATGTTCTCCGGCGTATCAGCCTGCGGGTCGGCAGGCAGCTGATACAGCCGCGCCACCGTGGTCTGCTCGTCCCCTGTCCAGTGTCCTTCCACGTCCTGATACTTCACCGCCTGCACGGCGTCTACCCCGTCCACAGCGGCAATGGCGTCGATATCGCTCTGACTGAGGCCAAGGGTGGACAGCACCCGCAGGTCGAACACATTCTGCTGCACATAGTACTTCTGGGCAGCGGTGCGCATATCGGGGGCAATGCACATCAGGCCGGTGAGCATCATCACCCCCAGCGCCACGATGCCAAACAGGGACACCACCCGGCTGATGCTGCTTTTCATCTCGCGCAGGATATTTTTGCGGTAACTTTTCTGCACAGTACTCACCACTCGATCTGTTCCACCGGCACCGGGTGCTCGTTGACCCGATTGGACACGATGCGGCCGCTGCGCACCTGAATGATGCGGTCAGCCATACCGGTCAGTGCCGTGTTATGGGTAATAACAATGACGGTGCGTCCGGTCTTGCGGCAGGTATCCTGCAAAAGGCCCAGCACCTGTTTGCCGGTGCGGTAGTCCAGCGCACCGGTGGGCTCGTCGCAGAGCAGCAGCTTGGGGTTTTTGGCCAGTGCGCGGGCAATGGACACCCGCTGCTGCTCGCCGCCGGAAAGCTGCGCCGGAAAGTTGTTCAGCCGCTCGCCCAGACCCACGCTGCGCAAGGTCTCGGCGGGGTCCAGCGGGTCGCGGCAGATCTCACTGGCAAGCTCCACGTTTTCCAGCGCGGTCAGGTTCTGCACCAAGTTGTAGAACTGGAACACAAAGCCCACGTCATACCGGCGGTAGGTGGTCAACTCCCGGGCGGAAAAGCGGCTCACGTTGCGGCCGTCCAGCCAGACGTTGCCCTCGTCGCAGCTGTCCATGCCGCCCAGAATGTTCAGCAGGGTGGTCTTACCCGCGCCGGAGGGCCCCACGATGATGCAGAACTCGCCCTTGTCCACATAGAAATTCAGGTGGTCTGCGGCAGCGATCTTCACACTGCCGGTCTGGTAATATTTACAGACATCTTCAAACTCCACAAAATGCTCCATGGCGTTTTTCCTTTCTGTCGGAATGCAAAGTATTTCAACTTAAATATAGCATAAACCCACCGGGATTTGCAAAGCCCCCGGCACGAATTTTCAAAAACTTAACACAAGCCGCCGCAAAACATAAAAAGGGACACAGGAGCGTCCGCAGACGTTCCGGTGTCCCGAGATATAAAGCTTCTGTACCGCCGCGCGGCGGGCATTGTCAGCTTATTTTGCAGCGTACCAGTCTGCGCTGGGCTGATGCTTACCGGCGGTCACGGCATTGCCCTGATAGTACAGGGTGCCGTCCGCACCGCGGCTGTAACGGGAGAAGAACTCATTCCAGATGGCAACGCTCTCCTCCTGCAGGTAAACGTGAGGGGTATCCTTGACCACGGTGTACTGCACCAGCGGAGCGTTGCCACCCATAAAGCTCTTGGTCACAAAAGCGCCATCGTAGGAGGTGCTTTCTGCAACAGCTGCCTCGTTGGTGGCGTTGTGGGCGTTCCAGCCCTGCAGCGCCTTCACCGTACCGTTATCCTCCACCAGCTCTGCCACACCTGCCGAGTCGTACTCGCCCAGGAAAGCCCATGTCGGCAGCAGAACAGCGGGGTCAAGCTCCGGCAGCGGGGTAAGCATATAGCCGACCGGAGCAATAGCAGCAAACCGGCTTGCATAGCGGCAGGCGGTAGCCCAAGTCATCAGGCTGCCGTTGGAGTGACCGGTGGCATACACACGGGTGGTGTCTATGCTGTAATCCTGCTCCATGCGGTCCAGCAGACTGTTGATAAACTCCAGATCCACGCTGGGGTCGGTATCCTTACCAGCCAGTGCGGCAAAGGGACCTGCCAGCCACATGGCGGTGGGAATGTTGCCCATCAGGTCTGCGGGACGTACCAGGCCCTGCGCAAACACCACGATAAAGCCATTCTGCTCTGCCACCTCGTACCAGCGGGACTCTTCGGCAATGGCATACATGGAAGCGGTGTAGCCGTGCATCACCAGCACCAGCGGCACCTTTTTGCTGCCAGTGTAGGTAGACGGAACATAGCCCATCCAGCGGCGCAGCTCGCCGTTGACCCACTCCTCATGGATATCAAAGCCCCGACGGGTAAAGTCCTCTGCCTTTGCTACGCGGCCCGGCAGCTGCAGTGCCATAAAGCGCTTGAACTGACCGGAGAACTTTTCCCAGATGGCTGCCGGGCACTGTGCCTTTTCGGTGACCCACACCTCGGCGGCAGAGCCTGTACGGCTGCTGACATACACGCCGTTTCCCTTTGCCACAGCCTGATTGGCGTTCAGATAGAACTTCAGCGCTGCCTTATTGGTAGTATCCGCCTTGGAACGGACGAACCAAACGGGAGTATCCACCGTCTTTGCGGCAATGGCTTCCTCCTGCACGCCGCGGGTGGAGTCGCCGGGGAAGGGCAGCACATACTCGCCGCCCACTGCCTCCAGAGAAGCTGCCGGGACCTCAACGGCATCCACGGCGCAGATGGAACTGAAATCGCTTGCCCAGCGAGCGCCGAACAGCAGAGCGGCTGCGCCGCCCTCCTTGTAGCCCACCAGTGCAGTGTGGGACTTGTCCATGGAGAATGCGCCGGATAGCTTAACACCCTTCTTGCGCATGAGCTGATACAGTGCATCCAGCGCTGCTGCGTCATCACGACCGGCAGAGCTCAGGGAAAGGTTCCAGCTGCCGCCGTTTTCAGGACCGAAAAATGCAACGGCGATCTTATTTTTGCACGCCACCGTGCGCCACATACGGCCTGTGACCGAGCCGGAGAACGCCTTTGCGGTGGTGTTGTCCGGGGTCAGCACGATAACTGCCGGCGCCCAGGGATCCATGCCGTCGGGCAGGTAATAGGTAGCAGTACCAACATTCTGACCGCCCACCATTACCTGCGCATCATGAAACAGACCCACATTCACATTCAAATATGGATTCTCCGGGTCATAAGCAAAGGTCTTGCCATCGCTCAGACCCATAGCAGCGGTCTTGCGATCTACGGTAGTGTGCAGATTTCCGTTGGTCTGGTCCAGCTCTGTCGCAGCCAAAGCCGAGGGTGCCATAGCGGCTACGGTAGCACCCAGCGCGGTAGCGGCGGAAAGCTTCATAAAATCGCGGCGTTTCATAGTGTTTTCTCCTTCTTGTACGTGTCTGCGTACTTTGTTATGCCCAGCTTTGAAGGCCGGACTCGCTTGCTTTTTCTCCGACTTTTTTCTTCACAGCAGGTGCCTCCCTGCTTCAATCTTGTACAAAGAATACCATTTATATCATGATTTGTAAATAGTATTTAGTGCCTTTTGTTACAATTAATATATTAGTATATTATTTTTTGTGAAAAGAGCTGATTCGCGAAAGCACCCTATAACGCTGCTGTTTCTCATGGTACACTTTCTTTTCTCTATGAAAGCGCAAAAAGCCCCTGCACGCAGGGTGCAGGGGCTTTGGAACAGCTTCTTACTTGCGGTTTGCCAGCAGGTTCTCGATCTTCTTCAGGGGGTCGATGATGCTGGAAACAGACATATCGTGGTTCAGGGCCACCACAAAGTAGGCAGCGTACTTGGAAACATCCACGTCCACATACCAGTCGCGGGTCAGCAGCTCGGGCATACGGTAGGTCAGGTTGGTGCCCACAACGTAGGTCAGGGTGCCGTCTGCCACAGCCTTGTCGAACTTCTCCAGACCGCTGGTGAACAGGGGGAAGGTGGCGTTGGCGATGATGTTGGTAGCACCGCGCTCCTTCAGGTTGCTGGCGACCTCCAGCATACTCTCGCCGGAAGCAATGATATCGTCTGCGATAAAGACGGTCTTGCCCTCCACGCTCTCGCCCAGATACTCATGGGCAACGATGGGGTTGCGGCCGTTCACCACGCGGGTGTAGTCGCGGCGCTTGTAGAACATACCCAAGTTGCAGCCCAGCACGCTGGAGAAGTACATGTTGCGGTTCATAGCGCCCTCGTCCGGGCTGACCACGGTGAACTTCTCCTTGTCGAAGGACAGGGTGGGGTCCTTCTTCAGCAGGCTCTTGAGCACCTGATAGGTGGGCATGGCGTTATCAAAGCTCATCAGGGGCACTGCGTTCTGCACGCGGGGGTCGTGTGCGTCAAAGGTGATGATGTTGCGCACGCCCATGGTCTGCAGCTCCTGCAGGGCCACAGCGCAGTCCAAGCTCTCGCGCACCACGCGGCGGTGCTGACGGCCGCCGTACAAGCTGGGCATGATGACGGAAACGCGGTGTGCCTTACCGGCCACAGCCTGAATCAGACGCTTCAGGTTTGCAAAGTGGTCGTCCGGGGACATGTGATTCTCGTAGTTGAACAGCTTGTAGGTGACGCTGTAATTGCCCGGGTCCACCACGATAAAGATATCGTCGCCGCGGACAGACTCCTTGACCAGACCCTTGGCGTCGCCGCTCTGGAAGCGGGGGCAGTCGCAGGAAATAATGAAGGTGTCTTTTTCAATTCCGGCAGCCTTTGCCCAACGGACAAGGTGCTTGTCGATCAGGCCGGTCAGCTCCTCGGCACCGGGGCAGGCGATCAGCCGCATATCCGCCACACTGGGCTGCTCAAAGAAGGACTTAGGGGAAATTTCAATAGACATAGTCACATAACTCCTTATTGCTGTTTACCATCCGTACCATGCACACAAGTGCGCATATCTAGTTTTATTTTATCACATTTTGTCGATTGTTCCATATCAATTTGTTTCATGTGTGGATTTTCTGCGCCTTGCACAGCTGTTTTTCCTTTTCCTTCAAGAGAATGTGAGTTTCTTACAAAAACCCGACCAAATCTTTACCGTTTCGCAAAGTTTATCTGATTTTTGAGGAAAAGTAATACTTTTTACCGTACCATTTTCTTTTCCCTGTGACGCAAAAGAGCCGCTGCACGGTCGGGTGCAGCGGCTCTTCTCTTCACTTACCTTCTATCAGGGTAAAACGCTTTTTACAGGGCAGCAACGGCAGCCTTCAGGGCATCCACGCGGTCGGTGTTCTCCCACTTCACGCCCAGATCTTCGCGGCCCATGTGGCCGTAGGCGGCCAGCTGGCGGTAGATGGGCTTGCGCAGATCGAGGTCACGGATGATGGCGGCGGGGGTCAGGTCAAACACCTTCTCCACTGCCTGCTCGATCTTCTCGTCTGCCACCGTGCCGGTGCCGAAGGTATCCACCATGATGGACACAGGCTTTGCCACGCCGATGGCGTAGGCCACCTGCACCTCGCACTGCTTTGCCAGACCCGCAGCCACGATGTTCTTTGCCACCCAGCGGGTAGCGTAGGCTGCGCTGCGGTCCACCTTGCTGGGGTCCTTGCCGGAGAAAGCGCCGCCGCCGTGGCGTGCATAGCCGCCGTAGGTGTCCACGATGATCTTACGGCCGGTCAGGCCGGTATCGCCCTGCGGGCCGCCCACAACAAAGCGGCCGGTGGGGTTGATGTAGTACTTGGTGTTCTCGTCCAGCAGCTCAGCGGGGATGGTAGCCTTGATGACCTTTTCCATCACGTCTGCCCGCAGCTGCTCCATGCTCACGCTCTCGCTGTGCTGGCTGGAGATGACCACGGCGTCCACGCGCACAGGCTTGTTGTTCTCGTCGTACTCCACGGTCACCTGACTCTTGCCGTCCGGGCGCAGGTAGTCCATCTCGCCGCTCTTGCGCACTTCGGTCAGGCGCTTTGCCAGCTTGTGGGCAAGGCTGATGGGCATGGGCATCAGCTCGGGGGTCTCGTCGCAGGCATAACCGAACATCATGCCCTGATCGCCTGCACCGCCCACCTGATCGTTGGTGCCCAGTGCAATGTCGGGGCTCTGGCCGTCAATGTTGGAGATGACGGCGCAGGTGTCGGCGTCAAAGCCGAACTTTGCGCGGGTGTAGCCGATATCGGCCACCACCTCGCGGACGACCTTCTGGAAGTCCACATAGCAGTTGGTGGTGATCTCGCCCATAATGTGCACAAGGCCGGTGGATGCGCAGGTCTCGCAGGCCACGCGGGCGTTGGGGTCGTGGGTCAGGATCTCGTCCAGAATTGCATCAGAGATCTGGTCGCAGATCTTGTCGGGATGTCCCTCGGTGACGGACTCCGAAGTAAACAGGTGTCTAGCCATTTTTTGCCTCCTAAATGTTGCAGTTGCGTGTATTTACCATTCCATCAAGTTTGTTCTGAAAAATAAAAGCGCCCAGAGCCGAAAGCTCTGAGCGTTGCACTCTTATCTTCCGGTTTCCCGCAGGATTTGGCACCTTACGCTCTCGCGCAGGTTGTCGGGCTTCACAGGGCCTGTCCCCTCAGCCGCTCTTGATAAGTCGGTATTCAATTGGTACGCCACATATTCTATCATTGCAGCGTCAGATTGTCAAGATAAGTCGCACTTATTTTAGACATTCCTTTTAAATTGATGGAGCATTTCCCTGCTCCGGTGCGGCATGGCCATCCCGGGCGGCGTGGAAAGCGCGCTTTTCCGCGTACATCCGCTGATCCAGCTCCACCAGAAACTTTTCCACGCTGCCGCCCTCGTACTTTGCCACACCAGTGGAGAAGGACAGCTGAAAGCTGCCCACCGGAGCGGTTTCGTTATAGTGCTGCACCCGCCGCTCGATGGCGGCGCAGGTCTTATTCAGAAGCTCCTCCGAGCCGTGACGGATCAGCACCATGAACTCATCGCCGCTCATGCGGATGGCTACCGAGTTTGCCACCAGCGCCCCGGACAGGATGTGCCCGATCTCCTGAATGGCGCGGTCGCCCTCGGCGTGCCCGTAGGTGTCGTTGATCTCCTTGAAGCAGTTCACGTCCATCATGATGCCGTAAACGTCCTTCTCCTGCGTGGCGTGGATGCGGTCCAGACAGTAGTTCATGTACTTGCGCCCAAACAGGCCGGACAACTCATCGGTATAGCCGCGCAGGCTGCGGGTCTGGCTGTCCACAAGCACAAAAGCGATGGCTACCGACAGCCAGCCAAAGGCCATGCCGTAGAATGCGCCCTGCAACAGCGTGCCCACCGCACAGGTGACCACGAAGTAGTACACCGGAAAAAATTCCACCGTAATGCCATCGCGCTTCGCTTTATGCACCTGCCACACGCTCTCGGCGTAATAGCCGAACAGCAGCAGATACAGCAAAATATTCAGCGGGCCCCGATGGTAAGCGTTGTCCGCCGAAATGGAAAAGATCCACCCCGTGCCAAAAAGGTTTGCCACCAGCAGCACCAAAAGCGCCAGCAGCGGCACGCCCAGCAGCAGATGCCTTCTGCGCAGGCGTCCAATGCTGCGGTAGACCCGGAAGTCCACATACAAACACCACGCATAGCCCACGCACACGGTAGCGCCGGTGCAGACGGTGTTGGTCAGGTACAGCCAGAACCGGCTTGCCGCGCCGGGCACGCCGTCCAGCAGAAAGCTGATCGTCTCTGTTGCCTGTGCCAGCAATGTCACCACCAGAATCCGGCAAAACAGCTCTGTTCCCACGCTGTTTTTACTCTCGCCGCGCACCCGCAATAAAAGCAGAAAGCTTACCAGCACCGCCCCTGTGCCATTGGCCACAAGGATCTCGGGTATATTCATTGCATTTCCTCCTCTGCCCGCCTTACCCCATAAAGCGGGCAGCCTCCTGTTTTATACAGTATTTATCTGTATTATACACCCTGCCGCGCCCTGCTTGCAAGGCTTGAGCGCAAAAAAGGCCGCTGCACAGCAATTTGTGCAGCAGCCCTTGAGAGATCATCCTTTGCAGTTCAGCCAAGCCCAGAGCTTTGCCGAAATACTTTTTTTGCAGAAAACTTAATAGCCCTTTGCCTGCTCGCCGTTCAAAATCTTGACAGCGCGGGAGGTGCCCAGACGGTCAGCGCCCAGTGCAAGGAAAGTCTCCATATCCTCCACGGTGGAAATGCCGCCGGCAGCCTTGACCTTGCAGCGGCCATGCACACCTTTGACCATCAGCTCCACGTCGTGGAAGTTGGCACCGGCGGTGGAGAAGCCGGTGCTGGTCTTGATGTAGTCGGCACCGGCCTCGCAGACGATGTCGCACATCTTTTCCTTCTCTTCCTCGGTCAGCAGACAAGTCTCAATGATGACCTTTAGAATCTTATCGCCCACAGCCTGCTTCACGGCACGGATGTCCTCGCGGACGGCATCGTACTCCTTGTTCTTCAGGCGGCCGATGTTGATGACCATATCCACCTCGGCTGCGCCGTTGGCGATGGCAGTCTTGGCCTCAAAGGCCTTGCTGGCGGTATCCATGGCACCCAGAGGGAAGCCCACCACGCAGCACACGGGGATGCGGCCTGCCATATACTCCACAGCCTGCTTGACGTAGCAGGTGTTGATGCAGACGGATGCGGTGTGGTTTGCAATGGCTTCGTCACACAGCTGCTGGATCTGGGGCCAAGTGGCCTCCGGCTTCAGCAGGGTATGATCGACATGGGACAGGATCTCTTCGCGGTTCATGCTCGTTCCTCCGTTATTTTACTTGCTGGCACGGCGCACCTTTGCCATGCCCACAGCGCTGAGTGCGATCGCAGTCACCGATGCCGTTGCACCAATGATGCCCAGCACCAGACCAGAGACTAGGAATGCGAACCCTTTCAGACCACGTTTCATACTACCGTACCTCCTGAAAATTATTGTTTCTTTTTAAAGATAATGAGCTTGCTGAACACATAGTTCAGCAAGATCACCAGTACATTGGAAAAGACCTTCACGGCAAGGCCCCACATTGCCTGAGCATCGTAGGCGCTGGTGACGAAGATGGCTGTGGGGCCGTCCGCCCCGCCGATGACGGCAATGGCAGCGGAGCCATCTGCCACGGCGGCATGGCTCCCGGCAAAGCTGTTTGCCATGTAGAGGGTAGTATCCGGACCCAGCCAGCCCGCCACGGCGCCCAGCAGACCCTGCATGGCGGTGTCCACCAGCGCCGCCCCCTGTGCGGCAAAAAGATTGCCCCCCACCATCATGATCACGGCATCCAGCACCATGGTGCCCAGACGGCAGGTGACAAAGGTACCGAACTCTTTCGCCATCGCTTTGCCGGTGGTCTTGCTGCGGAACACGAACGCGCGGTTGGTGCAGTAGGCAAACAGGATGCACAAAGCGTTATCCAGCACATTGCCCCAGCTGTTGGCGGCGGTATAGCCGAACAGTCGGCTGAACAGTGCATACAGCACAATATTCAGCAGGGTGGTCAGCACGCCAAAGATCAGGTAACTGAGCACTTCCCAGTGCTTTTTGAAAAACTTTATCATGGCTTTGTTAACAAAAACAGCCCCGCCGCCGTTTTCCCGGCAACGGGGCTGCAGATCGCATTGTGTCAGAAGCTATGCTTTTGCACGAAGGGCTGATTACTCAGCGTCGTCGTTCAGCAGAGCCTTCATGGACAGGCTGATGCGCTTCTTGTCGAAGTCAACATCCAGCAGCTTCACATCGACCATATCGCCGACCTTCAGTGCGTCGGAGACCTTCTCAACGCGGTCATTGCTGATCTCGCTGATGTGGACCAGACCGTCAACACCCGGCAGGATGCGGACGAATGCACCAAACTTGGTCAGAGAAACGACCGGAGCGTGGAAGGTGCTGCCGATGGGGTAGTTGTTCTTCAGCTGCTCCCAGGGGTTGTCCTCGGCCTTCTTGTAGCCCAGAGAGACCTTGTGGTTCTCGGTGTCGATATCCTTGACATACACTTCGATGGTGTCACCAACGGAGACGACCTCGGAGGGGTGCTTGATGCGGTTCCAGCTCAGCTCGCTGATGTGGCACAGGCCGTCAACACCACCGATGTCAACGAATGCACCATAAGAGGTCAGGCTCTTGACAACGCCGGTGTAGGTCTTGCCCACCTCAACGTTTGCCCAGAACTCCTCGCGCTTTGCCTTGTTCTGCTCAGCGGTCACCTTGTTGATGCTGCCCACGATCTTGCGGCCAGAGCACTCGGTGACGACCAGCTGAACGTGCTGGCCGACCAGAGCAGTGTAGTCCTCGTCGCGGCGCATAGTGGCCTGAGAACGGGGAACGAACACCTTGACGCCCTTGACGTTGACGACAACGCCGCCCTTATTGAACTCGGTAACATCGCCCTCGACGACTTCACCGGATTCTGCTGCCTTGGCGATCTCTTCCATGCCCTTGCGGGATGCGAGCTTCTTACGGGAGAGCTGGATGACGCCATCCTGATCCATAACCTTCTCGACGATGAGGTCCAGCTCATCGCCAACCTTCACCAGGTCTTCGACCTTGGCGGAGGAATCATCGGTCAGCTCGCTCAGCTTGACAAAGCCGGTCTGCTTCGCACCGATATCCACCTGGATCTCGTTGGCAGAGATGCTGGTCACGATTCCTTTCACAATACTGCCTGCATGAACTCGCTTTTCTTCGGATGCGTTCAGCATCTCCTCAAAGCTCATGTTGTCATTGATTTCTGCGCTCATACTGTTAAGTACCTCCTCAATAATAGACGATGGCGTTGAAGCCCCGGCTGTCACGCCCGCCACTTTAACATCTGCAAACCATTCCGGCCGAAGTTCGCTCGCTGTTTCGACCGTTACGGCACGCGTGTGTTTTGCGGCGACCTGTACCAGCTTTTGGGTATTGGAAGAATGATGACCGCCAATGACAACAACAATGTCGCATTTTTGGCTGAGGTCTTCCGCTTCCTGTTGCCTCGCCCACGTCGCATTACATATTGTATCAAAAATTCGGGCGTTTGTATAGGCTTTTTTGAGAAACTCCGAACTTTCTTTCCATTTTGTTACCTGAAATGTGGTCTGTGCAACTGCAAAAAGGGGTTTTTGGGGGTCAGAAGGGCCGTTCCACGCCTTTAACTCGGCTAAATCGGCAAAAACGAACACCTCGCCCCGGGTGTGTCCCACAATGCCCTGCACCTCCGGGTGGGTCTTATCCCCCGCCACCAGCAGCACCGCACCCTCTTTTTCAGCCTGCGCGGCAATGCGCTGGATCTTCTGCACAAAGGGGCAGGTGGCATCGTGGTAGGGGATGCCGTTTGCCTCCAGCTCATCGTAAACGCTGCGGGGTACCCCGTGGCTGCGGATGACCACCTCGCACCCGGCGGGCACATCCTGCACGGTGTTTACCACCTGTGCACCCTTGCGCCGCATATCCTCCACCGCCTGCGGGTTGTGGATCAGCGGGCCCAGCGTTGCCACCTTATGCCCCTCTGCCAGCAGACCGTAGGTCAGTTCCACGGCACGGTTCACACCAAAGCAGAACCCCGCCGTTTTCGCCAAACGGATCTCCATTTTTACGCCCCCATCTTTTCCCATGCTTCCAGCAGCGCCTGCTTGTTGGCACGGAGCTTTTTGGTATCGCGGCGGCCTTCCATCGCAAACTGCGTTGCGGGCATCGGCTCACCGTAGATCACCCGCACCTTGCAGAACAGGTGCATTCTTCCGTCCGGAGTATCGTACAGGATGCGGCAGGGCACAACGTCCACCCCTGCCTCGGCGGCAATGACGAACAGACCGCTCTTGGGGGGCAGAAGCTTGCCCTCTTTTTCGCGGGTGCCCTCCGGGAAGATGAGCAGGGTCTTGCCCTGCTTGCAGGCCTCCACCGTCTGGGAGATGACCGCCATCTCGTCCTTGGTGCCGCGGACGCACACGCCGCCGCAGCAGCGGAAGAACCAGGTCAGAAAGGCGTTGATCTCGAACAGTTCCTTTTTGGCGAACACCACCATCCGCCTGCCCCACCGGGTAACGACGATGAACACCGGGTCGATGGCAGACACATGGGTAGGTGCAAGGATGCAGCCCTTCGTCTGCACCTTTTTCAGGTTTTCGCGCCCCTCCACCCGGATGCGGAAGCCGATGTGCCACACAAGCCACGCAAGGGGCACCAGAATATAATATAGTACCATTTTCTATTCCTGTCCTGTTTGTTTTATCAGCCGATCTTTTTGGCAATGATCTGCTTCATGGCGTCAAGGCTCTGCTCAAAATCCAGTTCCGAGGTGTCCAGCAGCACGGCGTCCTCTGCCTGCTTCAGCGGAGCGGCGGCGCGGTGGGTGTCCTGATAGTCCCGCTGCTTCACATCTGCCAGCACTTCCTCGTAGGGGGTGTCGATGCCCTTGGCCTGATACTCCTTCCAGCGGCGGGTGGCGCGTGCCTCCGGGCTGGCGGTCAGGAAGATCTTCACCGTAGCATCCGGCAGCACCACCGTGCCGATATCCCGGCCATCCATCAGCACATCCTGCTTTTTTGCCATGCTGCGCTGCAAGTCCAGCAGAAATGCCCGCACGGCGGGGTTTGCACCCACGGCAGAGGCTGCCATGCCCGCGGCTTCGGTGCGGATGGCGGTGCTCACGTCCTCGTCCTTTAAGTAGATGTGCTGCTCGCCCGCAATGGAAGCCAGCCGCAGCTCGATTTCCGGCAGCAGGGCGTCCACCGCTGCGTTGTCCTTGGGGTCCTTGCCCGCGCGCAGGGCGTACAGGCCGATGGCGCGGTACATTGCACCGGTGTCCACATAGATATAGCCCAGCTCTGCCGCCAGACGGCGTGCCAGAGTGGATTTGCCTGCACCCGCAGGCCCATCAATTGCAACAGATACCATGTGATATGTTCTCCTTATTTATATATAGTACACAGCAAAACGGACTGCGCTGCTTTTTTACAGGTTATTCGCAAAGCTCTGTGCAGTGCAGAAAGCGATCTGCAGATTGTAGCCGCCGGTGTAGGCGTCCACGTCCAGCACCTCGCCCGCAAAGTACAGCCCCAGCGCCTTTTTGCTCTGCATAGTCTTGGGGTCCACCTCCCGCACCGATACGCCGCCGCTGGTGATGACTGCGTGGGCAAGGTCGCCCCGGGCGTCAATGGGCACCTGCCAGTGCTTGATCAGCTGCACCAGCTCCCGCTTCTGCTCCCGGGTGATCTGGTTTGCCTTGGTGGCGGGGTCAATGCCCCAGCGCGCCACCATCACCGGCTGCATACTGGAGGGCAGCAGCTTGACCAGCGCACCCTGCGCCGCATGGTTTGCCAGCAGGGCAAAGTCCCGGGTGATGCGGTCGTACAGCTGCTCCTCGCTCAGGGCGGGCTTCAGGTCGATCTCCGCAATGTACCTGTGCTTTTTCATGTCCCCCAGATGGCTGGACGCGCTCAAGGTCAGCGGCCCGCTGATGCCAAAGTGGGTAAACAGCATCTCGCCCTGCTCGTCAAAGATGGCCTTGCCGTCCTCCAGCAGGGTCAGGGTGACGTTTTTCAGCGCCAGACCCATCATCTTTTTGCAGTCCGGGTCACGGCTGACAAGGCTGACCAGACTGGGCACCGGCTCCACAAGGGTGTGTCCCGCCTGCTGCGCCAGCTTGTAGCCATCGCCGGTAGAACCGGTGGTGGGGTAGCTCACGCCGCCGGTGGCCACCAGTACCGCGTCCGCCCGGTACTCCCTGCCGGAAGTGCCCCGCACGCCCACGCAGCGCAACGCCGGGCCAGCCTTTTTCTTTTTGGGGTGGCGCGGGTTTTCCGGTGCCGCCGGGGCGGGCTCTGCCTCCGGCACGACCTCTTCCAGCAGCAGCTTTTTTGCGCCGTCGTGGACGATGTCGGCATCCTGCGCATAGCGCAGCAGCGCCTGCCGGATCTCCTCGGCCTTATCCGATACCGGGAACACCCGACGGCCACGCTCCACCTTCAGCTCCACGCCAAGACCTTCGAACAGCTCCATGGTCTTTGCCGGGGGGAACGCCCCCAGCGAGGAGTACAAAAAGCGCGGGTTCGTGCGCACATGGCGCAAAAACTCCTCTGCCGGGCAGTCGTTGGTCACGTTGCAGCGCCCCTTGCCGGTGACAAGGATCTTCTGCCCGGGCTTCTCGGTATGCTCCAGCACCGTTACCTGATGTCCCTGCCGCACGGCGGCACCCGCCGCCATCAGTCCGGCTGCCCCGGCTCCCACGATCAAAACCCTTGCCATCTGTCATCCTCCCAAAATCGCCTGTTGATTCTATTGTATCATACCAGAAACCCCGCGCAAAAGCAATGCAGCGCCGCAGGAAATGAATGGATTTTCGGTTCTTTACCCTCTTGACAAAGCCGCCGGGCCGCTGTATTCTTTTTACAGACCGTTAGTTTGTAAAAAGGAGTATCCGCCATGCCGCGCAACAAATACCCGGAACAGACCGTTGAAAAGATCCTGGACGCCGCCGCCCTGCTCTTCCTCCAGAAGGGCTACCAGAATACCACCCTGCAGGACATCATTGATGCCACAAAGCTTTCCAAAGGGGCGGTGTACCATCATTTCCGCTCCAAGGAAGAGATCGCGCAGCGCGTCGGTGACCGTCTGGGCGACCAGATGTGGGAGCCGCTGCGCCATATCCGGGACGACCCGGCCCTGACCGGGCTGCAAAAGCTGCAGGCGGTGTTTGCAGCATCCTTTGCCGGGCAGCGGCAGCAGCAGATCGCGCAGACCTTGCCGCACCTGTGCAGCAACCCGCAGTTCCTTGCCATGGAGCTGACCAACATTGAAGCACATTTAGCCCCGGAGTGTATTGCACCCATGATCCGGCAGGGCATGGCAGACGGCTCCATCCACACTGCCGATGCCAATGCGCTGGCCGAAGCGCTGTTCGTGCTGGCAGACATCTGGCTTTCTCCCCAGACGCGCCCCACCACACCGGCTCAGCAGCGGGCGCGGAACGTCGTGTTTCAGCAGATGACCCACGCGCTTGGGCTGGATCTTTTGACGGATGCACAGGCCGAACAGCTGGTGCAGCTGTGCACACCGGTCAAGGGCTGAATTTTCCGGGCGGAACGCTCCGCCCTTTTTTGTGCGCCTTTACAGACCAATGGTCTGTATTCAAAAACAGGAGGTTCCCATGAACACATTTTTCCTCATCGTCCTCGGGCAGATCGTCTCCCTGTTCGGCAATGCCGCCCTGCGGTTTGCGCTGCCGCTGTATCTGCTGCGGCAGACTGGTTCCGCTGCGCTGTACGGCGGCATCACCGCTCTTGCTATGTTGCCTGCTCTGGTCGGAATGCTGACCGGCGGCGCACTGGCAGACCGCTGCCGCAAGACCCGCCTGATGGCACTGCTGGATCTGGTGACCACCGGTATTTCGGCGGCAGCCGCTGCTGGGTTGCCGCATCTGCCGCTGCTTCCGCTGGTCCTGACCGTGCTGGGCAGTCTGTACGCCATTCAGGGGCTTTACCAGCCCGTGGTACACGCCTGCCTGCCCCTGCTGCTGAACGGCACCCAGCTGCTGCGCGGCAACGCAGTCATCCAGCTGGTGGATACCGTGGACGAACTTCTCGGCCCCTTGCTGGGTGCTGTTCTGCTGGAGCACCTCGGCATCCGGGGTCTGCTGGTGCTCTGCGGCTGCTGCTTTGCACTTTCTGCCGGGATGGAGCTGTGCCTGCGCATCCCACAGGATGTCCCATCGGACACAAGGCTCTCCGTCCGTTCTCTGTGGACCGACCTGCGGGAAAGTGCGCAGTTCCTCACCGGGCAGGCTGCGGTGCTGCGGTTAGCTGCCGCCATGGCGGCTGTGAACCTGCTGGAAGTCCCGGCTCTCACCGTGGGTGTCCCGGTGCTGGTGGTACAGACTTTGCAGAAAAGTGATGCCTCCCTTGGTCTTGTGCAGGCGGTGCTGAGCGCAGGCGGCATTCTGGGCGGCGTGCTGGCCGGAACCGTCTTTGTCCGTCATCCCATCCGCAGCGGCACACCTCTTTTGCTGGCGCTCAGCGGCGTGTGCGCCGCGCTGGGTCTTGCCCTCCGGGTGTCAGTGCTGCAGTTCGGCAGCATTCTGGTGCTGGGGGCCGTATTTATGGCTGTGGCAGCGCTGTTCAATGTATGGTTCTTTGCGCAGCTGCAAGTGCTGGTGCCGCAGGCACAGCTGGGCAAGACGACCGCCTGCATCTCCGTGCTGGCCTGCCTGACCCAGCCCATCGGACAGGCAGCCTATGGCAGTGCCTTCCAGCACTGGGCCGCACGCCCCGCAGATGTACTGCTGGCAGCCGGGGTGCTTTCGGCGCTGGTTCTCTGGCTGCTGCAAACGCGCCGTACCGCCTGACACAGCAAAAAAGGAGCCGCTGTTGCAGCCCCTTTTATGGTTTGCTTACTCCGGCAGCTTTGCCGGGTCGAGGTAGCTTTCGCCCTGCTTTACCTCCACATGGATGTGGCTTTCCTCGGCGCACTCGCAGCCGACCGTGCCCACCGCACCAATCTTCTGCCCGGCGGTCACGGTCTCCCCGGCCTTAACGTCCGGGTCAGCCACGCCGCACAGCCGCCAACTGCGGCCGGCGGCATCCTCCAGCACCACCACGGTGCCCCAGTTGCCCTCTGCCCCGGCAGACACCACCTTGCCCGCCACGGGTGCTGCTACCGCAGCGCCCTGCGTGCAGGCGTAGTCCACGCCGTTGTGGGTGCGCCAGTCCCCAAGGGTCTTGTTATACACCAGCTCATCGCCGCTGAAGGCGTTGAGCACGCGCCCCGGCATAGAGGGCGCGGCGGCAGGCTGTGCCGAACTGCTGGCAGGCGAGGATGCGCCTTGCAGTGCCGAGGGTTCGTGCAGCGAACCAGAGCCAGACTGCGCACCAGAGGATGCACCAGAGTGCTCCTGCTGCGGCACATCTGCCTTGCTGTTTGCAACGTCGGTCACGGGCTGCTGCCATGTGGTGTCCTCCTGTGCGTCCCAGTCCGGTTCTGTTTCCGGGGCGGTCTGTTGGGTGGTGCCGGGGGCGTCCGGCACGTCCAGACTTTTTTGCAGTTCTGCCCGCAGGGCGCGCACCGCCCACACCCCTGCCGCAGCCGCAGCCAGCAGGCTTGCGGTCAGCAGCAGAGCAAAGCCCTTGCCGTGCAGAAATTTTTTGATCTGCTCCATGCTTGTTACTCCCATCTGTCCGTTTTGTGTACGGGATTTTCTTCTGGGCTTAGTGTGGGACAGCGGCGGGCGGTTTATGCAAGGGGACAAAAAAGACACGCAAAAAGGCTGAGCAGCCACTTTTTTGCAGCTGCTCAGCCTTGCTGTATCCCGTTTTTGGTTACTTCCGTGCGATCATTTCGGTATAAGCCAGCACCAGCGGGCCTACGCCCTTGGCATCGTTGCAGACCACCGGCTCGCTGAAGTAGTAGGCCAGAGAGCCGTCACGGTGATCCTTGCCGCCCAGACCGGCCACAAGGCAGATGCCGTCCAGCTGCAAGCTGCCGTCCGGGTTCTTGGACAGGTACCGGTCGCAGGTGCCGTAGAAAGCCTTCTCCGCCCATGCAGCCATGCGTTTGGGCAGGTAGCCCAGACGCACGCCCTTGAGCACGGCGTAGGCGAACAGGGCGGTGCCGCTGGTCTCCAGATAGTTGCCCTCGGCCTCCGGGTGATCGATGACCTGCCAGAACATCCCGGTCTGCTCGTCCTGGAACTTGTGCATATCCTCTACGGTCTGCTTGAGCATGGCCATGATGCCGCGGTACTCGTTGTACAGCTGCTCGTCCATGCGTTCCAGCACATCCACCATTGCCACAAGGAACCAGCCCATGGCGCGCAGCCAGAAGTTGGGGCTGCAGCCGGTCTCGGGGTCTGCCCAGTACATCTGGCGGCTCTCATCGTAGCCGTGGTAGTACAGGCCGGTCTTTTCGTCCCGCATGTGCTTTTTGATGTTCATGAACTGCTTGTAGCTGTCGATGCAGCCCTGCATCTTGTTGAAGCGGGTCTCGTACTCCATGTAGAAGGGCTGCGCCATATAGGTGCCGTCCAGCCACACCTGCCACGGGTAGATGTCCTTGTGCCAGAAGTTGCCCTCCTTGGTGCGGGGCTGGGTGAGCAGCTGGCTGCGGATGGTGTCGATGGCCTTGCGGTACTTCTCGTCCCCGTAGATATCATACAGAATGAACAGGTTCTTGCCCTGATTCACGTTGTCCAGATTATACTCCTTGGGGTCGTAGGTCTTGATGGAGCCGTCCGGCTGCACAAAGTAGTCGATGAACTCCTTGGAAAACTCCAGATACTTCTCGTCGCCGGTGGTCTTGTACAGGCTCAGGCAGGCGGTGATCATGCAGCCGTCGATGTAGTTCCACTTGTTGGGCTTGCCGCTGCGCACCTTCTCGATGTTCCACATCGGTGCCTCGGCGCTGGAATTGGCGATCAGGTAGTCCACATAGTCGCCCAGCATGGACAGGATCTCTTCATGGGTCATGGGTCAGTCCTCCTCAAAATGTCCTACGTTGGCAAAGTGCAGCCGCTCGCCCTCGTAACCCTCGATCTTCACGTTGTGCAGGTCGATCTCTTTGACGTTCTCGGCATAGATGGCCAGCTTTTTCACCAGCGGACGGTTGTCGGCCATAGCTGCCTGTCCCTCCTTGGCGTTGGGGTCAAAGGTGATGCTTACATCCCGCATGGTCACCCGTTCGATGGGCTGCTCCGGCAGGCCATCAAAGTAGCAGCCCGCGAACTGGGCATCGGTAGCCACGATGTTCTCCATGGTCAGGCTGCCCAGCTTGGGGGTGTACTCGTCCACCGGCATCGGCTCGCGGCACTGCACATAGGGGCCGTGGCCGTCCGGGTCGCAGAAGTAGAACATATTGATGACAAAGGGTGCCTTGACGCCCCGCATCTCCACATTGCGGAACACCAGCCCGTCAATGACGGCGGTGTTGCCGCGGCCGCGGCGGGTCTTGACGCGCAGACCGCGGTCGGTGTGGTCCATCAGGCACTGGGTCACCACCATGTCCTTCACACCGCCGCTCATCTCGCTGCCGATGACGATGCCGCCGTGGCCCTTGTCCAGCAGGCAGTTGCGGATAACGGTGTGCTCGCAGCTGCGCTTCAGTTTCATGCCCAGAAAGACTTTGCTGGCCTTCATGGCGATGCAGTCGTCGCCCACATGGATATTCATGCCGATGATGCGGATATACTCGCAGCTTTCGGGGTCGATGCCGTCCGTGTTGGGGGCGTTGTAGGGGTTGTTGATGTTGAAGTTGAGCAGGTCGAGGTGCTTGACAAAGATGGGGTGGATGGTCCACGAGTAGCTGTTCTGCACCGTGATGCCGTGCAGGCAGACGTTCTCGCTGTCCACCGCAGCCACGGCCCGGGGACGCCATGCGATGCGCTTGACCTTGGGGTTCACCCACCAGTCGCCGTTTTCGGCGTCACAGTCCAGCGTGCCCTCACCGGTCACCACCACGTCATGCACCTGCGTGATGTTCAACAGACCCGCAAAGCTGTCCAGCGGGTTGCCCTCCCAGCCTGTCAGATAGTACTCGTCCACCTCGTTCTCGCTGGGCAGCACGCCGGGCAGGATGGGGTAATGGGTGCGGTCGTTATCGCCCAGCAGCACAGCGCCCTTTTCCAGATACAGGGTGGTGTTGCTCTTCATGAACAGGCTGGCGGTGCGGTAACGGCCGGCGGGCACATACACCGTGCCGCCCTTGGGGCAGGTGGACAGCGCCGCCTGCAGCCGCACGGTGTTGTCGGTCTCGCCATCGGCCACCAGACCATAGCGGGCAGCATCCACAAAGAAGGTCTCGGCCTCGGTGGTGAAATCCAGCTTCAGGGTCTCACCCTCGGCCTGCACCTCCACCGTATAGGTGGTGCCGGGCAGCAGGGAGAACAGAGAAAATACATTGGTGTTGCAGGCCTCGTACACCGTCTTGCCGTTCAGGGCAACGGTAAAGGGGTGTGCCGGACGGTAGCACAGCTCGTTTTCCAGCTCGAAAACGGCGCTGCGGGTCATGGAACGGATCAGGGTCAGATTCATGCGAAATAACCTCCTGTGAGTTTGTCTTGCCCCCACGGGACAGACGTGGTATCATGAGGAAAAGCCCTCTCCCGGCTACCGGGAGGGTTATTCTCGGAAAGGATGCGCAAAATGAAAGCGGAACGGGAAAAGATCAACGCAAAGGTAAAGGCAGACACCGTGCGGCTGAACGGTAGCAAGCTGGAGCTGACGGCAGACGAGGAGATGTGCACCTTTTTGCTGGTAAGCGAGGGCAGCTGCACCCTGCAAATGGGGGAAAACGATCTGCTGCTGAACCCCGGCAGTGCGCTGCTGCTGGGCGCGGGGGACGCGGTGCTCTCTGCCGCCGGTGCAGCCGTCCCGGAACTGGTGGGCTGCCGGTTCCCGCTCAGCGCCCTGCACGAGCTGCGCAGCGCCGCCCAGCAGGATTTTGCCCGGCTGTTTTTGCCCGGCGAGGCAACGGTGCTGTACGGCCCGGTGCTGTGGACCCGCCGCCTGCGCACCCTGCTGGAGATGATGCGCGCTGCCATGCCGGAGCAGGACTACCCCGGCGGACTGTACCTGCTGCTGATTCTGCACTATGTAGAGCAGGAGTGCCTTGCCGAGAGCAGCGCTGTGGCGCGCCCCAGCAACGAGACCATTGAGCAGGTGTGCGGCTATCTTGCCGCCAACTACCGGCAAAAGTTCTCTCTTACCGAGGTGGCAGCAAAGTTCTACCTTTCCCCTTACTACCTCAGCCGCCTGTTCCGGCGGGTGACCGGGCAATCCATCGTGGACTACCTGAACAACCGCCGCATCGAGGCTGCGCAGAAACTGCTGGAGACCACCGAGCTGTCCATCAGCGCTATTGCCGAGCAGACCGGCTTTGCCAGCGCAGCCCACTTCCGCCGCGTGTTCCGCGAGGTGATGGATATCAGTCCTTTGCAGTACCGCAAAAAGCAGACGAAATGATGTATCAACCAAAACACCCCCTGTGCCATCCGTTGGGAGCAGCACAGGGGGTGTTGGTCTTGGTCAGATGTTCTTATGGCGCATTAGCCCTTGACGGCACCTGCGGAGATACCTTCAACGAACTGATCCTGTGCACAGAAGAATACGATCAGCTGCGGCAGGATGGAGATGAGGGACAGCGCAAGGATCTTGTTCCATGCAAAGCCGGTATCACCGTCCATGGACAGCTTGACGAACAGGGACATGGGGTACTTGCCGGGGGTGCTGACGTAAAGCAGCGGGCCCATAAAGTCGTTGCAGCTCCACATGAACTGGAACAGTGCGCAGGACACCAGAGCGGGTCCCAGCATGGGCACGATGACCTTGTACAGGGTCTGGAAAGAGGAGCAGCCGTCAATGGCGGCAGCCTCGTCCAGATCACGCGGGACGTTGCGCATGAACTGCACCAGCTGATACACGAAGTAGGTCTCGGTAGCAAATGCGCAGTGCACCCAGATGGCCAGATAGAAGGGGCTGTCCACCCAGCCGAACTTGTTGTACAGCAGGTACTGGGGCACGTTCAGCACGACCTGCGGCAGGAACAGAGTGGCCAGCATGATGTTGAACAGCAGCTTGCGGCCGGGGAAGTCGAAACGGCCAAAGCCGTAAGCGGCAATACAGGCAGACACCACAGTGCAGATCACCTTGGGGAGGACGTAGCTGTAAGTGTTGAGCATAGCCTGCAGGATGTTGATGGAGCCGCCGAAGTTGTTCAGGGCGTTGCGGTAGCCATCCAGCGTAGGCTTTTTGATCCACAGGCTGATGCCTGCAAAGATCTCGCTGTTGTCCTTGAAGGTAGCGCTGATCATCCACAGCAGAGGATAGATCATGATGACACCAACCAGGATCAGCACGAAGTACTTAAAGAAGGTTGCGATCTTATTCGATGCTTTCATTCCCATATTGGTCACCTTACCTTTCATCCGAGTAGTAGACCCACTTCTTCTGGCTGGTGAACGCAATGATCGTCAGGATGCAGACGATGATGAACATGATCCATGCCAGAGCAGAAGCCATGCCCATGTCGTAGGACTTGAATGCGTAGTTGTAAACCAGCAGGGAGATCAGGGTAGTGGAACCACGGGGACCACCGTTGGTGATGATGTAGGGGCCGTTGAACTCCTGGAAAGCCTGGCAGATCTGAGTAACCAGGTTGTAGAAGATGATGGGGGTGATCATCGGAACGGTGATGGAGAAGAACTGACGCCACTTGCCGGCACCGTCGATGGTAGCAGCCTCGTACAGGTCTGCGGGCACGCCCTTCAGTGCGGCAAGGAACAGCACCATGGCGGAGCCGAACTGCCATATACGCAGGAAGCAGATGATCCACAGAGCGTAGTTGGGGTCAGACAGCCACTCGGGGCCCTGCACCGCACCAAAGGTGACAGCGCGCACCACGGTGTTCAGCAGACCGTCCACGCTGAACACAGCCTTCCACAGCACGGCGATAGCCACAGAGCCGCCCAGAATGGAGGGGATGTAGTACACAGTGCGGAACAGGTTGACGCAGGCGATCTTGAAGTTCAGGATGTAGGCGATGAACAGCGCGAAGATCAGCTTCAGGGGCACGGTGATAAAGGCGTACTTGAAGGTGATGATCAGCGCCTTGGTGATCTTTCTGGTGTGGAATGCGGTAATGTAGTTGGCCAGACCAACAAAGCTGGTGCCGTCCTTGAAGAAGTTCATATCGGTGAAGCTGTAATACAGCGACTGACCGAAGGGGAACGCCTTAAAGACGAGAAAGCCGATGATCCAGGGGATCAGATAAAACAGACCCTGATACTTATCGACCCATTTCTGGAACGGAGTTCGTGCGCCTGCGGGCGCATTACTTTTTTTCATCCAAAGTCCTCCTTTTACAGGATTTGAAGCAGACAGTGCAGCAGGTCACAGACCGGCAACAATTCATTCAAGGTTTGATAACCATTCACCGAAAAAACAAGGGCATCTGTCGTACGGGCGGCAGATGCCCTTATTTATTTCAGATACTGAATATCCGGTTCTGACCGCTGTCAGAGAGAGGTAAGCTTAGCCGATAGTGTAGCCAACAGACTCCATGCCGTCCAGCAGAGTCTCAACAGCCTCTTCAGGGGTCTGATCACCGTAGTCGATGTTGTCGAACACTTCCTGATAGATGCCGGTGCCGGAAGCCTTCAGGTCGTTATTCTCGAACAGGGGATCCAGCTTGTTGGTGGTGAAAGCCATGACCTTGGCGTTAGCCTCAGCAACCAGGCTCTTGACAGCGCCGGCGTCCTGAGCGAACTTCAGGCCAGCCTTGGAAGCGGGGATGCCGCACTCAGAGCCCATGATGGAAGCGCCCTTTTCCTCGTTCAGCAGGAAGTTGATCAGGGTAGCAGCCTCGGCAACGTTCTTGCAGGTCTTGGTGATAGCCAGACCCATGGACACCTTGGAGAAGCCGCCGTTGTTGTCGCCGAACTTGATCTCCTCGCCGACGGTAAAGCCGTCCTTGTTGCTGTCGTCCAGAGCGGAAGAATACTTGCTTGCAGCGGAATCCCACTCGAAGATGCCTGCGATCTTACCGGTGATCCACTCGTTGGACTGGTGGGTAGCGGTATCGGAGTTTGCAGAGTAGTAGGTCTTCAGGTTCATCATGACGTGGTTGTCCACCAGGCTCTTGATGAAGGCCAGACCCTCAGCGATCTCGTCCTCGGTGTAGTTCAGGGTGGAGGTAACGGGATCAGCCCAGTCCTTGCCGTACTTGGACTCGAGGTAGAACACCATCAGGATCATACGGTCGTATGCGCCCAGGTGCATGGGGTAGTAATCGTTGCCCAGCTTCTCCTGAAAAGCCTTACCGGCAGCCATCAGATCGTCCAGAGACTTGGGAACCTCGGTGATGCCAGCCTTATTAAAGGTGGTCATGTTCCAGTAGAAGATACGACCGGTCATGGAGACGGGCACGCACTGCTGGCTGTTGGCCACATAGCAAGCGTCCATAGCAGCGGAATCCCACTGGGTCAGGTCGATGAACTTGGAGGTGGTGTTCAGATCCACGAACTTGCTGCCGTCGGCAGAGTAGTTGTACAGCCAGTTCCAGTTCACCTGGCAGACATCCTGAGCGTTGCCTGCGATGAAGGCAGCAGCCATCTTCTCTTCCCAGCCGGACCATGCGGCAAAGGTGGGCTCCACGGTGATGTTGGAGTGCTCAGCCTGGAAAGCCTCCAGAGCGCTCTGGTAAGCAGCGTGACGGCTGTCGCCGCCCCACCAGCTGATGCTCAGGTTGACGGGGCCGTCAGACAGGGCCAGGCTCTCATCTGCGGAAGCAGCGGGGGCCTGAGAAGCAGCGGAAGAAGCGGTGGAAGAAGCAGCGGGCTTGCTGCCGCAGGCAGCCAGCAGACCTGCAGCACCGACAGCGCCGGTAGCCATCAGGAAGTTACGACGAGAAATTGCCTTGCTCATTTTTGTTCTCCTCCTAATAGAAAACATCTTCATGTAGGGGGTCTGCACATACCCCCTTGTATACAATTATGATAACAAAAGCCACCAAAAAAAGAAAGATGCAATTTACAGTGATACAGCATAAAAACGTACAAATATTGCTCTTGTTTTCGAAACAGATTCGACGTCCTTGCCGAAATGAATAAACTTGCGCTGAAAAACTGTGCAACTTGTATACTTCAATGACTTGCATAAAAATCTGGGATGCAACATGGGAAGAACGGCAAAAATTTCAATAATTTCTGTTACATTTACCGTTCTACCAGTAATTTTTTATGCTCTGCCGCCCCCGCTGCTCTCTTCTTTTCCCACTTTCTCTCCCCTCTGTCGAGTAACTGCCCAATCTGAACTGATATATCAATAGCGCAAAAAACGTGCGTATTTCGCCCAGTTGATATATCAGTGGCCGCGAAACGCAGCAAATTAATATATCAGTCTGTATACAGCTTGTTGGAGATACCCCTTCCGTCTGCTCACTGTGTTCGCAGCCACCTTTCCCAAGGGCAGCGTCCTCGCCCTCTCAGTCACCTGCGGTGACAGCTCTCCCAAAGGGAGAGCCCTTGGCATAGCGGCAAAGTTCCCGGTTAAACCGTAAAGTTTGCGGGCGTGCCAGCTCCCCCTTGGGGGAGCTGGCGCGCAGCGACTGAGGGGCTTCAAATCGGCGGAGCCGGAAAAAACGGTTAAAAGATCTTCACGCCGAACAGGCGTGAATCTTCAGTTTTTTCCGGTGCAGCCCACCCCTTTTTCGTGGCTCCAGCGCGTCGAAATCGCTGGCACTTTTCTGGTTCTCTTTTGGTGTCAAAAGAGAACATCCCCCGGCAAGCAAAAACCTCCCCCGCAGAGCGCAGCGAGGCTGAGGGGGTAGCTCTTCCGCAAATCACGCAAAAAAGCCGCTGCACCCAGCGCGGCGCAGCGGCTTGTATACAACATAAAAGTATCTCAGTTTTTCTTTGCAGCATAGAACGCCCGCCGCGCCTTGAAGTAGCACTGGGGGCACATGCTGACGTACTGCACATCGTTTTCAAGGTCGATGGCTACCTGTTCACCCTCAAAGACGAACTGCCCGTTCACCTTGCGGCAGTTGCAGATGGCCTTGCGCCCACAGGTGCAGATCGTTTTCATCTCCTCGATGGTGTGTGCCAGCTCCAGCAGACGGGTAGAGCCCGGGAAGCCCTTGAGGGAAAAATCTGCTCGCAGACCGTAGCAGATCACCGGGATGTTCAGATCTACCGTGATCATGAACAGCTGCTCGGCCTGCTTCGGGGTAAAGAACTGGCTCTCATCGCACAGCACACAGGCCAGTGGGCCAGAAGCATCGTTTGCCGCCTTCACGGCTTCGAACACGTCCAGCTCCGGCGGGATCAGCAGGTCTGCTTTGCGGCGCACGCCCAGACGGCTCACCAGCTCCCCGCCGCCCTTGGTATCCACCTGCGGCTTCAAAATGAGCACCTTCATGCCCTGCTCTTCGTAGTTGTGTGCCACCTGCATCAGCGCCGTGCTCTTGCCGCTGTTCATGGCACCGTAGCGGAAATACAATTTTGCCATGCCGTCACTCCTGATTGCGCAGACGGTAGCCCAAGCTCATCAGGCTGTCGCCCAGATGGACGTTTTCCACCACCACATCGGGGTAAGGCACCGACAGGTCATAGTGGGAGAAGTTCCAAAAGCCCTCGATGCCCAGATCCACCAGCCGTCCGCTCACCTGCTGTGCACCATCGCGGGGGACGCAGAGCACCGCCACCTTGGGCTTGTTTTCCTCACAGAAGGCTTCCAGCTCGTCAATATGCCGGATGCGGATGCCGCTGATCTCCTTGCCTACCTCGTTCTCGGCCACGTCAAAGGCCGCGATCAGCTTGTAGCCGTTGGTATCGGTGGTGATAAAGCGGCTCACCGCCTTGCCCAGACGGCCGCAGCCGATCAGAATGGTGGGCAGACGGTCGCCGTTGCCAAACAGCAGGCTTTCCAGAATGGAAAGCAGGTTCTCCACCGAGTAGCCGATGCCCTGCCGTCCGTTCACGTCACCGATGCAGTTAAAGTCCTGCCGCACCTGCGAGGCAGTGGTGCCCATCTGGGAAGCCAGCTCCCGGGAGGAGATGCTGGTAATGCCGTCGTCCTGCAAGGAGCGCAGATACCGGTAATATTTGGGGAGACGCTTGATCACAGGGATCGATGCTTTTTGGGGGGTGTTCATAGCAAAATTCTCCTTTCTGCCCAACGCGCTGCAGCTTCTGCCGCCATGCAAGGGGCTTCTTTGCGCGCAGAGAGATGTTCCGTTTTATCCTGTTATATTATTTAAAGTATACAGCATGAAAGGCGAATGTCAAATACCTATTTATAAAAAAGCAAAAAATTCACAAAGTTTTTTTGTTTCTTTTCTCCTGTATACTTCCCCGGATGCCGGGGGATACTGACCCCACAAAGATCCCGCTACGGAAGGAGAATGCGCATGGATACGGCAAAAGACACCCTCGCAGAGCAGCACCGGATGGAAAAAGAGGATATCGAGGATCTGGGCACAGTCACCCTGAGCCGGGGCGGTCATGTCATCCACTGCCTGACCGTCATCGGCCAGATCGAAGGGCATACCGAAGCGCCGCAGGGGCAAAAGACCACCAAGTACGAGCACGTCATCCCCCAGCTGGTGGCGGTGCAGGAGGACCCCCGCATCGAGGGGCTGCTGGTGCTGCTGAACACGGTGGGCGGCGATGTGGAGACCGGCCTTGCACTGGCAGAGCTGATCGCCAGTATCTCCAAGCCCAGCGCCACGCTGGTACTGGGCGGCGGGCACTCCATCGGCATCCCGCTGGCAGTCAGCGCACGGCACAGCTTTATTGTCCCCACCGCCACCATGACAGTGCATCCGGTGCGGCACTCCGGGCTAATCTTAGGCGTACCACAGACCATGCACTGCTTTGAGCAGATGCAGCAGCGCATCACCGGTTTTGTAGCCGCCCACAGCGGCATGCCGGAAAAGCGCTACACCCAGCTGATGCTCCACACCGGGGAACTGGTCATGGACATGGGCACAGTGCTGGACGGACGCCGCGCCGTAAAGGAAAAGCTCATCGACGAGCTGGGCGGTCTTTCGGACGCGCTGACGTGGCTGTACAGGGAGATCGAGCGGGAATAATAAAAACAACATTATGGTTTGCCATTTTTGCCCTTGCGTGGTACAATAGTAGAATCAATTATTGTGTCTATGGGAAGTTGGGGAACAGAGTAGAATGGCAACAAAAAAACGAAAATCAACGAAACGGCGTACTGCTGCCCGCCGTAAAAAGGCAGAACAGCGGCTCCCGGCAGGGCTTGGCACCCTGTTCGGCGGCCTGCTGCTGATGGTGCTGGCCTTTGTGCAGGGCGATTCCGCATGGCGGGTGCTCCATGATGTGCTGTTCGGGCTGTTCGGCTGCGGCAGCTTTGTGCTGGGTGCAGCCGTGTGCTGTCTGGCCGTTTTGTACACCCGGGGCGAGGAGCTGCTGTCCCGCATCCTCAAGCTGGTGCTGGGGCTTATCTTTGTCTGCGGCACAGTCATCGTGTTTTCCGATATCCAGCCGCAGGGACTGTCGGCGCTGCAAATGCTTTCTGCCTGCTACGCCAACGGCGTCAGCGCATGGCTCTCCGGCGGCGCAATGGGCTTTGTGCTGGGCGGCGTGCTGCTTTTGCTGTGCGGTCGCCCGGCGGCAAACCTCATTATGATCGTGCTTTTGTTGTGCGGCAGCTTGTACATTTTTGATATTACCCCCGCCGAGGTCTGGGTCTGGCTGTGCGCCGTCACCGGCGGCATCCGCGCCCGCGGCTCTGCCTTTGCAGAGCAGAGCGCCGCCCGCCGCGCCGAGCGTGCCGCCATCCGGCAGGCAGAGCAGGAGATCGACGAGGAATACGACGAAACCGAGGACGAGCCGCTGGACGAGGAGGACGAGCCTGCCGGGCTGCATCTGGGGGTGCCGGACTGGATGTCCGGCGTGCTGCGCTGGGGGCATAAGGTAACGCAGGAGATGGAAGCAGACGCTGCGGACGCCGAAGCTGCGCCCGCCGCCCCTGCCCAGCCGGAGCCTGCCACACCGCCCATCACCCCGGTGCGGGTCAGCGTTGCGCGTCCCCGCGCCGCTTTTGACGTAGACCTTGGCCCCGACCACACCGCTCTCTCCGAGGGCGGCAGCGAGCCCATTGAGCCGCTGATCGTCGGGCCGGGCGGCACCTTCGGGCAGGACCCACTGCGTTCTGCGCCCAAACCCACGCCGCCGCCCATCGTGGCAGACCCGGTAGTCACCGCTGCGTCAGATTTCTTTGCCAAAGATGCCCCCCAGCCGGAAGAGGCTTCCCCTGCCCCTGTTTTTGATACTTCCATCGTCCAGCCGGCAGCGCCGGTGGTGCAGCCGCAGATGCCGCAGCCGCCGGAAGCTGCGCCCATCCAGCCCGCCGTGCCCCGGGTGAGTGCCGAGAACGCCGTGGCGTTCCGCTCTGCGCCGGACGAGGACGGCTGGATCAGCATCACCGCCGAGCCGGTGGAGGAAAAGGACATCAACTCGCTGGTGGCAGCGGCCATGGAAAAGCCCGCCGTCTCGGAGCAGGCAGCTGCCACCGCCCCTGCCGAGGAGACCGAGCCGGTGGACAGCTACGAGTACCAGTACCCGCCCATCGAGCTGTTTGAAAAATCGCAGGAGGAAAGCGACCCCGGCGCACAGGAAGAGCTGAAGGCCAACGCCCAGAAGCTGGTGGACACGCTGGAAAGCTTCGGCGTGCGCACCCGGGTGCTGGATATCTCCCGCGGACCTTCTGTTACCCGGTACGAGCTGCAGCCCATGGCGGGTGTGAAGATCAGCCGCATCACCTCGCTGGCAGACGATATCGCCCTGAACCTTGCGGTGGCTGATGTGCGTATGGAGGCCCCCATCCCCGGCAAGCCCGCCGTGGGCATCGAGGTGCCCAACCATAAAAAGACCCCCGTGTACATCCGCAGTATCTTTGAAAGCCAGAGCTTTCTGCGCATGACCTCGCCGCTGGGCATCGCCCTTGGCAAGGACATTGCCGGTGTGGCGCAGGTGACCGACCTGTGTAAGATGCCCCACCTGCTCATCGCGGGCAGCACCGGCAGCGGTAAATCCGTGTGCGTGAACAGCATCATCATGAGCCTGCTGTTCCGCTCCAGCCCGGAGGACGTGAAGCTGCTGCTCATCGACCCCAAGGTGGTGGAACTTGCCGAGTATAACGGCATCCCCCACCTGCTGATGCCGGTGGTCACCGAGCCCCGCAAGGCTGCCGGTGCACTGGGCAGCGCGGTGCAGGAGATGGAGCGCCGCTACCGCCTGTTTGCGGAGAACAATGTGCGCGATATCAAGTCCTTCAACAAGCTGGCTGCCGAGCAGCCGGGACTGGAAAAGATGCCCTACATCGCCATTATCATCGACGAGTTGGCCGACCTGATGATGGTGGTGGGCAAGGACGTGGAGGATTCCATCTGCCGCATCGCCCAGAAGGCGCGTGCCGCCGGTATGCACCTGATCGTTGCCACCCAGCGCCCCAGCGTGGACGTGATCACCGGCCTGATCAAGGCCAACATCCCCAGCCGCATCGCCTTTGCGGTGTCCAGTCAGGTGGACAGCCGCACCATTCTGGACGGTGCCGGTGCAGAAAAGCTGCTGGGTCAGGGCGATATGCTCTTTATGCCCGTGGGCGCACCCAAGCCCACCCGTATTCAGGGCACCTTTGTGCGGGATGAAGAGATCAGCCGTGTGCTGGACTTCATCAAGTCCAGCGCCACCGTACAGTACGACGAAGCCATGATCGAGGCCATGGAAAAGCACGCCATTCAGGACGGCAAAAAGGGCGGCGGCGGTGCCGATGCCGAGGAGGACGCAGGCTCCGATCCCATGTTCAAGCAGGCCGTGGATGTGGTCATCGACGCCGGTCAGGCCTCCACCAGCCTGTTGCAGCGCCGCTGCAAGCTGGGCTACGCCCGCGCCGCCCGCATCATGGACGAGATGGAGCAAAAGAGCATCATCGGCCCCTACGAGGGCGCAAAGCCCCGCGCCGTGCTCATCAGCCGCCAGCAGTGGCTGGAAATGCAGATGAACCAACCGGAGGAATAATAAAGGAGCATTATGGAACATTCTACTCCCCAGATCTACACCGAATTTCTTCCCATCAGCCGGGCGGACATGGAAGCCCGGGGCTGGGAGCAGCTGGACTTTGTGGTGGTAGGCGGTGACGCCTATGTAGACCACCCCAGCTTTGGCACCGCCATCATCAGCCGCCTGCTGGAATCCGAGGGCTACAAGGTGGGCGTGCTGGCGCAGCCCCGCTACACCGACTGCGAGGACTTCAAGCGGTTCGGCAAGCCGAAGTACGGCTTTTTCATCGGCGGCGGCAACGTGGACAGCATGGTCAGCCACTATTCCGTGGCAAAAATTCCCCGCGCCGAGGACGAATACTCCCCCGGCGGCAAGGCCGGTGCCCGCCCGGACCGCAGCGCCACCGTGTACACCAAGCTTGCCAAGCAGGCTTACCCCGACCTGCCGGTGATCTTAGGCGGTCTGGAAGCCAGCCTGCGCCGGTTTGCCCACTACGATTACTGGCTGGACACCGTGCTGCCCAGCATCGCCGAGGACTCCGGCGCGGATCTCATCAGCTTTGGCATGGGCGAGCACCAGACCGTGGAGATCGCCCGCCGTCTGGCCGCCGGGGAGCCGGTGGAGACCATCACGGACGTGAACGGCACCTGCTACCTGACCGATTTCGACCACCTGCCCCAGCGGTATGTGGAGTGCGCCGGTTTTAAAAAGGTGGCCAGCGATAAGACCGCCTACGCCAAGGCCTGCCGCATCCAGATGGACAATCAGGACGTGGTCAGCGGCCAGATCATCGTGCAAAAACAGAGCGAAAAATATCTGGTGCAGAACATCCCCGCAAAGCCGCTGGTGCGCGGAGAACTGGACAAGGTCTACGCCCTGCCTTACACCCGCCGCTACCACCCCATCTACGAGAGCATGGGCGGCGTACCCGCCATCCGCGAGGTGCAGTTTTCCATCATCCAGAACCGCGGCTGCTTCGGCGGCTGCAACTTCTGCGCCATCCAGCTGCATCAGGGGCGGCGGGTCACCAGCCGCAGCGCCGACAGCATCGTGGAGGAAGCCGAGCGCATGACCCACGAGCCGGATTTTAAGGGCTACATCCACGATGTGGGCGGCCCCACCGCAAACTTCCGCTTCCCCTCCTGCCGCGAGCAGATGCTGCGCGGCATGTGCACCGGCGGCAAGCACTGTCTTGCTCCCACCACCTGCTCCCACATGATCGTGGATCACAGCGACTACCTTAAAATTCTGCGCCGGGTGCGGGAACTGCCGGGCGTAAAAAAGGTGTTCATCCGCAGCGGCATCCGGTTCGACTACCTGATGGCTGACCCGGACGATACCTTCTTTAAGGAACTGGTGGAGTACCATGTGTCCGGACAGCTGAAGGTCGCCCCGGAGCACTGCGCCCCCAACACCCTTGCCTACATGGGCAAGCCGCCCATCGAGACCTTCAACAAGTTCAAGGATAAGTTCTACGAGCTGAGCAAGAAGGCGGGCAAAAAGCAGTATCTGGTGCCCTACCTCATGTCCAGCCACCCGGGCAGCACCCTGAAGGACGCGGTCTATCTGGCCGAGTACCTTTATAAGAACCACATGCGCCCGGAGCAGGTGCAGGACTTCTACCCCACCCCCGGCACCGTGAGCACCTGTATGTTCTACACCGGGCTTGACCCCTACACCCTCAAGCCGGTGTTTGTGGAAAAGACCCCCGAGGGCAAGGCATTGCAGCGTGCACTGCTGCAGTACTACGAGCCCCGCAACGCGGAAAAAGTGGTCAAAGCCTTGCAGCTGACCCACCGGGAGGATCTCATCCCTCTGCTGGTGCCCGCGGTTGGCCGGCGCGCCGTGCAGCGCACCGCCCGCCGGGCAGAGAGCGCCGAGGTGACCATCCACAACGATGGCACCTATACCGTACATTCCAACCAGAAGGGACGCAGCACCGGCAAAAATACCCGCGCTGCCGCCCCGGCAGGCCGTCAGCCCAGCCCGGGCGCACGCTTTGCGCCCAACTCTGCGCCCGGCCATAAACCCAAGAATAATCAACAGAAAGAGAACGCAACGTGGAAAACCGGAAAGAAGAAAAAATAACCCTGCTCCCCCGCCGCCTGTTCCTGCGGCTGGCTGCGCTGGCGCTGGCCGCTGTGCTGGCGCTGGGGCTTACCGCCTGTGACAGCAACGGCGGACACATCGTCAAGCCCTCCACCGGGGCAAGCCAGCCCTTTGAGATGCACTTCATTGACGTAGGGCAGGCGTTGAGCGTATTGGTAGAGTGTGACGGACAGTTCATGCTCTACGATGGCGGCAATGTGGACGACGGCAGTCTGGTGGTATCCTACCTGCAAAAGCAGGGGGTGGAGCAACTGCAATATGTGTTCTGCTCCCACGCCCACGAGGATCATGTGGGCGGGCTTGCCGCCGTAATGGCAAAGTTTCCGGCGGGGCACGCTTACAGCCCGGTGACCGAGAGCAGCACCAAATGCTTCAACGATTTTGTCAAGTACACCCGGCAGCAGGGCTTACAATTGGAGGTGCCCTCCGTGGGCACGGTCTGGCCGCTGGGCAACGCCACCGTCACCATGCTTGGCCCGGTAACGCAGTACAGCGAGACCAACAACACCTCGCTGGTGCTGCGCATCGACTACGGCAACACCAGCTTTCTGCTGACCGGTGACATGGAAAATACCGCTGAGACCGACCTTGTAAACAGCGGTGCCAACCTGAAGGCTGATGTTTTACAGGTAGGGCACCACGGCTCCAGCACCAGTACCGGCTACCTGTTTCTGAACGCTGTGCTGCCGGAAATGGGCGTCATCTCCTGCGGCACGGGCAACAAGTACGGCCACCCCCACGAGGAAACGTTAAGCATTCTGCGGGATGCAAAGGTGGACGTCTACCGCACCGACCTGCAGGGCACCATCACCATTGGCAGTGACGGCCAGAACTTCACCGTGGGCACCGAGCACTTTGTGCCGGACAGCCAACTGAACCCCACCGACCCGTCGTCCTCCAGCACCGCGCAGCAGGCCTACATCGGCAATGTGAACAGCAAAAAGTTCCATCTGCCCACCTGCGCAAACCTGCCTGCGGAAAAGAACCAAGTCCCCTTTTCCAGCTATGACGAAGCCATTGCCGCAGGCTATACCCCCTGCGCAAGCTGCATCAAATAAAAATATTTTTATAAAAAGAAAGACACCGGCGGCCTGCAAGGCTGTCCGGTGTCTTTCTTTCATAATCGTTACTGTGCAGCGGGAAACTCCTTCTCCCGCTCTTCTTTCAGGATGGCAGTGGCGCGCTGCATGGTGGCAGCGGCGCGGCGCAGCTCCTCGTCCCCAAGTTCGGCACGCATCCGGCGGTAGCAGCGCTGCAAAAGCGCCTGCTCCTCTGCCATCAGCTCCACCGCCTTGCTGGAAAGCTCCACATAGGTGCGCCCGGCCTCGCGGTCGGTTTTCCATGTTACAAAGCCGCTGTCCTGCAGCTTCTCGATGCCCTTGGAAAGCTCGGTCACCCGCAGCCCCATGGCGGCGGCAAGATCGGCAAGATAGAGTTTTTCGCCGGGGTGTTCCTCCTGCGCCACCTTGATATAATACAGGATGAGATAATCTGCCCGCTGGATGGTGCTGAACACCTTATCCACGTTGAGCTCGTGGAGGAAGAACCATTCCCCCTGATGCTGCTGCATTTCTTCCATGCTGATGCCCTCCCTTTATGCCCGCTGGCTGCGCGGGATATAATCATGGGTGCCGCCAAGGCTCTTGTAGGCCGGACGGATGATCTTGTTGGCGCTGAGCAGCTCCTCGATGCGGTGGGCGCTCCAGCCCATGACGCGCGCCACGGCAAACAGCGGGGTGTACAGCTCCATGGGGATGCCCAGCATCTCGTACACAAAGCCGCTGTAAAAGTCCACATTGGGGCTGACGCCCTTGAAGATCTTGCGCTCCTGCGCGATCAGCTGCGGTGCCATGCGCTCGATACGGGTGTAGAGGGAAAGATCCTTATCCCGGCCCTTTTCGTGGGCAAGCTGCTCCACATAGCCCTTGAACACCACCTCGCGCGGGTCGCTCAGGGAGTAGACGGCGTGACCCATGCCGTAGATGAGCCCCTTGCGGTCGAAGACCTCGCCATGGAGCAGCTTTTTCAGGTAGGCTTCCAGCTCCTCGTCGTCCTCGATGTCGTGGAGGTTGTCCCGGATGTTCTGCATCATGTGCATGACCATCAGGTTTGCACCGCCGTGGCGCGGGCCCTTGAGGGAGCACAGCGCCGCCGCCATGGCCGAGTAGGTGTCCGTGCCGGAAGAGGTGACCACGCGGGTGGTAAAGGTGGAGTTGTTGCCGCCGCCGTGCTCGGCGTGCAGCAGCAGCGCCACGTCCAGTACGCGGGCTTCCAGCGGGGTGTACTGCATATCCGGGCGCAGCATCCGCAAAAAGTTCTCTGCAGTGGAAAGGCTGGGGTCCGGGCGGTGGATATACATACTGGCGTCTTTTTCGTAGTGGTTATAGGCGTGGTAGCTGTACACCGCCAGCATGGGGAAGATGCCCGCCAGCTGGATGCTCTGGCGCAGCACGTTGGCGGTATCTAAATCTGCCGCCTTGGGGTCGTAGGACGCCAGCGTCAGCACGCTGCGCGCCATGCTGTTCATGATATCGTGGCTGGGTGCCTTCATAATGACATCGCGGGTAAAGTTGGTGGGCATGGTGCGGCACTCGCCCAGCACCGCGCAGAACTGCTCCAGCTGCTCCGGGGTGGGCAGCTGACCAAACAGCAACAGATATCCCGCCTCCTCAAAGGCAAAGCGGCTGCCGCGGCTGCCGTTGATGAGGTCTTTTACGTCATAGCCGCGGTACAGCAGCTGACCGTCTGCCGGGTGCTTGACCCCGTCCACATACTGGAACGCCCGGATGTCCGAGATGTTGGTCAGACCTGCCAGCACGCCCTTGCCGGTCTCGTCGCGCAAACCGGCCTTGACCCCGAACTCCCGATAGAGGTCCTTGGGGATGCGGTCATGCTCTGCGCAAAGGGGCTGCTGCTGGTCGAAGTAGCTTAATACATTCTGCAAATGATCCATGTGTCTGGCTGCTCCTTTCCTGTTCGTCCATATCAGTTTCTCGTTTTTCAATAGCTTTTATATTACAGAACGGATACTTCGCTGTCAACCAACATTTTGTAAAAAAATATGAAACAATTCAACCGTAGGGGTCGTACAGGTCGTACTCCTCCGTCTCCTGATGCTTCTCCTCCAACACCCGGATGGCCTGCTCCAAGGCGCTCTGAGAGCAGCCGCTCTCGCTTACCAGCGCATGAACGGCGGCGGCAAGGTCGCCGTCAAACAGGGTGTCCAGCCGCTGCCGCATACAGTACACGCCGTACGCCCGCCGGGTGACCAGCGGCACATACACGTTGCAGTTGCCCTGCTTTGCCGACCTGACCCAGCCTTTTTCCTCCAACCGGTAGAGAAAATTCAGCACCGTAGCCGCCGCCCAGCCGGTGGCCTTGAGCTTCTGGCTGATGTCCCGCCGCGCCGCCGCGCCCGGGCACGCCCACACCGCCAACATCACCTGTTCTTCCGCCGCCGAAAGCGGCCGCAGGGTATCTGGTAAACCGTACATCTGTTGTACCTCCATAATTTTTTTTAGCGGGAGCGCCCTCTCAGTCAAAGCCTATCGGCTTTGCCAGCTCCCCCAAAGGGGGAGCCAAGGTTTAAAGCCCATTGCTAAAGCGTTATGCGTAATGCGAAAGTTTCCGGCAGTGCTCTTGCCTCTCCCTTTGGGAGAGGTGGCACGGCGTAAGCCGTGACGGAGAGGGCGCACGCCGTCGCCCTCAGTGCTAAAGTATCAAATGCAATAAGAAACCTTCCCGCCATGCCAGAGCCTCCCTCTCCGAGGGAGCTGGCAAAACCATCAGGTTTTGCCTGAGGGAGTTTTCTTTTACATTTGTCTTAGTATTTCCAGTATACCGCATTTCCGCCAAAGCTGCAAGGGTGGAAAATCCGCATGAAACCAAGGGATAGCGCGCATCTTTTACATTTGTCTTATATTTTGTCTCCGCATGGCGTACATTTGTATGCTTTGTGCCATCAGGCGGGGTACAGGGGCCATATCTTTGTGCAAAGATGCTCTTGTTTTCGGCAGGGAAAAACCGGTATACTACGGCTACGGAAAGTAACAGACGCACCGCAAAACAGGCGGTGCTGCGTAATAGGTGCATCACAGGAAAAGGAGAGGTTCATTATGGCACGAGTATATAACTTCAGCGCAGGCCCCAGCATGCTGCCCGAAAAGGTGCTGCGGCAGGCACAGGCCGAGCTGCTGGAATACGGCGACAGCGGTCAGAGCGTCATGGAGATGAGCCACCGCAGCAAGTGGTTCGATGCCATCATCAAGGACACCGAGGCTTCCCTGCGCCGGGTGATGAACATTCCCGATAACTACAAGGTGGGCTTCTTTCAGGGCGGTGCTACCCAGCAGTTCGCCATGGTGCCGCTGAACTTTATGACCACCGGCAAGGCAGACTACATCGTGTCCGGCAACTTCTCGGGTCTGGCTGCCAAGGAGGCCGCCAAGTTCGGCGAGGCCAAAATCGTAGCATCCAGTAAGGATAAAAATTTCACTTATATCCCGGATGTAAACGCCATCGACTACGACAAGGACGCCAGCTACATCCACATCTGCCAGAACAACACCATCTTCGGCACCCAATATGTGGAGCTGCCGCAGGTGGAGGGCGTACCGCTGGTGGCAGATATGAGCTCCATGATCCTTTCCAAGCCCGTGGATGTCAGCAAGTACGGCTGCATCTACTTTGGCGTGCAGAAGAACGTAGCCCCCGCCGGTATGGCCATTGCTATCATCCGGGATGACCTGCTGGGTCACGCCGCAGATAACGTGCCCACCATGATGAACTACACCACCCTGCTGGCGAAGGACAGCATGTACAACACCCCGCCGTGCTGGTGCATCTACATGACCGGTCTGGTGCTCAAGTATCTGGAAAACGACATCGGCGGTCTGGCCAATATGCAAAAGATCAACGAAGCCAAGGCCAAGGTGCTGTACGATTATCTGGACGGGCAGGAGTTCTTCACAAATCCTGTGGAGCACCGCTACCGCAGCACCATGAACGTCACCTTCACCAGCCCCAATCCGGACATGGACAAAAAGTTCTGCGCTGAGGCCGCCGAGGCGGGCTTTGTGAACCTGAAGGGTCACCGTCTGGTAGGCGGTATGCGCGCTTCCATCTACAACGCCATGCCTGCTGAGGGCGTGGATAAGCTGGTGGACTTCATGGAGAAGTTCCGCAAAGAGAATGCATAAAGAGGGGTTTCAGATATGTACACCATTAAAACGCTCAACGCCATCAGCCCGGTGGGGCTGGCAAAGCTGCCCAAGAACCAGTTCGATGTCACGGTGGATGCCGACGCCCCGGACGGTATTCTGGTGCGCAGCGCCGACCTTTTGAACACCACCTTCAACAACAATCTGCTGGCTATCGCCCGCGCCGGTGCGGGTGTGAACAATATCCCGCTGGAGCGCTGCAGTGAGCAGGGCATCGTGGTGTTCAACACCCCGGGTGCCAACGCCAATGCCGTGGCGGAACTGGTCATCGGGATGCTCATCGCAGGCAGCCGCAACGTGGCCGTCGCCGCCCAGTGGTGTCAGGGACTGGCCGGTGACCCGGCCATGGCAAAGAGCGTGGAAAAGGGCAAAAAGCAGTTCGTGGGCAACGAGATCAAGGGCAAGACCCTTGGCGTCATCGGTCTGGGTGCCATCGGCTCCCGGGTGGCAAACTGCGCCATCGAGCTGGGCATGGAGGTCTACGGCTACGACCCCTACATCTCCATTGAAGCAGCATGGAACCTGAGCAGTCAGGTGCACCACTGCGTAAACCTGAACGATATGCTGCCCCTGTGCGACTACATCACCATCCATGTGCCCTACCTGCCCACCACCAAGGACACCATCAACACCCAGACCCTTGCCCTGTGCAAGGACGGCGTCAAGATTTTGAACTACGCCCGCGGCGAGCTGGTGAACACCGCCGCCCTGCTGGAAGCCATGGACAACGGCAAGGTGTCCGGCTACATGACCGACTTCCCCTCCGAGGCCATTCTGGGCCGTCCCGGCATCGTGTGCACCCCGCACCTTGGCGCTTCCACCCCGGAAGCCGAGGACAACTGCGCCATCATGGCGGCACAGGAGCTGAGCGATTACCTGCGCAACGGCAACATTACCCACTCGGTCAACCTGCCGGAGGTGCACCAGCCCCGCGCCGGCGGCAAACGCATCTGCATCATCCACAAGAATGAGCCGGGCATGATCAGCCAGATCACCGCCCTGACCACCGAAGCGGGTCTGAACATCGAAAACATGGTGAACAAGAGCAAAAAGAACATGGCCTACACCATGCTGGACGCCACCGGTGCCGTGGACGCCCGCCTGAGCGAGAAGCTGAGCAGCATCCCCGCCGTCATCCGGGTGCGCATCCTGTAAACCGCCCAAAGCAGCACCAAAAACACCCGCCCTGCCGGAGCACTTTCTGCCTCGCCGGGCGGGTTTTGTGCGCTGCGGGCATTTTGCGCCCGCCGGGCTTTCCGCTTCGCACCCCGGAATCCGGCCTTTTTTCCTGAAAACGTTCTTTTCTTTTGCGGCAAAAAGAGGTATAATAAGTTTTGTATTATGCGTTCTTCCCTGTTTTGCGCGTATTTTTCGCGCTTTTCCGGTGAAGTTTGCTATTACAACTTATCCCCGCAAGGGGACGGAAACTCAAGGGCTTTCTTGATGTCAATACCTGTAGTAAATTACAACTTATCCCCGCAAGGGGACGGAAACGATGCTCATATTCCATGCCTTGATATGGCGCAGATTACAACTTATCCCCGCAAGGGGACGGAAACTTTGCTACTGCAGCCACGGTTACCGAAGGATACCATTACAACTTATCCCCGTAAGGGGACGGAAACTCGATTGCAGTCTTTGACACGAGAACGATAGCAGAGATTTCAACTTATCCCCGCAAAACCCTCTCAGGCGCTGCGCGCCAGCTCTCCCGAAGGGAGAGCTTAGTACAGGGTAACGGCAGCTGCGAAAGCTCCCCCCGTCGGGGGAGCTGGCACGGCGTAAGCCGTGACTGAGAGGGTTCTCCCCGCAAGGGGACGGAAACACCTTGTCGGGCGTGTCGTTGGTGAACTGGTCAGATTACAATTTATCCCCGTAAGGGGACAAAAAAGCCCCTCCGCTGCTGGTATGAACCAGTGCGGAGGGGCTTTGCTTTTCAGGATTCTTCTGTTTTAGGGTCAGCGGGCGGGCGTTCCGGCGGGGATGGCCGCATCAACGGGAATTGCCTCGATGTCCTGCGGGACGTTCCGCTTCAAGGGGCGGATCTCATGCAGGTAGACGGTGATCTTTTGCAGGGTCTCTTTAATGTGCTCGGTATCCAGCGGCCGAACGCGCTCGCTCTGTAAGCCCAGGTCGTTGGCGCTGGCGTGATTGATCTGGTTGCGGTACTGCATCACGCACTGGTAGTGCAGGGCAGCCTGCTCCAGCTGCGGGCGGATGGCAGGGTCGATGACCAGCTGGTCAGAGGCAAGCACCATATCCAGATAGTCGTGCATTTCTGTATCATTTGCTACACCGAACAGCATATTGCCTTCTGCATCGTCCCGGCTCAGGGTCAGGCGCAGGTCTGTTGTATAGGGATATTCCTTCTGCAACAGCGTCAACCGGCAGAAATGGAAATGGAACAGCGGGTACACCCACGGCTTGCCCCTGTTCTGCTTCTGATCTGCCAGATAGTCCCAGCCTTTGGGGGTGGGCTGCACAAAGAGATGCTGGCAGACGTATTCCGGCATCTGCTCGCACAGCAGGGTCAGCGCCTGCTGGTACATCCCGTGGCCAGCGCACCAGCTCACCAGTGCAGGCAGCGCCTTTTCGCCGGAGGAAAGCAGTTCTGCAAACTCGGTGCTGAAACGGTCTTTCAGCATCTGGAAGAATAGGTCGGTCAGGTTCTGGCTCTTCTTGGGCGTTTCTTTCAGCGCCTGAGCGATCTGGTTCAAATCGTCGTTCAGCTTCCGCACCCGGCACAGTGCCAGATCTTCCGAGAACTGGTTGATGCGGGTCAGCAGCGTGTGCAGCACCGGGTCTTTTTCGCCCTCGCTCCGCAGATAGTTCTCCAGCTTTTGCGCTGTGCCGGTGGAGAAGAACTGATCCATGGCGGTAACAAAGTCGAACAGACCATACAGCTGGGTGCGGTCGCGAACGATAGACTCTCCCCCGCGCAGTTCCGCATAGATCACCCGGCGGGTCTGCACTTTGCGCAGGTCCCGCATGCAGCGGGCAGCGATCACCAGCAGCATGGCCACGTCCCGCAAACCGCCGGAAAGGTCAACAAAAAGGGTGTCCTCTGTCTCGATCTTTTCCAGCAGCTGCGAGATAGCCTGAAACTGTGTTTCTTCGTCCATGCTGTCCGGCACCTCGATCACCACCAGCCGTTCTGCCGGGATGTGCACCTTGGGCAGAAAGCTATCCCGGAAGTATTCCAGCGTGGTGCGGGTGCTGCCGTCCGGCATCTCTTTCGCTTCTTTGCGCACCCTCTCGCTGCACAGTGCCAGAATGCAGTCCGGGGTCTCTCCTTCCTCTATCAGATATCGCACCGCGCCCTCGTTGGTCTGGGTCTGGGTCTGGATCTTCGGGTTCTTGTTGAAAATGCTCATATATAGCAGTAAAACATTGCGTCCCATCTTATCCGTCCTCCTGTTCCGTTTTCATCTGCACCAGTTTTTGCTGCCATGTTTTGCGCCGCTGCGACACCGCCGCCCTGCTCACACCAAGAAATTCTGCCACGGTCTTATCCTGCGCCGGGTTGCGCTCCGGGTCCAGCAGGGCGTGGAGCGCGGCGCATTCCAGCGCTTTGGGCGCATAGGGCGGCTGAACGGTAAACGCCACATACTTATGCAGCAGCAGGATGTCCCACAGGCAGTTGTCCTGTTCCAGCGGACGCAGATCATCGCAGTTTGCCAGCCGCGCGGGGGTATCCTCTGCCGGGGGCAGCACGTCCCTGTTGCGCAAAAAGCCCAGCAGTACGCTGCTCCAAAGCGGGCCGGCAGTCTTGCCGTACTGCTCCTTCTGCTGCAAGCTCATCAGCCCGATGCCGCGGTGCAGCCATGCCAGCAGCTCACCGGTCTGCTCGGCCTGCTCCTCCACGCTTTGCGCAGGGGCGGCGACCCGCGTTTCCAGTGCCGTCTCCTCGCCGTCGGTGCCGTCCAAGCTGAGGATCGACTGCTTGTTGCGCAGCGTCTCCCGCAGGGTCTTGACCCCGACCCCGGCAATATCGGCCACCAGCTGCTCTTTTTCCGGGTCGTGGCAGAGCTTTTCCTCGGTGATCTGGTTCTTCGCCATATAAGCCAAGGCATTTTTGATCTTGCGGTTGGTCTCCCGGCCAAAGCCGGTCACCGCCATTTGTTCCTGCTGCGCGTCATGGGCGTTCTGGTGCTTCAGGGCGCTGCGCAGATAGGCGCTGAAGGTCTGCCCGGGCTTCGGCACCCAGAAGTCGAACGCCTTCAGGAAGATGCGGCAAAAGTCCCCGCCGTCCACCGGCTGTCCAAGGGTCAGCGCAGCGGCAAAGCAATCGCCCCAGAGGGTGCGGAACTGTTCATCCCCCGCCTCGTGCAGCGCTTTGCGCTGCTCCGGCGGCAGCTGCAGCAGGGGCGAAGCATCGATCTTATCCCATACTTTATCATTCTTCATGGCAGTTCAGTCCTCCCGGTGCTGGCTCATCCAGATCAGCTGACGGAACACCTCTTCTGCGGTCTTGCTGTCCCGCATGGTGCCCACCAGCCCGGCCAGCTGGTACAGTGCCGACATTTCGTAAAGCCGCGCACCCACCACCTTTCCGTTCTCCCGCTTGACCTCGCCATAATAGACGCCGCCCACCTCCAGCTCGGTGTGGGTGGCTTCGGCGCAGCTAAGCGCGGTCAGCGTGACCACCGGGATGCTCTTGGAGCCGTAGGTGATGCAGGCATACACCCGGGTGACCTGCGGCAGGGCATCCACCAGATCCCGGCACAGGCCGATCAGCGTTTCCGGGCGCTGATCCTCGGGCAGGGGCACCGGCTCCACCTGCGCTTCTGCAATGCCCAGCTGCGCCAGTTCTTCCAGCAGGCGCTGATAGTTGCGGGCGGTATCGGCGTTTTCCTGCCGGATGGCCAGCAGCCGCACCGTGTCCCCGGGTTCAAGGGTATCCCGCATTACCTGCACGATGGGAAAGCAGGTGGCCGTGGGGGCCTCTGCCCGCTCCCGCTGGTACAGCATAGGGTCCAGCTTTCCCTGCAAAGGCACGGTGGTGATATAAGTCTTTAGCACAGGGCAACACTCCTTTTTATAAGATCCATTATTTGCATCATACCATAAAAAGGCCGCTGCTACAATGGCTTAAAAAATTTATGCAGATTTATTTTTTTCCGCCTTAACTGCGCCCCTGCCGTGGGCTTTTGGTAGGTGAAAGGAGGCGAAAAACATGTTTGAGCTGATCTCTACTCTGGGCTGCGCCGCAGCCGGTGCCGTCGCAGGCGCCGTGAAGGGCGCTTCCATCGGCATCGCCGTGGGCGGCCCTGTCGGTGCCATTGCCGGCACCATCCCCTGCGCCATCGTTGGCGGCGTTACCGGCGCTCTGGCCGGCAACAACGTCGGCCACCGCATCGACGAGCGGTGAGCCCCGCGCCAGCGCTCCCGTCCGTTTTGTGCGGACGGGAGCCTTTTTTTAAGAACCGGGAGGTACACGCTATGTTCATCAACTTTTCCAACCACCCCTACGCCCTGTGGAGCGCCGAGCAGCAGGCGGCGGCGCAGCGCTACGGCCCGGTGGTCGATCTTGCTTTTCCCGCCATCGACCCCGCCGCCGACGAGGCCGCGCTGGACTCCCTTGCCACGGTATACGCCGACCACATCCTGCACCTTAACCCGGACGCCGTGCTCTGTCAGGGCGAGTGCACCTTTGTGTACCGGGTAGTCCAGCGGCTGGAAGCCGCGGGCATCCCCACGCTGGCCGCCTGCTCCCGCCGCAAGAGCCAGGAGACCACCTGCCCGGACGGCAGCACCCTGAAGCGCAGCATCTTCGCCTTTGCAGGCTTCCGCCGCTATGGCTCGCCCTGAACTTCCCGGTGCGGCTGCCCCCATTCAGCCGCCTGTTTCTCCATTTCGGTGGGCGGCTCGCACCCGCTTTTCCAGCCTCCTGCCAAAAATGCTCTTTTATTTTTCGTATGGTTGTGGTATATTGGTCTTGGAATTGTGAAAGCTGCCCTGAAATCAAGTATTTTTCTCTTTTTCTTAGAACAGCTTTGCTATTTCAACTTATCCCCGCAAGGGGACGGAAACAATGGGTAACCAGATGCAGGAGCGGATGCAACTTGTTATTTCAACTTATCCCCGCAAGGGGACGGAAACCGCTCCTTTCCAGCGTGCGCACGACTTGCGCACGTATTTCAACTTATCCCCGCAAGGGGACGGAAACTCTTTAACTTCGTCTTCGCTATAAGTCTTATTGAAATTTCAACTTATCCCCGCAAGGGGACGGAAACATGGAACTCTCTTACGATTAGCCCAAACGCAGCATAATTTCAACTTATCCCCGCAAGGGGACGGAAACATCCGCAGTTACCGATACCCACAACAGAGATGTTTAGATTTCAACTTATCCCCGCAAGGGGACGGAAACCCTTTGATCAGAGGCATGACTCTGATATCATCACCATTTCAACTTATCCCCGCAAGGGGACGGAAACTTTTCAGTCTCTGCGCGGAGACGCTTTTCTTCGGATTTCAACTTATCCCCGCAAAACCCTCTCAGGCGCTGCGCGCCAGCTCTCCCGAAGGGAGAGCTTTTCCAGCTGCCACTTACCTTGTACTAAGCTCCCCCTTTCGGGGGAGCTGGCACGGCGTAAGCCGTGACTGAGAGGGTTCTCCCCGCAAGGGGACGGAAACATAAAGAAGATGATTCCGGATTTTACTTCGCTGAATTATTTCAACTTATCCCCGCAAGGGGGCAAAAAACTCCGCATCAAAAATGGTGCGGAGTTTTTCTTTTGCGTGCCTTAACTTTTCGGTTTTCGTGGGCTTTTTCTCTATGAACAGAGCTGCTGCGGCATTTTCTCTGCCATGGCTTTTGTATTGCGACAAAATGTGCTATAATAGAGCCAAATCAAAGCATCTCTCACAAAATATACAACTATATTCTTCGTTTGTTGTGCAACTCTTCCACAATTTGTAAAGGAGATGGTATTTTGAACGTTCTCACCCTGCAGTCCACCTATGGCGGGCTGCTGCACGACACCGGCAAAGCGGTGTACCGTGCCGGTGGGCAGCGCGGCAGCCACAGTGAACAGGGCTGCCAGTTTTTGCACGGCGTTTTGTCCGGCGCAGACTGGACCCCGGTTCTGGACTGTGTGCGTTACCACCACGCCGCCGCGCTGCGTGGTGCTGCAAAAACACTGCCAGCCGATTCCCCGGCGTATCTGGTCTATCTGGCCAACCTGCTTTCCGGCGCGGCTGACCGCCGGGAGACCGAAGGCGAAAGCGATGCCTACCGGCGGGAGCTTCCGCTGGATGCAGTGTTCACCCACCTGAACGGTTCCCACCCCGGCTGGATGATGCCCGCGCAGCCGCAGGACGGCAGCCTGAAACTGCCGCAAAAGTCCCAGCCGCTTTCCGCTGCCGTCTACGCCGAGGCCGTGCGCACGCTGGAAGCGCAGCTGCCGCAGTTGCAGCCCCAGCCGGAGCAGCTTGGCAAGCTGCTGGGGCTGCTGGAAACGCAGCTTGGCTGTTTCCCGTCCAGCATCTATCCCGGGGATGGCGCGGATATTTCCCTGTTCGACCACGCCAAGACCACCGCAGCCATTGCGGCGTGCCTTAGCGAATATGTGCAGGCGAACCACATCACCGACCTGCGTAAAACGCTTTTTGAGCAAAAGAACGATTTTTGCCGGAAGGGCGTTTTTCTGCTTTACACCGCCGATTTTTCTCGCATCCAGAAGTTCCTTTATACCGTCCGCACCGAAAACGCCCTGCGCTCCCTGCGCAGCCGGTCGTTCTTTCTGGAACTGTTCATGGAGCACTATCTGGACGAGCTTCTGGCCGGGTGCGGCGTGTCCCGCGCCAACCTGATTTACAGCGGCGGCGGGCACTGCTATGTGCTGCTGCCCAACACCGCCGCCGTGGCCGATACCCTGACCCGGTGGAACCGGCAGTTCAACCGCTGGCTGCAACAGCAGTTCGGCACCCAGCTGTTTCTGGCAAACGCATGGACGCCCTGCTCCGGCAACGACCTGACCAACACCCCCGCCCAGAGCAGCCCCTATAAGGAGCTGTTCCGCCGGGTGAACCGCCTGCTGGAACAGCACAAGTTCCATCGCTACACCGCCGAAGATCTGCGGCTGCTGAACGATGCCGCCGCTTACCCGGATGGCCGGGAATGCAAGGTGTGCGGCACCAGCGCCGCCCTTGCGGACGAGCTTTGCCCGTGGTGCAGGCTGTTTGTGGAGTTTTCTGACAAAATTCAGCACAGGAGCGTGCTGGTGGTAAGCCGTCAGCCCTCGGCAGCCGATGACTGCACGCTGCCCACGCTGGACGGCGGCAGCGTCTACCTGACCACGACCGACCGGGCTTCGGCGCAAAAGCGCCTTTCCTCCGGCGAGCCGGTCCTGCGGATGTACACCAAAAATACCCCGTACAGCCCCCTTCCCTCCACCACCAACCTGTATGTGGGCGATTACGCCGCCAAAAACAGCATGGATGAACTGGCCGAGCAGGCTGCGGGCGTGCGCCGCATTGCGGTCTGCCGCATGGATGTGGACAATCTCGGCCACGCGTTCATCTCCGGTTTTGAGCAGGAGAGCGAAAAAGACCCGGTGCGGCGGATGCGCTATGTCAACCTGTCCCGCACCTCGGCGTTCTCCCGGCAGATGTCCCTGTTTTTCAAGGGCTATATCAACGGCATTCTGGACGGTTTGCAGGTAAGTATCGTCTATGCCGGCGGCGATGACGTGTTCCTTGTGGGCGCATGGAACGATGTTCTGGAAGCCGCGCAGCGCATCCAGCGCAATCTGACCGCCTTTTCCTGCGGGGCGCTGACTCTCAGCGCAGGCATCGGCATCTTCGACCCCCACTACCCCATCCGGCTTTCTGCCGAGGAAACCGCCGCACTGGAGGAAGCCGCCAAGCATCTGCCCGGTAAAAATGCCGTGGCGCTGTTTACGCCGGAGCGCAAAGCCGTCCGGGATGCAAAGGGCAATCTGCTGGTGCAGCCGGAGCAGGGGCATACCTATGCGTGGGACACCTTCCGCACAAAGGTGCTGGAAGAAAAGGTTGGCTGCTTGCAGCGCTTCTTCCAAGCCTATGACCGCAGCTGCGCAGACAAAGGCGAGACCCCGCGCGGAAATTCCATGCTCTACAATTTGCTGGCACTGCTGCGGGAAGCGGAGAACGACCGCATCAACCTTGCGCGGTATGCCTATCTGCTGGCGCGGCTCTCCCCCGAAAAGAACGCGCCGGACTATCCGCTCTACGAACAATTTTCTCACAGCATGATGGACGACTGGGCCTTTGATGCCGTGCAGCGTCACCAGCTCATCACCGCGATCTACATTTATGTGTATCAGAACAGAAAGGGTGGCGACACAGATGGCAGAATGGAATAACAACAGCCGGGACGGAAAAGACCCGCAGAAGGCGCTCCCGCCGGAGACCGTACCGAGAAAGGTGCCGGAGAATTATGTGGACGAGGCCGAGCGCATTATGCGCGCCCTGATAAGCAGCGGCACGACCATAACCACCAGCAAGATCCGCAATCTGCTGAGCCTTGTGACCGATATCTATAATGACGAAAGCATCCGCACTGAGGACAAGCTGAAACCGGACAGTGTGGTCAAACTCAACCTGATGCGGGTGCGCGTAGCCTACGAGTATGGCCGTGACACAGGAGAGAACAAGAGCCGCAACAAAGAAGAGGGCAGCGACCGTGACAGAGGAGAAAGCAATGGCCGTGACAAAGAAAAGAGCAGCGGTAAAGATAAAGTTTATCCCATGAAAGACTTTATTTCGCAAGCGCATCTGCGGGAATACCTCAAGGGCATTTCCACCGACCGTGCGGATCTGATCCGTTTTGCACACTACATGGAAGCGCTGGTCGCTTTCCACCGCTACCTTGGCGGCAAGGAGAATTGATTATGTATGGAAAAATTCTGATCCGGTGCGATCTGATCGTGTGCACCGGTATGCACATCGGCGGTTCCTCTGCGTTTTCTGCCATCGGTGCTGTGGACAGCCCGGTGGTGCGCGACCCCTATACCGGTCTGCCCATCGTGCCCGGAAGCAGCCTGAAGGGCAAGCTGCGCACCCTGCTGGCCCGCAGCCTCTGTCAGGATATTGAGAATATGCCCGATCTCAGTGCGGACGACGCACGCATTCTGCGCCTGTTCGGCTCCGCCGAGCCGGTGCGCCGCTCCCGCCTGCAATTTGCAGACGCCTTTCTGACCAATGCAGAGGCACTTTCCAACAAGGGCGTGCGCGTGACCGAGGTCAAGACCGAAAACACGATCTCCCGTGCAAACGCGCAGGCAACCCCCCGCCAGATCGAGCGCGTGATCGCCGGTGCAGTGTTTGGCGTCAGCATTGTTTACGATGTAACCGACCCGGCACAGGTGGAGGAAGATCTTGCCCTGCTGGCCAAGGGCATGAAGCTGCTGCAATGGGATTATCTGGGCGGTCACGGCTCCCGCGGCAGCGGCCGCGTCAGCCTGAAAAACTTTACGCTGAAAAACTACGGCGCACCGGTGGAACTTGACAGCCTGAAAGCCCTCTTTGATGAGGTGGACAGCTATGAACTATTTTCTGTTTAAGCTTCAGTTCGACACCGCTGTGCATTTCGGCGGTTCGGACTCCGCATTGTCGCTCTACACCTCCGAGGAGACACTGCGGGCAGATACCCTGTTTTCTGCGCTTTGCCATGAGACCCTCGTCCAGCAGGGGGAAGCCGCGCTGGAGCGGCTATGCGAAAGCGTCCGGCAGGGCAAACTCCTGTTCAGCGATACGATGCCGTGGTACGACAAAACGTTCTATCTGCCCAAACCCATCGCTGCATCGGAATCCACCGAGGAGGTGGAGACCACCCTGCGCAAAAAAGTCAAAAAGATGGCGTGGATCCCTGTGCTGGCCTTTGACCGCTATGCCAAAAGCCTGCACGCAGGGCATTTTACGCCCGATGACCAGCCGGAAAGCTTCGGCACGCATTACGAGCAGACCAAGGCAAATATCCCCGCGCAGGGAGACACCAAGCCTTATCAGGTAGGGCTGTTCCGCTTTGCACCGAACTGCGGGCTGTATTTCATCTGCGGCGTCTCGGAAAGCGGACAGGACAAAAAGCTGCACGCCCTGCTGGAAGGGCTGGGCGTCACCGGGATCGGCGGCAGGGTCAGCACCGGTTACGGCAAATTCCATGTAGTGCAAAAGCTCTGCCTGAATACGCCCCCTGACGCGCAGACCAAGTGGCTGCGCCGTGCGCTTGCTGCCAACCGTGCGCCCTATCTGCTGCTGACCACCAGCCTGCCGCAGGCGAACGAGCTGGACAGCGCTTTAAAAGACGCCTCCTTCCAGCTGGTGCGCCGCAGCGGCTTTATGGCCTCGGACTGCGTGGAAACGCCGCTGAAGAAAAAAACGCAGTATGCCCTTGCCGCCGGCTCTGTGCTGCAGCACCCCTATCAGGGGGCGCTGTACGATGTCAGCCTGACCGACACGCACCCGGCATACCGTTATTCCAAACCGATCTTGATGGGGGTGACCTTATGATGAAACAGCAGGATCATCTGCAAATATTCGACCTGATCCTGACCGTGCGGTCGCCCCTGTTCATCGGTGACGGCCGCATGTACACGAAAGCAGAGTACCTGTATTGCACCCGCAACGGAAGAGCCTCCTTGCTGGACGAACAGAAATTTTTCACCTTTCTGACAGATCGCGGGCTGATCGACCGGTACATCCAGTTCATGCTCTGCAATCAGTCCAATCTCCGGGATTTTCTGACCGAGGACTGCGGCGTTTCTGATACGGATCTGAACGCGCTGACCCGCTATACGATCGAGGCGGGAGATGCCGTTACAAATCCGCCGAAAAATCTCTACACCTTCCAGCGGGATGCCCATGACAGGGCGTACATTCCCGGCAGCAGCCTCAAGGGTGCACTGCGCACCGTATGGCTCTTGCAGGCCGTTCGGGCCGACCAGAGCACCGGGCACAGCCTTGCGTCAGACGATAACGCCGCATTCCCGGAGGAAAAATACATCAATCAGCTGCATCTGCGCCTTCAGGAGGACGGCAGCATCGCTTCCGATGCGGTCAACAGCCTGTTCCGGGGTGTTCAGGTCTCCGACAGTAAGCCCATCCCGAATGAGCGGATGGCTCTTTGCGGAAAATTCGATGTACTTCCGGACGGTTCCTTTCCAAAGAACAGCAAGAAAGGCCTTCCCCTGTTCCGGGAATGCGCGATCCCCGGCGCTAAGGTTCGTTTTAAGCTGACGCTGGATCAATCGGTGCTGAAGGGGCGTATTACCAAAGAGTCCCTTATGGATGCCATCCAGCAGTTTGATACTTATTACGAGCAGACATACAGCAGGCACTTCACCGCGCCAAGCGGTGCCGTCAACCTGCCGCAGCAGCCGCACCTGATCCTTGGCGGCGGCTCCGGCTTTTTTGCCAAGTCGCTGGCGTACCCCTATCTGGGCGAAGAAAAGGGGCTGCGCTGGACGGCAGCGCAAATGACACAGATGTTCCACAAGCATGGGCATGAGTGCGATATCGAAAAAGGCGTCTCCCCGCACACCATGAAATACGCCCGCTTTCGCGACCAGTTCTATCCCTATGGGTATTGCGAGGTGAGTATCCTATGATCCAGCAGTTTCAGCTTGTTTTAACGCCGCCCACGGGGGTACGCGTCCCGCAGGCATGGGCCTACCGCCTGTATGGCTGGCTGATGGCACAGCTTCCGGCAGACGTTGGCGATGCCCTGCATCTGCAAGGGGAGCACCCCATTGCGCATTTCCTGCATTTTTCGCCGGAAAAGCAGGCGCTGGTCTGGACGGTCAATCTGCTGAACGAGACGGTCCGGCAGAGCGTCTCTCCCCTTCTGACGTCCGTAAAGGAGATCCCGCTGCACGAATCGCCCCTGCCGGTCACAGAAGTCCGTGTTTCCCCGGCAGTCTCCGCCGCCGAGCTGATCCGCTTTGGTCGTTCCTTCGATGAAAGCCGCGCAAAGCTCGTTTTTCTGTCGCCCTGCGCCTTCAAGCAGTCCGGCCGCTATGCTATTTTTCCGCAGGAAACGCTGCTTTTGCAAAGCCTGACCGCGCATTGGAACACCGCTTTCCCGGAATACGCTCTTACGGATGATGATGCGCTGCTGGCTTTGCAGCAGGGGCTGCATATCGTGGACTACAACCTGCGCACCACACGTTATCCGCTGAAGGAAACGCGCATTCCGTCTTTTCAGGGCAGCGTAACGGTCGAAGCGCATCTTGCGCCGCCGCTTCTGGAGCTTTGGAACGCGTTGCTTTCTTTCGCGCCCTACGGCGGGGTCGGCATCAAAACGACCCTCGGTATGGGCGGCACAGTCTGCTCCATCGGGCGCACCGGTGCGCTATAAAAGCACGGTTTACCGCAAACAAAAAAGGTGAAGTGACCCACGGTCACTTCACCTTTTTTTGCAGGAGCCATGCCCGGCAAAGCCAGCCGGACAGGCCTTGCCTGAATTGCTTTCATTCATGATATGAACCAGATGAAAAAACAGACGGGTCATATCCCTTGACTTCAGTCCCCCGGGGGAGTATACTCCGTGGCAGTGAAATATTCGGCTATGACGAGAAAGAGTACCCGGAAAGAATGTTACAGAGAGCTGCCGGCTGGTGCAAGGCAGTGCAGGGCATCCGTGGGAAGATCCTCTCCGAGCTTTCCGGCTGAATGGGCGGTGTCTACGCCCCAGTAAGCGGGAACGGCAGGCCCCCGTTATCACGGGCCGCGCATTGTTGGATGCGCACTGAGGGGCCGGGCTTTGCACCGGCAATAAGAGTGGTACCGCAGAGGAGTTTATACGCCTTTGTCTCTTACGAACCGTAAGGGGCAAAGGCGTTTTTGTTTGCGGGAAAGCCATTTCCCGGATGTTTCATTGCCTTTACATCCGCAAAAATAAGTGTTCAGGAAAAAGGAGAGTTTATCATGAAAACATTGGAAAAAGTAAGCGACTTTGTGGGCAAGTACATGGCCGCCATCGTCATTGTGGTGGCGGCACTGGCGCTGCTGTTCCCCGGCACCTTCAGCGTGGTAAAGACCGCATGGGTCAACACCTTGCTGGGCATCGTCATGTTCGGCATGGGTCTTACCCTGAAGCCGGAGGACTTCAAGGTGGTGTTCAGCCGCCCGAAAGACGTGATCATTGGCTGCATTGCGCAGTTCACCCTGATGCCCTTCCTTGCATGGGCGCTGACGCAGCTGTTCCACCTGCCCACCGAGCTGGCTATCGGCGTCATCCTTGTGGGTACCTGCCCCGGCGGCACCTCCTCTAACGTGATGACCTATCTGTCCAAGGGCGACGTTGCACTGTCCGTCGGTATGACTGCCGTTTCTACCGTGCTGGCACCCTTCCTGACTCCTCTGCTGACCCTGCTGTATGCCGGTCAGCGCGTGGATGTGAACCCTGTAAATATGTTCCTGTCCATCGTCAAAGTAGTGCTGGTGCCCATCGCGCTGGGCTTTGTGGTCAACCACTTCTTCCATGCCTTCACTCAGAATGCTGTCCGCGTGCTGCCGCTGGTCTCCACCACCGCCATCGTGCTCATCATCTGCGCCGTTGTTTCTGCAAACTCCGCCAAGATCATGACCAGCGGCCTGCTGATCCTTGCCGTGGTCATCCTGCACAACCTGCTGGGCTACCTCACCGGCTTTGGCGTGGGCAAGCTGCTGAAGCTGGATACCACCAAGTGCCGCGCGATCTCCATCGAGGTCGGCATGCAGAACTCCGGTCTGGCCACCTCGCTGGCCGCTGCCCACTTTGCACAGTATCCGCTGGCAACTATCCCCGGCGCTGTGTTCTCGGTGTGGCATAACATTTCCGGTGCTGTCCTTGCCAACTTCTTTGCCCGCACCGCAGAGAAGAAGGACTGATCTTATACAATCAATAAGGGGCTGCTGCACAAGGTTTCTTCCCTGTGCAGCAGCCCCTGTTTTGTTTATTGCAGGCAGCGTCTCAGCTCCGGTATTCTGCCGGCAGCTGCTCCATGGTCTGCCACTTGTCCATGGCTTCTTCCAGCTTCATGCCCTTGGCCACTGCGTCGCGGCGGCAGGCGTTGACAGCCTGAATTTCCTTCATCTTGGCACCGGTCAGGGTGTAGCCCTTCATGGCGATGAGGGTAGCCGCCCAAGCCACCATAGGGATGATGCAGAACAGCACGATGACCACCCAGTTCATGCCCGGGGTGTAGGGGTCATACTGAGTGGGCAGGCTCTGCAGGCCCACAAAGCTGACCGCAATGCCCACAACGGTAGCGGAAAGGCTGGACACCAGCTTGTCCACCAAGCTGAACAGGGTGCCCATGATACCGGGGATGTAGTTGCCGCTGCGGTAGGTCTCGTAGTCGGAGCAGTCGGCAACCATGGGGATGGGCATATCGGCGGTGGCGTAGTACGCGCCGTAGCCGATGCCAAAGAAGGCGATGAACAGGATGGTGTACAGGTTCAGGGACAGGCCGTTCTCCCCCAGAATGGACAGGGTAAAGGCATCGCCGCGGCCCCAGAGCAGCAGCAGCACAAGCACGCCCACATAGCACACCAGCGCCACGGTGACGTACTTCATCAGGCTGGCCTTCTGGCCCTCTTTCTGGCTGGTGCGGACGGTCAGCAGGAAGAAGGGCACGCTGCACACATAGCCCAGCACCATCATGGGCAGGTACAGACCATCATAGTTGCCCATCATGCAGCCGTACAGCATGCACAGCACGGTGGTGTTGGTGGCGATGGAAAGTGCCAGCTTGCAGCCAGCACCGGCCACCATCAGCCGCTGCATGGGGTTATTGTTTTTGATGATCTGGAGGTACTCGCGCAGCTTGACCTTCTCGCTGACCTCGCCGCCGATGCCGAAGTACTTGGGCTGATCCTTCTCCCAGATGCCGATAACGGCCAGCAGGGTGAGCAGAATGGAGATGACGATGCCCACCGGCGCCAGCGTGCGGAAGAACCCGGCAGAGGCGTAGCCGCCCTCATAGTTCTTGGCAAGGATGGGAGCAAAGAACTGCATAGCGCCCATGCCCAGCAGACTGCCCACGGTGTTGAAGATGGTAAACAGCGGACGCTGCTTCGGATCATTGGTCAAAACGGTCTGGCCGGAGCGGGTGCAGCTGGTCTGGAAGGTGTAGCCGATGACCCACACGGCGTACAGCCCCACAAAGGCAGCGTAGCGCAGCCCCATGGCACTGGCGGGGATGAGCGGGGTAAGGCAGTACAGCACCAGAATGCTGACTGCCATGATGAGGTTGCCGATGACCATAAAAGGCCGGAACTTGCCGAATTTGCCGTTGGTGCGGTCCATGAGGGCACCGATGATGGGGTCGGTGATGGCGTCAAACAGACGCATACCGGTGACCATCACCGAAGCAAACAGCATACTTAGCGCCAGCACCTTGCTGCCGAAGGTTGCGATGTAGGAAAGCACCAGCACATAGTACACATTCGTTGCGCCGTTGTTCAGCGGAAACAGCACCAGCTGGTAGGTTTTGGCGCGGTTCACACTCGACGCCGTTGTTTTTTGTTCGCCCATTGCGGTCTCTCCTTTTGTCTTTGATAAAAAAGCGGCAGCCTGCCCCGCCTTCGGGGCAGGCTGCCACTTGCGAAAATCTGATTTTTCGGAGGGCTGATTATTCCTGATCTTCCGCCGGGGCAGTCAGCGCCTTTGCGGCCTTGCGTGCCTTGATGCGCTTGACCAGCATAAAGATGCTGACAGCCACCAGAACGCCCAGCACCACATCAACGCAGATCAGTGCAATCTTCCACCACGGGGTCACCCCCACGATCTTGGTATCTGCGGTAAAGCCATTCATGGCATTGGAGTTGGCCACAGTGTACAGAATACGGTGGGTAGCCTCCCGCATGGCCTGGGTGATATCGGGGTCACCCTGATAGGTCTTGATCAGTTCGCTGGTCCACTGCTGTGCACTGGAATCCCAGCTGTCGGTGCCTGCCAGCAGACCCTGTGCCACGTCGAAGCTCTTCATGGTGATGCCGTAGTTTGCAAAGGCGGCATTGCCAGAGAAGTCGGTCAGGTTAAAGCCGGTCAGACCCCACTCGCCGCGCAGGATGTTGGTCTGCAGGCCCTTGTGTGCGCCGGACCAGATGCCTCCGATGCGGGCGAATGCGTTCATGACGCATTTGGCACCGCCCTCAGTGACAGCGGTCTCAAAGCTCTTCAGGTAGACTTCGCGGATGGCCTGCTCGCTGGTGAAGGTTGCAATGCAGCGGCACTTGGATTCCGTATCGTTCAGGGCAAAGTGCTTGATGTAGACATACACGCCCTTGGACTGGATGCCCTCCACCTCGGCGGCTGCAATCTTGCCGGAGAGGAACGGATCCTCGGAGTAATACTCAAAGTTGCGGCCGGAGTAAGCAGTGCGGTGGATGTTCATAGCAGGGCCGTACAGGCCGGAAGCGCCCAGATCCAGCATATCGTTGCCGATGCAGATGCCCACTTCCTTCATCAGGTCCACATTGAAGGTGGCGGCCATGATGTTTTCGTCGCTGTAAGCAGCATGACAGGTGGCTACACCGGTCAGGGTCTGGGTAAAGCCCTGCGGGCCGTTATCATCGGTAGTGGCAGGCTTGGAAACGCTCTGCACCATAGCGGTGTTGTGATATCCCTTGCCCACCAGTTCGGCCATTTCCTCATAGGTGACCTGATCCAGCAGCTTGTCCCAATCCGGATCATCGTAATCCTTGCCGATCATCATGCCCAGCGTCATGCCGTTGTCGGCACCCATAGTGGGCATCTCGGTGGTAGAGCCATCAATGCCCTTGTAGCTCTGATACGGGTTGATATCCACCAGCAAGGCATCGTTGGCCTCAATGGCGATCTTCTCCGGCCAGGTGCCGGTCCAGTTGGCACGGGTGAGCATATTCATCTCGTCATAACCGTAGTAGGTCATGTCGGCAGAATCCAGCTGGTTGGTGATCTTCTCGCCGGTCACAGCAGAGATGGAGTAGGTCTCGGTATCGGTCACACCGTTGGTGTAGGTGTAAGTGAAAGCGGCATCGCCGTTGGCGGTCATGCCGTTGGCAGTGGTGTAGCCCTTGGCAGCCAGAACATTGTTCACAGCATCGTGGGCATTGTGTGCGGCGGTCAGGTAGTAATCACCGGCCTCCAGAATATAGGTCTGTGCCACATTCTCGTCGTAGCAGGCCAGCTCACTGCGGGGCACGTTGATGGTAACAGTCTCGCTTTCGCCGGGGGCCAGCAGCTGGGTCTTGCCAAAGCCGCACAGCTCCACAGAAGCCTTCTCGATGCCGTTTGCCTTATCGTACTCGGTATAGGGGGACTGGAAGTAAGCCTGCACCACTTCCTTACCTGCCACAGAGCCGGTGTTCTTCACATCCACGCTGATGTTGAAGCTGTCGGTAGCGGCATCGTAGGAGGACTGGAAGTTGGACCAGTCAAAGGTGGTGTAGCTCATGCCGTAGCCAAAGGGATAGGCCACGGTGGAGGCGTAGTCGTACTCGCCCACGTTCTGGGTGCCCATGACCACATCCTCGTAGCGGGTCTCGTAGTAACGGTAGCCCACATAGATGCCTTCCTGATAGGTGGTGTAGTAACCGTTGCCGTCCAGACCGCCGTTTGCAACAGAATACCACTTGCTGGTATCCTTCTCGTCATAGTTGGTGTACTGGTTTGCATAGTAGTCCACCAGACCGGGTGCGGTGGTGTTGTCGTAGCAGTAGGTGTCCACCAGATGGCCGCTGGGGTTCACATTGCCGGCCAGAATATCTGCCACGGCATTCAGGCCGTAAGAGCCGGTGTAGCCGATCCACAGAGCGGCGTCCACGCCGTACTCGGGATCATTGAGGAAATCGCACTCCATGGCGTTGGTGGAGTTGATCAGCACGATGGTGCGTGCAAACTCCTCCTTGGCCATCTTCAGCATATCCTTTTCTTCGTTGGTCAGGGACAGCACATTGGTGCCATCCACAAAATCGCCGTACTCCAGATCAGCACCCTCACCGGCCACACGGGAGAGCATTACGATGGCGGCATCGCCGTAGGAGGCAAAGCTGGAGCGCACATCGGCGATGTTTGCACCGGCTGCCGCATCCGCAGCCTTGACGTTCGTGCTGTACAGGGAGACAGGCACTTCGTTGATGTGCCATGCAGAGCGGTCACCCAAACTGGTACCCTTGCTGGGAGAGCGGACATAGTCCTTGCCTGCACCGTTGGTGTAGAAGTCCCACAGCACCGGGTTCACGTCAAAGCCCACATCCTCCAGAGCCTGCTTCCAGGTGGGAGCCTTGGAGGTGTCGATATCGGCAGAGCCGGTACCGCAGGTCACAACGTCCACGCTGGAATGGCTGAGCGTAGACACCTTGCTGCCCGCAGCCAGAGGCAGGGTGTTGTTATCGTTCTTCAGCAGCACAGCACCCTCACCGGTAAGCTGCTCTGCAATTTCCTTATCGTGTGCTTCCAGCTCTTCCACACTGCTGAAATCACTCTCGTAATACACGGCACTGTCGTCCTTGCCCACGGTCTTGTGGGTGGGGGTCTTCAGTGCAATGTTCACGGCCTGTGCACTGGCAAATGCCAGATTGGAACCGATGCAGGCACCGGCGAACAGTACCGTAAAAAGCACCGTAAGGATGCTCCACAGTACAACGCCAGAGCCTTTCTTCTTGCCCTTCTTCATGTTGTTCTCCTTTTCTTGTGTGTGTCAGCGATCGCCGCAGGCTTTTTTATGGCCGCTGTGGCGCAGCCATTTTCCAAAGTGCGGCAATTTATTCCAAGGTGTGGACCGGTACTCAGACCCAGTTCGCACTCTTCGACTTGGTTTTTACCAGCTTGTAGCTGGGGTTCGGGGCCGCCACGCTGCGGAAGCAGGCGGTGTCGATGCAGTCGCCTGCAACGGCTTTCAGCTCCACCTTTCCGTGCAGCGGCACGCGGAACTTAAAGATATGCTCCCCGGTCTGCTCTGCCAGCTTTTTGCCGTCCGCATACAGGGTAACGGATTTCTGGTTGGAGTAGACCTTGACCTCGATCTCCTTCTCGGTGCGGTCGGTGAACCGCTTGGAGCAGATATGAACGAAGTTCTCCTCGCTCCACCACGCTTTATAGAGGTAAAAGCTGTCCTTTTTGGTCTTTCGGTCAAAGGTGACCAAACCCTTGTGGTTCATGCCCGGCTCGCCGCCCTGATCCCGGGCGTCTGCTGCAAAGTCGAACATATTCCAGACGTGGGTCGCCCACAGCCACGGGTGGCGGTCAAAGCACTTCAGCATGTACTCGTGGTACTTGGCCTGATACTCCTCGGTGTGGTCGCCCCGGCGGGGGTGGGCACTGTGGAGATTGGGCATACCCTCGGCACCGTACTCGGAAAAGCCCAGCGGACGGTTGGGGTATACCAGATGGAAAAAGCCCATCCACAGGTCATTCAAAAACAGCCCCGGCACATACCAGCCCAGATACAGGTTCCAGCTGACCAGATCGGTGATGTGCGCCACCGAGTTGAAGGGGCCGCACATGGCGTAGCAGGCCAAGGTGGTCAGGCGGGTGGGGTCCATCTTGTGGCACAGCTCGTTGAGCACCCGATGGTTATCCAGCATATCCGCCTTATCCTTGGTGGAGATGGTGATCTCGTTGGACACGCCCCAGCAGACGATGGAGGGGTGGTTATAGTTCTGGTGGATCAGCTCTTTCATCTGGCTGATGGTATTTTCCCGGCCATTGGGCAGGTGCTCGGAGATATAGGGAATCTCTGCCCAGACCACCATACCATACTTGTCGCACAGGTCGTAGAAATACTGGTCGTGCTGGTAGTGTGCCAGACGGACGGTGTTTGCACCCAGCTCCCGGATCAGCGCCATATCCTCATCGTGCATCTCCCGGGTGATGGCATTGCCCAGACCCTTGCGGTCCTGATGGCGGGAAACGCCGTGGAGCGGATAAGGCTTGCCATTGAGGAAAAAGCCCTTTTTCGCATCCACCGAGAAGCTGCGCAGACCCACCTTGGTGGTCACTTCGTCCACCGGCTTGCCGTCCTGCATCAAACGGACGATACAGGTGTACAGGTAGGGATCCTTCACGCCGTTCCACAGGTGGGGAGCCTCCAGATGGAGGGAAGCCTTTGGGCCTTCACCCTTTGCAACGGTGCTGCCCTCGGCATCCAGCAGCTCCACCACAACAGTGCCCTCGCCTTCCACCAGCGTCTCCACCTGAATGTCGGCGCTGCCCTCTTTCAGATCGGGGGTGATTTTCACGCCGGTGTCGCCAAAGTGACCCAGTGCAATGTGGTTCTTGTTCACCACCAGCAGGCTCACATCCCGGTAGATGCCGCCGTAGAAGGTAAAATCTGCTTTCTGGGGATAAACGCGGTCGTTGACGCTGTTGTCTACCTGCACCGTGAGCTGGTTTTCTGCCTGCAGCAGCTCCGTGATCTCTGCCCGGAAGGTGGAGTAGCCGCCGTCATGGGTGCAGAGCTGTTGACCGTTCAGCAGCACGGCAGCGCTGGAATTGACGCCCTCAAACTGCAGCCAGACCTGCTGCTGTGCCGGGTCAAAGGCCGGTGCTGCAAAGCTGGTGCGGTAGGTGCAGGTACCCCGCCAGTAATCGTTACCGCCGTCCTGTCCATCCACGGCGTTCCAGGTGTGGGGCAGTGCTACGGCAGCGGTCACGCCGTCCGGGCCGGTAAACTGCCAGTCCTTCATAAGCTTTGCAATACTACGCATCCGATTCCTCCTGTTTTTCGCTGTGCTCCGGTAATTTTTCCGTACATTTTTCTTTCGTTGTTATTTTATCAAAGCAACCGCATTTCGCAAGATGCCCGCGAAAATCGGTCGCTTTGCGTGCGCATTCGGTTTTCGGCTCCCAAATGTGAACCGATATATTTGTATATTTTTCACAAACAGATGTATCCAACAAACTACAAAAAGAAAGCCGCCGCAGGACTTCCGTTTTCGAAAATTCTGCGGCGGCTGCCGTTTCCTTAACTTATTTTTGCAGCGGAAAGATGATCTTTTCCGCAAAGAATTCGCCCTGCTCTTCCAAGGTCAGCGTGCCTTTATATTTCTGTACGATACGCCGGATCACCTTCAGCTCATACTGTGTAGAACGGTTTGCCTGCTTTTCCGGCGGGCGCAGCGGACTGATGATATTCACCACCACAAAGCCCTGCCGCACACAGACCAGCAGGTCGATGACCCGGCACTCCGGGCGGGCGGTCTGCACTGCGCTTTCCACAGCATGATCCAACGCATTGGCAAACAGCGCGTACAGATCCCCTGCCTCGATAAAGCCAAGACAACTGCCGTTTGCCACGGCATTCAACTGGATACCCCGGGACTCGCACAGCAGGCTCTTCTCGGTCAGCACCACATCCAGCACCTCGTTACCGGTGTTGCGGTTCGCGTCATAAAGGCGGGCTGCGCGCTCGGCCTCCTCGATGCGCTCCGGCGGCACCGCTTCAGGCGACAGCTTGCGGAGATTGGCGATCTGCACCTTCAGTTCATGGCAGCGCTTATTGATGATCTGCACATTCTGCCGGGCGACCTGATACTGCTGGCGCTGGCGCTCGTACAGCAGGTTCAGGGCATTCATCTCTTTTTCCATGGCAGATTTCTTGAACAGCTCACTTTGAAAATACAGCAGGGTGATAAAATAGAACTGCCCGATCAGAATGGTGGCTATAACGCTCCGCGGAAACTGTTCCGCGCGGAAATTGTCCAGCACCGCTGCCTGTACCATGAACAGGATGCCGATAAAAAATGCGCTGAATAGCTGCCGGGGACCGATATGATACCCTCCTTTATAAGGCAGCTGCCGTGCCAGCAGGATGTACACTGCCGCAAAGAATACCGCCCCGGACAGCAATTGTACCAGAACCGCCCAAGGGGAAGCCATGTTCAGCGGGTGTCCATACCGGGCAAATTGCAGCTCTAGAAAGCACCAGCCCTCGTAGGCGCACTGCGCGATAAGCAGACTCCACACCGCGCAGTACATGGCTCCTTTTTTTATTGATATCCGTGCACAGGTAGATCATCCCACCAAGCAGCGCAAAAAAGGAGATATAAAGCGCCAGCAGCAAGAGCTGCTGCTGCCACAGTGTTGTGGACTGCGCCAGCGGGTCCAGCAGCTGCGCCAGTAAAAGCAGCGGGAACAGCATCCCGCAGGCGCGCGCCCAGAAATAGGAGCGATGCCGCAAGGGCAGACAAAAGACCATTGCTGCACCCCAGCGCAGCAGCGCCCGGAGCAGGCTGTTCAGCAGGGATGTGGTCACAGCACACCTCCCATGTAGGACGCCACCGCAGTAAGAAAGGCCGTGCGCTGCCGTCGGCTGATCTCCAGCCGGTCGTCTTTCACAAGGGCAAAGTCGCTTTCAATGCCCTTGACGTAGGCCAAGTTGACCAGATAGCACTGGTTGCAGCGGACAAAATGGTACTCTGCAAGCTGCTTTTCGGCGCTTTGCAGGCTGGCGCGCACCGCAAATTCTCCTTTGGCGGTGTGGTAGTACAGCATCCGGCTGCGGGTCTCCAGATAATAGATATCCGCCGTGTCCAGCAGCTGGATGCCGCCACCCGCCAGCTGCAACACCACCTGCCCGCCTCTGCGCCGCTGTACCCGCTGAATGGCGCGGGAGAGCTTTGTGCAGAACTGATAATAATTCACCGGCTTCAGCACATAATCCAGTGCGTCCACCTCGTACCCCCGGATGGCATACTGCGCCATGTTGGTCACAAAGACCAGCACCACCTCCGCATCCACTGCCCGGATGGCTTCGGCAGCGCCAAAGCCGTCCAGCCGGGGCATCTCCACATCCATAAAAATGATGTCGAACCCCGGCGTATAGTGCTCTGCGATTTCGGAGCCGTCTGTAATGAGGCTGATCTCCACCTGTACTCCCTGCTCCTCGGCATATTGCCGGACGAACCGGTTCAGGCATTCCCGTGTTTCATCCTGATCCTCCACGATTGCGATCCTGAACATCCTGCCCCCACCTTCTCTCTGCGTCTGATCGCCGTATCACTCTTTTTATTGAAACACACTTTTCCGTGAAATGCAATGGAAAACCTTGTTTGAAACAAGGCTGTTTTTTAGACGCCTGTCTTGCAGGAAGCGGTCAGGCTCGCACAACGCAAGCTTCCTTCTGCAAAGCAAAAAGGCAGGACACCATCGCCGTGATGATACCCTGCCTTTGATCGTTTACCGCTCCGTTGCGTAAACGCAAACCTCCGTGAATAAAAAACACACTTGAACCCCAGACCCCCTGCGTGTGATGCATGATGACTTTTCGGTTTTTAGGGCGTTGATTCGTTAAATAGGCTCGATTTGCTACAGATCTGCTACAAACGGCAGTTTTTCGACTTGCATCAGTAACCTGTTTTTTTATATTCTCACTGGCCAAACTTTCAACTCCTATACTCTCCCCTCGCCAAAAAAGTCTCAAATGCTTTGTGTGGTTTGATGATAGTATTTTCAGTTGACGTATGATACACTGAATTTTAAGGAGTTATTCAGTTGTACTGTGACTACTTATCTAAGCATTTTTACGGACACCAAATCTTGCATACAAAAATGCGAAATCTGCTTTGAAATGGGGTATTTGCTTATGTTTAAAATCAACAATCTGGCAAATCAGACAAGTCACATCGTCACCGAACAGAAGGGTATCTTCTCCATTGTTGAGCACAATGTCGATTTCTCCGTAGCGCCTTGCAATGCAATGGAAGAATACTATATGAGCCAGATGAATGTCAAACGGAAACAGGCCATTGCCAATCTCAACGGAAAAGTTGGGCTTGTTCTCCAAGCGGGCGCAATGCAGTACATTGTTGGCAACGTGCAAGCAACCACCGGATTGAAGGGTGTTGGCGACTTCTTAGGCAAAATGGTAAAAAGTTCCGTCACAAAAGAAAGCGCAATCAAGCCGGAGTACGTCGGAACGGGTGTGCTCGTGACCGAACCCACCTATAAATATCTTCTGACCGAAAATGTCGGTGACTGGACAGGCGGTCTTGTAATGGAAGACGGCATGTTCCTGGCCTGTGAATCCACTGTCAAGCACGAGATTCAGGCACGCTCCTCGCTTTCTTCTGCAGCACTCGGAAATGAAGAGCTCTTCAATCTACGGCTTGCTGGCAATGGTGTATGTGTACTGGAAAGCAATGTTCCCCGTTCGGAAATCGTAGAAATCGACCTTCAAGACGACGTTTTAAAAATTGATGGCAGCTTTGCGATTTGCTGGTCCGGCAGTCTCAGCTTTACGGTTGAACGTTCCGGAAAAACCTTGCTTGGTTCTGCCGCATCCGGTGAGGGTCTGGTAAATGTTTATAAGGGAACTGGCAAAGTATGGCTTGCTCCATTAACGCCTTCTCAATCACTGGTTAGCGCAACGCATGCAAAAAATGCAAAGTAATTGACCACCTGTTCTTATTGCTTTCACTGTTTTACTTCTTTACAGCATCATCTTTGCAAAAAGCTCTTGGCCTTTAATATAGAGGTCAAGAGCTTTTTTGCTTGCCGCTGAACTTCTGTTTCAGGAGGTCATCAGCGTATTTGTTTTCGGACACCTTGCTGGGGTTGTGGTAGGTCTCGCCGTCAATTTCGATTGCGATTTTGGACTCAGGAGATTCCAGCGCAAAGTCGATATAGCGGTGCCGACCATAGATGTCCACACAGGGGTACTGGACCTGCAGATTTTCGGTCTTTTCTGGGCCAAAAGCCTCACAGAAAAGCTGTACAAACAGCTCCTCTGCACGGCTGTTGACACCGGTTGCTTTTGGCTCCATGATGGTCGCCTGTTATTTTAAACCTTATCACCTTTTAGAGGTTCTGACAATCTATAATAAATCATTTTTATTTTACTCCTGCAACCAAACGAAAGCAATGCACGGGTTGCACTGCATCAGTCTCTTTTTATTGTAGCATCATAACCTGTATGCTCTCTCGGATAGTCCCGTTTTGCTGGGGGGAGCTGCAGGCACTTTTGCAGTATCAATATGACCGCATTGATTTTATCGACGAACCTGTGGATGTGGGCTTTGCTTGTCCGCTGGACCTGCACTGCACCTATACCCGCGACCAGCTGCTAGTGGCACTGGACTTTTTGAAGCCTGCCACTGTCCGCGAGGGCGTGAAGTGGCTGCCGGAAAAGCAGCTGGACGTATTCTTTGTGACCCTGAACAAAGCGGATAAGGATTACTCCCCCACCACCATGTACAAGGACTATTCCATCAACGAAAGCCTGTTCCACTGGCAGAGCCAGAGCACCACCGCCGAAAACTCTGCCACCGGGCAGCGGTACATCCATCACCGGGCAAAGGGAAGCCGGGTGCTGCTGTTCGTGCGCGAGTTCAAGGCAGATGCCCGTTTTGGCGGTGCAGGAGCGTATACCTATCTGTGCCCGGTGCAACCAGCCCATCAAGAGGGTCAAGCTGAAGGAGGACGGCTCCATCATGCAGGCGGCAGAGTTTGCAGCTCCCCATGAGGGAATGTGCGCAGACTGCTACAAAGCCACCAGATTGAACGTAGCATAATAAAACTGCTCTATTTCGATGTCACTTAATTCTTGTATGATTCTATATTTCATGGTACACTTACAGTAGTGAGTTCTGAAAGCTCTCCTCTGTGAGCGGAAAGGAGCATTGCATGAAAGATTTGCAGTTTCCTGTCGGAATCTCGGATTTTGCCGAGATGCGCAACAACGGATACTATTATATCGACAAAACAAATCTGATCGTTGACCTCCTTGATAAAGGGCCGGTTGAAGTAACTCAAATTACTCGCCCTCGCCGCTTCGGAAAGACTCTTGGCATGAGCACTCTCGCAAATTTTCTGAATATCCGCAAAGACAGCAAGCAGATGTTTGAGGGATTGGCGATTTCCAAAAATACAGAGCTTTGCAAAAAATGGATGAACCAGTGTCCTGTGGTATTTTTCTCTTTCAAGGACACGGATGGTCTGACCTTTGAAAGTGCCTATGGAATGCTGTGCATGAAACTGGCATTTGCATTTCAGGATTATCAGTTTCTTTTGGATGACGCTGCTATTTCCGACGATGACAAAGGCATCTTTAAGCGGATTCTGGGACGCACTGCATCCATGGATGAAACAAAAAGCTGCTTTTTGCTATTGACCCGGATGCTGGAAATCCATTTCAAAAAGTCGGCGGTCGTCATTCTGGATGAGTATGATGTTCCCATTGCCAAAGCCAGCAGCAACGGATATTATTCGCAGATGCTGGACGTGATGCGGGCTATGATGAGCACCACGCTCAAAGACAACACCTCCCTCGACTTTGCTGTTGTTACTGGCTGCCTGAAAATTGCAAAAGAAAGCATTTTTACCGGGACGAACAATTTCGTTTCGGATACGATTCTTTCTCCCCGGTTGAGCGAATCCTTTGGTTTTACACAGGCAGATGTAGATCAAATGCTGAAAGATGCTGATCTTGAATCGCAGTCTGCTGAAATCAAGGCATGGTACGACGGTTATCATTTTGGCGATGCAGACATTTATTGTCCGTGGGACGTAATCAGTTATCTGCGGGATTTCCAGTATGGTGTAGCACAGAAGCCGAAAAGCTATTGGAAAAACACCAGTGATAACGCCATCATCCGTTCTTTCATCGACTATGCAGGTGACAATATCACCACGAAGCTCGAAACGCTGATGGCTGGCGGCTCTATTGTTCAGCACATTGAAGAAAACCTGACCTACGATTATCTGCACTCCTCTGAGGAAAATCTTTGGAGTGTGTTGTATCTGGCAGGCTATCTGACCAAGGTGCGGGATAAGGATCTGACAGATTCGCTGCCGGATGGTTGCTCTGCGCTGATGATTCCCAATGCAGAGATTCGGGAAATTTTTGAAACCACTGTAAGCAAATGGTTTGATGACAGTGCAAAGGCGTGGAACCGCAGCCCTTTGTTTGATGCAGTCTGGAGCGGAAACAGCGAAGCTTTGACACAGGAAATGACCAAGCTGCTTCGCATGACCATCAGCTACCATGACTATCGGGAGGATTTTTACCACGCTTTCCTTGCAGGCATCTTTACTGGTGCTGGCTATGTGGTAGAATCTAACAAAGAGCATGGCGAGGGTCGCAGCGATGTTATTGTAAAGGACATCCGCAATGGTCGTGTGGCAATTTTTGAAGCCAAGTATGCCAAAACTCTGGATGCTCTGCCGGATGCTTGCGATACTGCCATTCAGCAGATCAATGACCGGATGTACGCGGCGGACTTCCGGGACGACTATGATGACATCCTCTGCTATGGCATTGCATTCTTCAAAAAACGCTGTATGGTAAGGAAAAAATAATTATCTACTGGGGAGTATCTTCGGATGCTCCTCTTTACTTTTGCAGGGCAGTCCGAGTGGATTGTCCTGTTTTTATTTGGAGGCACACAATGAAAGAAGAAAAAATCAAAGTCCTTGCACTCCTGCCAATGGAGCTGCCAAAGGAGATCGAGCTGGACAACACCCTTGAAGCCATGCAGAAATTTGTAGGCGGGCTGATCAAATGCATCACCTTAAGTGACACCGGTTCAGCGGTCACACTGGTCTGCAATGATGAAGGCAAGCTGCTTGGCCTGCCGCTCAATCGTCCGCTGTGGGATGGAGCCGATGTTCTTGCCGGGCCGGGATTTCTGGCCGGATGCGACAACGAAGGGAATCTGACTTCCCTGCCGCAGAGTGCAATGGATTTCTACAAAGAGAAATTCAGAGCTTTTATCGAAAAAATCAAAAAGCGCAATCTGAACTACGCTGCCATGCGTGCAGACGGAAAACTGCCAAGAGAGGAATACCAAGCCCTCTGCAAACAGGCAGATGACGAGATTGCACACTTAGAGCAGGAGCTGAAAGCCATCTCCCCTGCGCCCGATCCCCAGACGGTTTCTTCGGGCATGAAAGAGATCCACGATTTTCTCTCTCAGAAGTTCGATGTGCACGGTGCCCGTCTTGCTCCCGAATTGATTGACCGGTTCGTTGAAGTGGTCACCCCCCATTGCCGATTACTCCTACCGCTGGAAGCTGAACACCGGCTGCAAGAAGTCCAAAGAGGAGCGCACCGATTTGATGGCTGTATCGGAAAAGCCCATCCTTACCTTCACCATCGACTTTGAAACTGCCAAGCGTTACTGGGAAGCCAGCAAGATGCCCCACCAGTTCCGCCGTGCAGCGTGGACCGACCTGACTGTGGAGGTGTATCTGTGATGCTTCTGGGAAGCAGCCCTGTGTTAAACGCAATTCATCTCATACATGAGAAAACAAATAAGGCCTACCGTCAAAATTGACGGTGAGCCTTATTTTAAGCTTGATTTTTAACGATAACTCGCTATAAATCCCTTATGCTCTCGTTTTTTTAATAGCAGCCTGAGCGGGTGCCAAAATTACAGAGCGTTGGGCATCATTCTTCTCCCTCCGGGTACTGCTCAACGCTTCCTTTTGAACTGAGCAGCATCGGCTTGCGATGTTTTTTTACTTCTTCTATTTTCATCACACGGATGGCAAACATCCAATCGTCGCCAAAGTCATAATGGAGCGAGAATTTTTGTCCTTCGATCAGCCCCAGTTCATCCAATGCAATATCGGTTCCTTCTGCATCATCTTCGTCAAACAGGTCATCTTCCATCGGATTGAATCGATAGCAGTCTTCGCTGTACATCTTGTTGTCCATGCAAAATTCATACAGATGCTCTGCCGTAAAATCAAATGCATTCAAAATCGCCATGCAGAGCTGATCCAGTGTATCCGTACCACAGATGGTTATCGTTCTGTATACGCTGCGCCCAAGCCCTGCCGGATAAACCTTTAATGTATACTGTATCCTCATTACGATTCCACTTTCTTTTGATTTTATTTCAATTCGACTTTCTGCATCTGTCCCAAAATCGCGTTTTTCACACCATCCCTCAGATAGGCCTCATTCAGCGTTTTCTTAGTATAATTCAGATATGTCCCAGCCGCTTTCTCTATCAAAAGTGCCGTAAAGTAGTGCTCCCAGCTAAAATATTCCTTACTATCGATGTAGCCAGACGGTGTTTGCAAAATCTGTGTGGTCTCTGCATCTTTCAAAATTCCAGAGGAAAGTATCAGCCATTCAAAAGATTCCGGCAGATATAGTGCCAGATTTTTTCTTGTCTGCACCAACTGCAACACCCTGTCCATTTCCGGGCCAAAAGCGGCACCATCTGCAATCACCAGAATCTTTTCATCCTTATGAACCTTCAAATAGGAAAATACATTAGATTTTCCGTTCGCAGTATCACACTGTATTTGCTGTTCTTTACAGACCGCATCAAAAAACTGATACCCCGAATTGCTGTCCTCTGTCAAGATCTTCTCCGGTTTAATATTTTCAGTCGTACTATCCGGGTAAATTCGATAGAACGAATGATAACTCCGTTTCAGTGTCCCATACTTTCCAGAGGTTCGGATTCCATACACTTCTTCCACACTGTATGGCAAGGCCGGCAAACCCTCTCTGGTCACGATAACATAATAGTTATCCGTCTGCTGAATCGCACGCGCAAAATCTTTGGTCTTGACAAACTCGTTTCCTTCATCGATAAAAACAATGCTGTCCTGAATATTGTCAAGTTGTCCCTTCCAAAGATTTCCTTCTACCACATAGCAACCTTTATCACAATTTAGAGTGACCGGCCCACTTTCTCCATCGTTCATATGAGTACGAATCATATCCACGAGGGTCGTTTTACCCGTTGCGCTATCCCCGCGAATGACGGTTAAGTTGCGCCGCAGTTCAAACTCATACTTTAGATACTTTGTGCCGACAACCACTTTATGAATGCCTTTCATTTCTGTCAGCCCCTTTACACAAACTCACCTGCGGCCAAAATCAGTTCTTCCATGCTGTGAACGATTTGATTTGTATTCAGCACTTTTACTGTAAATGGTTTTTTACCAAAATCCATCAGGTGGTGCAGATTCACCGTGCGATCCTCCTGCTCTGCAATTTTGAGCAGCCACTTTGCACAGTTGTCGCCACAAGTCGATACATTGAACACTTTCTCCGGCTCAAACTTTACCAAAATCAGTGTCTTTACGCCACCAGACAAACCAATCGGTGGAATTTTACCCAAGACCGGGCTGTCAATTACACCACTGTCGATAACGGTAGACTTATCCACATCCTGAATCATTTCCTTGACCATCGGGTCAACGATCCAGTCTTCCTCGTAATCGTATTTGAAATAAGAAGCCGTATTGTACACCGCTTCCTTCATATCACCGTAAAAAATGTTCAGCATCTTATCACCTCATCGATGTGCGTACTTCTGCTATCATTGTACCCTCTTTCAGCTTACAAAACAAGATGCAAAAAGCTCTTGGCCTCCATTACAGAAGCCAAGAGCTTTTATCTTCTTTGTCCTACCAGATTTTATTTCCGGGGAGACTTAATTGCAGCCTGAGCGGATGTCAAAATTGCAGAGCGTTGGAAAGAATAATAGTACGTTTTTATGGGGCAACAAGCGTTTTTATCTTCGCACGAATTCTACTCCAGAAATGTTTCTTGTTCGATTGTGACCCCATATTGCAAAATCTTATCAATTGCATCAACAAACAGCGTATGTCTTCCCGCATTCCGCTCTTCCTTCAGCTTCTTCAGATACTGCTCCGGCCGCTTCAGGCCATTTTTGTGGTACTGTTCCACAAAGCGCCCTTCCATACGCATGGGTTCAAGCTGTGGAAACACCGTTTGCAGGTTTTCAAACATACAAAAACCGCCCAGATCAATATCTGCCCAGAATCGAATTTGCATGGTTTCCCCTGCCGCAGCAGCCAGTTTTTCAAAAAGTTTTTTCTTCCGCGGGCTCAGAAAGCCGCCGTGATAAACAACAAGTTCTTCCGGCTGTTTTTCCGCCAGCAAATATTCATCATAGTTCGTTTTATTTTCGATAAAGGTAATGCAGCAGATGTTTTTCAGTTCAATGTCCACAATCTCTGACACAAGTGTACTGGGCAAAGCCAATCCATAAGGTTCTGCTGCGCTGAGCCGTAGTTCTCCCTTCTTCAAGCAGATTGCGCAATCGCCCGAGAGTTCGTAAAGCTCCGGGCGGGCATAGATTCCCAGAAATGCAAGCTGATCCCGCGCACCAAGTTCCGCTTCTGTACAGGCCGCCGCCAGTTGGGTATTGTACTTTCGTGCAATGGTAAGAAACAGCTCCCGTACATTTCGCTCAAAATACTTGGTATCGTGAAAACACTGGCTGCTGAATGCACGCATCGTCACACTGCCGGACAGCTCCGCATATCGTTGAAACGTGAGCAAAAGCTCCTGCAGCAGACCGTCGTTTCCCCTGCAATACGTCGGCACTTTCATGCTGTTCCGCACCTGAGCACATACAGCATCCCTCCATGCCGCGATCCATGGAACGGGATTGTCTGCCAGCTTCTGCATGATGATGTTTGCAACCTCTTCTGCCTTTTTTCGCGGATGCACTCTGTCGGCGCATTCATAGCACTGTGCGACCCGTTCCAGATCCAGCACAATGCAGGAGAGAACGCTCTGCTTTCTCGCCCATTCCAGACGCACCAAAGCCTGCTGCTCCAGCTCCCGCGCTGCAATATTGTAAGCATCCCGAACCACCGCATCTTCGTATTGATACTCCGGCAACTCCCTTTTATCAATGCGCAGCATTACCCGACGTCTGGATGTGTTGGGTTCAGAAAGATGCTTACTGTTTTCAAACTTATCCAGCAGACGATTCAGGATCACCTGTGCTTCCTTCATTCTGCATCTCCTTTCCAAATGGAATAATATGCATCCGGTATCCGGATTTGTCCACTAATAATGTGCGGTCTGCAATGGGCATAATGTCCGAGACCTTATCCGGCGGCGTACAGATGATCGCCTGCAGCCCCATCTTTCGGAGAAGGAGTACACTCTCCGTGATCCGGTCACTATCCATTTTATTGAAAGCTTCATCGAACACCACCAGACGCACCGTATTACCAAAACGGGTAGCATCGTTGACGCGGTACAGCTGGGCAAACGAGGCCAGCACCGCAATATAGAATGGCGTTTGTGTTTCGCCACCGGACTTCATATTCAGTGTTTGAGAAAGCAGCTGCTTGGAACCGTTCTGATCGGTCGTTTCCAAATCAAACTTCAGATACGTCCGGAAGTCTGTATAGCGGACGATATTCTCCTGCAGTTCGCTCTGTTTGCGGACATTGAGCTGCGTATCGTCTGCCATTGTGATCTGGCTGAACAGTTTTTCGATCAATGGGCCGTATTTTTGCTGAAAGGGCAGTGCGAATAGACCGGATTCGCCTTCCATCAGTTCATCTGCCGTGATCATGTTATAGTAATCCAGATAATCCGGGTTTGGCCCTACGCGGAATTGGTACTTGTCTGTGCCAAATTGTGCCTGGCGCAGGGCCTTGTTCAGATTGTGCACCTGGTCTTGCACCTGGTCGATGCTGGATTTCAGTTTGGCAAGGAAATCGTTCTGGAATTGCTCCATTGCGCTTTCCCGTGCCGCCCGGATCTTTTCTTTGTATCGGGGCAGCTCGCTTTCCTGCAGAGTACGCCGTTCTTCCTCGTATTCGGTGTTATCCATCACCTCGATCTGGAATGCACAGGGTTTGAACCGTTCTGCATATTCTCTGCGTGCTGCAAGCAGTTTCTTCTGAGCCCCGTCCATCGCCTTTGTGCTCTGCGCCAAACTGTCGCCGAAGTTTTTGCGGATGACATCTGCCTTTTTCAAGCGGACAAGCTCCTGCCGATAGCGGGGAACGCCGATGGTTTCTCGGTATTCCTTCGTGAACTCCTCGTTCAAAACATCTTCGATGGCCTCATACCGTTGGTATTTTTCCGGCAAGATCTCATATTCCAGCTGATGGATGCGGTCTTCCAACTTCCCTTTTTGCACATTTTTCGCATCTTTTTCCTTATTGAATGCAAGGATTTCTTCTTTCAACTGTTCAATGATGCGTCGCTGCTCATCCAACCAGAACAGATTCAACTGGGAAAGCTGATTTTTGACTTCTGCGATTTCCTTGATGATCGTCTGGACGCGCTGGTAGTCCTCCTGCTTTTGCGCCACATCGATTCGGACAAATCTTTGGGTAAAAAGCGGCTCCTGCAGGCCGGTCAGCTGCTTCTGGAGCGGCTGCCAATGCCGCAGCTCTTCCTGCAGACAGGCCAGTTCCTTTTCCAGATGGTCGATGCGGAGCTGCACCGCACGCCGCCCGATGAAGGCGTCTTCCATCCAGCCCTTCCGAAGTGCGCGGGCCACATAGCCCTGATACAGCATTCCCTCTGCCGTAATTGCCGTCTTATAGCAGCGCAACTGTTCTGCCGTGTCGCAGCATATCACCCGACCCAGAAGATAGTCCACATAGCTGCGTGCCAGCTTGTTTTCTGTCTCCACCTTTTCTGCCAGACTGCCGGGCAGCGGGCGAAGTGTTTCTTTTTCCCGCAGTTTTCCGATATCTACCAGACCAAACGCACGGTACTCTGCTTCCTGCTTCAGCCGGTCGTAAATGTTAAGTGCATCCTGATAACGTCCCGGCTCCACCAGCAGATAATATTTCTGGTTATTTAGGTAGCCTTCTACCGCTCCACGCCAGCGCTCATCTGCCATTTCCAGCACATCAGCCAGAATATAAACGGGAACCGCATGCCCCGTTTTATCCGCCAGATCCTTTTCCAGCCGGTCTTTGAACAGCAGAAGCCCATGGGGATAATCTTTGATGTTCCTGCGCAGATTTGCAAGCACCGCACTTTTCTGGTCGGCTTGCTTCTTCAGCTCTACAATACGATCCTCTGTTTTATGAGCCGCACTGCGGACAGCATCCGACAATTCAGCCGCTGCCTGCTGCCCCGTTTCAAACAACTCCACAGGCCGGGCAAACAATCCCTTCTCGTCCCCAGTAAATACAGCATATGCTTTCTGCACAGTGTTCGCCGCTTCCTGCACCGGTATGAGAAGTTCTTCCGGTTCCAGTTCTTGTATCTCCCCACAGAATCTCTGCAAATGCCGTGCTTCCCGCTTAATCTCCACTTCAAGATTTTGCAGACCCTGTTCCAGCTTTTTCTGCTCATCTCTCAGAGCCTTTTCCGTGTTGAGCAGACGCTCTTCCTCCTGGAAAACGTTGCTCTGCCTACAGGCCAGCTCCAGCTCACTGCGGCGCGTTTCTTTCTGTTCGATCTGCCGCTCAAGCTCCTTCAGTTGCTCATTCACATTTGCAAGGTTCTCCTTGCATTCAGTTCGTTCCAATTCCCTCTGGTCGATCTCTGTCTGCGCAGCTTCTTTTTCGGCCCACCGTACCAGAAACTTCTGGATCTGGCAGCGGTCTATGGCTTGGTTCATCTCCTGATACAGCCTGCTGATTTGCTGCAGCGCATCCAGCTTTTCCTGCTGACGCTGCGCCAGCAATTCGTGCCGTTTATAATCCCGGATGTTTTGCTGCATCAGCTCAATATTGGGTTTATCCGGAATATCACAGATGTTCTCCGTAATAAATTTTTGGATATCCACAATTGGCCGGAACGAAACAGCCTTCTTCATCATCCGTAAGACCTGCTCGTTGTGGACGTTCCACTTTGCAAGCATGTTGCAGCGATACTCTTTTTGAGTATCGTAAAATTCTGCCCGTGCATAGTTCTGCTTCAAAAAACGGCGAAGTGCAGAAGTCTCCATTGCCTCACCCTGCTCAATAAAGCAATTTTCCGGCAGTGTCCCCGTGTAAATAAAGAATGTATCACGGTAACTTCCATCGCTGCGGCAGTCAAAGGTAACGCCCGTCACAAAGCTGCTGCCCTCCATCTCATCCTGAAATTCGCAGACAATATAGGTGGAAAAGTCCTTACCACGACGGGAATACGGGCTGTTATCATCCATGTCGGCGCGCAGATAGCCTTCCAGTGTGCGCTGCGATTTTTCGTTGGCCGCCTGATTAAAGTTGCGGGCGTTGGTCTCGCCCAGCAGTACGATCTGCAGTGCATCGATGACCGTTGACTTTCCGGCGCCGTTCTTGCCTGTCAGAAAATTGATGTCGCCCACTTCAATCAGTTCCTTACTGAAATAGAGCCAGTTGATCAGCAGGATCTTCTTCAGCTTTTTCATCTGTTTCCTCCTTTTTCAAAACAGACACCACCAAGTTCAGCTTTTCGCTGGAGACCGCAGAGAGAATGGTGGGCAATATTGCGATCCTGCAGCTGCCCTGGTTGAATTTTCCTTCCAGTCTTTGAATCACAGAATGGTTTTCCAGTACCGTAAACGCGCGTTTGACCTCTTCCATATTCGGCTTAGCCGGAAAAACGGGATAGTCGGTCACCACTTTTTCCAGCACATCCCGCACAGTACACACGGCATCCTGCTCCAAACCCAAACGCTCCATATTTTCTTCGTAGATCAGCCGTAATGCCAGCAAAATCGCCGTTTCTTTTTTATTGAGGTTGCAACGGTTAGCCTCGTCTGTGTTCAACACATAAAAGTATCCGTTCAGTTCATCCCTGCGCAAATCCCAGTCCAGCAGGCTCAGGTACTCCTGTACAGCCTCATAGTGCCGTGATAGAAAAAGATATTCTGGGTTGTCCACCCTGCCTTTTCCCGGCTGGTAGATGGTTCGCACAATGTATGTGCGGCTGAGCAGCTGATTGCAGACAGATTTGAACTGTTCCAGTTCTTTTGCCGTTGCATTGGTAACAAAATCAAAATTCACGGCTTCTTCTCCTTCCTCCGGATCTGCATTTGCGGGATCGAATAGCCATTTTTGCAAAAAATGCCATCGAGTTCCTGGACCACATAACCGGCAGATGCATCCTTGCTTCCAAGGATTGCCAGTAAACTCATGATATAATCCTTGTCCTCTTCAAGCGAGAGCTCCTCCGAGCAACGAATGTCAGCGTCTCCCAGCCATCCCTGCACGTAAGCATTTACTGCTGCCCGGCCATATTTCGATTGCAGTAACTGTGCCGCTCTGACCTGTTCTTCCGTATTCGGTGCCTGATCATCTTGTATCAGCACCGACGCGGTTTTTGTCCGTTTTTCGGGGCGCTTACGGTACCACAGACTTTTTTCTGACAAAAAAGACTGCTCATACAATTGAAATGCCAGTTGTATCTGGTCCACCAGCTCAGCCGCCCTGCGGTTTCTGGACAGTGCCGTCAGCAAAACATTCAAATTGCCGCGCACGCTTTGATCTCGGTTCGTCAGGTTCTCGATTTTCTGTGTTGCTGCTCTGGTATAGCGCCGGACCTGCGTATCAATTTCCTCAAGATAGTCCTTCTCTAAATTGTCATAGCGTTCTTCGATCCAGAAAATTTTCCTCAGCAGATCGGCACGGCAGTCTTCCAATGTCTTGCCCCGCTTATCACGCAATGCTTCATTTGCCATCGCCATCAGCAAGGTATCATCCTCTTCCCAGCGCCTAAGCACAGACTGAATGGGCACACGATACTTCGGCACTGAATCTTTGATTTTCAGCGGACGGATATATGCCTCCACAACCTTTTGTCCGAAGTCGTTAAAGTGTGCAGCCAGCACCTGGTTGACATCCTGCATATCGATCTGCGTCTGAAAATAATGCTTCACATTATGATAGACCATTTGCAACAAGCTAATCAGCGCCGTTGTGTTATCGTAGGCACTATAGAGAGCCGTCATTTTATCGTAAGCATTGTTGCTGTCGTCGGCGGTCTTTAAGACTGAGAAAGTTCCGAACACATAGGAATATCCACGAGCCGGACTATCATCCCTGAGTTGATGAAATAGTTCCAGCAGGCGACTGCTGTAATTAGGAATCGTGATGTACTCTTCAAAATCATCCCCACGTTCCTTCTCAAACCACCCCTTACTACACAGCTTGCGGATCAAAAAACGGGCGCGGCCAGAGATATCCCTCAGTTCCTCTTCGTCAATGTCTTCATCTTCAAACGTAGCATCCGCCAGTTCCTGCTCCAGCCTGCCGCGCAGCATTGAATACAAGACATCTTCCCGTATTTTCAAGTTTTCTTGGTATGCTGCGTACAGTACGTCCAGTGCATCCGCATATAAAATACGGTTGGGCGAAGCCAACGGCGAGAAAAGTTCACTGGGAACCACTTCGAAAAACTTCATAGGCCTACCACCTTATTCGACTGATATACGCTTTCTTTTCTATTATTGTAACCTCTTTCCGCTTACAAAACAAGATGCAAAAAGCTCTTGGCCTCCATTACAGAAGCCAAGAGCTTTTTTCTTCTTTGTCCTATCAGATTTTATTTCCGGGGAGACTTAATCGCAGCCTGAGCGGGTGCCAAAATTGCAGAGCGTTCTTCGCTTCATTTGTTCTATGTGATTACCCTCAATCTCATAGCCTTTTTTCAAATCCGCCATGGATCAGAGGACCTACAAAGAATGTGACGAAGGCATTGGGATCCTGCTCGTGAATAATTTCCTGCAGCTCCCCGATTTCATACTTGTTCACGGCACAGAAAAGGATCTTCTTAGGGTGGTTGGTGTACGCACCGTATCCGTTCCAGAAGGTGACGCCGCGGCCCATCTTCTGCAGGATTTCAGTCTGCACAGTGGAAACATCCGTAAATATCAGGGCCGCCACATTGATGTTCTGGTCGTGAAACCTATCTGCCACCGTATACAGGATTGCCACAAAGATGATGGAGTACATCGTAGTTTCCAAATCAAAAAGGAATAGGCAGACCGAAAAGAGAACCGCATTGACATAAATAGAAAGCCGTCCGCTTTTAAAATCCGGGTATTTCTTTACCAGACACATGCATGCAATGTCCATGCCGCCGCAGCACCCACTGCCCCGCAGCGCATAGCCGACACCTACACCACAGAGAATAGCGCCGAAGATACTGTTTAGCAGCACATCCTCCACAAGGGGTGCTTTGAGCGGCGGAAGTACTGAGAGAAGCAACGTCTGCACTGCTACCGAGAGCATGGTTTTGATGCAGAACCTGCGGCTCATGACCCGGTATCCTATCAGGAACAGCGGTACATTGATGAGGAAATTGATCATACCAACAAGGTTTGCATCACTGCGGATTGCAATGAACCTACGCAGAAAAATCTCTATAATCTGAGCCAGGCCTATCACACCGCCAAAGTTGATACCATTGGGGGTGACAAACAGGTAGATACCCAAAGTCAGTAGTGTGGAGCCAAATATCAGATCAAAATACTGCTTATATGCTTTATTCATAGCACTCTTCCCGAATCTTCTGTGCGTACCAGCCAAAAGAATCTTTTTTGTAGCGGGCGAGGTCTCCGGTGCCGTCGTTATGTTTATTTACATAGACCAGTCCGTACCGCTTATCCATTTCACCGCCGCCCGCGCTGACCAGATCGATGATGCCCCAGACCAGATATCCCATGCAGGGAATGCCGTCCTCCAGAACGGCTTTTTTCATCTGGGTGATATGAGCATCGAGATACTCCACCCGGTAGGGGTCATGGACGGACCCGTCCACTTCCAGAGTATCCTCCACGCCCAAACCGTTTTCCACAATGAACAGCGGCTTGTGATAGCGATCATACAGATCATTCATGGTCACGCGCAGGCCGACCGGGTCGATCTGACGTCCCCATTTCGTGATCTGCAGATACGGGTTGCGCAGGGTAGTAATGGCGTTGCCATCCGCCACATTTTTCAGATGCTCCGGATCCGTGGAGATCAGTCTGGAGGAATAGTAACTGAACCCCAGAAAATCGCAGGTGTTCTGAGCCAGAAGTTCGTCATCACCCGGCTGTTCGTCCAGCGTGATGCCCAATTTTGCAAAGTAATTCCGGGCGAATCCGGAGTAACAGCCGTTCAATTGGACATCCGGAAAAATGTAATTTTTGTTGTTACTGATACGTGCTTCCATCACATCATTGGGGTTACAGGAATAGGGATAAAAGCTTCCGGCCGCCATCATGCATCCAATTCGGAAATTCGGGTTGATTTTTTTACCGATCCGCACCGCGCAGGCACTTGCCACCAGTTGGTTATGCGCGGCATTGTACACGATCTGGTTGAACTCCGGGTCGTCCTTGTCCACCAGCAGGCCACCGCCCAGATAAGGGATGTGGGTGATCATGTTGATCTCATTGAAGGTCATCCAGTATTTTACCAGATTCCGGTAGCGGTCAAACATGGTGGCAGCGTATTTTTCATACAGTGCAATCAGCCTGCGGTCTGCCCAGGCACCATATTTCCGGATCAGGGCTTCCGGCACATCAAAGTGGCACAGGGTGACCACCGGCTCTATCCCGTACCTACGACACTCCGTAAACAGCTCCTCGTAAAAACGCAGGCCATCTTCGTTCGGGGCGTTCTCTTCCCCGGTCGGATAGATCCGCGTCCATGAAATGGACAAACGCAGCGCCTTGATCCCGCTCTCTGCAAGAAGGCGGATATCCTCTTTGTATCGATGATAAAAATCAATTGCTTCCCGACTAGGATAATAATCGTACCGCGTTTCCAGAATGTTTCCCGGATGCAGCATGGCATTCCATCTGCCGTGGGCTGCATCCGGCAGAAAGTCAGCAGACGCAGGCAGCCTGCCGTCTTCCTGCCAGGCACCCTCGCACTGGTTAGCCGCAAGTGCTCCACCCCACAAAAAATCGGACTTAAGTTTCATAATACCTCCAACGCCCCGGGACGCATGCGCTCCCCGGGGCGAACAAAATTTTGAGATCAGTGTTTCTTCAAGATTTCCTCGTCAAAGCCAAAGAGAATCGTAAGTACACAGGATGCTACGATCGTCACGATGATTGCAATAACCATAGCCACGATGGTATCCTCAAAGATCGGCAGGGCAAACAGGGAAGAAGAACCATACTCGTAGTTATGGGCACCCAGCAGAGCAGCCACGACACCACCGATGGCGCCGCCGAGGGAAACAGCCCACATAGGTTTCTTCAGCGGCAGGTTAAAACCGTAAATGGCCGGCTCGGTCACACTAGCAAAGATGCAGCCCACTGCAACGGACAGTGCTTCGGATTTGATTGCCTTGTCCTTTGCCTTGATGGCGATGCCCAGAGAAGCGCCGCCTTCTGCCATGTTGGACAGCAGCATACCGGGGCGGAACAGGGGATCAAAACCAGTTTCCGACAGCAGCTGGATCATGGGAGCTCCCAAGGTCATGTGCATACCGGTCATGACCATGTAGGGGAACAGAGCCGTAAACAGAGCAACCGTGATGGGGCCTGCAATGTTATACAACCACAGGATCGCGGCGGTGACATAGGTACCTGCCAGCTGACCCAGAGGCGCCAGTGCAAGGATCGAGACGGCATAGGTGGCGGCCATTGTCAACGTACCGACAAAGATAGGCTTGAACACGCCGGGGATCACTTTGTTCAGGAATTTTTCCACATAATACGCAACGATTGCCAGCAGCAGCGCAGGAAGCAGAGAACTGCCGTATCCTTTCAGGGCAACATTGATACCAAACATGGTGACTGGATCGCCAGCACTTACAATAGCCGTCCATTCAGGAGCGACCAGTGCACCGGCCACGACCATGGAATACGTGGGGGTCGCACCCAGTTTCTTAGCCGCTCCATAAGCGACCAGAATGGGCATGAAATAAAACACCGCATTGCCCACGATGCTCAGCAGCGTATAAGTAGAACTGTCCGCAAAGGGAGCATAAACCTTGGAGATCAGCAGCAGGAACACCTTAATCATACCGCCGCCGATCAGTGCCGGAACCATAGGCTGTACGGCAGCGGAAATGTAACCAATCACTGCCTGCCCAACCGAAATCTTTTCGCCTTTCAGGTCACCGTCCAGTTTTTCGTCCACAGCACCGCCATCGCTGTAACCCAGCTTCAGCACCTCTTCATAAACCTTCAGCAGATCCTTGCCGATGATGACCTGCAGCTGACCGCCCTGATAGGTGACGCCCAACACGCCGTCCAGATCATTGATAGCTTTCTGGTCTACCTTCTTGACGTCCTTGACCGTCATACGCAGACGGGTCATGCAGTGAAATACGGAAGTAACATTTTCCTTTGCTCCAGCCAACGTCATGATATTCTGCGCCAGCTGTTTGAAATTTTTTGCCATTGTAACATCCTCCAAAAAATCTTCCTGGATGGTAACGGACAGAATGTTCCGGTTCAGTTCCGTACCGGAAACCCCATCCAAACGGTTCAGTTCTTCTAGATCTGCCATACCGCTGTCTTTCACAGTGACATACAGGTGCTCTCCGTCAAAACGTTTTCGTGCAACATTGCCTTCACCACCGATGCGATGTATGATAGTTTGAAAGAATGCATCCTGTTTCATGGCTAATCCTCCTGATTTTTTATCTGAAAAACGATGCGGGCCCTGCACCGCTGTTCATTCAATATGTAATAAAAGATCCGGGCACAAAGCGCCTTCAAACTACCTGAAAACGCAAGCGTTTTCAGGTAGGATGCGCTCTGTCCCCGGATCACGTCCCGCAAATGGCGAGTGCCGCTCCAAGCAACGGAAGCTGTTTATGTATTTTTCTGGCAGACGCGGTTGATATGCAACATCAAATAGAGAAGCTCTTCATCATTACAGCACCAATTCTCCTGCTTTTGCAAGAAAGCCGCAATCTTTTTAGCACAGATATATGTTTTAGGGTAATCATTGGCCAGCATCTTTACCATGCTGCCACTCCCCGTTTCGCTCTGAGTACCGCTCATCAGCCGTTGGATGAGATAGCGGATATGCATCGTGAACCGGTAGTAACTGTAGCTGTCCTTATCCAGTTTCAGGTTCATTTCCCGCTCCACAATGGACTCCACGCCTTCCTGAATCTCCAACGCCTTTACGAGGGAATGGATCTCGCTGTTTTCGATTTCAGCATTGATCAAATGCATTGCAATGCTGACCGCTTCGGAATCCGGAAGTGAGACCCCCGTGTATTCCTTCAGGATATCCAATGCTTTTACGCCCAGATCAAACTCATTGGGATACAGATGACGGATATCATAGGCAATGGGGATCGTCAGGTTCAACCCGCTGCGAAAACGCTCCACCGCAAAGTTCAGGTGGTCGGCCAGTGTCAGCGGCAGGTTGGAGTTAAGGGTCGTATTCAGTACGACCTGCGCATCTTCTGTAATGTCGGCACTCGCCAGAAGAATCTCCTGCGGAAGAGTACTGATCATCTCAAAATAACGCGGGTCGATATCGTAAAACGTGCGGTCTATCCGCGACATATCCGTCAGTTCGTATGGAACCGCCGGAAACCCGATGCCCTTACCAATCACGATCAGTTCCTTCCCGCGGGAGTCCTGAGCAACAGCGGCACTGTTATTGATTTTCCGAACAATTCGCATAGCACCCACCCTCTCCGTTTCGGATAAAGAAAAAACCTCGGACTGCAGTCACAATTATACCTGCAGGTATAGACACTCTACCGAGCACTATCCTTTGTTCACAAGTACAACTGACGCTTCCGAGGAATCACGTGTTGTAATAAGATGTTAACATAAAATTCGTAGAGATTCCATTCGCCTTTTTTACAATTTTATCGGTCATTTTTTGTGCATAAATACTTCTTCTTTTAACTTTAAACTATTCATAAATCCACCACCTTATTCGACCAATGTACGCTTTCTTTTCTATTATTGGAACCTCTTTCCGCTTACAAAACAAGATACAAAAAAGCTCTTGGCCTCCATTACAGAAGCTAAGAGCTTTTTTCTTCTTTGTCCTATCAGATTTTATTTCCGGGGAGACTTAATCGCAGCCTGGGCGGGTGCCAAAATTACAGAGTATTGGGATTTACGGTGGTATGCCGTTTTTATTTTAAGCAGGCTATAAAACACATGATATTGAGCCTGGCAGCAGACTTTGTGTTTCAAGCACCGGTATAGCAGACTAACACTTAGCACGAAATCACTTCTTCATCCAATGCTTGAGCCAGTATTCATAGACCCCAACATATTCCCGATAGAGCCCTGTTTTGTCCGGCGTACAAAACAACTGCCATGCCTGCTGAAGAAATGGCTTTGACCATTCACCTATGGGCTTTTTGGCTTTCAGAAATCTTACCAACTGACTGTAAGCAGTTTCACGATTTTGCGGTAAGTAGGCCGCTTCACTGTTCAGGTTGAGCTTGTCGGAAAGTTCCTTGTTAAGTTCCGTGTCGGTTGATCCTATCTCACCATTTCTTTGGTAGAAGATTGTATCCATCTGAGCTTCATCCAGCGGATTCAAGCGCATTGTCTGCTGATCTTCTTCCAAGATTCCACGGTAGGCATCGCAAGTCTTTTTTGCATTTTCCGTAGAACTCCGATTTCCGGGACACACGCCCAGAAGATTTGAAAAATCCGTAGCTGCCTCATCCGTCAACTGATTTTGCGGATCAAGGTGTTCAATATTCAGATAGTTGAGTTGGTCTGCCGGATCAAGACTTACACGACGCATACAATATGCGCAAAGGTAACCTTGGTCTCGTGCCAACTGCTGCCGTGTACCGTCCTTCGGCATATCTTTATAGGTGATTTTTAACGGCGGGGATGCTTTGCGACAGTTCTTTTTATACTCTCGCAAGTCTCGCGGTTCCGTTTCTGACTTTTTGATATACCTCATTCCGGCCACTCCATTTGCTCGATTTCCAGACTGCTTCTGGCCTCATAGACGGACGGATCATCATATCCCAAAATCTGTTCCAGATTTCCCAGCACCTCTTTGGCTTTTGCGTAATCCTCCTTATGGAGAAGCTCCGAGAATTTATCAAAGAGCTTTTCAATTTCAATCGGACGATCTCCAACCAGCAGGATGCTTCGCAGAACAGTGTTTACATCCTTGCCATAGGCAGAATCGATTTGTGTTGCACTGCCCTCATGTTTCAGCAGAATAAGATTTGCATCCTTATAGGAAGTAATCACTTCCGGGGAATGCGTGGATACAATAAACTGAATATTGGGAAAAACCGTTGTCAAATCATTCAGAATTCGCTTTTGCCAGCCGGGATGCAAGTGCAATTCAATCTCATCAATGATGATGATACCGGGTGTTTCCAAAACAGAATCGCCGAGCTGAGGATTCAAAACAGCCATCCGGTGCGCAATATCTGCTACCATATTCAGCACAGACCGGTATCCATCACTCATCTCAGACATCGGATGAAGCTCATGTTCACCATTCCGATTAACGTATTCAACAACAATCGCCCGATACCTCTGGCGATATTCCACCTTAACGCGCTGCGTTTCATCATGGTCGATCAAATCCGCAAAGCAGCATTCCAACGCCCGCTGGACTGCACTCACCTGCGGAATAGGTCCTTCCTGACTGACAAGGAGAGTCATGTCGCTGAACCACTCCATAAGCTGCTTGTCCGTGGCCTGCTCTGCGATGCAGTCCTGATAGCCTTCAAAGCGGGACTTCAGCTTCTGTTTTTCCTTCTGCTTCGCCTGTTTTTGTGCCCACAGGCGACCCGTACCATAGTAAGCAATGAGTGGCAGTACCGTTTGCGAAGAAGGAAGTGCTGCTTCTTTTTGAAGTTCCGATGCAATTTTTTTCAGATCCGATGCAGCACCATAGGTAGTGTTGGATTTTGGTCCACTCAGAGAGCGAGACCATGTACAAGCACTACCGTTTACAACACCCTGACAGGACACTTCAACCGGATAAACTTCGCGCTGCTGGTAAATTTTATTGGTTTCATACGCCACATGGCGAACGTCTTCCGCTTTAATGCTGCGTGGAGAAGCATAGTCAATTCCAAGGAAGAAAGTGCTGGCGGCGGTCAATGCACCCATAAGCAGAGAACTTTTTCCGCTTCCGTTGTTGCCGATCACAATATTCATTTTAGGATTCAGCGGAATCTCGGCATTTTCAAAGTTCCTGAAATTCTTCAAGGTCAGATTGTCAATACGCATAGCTGCTTCCTTCCAAAATCCAGATTTCATGCGAATTGATAGGCCGAGCACCCGGTGATGGGCATAATCCCCTATCATAAGTTGATTTTATCACATATCTTTTGGTGTTTCAATCGAAATCAGGCTGATCTTCTTTGGCAGGCGGCGAAGTCTGATACGTGTTGGCAAAAACCATATCCTGAATCCACCTACAGAGTGCCGGGTTTTCGTTCACTGCCTTATACAGTTCAATCGTCGTACTCATGGAATCGAGAATCGCCTGCATCGTTGCACGGTCGCTTTCAACACGAGCATTCCGTGCATCTGAGTTTTTTATAGCATTCTGATAGGCTTCGTCTTTACTGACGATGGCGGGCAGATCAGCAACCTGCTTTTTTACCATAGCAACCGAAAAACATCAATCTCAGAATTTCATTTCAATTCGTCAAAAAAAAACTCACTTTCAGCTGTCACACAAACTGAAATGCAATCGGCATCAGTTCTTCCATGCTGTGCACCACATCACCGGTATTCAGTACTTTCACATCCACCGGGAATTTCTTCTTGCCGAAATCCATGAGATGCCGCAGGTTGATGGTCAAGTTCTTCTTTTTCGCCAGCTTCAGAATAAAAGGTGCACAGTTATCGCCACAAGTCGAGGCATTGAATACCTTTTCCGGGTCGTTTGCCATCAGCAAAAGCGTTTTCGTGCCGCCAGACAGTTTTTCCGGCGAGATGACCCCCAGAACCGGGCTTTCCACCGCATGAGGGCCTTTGACGTCGGACTTATCAATTTTCTTGATGACCTCTTTAGCAAAGTCAGAAGTCAGCCACTCGTCCTCGTAGGTATAGTTAAAATAGACCGACGTATTGTAGACTGCCTCCGGCATATCTCCAAAGTAGATGTTCAGCATGGTATCACCTCGCAGATGTGAGTCATTTGCTATTATTGTACCTTCTTTCCACTCACAAAACAAGACACAAAATGCCCGCTGGCTCTTGATAAAGAAAACCAGACCTGTCTGATCGGACGAAAACCATCCCAAATGTCGAAACTGGATTTACTGTGATCTGTAATGATTTTTTCATTTGTCACAATGAATTTGAAGTGCAAAGATAGAAAATACGCTGCCTTTGATCAAATCGCCCTATAAGAAAGCCCCAAAAAGCAGTTTATTATCATTCTATTAGATTTCGATCTATGGATAACAGTGTCATAAATCACCAGATAGAATGCTATGCGTTTTTATAGTCGTTGTTCCTCCCGATCAATTTCTATTTGATTCATAACATCCTGATAAATCACAAAATGAGGTGTTTTTTATGACAATGGCAAAGAAACTCCCACTTTTAGCACCTTCCATTCATACATTTGAAGTGAACGGAACGTACACGGATTGCGAAGCGAAACGCACAGTTTTTATGGCAATTCAAAAAATGGTATCCGCTGGAAAATACTATCGGATTCCGTATCATGGCTCCTCGAAAAAAGGCTACTCTTATAAAAGAAAAGATGGCGGTTTGACCATCACATTGGCAGATTATCCAGATTTTAAGAAGCGATACATAACGTTATCTGGTGTGAACCTCGCTCGGATTGCAGGTGATCCATCTCGTTTAAGTTTAACAGACTTATCACCAGAAGGTTTGGTCATGCAAGAGCAGGCATTTCTGGATGAATTGGAGCAGCTTGGACTCCTTGAAATTGAGGAGTCTGTTAAATGGAAAATACATCGGTTGGATATTACACAAGACTTCTATGTGAAATGCGATCCCTCGCTGATGGTAAAAATTATTCGTTATGCAGGAAGCGTTGACCCGTACAGGAAAGGTCGCGCACTGCACTATAACCAGCACAATGAGATCCGAAGCTGTAAATTTGAAAAAACATGGTACGATTTTGCACTCTATGACAAGCATCAGCAGCTCTTGAATTGTGAAAAGGAGAGCTATCCGATTTCTCCAGATGATTTGGAACGCTCAAAAAATCTGATTCGATATGAAATTCAATTAAAGCGCCCCAGTCTGAAAGAATTTGAACACGATAAGTTGGAATCTTCAAAACTCCGGTTTAGGAATCATGCGCTGTTTCATTATTTTGATAAAATCAGCGATGATATTCCGTTCTTTCTATATCGGTATGCCGTCGATTTTTTTGGCAAGCATTCGTGGTATAACGTTCCAACTGCTCTGAAAGCCGTACAAACGAGCAACCTTGATGACGATACCAAAGAACTTGTCGCTGCGTATATCGCAGCGCAGGATGAGCCGGAACTGACTGATAAGATACATCATAAAAAGAAAATCGCAAAGGCTTTGGAAAAATTAGAGATCAACGACGTGATCATCCCTTGCCGCATCCTGAACGATCGTCAATGCGGCAGATTTCCATGTGCGCCCTTATGCACAAGGATACAAGGGCTTTGAGCGAACAAAAAATGATCCGTGCAAAACAGAACGAAAATTCACCAGAATCACAAGAATGGAGTTGATTTTCAATGCTAGACAACTATCCCGATGTCCTGAGCTTCCGGCAGGTCATGGAAATTACACATGTTGGAAGAAATCTACTGCTTCGTCTTCTGAACAGCGGCGAAATTCCCGCCTTCAAGATGGGAAAACTCTGGAAGGTTTACAAACAAGACCTGATCCAGTATATGAGCCACTGTCAGTGAGCCGTATCCTTCGTTTGGGGCAAAAAGAATCCCGTTGGACTCCGCAGCAGGAATCCAGCGGGATTTAATCTTATTGATTTTTAATGCGTTCGTCCGCCAAATTTCCAGAAGGATTTTACACTCTTGTACTTTTACCAAATCTGTATTTCAGCACCGTTGGCTTCAGCCATCTGAATCACTCTGTCCACATATACTCCCGCATCTTCCTCCGTCAATGTTTCGATGTCAAAATCATACCATATCTCATGAAGGTCTTGTATCATCCCCTCAACTTCCATATAATCAGTAGCTTCATCGTAAAACTTCAGATACTCTATAAATCGTGACAAAGCATCCAGATTGCTATACTTTCCACTGTATTCGTATACATCCGTATACATTGCATTCAGCCATGCAGTCTTAAAATCACTCCCATAGCTGAGGTAGTACTCTTTCGTGCTTTCCGGCATTTCTCCAAACTCATAGGAGTTGACGTCTACAGAGATCTCGCCAGAAAGTTCCGAATAGGTATCCATTCCATTCGTGCTAACAACTTTACGGTCTGATCTGGTAGCCGTCTGGGCAGAATTGTCGGAATCCGTATCCTCTGTGTAGGTTTCGCTCTCAGGTTCTGCCATGCTGACGCTGGAAGATGAATCTGCAAGCGCATCATCCAAAGCATTTTCCAATTCGTCAAGCGCATTGCTGCTGGCAATTCCATGATCGTTGCAATAGCTGTTACTGATCTCGGAAAGCGTGATGTTCTGCCTTAATAGGTTCATCGTTTCACCGTCCATGGTCATCCGGTCGATTTCAAAAGAGCCGTCATCATTCAACTTGAAATAGATGCCAACGGTGGCTTTTTCTCCCGTTTGTGTGCTGACGCACTCACCGCTGTAGTGGACAAAAGTCACTCCGTCCTGTTCATAGTTTTCCCACGTTCCATTTGCAAAAAAATCGTCCAATACCTCGCCAACCGTTGCTCCTGCCGGAAAAGCACTAAAGTATCCGTCCGAAATTCCTTTGGAGCGAGCATTGTCTGAGTAAAGCACAGGATATAACATATATACCGCAAACGCGACAAACGCCGCCGTAATCGCCAGCTCAATCAACAACGGCATCTTGTGTGCGCCGAACAGCTTCCGAACCGCTGCCTTTTCTTCTTCCACCTGCTCCGCAGAAATTTTTTCAGGGTACAGGATGGCGATCACCTGCGACAGCAGAACGCTGCTGAAAACTGCATACAGATATTCTTTCTTACTGCTTTTGGACGGTTTGGTCAGGATGGTCATTTTCAGACCATCGGCTGTGTTTTTCAGTTGATAAGTACCACGCTTTTTGCTGTAAAAGGTCATGGCATCCGCAGTATCTGTGACCTGTTCAACGTCCGGGTTGGCAAATCCACGGCGGATGCGGTCTACGGCTTCCTCCCAGCTCATTCCTTCCGGCAACGGCAGCTGGCCTCTATCATGCTCCGGGCCGTATACTTTTTTGTAGACATCATCCCGGAAGCCGAAGTAGATCACTGCGGCGATCAGAAGCCCCAAAAGGACCGACACTGCTCCGGCACCGGTTGCAACACCTGTCACCACGCCCACAACGAACCCCAGCAGCAGCCAGATCTTTAAGGAATCCAGCGCAATGCTTCTGCGGGCAGCTGCGGTAAACAGCGGATGAAAGCCGCTCAGATTTTTGGATTTTCCTTTGGCTTTTTTAGCTTCTGCACTGCCATCATAGATTTCAAATCGTTCTTTCATGATGTTTCCTCCCATCTCAATGGATGAACAGCTTTTTCAGAATCGCCACTGGAATCAAAATCAGTCCCAGCAGCACGCCAAGAACAAATCTTGTCAGGAAAATATCCTTCATTGGCCCAATTTGAATTTTGTTTGCGTAGATGGTCTGCCCGACCGCCCAGTAACTCAACACACAATACACGATAAAGACAACCATTTCCATCTTTTTTGCTCCAACCTTTCTCAAATGTACCGCCACACAGAATTGAACCCTTGCAACTTGCTGTTTTCGATTCATCCCCTTTTCCATAACGCTCAATGCACTCGCCTGTAATTGGATTTATCTTGTAAAAATTATACGATTTATAGAATTACATGTCAAGCTATCCACCCTTAAAATCGTAAGTAACACTACGATTTATCCAAGGAGGTCTATGACATGGAACGCGAGAAACCAAACTTTGACATTCTGGGAAGGATCGACCGGGAGCGGTTGGCTCGTGGATGGTCTGAATACACACTTGCCGAGAACTCCGGTCTAACGCAATCCACCTTATCAACGTGGCGCAGAAGAAATCTTCAGCCTAATGTGACCTCTATTGAAAAAATATGTCACGGCTTTGGCATCACACTCTCGCAATTTTTTGAAGAGGACGCTGCTGTTCACCATTTGACAGAGGAGCAGAAATCCCTTTTGACCATCTGGGATAGACTTTCGCCCTCGCAAAGAACCGCTATTTTGGATTTGATTCGGGCATTTCTGCCTGAATAAAGCAAACCCTTACAAAAAAGAAGGATGCCGGCGACCATTGCGTCACCTGGCATCCTTCTTCATTAGATAAAGGACTTCAGAACTTTTTTCAGTGCTTCACGCTGTTCCGGGGTTATGCGATTCAACAACTTCAAAAATTCCTGTTGTTCCTCCTTTGTAAAGTCGCTATGGGGTTCATCTTTTACACATTTTTCGTTTTTCATAACAGCTCTTCCTTTTTAAGTTTTCCCTCGTCAGTCAAATCAGCCCGAATCTGCCTCTTATACTTATAATATGTATTCCGGGCAAGTCCAGTCAATTTCATGCACTCCATGTCATCCAATGTGCCGCCAAACGCCTTACAATGGGCACGGATCTTCTCCTTGGCTGCTTTGGACTTTTTGGTTTCAAAGCCAATGCCTTTCTTACGGCCAACCTGCTTGCCGTTCAGCCGGGCGGTCAAAAGGCCCTCACGGGTGCGCTGGTGCAGATCGGCAACTTCTTTTTCGGACTGCTCAAAGGCCAGTTTGATCTGCTCCTTTGCCAAGGCCATCAGATACTCGTTGATGCCCTTCAAGATGAAGTCCACATTTGTCCCTGTCATGGCAATGCTGCCGGACAGGGCTTTTTTGTAGGTCTCGGTGTCGATGTGGTGCTCTTTCAAGAACACCAGCCGGATGCCCTTGTGGTAAAGGTCTTCGTACAGAGTAAAACCTTCTTCTGCATTTCTGGACATCCGGGACACCGAATCGAACACTACCACATCTCCGGCTCTCAGAATCCGGTAGAGCTTCAGCCATTCCGGGCGAAAAATGGATGTGCCGGTGTAGGCTTCCTGTACAATGTGGGCAGTCGGGTATTCTGCCTTGATGTTGCGGATCTGGCGGTCGATACTCTGTTTTGCAGTGGAAATTCTGCAATAGCCATAAATACTCATAACTTTTTTCTTTCTGTATCAAAAATGCCGTAGGTGCAGAAAAGTATCAATTACAGCGAGATTGGGCAATTTATCTTAGCAGATTGATAACGCTAAAATGACGAACGGCATTTTTAATACCTTTTCGGCACAAGTTTTCTGCTATTCCTGCTTCAAATAGGTCTCTATAAATTCTTCCACTGTGACACATGGCTTTTGATTTTTCTCTGTTCCTCCAAACGGAGCATAGTTCCAGTCGGTGTCCTCGTCAATATATCGCCGCCCATTGTTCGGTAGTTCCAGAGGTTCCGCAAGGATGATGGTGCCCCAGTGGTTGACCATCACAAAGGGCGCGATCTCACAAGGGATGCCCCGGCACTCATCATCATGCCGGACATCGTAGGCGTACAGGCCGTCCGGGACAGTATCTCTCTTGATACGGATGCTGGTGAACAGCGCAGGCTTTCCGCAAACCGTGATTTCTTCGTAACGTTCGGTCATTGCATTAAAGGTCATAAAGCGTTCCTCCTTAGATTTCAATGATAAAAGCCCTGAATGTCTCTTTGTAGTAATCCATTGCACTCTGCGGCAGGGAAGTTAGATTCCCTTCGTTGTCACATCCGGCCAGAAATCCCGGCCCGGCAAGAACATCGGCTCCATCCCACAGCGGACGATTGAGAGGCAGGCCAAGCAGCTTGCCCTCATCATTGCAGACCAGTGTAATCTCTGAACCGGTGTCACTTAAGGTGATGCATTCAATCAGCCCGCCTACAAATTTCTGCATGGCTTCAAGGGTGTTGTCCAGCTCGATCTCCTTTGGCAGCTCCATTGGAATGAGCGCAAGGACTTTGATTTTTTTCTCTTTCATCGTAAAATCTCCTTATGCCACGTTTAGCCTTGTAGCCTTATAGCAGTCAGCGCACATTCCCTCATGGGTGGCTGCAAACTCTGCCGCCTGCATGATGGAGCCATCCTTCAGCTTGACCCTCTTGATGGGCTGATTGCACCGGGCACAGATGCAGGGCATGGGCGGCTGTTCCTGCTTCGGGGTAGCGGATCTCGGTCTCAGCTGCTTTTGAGGTTCAGCCTCCGGCTGCGGTGCCGCATCTTCCGGCAAATCCTCTCCGGCATAAACATACAGGCCCAGACCAAACATAGCAAGGTTCTTCACCAAGCACCGCATGATAGCCTTATTCACATCGAACATGGAGGCTGCTTCTACGGTACGTTCTTCCATGCCGATCTTTTCACGGCGACGGGTCTGCGGATTGTAGTCCCATTTCGGAGTGGTGTAGGTATAAGGCACAGCTTTCATGGCTTTGTTTGCGCCATCCAGTACAGGCAGCCACATTTCATGCGAAACGCCCTCAATCGTGACTGAGGTGTACACCATAAACCCGGTTATGGGGTCATAAACATAGGGCAGGCCGTTGAATTTCTTGACCTCATAGCTGGCAGCAGGATACAACTTTTTCACCTCTGCCCAGGCATACGCCCAGCTCACATATTTGAGCTCCGTGTTGCCGGACTTTTTGACTTCCAGATGATCTTTGAAGTCAATCGCAAATAATTTTATGAATGGATTTTCTGTGGACATAATAAACCTCCAAGAAAAAAGGCGGCAGAGCATTTACTCCCTGCCGCCAATTACAAATGTTATGCCGCATGAATGATGGTGAACCTGCGGCTGCTTACATTTTTGCTGTACTGGTTGAAAATATCCGGCTGCTCTCTCCGCAGACGTTGGGAATCCACTCGTTTGCTTTCGGAGGATACCCACGATACCTTATAACCCGGTGCTGTGCCATAGGCGGCATCCTGCATTTGCAGCTTGACCTGTTGCTCGATGGCCGTCTTTTCCTGTTCCATCTGCTCGATTTGCTCGGAAAGCTCCTGCCGCTTATCCAGAAGTCCATGCAGAGCACTCAGGTCAGCAGTCTTGTCTCGGTTGTCTACCTCATACATCTGGTTGATCTGCTGGGTGTCACAATCGCAACCGTTGGGTGCAGGGGGAATCTGGGGCACAACATGGTTCGTCCAGAAAAGCTCTTCCTTATCAATAAGATCAGAAAGCACTTGCTTATCCGTCACGATTTTGTGGATCACGAGCTCTCTGCCGAAAATCAGAGCCGCCACATACCAGCAGTCGAAGCCGCTGACGGCTAAGTAGTGGTCAACCTGCGCCAGATAGTGAGCCGGGATTTTGCCATCTGCCCACTTGTCTGCGGAGAACGGCGAGACCGTTTTGCATTCCAGCCCGGCCTTCTGTCCAACGATCAGGCGGTCGAAGTCTGCCAGAAGCAGCGGATGTTCCTCGCTTTGGTAGATAGCGTTTGCACGGCGCACCTTAAAGCCCGTTTCTTCGGAGAACCGCTGCGCCACATAATCCTCCAAGTCACGACCCTGCCGCATGGCTTCGTTGTCGATATTTTCAATGGTATCGCTGATTTTATCGTGGTACACCTGAAATGCAGAGCGATAGGGATTCAGGCCAAGGATAGCCCCGGCATCCGTGCCGGTAATGCCGCATTTGCGATAGCGAAGCCAATCTTCCTTGGACAAATTCAATGTAGATACAAGCCTTTTCATGCAATGTTCAGCCTCTCTTTCAGCTGTTCTTCTACGATAGAGAAATCATATTCCACCAAGTCTTTGATAATGGTGGAAAACTCATCCACCAAGGTGCGGTCATCATCCAGCCACAGGGTATACAGGAAATCCAGAATGTTCCGCTGCACCCGGAGATGGTTCCAGAAACGCTCGTCCATCTGCTTTTCGGTGTCCAACGTAATCAAGGCACTGACGATAGTGCTTTTCATCGTGATCTCGTATGCCGTGGTGTAAGTCGGCTTTGGAAAATCGGCTTCAAGGCTGTTCAGGAACTCAGAAAATTCCCGGACAGCCCGGTTGCTCACATCATTCATAGTTCGCTCCTTTAGGCTGCTGCCAGCACCATTTTATAAGCCTTGTCGATCATGGGGTTGCCCTCTGCGGTGCGCAGGAACAGGTTTTCGTTGTAGTTGCGAGTTTTACGGATGGGGTCTGCATGGGTGGCAAAGTCGGAAACAGCGTTCACGAACCGCCAGCCATTCTTACCGACCCACTCCAGATCGGGTGCATTATAATAGCGAGCCTTCAAATCTTCCTGCAAGCGCAGGTTGTTCTTCCGCTGGCCATCGGTCAGATCTTCAGTGACAGGGAAAAACTCGTTGATAAACTCCTGCACCTTGCGATCAGACAGCTTGATGGTGGTCAGCTCATGGATGCCCTTGCCCAGTTCCCCCATATAGCTGTTGGCAAGCTGTAAGGTTTCACGAGCATCTTGCACCCGGAGCAGAACGTTTTCGGTATGGCGAGCAGTCCAGATGCGCTTTGCAGTACCCAGTGCCAGATTCAAAGTGTTCTGGCAGACCACACGAACCGGAGTCATGGCTACTTTTACACCAGAACTGCCATCGTGACTATTGAAGAACACAAGATATGGGGTCACTTCATCTCCGGCGATGATGTATTTCTCCGGCAGCTTTGCCAGCATCCAGACTTTCTTGCCACCCTGCAAGGAACCGGCAGTTTCGTAAGTAACACCCTCACCCAGCAGGTCATCGGTGAACTGGAACGCTTCTTCGTTCTGCACAATGCGGTAGCGGTCAGACACCACGCCCAGAACAGCTTCATCGGTGCTGCGGACATTGGCACGATAGCCGGGGATCATAGCACCCGTGCCGGAATAGATGTTGCGGCTTTCCACCTGCCAATCCAGACCAGCCAGCTCCAAGGCTTCACGACTTGCAGGGGCATCCATCACGATACGGCCAAGACCGTGCCAAGGGGTCTCACGGACAGAGAACATGGTTTCAACGTTTGCGGACATAATCTTTACCTCCAAAATTTTTGATTGTCTTATTTCTTTTCGATTTGATGAGCCATCCAGACAATGATTTTCGCAGCACCTTTTCCGACTGCTTTCATCACCTCCACCAATACTTTTTCAAAGATTTCTGCCATTGATTTTTCCTCCGTCTTTCTGTAAAAATCAAAGACCAGTAAGCTGATGTGATTGCTTACTGGTCTTTCTATCCAAGGGTATAATATATCATTATATCTGCTTCAGATACGCCTAACTTGTACCAAGTGTGTCCGATGTGTCCGTGTTTTTGCGAATCAGTCTTGTGTTTTCGTGTCTTTCAGGTGTTTTATGGGTGGAGATATAAGGATATAAAAAACTTGTTTTGAAAATCTCTGACACAACCGGCACAGCTGACACAGTCTCCTACTTCTGCGTTTTCGACCAGATTCCCACAACCACCGTGAGATCCTGCCATTCATTTTTGCGGATTCCCTGATTTCGGTATGCCTTAAAAGCCTTTGCCTCCTCGAAGGAAATCGAAAAGCGTGCCATCTCTACAAAGCCATCCATCGTATACGCTGCGGCGTTTCTCGCCTGTACCTCTGACATCTGAAAGTCGAGTACCCAGCGAAATTCTTCATTTGTCAAAGGCGTGATTTGCGCCACACAGCTGTTGATAAGCTCCCGATCAACATCGTTCTTTGATGCCCGCTGCCATTCATCCAGCTTCTGTGAGATCAGATTCATGTCCAGCGCTCCACTGCGTTCATCCTCCTGTTCTACGCTCTCATACTGAGATTGCAGATCTGCGATCTGGTTGTCTAAGCCTTTGCGACGTTCCATAAGTTCCTGTTTGGTGATGATGCCATCAGCACACAGGTCAATATACTTGTCCAGCCGTTCTCTCTGCTTAGCGATGCTCTTTTCCAGCATTGCCTTTCTGGAAATACGCACAGTCTTTTCCTCTGCCATGCAGCGGTTCAGAATCCGGTATACCTCTTTGACGGTCTTGCCTTTGTCAAATGTGAGATGTTCAAACACCTTTGCCGCCATCAAATCCAGCTTCCACTCACTGATGGCCTTGATTTGGCAGCTGATGCTCAAATCAAGGCCATGTTCCTGCAAGTAGCTGATGCTCGGCCTGCGTGTACGGCGGTAGCACTGAAATCCATGAATTACAGCACCATCCCGGTTCACACGCCACTTGAACTGAATAAATCCTGCACCGCAACTGCAACGCAATTTTGCCGTCCAGATGGATTTCGGCGTGTTCCGCATATACTTGTGCTTCTTTCCGTTTTCATCGATTACTCGTTCTGATTTTGAAGTCAGAATCTGCTGGCACCTGTCCCACGTTTCTTCTGACACCAGCGGTTCAAAATCGCCTTTCACATAGACGTAGCTGCTTTCGTCCAGATTTTTGACACGTTTTTGCGTCAAGTAGCCGTCACTGTGGGATTTATTGTAGCAGATACAACCCTTATAGGTCGCATTATGTAACACCCGGCTCACCTTGGAAGCGTCCCACGAAACATGGCCGCTTGCATCCAATCTGCCTAGCCTGTATAATTCTGCTGCCACTTTTTGAAGCCCAACCTTTCCAGTCGAATACATCTGGTAAATCAGTTTTACGGTCTGTGCCTGATCCGGATCTGGAACATAGGTTCCATTCTCTCTGCGGTATCCCAAGATATTTCCGTTGCCATACAAAACATGCTTCTCCCGACTGATTTCTTGCCCCGCCTTGACGCGCTCTGAAATTTTTCGGCTTTCATCCTGTGCCAAGGAAGACATAATCGTCAACCGAAGCTCACCATAATCGGTGGCCGTGTTGATACCATCGTTGATGAAAAATAGATTCACGCCCACAGCCTTCAACTCACGGATATAGGACAACGTATCAACTGTATTTCGTGCAAACCGGCTCACCTCACGGGTAATGATAAGGTCAAATTTACCTTTCTTTGCATCCTCTATCATATGCAAAAACTCTGGCCGCTTCTGTGCCTGTGTTCCGGTGATGCCTTGATCCACATAGACCTCCACGATTTCCCAGTCCGAGTGCCGGGAGCTTTCAATTTTATACCACTCCAACTGGTTTCCCAGTGCATTGATCTGTGCCTCATGTTCGGTTGAGACACGCGCATATACTGCTACTCGCATATTTTACCTCCACATTTTGAGATTTCAGGATAAAAAGAAAAGCTCTGGCAGAAATCTCCACCAGAGCCTCTCTCTGTCGCTTACGAAGCCTTTGCAGGCGATTCTTCCTCCTGCTCACGCTTCATCCGAAGGAAGTTCTGATAGGTAGGCAGGTTCAGCAGTCCTGCCGCAAAAAGAGCTTCGATCAGACAGTAAGCCATCGCCTTTTCGTCAACGTCCATCATCGTAACACCTCCGTAGTGCTTGTGATCGTGCTTCGGCTCACAGATATAACGTATCATCGAAAATTCAGACGTTACGGACGAAGGCGGATACCCCGGAACGCTGACACAGCATTCCTGCGGATAACCATGTCATTGCCCGGACATCTGGAACGTATGTGTTCAAACCCCATAGCTTTCAACGCATTTCTGAGATCCGAGTCTTTGCACACTCCTATGTTCTTCTCCTTGCAAAAGTGCAGATAGGCATTGTACAAGTCATCCAATGCAGTCATTGCATCCATATCACTTATATCACAACGCTCCTGCACAAACATTTTTACAGGCGAATATTTCGCACTGTCCACATAGGGAATCTCCGGGAAGATGTAGTTGTATTGTACAAGCTTTCGCGCATAATACAGTGCCTTTGTAACAATGGCGTCCCGCTCGGCCCAGATTTTGTCTCCCAAATCCGGGTCTTGCTGATTATCCGGGATTGCATAATTAAAGGGCAGATATACGATACGCTTCAGAAAAGCATCATCGTCTCCGTCAATGGAGAGCGGGTGATTACTAGAAAAGACAAACTTAATTCGTCTTTCCAGCAACGCATCATCGCGATATTTTCGTGGAATATTCATTGAATCTCCTCCGGTGATTTGTTTCAGCCGGGAGGCCGCTTCCTCGTTGATTTTGGAACTGGACATGTCCATGTCAAAATTGATGACGGAAGTTGCCAGGGATGCCATCCCAAATTGGTTTGTCAGCTGCTTGAGCTTGATATTGCTGATGGATTCTTTGGGGTACAGGTGTTTGATAAAGCTTCCCAGAACGCTCTTACCGCTATTTCCGACGCCTTTCATGAAAATGAAAAACTTTCCCCGTGCAGGATAGATAAGCAAATACCCGATTACCATCCAAAATCGCTCCATCAGCTGGGGATCACCGCCCGTGACCTGATGCAAATAGCCCTCAAATATCGGGCATTTTGCGTCAGGATCGTATTTTGCATTAATATAGGTAAAGGTTATTTGATCAGGACTGTGTGGGTGAAGCTTCCACTCTACAAGTTCAAAGACACCATTTTTCAAAGGTGCATAAATCGGCCCATTTTCCGATTCACTGCACTCAATTTGGGGATCCGTCAAGAAACACTCGTAGAGATCCTTATACCCATGGAGGCTGGATTCATGATTGAGTTCATAGTCCACATACTTACGATATAGCTTGATCAGTTGCTTTGCATCAAGCTGTGTGTAGTAATAGTTGTTGTAATAATACAGCGTATTTCCATAGGAAATGATGTGGACGTTTTTTTTCACTTTCCTTGTCAAGTCCACGAGGGACTGATCTTTAGAAACTTTCTTGACGGCCAGTTCTGGTGTTGGAAGACTTACTGGATCAGACAATGTGCTTTTCTGCACATCATCTGGTACGTCATCCATCATCAAGACCATTGGTGGTACTGCATCTCTCGCATTGAGAGAACCGGGATAGTCCGAAAACTGTTCGGAGAGTATCGGCGCATCCAACTTATGCCGTGTCTTGTTCCGTTTCTCCTTAAATATCTCGCCGGTCTTCGGTCTATCCTCAGGGACAATCGACGTCATATTCTCTAATAGCTCAACCTCACCAGACTGGAGAACTTCATTAGAATCATTGAAATCGTAATCCCATGCGGACACAGCTTCTGTCCCTTCAGTCGGCCGGACACGCTGCTCAAGCAATTTCTTTCGTTTTTCCTTGAATTCGGCTTTATTCATGCTTTTCTTCCTCCTTAGAAGTTTTCTGAACGTAGCTTTGCGCGATAAGATTCTCGATGAAGTTCTGCTTACCTGTCGTATTGCCAGAAATGAGATAATCAATTCTCGTCAGTCCACCATCCTGGTTGTCACCAACCCAGATGTATCCAGTTTCCGTATCCCAAGCATGAACCAAAAGCTCGTAGTGAGTCTCCTGTTCAATATCTTCGGTATGACCAACGATGATTGGTACATCTCCTCTGAGAATAAGGCCGAAGAAGATTTTTCCAGATTTGTCGGTTTTCGTGCTGTACAGAATCCGAAAGTTCTTAGTTCCATCCTCAATTTTCCAATTGTAGGCCGTGATCTGCTTTCCATTCTTGAAAACAAAAAGCTGAAGTCCCTCAAGGGTGGAGAAATATTCTCCTTCACGGAAGACTACCTTACCATTTAATCGAGCAATAGCTGAGTAGTCAGTTTTTCCTTTGAATGCCTTGTCAGTCAATTCAACACTGGTCACTGTAACATTGCGTTCCTCCTCGCTCAGTGATTTGTAGATTTCTTCGTTGCTTTTCTGTGTCATCATTATGACCTCCCAAATAAATAATAATTTGCTTCGACAATGTATCTGTCGTTTGCAGGTATGATTATACTCAGCCCTGCTTTCAGCTTCACGTAAAAAACAACGGTGCTCTTTTTCAAAAAAGAGCACCGTTGTTCATATTCCGTTCATATATTGATACTATTTGTTGTTTCTTCAATTCAATATACAAAAACCGTCCTTATTTTTTCAACATTCTGCAACATTACTTCATATATATCAGTTAAAAACTTTTTTCATCCGTACACCCTTTCATTCGTTTTTCTTCTCATACCGCTTTAACTGGCGTATCACTTCCTTTTTCATATCATGAGCCATATCATAATCAATTGTCTCTAAGCAGTATGTAATTTTCTCCATACAGCTTTCTAGTTCTCCATCCACAAAATCAAATACTGCTTTATTCTCTTTTCTATCATAATTATTATCAAAATCTGTTATTGTATTATACATTGCCTCAATCAAAATCCATGTCTTGGATTTTGTCAGTTCCATTTTTTCTTCAATTAAAAGGTCTTGCATCCTAGTCATCATCGCCTTCTTACTAAAATGCATTGCCTTATTCTCCCATAATGATTGAAAACCTCTAATTATTATTTCTTCTAGCACAATGTCCGATAGCTGATACTGCACTAACTGATATGTAAGTTGATTTTCACGTCTATCTACAAAGTTCTTCCATTCATCTTCTTTTCTCTCTAAAAGCAAATCAAAGAACACCATATTTGATGCTGTAAGCAGTGTTTTATCCGCTATCATTGTAACCAATTTCTTATATTCATTTCCGATGATAATTTTGAGTTTCTTTTTAATTTCCTTTCCTATTTTTTCTCTTTTCTCTCTTACGTCAAGGTTATATTCAGGATCTTCTGCCTTATTATTTTTAGCATTATTCTTTGCTTGTTCATCAAGATAGTTTTGAACCTTTGCGTCCGTGATCTTACATATCTTCAATTCAACTCCATTTTTTCGCATCCACTGTTTCAGGCAGTATTCTTGAAATGTCAATGTCTCCTGAGATTCCTTTACATTTTCATATCGTGAAACGATTTCTTTATATACTTCATCCCATTTTTTTAGTTCTTGATTGCACTTTCGCTCTCTTTTTTCATCCTCTTTTTTTCTTCTAATTGCTTCCTGTATAATTTTTTCGCCTTCTGACAATTCCATAGTTTCCTCCTAAAAAACAAACCCTCCCCGGCAAAACCATTCAGTTTCACCGGGGAGGGTTTATCATACGTTTATCTTCCCATGTTTTGCACGATTAGTGCATTTTCATGCAACAATCTTACTTTCTGGGATTTTTGATAGCAGCCTGAGCAGCAGCCAGACGTGCGATAGGCACACGGAAGGGAGAGCAGCTGACGTAGTCCAGACCGACGTTGTGGCAGAACTCCACGCTCGTGGGGTCGCCGCCGTGCTCGCCGCAGATGCCCAGACCCAGATCGGGGCGGGTCTCACGGCCGTCGTGAGCAGCCATCTTGACCAGCTTGCCGACGCCGACCTGATCCAGATGCTGGAACGGATCGCTCTCGTAGATCTTGTTCTCGTAGTATGCACCCAGGAACTTGGCAGCGTCATCACGGCTGAAGCCGAAGGTCATCTGGGTCAGGTCGTTGGTGCCGAAGCTGAAGAACTCAGCCTCCTTGGCGATCTCGCCGGCAGTCAGGGCTGCACGGGGGATCTCGATCATGGTACCGACCTGATACTTCATGTCAACGCCAGCAGCAGCGATCAGCTCGTCAGCAACCTTGACGACAACGTCCTTGACGAACTTCAGCTCCTTGACCTCGCCGACCAGCGGGATCATGATGTGCGGGGTGATCACATGGCCGGTCTCAGCAGAGACGTTCAGAGCAGCCTTGATCACAGCGCGGGTCTGCATAGCAGCGATCTCAGGGTAGGTAACAGCCAGACGGCAGCCACGGTGACCCATCATGGGGTTGAACTCGTGCAGAGAAGCAACCACGTTCTTCAGGTCTTCGTAGGTCATGCCCATGTCGGCAGCCAGTTCCTTGATGTCCTCGTCCTTGGTGGGCAGGAACTCGTGCAGGGGCGGGTCCAGATAACGGATGGTCATCGGGCGCTCACCCATGATGCGGTACATGGCCTCGAAGTCACCCTGCTGGAACGGCTCGACCTTGGCCAGAGCAGCCTCGCGCTCTTCCACGGTGCGTGCGCAGATCATCTCGCGGACAGCCTTGATGCGGTCCTCAGCGAAGAACATGTGCTCGGTACGGCACAGGCCGATGCCCTCAGCACCCAGATCCACTGCCTGCTGTGCGTCACGCGGGTTATCAGCGTTGGTCATGACCAGCAGCTGACGAGCTGCGTCTGCCCAGCCCATGAAGCGGTTGAAGTTCTTGTTGCCGGTAGCTGCCACGGTTGCGACCTGCTCGCCGTAGATGTTGCCGGTGGAGCCGTCGATGGAGATCCAGTCGCCCTCAACGAACTTGTGGCCGTTGATCTCGAAGGTCTTTGCCTCCTCATCGATCTTGACCTCGTTGTCGTTGCCGCAGCCGGAGACACAGCAGGTGCCCATACCACGGGCAACAACGGCTGCGTGGCTGGTCATGCCGCCGCGGACGGTCAGGATGCCCTGAGAGACCTGCATACCCACGATATCCTCGGGGCTGGTCTCCAGACGCACCAGAACGACCTTCTTCATCTTGCCGGACTTGACCATCTCCTCTGCCTCTTCAGCAGTAAAGACGATCTGGCCGCAGGCAGAACCGGGAGAAGCTGCCAGACCCTTGCCGACGACCTCTGCGGCCTTCAGGGCAGCAGCATCGAACTGGGGATGCAGCAGGGTATCCAGCTGCTTGGGCTCCACGCGCAGGACAGCCTCCTGCTCGGTGATCATGCCCTCGTCCACCAGATCGCAGGCGATCTGCAGAGCAGCCTGTGCGGTACGCTTGCCGTTACGGGTCTGCAGCATATACAGGTGGCCGTCCTCGATGGTGAACTCCATATCCTGCATATCGCGGAAGTAGTTCTCCAGACGGGTAGCGATCTCGACAAACTGATCGTACACCTCAGGCATCTGATCCTTCAGGTGGCTGATGGGAGAAGGAGTGCGCACGCCGGCAACAACGTCCTCGCCCTGTGCATTGATCAGGTACTCGCCCATCAGCTTCTTAGCGCCGGTGGCGGGGTCACGGGTGAATGCAACGCCGGTGCCGGAACGGTCGCCGGAGTTACCAAAGGCCATCTGCTGCACGTTGACAGCGGTGCCCCACTCGTAGGGGATTTCATTCATCTTACGGTAGACGTTTGCACGGGGGTTATCCCAGCTGCGGAACACGGCCTTGACAGCCTCGATCAGCTGATCACGGGGATCCTGCGGGAAGGGACGGCCTTCGTTCTCCTCGTAGATCTTCTTGAAGGTGCCGACCAGTTCCTTCAGGTCATCAGCAGTCAGGTCAACGTCGTTCTTGACGCCCTTGGCTTCCTTCATCTTGTCGATCTCGACCTCGAACAGGCTCTTCGGGACCATCATAACGACGTCGGCGAACATCTGCACGAAGCGGCGGTAGCAGTCGTATGCAAAGCGGGTGTTGCCGGTCTTTTTAGCCAGACCCTCAACAGCCTCGTCGTTCAGGCCCAGGTTCAGGATGGTGTCCATCATACCGGGCATGGACTGACGTGCGCCGGAACGGACGGAGACCAGCAGGGGGTTGGTGTTGTCGCCGAACTTCTTGCCGGTGATCTTCTCCAAGCCCTTGAGGTGCTCAAAGATGTCAGCAGTAATTTCGTCATTGATCTGACGGCCGTCTGCGTAATACTGGGTGCAGGCGTCGGTAGTGATGGTGAAGCCCTGCGGCACCGGCATACCGGCTGCGGTCATCTCGGCCAGACCGGCACCCTTGCCGCCCAGCGTGTTCTTCATGGTGACCTTGTCACCGCCGAAAGCTTCATTGCCTTCGCTGAAGTAGTACAGATACTTTTTGCTCATGCGTTGTTTACCTCCCATTCGTGACCGGCGGCATGGCGGCCGCGGTCTCATCGTTTGCCTTGTCTTGAACGTACGATGAACATTGTTTTATGAATGCTAAACTATTATACCAGAAAATCCATTCCTTTCCACCATGCAAAATCCCGAATTTGTCTGTTATTTTTTATGCAAATCCCTTGAAATTTGCCAAGTTTTAAGGTAGTATAGAATGGGAGAAAGTTCGAGAGGTTTTTTGTTTGTACACGCGATTTCTCGTCCTGTTGGATACAACTTTCTATCCCTGTAACTTTTCAAATTCTATTTTGTCGGAACAAAGCTTTCCGCAGCGGGGTGCTGGGGCGGACAGGCAACAATTTTCCGGTCGCCTTTTCTGCCTCTCTTCCGCCGCGCGCTTTGGTGGGAAGGGAGATTTTTTTCATGCAGAATCCTATTTCTGAGCAGGCCCGCGCCGCTGCTCTGGCACAGCTGGACGCCGCCGAGGCTGCCCGTGAGGACATCCTTGTGCAGCACATTGCAAACGGCGTGGTCATTGACAGCCGCACCGTGCAGATTGCCCCGGAGGTGGTCATTGCCCCGGGTGCTGTCATTCTTGCAGGCACCATCCTGCGGGGCAAGACGGTCATCGGCGCAGGCTGCGTCATCGGTCCCAACACCCTGATCGAGGACAGCACCGTGGACGAGGGCACTACCGTGAACGCCAGCCAGATCTACGGCAGCCATATCGGCCCCCACAACAACATCGGCCCCTTCACCCATGTGCGGGTGAACACTGTCACCGATTACGGCGTGCATCTGGGTGCCTATGTGGAGACCAAGAACTCCAACTTTGCCCGCGGCAACACCGTGAGCCACCTGACCTACATCGGCGACAGCGATGTGGGCAAGTACTGCAACTTCGGCTGCGGCACCGTCACCTGCAACTACGACGGCAAGGATAAGTTCCGCACCCAGATCGGCGACTACTGCTTCATCGGCTGCAACACCAACCTTGTGGCCCCGGTCAAGGTGGGCGATGGTGCCTATACCGCCGCCGGCAGCACCATCACCAAGGATGTGCCCGCACAGGCACTGGGCATTGCCCGGGAGCGCCAGACCAATCTGGACGGCTGGGCAGAGCCCAAGATGGAAGCCTACATCGCCAAAAAGCAGAAGCTGGAAAACGAGCAGAGCAAGTAACGCTCTGCCGGAAGGGAGCTACGTATGAAGTCTGAAAGCTTTCGCAAGCAGGCGCTGAGCCTTGTCCTTTTCTTCGCGGCCATTGCCGCCGTGTTTGCCCTGACCCGTCTGCGCAGCGACCCCGCCAAAAAGCAGGCCGAGTTCGTGGTGCAGCAGCTGCTCTCCTGCTCCTCTGCCGTAGAGCAGGCCGTGGATGCCGCCGCGCCCGCCGGCAGTGAACCGGGGCTTGCTGCTGTGGACACCGATGGCCTGTACGCCTTTCTTCAGGCGCAGCTGGGCGATGCCATGACAGCCGACTGCCTTGATAAAGTCATGGCAAACCGTCTGCCCACCCGCATCACTGCGCTGGCAGGGCAATCCGGTGATAAGCTGGTGCCCGCTGACCTCACCCTGAAAAAGCGCGCCGGGGCAGAAAACTGCTACGACTTTTCCGCCGCCCTGCTGACCTCCACGGACAGCACCGCCGCGCAGGTATCCGGCACCATCACCATGGTGAAGGAGGACGGTCGCTGGAAAGCCTCTGCCATCACGCTGAACCTGTAATATAATGCTTCTCTGCCCCTGTGCCCTGCGGCACGGGGGTATTTTTTGCTTATAATGTATATCTTTTTGCGCGCGCGTATGTTATACTTAGATGTTGTATCACACTATTATCAGGAAAAGGTATTATCATATCATGAATGAAACCGATATCTGGCTCATTGCAGGGCTGGGCAACCCCGAAGCAAAGTACGATGGCACCCGCCACAACGCCGGTTTTGCCGCGCTGGACGCGCTGGCCGACAAGTGGAACATCTCTGTGGGCAAGACCAAGTTCCAAGGCCTGTGGGGACAGGGCGAGGTGGACGGCCACAAGGTAGTGCTGCTGAAGCCCCTGACCTACATGAACCTCTCCGGCGATTCCATCGCCCCTATGGCGGGCTTTTTCAAGATTCCTGCCGACCATGTGCTGGTGCTGTGCGATGACATTACGCAGGCACCCGGCAAGCTGCGCATCCGTCCCTCCGGCTCTGCGGGCGGGCACAACGGCCTGAAGAGCATCATCGCCCGGCTGGGCGGGGAGAATTTCCCCCGCATCCGCATCGGCATCGGCGCAAAGCCCCACCCGGACTACGACCTTGCCGCATGGGTGCTGGGCAAGTTCCCGCCCGAGGACGCCAAGGCCATCGCCGACCGCTACTCTGACCTTGAAGCCGCCGCAAAGCTTATCATGGACGGCAAGCTCAGTCTGGCACAGAGCAAGTATAACGGGTAAACGCCCCCACTCGTAAAAATGCGTTTGGAGCGCTCCGCAGAGCTTGTCGGGGCAAAGCCCCTCCATCTGCTAGCGCAGACCGCTCTGCCGCTTAAAAGCCCCACTGGGGCTTTCATTGCTACGCTGCGCTCCGCAAACGCGGTCGCTCCAAACGCGAAATTATAAATAATTCTTCCGCTGAAAATATCCAGAGCGCAACGACGACGACCGCCGCCAGTGGCGGAAACAGGGAGGAGTTGTTGGGGCAGCGGCCAGCAAGACGCACGTGCCGCCCAAGGCACGCTGCGGATGCTGGGTGCCGCAACCCGATAAGCGGAGGATATTCAAAATCGTTATTCTCCCGCATCCTGACAGGAAAGGAGGTTTTTCCATGTACGAAGCCTTACTCAAGGCCACCCCGGAATATCAGAAGGTCGCCGCAAGCTTTGGCTCTGCCGGGCCGGCGGCGCTGTTCGGCTTGCCGCCCGCAGGCAGGGCGCTGCTGTATGCCGCCCTGCAAAAAGACCTTGGGCGGGTGCTCTGCATCGTGACCCCCGGCGAAGCCGAGGCCACCCACTTTGCGGACGACCTCAAGGCGCTGGGGCTTACTGCTGCGGTGTTCCCGCCCCGGGACTTTATGCTGCGCCCGGTGGAGGGCGCAGGCCGCGAGTATGAGTACCGCCGCCTTTCGGTGCTGGGCGCACTGGCGGGCGGGCGACTGCAGGCCGTCTGCGTGCCCGCCGAAGCGCTTTTGCAGTACACCGTGCCCCGGGCTGAATTCATCCAGAATACCCTGACCTTAAAGCCCGGCATGGTGTATAACCGCGAAGCACTGGTAGCGCGGCTGTTTGCCGCCGGGTATGTGCGGCGCAGTCAGGTGGACGGCCCGGGACAGTTCAGCGTGCGCGGCGATATCGTGGATATCTACGCGCCGGATATGCGTCAGCCCGCCCGCGTGGAGTACTGGGACGACGAGATCGACTCCATGTCCTCCTTTGACCTGCTGACCCAGCGGCGGGACGGCGCACTGGAAAAAATATACCTCTCCCCTGCCCGCGAGGTGCTGTTCGGCAGCACCGCCGAGACTGCCGAGGCGCTGCGCAGCGCCATCAAAAAGGCGCGCGGCAAGCACCGCACCGCGCTGGAAAAGGCCACCGAAGCCGATCTTTCCCAGCTGGATTCCGGCCTGATGCCGGAGGCTATGGATAAATATTACGGCATCCGCTACCCCGCCCCCGCCACGCTGCTGGACCATCTGGACGCGCCGCTGTTCATTCTGGATGAAGTTGGCGGCATCCGGGATGCCCAAAAGGCCACTGAGTTCCGCCGCAGCGAGGAGCTGACCGGACTGCTGGAAGAAGGCGTACTCTGCCCCGGGCTGGATGTGCTGTACCAGACCATGGACGATCTTGTCATTGCCGCCCAGAACCACAGCACCCTGCTGTGCGAGAATTTCCTGCGCGGGATGAACGAGTTCAAGCTGAAAGACCTCATCAACGCCGAGGCTTTTGCCGCCCCCAACTGGAACGGCGACCTTGCCTCCCTGCGGGAGGACTTAGACCCGCTCATTGCCCAAGGCTACGCCATCACCCTGTTTGCCGGCACACCCAAGGGCGCAGCCGCTCTGACCCGCGACCTTGCCGACAAGGGCTACGCCGTGAGCATGAGCCGGGATGTGCGCCCCGCCAAGGGCATTTTGCAGGTGCTGCCCGGGCACTTGACCGCCGGGTGCACCTTCCCCTTTGCCCATGCGGCGGTGCTTTCCAGCCGCCGCCACGGGCTGGACGAGGAAGCCGCCGCCGAAGCCAAAAAGCGCAAGAAGAACAAAAACGCCCTGTCCAGCCTTTCGGACATCAAGCCCGGGGACTATGTGGTGCACCAGAGCCACGGCATCGGGATGTACGCCGGTATCCAGCGGCTGGAGGTGCAGGGCGCTACCAAGGACTACCTCAAGGTGCAGTATTCCGGCTCGGACGTGCTGTATGTGCCGGTGACCCAGCTGGATCTGCTCAGCCGCTACACCGCCCCCGGCGATGAGGAAAAGGTAAAGCTGGCAAAGCTGGGCGGCACCGAGTGGCAGCGCACCCGCGCCAAGGTGAAAAAAGCCACCGAGGAGATGGCGCAGGAGCTGATCGAGCTTTACGCCCGCCGCCGTCAGGCCACGGGCTACGCCTTCCCGCCGGACGGCGACTGGCAGCGGGACTTTGAGACCCGCTTTGACTACGACGAGACCGACGACCAGCTGCACGCCACCGCCGAGATCAAGCAGGACATGGAAAAGGGTTACCCCATGGATCGGCTGCTCTGCGGCGATGTGGGCGTGGGCAAGACCGAGGTGGCGCTGCGCGCCGCCTTCAAGTGCATCATGGGCGGCAAGCAATGCGCCCTGCTGGCCCCCACCACCCTGCTGGCGTGGCAGCACTACAACACCCTGCTCTCCCGCATGGAGGCCTTCCCGGTGAAGATCGGGATGCTGTCCCGCTTCCGCACCGCAAAACAGCAAAAGGAGACGTTACGCGGCTTACAGGCCGGCAGCGTGGATATCGTGGTGGGCACCCACCGGCTGCTGTCCAAAGATGTGAAGTTCCACGACCTCGGCCTTGTCATCATCGACGAGGAACAGCGCTTTGGCGTAAAGCACAAGGAAAAGCTGAAGGAAAACTTCATCGGGGTGGATATGCTCACCCTGTCGGCCACCCCCATTCCCCGCACATTGAACATGGCAATGAGCGGCATCCGGGATCTTTCCACCATCGAGCAGCCGCCCATTGAGCGGCAGCCGGTGGAGACCTTTGTGCTGGAATACAACGACGTTATTCTGGCCGAAGCTATGAAGAAGGAGCTTGCCCGGGGCGGGCAGGTGTACTACCTGCACAACCGGGTGGACAACATTGAAGCCTGCGCCGCCCATGTCAGCCAGATGGTGCCGGGGGCGCGGGTGGGTATTGCCCACGGCAAGATGACCGAGGAGGAGCTGAACCCCGTATGGCAGCACCTGCTGAACGGCGAGATCGACATTCTGGTCTGCACCACTCTCATTGAGACCGGCATTGATGTGCGCAACTGCAACACCCTCATCATTGAGGACGCCGACCGCATGGGTCTGGCGCAGCTGTACCAGATCCGTGGGCGGGTGGGGCGCTCCGGCCGCAAGGCCTACGCCTACTTTACCTTCCGCCGGGACAAGACCCTGACCGATATCGCCCAGAAGCGGCTTTCTGCCATCCGGGAGTTCACCGCTTTTGGCTCGGGCTTCCGCATCGCCATGCGGGATTTGCAGATTCGCGGCGCAGGCAGTCTGCTGGGGCACAGCCAGCACGGCCACATGGAAGCCGTGGGCTACGACCTCTACGTTAAAATGCTGGGACAGGCCATTGCCCGGGCGCGGGGCGAGCCCGTCCAGCGGGACAAGAGCGATTGTCTTGTGGACCTGCGGGTGGACGCCTTTATCCCGGAAAAGTATATCCCGGACGGCGCAGGACGTATCGAAGCCTACAAGCGCATTGCCGCCATCCAGACCCCGGAGGACGCCGCCGATGTGCTGGACGAGCTTATCGACCGCTACGGCGACCCGCCGCCCTCGGTGAGCGATCTGGTCAACGTCTCCCTTGTCCGCGTACAGGCCGCTGCCGTGGGCGTGTATGAGGTGACCCAGAAGAAGGATACCCTTGTGCTGAATCTGGAAACGCTGGACCTTGCCATGATCCGCGGCCTGTTACAGGCTTTCAATGGCCGTGTCACCGCCGGCGCGGGCACAAAGCCCTATCTCTCGGTGGTATTACAGCCGGACGAAAAGCCGCTGGAACTGCTGCAAAACATCCTGAAAGCAATGGCAGATATCCTGACCGGCACCGAACGCGAAAAAGCGCCCCAAACAGGGGGAGCTGGCACGCGCAAACGTGACTGAGCAGGTTTTATAAAAACAAACAAGGAGCAAAACGCATGAAAAAGAAACTGCTTGCGCTGGTATGCGCACTTGCACTGACCGTCAGCCTTGTGGGCTGCGCACTCTCCACCCCGGACACCGTGGGCAAGATCGGCGATTTTGAGGTGACCAGCGGCCTGTATCTGCTGGCGCAGTACGATGCCTACCAGCAGGCTGCGCAGCTGGCAGGCTCTGAGCAGGACACCAGCAAGGTAAAGTCCTTCCTCAAGGCCACCATCACCACCGATGCCGACACCGGCGAGACCGCCGTGGTAAAGGACTATGTGGCACAAAAGACCCTTGAGACTTTGCAGACCCTTGCCGCCGTGGATGCCCGCTTTACTGAACTGGGCGGTGAGCTGACCGAGGAGCAGAAGTCTGCCGCCGACAGCTACGCCCAGCAGCTGATGGACAACTACGGCGATGCCTACACCGCCAACGGCATCGGGCTGGAGACCTTGAAGCTGTTCCAGCAGCTGCAATACAAGCACACCCTGCTGCTGGATCTTGTCTACGGCAAGGACGGCGAGACCCCTGTGGAGGACGGCGAGCTGACCGAGCATCTGGACAGCACCATGTACGAGATCGGTTTTATCACCGTGCCCCTGTACAACACCAGCACCTTTGCTTTTGCCAGCGACGACCAGAAGGCCGAGATGCTCTCCCTTGCCCAGAAGGCTGCGGACAGCTACAACGCCGCTGCCCCGGAGGACACTTCCAGCCAACTGACCGTCTTTAACAGCATCGCAAGCAGCGCACTGACCGATATCTGCGCCGTGCTGGACGCAGAGGTTCCCTCCACCAGCACCCTGCAGACCGACCTGCTGAGCGAAAGCGACCTGACCGATGCCTTTACGCAGGAGGGTGCCGCCGATACCCTGCGCGGCCTTGCCTACGGGCAGGCAGCCGCCATCCAGTACTCCGGCTACGCCCTGATGCTGGCCGTCCGTCTGGACCCGCTGGGCGTTTCCACGCTGGATGCTCTGCGCAGCCAGATCCTGAGCGACCTGAAGGGCGAGGAGCTGGACGACGCCCTTGCCGCCTACGGTGCTCAGCTGGATAACAGCCTGAGCAGCTCTGCCATGAGCAAGCTGCCCGCCGCCAAGATCGTGAACGCCACCAGCGCCAACAGCGCCAACAGCTAATGGCTTTGTAAAAACAACACGCCCGGGTTTTCCACATCCTTTCTGCGGGAGGTGGAAAACCCGGGCGTTGTTTTTATTTTATTACTTTTGCAAACTCTGCGGCAAGGGCGGCGTTCACCGAGCGGACGGCGTTGGCGTCCGGCTTGATGGCGGTGCGGTCGTAGGTGAACAGGCCGTTCACCTCGTCCTCCACGTCGGTCAGCTGGGTGTATACCAGCGCCGAAAGCCCCTTTTGCAGCTGCGGCAGCACCGTGCCCAGCTGCAATTTTTTGTAGCGGGCGGTCAGCTCCTCCCGGCTTTTGGCCGTGCCGTAGCCGTAAGTCTTGCGGGGCGGCTCGTGCCCGGGCATGGGCCATGCAATGCCGCCGTACTCGCTCAGGGCTATGGTGCGGGTCTGCGGGCGCACCCGCAGGGGGTAGAAGTAGTTGTGCAGGGAGTATACATCCCCGCCGCCTTGATCGTACCAGCCGCTGGCTTCGTCCACAAGACGGGTGTCGTCCAGCGCGCGGATGGCCTGCACCGCCCCGGCGGCATCGTACTGTCCCCAGCCCTCGTTAAAGGGCACCCAGCAGCCCACGCAGGGGTGACAGCGCAGCGCCTGTACCGTATCTTCCAGCTCCCGGCGGTATTCGGTGCGGCTGCTTTCGCTCCCCCGGCTCAGCAGCCCCCACAGCGCCGCCTTGTCCGGCAGGCGGCGCATAAGCGGCTGCAAAACATTGGTCAGGTAGGTGACGAACCACAGGTTATACTTACTGCCGCCGTTGACCATATCCTGCCAGACTACAAGCCCCAGCCTGTCGCAGTGGTAGTACCAGCGCTGCGGCTCGATCTTTGCGTGCTTGCGCAGCAGGTTGTAGCCCAGCGCCTTTACCTCGCTCAGCTCCCGCTCCACCGCCGCATCCGAGGGCGGGGTGTACAGTCCCTCCGGCCAGTAGCCCTGATCCAGCAGGCCGTTGAGCAGGATAGGCTTATCGTTCAGGCAAAAGCGCAGCACGCCCCTTGCGTCCGGTGCGCAGCTCCACTTGCGCAGGGCAAAGTAGCTGTGCACAGTGTCGAACTGTTCTTCCTCTCCCTGCGTGGTGCCCACGGTCAGGTCGTACAAAAAGGGCGTGTCCGGACTCCATGGGAAGAAATACTCGTCCGCAATATGCAGCGTCACCTCACCGTCTTGGCCGGCCTCATCGCTGCCCCAGTCCTCGGCAATGGTCACGCCCCCGGCGCGCACTACAGCCCACAGGTTCGCCGCGCCGCCGGGTGCAGAGGTATGGGCTTTCACGGTCACGGTGCGGGCATCGTAGTCCGGCGTAACGGTGAGAGACTGGATGTAATTTTCCGGCACGCGCTCCAGCCAGACGGTCTGCCAGATGCCGCTCTGCGCGGGGTAGAACATCCCGCCGGGCTGCAAGGTCTGCTTGCCCCGCGCCTGTGTGCCGTGGCCGGTGGGGTCCTGCACCGCCACCCACAGGCTGTTGCGGCCTGTGCCGTTGAGCTGCGCGGTGATATCCAGCGTAAAGGGCCAGTAGCCGCCCCGGTGACCGCCCACCAGATGGCCGTTCACCTGCACGGCACAGGCGTAGTCCACTGCACCGAAATGCAGCAGCACCCGTCCGCCCGTCCCGGCGGGCGGCGCAAAATATCGGTGGTAGTGCAGCCACTGCCCGGGCTGCAATGTGCGCCCCACCCCGGAGGCGCGGCACTCCGGCGCGTAGGGCACTAAGATCTCACCGTCCCAGCCCGCCGGGCGCTGTGCCGAGGCGGTGATGGCGTACTGCCACGGGCCGTTCAGGTTCTCGTAGCTGTCCCGGCGCATGGCGGGGCGGGGATATTCCGTCAAAGGATGCATACACTCACCAGCCTTTTCTACTCGTTTGCTCCATTCTAGCACAGCCCGGGGCGTTTGTATACCGGGGAGCGGACGATTTTGAATGGCCGCCGCGTGCGCTTTGGCCATCTTCAGCGGAAAATTATTTTTATATTTGCAATTCTGGAAAATCTGCGGATTTTCCAGAATTGCTTCTTCATAGGAGTAAAAAAGAGCCGCCGCACGGCGGCATGGCTGTGCGGCGGCTTTGTGAGAAGGTTGGAAATTGCTTAGTTCTCGGCCAGATTACCGGTATAAAGCTGGTAATACTTGCCCTTTTTGGCGATCAGCTCGTCGTGGCTGCCGCGCTCGATGATGCGGCCCTGCTCCAGCACCACGATGCAGTCTGCATTGCGGACGGTGGACAGGCGGTGCGCGATGACAAAGCTGGTGCGGCCGTACATCAGGCCGTCCATGCCGCGCTGCACCAGCGCCTCGGTGCGGGTATCAATGGAGGAGGTCGCCTCGTCCAGGATCAGCACCGGGGGATCAGCAACGGCTGCGCGGGCAATGGCAAGCAGCTGACGCTGTCCCTGCGAGAGGTTGGCGCCATCGCCGGTCAGCATGGTGTTGTAGCCCTCCGGCAGGCGCTTGATAAAGCCATCGGCGTTGGCAAGGCGGGCGGCGGCGATGCACTCTTCATCGGTGGCCTCCAACCGGCCGTAGCGGATGTTCTCCATCACCGTGCCGGTAAACAGGTGGGTGTCCTGCAGCACGATGCCCAGCGAGCGGCGCAGGTCGGCTTTTTTGATCTTGTGGATGTTGATGCCGTCGTAGCGGATCTTGCCGTCCTGAATATCGTAGAAGCGGTTGATCAGGTTGGTAATGGTAGTCTTGCCCGCACCGGTAGAGCCGACAAAGGCGATCTTCTGCCCCGGACGGCCATACAGGTTGATGTCATGCAGCACCGTCTTTTCCGGCACATAGCCAAAGTCTACGTCCGTAAAGGTGATATCGCCCGCCAGCTTGTGGTAGGTAACGGTGCCGTCGTGGTGGGGGTGCTTCCACGCCCACAGGCCGGTGCGCTCGGCAGTTTCCACCAGCTGGTCGTTGCGGTCGTACTTGGCGTTCACCAGCGTCACATAGCCCTCGTCGGTCTCGCTGGGCTCGTCCATCATCTTGAAGATGCGCTCGGCACCGGCCAGTGCCATGATGACGCTGTTGGCCTGCATGGACACCTGACTGATGGGCATATTGAAGCCCTTGTTCAGGCTGAGGAAAGCCACCACGGTGCCAAGGGTCATGCCGCCAACGCCGCCCACAGCCATGGCTGCACCAGTCAGTGCGCAGATGGCATAGCTGATGTTGCCCAGCTGGGCGTTGACCGGCATCATGATGTTGGAGAAGGCGTTGGCCTGCTTGGCGCTTTCCTTCAGCTGGTCATTCAGCGCACGGAAGCCGGCAAGGGTCTGCTGCTCGTGGGTGAACACCTTGACCACCTTCTGGCCCTCCATCATCTCCTCGATGTAGCCGTTCACCTTGCCCAGATCCCGCTGCTGCTGGATGAAGTACTTGGAGGAGCTTTCTGCGATCTGCTTGGAGCAGAACAGCATCAGCGCCACCATGAGCATGGTAACGATGGTCAGCTGCCAGCTGAGCATGCACATGCTGAAGAACACGGATACGATGGTGATGACGCTGGACACCAGCTGCGGGATGCTCTGGCTGAGCATCTGGCGCAGGGTATCCACGTCGTTGGTGTACACGGACATGATATCGCCGTGGGGATGGGTATCAAAATACCGGATGGGCAGGCTTTCCATGTGGGTGAACAGCTTGGTGCGCAGATTGCGCAGCGTGCCCTGCGTTACGTTGACCATAATGCGGGCGTTGGCCCATGCGGCCAGAATACCCACAAGGTAGATGCAGCACATCCGCACCAGTGCACCCGCCAGCGGTGCAAAGCTGGGGTTCTGCTGGCGGGTCATGGGCACGATGTAATCGTCCATCAAAGTCTGCAAGAACAGGCTGGCCTGCACATTGGCCAGCGCGCTGACCACGATGCAGATAAGCACAAGGATGCAGTGAGGCAGATAGTTGCGGAACACTTCATCCATAATGCGCTTGAGCAGCTTGCCCGGGTTTTCCACCTTGGGGCGCGGCCCCCGTGCGCCCCGCGGGCCGGGGCCATGTACTTCTTTTACTGCCATTACTGCGCACCTCCCTGCTTGTCAAAATCGCCGCCGCCCTGCGTCTGGCTGTTGTAGACCTCCTGATAGATGGCGTTGGTCGCCAGCAGCTCTGCGTGGGTACCCAGACCGTTGATCTGACCGTTCTCCAGCACCAGAATGCGGTCTGCATCCTGCACCGAGGAAATACGCTGTGCAATGATGATCTTGGTCGTGCCGGGGATCTCCTCCCGGAAGGCCTTGCGGATCTTGGCATCGGTCGCGGTATCCACGGCGCTGGTGGAGTCGTCCAAGATCAGCACCTTGGGCTTGCGCAGCAGGGCGCGGGCGATGGTCAGGCGCTGCTTCTGGCCGCCGGACACGTTGGAGCCACCCTGTTCGATCCATGTATTGTACTTATCCGGGAAGCGCTGGATGAATTCATCCGCGCAGGCCAGTTTTGCCATGCGGATGCACTCTTCCTCGGTGGCGTTGGCATCGCCCCAGCGGAGGTTATCCAGAATGGTGCCGCTGAACAGCACATTCTTCTGCAGCACCATGGAGACCTCGCGGCGCAGCACGTCAAGGTTATAATCCCGCACGTCCACGCCGCCCACACGCACGGTGCCGCTCTCGGCATCGTACAGGCGGGGGATCAGCTGCACCAGACTGGACTTTGCACTGCCGGTGCCGCCGATGATGCCCAGCGTCTCGCCGGGCTGGATGGTAAAGCTGATATCGTTCAGCACCGGCTGACCGCTGCCGTGCTTATACTTGAAGGTAACGTGGTCAAACTGGATGCTGCCGTCTGCCACCTGCTGCACCGGCTGCTTTGCCGGGGGCAGGTCGGTGTGCTCGTCCAGCACCTCCACGATACGCTTGGCAGAAGCGGCGGACATGGCGATCATGACAAAGGCCATGCTCAGCATCATCAGTGCCATGAGGATGTTCATGATATAGCCGAACAGGGCGTTCAGCTGGCCGGTGGTAATGGCACCGTGCAGCACATACTTTGCGCCGAACCAGCTCAGCGCGATGTTGCAGCCGTACACCGCCACCAGCATAGCGGGGTTATTGAAGCTCAGGCGGCTTTCCGCGTTGACGAACTGCTTGTACAGGCTCTCGCAGGCGGCAGTGTATTTTTCGTTCTCGAAGCCCTCGCGCACAAAGCTTTTTACCACGCGGATGGCAGAAACATTCTCCTGCACCGAGGCGTTGAGGTTATCGTAGTTCTTGAACACACGGTCAAAGATGTGGAAGGTGGGGATCATGATGGCAGCCAGCACCGCCACCAGAAAGGCCACCGCCACCACGAACACCAGCGACAGCGGGCCACCGATGACCACAGCCATGAACATTGCAAACACCAGATGCACCGGGGCGCGCACGCACATGCGCAAAATCATCTGGAAGGCGTTCTGCACGTTGGTCACGTCGGTGGTCATGCGGGTGACAAGACCTGCCGTGGAAAATTTGTCGATGTTGGAAAAAGAGTAATGCTGGATGTTTTCATACATGGCATCGCGCAGATTTCCGGCAAAGCCGGTGGATGCCTCGGCGGCGTACTTGCCCGCCAGCACGCCCAGCACCAGCGCAATGGCTGCCACCAGAAAGGTAAGCAGGCCGTAGCGGATGATGGCGTTCATATCGCCCTTTTCAATGCCCTGATCGATGATAAAGGCCATGATGGTGGGCAGCAGCACATCCATAATGGCTTCCAGCGCAGCAAAGAGCGGTGTCTTGATCGAGGCGGCTTTATACTCGCCCAGATGCGACACAAGCTTTTTGATCATCTGAGTTCCCTCCTGTTGAATTTATTTGTTTGTTACAAAACAATTTTATACAAAACAATTTAAATGTCAAGACGTTTCGCAAAATGTTCATAATTGCTAATTTAGCAAGTCCTTTTTCGGCGCTTTGACGGAAAAGGTAGCTGAACTCCCTCAGTCGCCTGCGGCGACAGCTCCCTCTGGGAGGGAGCCTTTGGCATGGTGGGAAAGTCTTAGGCTAACCCGCAAAGTTTTCGGGCGTACCCGCTCCCCCGGGGGGAGCTGTCGAGCGTAGCGAGACTGAGGGGCTTTAAATCGGCGGAGCCGGAAAAAACGGTTAAAAGATCTTCACGCCGAACAGGCGTGAATCTTCAGTTTTTTCCGGTGTAGCCCACTTCTTTGGGGTTAAAAGGGGCGAGCAGCCCCTTTTTCGTGGCTCCAGCGCGTCGAAATCGCTGGTGGTTTTCTGGTTCTCTTTTGCCACCAAAAGAGAACATCCCTCGGCAAGCAACGTTATTTCAACGCCTCCCGCAGCTTGTTCAGCAGCCGCAGCAGCTCTGCGTTCTCCTCCTCGGTCAGCAGTCCGGCCACATAATCGTCGGTCTGGTGGAAGGAAAGCAGGGTCTTTTCGTGCCGTTGGATGCCCTCCTCGGTCAAAACCAGCTGCTTGAGCCGGGCGTCCTGCGGCACGCTCTGCCGCCGGATGTAGCCTTTGCGCTCCATCAGCTGCAAAATGTTCGTCACGGTGGAGCGGGTGATGGAAAACTCCCTCTCGATGTCCCGCTGGAACACCGGCTCGTCCCGGTGGCGGTAGAGATACTCGATGATCCACCCGTGCATGGGGGTGGTCTGTTCTACCCCGTTGGCGCGGGAAAACTGGTTCAGCCTGCGGAAGATCAGGTTATCCACCCGGCGCAGCTGGGCGGGAATAACCTGCGGCCCATCCCACGGCGGGTCCAGCTTGCAGTGCTCTTCAATAGGGTGTTGTGTACACATAATGGTTTTCCTCTGTTTCGGTCAAATCGTTCGATGTGAAACTGTTTGATACGATACATATATTACTCATCTCCCTGCTCAATGTCAAGAGGTGGGTGCAAAAAAGGCCGCTGCGGAAAATTTTCCGCAGCAGCCTTGATTTTTATGGATACGGGATACGCTTACAGCTTTTTGCCGGTCAGCAGCTCGTAAGCCTCCAGATACTTGGCAATGGTCTTGTCAATGACATCCTGCGGCAGGTCGTAGTTGCTGTCGGGGTTGGCCTTCAGCCAGTCGCGCACGAACTGCTTGTCGAAGGAGGGCTGGCTGTGACCCGGCTCGTAGCCCTCCAGCGGCCAAAAGCGGGAGGAGTCCGGGGTCAGCATCTCATCGCCCAGCACCACGTTGCCGTCCTCGTCCAGACCAAACTCGAACTTGGTATCGGCAATGATGATGCCGCGGGACAGTGCATACTCGGCGCACTTCTTGTACAGGGCAATGGTGTAGTCGCGCAGCTTAGTGGCGTACTCCAGACCGTGACCGGGGAACTGCTTCTCCAGCACGTCGATGCTCTGCTCGTAGGAGATGTTCTCGTCGTGGTCGCCGATCTCTGCCTTGGTGGAGGGGGTGTAGATGGGCTCGGGCAGCTTATCGGACTCCTTCAGACCCTCGGGCAGCTGGATGCCGCATACCTTACCGGTCTTTTGGTAGCTTGCCCAGCCGCTGCCGGTAATGTAGCCGCGCACAATGCACTCGATGGGCAGCATGGTCAGCTTGCGGCACATCATGCTGTTGCCGGTGAACTGGGGCTGGCGGAAGAACTCCGGCATATCCTGCACATCCACGCTCAACATGTGGTTGGGCAGCAGATCGCGGGTGTAATCGAACCAGAACTTGCTCATCTGGGTGAGCACGGTGCCCTTTTTGGTGACCTTGTTTTTCAGGATGACGTCAAACGCAGAAATGCGGTCGGTAGCAACCATGATCAGGCTGTCGCCATTGTCGTAGATCTCGCGGACCTTGCCTTCTTTGATGGGTTTGAACTCTGTCATAATCAAACACTCCATTTTTCCATGTTCTCAGCAGCGCAGCAGCGCGGCGCAGTTCTTACCTTACTATTTTACCATACTGCCGCGCGGTTTAAAAGGAACATAATAAAAGAAAAACGGGCAAGTTTTGTGTTTTTATCGTGAAAAGTGCGCAAAAAACAGCAGGGAATTTCGGCGTTTTGACGATAAAAGTCGTACTTTATCCCCAAATACACCCGCCTTTGCAAAATGCAGTCATGGACAAGTGCCGCCGGTTGCGGTATCATAGTAGTATGAGTATATCTGCGCTCCGCAGGGGCGCAAAAGTAAACAAGGAGGTAAAGAGTATGGGCAAATTTCCCAAGGGCTTTTTGTGGGGCGGCGCTACCGCCGCCAACCAGTGCGAGGGTGCATGGCAGGCAGACGGCAAGGGTCTGGCAACGGTGGACGTGACCCCCTTCGGCCCGGACCGTTTTCCGGTGGCAACGGGCTATATGGAAATGCTGGGCTGCGATGACGCACATTTCTACCCCAGCCACGAGGCCATTGACCTGTATCACCATTATAAAGAGGATATCGCCCTGTTTGCAGAGATGGGCTTCAAGTGCTTCCGGCTGTCCATTGCATGGACCCGCATCCTGCCCAACGGCGATGACGCCCAGCCCAACGAGGCAGGACTGGCCTTCTACGACAGCATTTTTGACGAGTGCCATAAGTACGGCATCGAGCCGCTGGTCACCATCTGTCACTTTGACACTCCCATTGCCCTCATCAAAAAATACGGCGGCTGGAAAGACCGCCGCATGGTGGACGCCTACGTCCACTACTGCGAGGTGCTGTTCGACCGCTTCAAAGGCAAGGTGAAGTACTGGCTCACCTTTAATGAGATCAACATGCTGCTGCACCTGTCCTTTACCGGTGCAGGGCTGGTATTCTACCCCGGCGAAAATGTGGAGCAGGTCAAGTATCAGGCCGCCCATCACGAGCTGGTGGCCAGCGCAAAGGCGGTAAAGCTGGCGCACGAAAAAATGCCGGACGCCATGGTGGGCTGTATGCTGGCGGCAGGGCAGTTCTACCCCCGCACCTGCGCCCCGGAGGATGTGCGGGCGGCGCAGGAGGCAGACCGGGACAACTACTTCTTTACCGATGTACAGGTGCGCGGCGCTTACCCCGTGTGGGCTAAAAAGCGGATGGAGCGCGCCGGGGTGCAGCTGCACACACAGCCCGAGGACGACCGCACGCTGCGGGAGGGCACCGTGGATTTTGTATCCTTCAGCTACTATTCCAGCCGCTGCATCACGGTGGATAAGGAGCTGATGGCGGCAGAGAATGCGGAAGGCAACGCTGTGTCGGCATCGGTGAAGAACCCCTACCTGAAGACCAGCGAGTGGGGCTGGGCCATCGACCCGGTGGGTCTGCGGGTGACCCTGAACACCATTTACGACCGGTACGAAAAGCCCATGTTCATCGTGGAAAACGGTCTGGGCGCGGTGGATACCGTAGAGCCGGACGGCTCCATCCACGACAGCTACCGCATCGACTACCTGCGGGCGCACATCGAGGAGATGGAAAAGGCCATCAACGAGGACGGTCTGCCCCTGATGGGTTACACCACATGGGGCCCCATCGACCTTGTAAGCGCCTCCACCGGCGAGATGAAAAAGCGGTACGGCTTTATCTATGTGGACAAGGACAACGACGGCAACGGCACCCTTGCCCGCAGCCGGAAGGACAGTTTTTACTGGTATAAAAAGGTCATCGCTTCAGACGGCGAGGATCTGACCTGAGCAAGCGCCCCGGCACTGTTTGCGGTATGGCAGCGCCGGGGCGTAAACGTGTGAGGACGAACCGATAACGGAGAAAATTTATGACACCACAGATCATTGCACACCGCGGTGCTTCCTATCTTGCACCGGAAAACACCCTGACAGCCTTTAAAAAAGCCATGGAGATTGGCGCGGACGGCGTAGAGATGGACGTACAGCAGACCATTGACGCCGGGCTTGTGATCCACCATGACTATATGATCGATCTGCACACGGATATTTCCGGCAAGATCTACGATATGACCATGGGCGATCTGAAAGAGCTGGATTTCGGCAGCTGGAAGGACGCCATCTATCAGGACGAAAAGATCGCCACCCTGCAGGAAGCCATGGAGCTGTGCAAGCAGATGCCGGGATGCACCGTGCATCTGGAGCTGAAATCCACCATGAACAACGACCCGGACTTTGTGCCCCGGGTGTTGGAGGTGCTGCAGCAGACCGAGATGGTAAAACAGGTGATTCTTGTTTCCTTCAACCACGCGCTGCTGCGGCAGGCTAAGCAGCTGCTGCCCGAACTGCGGGTAGGTGCACTGGTATACGGCGAGCTGGAAAGCATGCTGCTGCCGCCACCCATCATCTGGAAGGATCTGGGACTGACCAACGGCATAGAGGACATGGAAGCCATGGATGCTGCCCTGCCGGAGAGCGCAGCCGACGAGGAAAATTGCAGCTGGATGACCCGCTGGATGACCGATAAGGTAAGTATGCTGCGGGCAAACTTTCCCGGCGAGAGCCTGAACGAGATCTACAAAAACCTGATGGCGCAGCGAGATCTGCCCGCCTACATCCGCAGTCTGGACTTTGTGCCGGAGTGGGTCAGCTGCGAGTACCACACCGCCTACAAAAACGCCGGTTTCATTGACAAACTGCACGAGATGGGCATCAAGGTGTCTTTGTGGACGGTGGATACGGAAGATTCCGTCCGCAGCCTGCTGCGCACCAGCGCCGATGCCTACATCACCAACCGCCCCGACCGTGTGCGGGAGTGGGTGGAGAAGGAGCAGGCGGCGACCGCCCCAACCGAAACCGCCACGGCAGAGTCTGCCCCCACTGCTGAAGCAGACGCCGGGACAGCCGCCGCAGAGTAAGCCAGCTTGGAATAAGCACAAATAACCCCAGCAAAAAAGAGATAGGCTTTCCCGAAAAGGGATCGCCTATCTCTTTTTGCATTCATTTTATTCTGCTGCTTCGGTCAGCACAAAGGTCAGCTCTGCGGTGACGGCACACTTGCCGTCCACCCATGCCGAGGCCTTGCCTACGCCCACAGCGCCGTGCTGCTGCACCAGCTCGCAGTGGAGGGTGAGCACGTCCCCGGGGGTGACCTGCTTGCGGAAGCGGGCACTCTTGATGCCGCCGAACAGCGCAAGCTTGCCCTTATTTTCCGGCAGGCTCAGCGCTGCCACAGCACCGGTCTGTGCCAGCGCCTCCAGCAGCAGTACGCCGGGCATGACCGGCTGCGCCGGGAAGTGGCCGTTGAAAAATTCCTCGTTGCGGGTGACGCACTTGCGGCCGATGGCCCACTGCCCCGGCTCGTAGTCCAGAACACGGTCCACGAGGGCAAAGGGGTAGCGGTGGGGCAGAATTTCTGCGATCTGCACACTGCTCAGGGTGTTGGCGTTTTCACGCACGGTACGAGGCTCTGCCATGGGTCAGCCCTCCCATCTGCGCAGGGCGATGCAGGCGTTGTGGCCGCCAAAGCCCAGACTGTTGCTCAGCGCATACTGCATTTCCTGCTGCCGCCCGGTGTTGGGCACATAATCCAGATCACACTCCGGGTCAGGCTGGGCGTAGTGGATGGTGGGCGGTGCAAACTGGTCCCGCAGTGCCAGCGCGGTAAACACGGCTTCAATGCCGCCCGCACCGCCCAGCAGATGGCCGGTCATGCTCTTGGTGCTGACCACGGTCATCTCCTTGGCATGTGCGCCGAACACCGCGTGAATGGCGGCAGTCTCGCAGGCATCATTCATGTGGGTGCCGGTGCCGTGGGCGTTGATGTGGTCCACCTGCTCCGGTGCAAGCCCAGCATCCGCCAAGGTCAGCTTCATGCAGTCGATGGCACCTGCGCCGCCGGGAGCCGGGGCGGTAAAGTGGTAGGCATCGCAGTTGGCACCGTAGCCCACCACCTCGGCGTAGATGTGTGCGCCGCGCGCTCTTGCGTGCTCCAGCTCTTCCAGCACCAGCACACCGCTGCCCTCGCCCATGACAAAGCCGCCGCGGCGGGCGTCAAAGGGCAGGCTGGCAGCGTCCGGGTCGGTGGCGGTGGAAAGCGCCTTCATGCTGGTAAAGCCGCCGATGCCCAAGGGGCTGATGCAGCTCTCCGCGCCGCCGCAGACCATTACCGACTCGTAGCCGTCCCGGATGCGGTGGAAGGCGTCGCCCACAGCGTTGGTGCCGCCGGCGCAGGCCGTGACCGGGCAGGTGCACATCCCCTTCAGACCAAAGCGGATAGCCACCTGTGCCGCTGCCATGTTGGCAATGGCCATGGGCACAAAGTAGGGGCTTACCTTCTCCATGCCTTTTTCCTCGCCGCGGGCGTGCTGCTCCTCGATCGTGGGCAGACCGCCGATGCCGCTGGACAGGATGACGCCAATGTCCTTGCCCTCGGCCTCGGTATCAAGGCCGCTGTCTGCAATGGCTTCGGCGGCAGCGCCCAGTGCCAGCAGGGTGAAGCGCGCCATCTTGCGGACTTCCTTTTTGTCCACCACGGTCGCGGGGTCAAAATCCTTTACCTCACCGGCCAGCTTGCACTTGAAGTCGGTGGTGTCGAACTGGGTGATGGGGCCGATGCCGCATTTACCGGCACGGGCTGCCGCCCAGCTGTCGGCCACATTGTTACCCAGCGGGTTCACCGTGCCAAGGCCGGTGATCACAACTCTGCGTTTTTCCATAAGGGTTCTCCTTTACATTGCCATGCCGCCGTCCACACAGAGCACCTGCCCGGTGAGATAGCTGCTTTGTTCTGCGGCAAAAAACGCCACTGCCTGTGCCACATCCTCCGGCTGGCCTGCACGGCCTGCGGGGATGCCCTGCGTCATGCCGGTGCGCACCGCCTCCGGCAGCACGGCAGTCATGTCGGTGTCGATAAAGCCGGGTGCTACCGCGTTCACGGTCACGTTCCGCGCAGCCAGCTCCCGGGCAAGGCTCTTGGTCAGGCCGATGAGCCCCGCCTTGCTGGCGGCGTAGTTGGTCTGCCCGGCGTTGCCGCGCAGCGCCACCACGCTGGAAAGGTTCACGATGCGGCCATAGCGCTGGCGCACCATGCGACGGGCGGCCTCCTTGCAGCAGAGAAAGGCGCTTTTCAGGTTGGTGTCCAGCACCGCGTCAAAATCCTGCTCGGTCAAGCGCAAAATCAGGTTGTCCCGGGTGATGCCCGCGTTGTTCACCAGCACATCCACCCGACCAAAGGCCTCGGCGGCAGCATCGAACAGCGCCTTGCAGCCCTCGGCGGTGGATACATCCGCCTGCACGGTCACCGCCTGCACGCCCTCGGCGCGGCAGAGGGCTGCCGTCTGCTCCGCAGGCTCTGCGCCGTGGCAGTAGTTCACCACCACATTGCAGCCCTGCTTTGCCAGTGCCACGCACACTGCGCGGCCAATGCCCCGGCTGCCGCCGGTAACAATGGCGGCGCGGGTCAGCTTTTCTTCACTCATTCTGCATCCTTCCATGCGGTCAGCACCGCATCCAGCTGTTCCGGGGTCTCCACTGCGGTGCAGACCACCCCGGGCAGGGTCTTTTTCACAAAACCGCTCAGGGCATTGCCGGGGCCGACTTCCAGAATGTGGTCCACACCCAGCTCGCCCAGACGGCGCAGGGTATCTTCCATGTAGACACTGCTCTGCACCTGCTTTACCAGCAGCTGCGGGATGCTGTCGGTCTCGGCCTTTTCATGCCCCAGACAGTTGAACAGCACCGGCGTCTCCATGGTGCCGAAGCTTTCGCCCGCAAAGCGCTGTGCCAGCGCATCCCCTGCGGGAGCCATCAGCTTTGTGTGGAAGGGGCCGCTGACCTTCAGCGGGATGCAGCGGCGGGCACCGGCTTCCTTTGCCAGCGCGGCAGCCTGCTCCACAGCGGCCTTTTCGCCGCCGATGACCAGCTGCCCAGGGCAGTTGTAGTTGCAGATCTGCACACAGCCTGCCTCAGCCGCCTGCTCGCAGCAGGCGGACAGTTTTTCTCTGTCCAGCCCCAGCACGGCGGTCATGCCGCAGGCAAGGCCCTTTGCAGCCTCGGCCATGGCCTTGCCCCGGAAGGCGGTCAACTCGATGGCCTGCTTTGCGGTGAATACCCCGGCTGCCTGCAGCGCGGAGTATTCGCCCAGCGAAAGCCCCGCCAGATAGGCGGGCTTTACGCCCTTTTCGGCCAGCACGGCGGTCACGCCGCAGGCAAAGGCCACCATGCAGGGCTGGGTGTATTCGGTCTGGTTCAAAACGCCGTCCGGGTCCTCAAAGCAGACGCGGTGCAGGTCAAAATCCAGCGCTGCGCTGTCAAAGGCCGCCCGGAAGGCGGGAGATGCTTCGTAAAATTCCTTGCCCATGCCGGGGTGCTGCGCACCCTGACCGGCGTAAAGTACGGCAAGCTTCATAAATTCTGCCTCCATTCGGTCACAAGTTCGTCCATCAGCTCGCGCACGGTGCGCATCCGGTCCAGCCTGCCCACGTTTTCGCCGCAGAAGAAGAGCCCTTCCTCCACGTTGCCCTTCACCGCCTCGATGAGGGCGTGGGTGATGCAGTAGGGCACGGCGGCGGGGTCGCAGGTCTTGAGACACCGGGCGCAGTGCTTGGGCGGGAAGCGCTTGCCCTCGGCCAGCGCCTGCACCAGCGGGGTGTTCAGCGCGCGGCCGGGCATTCCCACCGGGCTGTGGATGATGCGCACATCCTCCGGCTTTGCCGCCAGCAGCACGTCCTTGTAGGTCTGGGAGGCGTCGCACTCGTAGGTGGGGATAAAGCGGGTGGCAAGCTGCACACCCGCAGCGCCAAGCTTTGTAAAGTGTGCCATGTCGGCACCAGTGTACACGCCGCCCGCCACAAATACCGGGATGGCGTGGCCGTATTGCTCCTCGTAGGGTTTTACCTCCGCCAGCACCCCGGGCAGAATTTCGTCCAAGGTCTGGCAGCGGTCGGCCAGCAGGTCCTCCTCGGCAAAGCCGAGATGCCCGCCCGCCTTGCAGCCCTCGATGACCACAAAATCGGCGGTGCGGTCAAAGCCCTTTGCCCAGCGGCGCAGGATGAGCTTTGCCGCCCGGGCGCTGGATACGATGGGCGCAATGGCCACCTCTTTGGTGCCCACGATGCCCGGCAGCTCCAGCGGCAGACCCGCACCGGAGACCACGGCATCCACCCCCGCCGCCACGGCGGTGCGGATGGCGTCGGCATAGTCCCGGGTGGCTACCATGGCGTTGATGGCCACCAGACCCATGCCCCCGGCAATGGCCTTGGCCTTTTGAATCTCTGCGGTCAGGGCGCGGTGATTGGCTGCCGCCGGGTCGCGGGCAAAATCCGGCTCGCGGTAGCCTGCATCGGCGGTGGAGATGCACCCCATGCCGCCGCAGGCTGCTACCGCACCGGCCAGCCCGCCCAGCGAGACGCCCACGCCCATGCCGCCCTGCAAAATGGGTAGTTGCAGGGGCTTGCCGCCAAGGGTCAGCATTCGGTGTTCAGCGCTGCAATGCGCTGCCTCCCGCCCTGCCACAGGTCGGCAAGGATGTCGGCCACGGGGCGTACCTCGTGCAGCATTCCGGCTACCTGACCGGCCATCAGGCTGCCGCTTACCGTGTCGCCCTCAAAGACGGCGCGGCGCAGGCTGCCCAGCGTGTATTTTTCCAGTTCCATCTTGTCCGCGCCCGCCTTTTCCTGACGGACATACTCCCGGCTCATGCGGTTTTTCAGCACACGCACCGGTGCACCCACAGTGCGCCCGGTAACGATGGTGTCACTGTCCCCGGCCTTGAGCAGCGCGGCCTTGTAGTTGGGGTGGATGGGGCACTCCTCGCTTGCCAGCAGGCAGGTACCCACCTGCACACCGCAGGCGCCCAGCGCCAGCGCAGCCGCCAGCTGACGGCCATCTGCAATGCCGCCCGCCGCGATGACCGGCACACTGACCACATCCACTACCTGCGGCACCAGCGCCATGGTGGTCATCTCGCCCACATGGCCGCCGCTTTCGGTGCCCTCGGCAATGACGGCGTCAATGCCCAGCGGCTCCAGATGCCGTGCCAGCACGGCAGCAGCCACCACCGGGATCACCTTGATGCCGGCAGCTTTCCACATGGAAACGTACTTTCCCGGGTTGCCTGCGCCGGTGGTGACCACGGCGACTTTTTCCTCCACCACGATCTGGGCAAACTCATCTGCCTGCGGGTGCATGAGCATGATGTTCACGCCAAAGGGCTTGTCGGTCAGCTCCCGGCAGCGGCGGATGTTCTGGCGCAGGGTATCGGCATTCATGCCGCCCGCACCGATGATGCCCAGCGCACCGGCGTTGGAGCAGGCAGCAGCGAACTCGCCGGTGGCAATGTTTGCCATGCCGCCCTGAATGATGGGGTATTTCGTCCCCAAGATCTCGTTTAAAAGTTTCATGGTCTTTATCCTTTATATTCCACGATCATGCCGCCCCATGTCAGGCCGCCGCCAAAGCCGATGCAGGCAAGGGTCTGGCCGGGGTGCAGCTGGCCGCTCTCAGCCAGCTCGTTCAGTGCCACCGGGATGCTGGCCGCACTGGTGTTGCCGTGGCGATCCATGTTTTTGTAGAACTTTGCACCGTCGGCGTGCAGCGCCTTGACGCAGTGGTCGATGATGCGGCTGTTGGCCTGATGACAGACCACCCAGTCCAGATTGTCCAGCGTAAGGCCGGTCTCGTCCAGTACGTTGTGCAGGCATTTGGGCAGGGCATCCACCGCAAAGCGGAACACCGCCCTGCCGTCCATGCTGATGGGTGCCGAGCCTGCGCGGCTGGGGCCGCCGGCATGGATGGCGGCATCGCCCCGGGCACCCAGCGTGATGGCAAAGGGCACGGAGGTGTCGGTCAGTTCAAACACCGCTGCACCGGCACCATCGCCGAACAGCACACAGGTGGAACGGTCGGCGGGATCCATCAGGCGGGAGAGCGCCTCTGTGCCGATGACCAGCGCGTACTGCCCGCCCAGCGTAGCCAGCAGGCCGCGCGCCACCGCCGTGCCATACAAAAAGCCGGAGCATGCGGCGTTCACGTCCAGTGCAGGGCGGTTTTCCGGCAGCGCCAGCGCCGCCTGCACCTGACAGGCCACGCTTGGGGTGGCATCCGGCGCGGAAAGGGTGGCGCAGACGCAGCAGGCAATGTCTGCCGGAGCAAGGCCGCTGCGCTGCAGCGCCTGCTTTGCGGCAGCAATGGCCAGTGTGGCGGCATTTTCGCCCTCGGTGCAGTAGTGCCGGGTGCGGATGCCGGTGCGGGTGGTGATCCACTCGTCGCTGGTATCCACGGTGCGGCTCAGCTCTTCGTTGGTGACCGTGCGGCCGGGCAAAGCCCCGCCGGTGGCGATCAGACGCAAACCCTTCATGCTTTCCTCATTTCTCCGATCTGACGGAATTTCTGGTAGCGCTGCTCGGCCAGCTGACGGCCGTTCATGCGGGCAAGGCTGCGCAGCTGACGCCGCAGTGCCTCGTCCAGATCACCGAACAGTACCCCGTGGGCGCGCTGGGCGCCGCCCACCGGCTCCGGGATGATCTCCTCCACGATGCCGTCCTTGTACAGATCCTGCGCGGTCAGCTTCATGATCTCGCAGGCTTCGCCGCTGCGGGAGGAATCCTTCCACAGGATGCTGGCAAAGCCCTCAGGGCTCAGCACCGAGTAGACGGCATTTTCCAGCATGAGGATGCGGTTTGCCACACCCAGCGCCAGTGCGCCGCCGGAGGAGCCTTCACCGGTGACCACTGCGATCACCGGCACGGTCAGGCCGCTCATCTCCATCAGGTTGCGGGCAATGGCTTCGCCCTGTCCGCGCTCCTCGGCGTCCTTGCCGGGGTATGCGCCCGGGGTGTCAATGAAGGTAATGATGGGACGGTCAAATTTTTCGGCCTGCTTCATCAGGCGCAGAGCCTTGCGGTAGCCCTCCGGCCCGGGCATACCAAAGTTGCAGCGCAGGTTTTCTTCCAGTGTGCTGCCCTTGCGGTGGCCGATGACTGTGACCGGCTGGCCGTGGAACAGCGCCACACCGCCCAGAATGGCGGCATCCTCCTTGCACTGACGGTCGCCGCACTGCTCAAAAAAGTCGGTGAACAGTGCATCCACGATCTCATCGATGTGGGGGCGCTCCGGGTGACGGGCCAGAAAGACCCTGTCCTCTGCGGTCAGTGCCCCGCAGCCGGACAGCAAAGCGTCCTCCTGTGCGGAAAGCTCTGCCAGCTCGGCAGCGTGGTTGGTGATATCGGTCATGTTCTCGTCCGCCGGGTCGCCGCGCAGGGCGGCGATCTTTTCATCCAGCGGTGCGAGCTGTTGTAAGATGTCCTTGATCATAAGGCGCTCCCTCCCTCAGGCGTGCAGCCGCAGCAGCTGCGCCAGTGTTTCGCGCATTTCGGTACGGGGCACTACCTTGTCCACAAAGCCGTGCTCGTACTGGAACTCGCTGCGCTGGAAGCCTGCGGGCAGCTTTTCGCCGATGGTCTGTTCAATGACCCGGGGGCCCGCAAAGCCGATCAGCGCCCCGGGCTCGGCCAGCATGATGTCGCCAAGGCTGGCAAAGCTTGCGGTCACGCCGCCGGTGGTGGGGTGGGTCAGCACACTGATGTACAGCCCGCCCCGGGCAGAGAACCGCTCGATGGCGGCAGAGGTCTTTGCCATCTGCATCAGGCTGAAAATGCCCTCCTGCATCCGGGCGCCGCCGCTGGCCGAGAAGATGATCAGCGGCAGATGCTTTGCGGTGGCGTGCTCCACGGCGCGGGTGATCTTTTCGCCTACGGTGGTGCTCATGCTGCCCATAAAGAACCGGCTGTCCAGCACTGCTGCCACAACCGGGGTGCCCTCGATGCGCCCCGTGGCGGTGACCACAGCTTCCTTCAGACCGGTCTTACCGGTCTGTGCTTCCAGCTTTTCCGGGTAGCCGGGAAACTGCAGCACATCCTGCGGGGCAAGGTCGGCGTCCAGCTCCCGGAAGCTGCCCTTGTCAAGGACGAGGCTCAGGCGGTAGTACCCGCCGATGGGCAGGTGCACTCCGCAGTTGGGGCAGACGTACTGCGCCTTGTTCCAGATCTGGCGGGTGGCGCGGCGTCCGCACTTTTTGCATTCCACGAACTGCGGGTCGTTCCACACGGCACCCGCATCCCGCCGGGCTTTCAGCTGGAAGGTGCGCTCCCGCATACTGCCCGGCAGCAGGTCTTTGATACTGTTCATCGCGTTTCGCCTCGGTCAGCCTCAGACATGGGCATTGATGTAGTTGAAGATATCGCCCACGGTCTTGAGGTTTGCCAGCTCCTCATCGGGGATGGACACGCCGCAGGCCTCTTCCAGTGCCATGTTCAGCTCCACAGCGTCCAGGCTGTCGGCCTCCAGATCCTCGGTCAGGCTGGCCTCCATGGTCACCTTGTCCTCATCGCAGCTCAGGGTATCGACAACGATCTTCTTCATTTCCTCGAAAGTCATGGTAGTGTTCTCCTTTATGTTCACTGTTTGTGTTTAATTATTTACCTAAAATTTATGAGGTATCGAACACGACCATTATAGCCAAACCGTCGGATAAGTCAATGGTTTTAGTTAAAGATTTTTATCTTTTACATTTTTGTCACAGTTTGCTTCCTTTTTATATAGCCCCCTGCACAGGGTGCAAAAAAGCCGCTGCACAGTGCTTTGTGCAGCGGCTTTTCCCTCAATAATAATATTATTTTCTTATTCCAGCCCGATCTGCTGTGCGTATTCCTCCAGCAGCTCCCGCTCAAGGAAGGGGGTCTTGACGCCCTCGCGGTCGCGGTAGGTCTCGTGCCCCTTGCCGATGACGGCGATCAAATCGCCCTCCTGTGCGTGATCCACCGCGTAGTGCAGCGCATCCAGACGGTCGGGGATCTCCACGAACTTTGCGTCCGGGTTGCCCTTGTTCATGCCTTCGCGGATGTCCGCGATGATATCCTCCACCTTTTCAAAGCGGTTGTTGTCCTCGGTGAGGATGGAGAAATCGGCCATCTTGGCGCAGATCTCGCCCATGCCGTAGCGGCGCAGCTTGGAGCGGTTGCCGCCGCAGCCGAACACCACCACCAGACGGTGGGGCTTGTAGGCGCGCAGGGTGGTAAGCAGGCTCTCGGTGGATACCTCGTTGTGGGCGTAATCCAGCAGGATAGTGAACTTTTTGCTGATGGGCACCAGCTCCACACGGCCCTTCACCACGCACTTGCCCAGACCGTCGTGGATGGCGGCATCCGGCAGACCCAGCACCTTGCCCACGGCCAGCGCTGCCAGCGCGTTGTACACGCTGAACTCGCCGGGCATATTCACCTTGACGTCCATCTCGTCCTTGCCGGTAATGTGGAAGGCAACGCCCAGAAAATCGTGGGTGCGCAGCAGTTTGTAGCCGGTCTCGCGGTAGTCGGCCTTTTCATCGCGGCCGTAGGTCACCAGCTTGCAGGTGTGGCCCTCCAGCAGGGCGGCGGTGTTCTCGTCGTCGATATTCACCACGCCCACGTCGCAGCGCTTGAACAGCTGTCCCTTCCAGCTGCGGTACTCCTCAAAGGTCTTGTGCTCACCGGGGCCGATGTGATCCGGCGAAAGGTTGGTGAACACGCCCACATCGTAGTGCACGCCCGCCACGCGATCCATCATCAGGCCCTGACTGGACACTTCCATCAGCGCGGTGTCGCAGCCGGCATCCAGAAACTCCCGGAAGGTCTTTTGCAGCTCGTAGCTTTCCGGGGTGGTGTTGGCGGTGTCCTTGTGGCGTCCCATATAGTAGATGCCATTGGTGCCGATCATGCCCACCTTGCGGCCTGCGGCCTCCAGCACGCTTTTGATCATGTGGGTGGTGGTGGTCTTGCCCTTGGTACCGGTGACGCCGATCATGGTCATCTGGCGGGCAGGGTTGCCAAAGAGGTTGGCGCTCATCAGCGCCATGGCATAGCGGCTGCTCTCCACCTTGACCACGGTCACTCCGGGCATGGCAGAAAGATCGATGTCGTGCTGGATGACCAGCGCGCTGACCCCCTTGGCGGCGCAGTCAGCGGCAAACGTGTGGCTGTCCCGCTGGGTGCCCACGATGCACACGAACAAAAGCCCCGGGGCAGCCTTGCGGCTGTCGTAGATGATATCCGCGATCTCAGTATCCAGACTGCCCTGCACAAGGGTAAAGGGCACGCCTTCCATCAGTTGTTCCAGCTTCATACAGTCTCCTCCAAAAAGCTTCTTTACATGGGGTTTTCTTCTTCGTTGGCCGTCATGCGGTCAGGGTGGGTCAGGGGCAGCTGCTCGGTGTCCGCGTCAGCTGCCGGTTCGGTGGTGTCGGCAGCATCCGCGCTTTCCGTGCTTTCCGTGCTGTCGGTGCTGTCGGCGGCATCCTCTGCCGGGGCGGGTTCCTCTGCCTTGGGCGGCACCACATAGCCGGAAGGCAAAGCAGGCTCGCCCTGTGCAAAATAGATCTTGCGGGTGCTGCTGGCGCTGGTATGGCTGAAATCCAGCCGCCCGGTGTCGGTGGGGCCGCAGCCCTTGCCGTCGGCGTTGGTCAGCACATAGCGGGCGCGGTCCAGCTTATAATCCAGATCGTTCAGCGTACCCAACAGCACGCTGATGCGGTCCTGATACAAAAATGCGAGCTGCTCGGTGTCTGCCACTTCCAGCCGTGTCACGTCCTGCGACAGGCCGTATTCCTCCAGCTTGCTGCGCAGTGTGCGCAGCGCTTCCATGCGGGCGGTCTCGGTGCTCACTGCACTTTCGCTCTCGGCGGTTTCCGACCCGGAGGCGCTTGCCGCGTCCGCATCGTCCACGAACCAGAAGCCCTGTCCCGGAGTGGTGTCCTGCAGCTTGCCGCCGTACAGGGTGCAAAGCCCCTCGGGCTGGGTGCTTTCCTCGGACAGGATCTTCCATTTGTCCGAGATCACAAGCCATTTATTGCCGTTTTGCACCGCGTAGGCGGGCACGGCCTCGGTCACCTGCACCACCACGGTGTTGGGGTAGTCCCGGATCACCTTGATGGAGCCCAGCAGTGGGAAATTCTGCTCCAGCACAGCGGCCTTTTCGCCGGGTTCAAAGCTGAAGATGTTCTCCTCCAGCTGCACGCCCATCCGCTGCAGAATGCTGTCTGCGGAATAGCCCGCGATCTCAGTCACCTGCTTGCCGTCCGGGGTCTGCACCTGAATGGAGTTGATACGGAACAGCATGGTCATGGTCAGGTAGATGCCTGCGCCAATGACGCACAGCAGCATGGCAAAGGCGGTCAGGCGGCGCAGTATCCGGCGGCGGCGCAGGGTAGCGCGGGTCACCTTGCGCTTTTTGCGCATTTCCCGCCGGGCAGGGTTTTGCTGCGGGGCGCTTTGCGCCGGGCGCAGGCGCTGACCGTTGCCCGCCGGGTGCTGCCGGTTCGGGTGGTTCTGCGCGTTCTGGTTTTTCCGGCTGTTCTGCCCGCTGCGGGCATTGTTTGCCGGGCGGCGCTGCTTGCCGCCGGACTTCGCGTTTTTGGGTCTGCTGCCCGCCGGACGGCTGCCAGAGGGGTACTGGGTGGTATTGCTCCCCTGCCCCTGCGCCGGGCGGCGGGTCTGGGACTGGGTGGGGAACTGGATGCTGTTATCTGCCCGGGAGGAGCGCACACTGCCGTTGGCGCTGCGGGAGGGCGGGCGGCTGAGCGGCTCGCCGTTGTAGCCGTAGCGGCTGCTACCGGTGCTCCGGGGCGTATGATCCTGCGAAGGCGCAGAGGTGCGCGCTACATCCCGGTTCAGATCATAGGGTCTCGTGTTCCGGGGTCTGCCGTTGCGGTCACGGTTCTGCTGCATCATTCGCACCTTCTTTCCTGTTTATTCCACGTCTGCATCACGGGGTCTTGACCAGCTTGAGCAGCGCCGCAGTGATGCGGTCCAGACTGTCGTCCACCGACAGACTGCGGGCATTTTTGCCCATTTCGGCCAGCTTGCCGGGCTGTGCCAGCATAGTAGAAACAGTCTGCACCAGCTTTTCGCCGGTCAGGTCTTTTTCTTCAATGACCACAGCCGCCCCGGCCTTTTGCAGCTCCATGGCGTTGTAGTACTGGTGGTTCTCCGCCACATTGGGGCTGGGAATCAGCACAGCGGCGCGTCCCACGGCTTCCAGTTCGGCCAGCGTCAGCGCACCGGCGCGGCTGATGACGAGGTCTGCCGCTGCCAGCAGCTCCGGCATATTGTTGATGTATTCCTTTACCACAAGGCTGTCGCCGGGGGCAAAGCCCTTCTGCTTTTGCAGCTGCTCAAACAGCTGCACCCCGTACTGCCCGGTGGCATGCAGATGCAGCACCGGCTTGTGCTCGTGCTGCTCCCATGCGCACAGGTCTGCCACCACCTCGTTGACCCGGCGTGCGCCCAAGCTGCCGCCGAAGGACAGGATGACGGTGCGGTCGCCCGCACCCAGCTGTGCACGGATGGCCTCGCGATTCGCGGCCTGTACAAACACCTCCGGCCGCACGGGATTGCCCACCACAAGGGTCTTGTCCGGTGCGCCCAGCTTTTCCACAGCGGCGGGCACAGCGGCAAACACGATATCCACATCCGGGGCCAGCAGCTTGTTGGTCACACCGGGAAAAGCGTTCTGCTCGTGCAAAGCGGTGTGGATGCCCATTTTGGCGGCGCAGCGCACCACCGGGCCGGACACATAGCCGCCGCAGCCGATGACAAGATCCGGCTTTACCTCTTTCATCATGGCCTTGGCCTTGGGGCTGGAGAGAGCCAGATTCCACAGGGTAATGATATTGCGCTTGATGTTGTGCAGGCTGAGCTTGCGCTGAAAACCGGTGATCTCGATGTGGTGGAAGGGGTAGCCCGCCTGTGTGACCAAACGGTACTCCATGCCCTCCTTACGGCCTGCAAAGTGGATCTCGGCGGTAGGGTCAGCCTTTTTCAGAGCACCGGCAATGGCCAGTGCGGGGTTGATATGTCCGGCAGTGCCGCCGGCTGCGATGAGAACACGCATGGTGATTCCTCCTTATAAACGCCCGGCCTGCGGCCGGGCGGGCTTGCGGTTTGTTTTACTGTTCTGTGCGGGCTGCGCGGGCAGAAGCCAAGTCAATAGTCTTGCGGGCAAGTTCTGCCTCGCGCTCAGCGCGGGCGGCTTCCCGCTGGGCACGCATCTGCTCCCGCTGCTGCGCCACCCGCTCGCCGTTGCGGCCTATGTTCACCATCACGCCCATTTCTGCCAGCAGCAAAATCAGGCTGGTGCCGCCGGAGGAGAAGAAGGGCAGGCTGATGCCGGTGTTGGGCAGGGTGTTGGTGACCACGGCGATATTGCAGAACACCTGCCACGCGATCTGTGCCATGATGCCGATGCCCACCATGGTGCAGTACAGGTTCTCCGCCTTATAGGCGATGAGCAGCCCCTGCACGATGAACAGCACGAACAACACGATAATGAGCACTGCGCCGATGAAGCCCAACTCCTCGCACACCACGCTGAAGATGAAGTCGTTGGTGCTTTCCGGTAGCCAGAGCTGCTTTTCCACGCTGTTGCCCAGCCCCAGCCCCTTCAGCCCGCCGGAGCCGATGGCGTAAAGGCTCTGCACGGTCTGGTCGGTCATCTTGCTCAGATCCTGTGTCCATCCGTCCAGACGCTTTTGCAGGTAAGGGATGGAGTCCACATGGGAGAGCAGGGTTTCCAGCAGGGCGCCTGCCGTGATGGCACCCGCCCATGTCAGCACACCGCCGCTGCCGGACAGCAGCAGGATGGTGCCCACCACCGCCACCGTCAGCACGATGCCGGACATGTGCGGCTCCATCGCCAGCAGGATGACCACCGGTATAAGGGGCAGCACCGGCACCACCAGCTGCTTCCACACCCGCACCCGCAGCCACTCCCGGGGTGTAAGCAGGATGCGGCGCTCCGGGTCCAGCCGCTCCACCTGCGGCGCTTTTGCCGCAAGATGGGAGCTGAACAGGATCATTTCAAACTTTGCCACCTCGGAGGATTGCAGTGTAAGCCCACCGAAGCGGATCCAGCGGCGGCAGCCGTTCAGGGGTGCCATGGTCAGGGTGACGGCCAGCATGGCCAGCACAATGATGTAGCCCGGCACCACCATCTTGCGCAAAAAGCGGTGATCCATATAACTCATCAGGAACATACAGGCCAGCCCGATCATCATGCACAGCGCCTGCTGCTTGATATAGTGGAAGCTGTCGCCCATGCGCAGGTAACCGGTGGTGTAGCTGGCACTGAACAGCATCACCAGCCCAAAGATCATAATAACAGCCAGCGTAGCCAGCCAGTCGATCAGCAGCCGGGACCACGGGCCCGGATCTCGCTGGAACACCGACACCGGCGCTCTGTGTTTTTTGCGGATAGTCGCCATCTGCGCTCCCTTCCCTCTCCGTGCCCGGTCAGCACCAGCGCAGCAGCGCCAGCGCCAGCACATAGCCGACAGCGCTCAGCGCAAAGCTGCACAGGAACACCGTCTCCGGGCTCATTTTATGCTTTTTTACCCAGCAGCGCAAGGGCTTGCCGGTGCGCTTTGCACACAGCAGCTGCGCTGCCAAAAGACCGCCCGCCGCCCAGAAGGGCAGCGCCAGCGGCACGGTCAGGCTGGTCATGTCCAGACTGAGCGGGATGCAGCCGATGGCACCCGCTGCCAGCAGACTGCCGCAGCAGCCCACCCCCAGCCTTGCCGGAGGGAACGCCCACAGCCCCAGCGCCACCAGTGCCCCGGCCAGCGCTCCGGGCAGCACCGCCAGCCCGGAAACGCCCAGACCGGCCTCTACCATCATCAACGCCAGCATGGCCACAAAGGCTGCACCGCACACTGCGCCCTCGTCCCGCTCGGCGATGCGGGCGCACTCGGCCAGTGCCACCATGAGCACCGCCCATAAAAAGGGCACGGCGCTGCCCAGCAGCACATACCCCGCCCCGGGCACGCCCAGCCCCCGGGGCAGACAGCCCGCTGCCCGCAGCAGCAAAAGGACAAAGGCCGCAGCCAGTGCTTCCAGCAAAAGCCGCACGTCCCGCCGCAGCCCCAGCGCCGCCGGGCTGCGCATCCGGGCAAGGTCCTCTGCAAAACCCACTGCCCCAAAGGCAAGGCTCCCAGCCAGTGCCGTGAGCAGCCGCGTCATCAACCGGCCTTCGCTGCCCAGCAGCTCCGGCTGGCCCACGCAGGCGGCAAGCCAGCCCACGCCCACCGCAGCCACCGTGCCCGCCGCAGCACACAGCCCACCCCACAGCGGGGCGCGCAGGGGTGCAGGCCGGGGCTGCTCAGATTGTACCGGCTGCTGTTGTTGTTCGCGGCGTTCCAGCACCCGCCGCAGCGGCACAAACAGGCTGCACAGGGCTGCCGTAAGGGCAAAGCCCAGCACCACCGCCGCTGCCAAGGCGAAACGCTCCATAGATCAGACACTCCATTTCGCCAAATAGTTATACTTCCGCTTCTTTATGCTCTGCGTAGAAGATATCCAACACTTTTTCCAGTGCCATGCCGTGGCTGGCCTTTACCAGAATGGCATCGCCGGGCTGCACCCGGCTCAGCAGGGCATCGGCAGCCTCGCGGTAGCTGTCCGCGTGCAGGGTCTCTACCCCCTTGGCCGCAGCCACCACAGCGGTGCGCTTGGCCTGCTCACCGTAGGTGATCAGGCAGTACAGCCCGCTCTCGGCGGCAAGGCGTCCCAGCTCCTCGTGTGCTTCGCGGCTCAGCTCGCCCAGCTCCAGCATATCGCCCAGCAGGGCAAAGCGGCGCTTGCAGGGGAAATCTTTAAACATCGCCAGCGCAGCCTTCATGCTGTCCGGGTTTGCGTTGTAGCAGTCCTCGATGACGGTCACGCCCTCGCTGTCCACCACCTTCTGGCGGCGGCCGGTCTGCTCAAAGTTGGAAAGGCCCCGGATGACCTTCTTGGCGTCGCAGCCCAGACGGGTGGCGGCGCAGTAGGCAGCCAGAGCGTTTGCCACATTATGGCGTCCCATGGCGGGGATGTTCACCACAAAGGTGCCGTGCTCATGATCTTCCAGCACAAAACTCATGCCGTCGGTCTCCTGCCGGATGGACAGGGCGCAGACGTCTGCGTTTTCATCGCTCAGGCTGAACCACACCGGGCGCACATGGGCGGGCAGCACTGCCTTGCGCAGGAAGGGGTCATCGTAGTTCAGCACCAGCGGTGCGCCCTCCGGCAGGCCGTTGCAGATCTCCAGCTTTGCCTTGCAGATATTCTCCTGACTGCCCAGATTGCCGATATGGGACACGCCGATGCAGGTAATGATGCCCACATCCGGGCGTGCCGCCCGCGCCAGACGGTCGATCTCGCCCGCATGGCTCATGCCCATCTCGATGACCGCGTACTCGGTGCTGCTTTCCAGCCGCATCAGGGTGCGGGGCATTCCCAGTTCATTGTTTTGGTTGCCCTCGGTCTTGATGGTCTCGCCAAAACCGCTCAGGGCAGCGTAGGTCATCTGCTTGGTGGTGGTCTTGCCTACGCTGCCGGTCACACCCACCATTTTGGGGTGGTACTGGCTGCGGTAGTTTGCGCCCATCACCATCATGGCGTGGTAGCTGTCCGGGCAAAGGATGGCCTTTTCCTCCGGCACACCGGGCACGGGGTGGTTGACCACCACATACTCCGCGCCCTGCTCCAGCGCACGGGCGGCGAAATCATGGCCGTCGAACCGCTCGCCGGGGAAGGCCACAAAAATGCAGCCGGGTTTTACCTCGCGGCTGTCGGTGGTGACCAGTGCCACCTCCGGGTCACTGGTCAGTTTTCCGGCAGGCACCAGCCCTGCCAGAAGCTTGCTTGCATGGATCTTTTCCATTGTTCTATCCCCTCTCGTTCTATTGAATGCTGCACCCTCATCCGTCACTGCCTTGCGGCAGTGCTTTATGCCGAAAGCCTTGGGCGAGGATGCCGAAAAAGCTGTTTTACCCACAGGTCAGGGTGATGATGGTGCCGCGCTGCACGCTGGAGCCGGGCTCGGCGCTTTGCGCCTGCACCGTGCCGCTGCCCTCCACCACGCAGTTCAGCCCGGCGGCGCTCAGCATCTGGCGGGCAAAGTCCGGGCTCTTGCCTGTCACATCCGGCACCTCGGTGCGGCTGCCCTCGTAGGTATCGGTATACAGGTAGATGGTGGTGCCGTAGGGCACCTTTGCGCCCGCGTGGGGGTACTGGTAGGTGACCGGGGCAGCAGACTGGCTGCTCTGACTCTCCTGCAGCTGATGCTTCAGGCCCTGAATATTCAGGCTCACCTGCGCGTTGCTCCACTCGGTGCCCACAAGGTTCGGCACGGTGACGATGGTGCCGCTGCGGTCCTCGCCGTCGGTGGCGATGCCAAGATAGGGAGCCACCTCACTGATGATATTGCCCGCCACAGGGGCTGCAAGGATGGAGGAATAGTCCGTCCGGGCGTTGTTGGGGTCGTCCAGCATGACGTAGACCAGAATTTCCGGGTCGTTGGCGGGCAGCACTGCCACAAAGGAGGCCACCTTTTTATAGTCGCCGTCGGCGCGGCGGTGCATATTCAGCTGCTCGGAGGTACCGGACTTGCCGCCGATGCGGTAGCCGGACACATAGGCGTTTTTGCCGCCGCCGGTACCGTTGCCCACCTCGTACTCCATCATCTCCCGGATGACCTCGCTGGCGCTCTGACTGATGACCTGACGGCGCACGTTTGCGCCGATCTCCTGAATGACGTTGCCGTTGGCATCGGTGATCTTATCCACCACATGGGGGGTGACCAGATACCCGCCGTTGACGGTGGCTGCAATGGCGGTGCACATCTGCAGCGGGGTGATGGCCATGGCCTGACCGAAGGAGGAGGACGCCAGCTGCACCTCGCCCAGCTGGTCGGCGCGGTAGTACTGCATAAAGTTAGTCTCGCTGGGCAGATCTACGCCGGTGCGGGCGGTAAAGCCAAAAGCATCGAAGTAGTTATAGAACTGCTGCGAGCCGACGCGCTGCCCCAGCTGGATGTAGTAGATGTTGCAGCTCTTGCGCAGCGCCTCGGCCATATTGAGCAGGCCGTGCGTCTTGCGTCCGGCGCAGTGGTAGGTCTCCTTGGCTACGCCGTAAGCGCCGGAGCAGGTAAAGGTGGTGTTCATGGTCGCCACGCCGGAGTCGATGCCCATGGCAGAGGTGATGACCTTGAACACAGAGCCCGGGTAGTACAGTTCGGTGATGGCCTTGTTTTTCCACAGGATATCCCGGTAGTAGCCGGAATAGTCCGCTTCCTCGTCCAGAATTTTGTTGCCCTGTTCATCGGTGATGTAGTTGCCGTCGGCGTCCTTTTTATAGACGCCGTAAAGCTCCGGCTCTGCGTGCACCAGCTCGTTGAGATAAGCCTCGTTGGCGGTGTAGTTCAGCGGGTCGTTGGGGTCAAAGTCGGGTTTGGAGGCCATGGCAAGGATGGCACCGGTCTTGACATTCATCACAATGGCGCAGCCGCGGTTTTCTACCGTATTGGCTGCAATGGCTTCGTTCAGGTACCGCTCCGCGATCTCCTGCACATTCACGTCCAGCGACAGCACCAGATTGGAGCCGTCCTTGGCGGCAAAGGTGGTGGCGTTGGCGTCTGCAATGGCGTTGCCCACCGCGTTGCGCTGGGTGATGGTGCGGCCATCCACACCGGCTAAGGTGGACTGGTAGGATTTTTCCAGTCCGTAGGTGCCAACGCCATCCGCATCCGTAAAGCCCAGCACCGCTGCGGCAAAGGCGCCGTAGGGGTAGTTGCGCTGGAAGCTCTTTTCCGAGGACACTGAGATGCGCCCCTTGCGGGAGGTGTCGGTAGCCTTTTTGTGCGCCTTGTTGAAGCTGGCAACGTACTTTTCAATGGAAAGCTTCACCGCGTTGTTCACCTTGGTGGCAAGGGTGACGTAGGAAGAATCCAGCCGGGAAAGTGCATCGTAAACGGTCTGGTACTGCTGCTGGTACTCTGCCGAGGAGGTGTCCACGCTGTCCATGCTCTCGCCGTCCCCGGAGAGCAGACGCAACGTCAGCTCCCGGCTCACCTCGGCACACATGGCGGGGTCCAGCGTTTTTGTCACGGTGTCGTCATCATTGGTCTTGCTGGTATAAAGGATGCTGCTGTAACTGGGGTCTGCCCAGATGGTCCACACCACGCTGGTAGAGGCAAGGGTGATACCGGAAGCATCATAGATCTCGCCGCGGGTGGCCTTGATGGTGGTATCCAGCAGCTGCTGCTGGGCGGCGTACTGGCGGTACTCGGCTCCGTGGATGATCTGGATATTATACAGGCTGCGGATAACGATGGCTGCTGCCACCACCACCGCAAGGATGCCCAGACGGCTGCAAAGCCGCCGCACCCGGCTGTCCAGCCGATCCCGTCCGGTGGCCGGACGCAGGCGGTAGCCCCTGCTTTTTTTGTTACGGAAAGGTTCTTGCATTGGTTCTCTCCTGCGGGGCGTGCACTGCATTCCGCACGCCCTGCGCTGTTATTTGTTCAGACTGCGGTGTCCATAAACCGAAAAAAGCGTGCGCTGCCGCACGCTTTTTTCGGTTATCTCACGGTGCCCAGAATGTTCACCGCACCGGTGTACAAAAAGTCGGTCCATTGCCGCACGGTGGATTCCCGGCGCACCAGTGCGCCGCTCTCCCCCAAGCGGATGTAGGTGATCTGGCTGGGGTCTACTTTCATCAGACCCAGCCGCCCTGCGGTCTCCTCCACGCTGGCAATGTTGGTCTTGCTGTTCAGAGTGCTGTTGTAGTAGGTATACTGGCTCTGCTCGCTGACCAGCTGCGCCTTAGTGGATTGGATCTGGTCGTTCAGCTCCACCAGCTGTGCCTCGCTCCACAGCAGGCTGATGGCAAAGCCCACCAGCAGTGCTGCTGCCACCAGATTCATGGCGTTATGTACGGCGGCCTGCAGCGGGTTCAACCGCCGCTTGCCGCCCTTTGCTACCCGCAGGTTTGCTTTGCGCTGGGGCTGCGGTGCCCTGCGGCGGCGCACCGCGTTACGATCGTATGCTGGCTGACCCATGATTCCTCTCCTCCTCACGATGCCGGTGCTTCCGGCATCTCAGCATTTTTCCAGTACACGCAGGTGGGCAGAACGGCTGCGCCGGTTCTCCTCTAACTCCTGCGTATTAGCTTCAATGGGTTTGCGGGTGATAAGCTTTGCCTTTGCCTTGCCTCCGCATACACACACCGGAAACTCCGGCGGGCAGGTACAGGCTGTGGACCAGCGGCGGAACTTGTTCTTGACCAGCCGGTCCTCCAGAGAGTGGAAGGTGATCACGCACAACCGGCCGCCCGGTGCAAGGTGATCGAAAATGGTATCCAAGCCCTCTTCCAGCGCGTCCAGTTCGTGGTTCACTGCAATGCGCAGTGCCTGAAAGGTGCGGCGGGAGGGGTTTTTGTTTTTGCGGCGCTCTGCCGGAGGCATGGCGCTTGCTACGATATCTGCCAGCTGCAGGGTGGTCAGGATGGGAGCAGTTTCCCGCGCCTCCACGATCTTTCCCGCGATCTGCCACGCATAGGGCTCCTCGCCGTAATCCCGCAGGATGCGGGCCAGTTCTTCGCGGCTCTCGGTATTCACAAGGTCTGCAGCGGTCTCGCCCTGCTGGCTCATGCGCATATCCAGCGGTGCATCTGCCCGGTAGGAAAAGCCCCGTGCGGCATCGTCCAGCTGGTGGCTGGAAACGCCAAGATCCAGCAATGCGCCGTTGATCTTCTCAATGCCCAGCTGCTCCAGCGCCTGCCCCGCATAGCGGAAATTGATCTGCACCACGGTGGCAGGCAGCCCGGCAAGGCGGGAGCGCGCGGTCTGCACCGCATCCGGGTCCTGATCCAGCGAGATGAGCCTGCCGCCCTTGGCGGCGTCCAGCCGCAGGGCGATCTGGCGGGAATGTCCCGCGCCGCCAGCGGTGCCGTCCAGATAGGTGCCCGCCGGGTCGATGGCAAGCCCTGTCAGGCACTCGTTCAGCAAAACGGGGATATGCTCAAACGAGGCCGGGTCAAAGGGCTGCTGTTCTTCAAAGGCCATTGGCACGGCCTCCTTTCTCGGTTTTAGTTTTTTGCATCAGAGGTGCAGCTTGCGCAGCCGCTCGGCGCGCTGGTCGTTGGTCACGGCGGCGCGGCGGGCGTTCCAGACCTTGGTGGCCCAGATCTCGGCGTGGTTGCGGTTGCCGATGATGGTCACGTCCTTTTCCAGCCCGGCGTAGGCGCGCAGCTCGGCGGGCAGCAGGATGCGTCCCTGCTTGTCCGGCGCTACCTCGCAGGCGGTGCTGAACAGATCGCCGGAGATGGCCCAGCTGTCCATCAGTTCATCGCTTTCCAGCTTGTCCGCCAGCCGCTCCACTTCTTCCATGGGCAGTGCGAACAGGCAGTTGTCCACCCATTCCAGCACCACAAAGCTCTCGCCCATGGCATCGCGGAATTTTGCGGGGAAGTTCAGCCGCCCCTTGGCGTCGATGGTGTAATCATAACGGCCAAAAAACACGCGCTGCTCCCCCTTTCAGGGGCGTTTGCAGGGCGTGTGCCCTACTTTTACCCACTTTGCCCCACCGATACATGTTTATTGTAGCAAATCAGACCCGTGAATGCAAGGGTTTTCGGGCGGCTTTTGGCCGCAAAAATCCACAAAAAAAGTCCCTGTGAGCCGTCATTTTTGCTCACAGGGACTGCATTTTCCGCAATGTGTGGAATTTGTGTGGAAAGTTGACCGTTATCAGCCGTTTTTCTTGGCGTTCTGGCGCAGGCTGTTACGGATGTTTTTGACCTGTGCGGCGTTTTCCACCATGGTATCCTCGGTGGTGCGCAGCATATTCTCGCAGTAGTCGGTCACGGTCTGGCGCAGGGTGCGTGCCTCGGTCTGGGCTGCGGAGGTGATCTCAGAAGCACGCTGCTGGGCGGCCTTGACGATCTCGGCGTCGCTGACCAGAATGCGGGCGCGCTCCTCGGCCTTTTTCACAATGGCCTGTGCCTGTGCGTTAGCGCTGTCCACGATCTGTGCCCGGTCGTTCACGATCTGCTGCGCCTGCCGCAGCTCGCCGGGCAGCGCGGCCCGCACCTCGTCCAGATAATCCCGGATCTGCTCCACATCCACGATGCGCTTGCCGCCGGAAAGGGGCACATTTGCGCTCTCCTCCAGTGCATCCTCAATGGTATCCAAAAGCTCGTTCACGTTCATAAGGCTTCTCCCTCCTGCTCAGCGGCGGGCTGCATGGGCTTTGTGTACTTCCACAGCAGCACCTTGCCGTATTTATACTGTTTTTGCAGGGTCAGACTGCCCGCCTGCGCGGGCAGCACGATGCCTGTTTCGCTCTCGCATAGCACGATGCCGCCGGGGGCAACGCACTTTTCCACGGCCGGCAGGATCTTTTCCAGCGTGCCGCCGCGGAAGGGCGGGTCCAGCAGCACCAGATCGAACTGCTCCCGGCAGGCCGATAAGAACCGCGCAGCCTCGCCGATATTCACCCGGCTGCGGTCGAACACGCCGCAGGCCTTGCAGTTGCGCATCACGATGCTTACAGCCTCCCGGTTCTCGTCCAGAAAGACGCACCGGGCCGCACCCCGGCTCAGCGCCTCGATGCCCAGCTGGCCGCTGCCGGCGTACAGATCCAGCACCCGTGCCCCGGGCAGGTCGAACTGTACGATGCTGAACATCGCCTCCTTCACCTGCGAGAGGGTGGGGCGGGTGACATCGGTGCCGGGCAGTGCTTCCAGCCTGCGGCCCCGGGCTTCTCCTGCGATCACGCGCATGATGTTACCTCCTTGCCGTAGCTGCCGCCCCCGCGGCAGCCAGTTTGAACTCTTTCGTATCCTTTATTATCTCCCAACTGCATAGCATTGTCAAGAGCCCGCATTGCGCTGCGGGCGGCTTTGTGCTACAATCATAGCAGCAATATTGCGCATTTTACGGCGCATTTCAGCAAAGGAGAGTATACAGCATGAAAGTTCTGCTCATCAACGGCAGCCCCCACGAGAAGGGCTGCACCTACACCGCCCTTTCCCTTATCGCCGGGGAACTGAAGGCACAGGGCATCGAGACCGAGATCCTGCACGTCGGCGGTCAGCCCGTGGGCGGCTGCATCGGCTGCGGCGGCTGCCGCAGCGGCAACGGATGCGTGTTCGGCGGCGTGGTCAACGAAGCCATTGAGAAGGCAAAGACCGCCGACGCCTTCGTGTTCGGCAGCCCGGTGCACTACGCCTCCGCTGCGGGCAACATGGCCAGCTTTATGGACCGTCTGGCCTACGCGGGCGGCAAGTATCTGGCCTATAAGCCCGCCGCCGTCTGCTGCTCTGCCCGCCGCGCCGGTACCACCTCTACTCTTGACCAGCTGGTCAAGTACCCCCAGTTCTTCCACATGCCGCTGGTCAATGGCTCTTACTGGGCCATGGTGCACGGCTCCAACCCCGAGCAGGTGCTGCAGGACGCCGAGGGCTGCGCCGTGATGCAGGAGCTTGGCCGCAACATGGCATGGCTGCTGCGCTGCATCGAGGCCGGTAAGGCCGCCGGCATCGACCACCCGCAGAACCCGCCCCGCCCCATGACCAACTTTATCCGCTGAGGGAAAAATAAATTTTGGAGCCCCGGAACGCCGCTGGCGTTCCGGGGCTCCATTTCTATGGGCGATTTTATACAATTTTTCCAAGCATTTCTTGGGCAACCTGCCATCGGCGGCTTTCGCAGCGCAGCAAAATTTCTGCTGTTCCGGCACAAAAGGGGTGCGAATGCTTTTTTCGTTCATAACTTTGTGATACCATACCTCTATAAGCATATCACTCAGACGGAGATCCTGCTATGGAACACTACGATTGGAACGAGGGCTGGCTGTTCACCCCCACCTTTGACCCGGCGCTGGTGCGCCCGGCGTGCCCGGAGCTTTCCCTTACCCCGGTGCGGCTGCCCCACGCGGTCAAGCCCCTGCCTTATAACTACTGCAATGAGAACGACTACCAGCGCCTGTGCGGCTACCGGCGGGAGTTTTTTGCGCCCAAGGAGTGGCTGGGCCGCACCGTGCTGCTTACCTTCGGGGCGGTGGCGCACGACGCCACTGTGTTCTGCAACGGGCGGCGGGTGTTCCACCATGGCTGCGGCTATACCGCCTTTACGGTGGACCTGACCGACGCGCTGCGTCTGGGACAAAAAAACGTGGTGGCTGTGCGCTGCGACAGCCGGGAGGATCTGAACATCCCGCCCTTCGGTGGGCAGCTGGATGCGCTGACCTACGGCGGCATCTACCGCGCCGTCAGTCTGGATATCAAGGAGCCCGCCTACCTGCGGGACGTGTTCATTGAAGCAAAGGCGGAGGGCGATTTCCGCATCTACACCGCCACCGTAGGCGAGACGGTCGGCTGCACCCTGCAGGCCGAGATCCGCAGCCCCGCCGGGAGCCGGGCGGTGTACAGCGGCGAGCTTTCCCTGCCCATCACCGGCACACTGAACAACGTGCACCCGTGGAGCTTAGAGCACCCCACCCTGTACACCCTGACCGTGCGGCTCATCCGCCCCGGCACCGGCGGTCTGCCTGACCGGGTGCTGGACGAAAAGACCGTGCGGTTCGGCTTCCGCACCGTGCAGTTCGTGGCAGGCGGGCTGTACCTGAACGGCCAGCGGGTGGAGCTGCGTGGCCTTGACCGGCACCAGAGCTACCCCTATCAGGGCTACGCCATGCCGGACAGCATCCAGCGGCTGGACGCCCAGCTGCTGAAAAAGGAGCTGGGCTGCAACGCCGTGCGCACCTGCTATGCGCCCCCCAGCCCGGCGTTTCTGGACGCCTGCGATGAGCTGGGTCTGCTGGTGTTCCCCGAAATGCCCGGCTGGCAGCACATCGGCGATGAGGTCTGGCAGGCGCAGGCGCTGCAGAACTGCCGGGAGATGGTGTGCCAGTACCGCAATCATCCCAGCATCTTTTTGTGGGGTGCACGCATCAGCGGCAGCCCCGACAACGAAGCCTTTTATAAGCGCACCAACGAGGCCATCCACCGGCTGGACCCCACCCGCCCCACGGCGGGCACCCGCAGCACCCGCAAGAGCCAGCTGCTGGAGGACGTGTACGCCTACAACGATTATTCCTACGCCGGACGCGGTACAGGCTGCGAAAATCGCGCCGCCGTGACTCCCGACACCCGCAAGGGCTACCTCATCAGCGAGTTCGGCGGACAGAACTTCCCCGCCAAGCCCTTTGACGATGAACCTCACCGTCTGGTGCAGGCGCTGCACCACGCCGCCGTGCTGAACGACAGCATTGCCCAGCCGGGCGTGGCGGGCAGCTTTGGCTGGTGCATGACCGACTACAACACCCACCGGGAATTCGGCAGCGGCGACCGCATCTGCTACCATGGTGTTATGGATCTGTTCCGCAACCCGAAACTCTCTGCCGCCGTCTACGCCAGCCAGAAAACGCCCCGTGCACCCTCCGACATCGTGCTGGAGGTCTCCTCTGCCATGACGCTGGGCGACCTGCCCGGCGGCGCAGCCGCCGCCTGCTGGGTGTTCACCAACGCCGAGAGCGTGCGGCTGTACCGTGGCAACGACTTTGTGGCCGAGTTTGGCCCCGACCGCCGGGACGCTTTGCCGCCCTGCCCCACCCGCCCATCGAGATCAATGATTTTGTCGGCTCGCTGCTGGAAAAGTATGAGGGCATGGATCACGCCACCGGCGCACAGGTCGCCGCCATCCTCAATGAGCTGCGGCGGGACGCCATGGCGCTTTCGCCCCTTTCCAAGGCGCGGATGCTCTCGCTGCGGCTGAGCTGGAACGAGCTGATGCGAATGTATTATAAATACATCGGTGTGCTGGGCAGCTCCGCGCCGGTGTACCGGTTCGAGGCGGTGTGGCATGGCCGCGCCGTCCGCACCGTGGTGCGAGAGCCAGTGCAGAGCGTCCGGCTGGAGTGCACTGTGCACAACCCCCTGCTGACCGATGGCCCCACATGGGACTGCGCCGCCGTCAGCCTGCGCGCCATCGACCAGAACGGCAACCTGTTGCCCTACTGCGGCGAGGCCGTCTGCCTGTCCGTGGAAGGGCCGCTGAAAATTCTGGGTCCCAGCGTGGTGCCCCTGCGGGGCGGCATGGCGGGCACCTACCTTGCCACCACTGGCGAGGCCGGACGCGCCGTGCTGCACTGCCGCATGGAAGGCGCGCTGGACACCGAAGCAGTGCTCACCGTGCGCAGCCGGGAAGGGTAGACTCACTTAAAGTCCGTCCTTTCATGATAGATTTGCAGTCTGTTCAAAATTTTATCATGGTTGGCTGATATTCTAGAGGTACAAAGTATTCCGCAGGGCGGCGCTGCTGCCCTGCGTTTCCGTATGTAAAGCCCCAGAGAAAAGGATGCGAAAACCCATGAGAGAAAAATTCCGTCAATTCATGATCGGGCGCTACGGCACCGATGGCCTGAACCAGTTTTTGAGCATGAGCTCCATCGTGATGCTGCTGGTATCGCTGCTCACCCGCGTTTCCCTGTTCACATGGCTGGGCGCGGCACTGCTGATTTTGTGCTACTACCGCAGCCTGAGCCGCAATATCTCCAAGCGCACCGAGGAGAACTACCGCTTTTACAGCCTGAAGGACCGGTTCAGCAACAAGTTCCGCGGCCTGAAGGAGCAGTGGGCCAACCGCAAGCTGTACCACTACTACCGCTGCCCCCAGTGCCGCCAGAAGCTGCGGGTGCCCCGGGGACGCGGGCGCATCCAGATCTCCTGCCCCCGCTGCGGCACCCAGTTCATCAAAAAGAGCTGAGCCGCCATGTTCGGATATGTGATCCCGGATCGGGCCAGCCTCAGCCCCGAGGCGCAGAGCCGCTACCGCTCAGCCTACTGCGGGCTGTGCCGCCGCATTGATGCTCTGCATGGGCTGCGGGGACGGTTCAGTCTGAGTTATGACCTGACCTTTTTAAACATTCTGCTGTGCAGCCTGTACGAGGGCGAGACCCCCGCAGACAGCGGCATCAGCCGCTGCCCCATCCACCCGGTACACGGTGTACTTTGGCGCAGTGCCGACCCCACCGACTACTGCGCCGACCTGAGCGTGGCGCTGCACTACTATAATGCACAGGACAAATGGCAGGATGACCATAATCTGCTGGCGCTGGGCTACAGCACCCTGCTGGACAACAGCACCGCCGAGGCCGCTCTGCGCTGGCCGCGTCAGTGCAATGCCATCCGTGCGTGTCTTGCCAAGCTTGCCGAGTACGAGGCCGCCGGCAGCACCGACCTTGACGCGGTGTCCGGCTGCTTCGGCACCCTGATGGCGGAATTGTTCGACTACCGGCAGGACCGCTGGGCACCGGAGCTGCGCAGCATCGGCTTCCATCTGGGCAAGTTCATCTACCTGCTGGACGCCTACGACGACCTGCCCCGCGACAAGCGCCGGGGCGCATACAATCCCCTGCGGGAGTTGAGCACCCACCCGGACTACGAGGAAGAGATGCTGGACATCTTCGAGCTGCTGCTGGCACGCTGCGCGCAGAACTTTGAGCGTCTGCCCTGCGTGGAGGACGCGGACCTGCTGCGCAACATCCTGTATTCCGGCGTGTGGCTGAAATACAACTGCAAAAACGCAAAACGCACCGGAAAGCCCGATGCGTCTTGATTTTGTGCCGATGTTCCGGTAAAATAAAACGGATGCGGTGCAGCGGTGCTGTACCGTCAGTATAATGAGTGAGGAAGTATACCGAGCATGAGAGATCCCTATGAGGTGCTGGGCGTTCAGCGCGGCGCAAGCGACGACGAGATCAAAAAAGCATACCGCGCCAAGTGCAAGCGCTGGCACCCGGATTTGAACCCCAACGACCCCACGGCCGAGGAGCACTTCAAGGAGGTGCAGGCTGCCTACGATGCCATTACCAAGGGCGATACCGGCCCCCAGATGGGCGGCAACCCCTACGGCGGCTACCAGCAGCAGGGCTACAACCGGCAGAGCTATGGTCAGCAAGGCTATGGGCAGCAGAACTACGGCTACACCGGCTTTGATGGCTTTGACGGGTTTGAAGGCTTCGACCCCTTTGGCTTCGGTTTTGGCTTTGGCGGCTATCAGCAGGCCGGGCCCAGCGCCTCCGGCACCGACACCCCGGAGATGCAGGCCGCCCGCAACTTTGTGGCCAATGGCCGCTACGCCGAAGCGCGCCGGGTGCTGGACGGCATGACCGGCCGCAATGCGCGGTGGTACTACCTCTCCTCGCTGGCCAATCAGGGGCTTGGCAAAAGTGTGGACGCTTTGCAGGACGCCCGCCGCGCCGTGCAGCTGGACCCGAACAACACCGAGTACCAGATGCATCTGCGCCGGATGCAGAACCCCGGCCAGACCTACCGCACCCAGACCACCTACGCCCAGCCCGGCGGGCTTTTGCGCTGGTGCTGGAGCATGATCCTGCTGAACCTGCTGTGCAACTGCTGCTGCGGCGGCTGGGGCTTCCGTGGGTTCCGTATGTGATAGAACGATTTGAATGCGCTCCGCGTTCGCTTTGCGCATAATTAGCGGAAAGAATATTTTTATTTGTAAATCGGGAAAATCTGCGGATTTTCCCGATTTACTTTTTCACGAGGAAGGGGTCGTAGCGGTAAACGGCATTTGCAGCGCCGCTTTCTGCGAAAGCGCGGCGCTGCGGATAGCGTTCTCGCTCTTTTTCATGGGGAAGAGCGCAACGGTTGACAGGCAGTTTTCCTTCACGACCCCTTCTGTGAAAATGGGATATCGGAACGCCCGCAGGCGTTCCGATATCCCGAAATTTAAAATAATTTTTCCGCTGAAAATGGCTAAAGCGCAGCGGAAGCCATTTCAAATCGTCCACTCTGCCAAAAAAAGGCTGCTGCACGCACGGTGCAGCAGCCTTTTTCTGTTTGCGAATGTAAGGGTTTGCTCTTACTTCTGGGGAGCCTCGAAAGCAATAGCGGTAGCACCGGCAGCGGCGTCCACGCTCTTCAGAGAGATGGGAGCCACCTCGTAGTGCAGGGTGTCAAAGCTCTGGGTGTTGCCGTCCTCGGTAGTGAACTCCAGAACGTAGACAACGTCAGCCTGCTTGTCAGCCTCGACATCGCGGGTGATGACGACGCTCTCGCCGTCAGCCAGACCCTCGCCTGCCAGGTTCTCGCCCTTGTCCTCAGAGCCTGCATCGTACAGGTACAGCTCAGTCACCTTGCTGCCGGTGGTGTTGTACACGGTGTACTCGGCAGAAGTAGCCTCGGCCTCAGAGGAAGCAGCCTCGGAAGAAGCAGCTTCGGAAGAAGCAGCAGCAGAGGATGCGGTGGAGGATGCAGCGGTAGAGGCAGAGCCGCCGCAGGCGGTCATGCCAACAGCCAGTGCCAGAGCGGCAGCGGCAATTGCAACAGTCTTGAGCTTCATAGGGATTTTCTCCTTTTTCTTCTTTTTTCTGGTTTCAGACCCCCCGGCAGCATACCAACTGCCTTGGTTGGGCTGATGTTCTCTTATTATACGCACATTGACAAAAAAAGCAAGCTTTTTTCGTCAAAAATCAACGATAAAACAAGAACTGTTACCATTTTGACATGAATTTGGCACATTTTAGGTGGCAGAAACATGAAACAGGTTGCATATATGCAGCTTTCGTTTCCTGCCGCTGTGCAGACGGCGAAATAGAGCTACCAAAAATTTTATTTTCCCCTTGACAGCAGCCAACTGTCGCTGTATACTGTGCATCGTGAACGTTGTTCATGTTGGAGGGTGAGTGTATGAATCCAATGGCAACATCCAAAGCGGACATCTTGAAAACCAGCCGGGAGCTGATCCAGCAAAACGGCTGGGCAGCGGTCAACATCCGTGCGGTCGCGGCCGCCTGCGGGGTCTCCGTAGGCTGCATCTATAACTACTTCGGCTCCAAGACTGAGCTGGTAAGCGCGGCCGTGGAAAGCATCTGGAACGACATCTTCCACCACCCGGAGGACAAAGCCGTGTTTCAGGACACCCTGTCCTGCATCCGGTGGATGTACCGGCAGATGGAATACGGCTGCCAGCAGTATCCCGGCTTCTTCACACACCACGCGCTGGGTTTTGTGCAGCAGGATACGGACGACGGCAAGCAGCAGATGCGGCAGACATGGCAGCACATTCTGGATGCTTTGTGCAACGTGCTGCGCCACGATGCCAAAGTCCGTCCGGGTGCTTTTACCGAGCAGTTTACCCCGGAACAGTTTGCGGGCATCCTGTTCTCCCTGATGCTGTCTGCGGTGGTGCAGCAGAGCTTCGACCCCTCTGCGGTGCTGGAGATCGTGCGCAGAACCATTTATTAAGCAAAAAACGTCCCACAAGCCTTGTGGGAGTTTTTTTAAGCCCGAATATGAACATAGTTCAATTTGGTTTTTGCGCCCCGCAGACCATACTACTGCAAGCCCTTTTCCCTACGATGCCTCCGGTACGGCTCTGCCGCGCCGGTTCACTGTAAAATCAAAAAACTGCAATCAAAACAAATAAAGGAGACAAACGTATGAGAGCTGTTATTGAAACTGTTTTCGACATCTTCTATCTGGTCACCGTGCTCACGGTTGGCATCCGCATGATCCGCGGCAGCAAGGCTGGCACCCAGTTCCGCCTGTTCGGCCTGATGGCCGTTGTGCTGGGCGCTGGCGACTCCTTCCATCTGGTGCCCCGCGCACTGGCGCTGTGCACCACCGGTCTGGAAAACTACGCTGTGCCGCTGGGTCTAGGCAAGTGGATCACCTCTGTGACTATGACCGTGTTCTATGTGCTGCTGTACTACGTCTGGCGCAAGCGCTACCAGATCGAGGGTCAGAAGAACATGACTGTCGCGGTGTACACCCTGTCCGCTGTGCGCATCGTGCTGTGCATGATGCCGCAGAACCAGTGGCTCACCAACCACACCCCGCTGGCATGGGGCATCCTGCGCAATGTGCCCTTTGCCCTGCTGGGTCTGCTGATCATCGTGCTGTTCTACCGCAGCGCCAAGCAGAACAACGATAAGGCTTTCCGCTGGATGTGGCTGACCATCGTGCTGAGCTTCGGCTTCTATATTCCCGTTGTCCTGTGGGCAGACGTGAACCCCATGATCGGTATGCTGATGATCCCCAAGACCTGCGCCTACGTCTGGACCGTGCTCATCGGCTACAACGCCATGAAGGCTGAGGCCGGCAAGCAGAACTAACCTTTTTCCCTGCTGCTTAACAGAAAGCCCGCCGACAGACAGCGATGCACTGCTCTGTCGGCGGGCTTTTTATATTGTATAAATAAATGTGGCTCCACATTTAAACAATTTCTTTTCACTCCTCGGTGAAATACTCCGGGTGGACGCTGCGAGCCTGCTCCACCGAGAGCTTATAGCGGTTCAGGTGGCTTTCCAGCGCCTCGCCCAGTTCATCGGCGGTGCCGTGCAGCACCATTTCCAGAATGCGGGTGTGGGCAGCACAGACGGATTTGTTCTCGTTGGTCTGCAAGCTGAACTTGCGGATACGTTCCACGTGCTGCAGCTCACCCAGCATGTGGTCAAAATGCGCCTCCATGCCGGTGATCTCAAAGGCCTTGCGGTGGAACTGGTTGTCCAGTTCCAGCAGGCGGGTCTCCCGGTTCGGCTGGGTCAGGTCGGCTTCCAGCAGGCGGTAGTTCTCAATGACCTGCCGGTACTCCTGCTCCTGCTGCTCTGTCAAGCGGCCGCGCACGCGGTTCAAGATCTCTTTTTCCAGCGTAAAGCGGGCAAACTGCTCCAGCTCCATCCGCTTCAGGTCGATGGGCGCCACATGGGTACCGCTTTGCGGCTTGATGTCCACCATGTGGGCAATGTTGAGCATGATCAGTGCCTCCCGCATGGGGGTGCGGCTGATGCCCATCTGCTCCGCAAGTTCCCTGTCGTTCAGGGGGTCGCCGGGCTTCAGCTCCATGGTGATGATCCGGCTGCGGATGGTCTGATACGCCTGTTCCCTCGCACTCAAAGATGCCATTGCAGTGTTCTCCCTTCGGGGTCAGTTGGTGATATACTAGTATACGACCATATTACCCAACTGCCGGGTAACTGTCAATAGCAGGAGCAACTGAAAATTGCGGACATTTTTTTGCTATTTTGTTCAATGAAGTGCCCGCGCCGGGCGGTACACCACCGGCAGCCACACAAAAGCTACCGCCAAGCCGCAGGCCACGTCAATGACCGAGTGCTGCTTGGTGAACACGGTGGAAAGGCAGATCAGCGCCGCCCACGCCCATGCCAGCACCTTGCGCAGAGGCTTGCCCTCTGCCAGCTTGCTGTGGCTGAAAGCCATTGCCATGCAGGCGGAGCTCTGGCAGTGGATGGAGGGGCAGACGTTCACGGCGGCGTCCGCCTTCCACAGCAGCTGCATGATCCGCAGCGCCGGGTTATCCCGGCCAAGAGTCTCCACGGCAGGACGCAGTTCCAGCCCGTTGGGCAGGATCATGTACACGATCAGGCAGAAGGTCATGCCGGAAAACATGGTCAGGCAAAGCTTATCGTAGCTGGCGGTATCGCACCACCACAGTGCCGCCGTCACCCCCGCCAGCAGCAAAAACCAGCTGCAATAGGGGATCACGAACCACTCGTTGAAGGGGATCAGATCGTCCAGCGGGCTGTGCAGGATATATTTGGGGGCAGTGACGGTGAGATCCAGCCAAAAGAACCAGATCAGGTACACCACCCAGTACAGCTGGTACCACAGGTGCGGGCGGCACCGGCTGCGCAGTTGGTCAAGCTTCATGTCGTTTCTCCTATTTTTTATGTGAATTGACGTGTTATTATAGCACATTCCATCCACTTGCGCAAATGCCGCCCCTGCGCTACAATAAAAATAAGCTGTATCTTATTTATAAAAGGAGTACGTCATGCCACAAGAATTTCCCGCCATCCGTCTGGTCGCACTGGATCTGGACGGCACCCTGCTGAACCGCGAGGGGCACGTCACCCCCCGCACCCGCGCCGCCCTGCAAGCTGCCGTGGACAAAGGCGTGTACATCGTGCCCGCCACTGGCCGTCCGCTGGCCAGTCTGCCGCCGGAGGTGGCGCAGCTGCCCGGCATCCGCTACGTTATCACCTGCAACGGTGCCGCCGTGTGGGACTTGGGCACCGACCCCGTGGGCGCAGTGTACAGCCGCTATTCCAACGCAAAAGAGCACAGCACCAGCACCCCGGTCTGCCTGCTGCACAGCCTGATGCCGGTGGAGACTGCCCGCGAAGCCTTTGCGGTCTGTGAGAGCTGCCACGCCGACCTGCGCATTTTCTCGGACGGATACGCCTGCACCGATGCCCGCAGCATTGCGCTGGCCGCCGCCCGGGCAGCAAAGAAGGACGGCACCGAAGCGTGCCAGCCCAACGATGGCCGCTTTACCATTCTGCGGGACGCAGCCGAGTGGATGAGCCGCAACGCCTTTGCCATTGAAAAGCTCTGCGTGTTTTTTGAAAACCCGCAGCAGGCTGCGGCTGCCTTGCCCCGCTTTCATGCCGTCCCGGGCGTGGAGATCGTACAGGGGTCGCCGAAAAACGTGGAGGTGACCGCCGCCGGTGTGGACAAGGGCGAGGCGCTGCGCGCACTGGCCGACCGGCTGGGCGTCCCGCACGCGTGCACTCTTGCGGTGGGCGACAGCGAGAACGACCGCGCCATGCTGCAAAAGGCCGGGGTGGCCGCTGTGATGGCCAACGGTATGCCGGAGATCCGGGCGCTGGCGCACCTTGTCAGCAAGGCCGACTGCGACCACGACGGCGTGGCCGAGATACTGGAAACCCTTGGCATCTGAGCCAGTTTTTGCAGCAATTTTCCAGCATTTTTACCGGCTTCTGCCCCAATTTTTCGGGTCATTCGTCATTTTTGTGCAATGTATACAAGCTATTATGCCAAACATTGTGCTTGTTGAGCATTACCAAAGACAGGCTGTTCGTTTATACTAGTATCATAAGCGCGTATGGGGGTATTGCGCCCACAGGAGCAAACCCGACGCACCGAGAGAGTTCAAATATAAAAGGAGAAATGCGTTATGAATCCCATCGTAGAAAAGGTCTATCAGATCGGCATTATCCCTGTTATCGCTTTCAACAGCGTTGATGAGGCCCTGCCCCTGTGCAAGGCTCTGTCTGAGGGCGGTCTGCCCGCAGCTGAGGTCACCTTCCGCACTGCCTGTGCTGAAGAGTGCATCCGCAAGATCCACGAGGAGATGCCCGAGATGCTGCTGGGCGCCGGCACCGTTCTGACCTGCGAGCAGGCCGACCGTGCTATGGCTGCCGGTGCTTCCTTTATCGTTGCTCCCGGCTTCGACCCCGAGGTCTGCAAGCACGTCATCGCCAAGGGCGGCATCATGATGCCCGGCACCTGCTCCGCAGGCGAGATGCAGCAGGCCATGAACATGGGCTGCGAGGCCCTGAAGTTCTTCCCCGCTGAGGCAAACGGCGGCGTGGGCATGCTGAAGAACATCGGCGCTGCCCTGAAGGGTGCTCGCTGGATGTGCACCGGCGGCGTCAACGCCAAGAACGTCAACGATTATCTGGGCTACGACCAGATCTTTGCCGTGGGCGGCACCTGGATGTGCAAGAGCGATGTGATCAAGGCCGGTGACTGGGCAAAGATCACCGCACAGAGCAAGGAAGCTGTTGACACCATGCTGGGCCTGAAGCTGCTGCATGTCGGCATCAACACCGACAACGAGGAGGAGGCCATGAAGGTGGCTAACCTGATCGGCGCTATGCTGAACATGAAGGTCGCTCCCGGCAACTCCAGCATCTTTGTCGGCAACAAGGAGTTCGAGATCATGAAGAAGCCCGGCCGCGGCACCAATGGCCACATCGCCATCGGCTGCAACAACGTGGACCGCGCCATCTACCACCTGTCTCAGCGTGGCGTGAAGTTCGATCTGGACAGCAAGAACGTGAAGAACGGCAAGACCGTTGCCTGCTACATGGCAGACGAGATCGCCGGCTTTGCCTTCCATCTGGTGCAGGCATAAGCGCCTGTCCCCTTTTACCCGTAAAAGCCCCGCCGCAGCGGGTATGCCCTGCGGCGGGATGAATGAAACACCTGATATAAAGGAGAATAACCAATGAAAGTCGTTACTTTTGGCGAACTGATGGTCCGTCTGCAGCCCTTCAACTACGAGCGTTTTGTTCAGGCTAACAGCCTGGAGTTCAGCTTCGGCGGCGGCGAGGCTAACGTTGCTGTTTCTCTGGCCAACTACGGTCTGGACGCAGCCTTCGTCACCAAGCTCCCCGCACACGCCATCGGTCAGGCCGCTGTCAACAGCCTGCGCCGCTACGGCGTTGATACCAGCATGATCACCCGCGGTGGTGACCGTGTGGGCATCTACTACAACGAGAAGGGCGCTTCTCAGCGTGGTTCCGTCTGCATCTACGACCGTGCCAACAGCGCTATCCAGCTGGCTCAGCCCTCCGACTTTGATTGGGATAAGATCTTCGAGGGCGTGGATTGGTTCCACTTCACCGGCATCACCCCGGCTCTGGGCGAGAACGTTGTCGAGATCTGCCGCGAGGCCTGCAAGGCTGCTAAGGCTCACGGCGTGAAGATCAGCTGCGACCTGAACTACCGCGGCAAGCTGTGGACCCGTGAGCAGGCCCGCGCTGCCATGACTGATCTGTGCCAGTACGTTGACGTCTGCATCTCCAACGAGGAGGATGCAAAGGACGTGTTCGGCATCGAGGCCGAGGCTACCGATATCTACGGCGGCAAGCTGAACGCCGAGGGCTACAAGAGCGTTGCCAAGCAGCTGGCTGACAAGTTCCACTTCGAGAAGGTCGCTATCACCCTGCGTGAGAGCCACAGCGCATTCGACAACGGCTGGAGCGCTATGCTGTACGATGTTGCTTCCAACGAGTACTGCTTCTCCAAGAAGTACGACCTGCACATCATCGACCGCGTTGGCGGCGGCGACTCCTTCGGCGGCGGCCTGATCTACAGCCTGCTGACCGGCAAGAGCACTCAGGAGGCTGTCGAGTTCGCAGTTGCAGCTTCCGCTCTGAAGCACTCCATCGAGGGCGACTACAACATGATGACCGTGTCCGAGGTCGAGAAGCTGGCCGGCGGCGATGGTTCCGGCCGTATCCAGCGCTAATTGCAGGAGGGAGTCCGCTATGGATATCCGTTATTCCTGTAACCAGAAGGATTTCAAGCGTTATACCACCGAGGAAATGCGGGACGAGATGCTGATCACCGGCCTGTACAAGGCAGATGAAGTGGTGGCCGTTTACAGCCATGTGGACCGTATGGTCACGCTGGGCTGTATGCCGGTACACGAGACCGTGTCTATCGACAAGGGCATCGACATCTGGGCCAACTTTGGCACCCACTATTTTCTGGAGCGCCGCGAGATCGGCATGTTCAACATCGGTAAGGATTCCACCGGTATCGTGGTGGCCGACGGCGTAAAGTACGAGCTGGGCTATAAGGACTGCCTGTACATTACGCAGGGCACCAAGGAAGTCACCTTTGCTTCTGCCGACCCGGAGCATCCCGCCAAGTTCTACATGGTCTCTGCTCCGGCACACTGCGCTTACCAGACCCGTCTGATCAAGATGGCTGACGCAAACCACCGCCCGCTGGGCAGCGTGGATACCTGCAACAAGCGCACCATCAACCAGTTCATCCACCCGGATGTGCTCAAGACCTGCCAGCTGAGCATGGGTATGACCGAGCTGGCACCGGGTTCCAACTGGAACACGATGCCCAGCCACACCCACGAGCGGCGCATGGAGATCTATACCTACTTTGAACTGCCCGAGGGGCAGGTGGTGTTCCATATGTGCGGCGAGCCTACCCAGACCCGCCACATCGTGATGCACAACGAGGATGCTGTCATCAGTCCCTCCTGGAGCATTCACAGCGGCGTAGGCACCTCGAACTATACGTTTATCTGGGCAATGGGCGGCGAGAACATGGAGTTTGACGACATGGACAACATCGCTACCACTGACCTGCGCTAAAAAGCACCAATCAAACGCCCCGTACCGGGTTGCCGGTACGGGGCGTTTTGCTAAAAAATTAACTTGGATACTGTAAAAAAGGAGAACATCATGGATCTGTCTGCATTCAACCTGCAGGGCAAGGTAGCCCTGATCACCGGCGGTGCCCACGGCATCGGTTTTTCCATTGCAGAGGGCATGGCCAAGTGCGGCGCCGTCATCTGCTTCAACTGCTCCTCTGAGGCCAGCTTAGAAAAGGGCATGGCTGCCTACAAGGCTGCCGGCATCGACGCCCACGGCTATGTGGCAGACGTTTCCGACGAGGACGCCGTAAACGCCATGGTGGCAAAGATCAAGGCCGAGGTCGGCTCTGTGGACATTCTGGTAAACAACGCCGGTCTGATGAAGCGCATGCCCATGATCGAGATGAGCCACGCCGACTTTATGCGGGTGATCGACGTCCATGTGGGCGGTGCTTTCAACTGCTCCAAGGCCGTGCTGCCCGACATGATGGAAAAGCGCGAGGGCAAGATCATCAACATCTGCTCCATGATGAGCGAGCTGGGCCGCGAGACCGTCTCTGCCTACGCCGCCGCCAAGGGCGCCCTGAAGATGCTGACCAAGAACATCGCCTCTGAGTACGGCGAGTACAACATCCAGTGCAACGGCATGGGCCCCGGCTACATTGCCACCGCCCAGACCGCGCCCCTGCGCGAGATCCAGCCCGATGGCAGCCGTCATCCCTTTGACAGCTTCATCGTTGCCAAGACCCCCGCAGGCCGCTGGGGTGACCCGGAGGACATGGTTGGCCCCTGCGTGTTCCTTGCCAGCCACGCATCCGACTTTGTGAACGGCCAGATCCTCTACGCCGACGGCGGCATTCTGGCTTATATTGGCCGCCAGCCTAAGTAAATCCTGAAAAAAAAATCCCCCCGACGCTGCTCGCCGGGGGGATTTTTTATGGGCAAATTAGACGATTTAAAATGCGCTCCGCTTCGCTCTGCGCATAAATAGATGAATTACGATTTATATTTCGCGTTTGGAGCGCTCCAAACGCATTTTCACGGGAGGGGTGGAACGAACTCCCTCAGTCAAAACCTACCGGTTTTGACAGCTCCCTCGGGGAGGGAGCCTTTGGCATGACGGGAAAGTTTCCGGCTCAACCGCAAAGTTTGTGGACGTGCTTGCTCCCCCTCGGGGGAGCTGTCGCGCAGCGACTGAGGGGCTATGAATGGAGAAGCGAAAAAAGCGTTAAAGCGCTAGCGCCGACTGGCGCAGCGCTAGCTTTTTTGTGCTTCGACTTCTTCTTTAGGATTGTTAAGGGCGTGTAGCCCTTGACCTGTTGCGGGGTGGGTGGAGTCCAGAGGTAGGGAGGGGGGAGTCGGAACACCCCTCCCTGCCTCTGGCCCAGCGGAGCGTCTTTGCGCGCTGAATACAATCAGAAAATTCCCCTGCGGAGCGCGACAAACGCATTTTCACAGGAGGGGTCGAAAAACCGGCTGCCGCACGTTTTGTGTGCAGCAGCCGGTCCGTGTTTTATTTAGAGGTCATTCTGCCAAAGTGGCCTTTTTCCTCTTCGTCCTTTTTGGTGTCAGGCTTTTCTGCGGGGGTCAAACGCACCTCGGTCACGCGGCGCTTGGCGGTGCGGGTGACTACGCCGTCGTAGCTGCCCAGCGTAAAGCGGTCGCCCACCTTAGGCAGACGGCAGGTCTTTTCCTGCACCAGACCGTTCACCGTGTTGGAGTCGATGTCCTCGTCCTCCGGCAGACCCAGCCGCTCGTACAGGTCGTCCACGCCGGCGCTGCCCAATACGATCCAGCTGCCGTCCGACTGCTTGCGGAAGTCCTCGGTCACCTCGTCGTGTTCATCCCAGATCTCACCTACCAGCTCCTCCAGAATGTCCTCCAGCGTGATGATGCCCTCGGTGCCGCCGTACTCGTCCACCACCACAGCCATGTGATGGTGCTGCTCGCGCAGGGTGCGCAGCAGCTGGGAGATCTGGGTGGAGCCGGTGGTGTAGAGGGTGGGCTTGACCAGATCCTCCAGCTTGGTCTCCTTTTTCAGGCGTGCCATGTAGAAGTCCTTTTCATGTACCACGCCAATGATGTTATCAATGGTGTCGTGGTACACCGGCAGACGGGAGTAGCCGGACTCCGCAAAGGTCTGTGCCACCTCTTCCAGCGGCAGATCGTCCTCCACTGCAATCACATCCACGCGGGGGGTCAGGATCTCTTCCACCTCCACGTCATCAAACTCGATGGCGCTGCGGATCAGCTCGCTTTCCCGGTCGGTCAGCTCGCCGTCATTCTCGGCTTCGCTGACCATGGTCATCAGCTCGCCCTCGGTGATGGTGTCCTCCTCAGTGCTGTGGACAAAGTGCCCCAAAAAGCGCTTCCACTGACTGAACAGCCATGTCAGCGGGGTAAACACCAGCATCAGCAGGCTGAGCGCCGGCGCAACTGCGGTGGCTACCGTTTCCGGCATCTCCTTGGCAAGGCTCTTGGGGGTCACCTCGCCAAAAATCAGCACCACCACGGTCAGCACCATGGTGGACACCGTAGCGCCCCGCTCTGCACCCAGCATCTTGGTGAAAATGATGGTGCCGATGGAAGCTGCGGCAATGTTTACGATATTGTTGCCGATGAGGATGGTGGAAAGCAGCTTATCGTATTTTTCAGCCATTGCCAGCACCCGGGCGGCAGAGGTATCGCCGTCCTCGGCGCGACTTTTCAGGCGGATCTGATTCAGGGAAGAAAATGCGGTCTCGGAGGCGGAGAAAAAGGCAGAGAGTGCCACCAATACTACCAGCGCTACCCAGAGCGTCATACTGCCATCGTCCATAAAAAGGGAAATCACACTCAACTTTCTGTTTTAAATTTAGTTTTATTTACCCACTGTGTTCCCGTTGTGCTTCAACAGTGCCACGCGGGCTTTTCCGTATACAAAAATGTGCTTTCCATCGTTGCCGTTTCCGCGATGAAAAGCACATCAATGTTACTTTTTATAATAGCATATTCTGCACACGGGTGCAAGCTTTTGGCCTGTTATCCGCGTACAAAAGCTGTAAAATTTAGCGTAAAACCAGTGCACTGCCGTCATAATCCACCGTCAGGGTGTCGCCCTCGGCATAACTGCCCTTGATGATGGCCTTGGCGATCAGGGTCTCTACGCGGCTCTGGATGAAGCGCTTGATGGGACGTGCACCATAAACGCTGTCGTAGGCAGAATCAATGATGAAGTCCTTGGCGGCGGTGGTGACCTCCAGCTTGAGGTGCTTGCCCTCCTCCATACGGTTGCGCAGATCCTGCAATTGCAGATCCACGATCTTGCGCATCTCGTCCTTGGTCAGGCTCTTATAGTAGACGATCTCATCCAGACGGTTCAGGAATTCAGGACGGAACTTGCTCTTGAGCAGCAGGTCGATCTGGTGCTTTGCATCCTCGCTCAGCTCGTTGGAGCCCTGCGCACGGCGCTGCTCCAGATCGTTCAGGATGATGTCACTGCCCAGATTGGAGGTCAGAATGATGACCGTGTTCTTGAAGTCCACGGTACGGCCCTGACTATCCGTGATGCGGCCATCGTCCAGCACCTGCAGCAGGATGTTGAACACATCGGGGTGGGCTTTTTCCACCTCATCAAACAGCACCACGCTGTAAGGTTTGCGGCGCACAGCCTCGGTCAGCTGGCCACCCTCTTCATAACCGACATATCCCGGAGGCGCGCCGATCAGACGGCTGACGCTGAACTTCTCCATATATTCGGTCATATCGATACGCACCATGTTGCGCTCGTCGTCAAACAGTGCCTGTGCCAATGCCTTAGCCAGCTCGGTCTTGCCCACGCCGGTAGGGCCAAGGAACAGGAAGCTGCCGATGGGGCGGTTGGGGTTGGCAATACCGGCGCGGCTGCGCAGAATGGCTTCGCTTACCTTGGTCACAGCCTCGTCCTGACCGATGACCCGCTGGTGCAGCACATCGTCCAGATGCAGCAGCTTCTCGCGCTCACCCTCCACCAGCTTCTCCACCGGGATGCCGGTCCAGCGTGCCACGATGCGGGCGATCTCCTCGTCGGTCACGCGGTCACGCAGCAGGCTGTCCTCCTTCTTGGCGGCAGCAACCTTTTCCTCTTCGGCCAGCTGCTTTTGCAGCTGGGGCAGTTTGCCGTACTTCAGCTCGGCGGCCTTGTTCAGGTCGTACTCGCGCTGGGCTTTCTCGATGGCGGCATTGGTCTGCTCGATCTGCTCGCGCAGGGTCTGCACCTTGCCAATGGCGTTCTTCTCATTCTCCCACTTTGCCTTCATGCTGCGGAACTTATCCTGCAACTCGGCAAGCTCCTTTTCCAGATCCTTCAAGCGGCTCTGGCTCAGGGCGTCAGTCTCCTTTTTCAGGCTCACCTGCTCGATCTGCAGCTGGGTGATGCGGTGTGCCAGATCGTCCATCTCGCTGGGCATACTGTCCATCTCGGTCTTGATCATGGCGCAGGCTTCATCCACAAGGTCGATGGCCTTATCCGGCAGGAAGCGGTCGGTGATATAGCGGTCGGAAAGAGTAGCAGCGGCGATCAGGGCGTTATCGTTGATCTTTACGCCGTGGAACACCTCATACCGTTCCTTCAAGCCGCGCAGAATGGAGATGGTATCCTCCACGGTAGGCTCATCCACCTGCACCGGCTGGAACCGGCGCTCCAGCGCGGGGTCTTTTTCGATATACTGGCGGTACTCGTCCAGCGTGGTCGCGCCGATGCAGTGCAGTTCGCCCCGGGCCAGCATGGGCTTGAGCAGGTTGCCTGCGTCCATGGCGCCGTCGGTCTTGCCGGCACCCACGATGGTGTGCAGCTCATCGATGAAGAGGATGATCTTGCCCTCGCTCTTCTTCACCTCGTTCAGCACGCTCTTCAGACGTTCCTCGAACTCGCCGCGGTACTTTGCACCGGCCACCAGAGCGCCCATGTCCAGGCTGAACACGGTGCGGTTCTTCAGGTTTTCGGGCACATCGCCGCGCACGATGCGCTGCGCCAGACCCTCGGCAATGGCAGTTTTACCAACGCCGGGCTCGCCGATCAGGCAGGGGTTGTTTTTGGTCTTACGGGACAGGATACGGATCACATTGCGGATCTCCTGATCGCGGCCAATGACGGGATCCAGCTTCTGCTTGCGGGCAAGCTCTACCAGATCCTGACCGTACTTCTGCAGTGCGTTGTAGGTGTCCTCCGGGTTATCGGTGGTCACCCGCTGGTTGCCGCGCACGGCGGTAAGCTGCTGCAAAAAGGCGTCCTTTTTCAGGTTGAAGGCGCGGAACAACTCGCTGGTGGTCTGGTCCTGCTCGTCCAGCAGGCCAAGGAACAGGTGCTCCACGCTGATGAAGTCGTCCTTCATGGCCTTGGCTTCGCGGGCGGCGGCGCTGAGCACCTTATCAGTTGCCTGCGAGATATAGACCTTATCAGGGTCACGGCCGGAACCGGACACCCGGGGCAGCGCGGACAGCTTTTCCGCCACGGCGGCGGCAAAGCTGCCGGGGTCAACGTTCAGCTTTTGCAGCAGCTGAGGGATCAGGCCGTTCTCCTGCGCAGCCAGTGCGTGCAGCAGGTGGGCAGGTTCCAGCGCGTTGTGCTGGTACTCCACAGCCAGCTGCTGGGCTGCCTGCAAAGCCTCAAGGGTCTTTTGGGTATATTGATTGGTATTCATAAAGTCAAGCCTCCATTCATACCGGAAGGTTTATTTTAGCGGACGGATAAGTTCTTTGCTAACAGCTCCGCGCCCGGCGGTGGCAGAGCCGTGAGTTGATTATATCAATGTTCTTTTTCATGGTTTTGCACACCTCCTGCGGGGCAGTTCATTTTGTTTTTAGCACTCTATCTGCTCGACTGCTAAAAATATACTCCTGTCCACCCACTTTGTCAATAGGGTTCACAAAAAGTTTGCAGAATAGACGCAAAACCATGCTTTTTATTTTAGGGTGTATCTGAACCTCCCATGAAAACAAAATTCAGCCAAGCCCGCAGGCTTGGCTGAATTTCAAATCAAAAGTATTTTCCGCTGAAAAAACGTTCCGCTTACAGCAGCGGGATGCCGGCCTTAGCGCAGGCTTCGCGGGTGGCCTTGTCCCACACGCTGGCCTGTACCTCGCCAATGTGGACGCTGCCCAGCAGCAGCATGCACAGACGGCTCTGGCCGATGCCGCCGCCGATGGTATAGGGCAGCTCACCAGCCAGCACTGCCTTGTGGAAAGGCAGGGTGCGGCGGTCGTCGCAGCCCGCCATGGTCAGCTGCCTGTCCATGCTTTCCGGGCTGACGCGGATGCCCATGCTGCTCAGCTCGTAGCTGCACTGCAGCGGGTCATTCCAGAACAGCAGGTCGCCGTTCAGATCCCAGTCGTCATAGTCCGGGGCGCGGCCGTCATGGGGCTTGCCGCTGCGCAGGGGTGCACCGATCTTCATCAGGAAGGTGGTGCCGTTCTCCTTGACAAAGGCATTCTCCCGCTCCTTCGGGGTCAGATCGGGGTACTTATCCTCCAGCTCCTGTGAGGTGACAAAGGTCACGTTGGGGGTGTGCAGGGGCAGATCCTGCAGCTGGGGGAACATGGCGTGCAAGTTCATCTCGGTGGCGCACACCGCAGACACGATGCAGCGCACCACGTTTTTCAGGTAGGTCTCGTTGCGGTCCTCCACCGTGATGATCTTTTCCCAGTCCCACTGGTCCACATAGACCGAGTGGAGGTTATCCAGCTCCTCGTCCCGGCGGATAGCGTTCATGTCGCAGTACAGACCCTTGCCCACGCGGAAATCGTAGTCCTTCAGCGCCTGCCGCTTCCACTTTGCCAGCGACTGCACCACCTGTGCCTCGGTGCCGCTGTCCTTGATGTCAAAGGTCACCTTGCGCTCCACGCCGTTCAGGTCGTCGTTCAGGCCGGTGGAAGCCTCCAGAAACAGCGGTGCGGACACGCGGTACAGGTTCAGCGTAGCGCACAGGGTATCGGCAAACAGCCGCTTCACCGTGCCGATGGCGCGCTGGGTATCGTACAGGTTCAGCGCGGGTTTGTAGTTTGCCGGGATGATGATCTTGCTCATAACGTTTACCCCTCATTCTGTGTGGTTTGCGCCCCGCTTTCCCGAGCCGGGGCGTGGCTTTTGCAAAGCCGGAATACTGCACCCATTATGGCACAATTTTTTACGAAAGTAAAGTGATAGCAGGAAAAAGCAGTTCCGAAACACCCATGGGCGTTTCGGAACTGCAAATCAAACTATTTTCCGTTTACCCGCCCAGATAGGCGCTGCGGACGCGCTCGTTGGTCAGCAGCTCGGCACCGGTGCCGTCCATGACTATGCGGCCGGTCTCCAGCACATAGGCGCGGTCGGCCACCGAAAGCGCCATCTGCGCGTTCTGCTCCACCAGCAGGATGGTCATGCCCTCCTTGTGGATGTCGCGGATGATGTCAAAGATCTCCTGCACCAGCAACGGCGAAAGACCCATAGAAGGCTCGTCCAGCATCAGCATGGAGGCGTTGCTCATGAGCGCACGCCCCATGGCCAGCATCTGCTGCTCACCGCCGGACATGGTGCCCGCCAGCTGCTTGCGGCGCTCCTTCAGGCGGGGGAACAGGGTGAACACCTTTTCCTTGTTGGCGGCGATGGTGGAAGCGGGCTGGGTGTAGGCGCCCATATCAAGGTTCTCGTCCACCGTCATGTGCAAAAACACATGGCGTCCCTCCGGCACCTGTGCAAGGCCGCTTTCCACGATCTTGTGGGCGCGCACGCCCTTGATGCTCTTGCCCTTGTACAGCACATCGCCGGTGCGGGGCTTCAAAAGGCCGGAAATGGTTTTCAGGGTGGTGGATTTGCCCGCGCCGTTGGCACCGATCAGGGTGACGATCTCGCCCGCGTTGACGGTGAAAGAGATATCCTTTACGGCGTGGATGTTGCCGTAGTAGACGTTGATGCCGTCCACCTTCAGTAATGTATCAGCCATGGCTCAGCCCTCCTTTTTGCCCAGATAGGCCTCGATGACCTGCGGGTTATCGCGGATCTCGTCCGGGGTGCCCTTGGCGATGATGCGGCCAAAGTTCAGCACCGCAATGCCCTCGCAGATGCCCATGACAAGGCTCATGTCGTGCTCGATGAGCAGCACGGCAATGTTGAACTTGTCGCGGATGCGGCGGATGGTCTCGGTCAGCTCCGCTGTCTCGGAGGGGTTCATACCGGCGGCAGGCTCGTCCAGCAGCAGAAGCTTCGGGCCGGTAGCCAGTGCGCGCATGATCTCCAAACGGCGCTGTGCGCCGTAGGGCAGGCTGCCGGCCTGCGCGTTGGCAAGGTCTGCCATGTGGAAGATGTCCAGCAGCTCCAGCGCACGCTCGGTGCACTTTTTTTCCTCTTTCCAGTAGTTCGGCATCCGCAGCAGGGAGGAAGCCAGATTATACTTCATGGACTCGTGCAGACCCACCTTGATGTTGTCGATGACGCTCAGCTCCTTGAACAAGCGGATGTTCTGGAAGGTGCGCGCCACGCCCATGCGGTTGACCTGATAGGTCTTTTTCCCGGCGGTGGGCATCCCATCGATCAGGATGGAGCCGCGGGTGGGCTGGTAGACGTTGGTGAGCAGGTTGAACACCGTAGTCTTACCGGCGCCGTTGGGGCCGATCAGACCGGTGATCTCGTTGCGGCCGATCATCAGGTTGAAGCCATCCACTGCGGTCAGACCGCCGAAGTCGATACCCAGCTCACGCACGTCCAGAATGGGCTTTTTGTCCTTGTCGCGGTCGGTCAGAAAACCGCCGGAGGGCACACTGTGCAGTCTGGTCTTGAACTCACTCATGGTCAGCGGCCTCCTTTTCGGTATGTTTGCGGAACAGTTCGCCATTCATGGCCTTTTCCACGATGCGGCTCAGGGAGAAATCGTAGCTGCCCAGCAGTCCGCCCGGGCGGAAGATCATCATCAGCACCAGCACCAGCGAGTAGACCACCATGCGGTAGCTGTCAAAGCTGCGGGTGGCCTCGGGCAGGATGGTCAGCACGGTAGCGGACAGGATGGAGCCCAGCATGGAGCCCATGCCGCCCAGCACCACCATGACCAGAATTTCGATGGACTTCATAAAGCCGAAGGTAGAGGGGTCCAGCACGCCCAGATAGCAGGCGTACAGGCCGCCCGCCAAGCCTGCAAAGGCGGCGGAGAAGGCAAAGGCCATCACCTTATAATAGGTAGTCTGGATGCCGCAGCTTTCGGCGGCGATCTCGTTGTCGCGGATGGCCAGCACGGCACGGCCGTGGCGGCTCTTCATCATGGCGTGGATGAGGAAGCAGGTGATGACCACGCACAGGAACACATTCCAGTAGTTGGAGTACTTGGGGATATTTTTCAGGCCCTTTGCGCCGTAGAACAGCTTGAAGCCCAGCACATCATCAATGTTGTTCAAGGTGATGCGGATGATCTCGCCAAAGCCCAGCGTCAGGATGGCCAGATAGTCACCGGTCAGGCGCAGGGCGGGGATGCCGATGAGCACACCGAACAGCCCGGCCATGATCCATGCCAGCACCAGACCGATAACAAAGGCAACGCCCTTGGGCAGGTTGGAATACTTCGTAAACAGCGCGCAGGTGTAGGCACCTACGGCCATAAAACCGGCGTGACCCAGCGGCAGCTGCCCCAGATAACCGGTGGCAACGTTCAGCGAGACAGCCAGAATGATATTGATGCCCACGGTCAGCAGCACCTTGTTCTGGTAGGTGGACAGCACATTCTGGGTGAGGAAGGAAAGCCCCACGAACAGCAGCGCCACCAGCACGGCGTTCATCAGGTAGCGCACGGGCATTTTGATGGTTTTACGGTTGGTTTTCATCGTTATGCCCCCTTACACCTTTTCCTGCACCTTGCGGCCAAGGAAGCCCGTGGGCTTGACCAGCAGCACGATGATCAGAATTGCAAACGTAACAGCGTCCTTCCAAGCGGAAAGGCCGATGGCGGAAACAAAGCACTCGCACAGACCGATGGCAATGCCGCCGATCATGGCACCCGGAATGGAACCGATGCCGCCCAGCACGGCGGCAACGAAGGCTTTCAGACCCAGCATGGAGCCCATGGTGGGGGTAGCCTGCGGGTAGGAGCAGCAGTACAGCACGCTGCCGATGCCCGCCAGCGCCGAGCCCACGGCAAAGGTAAAGGAGATGGTGCTGTTGACGTTGATGCCCATCAGGCGGGCAGCATCCATATCCTCCGAAACAGCGCGCATGGCCTTGCCAAGCTTCGTCTTTTGCACCAGAAAGGTGAGCACCAGCATGGACAGCACGGTGACCACCAGCGTGATGATCGAAGTAAGACCCAGCGGCACCTTGCCCAGATGGAAGGTCTGGTTGGTGTAGTAGGCGGGGATCACCTTTGCACCCGAGCCGAGGATCAGCTCTGCCGTGTACTCCAGAAAGAAGGAGACACCAATGGCGGTGATCAGCAGCGAGATACGGGGTGCGCTGCGCAGGGGGGTGTAGGCGATCTTTTCGATCACCACGCCCAGCAGCGTACAGGTGATGATGGTGGCGCACACAGCGGTGACCGGGCCAAGACCCAGCTGGTTCATGACGAACCACGACATGTATGCGCCCACCATGATGACATCGCCGTGGGCAAAGTTCAGCAGCAGGATAATGCCGTATACCATGCTGTAGCCCAGTGCGATCAGTGCATAGATGCTGCCAAGGGACAAGCCGTTGATCAGCTGGCTAAAGAACACTGTCATGGTTGGATACTTCCTTTCTTTGCGGCGTTTACACTTTTTGATATAAAAAACGGAGAACGCCTGACCAGAAAAAAGCTGTTCCGGCGTTCTCCAGAAAATCATGGGGTTTGCTCTGTGCGGGCGGCTCCATCACCGGTGGATGGAACGGCGCAGATCAGAACATTTCCTTCAGCACGGGGGTTGCGCCGTCGAAGCACAGGATAGCGGTCTGCTTGACGGGGTTGTGGTGCTCGTCGAAGGTAAAGGTGCCGGTGATGCCCTCGATGGTGCCGCCGGCAATGGCGTCGATGACGGCCTGCTTGTACTCGTCAGAGCCAGCCTCGAGACCCTGCTCCTCAGCTGCCTTGATGCCGTACACAACGGTCATGGCTGCATCGTAGCCCAGAGGTGCAAAGCCGTTGGGGTACTCCTCGCCGTACTCAGCCTTGTAGGCGTTCTCGAAGTCGGGGTTGGAGCCCTTTGCGTAGTTTGCGCAGAAGTAAGCATCCTTCAGCTGGTCGGCGGTAGCGTAGCCCTCCAGACCATCCCAGCCGTCGCCGCCCAGGAAGGGAACGTTCAGGCCAACGCTCTCGGCCTGCGCAAGGATCTGACCCACGTCCTGATAGTAGTTGGGGCAGAACACCACCTCGGGACCCTTGCCCAGAATGGTGGTCAGCTGGGTCTTGAAGTCCACATCGCCCTCGGAGTAGCTCTCCTGATCGACGACGGTGCCGCCCAGACTCTCGAACTCGGTCACGAAATTCTCGGCCAGACCCTCGTTGTAGTCAGCGCCCTTCAGGAAGATAACGGCTGCCTTGGTGTAGCCCAGCTTCTTGTAAGCGTAGTCAGCCATCTTGATGCCCTGGAACGGGTCGGTGAAGGTTGCACGGAACACGTTGGCGTTCACGGTGTCGGTCTCGGCATCGTAGGTGACAGCCTCGGCAGTAGCGGAAGCGGTGACCATGGGCATATTGTAATCGGCGCTCTCAGCGGCGACAGCCAGCGTCGGGGTGGTGGTAACATCGCCCACCAGAGCAGTGATGCCCTGATCGCACATCTTGGTAAAGCAGGTCACGGCCTGCGTAGCATCGCCCTGCTCGTCCATGGTGATGATCTCCAGCTGCTTGCCGTTGACACCGCCATCGGCATTGACCTGCTTCATGTACAGGCTTGCGCCGTTGATAACAGCCAGACCGTAAACGGAAACATCGCCGGTCATGGGGCCCAGAACACCCACCTTGATGGTGCTGCCGGAGGCAGCAGCGGAACCGGCGGTAGAACCGGCAGCAGAAGAAGCGGCCGTGCTTGCGGAAGAACCGCCGCAGGCAGTCAGAGCGCTTGCTGCGGCAACAACACCGGCAGCAGCCATGAACTGACGACGAGTGATCATCTTTTTCATAAAAATCTCCTCCTTCGGAGTGTTCTATAAAGTAAATTGATAAAAACGGAAGCAAGGCCCTTCCCCTCTAAAGTGGCCTTGCTCCTGTTCTTATCTGTTATTATAGCTATCTGGGTTCAAATCCGCAATTCACAAACCGTCCATACTTTTGGGCGCATTTTCTCGGCTTTGTTGATACTTTATACAAAAATTAGAACGCGATTTTGTGCACTATTTCAAATTGTTCATTTTGTTTATCTGTGAGATGAAATGGATTCACGGGTTTCAAAATGGTTACAGGGTTTCCATCTCGGCGTCGGCGGCAAATTCGGCCTCGGCGCGGGTCTCTGCGGCCTGTCCCTCAGCCTCGGCAACAGCCAGCGGCTCTGCCAGTGCCTTGCGGATGGCGGTGACGTAGAACACCATGGAAAGCGCCGTACCGATGCACCAGCCCACAGGCCATGCCATCCAGATTCCGGTAGAGCCCAGCGCGGTGGCGCTGAGCACGGCGGCAATGCCCACACGCAAAATCAGGTCGGTGAAGGTGGCGATCATGAACCGCACCATCAGGCCGCAGCCGCGCAGGATGCCGTCTGCCACCAGCTTGACCGACACCACAAAGTAGAAGGGAGAGAGGATGCGCAAAAACAGCATACCGGTGTCAATGGCAGGGCCCTGCGGGTCGTTCATGAACAGCAGCAGCAAAAAGCGGCCAAAGAAGAAGTACAGCACCACCAGCGGCACGCACAGCAGCCACACCAGATTGCGGCCCGCGCCAAAGCCTTCCTTGACGCGGTCCATCTTGCCTGCGCCCATGTTCTGGGCGGTGTAGTTGGAGATGCCGTTGCCCAAGGTGGTAAAGGAGGTGATGACCATGTTGTTCAGCTTGACGGCGGCAGAGTAGCCTGCAATGACGCTGGCACCAAAGGTGTTGATGATGCTCTGCAGGATGATGTTGCCCACCGAGACAAAGCTTTGCTGCAGGATGCTGGGCACAGCCACCACGGCCACCTTGCCCAGCATATTCCACGAGAACAGCTGCACATGACCCTCGGTGCGGAAGGCGCGGATGCGGCGGAACACCACCACCATGGCCAGCACGCAGCTGACACCCTGACACAGGAAGGTAGCCCATGCCACACCGGCAATGCCCATCTTGAAACCGGCGACGAACAGGATGTCCACGCCGATGTTGGACAAAGAAGAGACTGCAAGGAAGTAGAAGGGGGTCTTGCTGTCGCCAAGGGCAGAGAAGATGCCGGTGGCAATGTTGTAGAAGAACATGAAGGGCAGACCCAGAACGTAGATATCCAGATACAGCGCAGAATCTGCAAGGATCTCCTCCGGGGTGTTGATGAGCTTCAGCAGGGCGTCGCAGCCCAGCAGACCAATGCCCATCAGCACGGCGCACAGCACGGCAGAGCCGATGAGGGAGGTGTAGACCGAGGTCTTCATCTCGCGGTATTCCTTTGCGCCAAAGTAGCGGGACACGATGACCGAGCAGCCAATGTTGCAGCCAAAGGCAAAGGCGATGAAGATCAGGGTGATCTCGTAGCTGTTGCCCACCGCAGCCAGCGCATTTTCACCGATGAACTTGCCCGCCACCAGACTGTCGGCGATGTTGTACAGCTGCTGGAAAATGATGCTGCCGAACATGGGCAGACAGAATTGCCACAATACCTGTGACGGCTTGCCCACCGTCAGATCCTTATTCATTGCAAAAATCCTCCTCTATAACGACTATAAATGGTAAAACAGCGTAAACGCCGCAACCAGTATAGAGCCGAACTGCCAAAAAGTAAAGAAAATTTTTGGTGTATCTGCCATATAAAAAACACATGGTAAGCATAACGTATCCCCGCTGCCGCAAGGGGGCAGACTGTAAACGGGTTTTCCACGGCGGTTTGCGCCCCCTGTTAAAAATTTAGGTCTGCAAACATCCGCCCCGGCTCTTGCACCGGGGCGCAAAGCGTGGTAGGATATTGGCAGTTAGTTATATATAACTAACTAAATAGAGCAGTTCCCCATCTGCCCGCCCGGGCAGTATGGGAGAGAAAATGATATTCAGGAGGGTTTCAAGATGAATTATCTGGAAATTGAATCTGTTGTAGGCCGCGAGATCTTAGACTCCCGCGGCAACCCCACCGTGGAAGCCGAGATCACGCTGGCGGACGGCACTGTGGCGCGCGGCTGTGCCCCTTCCGGTGCATCCACCGGCGAGTTTGAGGCGCTGGAACTGCGGGACGGCGACAAGAGCCGCTATCTGGGCAAGGGCGTGACCAAGGCGGTGGAAAACATCAACACGGTCATTGCGGACGCCGTTGTGGGCATGGATGCTTCCGACATTTACGCCGTGGACGCCGCCATGATCAAAGCGGACGGCACCAAGGACAAGTCCAATCTGGGCGCAAACGCCATTCTGGCGGTGTCTATTGCAGCCTGCCGCGCAGCAGCCGCTTCGCTGGAAATGCCGCTGTACCGTTTTCTGGGCGGCGTAAACGGCAACCGCCTGCCCGTGCCCATGATGAACATCCTGAACGGCGGCGCACACGCCGCCAACACCGTGGACACACAGGAATTCATGATCATGCCGGTGGGTGCCCCCTCCTTTAAAGAAGCGCTGCGCTGGTGCGCCGAGGTGTTCCATGCGCTGGCTGCCATCCTGAAGTCCAAGGGTCTGGCTACCTCCGTGGGCGATGAGGGCGGCTTTGCACCCAACCTTTCCAGCGATGAGGAGACCATCGAGACCATTCTGGCTGCCATTGAAAAGGCGGGCTATCTGCCTGGCAAGGACTTTATGCTGGCAATGGATGCCGCCGCTTCCGAGTGGAAGAGTCCCAAGGGCAAGGGCTTCTACAAGCTGCCCAAGGCGGGCACCGAGTTCACCTCCGCCGAGCTGATCGCACACTGGAAGAGCCTTGTGGAAAAGTACCCCATCATCTCCATCGAGGACGGTCTGGACGAAGAGGACTGGGCGGGCTGGCAGCAGATGACCCGCGAGCTGGGCGGCAAGGTGCAGCTGGTGGGCGACGACCTGTTTGTGACCAACACCGAGCGTCTGGCAAAGGGCATCCAGCTGGGTGCGGGCAACGCTATCCTGATCAAACTGAACCAGATCGGCTCTGTCTCCGAGACCTTGGAAGCCATCAAGATGGCACACAAGGCCGGTTACAATGCCATCAGCTCCCACCGCTCCGGCGAGACCGAGGACACCACCATTGCGGACTTGGCTGTGGCGCTGAACACCTGCCAGATCAAGACCGGTGCACCCAGCCGCACCGAACGTGTGGCAAAGTACAATCAGCTGCTGCGCATCGAGGAGCAGCTGGGCGAAAGCGCCGTCTACCCGGGCATGGAAGCGTTTTAAGTAAGACGATTGGAAATGCCCTCCGCGCTGCTTTGGGTATTTTCAGCGGAAATAGTATTTTGGATTTGTTGCTCAGAAACGCCTGCGGGCGTTTCTGAGCAACTTTTTTCACGGGAAGGGGTCGTAAAGTCATACGGCAGCTGCGATACTCCCAATATTTACCACCATGGTATTTGCAATCCTGCGGCGGGCTGGTTCGTATATAAGGCAGACCGGCACCCGGCAGCAGCCGGGACGGAATGAAACGAAAGGAGCAAACCTTCCATGTTTCAAGGCCTTGGGCCGCTGCTCAACCTTTTGGGCGGCGGCAGCTTGACGAAACTGCTTCTGTTTTTACTGAAGGGGCTGTTCGGCTGAAACGGACGGTCTGAAAGGAGAATACCATGCTGATCGTATTGGAGCATCTGCTGGGTCGGATCAACCTGCCCGGTATGTGGTGGATCATCTCTGAGCGCTGGCTGTGAGGTGACACCCCGCAAAGCCGCTGCACTTTTTGTGCGGCGGCTTTTTTGCTGTGCGGGACGGTCTGGAATGCCCCGCCGGGCTGAACGCTCTCAATCGCTGACCGGCAGAAACAAAAAAGCTCCCCCGAGGGGGAGCTGGCATCGCGTAGCGATGCGTGAGCGGGTTCTTATTGCAGCGCTTCTTCCAGCACCTTCAGCAGGTGCGGGATATCCAGCGGCTTTGCGATGTGGCCGTTCATGCCCGCATTCAGGGCGTTCTGCCGGTCCTCCTCAAAGGCGTTGGCGGTCATGGCAAAAATGGGGATGCCTGCCTTGCGGGGGTCGGGCAGGGCGCGGATGCGCCGGGTAGCTTCGTAGCCGTCCATCCGAGGCATCTGGATGTCCATCAAGATCAGGTCGTACTGCCCGGGCGCGGACTGCTCCATCTTTTCCACCGCTTCAACGCCGTCCTCGGCGGTGTCCACAAGGAAGCCTGCTTCCTTTAAGATCTCCATGGCGATTTCCCGGTTCAGGGCGTTGTCCTCCACCAGCAGCAGGCGCTTACCGTCAAAGCTTGCCTTGGGCGGCAGCGCGGGCTTTTGCGCCGACTGCACCCGGAAGGGCTCTGCCAGCACCTTGCGCAGCTCCGAGAGGAACAGCGGCTTTTCGCAGAAGGCGGTCACACCAGCGGCGCGCGCCTCCTCCTCGATATCTGCCCAGTCGTAGGCGGTCAGGATGATGATGGGGCAGCTGTCCCCGATGACCTTGCGGATCTGCCGCACGATCTCGATGCCGTTCATATCCGGGATGAGCCAGTCGATGATATACACACTGAAGGCATCGCCCTGCTCCACGGCGTACTTGGTGCGGATGACCGCCTCCTTGCCGGAGATGGTCCACTCCGGGCGCATCCCGATCTTGGAAAGCATGGTGCTGACGCTCAGGCAGGTGTTGGTGTCGTCATCCGCCACCAGTGCCCGCAGCCCTTCCAGCTGGGGCAGCTGTTTGATCTCCGCCTTCTGCCCGCTGAGGGGGAAGCAAAGGTTCACGATAAACTCGCTGCCCTTGCCCGGCTCGCTTTCAAGGGTGATGGTGCCGCCCATCAGGTCTACGATGCTCTTGGTGATGGAAAGGCCGAGACCCGTACCCTGAATGCCGCTGACGGTGGAGCTTTCCTCCCGGGTGAACTCCTCAAAGATGTGCTTCTGGAACTCCTTGTTGATGCCGATGCCGTTATCCTTGATGCGGAACTCGTAGTTGCCGCAGCCCTTGGGCGCACCGGGCTTCTGGGCAATGCGGATGCTCACCATGCCGCCGGTGGGGGTGAACTTGATGGCATTGGAAAGGATGTTCAGCAGCACCTGATTCAGCCGCAGCGGGTCGGTGATGATGTCCTCGTCCACCACGTCCATGGTGTCGATGAACAGTGCTAAGCGCTTGGAGCTGATATTGGGCTGGATGATGGAGCGCACATCGTGCACGAGATCCGGCAGATGCACCGCCTTTTCCTCGATCTTTACTTTGCCGCTCTCAATGCGGCTCATATCCAGCACATCGTTGATGAGGGAGAGCAGGTGCTGGCTGGAAGTGGAGATCTTTTTCAGATAATCCAGCACCTGCTCCTTATTCTCAATATGGGTCGCCGCCAGCGAGGTGAAACCGATAATGGCGTTCATCGGGGTGCGGATGTCGTGGCTCATATTGAACAAAAACTCCCGCTTGGCGCGGTTTGCCGCTGCCTCGTGCCGGACGGCAAGTTCCAGCTTGCGGTTCTGTTCCTCCAGCTGGGCGTGATATTTCTGCTCCTGCTCCTTTTTTTGCTGCTCCGCAAGCTTCATGGAGCGGCGGCGCAGCGTTTGCAGCACTGCCACGCAGATCAGATAGAAGATCAGTGCCGTCAGCAGTGCGCTGCTGGAATTGCGGAACACCGATTTTTCGTCGATATAGAGATACAGATCAAAATTCTGTCCGTTGCTATACATCCCGAAATAGCAGCCGGAATTTGCCCAGTCGCGGGTGTGGGTCAGAACGTCGGGCACACCGGCCTTGCGGATGCCCTGCACCAGCGGGCTGTTCGTGGTGTACAGTCCGATGAGGCTCGGGTCGTTTGCGGCGATCACCTTGTTGTCCTGCACGATAAAGATGGTGCCGCTGATGTTCTTCGGGTAGCCGTCCAGCACGCTTTGGATGGACAGGGCTGCGCCCTCCACAAACTCCGGCGGGGTCACCCGGTAAGCCAGCAGCACGGCATCCCCTGCTGCGGCGCGGCGGGTGGCAACATCCACCGCCGTGCCATCCTGTAACAGAATGCGCTTGAGGTAGGTCTTTTGCGGGTTTTGCAGCACGTTCAGCGCGGCTTGCTCCCGCAGAGATTCCGCAAACTGCGCATAGCCGATATTATTATCTGTATATTCACACAGTAATTCTCCATTTTCGTCCAGCACGGCAATGCCGGTAAGCCAGAGGGACTCCGTTTCTGCCCGGAGACTTTCGGGGTCGTAAAGATCCAAAGCGTCATTTTCAGCCAGCTGCCGCACCGACACTGCCATCCGGCGCAGCGACTTTGCGGTGATGGTGTCATTGTATTTTTCGTAGCTGGTGGACTGCACCTTTACAAAGTTGATGGTGCGGTCAAAGTATTCCTCGGTAGCGCGGATGGACTCCCGCCCGGAGAAGAGGGTGACTGCCAGCAAAAGCAGCACGCCCATCAGCAGATAGAGCGCCGCCACCCGCATATTGGGCGTGAACGTTTTCTTGTTACGGTTCAAGGGCGTCCACCTCCAGATACTTTTCCGGGTCTGGCAGATACTTGCCTACGATCTGCTTCAGCGTGCCGTCGGCGCGCATGGCGGCAAGGGTCTCGGTCAGCTTTTCGTCCAGCCCGCGGGTGTCGTTCAGCGCAAAGGCCACGCCGATGCCGGTGACCAGCAGCGGCTCTTCCAGAATGCGGAAGTTGGCATTGCAGTCCTGCATATACTGCAAAATGGCGGTCTCGTGGGCGGCAATGGCATCCACATAGCCGCAGTTCAGCATGGCGTACTGTATGCTGCGATCCTCGGTGCTCAGCAGTTCACCAAACTGCGGGATGCGGGGGTCGGTGCCGGCGAGGAAAATTTCCTCCGGCTTGGTGGTGCTTTGCACCATCATGGTCTTGCCTGCAAGGTCGGCCAGCGTTTCAATGCTGCTGTCGGCATTGACCGCCACCACCTGACGGCTGACCATATAAGGGCCTACCCAGCGGTACAGCTGCTCCCGCCCGTCCATGGAAAAGCAGCCCCAGATGCAGTCGATGGCACCGCTTTCCACCAGCTTTGTTTTCTGCTCCCAGTCAATGATCTCCAGCCGCACCGCATACCCCATGCGGGCAAAGGCCTCGGTGGCAATGTCCACATCAATGCCGGTGGGGGTGCTGTCATTGTTCATGTAGATAAACGGCGGGTAGTTATCGCTGCCCACCGTAAGCTCGGGCAGCGCTGCCGCCGTCTGCATTTTGCCGCAGGCGGTCAGCCCGACCGCAGCAGCCGCACATACCTTTAAAAAGGTACGGCGGGATATTTTATGGTTGGATCGCTGTTTTGTCACTCGTAGATGTCCTCACATTACCATTGTAAAATTTCCTGTTTCAGTTCCCCCTGCACGTCCAGCAGACACTGCAGCAGCAGCGGGTTGAAGGCTCCGCACTCGCCGTTCGTGATCATCTGGACAGCCGTTTCGTGCGGGAAGGCCTTTTTGTAGCACCGCTCACTGGTCAGCGCGTCATACACATCTGCCATGGAGACCAGCTGCGCGCTGATGGGGATATCGTCCCCCTTCAGCCCGTCCGGGTATCCCCTGCCGTCCCAGCGCTCGTGGTGCCAGCGGGCGATCTCGTAGGCGGTCTGCAGCAGCGGCTGCTCGGCAAAGTTTTCGGTCTTGTGCAGCATCTCTGCGCCCAGCATACTGTGGGTCTTGATCACCGCAAATTCTTCTGCGGTCAGCCTGCCGGGCTTGTTCAGGATGGCTTCGTCAATGCCGATCTTGCCGATATCGTGCAGCGCCGACGCCAGCGGGATGTTATCCTGCTATTCGGGGGTCAGGTCATAGCGGCTGGTCAGCTCCATCAGCCGGTGCAGCAGCGTCTCGGTGATGATGCGGATGTGCCGTACATGAGAACCGGACTCGCCGTTGCGGAACTCCACGATCTGGCTCAGCACGCCCACCAGCACATCGGTGTTCTTTTCCCGTGCGCGGATCTGGTCGGACACCATCTGCACCAGCCGCCGCTGCTTGGCGTACAGCTTAATGGTGTTGGACACCCGGCGATAGACGATCTTGGCATCAAAGGGGCGGTTCACATAGTCACTGGCGCCCAGTTCATACGCTTCGCGGATGGCTTCTTCCGAGTCGTCGCTGGAGATCATGATTACCGGCACGTCCTCGATGGTATGGTTGGTGTTCATGGTGCGCAGCACCTCAAAGCCATCCATGACCGGCATGTTGATATCCAGCAGCACCAGCGAGATCTGCCCTGCTTCTGTCTGCAGCAGCTCCAGACACCGTTTGCCGTTCTCGGCTTCCAGAATGCGGTAGTCCCCGCCCAGAATGCTGGCAAGCATCATGCGGTTCATCATGGAGTCGTCCACCAGCAGGATGACGGGCTTTTCCTCCAAGACTTGCTCCTGAGCCGCCAACCGGCTGTCCTGTGTGTCCACCGCTACCGCGTCCTTGTGGTTCTTGGCCTGATACATCAAAAGGTCTGCCCGGCGCACCACGTTCTCCATGGGGTCGGCAAGGGTCTGCATCGCGCCGCCGATGCTCAGCGAAAGCCGGAAGTGAGGGTAGCCCGGCACCACCGCCTTTTGCACTGCGTCGCGGATCTGCTCCAGCTTTGTCCTGAGGTAATCCGCCGGGATGCCGGGCAGCACCAGCAAAAACTCATCGCCGCCGTAGCGGATCAGCAGATCTGTTTCCCGGATGCAGGTGCGGACAGCCTTTGCAACGGTTTCCAGCGCCAGATCTCCGGCGTGGTGGCCGTAGGTATCGTTGCAGATCTTGAAATCGTCGATATCCATCAGAGCAATGCACGACGGGCCGATGTTATTGCGCACCACTTCCTCGTAATAGCGGCGGTTGTAGGTGCCGGTCAGGGCGTCACGGTTCAGTCGCTGCCGGTAGTGCTTTTCTTTTTCTATATTCCGGGCGGCGGTCTGGGCAAACTGCGCTTTTTGCTTCTCCATCTGCTGCATCATCCGCAGCAGGTTATGGTTGGCGCTTTCCAGCGCTTCCCGCTGGGTACGGTTCTGCTGTTCCAGCTTTTCCCGCAGTTCCATATAGGGGGTAATATCCGTGACGGTGGCCACGATGTAGCCATCACCGTGCCATACGATTCTATTGGCGGCGCTGGAGACCCAGCGGTAGCCGTTTTTGCCCAACAGCCGGAAGATGCTGTCGCCCTCCTGTGCGTAGGCCCCACTGTTTTCCGCGTTCCGGTAGCGCAGCCCGGCCGCCAGATCATCCGGGTGCAGTAGCGCTGTATAGCGGTTATTGAACTTTGCCGCAAATTCTTCCCGCTCCCAGCCCAGTATCTCCAGAAAACGGTCGCTGATATAAACAAAAGGATAGCCGTTTTCAGGATCCTCTGCGCAGCAGTGAAAGCCGCCCGGTATATTCTGTGCATAGCGTTCCAGCCGCAGAAGCTCTTCTTTTGTTGTCTCGTCTGTTTCCATTTTACCTTCCCTGCCCCTTTCTCCGCGCACCGCACCCCGGAAGCACATGGTACACCCTATTGCCGCAATGTCAAACTTTACCTTCCTGTGCGCCCCGCTTTTGGGCATACTATAACAGTATGATTTTATCATCAAAACTGCCTAGATGCAAGCATTTTTTGCCAATTTTGCCAACAGAACGGCAAGTAAGGCACATTAGAAAAAGTTATAAGGGCAGCGGGCTCCCCCCTGCCTGAAAAAGCAGTTCTTACTGTATCCGATTCGTTACAGTTTCAGCCTGCAACAAAAAAAGAGATAGACCTTCCCTTCCGAGAAAGTCTATCTCATTTTTATCCGTTTTCTTCTGTTTTCTATCAGCCCTGCTTTTTCCAGCGGCGCATGACGCCCATGCCCAAGGCATAGGGGCCGGTGTGCACCGCGATGGTACAGCCGATCTGCAAAAGCCCTACCTCGCACTGTGCGCCGGGGTACTTGGCGCGCAGGGCGGCACGGGTCTGCATCCACAGACGCTTGCCTTCATCGGCATCGTAGCCGTAGCCCACCGTAATGCGGTAGTCGTCCGGGGTGCCGCCGTGGGCATCCAGATAGTTCATCAGCTGTTCCAGCGCCTTTTCAAAGCTCTTCTGTCGGCCGCGGGCTACGCCGCCGGAGAAGATCTCGCCGTCCTTGAACAGGATCATGGGCTTCAGTCCCAGCATATTGGCGGCGCGACCGGTCACCTTGCCGATGCGCCCGCCCTTGATGAGGTAATCCAGATCACCCACGGTGAAGAAGATCTGGTTGGTGGATTTTTCGGCTTCCAGCCAAGTCACAGTCTCGTCCAAGGTGCAGCCTGCGTCCCGCATGGCTACGGCATTTTCCACCATGGTGGATTCGGTCACGGTGGCGGCGGCAGAGTCGATGACCTCGATGCGGGCATCGGGGTAGTCCTCCAGCACCAGATCCCGGGCGTTGCGGGCGCTGCCCACACAGCCGCTCATCTTACCGGTGAACACCAGACACAATACCGCCCGACCCGCCTCGGCGTGTGCGCGGAAGACCTTTTCAAAGTCCTCGATGGAGGCCAGACTGGTCTTGGGGTAGGCCGCCGGATTATCTACCATGAACTGATAGAAGTCCCGCACAGGGATCTCCAGCCCTTCCTTGCGGTAATGCTCGCCGTCCAGCGATACATAAAAGGGCACGACCTCAATGCCAAGCTGCTTGGCGGTGTCCAGCGTCAGGTCGCAGGCGCTGTCGGTAATGATATCAAACATCTGTGACGCTTCCTTTTCTGAAACTCAGGGGCTGCTTTTGGCGGCAGCTCAGCCGCGGTGGATGTAAGCCTCGCGCTCTGCGCCCACCGAGATATAGGTGATCTTGCAGCCCACAGCCTTTTCCAGATACTCCACATAATCGCGGGCCTGCTGGGGCAGGTCCTCCCACTTGCGGGCTGCGGTGATATCGCAGTGCCAGCCGGGCAGGTACTCCACCACAGGCTGTGCGGTATCCAGTGCCTCACCCATGGGGAAGCGGGTGGTAGTGGTGCCGTCGGTCAGCTTGTAGGCGGTGACCATGGGGATCTTTTCCATGTAGTCCAGCACGTCCAGCAGGGTCAGGGCGACCTCGTCGCAGCCCTGGCAGAACACGCCGTAGCGGCTTGCCACCAGGTCGATGGGGCCCACGCGGCGGGGACGTCCGGTAGCTGCGCCGTACTCGTGGCCGGCCTCACGCAGGGCGTGCTTCTCTTCCTCGGTCATGGCCAGCTCGGCGGCGAAGGGGCCGTCGCCCACGCAGGAGGAGTATGCCTTCATGACGCCGATGGAGTTGTGCAGCTTGTGGCCGGGGATGCCGGCGCCGATGGGTGCATAAGCACCGATGACGTTGGAGGAGGTGGTGTAGGGGTAGATGCCAAAGTCGATATCACGCAGGGCACCCAGCTGTGCCTCAAACAGCACCTTCTTGCCAGCGGCATCGGCATCGGCCAGATACTGACCCACATCGCAGATGTAGTCCTTGAAGATGGCGGCATACTTTTCCAGCCAGTTCCACATCTCGTCCACGCTGATGGGGGAAGCGTTGTAGCTGCCCTCCATGACCAGATTCTTGGAATCCACCATGGTGACCAGACGCTTCTTCACAGCGTCGTCCAGATGCAGCAGGTCGCCCATGCGCAGGGTCTTTTTCATGTACTTGTCGCCGTAAGCGTAAGCGATGCCGCGCTTGGTGGAGCCAAACTGTGCGCCGGTCTTGGACAGGCGTGCCTCCTCCAGACCATCCTGCTCCACATGGTAGGGCATGGTGATGGTTGCGCGGTCGGAGATCTTCAAGTTTTCCGGGGTGATCTTAATGCCCTGCTCGCGCAGCTTATTGATCTCGCCGTCCAGATGATGCGGGTCGATGACCATGCCGTTGCCCATAACGCAGACGACGTTGGGGCGCAGGATGCCGGAAGGCAGCAGGTTCAGCACGAACTTGCCACGCTCGTTTTTAACGGTATGGCCTGCGTTGTTGCCGCCCTGATACCGTGCAACGATGTCGTACTCCTGGCTGATCAGGTCGACCATGCGGCCCTTGCCCTCATCGCCCCAGTTGATACCCGTAATTGCAGTAAGCATAATAAATGACCTCTTTATCCTTTTTTTCAAAAGACAGCCTTTTCCGTGCACCTTGCCCGGGATACGCTACCTTGGGTAAAACGCACCGGTTTGCTGCCCTTGCGGCACGCACCAATGCAATTATAGTATAGCACAGTCTGCCGCGCAAAAAAAGGGGGAACGCACCTTTTTGCGGCGGATTCCCCCTTAAAACAAAAACGGCTCCGCCGAAGCAGAGCCGTAAAGTTGCATCTGAAATATAATCAGCGCTTGCTGAACTGAGGTGCATCGCTGGCAGGGCTGCGCCCTGCACGCGATGCTTGAGCAAGGATTTTGAGCGCCTCCGGCTCGCCCCTCACGGGGCAACCGCCGGAGATGCGCAGTCGTGCAGCCTTCAGACCGTACTTCACGAAACCGAAGCTCGATTTTGCTTGATTTTACGCGGTTTTTCAGGCTTTTTGCTCTTCGTCCACCAGTTCTTAAACCCACGATTTTGTAGGTTTTTGTCAGATTTTAACCCTAATCTTTTTTTGATGTGTCGATTGCTCTGTTAATCACCCCATGTAATTGGGCAGGTTTATTATACTTGACTTTAGCGTAAATGTCCATAGTCACCTTGCTGTTTTCGTGTCCGGCAAGATACTGTACGGTTTTAGGATCAACCGAAGCATAAATCAGGTTCGTGATATAAGTGTGACGCAATTGATGCGGTGTCACTTGAAAATCCATCGTATATACCAACTTCGGATTGTTCGGCTGATGCTCACCAAGCTTCGGCTTTACCACATGCTTAATCTTCTGCCCATTCACATAGGTGTAATAGCAGCGTTCTTCCGTAGAACGAACTGCTATGTACTTCCACACCCTCACGAACTGAGATTCAGCCAGAGCGTTACCATTCCTATCCGAGATCACATATTCCGATTTTGACTTTTCTTTTGCCTCTTTCAAGCATTCCACCAACTTGCCCGGAATGGGAATGTCCCTTTTGGCTGCTGGCGTTTTTAATTCTGTTGAAATTACCGGACGATTATTTACAGAACGCCATGCTCGCCTTACCGATATATATGGGGTGGCACCATCCAGGAAAACACAATCCCATCGCAGTGCAAGAATTTCTTCCCGCCTCAACCCTGCGTACAACCCAATCATTACGAAAACATACGGTGGTAATCCCCTGATTGTATCCAGAAGAATTTTCACCTGCTCATCCGTCAATGCCTTCTTTTCCTGCTTTGGGGTTCCGCCTTTTGCGGAAAGCGACGCAGCCGGATTATAACTGATGATTTTACTTTCTTCTGCTGAATAGAAAACACATTTGATCAGCATATTCATTTTGCTGTACAGGGAAGCTGATTGCTTGGAGATTGGAACCAGCAGCAAGCGAAGGTCATCGGTCGTCACTTCGTCCATATACATATCTCCAATAGCTCCAATAATGTATTTTCTTATCGTGCGCTCATATCCGCTCAATGTGTTTTCCCGCACACTCGCCGAGCGCATCGTCAACCATTTTTCGCAATACTCAGCTACTGTCGGATTATTCTTCCGGAATATTTCATCCTCAATACTGCGTTTCATCTCAATGGATTTATCGTACAGCTCTTCAGGAGTCTGTGCATATAGCGAAATCCATTTCCCATCCGCATCCTGCATTCGTGTTCTGTAATATTGAACGCCCCTCTTCATAATTGTGCCATATTCCGGCACTACTTTTTTTCTTGCCATTATTGCTTCCTCCATATTCTTGATATCCAAATTGATCTTTGCTCTTTAATTATCCAGAATGCTGCTCCGTTTCTCAAGGATGTCGCTATATGTAAAAAGAGCAGGGATTATCCCTACTCTTTTTGATCTCATTCATGAAACTGTCTGGCCTATTCTGCATCCCACAGTGTAAAGGTATCCTCTAATATGCCCGCCAGTTCATCCGGTCGGTTATACTTTGCCTTTGCATAAATGTCCATCGTTATCTTGCTGTTCTCATGACCGGCAAGATATTGAACTGTTTTAGGATCAACCGATGCGTGAATAAGATTTGTAATATAAGTATGCCGCAGCAAATGTGGTGTCACTTCAAAGTCTAAGCTATAAACCACCTTTCCATTATGCGCAGCTCTTTCGCCCAGCACCGGTTTCACCGTATGCTTCACTCGTTTTCCATTCTCATAACGGTAGTAGCTCCGTTCCTTTACAGTTCTGGTCACAATATACTGCCAGAGCCTCTTAAACTGCGTATATGAAAGCGGTTCGCCCTCGCTGTTCGCAACAACATAGTCTGATGTGGAATTCTCCTTTGCTTCTCTCAGGCATTTCGCCAGGCAATCAGGAAGCGGTACATCTCGATGAGCAGCCTTTGTTTTCAGTTCAGACATTATTACCGGTCGATTGTGCTCTGTATGCCAAGCTCTGCACACTGTCAAATACGGTGCTGCTTCATCCAGAAAAACTGAATCCCACTGCAATGCAAGAATTTCTTCTCGCCGAAGCCCCGCATACAAACCAAGCATCACAAATACATACGGTGGTAATCCTCTTATCGCATCCAGCAATCTCTCCACCTGATCATCAGTCAAAGGGTTTTTCTCTTTTTGAGGAACTCCCCCGTTCTTTCCAGACAAATAAATTGTAGGATTGTCCTGAATCACTTTGCTTTCCTTTGCCGCCGCAAAAATGCTCTTATAAAGTATATTAACCGATTTGTACACAGACGCTGATTTTTTTGATACCGGAACCATTGCCAGACGAATATCATCCGCTGTAACATCTGCTATATTCATATGACCCAGAGGCTTTATAATATGCCGGTTTACTTTCGATGTGTAATCCGTCAATGTAGTGGCTCTTACCTGTGCGGATTGTAACAACAGCCACTTTTCGCAATACTCCTTTACTGTGGGGGATGATCTGCGAAATGTATTATCCTCAATCTGCTCTCTCGCTTCGAGCACCTTATCATATAATTCTTCACGGGTTCTGCCATACAACGCCACCCGCTTTCCATCAGCATCCTCAATTCGAGTCCGGTAATATTCCTTACCCGCCATGATGACGGTTCCGTACTGAGGAATCGCATATCTTTTTCTTGCCATCTTCGACACCTCCAAACTTTTAGCTGATATATTCATTATTGCGAATAACCTGCCAATACTCAACGATGTCGAATTTCGCTCCTGGCTGTTCTCTTCTTTCGGAAAGTCGGATTGTTATCCTTCGGCCTTGCACGATGTGTAGACCTTGCAATATACTCCTGAAGTCCAACTTCAGTAAAATAAACACAGCCATTCTCAACATACTGAACATAAGTGATCAGCCCTTCCATTCTTGCATGATCCAAGGTATCCAGGCTAATCCCCAACATCTCAGCGGCGTCTTTACGCTTAATCAATTTATCCACCATCAAAATTCACTTCCTTTCGGCATTTGCCTTGTCTTTTTTTCTCCGCCTGTTCCGGAATATAATATCCAAGCTGCACTTTCACAGCTTCATCAATTCCGCGCATCTGTCCCTTACTTACCTTGCCGAGATACCGAATCACACAGGTCTTATCACATGTATCAAGCTGCTCCGCCAATACCATCGAAGATCTTGCCAGCCCTTTTGCCTTCCGAAGGAAATAATGTGTTGGCTGGCTTCTTTTCTTTTGAATCTTCGTTGTCAGAGGAGCAACCGTAATCGTCGGCGAATAAAAGTTGCCGACATCGTTCTGAAGAACCACTACCGGACGAACACCGCCCTGCTTTGATCCTATCGGAACACCAAGATTGGCAAGGTAAATATCTCCTCGCCGGTAAACCCAGTTTTCTTTCATCTGGTTGCCTCCAATCCCATAATCATCTATGGATAAAAGCTGACAGAAAATAATACAACTGCTTTATTCTGACAGCTTTTCTTAAAATATGGTTTCTCTGTACTTTTTCTTGGTACCCCAGAGATCGGGGATTTCTCACAAGCGGCAGTGTGCTTCACTGCTCCATTGGAATTTAACCATCCCGCCTTCTTTATGGCCGGACCGCGAATTACGGAAGTATCATTGTCCCTGACAGGCTTTTACACCACCGTCGGTTGCAATCCGACATTTGCTGCTGCGATTCCGCTTCGCCCCTGTTGGGCATCATGGCGTGCAGTCGAAGGCTCGTTCTGTCAGTAATGTACTTGGAGAATGAGTATTCAATTTTCATAGTTCATCAGCCTTGTTGCCTTAGCTGTAAAGTAAGTATAAAAGAATGCGGTTTTACATAACACGCCGGAAACTGCGACTTTGCCCACCTAATTTTGCGAGTTCATATCAGTGCTTCCTGAAGCTGCGTAATGGCATCCTGCACTCTCTTTTTCAACGCATCCACATCCTGTCTCTTGCCAATGATCAGATAATCCAGCGTTACTCCAAAGAATTCCGAAAACAGAATCATGTCATTATAAGATGCCGATATTACTCCGCGCTCAATTTTGGAAATGCGTTTTGCATCAATATCAATCGCCTCAGCCAGGGCCTCCTGCGTATACCCTTTTGATTTGCGCAATTCCTGAATTCTTGCTCCACACACATGCTGATCGTAATACATACTTTTCTCCTTCCGCACAGCCGGTACAGAACCGGATCGATGGAAGGTCAAAAAAAGAGCCGCATGACGGTGAAGAAAAAATCCTGTGCCGATAAAACAGAACATGGGTATCCCATAATTCTGTCTCATGCGGCATTCGGAAGACTTCGCCTGTCAGCGGCTCCACAGCACAGCTATGACTTATAAAATTGTGTTAATAGGGTTATTTATTGTCATCTCAACCATTCAAAGACGAATAGTAGAGCTGCAATCTCCGTAATCTTCTCATCTCCAAAACATTGAAGACGGTCTCGCGTCCGCAGGCCTTGCATTTGGTCTGCACATGTCCTCTGGTATCCTCAAAGACGATGATTGAATTGTGTCGGCAATAAGGGCACCTGACAATCCTGGGCCTTTGCGAAGCAATCGCATCCTTTGCCCGGATGATTTTAATCTGCATTTCCGCAGATGGTTCCGATACTCTGATATTCCTGCTCATGGCCACACCTCCAATGGATCACGATATTCATAATCCTTTTTCCGGTTCAAATAGCCCAGTTGTTCCAAGCGGATAGCAGCTGCCGATCTCGAAACGCCAAAGACACTACAGAAAGTATCTATCTTCACCTGGTCTTTGTCATAAAAATGCCATCCATAACAAGTCAGAGGCTTTCTGCTGTTAATGAACCACATCGCCCGATCCACCTCTGACTGAGGCATCAGAATAGCAGCTCCCAGCGCATTGGCCTGCCATTCGTTCCAATCCTCCTGCGTTCTCAGAACGCGGGAGCCATTTCCTCGCACTTCCGGTCTCTTATGGCAGGCTATCTTTCGGTCATCGGCATCCAGCTGAAACAGTATCTGGTGGGCGCACTCATGTGCCAGCGTAAACCTGCGTTTTCCGCAGAGTTTCCGAATATTCTCCGGTTCAATGAAGCTCTTATCCAGAACCACATCATTGGTTTTCAGGAAGATGCTCCTCTGACTTCCATCAACCTCTATCTGATATTCTGTATCCACATACGCGGTCAGACCATAGATGCTTCCGTCCGCGGACAACTTTTGAAATGACACCTTCAGGTTCAGATAATCGGATGCAAACTGGTCAATGGGTGTCGGAAGCGCGAATCTCGCCGGATCATCTGCTTCGCTGCCGAAAAAGGACTTTTGAAAATCTCTTATCACTGCAACAGCGATTTCTTCTATGTTTTTCTGTGAAAGGATCATAGGCACGGCTCCTTTGCTTCAACGAACCACTTTTCATCTTCGTTGTACAGGAAACTCTCATGCCCACCGATCATGACCGTATAGCGGATTCCGCAGCCTCCTACCTTCGTGGAAGCAGCCCGACACTTATGTTTCAATCGGTCGATCTCATACACCCGTCCGTCAATCCAGCGAATCAGGCGCGGGCGGATATTCCCCTCTGCATCCACATCCAAATTCACAGGTACATATACTTTTCTACATTTCTGTTCCGACATATTCTACGCTCCTCCTCTGTAAACCGGCGAATGTGTTGACTTCTTTTAGCAAAGAACTCACCAGATTCTGCCGGTGCTGTATTAACCAATCATTCCTGTCGGCATAACCAAATCCACTTTTCGCTCTGTCGGCATCTTGCTTCGCTGAAAAAGTACCCCATTTTTAATCGCATCTTTCCCGAATCGTAATCGAATCTGCTCAATCGCTGCGTCCAGCCGTTCCTGGCGATCCAATGATTTCATATCAGTGAATAGGTCGTATTGTATCGGACAATCCTCTTCAAACAGGTTGATTGCCCGAACCGTCACTGAACGAATCGGATGCTCCCATTGATAATTCTTAGCAAACAAAGCAAATGCGGTTTTCGCCAGATAGGTGAGGCTTTGTGTCGGAATGCTAATCCGGCACTGCCACTCTTTCGTGTAAAGCTCGTTGTTGCGGATGGAAATCGCCATTCCGCCCGCTTTCTTCTTATGTGTTCGCAGCTTGGTTCCAATCTCCTGCACCAGCTCCAGCATGACACACCAGACTTCGGCGTTATTATCCAAATCCTGCATGGTTGTTATCCCGTGCCCAATGCTTTTTACCGGGGAGACATAATCGGAACGCATAACCGGTGAATCATCCAGTCCATTGGCATATTTCTTAATCACCAGTCCATTCTTCCCAAGGCGGCATTTCAGGAAATCATCCGATGTTGCAGCGAGTTCTCCAATGGTATGAATCCCATAACTGGATAGAACCTTCTCGGTCGCTCTGCCGACTCCAAGCAAGTCAGAGGCAGGATGACACCAAATCTTCTCCCGGAATGAATCTGCTTCGATGCAGGTAATCGCATCCGGCTTTTTCATATCCGACCCAAGCTTGGCAAAAATCTTATTGAAGCTCACTCCTGCGGAAATCGTAAGTCCCAGTTCAAACTTAACCGTTCTACGAATCTCATCTGCGATTTCAAATCCGGTTCCCATACAGCCGCTTCCGGTCACATCCAGCCAGCATTCGTCCATCCCATACGGCTCGATCTGATCGGTATAGCGACCGTATATTTCACGAGCCAGCTTTGAAAACTTCATATATTGCTCATAGTGCGGCTCCACGATCACAAGATCCTGGCACTTCTGCTTTGCTTGCCAGATTGCCTCTCCCGTGGAAACGCCAAACGCCTTTGCTGCATAGTTCTTCGCAAGTACGATGCCATGCCGTTCCTCCACAGAACCGCACACTGCCACCGGCTTGTTCTTCAGTTCCGGGTTCAGCATACACTCGACAGAGGCATAGAAATTATTCATATCACAATGAAGAATCACCCTTTGCATCCCGTATTCCTCCTCTCCGTTCGTGAAAGCACGAACAACTTTTCACGAACACATTGACACACAGCATTTCTTGTGATACTATAATTACACGAATTGTATTTCGTGTTTTCATCGTCATTATAGCAAGCACAGTTTTTCGTGTCAATAGATTTTTATGAAAAAGTGTTCGTGTTCGTTATCAAAAAAGAAAGAGGTATTTCTATGGTCTTCAAAGAAAGGTTGAAAGAAAAAAGAACAGAAGCCAATTTAACTCAGGTAGAACTTGCAGAGAAGGCCGGTGTAACCGCCCGCACAATTCAGAATTATGAGCTTGGCAGCCGCAAACCATCCAATATGGTTACGATCCAGAAGATTGCGGATGCGCTGAATACTACTACTGAGTACCTGCTGGGAAGCAGCGGCACCTATGTCGTAGAAGCTCACGAAAAAGGCGGCGCAAAAGCAGCGAAAGATATTGAAGAACTGGTCAGCGAAGTGACCGGTATGTTCGCTGGCGGCGAATTAAGCGAAGATGCCATCGAAGGAGCCTATAAAGCTCTGACCGATGCCTATTGGATTGCCAAAGAGAACAATAAAAAATACGCCCCGAAAACGAGGCGTAAAAAATCCGATCAGTGATATTTATCGTACACACTTTTCGCTATACTGTAAACTGGAGGTGGTATGATGAATGCGGAACAGCTTTCACGGGTCGGTGAGAAACTGGTAAAACGCTGCGGTTCCAGAGACCCTTTTGAAATTGCAAGGCAGCTTGGTATCAATGTCATGCGTTGCGAAAATTTCGGCTCCCTGAAGGGAATGTACCGGGTGATTAAACGAAATCGCTTTATTTTCCTGAATAACAGTCTGGATGAAAATATGCTGCGCATCGTGTGCGCACATGAATTAGGGCATGACCAGCTTCACCGGAATATGGCGAAAACTACCCCGATTCATGAGTTCATGCTCTATGACATGAAATCCAAACCGGAATATGAAGCCAACATCGTAGCAGCAGAAATCCTGATGGACAGCGATGAAGTCCTTCGCTACATCTATGAATATGGATACACAGCCGAGCAGATCGCCAGTGCGATGTCCACCGACATCAATCTGGTTGCGCTGAAGGTGGCGCACCTGGCCACACTTGGATATAATCTGCACGCGCTGGAACATAAAAGCAACTTTTTGAAATAACGTATCTTTGAGGAGCCTGGACCGGCTCCTCTTTTTTGTTGCAAATTGTGCAGGCGGTGCTTGCACAATTATAAGCCTAACATCTGCATGTGATAGAGCTTCACTTTTTCCTCAAACGGCAGTCCCGGATCAATGCCGACTTCTTCCCACATCACACCATACGGTGCGCCGCCATCTGTATATCCAGCGATAAAAGCAAAACGACCATCGCAGTCCTCATACAGTTCTCCCAGCCGTTCCCGTTCTTTAGCTTCCCGCTCCATTCTCCGCTGCCGAAGTCGCTGTTCTTCAGCCTGTTTAATCTGGTCAAGCTGCTCCTGTGTATAATTGACTCCAAGCTCCTGCAAATCTTTAGCGGCAGTCACAGCATCCACATGAAAGCGTTCGCGGTAATGCTTGTTCATCTTTTTCGGTGAGCCGGTATAGGTGAGCAGCCACTGCTTGCCTTTTCGGAGGCGTGCTTCCTTTCGCTCAGCCTTCGTCAATTTCTTTTTCTTTGCCATTTGAGGAATCTCCCTGATTTTTTCCTGATGACTTTAAGTTGCGCTTTTTCGGTGCTGTCAGCTCATAGCTCAAAGAAAGCAGATCTTTGATAGCATCATCCAGCTCCGGTTTGCCGAGCTGAATACTGAACCATTTTTCCTTGTTCATGTGATAGGCCGGAAAATAGCCGTCCTGCCCGCGAAGAGAGCCAATCAGCAGCGGATCGCTTTTCACATTAAGGACATCAATGATGCCTGCCTCCGGCAGTCCCAACTTATCAGCCGATACTTCCAGGACTACACCATACCATTTATTATTGTCGTTGTGCCGCAGCACAGCATTCCAGTCATGCCAGGGGTATTCCGGCTCTGTGCCGTACCGCAGGCGTATCCATGTAAATAATTCTTGTCGTGTCATCTCTTAAGTTAATTTTTTACGATAAAATCTTGTACGCTTGATATATCGCGGGATACTTATCCTGTACACTCGCATAAATTCAAGAATGTCTGCCAAATCAAACGATTTCTCTTTCGACCAGTCAGAATATTTCCTATGCTGAACCAGCCATACCCCAATCATGTAGTAATCCAATGCATCCTCGTCATCTTCGCTCTGAATATCGTGACCACAGAGAAACCGGTACTCAATCGGCGATTTTGCATAAAGCCTACGGAAACGTGCTTTGGATGCTTCTATATCATTCTTTGTCCATTTTCTATACACTCAGCAACCACCCCATCCTTTGATTTAAGACAAAAATCATTCAATCCTCATACCATTCCTTATATGCCAGTATCTCAGATGCAATCATTTCCGGATAAAGACTATAATATCGTCTGCAAACCTTCTTGAACAGATTCAGCATTCTATCATCACAGCATACATCAAGCATGTAATCCAACAGATGTTCCACTTCCCCTTCGGATGCGTTTTCTGCAATAATTCTATCTACAAGCGGCTTATAGTAATTATAAGACAGTTCACTTGCATCTTGAATTCTCTCTACAATCGCGTTTATATCTACATCCATCTTTGCGACTTCCTCTCTGGAGTTCAGTCCAGATTACCTCCTGCTTTGACCCAATATAATAATATCACACTCCATGTTTCTTGAACAGATGCAAGCAGCCACCGATAGTTAATCGGTGGCTGCTGTGATTATAGGGCTATGCTGCCTTTTATCCGCTGATTACCTATTACCTGAACCGGCTCAACGACTGGGGGCTGTGCTTCCAAAAGTGCAAGGTCTGCGGGCGCATCTTCCTTGCTAAGAGCCAGCGGTATGAGCTGTGCAGCGATCAGTGCCGGAAGAAGCAGGCGCTGCAAAACAAGCGGGAGTTTGACGAGAGGGCAAGGGAAAACAGCTACGACCTGCTCTACAAAAACGAGTGCCAGAACTGGCGCAACAAAATCAACCGGGCGAAAAAGACAGCGAGATTTCCCGCCGCCCGGCTGGAAGAAATGCGGACGGCCTTTGAAGCGTTCAAAAAAGAAGCGCTGCAAAGGAAAAGGGCGGTAAAAGAAAAAACAGCCAGCCCGAAAGAGTTTACGGACTGGCTGTATCAGCAGAGTAACATTATTGTGGAATTGCTTAATTATTGTACTTGATCAAGACAAGAATTTTCGATTTTGTATACCCTGCCTTCGCAGAAAATATTACGGAAAACATTATTGTATAATTACCCACGACAGCAAAGGACTTCTTATGGGATGTTCGTTCTAGCTCCTATTTGTCACCGTTTCTTTTGTATCTGTTCTAGATCCTATAGACCAGAATATAACATTCATCACAATCACAATCAGTGCAACTGCGGCCATGGATACCCAAAAGCCGATATTAAGACCCAGCCATTCGGTGGTTCCGAAAAGAGTCATCCAAATTTCCTTCCAATTCATCATTACACCTCCTTAGAGCAGTTCGCCATAGTGACGGACATAGGCTTTTTTCAAGCTGGTTGCCAGCACCATATACAGCAGGATGCAGGGAATCAGATAAGCAAAGTATGTTACAGGCAGAGCGACAAATCCCAACATCGTTCCAAAGGCTGTAAAGGGAATAATGGTTAGAACCGTGATTCCAGTCATGGTGAGCAAGGTCAGTCGGTCATTTTTTGCGGACAGTTCAATACATGCCCTTCGGTTCCTCTCCCTACTCCTGCGTTTGCTCTCGTTTGATTTCTCCCTCTGTATCCTCTTAGCACAAGCGGGACAATACTTTGATATTCCAGAGCTGGGGACGTATTCAACACCGCACACCGTACAATTTTTAGGCTTTAACGCCGTCCACCGCTTTGTGGGTGTGATATGTAATTCACCGACAAAGCCGATGAATTTATAGTAAATCTTGATTTCCTGCCTTACTGTCCCGTCCGCAAGTTTCTCACGTTCCGAAACAAGTATCTTGTCTATGAGTGCGTTTATGATGGTTGCGTCCAACTCTTTCAGCCCCTGATAGTTGCGGATTAGGGATAGAAAGTCCCTCACGCCCTGCGATTTCTCATAGCTGTCATTGAGCGTTTCCGTTACCTCTTTCAGCCGTGCTTCAATTTCAAGCTGCTCTTTCTGGTATTTCCCCGACATCATCTCAAAATTCCGCTCCGTGATACGCTCCATTACCTTGTCCTCATAGAGAGAGGAAAACAGCCTGTCAAGCTCCGCAAGGCGTTTGTTCAGCTTCTTCTTTTCTTTCTCTAATGATTTCGCCCTGCTCTGGTCTGTTTCCGTGAGCCGCCTTTCTATGGCTCTGACCGCCTTTTCATCATTGACCGCCATATCCGCAAAGCGGTTGATGTCGGCAAGGACGGCATTGAATAAGTCCCTCGCTTCAATGCTGTGTGCGGTACACATAACATTGCCATATCTGCCATAATTATTGCAGGTGTATTGTACGCAGTCGATGATGTCGGGGCGTTTCCTCCTGTTGGCACTCGCCGCCCGCATCGCATAGCCGCAGTCCGCACACTTGATAACGCCCGAAAAGATATTCTCAAATCCCCCTGCGTTCTGCTCCCGCCTGCGGCTCGTCATAAGCTGCTGTACGGTGTCAAATTCCTCCTGCGTGACTATCCCCTCATGGGTGTCTGGTATCACTTCCCATTCTTCGGGCAGCTTAGAGGGGCGTTTCTTGCTTGCGGTTACAATCCGTATGCCTGTATCGCTCATACCGTCAAGAAGCGCGTCAAGCTGCCGCCGCTGCGTGTTCTTCTCCGGCGGCGTTTCTAAAAGGAATTGGTCTACGGATATATGGTAACGCTGTATCAGCTCAAAGAATATCTGTAAACTTGGGTGCTGCCCCTTGTTCTCAATGTTCGCAAGGTAGCGCGGCGAGATAAACATTTCGTCGCCTACTTTCTTGCGGCTCTCCTTGCATCCCTCACGCGCTGCCTTTATCGCTGCCCCAAAAGCCTTAAAGTCGTATCGTGGTACTGGTCTTTTTGCCATAGTTATTCACCCTATTACATTTTACTGTTCCCCTTTCTTCTTGGATATGTCTACGTAGTTCTATCAGTTAGCCAAAATAATTCATATATATATATGTTGACAACAAGCTGCTTTTGTATATAATATTATATAAAAGGGGGGGAATGTTTATGTTACATAGCATGCGTATTCGATAAGCATTGAAATCAAAAAAGATTTTTCCCATTTTCAATATGGGCTTTTTTGTCATGCTTATTTTGCGTATGCTATACAACAAAACTAACGACGTATAGACATAGTATAAAAACTATGCCTTAATTTTGTTGTAGTATTATATGTATAAATGCAGGTCAATGCTCATGTTGAGAATTGACCTGCATTTTTTTGCGCAAAAGGAGAAATATTATGCTTGAAAAATATTGGATAAAATGTCCAATTTGTAACGGAAAGACGAGGGTTCAAGTATTTTATAATACGGTATTAAGAAATTTTCCTCTTTTCTGCCCTAAATGTAAATTAACGCATATCGTTGATGTTGAAAAACTAGAAATCATAATCAAAAACTCTGAAAAACAAACTTTTTAATTTTGAAAAGGAAGGATATTTAAATGAAACACTTACCTAAAAGTACACCTACGGAAATATTGAATGACCCATACGGATTTACTTACAAAGAAATGTCGGAAGTAATTGGAGAGGATAAAGCAAGAGCCTTATATACGGAATTGTATAAACAGCCATTTCACAAAGAAAATCTATCAATATCAACAAAAAAAGTCTATAAAAGTAGCGATACTGAAAAGTATGTTTATGAATTGAAAGATAACAGGTATATTGAAACGGTTTTTATTAAACGGCGAGATGGTGGGACTGTTTGCGTAAGTACGCAAGTTGGTTGTTCTGTTGGCTGTATTTTTTGTGAGTCCGGACGCAATGGTTTTGTTCGTAATCTAACACCGTCTGAAATTGTGCAGCAGGTTGTATTGATACGTCAAAAAGTAAATCGTATCGTTTTTATGGGAATGGGAGAACCTTTATTCAATTACGACAACTTGATTGCAGCAATCCATATTCTTCGAGATAGAAATGGACTTAACTTTCCAACCGACGGCATTACCGTATCAACAGTTGGTCCAGTTAATCAATTAAAAAAATTGCGCGAAGAACATCTAAAAATTCAGTTGACAATATCTTTACATGCAGCAACACAGGCTGCGAGAAACTGTATCATTCCTCATATGCACATGTACGCTATTGAAGATGTTGTTAAGCAAGCATTGTCCTATTCTCAAAGGCATAATCGAAAAGTGGTATTTGCGTATTTGCTTTTACCAGGTATAAATGACCGTTCCTCAGATATAAGGCAACTTGCAAAATGGTTTAAGGGCAAAAATGTTATGATTAACGTGCTGCAATACAACCCGACGAGTAATTCAAAAATTAGAGCACCACAAAAACAAGAAATGGTTGCGTTCAAACATCAATTAGAGCAAACAGGACTTGAAGTTACCATGAGAGTTTCTCATGGTAGAGAGATTAAAGCAGCTTGTGGACAGTTAGCTAATACATATAATAAAGCCAAAAAACAACAGAAATAATTTAATTAAAAGAGCCAGACGCACAGACGCAGAGCCGATAATATGCAGTTTGAAATACTGCTGTTATCGGCTCTTTTTTGATTTTAATTTGTGCCCCTAATAACCATATTGGAGCAAAATCAGAACTGTTGCTTGTCGTTCTTTGATTTCCGCAGCAGCTTTGAAAAATCAAAGCCGCCGTTTCTTTTTATCTTCTAATGAAATGACGCGGTATCACTGTTGAAATCGGCGGCTAAAGGAGGTAGCCGCCATGAAGCAAAAAGCATATCGACAAAATCCGACAGTTATTGACTTATCAAAAAAAGCCCGCCCACCACCGGGGGAAACTACGCTTATATATATGAACTGTCTAATCATCTGGATACTGCTTACAATGCCTATGCGCCCGTCCGGGCTTTTCGGACGGGCGCATTTTGTACGTTCAAAAAATTTTTGAAGAAATTTCAAAAAATCTTCGGCGTTTTTGAAAAACGCCGTATTGCCCCGCGAAAAGGGGGGAAGCACCACCAACTTTCCAACGAGAAAGGAGGTGAGAATGTGGAACCTAATAGCAGGGAGTTTTACAAACAGTGTGCTTTTCAGAAGTTTTGTAATACGGTATTGCACAATGAAGCTTGCGACACCCATAGAGAACTTCGCAGACACAAGGCAAAGGAAGTGACCTTTTCCGACATGACCTTAGACGAAGCGCGGCAGCTTCATACGTTTGATGAATATTTCAAACGTGAAGCCGCCGAAACCGTCTTTGAGAAAGCCGGGAAGAAAATCACGCCAAAGCTGCTTCTTGAAGCAATCCGTACTTTGCCGGAAGAAAAGCGCAAAGCCATATTGCTGTATTACTTCGAGGGAATGAACGATACCGAGATTGCGGAGCTGTTCAACACGTCGAGAAGCACGATACAGTACAGGCGGACAAGCTCTTTTGAGAAATTAAGAAAATATCTGGAGGAAAATGCTGATGAATGGGACGAATGGTAACGAACCCGGCTACCCGGAAAATGCCCTTGTTCCTTACCTCGCTGCTTTCATTGCCGAGCACGTCCATATAATATTCCAGCAGGATACTTTCATTGGTCAACGTTCCAGTCTTGTCCATGCAAAGCACATCCATGCTGCCAAATCCCTGCATGGCATTGATGTCTTTGATGATGGTCTGCTTGCGGCTCATGGTAAGACTGCCCCTTGCAAGGCAAGCGGTAATAACCATAGGCAGCATCTCCGGCATCAGTCCTACAGCCACCGACAGCGCAAAAGCAAAGGATTCCAGCCATTTCCCACCTGTGACACCGAGAAGCGCGAATACAATGGGAATCAGCACCGCAATAAAGCGGAGCATGACCCAGGCGATGGAATTGGCACCCTTTTGAAAGGATTTTTTATCATCAGAATCAGGTTTTGCAAAGCTGCCGTAGAGTGTGTCCTTTCCGACCGCCAGCACAATACCCTCGCCTTTACCGCTGATGACTGTTGTTGCCATGAAAGCAAGATTTTCAAGCTGGGTCAGCGTTTCCAAGCTGCTGTAACTGAGGGCGCGGCAGCTCTTTTCCAAAATGGCGCTTTCGCCCGTTATGGCTGCCTGTGAGATGAACAGGTCGGTGACCTCTGTCAGCCGGATATCCGCCGGAACACGATCCCCCGCAGAGAGCAGGACAATATCGCCCACCACCAGCTTTTCCGCAGAGATCTCGATGAGTTCTCCTTCTCGTCTTACAGTGATACTTTCATGAATCAGCCGATTAAGCTGCTGCGCCGCATTCTTTGCTCGGAGTTCCTGAATCAGACGGATTGCACCACTAATTAGGATCATGGAAAAGATAATGATGGCAGTAGTGGCATTTCTGGCGAAGTTTGAGACGAGAAAAACGTCTGTCACCAACGAAATAATACCCAGGATAAAGAGAATTATATTGAACGGATTGATAAAAGCCCGCCGCAACCGGCGTATCATCGTATCATTCTTTCGCTCCGTAAAGCTGTTCGCACCGTATTTTTCCCTCATCGCCTCGACCTGTTCATGAGACAGGCCATCCGGTGATGCTCCAATATCTTGGTATATTTGTGATATCTCACGGTAAGCGTATTTTCTGATACGACTGTCAATCAGTGTTGTTTTTGACACGGGACAGTCCCCCTCCTTTAGCAATGCAATACAGATAATACTATTTTAACATTGTTCTGCAAAAGTACCATGCCTATATTCTTGCTTTTTTCTTGCAATTAGGAAAATCATCGATTTCCGTCTTATCGTTTTATACATATCTGTGTTCACGGTATTAGAGTTGATGGTGACTTCTCACAAATACCACTCTTCTGCAAGCAGGGCTTTCGTGACACGAAAGCGATTTTCTGCTTGTTGGGGAAATTCCCCAATCCCCATAAAACGCTGCCTGCGGCATCGGGCTGCGCATCCGTTTCGGATGCTTTAACGGCAGTTCCTGCCAAAGAAAAAAGCCCGGTGCAGCATGAGCATTACACCCACACTGCACCGGACATTCCATCATCGACTGCTTTGTCTATTTTCTTCTTCCTGCCGCACTTCCTGCTCATGCAGCTGTTCTTTTTTCTGGTCATCCTCTTTCAGGATTTCCTGCACAATCTTCTGTGCCACAAGCCAATCCTGCATTTCCGATTTGGTCTTACGGTACTCTGCATAAGAGCTTTTCTTTCGTTCCAGAAGCATTGCATATTCTGTGTTCAGCTCGCTAATACGCGGGAGTTTTTTATCAAATCCGTTCTCTTTCTTATAGGCATCAAATGCCTTTTTTGCTGCACTGCGTAGGGCCAGCGCATCCCGGTGGGCTTCATAGAACTCTCGATTGTAGCCGGATGCCTTATACGCAGCAAAAACATCTTTTGTCTTAGCATAATTGATTAGATGCTTCCGCAGCACCGACACTTCCGACATCCGCGCCTCATCTGCCTTTACAGATTCCAGCAGCGCATCGCATTTCTCAGAAACTCCATCTGACTTTTCCTTCAGCTCTGCATAGCTCTTGATTCCATGCTCTTCCATGAACATCATAGCTTTTGCCATTTGCTTCAGATTAAAGACTTTCGCCCAACGCGCATATCCCCCGCCTTTGCCCGCCTGCATTTTGGCACGGACATCAATAAGGAACGACAGCTCCGTCCTCTGATGCACCTGCGCCGACCGTGCGCTTGTGCGGGTTTTCTCTGCAAATTTACTTTTGTGAACCGCATTTCCGGCAATCACTTCGCAGAGTTCTTCAAGCGAATATCCTTTGCCAAGAGAGCGAAAACGAGCAAATCTGGCATGGCCTTTCCCCCGCAGGGCAGGCTGTTTTCCATCTTTATACTCGTACCCTGCTTCCTGCAAAAAACCAATCAGTTCCCGGAAGTCTTTCGGTTTTCTTTCCAATGCCGCATCAATGGCCTCACAGATTTCATCCCGCTGCGATTTTTTCTCCGGATATTCCGTTCTCTTCTGCCGCTCTCCATAGGGCTTCCGGATAATGACCGACAACCGGTGTTCCAGGCAGACGATATCGCTGAGCCTTGCCAGCGCAAGACCGGACAGACGAAAATCTCGGAATTTTCTGGTGCAGTCTAATGTAGTCGAATTAAAAATAATATGGTTATGGATGTGCGCGCGATCAACATGGGTAGCCACGATAAAGGCGTGTTTTCCCTTGGTGAATCGCATGGCCGTCTCATACCCAACCTTGTTCGCCTCCTCCGGCGTGATTTCTCCGGGCTTAAAGGACTGCCGAATCTGATATGCAATCACATCATGTGCCTGGGTTCTTCCCGTGATATGCTCATACTGCCGTTTGGAAAGCAAAAATTCTTCATCACAGGTCTTTGCGTCACAGGCATACGCGCTGATGTATTTTCCATCTTCCGTCTTTGCTGCATTCTCAGAATAATCAGTACGGTCAGCCAGACACTGTGCTACCGTCTTTCCTTTATTGATATGCAGCGCAATTAGTCTTGTAGCCGCCATTCCTTATTCCCCCATCTGAAAAGAGCTACCCGAAGGCAGCTCTTACCAATTCACTATTCTCATTTTAGCATCCGTTCCCGGTCATAAGCCCCCTGCAAATAAACGGCCTGCTTGATGATCTCTTCCATATCGAAATAGACACACATGATGCTTTCGTACAGCTTCCACACATTAGGTTCGGTGCCACCCACCATTTCCATCAGTTGGTCTTCCATCTTTGAATGCTCAGACTGTTTTTCCTGATAAGCTGCCTCATCCACAAAATGATTCTCTCCATCTGTTTCCTCGTACCGCAAATCATAATAATCTTTCATAAACTGAATATCCATCTAATCCCTCCTGAACTTAAATTGTCAAAACATCCTCTACACACTCGCACAGCCGTTCCATCAGTTCCATGATGCCGCTCGCACCAACCGCAGCTGCGAACAGCCCCATCTCAATCAGGGTCAGCAGGAACACATCCGTCCAGCTCGCCCGAACCACCGAATAGATGCCGCAGCCAAGAACGAACAGCATAACCGGCGAAAGCACCCACAGGGATAGCTGCATCAGCAGATTCCAGATAAAGCATAGAAATCGCAGCAGAAACGCAACCGGCAGTAACAGGATTTTCAGCACCAGCTTCAACAAAAAACATACGATCTTCATGGATTTCACCCCTTCGTTTTTCTTTTCATCTTCATTTTATCGTACCTGCTTGCCAAACACCACGATGTCAACAGGTAGGCCAAAAAATATGTAACGGCACAGACAGTTTCATCTGTGCCATGTGCTGTAGAAATCCCGCACGTTTGCGCCGTCAGCGAATAGCCGAAAGCCTCTTCAGGATCAGCTTCTGCATCTCCCAGAGTTCATCCATTCGCTTCTGCAAATCCCGGATATCCTCCGCATAGATGCTTCCGGATTCATTGGCGCGTTTTGCGTACTGGTTCAGGTTGTTGCTGCATCGGCGAAGAAGAGTGGATACCTGCGCCACATCCGACAAATCAAGATTCACGCAGTACCCGTCCATCGCCATTTTTCTCATATAGGCACCGGTATTTCGAATCCCCAATTCCTTTTGCTTTTCCCGAATCCTCGCCAGCTCTTCCGGGTTTACCCGGACATTGATCCAGTGTTCCCGAACACTCATAGTGCCACCTCCTCATCCCGATGTGTCATCGGCGGAATGCGCCCAGCACGGTCACGCAGCTCGGCCAGAACAGACGGTTTTTCCGTTGTTTCCTCACGATTAGGATCATCATTTCCACGGTCATCCATATTCAGCAGTGCATCCAGTTCTGCCAGTCTTGCACACTTTTCAGCCAGTTCTGCCTCCTGGGGAAACGGCTTTCCAAGCTCGGCCTGCGCTGCTTCCTGCTGGCTCCTAAGATTGTCCAGCTGCTGTTCCGCCTTTTCCATCCTTGCTGGAATCCCGGCAAGAGCATTGTCCAGACGCTGGATATTGCCCGCAGCACTGGTGCCGATGGGTACCCGGTGAGTCATCTCGCTTTTCAGCAGCACCTGATACTCTTTCTGGAAGCTGTCAAATGCCAGCTCCATCTTGAAGCCTCGATAGCTGCCAAGCGGCACCGGCTCCAAACTCCGATTGGCTTTACAGACCGCAAGGATTGCTTCACCGGCCTCTGCCTTTTCAGTAAATCGTGTGCCATTCACCTCCATACCGCAGAACCCTTCTTCCGGCAGCGGATGTGCCGCCACCATCCGGATATCCGACTGAAAGCCCTTGATGAACCCTTGCGTTTTCTCAATCTCCGCAGGGAAATATTTCATCAGCTTATCTTCCAATCGGTACTGCTGGCTCTGATGGTCTGCCTTCAATACTTTCAGCCTTGCAACATCTACATCCAAGTCCATTTTTTCCTTGATCTGCGGGTCTCCTGCGCAAAGTGCCTTAATCTCCGCATAGGAAAGTGCCTGCTCATCCACATCATCACAGGAACGAACCGGAGCTTTGCTGGTCATGATCTGACTGATAAACTTCTGCTTATTCTCCAGTGTCTGATCGGGTAAGAGGATGGCATTACTGCCAGCCCCTCCCCTAAGAACCGTACGTGAGAGTTTCCCCTCATACGGCTCAAGCCTTTCAGAAAGTTCCCGTTAGGGAACCCGGCGCAACAAAACAAGCATCGTTTTTGTGCAATACGGTATGGCATTCGGGATGCACCATTTCCAGCCATGGTGACTTTCCATGTCGGAACACCTTGTGAACCTTGAAACCTGTGTCAGAAGTTATCGGTTCTCCACACACAGGGCAGCAGCGGTGCTGATTTCTCCATACTTTCAAGAGCTTTTCGCGTCCGTTGGTGCTGTTCAGCATTTTCTCACCATCACGCTCTTCATAATAACCATTCCACCGCGCATCGAACGGATTTGCTTCGGCAACGATTTTCTTAAAGCGGATGATTTTGGTGTCCGTTGCATATTCGAGGGCAAAATAGGAAAGCTCTTTGTTTCTCTTCTTGGAGCGTTCTTCTGCGGCAAAAGTCCAGTTCCGAGAGCCGATGCAGTGCCAATATTTCTTGGCAATCCACCGTCTGCTCTTTTTCTTGTGCCTGCGCTTTGCCCATTGCCAGAGACAATTATAAATCTGATAGTCGATTTTGCTGAATGCTTCAGCGGACACAACAAATCGCTGGTTATTGACCCAGCCACGGATAACCGGGTTGAGCTGGCGAATCAGGGAATCCTGCTTTGCCGATTTGTTGCTCTTGACGATTTCGCGCACCTTTTTCAGCAGAGAACTGACCGATTGCTTCGAGGGTTTGATAAGGAGTTTTCCGTTGTATTTTCGAATATTCTTGCCCAAGAAGTCAAATCCATCTTCGATGTGGGTGATAACCGTCTTTTCTTCGGACAACTGCAATCCACGTTCAGCCATAAACTCTCTAATAATAGGAAGGACTTCTTCGCGCAGAAATTCCGGGCTTTCTCCGGTTACGATAAAGTCGTCAGCATAGCGCACAAAGTTCATCTTATTAAAGTGAGTTTTCCCATTGAAGTACTGTTTGGTCGGCAGTCGTTCCTTTAAGAGCCGTTCCAGCCCATCCAGTGTCATATTCATCAGAGTGGGCGAGATAGTCCCGCCCTGCGGCGTACCCTCTTCGGTGGGGAACAGCTGTTTCGTATCGACAAATCCACACTTTAGCCATTTCTGTAAAACCTGTGTGTCCATCGGAATGTTTTCCATGAGCCATTCGTGGCTGATATGGTCGAAGCATCCCTTGATGTCACCTTCGAGAATCCATTCGGGTGATTTTCCTTTGTTCAGGTCGGTAAAGCACTGCTCGATTGCATCGTGCGTACTTCTGCCGATTCGGAATCCATAGGAGTTCGGGTCACCGTAGGTTTCAGCAAGCGGTTCCAGTGCAAACATGTACAAAGTCTGCATGGCTCGGTCTGTCATTGTCGGAATACTCAATGGCCGCAGTTTGCCGTTTTTCTTCGGAATATAAACACGTTTCAGAGGCTGAGGACGGTATCCTCGCCGTTTCAGTTTATTGATTGCCTTGAATTTTGCCTCTGGGGTCAGCCACAGTTCATGGTCAACCCCAGCCGTATTTTTACCACGATTGCTTGTTACTCGCTTCACTGCCAAGGCTTTGGCGTAAAACGAGTGAGTTAACAGCCATTGCAGCGTTTTCACTTTGCTGTAATGACCTTCTTGTTGAGCCTTTACGATACGCATTTGCAGCTTTTTAACATAAGCGCGAGCCTTGTTCCAGTCGATGCTGGCCCAATCTTCCACTTTGCAAGTCGGTGCACACGATTTCTCGTTCATTTGCAATTCCTCCATTTTGAAAAGTTCTGTAAATTCTCTCGTAAAGAAAGACCATGGATGGAAGTCTGCCTGCTTTCGCATGAGGTAATGTTGCAACCTCTATCCGTCCCCATTACAGGGTCGGCATTCGCTTTTTCCATCTTTCTTCTACCCGCATTTCATAAAGTCTCCTTACGGTTTCCGTCCGATTGCTCGGAGAAATACGGGCTTACCACGTTCCGCTTATTCAACAGTATGGGTTAGGTCTCACTTCTCCGCCGGCAGCTTTGTGTCCATGTATTCCCACTATACAGGGGAATAACCAGCTGCATTACCATTTTGGTTCAGGCTTGTCAGCAACTTTAGCCTGTTCGGCCTTAACGACGTTTATCAGTGATTCACGTTACATTAACCATACCATACAAGTCAGGCTCCCCAACCGCATTGTTGCTTGCAGCTTATCGCTTTCACCTCGCAGTTTCAGCTTGAACCCTTTCGGGTGGGGCTACCCTTGTCCTGTCACGCTTCCTCACAGCCGTTACCAGCCGCTTTGTTGACAGTAGACTACTGCTAATGGAATAACAGGTCCGGTCGTTGCCAGACAGTTGAATTAAGCGACTTCGTGTCGCACATAGAGGTAGGCATCAAAGGTTCCTTCCGTCACATACTGATAAACCTGCACTTCTTTGTTTCTGTTTCCCTGACGGATGATACGTCCATTTCGCTGGGTCATGTCCGCAGGCCGCCAGCCCACATCCAGATGATGCACGGCCACCAGCCTATCCTGCACGTTTGTGCCTGCGCCCATCTTCTGTGTCGAACCTAACAACACTCGAACCTGCCCGGTACGGACTTTGGCAAACAAATCCTTCTTTTTCGCCTCGGTATCAGCATCATGGATAAATGCGATTTCTTCCTCCGGTACACCGGACTGGATGAGTTTAGCGCGGATATCCTCATAGACATTGAAGGTTCCATCGTTCTTCGGTGTGCTGAGGTCGCAGAACAGCAGCTGGGTCAGCTTATCCGACTGTCCTTCTTCATAAATCCGAAGCACATTCCGCACACAGGCGTTGAGCTTGCTGTTGGGGTCATCCGGCAGAAGCGGATTCATCAGCCGCTGATCCAGTCCCAGCTTTCTGCCGTCCGATGTGATTTTCAGCATGTTATCGACAGATGGGTCTACCACACCGGAATGCACAGCCGCCGCCCGTTCCGAAAGCTCTGCTACCATCGCCTGCTGATGCTCCGAAGGTTGCACTACCACAGTTTCAAACCTTGCCTCCGGCACCGGCAGATGCAGCTGATCGGAAGTCTTGATATCCGCCACTTCCTTGAACATGTTCATCAGCTCCGGCAGGTTGAAGAACTTTGCAAATCTTGTTCTTGCCCGATATCCGGTTCCTTCCGGTGCCAGCTCGATAGCCGTGGTGGTCTCACCAAAGGTAGAAGCCCAACTGTCGAAATGGGTCAGTCCTTTCTGCTGTAATGTGCCGTATTGGAGATACCGCATCATGGTGTAAAGCTCCGTCATGCTGTTGCTGACCGGGGTGCCGGTCGCAAAGATGATGCCGCGCCCGCCTGTCAACTCGTCCATATACTGGCACTTCATAAACATATCCGAAGATTTCTGCGCTTCCGAAGTGGACAAACCTGCGACATTGCGCATTTTTGTGTAGAGGAACAGGTTCTTGAACGCGTGCGCCTCGTCTACGAACAGCCGGTCTACGCCCAGCTGCTCAAAGGTAATCACATCGTCCTTTCGGTCGGTTGCCCGGAGTTTCTCCAATCTCGCCTCCAATCCTTTCCGGGTCTTTTCCATCTGTTTAATGGAAAAACGTTCGCCATTCTGGGATTTCATCTCAGCAATGGCGTTTTCGATTTCATCAATCTGGGCAGTCAAAATCCGCTCCTGCCGTTCTGCGGACACCGGAATTTTCTCAAACTGGGAATGCCCGATGATGACTGCATCGTAATCACCAGTAGCAATTCGTGCGCAGAACTTCTTTCTGCGGGCAGTTTCAAAGTCCTTTTTGCTTGCCACCAGCAATTTTGCACTCGGATACAGACGCAGAAACTCGTTTGCCCACTGAAGGGTCAAATGATTCGGAACGACAAACATGGATTTCTGGCACAGTCCCAGCCGTTTTGCCTCCATAGCAGAAGCGGCCATCTCGAAAGTCTTACCGGCACCCACTTCGTGGGCCAGCAGCGTATTGCCGCCGTACAGCACATGAGCAATGGCATTCTGCTGGTGTTCCCGCAGCCGGATTTCCGGATTCATGCCGCCAAAGCGGATATGAGAACCATCATACTCACGGGGACGAGTGCTGTTGAACAGCTCGTTATACTTTTCCACAAGTTCCGCGCGGCGATAAGGGTCTTTCCACACCCAGTTCTGGAACGCATCCTTAATGGCCTGCTGTTTCTGCTGGGCGAGGGTGGTCTCCTTTTTATTCAGAACCCGCTTCTGCTTGCCGTCTGCATCCTCCACGGTATCGTAAATACGAATATCCCGCAGATTCAGCGTATCCTCCAGAATTCGGTAGGCATTGGCACGGCTGGTGCCGTAGGTCATATAGGCATGAACATCATTCCGGCTCGGTGTACTCTTGCCGGTAATTTGCCATTCTGCCGTCATGGGAGAGAATTTCACTTCAATATTTCTGCGCAGATAGAACGGCGGTTCAAAGGTTTCTTCCATAAACTGCTGGATATAATCCCGATTGACCCATGTGGCACCAAGGCGCACATCAATCTCCGACGCATCCAGGTCTTTCGGCTGTGCTTTCTTCAAATATTCCGTGTTTACCGCAAAGGCAGGGTCAGAAGCCGCAGCCAGTTCTGCTACGCGGAGTTTTTCCCGGACATTGCCGGACAGATATTCATCAGCCGTCACCCAGCCGGTTTCCTCGCCGCCCTGCGTCATCGGGTCTTTGAAAATGACACCATGCAGTTCCTGCTGGATTTTTTCAAATTCTCCCGGTGTACCTAAAAGCTCCGACATATAGGGCAAATCCACTTTGCCGCGCTCTCCGATGGAGATTGCCAGAGCCTCTGCCGGAGTATCTACGCTGGTAACAGCCCGTTCCGGTCGAATCGTCCGTTTGGTGAACATATCCGCCTTGGATTCCAGCCTGCCGTTTTCATCTACATTTTCCAGAGAGCAGAGCAGATAATAAGACGAATCTTCTGAAAAAGCCTGCGCATTTGCACGGGAGTTGATAAGCCCATACTGATCGGCGAATCGGTCATAGGCTACATTCAGTTCCCGCTGTTTCTGGGCAATCGCGTCCTCCGGATAATCGTTCAGCTGATAGTCGATCAGTTCCTGCACAATGGTGCGAAGCTCCACCATGCCCTTAATTCTGCCGGTGGCTGTCGCAGAAAGGTCAGCCTTTCGCATGATGCTGTTCTCACGGAAGTAGACATCCCCATCCACCACTGCATAGGAGAAGTTCTTTACATTGGGGTCTGCTGGAATGGTTTCGCCCTGCAAGGACAGTTCTTCCTCCGGTGCCAGCTCCTGTGCTTCATAATGACCGCCGATGTGCTGCACAGCCTCATGCAGCTGGTCTCCCAGATCCGCATCCGGAATCGGAATGACCGTACATTCTTCCTTGCCGTACTGGGTACTTTCCGTTGTAATCTCGCCCAGCACCATTTCCGGATGATCCACGAAGTAGTTGTTGAGGGTTATGCCCTCCGATGTCAGCCCCAGATGCACCCAATCCGGTTCGATATCAATGGGATGGTCTCTCTTTTGCAGGAAAATGATATCCGACACTACATCTGTACCGGCATTGGCACGGAATGCGTTATTGGGAAGTCGGATGGCTCCCAGCAGTTCTGCCCGCTGCGCCAGATACTTTCGTGCGTCCGGATTCTTGGAATCCATCGTATAGCGGCTGGTAACAAAGGCCACGATGCCACCGGGACGAACCTGATCCAATGCCTTGGCAAAGAAATAGTTGTGGATAGAAAAACCGAGCTTATCATAGGGTTTATCGCTGACACGGTAGTTGCCAAATGGCACATTGCCCACGGCCAGATCATAGAAATCGCGGCGGTCGGTGGTTTCAAAACCTGCCACCTTGATTTCTGCCTGCGGATACAGCTTCTGCGCAATACGCCCTGTGATGGAATCCAGTTCCACACCATACAGTCTGCTTCCCAGCATGGAATCCGGCAGCATACCGAAGAAGTTGCCGACACCCATCGACGGTTCCATAATATTGCCTTTCTCAAATCCCATACCGTCCAACGCTTCATAGATTGCACGGATCACGGTAGGACTGGTGTAGTGCGCATTCAGAGTCGAAGCCCTGGCTGCGGCATATTCTTCTTCCGTAAGAGCTGCTTTCAGTTCCTTATATTCGCCTGTCCAGGCAGCTTTCTCTGCGTCAAAGGCATCTGCCAGCCCGCCCCAGCCGACATAATTGGCCAGTGTTTCCTGTTCTTCCGGTGTCGCATCCCTGTGCTGGTTTTCTAAGGTTTTCAGCGTGTAGATAGCATCCATGTTGGCACGGAATTTCTGTTTGGGACTGCCTTCGCCAAGATGAAAGCTGTTGATACGATAGTTTTCTGCATGAGTGTTCTCCGGCGCTGTCTCTGGAATTACCGATTTTTGTTCCTCACTTTGCTTTTCTCTGCCGGGATTCAGATCAACCACCAGATTATGCAGGTGAACATTTTCCTCATGCTCCAAAAGTCTTGCCAGATTCTCCTTGCTTTCCGAGCGGAAGATCGGATACACGGAATCCGGGTCCCGAAGCTCCACATCAAAAAGCCCGACTTTTTCAATCGTAAATGCCTTTCCGTCCAGATACAGCGTATCGCCGACACGATAATCCGGCTGCACCCGAGCTGCCGGTTCTGGCTGCACAGTTGCAGGCTCTTTTTCAGCCTCCATATTCCTGCCGCGAATCTCCTGCAACGCCTCTGACGCACTCACATAATCGGCAAATGTCTGCACTTTTCCGTCCGAATATCCGTAATACTCTTCTTTGACATAATCCCAGATGGCAAACGCATCCTTAGAATCCGGGAAGTTCTCGCCGGTCATCGTGACAACAAATCGTTCATCCGGTGCATAGCTTGACTCTCTGGCAAGTTCTCTGGCGTGTTCCTCCATTTCCAGCACCAGAGGATCTGTCTCTGCGTGAGCCGATTCCGGTGCTTCTTCGGATTCCACATCCGGGAATGGAATGTCCTGCTGCAAATCCTGTTTGCTCTGCTCAACATAGAGCCAGTCTTTGGCTTCCCGTTCCTGGACTTTTTCAATCAGCTGCTGACGGTAAGTCTCTGCCTCCCATTCGCTGGTAAATTCCTCACTGACACCATCTGGCTCCACATGAATGCCGTCCTGAATATCATCCCAAACCGCATAGCCATCGTCTGTCTCCATCACGGTAAACCGCTGGGGTGCTGCCAGTTCACTCCTGGCATAGACATCCGCAGCCGTATTCAGCATATTGTCCACATGCTCATTTCCGGTATCATAGCGTTCCGGTGGCGTTGGCGGAAATACATGCGCGGCAGTCGGCATAGGAAGCGGCGCGCCGTATTCCCGCTCCAGCTTCCGATACTCTTCCATTTCCAGAGCACTCAGGTACTGATCATTTTCCACAAGCCGGTCTAACCGCTTATCCACCGCTGCCCACGTGAGGCGCACTTCCCGGTCATGGCCATAATTGCGAAGCAGAATGCCTTTCCCGTTATAATCGGCAAAACCACGACTGCCATCCATAAAGGTATAGCTGTGACCACCGAGACCATATTCCGCTTTCAAAAATGCCGCTCGTTCTTTCGCATCCCCTTGCTGCTGATACAGTGCATAAATACGGATTTTTCCGCCTTCAAAGTTAGAGCCTGTCCGCAGCATCCGGTCGATTTCATCCTCAGAAATGACAAAAGCGGAGGGCTTTTCGCTCTCCGCTTCTATGGCTGCATTTTCTGCCGCCGCATCAATTTTCTGAATCTGCTCTGCTTCGGACTGAAACAGGCTCATAAAGTTTAACTGTTGATAAGTTCCGTCAGAATGACTTCCTCTGCCTGCGCTTTCAGCATGTTCATGTGCTGCACCCAAGCCATCTGGTTCGATTTCTTGTCCGGTGCCGGATTCGCTTTCAGAAGCTCCGTCATCATCTGCTCCATCCGTGCGGTCGCGGTCTCCTGAATCTCCCACAGGTGCGGATACAGTTTCTCGGTCAGAATCAGGTGATTGTACAGCAGCGTGTTGTTCTCCTGCAGGAACGCTCTGCGCATTCTCCCGTACTTGCCCAGCGGCTTCTGTTCCTGCACCGACAACTGGATGTCCGGAATCAGGTAATCGCCGTTCTTCGTGTAATTCAGCTCCATCATAGTTTTGGCTCCTTTCTGCCTGCTTATCTCTTTCATAGGTTCGGATCGTGCGTTCAATTTCCCGGAAGATCTGACTGGACATTTCACTGACCGCAGTTCCCAGCACATTGGCGGCAGCCTGCGTATTAAAATCAAAGATATCCAGAAAATCCTCGTGTTCAAAATAGTCATCTGCATTGCCCACCGTCCGGGTAAAGACGGAATATGCGATGCTGACAGCGGCAGCTCTCTTAAAGGAAGCTCCGATGTTGAGTTCATCATACCCTTCCAGATAGGAATCCGCAACGATGTCGCTGATCTGTCTGCGGTTTTCCTCCCAGTAATCCCTTGCAAGACGTTCCGCTGCTTTCATAATGTGATTTTCCAGAGCCCCAGCACCGGCAGGAACATCAAATGCTGCATCCAGTGCCTGAATAATCGGCTGCTCATGCTCTGCATTCATTTTCCAGAGCTGTACCGGACGGGAATTCTTCCGTTCTCCGGTATCTGCCACATCAAATACATACCGAAGTCTCGGCTGCTCACCGCGCATGTCCAAAAGAGCAATGCCCTTGGAGCCGCGCTTCACATAGCGATTCATCCGGTCATTCCAGAGATCGTACTCTGCACAGGCCGTTGCTTCTGGTCTCTGCTTATAGATCATCAGCTGCTCCGCAAAGGGATACTTATAAAGCCGTGCGGATGTGGTCAGAAATGCTGTCCACTGCTCTTTACTGCCAGTGATCTGCGCCGCAGCTTCCTGTGCCATCTGCATATAATATGCCGTTTTCGTCATCATCTGTCTTTTTCCTCCTCTCCTTTATTCGTCCGGATATAAATCCAGTGCCTCATATTCTGCATCCGTCATCTCTGCCAGTTTCGCAAGCAGCGAGGCCGTCCACCTGCGCAGATTTCTATCTTTGCCGGTCAGACTTTTTTGCATCTTTTGAAGCTCTTCGATCAGCCCTGTCCGTGTGCCAGGGCTGTAAAGCATCATGAGCATCCATTCGTCATCCGTAAAACGCATTTATAACTCCTTTTCTTCGCAGCACCTGCGAGGCGGCGCAGGCGGCACAGCCTCCTGCTTTTCCTTCAGCTGATCCAGAACTGATGCTTTTTCCACCGGTTCTTCCTTCTTTCCGTTATTGATCACGCCGTCAATCATGCCGTAATCGTCTTCCATTGCCATTTCTGTGGCTTTCAGGTAATTCTCCGGTTTCAAAAATCCGGGCAGTTCCTGGAAGCCGATGGAATCCACATAGTGACAGCTTACAACACCATTCTGCCGTAAAGCCACGATGTCAGACACAGAAAGACTATGCCCAGTAAAATCATCAGGGCGGGAAACATTGAATTTCGCATACAGTTCCTCCAACATCGTATTCTGATCCTTGTAGGGAAGAAGCGGAGCCGTATACACCACCTCATAATGGTCAATATCCGGTTCCAGCCCCATCCGTTCCAGTTCGCGCATAGACGAAAAGCGTTCATATACCGTATCCTCGCTGCGGCGAAGCTGCAAAATCGCATACTGGTCGGTAGCACTGTCGAGAAATGCCATCATTCTTTCGTCCGGTGCCTGCGTTCCATGCACTTCATCCCATTTTTCAATTCTTGCCATCGTTCATTTCTCCCTTCTCCATAAACGGCAGGCCGTTTTCCTTTGCTTCCTGTCGCTGCTGTTCCCGCCGCTTTTCACTATAAGGCGGTCGGATACCGACGCAGCGTTTCGGAATCGTATAAGTGACCGACCCATGCTCCCGGTGCTCCAAAATAAACTGCTCCGGATACTGTTTTCGCAGTTCCCGAAGCTTCTTAATCAGGCGGCTGTCATGGGTGTAAATACTGGCGGTATCCAGTTCATTGTCAAAATTGATGACGGTTTCCTGCTCCGCCTTCGTAAGCTTGTACTTCATCGCTCCGCCTCCTTCGCCTTGGCAGCTTTCACCGGCGTATCCGTTTTGGACGATAAATCCGAGAGTTTACCCAGCACAGATTCCCGTCTGCTGTTTTCTGCATTCTCTGCACGATCACAAAGTTCATCATAGTCAATCCGCGTCATGGTACGGCCACCGAACCCATAATCCGAGAGAATCTGGTCTCTGGCTGCATTCATGCTGATTTCTGGGTTGTCGATCTGGCCGCCGTCAATTTCCATGAAGTCCTTATGATATAAGGTATAGTCGTAACCGTCCTCACAGGTCTGAATGGCAAGAAAGCCCTTGCTTCCCAAATCCCATGCACTGCGCTCTTCCATAATCAGCGGCTCCGGGCGGCATGTACCGCCGCCGCGTTCCAGCATTTCTGCCAGCTGACAGATGTGCAGAACATCATACCCAAGGCGCAGATGATATTCGTCCATATATTCGCAGCGGGCCGAAAACTTCCGACTCGGATACTCGATCTCCACCGCGCTGCCATCCGGGATTTTGAACCGATCCTCGTAGCTGCTGGTGATAAACCGGATATTTTTAGCATTCTCCAGCTCAGGATCAGCCTTTTTCATCTGCCAAAGAATCTTTCTGCCGCCGCGTACCTGCTCCAGCATCTCCGGGGCTACCGGTGCAATAGCAAGACCAGCAAGCTGGGGAATCTTCTGGAGTGCCGCCATCCTCGCGCTTTCTTCCAGCGTAGAAAACGGCTGTTTATCCAACACATCCCAGCCAATGTGTCCCTCTGCAATCTGCACCTTGCTGTCCATATCAAAGCAATGGAATTCCACGCCGTCCTGCTTTTCCTGCAAGGAAAGCAGAGCGACATTATCCACCAGATAAGCTGCATTCATCATTTTCATGCTCATTTTTTACCTCCAAACTCCAGCTTAAATGCTGCTGCACCGTCCTCGCCGGTCTCTACATGAACGGTTGTGTCATAGTAACGTCCAGACTTCTTGGAATAGCAATGGGTAAGTCGTGCTTTCCCCTGATTTAACAGTTGCCTTGCCAGTTCCTCCGTCATCTGCTTTCCCAGTGTCTGAAAGAACCTGTTTTCTTTCCAGAGCGCAAATTTACAGCTCTTATCCCTGCAAAACCATCCTTTTGTAGTTTCGCAGACATCGCTGCCGCAGGCGGGACAGGAGCCAATGGTCTTGCGCTCCGGCTGCATCAGCACATCGGCACCTTTCACAGCCTCGTAGGTTTTGACAAGTCCGCTGACCATGTTGCTGATTTCACCCATAAAGGCATCACTGTCATACTCGCCGTGTTCTATTTTCAGCAGCTTTTCTTCCCAGTCTGCCGTCATGGAAGGTGACTGAATCTGTTCCGGCACCACCGTCACCAGCGCATTTCCCTTATCCGTAGAGCAAAGGTATTTCGTTTTCTTATCGCCTCTGCGCTCGATAAAGCCTTTCTGCACCAGTTTTTCGATGATGGCAGCGCGTGTGGCCGGTGTGCCGATGCCTTTTCGCTCTACGCCAGCCGGGAATTCATCCGAACTGGCACTCTCCATCGCTGAAAGCAGAAGATCTTCGGTAAACCTCTTGGGTGGGCTGGTCTTGCCCTCTTTCAGATCGACACCGGCAAGTTCCAGTGTCATGCCTTCCGAAAGCTCCGGAAGATCACCCGCCTCCGCATTCTTCTCAGCATCTTCAGCTGCCTTTCCTGCATATCGCCTCCAGCCCATATCCGTAACTGTTTTGCCTTTCGTGCAGAACTTCTGACTGGCACACTCGGCTTCTACTATGGTTTCTGCATAGCGGCAGGGGGTTCCTACCGCACAAATCAGCCGCACCGCCAGCATGGTAAGAATCGCCTGTTCTCCACTGGGAAGAGAGGAAATGTCATAACCCGCCGCTGTTTTTGTAGGGATTATGGCATGGTGATCGGTGACTTTCTTGGAATTGACGACCTGTGCTGCATTCACCGGTGCCGGTGCATCCGGCTGAATCTGAAAGCTCTGCTGAATCACGGAAACAAGTTCCGGCACCAGCGGTGCCATATCATCTGTCAGATACCGGCTGTCGGTACGGGGATAGGTCACGAGTTTCTTCTCGTACAGAGCCTGCGTATAATCCAGGGTCTGCTGGGCAGTGAATCCCAGCTGCCGGTTTGCTTCTCGCTGAAGCGATGTCAGATCAAAGAGAGCTGGGGGCTTCTCTGATTTTTCTTTCTGCTCCACCTTGGTAATGATGGCACTACCTGCCTGACAGCACTCTGCCACCAGTTTTTCTGCTTCTGCTTTTTCTTTCATCCGCTCACCGCCTGCTTGAAAATCCCGGAATTTCAATTCTGCCGAGTAGAACGGCTCCGGCTTGAACGCCCGGATTGCTGCATCCCGCATAACAACCATCGCAAGCGTTGGTGTCATCACGCGCCCCACATTCAGGGTTTGACCATACAGACATGAAAAAAGCCGGGTGGCGTTGATTCCGACAATCCAGTCTGCTCGCTCCCGGCATAAAGCCGCCTCATACAAGGCATCATATTCAGTTCCCGGTCTGAGCTTCTGAAAGCCTTCCCGGATCGCACTGTCCTCCATCGAGGAAATCCAAAGTCGTTCCACCGGCTTTTTGCAGCTGCACTGATGGTAAACCAGTCGGAAAATCAGTTCTCCCTCGCGCCCTGCATCTGTAGGATAGTTCTCGGAGGTGACTTTTCTGACTTTGTTACTCGATGGCATCCAATGGGCCGATAAAGCGGTAGAAAATCTGGATTTTCTGGACGTATTCGCCATCGACCTTTTCCGCTTTGGATACCAGAATCTTGTCAATCAGCTGATGCAGAATCTTATAGTTCAGTTCGGTGATGCCAGCGTACTTGCTGACTTCATCAATAAAATCCTGAATCTTGTCCAGCTGATCGTGTTCAGCACGGCCTTCCCGCTCGTACTGCTCAATCTTTTCGGTCAGTTCAGCCTGTTCTTTGTCGTAGCGATCTGCAAGCATTTGAAAACGTTTCTCCGGGAGAAGTCCCTTTGATACGTCCTCATAAAGTTTTGCATACAGGTCTTCGATTTCTGCGATTCGTGCTTTACACTGCTTCAAATCCCGTTTGTGCTGCGCCCGGTCAGAGGACATCCGGAGGTGCATCTGATTTGCAATCTTCTTCACAAGGGCTTCCCGATTGCTCACAGCGGCCTTTGCGTGTGCCTGAATGTCCGCAAGGACAGCTTCATGCAGAACACGGGCTTCCAAGTTGTGAGAGTCACAGGCTTTCGCACCATATTTCCGATAAGTGCTGCAACAATAAAAGGTCTGATCCAGAACACTGTTACGTTTGCGCCTGTGCTCAACCTTGACTAACATCGTTCTGCCGCAGTCTGCACAGCGGACGATGCCTTTGAAGATATTGTCGTAGTCGGTCTTATCGCACATAAAACTACTGGAACGGCTGTAAAGGATTCGCTGCACGTTCTCCCAACGGTCTTGTGGGATGATTGCTTCATGTGTATTCGGAACGATAGCGCGTTCTTCAAAAGGAATATAACGCCGCTTTTTGGATTTCATGGACACGGTGGGCTTGGCTTCATAGATGATGTGTCCGGCGTAGACCGGGCTGTGCAGAACCTGACTGATATAGGCACTGTCCCAATCATACATCTTTTCATCATCAATAAAGCGGCCAAACATCTCTTTCTTGTAGTAACACGGCTTCAAGACTTTTTCATCGTGGAGCCGCTTGGCGATGCGGTGAAGCCCCAGCCCTTCCTCTGCCATTGAATAGATATACTCAACAACGGGGGCGGTGTTCGGGTCGATCACAAGGTGATTGTGGTCGGCAGGGTCTTTCTGGTAGCCAAACGGTGCGCCGCTGGAGATATACTTTCCGCTTTTCTTGCGTGTCCGAAGGGCACTCTTGATTTTTCGGGAAGTGTCTTTGGCGTACATTTCATTGATGATGTTTCGGAACGGGGCAATATCCATCTGAGATTGCTCGTTGGAATCATAACCATCGTTGATTGCAATATAGCGGACACCGTGTTCAGGAAAGAAGATTTCCATATACGTTCCGGTTTCGATGTGGTTGCGTCCAAGTCGGGACTGGTCTTTGGTAATGACTGTTGCCACCTTTCCTTCCCGGATATCATCCAGAAGTTCCTGAAAGGCAGGGCGGTCAGAGTTCGTACCGCTGTAACCATCATCAACATAGTACTGGCAATTCCCGAAACCGTTGCGTGTGGCATACTCCATAAGCATCGCCTTTTGAGTGCGGATGCTCAGGCTTTCGCTGTTTGAACCGTCATCTTTTGACAGCCGGCAGTATAAAGCAGTTACTTTTTTGTCCTTTTCCATGTGTACCTCCATAATGGAAAAGAGACCTCATCAATCACATTGTAGCGGATGCTGCGTGATGATGCAAGCCCTTTTCCGCAGTAAAACGTCCAATTAGCCAGCGGCGAGATACGATTCGGCAGTTTTACGAATTTCTTCTTCCGCAAGCCGCTGAAAAAGCGTATTCATCGGCACGTTGCCGATATAATGGCGTTCCACAATCAGGCGCACGGACTTCGGACTTCTCGGCGCACGTTTGCGTGTAGTGGGCTTCTTCTCAGATTTTTCTTTGTTCAAGGGCAGACCTCCTCATTCATGTGGTGCAAATACGGAAAGGAATGGATGGATTCTATTCGTTTTTCTCTTTTTGTTTTATAACGTTGGTTAGGTGAAAGTTTTCTTTGATACAGTCTTAAAGGCTGCTATACTGCATAGGAAAAATATCTTTTGCGGATGCCATTAAGAATCTGCATCGCAGAATCGTGATTTTGGCGGTTCTTGAATCGTGAAAAACGCAGAACTATTCAACATTTGGAATTTTTACAAAGATGTGATTGGGCGAAGAAAACCGCGTTCGTCTGCGCTCAATCAATCCCGCAGCGTCCAATTCCTTAAGCGCACTGGAAACACTGACCGTGCTGCGCCCTAGCTGCTCAGCCAAAGAGCAAATCGTAAAAATGACAAACACGAAACTACGTTCATCTATCCAGAGATTTTTCTGCGAGAGCGTGGCACGGTCGAGCAGCAGCGCATAAGTCATTTTTGCAGTCTGGCTCAGGTCAAGTTCCAAAAGGAAGCGTGGGTATGGGAGAAACGGCGGCAGCGGAGTTTGCGTGGTAAGATATTCTGAAATGTTGATCACCTCCAGCTGAAGCAGAAATCAGAAACAAAGAGTATGTAACGAGAATTGGTGGGTTCCAATTCTCCAGTCGCAGAAAAGCACGAAACAAGTGCTCAACTGCGTTAATAAGTTAAGGTCTCCCATATTGGTCCTCGACTTCCCTAGGAGTGGGGAATCGTCCGGCGGCGGGCTTGCACCGCACCATTGGCATTTCAGCCACCCCGTCTTCGTTATGACCGGGCTGCGAGTTACAGAAGTACCTTTTGTGAAGTACCGGACGATTGAACTATTCTGTTTTCAAAGAACGGAGTTTTATAGAAAATCTTCGGAATTTAAGGCTTCCGAAAAATTGTCCCTCTACTTACGAGCCATCGAAAACGGCCAAAAAATAGCCTGAAAAAGAAATTTGTTGAAAAGTTTTTGGAAAATATAGTTGAGGTGGCTGTTTGATTAAAATAACATTGACCCATGGGGCGACCGATGGAGGACGGAACTTTGCAACAATGGCAGTGCTTAAAGTTGAAAGTGGTCTTGAAAAAGATGCCCTACACTTGGTAGGCATCGAGAACGCCTGTTTCGTAGCATTGGTGAGAAACTTGTAATTGAATTGTAATTCTTGAGGCCGAATCTCCGGCTTTGAAAAAATCCTCTCAATAGGTAGCCGACGAAAAAGACCAAAAGACAACCATCTTTTTGAGAATTAACAAAAAGGTCACAAATGACTAGCCTTCAAAGAAGCGTTTCTACTATTAACAGAAAAAGTGGCCTAAAATGGGGGGTGTTGGAGAAAATTTCCACCTTAAAAATGCGCCTTTACTCACTAGCCAACGAGAATAGCCAAAAGCCAACAAAAACGAATTATGTATTTCTGCCACTGATTGCAACAGCATATCGGTGACAGAAATATCGTTTAGAGCGATTCTTCGCGGTTTGGGGGAGTGGAAGTCGTTTTGTGGTGGGACTTTTTCTGCTGAAGCTGCTCCAGCTGTTTCAGCACCGATTCCTTCTCCGGGGTCTTGCCGCCCGGTGCGGAAAGCTGCTGCTTATTCAGCACCATGTCGATATACTTGCGGATATTTTTCAGGGCGGAGATGTCCGGCTGCAAGGTTTCCAGTTGGGTACGCAGTTCTGCGCTGCTGGATTGCAGCGCAGAAAATTCGGCATCCAATGCCGAAAAATCCACCGCTGTGCTGCCGTTCAGCTTCATCAGGGTGCGAACGGCTTTGTTGAATGCGTCCAGCTCGTCCTTGTGCTGGGCGGCGTAAGCGTCCTTGGTCAGCTTAAAGTTTTTCTTAATAAAAGTGTCGTGGACGGGTTTCAGCTTGGCATGGACGGCCGCAGCGTCCTTGATTTGAGCAATCGAACGCATACGGTTCTCGTTCTGCTTCAACTGCTTGCGGAGAGGGGCGATGGTCTGGTTCAGGTTGGAAATTGCGGTATCCAAATCCTCGATGATGTTCAGAGAATGGGCTTTCAGATAATCAACAGCCTGCATAACTTCGTTGAGGTCACGGGCAGTACATTTTATCTGCGCCCTGCTCGACCAATCGCTCCGCTGATTATTGCGAAGGTTGAAGTAATCCACCAGCAAGTCGGACAGCGTGGGTTCTTTCGCCTTTTCCAGAGCGTCCAGAAGAAGCTGCTTCTTTTCGTTCAGGTCTGCGATCCAGCGTTGCAGCCCACGGATGGCGCTGCGGATGGACTGCATCAGGCTGTTGGCTGCACGAATATCACGGTTAAGATTTCCGAGAAAGGTTTCCACTCCACGCTTTTCCATCTGGTGTGCAGCGGGGCCGAGATGCACGGTCGGTATCTGCTGGATGCCCTGCCGCTCAAAGGAGCGCAGATCAACACGTTCCGGTCTGCCAGCTGCTTCCAGATAGCGGTTGGTGATGGTCTCCCAGCCATGCCGCCAGACCTCGGCGTACTTCTGGTCGTTCCAGTCCACCGTGTTTTCCTTGTGACATTTCCAGTTGCCAGAAGGGAGCCGGATGCGCTCACCGTTTTCGTCGAGGTCGTACACCTTTCGGGCTTTTGGAAGCCACTTGCCGTGTTCGTCCATTGCCCGGATGGTCAGCAGAATGTGGGCGTGTGGGTTTCCATCTCCCTTGTCGTGGATGGCAAAGTCGGCAATCATGCCCTTGGAAACAAACTGCTCGTTGCAAAATTCTTTGAGCATGGACAGATACTGCTCTTTCGGAACTTCCACCGGAAACGCCAGCACGATGCGCCGGGCAAGCTGGGAGTTCCATTGGTTCTCTACGGCTTCCACAGCGTTCCAAAGCGTTGCCCGGTCTGCATATCCGGGCGGCGCATGGGACGGTAGCATGATCTCAGCGTGGACAAGTTCTTTCTTCTTGTTGTAGAATTTTGTTTTCTGGTCGTACTCGCTGAACAGCCGTTCTCCGCTCTGGTAAGCGGCCCCGGCAACAGCGGACTGCCCTTGGCTGCGCTTAACAATGGTAATTTTGAAATGCGGACACGGAATAGGCATCACCTCCAAACAAAAAGACCGCCCAGCAAGATTGCTCTTGATGAACGGTCTGGAATTGTATTCGGTTGTGCTCACCGTCTTAGAACGGAGTGCTATGCGCTTCGGTCTTAGGCGGGAGCCGCAAAAGGATAGCTGCAAAGCAGCGCAAGGAAAATGCAGTTTTCCTTGGGATGGAATCGGGCTGGCGCACAAACGCCAGCTTCGATTTCATCGAGCCGTCTGCAAGACCGCAATTTCACCGGAACGGTGTATAATTGCGCCCTTTATTCTAAAGGGTTTTGGACGTTGCTGCGTTCGTGAACATCATGCACCATCTTTGCAAGTGCCAGCACGACTTCAGGCTGGCGGAACGAGATTTTCAGCAGTTCCATCACCTGATCGTCTGTCAGTTCTCCCGGACAGACCAGAAAACTTTCCAGCATTCCGGCACGAGTGCAAAGACGATGCACACGCTCTCTCCGGTTCAGCTCCGACATCCTGCGCTCAAGGATTTTCTCCCGGTGCTGGCAAGAGCGTAGCTTCTGCTCTGCTTTGGCTTTTTCGCTGCGGAGGTAGGCAAGGTCGGTTTTGGGTTGGGTCATGGCATCACGCTCCTTTACAGCATTAGTGACATTCGATATTTTTGTTGGTTCGTGGTACACTACACATAATCAATATGGATAATCTCTCGCTAAAACTGTCATAATCCATTGGAAAAGTGGCGAGCGAAAACATGGACGCTGTTACGATCATTTTCTTAAAGTAAACAGAAAGTAGAGAAGTAAATGAAGGACTCTACAAATCGTAGGTGGAAATAAATCGGAAAACGTGATATGGATTGAGACAGTTCAAGAGAAAGGACAATCGACATGGATAGTCAAAAATTTGGTACGCTCATCTCGGAATTAAGAAAGGAAAGGGGGTGGACACAACTGGAACTTGCACAAAAGCTAAATGTTACGGATAAAGCAGTTTCAAAATGGGAGCGGGGAGTTTCCCATAGTTAAAGATACCACACCAAATATGATGAACCCACGCTTATACACTACCAGCTATAATAAACCGCAAGGACAGCAATTTGATGATACTGCTGTCCTTTCTTTTATAAAATTGCAGTACACATAAAAAAGCTGTAAAATGATAAATATATTTGTCCTTGTAACATTTCACGGACATTTGCCTGTTATACTATCTGCAAAAAGCAAAGGAAGTGAGGATATGAAGCAGATTTTAATTGTCGAGGACGACAGTTTTTTGAATAAGATGTTGGCCTATAACCTGACCGCAGACGGCTACGGCGTGACTTCTGCCCTAAATGCCAGAACCGCAGCCGAAGCCATCCGCCAGCGGGAATTTAATTTAGTGCTGCTGGACATCAACCTGCCGGACGGGAACGGTTTTGAACTGTGCAAGCTGATAAAGCCCCAGCACCCGGATACCATCGTGATTTTCCTGACCGCCAACGATCAGGAGAGCGACCAGATACGGGGCTATGAGGTGGGCGCGGTGGATTACATCACAAAGCCCTTTGTGATCGGGGCCTTGCAGCGGAAAATCAAAGCCATGTTCGCCATGCTGGAACACCACAAACCGGCCAAGGACATTTACGACGACGGGCGGCTGTTTCTGGACTTCTCGGAACAGACGGCTTCCTTAAATGGCAAGCCCCTGACCCTATCCCCGATGGAGTACAAAATGCTGAACCTGTTCCGCAAAAATCCCCGGCAAGTGCTGACCCGTGGGCAGCTTTTGGAAAAGCTGTGGGATATAGACGAAAGGTTTGTAGACGAACACACCCTGACAACTTCTATCAGCCGGATTCGCAGCAAGATTGAATCCGACGGCGGCGCGCCCTACATCAAGACCGTTTACGGCATGGGCTATCAATGGACGGGAGGCGAGGCAAAATGAAATTTCAAAACCTCTCGGTAAAGCGGCTGTTTGGCCGGGTGGCAATAGGGTTTGCCCTCTCCATGTCCGGGATCACCATAGCCCTTTTTCTTGTGACAAAACAGACGGCGGTGCTGCTGACGGGCGGGGCGCTGCTGTTGTGCGCCCTTGTAGGGATTTTTGTACTGACGCAGGCGTTTGGAAAACGGTTATCACAGTTTACCGCTGACCTGTGCCAGACCTTAGACCACATGATTGCCGGAAATGAAGCGCCCCAGCGGCCAGAGGACAGCGAAACCCAGCTTGCCAGAATCGGACACCGGCTGGCAAGGCTTTACCAGATCATGCAGGAGAACCGCCGCCGGGTGGACGAGGAACGGCAGGAGTTACAGACCCTTGTATCGGATATTTCCCATCAGGTGAAAACGCCGGTAAGCAATCTGAAAATGGCGACGGACACCCTGCTGGAAAAGCCTATGGCCGAGGCAGAGCGCACCGACTTTATCCGGGGAATCCGCAGCCAGACGGATAAGCTGGACTTTCTCTTTCAGGCCCTTGTGAAAACCTCCCGTCTGGAAACAGGCGTGATCCAGTTGGACAAGAAACCGGGCCGCCTCTTTGATACCGTGGCACAGGCCATGAGTGGGATCGTGTATGCAGCGGAGAAAAAGGAAATCGCCGTGTCCGTGGACTGCCCGGAGGATTTGACCGTTTCCCATGACAGCAAGTGGACATCGGAAGCCCTCTTTAACCTGCTGGACAATGCGGTGAAGTACACCCCGGCAGGCGGGAAAATCGCTGTGTCTGTGGTGCTGTGGGAAATGTATGTGGAAATCAAAGTGACCGACACTGGCAAGGGCATTTCCGAAAGCAATCAGGCCGCTATCTTCCAGCGCTTTTATCGTGAGGAAGAAGTACACGAACAGCAGGGTGTGGGCATTGGCCTGTATCTGGCCCGCGAGATCGTAACGCGGCAGGGTGGCTATATCAAAGTGGTTTCGGAGCCGGGCAAGGGTTCGGAATTTTCCATTATGCTTCCCTTGCGTTGAGAGAAACTTTCTGCTTCGGGTCAAGTTGGCCCGAAGTGCAGAGATAAAATGAAATGTCCGAGCGTTGTAACATTTCACCTCAATTTTCAATGAATTTTTTTAGCCGCTGTAACATTTCGCGGACATTTGGGTTTTACAATACACTTATCAACAGGTAGGAAGCCTTGAAAGGAGTTTTGAATATGAGCGTTTTACAGACGATTGACCTGAAAAAGTATTACGGTACAGAACCGAACATTACCCGCGCCCTTGACGGCGTAAATTTCTCCGTGGAGGACGGCGAGTTTGTGGCTGTTGTGGGAACCTCTGGTAGCGGCAAGTCCACCCTGCTTCACATGATGGGCGGGTTGGACACTCCCACCAGCGGAACCGTGATTGTCCGAGGCGAAGAACTGGCAAAGAAGAACGACGAGCAGCTTACCATCTTTCGCCGCCGCAACATCGGCTTTATCTTCCAGAACTATAACCTTGTTCCCATCCTGAATGTGTATGAGAACATTGTCCTGCCGGTGGAGTTGGACGGGGACACGGTGGATCAGAAGTTTTTGGACGAAATTGTTCACCTACTGGGGCTGGAAGATAAACTGAAAAATATGCCGAACAATCTATCCGGCGGACAGCAGCAGCGTGTGGCTATCGCCCGCGCCTTGATTACCAAACCGGCTATCGTGCTGGCGGACGAACCGACCGGCAATCTTGACAGCAAGACCAGCACTGAGGTGCTGGGGCTTATCAAGCGCACCAGTGCGGAGTTCCGGCAAACCGTTGTGATGATTACCCACAACAACGATATTGCCCGTCTTGCAGATCGGATTGTCCGCATTGAGGACGGCAAAATTGTGGAATAAGTAGGGGGTGGCAGACTATGACATGGCCTTTTGAAAATGATACCAGTAACATTGAAAAGAAACTGGCAAAGCGCAGTTTGCACCATGAACGGCAGCGTAATTTATTTGCAATCATTGCTCTTGTGCTAACTGCATTTATGATAACTGCGACATTCAGTATTGGTTTTAGTTACTTTGAAACCTACCAAATGCAACAAATTCGGTTAATGGGAACTACCGCTGATGTCGGAATCACAAATGTAACAGAAAATCAGTTGGTTGACATTTCAAAATCAAACCTTGTCCTTGACGTAGGTATACAGCAGCGTTTAGGCAGTGTTGATACAGAGCAACTGCAAAATGCGAGATTAGGTATAGTTTGGATAGATGATACCGAGTGGGAACACCACCGTCTTCCTACTATATCAGGTGTTGTAGGAAATTACCCATCAAGTAAAAACGAAATTATGCTACCTACATGGGTGCTTGAACAGATGGGCATTTCTGATCCGCAAATAGGGATGGAGATTGTGTTGTCGTACCAAATTGGCGATAGCTATAATTATGTCTCAGACACCTTTTTGCTGTCGGGCTACTATACGGACTACATTCCAATGCGCACAAATAATCGTGGTTATGTTTATGTTTCATCCGCTTTTAAGGATAGCTTAAATGTATCACTGGATAATAGTGTTACGGCAATGATCCGTTTTCAAGGCAATGATAATGCTGACAAAAACTGTGAAAGATTGCGGCGTGAGATTGACTTTACAGAAGGGCAAACATTTGAAATTGCACCATTAGAACAGGCAAATGGTGGAACTATTATTTTAGCTGTAATAATTTTAGCAGTTTTTATATCCTTTAGCGGCTATCTGCTGATTTATAATATTCTTTATGTCTCTGTCGTAAAAGATGTGCAATTCTATGGCCGTCTTAAAACGATTGGAACGACCCAAAGGCAGATAAAGAGAATTATCTATAAGCAGGCAATCAGAATCTCTTGTATTGGTATTCCGATTGGTCTGTTACTTGGTGCGGCTGTTTCCTTTGGCATTGTTCCTTACTTTCTGAATATGATGTATTCAACAAATTCTGATGTGGGAACAAAAGTATCTTTTTCGCCGTTTATTTTCATAGGAGCGGCCATATTTACGTTCATTACCGTTATGATTGCAAGCATGAAGCCCGCCAAAATTGCCGGAAGTGTTTCACCAATAGCAGCACTCCAATATACAGCAGCCAGCACAAAGAGCAGCGCCAGAAATTGTAGCAAAATGAAGTTGTCCAGAATGGCATGGAACAATGTCTTTCGTAATGCTAAGAGTACAACCCTTGTTTTTGCATCGCTTTTTTTCGGCCTTTCCTTGTTCCTTGTCGTCACAGGGCTATTACATGGTTTAAGCCCGGAGAATTATGTGAGCCAATGGGGAGTAAGCGATTTTGCACTCACATATAGTATCCACGAAAGAGAAGATTTAATTTCCAGCGAAATGGTTTCAGAGATTGGTCAGCTTGACGGCATTGAGAATTTGAGGTTGACCTATGCACCTTATCCTCAAGTAGCAGCAGATGTTGTATATGACGATGCTGTATTTCACGAGTTTCTTGCGTCATTAGACGGAGTAAACGGCATTGATTTTTCTGATCCGGCAAAATTAGAAAATTATCAGCAAAACTTTTTTAGCGGGGTTTTTGGAATTGACAGTGCATATTTGGAAGAAATCAATAAAACCTTAAACTTGCCTATTGACACGTCTGCCTTTGAACAAGGAAAGGTTGTGCTGCTGTCCAAAACAGTAGAAGGCCTTATTCAGCCAGGGCAGGAAATAACAATCCAGACGCAGAACGGACAGCATTCCTTTATTGTAGCGAACGGTTATTTGAATGAAGGGTTTCGAGCAGGAGGAGGCAATGAGAGAGGGACGGCTCCTGATTTGTATATTAGTCAAACAGCTTTGAAAGAACTCTTTCCGCAATATAGAGTGTTCCGCGTGGCCTTTGATACGGATGGTCAACATGACGAAAGTATACTGCAAGAATTAAAGCAAATCACCGCATCACAAGCTAACATTGATATTATATCCCGATATGAACGGCGAGAAGAAATGCAGGAATATCTCATTACAGCAAAGGTTTTAGGAACAGGGTTGTCCGTGATCCTGCTGCTTGTTGGTGTCATGAACTTTGTCAATACAATGGTTGTCAATGTAAATACTCGGCGCTATGAATTAGCTGTTCTTGAAAGCATTGGAATGACAAAGCGACAAATCAAACGAATGCTATTTATGGAAGGTTTCTATTATTGGGGCGTTTCCCTTTCCCTTGCTGTCACCATTGGAACAGCAATCTTCATCTTGCTATATATGATTTTTAGTAAAGTGGCCTATTATGCTGTTTTCTCCTATCCATTTATCCCACTGGTGCTGGTGTCTGGACTGGTGTTGCTAATCTGCCTTATTGTGCCTATATGGGTCTACAAAACTGACGTTAACCTTCCAGTTGTGGAGCGATTGCGGTTGACAGAGTGAGTTTAATCAAATAGCAAAACATCCTTAGATCAATCATATCGAAGCGGAGCAGATTTTAGCTGCTCCGCTTCTTTAGTATTTTTCAAAAAATTCTTTTGAAATGTCCGAGCTTTGTAACAATTCAGCCTGTTTTTCTGTCGAAATCAAAGGCACCTCGGACATTTATAGTTCTTCCAAAAGTTTGATGATAATATTACCATTCATGGAAGAAGCAATCTGTTATTACAATAATGCGAAATTGACGATAGTGCCATCATTAAATTGGGCTTCCACCCGGTTGGTGTCCATGTTGTAGCGGCAGGAAAGCGCTTTTTGAGAGTGATTATGGTCGAAATACTGATTTCGTTTCATTTGAATTGCTCCTTAAATGATTTTTGGATTTGATTTTCAACGAGATGAGGTCTCTTTTTCCTTTCTCTTAAGTCACCCAACCGCACTGTCCTGCATCGGTTGCACAGACCAAGCTCTCCACATCTTTCCGCTGCATGAGCTTTTTCAGGATTCCAAACTGCTTTTTCGTGCTGGCAGATACCTGATACTGCCAATGTTCCGGCAATATCGGAAGATCATCATATCTCCACTTAGCATATTTTTCATCATAGGCTTCCGGCTGAGAAAGTTCCACCAGATGCCCCACACACCAGCTGACAAGGTAGCCATTGCCCTCCATATAACCATCCCCGCGCTGATTTGCCCCGATCACCTTCGAGAGACTCATGGCAACCGAGGGCTTTTCCGCTAATACAAGCTTCATTCGATACTGCTCCTTTCGCATAAAAATTAGCAGCCAGGCACCGAAGTACATGACTGCTATGTAAAAGGGACGGCTTCTCAGCCGCCCCTCAGGTCAACACAGTGTTAATTAGACAGGTTCATCATCCGATTCCGCTTCATAATCCTCGTTGACATCCACTTCTTCATCCTCGTCACCATCATCCTCCGGCAGCTGGAGCGCATCTTCATCCTCATCGTGATAATCCGCATCCGGGTCAGGTTGATTTTTCTTGGATGCAGGCTTTACGCCCTTCATCTTGATATAGAGATAACCGCCGACACCGGCTGCACCAATCACAAACAGAAGCAGCATAATCATCGGAAGCGGAGACGCTTTCTTCTGCTCGCTCTCTGTTTTCTGCTCTTCCGGTGCAGGCTCCGTCTCCTGCGGCTTTTCGGTTTCCGCAGGTTCCGTGACTTCCGGTTTCTTCTCCTGATACTTGGCGGCTTCCTCTTCATCCATCAGCGCAAGCAAATCGGCCTCATCCACCATATTCAGGAAATGCACATTCTGGTTGCCGTCTTTATCGCGGTCGATAATCAGATAGAAGGTGTTGCCCGCCTTTGTCACCAGCGTGATGAACTGCTGGCTGGATTTATCTTCTTCCTCACCGATATCGTCCACCAGCGTCATATTACCTTCCGGAGTCAAAGCTGCACTGGATTCCTTCTCATCCTCGGATGACATTCCGCCCTGCATCAGATCCAGAAACAGCTTCAGAGCATCTTCACTGAACATGCTGCTGTCTTTTGCGGAATCCGTGACATTCAGGTACTTTCCATGTGCATACCCGGTTTTGCCGTTGAAGTTCACCTTATACCAGTCACCGCATTTTTCGACAATCTCCACCGTATCACCGGAATGCAGATATCCGATAATCTCCTGATCCATGCCGGGACCGGAACGGAAATGCAGGCTGGTGATACCCGGCACCACCGTACCCATCTGCTTTTGGGACTTTTCGCTGCCGATGTTGTATTCCTTACCGCCCACCGTAACGATCAGGTTCCCATCCGCATCCGTAGAGACCTCATAGCCATCCGGCAGCACCTGCATGTCCGGGTCGATTTCGATGCTGTCGGTATTGTCCGTTTTCCCTGCATTTGCGCTTTCTGCTGCATCCGCTTCCTGCGCAGCGGTATTGACAGATGTGTTCTTCTGCACATCATCGCCCGTATAGGCAAACGCAGTAGTCGCAAAGGTTCCTGCCACCATCACGCTGGCAAGCAGCATTGCCATCATCTTTTTCATTCCATATCCTCCGTTTCTTTCTCGTCCAGTTTCATGTTTTCCGGGTTGGGAACCGCAGCCTGCGCCATCTGAATGATGACTGCCAGCTGTTCCGGGGTCAGGCTCTGGGCATGTACCATTTCACAGATTTCGCTGTTTTCCTGCTCGTGGTACTTTCTGTCCCATTCCTTTCTGCGCTCCTCCCACTCATCGCGTTTTCTGCGGGCTTTCTCACGCTCCGCAGCAATCTTTTCCAGTTTCAAGCTCATATCGTTTCCTTTCCGGGCGAATAAACGCCCTATTTTTATCGAATTCTTCCCATGCAGTAGTAGTGCTGCCGCCAGTAGTTCGTCTCAATGGAAGCATAGGAAATTGGGTTGCCGCAGTGGATCATCATCCCGTTGCCGACATAAATGCCCACATGGGATGCTCCGCTGGTGTTATAGGTTTTCTGGAAGAAAATCAGGTCTCCGGGCTTTGCCTCACTTTTCGGGATAATGTCGCATTTTCCCATCAGACCGTTGGCCGTCTGCCTGCCTACATTCCAGCCATTTCCGCAGTGGTTGATGACCCAGCTTACAAAGCCGGAGCAGTCAAAGCTGGTACTCGGCGAGCTGCCGCCCCAGACATAGGGATAACCGAGATATTTCTCTGCTTCGGTAATCATCTTCCGGAATTTTTCATCCGTCAGAGCTTCGCCCGGAATGTCGTAATCCTGATATTCTCCGCTGGAACCCGCGCCGTCCGGCGTTGCAAAGGCGATGCCTGCAAACAGATCATCCCGATTGCCCCGGCACTCCAATGTGACTTCGTAGCGTTGCAGCTGGTCATCTGTAAGACCGGAATTTCTGGCAACATAGTCCACACCCCGATTGAGCAGCGTTACATTGAGGATTTTATACTCATACTGTACCGTCACCTGATAGGTGTAGGTGTGTCCGGTTCCGGTGATCGGATTGTAACTATAACCCACACGGGTTTCTTTCCTCGTCCGGATTTCCACCTTTTCCTCCAACTTCAGCTCATACTGTGCATCAAAAATACTCTGGAGCCGCGCCTGCACCTGGCTTCTCGTGTAGTTTTCAAATTCTACGGTCAGCAGAGATGCAAGCTCATAGGGATTGTGTCCGATCTCTGCCAGATTGTAGCGATACTCGTCATAGCCCGGATGGTCGGTTTCAATGCGGTCGATTTGTTTGCGAAGTTTATCTTCCAACTTGGTATAATCCGTCTCCACGCCTTTCAAATCTTCATCTTCTGCCGTGTAGGAAGTCCCCAGCACCACATTGCCGCCGCCATTGATCAAGACGGAGCATGACGAAACCGACCCGGCAATCACCAAAACAAGCAGTCCCACGGCTGCGATACCGATGATGATATGCGAGTGGCTCTGCACAAACTGAAATGCCTTTTCCGTTATACTGGCAGTACCCTGCGCAGCTTTGGCTGTGCCAGCTGCTGTGTTCTCCGTAGCGGCCGCACCTGCCTTCGCAGCGGCATACTCTTTTTTAATGGCCTGCTTCTGCCGCCATCGGGAAAAGAAATTGGAGGCAGCCTGCGGATCAGACTTCATGCGTTCCGTAAAGATGGAATCTACGGCATCTTTATCTGCCTTTTTCTCCAACCGCTCCAGCTTTTTGTACTGCCGCAGCTTTCGACCATACTGGAACCGGGAACCAGCGCGGGCTGCTCCTTCCGCTGAACCTTCGGTAAAATGCGCTGCCTCCACGCCGGAATTATTATCCTGGTCGGCATTGCGCACACTCTGATGCGCTTTGGCTGAAAGTGCATCTGCCGCAAGATTCACCGGTTTCTTTGGCTTTGCGCCCTTTTTCCCGGAAGCGGCCGCATTCTTCTTCGCCTTTATCTCCTGCTCCGATTTCAGCTTCTTGCTGCGCAGCTTAGCAAGATCGGCCTCGTGACGAATCTGCCTGCGGTGTTCCGCTTTTTTCTTGCTGCTGTCTCCCGTACTGCTATCGGCGGCTTTGTTTCTGGAATCGCGAAGGGTGTTCTCCGCACCTTGGCGCTCCTGCCGCAGCTTGTCTCCGAGATTCGGATTTTTCTTGCCAGACATTGCTTACGCCTCCTTTGCTTCCTTAACTTCGGTTAATTTGGTCGTCATAATCCGGTACAGTTCCAGATCGGTCGGGAAACGATCAACGAACGGCAAAATCACATTTCCGTAGAACAGCAACCCTTCGCCTTCACCAGAGTGGGTCACATAGGACAGCTGGTGTGGGCTGATATTCAGCTGATCCGCCAGAATCTGACGGTCACCGGCTGCCTGATTCAGCATATAAATGAAGTCGCTGTTCTCAAAAATGTTCGTCACTTCGCGGGAAGAAAGCAGATCTTTTACGTTCTGGGTGATGCCGGTGGGAATACCGCCCCATTTACGGAATCGCTTCCAGATTTCCACGCTGTAGGCCGCTGTCTGCTCTTCTTTCAAAAGCAGATGGAACTCGTCCATATAGTAGCGGGTGGCTTTACCGGCATTACGGTTGGCAGTCACACGCCCCCAGACCTGATCCTGCACCACCAGCATACCGATCTTTTTCAGCTGCTTGCCCAGCTCCTTGATGTCATAGCAGACCAGCCGGTTATTGATATCTACATTGGTGCGGTGGTTAAACAGGTTCAGCGAACCGGTCACATAGATTTCCAGTGCTGTTGCCACATGGTGTGCTTCCTTTTCATCCTGCCGAAGCAGAGCTTCGTACAAATCCTGCAACACCGGCATATTCTCCGGCACCGGATGTTCAAAATAGGTCTGGTAAATCTGATGAACACAGCGGTCGATGACCGTCTTTTCTACCGGTTGCAAGCCTTCTTTGCCGCCCACGATCAGCTCACACAGGGACAGGATGAAATCTGCTTTCAGGGCAATCGGATTATCCTCTTCCGAATAATTCGCATTGATGTCCATCGGGTTGATATACTGTGTGCTGGAAGGGCTGATCTTAATGACCTGCCCCTCAAATTTCTGCACCAGTGCTGTGTACTCAGCTTCGGGATCGCACACGATTACATCGTCATCCGTCACCAGGAACGCATTGGCGATTTCTCTCTTGGCAGAGAAGGATTTACCGGAACCGGGGGTACCCAGAATCAGCCCGTTGGGATTCTTGAGCTTTTTCCGGTCAACCATAATCAGGTTGTTGGACAGAGCATTCAGCCCATAGTACAGAGCTTCTTTCCCGGTCTGAAACAGTTCCTGGGTGGTAAACGGCACGAAAATTGCCGTGCTGCTGGTCGTCATGCTGCGCTGAATCTCAATCAGGTTCTGTGCCAACGGCAGGCAGCTCATCAGCCCCTGCTCCTGCTGGAAGTCCAAACGGCGCAGGTTGCAGTTGTACTTCTGTGCAATGCTGGAAGCCTGAAACACGTTGGTCTCCAGCTCCTGCTCCGTCTCGCCGGTGTTCATCACCAGAAAGGTCAGCAGGAACATACGCTCATTCTGACTCTGCAATTCCTTCAGCAGTGCCTTTGCGTCCTTGCCGTAAGTTGCCAAATCTGACGGAATGATGTCCATATCGTATCCGGAACGGACAGCTTTCTTCTGTTCCTCAATCTTGGAACGATCCAGCTCCGTGATGGTGTGCTTAATGGACTTTATTGCTTTGTTCTGGTCTACCGACTGAATGTGCATGGTTACAATCTGGCTGGATTCCATATCCAGAAAGTCCTTCAGCAGCTGATCCGACAGGTCGGAAGCCGTAATCTGGAGATAAGACATGGAACCATACATCCCACCCATCTGAAAAACACGGTTCTTCGGAAAGGCAAAACCGGTCGGTGCAATAAAGTCCTTTACCGACAGTCCGCTCTCCGGCAGCCACTTCCAATCGAAATTGAATCGGTCATGGTCACCCATGTGGAACATATCGTGCATCAAATGAAGCCGTTCCTTGCCGTTCAGCAATTTTGCCCGGACACCCAAGCGTTTGAAGTTGTTCATCAGGTCGATCTCGATGTGAATGAGCCTCGGCTTTGCCTGCTTCATGGATTCCGCCTCAATGCCAAACGTCAGGTACTTCGTCTTGGTCAGGCCGTTGTTGCCCTGGGCAAGCTGACGGCGGAGCATGGTGCTGTACTCCGTGCGCACCGGATTGAAATGATCCTTCTGGTACGGGATGCGCACCATCTTCTCAAAATTCGAGGCATCCGTAGCCATATTCATAAAAGAAAGCTCAAAGCGGATGCTGGAATCAAAGAAGTTCAGGAAGCTGCACCATTCCTCAAAGATAGCCGTCTGATCTTCCTGCTGCGCCAGCTGGTAATTGATGTCCTGAAACTGAATGGTTTTGGTGTAGTAATTGTCCGTCACACGGCAAATACCGTCCGGGAACATCCGCTGAAAAGGAATGCTCTCCTGTGCCGAATGCGGAACCGTGCGGTCACCCCTTGCACGATCAATCACCGTCTGCACCTGTTTTTGCTCTGCGGCTGACAGATGAGACGGCATTCGGATGTCATCCTGCTTTTTATTCTTCGCTGTCAGCTTTTCGAGAATTTTGAACAATGCGATTTACCTCCATTTCCACGTCTGCCTGCTGAACCAGCAGTGCATAGTAATTTTTCGTTTTGTAAGGCCGCGTTTTCGGCCTCTTGAACTTCGCCTCATAGAAATGCTTTGCCACCACTTCCAGCGGCTGACCGTCTTTCTCGTACATGGCAAGAAAGAAGAGCGGCAGCATCACTGCCATCATGCCAAGTGCAGCAAGGCTCAGATTTCCGCTGGATTTGAGCAAAAAGAAAACCGGAACGCCAATCAGCGCACCGGCTCCGAAGCAGAGAATCTGCCGTTTGGTCAGGTTCATAAAGACCTTGGTCTTGACCTTTGAAAGGTCTCGCGGCACAGAAATATAAGATGCCATGAATCATTCCTCCTCTCTTAGTGCGCTGCAAACACGGATTTCGCGAGGCTTCCCGTCTTAAACAGCGTAAATGCCAGCAAAACCGTATAGCCCAAAACGCCCCAAATGCTGCTGATGATGTTATCCGAAAAGGACAGGTTCTGAATCAGAACTGCATAGATGCCTACACAGATCATGATAAGAAAGCCCTGGAATCCCAGTGCAAACAGGGAGCGCAGATAGTTTTGACCGGTATGGCTCTGCTCATGGTTTCCAAAGGTTGCGAACGGAATCGGCGCAAGGCTCACCATGAGATATATTTCCACCATTCGGCCATACACGATGACAAAGATGATAGCCGACAACGCCAGCATCGTGACCTGAACCACAAAGGTCTGCAAATACAGTCCCAGCAGCGGTCCTAAGTCCATTCCTTCCAGCGTGGCCTGCATTGCTGTCAGGGTCGCATCGCTGACGGACGTACTGCCGGAAATCAGCCCGCCGCTTCGGGAGATCACTTGCTGCGCCACATCAAAGACAGCCATCGTGATATTGAATGTGTTCGAGATCAGGGTCACTGCCAGAAAGGTCTTAAAGACCCATTTGAAAAATGTCCATGTCTCGAAATTTGCCAGATTGTTATGCTCAATGAGCATCTGGATCAGCTCATAACAGGCGATGAAAGTCAGCACCATTCCGGCAATGGGCAGGATCACGGATTCCGAGATGTTGCGGATCATAGAAAAAACAGCAGGTGAAAAGTTCGCCGGTGTGGTTCCCACATCGCCTGCGATCTGTCCAACCTGCTGGTTGACCGAATCGAACATCCCTGAAAGATTTCCCATGATACCGCTGATGATCATGCTCTTGAGCCAATCTGTGATCTGTTCAAGGATACTCTGCATGAGCCGCCTCCTTCCTTACGCAAACACGCCGAACAGCTTCGCCATCCGGGACAGAAGCATGAACAGCTGAGAGAAAAGAGACAGTGCCGATGCAGTTGTAGTAAGAAACGCCATAGATTTGTCCTCCTGTAACTTGTCCGGCCTATCCGCCGGTGCGATTCTAAACTGCGGTTCTGCGCCATACTTCCAACATGTGCACCTGCCAGAGAGCGCAGAAAATAGCCAGCTGCGGATATTGCCTGCACCTGACTATGTAACAGGCAGCTTTCGCCGCCCGGCCGGAATCTTCGCTCCGACAGCTTTTGCTTAACCGAACAGACCGGAAAGCAGCGGCACCAGAGTCGTACCGATCAGTGCCACGCCGCCGCCAGCCATCAGCTGCTTCATGCCCTGAGACTTGGCACCAGGGTTGTCGTTGCCGTAGCCTTCCAGCAGGTTGATGGCTCCCCAGATGCCGAGACCGGCACCCAGTGCGATGACGAGGGTCTGAAGAACGGTTACTGCGCTGTTGAAAAATGCCATAAATGTGTACCTCCTTGTACGATGCGCCCTTATGGGCTGATAAATAGTGAATGCCCCCTTGCATGTGCACCTGCAAATGGGCAAACATATAGCCAGGTCTCCAATTTCCATCAGAAACCTGGCTATGTAAAAAGGGCGGCTCACCGCCGCCCTCATCAGAATTCCAACATCGTATACTTTCTGTTTAACCAAAAAGTCCAGAAAGCAGCGGCACCAGAGTCGTGCCGATCAGTGCCACGCCGCCGCCAGCCATCAGCTGCTTCATGCCCTGAGACTTGGCACCAGGGTTGTCGTTGCCGTAACCCTCCAGCAGGTTGATCGCTCCCCAGATGCCGAGGCCGGCACCCAGTGCGATAACGAGGGTCTGAAGAACGGTTACTGCGCTGTTGAAAAATGCCATAAATGTGTACCTCCTTGTACGTTGCGCCCTTATGGGCTGATGAATAGTGATTTTCCATCTGCATGTGCACCTGCAAATGGGCAAACATATAGCCAAGTCTCCAATCCCAATCAGAAACCTGGCTATGTAAAGAGGCGGCAGCTCGCCGCCTCTTCTTATTCTGTTGCCAGCAGCGCACCCATGACATCTTCGCCGTCAGAGCAACCTTACTTGGCATGATCTGCGTCAACCACTTCGTACTTATCACCGGGCTTGAGCTTCAGCCGATGATCGAGAAACGCCTCGATGCTGAACGTGTTTTTCTTATCAGCACCGGCAGTGAGCTTGTAGTTCGGATGCTGGGTCAGATCGTATTTATCTGACTTGAACGGTCTGACACCGCGCAGCTGCAAAATGCACTTTCCGCCATCCAGCACAGCCAGTTCATCCACCGAAGCCAGGTCATGCCCAACCTTTTGGTAATTGGTGCCGTAAGATGGGCTATTGCCTCTGGTATCGGAAGTGTTGTACAGATCAATCGTTTCTTTTCCCAGTGCCTGATTCAGCTCTTTTAGCGTAGTCGGCTCCGAACCGCCAAGGAAAATACGAGAATCCATATTGCCGATGATGGTATCGGCATTGTCCTTGTAGATTGCCTTCAACTGGCTCTGTGCCTGAAGTACCAGACATGCCGAGATTTCTCTTGATCGGATGGTGGCTACCAGCTTTTCCAGATTCGGAATCTGACCAATGTTCGCACACTCATCAATCAGGCAGCGCACATGCACCGGCAATCTGCCGCCGTAGACATCATCCGCTTTCTCGCACAGCAGGTTAAACAGCTGTGTATAGATCATCGAAATCAGGAAATTAAAAGTCGGGTCTGTATCGCTCATAATGAGGAACAGAGCCGTTTTCTTATCTCCCACCGTATCCAGCGACAGCTCATCGTACATGGTGATATCGCGGACTTCCTCAATATCGAAGGGAGCCAGACGTGCACCGCAGCTCACAAGAATCGACTTTAAGGTCTTGCCCGCCGCCAGCTTGAATTTGGCATATTGGCGGACAGCAAAGTGGTTCGGTTTTTTCTTTTTCAGAGCTTCAAACATCTGATCCACTGGATTCTGAAAGGTTTCATCATCCTCGCGTACTTCCATCGCATTCAGGAATTCAATCAGTGTTGCAAAGTTCTGCTCTTCCAGCGGTGCCTCATAGTGGATATAACCAATCAAAGCACAATACAGCAAGGTCTCTGCCTTCGTCCAGAATTCGTCACCGGCCTTGCCGTCCCCTTTGGTGTTGGCAATGAGGGTTGTGGTCAGCTTCAAAATATCCTTTTCGCTGTGAATATACGCGAAGGGATTATAATGCATCGACTTTCTGAAATTGATGGTGTTAAAGATCCGGATGCTGTATCCATTCTTCAAAAGGGCTTGGCCGCAGTCGATTACGATATCGCCTTTCGGGTCAGTGACCACATAGGAACTGTGACATTGTAAAAGGTTGGGTTTGAGCCAAAATCGGGTCTTACCGCTGCCGGAACCGCCCACCACAAGCACATTTTTGTTTCTGGCATTTGCCGGATTCTTCGGGCGATTGCCCATCATCAGCCGCTCCGTCCGGGTCAGAATCACATTGTTTGCAAACACCGGATCTTCAAACGGTTCGATGTCTTTCTGCGTACCCCAACGAGCAGAGCCATACTCCATGCCATGGCGATATTTCTTGGCATTTTTGCCTTTCAGGTACACAGCAAGCCGCAAACCCGCTCCGCAGCACACACCAATCAGCAAATCCATCGGATGCAGACTTGGCATCGGATTGGAAAAGGCTGCACCCAGGGCAGAAAGAAAGCCGAGGAGCTTTTCAGACATGTCTGCGCCCTCGGCAATTCTCCACGCTTCTCCCAGATTGGTACATACAAGACCGGCAATGAAGTACGGCAGGTTCAGGAGCAGCTGCTTCTTTGTCTTATTACTCATAGATCACGCTCCTGACTTTTGTGGCGAACCTTATCCGGAAGAATTGCAGCAACCAGCTCTTTGAGCTTGTTAAGCTGCTCCAGAACACTCGGTTTTTCCTTTGTTTTCAGCTTTCGGTTGGTGAATTCCTCAAAAGCGGAAGTCAGTGCATCCGCATCCTTCGCCTTAAAGAACACCGTGTACTTGGGTGGCATTACATTTTGGTCTTTCGTAATGGCATAATCCACACCATATTTCCGTGCCACCTGTTCAAAGCCTTTCAAATCCGTTTTCTCAATGGGGATACTGCTGACTCCCTGATTCTGACCGATCAGTTCTTTGATGCTCTGCTTTCCAACCGGCAGCTGCGCTGTTTTCTGAGCCACCTTTGCCTGATGGTGCCGTTTCCACGCATTATAGCCATTCACGATGGTGCGAAAGGTCAATTTCGTGGTGCTGATTGCCAGATTGACGGTACGATTTTCAACTTCTTCCTGCATGAATCTCCGCCTCCTTCCTTACAAACTATCCCGGTCCGGTGCAGGTTTGCTCTTTTCTTGGGGCTTTGCAGCCTTTTCCTCCATCTTCTTCACCATGTCATCCGGAACCGGAATCGCCATGATGCTGCGACCCATACGAACGAACATCTGGGGCTGATGGAACTGTTCCTCAAATTTCTGCATCTGCTCCGAAGTCAGAGAACCAAAGTCATCCTCTGTCAGCCCTACCACCAGAAAATCACCGGCATAAATGTCCTGCATATCCCCGTCTTCGGTGTAAATCGCACGGTTCAGCGGCAGACCATTGATTTTGCCGGATTCATTCAGAATAATGGCCACTTCATCCTCAAATGGATAGGTTACTTCAATATCGCCGCCGACCATGGCCTGCAAATCTTCCAGCTCCGTGCCAACACTGATTTTCTTCGGATAGGCATTGGGCTGTACCAGCAGCACATCCATTGTCCTGGTCTCTGCCAATTCATGTTCTCCAACGGTCTTGAAATCCACACCAGTGAAATCGCCGGAATCCAGAACATAGTCCTGATTGTTCCACGCCTGCGTCACCATGCGTTCCGCATCTTCCTGTGAGGCAGCTTCCACGGAAACCTTTCTCTGGAGAGTCTCTGTAATCTCCACATCAAATTTCTTCATAGGCACCTCCTTAGATCAGGCGCAGTGCTGGAACCAACTCGCCGCCAATGGAAACCACCGTCAGGTTCTCGTTCACATAGTCGATGGTGCGTTCCAGCGTAAACAGATTGATGCTGCATTCGTTGCCGTTCTGGTCGATTTCCGAAACCTCCGCAGCTCCCAACAGATAGCGGGTTCTGTCAGTCTCGATCACATCGCTCTTATCATAATGGAGAAGCAGTTCCCCATCTGCCACCAGATCAGCCTCCATCTCATCGTAAACATCCTCAAAGATGTCTCGACTGCCAGCCTCGGTCAGAAGTTCGCCGCCAGCCCCCGGCAGGATCACCATCACAATGCGTTCCTTCGGGTGATCTTCACGGATTGCCTCCAGCATCACCCAGTTATGAAGCATCGCAATGGACTTCTCAAACATGGAATCATCCATCGGATTCGGCTGCGATGCACCATTCGGGCAGTTCTTGCAATCCATGCTGCACACTGCGTTGTTCTGATTCTTCTTAAAGTTCATCATCATAAAAATCTCCTTCTCATCGTTCCATATCTCGTTGTTTACTTCGCTGCCACTTTTCCAGCAGCCGGATAATCGTGTCCTGCATCTGCTTCGGCGTATAGGATTTCGGGAAATACTTCCGAAGAACCTCGTTTTTAATCGTCACATGGTCAAGCTCATCCTTTTTGATTTCATTCATCACTTCACACATGGCATCCAAGGTACAGCCGCCCTCCTGCGAGAGCTTTTTCAGCCGCTGTGCCTGCGACAGGGATGGAGATGCCTGTGCATAGTCCATTGCCTCCAGAAATTCCTTCTGTTCAGATGGTTTCAGATAAGACAGCTCTACCGCCGGATTGAAGGCGATTTTCTTCTCATCCACCATGTCCAGAATTTCAGGAATCAGATTGGTAAGGCGGATAAACCGCTGAACCTGTCGTCCGCTTTCACCTGTTTGCTCTCCGATGGTATCCGCAGCTTCTAACTTCCCGACAACTTGTCGGGAAGTTGTTTCAAGGTCGTTTCTTGTTCCCTGATGTTTCATCGCCTCCAACTTCATCTTGTAGGAAAACGCTCTCTCGCTGGGAAGAATATTCTCCCGCTGCAAGTTGCTGTCCACCATAAAGATGATTGCTGCATCATCGTCCATTTCCTTGACGATGACCGGCACAGTCTCCAAACCTGCCAGCTGAGCCGCATGAAGTCTGCGGTGTCCTGAAAGAATTTCAAATCCGCCTTCCGGGTCAGGTCGGACAATCAGTGGTGATACCACACCGATCTGCTTGATGCTCTCCACAGTCTGTTCCATCAGCTCATCGTCCAGCACCTTAAAGGGATGTCCTTCAAAGGGATGCAGGTCAGAAAGCGGCATCTCCGTCCGCTGCTCCTTAGCCGCTGCGTCGGCAGCTGAGCCACTGCGGTTTTCTGTTGTAATACTGGTTTTTGCTTTTGCCATTCAGATTCTTAACCTCCTTCCAGCGGTGATAGATGTCATTCTTACCTGCGAAAAACGCCTTTTTTGCCTTGCACTTCATAGATCAAGTACCTCCTTAACGACCTGCTGTTTTTCTTTTCCAATGCTCTTTCTGCGGTCCTCTCCGCTGATTCGCACCGGCGTACACATTTCCAGAATCCTGCTGTAAATCCGGGCGTATGCCACATCCTGCGGATTGCGGATTTCTGCAATTTTCAGATTGGTTGTGATAATGACCGGAAGCCCGGACTTATACCGCTCGTCAATGACAGCGTAGACCTGCTCCAGCGCATATTCGGTGCTGCGCTCAATTCCCAGATCATCCAGAATCAGCAAAGAATAGTTGGAAAACGAAGCGATATACCGGTATCGTTCTTCCGAATACATGGCACCCATCTGGTTCAGGATTTTGGAGAAGTTCGTCATCAAAACCGGAATGCCCTGATCCAGCAGCGCATTTGCTATACATGCCGCCACAAAGGACTTTCCGGTTCCGACATCTCCCCATAACAAAAGGCCAAGGTTTTCAGCCTTGACCTTTTTCCACTGCTCCACATAACGTTTTGCCATCTGGATGTCCTTGTTGTCTTCTGCAACGCCAAAATTCCATTCCAGAAGATGCTTTTCCTGAATCCCAGTTGCTTTCAGCTGCCTGATTTTACGCTGCCGCTCCACCAGTTCATCCTGGCGTTTCTTTTCCGCCATCGCTTCCTGCTGGCATCTGCAAAGGCAGGGAACAATCTTGTCTCTGCCCCAGAGCTTTACCCTGCACTGCACCGGAGTATGACAGTTCCGGCAATACAGCAGTCCGTCCACGCCCTGGTATTCCTGCTCTCCGGGTTCTTTCGGCGTAAAGAGCGAATCCAACGCCGCATTCAATACTTCAGGCACCATGTCGCTCATAGGCTGTCTCCTTCCTCAAATGTGTAGTCTGCCGGGTTATACTTCGGCTTTTCTCTCTTTGCCCAGCTCCGGATTGTGGCAAGGTGATTTTTGTAGCTCCTGCCGGTGGAAGCCATATACTCAGAGAGCCGTTCCACCCGCATCTGATAATCTCCTGGGAACTCCTGCCGGAGCTTGCCGTATTCCGTGTCAGAGAGAAGGACATTTTCGTATGAGCCATACCGGTGCTGGATTTCCTTCTTCTCTCTTTTATTGATTGTTTCAGTACTTGTTCTATTAGTACTTAATTGCGCGGGCTTTTCCGTAACCGGTGTGTCCGTATCCGGATTTACCGTATACGGATTTTCCGTACACGGTGATTCCGAACACGGCTTTTTCCTTGGCATCTCATAGATCACATACTCCGCTCTGCCCATCCGACCGTTACTCTCACGCTGCTGGTTCCTTTCCAGATATCCAAGACGTTCCAGTTCTTTCAGAGCTGTAAGCACCCCATCTACGCCATCCGGTGTAATCGAAGATAATCCCCGTACCGAATAGTTCCATGTGTCCGGTAAACTAAGCAGCATAGAGAGAAGTCCTTTTCCTTTCAGGCTGAGACCCTGATCCCGCAGGTGGTAATTGCACATCGTTGTGTAATTGCTGTTTTTCTCAACCCTGAATACCGGCATGGTGCTCACCATCCTTTTTCGCAGGCTCCGTTTTTTTCTTCGGACATTTGCGCGGACGATCTTCGCTGTCCTCCCGTCGATGGTATTTGCCGGTATCCTGCATCATGCGTTCAAACGCCTGAAGGCGTCCCTCTGTAAAAAGCGTCATTCGATCACACCCCATTTCTTAAACAACTTGAAGAGATGATTCTTTCCCTTGCAGGTCACTCTCGTCTGCTGCACCAGTTTTCCACTTCTGCCGTAGCAATCCCGGACAATAAAATAGCCCCTTGCAGATTTGTCTGCAAAAGGCATCAGCCAGCCGCTTGGACTGCGGTACAGATAGCGGTGATCCAGTAAGAGAGCTACTGCCGTCTTCTCTGGGATTCCGATTTCCTTACAGAAATTCCGGATGCAGGTGCAGTCCTCCGAATTCACAAAGGTATCAAAGTAGTCTGCCTTGGGCTGTGCCGCATCCAGCTGTTTGCGGATACCTTCAAGCTGCTCCCTCTCGGCTACAAGCTCCTGCGCCAGGGTGTAGATGACCTCCGGGTGCTGAATCACCTGATCCAAAATGGAATCGCTCATATACACACCATGCTTTCGGATGGACGGGAGAACTTCATCAAACACCCAATGTTCAAATCGTTCTGCCGATGGCAGTTTGCTGTGAACGATCAGCCGGTAAACATCGCCTTCCGTGATAAAGGAGATTTCAACGACCTGCTCTCCAGCATCCCCATACTGATTCACCTTCTGAACGACCCCCTCGCGTTTCGTTAGGGGGTCTCTGCAATGGCGTTTCACTGCGGCGTAGGGATTCACATACCCCAACGCTTTCGCCACATCGCTTGCACAGAAGAAGGTCTTGCCTGCCTCTTGTAACAACCGGATCGAACCAAACTCCTGGTTCTCGAACACCTCCATCATCTGCCTCGACTGTCCGCCATGACTGCCCACATCGGTATCATGGGTCTTCTGATTGAAATCCGTCATACCTGTTACCTCCTACTCAAATTTGTCTCGCCGGATTTCAGGCGAAAAAAATAGAGCCTCGACCCATTCTCGTTTTCAAAGAATGAGCCAAGGCTCTATGTAAATCGGTCAAGTATGTGTTCGTCTGTCGATGGCAAAATTGGACTTCATTTGCTCCTATTGTCCACCAGTAATTTAACCCATAAGAGGTCAAAATGGGCTTGTCCACCAGTAATTTGACCACTATAAACCCATAAATTTCCGTTCAAATCCCATCAAAACCGAACAGTCCAGACAGAATTTTGGGCATAGAAAAAGCCCGGAAAATAGCGTATTTCCGGGCTTTTTTAGCATTTTTAAGCTGTAGATTATCGCTTGCTGAACTGAGGTGCGCGACGAGCTGCTTTGAGACCGTACTTCTTACGTTCCTTCATACGAGGATCGCGGGTCAGGAAGCCAGCCTTCTTCAGCACAGAACGGTTCTCGTCGCTCTGCTGCAGCAGGGCGCGGCTCAGGCCATGACGGATAGCGCCAGCCTGACCGGAAACACCGCCGCCGGAAACGCGGACGACGACGTCGTACTTGCCCTCCAGGCCCAGCAGGACCAGCGGAGAACGGACGATCAGCTTCAGGGTCTCCAGACCGAAGTAGTTGTCGATATCACGATCGTTGATGGTGATCTTACCGGTGCCGGTGTAAACGCGAACGCGGGCAACGGAATCCTTACGACGACCAGTGCCGTAGAAATAAGGTTTGGTTTCGTACATATTCGATTGCCTCCTTCTTAGAACTCGATCTTCTCGGGCTTCTGAGCAGCGTGAGCGTGCTCGGCACCCTGGTAGCAGTGCAGGCGGGTCAGAGCCTTAGCACCGATGGTGTTGGAAGGGATCATGCCCTTGATAGCGTAGGTCATAGCCAGATCGCTGTTCTCAGCCATCAGCTTGCTGTACTGGACCTTCTTCAGGCCGCCGATGTACTTGCTGTGGGTGATGTGGAACTTCTGCTCGGCCTTCTTGCCGGTCAGAACAGCCTTGTCGCAGTTGATGACAACCACGAAATCGCCGCAGTCCACGTTGGGGGTGTAATCGACCTTCTGCTTGCCGCGCAGCAGAACAGCGGCCTCAGCAGCGACGTGGCCCAGGCTCTTGCCGGTAGCGTCGAGCAGGTACCACTTACGCTCGACTTCAGCGGGCTTTACGAGAGTAGTGCTCATATCTATTTCCTCCTGATAAGCTTTTTGTACGTTTCAGGCGTCCTTTTGGGGCGCGAGTGTCAGTATACAACACAAAAACGCGCCTGTCAACATGATTTTTGGATTTTTTCAGCGGAAATTTTTGAAACTCTCAAAATCGCTTGTTTTCTCTCAAATTCTCTTGATTTCTGAATTTCGATTTTTGTAAAAGTTTTTTGCCCGCACCGCCATATTTTTGCCATTTGCCCGCTACAAATCCCGCTGCAGTTGTGGTATACTATAAAGGATATGGGCGGCGTACCGCCGCCTTGCCAACACAAGGAGAATACTTCCATGCCAAATGAGATCGACCGCACTTCTTCGGCGCAGCGCCGCAGCTCCAAGCTGCTGACAGCGATGGCCATCTTCATCTGTCTGGGCATCGCAGCCTACATGGTGCTCACCCTGCTGGTGAACCGGCAGACCCCTGCGACGCCTGACACCCACTATACCGGCACGAACGGCATCTCTGTCTACTACGACAGCAGCGTGTGGAGCGTGTGCCGCATGACCGAGGACCCCACCCTTGGCACCGTGCTGGAGCTGGCTACCGCTGACACGGCAGACAACGAAGACTATCAGGCCGTTTTGTTACAGCGGGGCACCGCCGACAGCTACGAAAACTTCATTGAGGATTCGGAAACTGACCTTAAACAAGCTTACGGCGTCATCAAACCCCGCAAGGTCAACCTGACCGTGGAGGGTGCAGCGGTAGAGGCGGTGCGCTGCGATATCCGCACCTACTACGCCGTGCTGGCTACCATCACCTACGACAGCGGCGATGTGGTCTATGTCTCAGCGCTGACAAAGCTGGCGTCCATCAGCGATGTGGTCAATCTGGTAGAAAGTGTGAGCCTGTCATGAGTGATCTTCGTGCAATGCAGCGGCTTTGCGGTTTAATGCGCAAAGCCGTACAGGACTATGAAATGATCGCCCCCGGCGACCGGGTGATGGTGGGCGTTTCCGGCGGCAAGGACAGCGTGGCGCTGACCATTGGCCTTTCCATGCTGCGCAAGTACATCGGCTTTGACTACGAGGTGGTGGCGGTCACGCTGGACCCGCAGTTCGACCATCAGCCCATGGACTACTCGGCGCTGGCAGAGCTGTTCCGGCAGCACGGCATCCCCTACGAGGTGCGCCGCACCGAGATCGGCCCGGTGGTGTTCGAGTACCGCAAGGAAAAGAACCCCTGCGCCCTGTGTGCCAAGCTGCGGCGGGGCGCGCTGCACACCGCCGCGCAGGAGCTGGGCTGCAACAAGGTGGCGCTGGGGCATCATCTGGACGATGCCGTGGAGACCTTTTATATGAACCTCTGGCGGGAGGGACGCATCGGCTGCTTCTCGCCGGTGACCTACCTCTCCCAGCGGGATCTCACCCTCATCCGTCCCATGCTGCTGGCCACCGAGTACGAGGTGCAGTGCGCCGTGCGGGAGGCGGGCTTGCCCATCGTGAAGAGCCGCTGCCCCGCCGACGGCGTTACCGTGCGGGAACAGACCAAAGAATTTGTGCAGGAGCGCTGCCGCACCGATCACGCCTTCCGCCAAAAGACCCTCCATGCCTTGCAGGAGAGCGGCATTGACGGCTGGCGTCCCGTCCACACGGGCCGGGGCAGCTTTATCGTACCAAAAAAGGAAACAGATCATGCAGAAACAACCGTTTGAAAAACACGTCTGGGCCGAGATCGACCTCGAGGCCCTTCGGTATAATTTCCGGGAGGTAAAGGCCCGGGCAGGGGCACTGCCCCTGTGCGCAGTGGTCAAGGCGGACAGCTACGGCCATGGCGCGGTACAGTGCGCCCGGGTGTTCGCCGAGGAGGGCGCCGCATGGCTGGCGGTCAGCTGTCTGACCGAAGCTGTGCAGCTGCGCAAGGCGGGGCAGACTTTGCCCATCCTCATTCTGGGGCATGTACAGCCCGCCTACGCCGCCGCCCTGATCCAGAACGACATCACCGTGGCCTGCTACTCCCTTGCGCAGGCACGCGCCCTGAGCGAAGCCGCCGTGGCGGCAGGCGGCAGGGTGCACATCCACCTCAAGGCCGACACCGGTATGGGGCGCATCGGCTTTGCCCTGCGCACCGATTTTGACGCCGCCATCCGGGAGATGCTGGAAGCCTGTGCGCTGCCCGGGCTGGAAATGACCGGCCTGTTCCAGCATTTTTCCGTGGCCGATGACACCGCCCCGGAGAATGTGGCCTATACTGCCGAGCAGCACGCACTGTTCGTGAAAGCCTTCCACGCACTGAAGGCCGCCGGGCGGGAGCCTGCCCTTGTACACTGCGATAACTCTGCCGGGGTCATGCTCCACCCGGACTGGCCGGAGGGCTTGCCCCGGGAGCGCTGCATGGCGCGCCCCGGCATCATCCTGTACGGCTACGACCCCAGCGACGAGGTACGCTTTGGGCGCTTTAAGCCGGTGATGACCCTCAAGACCGTGGTGAGCATGATCAAGGAGATGCAGCCCGGCCAGTGCGCCAGCTACGGCCGCCGCTTTACCGCTGAAAAGCCCACCAAGGTAGCCACCCTTTGCACCGGCTATGCCGACGGCTACCCCCGGCTTTTGAGCTGCGGCAAGGGCGTGGTGGAGATCCACGGCAAGGCCTGCCCGGTACTTGGGCGGGTGTGCATGGATCAGATGATGGTGGACGTGACCGATGTGCCGGAAGTGCGCGAGGACGATGAAGCCATCCTGTGGGGCGGCACCGTGAGCGACACCGCAGAGACCATTGCCCGCAAGACCGATACCATTCCCTATGAAGTGCTGTGCGGCGTTTCCCGCCGCGTGCCCCGCGTCTACCGCGACCACGGACAGATCGTGGCCGTGGAGGACTGGATCTTAGAAGCATAAAGCTGCCCGGAGGAACTACATGGCAAGAGACAACATCCGCAACTTCTGCATCATTGCACATATCGACCACGGCAAATCCACCCTGTCCGACCGCATTCTGGAACTGACCAAGAGCGTGGACGAGCGCACCATGGAGGATCAGATCCTTGACAACATGGATATCGAGCGCGAGCGCGGCATTACCATCAAGGCGCGTGCCGTGACCATGAACTATACTGCAAAGGACGGCAAGACCTACGAGTTCAACCTGATCGACACCCCGGGTCATGTGGACTTTGCCTACGAGGTCAGCCGCAGTCTGGCCGCCTGTGAGGGCGCGATTCTGGTGGTGGACGCCACGCAGGGCGTGGAAGCGCAGACGCTGGCCAACACCTATATGGCACTGGAGCACGATCTGGAACTGGTGCCCATCCTGAACAAGATCGACCTGCCCAGCGCCCACCCGGACGAGGTGGCACAGGAGGTGGAGGACGTGATCGGTCTGCCCTGCATGGATGCGCCCCGCGTCTCCGCCAAGACCGGCCTGAACGTCGATCAGGTGCTGGAGCGTGTGGTCAGCGATATCCCCGCCCCCACCGGCGACCCGGACGCACCCTTAAAGGCGCTGATCTTCGACAGCATCTATGACAGCTACAAGGGCGTCATCGTTTACGTCCGCGTGTTCGAGGGCACGGTAAAGCCCGGCGACACCATCCGCATGATGGCTACCGGCGCAGAGTTCACGCTGGTGGAGGTGGGTCACATGGGCGCCACCTCCCTGACCCCCTGTGCCCAGCTGCAGGCCGGTGAGGTAGGCTACCTGACCGCCAGCATCAAGACGGTACAGGACACCCGCGTGGGCGATACCGTCACGCTGGCAGAGCGCCCCACCGCAGAAGCGCTGCCCGGCTACCGTCAGGTCAAGCCCATGGTGTTCTGCGGCATCTACCCTGCCGATGGCGCCAAGTACCCCGACCTGAAGGACGCACTGGAAAAATTGCAGCTGAACGATGCCTCCCTGACCTTTGAGTTGGAAACCAGTGCCGCGCTGGGCTTCGGCTTCCGCTGCGGCTTCTTGGGTCTGCTGCACATGGAGATCATCACCGAGCGTCTGGAGCGGGAGTTTGATCTGGATATCATCACCACCACCCCCAGCGTGCGCTACCGTCTGACCCTGACCGACGGCACAGTGGAAATGATCGATAACCCCTCCAGCTACCCGGATCCCAGCAATATCGTCAAACAGGAAGAGCCCTTTGTGGATGTTCATCTGTACACTCCCAATGACTATGTGGGCGGCCTGATGGATCTGTGCCAGAGCAAGCGCGGCGTGCTGATCGATATGAAGTATCTGGACGATGTGCGAGTGGACCTGCACTACGCGCTGCCGCTGGGCGAGATCGTGTACGACTTCTTTGACGCCATCAAGAGCCGCAGCCGTGGCTACGCCAGCTACGACTACGAGTTCAAGGAGTACCGCGAGAGCGATCTGGTCAAGCTGGATTTTCTGCTCAACGGCGACCCCGTGGACGCTTTGTCCATGATCGTGTTCCGGGACAACGCCTACGCCAAGGGACGCCGCATCTGCGAAAAGCTGCGGGACAACATCCCGCGCAACCTGTTCGAGATCCCGGTACAGGCAGCCATCGGCGGCAAGATCATTGCCCGCGAGACGGTCAAGGCCATGCGCAAGGACGTGCTGGCCAAGTGCTACGGCGGCGATATCTCCCGTAAAAAGAAGCTGCTGGAAAAGCAGAAGGAAGGCAAAAAGAAGATGCGTCAGCTGGGCAGCGTTTCCCTGCCCAGCGAGGCCTTTACCGCCGTGCTCAAGCTGGACAGCGACGACGATTGATCTGCAAATATACAAAAGGGATGCTGCGTGCGCGGCATCCCTTTTTTGATGGGAGTTCCCAAATGTGAAATCCGCTCACGGCAGAGATGCACTCTTTGCTTTTCACTATAAATATGTTATAATTTCTTTATATATCAATTCTTGTATTCGTTTTTAGAGAGATGAGCTGCGGCCTTGTGCTGTGCACGTCTCCATGCAACGTTCCCCCACAGAAAGGATGTGGCCTTTATCAAAGCAAAGCACGGAAAAGGCGCAGTGCAAAACAGCAGACACACACACAGCGGCGGCGCACAGAGGGCAGCATCTCTCTGGAAGCAGGTGTTGCTGACGCTGCTGATCTTTATTGCTCTGCTCGCTCTGATCGGCGGGGCGCTGTGGCAGAATATCTGCTATAACCGTACCCACTATACCGCAGAGTTTTATCAGATCCATTCCCGCAAGCTGACCCAGAGCTGCCGGGTCGTTTTTCTCACCGATGTACATCTGCGGGAGTACGGGCAGGATAATTGCGATCTGGTGCAGGATATCCGCAGCCTTGCCCCGGATCTGATTTTGCTGGGCGGCGACCTTGTGACCTACGGCGAAGGTTCCAGCTATGATAATATGCTCTCCCTGTGCAGCCAGCTGAGCGAGATCGCGCCGGTGTGCGGCGTGATGGGCAACCACGAGGACGAGCTGTATTTTCTGAACGGCGATCAGGCTCTGGTGGAAAAGTTCACCGCCGCCGGGGTGACCATCCTGCGCAATGAAGAGGCGCGCTATACCGTCCACGACAATGTCATCAGCATTCTGGGCGTGGAGGGCAGCCCGAAGGACTTTTACAACTACGGTGCCAGTACCTTTATGGACGCCGCAGAGCAGCAGACGGACTATGACCTGCGCATCTGTCTGGCGCATGTGCCCACCTACTTTACCGAACATCTGGAAAATTATTCCTTTGAGCTGGGCCTTGCCGGGCACACCCACGGCGGCATCGTGCGGCTGCCAAAGGTCGGCCCGCTTTACAGTGCCGAGGAGGGCTTATTCCCCGACTATGCCGGGGGCAGCTATGGGCTTGCCAACAACGCCACCCTCATCGTAAGCCGGGGACTGGGCGATTCCAGCTGGGTGCCCCGCATCAATAACGTGCCGGAGCTTTCGGTCATTGACATCGACTAAGCAGTCTGCACCGCGCGTGCAGGCCGCTGCAAAAGGGTAGAATGCCATGGATGACATCAAAGAAAAGATCAAACAGGCGCTGCGCCATATCTGGACAAATAAATACCGCCTGTTTCTCTGCCTGCTGACCTTGTGCTGTCTGTTCGGGCTGGTTCACTATTTCAAAAGTGCGGACAGCGCCACCGCCAGCATCTCCTTCAATTACTCCGAGGCTGCGCTGGGCATGAACCCCAACAAGACCCGCTTCAACGCCTACGAGATCGTTTCGGACGAGGTGATGGAACGCGCCATCCGGCGGGTGGGCTTGCAGGACAGCCTGACTGCCTCCCAGCTGGCCCAGTGCCTTTATCTCAGCCCGGAAGGCACCGGCAGCGCCAACGGCAGCGAATATATCAGCACCAACTACTATCTTTCCATCAACGCCCGCAAGCTGGAGCTTGGCAGCCGCAAGGCTACGGATCTTTTGCAGAGCGTGTGCGAATCCTACCGGGAGATCTTTCAGAGCAACTACTGCGACAACCAGAGCCTGCTGAAGGAAAAGCTGGAAGTGACCTCTGCGTGTGAGCCTTATCTGCGGCTGAACGAGCTGGAGGTGCGCGCTGAGGGGCTGAACCGCTACCTGAACGCTCGTCTGCAGGAGAACAAAAGCTTTACGGACGAGGCAAACCCCGACTCTGCCACCAACAACTTTACCACGCTGGGTAAAAAGATCAACAATCTGGTGGATTACGATCTCCCCAATGCCATGGCCTTTGTCATTGAGGGCGGCGTTGCCCGCGACCCGTCCATGCTGACCAGCATTCTGGAATACAAGAACAAGATCGACGATCTTGCCATGCGCACCCAGCAGGCTTATTATGACGCCGATAAAAAGGGCATTTCCATCTACGAAAAGTCCATGACCTCCATCATGATGATCCCCACCGTGGATGAGGACAGCGAATACTATATGTCCCGCACCAAGACCGCTATGGACGCGCTGGCGCGGGCGGCAGATGCTTCTCTGTCCGATGCCACCGATTACCAGTCCGAGATCGTGAGCACGAACTATGTGATCCAGAAGATCCGGGAGCTGGACGCCGGGCAGCCGCGCTTGGCCGAGGCACAGGCCATGGTGAACAAGCTGGAAGCTGCCATCAACGAGATCTCGGAGCAGCTGTTCGTGCTGGACAAAGCCTACGTCAAGTATAAATCCCAGAACTATATCACCTTTGCCTATGGTTCAGCCTCCTTTATTCAGCGGCTGAGCCTGAAAAAGACCCTGATGGAGTCTGTTGCCGTGATGCTGGGCGGCGCATGGCTGCTCCACGAACGGAAACGCAGAAAGGTAAGGCACCACAAATGAAAAAGTTTGAGATCCTGCGCTATCTGAAGCGTTTCAGCATCCTGATCTTTCTGGTCGCGCTGGCAGGTGCAGCCGCCATCTACCTGTATGCAGACGGGCGGCAGATGTACACAGCCTCTGTCATCATCCGCTATACCAACGACGGCATCTCGGACGGCTACACCCCGGACGGCAGCGATCTGGACGTCAACGAGATCTATTCCTCCACGGTCATTTCGCAAGCCATGGATGCGCTGGGCGCTTCCGGGCAGCTGAGCGCCATCCGTTCCAACATTTCGGTGACCCCGGTGATTCCAGAGGATCAGCAGACCATCAATGATGCCTTACTGGATAAGGGCGAAGAGGTGACCTACTTCCCCGACACCTACAAGGTGAGCCTCGTGGTAGACGGAGCGCTGGGCGCGGGCTATGCCCGCAATATGCTGGATGCTATCATCCAGAGCTACTGCACCTATTATACGGAAAAATATGTGGAGCAGAAGCTCTCGCTCAACCCTTCGTCCGATCTGCTGGACAACGGCTACGACTACTACGAGTGCATCCGCATTCTGGAAAACGATACCACCGAGATGCAGAACTACCTGCTGAGCAAGCGGGAACATTACCCAGACTTCCGCTCCTCCCGCACCGGCTACACCTATGCAGATCTGTGCGATATCTATTCCGATTTCAAAAAATACACCATCCCGGCGCTGTACGCCTATGTGCTCAACGGCCCGCAGGTGCGGGACGGCACGGTGCTGCAGGAATATCTGGCCAACTGCATTGAGACTGCAAAGCAGGACGAGCAGATCACCACCGAGCAGCGGGACAGCCTGTGGAACCTGACCGACCAGTATGTGTACAAGAACGCCGACCTGCTGAAAAACTACTTTACCGACCAAGGCGAGGTGGTATCCGCAGAATACATCCTGAACAACATCGAGCTGGAGGGCTCGGGCGATAAGGCACAGACCACCTATGACGGTCTGGTGCTGAAGCTGGTGTCGCTGGAACAGCAGGTGGCTGCCAGCCAGATCGACCGGCAGTTTCAGGAGGAGATCCTGCAAAGCTTCCGCAACGTGGATTTTGGCGGTACAGACGAACAGCATGCTGCAATGGAAAGCATGATCAATGACTACGAGGCGCAGCTGAAAAGCTACTACGAGATCATCAATACCAGCAGCAAGGAGCTGAACCTGTACATCAGCGCGGATTATCTGAAGATGATCAGCTCAGTGCAGGTGGCTGCCGCCATCAATGTCAAGCTGTACCTGATGCTGGCGCTGGTGCTGTTCTTTGTGATCGGCTGCTGCGGTGCCGTTCTGCTGGGACGCCTCTCGGATGTGGTGGATTATCTGCTGTATGTGGACAAAAAGACCGGCCTGCCCAACCGCGAAAAGCTCAATGTGTACATCACCGGCATGGCCGGCCGCATCCTGCCGGAGGATTATACCTGCTTTGCCTTTCAGTTGGACAACCTGACTGAGATGAGCCGTCGCTTCGGCTACCATGTGGGCGACAGCATCCTGAAGGATTTTTCCGGTCTTTTGCAGCTGATGGGCGACACCGACGGCACGGTGGGCTACAACGGCGCGGGCAAGTTCCTTGCCTTCTTTGATGAATGCAGCAGCCGGAAGGCAGAAGTCATGATCCGCATCCTGCAAAGTCAGGTGGACGAGTACAACAAGCTGAACCCGGAGTACCCCATCCTGTTCACCGCTGCATGGGCGACCACCTCGGAGGAGGAGCTCTACCATGTGCGCGACCTTGTGCGCTGCGCACAGAAAAAAATGGCCCTGACCGCAGAGGAGGGCGGCGCTGCCCTTGGAATTTCTGAAACCTGAAAAAGCCGGAGAACTTAGATGAAACAATTGCTGAAAAAGCTGACCCATGGGAAACGGCACACCGGCGCTGCTCCGTCTGCGCTGGCGTTTCCCGATGCAGCTGCCGCAGAGAACTACCTGAAAGCTCTTGCACCGATCCCCACAGGGACTATACAGGCCGACAACCGTATAATCCCGCAGTACGACCTGCACATTATTGTACCGTGCTACAATGTTGCGCGCACCATTGTCCGCTGTGTGGACTCGATTCTTTCACAAAAGACCGGCTATACATTTTTTGTGTCACTGGTCAACGATGGCTCTACCGATAAAACACCGGAGCTGCTGGAGCGATACCGCGCCGACCCCCGGGTAGAGATCCTTACACAATCTAACCGCGGGCTTTCCGGGGCACGAAACCGCGCGCTGGAGCATATCCGGGGAAAGTACATCCTGTTTGTGGACTCAGACGACACGCTGCGCAAAGGTGCCGTAGAGGCGCTGCTGTCCAAAGCGGTGGAAACGAACGCCGACATTGTGCAGGGCGGCTTTGTCAACATTACCGGGCACGGCCTTGTCTTTGGCCGGACGGGCTACCGGGAGGGATCCGCTGCCGAAACCGGGCAGACCCCCTATGGCATGGCATGGGGCAAGGTGATCCGCAGCAGCATTTTCGCCCATCTGAAATTCCCGGAGGGCTACTGGTTCGAGGATACGATCTTTGCCTTCTGCATCGGCCCTTTCCGGCCTGCCCATTACCTGATTCCGGCGTATGTCTATAACTATACCCGGAACCCGCTGGGCATCACACTGCGCTCCCGCAAAAAGGCAAAGGCAGTGGATACCGTATGGATCATGCGGTATCTGATGGCGGATCTGGCACAGAAAAAAGAGGTGCACTCTGCGCAGGTGCAGCAGCTTTTGTTACAGCACATCGCGCTGGCATGGTACCGGCTCTCCCGTTTGGACGAAACCGTCCAGCAGGCGGCATTTCTGGTGATGCAGCAGATGTATGCTGCGTACTACGCCCCACAGGATATCTGCGTGCAGGACAGCCGTCTGCTGGCACTGCATCAGGCACTGGCGGCGAAAAACTATGGACAGTATCTTGCTGCCGCAGAAAACCTGACATAAGGGCTGCAAACACAGATAAAGGGAGAAATTTATGATACGAGTGCTGCATTCGGTCAGCAATATGGACCGCGGCGGGATCGAGACCATGCTGATGAACTACTACCGGCATATCGACCGCAGCAAGGTTCAGTTTGATTTTATCGTCAACAAGAAAAAGCCCGGCGACTACGACGACGAGATCCGCCGTCTGGGCGGGCATATCTACCAAAGCCCGGGGCTTGACCCGCTGCATTACCCGGCATATCTGCGCTTTGTGCAGCAGACCGTGGCCGCAGACCCCCGCATCCGCATCCTGCACGCCCACAACGAGGCCATGGGACTGTACGCCCTGAAGGGCGCGGAGAAGGCGGGGCTGCCCGTGCGCATTGCCCACGCCCATAATATCTGGATCGTCCGGGACTATAAGTGGCCGCTGAAGATGCTCTGCAAGCGGCTGCTGCCCGGCGCAGCCACCCACCTGTGGGCCTGCGGCCGGGACGCAGGCATCTACTATTTCGGCAAGGCGGACTGGGAGCGCCGGGGACAGATCATTCCCAACGCCATTGAGCCGGAGACCTTCCGGTTTACCCCTGCCGTCCGCGCGGAAATGCGGGCGCGTTACGGGCTGGAGGATCGGGTGGTGCTGGGCCATGTAGGGCGCTTTGACGTCCGCAAGAACCATGAACGTCTGCTGGAGATCTTTGCTGCCTTTTTGCAGCTGGAGCCCCGGGCGATGCTGGTGCTCATCGGCACCGGCAGGCTGGAACCGGCTGTCCGCGCACAGGCACAGGAACTGGGCATCACAGACCATATCCTGTTTGCCGGGCTGCAAAGCAATGTGGCAGACTGGTACCAGTTGATGGATCTCTTTGTCATGCCCTCCCGCTTCGAGGGTCTGCCGGTGGTGGGCATCGAGGCGCAGGCCGCCGGGCTGGGATGCGTATTTTCGGACGCAGTGCCGGAAGAGGTGCTGCTTTCGCCCCGCGCCATCCAGATCCCGCTTTCTGCCAGCAATGCAGACTGGGCGGCAGGCTTGCAGCGGATGCTCCAACAGCCCTGCGACCGTTCTGCCGGTGCAGAGCTGATCCGGCAGGCGGGCTACGATATCAACATCGCCGCCGCCCGCTTGCAGCAGCAGTACTTGCAGCTGAGCGGAGAAGCGTAAGTCACCTGCGGGAACACCCGCTACAAAAGGAGAACCCTTTTTCATGCGCACATTGGATCAGATCCTGACCAAAAAGGATTACAGCCGGAAAACTCCGGCCTCTTTGTTTTATAAGGACAGCCCGCTGTGGCAAAAACTGCTGACCATCAGCTGCGTGTTCTTTCTGGCCGGAGCAGGGTTGGGAGAGTGGAAGCCGATCAACACCACGCTGGGTGGCCTTCCCAAGGCCATCTCTCTGGGAGTGATCGGGCTTGCGGTGCTATACACTCTGTTTTACCCGGACGAAACACGCCTCCGGGAGATCTGGAAGCCTACCCTGCTGTATATGTCCCTGATGGCGGCACTGTTTTTCTGGTCGATGGTCATCTGGATCGAAAGCTTTGCTGCGGTGTCCTCCATGATCCGCAGCTGCTCCAAGCTTGTGTTCCAAAGCATTGCCATCCTCACTGCCGTGGCGCTGGTCTATCTGTTCCGGGAAAAAGCCATCGACCTGTTTACCATCAGCATCTGCATTGCCAACACGGCCATCATGCTGCTGAGCATTCCCGGCTACGGTCTTGCAGCCAGCCTCCAGTCTCTCATCACCTGTCTGGTCACCTTCGGCGATGCGGATGGCTATGCGCTGCAGCTGGAGATCCACGACCTGACCTTTGTGTTCGGACAGATGGTTTTGTATTACGCCGTCTTTGCGCCCCATTCCACCCTGCAGGAAAAACGCAAGCGTCGGCGGTATCTGCTGCTCTGCTGCTGGTTTTTTCTGGTCGGCATGAAGCGCATCGCCATCCCGGCAGTGGTCCTGTTCATCTTGATCGCTCTGCTTCTTCGCAAGCGCAAAGTCCCCAACTGGTTTTACCCGGCAGTGGGCGGGTGCTACATCCTGTTTTTTCTGGCGTTCCTCTATTGTGTGCGCAATGGTATCATTACAGCGCTTCTACTGCGCTTTGGCATCGATATGATGGGACGGGACTACCTGTGGAGCATGGCAAACCCCTACTATGAATTTTCCATCACCTATCTCGGCCACGGCTTTGAATATGTGGATACCATCATTGCCCAGTGGTACAATGCGGGACTCCTCAACCAGGCCATTCCTTTTCACAACGACATCCTGAAGGTCTTTGTAGAGGTAGGATTTCCCGGTTTTCTGCTCTGGTCCGGCATCCAGTATGTTCTGACCCCGCTGTTCTGGCAGCGCTATGCAGACCAAGAGACCACGTTGCTGTATCTGTCCGAGCTAGGCTATATGACGGTGACCTACCTGACCGATAATACCGCCTTTTATTTCTGGAGTACGATGGCGCTGCGTCTGGTGACGCTTGCCTATGCCATGGAGCGCAAAAAGCCCCCGGAGCCCAAGGTGTGGATGCCGGACAGTCGGCAGGAGATGCGGGACCGCATCCGTATTCTGATGAAGGAAGTGTGACAGCAAGGAGTGAAAACAATGCCCTGTATTACGTTTATACTACCCATTTATAATATGGAACGCCTGCTGCCCCGGGCGCTGCGCTCACTGCGGGCGCAGACCCTGACCGACTTCGAGGCCATCCTCATCAACGATGGCTCCAAGGACGGTAGCGCCGCGCTATGCGCACAGGCTGCTGCCGAGGACGCGCGCTTTCGCTTTATCGACCAGCCCAACGGCGGCGTAGCCGCTGCCCGCAACGCGGGTCTGGATGCCGCCCGGGGAGAATATATCTTCTTTCTGGACCCGGACGACTGGGTGGAGCCGGACGCCGCAGAGCTGCTGTACAGCGCCGTCCGGGACGCGGATGCGGACTGCGTGGAGTTTGGGTTGTATCTGGACAGCTATGATGAAAAGGACCAGCTGCTGCACACACAGACCAGCGGCTGCGCCCTCTCCGGCGTGTACCGGGGCGAGCCCTTCAAGGAGCATTTTGACGAGATGGCGTCCTCGTATCTGATCATCAATAAGCTGTTCCGCAGAGCGTTTCTGGAGCAGCACCATCTGCGCTTTCCCTGCCATCAGCTGGGGGAGGACGGGCTGTTTTTCGTAGCCTTCTATCGCAGGGACCCCGGCTGTCTGGTGGTGCTGGAAAAGCCGCTGTACCACTACACGATTGCCCGGCGGGGCAGTCTGTCCAACAGCTACCACCCGGAACGGTTGGAGGATAACTTTTATCTCAGTGACGCCGTGTGGGACACCGTTTCTGCGTGGGGCTTGCAGAACAGCCCCATGCACCGCGCAAAGGCGAACTACTGCACCGTCCGCGATCTGATGATGGGGGTCAAGAACCTTGGGTGCAGTCCGCTTTCCCTTGCAGAGCAGACCGCATGGCTGCGCAGCACCTTGCAAAAGCCCCGCGTGCACACAGCAGTGCGCAGCACCCCGCTGCACGTCATGCAAAGCCGGAACGACCGGATAAAGCTGCTGCTGCTCAAGCTGCGGCTGTACCGCACGGTGCTGCTGCTCTCGGGCGCAAATCAGCGCAAGCATCCCTGAAGAGAAACGCAAAAAGCCCCCGCTGCCGACTGGCAGCGGGGGGCTTTGTTACCGATTTAAATGAAAATCAGCGCTTAGTTCTGCTTCATGCGAGCGAAGCAGTCGGAGCAGTAGACCGGACGGTCCTCACGGGGCTGGAAGGGAACCTTGCAGGCCTTGCCGCAAGCTGCGCAGACAGCGTCGAACATCTGACGCTCACCGCTGTTGCTGCGTGCGCCGCCGTTCTTGCGGGCGTCACGGCAGGGCTTGCAGCGCTGGGGCTGGTTCTCGAAGCCGCGAGAAGCGTAGAACTCCTGCTCGCCGGCAGTCCAAACAAATTCCTTACCGCAGTCCTTGCAGACCAGAGTCTTGTCTTCAAACATAGTAGTATCTCCTCTTTAGTTAGTTCTTGCCCACGGAAGGATTGTAACCATACCTTTGGTTTTGGGACCATCGCGCTGATCAGTAAGCTTACCAGGGGCTTGAATAGATAAACGCCCTCGGATTGAGGACTTTCCTATTGTACCGTTATTTTTGAGATTTGTCAACCAAAAAACAACTGTTCGCCCTTTTATTTGTACACATGGCACAAACCGACAGCATATATTTGGGTAAAATCACCGCCGGAAGATAGAAAAGCGGCGCGCTGCACAGGTTTTGTGCAGCGGCAGATAATTTATGATTTGTGGTTCAGAAACACCTGCAGGTGTTTCTGAACCACTTTTTCACACAAACAAAAGGGGCTGCCGCACATTCTGTGCAGCAGCCCCTGCAAAGCCCTTTGGGAAAAGCTTACTTCTCGATGACTTCCTTAGTGTCGCGGGCGATCATCAGCTCCTCGTCGGTAGCAATGACCAGCGTGCGCACCTTTGCGCCCCAAGCGGTGATCTCGCACACATCGCCAACAGGGTGCTTGTTCTTCTCGGTGTCGATGCGGATGCCCAGCCAATCCATGTGGTGGCAGATCTTTGCACGGGCAATGGCATCGTGCTCGCCGATGCCGCCGGTAAAGACGATGGCATCCACGCCGCCCATAGCTGCAATGTAGCTGCCGATAGTCTTTTTGATCTGGTAGTTCAGCATATCGGAAGCCAGCTGTGCGCGCTTGTTGCCGGCCGCGGCAGCCTCTTCCACATCGCGCTTGTCGCTGGAAACACCGGAGATGCCCAGCAGGCCGGACTTCTTGTTCAGGATCTCGTCCAGCTCGTGGCCGGTGATGTTCAGGGTGTACTTCAGGTAGTTGACCACAGAGGGATCCAGGTCGCCGCAGCGGGTGCCCATCATCAGGCCGGCCAGCGGGGTCATGCCCATGGAGGTATCCACCACCTTGCCCTGATCGACTGCGGCAATGGAAGAACCGTTGCCCAGATGGCAGGTGATCAGCTTCAGGCGCTCAATGGGCTCCTCCAGATACTCGGCTGCCTTGTGGGCAACGTACTTGTGGCTGGTGCCGTGGAAGCCGTAGCGGCGCACGCCGTACTTCTCGTAGTACTCGTAGGGGATGGCGTACATATAAGCCTTCGGCGGCATGGTGCTGTGGAAAGCGGTGTCGAACACAGCCACCATGGGAATGTTGCCGAACACCTTGCGGGCGGCCTCGATACCCAGAATACCGGCGGGGTTGTGCAAGGGAGCCAGCGGGCTCAGCTCACGCAGAGTGTTGATGACCTCATCGGTGATCAGGCAGCTGCTCTTGAACTTCTCGCCGCCGTGCACGACGCGGTGACCGATGGCGTCGATCTCGCTCACGTCATTGATGCACTTGCCTGCACCGGTGGTCATCTTCTTCACGACCTCGGCAAAAGCCTCGGTGTGGGTGGGGAAGATCGCCGGGGTGGTAGCCTTGGTGCCGTTGGCCTCGTGAGTGATCATGCTGCTCTCCATGCCAATGCGCTCGCACAGGCCTTTGCACAGCACCTTCTCGCCGTCCATATCGATCAGCTGATACTTCAGGGAAGAAGAACCGCAGTTAATAACCAGAATCTTCATCTGTGTTGCCTCCTGAAAATTTTTGTACCGTCCGTAGCCTGAAAAAACCTGCGGACAGAATTTTACAGATTCCTATGTTTATTATATAATAGGGATAGCGGCTTTTCAAGGCGCAACCCGGGCAAAGCGGTAAAACTTGTGTACAAGGTTTTTGTACATCCTGCCCACAAATCCCGGAAACGACAGGGTTTTTCTGTATATGCGATATAAATTTAACAATCTTTCGGCGAAAAGGAGCAGTTCCATGAAGTTTGCAGGCATCATTGCGGAGTACGACCCCTTCCACAACGGCCACGCTTGGCAGCTGGCACAGGCGCGGGCGCTGGGGGCACAGCGGGTGGCCGTGGCCATGAGCTGCGGGCTTACCCAGCGGGGGGCGCTGCCGCTGTTGCCGGAGGCGGTGCGGGTGCAGGCGGCGCTGGCCTGCGGGGCAGACCTTGTGTTTGCCCTGCCCGCGCCCTGCGCCTGCGCCGGTGCCGAGGCCTTTGCCCGGGCGGGGGTGCGCATTCTGGCCGCTGCCGGGTGCGATACGCTGGTCTTTGGGGCAGAGACCCCGGACACCGCCCTGCTGCAAAAAGCCGCCCGGGTGCTGTGCAGCGAGGACTACCGTGCCGCGCTCAGACAGCAGCTTGCCGCCGGGGCACGCAGCTTTGCCGCCGCCCGGCAGGCGGCAGTGCAGGCGCTGTGCCCGGGGTCAGACATCGCCGCCCTGCTGGACAGGCCCAACAATAATCTTGCCGTAGAGTATTGTAAGGCTATTATAGAACAAAATGTAGAAATACAACCCATCGCCCTGCCCCGGCAGGGCGCAGACCACGGGCAGGCACTGACCGAAAGTGCTCATGCAGCCTTTGCCAGCGCCAGTGCCCTGCGGGCGCTCTGGGCGGAGGACGGCGCGGCGGCACTGGCACCTTATGTGCCGGAAAAGGCGCTGAGACTGTATAAACAGGTGGAATATGACGGAAAGTATACGGATTTTGCGGTCATGGGGCACTGCGAGCTGGCGCTGCTGCGGGCAGCCTGCGCAGGGCAAGCTCCCTTTGCAGCAGTGCGCGGGGTATCCGAGGGGTTGGAGCACCGGCTGGAAAACGCCGTGCGGGAGACCGCAAGCCTGCCCGCTTTGCTGGACGCCCTGACCACCGTGCGCTACCCCCGGGCGCGGATGCGGCGGCTGGCAATGGATGCGGCGCTGGGCTACACCGCCCAGACCCCGGCGCTGCCGCCCTATCTGCACCTGCTGGGCGCGCGCAAGGAAGCGCTGCCCCTGCTCGGAGAAACGGCGCTGCCGCTGCCGCTGTCCCACTCGCTGGCGCGGCTGGCACGGGAAAACAAGACCTGCGCCCAAATGGCTGCCGCCCAGAGCAGGGCCAGCGACCTTGGTGCGCTGTGCCGGGCAAAACCGGAGCCGATGGGCGGGATATATCGTCAAAAAATTATCTTTTTGACGAATTGACAAAAAATAACGTGAAAAATTTTATATTGTGCCCTCTTGTATCCGGCGCGGTTCGGGTGTATGATTAAAGTAATGCAATGTTGGATACAACAAACTTGTAAAAAACGACTGTCCCCGCAGGGGAAACACAAGGAGGAACCCATGGCACTTCATGTTCTGGACGAAGCCAACCGCTGCCTCGGCTGCAAAAAGCCGATGTGTCAGGAGGGCTGCCCCATCCACACCAATATCCCGGAGGTCATCCGTCTGCTCAAGGCAAACCAGATGGACGCTGCGGGCCGGATGCTGTTTGAAAACAACCCCCTGACCACTGTATGCAGTCTGGTGTGCAACCACGAAAAGCAGTGCGAGGGTCACTGCATCCGCAACCGGATGCCCAGCCACGACCCGGTGCACTTTTCCATCATCGAGGACTATATCTCCACCACCTACGCCAACAAGATGACCGCAGGCCCCGCCCCGAAAAACGGCATGAAGGCCGCTGTGGTGGGCTCTGGCCCGGCGGGCCTGACCATCGCCGTGCTGCTGGCACGCTGGGGCTACGATGTGACCATCTTTGACGCCCGGGATAAGATCGGCGGCGTGATGCGCTACGGCATCCCCAACTACCGCCTGCCGGACAGTGTGCTGGACGATTTCCAGTACCGCCATCTAGAGCTGAAGGGCATCAAGGTGCGCCCCAACACTACCATCGGCAAGACCATCACCATCGACGATTTGTTCCGCGACGGCTACAAGAGCGTGTTCATCGGTGCCGGTCTGTGGAAGGCCAACGCCATGCACATCAAGGGCGAAAGCCTTGGCAACGTAGCCTTTGGCATCGACTATCTGGCCAACTCCAAGGCCTTCCGTCTGGGCGATGACGTGGCCGTCATCGGCGTGGGCAACTCCGCCATGGACTGTGCCCGCACCGCCATCCGCAACGGTGCCCGCCACGTTACCTGCTACGCCCGCCGGGACGAAAGCTGCATCAGCGCCTCCGAGTATGAGGTGAGCTACGCCAAGCTGGAGGGCGTGGGCTTCCGGTTCTGCAAGGCACCGGTGGAGATCCGGGAAAACGGTCTGATCTGCCGCGATACCGTCAAGGGCGAGGACGGCAAGTTTACGCAGGTAGAGGGCAGCGAGACTTTTTACCCCCACACCGGCGTCATCGTGTCGGTCAGTCAGGGCTCTGAGAGCAACCTCGTCAAGACCACAACCGGCATCGAGACCAACCAGAAGGGTCTGCTGAGCGTCAGCGAGGACGGTCGCACCACCCGCGAGGGCGTATTTGCCGGCGGCGACGCCGTCATGGGCGCACGCACCGTGGTAGAGGCCGTGGCTGTTGCCAAGAAGGTGGCTGTCGCTATGGACGAGTATATGAAGAGCCTGCCCGCCGACACCGCTGCCGACCCCTATGCCGACATCCCGGTGTTCCAGACCCCTACCTCTGACGTGCTGGCAAAGCAGCAATTATAATAAATAGTAAGGCGGGAAGGTCCGTGGACCTTCCCGCCTTACTATTATTTTTATAACTTATAACATTACCCGCAGGGTAAACTGCCCGTCCTTGGCGGCAAAGCTGGTCAGGCCGCTGTATCGCTCCGAGATGGCGCAGATGCTGCGCACTCCAAGCCCGTGACCGGTGCGGTCGGTGACCGGGACGCCCTCCCGAAACTGCACGTCCGGCAGACAGCTGTTGGTGATCTGCAAAAACAGCTTTTTCCCCTTTTCGTGCCCGGTGGTCTCAATAAACGCCCCCTGCCCTGCTTCGCGGCAGCGCACGGCGGCGTGCAGGGCATTTTCCAGCGCGTTAGAGAGCAGCACACAAAGGTCGCTCTCCGAGACCGGCAGCGCCTGCGAGATGCCCGCCTGCACCGTGAACTGTACCCCGGCCTTGGCGGCGCGATCGGCAAAGGCAGAAAAGATCAGGTTCGCCGCTTCGTTCTCGCAGTAGGCGGTCACCTTGCCGGCTTCGATCTCACTGCACACGCTGCGGATGTAGCCCAGCGCCTGCTCGGTGCGGCCGTTCTCGATGCAGCCCGCCAGAAACTGCATGTGGTGGCGCAGGTCGTGGCGGTAGGTACTGGCGCGCTGCTGAGAAAGACGCAGCGCCTCGATCTCGCGCATGGCCTGCGTGACTTGCAGGTTCAGGCTGGTCTGTAACTGCTCCATCTGGATGCGCTGCCGCTCCACCCGGGAGGCGCGCAAAATGGAGCACAGAAAGGCCGCGCAGCACACAAAGAACATGAACTCCACCGCCGCCGGGTTCGCCTCGGATAAAAGGCTGGTGTAGACGTGGGTGATGTAATCAAAAAGATAGCTCACCAGCGGCACGATGCCAAACTGGCACTGCACCGAGGCCGGGTAGCGGGAAAGCTGCCGCATGGAGGGCGCAAGGAACCGGATGAACAACAGCAGCAGCGGCAGGGTGAACAGCAGCTCTGCCACCGGCTGCACCAGCGGATGCTGCGGGAAGAACAGCGCTACCGCCAACGCCGCCCAGCGCCGCACCTGACAGTACAAATAAGCCGTGAGCACTGCCACCAGCGGCCAGATCTTCTGCCCGCTGAGCAGCACCAGCACGACATACAGCGGCAGATGGGTGATAAGCGGGTAAAGATACTTGGCAGCCGTTGGGCTGGCACCAAAGTAGAACATCCCCTGCAGCGCCAGCAGCCCGGCGGTGCAGCCCGCCAGCACCCAGCGCTTTTTGCCCGTCCAGCGGATGGGGCAGAACGCCGCACTGAGCAGGATGCCGAAAATGCCTACTGCTGCGCCATCCAGCACTTCCGGCAGAATGCCCGGGGCGGTCACAGGACGACCTTCTTTCCCGCAAAGGAGTACTCCAGATACTGATCCCGCACGGCGGTAAAGCGCCCGTGGGGCAGCGGCACCTCGGCAAGGCTTTCCATGGTGATGCTCTTGGCGGTGATGTTCTGGATGTACTCCATGTTTACCAGATAGGAGCGGTGCGGGCGCAGAAAGCCCGGGTAATCTGCCAGCTGCCGCGCCAACTCGTCCATGCTGCCGCTGCTCTCGATGACGGTGCCGTCCAGTAGGTGGAACACCAACGTGCGTCCCTGCACCTCGCAGTATTCCAGACTGTCCAGCGTAATGCGGGTCACGCCGCTTTTGCAGCGCAGGATCAGGCTGTGCTGGGTGCGTTTGCGGCACTCGGCCAAAACGGCATCGGTAAGGCGGAAAAAGCTGTCCTTCCAGATGGGCTTGAGCTGGTAGTAGTATGCGCCTACCACATAGGACTGTACGGCAAATTCCGAAGAAGAGGTCACAAAGATGATCTGCACCGCCGTGTCGTACCGGCGGATCTCCCGCGCGGCGTTGATGCCGTTGATGCCGGGCATAAGCACATCCAGAAACAGCACGTCAAAGCGCACCCCGGCCTCGATATCTGCCAGAAGCTCCATGGGCTTTGTATAAGGGAACAGCTCCAGCTGCACGCCCCGCAGGGTGCGGTACTGCTCCAGAAAATCCTGCATCTGGTGCAGCAGAGCGGCATCGTCATCACAGAAAGCGATCCGGGTCATAGCAAAGAAATCCTTTCCGAACAAAAAAGTCTACCTCTTAACGATACCACATACGCGCCGTTTCGTCACGTCTTTTTCGCAAATTTGCAAGCTTTTTACATCCCCGGCAGCTGCATTGCATCCCCGTTCGGCAGAGTGTTCAACGGCGGGGCGGTTCTCTTGTGCAGAACGTCCAAAAATCGCGCTGAAGCTTGTATTTTGCCTGCAGAGCGTGTACAATAAGCACAGAATATGTTTGCGCAGAGCAGGAGAGCGACAGACAGAGCAGATAGCTTTGTTTGGTGCGCTCTTTTTTGTTTTGCGCTCAAGCTTCAGAGCAAGGAGAGACGATCATGAGCCAGACCAAATACATCCTCTCATTAGATCAGGGCACTACCAGCAGCCGGGCGATCCTGTTTGACAACGAGCAGAACATCGTCTGCGTCCAGCAGCGGGAATTTGAGCAGATCTACCCCCATCAGGGCTGGGTGGAGCACAATCCTATGGAGATCTGGTCCAGCCAGTACGGCGTAATGAACGAGGTCATCGCCCAGAGCGGCGTGGACCCCAGAGACATTGCGGGCATCGGCATCACCAATCAGCGCGAGACCACCATCCTGTGGGACAAGAACACCGGACGCCCGGTGTATAACGCCATCGTCTGGCAGTGCCGCCGCACCGCCTTCCTTGTGGACGAGCTGCTCAAGACCCCCGGCATGGCAGACTACATCCGGGAAAACACCGGCCTTGTGCCGGACGCCTATTTCTCTGCCACCAAGATCAAGTGGATCTTGGACAACGTCCCCGGTGCGCGGGAAAAGGCCGAGGCGGGGGAGCTTTTGTTCGGCACGGTGGACACTTGGCTGGTCTGGAAGCTGACCGGCGGCAAGGTGCACGTCACCGACCGCACCAACGCCAGCCGCACCATGCTGTACAACATCCGCACACTGGACTGGGACGACACCCTGCTCAAGGCGCTGGACATTCCCCGCAGCATCCTGCCCAGCGTGAAGGACTCCAGCGAGGTGTACGGCTACACCAACATTCAGGGCGTGGATGTGCCGGTGGCGGGTATTGCGGGCGACCAGCAGGCTGCGCTGTTCGGGCAGGGCTGCTTTAAGCCCGGCGACGTGAAAAACACCTACGGCACCGGTTGCTTCCTGTTGATGAACACCGGCAACAAGATCTACCAGAGCAAGAACGGTCTGGTCACCACCATTGCCATCAGCCTTGACGGCGAGGTAGAATATGCGCTGGAGGGCTCCGTCTTTGTGGGCGGCGCGGTCATCCAGTGGATCCGGGACGGGATGCACCTGATCCAGGACAGCTGCGATTCCGAGTATTACGCCCAGAAGGTGCCGGACAACGGCGGCGTGTACATCGTGCCCGCCTTTACCGGTCTGGGCGCGCCTTATTGGGATATGTACGCCCGGGGTGCCATTCTGGGCATCACCCGCGGCACTACCCAGAACCACATCATCCGCGCGGCAGAGGAATCCATCGCCTACCAGAGCGCCGACCTGATGTGGGCCATGGAGAAGGACACCGACATCACCATCAGCACCCTGAAGGTGGACGGCGGTGCCAGCCGCGACCACTTCCTGATGCAGTTCCAGTCCGACATCCTGAACAAGGAGGTGCTGCGCCCGGCCATCCGGGAGACCACCGCCCTTGGTGCGGCGTATCTGGCCGGCCTTGCCACCGGCGTGTGGAAGAGCCGGGAGGAGATCAGCCACCTGTGGAGCTGCAACCAGCTGTTTGAGCCCAAAATGGACGCTGCCCAGCGGGAAAAGCTGGTCAAGGGCTGGCACAAGGCCGTGGGCCGCAGTCAGGACTGGGCCGAGCACGAGGTGTAAGGCAAGAAAGCGTTTGACAGCATAACATTATAATACCCCCGGCAGGCTGCCACCGTGATGGTGATAGCCTGCCGGGGGTTCGTTATGCCAGTATTTTGTCCAGCTGGAATTGCAGGATGCTGTCCAGCCGCTCCAGCCGTTCCGGGTCGATGGAGAGCACGGGGTGGCCGGTGAAGCGGAATGCCCGCAGCTTTTCCAGATCAGCACGGATGCTGTCGGTCAGAAGTCCGCGCGCGGTTGCAATAAAATCGGTGCCAAGCCGCGGCGAACAGTGCCGGATGCACCATTCCGTATTTTTCAGCTGGTCGTTGTCCAAATCAAACAGCAAGCTGCGGTTGTTATCAAAAACGGGTGCCATTTTTTGGACTTGCAGCGTGTCGTTCTCGAACAGGACACCAAAGTTTCCACTGTGCCGGTCGGTATTCAGGATAAGTGCATCCAGAATGCACATCCGCCGGAAGGCATCACCGCTTCCGATGCTTTCAAAATAGCGCAGAAATCCGGCAATCGTCCGGTCTTTTGTCAGAACAGCGGCCTTGGCAAGGCCGTAACGTTCGCTGGTGAAAAGGGCGCATTTGGAGATCAGCTCCCCGTGGTGGAAACCGAGGTCATAGACTGCCGCTCCCGGGCAAAGCAGGACTGCCAGCTGAGAAGCCAGATACTCCGACACCGGTTCCATGCCGAATACGCTGCCGGTCTTATACAGCTGAATGGTGTCCTTCTCCCGCACCCAGCATTTGGCGTACTGCCCGTCTGTACTGAACTCCGGGGAGGTGGACGAGAAGCTTGTGCTGGACACAGAACCGTCAAAAGCAGCCTGCGAGATCATCTCGTTGAAAGGGTTCTGATAAAGAGAAGCGTCCCGCCATTGCAGGTCGGCATCTGCTGCCCTGACCCAGAAGGTATCGTTCAGTGACAGCGCATGGGTCACATTCAAATAGCCCTCCAGCGTATCGCAGCCGTATTCCTTCAGCAGCGCTGCAATGTGCGCCCGGTGCTTGGGCGCTTTGCGGCGCTCCAGAAAATCCGTCAGGTTCGTATAGCCGAAAGGCCGCTGCGCGGTGTACCAAAGATCTTCCTGTGCAGCGGTTTCCATGTATTCGTTCTGCTCGCAATGAAATGCAAGCCAGACGGTATCCTTGTTCAGCAGAAGATAGTGCATCCTAAAGCTCCTTTCGGTCAAAAAATATTGCTGTATCCTTATTATAGCATGGATATCCTTCTTGCCAAGGTAGTTTTTGGCGCGGAAAGGTTTTTGCAGATGGTGGGAACTTCACCTCGGAAACTCTTGCCGGGGCGTCCCTGCCCCAAGCCCTGCTGGGAACGAGTAGGATAGGATGTCGCCTTCCCTAGTGATACATAGCTCTTTGCTGGAGAGAGATTTCTGTTTAAGTTTGATTGAACCATGCAACATAGTCAAAATCGTCGTAGTATTTTCTGATAGAAAAGCGACTTCGATAACGCATACACATTCCGACGCACGATTCGCTTTCAAATCCTTTGATGTAAACGGCGGATTCAATATCGGGATACGGTTTGTGGCAAAGTACAGCCTTGTGTTTCAAATTCAATTGATCAAAGTCCAACAGATTTTGCTTGGTGCATCCATCACGGTCTGTAAAAAGAAAATAAAGATTATCAAAATTTATTCGACCTTTTCGACGATTCCAAGCGAGAGAGGCTTCCTCTTCGGAAGAATAATGCTGAAAGTATAACTTAATGTCCTTCAGCAATGCAACAGGGTAAGTGATTTCTTTTTCGGCGGGTGTAATAAATACAAGGTCGTATTGGAGATAATCTTTCAGATTTTCGCAGAGTTTTATAAAGTCAGAAGGCTCGACCCATAGATTCACAAAAGGTGAATTAAATTTCAAACCGAGATCATGCAGAATGCAACAGCCATTGCAGTTACTGGCAATCAAAGTAACATCCGTGTTTTTCAGTCGGATGCGATTGAAAAAATTATAAGCTGTTCGAAAAAAAGTCTTTAATTTGACAAGCACAGAATCCTCCAAAACAATTGAGTCCCAATGTTGCAAAAAAAATACCCGAACCCTTTTTCATAAAGAATCGGGTTCGAGTACGAACTGTATGGTGGACGGTACAGGACTCGAACCTGTGACCTCCTGCACGTCAAGCAGATGCTCTACCAGCTGAGCTAACCGTCCATGTCATATCGACTTGGATAGTTTACCACAGCTTTTTGCAAAAAGCAAGACCTTTTGTGCTTTTTTATGCGTTCTTTTTTACTTTTCCGGCGAAAGCGCCCGGCGGATGATATCGTACAGTACCGGCTTCATGGCGTCGATGTTGTCCGGCTTGCCCTCCAGAATGCTGGAATAGCACACCGACATACACATACTGCCCAAGGCGGTGATGCGCTGGTAGACCTCCCGCTCACTACGTCCGGCCATCTCCGGGCTGGAAAGCACAATGGCAAGCAGCTTGCGCATCAGGGGCTCGGCTTCCCTGCTGGCTTCGATCTGGTCCAGCCCGGGCCAGACGAAGTTGCGCTCCAGAAACCGCAGCACCAGCGCATCCTGCCGCAAAGCCTCGATGATATGGTCGATGACGAACACTACCTGCGCGGTAAAGTCGGGCAGCTCGGGGTGCTGCTCGACCGCAAGGCAGGCATCGCTCAGCAGCTGGTAGCTCACCCGCCCCAGCAGCGCCTGCATCACCGCGCCCTTATCCTGAAAATACAGATAAAACGTGCCTTTGCCCACCTTTGCCCGGCTGGTGATATCCTCCACGCTGGTCTTGGCGGTGCCCCGCTCCAGAAACAGCTCATAGGCTGCATCCAGCAGGGCGCGGCGCTTTTCCTGTTTCTTACCTTCCACGGTGCTCATGCTCTGGGTAGATTCCTCTTTTCTCTGAATTCAGACGCAGGTATGTGCTGCGTCCGGTCTGCGTACCTTAGTTTAGCAGTCCTTGGCCGTTTGTGCAAGCCCGGTTTGCTATACAATTTTTTGCAGGTGATAAAAAAACTGACTTTCGGTCACTTTTCCTGCTTGACACTCTGCCCGGGGTGGATATAATAGTGTTTGCCCGGAAGATGACCAACAGTCAGTTTTGCGGACATTCCCAATCAACTTTCTATTCTGGAGGGTTCTCATGAAAAAGATCGCACAAGGCATCGTGCGTCTGCGCAAGCTGATCTTAACAGTAGCCGTGCTGCTGTTGATCCCTTCCGCAATCGGCGCCATTGCCACCCGCATCAATTATGACATCCTCACCTACCTGCCGCAGGATCTGGACTCCATGATCGGCGAGGTAGCCCTTGAGGACGATTTCCATCTGGCCTCCACCGGTATGATCACGGTAGAGGGCCTGCCAACCAACGAACTCATCGCTATGAAAAAGGAGATAGAAGCCGTGCCCGGCGTCACCCAGACCTTCTGGCTCAGCGATGTGATCGACCCCAACATTCCCACCGCCATGCTGCCTGCCGATGTGCAGCAGTTCATGTTCGGCAAAAACGATTCCACCATGCTGATTGTCCGCTTTGACGCCCCCAGCGCCAGCGACGAAACCATGGAAGCCGTCAAGCAGATCGAAAAGCTGCTGCGCAAGGACTGCTTCTTCGGCGGCATGAGCGTCATTCTGCAGGACACCAAGGCACTGGTCAATCAGGAAATGCCCCTGTACATCCTGATCGCCGTGGGTGCCAGCCTGCTGGTGCTGTTCCTCTCGCTGGAAAGCACCCTCACCCCGCTGCTGTTCATGCTGGGTCTGCTGTTCCCCATCGCGTACAACTTCGGCACCAACATCCTGCTGGGACAGATCAGCTACATCACCGAGGCGCTTGCCACTGTGCTGCAGCTGGGCGTTACGATGGACTTCTCCATCTTCCTGCTGCACCGCTATGAGGAAGAAAAGGAGCTGCGCTCCACCAATGAAGAAGCCATGGTCAGCGCCATCTGCAAGACCATGACCTCCATCTCCGCTTCCAGCCTGACCACCATTGCAGGCTTCCTTGCACTGTGCGCCATGCGTCTGACGCTGGGCCGTGATATCGGCCTTGTCATGGCAAAGGGCGTGGCACTGGGCGTCATCTGCACCGTGGTCATCCTGCCCTCTTTGATCCTTACCTTTGATAAGTGGGTGGAAAAATACAAGCATCGCACCGTTATCCCCCGGCTGACCAAGCTGAGCTACTTTGTTTCCAAGCATTCCGTGCCCATCGTGGTCGTCTTTATCCTCATCCTTATCCCCTTTGCCATTGCGCAGAACAAGACCAGCGTGTACTACACCCTGTTCGACTCCCTGCCCCAGGACCTGACCGGCATCGTGGGCACCAACAAGCTGGGCGAGGACTTCGGCATGACCACCAGCCACTTCATTCTGGTGCATGACGATCTGACCGCCACGCAGGTGTCCGACCTGTGCGACGAGCTGAAGGACGTGGACGGTATCACGCAGGTGGTAAGTCTGGATTCCATTACCGGCCCCGGCTTTGACACCGAGCTGCTGCCCGACAGCGTGATGGAGATCCTGCAATCCGGCGGCTACAAATTGATTTTGGCCAACAGCTCCTACAAGACCGGCACGGATGCCATCAACAGTCAGCTGGACAAGATGATCGGCCTGATCAAAAATGTAGATCCCGAGGGCGTCATCACCGGTGAAGGCGCTATGACCAAAGACTTGATCGAGGTGGCAGACGTGGACTTCAAGAACGTCAATGTCTGGTCTATCATGGCCGTTCTGGTCATCATCGCCATCTCCTTCAAGAGCATCTCCATCCCGGTGCTGCTGGTTGCCAGCATCGAAGCCGCAATTGCCATCAATATGGGCATCCCGTACTTTACCGGTACGCAGCTGCCCTTCATCGCCAGCATCGTTATCGGCACCATCCAGCTGGGCGCTACCGTGGACTACTCCATCCTGATGACTACCCGTTATCACGAGGAGCGCGCCTTTGGCCGCACCCCCAAGGAAGCTGCCCAGCAGTCGCTGGAGCACTGCAGCCAGTCCATCCTGACCAGTGGCCTGACCTTCTTCGCCGCTACGGTCGGCGTGGCCGCCATCAGTAAGATGGAACTGCTGCGGAGCATCTGCCTGCTGATCTCCCGCGGCGCTCTGATCAGTATGCTGGTCATTCTGGTGATGCTGCCCGCCGCCCTGATGCTGTGCGACTGGCTCATCCGCCACACCACCCTGAAATGGATGGTCCCTGAATCTGCCAACGCCAAGAAGTCTGAAAAGGAGTAATGCGTTATGAAAAAATCGCTTCGTTTCGCCAGTGCGGCGCTGGCAGTTGCCCTTGCCGCCAGCTGTGCAGCCCCGGCTTTTGCCGCAGGCGGCAGCAGCTTTACCAAGTCTGAGACCGTGTACGCTGTGATGAACGCCGATGGCTCCATCCAGAGCACCACCGTCAGCGAGCATGTTTACAGCGCCTCCGGTCTGTCCAAAGTAACCGACCAGAGCACCCTGACCAATATCCAGAACACTGAGAGCAGCGCCGCGTTCACACAGGACGGCGAAAAGCTGGTGTGGAACACCGATGATACCGATGTGTATTATAAAGGTGACACGGACCGCGCCCTGCCCATTCAGGCTACCGTCACCTACGCGCTGGACGGTCAGGAAGCCGCGCTGGAAGATCTGATCGGCAAGAGCGGTCATCTGACCATGACCATCGCCCTGAAGAACAACGAGACCGGCACCGTGAACGTGAACGGCACCGACCGCACCATCGTCACCCCGCTGGTCACCGCTGTGGGCGTGATCTTTGGGCAGGATGCCACCAATGTGGTGGCTGCCCACGGTCTGGTGGAAAGCGCCGCCAAGAGCAATGTGGCTGCCTTTGTCACCCTGCCGGGCGTGAAGGATTCCCTGTCCGGTCTGCTGCCGGACGAGCTGGACACCATTGAGGACTATCTGCAGGACACCATCACGGTGGAAGCAGATGTCACCGGGCTGACCTGCCCGCAGGTGATGATGGCCTGCGCCACCAGCGCTGCGGCTCTGGGCACTGACAATGTGTTTGACCTGAGCAGCATCAACGACCTGACCGACGGCATCAACCAGCTGAACGATGCCATGAGCCAGCTGCTGGACGGCGCTTCTCAGCTGGAGGATGGCACCAGTCAGCTGGCCAGCGGCGTGCTGGCACTGCTGGACGGCGCCAACACCCTGAACAATGGTGCAGCCGCACTGGACGAGGGTCTGGGCCAGTTGACCAACGGTCTGGACACCCTGAGCGCCAACAACAGCGCCCTGAACAGCGGTGCACAGCAGGTGGCAGACGGCGTGCTGGCTTCTGCCAACAAGACCCTGAAAGAGGGCGGTCTGATCGACACCGATATGACTTGGGACAACTACGCCGCGGTCATCGACAACATCCTGACCATCAACGACAAGACGCTGGCTGCCGGCCGCCGCAAGATGGTGCGTACCATCTGGGAGCAGGCGCCCAGCTTCAAGGACAGCCAGCTGGATCTGGCGCTGTACCTTTCCGCTACCAAGACGAACCATGATCTGGAGGCTGCTCTGCACCTGATGCAGAACTACGACCCCTCCATGCTGTGCGGTCTGGTGCAGCTGCTGACCAGTCAGGAGGCTAAGGACACCGCCAAGGCAGAGCTGAAGTATCAGGTGGAGAACAGTCAGGATATCGCGGATGTGCGTGCCCTGAAGGACAGCCTTTCCAAGATCCAGTACTTCGTTTCCAGCGTGGGTCAGTACACCGCCGGTGTGCAGACCGCCGCAGATGGTGCCCATTCTGCCAAGGACGGCAGCGCCCAGCTTGCCGCCGGTACCAAGACCCTGTACGATGGCGTGAACACCCTGAACGAGGGCGCAAGCCAGCTGAACGACGGCACCCATCAGTTGAACGACGGCCTGAACCAGTTCAACGAGGAGGGCATCTCCAAGCTGACCGGCGCACTGGATCAGGATCAGCTGCACGGCCTCAAGACCGTGCTGGACGAGATGTCCGACCGGCTGGAAAGCTACACCAGCTTTGCCGGTGCACCCGAGGACGCCGAGAGCAGCGTGAAGTTTGTCTACAAGACCGCCGAGACCGTGGCCGCTGCCAACAATGCTGTGGCTGAGACTGAGACGGTGAAGGAGGGCAACATCTTCACCCGCCTGTGGCAGCGCATCGTGGACCTGTTCAAGTTCTGATAATGCCAACATCCTTCCAGAATCGTAGATAGAAACGCAGAAGCGCCCCGCAGCCGAATGACTGCGGGGCGCTTCTGCGTCTGCGGGAATATTTCAGGGTGAAAGGCATACAATAAAAAGAAAGCATCTTGATTGCATTCTGCTTTCATTTATGGTAGAATCAAAGAAAGAAGGAGGTGCTGGATATGGCACAGATCAGTGTACGCGTAGATGACACCGTGAAGCATGAGGCAGAGCAGACCTTTGACGAAATCGGTCTGAGCATGAACACGGCTATCACCATCTTTCTCAAGGCCTGCGCCCGGGAAAAGCGCATTCCGTTCGAGCTGACCGCAGACCCCTTTTATTCCTCTGCCAATCAGCGTTATCTGGAAGGCATCATGCGGGATGTGCGCAGCGGCAAGGCGCATTTTGCCCCGCATGATCTCATCGAGGAAGCCTGATGCGGTTGCTGTGGGAGGATCGCGCATGGGAGGATTATCTTTATTGGCAGATGCAGGACAAAAAGACATTGAAACGCATCAACGCGCTGATCAAAGATATCTCCCGCAACGCCTTTGACGGCATCGGCAAGCCGGAACCGCTGCGCGGTACGCTCAGCGGCTGGTGGAGCCGCCGTATCGACGATGTGAACCGCATCGTTTACTACGAAGAAAACGGCATTGTGTTTATCGTTTCCTGCCGCGGACATTACGATGACACCTGACAGCAGCCGCTGTATCTAAAAAAGGACACCGGACAGCCCGCAGGCTGTCCGGTGTCCCTTTTAAATAAACTTACTGATCCTTTTCCACCATCATCTTGCTGGCTTTATAGATATCGCCGCAGCCGAGGGTGATGACCAGATCGCCGGGCTGGGCGTTCTGCTTTACCCAGTCGGCGGCTTCCTGCAGGCTGTTCACCAGCACAGAGCCGGGGATCTGCGCTGCCAGCTTTGCGCTGGTAATGGTGGGGTCGTTGGGCTCGCGGCTGCCCATGATGGGGGTCAGCACCGTGATGTCCGGGATCTTGAGCACATCCACAAAGTCGTTGAACAGCATCTTGGTGCGGCTGTATGTAAACGGCTGGTGGACGGCGATCAGGCGCTTGTAGCCCATCTCCTTGGCGGTGTTCAGGGTGGCGCGCAGCTCGGTGGGGTGGTGGGCGTAGTCGTCGATGACCAGCGCACCGTTGCACTCGCCGTACACCTCAAAGCGGCGGCCTGCGCCCTTGAAGTTCAGGGCGGCCTCGGCGCACTGCTCTGCGCTCAGGCCCACAAAGCGGCACACGGCGCACATGGCCAGTGCATTATAAATATTGTGGCGGCCGGGCACAGACAGGCGGATGCGGGTGGTGTCGGTCGTATTCCACTCCTTCAGGTCGAACTCGAAGAAGCCGGGCTTATACTCGTTGACGTTGACAGCGCGGTAGTCGCCGTGGTTGTCGATGGCAAAGGTGCGCACCCGGCGGTCCAGCGTGTACATCACGTCCATGGTGTTCTTATCGTCGGCGTTGGCAAAGATCATGAACTGGGTCATCAGGGCAAAGCGCTTGAAGGCGAACTTCAGCTCGCCCATGCTGCCGTAGTAGTCCAGATGGTCGTTGTCGATGTTCAGCACCACGGACAGGTAGGGGGTCAGCTTCAGGAAGGTCTCGGCAAACTCGCAGGCCTCGATGACGATATCATCGCCCTTGCCGGCCTTGCCGTAGCCGTTGATGAGGGGCAGCTTGCCGCCGATGACGGCAGAGGGGTCGCGCCCTGCCAGTTCCAGCGCAGTGGTGATCATGGAGGTGGTAGTGGTTTTGCCGTGGGTGCCGGACACGCAGATGCTCTGCTTGTACAGGCGGCTCACATAGCCCAGCAGCACGCTGCGCTCCACGGTGGGGATGCCATAGGAGGCAGCTGCGTTCAGTTCCACATTATCCTTGGAGATGGCGGCAGAGTACACCACCATGTCCGCACCAACAACGTTATCCGCATTGTGGCCAAGGCTGACCTTCACGCCCATCTCCCGCTCGTAGCGGATGATGCTGCCGTCCAGCACATCGCTGCCGGACAGCTCGTAGCCCTTGGCGGCCAAGATCTGGATCAGCGGGTACATTCCGCTGCCGCCGCAGCCGATAAAATGGATCTTCTTTACATGGTCCAGCAGATGCTGGCTATAATCCGAGTACATGAACATAGTAAGGCTCTCCTCCAAATATTAACGGCTGCAGCGCAGACCGATTCCTTCCAAATATGGGGACACACTCTTATTATATATTTTTTGCAGCATAAAATAAACAGGTAAGGCCGAATTTTCGGAAAGAACCATAATTTTTTTGTGAATTTTGTGATATGTGTACAACAAAATCCCGGTAGTATTACTTTGCCCGCCGCTGCAGGATCTCGTCCAGAATGGCATCAGCTACATCTGCCTTGCTCATCAAAGGCAGCTCCCGGGTGCCGTCCGGGGTGATGAAGGTGACCACGTTGGTGTCCACCCCAAAGCCTGCACCGGCCACCTTGAGGTTGTTGGCCACCACCATGTCCAGATTTTTCTTAGCAAGCTTCGCGGAAGAGTTTTCCACAAGGTTCCGGGTCTCCATGGAAAAGCCGCACAGGAACTGGTGGGTCTTGCGGGGGCCGATGGTGCCAAGGATGTCCTCGGTGCGCTCCACCGGGATGGAAAGGTCGCCCTCCTTCTTTTTGATCTTGTCGTCTGCCACGGTAGCAGGGCGGTAGTCTGCCACGGCAGCGGCCATGATGAGCACATCGGTGGTGTCAAAGCGGCTTGTCACCGCCTCGTACATCTGCCGGGCGGTGGTCACCTGCACATCGGTGGTAAACTTGACCGGCGGCAGCGCGGTCTGCCCGTGGATCAGGGTCACCTCCGCACCCCGCATGGCGGCGGCGCGGGCAATGGCGTAGCCCATTTTGCCGGTGGAGTGGTTGGTCAGGTAGCGCACCGGGTCCAGTGCTTCCTGCGTTGGGCCGGCAGTCACCGCGATGCGCACCCCGACCAGATCCTTCGGGCGGGCGATGGTGTGCAGAATGTGCTCCAGCAGTACCTCTTCCTTGGGCAGGCGTCCGCTGCCCACATCCTTGCAGGCCAGCACGCCGCTTTCGGAGGGGATGACGGTAAAGCCGTACCGCTCCAGCGTGGCAAGGTTATCCTGCGTGATGGGGTTTTCCAGCATCCCGGTGTTCATGGCGGGGGCGACCAGCTTCGGGCACTTAGCGGCCAACACCACTGTGGTAAGCATATCGTCCGCAATGCCGTGCGCCATTTTGGCAATGACGTTGGCGGTGGCGGGGGCGACTAAGATCACATCCGCTTTTTTTGCCAGCGAGATGTGGGTGACCTCAAACTTGAAATCCCGGTCAAAGGTGTCCACCATGCACTTGTGGCCGGTCAGGGTCTCAAAGGTGAGAGGGGTGATGAACTGGGTGGCGTTTTTGGTCATGATGACCTCCACGTCCGCGCCCAGCTTGCGCAGTGCACTGGCCACGTTGGCCATCTTATAGGCGGCAATGCCGCCGCTCACGCCCAGCAGGACGCACTTGCCGTTCAGATCCATGGTTCGTTTACCTCCCGGAAAAACAGTTCTTTTCCACATATCTTACCTTAGTATAATGCAAAACTTCCACCAGCACAACAAAATCTTTGCCGGGAACTTGTATCCTGAGCAAAAATGCGGTAAAATACGCTTGACAAAGAGCAAACCGGTTCTTTTCTTTTACTTTGAAAAGGAAAACAGAATTATGATCTTAGCCATTGATATAGGCAACACCACCGTCGCCCTTGGGGGCATCCGGGACGGACGTGTATGCTTTGTGGCGCGCATGGACACGGTGCGCACCCGCACGGCTGCGGAATATCGTGCCGAGATGGATAAAATTTTTGCGCACCGCCGCCACCCGGAGCGCCCCATGCGCTTTGAGGGTGCGGTGCTCACCAGCGTAGTGCCCCAGATCACCGGGGCACTGGCCGAGTGCGCCCGTCACTATACCGGCAAAAAGCCGGTCATCGTTTCGCCGGACATCCGCACCGGGCTGACCATGGGGGTGGACGAGCCCCGCGCCGTGGGCAAGGACCGGCTGGTGGATGCCGCCTACGCGGCGGCAAACTTTCCGCTGCCGGTCGTCACGGTAGACCTTGGCACCGCCACCACCTTTAATGTGGTGGACAAGGATCGGGTATTCCGGGGCGGCGTGATCTGCCCCGGCCTTTCCACCGGGCTGCGCGCACTGGGCGAGCGCTGTGCCCAGCTGCCGCAGGTGCATCTGGGCTCCCCGAAAAAAGCCATCGGCACCAATACCGAAAGCTGTATGCTGTCCGGCTCGGTGCTGGGCACCGCCGTGCTCATTGACGGCATGGTGCAGCGCATTGAAGAGGAATTGGGCAGCCCGGTCACACTGGTGGTCACCGGCGGGCTGGCAAAATACGTCACCCCGCTGTGCCGCCACCCCCTGGCCTATGACCCGGAGCTGCTGATGAAGGGGCTGGCACTGCTGTACCAGCTGAACGCCCCGCAGGAGCACAGCCGCAGCCATGGCGGCGGCAGACACTACGGTCAACAGGGACGCCCCCGGGCAAAGCATCCGTACCCCAACCGCCGCACCCGCCGCGAGCCGGAGACGCTGGTAGGCTGAGGGAACAAGAGGATAAGGGAGAGCATTATGAAACTGGGCATTCTTGGCACGGGTAAGATCGTGCAGGAATTTTTGCCATGGCTTGTGGAGCACACGCCGTTTACTGTGCAGGCGGTGTGCAGCACCCCGCGCTCGGCGGCAAAAGCCGCAGAGTTGTGCGTACAATATCAGATCCCACAGCACACCACCAATTATTTTGAGCTGCTGCAATGGGTAGACGCGGTCTACATCGCCGTGCCCAATTTGCAGCACGCCCGCTACGCCCGGGTGGCGCTGGAGGCGGGCAAGCACGTCATTGTGGAAAAGCCCATGGCGGTGACCGCCGCCGAGACCGAGGAACTAGCTGCGCTGGCACAGCGCAAGCGGCTGTTCCTTTTTGAGGCTATGACCACCCAGTACCAGCCCAACTACGCAAAGCTCCGGGAGCTGCTGCCCCGGGTGGGTACAGTGCGCATGGTACAGTGCAGCTTCAGCCAGTATTCCAGCCGGTACGACGCCTTTTGTGCCGGGCAGACCCCGCCGGTGTTCGACCCGCTGTGCGCGGGCGGCGCACTGATGGACTTGGGCGTGTACAACGTCAGCTACATCGTAGGTCTGTTCGGTGAGCCCAACAAGGCGGTGTATGCCGCCAACATGGAGCGCAATATCGACACCAGCGGTGTGCTGATGATGGATTACAGCGGCTTCAAGGCGGTAAGCCTTGCCGCCAAGGACTGCGCAGCCCCTGCCCGCTGCATCATTCAGGGCACAAAGGGCTACATTCTGCAAAAATCCACCCCGAACTACTGCGGCGGCGTGACCTTCCACCCCAACGAGGGCAAGGAGGAGCACTACAACCTGAACGGGGACCGTCCCCGGCAGGCGGCAGAGTTCGAGACCTTTTACCGCGCCATGACCGCCGGAGACCAGGAGCTGTGCGCCCGCATGCTGGATACCAGCATCGCGGTGAGCCGGGTACTCACGGTGGCGCGCCGCAGCGCTGGGGTACGCTTCCCCGGTGACAGATTTTAACGCATTTTTCTCTGGAACACGCCCTGACAACTACGCGCTTCCAAGAGATTTGAATATTCACCTAAAACCCGCACAGAGCGGGCAGGTTTGCGCCGTATCCGACAAAAAGGGCGGAACGGCAGCAGGAGGAAAACTGAATTATGAAGAATACCAATACCAAGACTCTGACTCGTGTGGCCCTGCTGGTGGCCATTGAACTGGTAATGAAGCTTGTCGGTCTGGGCAGTGTGCCCGTGGGCCCGCTGTACATGAGCTTCCTCACCCTGCCTATCGCCGTGGGCGCCATCACCATGGGCCCCGCCGTGGGTGCCCTGCTGGGCGGCGTGTTCGGCGCTGTGAGCTTCTACGATGCCATCACCGGCGCATCTGCCATGACTGGTGCACTGTTTCAGGTCAGCCCGCTGAACACCTTTATCCTGTGCGTGGGCATGCGTGTGCTCATGGGTCTGTGCTGCGGCCTGATCTTCAAGGGCCTGCAGAAGCTGGATAAGTCCCGCACCTGGAGCTACATCGTCAGCGCCATGACCGCACCCGCCCTGAACACCCTGTTCTTCATGGGCTACATCGTGCTGGCTTTCTACGGCTGCGACTATGTGCAGAATCTGGTGTCCGTCAAGGGCGCTGCCAACCCCTTCATGTTCGTGGTGCTGCTGGTCGGCGTGCAGGGCGTTGCCGAATTTCTGGTGTCCGGCATTCTGGGCGGCATCGTCGCCCGCGCCGTGGCAAAGTTCCTGAAGTAAGACCGGCTGCGCACCATGTCAGGGCGGCGCATCCGTGTTTAGAATAGAAAAATGAATGCTCCTCCGGCAACTGCCGGGGGAGTTTTTTGTTGGGAACGGCTCCAATATCCTCCCTGTGAAAATGCAATGCCGGAGCGTCCGCAGACGCTCCGGCATTGCCCTATTCACAAAAATATCGTCCCGTCTGCTCGGCAGCCTTTACTTTTTCTCCCGCAGCTGTTCCAGATAGCCATCGGCCTTGATGGCCTCCGGGGTGAAGGAGTTATTCTTCCACCAGTTCACAAGGGCGGCGGTCACGGTCAGGCCGGTGGTCACCAACTGTTCCACGGTGGAGCTCTCGATGGGCAGCATAGGCTTGCCGCAGGCGCTCAGCACCTGATTGGTCAGTGCCAGCGCCAGTGCAGCCGTGCGCGCCAGCGTAGCAGCAGAAATTTTGCAATGGGTATCGTTCATAGGTTCAGTTCCTCTCTTTCTCTAAATCTGCGATGCGGTGGTTAGCCACCTTCATCTGTTCTTCTAAAATGGGTACGCGGCGGGCAAAGTTGTTATGCTCCCGCACCTCCCGGGTCAGTTCCTCCAGCTTTGTGTCGGTCACCGCTTGGCTTTTTCCGTTGGCGATCAGCACGCCGATCAGGGTCACCGCACCTGCGATGATGGCTGAGATGATGCTTGTCATTGCGTTCACCCCCTCCACCGGGCTTTGTCTGCCCGGGTATCCACGTGCACCCAGCCCTTTGCCCGGCCTGCCTTGACGGGGTAGCGTCCCACGCCGCCCCAGTCCGGCATCAGGCTTTCGGCGTAGGCAGCCACGTCCTCCACGCTTACTCCCTGCACCCGGATGTCCGCCGCCCGGCCCAGCAGGTGCTGGCTGCTCTTGGCGCCGCCCACGGCCGCGTTGTGCGCCGCCGTCCGGTAGCCGCTGGTAATGGTCACCGCCTTGCCAAAGTGCTCCCGGATACACTGGAGCAGCAGCATCAGCGCCTCGTCTACCATAACGGTGTCGCTGCCGTCCCGACAGCGCAGCTCCCGTACCTTAAAGTCCGGTGCAAGGCGGCGTTCTCCGTCCCTTGCAAGGCTATATTGTCGGATCATCTCTTCACTTTCTTTCTGCATCACAGTCCCCGCATCCAGTTCTCAATGATGGTGCTGCGGTACTCATGCGCCCGCAGACCCGGATGGCCGTTGTAGAGGGCAAGTTGAAAGGCATCGTTGCGCAGCTGCTTTGCCGTAGGGCTGGCGTCCGCGCGTCCTGCGCTGTGTGCGGTCAGCAGCAGCGGGTGCTGCGCGTCGTTCAGGTCCAGTACCGGTACACCCCAGTAGGTACAGATCTCCTTTATCGTTGTCCGGTAGGCTGCACTCATCCATCCGTCCGCAAGAATCACGCCCAGCTTCGCGTAGGGGATGTTCTTCATCAGATACTCAAAAACGATATTGTACGCGCCCCACACTGTTGCGTTGGTGGTATCTGTCTTTGTGCCCACAATGGCGGTCGGGTCAAAGCCCTGTGCCGTGTCCGGCTCACACTCGTTCAGGCCGAACATCAGGGTGATGTAGTCCGCATCCTTCGGTACGGCCTTGTACCGCTCCACCGAGAACGGCGAAAGCCGCCCGGTGATATTGGTGAACACAGAGCCGCTCACAGCCTCGTTCACCAGCGTCATGTCGTTGCGCTTTGCGATCCACCACGGGTATGTTTTCCATGCTTTCAGCTTCTGGTCGTAAAAATCCGAGTTCGTGCCGGTGTTGCCGGCAGCATCCGTGTAGCCAGTCGCGTCGCCTGCGGTAAAGCTGTCTCCGCAGGCCACATATTTCTTCCCGTACAGCACGTTGCCGCTTGCTGTACCGAGGGGATCACCATGTACATCATAGATCATACCGTGCCCTCCTGAATGAACTTGTTGATCTTCGTATCGCTCAGCAGTCCTTTGTACACCTTACACTGGTACAGTGTGCCGTCCCAGCAGCGGGTCATCTCGCCGCCATTCGTGCCCGGAGCACCACCGATCAGCAGACTCTCCGGCACGTCTTTAAGGGTGTGTTTGGTTACCTTCCAGTCACTCAGCGTGCAGTGGGTGCTGCCGCCGCGATACTTCTGGCCGTCCAGCTGGATCACATACCGTGTGCGCGTCTTGAGGTGTGCAACGCTGTCCGATAGCGTCACGTCGCAATAGTCGTAATAAGCAATACTGGTGGTGCCGTTGTTGGGGTTCAGATTGATGTTGATACCCGGCAGATTGAAGTTATCGCCGGTCTCGGTCATGCAGTGCACAAACACGATCCATGCTTTGTCGTTAAAGCGGTCGCTGGCCTTTGCATCCAGCAAAATGGTGTACTGCGGTGTCTCAGTGCCCGCGTGCTCCAGCATCTTTACGCCGGTATCAAGGCCCTTTGTCAGTGCCGTTTCACCGGGCAGGTCGTAGAGCAGCTGCGCCGTCTCCACCTCTGCCACCGTCACCGTACAGCTTGCGCTTTTACCGCCCGCCGTAGCCGTTACGGTGCAGTTGCCTGCTTTGATGCCTGTCACCACGCCGTTTGCCACCGTGGCAAACCCGGCAGGTGCAACGCGCCACACCACTACATGGCTGGTGGCGTTTGCGGGCAGCACGGTAGCCGTCAGGGTCTTGCTTTCGCCCTCGTTCAGGGTCAGGGCGCTGCTGCTCAGGCTCACGCTCTGCACCGGAATATCCTGTGCACTTCTGCCCCACTCTACACGCAAGGCATTCAGGGTATCTTGTGCATCGCTGGTTTTGTAGGCTGCATTCTCAAACAGGTTCAGCAGCAGCTCTTTCGCAGTTTCACTCACTCCCTCGCCCGGGTCGCCCTTATCGCCCTTTACCCCTGCGGCTGCCGCAATGCCCGCTTCCATGTGGTTCAGGTGGGCAGCCGTCAGAGTCTGGCCGTCCACAAAATTCTGTTTTACGTAGCTCATATTAACTCCTTCCAAGGATCATTCTGCCCAGCACCGCAAGGCTCAGCCGGGCAGTCATCTTGTTTTCCGGCTTTTCCGGCTGTGGGGCGCTCCACAGCGCCGCCAAGCGGTCATAGGCGGTCATGGCTGCATCATTGCCCGCCGCCAGAAGCCGCAGGATTGCCAGCAGTTCCCGCTTTTCCGCGGTGGTAATACCGCCGGTTCCCAGCAGCCTTACCAGCGCCTCCCACGCCGGGGTGTCCGGTGCAGGCATCGTGCCCTCCGCCGTGCCGCTGTTGGCGCATACCTTGCACCGCACATCGGCGCTTGTCACAGTACGGCTGCCGTCCGTACCCTCAAAGGTGATGCAGCCTGTGCCGGGCACTGCCGTCACCGCCGCCGGAACGGTCAGCACACCGTTTTCCACCAGCGTGGCCGCGCTTGCACCGGGGGTGTGCCAGTGGGCGCATACCGTCAGCCCCTTCCACTCGCCCCGCTGCTCAATGCGCAGTCGGTAGTTGCCCCGGTTGCCCGCGTAACCCAGCAGCAGCTGCCCGCCGGGCACTGCTGCCGCGCCGTTGCGCTCCAGCCGGATGGTCATCTCATTCATGCTGCACCCCACCCTTACACATACTGGTAACCCTCTACGTTAAAGGGGTACTCAAAGCTGAGGCTCGAGTCCGTTCTCACAACGCCGATACTCAGCACGCCGCTGGCTGCAAAGCTCATCCGCACAGGCGCTGCACCGCTGCACTTGACACCGTTGCTGTAGTCATAGCCTGTGCCGCCCACCATGGCCACCGCCGTGCCGCCCCGCACGATGCGGGTGCTGCCGTACTCCGCAGCAGCGGCGACCGGGTTCGTGCTGTTTTCTGCCGTGGGTGCCACCATCCGCACCACAATGTAATCCACCGTCTCCGGCACAGTCAGGCTCGTTGCGGCCTTGCCCGCAGTGCCCGCACCGGTGTATACCAGCTTTCCGTCCATGTCCATCATCCTTTCCAGTCGTTTCAGTTTTTCGGCCAGACTAAAACCCAGCACCGTGTCAAGGTTTTCCGCCGTCACTTCCAGCGTGCCGTCCGCGCTCACGGTTAACCCCCGCCCGGGCTTTACGCCGCCCAGCACGGCTGCGGTGGCACACGGCAGTGTGTAGCCCGTGCTGAATTTCCGGTCTGCCTCCGCCTTGGAATAAAACCGGTCATCCGCACCCAGCTGCAGCAGCACTGCCGCCTTTTCCTGCGCCGACCAGCTTGCTGCCCCGGCGGCACTGGTCAGCGCTTTTTTTACGCCGTAGGGCAGCAGCGCCGGGGTCAGGGGCGCGTAGGCCTCGGTCATGCGGTCCAGCTGTGCCGCCGTGGCAGGCACGGTAGTCAAGGTGGCGTCTGCCCGCACCGCAACACCGTACTGCCCGTCTGCCCGTACTGCGCCGGGCGTTGCCGCCGTGGGCACGGTCTCGCTGCGCACATAGGGGCGCAGGTCCGGCAGCGGGGTGGTGTCGGTCTGTACCGCGCCGGTGGCGGTATCCACACTGAGGATGCGCACCACCTCGCCGGGCAAAGGCCGCGCCGGGAGCGGCACCGCTGCCACATCCTGTGCGTCCAGTTGCACCGCGCCGCCCTTGCTGTTCACGCTCAGCACGGTGCCGTCCTTGGGCGCGTAGCTCTCGGCACGCAGCGCGGCGTCCTCCGCCCGCTTTGCGCAGGCATCGGCATCGGTGCGGTCGGCCAGAATTTTGTCCGCCGCCTTTTGCGCCAGCGCCACCTGTACGGCGGTGTCTGCTGCGCCGTTTTCGGCGCGGCGGGCGCTCTCCGCTGCGGCGCGGGCGCTTTCCAGCACGCGGGCCACGAACTGCTCGTACACCGAGGGCGGCAGCTCCTCGCTGCCGCCGTCCGTAGGCAGGGTGGCGTACACATCGTAGCTGCCGGGGCGGGTGTAGGCGGTGTAGCCGCCGCTGCCCATGGCGGCCAGCATCCACTGTCCCCGCACGCTGCCGGTCAGGCGGCGGTCCACCGTCACGCTGCCGTCGGTGTCCAGCGGAATAGCCGCCAGCTGCACCCCATCGCTGCGGCGCAGATACAGCGCCATGGTGCACCCCGCCCACGCTGCGGGCAGGATGAACTGCAGCCGGTCCACCCCCTCGGCGTTCTGTGCGCCAAGGTGCAGCCGGTGCGGCTGGGGCACAAATTCGGTGCCGCCGCACTGCTGCTTGAGGATCTCGATCTCCATGCAAAACCTCCTTTTCTGTTTGCTATCCCGATTGTACCGCTGGAGGTGCAAAACTATCCAGAGTGTACAGAAAATGTGAAATTTTCTGCTCTTCGGCATTTTGCTAAACGGGGTTTTTGTGCCGCAAATACAAGCCGTTTTCCCCTGCCGGAAGCGGGTAATCCCCTTGCAGGTTTTCTATGCAAAACCCGCGATGTGGGGCAGCTTGTTTTGGGCGCAGCGGCCGCCGCTGCGGCCTTATTTGCAGGAAAAAAAGCCGATGCAAATGTTAAAAATTCATGAACAAATCACGCGCAGAAAAAAGGAAAAAATCAGATGGAAACTACCTAAAAACCAAAATATCAAAGAAAACACTGTGGAAATTGCACAAAAAACAATGTTATAAATCTAACAAAGCACATGATGCAAATTTGACAGATGCTTTACGGTCTGGTAAAATAACGTTTGTGCAACGAACGTTGCAGCGTTTAAATTCTATCTGGATGAAGTAAAAAGCCGTCCTGCGTACGGCACGGCACGGGCAGATGCGGCCCGTGTCTGGGCAGTTTTGTGGTCTGCCCGAAGCGGATTCCAACCTGTAATACGATGCTCCGCTTTTTACCCAAAGAGAGCATCGTATTTGACTGTGCGGCACTTATATCCCCAGCCGCCGCAGTCCGGGCGGCCGGGGTGCTGATGCACTGCCCGCAGCCGCGCAAAATACGACAAAGAGAGGAGTTGTCTCGTATCGCTTCCGTTAAATTGAAGAAAGCAGTTACTGCCGCAAAGCAGGCAGTATCTCCCCGTGTGCTGGCATTTTGTGTCATGGTGGTATGTCTTGTGGCTACCCTTGGCGTCACCGCTGCAAATCTGCGGCTGACCTACGTCACCGACTCCAATGGTGCACGGCAGGTCCTTGTGACCGATGCCGATGCTTCCCCCGCACAGGTCATGCACCTTTCCGGCATCCGCTCTGAAGAGGGCGATGAGGTCTACTACACCGCGTTCAGCGGCAATCTTGCCTCCCTGAACATCGAGCGCGCATTCTCCGTCAGCATCACTGCCGACGGGCAGGAGTACCCGGTCAAACTGGTGTTCGGCACTGTTGCCGATGCACTGGAGCGCGCCGGTATCACCCTTGAAGGGGACGACTACACCGAGCCGGCGCTGGATCATGTTGTGACCGCCGGCAGCAAGATCGTGGTCCATCGCGTGGACTACGCTGAGCGTGTGGAGACCCAGGCCATCCCCTACGACACCCAGTATGTCTACACCAGCCTGTACTTCCGCAACACCGGCCGCACCACCACCCTGCAGCACGGCGCAGCGGGTCAGCAGACCGTGACCACCCGCGACCGCTATGTGGACGGCGAGCTGGAGAACAGCACCGTTGTGGATACCACCACCACGGTAGAACCCACCAACCACGTCATCAAGACCTACGGCGTAGGCGCGCCGGTGTCCCCCCTGACCGGCGCGGACGGCACCACCAACGCCCCCACCTCTTATAGCAAGGTGCTTACCGGCAAGGCCACCGGCTACTATTCCCGTACCGGCAAGGGCTCTTCCGGTCTGGGTCTGGGCTACGGCACCGTGGCTGTGGACCCGGACGTGATCCCCTACGGCACCAAGCTCTACATCACCTCCACCGACGGCAAGTTCGTCTACGGCTACGCCGTAGCCACCGATACCGGCATCGCCGTCCAGAAGGGGCAGATCCTTGTAGACCTGTTCTACGAAACCTACGCCGAAAGCGTTATCAACGGCGCCATTCAGGTCAACGTCTACGTTGTGGGCTGAGCTGTAAACAAAACACAATAACCACGCAAAGAGACCGCTGTACAAACTGTGCAGCGGTCTCTTTGCGTGGTTATGTGGAAAGCTATTTTTATTTCGGGGTCGGGGAAAGTCTGCGGACTTTCCCCGACCCCTTTCCCGTTTTCGCAACGCTTTCGCTGAAACCGTTTGTCAAATGAGCAGTTTACACGATGTCGAGCTGCAAATTTTGGATGGTATGCCCACAACATACAGAGAAGTCCAGAAAATTTGTGGTAATTGTATTTGAATTTTGGACAAAAAGTCTTGCAAATCTGGTCAAAACCTTTTAATATAAAAGAGTACAAAGCTGTGGAAGCCGCTTTCGGCTTCCACACGGGGAGGAGCAGTCTATGAAACCGACCGAAGAAAAGATTCAGAGCAATACATCGGATCTGCCGGTGTACCTGTTCAAGCAGGGCAATAACTGCGAGGCTTATCGCTACTTCGGCGCACATCTGGAAACGCGGGTCGGGGAGTCCGGCGTCGTGTTCCGTGTATGGGCACCGCACGCCGTAGCCATCAGTGTGGTAGGCGACTTCAACAGCTGGAAGCCCGGCAGCCATCCCATGCGCAAGGTTGATGGCGATTCCGTGTGGGAATTGTTCATTCCCGGCATGAAGGAATACGATGTTTATAAATATTGCGTGACCACCCGCGCAGGCGACCTTGTCTACAAGGCCGATCCTTACGCCTTCCACGCCGAGACCCGGCCGTCCAACGGCAGCAAGGTCTATGATCTGTCCGGCTTTGCATGGAACGACGCCGCATGGCAGGCCGCACAGAAAAAGGCAGACGTGATCAACGGCCCGATGAATATCTACGAGATGCACGCCGGCAGCTGGAAGCAGAAGGAGGGCGGCAAGCCCTACAACTATTCCGAGCTGGCGGACGAGCTGATCCCGTACATCAAGGATATGGGCTATACCCATGTAGAGCTGCTGCCGGTGATGGAATATCCGTTTGACGGCAGCTGGGGCTATCAGGTCACCGGCTATTTTGCACCCACCAGCCGCTACGGCACCCCCAAAGACTTTATGGCCTTCGTGGATAAGATGCACGCCGCAGGTATTGGCGTCATCATGGACTGGGTGCCCGCCCACTTTCCCAAAGACCAGTTCGGCCTGTACAATTTTGACGGCGAGGCCTGCTACGAGGACCCCAACCCCAAGCGCGGCGAGCACAAGGAGTGGGGCACCATGGTGTTCGACTTTGGCCGCAACGAGGTGCAGAGCTTCCTCATTTCCAGCGCACTGTACTGGCTGGAGCAGTACCACATCGACGGTCTGCGGGTAGACGCCGTGGCCTCCATGCTGTATCTGGACTACAACCGCAAGCAGGGCGAATGGGAGCCCAATAAGGACGGCGGCAAGGAGAACCTTGAAGCGATTGCTTTCCTGCGCAAGCTGAACAACACCGTGCTGGGCCGTCACCCCCACAAGTACATGATCGCCGAGGAATCCACCGCGTGGCCCATGGTCACAAAGCCCGCTTCGGACGGCGGTCTGGGCTTCAACTTCAAGTGGAACATGGGCTGGATGAACGATATGCTCAGCTACATGAAGACCGACCCGCTGTTCCGCTCCGGCAACCACAACAAGGTGACTTTCAGCTTCTTCTACGCTTTCAGCGAGAACTTTGTCCTGCCCATCAGCCACGATGAGGTTGTGCACGGCAAGGGCAGCCTGCTGAACAAGATGCCCGGCGAGTATGACGACAAGTTTGCCAATCTGCGCACCTTCTTCGGCTATATGATGGCACACCCCGGCAAGAAACTGCTGTTCATGGGACAGGAGTTCGGTCAGTTTGCCGAGTGGAACGAGACAAAGCAGCTGGACTGGATGCTGCTTGATTACGACAAGCACGCCGAGCTGCAGAACTACGTCCGCACCCTGAATGCCTTCTATAAAGAGCACCCCGCCCTCTGGCAGATCGATTACAGCTGGGAGGGCTTCCAGTGGATCGTACCGGACGACTCGCAGCAGAGCGTCATCGCCTTCCTGCGCAAGGATGCCGCCGGCAAGCAGATCCTTGTCATCTGCAACTTCAACCCCGTCCTGCGCGAGGGCTACACCCTCGGTGCACCGGTGTCCGGCACCTACAAGGAGATCCTGAACAGTGACGATGCCACTTTCGGCGGCTCCGGCACTGTGCACAACAAGCCGGTGCGTACCCACAAAAAGCCGCAGCACGGCTTTGAGCAGAGCATCACCGTTACCCTGCCGCCCATGAGCACCCTGTACTTTGAGGTGCCCACAAAGCGCACCCGCAAGGCAGCAGAGGACAGCACGGACAAACCGGCAAAAAAGACCGCCAAAAAATCCACCGTCAAGGGCGCCGTGGAAAAGGCGGTAAAAAAGACGACCCGCAAGGCCAAGGCCGAGCCGGACGCCGACAAGCCGGTAAAAAAGACCCGCACCACCAAGGCCAAGGCCGCCGAAACGGCGGATGAAAAACCGGAAAAAGCAAAAAAGGCCGCTGCCAAGTCCAAGGCCGCAGCGGACAAGCCGGTAAAGAAAACCGCCGCCAAGGCAAAGACCGCGGCAAAAGCAAAACCTGAGACCGAAGCAGAAACCAAACCCGCAAAGCGCACCCGCAAAGCAAAAGCACCCAAGGAGTAAGGATGCCCACACGGATGCACGCACGAACATTCTGATCTGTTGACTATCATTTCCAAAACGGAAATGCTAAAGGGGAGAATAAAGCTATGGCAAAAGAAATCGTGGCAATGATCCTTGCCGGTGGACGTGGCTCGCGCTTATACGCGCTGACACAAAAGACGGCAAAACCTGCGGTGTCCTTCGGCGGTAAGTACCGCATCGTGGACTTCCCGCTGTCCAACTGCGTCAACTCCGATATCGACACCGTTGGTATCGCAACGCAGTACCAGCCCCAGAAGCTGAACGAGTACATCGGTAACGGTCAGCCTTGGGATCTGGACCGTCTGCACGGCGGTGTGCACACCCTGCCCCCTTACGAGCAGGCAAACGGCACCGACTGGTACAAGGGCACTGCAAACGCCATCTACCAGAACATCGGCTTCATCGACAGCTATGATCCCGAGTACGTCATCATCCTGTCCGGCGACCAGATCTGCAAGCAGGACTACGCCGACTTCCTGCGCTTCCACAAGGAAAAGGGCGCAGAGTTCTCTGTGGCCGTTATGGAAGTGGACTGGAAGGAAGCTTCCCGTTTCGGCCTGATGGTGGCAGACGAGACCGACCGCATCACCGAGTTTCAGGAGAAGCCCCCGGTGCCCAAGTCCAATCTGGCATCCATGGGCATCTACATCTTCAACTGGGATGTGCTCAAGAAGTATCTGATCGAGGACGAGGCTGACCCCAACTCCAAGAACGACTTCGGCATGAACATCATCCCCGCCCTGCTGCGTGACGGCCGCAAGATGTACGCCTACCGCTTTGCTGGTTACTGGCGCGACGTCGGCACCATCGACAGCCTGTGGGAAGCTAACATGGAAGTGCTGGACCCCGAAAACTCCGGCATTGATATCTTTGATAAGACCTGGAAAATTTACAGCCGCAACCCCGTGCTGCCCGCCCAGAAGATCGGCGAGCGCGCCGTTGTGCAGGACTCCCTCATCACCGAGGGCTGCAAGATCTACGGCAACGTCAAGCACTCTGTCCTGAGCGCAGGCGTCGTTGTGGAAGAGGGCGCTACCGTTGAGGACGCCGTGCTGATGGACGGTGTCGTGGTCAAGGCAGGTGCCGTGGTCAAGCGCTGCATCCTTGCTGAGGACGTTGTTGTGGGCGCAGGTGCAAAGGTCGGCGGCGAGGGCGCAATTGCCCATGTTGGCACCGGTCTGACCATCGGCGCAGGCGCTACCGTCAAGGAGGGCGCAAAAGTGTTTGAATCCGTCAAGGAGGGTGTGGAAGTATGCTGAGACAGAACACCAATGCGTTGGGTATCATTTTCCCCAACAGCTATGACAATACCGTTCCCGAGCTGGTGACCGAGCGCGCAATGGCCTCGATCCCCTTTGCGGGCCGTTACCGCATGGTAGACTTTGTGCTGTCCAGCATGGCCAACTGCGGCATTTCCAACGTTTCCATCGTGGTGCGTAAAAACTACCACTCCCTGATGGATCATCTGGGCACCGGCCGCGAGTGGGATATGGCCCGCCGCCACGGCGGCCTGAACATCGTGCCGCCCTTTGCAGAAAAGGGCGTGCGCATCTACTCCGGCCGTGTGGAGGCTTTGGGCTCCATTCTGAGCTTCCTCGAGCACCAGAAGGAGAAGTATGTGGTCATGAGCGATGCCAACATCGCCGTCAACTACGACTTCAACACCCTGCTGGCTGCTCATCAGGCCAGCGGTGCCGACGTGACTGTGGCTTACCAGAAGACCGAGATCCCTGAGGGCCGCAAGAACGATAACTACACCCTGACCATTGATGCCGATGGCCGCGTGACCGAGCTGCTGTTCAACGACTACCGTTCCGGCGTGCAGAATCTGGATCTGAACATCTATGTGCTGGAGCGCGAGACCCTGATCAAGCTGGTCAAGGACGCTACCGCCCGTGGTCTGATCTACTTCGAGCGCGACATTCTGGCTCACAATGTCAACATCCTGAACATCCATGCGCTGGAGTACACCGGCTATGTGGCTCACGTCTGCGACATGAAGAGCTACTTTGACGAGAACCTGAAGCTGATCGATGACCGCAATCTGGAAGCGCTGTTCCCCAAGGGCAGCCCCATCTACACCAAGATCCGCGACGATAACCCCACCCGTTACGTCACCGGCTCCAAGGTCGTGGATTCCATTCTGGCCGACGGCTGCGTCATCGAGGGTACCGTGGAGAACTGCGTGCTCTTCCGCGGCGTCAAGGTCAAGAAGGGTGCTGTGGTCAAGAACTGTGTCCTGATGCAGGATACCGTGGTCGAGCCCAACGTGGAGCTGGACTGCGTTGTCACCGACAAGAACGTGAAGATCACCGCCGGCAAAAAGCTGTCCGGCACCGAGAGCTTCCCGGTCTACGTCCAGAAGAACCACACCGTCTGATCGATGCAATATCCATAGGGGCGGCTTCCTCCCCGGTAGCCCCTCTTGAGAGGGGCGGGGGCACCTGTGTGCCCCCGCCTGCTCTTTTGTATGCAAGGTTCGCGCCGCTTTTCATGGCGGCGGGGAGCGCGAACATCTGCCTGTATCATGGAAGGAGCGAATCCTATGAAGATCCTGTATGCTGCTTCGGAAGCCAATCCCTTTGCCAAATCCGGCGGTCTGGCCGATGTGGCAGGTGCCCTGCCCAAAGCGCTGGTCAAGGACGGCGTGGACGCCCGCGTCATCATGCCCCTGTACGGCGATTTGAAGTACCGCGATAAGCTGGAATACGTTACCAACTACTCCGTGCCTGTGGGCTGGCGCAGCCAGTACTGCGGCCTGTTCAAGGCCGATGTGGACGGCGTGACCTACTACTTCCTCGACAACGAGTATTATTTCAAGCGCCGCGGCCTGTACGGTTTCTACGATGACGGCGAGCGCTTCGCCTTCTTCTCCCGCGCCGTGCTGGAGACTTTGTTCTATATCGACTTCACCCCCGATATCATCAACTGCAACGACTGGCAGACCGCTCTGGTGCCGGTGTACCTGAACCTGTACTATCGTCATCTGGACAAGTTCAACCGCATCAAGACCGTGTTCACTATCCACAACATTGCCTATCAGGGCAAGTACGGCACCGATATTCTGGAGGACACCTGCGGTATCGGCCACCGGGACCAGCATATCGTGGAGTACGACGGCTGCGCCAACTTCATGAAGGGCGCTTTCGAGACTGCCGACAAGATCACCACCGTCAGCCCCACCTACGCACAGGAGATCTTGGACCCGTGGTTCAGCTACGGTCTGGACGCTCTGCTGCGTGAAAAGCAGTACAAGCTGTGCGGCATCCTGAACGGCATCGATATGGACGCCAACGACCCCGCCACCGACAAGAACATCCCCTTCAATTACAGCATCAAGACCTTTGAGACCGGCAAGGCCAAGTGCAAGGAAGCTTTGCAGGACAGGTTCGGTCTGAATAAAGACGGCAGTCCCGTCTTTGGCATGGTCAGCCGCATGGTGGGCATGAAGGGCTTTGATTTGGTGCAGAGCATCGCTGACGGTCTGGTGGATCGCGGCATCCAGCTGGTCATTCTGGGCAGCGGCGAGAGCCAGTACGAGAGCTTCTTCTCTGACCTGTGCGGCCGTCACCCGGGCCGCGTAGGCACCTACATCGGCTTTGAGCCCAAGCTCTCGCAGGAGATCTACGCCGGTGCAGACGCCTTCATCATGCCCTCCAAGAGCGAGCCCTGCGGTCTGGCACAGATGGTGGCCTGCCGCTACGGCACACCTCCCATCGTCCGCGAGACCGGCGGTCTGCGCGACTCCATCCACGACAGCACCATGGGTGACGGCAACGGCTTTACCTTTGCCGGTTACAACGCCCACGAGCTGTATGTGGCCTGCTGCAACGCACAGGATGCCTACAACAACAAGGAAAACTGGAAGAACCTCGTGCGTCACTGCATGGAGTGCGATTTCAGCTGGGACGTTTCCGCCAAGAGCTACGAGGGTCTGTACAACGAGACCGCAAACCTCTGGTAAGCGCCTGAATCCCAAAGCACCCGCCGGGGCTGCCGCACAAACGTGCGGCAGCCCCTTTTTTGCTTCTTTTTCCGCTTTTTTACATTCTGCACAAACTTTTCCGCAAAGTTTGTGCAATGATATTCCCGCAGGCGTACAATGTGTGCTATCGGCGTACACCCGTGAAATCAGTCTGAACAAACTATGAAATTTCACTATATTTCGGTGGAGAATTGATTGCAATATCCAACGTTTTGAAGTATACTGAGGGCATAGACTTTTTGGCTGCCTGTCCATCTCTGGCAAGACTTCCAGATACTGGAATATAGGCAGCACCCGCAGAAAGGAGCGGCGCAGGACTTGAAGGGCTGGTATAAAGCTTTAGAGGATCTGGTCTGGCTGACCCAGCTGGGACTGAATATGCTGCTGCCGCTGGTGCTCTGCCTTGCCGGGTGCTGGTGGGCTGTAGAGCACTGGGGCTGGCCGGAATGGCTGTTTTTGCCCGCTGTGGGTCTGGGGCTTGCCGCCGGGGCGCAGAACTTCTGGGTGTTCTGCAAGGAACGGCTGGAGCGCTCCAAACACGAAAAAAATCATCGGGTGGGCTTTAACTCCCACCAGTAATGGAGGTCCGTTTTTATGAAATTGCAGCCGGAATCCAAAAAGGAGCTGCTGCGCATCGCCTGCGGCGTGTCTCTGTGCACCGCCGTGATGTGGGTGGTGTTTGCAGCACTGCATCTGGTGGGCTGGGTGGTCTTTGACTACCGGGTGCTGCTGGGCGGCATCATCGGCGCGCTGGTGGCCATCGGCAACTTTGCCGGCATCTGCTTTGTGGTGCAGAAGGTCATTGACGAGCCGGACGAAAAAAAGCGTAAAGCGCAGCTGCAGATATCCTATAATACAAGGATGCTGCTGCAGGCGTTGTGGATCATCATAGCCATTGCGGCTCCGTGCTTCCAGGCGTTTGCAGGCGTTTTGCCGCTGCTGTTCCCCAGAGTTACGATCTATTATCTCCAGATAACCGGGAAGTACAAGCCGCTCACGCCCCCGCAGGAGCCGGTGGACATCGCTGTGGAAGATGACCCCGCCCCCGCCGAGGCGTCTGCGGTGCAGCCCCGTGACGAAGGGGGTGAACAAGAATAAATGGAACTGAACGGCGCAAAGATCCTGTATACCATCCACACCAATATCCCCCTGCTGGGTGATTTTAAAATTACCCAGACCTTGGTAAGCACTTGGATCGTCATGGCGCTGCTCTCGGGTTTTGCCATCTGGCTGGGGCACGACCTCAAGCTGGAAAATGTGTCCAAACGACAGGCCGCAGCCGAGTTCATCGTAACGCGGCTGGAGCAGTTCGTGCACGACAACATGGGCTTCCACTTCGATCAGTATATCCCCCTGGTCGGTGCTATTTTTGCACTGAGCATCGGGTGCAACCTGATCAGCGTCGTTGGCCTGTGGAGCCCCACGGCCGACCTGAACACCGAGGCAGCGTGGGCCATCGTGGTGTTTGTTCTGATCATGTACTACAAGATCAAAACGAACGGCATTCTGGCCTACCTCAAGGGTCTGCTCGATCCAATCTTTATCATGGCACCCATCAATGTGCTGTCAGAGATCTCTACCCCTGTCAGCATGGCGTTCCGTCACTTCGGCAACATCCTATCCGGTACGGTCATCTCCACACTGCTGTACTGGGCACTGGCAAGTCTGAGCCACGTCATCTTTGGCTGGCTGCCGGGCTTCCTGAGTCAGATCCAGCTGTTCCAGATCGGCATCCCGGCCTTTACCGGTTTGTATTTCGACTGGTTCGGCGGCTGCATTCAGGCGTTCATCTTCTGTACCCTGACCACAATCTTCATCAAACGTGCTGCCGGTGAGGACTAAGGCCTTCCGGCATCCCCCAAAACACAAACACATTTTAGGAGGACAAATCTTATGACTGATTTCCAGTATCTGGCTCGTGGTATCGCTCTGGCAGGCTGCGGCATCGGCGCAGGCTGCGCACTGATCGCAGGTATCGGCCCCGGTATCGGCGAAGGCAACGCTGCTGCTGCTGCCTGTGAGGCCGTTGGCCGTCAGCCGGAGTGCAAGAGCGATGTTACCAGCACCCTGATCCTCGGCGTTGCCCTTTCCGAGACCACCGGTATCTACGGCTTTGTTACCGGCCTGCTGCTGATCTTCCTGGCTCCCGGTATGTTCATGAAGTATCTGGCATAAGCCTCCCGATCCGAAAAAATAACGAAAGGAGACGCTTATGGAACTGTATCAGGCGTTGATCACGCTGGATGGCTGGACCTTTCTGGCCCAGATCTGCAACCTGATGATCCAGCTGGTCATCTTCAAAAAGTTCCTGCTGAAGCCGATCAAACAGGTGATCGCCGACCGCAAGGCAAAAGCCGACAGCGAGATTGCGGATGCGCAGAAGCTGCGCACCGAGGCCGAGGCCATGAAGGCGGAGTACGAGCAGAACCTGCAGAACGCCCGCACCGAGGCCAACCAGATCGTAGCTACGGCGCAAAAGACCGCCACCGCCCGCTCGGAAGAGATCGTGGGCGAGGCCCGCGCACAGGCCGCTGCGCTGAAGCAGAAGGCCGAGGCCGACATTGCGCAGGAGCGCAAGAAGGCCGTGAACGAGGTCAAGGACGAGATCGGCGGCATCGCCATGGAGATCGCATCCAAGGTGGTGGAGCGCGAGATCAGCGAGAAGGACCACAAGGACCTGATCGACGAATTTATCAAAAACGTGGGTGAAGCATCATGACCGAAACTGCAAAGATGTACGGCGGCAGTCTGTACGATCTGGCGGCAGAGGAAGGGCTGGAGACCCGCATTCTGGGCGAGCTTGACGAGGTGCAACAGCTTCTGAAGCAAAACCCGGACTACCTGCGGCTGCTCAGCACCCCCAGCATCCCCAAAAAGGAGCGCTGCGGTCTGCTGGACGAAGCCCTGCGCGGGCAGGTCCACCTCTATGTGCTGAACTTTTTAAAGATCCTGTGCGAGAAGGGCACCCTGCGGGAGCTGTCCGGCTGCGCACGGGCTTACCGCATCCGCTACAATCAGGCGCACGGCATTCTGGAAGCTACGGCCATCTCGGCTGTTCCGCTGACAGAGCCGCAGCGCGCGGCGCTGCACGCCAAGCTGGAAAGCCTGACCGGCAAGACCATCGACCTTAAGACCAAGGTGGATGCCAAGGTGCTGGGCGGTATCCGGCTGGATATCGAGGGCACCGAGCTGGACGGCACCGTCCAGAACCGCCTTGCCTCCCTGCGCCGGGATATTGCGGCGGTTACCCTGTAACTTTTTCCCTGCCCTTTACAAACGGGGCAGAGTACAGAACGAATTTCCACCCGAAATGACTATTATGAATTGAGTGGTGAACAAACAAAGATGCAACTGAAACCTGAAGAGATCTCCAAGATCATCCGTGCGCAGATCAAGCATTACGAAAATGCCATCGAGCAGAGCGAGACCGGCACGGTCATTATGGTGGGCGACGGCATCGCCCGGGCCAGCGGTCTGGAAAAGTGCATGGCAGGCGAGCTGCTCCAGTTTGACAACGGCGAATACGGTATGGCCCAGAACCTTGAGGAAAATACCGTTTCCATCGTGCTGCTGGGCTCGGATGCCGGCATCAAAGAAGGCAGCATCGTCAAGCGCACCGGCAAGGTAGTCTCCGTGCCGGTGGGCGATGCCATGATCGGCCGCGTGGTCAACGCACTGGGTCAGCCCATCGACGGCGCAGGCCCCATCGAGACCACCGAGTACCGCGCCATCGAGAGCCGCGCTCCCGGCATTATCGAGCGCCAGCCCGTCAAGGAGCCGCTGCAGACCGGTATCAAGGCCATCGACTCCATGATCCCCATCGGACGCGGCCAGCGCGAGCTGATCATCGGTGACCGTCAGACCGGCAAGACCACCATCGCCTCCGATACCATCATCAACCAGAAGGGCAAGGACGTCATCTGCATTTACGTTGCCATCGGTCAGAAGCGCTCTACCGTGGCAAACCTTGTGCAGAGCCTGACCGAAGCCGGTGCCATGGGCTACACCATCGTGGTGTCCGCTACCGCCTCCGAGCTGTCCCCCCTGCAGTATATCGCCCCCTACTCCGGCTGCGCCATGGGCGAATACTTCATGCAGCAGGGCAAGCACGTCCTCATCATCTACGATGACCTTTCCAAGCACGCTGTGGCCTACCGTGCCCTGTCGCTGCTGATCCGCCGTCCCCCGGGACGCGAGGCTTACCCCGGCGACGTTTTCTATCTGCACTCCCGTCTGCTGGAGCGCGCTGCCAAGCTTTCCAATGAGCTGGGCGGCGGCAGCCTGACGGCTCTGCCCATTATCGAGACGCAGGCGGGCGACGTTTCCGCCTACATCCCCACCAACGTCATCTCCATCACCGATGGTCAGATCTTCCTTGAGACCGAGTTGTTCCACTCCGGCGTCATGCCGGCAGTCAACCCCGGTATCTCGGTGTCCCGTGTCGGCGGCAACGCCCAGATCAAGGCCATGAAGAAGGTGGCAGGCACCCTGAAGCTGATCTACTCCCAGTACCGCGAACTGCAATCCTTTGCGCAGTTCGGCTCTGATCTGGACGCCGACACCAAGGCACGTCTGGCACAGGGCGAGCGCATCGTGGAGGTGCTCAAGCAGAACCGCTCCGCGCCCGTACCTGTGGAAAAGCAGGTCGCCATCCTGTACGCCACCATCCATGACTACCTTGTCAACGTCAAGGTGCCGGATGTGGCAGAGTACGAGAAGAGCCTGTACGAGTATCTGGACAACGATGCCGCCGGGGCTGCCGTGATGGACACCATCCGCACCACCGGCAATCTGGATAAGGACACCGAGGAGCAGCTCAAAGCCGTGCTGACCCGGTATACCGAAAGCTTTGTCAAGGCGCATTAAAGGGAAGGAGGCGTAACGCATGGCTGGTTCCATGAAGGACATCAAACTGCGCATCAAAAGCGTAGAGAGCACCATGCAGATCACCAAGGCCATGGAGCTGGTGGCTTCCTCCAAAATGCGCCGTGCCAAGGAGCGGGTCGAGCACAGCCGACCCTATTTTGAAACGCTGTACAAGACCCTGACCGAGATCGCGGCAGCGGACCCCCGGGCCCGCAACCCCTACCTGCGCCGCAGCGAGATCAAGCGCACGTTGCTGGTGGTCATTGCCGGTGACCGCGGCCTTGCCGGCGGTTACAACGCCAATGTGCTCAAGCTGGCCGCACAGGAAAGCGGCAACGTGGAGGTGCTGCCCATCGGCAAGCGCTCGGCAGAATATTTTGCCCACCACGAAGCCGAACTGTTCACGCAGGAGGTGCTGCTGGCCGCCGATATTTCGGTGGGGCAGTGCTTCCAGCTGGCGCGCCAGATCACCGAAGGGTACCGCAAGGGCGAGTTTGACGCCGTAAAGCTCTGCTACACCCGGTTCGATTCCATGATGACCCAGACGGCTGTCTCCATCGAGGTGCTGCCGCTGGCCATGGAGCCCACCGAGCAGCAGAAAGCCGAGGCACGCCGCAGTCAGATCTTGTACAAACCCAGCAGTGAGGAAGTATTCAGCGCGATCATCCCGGAGTATGTGGCCGGTGTCGTCTACGGTGCCGTGTGCGAGAGCGTGGCCAGCGAGCTGGCTGCCCGCCGCACCGCCATGGACGCTGCCACCAAGAACGCCGGCGAGATGATCGACCATCTCAACCTGTATTATAACCGTGCCCGTCAGGCTGCCATCACGCAGGAGATCACCGAGATCGTGGCCGGCGCGGAGAACTAAAACCCTCTCAGCCGCCTGACGGCGGCAGCTCCCCCGAAGGGGGAGCTTGAGCGGAAAAACCTATCAAGAAGGAGTTGTAGCCTATGTCCGAAAAACATATCGGCAAGGTGATCCAGGTCATTGGCCCGGTGCTGGACATCCAGTTCAAGGATGGCGAGCTGCCGGAGCTGCTCAACGCCATTGAGATCGACAACCACGGCCAGAAGCTGGTGGTGGAGGTCGCTCAGCTGACCGGCGACAATGTGGCACGCTGCATTGCTATGAGCAGCACCGATGGTCTGGTGCGCGGCACAGATGCCGTGGACACCGGCGAGTCCATCAAGGTGCCCGTAGGCGACCAGTGTCTGGGGCGCGTGTTCAACCTGCTGGGCGAGCCTGTGGATAACAAGCCCGCCCCCACCCCGGATGCCTACTGGCCCATCCACCGTCCCGCTCCCAGCTACGAGGAGCAGCAGTCCACCACCGAGATTTTAGAGACCGGCATCAAGGTGGTTGACCTGATCTGCCCCTACGCCAAGGGCGGTAAGATCGGCCTGTTCGGCGGCGCCGGTGTCGGCAAGACCGTTCTGATTCAGGAACTGATCTATAACATCGCCACCGAGCACAACGGTTACTCGGTATTTACCGGCGTTGGCGAGCGCACCCGTGAGGGCAACGACCTGTACGGCGAAATGACCGAGAGCGGCGTTATCAACAAGACCGCGCTGGTCTACGGCCAGATGAACGAACCCCCGGGAGCCCGTATGCGCGTGGCACTGTCCGGCCTGACCATGGCGGAGTACTTCCGCGATGTGAAAAATCAGGACGTGCTGCTGTTCATTGATAACATCTTCCGCTTCACGCAGGCCGGTTCCGAGGTGTCCGCACTGTTGGGCCGTATGCCCTCTGCCGTTGGTTACCAGCCCACGCTGGCCACCGAGATGGGTGCCCTGCAGGAGCGCATCACCTCCACCCGCAAGGGCTCCATCACCTCGGTGCAGGCCGTCTACGTTCCCGCCGATGACCTGACCGACCCCGCCCCTGCCACCACCTTTACCCATCTGGATGCTACCACGGTTCTGAGCCGTGACATTGCATCGCAGGGCATCTACCCCGCTGTGGACCCGCTGGATTCCACCAGCCGCATCCTCAGCCCGGAGGTCGTGGGTCAGGAGCACTACGAGATCGCCCGCGCTGTCCAGAAGGTGCTGCAGCGCTACAAGGAGCTGCAGGATATCATTGCCATCATGGGCATGGACGAACTGAGCGAGGAGGACAAGCGTACCGTCAGCCGCGCCCGCAAGGTGCAGCGCTTCCTGAGCCAGAGCTTCCATGTAGCAGAGCAGTTCACCGGTATGCCCGGCCAGTATGTGCCGCTGAAGGAGACCCTGCGGGGCTTTAAGATGATCCTGAGCGGCGAGTGCGACGAGCTGCCCGAGAGCGCATTCCTGTTCGCGGGCACCATCGACGACGTGTTCGCAAAAGCGAAGAAGGGGTAAGCCATGACGACCTTTCATCTGACGGTGGTCACGCCGGACGGCTGCGCCTTTGAAGGTCAGGCCGAGCGCATCGTCTGCCGCGCCATTGACGGCGATATCGCCATTCTGGCAAAGCACGGCGATTACTGCACGGCACTGGGCATGGGCGAGGCGCACATTGTGGATGCCGACGGTCAGCGCCGCCGTGCAGCCTGCATGGGCGGCCTGCTCAGCGTGCTGGACGGGGACGTGCGTCTGGTGGCTACCACTTGGGAATGGGCCGAGGACATCGATCAGGCGCGCGCGGAAGCTTCCAAGAAGCGCGCCGAGGAGATCCTTGCCCGCAAGAACCTGAACGACCGTGAGTACGAGCTGGCACAGGCGCGCCTGAAACGCGCGCTGGTGCGCACCTCTGTCCGTTAAACCCTGTATGCAAAACGACACCCGCAGCCATCCGGCTGCGGGTGCCGTTTTTTGCGCGGGACGATTTCAAATGCGCTCCGCAGGAGAAGTTACTACCTGCCGTCAGCGTGCAAAGACGCTCCGCTGGGCCAGAGGCAGGGAGGGGTGTTCCGACTCCCCCCTCCCTACCTCTGGACTCCACCCACCCCGCAACGGGCCAAGGGCTGCTCGCCCTTGACAATCCTAAAGAAGAAGTCGAAGCACAAAAAAGCTAGCGCTGCGCCAGTTGGCGCTATCGCTTTAACGCTTTTTTCGCTTCTCCATTTATAGCCCCTCAGTCGCTGCGCGACAGCTCCCCCAAGGGGGAGCGAGCGCCCGCCCCCAGCGCCGCGCTTTCGCAGAAAGCGGCGCTGCAAATGCCGTTTTCCTCTACGACTCCACCTGTGGAAATGGGGTTCTGAAAAGCCCGCAGGCTTTTCAGAACCCCAAAATTAAAAATATTCTTTCCGCTGAACATGGCTAGAGCGCAGCGGAAGCCATTCTAAATCGTCTTACCCCCGGTTCGCTTTCTCGATCAGGGTGCGGATGTGGTGCGCCAGCATCTCCACAGCGGTGCTGTTCTCGCCGCCATTGGGCACAATGATGTCCGCGTTGCGCTTGCTGGGCTCTACAAAGGCTTCGTGCATCGGCTTGACCGTGGTAAGATACTGGTCGATCACGCTGTCCAAGCTGCGCCCCCGCTCCTTTACGTCCCGCAGGATGCGCCGCAGGATGCGCTCGTCCGCGTCCGTGTCCACAAAGATCTTGTAGTCGAATAGGGCGCACAGCTCCGGCTCTACAAAGGGCAGAATGCCCTCTACGATCAGCACCGGGGCGGGCTCGATGTGCTGCACCTCGTTGCTGCGGTTATGGTTGGAGTAATCGTACACCGGGCAGTCGATGGCGCGTCCGGCCTTCAGCTCCTGTAAATGGTAGATGAGTAGGGCGTTGTCGAAGGCGTCCGGGTGGTCGTAATTCAGCTTGCAGCGCTCTTCAAAGGGCAGTTCGTCGTGGCGCTTGTAGTAACTATCGTGGGAGATCAAGCGCACCTCGTCCTCCCCAAAGCGCTCCTTCAGCCGCAGCGAAAGGGTGGTCTTGCCGCTGCCCGAGCCGCCCGCGATGCCAATGATCAGGTTGTTCATGATGCAAACTCCTTCTGTACAAAATCTGCCGGTTTCTGTGGAAAAACCGGCCGGAATGGATTATAATAGATTTGTATATATTCTGCTGCCCCGGGGCTGTTGCCGCCCGGCAGCAGTTCTTCCCTTTTATCATAGCACAAAATGTGTCGTTTGGACAGGGTTTGCAGGCCATCCTCACGAAAATCATTTTTCCGAATGATGGCTTTCCCCGGAAGGGACAGATTCTCCCCGCACCGGGGAGAAATGTCACCGAAGGTGACAAAGAGGGGAACAGCTGTCACCACAGGTGACGGATGAGGGCGCAGGCAAGCGGCAGCTTGTGGGGAATCCCCCTCATCCGTCTGCTCACTGCGTTCGCCGACACATTTACGGAAAAGGACGGTCAAAATGTCAAAAGAAACATTGCAGCGCACCATGAGAAGCAAGGTTCGGGTCTTTGAGGACGGCGGCATCCGTCTGCTCCGTAAAGGCCAGAAAGGGCTCATCCACGCCATCTTCAGCCGCTTTGGGCTGGTGCTGGTGCTGTTGGTGCTACAATTCGGGGCGCTGTTCAGCCTGATGCGCTGGTTCAGCGACCTGCTGCCCCACTACTTGGGCGGCACCTTGCTGGTCACCGCGGCCATGATGGTCTACCTGCTCAATCAGGACATGAACAACAGCGTGCGCATCCCGTGGCTGGTGGTCACGGCGCTTGCCCCGGTGCTGGGCGTGCTGCTGTTCTGCTACACCAAGGAGGATGTCGGTCACCGGATGCTCAAAAAGCGCCTGCTGGAGCTGGAGGGGCAGACCCGCAGTCAACTGCCGCAGAACAAAAAGACGGGCAAGGCGCTGGATGCAGACTGCCCCGGCGCGGCCTCTCTGGCGCAGTATCTGCGCGGACGGGGCGGCGGCTTCCCGGTGTACGAAAACACGCAGGTGACCTATTTCCCCAGCGGAGAAGCCAAGTTTGCTGCGCTGCTGCCCCAGCTGGAAAGCGCCACCCAGTACATTTTTCTGGAATACTTCATCATCGATGAGGGTCTGATGTGGGGGCGCATTCTGGAAATTCTGGCACGCAAGGCCGCGCAGGGCGTGGATGTGCGGGTAATGTATGACGGCACCTGCGAGTTCTCCACCCTGCCCCGGGACTACCCCAGACGGCTGGAGGCGTTGGGTATCCAGTGCAAGGTATTTGCGCCGGTCACACCCTTTGTTTCCACCCACTACAACTACCGCGACCACCGCAAGATCCTTGTCGTGGATGGTCGTGTGGGCTTTACCGGCGGCGTGAATCTGGCCGATGAGTACATCAACCACGTTGAAAAATACGGCCGCTGGAAGGACGCCGCGGTCATGCTGGAGGGCGAGGGTGTGCGCACCATGACCGCCCTGTTTTTGCAGATGTGGAGCATCCAGCGCGAGCCGGAGTTTGCGCAGTTTCTTACCCGGCCCCTCCCGGAAACGCAGGCCAACGGCTTTGTCATCCCCTACGGCGACTGCCCGCTGGACGGCGAGCGTGTAGGCGAGATGGTGTACATCGACCTGCTCAACCGCGCCCGGCACAGCGTACATATCATCACGCCCTACCTCATTCTGGACGGCGAGCTGGAGACCGCCCTGCGCTTTGCCGCAGAGCGCGGCGTGGATGTGCACCTGATTTTACCCGGCAAGCCGGACAAGTGGTTTGCTTATGCGCTGGCTAAGACCCATTACCTGCCACTGCTGTCCTCTGGTGTGAAGATCAGCGAGTGGGTGCCCGGCTTCACCCACGCCAAGGTGATGATCATGGACGGGCAGGAGGCGGTCGTGGGCACTATCAATCTGGACTACCGCAGTCTGTACCACCACTTTGAAAACGCGGTCTGGATGCGCGGTGTGGACTGTCTGCCTCGTATTGAGGCTGATTTTCAAGATACACTGGCACAGTGCCGCACGGTAGAGCCCACCCGCCAGAGCGTCTGGCAGGGCAAAAAGCTGCTGCATCTGGTGGGTATGATGCTCAAGTTCATCGCCCCGCTGATCTAAACGAAAAACGCCCCGGAAACGCTGTCAAACGTTTCCGGGGCGTTCTTTGCTTATGCTTTTGTGCCGACCAGCACTTTTTCTTTTTTCAGTGTGGAGGGCATCGCCGTCAGCGGATTGCCCACCACATGATGATAGACCTCCTCGTAACGATCCAGCATCACATCGTACTCAAAATTTGTATGGACGTACTCGATCTGTTGCTGCCGCATTGCGTCCGGGTACTCCTGTGCGCATTCTCGCTCCAGCGCCCGGGCAAGGTCGTCCGTATCCTCCGGCGTAAAGGCCGCGCCATAAATGTCGGTCACGACCGTATTCTCGGAGATATCGCTCACCAGACACCGTGCACCGATAGACAGCCCCTCCAGCAAAGATAGAGAAAGCCCCTCGGTGTGGCTGGGCAGAACGAACAGTCCACAGTTGCTGTAAAGCTCCTTCAGCGGGTCGCCCACCACATAGTCTGTCATGATGATATTGGGGTCATCCTGTGCCTGCTGCTGTACTGCTCTGCAATATTCGCTGTCATCCAGCGGGCCGACCAGTACAAGCTTTTTCCCCGTCTTGGCTTTGCGGTAGCCCTCCACCAGATCCATCGTGCCCTTTTCCGGCGAGATGCGCCCCACATACAGGATGTACTCTCCCTGCTTCAGCCCATATTTTTCCCGGATCAGACTGCAATCGTGCCTTTCATAAAAGCGGATAGCATTGGGGATCAGAATAGACGCGCGGTCATACTTCTGCAAAAAATAGTTCCACTCCGTCTCCGAAAGCACCACCAGATCATCCGCATATTTTGCGGCGATCTTCTCTCCCAGCTTCATGTAACGGCTTGCAAAGCCGCGCCACTTGTCCACCTTCCAGTTCAAACCGTGCACCGTACATACGGTGTGCTTGCCGAACAGTTTAGCGATCAGCAGCGGTACGCTGGGTCCGATGGCGTGGTAATGGATCACATCAAAACCCCGGAACAGCGCATCAAAAGTAGCCAGAAAAGAGTAGATCGTGGCATTCAGTGCAGGCTTTTGCAGGGTAAACACCCGCCGTGCGTGAACGCCGTCCACATCGTACACATTATGGTGCTTTTCCAAGCCGCGGTTATACACGGTAACGTCATAGCCGCGTTCCACCAGACTTCTGGCCAGCCCGCCGACCATGACCTCTACACCGCCCGAGCGACTTGGAAAATCCTTGTGCCCGATCATCGCCACCTTCACCGCAACTACTTCCTTTCATTTTGTAATACATCCTCGTCAAATCCCATTTTTCATCACAATAACATATTATTATTGTATCATAAGCATCCCTTAGCTGCAACTAATTCCTATAAAGTACTTTAACAAAATATGAATTTTCAATTATATCTTGCTTTATTTGTAGAAAATTCATATTCTATACGTAAAAAAAGCCCCGAGATTTCTCTCAGAGCTCTTTGTTAAGTCGGCGACTACCTATTTTCACAAGCCGTTTCCAGCTAACTATCTTCGGCACAAGTAAGCTTAACTTCTGTGTTCGGAATGGGAACAGGTGGAACCTTACCGTCATCGACACCGACCGATTTGACTGAATCAGTATAACACATTTCTGTGTTTCTGTCCAGTATTTCTTAGAAGGACGTGCCTTCAAAACTGAATAATCACTGCTAGCATTTTTTCGTTGACTTAAAAGTCTCAAGCGAATTGTGGTCAAGCCCTCGACCTATTAGTACATGCTTGCTGAATGGATCACTCCACTTACACATCATGCCTATCAACCTTGTAGTCTTCAAGGGGTCTTACTTGTTTGAAACAATGGGATATCTTATCTTTGGGTCGGCTTCACGCTTAGATGCTTTCAGCGTTTATCCGATCCGTACATAGTTGCCCAGCTATGCCCTTGGCAGAACAACTGGTGCGCCAGAGGTACGTCCGCTCCGGTCCTCTCGTACTAGGAACAGCTCCCATCAAATATCCTGCGCCCACGACAGATAGGGACCGAACTGTCTCACGACGTTCTGAACCCAGCTCGCGTACCGCTTTAATTGGCGAACAGCCAAACCCTTGGGACCGAATACAGCCCCAGGATGCGATGAGCCGACATCGAGGTGCCAAACCTCCCCGTCGATGTGGACTCTTGGGGGAGATCAGCCTGTTATCCCCAGGGTAACTTTTATCCGTTGAGCGATGGCATTTCCACTCACATACCACCGGATCACTAACTCCAACTTTCGTTACTGCTCGACCCGTCAGTCTCGCAGTTAGGCTCGCTTCTGCGTTTGCACTCTTTTGCTTGATTTCCGTTCAAGCTGAGCGAACCTTTGAACGCCTCCGTTACTCTTTAGGAGGCGACCGCCCCAGTCAAACTGCCCACCTAACAATGTCCCCCGCCTTGATTCAAAGGCGCAGGTTAGAATTCCAATATCGCAAGGATGGTATCCCAACGGCCACTCCACAAATGCCAAAGCACTTGTTTCCCTGTGTCCCATCTATCCTGTGCATGCAACATCGAAACCCAATATTAGGCTACAGTAAAGCTCCATGGGGTCTTTCCGTCTTGTCGCGGGTAACCGGCATCTTCACCGGTACTACAATTTCGCCGGGCGGGCTGTCGAGACAGTGCCCAAATCATTACGCCTTTCATGCGGGTCAGAACTTACCTGACAAGGAATTTCGCTACCTTAGGACCGTTATAGTTACGGCCGCCGTTCACTGGGGCTTCGATTCAATGCTTGCACATCTCCTCTTAACCTTCCAGCACCGGGCAGGCGTCAGCTCGTATACGTCATCTTTCGATTTAGCACAAACCTGTGTTTTTGGTAAACAGTTGCTTGGGCCGATTCTCTGCGGCTCCATCTCTGGAGCACCCCTTCTCCCGAAGTTACGGGGTCAATTTGCCGAGTTCCTTAACAACCCTTCTCCCGTTGGCCTTAGAATCTTCTTCCTACCTACCTGTGTCGGTTTGCGGTACGGGCACCGCAGAAATACACACAGCTTTTCTCGCCATCTTCCATCCCGGACTTCGGTACTAACTTCCCTCGATCGCTACCGGAACCAACACCCGGCTCCGAGACTTCAAATGTGTCCCTGTGTTTAACTCTTTTGGTGGTGACGGAATCTCTACCGTCTGTGCATCGGCTACGCCGTTAGGCCTCACCTTAGCTCCCGACTAACCTGGAGCGGACGAACCTTCCTCCAGAAACCTGAGGCTTTCGGCCATGCAGATTCTCACTGCATTCGCGCTACTCATTCCGGCATTCTCACTTCTATACACTCCACAGCCGCTTGCGCTACTGTTTCACCGCGTATACAACGCTCCCCTACCCAATACATTGCTGTATTGCCTAAGCTTCGGTGTCAGGTTTAGCCCCGTTAAATTCTCCGCGCAAAGACGCTCGACCAGTGAGCTATTACGCACTCTTTGAATGTGTGGCTGCTTCTGAGCCAACATCCTGGTTGTCTACGTATCTTCACATCGTTTTCCACTTAACCTGACTTTGGGACCTTAGCTGTAGATCTGGGCTGTTTCCCTTTTGACAATGACATTTATCTGACACTGTCTGACTCCCAAGCATCAATACTCTGGCATTCTGAGTTTGATAAGCTTCGCTAACCTCTCGGCCGCTAGGCTATTCAGTGCTTTACCTCCAGGTATCTAACTTGAGGCTAGTCCTAAAACTATTTCGGGGAGAACCAGCTATCTCCGGGTTCGATTGGAATTTCTCCGCTACCCACAGTTCATCCGCCGCCTTTTCAACGGAGGTCGGTTCGGTCCTCCATGGAATTTTACTTCCACTTCAACCTGACCATGGGTAGGTCACCCGGTTTCGGGCCCATTGTATGCAACTTAACGCCCTTTTCAAACTCGCTTTCGCTTCGGCTCCAGACCTTAAGTCCTTAACCTTGCTGCATACAATCGCTCGCCGGACCGTTCTACAAAAAGTACCCTATCACACTTTGACGTGCTCTAGGTGCTTGTAGGCACAGGGTTTCAGGTTCTTTTTCACTCCCCTCCCGGGGTGCTTTTCACCTTTCCTTCACAGTACTATACGCTATCGGTCACTGGGTAGTATTTAGGGTTGGAGGGTGGTCCCCCCGTATTCCGACCAGGTTTCACGTGTCTGGCCGTACTCTGGAACTCGCTCAGCTCTTGTCGTTTTCACCTACGTGGTTCTCACACTCTCTGACCGGCCTTCCCATGCCGTTCGGTTAACAACTTAAGTCCTAAATGCGGTCCGTACCCCGGAAGTATTTCTACTCCCGGTTTGCCCTCTTCCGCGTTCGCTCGCCACTACTTACGGAATCTCGTTTGATGTCTCTTCCTCGCCCTACTTAGATGTTTCAGTTCAGGCGGTTCCCTCGATATACCTATTTTTAAGTTCAGTATAACGTACCTGAGTATGAACCCAGGTGAGTTTCCTCATTCAGAAATCTCCGGATCAATGCTTATTTGCAGCTCCCCGAAGCTTATCGCAGCTTATCACGTCTTTCATCGGCTCCCAGTGCCAAGGCATTCGCCCTGCGCCCTTGTTCGCTTGACCTTTCAAACGTTCTCTTGGAACATTTGGTATCCTCTTGATTCTCTCTTGCCAACGAAGATTATTGTTACCCTTCCTTTTGAAATTGTAATATTTCTTAAAAAGAACTTACTATAATCTTTGTTTCGCAGTTATTATTCAGTTTTCAAGGTACGTCTTGGTGATGTCCCTCAAAGCCCGGTCTCCCGGAACTCTGACTTTCATCACATGGTGGGCCAAAATGGACTCGAACCATCGACCTCACGATTATCAGTCGTGTGCTCTAGCCAGCTGAGCTATTGGCCCATGTGGTGGAGATTAAGGGAATCGAACCCTTGACCCCCTGCTTGCAAAGCAGGTGCTCTCCCAGCTGAGCTAAACCCCCACATAAGGTTTTGAGTAACCCCTTTTCAGGGCCCTCAAAATCGAACAATATCTACTTAAACTTTAACTTGTCACCTGTTCCAATGACTGACCATCTTAGATGCTCTGTCATTGCCTGACTCCTTAGAAAGGAGGTGATCCAGCCGCAGGTTCTCCTACGGCTACCTTGTTACGACTTCACCCCAATCACCAGTTTTACCTTCGGCGGCGTCCTCCTTGCGGTTAGACTACCGACTTCGGGTCCCCCCGGCTCTCATGGTGTGACGGGCGGTGTGTACAAGGCCCGGGAACGTATTCACCGCAGCATGCTGATCTGCGATTACTAGCAATTCCGACTTCGTGCAGGCGAGTTGCAGCCTGCAGTCCGAACTGGGACGTTGTTTCTGAGTTTTGCTCCACCTCGCGGTCTTGCTTCTCTTTGTTTAACGCCATTGTAGTACGTGTGTAGCCCAAGTCATAAAGGGCATGATGATTTGACGTCATCCCCACCTTCCTCCGTTTTGTCAACGGCAGTCTGGCCAGAGTCCTCTTGCGTAGTAACTGACCATAAGGGTTGCGCTCGTTGCGGGACTTAACCCAACATCTCACGACACGAGCTGACGACAACCATGCACCACCTGTCTCTGCGTCCCGAAGGAAACACATATTTCTATGTGCGTCGCAGGATGTCAAGACTTGGTAAGGTTCTTCGCGTTGCGTCGAATTAAACCACATACTCCACTGCTTGTGCGGGCCCCCGTCAATTCCTTTGAGTTTCAACCTTGCGGTCGTACTCCCCAGGTGGATTACTTATTGTGTTAACTGCGGCACTGAAGGGGTCAATCCTCCAACACCTAGTAATCATCGTTTACAGTGTGGACTACCAGGGTATCTAATCCTGTTTGCTACCCACACTTTCGAGCCTCAGCGTCAGTTGGTGCCCAGTAGGCCGCCTTCGCCACTGGTGTTCCTCCCGATATCTACGCATTCCACCGCTACACCGGGAATTCCGCCTACCTCTGCACTACTCAAGAAAAACAGTTTTGAAAGCAGTTCATGGGTTGAGCCCATGGATTTCACTTCCAACTTGTCTTCCCGCCTGCGCTCCCTTTACACCCAGTAATTCCGGACAACGCTTGTGACCTACGTTTTACCGCGGCTGCTGGCACGTAGTTAGCCGTCACTTCCTTGTTGAGTACCGTCATTATCTTCCTCAACAACAGGAGTTTACAATCCGAAGACCTTCTTCCTCCACGCGGCGTCGCTGCATCAGGGTTTCCCCCATTGTGCAATATTCCCCACTGCTGCCTCCCGTAGGAGTCTGGGCCGTGTCTCAGTCCCAATGTGGCCGTTCAACCTCTCAGTCCGGCTACCGATCGTCGCCTTGGTGGGCCGTTACCTCACCAACTAGCTAATCGGACGCGAGGCCATCTCAAAGCGGATTGCTCCTTTTCCCTCTGCTCGATGCCGAGCCGTGGGCTTATGCGGTATTAGCAGTCGTTTCCAACTGTTGTCCCCCTCTTTGAGGCAGGTTCCTCACGCGTTACTCACCCGTTCGCCACTCGCTCGAGAAAGCAAGCTCTCTCTCGCTCGTTCGACTTGCATGTGTTAGGCGCGCCGCCAGCGTTCGTCCTGAGCCAGGATCAAACTCTTTATAAATGATATTTATCACTTAAAAGTGTTAAATCTTGTTTCGCTCAGCACGCAATCGCTTGCGTCCTGTGTGAATTACTTTTGTTTGGAATTGTTTACCGTGTTTTTCCAACACGAAAATAGGTTCCGTTACAAGTTCTTTCGATATTGTTCAATTTTCAAGGTCCTGTGCGCCGCAGCCTTAGCGGCTGACGACTTGATTATTTTACCACAGAAGTGGTTTTTTGTCAAGCACTTTTTTTGAGAAGCTTTTGAACTTTTCTGAACTTAAATCGCTCAGCAGTTTCTCGGTGCTAACCGGAACATTTGAACGTTCATTGGTTCTTTTCAAGGGCTTCCTGCTGAGCTTTCAGAAGTCATTCTTTTGTCTCAGCGCTTGGCGCTCAAGTATAATACCACACACCGGGGCGCTTGTCAACACTTTTTGACATCTTTTTTCCAATTTCTTTGCGGAGGGGGGGTTGGGGCAAAACTCCAACCGAAACGAACCCTCTCAGGCATCGCTGCGCGATGCCAGATTCCCCCTTTTGTCACTTGCGGTGACATTTTCCCCCGGCCGGGGGAAATCTGTCCTCTCGGGGGGATCTTTATTGGGCTGACCGGAAGATGCATAAAAGCTCCCCCTTTCGGGGGAGCTGGCGCGCAGCGCCTGAGAGGGTTCAACTCTATATTATTACATTATATAGGCAGTGTGAAACCCAGACAGGTATAGACTGTGGCTTATATTACCCGCCGGAAAGCGTACTGCGCTGTCAAGAGTTTCCGTGCAAAATTTTGTCCCGAAAAATATCTGCTATTTTTGGCGATTGCTACAAAACGCAAAATATAGTGGTATTTTGCTTGACTTGCCACTAGATAATGATAAAATAGAGTTACATTCAGTTTGTTGGATATCGTTGTGCGCAGACGGGTATCTCTTATGATAAGAGGTACCCGTTCACAATGCGCCTATATAGAAGGAGGAGAACCGATGAAGATCATCAAACGAAACGGTGCAGAAGTTCCTTTTGATATTACCAAGATCATCACCGCCGTTACCAAAGCCAGCGATTCTGTGGGCGGTCAGGCTCGTCTGAGCCGGGAGCAGATCACCCAGATCGCCGCAGCCGTTACCGACCAGTGCCAGCAGCTCAACCGCGCGGTCAGCGTGGAAGAAGTACAGGATCTGGTGGAGAACCAGCTGATGGACATTCAGGCGCACGATGTAGCACGCCACTATATCACCTACCGCTACGTCCAGAGCCTGAAGCGCCAGACCAACACCACTGACGAGCGTATCCTGAGCCTGATCGAGTGCCAGAACGAAGAGGTCAAGCAGGAGAACGCCAACAAGAACCCCACCGTCAACAGTGTGCAGCGCGACTATATGGCCGGCGAGATCTCCAAGGATCTGACCGCCCGTCTGCTGCTGGACCCGGAGATCGTAAAGGCGCATCAGGAGGGTCTGATCCACTTCCACGATTCCGACTATTTTGCCCAGCACATGCACAACTGCGATCTGGTGAACCTGGAAGATATGCTGCAGAACGGCACCGTTATTTCCGGCACCTATATTGAGAAGCCGCACAGCTTCTCCACTGCCTGCAACATTGCCACCCAGATCATTGCACAGGTAGCTTCCAACCAGTACGGCGGTCAGAGCATCAGCCTGACCCATCTGGCTCCCTTTGTGGACGTCTCCCGCAAGAAGATCGCCGCTGAGGTGGAGCTGGAGATGGAAGGGCTGGACGTCTCTGCCGAGCGCAAGAAGGAGATCGTGGAGCGCCGTCTGCGCAACGAGATCAACCGCGGCGTGCAGACCATCCAGTATCAGGTGGTCACCCTGATGACCACCAACGGTCAGGCACCCTTTATTACTGTATTCATGTATCTGGGCGAGGCCCGCAACCCGCAGGAAAAGGCCGACCTTGCCATCATTATTGAAGAGACCATCCGGCAGCGCTATCAGGGCGTGAAGAACGAGGCAGGCGTGTGGATCACCCCCGCCTTCCCCAAGCTGATCTATGTTCTGGAGGAGGACAACATCCGCCCCGGCGCTCCCTACTACTACCTGACCGAGCTGGCCGCCAAGTGCACCGCCAAGCGTATGGTGCCGGACTATATCTCGGAAAAGAAGATGCTGGAACTCAAGGTGGACAAGAATGGCGAGGGCCACTGCTACACCTGCATGGGCTGCCGCAGCTTCCTGACCCCCTATGTAGACCCCGAGACCGGCAAGCCCAAGTACTACGGCCGCTTCAATCAGGGCGTGGTCACCATCAATCTGGTGGACGTTGCCCTGAGCTCCGGCGGCAACTTTGAAAAGTTCTGGAAGATCTTTGACGAGCGTCTGGATCTGTGCCACCGGGCTTTGCAGGCACGCCATAAGCGGCTGCTGGGCACCCCCAGTGATGCTGCCCCCATTCTGTGGCAGTACGGCGCACTGGCACGCCTGAAGAAGGGCGAAAAGATCGACAAGCTGCTCTTCGGCGGCTATTCCACCATCAGTCTGGGCTATGCCGGCCTGTACGAATGCGTGAAGTATATGACCGGCAAGAGCCACACCGATGCCGGTGCCAAGCCCTTTGCATTAAGTGTGATGCAGCACATGAACGACAAGTGCAACGCGTGGAAGAAAGCCGAGAACATGGACTACTCCCTCTACGGCACCCCGCTGGAATCCACCACCTACAAGTTTGCCAAGTGCCTGCAAAAGCGCTTTGGCATCGTGAAGGGCATCACGGACAAGAACTATATCACCAACAGCTACCACGTCCATGTTTCCGAGCCCATCGACGCTTTTACCAAGCTGAAGTTTGAGGCCGACTTCCAGCGCCTGTCCCCGGGCGGTGCCATCAGCTATGTGGAAGTGCCCAACATGCAGGACAATCTGGAAGCCGTCATAAGCGTGCTGCAGTTCATCTACGACAACATCATGTACGCCGAGTTGAACACCAAGTCCGACTACTGTCAGGTGTGCGGCTACGATGGCGAGATCAAGATCGTGGAGGATGACGGCAAGCTGGTGTGGGAGTGCCCCAAGTGCGGCAACCGCGACCAGAACAAGCTGAACGTTGCCCGCCGCACCTGCGGTTATATCGGCACTCAGTTCTGGAACCAGGGACGCACGCAGGAGATCAAGGACCGCGTGCTGCATCTGTAAAAAACGCCAAAATTTATTTATGATTTATATTTGGAGCGGCCTTCAGGCCGCTCCAAATATCTTTTCAGCAAACGACAGGAACATGAGCATGAACTACGCAAACATCAAATATTACGATATCGCCAACGGCCCCGGGGTGCGCACCAGCGTTTTTGTGTCCGGCTGCCGCCACCACTGCCCGGGCTGCTTCAACGCCGTGGCATGGGACTTTGCCTACGGTCAGCCCTTTGATAAGACCGTGCGCAACGAGATATTCGCCTCCTGCCAGCCGGACTATATCGCCGGGCTCTCCCTGTTGGGCGGCGAACCCTTTGAGCCGGAAAACCAGCGGGAGCTGCTGCCCTTTGTACGCAACTTCAAGGCGCTGTACCCCGCCAAGACGGTGTGGTGCTACTCCGGCTACACTTGGGAACAGCTTACCGGCAAAGAGCCCAGTCCCGCGCGGTGCGAGGTGACCGACGAGCTGCTGGCACTGCTGGATGTGCTGGTGGACGGCAGATTCGTGCAGGCCGAGCACGACATCTCTCTGCGTTTCCGCGGCAGCCGCAACCAGCGCCTGCTGGATGTGCCCAAGTCCCTTGCCGCCGGGCAGCCCGTGTGGTGGGAGGACGAAAAGGTATTCGCCACCCATACCATGGAACGGTAAGCGGTGCTGAACTCCTTCTCGTGAAAATGCGTTTGTCGCGGCCCGCAGGCCGCGACAAACGCTCTATTAAAAATAATTCTTCCGCTGAATATGGCCAAAGCAACGCGGAGGCCATTCGAAATCGTCCCGCACTAAAAGAAGCCGCTGCACAGACTGTGCAGCGGCTTCTTTCTTTTCTCATTCCCGGCTGCCCACAGCGTCCTCGATGACGCGCAGGAAGGCATTGCCGTAGCGGGCGGCTTTCTTTTCGCCCACGCCGCTGATGTTCAGCAGCTCGTCGATGCTCATGGGCTTTTTCTCTGCCATCTCCCGCAGGGTGGCATCATTGAACACCATAAAGGCGGGCAGGTTCTGCTTGCCTGCCAAGCGCTTGCGCACCGCGTACAGGGCGTTGAGCAGCTTTTCGTCCGCTTCGCTCAGGCTGCCCGCGGCGGGCTTTGCGCGGCGTGGCTTTTCCAGCCGGTCGGCGCTTTGGGCGGCACGGCGGCGGGCGTATTCCACCTGCAACTGCGCTTCCTGCTCGGCGGCAAGGCAGCAGGAGCAGTTGCCGCACTTTTTGGGCGCTGCTTCTCCGAAGTATTGCAGCAGAAAGCCGCGCAGACAGTGCTGGGTGGTGGAGTAGAAGGTCATGTACTTGAGCCGCTCCTCTGCCTTGCGGGCGGCTTCGGCCTTTACATCCGCGGGCAGACCATTGTCGGCCTCCCGCTCCTTGTCGATGAAAAAGCGGATGGTGCGCACATCCGTGCCGGAATACAGCAGGGTGCATCGGGCGGGCTGACCGTCGCGCCCGGCACGCCCTGCCTCCTGATAATAGCTTTCCAGATCCTTTGGCATATTATAATGGATGACGAACCGCACGTTGGGCTTGTCGATGCCCATGCCAAAGGCATTGGTGGCCACCATCACCTGCACCCGGTCGTAGAGGAAATCGTCCTGATTCTGCCGCCGGGTGTCCGCGTCCAGCTTGGCGTGGTAGGCTGCCGCCCGGATGCTGCGGCTTTGCAGCAGCTGCACCGTCTCGTCTACCTGCCGGGTGGTGCTGCAATACACGATGCCCGCATGATTGCCCTCTTTGAGCACCAGTTCCAGCAGCTCCTTGGGCTTTTGGCTGGGCAGTGCCCGCCGGGTCTCGAAGTACAGGTTGGGGCGGTCGAAGCTGGTGGTCACCTCGTAGGGCGCTTGCAGCGCCAGATGGGTGCGGATATCCTCCCGCACATGGGCGGTGGCGGTGGCGGTGAATGCACCCATGACCGGGCGGCTGGGCAGGCTGTCCACAAATTCCTTGATGCGCAGATAGCTGGGGCGGAAATCCTGTCCCCACTGGCTGATGCAGTGCGCCTCGTCCACCGTGACCATGCTGATCTGCCGCTCCTGCGCGAACCGCTGGAAGCCCGGCATCTCCAGCCGCTCCGGTGCCACATAGATGATCTTGTACCAGCCCTCCCGGGCGCGGTGCAGCATCAGCGCCTTCTGGTTGTCGGTCAGGCTGTTGTTCAGAAAAGCCGCCGCCACGCCCGCCTGCACCAGCGCTCCCACCTGATCCTTCATCAGGCTGACCAGCGGGGACACCACGATGGTGATGCCCGGCAAAAGCAACGCCGGTACCTGATAGCAGATGGATTTGCCCGCGCCGGTGGGCATGACCGCCAGCACATCCTGCCCAGCCAGCAGGCGGCTGACGATCTCCTCCTGCCCGGGGCGGAAGCTGTCGTAGCCGAAAACTTTTTTCAGGATACTGTGCGGGTTTTCCATGGTCTCCTCCGTTATATAAGTAGGTGCGCTGACGCGCCAGTCGCTCAAAACCTTATCAGTATACCACAAAACCGATACTTTTGGCAGAAAAAAGCGTCACTTTGCGCAAAAATGTGCGATATCCACTCTTTCTGCCCGGGAAGGATAGCTTTTCAGGCGCGAAAATGCTATAATGAGAACACATATCTCCATGCCCCCCGCAGACTGCCCGGCATGGATCATGCAATGTAAAAAGGAGCATTTATAATATGCAGCAGAAACTTATCACCTTTGCCGTGCCCTGCTACAACTCGGCAGCCTATATGCGTCACTGCATCGAAACGCTGCTGAGCGCAGGCGAGCAGGCCGAGATCATTCTGGTGGACGATGGTTCCGTCAAGGATGACACCCCCGCCATCTGCGACGAGTACGCCGCAAAGTACCCCACCATCGTCAAGGCCATCCATCAGGAGAACGGCGGCCATGGCGAGGGCGTGAATCAGGGCATCCGCAACGCCACCGGCCTGTACTACAAGGTAGTAGACAGCGACGACTGGCTGGACACCGACGCCCTGAAGAAGGTGCTGGAGCGTCTGACCACACTGGTTGCCCGCGGCACCGCGCCGGATCTGATGATCTGCAACTATGTGTACGAGCATGTGGAGGACGGCACCAGCCATACCGTGCGCTATACCAACGTGTTCCCGCAGAACCGCCTGTTCGACTGGGTGCACGTCCGGCACTTCCGCCCGGATCAGAACCTGCTGATGCACTCGGTCATGTACCGCACCGAGGTGCTGCGCCAGTGCGGCATGGTGCTGCCCAAGCACACCTTCTATGTGGACAATATCTTTGTGTACCAGCCCCTGCCCTACGTCAAGAGCATGTACTATATGGATCTGGATCTGTACCGCTACTTCATCGGCCGCGCAGACCAGAGCGTGAACGAGAGCGTGATGATCGGCCGCGTGGATCAGCAGCTGCGGGTCACAAAGCACATGATCGACTGTCAGGATCTGGATGCGCTGAAGGATCAGAAGCGTCTGCGCGCCTACATGGTGCACTACCTGTCGGTGATGATGGCAGTCAGTGACATCTTTCTGCTGCTGGACGGCAGCGCCGAGGCACACGCCAAAAAGGCCGAGCTGTGGCAGTACCTCAAGGATCACGTTACCCCCGGCGTTTACCGCGCCGTGCGCGTGAACCTTGGCGGTCTGACCGACCTGCGCTTCCCCGGCGGCGACAAGGTGGTCGTAGCCACCTACCGCCAGCTGCGCAAGATCTTCAAGTTCAACTAAAAGCATCGTTTTCCCCCTGTCATCTTAAATGACGGGGGGATTTTTGTTTGAGGGAGCCCCTTCCGTCTGCTCCCGTTGGTCGCAGCCACCTTCCCCAAGGGGACGGCCGAACCCTCTCAGTCACGCCTGACGGCGTGCCAGCTCCCCCGAGGGGGGAGCTTTATCAGCGCTTACCGGCAGATGCGTAAAAGTTCCCCCTTCGGGGGAGCTGGCGCGGTAGCGCCTGAGAGGGTTGGCGTCCCCTTGGGGAATCTGCTGAGCGAAGCGAAGCTCAGAGGGGTAAACATATCTTTTCGTGCCAAAGTCTGTACGAAACGCGCGGGATGGTTGCTTTTCCTCCATTATTCCGGTATACTGGATACGTTTTCCCATTTTGACCCCGCACTGGATTTCACACAGGAGTTCGATACTTTTTTGACAAGGAGGAACCGAGTGCTGCGGCCTTTGGCTGCGCACCCAATACAAACCACATTATGGAACAAATGTTGATCTGTCTGTCCCTTGCCCTGATCGCCGGTCTGCTCATGTCACGCGCTGCTAAGGCCGTGCGTCTGCCCGCCGTTACCGCTTACCTGCTTACCGGCCTGCTGCTGGGCCCCTTCTTTCTGGGTCGGCTGGGGCTGAGCCGTTTCGGCTTTGGCTTTGGCAGCCTTGTTGCCGTGGAGGGCTACGGCGTCCTCACACAGGTGGCGCTGGGCTTTATCGCCTTCGTCATCGGCAACGAGTTCCGGCTCAGCGCCCTGAAGCACATGGGACGCCGCGCCGTGACCGTGGGCATTGCGCAGGCGGTGATCACCACCGCGCTGGTGGATATCGCCCTCGTTGCCCTGCACTTTGCCCGCCCGGACGCCATCTCGCTGGCCTCTGCCATCACGCTGGGCTCTATCGCCGCCGCTACCGCACCCGCTGCTACCCTGATGGTGGTCAAACAGTATAAGGCGGACGGCCCTTTAACCAAGCTTCTGCTGATGGTGGTCGCCATTGACGATGCCGTGGGTCTGGTGCTGTTCTCGGCCTCCTACGGCGTGGCAAACGCGCTGGAGCAAGGCCGCATCGACCCTGTGAGCGTGGTGCTGGAGCCGCTGCTGGAGATCGCGCTCTCGCTGGTGCTGGGCGCTGCCGCCGGTTATTTTCTGAACCTGCTGGAAGTCTACTTCCACTCCCGCTCCAAGCGCATGAGCCTGTCGGTGGCCTTTGTGCTGCTGACCGTGGGCTTGTCCATGACCAAATTCGAGATCAACGGCACCCGCTGCGGCTTCTCTCTGCTGCTGGTGTGCATGATGACCGGCACGGTGTTCTGCAATGTCTGCCCCACCTCGGACGAGCTGATGGATCGTCTGGACCGCTGGGTGTCCCCCATCAACATCCTGTTCTTCGTGCTGTCCGGCGCAGAACTGGATCTGACCATCCTTACCAACCCCATGGTGCTGCTCATCGGCGTGGTGTACATTGCGGCGCGCTCTGCCGGTAAGATCAGCGGCTCCTACCTGAGCTGCCGCGCCACCAGCTGCAGCCCCGCCATCCAGAAGTATCTGGGCATCACCCTGCTGCCGCAGGCCGGCGTGGCGCTGGGCATGGCTGCTACCGCTGCCGAGCTGTCGGACGGCCACATGGTACGCAACGTGGTGCTGTTCTCGGTGTTGGTGTACGAGCTGGTAGGCCCCACCCTGACCAAGCTCTCGCTGACCGCTGCCGGCGAGATCCGTCCCGAGGGTCGCACCAGCGCCCGCGTGGAGAACCAGCCCGAAGCCCCTGTGGAGCTGAGCTGAGACGGCGAAGAAGAATTATTTGTAATTTTGGGGTTCAGGAAAGCCTGTGGGCTTTCCTGAACCCCTTTTTTCACAGAGAGAATCTCTCCCACCTTTATGTGCAAAAGGTTGTTTTTTGTCGAATCAGCACGCAATCATTGACGAAAGCTGCTATTTTTTGTATACTAAGCTTATCGGCGCTGGCACAATTTTCCTATTGTGTCAGTGGTTGCTAAATAGGAATAGTGAAGGAGAATGACACATTATGAAAAGCACTGGCATCGTTCGCGGCATTGACTCGCTGGGACGGATCGTTCTGCCGAAGGAGCTGCGCACTAGTATGCACCTCGACACCGACACCAAATTGGAGATCTTTGTGGATGGGGACGCCATCGTCCTGAAAAAGTACCGTCCCTCCGGCAGCTGCGATTTCTGCGGAGAGGTGGACGAGCAGGCCATCCAGTTTGGCGGCTACTGCATCTGCACCGCCTGCCGTCGTAAGCTCAGCGCACTGTAACGCAGAAAGGAGGCCCCTTTCTCATGAGTCAGTTCATCGACTTTACCCTTCCCTCCACCGTGCCGGGGCGCACCCTGCACGGCTTTCGCTGCGTCCCGGAGGGGCAGGTGCGGGCGGTGCTGCAGCTGTCCCACGGCATGGTGGAGTACATCGACCGCTACCGCCCCTTGGCGGAATATCTGGCCGACCGGGGCATTCTGGTCACCGGCCACGACCATCTGGGGCACGGTGCGTCCATCCGCACCAAGGAGGACTATGGCTATTTTGCCGAGCCGGACGGCAACCGCGCCGTACTGGCCGACCTGCACGCCGTAACCGTGCTGACCAAGGAGCTGTACCCGAACCTGCCCTACTTTTTGCTGGGACACAGCATGGGCTCTTTCTACGCCCGGCAGTATCTGTGCGAGTATGGCCGGGAGCTGGACGGTGCCATCATCATGGGCACCGGCTTCCAGCCCAAGGCGCTGGTCAAGGTTGCCAAGACCCTTTGCCGGGTGCTGGCAGCCTTCCACGGCTGGCACTACCGCAGCAGCCTTGTGGCCAACCTTTCCTTTATGGGCTACAACAAGGGGCTGGAGGGCCGCACCACCCACGACTGGCTCAACCGCGATCAGGCTGAGGTGGACAAGTATCTGGCGGAGGAGCGCTGCACCTTCACCTTTACGCTGAACGCCTATTACAGTATGTTCAGCGGCATTCTGCGCCTGCACGACCCGGCTTTTCTGGCACGGATGCCCAAGGACCTGCCGCTGCTCTTCCTCTCCGGCGATGCCGACCCGGTGGGCGAGCAGGGCAAGGGCGTGCGCCGCGCCATCCAGAGCCTGAAGGACGCCGGTGTGCAGAACATTGAAAGCATCTTCTACCCCGGTGCCCGCCACGAGCTGTTGGTGGAGACCAACAAGTTGGAGGTTTTCGCGGACATTGCCGCTTGGTTGGACAAGCAGCTGGCAAAACAGTAAAACGAGCAAAGGGCTGCTGCACAAAACGTGCAGCAGCCCTTTAACGTGGAATAAGCATTTTTATGGAGCTTCCAGAACGCCTGCGGACGTTTGGGAAGCTCTTTTCATGGTTTTCGGAAACAAAATGCAGCGGAATTTGCTCCAATTCGTCTATTTCTGCCATCATTCTACATTCCGTTTATAGCGCAGCGGGGTCTGCACCTCGGCACGGATCTTGCCAAGATAGGTGCGGGTCTGCTCTGCGCCCTGCAAAATAGACTCCACCTGCGCTTTCTGCTCTGCGGTCAGGCCGTCATCCTCTGCCAGCAGCTCCGCGTTGCCCTCGATGATGGTCAGCGGCGTTTTCAGCTTGTGGGACAACTGAATGATCTGCTCCCGCTGCCGCTGCTCCATGGCCCACTGCTTCTGTAAGCTGCCGGTCAGGGCGTCGCCCATGGTCTGCAATGCCTGTAAAGTGCTCTCGTACTCCCGCACCTTCGCTCCGGAAAACACGGCGCTGTCCAGATCCTTCCGCGCCACCGCCTGCGCGGCGGCGGTCAGCTTTTCGGTCTCCCGGGTCAGGAAGCGCCCGGTCCTGTGGGTGCTCCACACCACCGCGCCTACCAACAGCAGAATGCCCAGAATACAGTGCACCGTCTGCATATCCGGCAGCACGCCCCGCAGCGCAGGGTCGGCGTAGGGCACGGCATAGTCAAATTGCAGCAGACAGACCGTTCCGTCCTGCAATTTTGACGTCATATAATACTGCGTGTAGCCAAAATGCCAGCGGGTTTTCCCCTGCCGGTTCTCCATTGCCCGCTGCAAGTGCCCGGCATCCATGTTGGTGGCCAGCACCTCGCTGCTGTCCGGCGCGGCAAACAGGGCGTACCGGCACAAGGAGTCCAGCTGCGTCTCGTCAAAGGTGGCGGCGGTCATGCCCGGTAAAACGTCCTGTGCGGCTTTCTGACAGGCCTGTGCAGCTTGATTCGCGGGAAGAAACAGCCCGCCGTTCTGGATCCACAGCATCAGCCCCAGCAGCCACCCCACCGCGACCAGCAGGCAGGCCAGCGCCGTGCGCACCAGATATTGCAGCAGCACGCTGCGCAGAGAGGTCAGTCTTCGCTTTTCCATCGGTACCCCACGCCCCACACGGTATTGAGCAGCTTTTCCGGCTCCGGCACGCCCGCCGCCCGCAGCTTTGCCCGGATATTTTTGATGTGCTGTGTCACGGCAGTGTCGTCCGCAGTGCCGTCAATACCAAAAACCGCTTCGTAAATTTGCTCCTTGGTAAAAGTCTGCCCTGCGTGCAGCGCCAGATACTCGCAGATGGCATACTCCGAGCGGGTCAGCGGCAGCACCTTCCCCTCCACCGCCGCGCTCCGGGCGGTCAGGTCAAAGGCTACGCCGCTGCGCACCATCCGGTGCGCCGGGGTGCGGCTCTGCCGCCGCAGATGTGCCGCCACCCGCGCCCGCAGCTCAGCCACCCGGAAGGGCTTGGACAAAAAGTCATCTGCCCCGATGCCCAGCCCCTCCAACACAGCAGCCTCGTCGGTGCGGGCACTCAGAAACAGGATGGGCACTTCGGTCAGGCTGCGGATGCGCCGACAGACCGCAAAGCCGTCCTCCCCGGGCATCATCACGTCCAGCAGGATGCAGTCTGCCCAGCGGCAAAGCGCCTCGGTCAGATCTCTGCCCGCCTGCCGCGTTTCTACCCGGTGGCCGTCCCGCTCCAAAGTGGTGCGGATCAGCTTGCAGAGTTCCAGATTGTCATCCACTGCCAGAATGTTTGCCACAAGATCACCTCAACACGTTATAAACAAGGCAGGATGCCCCATACAGCAGATACACATGGGCGGGGTAGAACCAGTAGAACAGCTGCTTGTGCCCGCTGCCGCGCTGCCCGTTGTACAGCAGCATCAGCAGCACCGCCGCCACCCCGAACCACTCGTAGTTGTCGGTGAACATCTGCGTCCAGACAAAACCCTCCTGTCGGCAAGCCATCCCAAAGGTCAGCGCAAAGTCACACAGGAAAATCACCAGTGCCCATACCGTCAGCTGCACTTTGCGCCGCCCCCGCAGGGCATACAGCAGCACGCCGCCCAGCAGAAAACTCCAGCTGCCATCCGTGATGGCTGTCCACATGGGCAGCGGGCTGGTGATAACAAACGCCACGATCGTCGAAGCAATGGGCATCTCCTGTACCCCGGGGAAAAGCAGCAGAAATACTACCACCACATACGGCCAGCACAGAACGGCAGCAATGGCGCCAATGCCCTTTGCGAATTTTTTCTCCCGCAGCCAGTCGATGCCCTGCCAGACGATGCACAGCAGCGCAAGGTCCTGAAAAATAGCATTCAGCGGATAGAAGCCATCCCCGCGCCGGAAGGCTTTGGCATAAATCATAAAGAATTCCAGCGCCGCCATGGCTGCACCGATAGCCCAGATGCGGACAAAATACCGCTTGCGGTCATGGGTGTGGGCAAAGCCCTCCACCGTGCAGAACAGAAACAGCGGCGCACTGAGCCGCCCCAGCATACTGAACACCGTCGGGATACAGCCGGTGAACTCGAAGAAATAATGAATGTGGTCCAGCACCATCAGCGCCAGTGCAATGGTCTTGAGCTGGGTACCGTCCAGCCCTTTTTTCGTTAATTTGTCCATATAGACTCTCCTTTCCTTGTGCATTCAGTGTAACAGGAAAATCTGTAGAAAGTATAAGGTTCTGCCTTTTATGATACTATTTTTTGTCCCGAAACGCAACAAAAAAGCCCTGAGACTTTCATCTCAGAGCTTTCAGTTAAGTCGGCGACTACCTATTTTCACAAGCCGTTTCCAGCTAACTATCTTCGGCACAAGTAAGCTTAACTTCTGTGTTCGGAATGGGAACAGGTGGAACCTTACCGTCATCGACACCGACCGATTTGACTGAATCAGTATAACACATTTCTGCGTATCTGTCCAGTATTTTTAGAAGGACGTGCCTTCAAAACTGAATAATCACTGCTGACATTTTTTCGTTGACTTAAAAGTCTCAAGCGAATTGTGGTCAAGCCCTCGACCTATTAGTACATGCTTGCTGAATGGATCACTCCACTTACACATCATGCCTATCAACCTTGTAGTCTTCAAGGGGTCTTACTTGTTTGAAACAATGGGATATCTTATCTTTGGGTCGGCTTCACGCTTAGATGCTTTCAGCGTTTATCCGATCCGTACATAGTTGCCCAGCTATGCCCTTGGCAGAACAACTGGTGCGCCAGAGGTACGTCCGCTCCGGTCCTCTCGTACTAGGAACAGCTCCCATCAAATATCCTGCGCCCACGACAGATAGGGACCGAACTGTCTCACGACGTTCTGAACCCAGCTCGCGTACCGCTTTAATTGGCGAACAGCCAAACCCTTGGGACCGAATACAGCCCCAGGATGCGATGAGCCGACATCGAGGTGCCAAACCTCCCCGTCGATGTGGACTCTTGGGGGAGATCAGCCTGTTATCCCCAGGGTAACTTTTATCCGTTGAGCGATGGCATTTCCACTCACATACCACCGGATCACTAACTCCAACTTTCGTTACTGCTCGACCCGTCAGTCTCGCAGTTAGGCTCGCTTCTGCGTTTGCACTCTTTTGCTTGATTTCCGTTCAAGCTGAGCGAACCTTTGAACGCCTCCGTTACTCTTTAGGAGGCGACCGCCCCAGTCAAACTGCCCACCTAACAATGTCCCCCGCCTTGATTCAAAGGCGCAGGTTAGAATTCCAATATCGCAAGGATGGTATCCCAACGGCCACTCCACAAATGCCAAAGCACTTGTTTCCCTGTGTCCCATCTATCCTGTGCATGCAACATCGAAACCCAATATTAGGCTACAGTAAAGCTCCATGGGGTCTTTCCGTCTTGTCGCGGGTAACCGGCATCTTCACCGGTACTACAATTTCGCCGGGCGGGCTGTCGAGACAGTGCCCAAATCATTACGCCTTTCATGCGGGTCAGAACTTACCTGACAAGGAATTTCGCTACCTTAGGACCGTTATAGTTACGGCCGCCGTTCACTGGGGCTTCGATTCAATGCTTGCACATCTCCTCTTAACCTTCCAGCACCGGGCAGGCGTCAGCTCGTATACGTCATCTTTCGATTTAGCACAAACCTGTGTTTTTGGTAAACAGTTGCTTGGGCCGATTCTCTGCGGCTCCATCTCTGGAGCACCCCTTCTCCCGAAGTTACGGGGTCAATTTGCCGAGTTCCTTAACAACCCTTCTCCCGTTGGCCTTAGAATCTTCTTCCTACCTACCTGTGTCGGTTTGCGGTACGGGCACCGCAGAAATACACACAGCTTTTCTCGCCATCTTCCATCCCGGACTTCGGTACTAACTTCCCTCGATCGCTACCGGAACCAACACCCGGCTCCGAGACTTCAAATGTGTCCCTGTGTTTAACTCTTTTGGTGGTGACGGAATCTCTACCGTCTGTGCATCGGCTACGCCGTTAGGCCTCACCTTAGCTCCCGACTAACCTGGAGCGGACGAACCTTCCTCCAGAAACCTGAGGCTTTCGGCCATGCAGATTCTCACTGCATTCGCGCTACTCATTCCGGCATTCTCACTTCTATACACTCCACAGCCGCTTGCGCTACTGTTTCACCGCGTATACAACGCTCCCCTACCCAATACATTGCTGTATTGCCTAAGCTTCGGTGTCAGGTTTAGCCCCGTTAAATTCTCCGCGCAAAGACGCTCGACCAGTGAGCTATTACGCACTCTTTGAATGTGTGGCTGCTTCTGAGCCAACATCCTGGTTGTCTACGTATCTTCACATCGTTTTCCACTTAACCTGACTTTGGGACCTTAGCTGTAGATCTGGGCTGTTTCCCTTTTGACAATGACATTTATCTGACACTGTCTGACTCCCAAGCATCAATACTCTGGCATTCTGAGTTTGATAAGCTTCGCTAACCTCTCGGCCGCTAGGCTATTCAGTGCTTTACCTCCAGGTATCTAACTTGAGGCTAGTCCTAAAACTATTTCGGGGAGAACCAGCTATCTCCGGGTTCGATTGGAATTTCTCCGCTACCCACAGTTCATCCGCCGCCTTTTCAACGGAGGTCGGTTCGGTCCTCCATGGAATTTTACTTCCACTTCAACCTGACCATGGGTAGGTCACCCGGTTTCGGGCCCATTGTATGCAACTTAACGCCCTTTTCAAACTCGCTTTCGCTTCGGCTCCAGACCTTAAGTCCTTAACCTTGCTGCATACAATCGCTCGCCGGACCGTTCTACAAAAAGTACCCTATCACACTTTGACGTGCTCTAGGTGCTTGTAGGCACAGGGTTTCAGGTTCTTTTTCACTCCCCTCCCGGGGTGCTTTTCACCTTTCCTTCACAGTACTATACGCTATCGGTCACTGGGTAGTATTTAGGGTTGGAGGGTGGTCCCCCCGTATTCCGACCAGGTTTCACGTGTCTGGCCGTACTCTGGAACTCGCTCAGCTCTTGTCGTTTTCACCTACGTGGTTCTCACACTCTCTGACCGGCCTTCCCATGCCGTTCGGTTAACAACTTAAGTCCTAAATGCGGTCCGTACCCCGGAAGTATTTCTACTCCCGGTTTGCCCTCTTCCGCGTTCGCTCGCCACTACTTACGGAATCTCGTTTGATGTCTCTTCCTCGCCCTACTTAGATGTTTCAGTTCAGGCGGTTCCCTCGATATACCTATTTTTAAGTTCAGTATAACGTACCTGAGTATGAACCCAGGTGAGTTTCCTCATTCAGAAATCTCCGGATCAATGCTTATTTGCAGCTCCCCGAAGCTTATCGCAGCTTATCACGTCTTTCATCGGCTCCCAGTGCCAAGGCATTCGCCCTGCGCCCTTGTTCGCTTGACCTTTCAAACGTTCTCTTGGAACATTTGGTATCCTCTTGATTCTCTCTTGCCAACGAAGATTATTGTTACCCTTCCTTTTGAAATTGTAATATTTCTTAAAAAAGAACTTACTATAATCTTTGTTTCGCAGTTATTATTCAGTTTTCAAGGTACGTCTTTGAGTGTCCTTTTCAGGGCCCTCAAAATCGAACAATATCTACTTAAACTTTAACTTGTCACCTGTTCCAATGACCGACCATCTTAGATGCTCTGTCATTGCCTGACTCCTTAGAAAGGAGGTGATCCAGCCGCAGGTTCTCCTACGGCTACCTTGTTACGACTTCACCCCAATCACCAGTTTTACCTTCGGCGGCGTCCTCCTTGCGGTTAGACTACCGACTTCGGGTCCCCCCGGCTCTCATGGTGTGACGGGCGGTGTGTACAAGGCCCGGGAACGTATTCACCGCAGCATGCTGATCTGCGATTACTAGCAATTCCGACTTCGTGCAGGCGAGTTGCAGCCTGCAGTCCGAACTGGGACGTTGTTTCTGAGTTTTGCTCCACCTCGCGGTCTTGCTTCTCTTTGTTTAACGCCATTGTAGTACGTGTGTAGCCCAAGTCATAAAGGGCATGATGATTTGACGTCATCCCCACCTTCCTCCGTTTTGTCAACGGCAGTCTGGCCAGAGTCCTCTTGCGTAGTAACTGACCATAAGGGTTGCGCTCGTTGCGGGACTTAACCCAACATCTCACGACACGAGCTGACGACAACCATGCACCACCTGTCTCTGCGTCCCGAAGGAAACACATATTTCTATGTGCGTCGCAGGATGTCAAGACTTGGTAAGGTTCTTCGCGTTGCGTCGAATTAAACCACATACTCCACTGCTTGTGCGGGCCCCCGTCAATTCCTTTGAGTTTCAACCTTGCGGTCGTACTCCCCAGGTGGATTACTTATTGTGTTAACTGCGGCACTGAAGGGGTCAATCCTCCAACACCTAGTAATCATCGTTTACAGTGTGGACTACCAGGGTATCTAATCCTGTTTGCTACCCACACTTTCGAGCCTCAGCGTCAGTTGGTGCCCAGTAGGCCGCCTTCGCCACTGGTGTTCCTCCCGATATCTACGCATTCCACCGCTACACCGGGAATTCCGCCTACCTCTGCACTACTCAAGAAAAACAGTTTTGAAAGCAGTTCATGGGTTGAGCCCATGGATTTCACTTCCAACTTGTCTTCCCGCCTGCGCTCCCTTTACACCCAGTAATTCCGGACAACGCTTGTGACCTACGTTTTACCGCGGCTGCTGGCACGTAGTTAGCCGTCACTTCCTTGTTGAGTACCGTCATTATCTTCCTCAACAACAGGAGTTTACAATCCGAAGACCTTCTTCCTCCACGCGGCGTCGCTGCATCAGGGTTTCCCCCATTGTGCAATATTCCCCACTGCTGCCTCCCGTAGGAGTCTGGGCCGTGTCTCAGTCCCAATGTGGCCGTTCAACCTCTCAGTCCGGCTACCGATCGTCGCCTTGGTGGGCCGTTACCTCACCAACTAGCTAATCGGACGCGAGGCCATCTCAAAGCGGATTGCTCCTTTTCCCTCTGTGCCATGCGGCACCGTGGGCTTATGCGGTATTAGCAGTCGTTTCCAACTGTTGTCCCCCTCTTTGAGGCAGGTTCCTCACGCGTTACTCACCCGTTCGCCACTCGCTCGAGAAAGCAAGCTCTCTCTCGCTCGTTCGACTTGCATGTGTTAGGCGCGCCGCCAGCGTTCGTCCTGAGCCAGGATCAAACTCTTTATAAATGATATTTATCACTTAAAAGTGTTGAATCTTGTTTCGCTCAGCACGCAATCGCTTGCGTCCTGTGTGAATTACTTTTGTTTGGAATTGTTTACCGTGTTTTTCCAACACGAAAATAGGTTCCGTTACAAGTTCTTTCGATATTGTTCAATTTTCAAGGTCCTGTGCGCCACAGCCTTAGCGGCTGAAAGCTTAGTTATTTTACCACAGAAGCGGTTTTTTTGTCAAGCACTTTTTGAGAAGCTTTTGAAGTTTTTTGAACTTGAATCGTTCAGCAGTTTTTCGGTGCTAACCGGAACATTTGAACGTTCATTGGTTCTTTTCAAGGGCTTCCTGCTGGGACTTCAGAAGTCATTCTTTTGTCTCAGCGCTTGGCGCTCAAGTATAATACCACACCCCGGGGCGCTTGTCAACACTTTTTGACATCTTTTTTCCAAATTCTTTGCAGAGGGGGGAAAATGCTCCTGCTTTTCTCCTATTATAATCGCCGCCTTTTCTTGACAAGGCAGCGAGCAGAACGTATTATGGAGTCATCCCAGCATCCTGTATGATATAGCTATACCTATTATATAAAGGAGAAGTGCCATGTCCTGTGTCAACGTCCGCGGCTGCCGCATCGGGGAGGGCCGCCCCAAGGTCATTCTGCCCATTGTGGAGCGTACCCAAGCCGCTATTCTGGAAAAGGCCGCACAGTTTTCAACATTGTCGGCCGATTGTGTGGAATGGCGGGTGGACTGGTTCGAGGGCTTTCAGTCCCCCGCTGCCATTGCCCACTGCGTACAGAAGCTGCGGGTCGCCCTGCGGGACAAGCTTCTGCTGGTCACCTTCCGCACCAAGGCAGAGGGCGGTGAGCAGGCGCTTTCCCATCCCGAATACCTTACTCTTCTGAGCCTTATCCTTGACACCGACTGCGCCGACCTGCTGGACATTGAGTTCTTCACCGCCGGGGCAGACCTGCCCAAGCTGGTGGAGCAGGCACATTCCGCCGGGGTCGCAGTGGTGTGCTCCAGCCACGATTTTGTCAAGACCCCGCCCCGGGCAGAGCTTGTCTGTCGCATGGTACAGATGCAGCAGGCCGGAGCCGACCTGCCCAAGCTTGCTGTGATGCCCCGGTGCCGCACCGATGTACTGGAACTGCTGGCCGCCACCGCTGAGATGGCCGACCTTCACCCGAAAACACCGGTCATCACCATGAGCATGGGGGCGCTGGGCTCGGTGAGCCGTCTGGCTGGGGAGGTCTTTGGCTCTGCCATGACCTTTGCCAACCCCGGGCAGGCCAGCGCCCCGGGGCAGGTATCGCTGGACATCGTAAATGAAGTGCTGGATGCACTGCATTTGTAACCAACAAATCGAAATTTGCTGTGTCAACTGTACCGATATATCACTTAAGCAATTCCGGAACAAGATTACTGTAATACGCTGTCTTGCCTGACAGCACATCGTCATAGAATCTCTGCTTCCAGTCAATGTATTCCACTGCCTTTTGCAGTTCAGTAATAGACTGGAGCAGGGCTTCTTTTTTTTCTGCAAGAATCACCTTACGTTCCGGAATTGTGCCTTCGCCCTCCATGCACAAAGCAAGATATTGCTTCATCTCTGCAATGCTCATTCCACAGCTTTTCAGGCAGTTCAGACTCTGAATCCATTTGATGTCATGTTCGTCAAAGACACGATAATTTCGTCTGTCTCGCTTGACATTGGGGACCAATCCCTCGTTGCAGTAGAATTTCAGATTTTCATAGGTCATATTGGTGAGAGTACAAGCCTCTTTCATAGAATACACAAAAAATCCTCCTGTTTTTGAAAAAAAAGCCTTGACCGGTAGTAACTACCGGCTGTTATGATAATACCACAGAATAAAATTTAACACAACAGGAGGCTTTTGTTATGGACTATATTACTTTGAGCAACGGTGTGAAAATGCCACAGTTGGGCTATGGCGTATTTCAGGTGACACAGGAGGAATGCGAACGTTGCGTACTGGATGCACTAAAGGTCGGCTATCGTGCCATTGATACGGCACAAAGCTATTATAATGAAGAGCAGGTCGGTGCAGCAATCGAAAAAGCCGGTGTTGACCGTAAAGATATTTTCCTGACCACAAAGGTCTGGATTGAGCATTACGGCTATGAGAAAGCTAAAGCGTCGGTTTTAGACTCTATGGAAAAGCTACGTACAGATTATCTTGATCTTTGCCTGCTGCATCAGCCGTATTCGGATTATTACGGGGCATGGCGGGCACTGGAAGAACTATACGAAGAAGGAAAAATTCGTGCCATTGGTGTATCTAATTTTTATCCTGACCGTTTGGTGGATATTTGCTCCTTTTCCCGCATTAAACCGATGGTGAATCAGGTGGAGGTACATCCTTTCTATCAGCAGGAAGAGGCAAAGAAGTGGATGGACAAGTACAGCGTACAGATTGAGGCCTGGGCTCCGTTTGGCGAAGGCAGAGGAAATATGTTTCAGAATCCTGTGCTGAATGAAATCGGCAAAAAGTATGGTAAAAGTGCAGCACAGGTTATTCTCCGCTGGCATTTGCAACGAGGCGTAGTGGTGATTCCAAAGTCCACACATATTGAACGAATGCAGGAAAACCTGAATGTATTCGACTTTGCACTCTCTGCGGAGGATATGGCAAGAATTGCCGCACTGGACACGAAAATGAGTGCTTTCTTTTCCCACTATGACCCAGCTAAGGTGGAATGGTTTGCAAATATGGTGGAAGAACGCAAAAAGAACCATGACTGTACAAAAGAAAAAAAGGATTGGTAAGGGAGGAAAAGGTTAGCAACGAAAGTACGTAACCTAAGCAGATAAATTCCAGTTTGTCGTACATCCTGCCTAAAACATAAACCGGAACGATCTTCCCTTTTTCGGGTGGATTGTTCCGGTTTTTATGTTATATTGAAAATCGTTTTATGCCAGCTTAGCTTCCAGACGCTCACGGATGGCCTTGATAAAGCCCTCGCTGTCCACGGCGGTGGGGGTGATGCCCTCTGCCAGACCGCACAGATCCTTAGTCATGATGCCCTCGTTCAGGGTCTGCAGACTTGCGGCTTCCAGCGCCTCGCCAAAGTGCACCAGCTCCGGCAGGTTGTCCAGCTCGCCGCGCTTCTTGAAGGCGCCCGACCATGCAAAGATGGTAGCCATGGGGTTGGTGGAGGTCTTTTCGCCCTTCAGATACTTATAATAATGGCGGGTGACGGTGCCGTGGGCAGCCTCATACTCGTACTTGCCATCCGGGCTGACCAGCACACTGGTCATCATGGCCAGCGAGCCAAAAGCGGTGGAGACCATATCGCTCATCACATCGCCGTCGTAGTTTTTGCACGCCCAGACAAAGCCGCCCTCGCTGCGGATGACGCGCGCCACGATATCGTCAATCAGGCTGTAGAAATAGGTAATGCCGGCAGCTTCGAACTTTTCCTTGTACTCGGCATCGTAGGTCTCCTGGAAGATGTCCTTGAAGGTGTGGTCGTACTTCTTGGAGATGGTATCCTTTGCACCGAACCACAGATCCTGCTTCACGTCCAGTGCGTAGTTGAAGCAGCTGCGGGCAAAGCTGCGGATGGAATCATCCTTGTTGTACTGACCCTGCAGCACACCGGCACCCTCAAAGTCAAAGACGGTGGCACGCTGCTGGCTGCCGTCTGCGCCGGTGAACACCAGCTCTGCCTTGCCTGCACCGGGAATGCGGAACTCGGTGCACTTATACACATCGCCGTAGGCGTGGCGGGCAATGGTGATGGGCTTTTTCCAGTTCTTGACCACCGGATGGATGCTGTCGATCATAATGGGTGCGCGGAACACGGTACCGTCCAGCACAGCGCGGATGGTGCCGTTGGGGCTCTTCCACATCTCGTGCAGCTTGTACTCCTCCACGCGCTGGGCGTTGGGGGTGATGGTGGCACACTTGACCGACACGCCGTACTTCTTGTTGGCGAGGGCGGCATCCATGGTCACCTGATCTGCGGTGGCATCGCGGTTGGGCAGACCCAGATCGTAGTACTCGGTCTTAAGATCCACAAAGGGGAGGATCAGCTCGTCCTTGATCATCTTCCACAGGATACGGGTCATCTCGTCGCCGTCCATCTCCACCAGCGGGGTCGTCATCTTGATCTTTTCCATAGCAGGGTTCCCTTTCCTCTATCAGTTGTTTATTTTATGCCCCGGGTCGGGGCGTTCCGGTTATTTGCGGTAGGCGGCTGCCAGCTTTTCAAAGGCGGGCAGGCTGCGCTTTACCTTTTCGGTGTCGATGCAGTAGGCAAGGCGCACATAGCCCTTTACCCCAAAGCTGTCGCTGGGCACCAGCAGCAGATCAAATTCCCGGGCTTTCCGGCAGAAGGCGTTGGCGTCCTCTTCCAGTGCCTTGGGGAAGATATAGAAGGTGCCGCCCGGGCGCTCCACTTCAAAGCCCAGCGCGGTGAGTTTTTCGTACAGCAGTTCCATGTTGGTCTGGTAGACCGAAAGATCGCTGGTCACCTTCTGGCAACAGCTGACTGCCCGCTGGATGATGCTGGGCGGGCAGTTGTGGCCGGTAAAGCGGGAGATCTGGCTCATCATGTCCACAAGGATGTCCTCGCCCTCGCACCCCGGGCGCACCGCCACATAGCCCAGACGCTCGCCGGGCAGGCTCAGGCTCTTGGAGTAGGAGAAGCAGGTCAGGGTGTGGGGGTAGAACGCCGCCGGGTAAGGCACGGTCTTGCCATCAAACACGATGTCCCGGTAGGGCTCGTCACTGACCAAGAAGATATTGTGTCCGTACTGGGCGCTTTTTTCGGTCAGAATCGCCGCCATGCGGGTCAGAGTGTCGGCAGAGTAGACCACGCCGGTGGGGTTGTTGGGGGTGTTGATGAGCACGCAGGTGACCTTTTCGGTCAGCATCTGTGCAAAGGCATCCAGATTGGGCTGGAAGGTAGGCGCCTGCGGCGGCACCACCCGCAGCACCGCGCCGGTGCCCGCCACATAGGGGCCGTACTCCGGGAAGTAAGGTGCAAAGGTCAGCACCTCGTCCCCGGGCTGGGTCACCGCCCGGATGGCGTGGGCGATCGCACCCGCCGCGCCGGTGGTGGGGAAGATGTGCTTTTGCGCGTAGGGCAGACCGAAGGTCTCGGTCAGATGCGCCGCCACAGCGGTGCGGAAGCCCGGGTCGCCCTGACTGGGGCAATAGCCGTGCAGGCTTACCGGCTCTTCCTGTGCCAGCAGGGTCTGCATGGCTTCGGTGAACTCCGGCGGACAGGGCACGCTGGGGTTGCCCAGTGAATAATCGAACACATTCTCGCTGCCGATCTGGGCAGCGCGCTGTCTGCCATACATGAAGGTCTCGCGGATGACGCTTTTGTTGTTCAGCATGGCGCGGTAGGTCTCGTTCAGCATACTACTTTCCCTCTGCTTTCCTTATGGCAACACCGCACAATTCCCGCCTTACGGCTTAAGCACCACTCCGGCGGCCGCGGCACGGCATCTGCGTTGCCAAAATGCTCGATAATACACAAAGTATTATCTGTGCTTTTGGCTTAGCATCTGCCGCACCTCACTCGCCGTATCGGCACTTAGAATTATGCGGTATTGCCTTATATCGCAAAGCCTGTGCGGGACGGCTCCCCCTCATTTATGAGCCGCAGCCGTATAGCTCTGTTCCAGCTTGATGATGCAGTTATAGGTGGGGTCCTGCTCTTTGATAAACTGCTCCATCTGGGTCAGCAGTTCCACCTTGTCCCCGGCATAGCCCGCGGGGAGCACCAGATCGAAAAGCACATTGGTGTGGGTCTTGCCCGGCACGATGCGCAGGTCGTGCAGTGAGAGCGCCGGGTCCAGCTGGCGCAGCTTTTCGGTCAGACGGCTGCGCAGCACCCCCACGGCGGCGTCCGAGGTGACGATGGGGTCATAGTGGATGGTCACCATCAGATGGTCGTGCTTCATAAAGTCCCGCTCGATGTTGTCGATCAGGTCGTGCGCTTCCAGCGGGTCCTGCTCGGCGGGCAGCTCCACATGGATGGACGCAAACTGATGGCCGGGGCCGTAGTCGTGCACCATCAGGTCATGTACGCCCAGCACGCCGGGATAACCCATCACGGTCTGTTCGATATGCTCCACAAGATCCTCGCTGGGGCTTTCGCCCAGCAGCGGGCTCAGGGTATCCATCACCAGTCCCCAGCCGGAGATCAGGATGAACACCGCCACGCCCACGCCCATCAGACCGTCCAGCACGTCCCAGCCGGTCACCCGGCAGAGGATGGCAGCCACCAGCACGGCGGCGGTGCTCAGCACATCGTTGCGGCTGTCGGCGGCAGTGGCGATGAGGGTCTCGGAGGAAATGATACGGCCAATGGTGCGGTTGAAGCCGCTCATCCACAGCTTGACCAGAATGGACACCACCAGCACCGCCACGGTCAGCCAGCCGAACTGCACCGGGGTGGGGTGCAGCACCTTGACCACCGATTCCTTCAGCAGGGAGAAGCCGATGCCCAGAATGGTCACGCTGACCACCAGACCCGCCAGATACTCAAAACGGGCGTGGCCGTAGGGATGCTCGGCATCCGGTGCCTTGGCGGCCAGCTTGAAGCCCACCAGACTGACGATATTGGAGGAAGCATCCGAAAGGTTATTCAGCGCATCGGCAGTGATGGCGATCGAGCCGAACAGGGTACCTACCACAAACTTGCCCAGACAGAGCAGGATATTGCACACCATGCCCACCACACTGGCCAGATTGCCGTAGGCGGCACGGACGCGGGGATTCTGCGGAGAATTGGGACGGCGTATAAACAGACGAATCAAAAGCTGCGTCATAAAAGCTCCTTTCAGGCTGCGCATTTTCAGCGCACCCAATGTCCTTCTAGTATAGCATTTTACTTTATGGTTTTAAAGGCGTTTCAAAAATTTCATCCCATTACGCCGGATATCAAACCGGGTTGCAGCACAAAAAGCCCCGGCGGCCGTTGCGGTCGCCGGGGCTTTTCGGAGATTTCGGGACTGTCTGTTCCCAGTCTCTTGTAATTAAGGAGGAGTGCTCAGGTTTTTATCACAGGATCGGGCTTTCGAGGTCGCCGGTATCAGCGATGCCGTGCTTCTCGGCGTAGCCGGTCAGCATCAGGGTCAGCGCGCCGTCACCGGTCACGTTGCAGGCGGTGCCGAAGCTGTCCTGCAGGGCAAAGATGGCCAGCATCAGAGCGGTACCGGCGTTGTCGAACATCAGAACACCGGTGATCAGACCCAGAGAAGCCATGACAGTGCCGCCGGGCACGCCGGGTGCGCCGATCGCGAAGATGCCGAGCAGCAGGCAGAACAGGATCATGGTGCCGACGCTGGGCAGCTTGCCGTACAGGATCTTGGAAACGGTCATGCAGAAGAACACCTCGGTCAGCACAGAGCCGCACAGGTGGATGTTTGCAAACAGGGGGATGCCGAAGCTGACCATGTCCTTACGCAGGACCTTGCTCTTGCGGGCGCACTCCAGCGCCACACCCAGCGTAGCAGCACTGGACATGGTACCGACAGCGGTCAGGTAAGCGGGGCCGTAGTGACGCAGCACTTCCCAAGGATTCTTGCCGGAGTAAGCACCGGCCAACAGGTACAGCACAGCCAGCCAGATGTAGTGACCGGCCATAACGATGACGATGATCTGCAGGAAGGCGGGCAGCTGATGGGTGATGGTGCCCTCGTAGCTCAGGCCGCAGAAGGTGGCGGCAATGTAGAAGGGCAGCACGGGGATGATGACCTTGCTCACGATGTCCAGCACGATGTTCTGGAACTCGGCCAAAAAGTCGCAGGTCAGCTTGCTGTTGGTCCAGGTGGCAGCCAGACCCACCAGAACGCTCAGCACCAGAGCGCTCATGACGCTCATGATCTGGGGAATGTTCAGCTCAAAGACGACGCCCGGCAGCTCGCGCAGACCGGCAACATTGTTGTCGATGGACAGGTGGGGGATCAGGCCGTAGCCTGCGCCCATGCTCATGAAGGCTGCGCAGACAGAGGACACATAGGCGATGACGATGGCCACTGCCAGCAGGCGGGAGGCGTTTTTGCCAAGCTTTGTAATGGACGGAGCAATGAAGCCGATGATGATCAGCGGCACACAGAAGGTAATGAGCTGACCCATGATGTACTGCAGGGTCACCACAACGCCCATGGTGCTCTCGTTGAACAGCTGGCCAAGGATGATACCAACAAAAATGCCCAGCAAAAGCCGGAAGGGCAGACTATGGAATAGCTTTTTCATAACTTTAGTACCTCTTTCTTTTTCCCCGGAAAGGGGCCGGGTGGGGAGACTTATTCCGTCTCCGGGAGGTGTTTGTTCAGCATCAGATCAAGGATCACGCTGTCGCTGGTGCCGTGGGTGCTCAGGGTGGCAAAGTTGTCCAGCGTATATTCCACATTGTGCTCCACGATGCCATCGGTGCTCTGCACCCGCACGCCGCGCACGCCCATGGCAGCTGCCTGACAGGCGGCGTTGACGCAGGTAGAAATCTTCAGCGCGCAGTCGGCCTTTGCACCATCGCATACCATGCCGGTGACGTTGCCCACCATGTTCTGGATGGTGCAGCATACCTCGTGGTAGCCGCCGCCCAGCAGATAGGCAATGCCGCAGGCTGCGCCGGTGGCGGCTACGGTTGCACCGCAAAGGTTGCTCAGGCGGCCAAACTTGGCCTTGATGCAGATCGCGATCAGGTTGGAAAGGGTCACGGCGCGGAGCATCTTCTCCTCGTCGATGTCCAGCCAGCGGGCAGTTGCCACAACAGGCATGGTAGCCGTGATGCCCTGATTGCCGCTGCCGGAGTTTGCCACAACAGAGACCGGCGCGCCTGCCATACGGGCGTCCGCGCCGGCAGAAGCGATGACCATGGCGTTGGTGGTCAGGTCGCGGGTCATCAGACCCTTGCGGCAGTTCAGCTCCAGATTGCGGCCAATGGCAAGGCCGTATTCCTTGGAAAGACCCTCGTTGCTGATGGTCGTGTTCACCTGTACGGCGCTGCGGATGATATCGATGGGGTCGTGCATGGGGTCCAGCTCCTCAGTGCAGTAATCCCAGATGGAGCGGACGGTCAGAAACTCTGCGATCTGCTCCGGGGTCATCACATCACTGTCCCCTGCTGCGGCGGGGTCGGTGTGCTGCTTGTCCAGTGTAGCTACGCCGTCCTGCTCCACCAGCACCACGTTGGTGTGCAGGTCCCGCACCACCGCGCGGCCGGTGTGGCCGTCGGCAGTAACAATCACCTCAACGTAGAGCTTCTGCGGCACCTGTGCCACCTCTACCTTGACCTTGCCTGCCTTGACAAGGGCTGCGGCTTCTTCCATCTGCTCCCGGGGCACATAGTTCATGACCTCCAGCAGGTGGACGGGGTCGCCGCCTACGGCACCAATGGCAGCGGCGTAATCCATGCCCTGATACGAGGTGCCCGGAATGCCTGCCGACATGGCGTTTTTGATAATGTTGATGCTGGCGCGGACGGTCACGGCTTCTACCCGTGTGCCACCCGCCTTGCGGAGTGCTGCGCCCGCCTCTGCGGCGGTGAGAGCGACTGCGCCGGGCTCCGTACAGCCGGTGGCCAGCTCCATCTCACTGTTCAGGATGCGAACGAACATCTGTTTATCCATTTGGTTCACCGTTTCTTTTCTTCCCGTGCGGGGGAACTTACTTTACAGCAATGCACTCGATCTCCAGCGGAGCGTCCTTGGGCAGCTTGCCCGCCTGCACCGCGCTGCGCGCGGGGTAGGGCTGCGCAAAGTACTCGCCGTACACCTTGTTCATCTCTGCAAAATCGTTGATGTCCGCCAGAAACACCGTGGTCTTGACCACATTGGCCAGCGTCATCTCCTGCTGTGCCAGAATGGCCTGAATGTTCTTGAGGGACTGTGCAGTCTGGGCGGCGATGCCTTCCGGGATCAGGCCGGTGGCCGGATCGATGGGCAGCTGCCCGGATACATAGACGGTCTGCCCTGCAGCGATGCCCTGCGAATAGGGGCCGATGGCAGCGGGAGCATTGGGGGTAACGATCACCTGTTTCATCCGATTTTTCTCCTTTTCCATTTGTCGGCACTGAAATCAATTTTCCGAAAAAGGCTTCCCCCGGCCGGGGGAAATCTGTCCCCAAGGGGTGAAGGCTTTTGCACCGGGTCAATCTTCAAAAGTTGATTTCCGTGTTTTTCGGGAAGAGCTGTCCTTCCCTTGCTGACACTATCCTAACGCAGTGAGAATATTTTGTCAATAATATTTTCTTATCGTAAGAATGAATTGTCGTGCATGACAAAAAGTCCCGATAAATGTCATCAATTTGACGAAACAATGGATACAACGCACCTTCTTATTGTAAAAAACTGTCATTTCTGCTATGATAGCAATAGAACACGCGTGAGAATTTTTTCTCACACGCTCCAGCAGTACAAAAGAGGTGAACGGGATGGATGCAAGACTTGAGCCTTATCGCGTAGTGGTATCTTTTCTGGGGGAGGCGCTGGGCCCAGACTACGAGGTAGTTCTGCACGACCTTACCAGTGAGGACGGCACCATTGTTGCCATCGTCAACAACCACATCAGCGGACGCACCGAGGGTGCGCCCCTTTCCAACATGGCGCTGCGCTTCATTCAGGAGCGGATGTATGAAAAACAGGATTATCTGGCGGGCTATCAGGGTGCTTCGCAGGCCAAGGGGCGTCTGCGCTCCTCCACCATGTTCATCAAGGATAACGGCCAGCTCATCGGCATGCTCTGCATCAACTTTGATGCCGGCAAGTACAGCCGCATCGCGCAGGAGCTGCTTGCCCTCTGCGGGGCGCACACCGAGCCCTCCTCTACCGGCATCGGGGTGGAGAACTTTGTCAGTTCCCTGCCCGACGCCGTACAGAATGCCATTGCCGAGGTGACCGGCAGCGCCGGGCTGCCGCCCGACCGACTGACGATGGAAGAGAAGATCCGCATCGTGGAGTCCTTGCACCACGCTGGCATCTTTTATATGAAGGGCGCCGTCAGCGAGGTCGCCGCCCAGCTGGGCTCCTCGGAGGCCACCATCTACCGCTACCTGAGCAAGCTGAAGTGAGCCGCGAAGGAACTGTTTCCCGACAAAAAGACCGTCTCCGTTTTCAAACGCGGAGGCGGTCTTTTGCGTATCGTTTACGTTCCAGCCACCGGAAACAGCAGACTGTGCCGAACCGGAGGAAGTGGTGTTAAGGGAGAACGTGTACGCGCAGTGAAGCGACAATTCATCTTGTCTATACGCTTGAGAAGACTCTGAGCAAAAATTATTGATACATATTTTTTGAAGGATGGAGAAATCCGGTTGGATATGCAAAAAAAGCACCAGCCTGAGCCGGTGCTTTTTTTGCGGCTAAGATGGTGGGATTCGAACCCACGTGCCCGGTTAAGGACAAAACGATTTCGAGTCTTTGAAATTGTTGGATGAAGCTGGTTTCTCGCGGCTGTCATCGGCAGCTGAGGGCATTCTTGTGACCTCCAAAAAGGCACGTCACACCGCAATTTGCAGGCAAAAATCAGCCGCTTTTTGCGAAATGACGTTAGAAAAAGCCTTTTTCACACAGGCCGTCAGCGGCTGCATTTCAGGTGTAGTTGTGTTAGATGTCCGTTAGAAATATGCAGTGCTGCCGTTGCTGTGCCAGCTCACAGCAGGCTTCCCTGTCTGAACGCAGCGTTTCCCGAAAGCCGGGAGATGCTGCGTTTTCTCTTGCCCGCATTGGGCTGAAAGGGAAGCCGCCATGTCAACATTCCGCGTCAATAAAAACGTCAACTACACCGTTATGAGCAACCACCACCTGCAGGATAAGAGACTGTCCCTGAAAGCCAAGGGACTGCTGTCCTATATGCTCTCCCTGCCGGACGATTGGGATTACAGCCTGAAAGGGCTGACCGTTGGTTGCAAGGATGGCATCGACAGTGTGAGAAGTGCGGTTCACGAACTGGAAGATGGCGGGTATCTGTGTCGGAGCAAAGTCCGTGATGCCCGTGGCCGCATTATTGACTACAACTATGAAGTCTTTGAACTGCCGCAGAAAGAACTGATTGAAAAACGCCCTGCTCCAGTGCCAAATTCACCATCATCGGAAAATCCAATGTCGGGTTTTCCAACGTTGGAGAATCCAATACAACAAAATACTAATAAACAAAATACTAAAAGACAAAGTACTAATCTATCAGGGCCGACAGGCGAATCCGCAGATTTTGACCAGATGGAAGCACAGGTGCGGGAGGAGTTCCGGGAACGGCTGGAGATCGACACCCTTGCCCAGCGGTACGACCCCGACAAGCTGGAGGAACTGCTGGACAACATTGTGGAGATGTACTGCTGTCCTCGGCAGACCCAGTACGTCGGCAAGCAGCCGCAGACCACCAAAGCCATCCGGCTGCGGCTGGACAAGCTGACCAGCCAGCACGTTGAGTACATCTTCGATGTGATGTCCAACACCACCCAGCCCATCAAGAACATCATGGCCTATCTGCGCACCGCCATCCTGAACGCACCCACCACGATGGAGCACTACTATCAGGCGCAGGGCAACTGGCTGACCGCGCAGAGCCGGAAGAAGTGAACACCGTTTTCCACAAAGACCACAACACACGTTGAAAATGCAAAGGAGAATTTCCATGAAGAACACGAACACCGTCCGCAACGAGATCCATTACGCCCAGGTCGGGGAGTATCAGCTGCCCCTGCTCACCCTGCCGCAGACCGATGATACCGAACCGCTGGGCAAGTATGGCCGGATGCGGCTGGCCTATCTCAAGAATCAGCGTCCTGTGCTGTACAACCAGATGCTGCTGAACGGTACGCTCTGGCCGCATTTGCAGGATGCCCAGAAAACGGCCTGCGCGTGGCTGGAACGCACAATGACCACTCTGTTAGACAAGTACCCCGCGCCGGACAAAGAGCGCGCACAGCTCCTCTGGGTGGCGCACATGAACGGGCTGAAAGCGCAGGCGGAGGAGGTGGTGGTGAGGGAAGTCGTGTATGCAGAATGATTTCTGATAGCATCTGAACGGTATCAAAAGCCGATATTCTAGATTTTATTCTTGATTTTTGCTGAATATTTGCAAATTTCAAAATCAAAATTTGACTTTTCGCCCAGAATAGAGTACACTGGATTCAGAAAATCATCTGGGAGGAATCGCGATGCTGCTTCAATTTTCAGTCACCAACCACCGCTCCATCAAGGACACGGCTATTATCAGCTTGAAAGCATCTACGGATAAAAGTCTGTCTGATTGCCTGATTTCGCCGGACGAGAAGAAACAGCTCGTGCCTGTCCTTGCGCTGTACGGCGCAAATGCAGCTGGAAAGAGCAACGTCCTCCATGCACTCCTGCTCATGCGTGAGATGGTCTGCGGACGGTATGCCAAGCTGCTCAAGGGCGAAGCTCTGCCGCAGGAACCGTTTGCTTTTACAGAACAGCCTCCGCAGCCCACCAGTTTTGAGGTCATCTACTTCTACAACGGCATTAAATATGCCTACGGATTCTCTTTCGATAAAGCCAAAATCCTGACCGAATATCTCTATCACTGGCCCAATGGTCGGGAGGCTCTGATTTTTTCCAGAGAAGGCAATGGTTATCAGTTCCGCGAGAATATTCAGGAGCAGTTTACCCTTGCCGGACGCACCGCAGAAAATCGGCTTTACCTGTCCAGCTCCAACGAATGGAACTGCCCCCAGACTGAAAAGGCGTATCTGTGGTTCTTTGAGAAACTGACCGGCTTTATGGGAACCGAAATGCAGCTGGATGCCACCTTGTCTGCCATCCGGCAGGGCGGCTCTGAAAAGAGACGTATCCTGCATGAAATGCTGTATGCAGACCTCGGCATCAAGGACATCCGCATTACCGGCTCCAAGGACGAACCGATCATCTCTGCCCTGCACACGCTGGATTCCGGGGAGGGCACTTCCAAGGGATTCTGGCTTCCTCTTGGGCTGGAATCGGTCGGCACACAGCGTTTCTTCTCCCGCATCGGAATGTGGCTCACCGCACTGGAATCCGGGGCTGTGCTGGTCGTAGACGAGATCGAATCCAGTATGCACCCACTCTTGACACGACATCTGATCGAGATGGTGCAGGATGCTGCCATTAACACAAACCACGCCCAGCTCATTTTTACTACACATGACACAGGGCTTCTCGACCTGACCCTGCTGCGCCGGGATCAGATCTGGTTTGCAGAGAAGAACGAAAAGACCATGCAGACCGATATTTACGCCCTGACCGAGTTTTCTCCCCGGAAAGGCGAGAACATCTCCAAGGGCTATTTACAAGGTCGCTACGGTGCGATTCCGTTCATTGGAGGGGATGCAGCATGGGCAGAATAAAAGAGATCAGCCGCAAGTCTACCCACACCAGAAAGCGCAACCCGGTCGTGTATCTTATCTGCGAGGGCAGCGAAACGGAGATTCGGTATTTCAAGCGTTTCCGAAGTCGGGGCTGTAACATCGACATCATCCCGATTTCTTCTCAGTATAAATCTGCCGACAGGCTTGTGCAAAAAGCCAAAGCCACTATGGGCAATAATCCATACTACCCGGAAGATGGCGACTCCATCTGGTGCGTATTTGACCGTGACGATAACTCCAACGAGGTTCTTCTGCGTGCCAAACAGTCCGCTCAAAAGGAAGGCTATCATTTGGCCTATTCTAACCCGTCTTTCGAGTTGTGGTTCCTACTACATTTTGTAAATCAGCAGACAGAGGTTGAAGATTGCCAAGCATTGATTCGATTGCTGAAACAGCCGGGCAGACTTCCTGATTATGAGAAAAACAAGGATTACTTTGACGTTTTGAAGCCTTTGCAATCCACTGCAATCCAGCGGGCAAAAGCACGGGCTGAACAAGTCCGGAATCAAGACACAGAGCTGATATCTCGACAAAGCAATCCACTAACAACCGTTTGGGAGCTTGTCGAATACCTGAACTCCAAAGTTTGAGAGGTGTCTTTATGGCTTACCTGAAATTGATGCTGGATGAAAAGGAAATCGCTCATTTGAGCGAAGATGGGCAGTATCTCTGCGCCAATGAGGGGGTGCCACAGTACGACCTGCCCTTGAACCTCTTTATCGGCAGCAGCCGCAAAGTCCCACTGGTCGATGTGGTCGTCTGGGCAAAGAAGCGCATCTTTCCCCGAAATCGGATGGACTGCAAGGAGATTCTGGAGATGATGGGCCTGCCTGACTACAACGCTTGGGAAATCGTAAAGCGCACCGATGCCTGCCTGATGGAGGACCCTTTCTGGCTGCGCTTCAGTGAAGATGAGACCTTTGAGGATACCACCCGCGGCAGGGCAAGGAAAATTATGGCTGAATATCAAAAGTTTATTGATGCTAATTAGTATCAATTTGTATCAGCCGATGGATACAACAAGGTCTATAGATTGGAATAAGTCTCCGATCTATAGACCTTATCGTTTGGCATACGCTTCGGGTTCACATCATATAATCGAAACTTATTGTGGTGATTGATTAGATATCCTTTATTAAATTCAGCATACCTGTTATGAGTTTTTCCCAACGATCATTTGCGTCTAATCCAATCATCGGATCTCTTGTTTCATGTACAATTTCATTTCTGACAGAATAAACAAATTTGGGCAACTTTTCCCCGTTGGCGCATTCCGTCAAGAGTTTAATCGCTATAGATTCCGGTGAGCATCCCTGTATAATTCTTTCAATGCTTTCAATATCTCTCGGTTGCCACTCCAACTCTTGATACAAAATATGTCCAAGTTCTTTTTCCGATAGATCAACCCCTAATCTTTCATTTAATTTTTCAACTGATTTTTCAACAAATTTATCTTCCAAGCATTGATATAAATACAAATAGGTCAAATCCCAAGAAAGAGCTGTATACGCTAATAATAAATGATTGTAATTCAAGCTTTCATTGGATTCATAAAACACTTTTTCCCAAGTATTTCGAGAAATCACACTCATCGGATTATTGCACAACTCATTTTCATAAGCAATCTTACATAACTGTGAATAAAACGCATTTCTATCAAAATCCATTTGAGTCATATTTTTCAGACGAAAGCAATTAATCGAAGGAAAAAGTCCTTTTATATCTTCCCAGTTATGTCCTGCATATTCATGAATATCATATGTATCATACAATACTTTATCGAAAATCTCAGCTCGGGTATCAACAGAAAAAGTTTTTGTCAAATATCCCTCTGAACCCAATAATGTTGCCAATCCAGCATTTACCGGCTCTATTACCATGCCGTCAATTTCTGCTTGTACAACATTGACATTTACTGTACAAATATAATATTCGCCGTGTTCTATAAGCAATGCACAGGTTGATTTGGAAAAGCGATGTATTCTCTTTATCTTAGCATTTTTGAGCCATGATTTTGAATTTTCATCTGTGCTAATATATCGAGGGCATTGTGCAATATATTCCACGTTATCATCGCCGACTGAATTTATTATATTCTCAAAGAACTTTTTATTGGCATCTATCATACTTCGTGACATTTTTCACCCTCAGTATGCATTCCAACATACTTCAAAAGAGGTCAAATCTTCCCCCTCATCATACAATGTCGAAAATGCCGTCCTAAAGAATTCTCTTTCAAAATCACCTACTTTTCCGGATTTTCGACCTGCCAGTTTTTCTGACAAGGTTTGAAGGGCAAGAAATTCAGTCAATTCCTCTTTGTTCATTTTTTGAGCTTTTTCAACAATGCTATTAAATCCAGCTTTTTTCTCGCTCCATCTTTTTTCGAGGCTTTCCTTGGACTGGGAACTTCCTGGACGTCCCAACATTAAGATTGATGTTGCTACAATAAAACCCACACATGCTGGCTGGCTTCCAAAGACATCTGTTCCTGATTTGAATCTTTCACTTTCTACTGCATCAACTCTCTCAAAAATTCGATCTAATTGCGTCATCAATCGAAGTGCTTCTTCAAATTCCAATGTTGAATCTGTATCCGAGGTTAATTCCAAAAAATCAAGTCTAACAAATTCGTCAGATAAACGCTCTTTAATGTCGATTTTTTCTTTTCTTGAACCAAATGCCAAATACAATTCAAGAATGCGATTGGCTTGATATTGACCAGCTTTTGCACGTCTCCTAGACTCTTCTTCCGTAAAAATAGAGAGTTCCGGCAAATCCATTTGTAGCTGAGATACAATTGATCCGAAAACGGTTTCCAGTTGTCTTCTCACATCCCACGGAACTTGCCCCGAGTTCAAAACAAGCATCCGATAAATCAAATTATTTACAGTGTGTGCAAGCCATAACTCTATACGAATTTTATACTCGCTTAAATCAATGCTTTTCTCCGCTTCGAACATTGCAGTCGTTCTTTGCATTCCATCAATCAGTGAGAGGCTTGATGCATTTTCTTTTAGCCATATCAGCAATGCTTCTTCGTTCTTCTTTTCAAACTCATTATAATCAGCTTCTTTAACAGCCGCACCTATTACCAATGGTGGCAAAATTGTTCCTTTTGTAATATCCTCTACCATTCGTTTGCGAATTCTAATCGCCGTACTCGTTTTTAATGTACCACGTTGTCCATCGATTCCACCACGATTCTTATATGCATGATCAATAAGTTCCTTATATTCAGAATATGAAATTGTAAATGCGATTGACATACAGTCACCACGTTTATCAAACAAACAATCCATTTCAAATTCCTTCTTTCATTCTCTGCAATTTTCCATGTATTTATTTTTGATTGCTAATGTTCCCACATGACAATTTTTCCAAAATTTGTTCCATACTCATCCCATCGTCCAAAAGTTGCTGAATCGCCTTGTCGATTTCTTCTTTCTGGGCTTTCCTCAACGTTTCAGCATCCTGACGGGACTTTTTCCGTTCCAATGCTGCAATCTCCTTGTCAAGTGCTTTCAGTGCAGTCTTCTTCTCTTTGAGCTGCACCTTCAGCCCATCAACGTCAGCCTCCAATGCTGTAATATCTGCTTCCAAGGTGTTCTTCTCTGAGATTTTTTTCTCCAGTTCAGCTACATAATCAATGATGACCACCGGAGTTTTCGCTTTATTCTTGCTTCCTTTGGGTCTTGGCATAATGACTGTCCTCCTTATCAGCTGTCTTTTCTGTGACGCATTTCCAATCTTGTTTTGAGCATACTTTCCAATTCTTCCAATGTTTTATCACGTTTTTCCGGACGCAATTGGCATTCCCAGACAACTATCACATTCCAGCCTGCATCTTCAAGCTGCTTTTTCTTCCGGGCATCCCGTTCAATATTGGTTTTTATCTTATTATGCCAGAATTCCGCATTGTTTTTGGGCCAGACAAAATATCTGCACCCATCATGCCCATGCCAGAAACATCCATTCACGAATATAACGGTTCTGTACTTCGGTAACACAACATCCGGGCTTCCCGGAAGTTTTTTGTCATTCTTCCGGTAACGGAATCCCTTTGAAAATAAATATTTCCTTACAATCTCTTCCGGCTTCGTGTCCTTGCCATGTATGCAGGACATATTATAGCTACGGACGGCTTTACTGTGAACATCCATCGTCTTTATCCATCAGCTTATCAATCTGGAGAATCTGCCAGAAAACGCCTTCCAGCAATTTCACAGGAATGCTGTTTCCTGCCATCCGGATTATCTTATCTCTTGAAAATAATTGGTCACCTTTATGGAATGCGACATTATTGTTTTTCAATTTCCAATAATCCGTATCCTTGAATCCCATAAACAGCATACATTCACGGGGAGTCAGGTATCTGAACTTTCCTTTTCCTTCAATTCCGCTGTCAAAATACAGATTACCGGAGTTCGGGTTCCGGTCCTGTTTGGTAGTGATCGTTCGGATTGTATCAATTTCCGGATTGATAATATTTCCCTCCAGAACAATCTGCGGATTATCTTCCCAGATTTTTCTTCTGGATACAGTATCGTTGGGAGTACACTCCACTGCCTCCTCAAACCAGATCGGGTTCCGATAGTCATTCCGGAGCAGATCACGGATTTTTATTGCTTTATAGTGCCCGGATGTATGGAAATCGTTCACGACATCCTCCGGACTGCTTTTTCTTGCAAAATAATCTTCCGTCAGCGATTTTTTGTTTTCATCGTCTCCGACATATACACTGATCATCAAAAGGCGGGGGCGGTTCTGGGGGAGGCCAAAAGACGAAGCATTCAGCTGGTAGTATTTGCTGACGTACCCCAACTTGCTCAGCTCGCCGATCCATGTTTCAAAATTTTTCTTGTGGCGCTGGGAGAGAAGTGTCGGGACATTTTCCATCAGCAAAAACCGGGGCAGCGTTTTTCCTGTATCCTTCATCTCTGTAAGTACTCTTCCTACCTGCCACAGCAAGCTGGATCGGCTGCCCGAATCCTTGTCTATTCCTTTGTTGTAGCCGTGGAATGCACCGACGTTGGAAAGATCCTGACAGGGAAAAGAATAGGTGAGAATATCTATTCCGTCCGGCATTTCCTTTCCTTCCAGAGCACTTATATCGACAAAGTTATGATTTCGCTTGATGCTGGTATAGATGTATCGCAGGGATTCCACTGAATATGTACGCAGAGCTTCATATTCCAGTGGTGCCTTTCCTGAATTGCTGAATGTATAGTGGCTCATTTTTTCAAGGAGTTCATCCTTGGACATCCGCGCAATATCCGCCGGAATATCTGTTCCTCCATGAATCATATCATAGGCTACGATTGCATGGACATCCCACTCGCTTGTTCCGACTGTATTTATCTTTACACCAAGATTTTTCAGTGCAGCTGCTTGACTTCCGATGCCGCTGAACAATTCAACAATATTATACGTTTTCTCCATTTGTGACTGATATTCCTTCCGACTCCAGTTTTTCCTTGATAGAAAGCACCGACCTGATCATGTTCATTGTCTTGTACGGCACCTTCCCTGAAGCGGAGACAGGAATATTTCCCGTCGATGAAAGCTGCACGACTTGCTTTAACAACGTCTGTTCCTGATAAGACAGCATTGAACGCCTGATACCAGCATTCATCAATTTGCTCCAATATCCAGGACCCAACGCAACCACACCCATCACAACCTTGAGGTCATTGGATTCCTTGGCTTCTTTTTTCGCAGAAGTTTCTTCCTCCTTGATAAGCGATACAGGAACCAGCTCATCCATAAAGGCTACTGAAGGGGTATATGTTTTATCGGCCTTATAATCTTCCCATGTAGATTCTTTTTTACAGTATTCCGTGACAATCATACCATGGCTGTCGCAAATGAAGTCATTGGTCTGCTTGGTCACAATTTCAATTTCATGCATGAATGCAGGCGACAATGCCTGTTTCTGCCAGATTGCACTCCAGTTCAGCGAATATCCATCCGGAATCTTGCTGAGGATTTTTGCAATCGTATAGGGTACAATATTGAGCTTATAGCCGCCCACTTTGTACCAAAAGCCCGTCGGACGTTTTTCGCTGTCCTTATGACTTTCAAGGTAGTTATCAACAGCCCGGAAAATAATCGCTGCGCAGATTCCTTTTTTGAAGTAGAATTCATTGAAGGAATCATTGTTCCCACGGTATTCCTTGCTGATGTCATTTCCGAATTCCTTCATGACCCAGTTCTTGCCTTTGGAAACGATGTGTGGCTTGCAGGCAACCGTTGTCAGGTACATACCCAGCTGCTCTTTTGTGATGACCTGATCCTTCGGGAATTTTTTCTGGAAACGCCTCAGTTCATCGCCGCGAAGTTTCACCTGTTCCTGCTGGTATTTCTTACGGGATCGCTCATAATACCAGCCTGTCGGGATCGTATATCTCGCCGGAGGTGCAAGGCACTTCTTCGACATCTTTTCCATCCAGATATGGAACGGGTCATTGGAGAACAGATCCGCTGCCGTGACCTTATTCTGGCTATTGGCATAGCGGGCAATTGCCTGCACCATCTCGTCATAGAAGCGGACACCGTCCTCGTTTTCCGTTTCCCGGTCCTCGATCACAGTCAGCTTCATCGGGACATAAATGCCTTCCAGCTCAACGTTGGTCTTTTTCAGAACAGCATCCGCCAGCGTTGCGGTCGTCTGTCCGCCGTTGATGATCTGGAAATCCACTATCTTTGTAATCAGATTCTGTCCATTGATATTCTCAACTTCCACGCCCTTTGCGGTTGTTGCTATTCCATTATTATAGGTAAAGAACTTTGTTGCATCGTTGTTTATTGTTCTTTTTATACCATTGTTGACACTCTTGCTTCCACTGGTTCCCAGAAAGGCACGGACATTGCCTTCCAGTACCTTACTTCCGTAGGCAATGTATATCTCGGCCAGAAGTTTTCCCGGAATGATTGCAATATAGGCTTCATACCCAAGGTTCTCACCAATGTCGCCCTTTATGCACGGAATACCATGAACTCCGACTTCAGAAAAATCCTTCGGGATATCAATGACAACCGGCTCATTGCTGTTTGTCATTTCCATTTCATAGAAACGTTCCGGATACCACAGGTTGATTTCCAGCGGTTTACCGTTAAAGTCTGCTTTCTTGATCTTTTTGGTTGTGCGGGTTTTCTTTGCGGCTCCCTTTTTCTTCCGGATCGTTGTTTCCAGAAGATTGGCATCCAGCAAAGCTGTGTCCAGTTCCTTATTAGTAAGAACATAGAACTTGATTTTCAGAATCAGCTGCGGGTCGTCGATATTGCAGGTCATCCGCTTGCGGAACATCCTTGCAACCCGGAGGATGTCATCCGAATCATCGAAGTAGTCCTCCATCCGGCCATTGCAGACCTCATCCAGAAAATAATACAATCTCCAATACAATTCGTCAACCCTGCTTCTGGTGAGGTTGGCGGCATTTTCTGAATCCTGAAAGTCACTGATGAACAGGATCAGACTGTGATCCGTTTCATCAAAACAGTAACCATCTGCACGCATCAGGCGATTTCCGTGCCCTCTCTTGTCGCCCATACCAAAGCGGACAGGATCATTAACTTCATCATAGTCAACCAGAAGGCTCAATGTCCTGTTCAGGAATTCATCCTCCGTATCCGTCCCGTTGATGGCCGAATCGTTGCGCAGAGATTCCAGAAATTCCTTTTTATACGCCTGATAGTCCATTATACGGCCTCTTGATCTTTCAGTTTGTACTGCTCAATTTTCTGAAGCAGAATTTCATACGATGCCTTGCAGATTGCCTCTGGCAGCAACTCATGCGTCAATCTCGGAAAACCGTTTGTCACACGATACCGGTTGCAGCTTCTTATCTCATAGATAAAGTCATCATAGTAGTCATTGTACACATATCCCTGAAGGGCAACCTTTGCCATAAAATCATTCCGGTCTTCATCCGATGCAAAAAGGCTTCTTGTCTCCAGAATCAGCTTGTTGAGATTCACACCATTGTAAGCGGCACTCATCTTTTCCAGAAAGAAAACCACAAGTTCTCCGTCCGTGCTGCTTTCAAGCTGCTCGATGGAGGATATCTTCACTGCCGGTATCCCACGGTGAATGGTTTTTACCTCATACCACGAATCTCCATAGGAAAAGTCCTTATGTGTGAGTTCCTGCCCACTCCAGCTCTTCAGCGCATTCTCCAGCCCGATCTGTTCTGCCAGTTTCCCACGCAGGAACAGGATTTCTCCGATCAGCCCCATGATTTCGGGTTCTGTAAGGAATACATGTTTGGAACCCACAAACAGTTTCTTCCACTGGAAAAAACGGTTGACAATGGTCTGATATCCTTGCCCCTTGTCGCTGATGCCACGCGATTGCTCTATCAGGTCATCGCAAAATTTGAAGAACAATCCTTTTATCTCTTCATCGCACAAGGAAAAACGGATTGTATTGTATTTTTCATTCTTGTACTGATTCACATCAATAGCCGATGTGCCCGTCACTTTTCGGGCTGTGAACCTTGCCCGGAGTTCGATGGCTTTTCGCCCTTTTTCGTCCAGACCAATGTACAATTCCAACGGATGCTGATTGTCCACTCTCGAAAAATATCCGGGTCTCAGAAAAGCCGCAAAACGTTCCTCCATGACGCCTGTCATTATTCTTCCCTTCCTTCTGCAAGGATATCTTCCATTTCCTCCCGATCAAACCAGTTATAGACACGGTTGACCTTATAACGGGTGGATGTAAGCCCTGCTTCCTCATCATTGCGTGGCAGACCCAATGCCAGACCTACTGCCGGCGTATTTCCCATTGCAGCTTTGAATTCTGCTTCTTGTTTTTTCTGATTTTCCTCCGCTACACCAACATCAATCAAATAAATCAGCAGAAGTGGTTTTCTGTCCACAACAAAGCGGAACCATGTCTCCGATGGATATACCCTTGTCTTATCAAATGGTACTCCTTTTTCTTTTTCATAGAATTTACGGAAAGATGCCTTGGCATTTTCAATGATTTCTTCTGCAGTTTTCCCATTGAAATCAACAATTCCCACCAAACCATCTCCAGGGCCTCCCAATTTACCTTTTCTGCCGATACTCAGTCTGTCAAGTTCACTGTCGATAATACAGGTTTTTCGTTCGACACAGGTAATTTTCTGACCGCAGACATCTGCCACCTTATCCGGACTTTCTCCGTCCATAAAAGCAACATCAAAGACATCTATGGATGCGTCTGTGCATCCACTCAGGAATTCCGAGATCTGCTTTGTGTTGAAATACGAGCTGTACTTCGATATGGAGAGCCTATCAATGAGTTCTACTATCAATTCCTTCGGAACATCCGACAACACATACCGGCCTTTTCTTCCGGAACCTGTTGCCCTGCGCTCAAACCTATATCCTCTGGAGAGACACTCGCTTACAAGATCTGTCACCGCCCGGAAGTTATTTTTCTGGGCTTCCACATCAAACCGGAGATATGGTGTTTCAACAATACTTCCAAAGTAGCTGCTCACATCAAACTCATCCGTGGCATTGCGCATTTTGTTATAGGCCGTATTATTGAGGTCTGTCGAGTTGTTCCGTACACGGATACCAAAATCACGCGGTTTTTGCCCCAGATCCCGCATCAACACCATATCTTCCTTTAGTTTTTCAGTCGCATCCGCGATTTCCGCATACCACTCCGCAGATGCCTTATGCGTCCAGATACGGAAAAGATCTTCATATCCGCGCCGGTATCCGAACCAGCGTCCCATCTGCATCAGAACATCATAGGTACAAGTATTCCGGTAAAAATAGCTGATGATGAGTCCTTCCAACGTCAGACCACGGGACAGTGCCAGACCACCGATTGCAATCACACGCAAAGATTCATTTTTCGGATATTCAAGCTTTTCAGAAGATCTGGAGCTGTTCACAACCTTGATCTGGATTTTCTCCATTGCATCGAAAAGCGCTGCTGCAACTTCATCCCATGTAAATCCGCATTTTTCATACTGACTCTGCCAGACCTTGTAAATCCGGTTCAGCACCGGGTCTTTCATGGACAGTTCAAAGTCACTGGAAAGATTATACTTCAGCGACCGGTATGCTTCCGCATGAATCTTCTCGACAATTTCCTTGATATACTTCTGGACCTTGACAAACCGGGAAATGTTGATCAGCATAGACCGATGCTCTCTTTGATCACCCCGCAGATCACGGATTGCATTCGCCAGATAAAAGGCATAGATGGCATCTGTCATGCTTTCCGGGAGTTTGCCTTTCCAGTCCTTTTTGTGCTTGAAATAGAAAGAATAGCCGTCTTCTTCTTCCCGGCCTGCATCCGTTATATAAACCAATTGCGAATGGAATTCTGCGTCCTTCGGAAAAATTCTTGTTGGTCCGATGTAGTTGCTGGGTGTCGGAAGCGCCACAATGAAATCTTCCGGGAAAAGGTCATGCGTTTCCATTTTCTCCGTTGTTTCCGGATCGATGAAAACGTTGGCAAACGGTGTTGCTGTAAATCCGACATAATTGGACTTTGTGAACACATCAGCCAGTTTCCGGATCAGCTTGTTGATTTTGGTCGGATCTTCTTTATCGGAACTTGTATTGATGGAAGCATTGTCCGCCTCATCATCAATCATCAGCATCGGCATATCAATCTTATGTGTCCGCGGATCAGCATTCAGGTCAATCAGCCATTTCGTCAGCTTGGTGAGCGTTGTGGTATTCTTCTTGATGACAAAGACAACAGCATCCTTATCCTTGCCAAGCGACATTGCTATTTTATTGGAGTTCCCACGGAAATCACTTGCGCGGGAGGTCAATGCCATTGCATGTATCGGCTTGTTGTCGAGACCCACGCCAACGCGTTTTCCTCCGGTAGTATTGGCCGACATATCAATACCAATAAATCCTTCTTCCACTCGCTCCTGTGTCTGTTTCCTCAAGGATTCGATCGTGCCGGTCAGCAAAATGAACACTTTGTAGCCTGCATCTGCCGCTTTGCAGATAAAGCCGATATAGGTCGAAGTCTTTCCAGACTGTACGTCGCCGATAATCAGGCCGCGTTTCAGTACAGGTTTTCCGTAGTCCGCCTTCGGATCCAGAATATAATTCATCAGCTTCTGATCCAACGTGTCATTACCCAGCGTACTGACCACGTTCGGGCTGAAATGCTTTTCGTCAATCAGATAATTCTTGTATCGTGTCCAGAAATTCTGCTGAATTTCAGCTTTTCTGTCGTCATACCAGTTGGCTTGCTCATAATCTGCCAAAATGCTCTGGCCAGGACGTGCTTGAATCTGATATTTATAGGCAATATCCCGTTTGACGGCTGCAATTTCATCATCACTGTAAGGCACATCGCTGATGAATAATGCTTTTTGGATAAGCTCCTCAACAACACTTTCATCCAGAGCATTATCCACATGTTTCATCTGTACCAGCTTATCGACCATACCTGTCAGCATGGCGACCTTCTCAATATCGAGTCCCATTTTATGCCTCCCTGAGTTTTTCCGCCAACTCCGGATATTTGCAGAACGGTTCAGACTGGAACAGGCGTCCGATCACAGCATTGCGATCAGTTGCGCCTATATCCATGGACATCTTTATCAGAATTCTGGCCTTGCTCTCAATTTCAGCAACCCGTTCATCATCCACAGTATCATCAACGCGGTTCTGCGACTTGTCAATATAAATCTGCTGATAGGGAACCGAATTCTCGATTTCGTCCAGCACCATATCCAGTCGGTTCCATGTTTCATCATCCACTTTTTCTTTCAGAAGGTCAAAAATCCGGGAATTCCGGTTGATCCTGTATACGAACTGGTTATCCCGTTCTTTTATGCGGTCCCAGATGTAGTCAACCTTTTCATCCACTTTTTCAACCCGTCCGCGATAGGTCTGTGCCTTCGCTGCAAGATCCATTGCTTCGTCAACAGCTTTCGTCAGGCGGTTGCGGATAATCGCCGGAATTGTGGCATGCTGCTTCTTGATATCAATTCCCCAGATGTCATCCAGTGAATTCGGAATATCAACCTTGATCCGGGCATACTTTGTCAGTTCATCCCGATGTCTGCCAAACCATGTTCCCCAGATTATCAACCGTTTGTTCCGATAAATATAAAATCCCTGCTTTGCCCGATAATTTTCAATCCCACCAGACAATCTCTTATCTTCTGCACTCAGGTCTTTCTGGAAGGGCAGAACAAATGGCTGAACGCTTACAATCTGTTCCTTTCCTTCAGAATCCTTGATTGGAATTTCAATTTTTCTGCGGACATTCGTTTTTCTGTGATTTTCAAGGAAAGGGTCCAATCCTGTCAGTTTATAATTGTTTACCATGATCGTCAGTGGATTCCGGCCCTCACCATTCAGATACCGGTGGAAAATCAAGGACAAATACTCTGCTGTTGCGTTCTGGTGTTTTCCGAGTTCTGCGTAAACATTTCCACTCGACTTCTCAATAAGATCAAAATTCTCCCAAAGAACAATCGTTCCGCTTTCTTTGTCGCTCAGGAAGTCAACATATCGGATTTCCGCAATCTGCTCCTTTGAGCAGTCAACCATATACCAATCTTTCTTTTCCTCAATGATGTCCAGATCCCATATATAGGCCGAAAGTTTACCGTCCTTTTTGCTCGCAACAGTCAACCGGCGGCACTGAGACAGAGAAGCTGCTTTCATTCCGAGCCCGAATCTTCCAAGATCATCCTCAGAACGATTGGCGGATTTCAGCTGGCTGCCATATTTCATAGCATCCAGCAGTTCTTTCTTATTCATTCCGATACCATCATCGCAGACAGCAACGCAGCAGTCGGATGGGTCTATCGGAAATCGCAGCACAATGTTCCGGGCCTGTGCACTGACACTGTTGTCCACAATATCCGCAATCGCTGCCTCAAAGGAATATCCCATCGCACGCATGGAATTCATCAGGACATCCGCAGTCGGTTTGTTCGCTTTCAGTTTTGCCATGATTCCTCATCTTCTTTCTGCTAAGGACAAGTAGTGCTTCGACAACTTATGATTTATTATATCAAAGTATACTCTCTGCCGCGTTCGCAGGCAATGCGTTTTGACTCAAAACACCAATCTCATTGTCTTTCCTGTATCTTTTCACAAAAAATCCAGTTTGCATTTGTTGATTGCTCTAGCATCTGCAAGCAGTGCCTCTGTATATACAAAGGCTCAAACACGCATGGCATTGCAAATTTGCCGTGCGTATTCTGCTTGTTGGGATGCAATCCCAATCCCTGTGAACATCACGTCCCGTGATAGCCGCGCACTCCTGCGGAGTGCTGAAAGAGCGTTTTGCAGAAACGCGAAGCCTGCATCGGCACGATGCAGAACAACAGGTTTGGGCTGTGCCCAACAAGCTCTTACAAGGCAAGGGGCTTTGTATATACAAAGACATTGCTTGCAAGAGAGCTTCAGCGTACCAGAATGGTACCACGAAGCACTGCTTGCAGAAGCTATTGCATCCATCTGAATTGTCAATTCCGCTCGCAGCTGTTATACTGGACTCATCAAAAATTTTTCAGGAGGACGTCGCAGTGACCGCACAGACAATGCTAATCGGGAACAGACCTTGCCTCATTTACGGCGAAGCCCATGCAGAATACCTACTGCTCCAAATGACAGGCGAACATGAGCTGCAAAGCATGGAAAGTGAGGTTACCGCTATTGCACAGAGTGCGCACCACTTTCTGTTTGCGGCCATCCCGGTGGAAAGCTGGAACGATGCACTTTCTCCGTGGGAAGCCCCTGCTGTGTGGGGAAAACAAGGCTTCGGCGGCAATGCTACGGACACCCTGCGCTTTCTGACGGAACAGGTCGTTCCCACGCTGAAGCAGCAGTTTCGTCTCCCGGAAAACGTCAAAATCATTCTAGGCGGCTACTCGCTGGCGGGATTGTTTGCGTTGTGGGCATCCACCCAGACAAATCTGTTCTATGGTATCGCTGCCGCATCCCCCTCTGTGTGGTTTCCGGGCTGGATGGAGTTTGAACAGCAGCACCCGATACAGGCACAGCACATTTATCTGAGCCTTGGCGACAAGGAAGAGCACACGAAAAACGCCGTCATGGCTGCGGTAGGAGATAGCATCTGCACCCTGCACAGCCGACTTGCAGAGCGTGGCACAGACTGCACCCTTGAATGGAACAGCGGCGGGCACTTTAAGGACGCTGATTTGCGTACCGCGAAAGCCTTTCGGTGGACGATGGAGGACCACACATGACCATTTTGATCGATGCAGACGGCTGCCCGGTCGTCGCTCTGACGTTGCAGATTGCAAAGCAGTTCGGCGTTCCGGTCATCATCCTGTGCGACACCGCTCACCAAATCGAGCGGGAAGGTGCGCAGACGCTGGTGTTCGACAAAGGAGCGGACAGCGTAGACTTTGCTCTCGTCAACCGGGTAAAACCGGGTGATATTGTCGTAACACAGGACTACGGGCTGGCGAGTATGTGCCTTGCCAAGCGCGTCCGAGTGCTGAACCAGAATGGTCTGGAATACACCGCCGACAACATAGACGCTCTCATGCTTCGGCGTTATGAAAACAAAAAGCTCCTTCTTGCCGGAAAGCACCCCAAGGGGAGCCCAAAGCGGACGAAGGAGCAGGATGTCAGGTTTGCGGACACGCTTGAGAAGACTCTGAGCAAAAATTATTGATACATTCTTTTGGAAGGCTGGAGAAATCCAGCCTTCTTTTTTGGCGAATATCGATTTGAATGATTACATCTTGGTTACAGATTGTAAGTTGTGGGTGCAGAATAGCCCTTTTCGTGGGCTCGTATATAGAGGGGTATTTCTTCGGAGTATCTTCTTTCACGAAGGTTTGCTTGTACTCGTATGATTATTATGACAATTCCGTTTAATAGCAGACGCACGATTTGCAAATGCAAATTGTGACTTTTTTGTTAATTTTCAAAAGCATTGCTACGTTTTGGCCTTTTTCGTCGGCTACCTATTGAGGGCATCTTTTTTCAAGACCACTTTCAACTTCAGGCACCGCCATTGTTGCAAAGTTTCGCCCTCCATCGGTCACCCCATGGACCGACGTTATTTTAACCAAGAAGCTACTTCGGCTATATTTTCCAAGAACTTTTTAACAAATTTCTTTTTCGGGTTACTTTTTGGCCTTTCTCGATGCCTACCAATTAGAGGGACAATTTTTCGGAAGCCTTAAATTCCGAAGATTTTCTATAAAACTCTGTTCTTTGAAAACAGAATAGTTCAATCGTCCGGTACTTCACAAAAGGTACTTCTGTAACTCGCAGCCCGGTCATAACGAAGACGGGGTGGCTGAAATGCCAATGGTGCGGTGTGAATCCGTTGCTGGACGATTCCCCACTCCTAGGGTGCCGAGGGCGAATATGGGAGACCTATATCATATTGACGCAGATGGGCTGCAAGTCTATCTGCGATGCGAGAGTTGAAACTACTGTCAGCTCTCTTTACATTGCCGCCTGACCGCAGCCTTGCTGCAAAGGATATAACCGCAGGTGGCACACACTTTTGATCTTAAACTACTTATGCAGAAGGAGTGCCCATGAAGTTTAACGATGCCTATTCCCAGATGTTTCCCGGTTACCCCGATGCCGTCAGCCTTCAGCAGGCTGCGGAGATGCTTGGTCTGAACCGCCACACGGTCGGGGAACTGATCCGTTCCCGCCGCCTGTTTGCGCTTAAAATCGGCCGCACCTACCGTATCCCGAAGCTGAGCGTGATCGAGTTCCTGCTCACCGGACAGAGCACCTTCCCGGCTGGAAATCCGCCGCTGGATGTGGTATGCTGTGGGTGCAGCAACGGACAGCACGCCTGTTGACCCAAAGGAGGTTTATGATGAAAACTACAGGGTCTGTCCAAGAGAAAAATGGACGTTTCTATTTCGTGATCAATCTTTATGATGCCAACGGCAAGCGGAAGATCAAGTGGATCTCCACAGGTCTGACCGTCCGGGGCAACAAGCGCAAGGCGGAATCCATGCTCCGGGAAGTGCTGCTCCACTATGATGAGACCGGGGAGCTGCCCACGGGGCGGGGAGGCACCTACGAAAAAGTAGACGCTAAAACCGCCAAGCCCTTGCCGCTGCCCCTCCAGCCCGTCAACAAGTCGGAGATGTTGTTTCTGGACTATCTCAACGAGTGGGTGCAAATCCATAAAGCATCCATCCAGCCTGCAACCTTTATCAGCTACAATCGGATGATCACCGGGCGCATTACGCAGTATTTTGAGCCGCTGGGCTTGAAGCTGTGCGAGGTCACGCCGCAGGTGCTGGATGAGTTTCAGGAGAAGATCTTGCTGGAGGGCTACACCACTAACACGGTCATTCACTACCACGCCATCTTCGGTAAAGCGTTCAAGGATGCCGTCCGCAAGGATTATCTGGAAACCAACCCGATGCTGAAAGTTGACCGCCCGAAGAAGAACAGCTTCCGGCCCAACTTCTACTCCAAGGATGAAGTCCAGCAGCTGCTGGAAGTATCACAGGATGACCCCCTGCACCTGTGCATCCTCATTACGGCCTACTATGGCCTGCGCCGCAGCGAGGTACTGGGGTTGAAGTGGTCGTCTATCGACTTTGAGCGCAAGTCCATCACCATCAATCACAAGGTAACGGAACAGTTGGTGAACGGCAAGTACGTTCCTGTGGTCAGCGATGTGATGAAGAACAAGACCAGCTGCCGCACCCTGCCGCTGATCCCGGCTGTGGAAGAAGAACTTCTGAAGCAGAAGGAAAAACAGCAGCTTTACCGCAAGCTGTTCAAGAAGAGCTACAGCACTGAGTATCTGGATTTCGTCTGCACCGATCAGGAAGGCAAGCTGATCCGCCCGAACTTCGTGACGGAGCACTTCGACTGGTTTCTGACCAAGTACGGGCTGAAGCGCATCCGCTTCCACGATCTGCGCCACAGCTGTGCCAGCCTGATGGTGATGAACGGCGTATCCATGAAGCAGGTTCAGGAGTGGCTGGGGCACAGTACCTTTTCTACCACCGCTGACATCTACGCACATCTCGATTACAAGAGCAAGGAAGGGTCGGCTGGGGTCATTGCGAACCTTTTGGGAGAATCCAAGCTCCCCAAATAATTATGGATTTATCGTTCATGTATAAAGCATACTGTGATGAGGCAAAAGCGGTCTTTCTCTGCTTGATGCAAAAGAAAAAGTCGCAGATTCGTTTGAATCTGCGACTTCTGGCGGAGATGGTGGGATTCGAACCCACGTGCCCGATTAAGGACAAAACGATTTCGAGTCGTTCTCGTTACGACCGCTTCGATACATCTCCAAGTATATTTTCATGGCAAATTTACGATTTGTATATCGCAAATCGGCCTTGAAACTTGGAACAGTTGCTGTTAGAATATTGTTAGAAAACGCATCGTTCAGACAGGCTTTGAAGCCCGTCAGGACATCAAAATTGACGTTCTCCCGTGTGATATGGAGGCATTCAGCGAAGCATCCACTTGGATTTCGAGTCGTTCTCGTTACGACCGCTTCGATACATCTCCATAATAAACCTTATACAGTATAACAAAAAAGCCTGCTGCCGTCAACACTTTTCTCCAAGTGCCTCGCAAAGCGCGGTGCTGCGCCTGAATCATCCGCACACAGTACAAAACAGCCTGCACACAAAAACAGACCGCTGCACAAAGCTTTGTGCAGCGGTCTGCGGTCATAGTTCAGCTATGATACGCTCAGTTCTTGCTGGTGCTCTGATTTGCGATGAACTCGTCGTACACTTCCTTGGTGATCTCCCAAGTCATGGAAAACTCGGAGTTCTCGCGGATGGGAATGTACTGGAACAGTACAGTGTCGTCATCCTTCAACTCGGGGAAGTGGTCGGCGGCCAAATGGATGGTGACAGGTTTCTTCTGCTGGATCAGGCTGTTCTCGGCGTCCAGAATGCGCACGCCGCCGTTGTTTCCGCTGAAATAGACCGGCTTGTCCTCGGCATCCTTCACGGCAACAGAGAAGCGGTAGGGGTCCAGCGGGATGGGGTTTGCACGGGCAGACTCAATGTCCACCTCCAGAGTGCAAGTGCCTTTCTCGATCTTCATGCTTTTCAGGCCGGCAATGACCTGCAGATCGCTTTTGATCGCGCCGGGCAGCGTTTTGCAGACCGGGTTTTGGGGATCCTGATATTCACAGCCGCCCAGCAGACTGGCACCGGCCACAGCCACTGCGGTGGCTGCCGAATACTTCAGGAATGCGCGGCGGGAAAATGTATAAGACATGGCTTGTTCCTCCGTTTTTTACCTATATGTTCTTCCACCTGGGATCAGTTCGTGGAGGTGCCGGGAAGCTCCGGTTCCAGAACATCTGCGGCCAGCTCCCAGTTGGCGCTGAACTCGCTGTACTGCAGGTCAGGGTAGTAGGTAAGGGTCACAGGGCCGTCTGTCAGCGCGTTCAGGTCCTTTGCTTTCACATAATAGGTGAAGGTTTCGCCCTGCTTGACCTGATGGCTCAGAGAATCCGGGTAGATCACCTGCAGCTTGTCGTTCTGATAGGCAAGGTAGCCCTCTGCCTTTACGGCAAAGTTTGCCTTAGTGACCTCCAGCGCGTTTTTACGGCCGTTGGTCACCACCAGCCGGAACAAGGTGGTGTTGGTCTCTTCATCGTATTCCACCCAGTCCAGCGTGGAGACGACCTTCAGCACCGTGTTGCTGGTGCCGGGAGCGTGCTGCACCGGGGCATACCCGGAGCAGCCGGTCAGCAGGCTGCTGCCCGCCACAGCCACAGCGGTGAGGGCGGTATATTTCAGGAAAGAGCGGCGGGAAAATTCCCCAGTCATATTCGTTCCTCCTTTGGGACACATCAATACAGATTCTGCCATAGGGCACTACCTATACAATAGGCGAAACGGAGAAAAATGTCAATGATTTTCCGCAAAACAAATGTGAATATTTTGTGGTAGCATCGTGCATTTTAGACGAAGTTTAAGTGTTTTTTCTGGTAATTCTGTCAGCTGCGGATCACGTCGGAAGCGTTCATGACAAAAGTCAGGCTCTTGCCCTCCAGGAAGGTGGGCACATAGGTGACCTTCAGCTGTTTCCAGTCCTTAGGCACCATGAGCATCAGCACAATGTAGGCGCTGCCCTGCGGGGGCAGGCTCTCCACATCGGAAAAGCTCTGGGAATTGGCGTTGTACAGCGAGATATTGGCGCAGCAGGCTGCAGGCTGACCATCGCAGACAGCGGTAAAATCCGGGGTAGCAGCAGCCATAGCCTGAAAGTTTGCGTCCACGTTCTCCAGCGGGGGCACAGGGTAAGCCTCGTTGATGGCGTCAATGCCCTGTGCGCCGATGGCGTAGCTCTCGGTCTTGCTGCGGTTGACGGCGGTCACCCGCACGCCCAGATACTCGTAGCCTGCCGGCTGCACGGGGTCCTGCGTCAGGTGGAACACGCTGGTCAGCTGCACGCCCAGACCGTTCCAGTTGCGGACGGTATCGCCCACCTTGACCTCTACCACGGTATCGCTGCCGTTAGACTTGCAGCCACCCAGCAGGCTGGCTGCGCCCAGTGCAGCCGCAGATGCACCGGTGCACTTGAGAAAGCTGCGGCGGGAAATGACAGTAGACATAACGTTATATCCTCCTTGAAGGGTGATTTTCTTTTTCTTTCTTATTTGGTTATACCGTTTCCCGGACGCAGATGCAAGAGCCCGGGGCGATTCTTTACAACAATTTCACAAGCGGGGTCACTCCTGCGGCGAAAGCCCCTTGACATGGGTCTCGCTGGTCTTGACCAGATTTAACAGACTGGGCGTGTACAGCGGAAATTCCCGCGTCAGGCTCTCGGTGGTCATGGCAAGGCAGGCGGGGTCCTTGACGCCCTCGCCGCCGTTCACATCCTGCCCGTCCAGCAACGCCTCCACGTTGGCTTCGGCCATCCGCATCACCGCATCGGAATAGCCGTGCCAGCGGTGGGGCTCAATGCTGAACATGCTGGAGGCGTTGTGCGGCTCCGCAGAGTAGAGCATCCGGAACATCTTGGCCACCGCCATCATCAGGTAGGCGCTCACCTCGGTGGTCAACGCCTTGCTGTGGCACTGGCCGATCTTGGCGTAGAGCACGTTCAGGCTGTTGGAGATGAGTTTTTTGTTCATGGTGGGCAGCACGCTGCCGTGGTAGACGTTGTCTTTCATCTTTTCGGGGTTGGGCAGATCCTCGGCAGAAAGCATCATGCCGTTGCGCTCGGCGCTGCGCCCCAGCAGATAGTCGCAGGAAACATTATAATAATCTGCCACCCGCACCACAAAGTCCAAGCCGCACTCGCGGATGCCTTTTTCGTAGTGGGACAGCAGCGCCTGAGAGACCCCCAGATCCTCTGCCGCCTGCTTTTGGGTGATGCCGCGCTCCTTGCGCAGCAGCTTGATGATGCGATTGAACTCCATGGTGTGCTCTCCTCAATATCTGCAGGATCTATTTTTTGGTAACATCCTTGTTTTTGGTTTACAACAGGTTGATTATACACATTGGAAAACGACTTGTAAAGCAAGAAAAATGCCGATATTTTTCGTCTTTTTTCGTCATTATTGTCAAAACTCTTGCCCGCCCCCCACATCTATGCTAAACTATGGGTATTAACACATAGATTTTGTGTTTTCGCTGTGGAAGAAAACCGACAGCCGCGGTGAAAGTCCGTCTTTTCTGAAACAAAAATTTTTCAAATAGGTGGTTCCATCTTTCTGCAGTTTGTGCTATAATCTCTTTTTGGCGACTGTTCTTGACCGGCGCACAAATCCGCAAAGGACAAGCCAGACGCTATAAAAGGTAATATACCAAGAATAAGAAAGAGGAAACTTCATCATGAAACTCGAGCGCAAAGTCCGTCTGTGCAGCGCTGCCGCTGCCGTCCTGATCGCCGCCATCGCCCTGACCGGCTGCGGCGGTTCCAAGTCCACTGCTTCTTCCGCAGCCGCTTCTTCTGTGGCTGCTTCCACCGCCGCTGCCACCAACAACAGCTGCGGCGAGGGCGTGACCTGGGCACTGGCTGACGGCACCCTGACCATCAGCGGCACCGGCCGTATGACCAACTTCACCAAGGACGCTCCGGCTCCTTGGGCTGATCAGGCCGACCAGATCACCACCGTTGAGGTGGAGGGCACCGTTACCAGCGTGGGCGCTACCGCCTTCAAGGACTGCACTGCCCTGACCACCGTGAACATCGCCGACGGTGTAGAGTACATCGAGGCCGGCGCTTTCAACGGCTGCACCGCCCTGACCGAGGTCAACATCCCCCTGAGCGTGGGCTACATCAAGACCGGCGCATTCAAGGGCTGCACCGCCCTGACCAGCGTGACCATCCGCGACAACTGCCGTCTGGACATGAACGTGTTCCCCGATACCGTGGAGGTCAACTACGCCGAGGGCTAATCCCCATCCGTAATTTTAAACCAAAAGAGGTGTGATCCATGAAAACCTTCAAGCTTCATCTCATCCGCCACGGCATAACCGCGGGCAACCTGCAAGGCCTGTACATCGGCAGCGGCACCGACCTGCCCCTGTGCGACGAGGGACGCGCCCAGCTGGCTGACCTGAAGGAGCGGTTCGCCTACCCACAGGTGGACACCGTGTTTTCCTCCCCGCTGCTGCGTGCGGTGGAAACCGCCAACATCCTGTTCCCCGGGGCTGCCCACCAGTTTACGGTGCACGACCTACGGGAGGCCGGTTTTGGCAAGTTTGAGGGCAAACCGGTAAAGGAGCTCGTGCACGACGAGGACTTTAAAAAATGGATCACCCCGGGCTCCGGCTATCTGCCGGAGGGCGCAGAGCCCACCGAGCAGTTCCACGCCCGCTGCGCCGACAGCCTGCTGAAGCTGTTTGAGTACATGATCCGTATGGACGTTACCGAGGCCGCCTGCGTGACCCACGGCGGCGTGATCATGAGCATGCTCAGCCAGCGCGCCGTGCCTACCCGCCGCCCCGAGCAGTGGATGGCAGACCCGGGCTGCGGCTACACCGTGCAGACCGATGTGCAGCTGTGGATGCGGGACAAGCTGGTGGAGGCTATCGACATCGTACCCTTCGGCTACGCCGACACCCTGCAGGGGCAGGCCGAAGCCGAGGAAAACGAGGCCTACGAATAAGAAAGGGTTACAGTTTCCCGCTGCCCCTTGACAGAACGCGCAGAATCCTTTATTGTTAAAGGGTAGTGTATTGTATCGTATACAGGAGGAACGCTGTCATGTCCCAATCCATCTCCCGCCGGTCATTCCTGAAATGTGCCGGTTCCGGTGCGGTCAGCCTTGCGGCTGCGCTGCTTACCGGGGTCTGTGCTGCGGCGCAGCAGCCGTGTCTTGCGGGCGAGCCTGCCCTGCTGGACGGCAAAGCTGCCGTAGAGCTGCTGGGCTATGCCCCGGCACCGGAGCTGGGCGGCGTGCTGGTGTACCTCTCGGTGGAAAACCTTTCGGCAGCCAGCCTGCCGGTGGATACCAGCTATCTGCAAAGCCGTGGTCTGCGCACCCGGGAGCAGCTGTACAGCATGGGCACCGGCGTGACCGCTGCCTGCAACGGTCAGAGCGTGCCCTGCGGCAGCTTTGCCGCCCCGCTGTACAGTGAGAATGCAGCGGATGCCTCGGTGTTCACCCTGAACCTTGCCGCCGGACGCGGTGCGCTGCTGCACTGCTTCTGCGCCGTGCCGGAGGACTGGCAGACCCTTGCGCTGACTTGGCACCCGGATTTTGCTGCCGGGCGCAGCGCCATCTTTACGGTGCGCCGCGATGCCGACGAAGCCGCTCTGGGCCCCGTGCCCACCACCCCCGCCGAGGTCGGCAGCGTGGTGGACCTGTAACAGCATACCAAAAGAGCCATTGCACAAATTGCGTGCAATGGCTCTTTTTTTGCAGCAAATGCCGTTTACCGCTATGCCTCCTCCCGTGAAAAAGCGGCTCAGAAACGTCCGCAGACGTTTCTGAGCCGCAAATTATAATAATAAATTTTCCGCTGAATATGCGCAAAGCAACGCGGAGCGCATTCAAAATCGTCCCGTTGCCGGAGATCAACCGGCGCCCACCAGCGCCTCCCCGGTGCTGTTTTGCACCAGCAGTTCCTGCCCGGTAAGGCTGGAGAGCAGGGCAATGTAACTGCGCCCTGCCGGGAGCTCCAGCGGCTTGCCGTTGGAATCGTAGAGGGCAAGGGTACTCTCTACGCCCTGCGTCCATGTGACCTGCCACAGGTGTCCGCCGTTCAGCCAGACGCCGCCGCCCATGGAAAGGTCGTAGTCCAGCGTGTGGCCGTCGTCCCGCAGGGAAGAGCCGCTGTACAGGATGAGCAGGTTGTCAAAGGCTGCCTGTGTGCCGGTGTTGGCGTCCAGCTGGGGGGTGCCGTCAGCGTGTTGCATCCCGTAGGCGGCAAGGGCGTCATCATAGACAAAGCCGGTGGCACCGCCAGATTGGAAATTTACGGTCACCTTTACCGCATCTGCAGCGGTTGCGTCCGGCAGATGGCCGGTGTCCCGCTGGGGCAGCAGGGCAGGCAGCACGCCCGCCGTTTCGCTCTCGCTGCCGGAGGCGGTGTTCTGGTTCACGGCAGTGGAGATGCTCAGGCTGTCCAGCACCGAGGCGACCGCCTTGCCGCTGGTGCGCCACAAAGGCGTACTGTTCCAGCCATAACCGGTGCTGACAAAGGCATTGCGCCCCACCTCCTGCGCGTCCACCGCGCGGAGGTTATAGTATTCCAGATACCGCTTGGCATACGCACTGCTGCCGCACTGGATGGGCAGCACCTGCTGCCCGCTGAGCAGCCGCCAGTATAAGTCCTGCCCGCGCGTCACCGGCCCTACGATGGGCATGGCCTCAAGGGCGGGGTATACCAGACACAGCTCGGTGGAGCTGCCGCTCTCGGTCAGGGCTTCCAGCACCACCGAGGCGCTGCCGATGCCCCACTGGGTAGTGCTGCCGGTGGTGTTCTCAATGACCACCGCCGCCGCCCGCTGTTCCGGGTACAGCAGCTGCTGTCCGGTAAGCGGGTCTGCCGGGGCGGTGCTTTCTGCGGGCGCAGCGGCGGTGCTCCCGCAGCTGCCCAGCAGCACCGCGCACAGCACGGCTGCACCAAGGCGCAGGCTCCATTTGCGTTTCATGGGCTTCTCCCCTTACTGATAGTTGAAGTTTTGCCACTCGTCATCGTCCACGATGGCCAGATAGGTCTTGCCGCGGTTGAAGCACAGCTCGCTGCCGTCGGCGGCATAGACCTTGAGCGGGTGTTCCGGGGAAGCTTTCTGCCATGTACCCCGCTGCACTGCGCCCCGGGTGAAGAAATAGGCTTCACCGCCGGACACATAGTCCACCTGCTGCACGCCGCCGGAGTTGCCGGGGTAGTCCGCGATGCCCGCAAAACAGACCAGCAGATTGGTAAAGCCAAGCTGCTTGCCGGTCAGCTCGTCCACGGTGTTCTCAAAAGCACCGGCGGCGCGGCTGTACATGGACATTTTATAAAGGTGATCCCAGCGGTTGTAGCTGAAGGTGGTCTTGTAGCTGTCCGAGTGCACGATGTTGATGGTCTTGGCGGCGGCAGCGCCGGACATCTTATTCTCTGCGCCGGTGCGGTAGTCCGCAAAGCGGAAGAAGGTGCTCTCATAAGGGTATTGCAGCCCGATCCCCGCGTTGGCAGCGGCCTGCCGGATCTCGGCACCGGAGGTGAACTCGGTGTGCTCGTAGGCCACATTGCGGCCGCGGCTGTCGCGGTGCGCCACATGGGGATGGGTGGGGGTGTTGAAGTAACTCTTGCCGCCGATGTTCAGGCCGGAGTAGTTGTACACATTGATAAACTTGGTGCAGGGGGCACTTTCGCCATCGTGATAGTACAGCGCCTGCCACGGCATGAGCAGCTGCAAAAATTGGTCGCGGCCGGAGCGCAGCGGGCCTACTTCCGGGATGGCATTGGCGTCATAGTACACCGCGCAGAAGCGGGAGATGCCGCCCTCCACCTTGCTCTCGATGAGCAGGTCGGCAGAGCCAAGGCCGCGCTGCGGGCGGGCGTTCTGTCGCTGGGTGTTGCTGATGTTGTTCACCATCACACCCACCATGCGGCCATTGCTGCGGCGGGGCTCACCGGTAAGGGGATCGGCGTTGTAGGCGGGCAGGCTGCTGTCGGCGCTTTCTGCCGGGGCTTCGGACGCGGCTCCGGCGTCCGGGGCAGCGGCTTCGGTGCTTTCAGAAGAGGCGGCGCTGCCGCTCTTCCCTAAGGTCTGCTGCAGCCAGTCGGAAAAACCGTTGCCCACACAGGCGCTGCCGGTGGGTGCGCAGCCGGACAGAGCCAGCGAGGCGGCTGCCAGCCCCGAGGCACGAAGAATGGTACGGCGTGTGATCTTTTTCATGCAAAAAACCTCCTGACAAGAGTGTTCTGCGCAGCCCCGGCGCTGTCGGAACGGTTGCGCACGGTGGATGAAAACGAACGGCCTTTCGGCATTGCTTTGATTGTAATTGTAACGGTTCTTGCGGCGTTTGTAAAGTGAAAATTAGCGCCCGCGCGGGAAAGGATTTTGCGGCTTTTCACTCGTACTGCTCTGCCGCCGATTCATACATCCGCTTGAATTTATCTGCCAGCTCCTGCGGGGCAAGGATCCTGACATCGTGGCCGAACTTGAAAAAGTAGTTTTCCACCTGACGCTGTGTGCAGGTAAAGGTGTACACTGCCCCCTCTTTCCGGGCGTATTGCGGCCGGAGATGAAGGATCTGCTGGTACTTTCTTTCCCCGGATGGCGTCAACCGGACAAGGATGGTCTGCCATGCCCCCTGCTCCGGCAGGTACTGCACCCCGTTTTTCTGGATCGTCTCTGCGATCTTCCGCCGGTCGTCAGCGCTGATGAACCCGCTGCATTTCAGGCTGCTGAGCTTTTTGATGGAGCTGAGCCGGACACACCCCATGCCCCATGGGCCGCCGGGCTGGGCAGAGGTCATGCCGACAAGGTAATTGTAGAGCTGCTCGGTGTCCTTCTGGATGCACAGGGGCTTCAGGTAGGTGATATTGTTCGGCGCAGCCGCGCCCCCGGTCGGCTTTTTTCTGCTGTTCAGGGTAAGCTTGAGTTTTTCCTGTCTGGTGATGGCCAGCTCAATGCTTTGCAGCTGCTGCTTGTAATAGATGCGTTCCCGCTCTGCATAGGGCAGCGCGCAGTATTCCTCCAGAAGTGCTTTCAGGTAGTTGCCGACCTTGTCGCCGTAAAACGCGGCATCCTTCCGCAGCTCATCAGAAGCAAGCGCTTCCAGCACGGGCTTACTAAGCCGGACGAAAAAAGAGCAGCCCTTGTCCTGCTGGCGACAGCGCGCCTTTTCTTCAAGCTGTTCCTGCAGCAGCGCAAGCACCGCCACGGTACAGGCTTCGGCGTTCTCCTGCCCATGGAAGCGCTCGGCAAGCTTTTCCTTTTCCGCGCCGAGCCGCATCCAGATGGAGGACTCCGCCGTTTCGTAAAGGTTCTGGAAAAGCTGGTTGACCAGTGTAGAAGAGGGGTCGCCGCCGGAGCGATTTTGTCTTTTGTCCGGTTCAAAGATCTCGTCATCCTGAAGCAGGATATTGTAGGCATGGCGGCTCACAGTCAGCCGCTGTTTGTTTCTGGAAAGATCCTCCAGAACTTCCTCAAGCTCCGAAAACAGCATCTTGCACCTCCGCAGGCTCAAAAAACAGGCATTCGTTCCGTACCGGTACTTTTATAAGGCGATTATAGCATATTTCTACCGGAATTGGAACAAAAAATAAAGTTTTTTGTCACCTAGGAATTCCATTTAGGCTGCTGTATAATAAAGCCACAGTCAAGGGAGCCACCCCCACGGGAGCTGCCAGAGCGCGGCTTCCCGGGCAGGTTCCGGCTCATTTCGTTTTCGTTCATGTAATCTGCAACAGGAGGGTCTATCATGTTTATTCTTTCTACCGTTATCGCCGGCGCAACGCTGGGCGGCACCATCGGCGGCGCCATCGCCACCATCACCGGCACGTCCGTCGCCACCGGCACGGCTGTCGGCACCCTGATCGGTGCCGGGACCACTGCGGCAGCCTGCACCGTGCAGGGTACCGAGGCCGCAGCGCGCCAGCTCGCCTGAGCGCCCCGGCAGGAAAGGAGGTGTGTCCGTATGTTCACGCTTCTCACTGCGGCTACGGCCGCTGTGGTCTCCACCACCCCGCCCGTCGGCGGGCTGCTCCTCGCCGCCATCGGGCTCAAGGCCCTGTCCGACGCAGCCGAGATCTCCCGGGACGCCCGGGAGCACGACAGCGACCGCCGCTGACCCGGAAAGGAGGGTTTCTGCATGAGCCTGCTGCCCATGACCCGGCAGTGCGTCCACTGCCGCCGCACCTACCGCTATAACCCCTCGACCGGCGACCTCGGTCTGGTGTGCCGGTACTGCGGCAAAGCGCAGTGCTCCCCAGAGCCGCAGCATCTGCCGCAGCCCGCATTCCCTGCCAGTTTCCCCACCGCAGAGCTTTCCCTCCGCAAGCGCGGAGGCCACCGATAAGGAGGTACCCTATGTCCATCTACAAGGCAGGCCGCCCGTGGAAATTCGACCCCACCACCGGGGCCGGACACAGGCCGCCCAACAGTCCCGGCGAGTACCGGATGCGGGACGGCTCCGGCTGCATTACATACATCGGGGAGACCAACGATCTCGCCCGGCGTATGCGGGAGCATATCCGCAGCGGTAAGCTGCCCACCGGTCAGGGCTGCGGCAGCACCCTTGAGTACATGGTGGCCGACGGCCGCTCCACCTCCCGTACCCGCCGGGAGCACGAGCAGCAGTCCATCGAGAAGCACCACCCCACCCTGAACCGCTCCAAAGGCGGGGAAGGCAGACCCGCCGGGAAGTAACGCTTCCGTGGCTGCACCCGGGAACCTGAAAAGACACCAGCTTCGGCCGGTGTCTTTTTTGCTGTTCCGCGCCCCGGCAAAAAACAGCCGCCTCTGCCCTGATCGCATGGAGAAAAAGTCCACGCTTTTCTTGCATTTTGGTGCGCGATATGGTATCTTTTTATACAGGTAAACACTTCAGGGTCGGCAAACATTTTGTTACCTTTGCCGCCCTTGCATGATGACAGGAAGGAATGATACTTATGGGTTTTTTTGACAAGCTTTTTGGCGGCAAGTCCAAGGACGAAAACACCGCTAAGTTCACCAACCAGAGCAAGACCGTGCTGACCCCGCTGCAGGGCAAGGTGCTGGCTCAGGCCGACATCCCGGACGAAACCTTTGCACAGGGCATTCTGGGCCCCGGCTGCGGCATCGAGCCCACCGGCGATACCGTGTACGCCCCCTTTGACGGCACTGTGACCCAGATCGCCACCACCCTGCACGCTGTTGGCATTACCAGCAACGACGGCATCGAGCTGCTGATTCATGTCGGCATGGACACCGTGGACATGAAGGGTCAGGGCTTTACCGCTCTGGTCAAGGAGAACCAGAAGGTCTCCGCCGGCACTCCGCTGCTGAAGGTGGATCTGGACGCCATCCGCGCCGCAGGTCACCCCACCGCCACCGCCATCATCGTGACCGATGGTGCAGACGATGAAGTGAAGATGCTGGCAGAGGGCGATGTCACCCCCGGCACCCCGCTGTTCAAGGTCTGATTTTTTGCATCACAAAGAGGCCGCTGCAATCGCGCAGCGGCCTCTTTTTTGCGGAAAATATATTTTTACAGCGTAATGCCGGGCAGCCTGCGGCTGCCCGGCATCACTTTTTTACAAAACTCAGACGATGCGGACGCCCTTTTGGATGACGGCCTTGATGTTCAGCTCCTTATCCGCAAGGATGACGTTGCCGTAGCGTCCGGCGGCAAGGCTGCCGTAATCGTTATCCACGCCGATGCTCTTGGCGGGGGTCTCGCTGGCAGCACGGACGGCGCTTTCCAGCGGCACGTTCATCTCCAGCACGGCGCGCTTCATGCAGTCGTACAGGCAGGTGTTGCTGCCCGCAATGGTGTCCGGGTGCTCGGTCAGGGTAGCGCGGGGTCCCTTGACCGTAATAGCCTGTCCGCCCAGACTGTACTGGCCGTCCGGCAGGCCGCAGGACATGGCGCTGTCTGCAATCAGGCAGACGCGGTCGTCGCCAAAGGTATTGAAGGTGAACCGCACCATGGCGGGGTGAATGTGCACGTTATCGGTGATGAGCTCCACCTCGGCGTCGTGCTCCATGGCCGCAATGATGGGGCCGGGCGCACGGTGAGTGATGCCGGGCATGGCGTTGTACAGGTGGGTCATGTGGGTGGCACCGGCTTCAAAGGCCTTGACGGCGGTGTCGTAGTCGGTGCAGGTGTGGGCGATGGAGATACGCACCTCGTTATGGCACTCCCGGATAAAGTCCAGATTGCCCGGCTCCTCCGGGGCAACGTCCACCAGCTTGATCAGACCGTTTGCACGCTTTTGCAGGCGGCGGAACATGGCGGCGTCTGCGCCCTGCACATACTCCGGGTTCTGTGCACCCACCTTTTTGGGGCTGATGAAGGGGCCCTCCATGTTGATGCCCACAAGGTCGGCACCCTTGCCGTTTTTATGGGCGGCAGCGGCGTCCATCACCTTGTTCAGAAACTCCTCCGGGTAGGTCATGGTAGCAGGGCAGATGGCCAGCACGCCCTTGCTGGCCTCGAAATCCGCCAGCGTCTGGATGGCCTCCTCGGTGCCGTCGCAGAAATCCTTGCCCATTGCCCCGTGGAAGTGGATATCCACAAGACCCGGCAGGGCGTACAGCCCCTCGGCATCCAGCACCTCCTCGCCCTCTTCCGGGGCGGCAAAGGGCACGATGCGGCCATCGCGGATGACGATGGTGCCGCGCTCAAAGGTGTGGCGCGGGGTATAGACCAGTGCATTCTGAAGGATCATACAAAACACCTCGTTCTTTCTTCTTTTTCACCCAGTATAGCACGCCGGGTGTTTTTTCAAAAGTCCTTTTGTGTGAACATTGTACCGCTGTGCAAAAAGAGCGGACCGCCGGGAGGGGGCGCTGTGCACCCCGCCCCCGGCGGCCCGGTTCATACTGCAAAATCAACCAGACTTTTGCAGTTCATTCTTTTTCAGAAGTGCAGGATCACAGCATCTTCTTCAGCTCGTCGTACACGAACTGCACCTTGGTGCCGATAATGACCTGGCAAGCGTTCTTGCTGGGACGGATGACACCGGCAGCACCGGCAGCCTTGACAGCCTTCTCGTCAACCTTAGCGTTATCCTTCATCTCAAAACGCAGACGGGTTGCGCAGTAACCAACGTCCTTCACGTTCTCCTTGCCACCGACAGCAGCCAGAACAGCAGAAGCGACTTCGGTGTAGTTGTTGTTAGCCAGAACGACCTTCTTCTCAGCTTCCTCGTCGTCATCCTCACGGCCGGGGGTCTTCAGGTCGAACTTGGTGATGGCGAAGTAGAACACGAAGTAGAACACCAGGAATGCTGCGATGCCCAGAGGAATGATCATCCAAGTCTTAGCAGCTGCGGGCAGAGAAGCGGAGAACACCAGGTCGGTAGCGCCTGCGGAGAAGCAGAAGCCAGCACGGAAACCGGAGTAGTAGGTGATGATGGTAAAGATGCCGTACAGAGCGGAGTACACAACGTACAGCGGGAAGCACAGGAACATGAAGCCGAACTCGAAGGGCTCGGTAACGCCGCAGACGAATGCGCAGATTGCAGCGGAGACGACCAGACCAATAGCAGCTTTCTTGTTCTTAGCGGTCTTGACCATAGCCAGAGCAGCACCGGCAATACCGAACATCATGCAGGGGAAGAAGCCGGACATGTACATGCCAAGGCTCCAGCCCACATCAGCGCTGGTCTCACCTGCCCAGAAGTGGGTCAGGTCGCCCAGACCGATGGTGTCGAACCAGAACACGTTGTTCAGAGCGTGGTGCAGACCGGTGGGGATCAGCAGACGGTTCAGGAAAGCGTAGATGCCTGCGCCGATGCCGTCCATGCCGACGATGCCTTTGCCCAGAGCGACCAGTGCACCGAAGATCAGCGGCCAGACGAACAGCAGAACAACAGATGCTACGATGGAGATCAGACCGGTAGCGATTGCAACAAAGCGCTTGCCGGAGAAGAATGCCAGCCAGTCAGGCAGCTGGGTATCCTTGAACTTGTTGTAGCAGGCAGCGCCGATGACGGCAGCCAGAATGCCGATGAAGGAGTTGCCGGCGACCTTCTGGTATGCAATGTAGGTAGCGGTGCCCTCTTCGATGTGGCGCACAGCGCTGACCACGCCGGGGTTCAGCAGCTGCTGCATCATCAGGAAGCTGACCAGACCGGCCAGACCTGCGGTACCGTCGTTGTCAGCAAGGCCGACAGCGGCACCGATGGCAAACAGCCATGCCATGTTATCGATCAATGCGCCGCCTGCCTTGATGAGCAGGAAGCCGACGGTGTATGCTGCGCCGGAAGTTGCGCCCTCGGCACCCATAACAGCGGGAGCCAGAGCGTAGCCGATGCCCATCAGGATGCCGCAGATCGGCAGCACAGCGACGGGAAGCATCAGAGCTTTGCCCAGTTTCTGGAGATACTTCATCATAAGACACATTCCTCCTTAAAGAATGTTTGTGTTTACAGACAGTCTCTGGTTGCAGGCTGTCCACAGTTCCGTAACAGAATAGTAACATATTTTTGCAAAAAAAGAAAGTGGTTTTTTCTTTTTTTCATTAAAATGCGCCAAAAGTCCTTATTTGATGGCACATCTGTCAGTATTTTTTGTTTTTTCTGCACGCGTCCTGATTTAAGTGCTGAAAAATCTTTTCTTTTTATGTCTATTTTGTCCAAAGGGTTGCATCCCACCATAAGTCCATATGTTTTGCACTTTTTTATACAATGCGTTTTCCGTCCAGCACGGCCTGTTTCAGGGTGTCGCCGTCATACACCAGCTTGAGGGAAAAGTAGGGGTGTTCTTCCTCCAGCAGACGGAAAAAGAGCTTGTCCCCCTCCCAGATGGGCAGCGTTTGCACCTCAGACTTTTGCACCCACTGCAATTCGCCTTCGGCGCAGGCATCGCCCCTTATCATCTCGCCCTCCCACCGGTCGGCGGTGTACAGGTGGATGAACTCGGTCATGTTGCCCCACACAAAGGTCAGCAGTCCCCGGGCGCGGTAGCGCGTCAGGGTAAGGCCGGTCTCCTCCCGCACCTCCCGCACAAGGCAGTCCTCCGGACTTTCAAACCGTTCAAATTTGCCGCCCACGCCCACCCATTTGTCGTGGTTGTAGTCGTCCTGCTTTTTGATGCGGTGCAGCATCAGGTAAGCGTCCTCCCGCTCCAGATAGCAAAGGGTGGTGCTGAAGATGGGAAATTCCGGGTCCATAAATGCGCCTAAGTTCATAGGTGGTTCTCCTTTTTGTCCGATTTTTTTGCCAGCTGGCGAGAATGCTTACCGTATGCCGCCGCTGCGCGGTGGCATACGCGTATCTTTTTTCATAAGAAAGGGCTGCTGCATGAAACGCTGTGCAGCAGCCCTTTGGGAAGTGTTTCCGCTGCGGATGCCCACGCAAAGCAGCGGAAGCGTTTTTCGATTTATGCCTTGCGCCCGGCACGGCCCTTGCCTGCGCTGTTCAGCTTGCGCACCAGATCGTTCTGGTGCTTGCGCTGGCTTGGCGTGGGCTGGGGATCTTTTGCCTCCCCGGCGCGCTTGCCGGTCTGGGCAGCATCGGGGTCGATGCGTTCCAGCGTCCACTCCTGATTGCCGCCCGCCACATAGTTCCAGATCTGCGCCTGTGCGCCGTTGGCGGTGTTCATGCCCACAAGGTCGATGTATTTATCCGCCAGCACATTGCGGATGCGGGTGCGCCCGCTGCGGGTAGGCTCCAGTGCCCAGCACTGGCTCAGCCCGCTGGTGCGGCTCCACTGGTGCAGCCATGTACCCTCCACCACGCCGCCAAGTGCCAGATCGATCATCTTGCCGGTAAAGCGGTTCTGGATGCGCCAGCGTCCCTCGCCCGCGTCCACAAACTGCCACTGCTGCCACGGATGCCCCGCATAACTCCACAGCTGGATGCCGGCGCCGTTCTCCGTGTTGAAATCCTTTACTTCCAGTACCTTCCCGTTGGGGGCCTTGATAATATAGTATTCCCCCTCCATAATGACGACCTGCGATGCCTTTGCCATAGAGCACAACTCCTTTCCGCTATGGTAGCCCTATTATACCCGATTTGCCCGCTGGCAACAAGAATGCTTTTCCATAATCTTTCTTTTGTTTTTTGTGCATTCTGTCGTGTTTTTGCAGCGCAAACGTTTTCGGAAGCCAGCAATGTTTTTTACCGGCGGGCACTTTGCACTCCGGCGCAGGTTGTGGTACAATAAAGCCATCCACTATTAAGGAGGGGATCTTTCATGACTAACGAGACTTTACAAACCATTCGCAGCCGCCGCAGCTGCCGCGCCTACGAGCCCCGGCAGATCACGGATGCAGAGCTGGACGCCGTACTGGAGGCCGGCACCTACGCCGCCAGCGCTATGGGACGCCAGAGCGCTAAGATCGTGGTCGTGCAGGATGCCGCTACCCGCGCCCAGCTGACCCGGATGAACGCCGCCGTCATGGGTGCCGACAGCGACCCCATGTACGGCGCACCCACCATTCTGGTGGTGCTGGCCGATGCCCACGCAAACTGCGCCGTGCAGGACGGCAGCCTTGTCATGGGCAACCTGATGCTGGCTGCCGCATCGCTGGGGCTGGGCAGCTGCTGGATCAACCGCGCCCGGGAGGAGTTCGACTCCGCCGAGGGCAAAGCACTGCTGAAAAAGTGGGGCATTGAGGGGGACTGGATCGGCGTAGGTCACTGCATTCTGGGCTACCCCGCCGCCGCGCCCAAGCCCGCCGCACCCCGCAAGCCGGACTACATCGTAAAAGTATAAGGAGTTTTATGAAGCCTGATTACAAGCTGGTCGCAAAGGCCAAATACATCCACAACACCGCCGACCTTGCCAGCGAGCTGTGGCACGAGGTCTACAAGCGCTACTACCCCGCAAAGCAGCTGGACACCCTTGTGGAGGAGCTGCAAAGCGCCGACGCCATTGAAGCGGACATCGACAACGATGTGAACTATTTTCTGGTGTTTCTGGGGGGCAAGCTCATCGGCTACTTTGCGTGGAAGATGGAGAACACCGCCCTGCACCTGATGCACCTGTACCTCAAGCCGGAGTACCGCGGCAAGGCCATCGGCAGGGATATCGTGCAGACCTGTGAGCGGCTGGCCAAGGGCGAGGGCAAAGGCCGGGTGTGGTGCACCATCCACGCCAAGGCACTGCCGGTGCAGCAGTTCTTCAAGGCACTGCGCTACCGCGAGCTGCGCCCCGCCGAGCAGGAGACCGGCACCGTGCCCCGCAACGAGCTGGTGTATGAGCATACCCTGAGCTGATTTCCGAAAAATCACAAAATAGCCATTGAAATTTATCCGCGTTTGTACTACACTGATGTAGTGTAATAAAGCCGCTGTCTGCGGGCATTCTGTGCAAAAAAGGAGACTATCATGGCGAAAGATCATCCCACCGGCAACTCCGGCCTGTACCGGGCTTTTCTGCAGCTCAAGACCCCGGAGGAATGCTATCGTTTTCTGCAGGACGTGTGCAGCTATTCGGAGCTCAGCGCAATGGAGCAGCGCTACAATATTGCCGAGCTGCTGGCCGACAAGTGCATCTACACCGAGATCATGGACAAGACCGGTGCGTCCAGCGCCATCATCAGCCGGGTCAGCCGGGTGCTGAGCGCGGACGACAGTGTGCTGCGTGCGCTGCTGGAAGCTGAAAAAAAGGCCGCTGACTGATACAAAGGCCGCGTACCGCCAAAAGGGCTTTGCCCAAAGCTGCGGCACGCGGCTTTTCTTTTTGATATTTGAACAGGAGGTTTTTCTTATGGCAAAAGCTGTTGTATTTTTTGCGGAGGGCACCGAGGAGTGCGAGGCACTGCTGGTGGTGGATCTGCTCCGCCGCGCCAAAGTGGAGGTGCTGGTGGCCAGTGCTTCCGGCAGCCGGGAGATTTTGAGCAGCCATAAGGTGCATATCACCGCCGATGCGCTGGCAGAGGAGGTCGATTATTCCGACGTAGATCTGGTGGTGCTGCCCGGCGGCATTCCCGGCACGCCGAACCTTGCCGCCAACAAAACGGTGACCGACACTTGCGCCGCCTTTGCAAAGGCAGGCAAAAAGGTAGCCGCCATCTGCGCTGCGCCCAGCGTGCTGGCAGCACTGGGTCTGCTGGAGGGCAAAAACGCCACCGCCCACGCTGCATTTCAGGACAAGCTGGCCGGCGCCCATGTGCTGGACACCGAGGTGGTCGTGGATGGCAACATCACCACCAGCTACGGTCTGGGCGGCGCTATCCCCTTTGCGCTGGAGCTGGTGCGCCAGTTGGCGGGAGACGCCGAAGCCGACCGCATCCGCAGCGCCATCGCCTACCGGCACTGAGGGGAGGGGGACTGTATGCGTTTTGTCACCTGCCGCCTGCCGGACGGTGTGGAGGACCCCGCCATCCTCTCGCAGGACGGCACACAGGTCTGGCCGCTGAGCTGGCTGGGGCTTTCCTACGAGACCCTGTCCGACGCCATCCCCTTCCTCACCCCGCAGGTGCGGTTCGGCTTGCAGCTGGCCATCAGCGGCATCCCCGCGCTGCCGGTGGAAGCCGTCACCCTGCAAAGCCCCATCCCCTGCCCCGCGCAGGACGTGGTCTGTCTGGGCATCAACTACATGGCGCACTCGGACGAAGCCGAAAAGTACTCTGCGGATGCCTTTTCCACCCAGCATCAGGACGCCATCTACTTCTCCAAGCGGGTCAGCCGCGCGGTACCGGACGGCGGCTTCATCGAGGCGCACACCGACCTTGTGCAGAAGCTGGACTACGAGTGTGAGCTGGCTGTGGTGCTGGGCAAGGATGCCAAGGATGTGCCCGCCGGGCAGACCAAAGACTATGTGTTCGGCTACACCATCCTGAACGATGTCTCCGCCCGGGACGTACAGACCGCCCACAAGCAGTGGTATTTCGGCAAAAGTCTGGACGGCTTTACCCCCATGGGGCCCTGCATCGTCACCGCCGACGAATTCGACACCTACCCGCCCGCGCTGCCCATCCGCAGCCGGGTGAACGGCGAACTGCGGCAGGATTCCAACACCAAGCTGCAAATTTTTGATATCGACCACGTCATCCACGAGCTTTCGCAGGGCATGACCCTGAAAGCCGGTACCATCATTGCCACCGGCACCCCTGCCGGGGTGGGCATGGGCATGGACCCGCCGCAGTTTTTGCACCCGGGCGACACCGTGCAGTGCGAGATCGAGGGAATTGGCACGCTGACCAACACCGTGCGCTGAATCTACTTGTGGAACTGCCCAAAATTTTACATGGATTTCAGTCCGATTGCACGAAATGCCGCCGCAGCACTGCTCTTTTGCGGAAAAATATGGTATACTATAAAATACTGATAAAAAATGCGGCGCATCCGCATCAAAGGGGTAAATGACATGAAGGAATACGCATTTGGCATCGATCTGGGCGGCACTACTGCCAAGGTCGGCCTGTTCACCACCAGCGGCAAGCTGCTGGAAAAGTGGGAGGTAAGCACCGATACTTCCAATAATGGTGCTCACATTCTGGAAAATCTGGCTGCTGCCGTGCAGCAGAAGATGCAGGAAAAGGGTCTGTCCGCAGACGAGGTCGAGGGTGTCGGTCTGGGCGTGCCCGGCCCGGTGCTGGATTCCAGCATCGTGCCCATCGTGTGTGCAAACCTTGGCGGCTGGGGCAACCGCAACGTGTCCATTGAGCTCAGCGAACTGCTGGGCGGCATCCGGGTGCTGGTGGGCAACGACGCCAACGTGGCTGCGCTGGGCGAGATCTGGATGGGCGCGGCACAGGGCTGCCGCAGCGCCGTCATGGTCACGCTGGGCACCGGCGTAGGCGGCGGCGTCATCGTGAACGGCAAGGTCATCGACGGCGCTCACGGTGCCGGCGGCGAGATCGGCCACATCACCGTCAACCCCCACGAGACCGCCGTCTGCGGCTGCGGCAAGCGCGGCTGTCTGGAGCAGTATTCCAGCGCCACCGGCGTTGTGCGCTGCATGAAGAAGCTGCTGGACGCAAACCCGGACACCGCCTGCACCCTGCGCGGCAAGGACTTTGAAGCCAAGGACGTGTTCGACGCCGCCCGCGCCGGGGACGCACTGGCTGCCCGCGAGGTGGACGAGATGGCCTCCACGCTGGGCATGGCACTGGCAAACATTGCCGCCACCACCGACCCCGAAATGTTCATGATCGGCGGCGGCGTGGCCCGCGCCGGGGAGGTTCTGTTCAACCCGCTGGTGCGCCACTACAAGGAGTACGCCTTCCAGTCCTGCAAGGAGACCCCCATCAAGGCCGCCAGCCTTGGCAACGACGCCGGCATCTACGGTGCCGTGCGCCTGATCGTGGGTGCCTGATTAGGGAATACCGATAGCTTTCAAACCAGCCAAGCCTGCGGGCTTGGCTGGTTTTGTTTTTGCGGGAAAGGTTCTGCTTGCCGAGGGATGTTCTCTTTTGACACCAAAAGAGAACCAGAAAAGTGCCAGCGATTTCGACGCGCTGGAGCCACGAAAAAGGGGCTTCTCGCCCCTTTTAACCCCAAAGAAGTGGGCTACACCGGAAAAAACTGAAGATTCACGCCTGTTCGGCGTGAAGATCTTTTAACCGTTTTTTCCGGCTCCGCCGATTTGAAGCCCCTCAGTCGCTGCGCGCCAGCTCCCCCGAGGGGGAGCACGCCCGCCCGCAAGCTTTGCGGTTTAGCCGGGAATTTTCCCGCCATGCCAAAGGCTCCCTCCCAGAGGGAGCTGTCAAAACCGTCAGGTTTTGACTGAGGGAGTTAAGCTCCCCCTTCGGGGGAGCTGGCACGCCGTCAGGCGTGACTGAGAGGGTTCGTCCCCACAGAGCTAAAACAAGTCTGATTTTCTAAAAGCGTTGCCTATCGGTGCAAAAAGGCAACTGCCGTCTTGTTTATTTTGTACATTTATGCTAAAATAGCGTGCAGATGGTTGATTTTTATAGAGCGGTATTACTTTTCCGATGCTGTAAAAATTCGGCTGAGCCGAAAAAATAAGGACGCAACAAAGGAGAACACGCCATGAAAAAACTTTTTGCCATGACGGTGGCCGTGCTGCTGCTGTTTTCAGTGCTGCTGGGCATTCCCGCCGCCTATGGGCAGGCACCGGAGACGGGCAAAACGCTGGACATCCTGTTCAGCCACGACACCCACTCCCACCTGAACACCTTCACCACCGTGGTGGAGGACGAGGAAGCAGAGATTGGCGGCTTTGCCCGCGCCAACACCCTCATCAAGGCGCAGCGCGCCAAAGACCCGGACACCCTTGTGATCGACGGCGGTGACTTTTCCATGGGCACCCTGATCCAGACCGTGTTTGAAACACAGGCCGCAGAGCTGCGGATGCTGGGCTACATGGGCTACGATGTGACCACCTTTGGCAACCACGAGTTCGACTACCGCTCCAAGGGGCTTGCCAATATGCTTACCAGCGCCCGCACCTCCGGCGATGCCGTCCCGGACATCGTGGTCTGCAATGTGGACTGGGACGCCATGGAAGCCGCCGGCCTCACCGAGGGACAACAAGAGCTCCGGGACGCCTTTGCCGCCTACGGCGTGCAGGACTACACCGTGGTGCAGAAGGGCAATGTGCGCATTGCTGTGGTGGGCGTTTTCGGCAAGGATGCGCTCTCCTGCGCGCCCACCTGTGAACTGAAATTCAAAGACCCGATACAAGCGGTCAAAGCCACCGTGGCAGAGATCAAGGAAAACGAAAATGCGGATATGATCGTCTGCGTTTCCCACAGCGGCACATGGGACAATCCCAAAAAGTCTGAGGACGAGCTGCTGGCTAAAGGTGTGCCTGAGCTCGACCTTATCCTCAGCGGCCACACCCACAGCCGCATCCGGGAGCCCATCCGCCACGGGGACACCTATGTGGTGTCCTGCGGCGAGTACGGCAAAAATCTGGGCAGCCTTTCCATGGCACAGAAAGCGGATGGCCGCTGGCAGGTGACTGATTACCAGCTGATTCCCATTACTGCCGACATCCCTGCCGATGCCGACACGCAAGAGGTCATCGACCGCTTTATGGACACCGTGGACGCGGATTATCTGGCGCAGTTCGGCTACACTAAGGATCAGGTTCTGGCAGAAAACGACGTTGTTTTTTCTAACCTGAAAGATCTGGGCAAGGTGCACACCGAGCACAATCTGGGTGATATCATCGCGGACGCCTATGTGTACGCGGTGGAGAACGCCGCCGACTATGACGGCGTTCCGGTCGACTTGGCGGTAGTGCCCAGCGGCACCGTGCGCGATACCTACGCCCGGGGCGATATCACGGTGGAGCAGGTGTTCAACTCCTTCTCGCTGGGCATCGGCGCAGACGGTGTGCCGGGCTATCCCCTCATTGAGGTCTACCTCACCGGCAAGGAACTGCGCACCGCCGCCGAGATCGACGCTTCCGTGTCGGATTTCATGACCACCGCGCGGCTATATTGCAGCGGCCTGAATTTTACCTATAACCCCCACCGGCTGCTGCTGAACAAGGTGACAGATGTTTATCTGGTCAAGGACGGGCAGCGCGTAGAGCTGCAGGACGACAAGCTGTACCGCATTGTGGCAGACCTTTACAGCGGGCAGATGCTGAGCGCCGTGACCGATATGTCCTACGGCATTTTGTCCATCGTGCCGAAATACGCCGACGGCACTCCCATCGAAGATTTTGAGGATGTGATCCTGACCGAAAACGGCAAAGAGCTGAAAGGCTGGGACGCCATTGCGCGGTACATGACCTCGTTCGAGGACACCGACGGCGACGGCATCGGCAACGTGCCGGACTATTACAGCACCCTGCACGACCGCAAAAAGGTGGAGGACAGCCGCAGCCTTTCCGCGCTGCTGAAAAAGCCCAACCGCTTTGCCTTTATCCTTCTCGGTCTGATCCTCACCGTAATTCTGCTGGTGGTGTGCCTTGTGCTGCTGCTCCGTAAGCTGGTGCGCAAGCTCCGCCGCAAAAGAAAAACGCAGGGCTAAACCCGACGATTTGAATGCGCTCCGCGTTCGCTTTACGCATATTCAGCGGAAAAATTATTTTTAATAGAGCAATGCCGGAGCGTCTGCGGACGCTCCGGCATTGCATTTTCACGGGTGGGAACGCTCCCCGGGGGGAGCTGTCGCGCAGCGACTGAGGGGCTATAAATGGAGAAGCGAAAAAAGCGTTAAAGCGATAGCGCCGACTGGCGCAGCGCTAGCTTTTTTGTGCTTCGACTTCTTCTTTAGGTTTGTCAAGGGCGTGCAGCCCTTGACCCGTTGCGGGGTGGGTGGAGTCCAGAGGTAGGGAGGGGGGAATCGGAACACCCCTCCCTACCTCTGGCCCAGCGGAGCGTCCCTGCACGCTGAAGGCAAGCAGAAACTTTCCCCACGGAGCACGCACTTTTCTGGTTCTCTTTTGGTGTCAAAAGAGAACATCCCTCACTCAGAATCTCCCCTTCTGCAAGCCTTCCAGCACCTCGTACAGATCGCGGCACTCGGCGGTGTACAGGCGGCGCATCTCGTCATCGGCGGGGGCCATGTCCGGCACCATCACGGTAACAAAGCCGCCGGCGGCACCGGCGCGCACGCCGTTGTAACTGTCCTCCAGCACAAGGGTGCGGCTGGGCGCAGTGCCCAGCGCTTCCGCTGCGCGCAGAAAAATTTCCGGGTCGGGCTTGGAGGCTGAGAACTGCTCGCCGGAGACGATCACCTTAAAATAGTGGGTCAGACCCCAGCCGTCCAAATGGTGCCGGATAGACGCCATCCGGCTGGAGGAAGCCACTGCCATGGGGATGTGCTGTGCGTCCAGCCATGTCAGAATTTCGTCCAGTCCGGGCTTTTTGGGCGGCGGTGCCTGAAACGCCTTTTCCGCCTGTGCGTGCAGCGCCTCGATGATGGCGTCCGTGTCGCAGTTTTCCCCGTAGAAGCGGCGCAGCACCGCCCGCATGGTGTCCCCTGCCGTGCCGCGGGCGGCAACGTCCAGCCCTTCCTTATAAGAAAGCCCAAGGGTGGCAAGTGCAGGCTCCCACAGGGTAGCCCAGACCCGCTCGGTGTCAAACATCAGGCCGTCCATATCAAAAATAACGCTGTCGATCATGGCAGTATGCTCCTTCCATAGAAAAGCGGGGCTGTGCTCCGCAAAAGTGCTCTGTGCCCCTATTGTACCATAGATTTGGCAGTTTGCACACCATTGTGCTCACAATCTGGTGCAACTTTACCGGTGGAAAGATGAAACATTTTGCGATTCCTTGCAAAACCGGCTGGGAATATTATAATAGAAACCAACATTTGTGTCATAAAGCGCCGGAAATCGTGCGCACGCGCATAAAAGGAAAGAGGGAAACTCACTATGTTGGATATCAAGATCACCCGCACGGCTACGCCCAAGGCAAAGCCCACCGATGAGACGAAGCTCGGCTTCGGCAAAAAGTTCTCCGACCACATGTTCGTCATGGATTACACCGAGGGTGAGGGATGGCACGATGCCCGCATCGTCCCCTACGGCCCCTTTGAGCTGGACCCCGCTACCGTGGTGTTCCACTACGCACAGGAGATCTTTGAGGGCATGAAGGCCTACCGCACCGCCGATGACACCGTGCAGCTGTTCCGCCCGGACTGCAACGCCAAGCGCTTTCAGGATTCTGCCGACCGTCTGTGCATCCCCAAGATCCCGGTAGAGGACTACATTCAGGCCGTTGAGGCTCTGGTGGATGTGGACCGCGACTGGGTGCCCCACACCGACGGCGCTTCCCTGTACATCCGTCCCTTCATCTTTGCCAATGATGTGGGTCTGGGCGTGCACGCCTCCAAGCACTATATTTTCTGCATCATCTGCGCTCCCTCCGGCGCTTACTACGCCGAGGGCATCAACCCCGTGCGCATCTATGTGGAAGATGAGTATATCCGCGCCGCCCCGGGTCTGACCGGCTTTACCAAGTGCGGCGGCAACTACGCTGCTTCCATCAAGGCCGGCGAGCTGGCCGAGGAGCAGGGCTACGCACAGGTGCTGTGGCTGGACGGCGTGGAGAAGAAGTACGTTGAAGAAGTTGGCAGCATGAACATCATGTTCAAGATCGACGGCAAGGTTTACACCGCTGCTACCGTGGGCACCGTGCTGCCCGGCGTCACCCGCCGCAGCTGCATTGAGCTGCTGAAGGACTGGGGCTACGAGGTCGTTGAGGGCAAGATCGCCATTGCCGACATCATGGCTGCTGCCCGCGAAGGCAAGCTGGAAGAGGTGTTCGGCACCGGTACTGCCGCTGTCGTCTCCCCTGTCAAGGAGCTGGTCTGGAAGGGCGAGCACGCTTTCATCGGCGACGGCAAGATCGGCCCTGTCACCCAGAAGCTGTACGACACCATGACCGGTATGCAGTGGGGCAAGCTGCCCGACACCAAGGGCTGGATCGTGCCTGTGGAAAAGAAATATTGAGCCGCCTGTCACCCTACGGCTTTTTAAGGGACTGCTGCATACCATTTGGGGCAGCAGTCCCTTTTGCATCACCGCAGATGCCGTTTGCCGTCACAGCTCCTCCCGTGAAAAGGCAATTCTGGAAAATCCGCAGATTTTCCAGAATTGCGAAATTATAAATAATATTTCCGCTGAATATGGCTAGAGCGCAAGCGGAAGCCATTCCAAATCGTCCCGCCGCCCCTTTGCGCATAAAGATTGCAATTCCCGCCGCATGGTGCTACACTACCTATAAAGGGCGTGGGCTTGCCGCCTGTGCCCTTTGCAGGAAGATTTGAGAGGAAAGAAGCACCATGATCAAAAAATGGAGCATGAGTTACCCGGCGGTCAACGGCACCGAACAGCGCCGGGCGTATGTCTACCTGCCCACCATGTACGAAGCACAGCCGGAGCGCCGGTTCCCCGTGCTGTATATGTTCGATGGGCAGAACGTGTTTTTCAACGAGGATGCCACCTACGGCAAAAGCTGGGGCGTGGCAGATTATCTGGACTATACCGACACCCCGCTGATCGTGGCGGCCATCGAGTGCAACGCCGGGGCGAACAACGAGCGTCTGGTGGAGTATTCCCCCTACCGCTTCGATGACCCCACCTACGGCCACTTTGACGGCAAGGGACAGGCCACCATGAGCTGGTTCATCCACCGGTTCAAGCCTTTGATCGACCAAAATTTCCGCACCCTGCCGGACAGGGCAAATACCTTTATCGGCGGCAGCAGCATGGGCGGACTGATGAGCCTGTATGCCCTGCTGCAATATAACGATACTTACAGCCGCGCCGCAGCACTTTCCCCCTCCATCTGGGTGGCACCGGATAAGCTTTCCGGCCTTGTGGGGCGCGCAAAGCTTGCCCCCGGCACGGTGCTGTACATGGACTACGGCTCCCGGGAGATGGGCAACCACGAGGGCATCCGCCGACAATTTTCTGCCTTGAGCGGCAAGCTGATGACCCGGGGCATCCACCTGACCAGCCGCATCGTGCCCGGCGGCACCCACAGCGAAGCCAGCTGGGAAAAACAGCTGCCCTTCGTGTTCCACACCCTGCTGTATGAGGTGGAGGAATAAAAGAAGGGCGACACCATAGCCCAACAACACTAAAGGAGGAAACACCATGGAGATGCAGTATTTCAAGGAGTACAGCCCGGAACTGGGACGGGATATGGAGTGCAAGCTTTACGGCCACGCAGGCCGCCCGATGCTGTACATCCCCTGTCAGGACGGCCGTTTTTTCGATTTTGAAAACTTCCACATGACCGACGCCCTTGCCCCGTGGATCGAGTCCGGGCAGATCATGGTGCTTTCCATCGACACCATGGATCAGGAAACATGGTCGGACGCGCAGGGCAACCCCTACTGGCGCATCCGCCGCTATGAGCAGTGGCTGCACTACATCACCCGCGAGGCCGCCCCGATGCTTCAGCATCTGGCGCAGCAGCGCAACGGCTGGAGCGACCTGCCCGGCATCATCGCCTTCGGGTGCAGTCTGGGCGCCACCCATGCGGTAAACCTGTACCTGCGCCGCCCGGATATCTTCTGCGGCTGTCTGGCACTCAGCGGCATCTACACTGCCCACTACGGCTTTGGCGACTATATGGACGAGCTGGTGTACATGAACTCCCCCGTGGACTACATGAAGAACTTCCCGGAGGATCACCCCTATATGCAGCTGTTCCGCAGCCAGAAAGCTGTCATCTGCTGCGGTCAGGGCGACTGGGAACAGCCGGACACCACATGGATGCTCAAGCGCATCTTTGAAGCAAAGCATATCCCCATCTGGGTAGACCTGTGGGGTCACGATGTCAACCACGACTGGAACTGGTGGTATAAGCAGGTGGCGTACTATATGCCCTACATTCTGGGCCAGCAGTGACCCATCCCGTGAAAACGAAACAACGGCGCGTCCATGGACGCGCCGTTGTTTCCCAATATTAAAGTCTGTCCCGCCCCGCAGGGGCATTGCAATCATAGAGGTAACGGAAAGAGGAATCAACAAATACTATGCAGAACTTTATTTTTATCTCCCCCAACTTCCCCACGAACTACTGGCAGTTCTGCCGGGAGCTGAAAAACAACGGCCTGAACGTGCTGGGCATCGGCGACCAGCCCTACGAGGAGCTGAAGCCCGAACTGAAGGCAAGCCTGAACGAATACTACAAGGTGAACAGTCTGGAAAACTACGACGAGGTATACCGCGCCGTGGCCTTTTTCACCTTCAAGTATGGCCGCATCGACTGGCTGGAGTCCAACAATGAATACTGGCTGGAGCGGGATGCCGCCCTGCGCACCGATTTCCACATTACCAGCGGCTTCCAGACCTCTGATATGCCCCGCATCAAGTACAAGAGCAAGATGAAGGAGTACTATCAGAAGGCCGGGATCGCCACCGCCCGCTACCACATGGTAGACGACCTTGCGGGCTGCAAGGCCTTTGTGGAACAGGTGGGCTACCCGGTGGTGGTCAAGCCGGACAACGGCGTGGGTGCTTCGGATACCCACCGCCTTTCCACCGACAAGGAGCTGGAGGCATTTCTGGCCTACAAGGAAAAAGAGCACCCGGATGTGGCCTACATCATGGAGGAGTTCGTCCGCGCCGAGGTGAACAGCTACGATGCCATCATCGACGCCCACGGCAACCCCATCTTTGAGGCGGGCAACGTAAGCCCGGTGTCCATCATGGACATCGTGAACAACGATGACAACTCCATCTACTACATCATTAAGGATCTGCCGGAGGACACCCGCGCCGCAGGCCGTGCCGCCGTCAAGAGCTTTGGGGTGAAGAGCCGCTTTGTCCACTTCGAGTTCTTCCGCATGACCGAGGATCAGGCCAGCATGGGCAAAAAAGGCCAGCTCGTGGCGCTGGAGGTCAACATGCGCCCCTGCGGCGGCTTTACCCCGGACATGATCGACTTTGCCCGCTCCACCAACGTGTACAAGATCTGGGCGGACATGATCGCCTTCGGCGGCACCGATATGCCGGTGGGGGAGCACTACTATTGCGCCTTTGCCGGCCGCCGGGACGGCAAGAGCTTCGTTTACAGCCACGAGCAGCTGATGCAGAAGTATCAGGACAACATGCGCATGGTGGACCGCATCCCCGAGGCACTGTCCGGTGCCATGGGCAACCAGATGTATGTGGCCACCTTCTCCACCCGTGACGAGATGGAAAAGTTCTATTCCGATGTGCTGGCCGTCACCGATGCCACCAACGCCAAGGTGCAGGCCGAGCTGACGAAGGTGCTGGCTCTGGGTGAGCCGGAGGCGGCAGTAGCTGAAAAGTAATTGGGAGTGCGCGGCGCAAATGCCGTTTGTCATTACGACCCCTCCTGTGAAAATACAATGCCGGAGCGTCCGCAGACGCTCCGGCATTGTTCTATTAAAAATAGTTTTTCCGCTGATTATGCGCAGAGCGCAGCGGAGCGCATTCCAATCGTATGCGTTATACCTTTGCAGCGCCCCGTTCCAGAATACCGTTGAAGCGGGAGAAGAAGGTGATGGTGGTAATGGTGGCGGCCAGAATATCGCTGACCGGCTCTGCCAGAAAGACGCCGAACACCGGGTCCGGCAGCAGGTGCGGCAGAATGAAGATGAGCGGGATCAGCAAAATGATCTTGCGCAGGCAGGCCAGAAGCAGGCTGACCTTGGCCTGACCCAGCGCCATAAAGCTCTGCTGGCAGGCGATCTGGAAGCCCATGGCAAAGATACCTGCCATGTAGATGCGCATGGACCATGTGGTGTAGTCGATCAGCGCCGTATCCGAGGTGAAGATGCCCGCCACAGCCCCCGGCGCCAGCATCATGAGCAGCCAGAACAGGCAGGTGTAGCAGCCGCACAGCAGCAGCTGGAAGCGGAACGCCTCCTTGACGCGGAGCTTTTTGCCCGCGCCGAAATTGAAGCTCATTACCGGCTGACCGCCCTGACAGATGCCCTGAATGGGCAGGGTGCACAGCTGGGAAGCGCTGGTGATGACGGTCATGGCACCCACAGCCACGTCGCCGCCGTACCGCGCCAGACTGGAGCTGAAACTGATGGACAGCAGGCTTTCGGTGGACATCATCACAAAGGTGGAGATGCCCAGCGCCATCACCGGCAGGATGACCTTCTTTTCCGGGCGCATACAGTCCTTGCGCAGGCGCAGGATGGTCTTTTTGCCGGTGAGGAAGTGCAGGATCCACACCGCGCCCACAGCCTGACTGAGCACGGTGGCAATGGCAGCGCCCCGCACGCCCAGCCCCAGACCAAAGATCAGGATGGGATCGAGAATAATGTTGATGACCGCACCGATGACGGTGGTAAGCATACTGGTCTTGGCAAAGCCCTGCGTGGTGATGAAGGGGTTCATGCCCAGCACCAGCAGCACAAACACCGAGCCCAGAATGTAGATGCGGCTGTACGCCAGCGCATAGGGCAGGGTGGCGTCACTGGCACCAAAGAGCCGCAGCAGGGTGGGCGCTCCGGCGTAGAACACCACGGTCAGCACCACCGAGAAGAGCAGCAGCATGGTAAAGCTGTTGGAGATGATCTTCTCTGCCTGCTCCTTGTCGCCCTGCCCCAGCGCAATGGCGGTGCGGGGTGCGCCGCCCGCGCCCACCAGCATGGCGAATGCGTTCAGCAGCATAAGGATGGGGGTGAACAGTCCCACGCCGGTCAGCGCTGCCGCGCCGATGCCGGCAATATGTCCGATGTAAATGCGGTCCACGATGTTATACAGCAGGTTGACCACCTGTGCAACGACCGCCGGGATCATGAGCTGCAGCATCAGCTTTTTTACGCTGCCAGAGCCCATATCCTGTTTTGCCTGTGCCATGGAAGTGATTCTCCTTTTACTTCAAATTTGAACTATCTCTTATATTATACTCAAAACCCGCAAAAATACCAGTCCCTTTTTGTAAAATTTTCCGTGTTGCGCAAAAAAGTGTGTTCCTCCCCTGCCGCAGTACCGGTCTTGCCGCTGTGCCCCTTTTGCGGTGCGGCATTCCGGGCGGCAGCGGCCTTTGCATCCAAGTTTTCGGCGATATGTCTGTAAAAAAGCAAGGTTTTTCGTCAGGTTTGTGTCTTGTGCACAGCGGCATTTTTCAGTACAATAAAGAAGCAGAGAAGAAAAATAAGCGCTGCGATCAAAATAGGTCGCCGCGCTGTTTTGTATTTTGCGGCGCAGCTGCGCCCGGTGAAAAAAGGAGTGCTGTACAATGATCAACATGGTCAAGCTTCCCACCAGCAAAAGCGAACTGTTCCTGCGGGTGGCCAAGGGACATTTTGCCACCAGCCACAGCCACATCAACTATTACATCGACGTGACCACCCAAAAGACCCGCCTTTCCGAGGCCAAGGCCGTGGCAAAGGAGCTGGTCAGCGCTTACCAGCACAGCACCATCGTGGATACCGTGCTCTGCTTGGACGGCACACAGGTCATTGGCACCTGCCTTGCCAACGAGCTGACCAAGGACGGCTTTACCAATATGAACGCCCACAAGACCATCTACATCGTCACGCCGGAATACACCTCCGGCAGCCAGATCATTCTGCGGGACAATCTTGCTCCCATGGTCAAGGGCAAGCACGTCCTCATTCTGGCGGCATCCATCACCACCGGCTACACCATTCAGGCAGCCGTAGAAGCCGTAAACTACTACGGCGGCATCGTGGCAGGGCTTTCGGCGATTTTTGCCACCACCCACGAGTGCCTTGGCTACCCGGTCACCTCCATCTTCGACCCCACCAGTCTGCCGGATTACGCCAGCTTCGACTCCCGCGACTGCCCCCTGTGCAAGGCCGGGCAGCACATTGACGCGCTGGTGAACAGCTTCGGCTATTCGGCGCTGTAACGCAAATGCCAAATGATTGAAAATGCGCTCCGCGTTGCTCTGCGCATATTCAGAGGAAGATATCTTTTTAATTTCGGGGTTCAGGAAAGTCTGCGGACTTTCCTGAACCCCTTTTTCACAGAGAAAGAATATTAAATGCAGTTTTCCGCTGCGTCCCCTCTCGTGAAAATGGGATAGCGGAGCGTCCGCAGACGCTCCGCTATCCCGAAATAAAAATAATTCTTCCGCTATTGATGCGCAGCAACGACGACGACCGCCGCCAGTGGCGGAAACAGGGAGGAGTTGTTGGGGCAGCGGCCAGCAAGACGCAAGTGCCGCCCAAGGCACGATGCGGATGCTGGGTGCCGCAACCCGTAAGACGCGGAGCGCATTCCAAATCGTCCCGCACAAAAGGAACGGCGGCGCTGCCGTTCCTTTTTGTTGTCCCACGGGCGGGATTGTGCTATACTGATACCAGACAAAACTAAGGTGTATCTGAAAGTAAAGAAGAGGTATCAAATCCATGAAAATTCCCGCAAACGGTTTTACCCACGCCGGCAAGTTCCATGCCGATGACGTGTTTGCTACGGCGCTATTGCAAATTCTGCGCCCGGATATCAAGATCACCCGCGGCTTTACCGTACCTGACGATTTTGACGGCATCGTGTACGATATCGGCTTTGGGATGTTCGACCACCATCAGGAGCCCCGGGAGTACCGCGCAAACGGCGTGCCCTACGCAGCCTTTGGTCTGCTGTGGCGGGTGCTTGGGCCCGGCCTTGTGGGCGAGCGGCAGGCGCGGCTCATCGACGAAAACTTCATCCAGCCGCTGGACCTGAACGACAACACCGGCGAGCAGAACAGCCTGTGCGATGCCATTGGCTTTTTCAATCCGGTGTGGGACTCCAAGGAGGATCAGGACAGCTGCTTTTTCAAGGCGGTGGCTGTGGCAAAGCAGATCTTGGAAAACCAGATCGACAGCGCCAACGCCGTGAACCGCGCGGACGAAAAAGTACAGCAGGCCTACCGCAACTCCCGCGACGGCATCGTGGTGCTGCCCTGCTATCTGCCGTGGAAAAACGGCCTGTACAAGACCGACGCTCTGTTTGTGGTGTACCCCAGCCAGCGCGGCGGGTGGAGCGCCCAGTGCGTCACCGACCACAAGACCAAAAAGTCCAAGCTGCCCTTCCCCCAGTCTTGGGCGGGACAGCCGCAGGAGGTCATCGAGCAGAAGAGCGGTATCCCGGGCATCAGCTTCTGCCACGCCAGCCGTTTTCTCATCACCGCCAAGGACAAGGAGACCGCCCTTGCCGCCTGCCGTCAGGTGCTGAAAAACAATGGACGCCTTGCCTGACGCCGCCTACGTCTACATGGTGCGCTGCACCGGCGGGCAGCTGTACACCGGTTGGACGAACCACCCCGCCGCCCGGCTGAAAGCGCACCAGAGCGGCAAAGGTGCCCGCTACACCCGCGCCCACGGCGCGGTGGGCTTTGCCTATCTAGAGCGCTGCGCGGACAAACGCGCCGCCCTGCGCCGGGAAGCCGCCCTGAAAAAGCTCTCCAAGCCGGAAAAAGAGGTGCTGTGCGCCGCATGGCGCGCCGCCGGGTGTCCCGGGGTGGAGACGATTTGAAATGCCCTCCGCTGCGCTTTGGGCATATTCAGCGGAAGAATTATTTTAATTTTCGGGATAGCGGAGCGTCTGCGGACGCTCCGCTATCCCATTTTCACGGGTGGGGTCGTAATGGCAAACGGCATTTACAGCGCCTGCTTCCTGCGGAAGCGGCGGCGCTGCGGGGAATCCCCTCCTACACAACACAACAAGGCCGTCCGGCATTCGCCGGACGGCCTTGCTGTGCTTATTGGAAAGGATCGATCGGGAGATGGCAATGGTTATTTCGCCAGACCCAGCTTTTTCAGCTGGCTCCAAGCACGGATGACCTGTACTTTGGTCACACGCTTGCCGGGCGTAAAGACGCCCTCGCCCATGTCGGGCAGCAGCCCGGCCTCCACAGCCCAGCGGGCTGCCTTGGCGGTCTCAGGCTCGGCTACATCGCTGTAAACAGCGGGTGCAGTGGGTTCAGGTTTGCCTGCGGTGCTCCACAGCAGCACTGCCAGCTGCTCCCGGGTGCTCGGGATGGCCGTGCCCTTGGGCAGCAGGTCTACAAGGATGCTGCCGGTAACGGCCTCGTAGCCGATCACTGCGCAGCCAGCAAACATTGCCGTTGTACCAGCCAGAATGCCCACCGTTTGCAGCGGGCTGTACTCGGTGCTGTCCTCCTCCGGCGGCTGCTCTGGCTGCTCCACCGTGGCGGTCTCGGCGGTGATCGTCAGGCTCTTTGCGGGCATCTTGAAGGTCAGGGTGCGCTGCTTAAAGGCATCCTCTGTCAGCGGTTCGTCTGCGGCATCCATCAGGTCTGCCGGGCTCAGTGCGCCGTCAGCGCCGCTCACTACCCACTGGGCAAAGTGCACGGTGTCGGTGTCCGGGTAAGCGGTCAGGCTGACCAGCTGTCCTGCTTTCAGGGCGCTTGCGTCTGCATCCTCGGGCAGAGTGATGTCCGCACCGGCAACGGTAAGCTGATAGGTCTTTTCCGGTTCGGGGTCGGTCGTGCCTGTTTTTGTAATGCGGAACGAGCCTGTTTTAACAGTGCCGCCCACATACCGTGCGCTGCCTGCGGCGGTGACGGTATAGCTGTATTCGCCCGGTTCAGTAGGAGCACCGTTCAGTGCTTCACCATCCTGCTTGTAGGTCACGGTGATCTCGCCGTAGTCCTTATCACTGGTGTTCTTAACGGTTACTTCCTTGGCGCTGCCGTTATAGGTCAGGTCAGTGGGCTCTGTCACGGTAAAGTCTGCGGGGTTCAGTGCAGCCTTCTGGATGGTAAACGTGTTATACTGCGGGGTCACATCACCGCCCGCACAGGTAGCGGTAGCTGCTACATTCGCGGTAAAGGTGTAAGTGCCCGGCTCAACGGGAGCACCGCTCAGCGCTACACCATTCTGCTTGTAGGTCACGGTAACAGCGCCGTATTCCTTGGTGGCGCTGTCCTTCACGTCCACTTCCACTCTCTTGGGGTTGCCGTCATAGGTCAGGTCGGTGGGCAGGGCAAAGGTAAAGTCTGCGGGGTCTGCCGGCGGCAGCTCTGCCGCGCCCTCGCCGGTGGCGCTCAGATTGAGGATATGGGTCTGCGGGATGTTATACTTGCTCAGGTCGATGGTGCTGGTGTAGCGCTCTGTATCATAGCGCACAGAGCCGCTATAAGCTACGCCGTTCACGCTCTTGATGGGCGCGTGGGTGATGACCGAGATGGTGTTCAGATCGGTGTCAACGTAAAGGGTGGAGGTTTCTGCGTCCCAAACACCCTCCATCATGCCATTGATGCCGTTGATGTATTTTTTAGCGTACTCGGCATCTTCCGGTGCAGTGTAGTTCAGGGTGTAGTAATCCGCAGCGCCGTTCAGGTCTTTGGGTTCCTTTGCCACCAGCGCGTGGATGATGGGGTTATTCTGAATGATGCCGCCCTCATTATAGACAACGGTGCACTCGCCGCCGTCAATGATGGGCTGGTAGGGCTCTGCGTTGCCGTCATAGCCGGCCGTATTTTTCACCGGCAGCTTCAGGGTGTTCTTGCTGTTTTCGACCGTGCCGCCGTTTTTGATCACGGCAGTGCCGGTGTAACCGGCACTGTTATAGCAGCCGTCCAGCACAGCCTTGTGGGTAGAGCTGTTGGCCAGCAGCCAGCCGGTGATATCCAGCGCAGAATTGCGAATAGTAGCGGGCTGTGCCGTTTCGCGCCAGCCGTTGCCGATGTAGTCAAAGCACAGCACCGAGTCCTCCACAAGGCCGTCATTGTAAAGGCTCTGCGCGCTGTTCAGCTTGGCATCCGTGATGACGCCGCCCTCCCTATTGTACACATACCGGGTGGAGTTCAGCATACCGCTGAAGGTGCCGTAGTTTTCAACCGCAAATTTTACTGTACCGGCCTTATTTGTCACCTTGTCGAAGTCCAGCACAGCGTCCTTCTCGATGGTCAGGGTGGGGACATCGTTTGTAAACAGTTCTGCGTGCTTGTGGTTCGGTTCAAAGGACCAGCCGTTGCCCTTGGCACCGTAGACGCCGCCGTCCGTACCCTTGGGGAAGCCGTTCTTTTCAATGACCAGTTCTTCCAAAGTGACACTGTTGAGCTGGACAGCTTCCGTGCCCACAGTAAAGCTGACCGCGCCGTCCTTGGCTTTATAGCTCAGCTTGTCGTCGCCGCTGAAAACACTTTCCAGCTTGCAGGTGGGCTTCAGGGTGACACTGGTATTGGGAGCGACATAGAGAGTACTATAAGCATCTGCCGACCACTCGTTCACCGTGCCGTCCGCTGCCACTGCGACAGGGGCGTACACCGGAGCACTGGCTGCATCGATGGCTGCAAGGCCATCGCGGTCTGTCACAAAGTAGCCGCCGTTGACGGCTGCGCCCTCGGGCAGCGGGTCATCTTCAGTGGTGAACAGACCGCCGTTGACGGTACATTTATCTTCTGCAACATACAGCTTGTCGTTGAACAGACCGCCATTGATGATGATTTCCGTTGTCCTTTTAAGATCCGTGAGCGAGCTTTCAAAGCTGCCGCCGTTGATGACGATCTTTTCACAATTGTCGATATCCACGGAGCAGGTGCGCTTGCCCTTAAAGGTGCCGCCGTTGATGGTAAGGGTACCCGCTGCTTTAACGGTCACGCCGCTGGTATAACTCCCCTCTTCAAAGGTGCCATCTTCAATGGTGACCTCGCCGCCCGCAGCATTAACAATGGCATTTCCTTTAAAGGTGCCGCCGCTGATGACAGCCCCGGCTTCACAGATCACCTTGCCGTAGAAGGTGCCGCCGGAGATGGTGCCCGCGTTGGTCACGGTATAGCCGTTATGGTATTCCGAGCCGATCCGCGCCTCCTGCAGGGTGGCATTGGGCTCGATCTTCACGTTCAATTTGCTGTAATTATTGGAGCTGCTGTAACTATAATGGTGGAGCCGGAAGGTGCCGTCTACCAGAGTGAGCGTATTGCTGGTCTCATCGTAGGACCAACTGCCGTTGCTGTTGCCGAAGAGATCGCCGTAGGGCTTGCTAGAGTTGTCGTCTGTATAGATATCGGTGACATCGCCGTTTTCCTCTGCCAGTGCGGCAGCACTGGCGGTGTCGGGCGGGGCGCTCTGGGCAAGGGCGGGCAGCGGCATTGCGGTCAGTGCCATGCTCAGCGCCAGAACCATGCTGATGAGCCGTTTTTGCATAAGATCCTCTCCTTTTCAGTCGCCCTTCCAAGCCGGGCGTTTTTTGTTGTACCCAGTGTACCACGTTTTGCCCGCTTTGGACGGTTTTGGGCACGAATCGCCCCGCAAATGCGCTGAAACGACCCGGTGCACCACACGCACCCGCAAAAACAGAAAACCGCCCGGTTTGCGGTTACCGGACGGTTTTCTGCTCTATAGGAATTATGAGAATGGCATATTGAACAGAGTTCTGCTCTGTGCCCGTAGTATACCACGAACGGCGGCAAAAGTGGAGCAATTCTGCGTGAATGACCCCTGAAATGCATCGAATCGCCCCGAAAAGCCCTAAAAAAGCCCTTGCGCACCCTTTTGGGGCGCAAAAAGGGGACTGCGAACGAATGTGAGCCTGAGAGGTTTTCCACCGCCACCCCTCCCGTAAAAAAGCAGTTCCGAAAAGGCGGCGGTTGCGTAGCAATGAAAGCCCCAGTGGGGCTTTCAAGCAGCGGAGTGGTCTGCGTTAGCAGATGGAGGGGCTTCGCCCCGCCAAACTCCGCAGGCGTTTCGGAACTGCAATAAAAATATTCTTTCCGCTCTTGATGCCCAAAGCACACGCGGCGGGCATTCAAAACCGTTTTATTTGCCCGCCAGCAGAACGGCAAGCACGGCTTTCTGGACGTGCAGACGGTTCTCCGCTTCGTCAAAGATCTCGTCCGCGTGCTGCTCGAACAGGGCGGTGGAGATCTCCTCGCCCCGGTGGGCGGGCAGACAGTGCAGCACCAGCGCGTCCGGCTTGGCGTTTTCCAGCAGACGGCCGGTGAGCTGAAAGCCCACAAAATCCCGCAGACGCTGCTCACTCTCGGCAGTGCCGGGGGCGGTGGTGTTCCACGCGGCGGTAGCTACGACGTCCGCGTCCCGCAGGCCCTCGGCGGGGTCGGTGGTCAGGTGGAAGGCATTGCCGTATTTGCGGGCAAACATCAGCACATCCGCTGCCGGGCGGTAGCCCGGAGGACAGACGCAGGATACCTGCATCCCCGCCAAAAGGCCGCCCACGATCAGGCTGTTTGCCATGTTGCTGCCGTCGCCCACAAAGCAGAGCTTCAGCCCTGCCAGTGTGCCCCGACGCTCCCGGATGGTCATCAGGTCTGCCAGCACCTGACAGGGGTGGGCGTAGTCGGTCAGGCCATTGATCACCGGAATGCCGGAAAGTTCTGCCAGCTCCTCCAAATCCCGCTGGCGGTAGGTGCGCCAGACGGCGCAGTCGTAGTAGCGCCCCAGCACCCGGGCGGTGTCCCGCAGGGGCTCGCCGCGCCCGGCTTGTAATTCGGCGGTGTTCATGTAGTTGCCAAGACCGCCCATCTGGTACACGCCCACCTCAAAGCTGGTGCGGGTGCGGGTGGATGCCTTAGAGAACAGCAGCGCCACGCTTTTGCCCGCCAGCAGCGGGGCGGTGCGGCCTGCCTTGCAGTCCGCTTTCAGCTGGTCTGCCACATCCAGAATGTGGGTCAGCTCGGCGGGGGAAAGGTCGCTCATTTTCAGCAGATTTTTCATGCCTGCTCCTTCGGAGCCGTCGGCTCCATCGTGCCCAGCACCTCGGCCAGCACCTCCAGCGCCATGTCTACTTCGTGCTCGGAGACGGTCAGCGGCGGCAGCAGACGCAGCCGGGTCTTGGCGGTAAGCACCAGCAAGCCCTTTTCACGGCAGGCAGCCAGCACATCCGCAGCCTGTACATCAAAGAACTCGATGCCCACCATCAGACCGATGCCGGAAATGTTCTTGACGTGGGGCAGCTTTGCCAGACCGGTGCGCAGCTGCACGGCGCGCTCGCTGACCTGTGCAAGGAAGCTCTGATCCAGACGATCCACCACCACGTTGGCACCGGCGCAGACCACCGGGTTGCCGCCAAAGGTGGAGCCGTGGGTGCCGGGGCCCATGCCCTCGGCTACCTTTTCATTCATCAGCACCGCACCGATGGGCAAGCCGCCGCCCAGCCCCTTGGCAAGGGTGACGATGTCCGGCTTGAGGTTATAGTGCTCACAGCACAGGAAGGTGCCGGTGCGGCCTACGCCGGTCTGCACCTCGTCCACGATGAGCACAAGGTCTTTTTCGTCGCACAAAGCGCGCACGGCCTGTACATAGTCCGGGTCCAGCGCCATCACGCCGCCCTCGCCCTGAATCAGTTCCATCATCACGGCGCAGGTGTGGCGGTCTACCAGCTCCCGCAGCGCCTCGATATCCCCCGCCGGGACGTACTGGAAGCCTTCGTTGAAGGGGCCGAAATAGTTGTGGAACACCTCCTGCCCGGTGGCGGTCAGGGTGGCAAGGGTGCGGCCATGGAAGCTGTTGACCAGCGTGATGACGTTGTAGCGGTCCTTGCCGTAATGGTCTACGCTGTACTTGCGGGCGGCCTTGATGGCTCCCTCGTTGGCTTCGGCGCCGGAGTTGCCGAAGAACACCTTACTCATGCCGGTGCGCTTGCACAGCTTCTTGGCCAGCTTGCCGCAGGGTGCGGTATAGTAGAGGTTGGAGGTGTGCTGCAATTTGTGTGCCTGCTGGGACACGGCTTCTGCCCAAGCAAGGTCGCAGTAGCCAAGGCTGTTCACCCCGATGCCGCTGGTGAAGTCCAGATACTTCTGTCCCTCCGGGCCCTCGGCGTACAGCCCGTGGCCCTTTTCCAGCACGACGGGGCTGCGGTTATAGGTGTGCAGGACGTACTCGTTGTCCCGCTTGATGACTTTTTCAGAATCCATAGGTGTACCTCCTGTGAATAGAAGTTCCGCGCATGCGCTGCTCCCCCGGAGGGAGCGTTTTTTCTATTATAATACTGCTTTTTCGCTTGCGCAATCTTTTTATTCGCGGTGGCTGCGGCGATAGAAGCGGGTACCGGAGCCGCGGTCAGAGAACAGTTCCAGCAGGATGGAGTGCGGCACCCGGCCATCAATGATGACCGCCTCGTGCACGCCCTGATAGATGGCATCTGCCATGCCGCCGATCTTGGGGATCATGCCGCCCGCAATGATGCCGGCGGACTTGTAGCCCTCGATCTCGGTCACCTCCACCTCGGGGATGAGGGTGGTCTCGTCCTCCTTATCCCGCAGCAGACCCGCGATATCGGTCATGGACACCAGCTTTTCGGCCTTGAGGGCAATGGCGATCTGCGCCGCGGCGGTGTCGGCGTTGACGTTGTACGCCTGCCCAAGGTCGTCCATACCCACGGTGGCGATCACCGGGATAAAGCCGCCGTCCAGCAGGCTTTCGATCAGAGTTGCATCCACATGGACGATCTCGCCCACATGACCCAGCTGGGGGTCCAGCTCGGTGCAGCGGAGCATCTGTCCGTCCATGCCGCACAGACCCACACCGCGCCCGCGCAGCTTTGCCACAAGGTCCTTGTTCACCTTACCTGCCAGCACCTGCTGCACGATCTCCATGGTGGCATCGTCCGTCACCCGCAGACCGTTGGCAAAGTGGCTCTCCACGCCCACCTTTTTCAGCATCTCGTTGATGGCAGGGCCGCCGCCGTGCACCAGCACCACCCGCACGCCCAGCAGCGTCAGGGTAACAAGGTCGTTCATCACGGCGTTTTTCAAGCTCTCGTTGATCATGGCGTTGCCGCCGTACTTGATGACCATGGTTCTGCCATGGTACTTCTGGATATAAGGGGTGGCCTCCGAAAAAAGCCGCGCCATTTCTTCGTTTTTCATCTGTTTCGCGCTCCTGTCAGGTTCTGTAATCGCCGTTGATCTTCACATAGTCGTAGGTCAGGTCACAGCCCCATGCCTTGGCGCTTGCCTCACCGGTGCCCATATCCACCTTGACCAGAATATCGTGCTCTGCCAGCACCTTGGCGGCTTCATCCTCGCTGTAGGGGTGGTAAGCGGCGTTCTCGCACACATACACCTCGCCCGCCTTGCTGGAAAGCCACACGCAGACCTTATCAATGGAGAAATCGCCGGGGGTGTAGCCGATGGCGCACAGGATGCGTCCCCAGTTGGCGTCACGGCCAAAGACCGCCGCCTTGAACAGGTTGGAGCAGACCACGCTGCGGCTGACGGCGCGGGCGGTTTTCAGGTCGGGCGCGTGGGTCACCTCGCAGGTAATGAGGTGGGTGGCGCCCTCGCCGTCTCCGGCGTGCTCGGCGCACATGTGCTCTGCAATGGCGGTCAGCGCTGCCACAAAAGCGGCGTAGTCCGCGTTCTCTTCGCAGATCTCCGGGTTGCCCGCCAGACCGGACGCCATAATGATCAGGGTATCGTTGGTGGAGGTATCCAGATCCACGCTCATCTGGTTATAGGTGCCGGGCACCACGGTCTTGAGCGCCTTTTCCAGCAGCGCGGGCGAGACGGCGGCGTCGGTGGTGTAGAACGCCAGCATGGTAGCCATGTTGGGAGCGATCATGCCGCTGCCCTTGCCGATAGCACCCACGGTGCACACCTTGCCGCCCAGCTCGAACTGAATGGCGTACTCCTTTTTATGGGTGTCGGTGGTCATGATGGCGGTGGCAGCGTCTGTGCTGCCCTGCGCGGTGGCAGCCAGCTTTTCCGCTGCCGCCGGGATGCCCCGGGCAAAGGGGTCAATGACCATGGGCTGGCCGATGACGCCGGTAGAGGCGGGTAGAACATCCTTTTCGTCAATGTTCAGCGCCTTGCCCACCAGTGTGCAGCACTCCTCAGCCAGCGCCACGCCGTTGGCGGCGCAGGTGTTGGCGTTGCCGCTGTTTACCACAATGGCCTGTGCATAGCCATCTGCCAGATGGGCGCGGTCCACCTTGATGGGCGCACCGCAGACCTTGTTGGTGGTGTACACGCCCGCAGCAGCGCAGCGCACCTCGGCCTTGATCAGTGCCAGATCATATTTTTCGCTGTGATTTGCCCGGATGCCGCAATGGACACCGGCGGCGGCAAAGCCCTTGGGCGCACAGATGCCGCCCGCAACTTCCTTATACTGCATAACGATTTTCCTTTCCCACAAAGAAAAACAAGTTTATTCCAACCCTTTGGTCTCTTCCAGACCCAGCATCAGGTTCATGCACTGGACGGCGGCACCGGAGGAGCCTTTGCCCAGATTATCAAACAGCGAGACCAGCATCATCTGATCTCCGGCGGCGTTCACGGTCAGGTACAGCTCCATGCGGTCGGTGCCCGCCATGGCATTGGAGTACAGACCGTTTTCCGGCAGCGGCTCGTTCAGGCCGTGCACCTTGACGGTGGCAGCGTCCTTGTAGTAGTCCGCAAGAGCGGCAGCCACGGCCTCGGCAGTCGTGCCCGCAAGGGTAAGATCCAGCGGCACCAGCACCTGCATCCCGCAGTAGTAGTCACACACCACCGGCACGAACATCGGCGTGTGCGCAAGGCCACTGATCTTCTGCATCTCCGGCAGGTGCTTGTGGCCAAGGCTCAGGCCGTAGCTCTTGGGCGCATCCAGCTTGCTGTGCGCCGGGCGGTCGGGACTTTCGTAGTCCGCGATCATCTTTTTGCCGCCGCCGGAGTAGCCGGAGATGCCGGTGCAGCTGAAGGGGTAGCTTTGCGGCACCAGCCCCAGCTCCACCAGCGGGCGGGCGATGCTGATAAAGCCGCTGGCATAGCAGCCGGGCACTGCCACGCGGTAAGAGTTCTGAATTTTTTCCTTTTGTCCCTTCAGCTCCGGGAAGCCGTAGTCCCATGCGGCATCGGTGCGGAAGGCGGTGGAGGTGTCCAGCACCTTCACGTCCGGGCGCAGCAGGGGCATGACTTCTTTAGAAGCCGCATCCGGCAGGCAGAGGAAGGCAAGGTCGGCAGAATTGATGACCTTTGCCCGCTCGTGCACGTCCTTGCGCCCTTCGGCGGAGATGGACAGCAGTTCGATCTCCGGGCGTTCGGCCAGACGGTCGGCGATGCGCAGGCCGGTGGTGCCGGAAGAGCCATCAATAAACACCTTTACCTTCATGCGTTCTCCTCCTCCCATGCGTCCAGCCGCGCCGTTGCCAGCACGATCTGGCGCTGGACGCTGGCGGCGCTGGGGCCGCCGTAGCTGGTGCGTCCCTCGCAGCAGTGCACAAGGTCGATGGCATCATAGATATCGTCCTCAAACAGCGGGCTGTAGGTCTGGAACTGGGTCAGGGTCAGTTCCTCCAGCGTTTTGTCGGCGGCAATACAGTCCGACACCATGCAGCCGGTCAGCTTGTAGGCATCCCGGAAGGGCATCCCCTTCTTGGTCAGGTAGTCGGCGCAGTCAGTGGCGTTGATAAAGCCCTTCGCGGCGGCGCGGCGCATATTGGCGGGCAGGGTTTTCATGGTATCCAGCATGGGGGTGATGGTCTTGAGGCAGAGTTCCAAGGTGTCCACTGCATCAAAGATGGCTTCCTTGTCCTCCTGCATATCCTTGTTGTAGGCCAGCGGCAGGCCCTTCATCATCACCAGCAGGGTGTTCAGGTCGCCGTACACCCGGCCGGTCTTGCCGCGGATGAGCTCCGTGACATCCGGGTTCTTCTTCTGGGGCATGATGGACGAACCGGTGGTAAAGGCATCGTCCAGCTCAATGAACTTGAACTCCCAGCTGCACCACAGGATGATCTCCTCCGAAAGGCGGGACAGGTGCATCATGCAGATGGAGATGGCGCTTGCAAGCTCGATGCAGAAATCACGGTCGGACACGCCGTCCAGACTGTTGGCGCAGGGGGCGGCAAAGCCCAGCTTTTCGGCGGTGAAATCCCGGTCCAGCGGGTAGGTGGTGCCCGCCAGTGCGCCAGAGCCCAGCGGGCACTGGCTGTCCATGCGGGCGGTGGCGTCCGCAAAGCGGTCAAGGTCGCGCAGCAGCATGGAAGCGTAGGCCATCAGCGCGTGGCCAAAGGTGATGGGCTGGGCGCGCTGCAGGTGGGTGTAGCCGGGCATGACGGCGGCGGTGTTCTCCGCTGCCTTTTTGCACAGCACCCGCACCAGCTCCACGATGTAAGCCTGCAAAGTTTTGCTGTAATCCCGCAAAGTCAGGCGGATATCCAGCGCCACCTGATCGTTGCGGCTGCGGCCGGTGTGCAGCCGCTTGCCCGCATCCCCGATACGGGCGGTCAGGGTCTGCTCCACAAAGGTGTGCACGTCCTCGGCGGCGGGGTCGATGGTCAGCGCACCGCTGGACAGGTCGTCCGCGATGGAAGCCAGACCGCTGAGGATGTCCGCACAGTCCTGCTCCGAGATGATGCCCTGCCGTGCCAGCATGGCGGCATGGACGCCGCTGCCGCGCATATCCTGCGCGATCATCCGCTGGTCGAAGCGGATGGAGGAGTTGAAGTCGTTGACGCGGCTGTCCACTGCCTTGGAAAACCGACCCTTCCAGAGTTGTTCTGCCATAATATAAACTCCTTATAAAAACGGCAAAGCCGCCGCAGGGGAAAACGCTCCTGCGGCGGTGCCGCCGGCAACGATGCCGGTGTGAGAACCCGCGTGTGAAAGTGTGAAAACACACGCAGTCGAAAATGTTGCGATTACTTGACCTCCGGCCAGCTCTTGGACAGCTTTGCGCGCTCCTTGATGGACAGGCCGAACAGGTTGATGAAGCCGGTGGCATCGGACTGGTCGTAATCCTTATCGACGCCGAAGGAAGCGGTCTGCTCATCGTACAGGGTGTACGGAGAGGTGACACCGGCGTTGATCATGTTGCCCTTGTAGAGCTTCAGCTTGACATCGCCGGTCACAGTCTTCTCAAGGCTGTCGGCAAAGGCATCCAGTGCCTCGCGCAGCGGGGTGAACCACTGGCCGTTGTACACGATATCGGCGTACTTCTGTGCCAGCTGTGCCTTGAAGTGAGCGCTCTCCTTATCCAGCGTGATGGTCTCCAGCACGTCGATGGCCTTGTACAGGATGGCGCCGCCGGGGGTCTCGTACACGCCGCGGCTCTTCATGCCCACCAGACGGTTCTCCACAATGTCCAGCAGACCGATGCCGTTTGCACCGCCCAGCTGGTTCAGGTACTCCACCAGCTCCACAGCGCCCATCTCCTTGCCGTCCACAGCGGTGGGAACGCCCTTTTCAAAGTGGATGGTCACATAGGTAGGAACATCGGGTGCCTGCTCGGGGCTGACACCCAGCTCCAGAAAGCCGGGCTTATTGTACTGGGGCTCGTTGGCGGGGTTCTCCAGATCCAGACCCTCGTGGCTCAGATGCCACAGGTTCTTGTCCTTGGAGTAGTTGGTCTCACGGTTGATCTTCAGGGGGATGTTGTGCGCCTCGGCGTAGTCGATCTCCTCGTCACGGCTCTCGATGTCCCACTCACGCCACGGAGCGATGATGGCCATATCCGGGCACAGGGCCTTGAGGGTCAGTTCAAAACGCACCTGATCGTTGCCCTTGCCGGTGCAGCCGTGGCAGATGGCATCTGCACCTTCCTTGATGGCGATATCAGCCAGTGCCTTGGCGATGCACGGACGTGCAAAGCTGGTGCCCAGCAGGTAGTCCTCGTACTTCGCGCCGAACTTCAGGGTGGGGAAGATGTAGTTCTCCACAAAGTCCTTCTTCAGGTCCAGCACATACAGCTTGGATGCGCCGGTAGCCTTGGCCTTTTCTTCCAGACCGTCCAGCTCGGTGCCCTGACCCACGTCACCGGAAACAGCAACGACCTCGCAGTTGTTGTAGTTTTCCTTCAGCCAGGGAATGATGATGGAGGTATCCAGACCGCCGGAGTAAGCCAGCACAACTTTTTTGATGTTTTCCTTTTTCATGATAAACGCGCTCCTTTAATAAAAATACACTTTTGTTCTCTGATGCGCATTTCCCTTCGCATCCTCTGTCTTTCGTTTGCGGTTGATGCTTTTATTATACGCAGCGCGGGTTTTCCGTCAATGCTAAAAACTGCCAAACATAGCGCCCGTTTCGCTTTTCTTTTGGTTTAATCTGTATCTTTATTCAAATGTTTTTAAATATATGCGCTTTTTATGCAATTTGAGTGTATTTTTTCATGGGGTTAGAGAGAGAGAAATAAACCACCGGAGCATCCGCAGACGCTCCGGTGGTTTAACTATAACTATTTAGTTCAGCTTCAAATCGCCGTCCTTGATCCAGCCCAGCTTGCGCTCCACCTCGCAGAACACTACGCTGAGCACGGCGGGCAGCACAAAGCACAGCAGCACCATGGCGGCCCAGTCCATGGGGGTGATGGCAGCCTTGGTACCGGCGGCAATATCGCTGACCCAGCCGGTGTAGACGCCGATCTGACCCACCAGACCGCAGGTGCCCATGCCGGAGGAGACCGCCGCGCCGTTCATCTCAAAGTGGAACAGGCAGGTAGCCAGCGGGCCGGTGATGGCACTTGCCAGCGTGGGGGCGATCCAGATGCGGGGGTTCTTGATGATATTGCCCATCTGCAGCATACTGGTGCCCAGCCCCTGACTGACAAGGCCGCCCACACCGTTCTCCTTGTAGCTCATCACGGCAAAGCCCACCATCTGGGCGCAGCAGCCTGCCACGGCAGCGCCGCCTGCAAGGCCGGTCAGACCCAGTGCGGCGCAGATGGCGGCAGAGGAGATGGGCAGGGTCAGTGCCACGCCCACGATGACCGACACCAGAATGCCCATGACCAGCGGAGCCTGCTCGGTGGCCCACATAATCAGGGTGCCCACCTGACTTGCGGCTGCGCCGATGGGGGCGGCGATGAGCATGGAAAGCCCGACGCCCGCAAAAATGGTCACCAGCGGGGTAACAAGGATGTCCACCTTGGTCTCCTTGCTTACCGCCTTGCCCAGCTCTGCTGCCACAATGGCAATGATGAGCACGGCCAGCGGGCCGCCTGCACCGCCCAGCGCATTGGCCGAGTAGCCCACGGTGATCAGGCTGAACAGCACCAGCGGCGGGCAATGCAGTGCCCAGCCGATGGCGCAGGCCATGGCGGGGCCGCTCATGGCCGTGGCATAGCCGCCCAGATCCACCAGCAGTGCAAGACCGGTCTGCTGACCCACCGTCTTGATGATGGTACCGATGAGCAGACTGGCGAACAGGCCCTGTGCCATTGCGCCCAGTGCGTCAATGAGGTAACGCTGCGGAGAGATGACGATATCCTTCCGCGCCAAAAATTCTTTCAGCTTCGACATAAAACTTGCCTTTCTATCCAAAACAGATCGTTAAGGTTACGAACGTATGTCCTGTATCATACCATACACCTGTCAAGACAGCAAGGGGTTGCTGGAAAAATTGTGAAATTTCGGCTTTGTGCAATGTTCTGCCCTGTCGGAACGTATTTCATTTGGAACATTTTCCGACACACTGCCCCGGTGGAGAATTTGTGTAGAAGCCCGCTGTGCCGTTGACTGCTCCCCGCGTGCGGGTGTATACTAGAGGAAGCGTAAAGTTATCATCCGCCGTCCTTTTTATCATAAGCACATGGGCGGCGTGGAATAAAAGCGGGCCCGCCCCGGGCAAGGGGCAAAGACCCGGTGCAGCGCAGCGCTGCACCACCGGGAGATTCGGAGGCAGAGACGACAGATGAAAAAGCGATTTGACCGATCCGGCACAGCCCGCCGCAAGGCGGTGACAACCATTGCAGCGCTGACCATGGCGCTGGTTCTGGCTGTGGGCGGCGCAGGAGCAGCGACCCTGCTGTCTGCACAGCCGGAAACTTTGACCGTGGGTGCGGTCGTGCCCCATGTTACCGCCGAGGCACCGCAGGCAAGCAGCCCGGCAGCGGCTGACCCTGCTCCAGCAGCGGAGAGCACGGCCGCCGTCCCGGAACAGGCAGCGGAAAGCACCACGCAGCAGGCTGAGCCCGCCCCGGCGCAAACGGAAAAACCGGAAACCGCCGAAATTGCACCGGCTGCGCCGGAAGAAGCTGTTGAAGCACCGGAAACGCCGGTACAGCCCGCTGAGGATACCGCACTGGAAGAGGAGAACTCCCCTGCCATACTGCTGGAAGAGACCCCGGAGTTGGCCGCGCAGGACCCGCAGGCTCCCGCAGCGGACGACACCACCCAGAACGACACCGCTGCCCAGTACACCCCGGAGGACAGCGTACTGCTGACCCCAGAGCAGATCCAGCAGGCGCTGGATTCCGGCGCGCTGGAGGATGCCGAGGCGCAGTGCATCGACCTGACCGATGAAAACGGCTTTTTCCGTTGGCTGTTCAACTGGCTGTTCGGCACCAAGGATAAGGAAGAGGAACCGGCCTACTCCGGCTGGCGCACCGAGAACGGCAAGACCTACTACTACGCGCAGAACACCAACAAAAAGGTCACCGGGCTGCGCTCCATTGACGGCAAGCTGTATTATTTCGATGCCAACGGCGTTAAACAGGACAATGTGACCTTTGGCATCGACGTGTCCAAGTATCAGTCCGGGCTGGACTGGAACAAGATCAAAAAATCCGGCGTGAGCTTCGTCATCATCCGCATCGGCTACCGGGGCTACGGCGCTGCGGGAAACCTGGTCAAGGATCCTATGTTCGAAGAGCACTTCACCAACGCCCGCAACGCGGGGTTGAAGGTGGGCGTGTATTTCTTTACACAGGCCGTAAACGAGGCCGAGGCGCAGGAGGAGGCCGAAGCCTGCAACTGGGCGCTGAACGGCCGGATGCTGGACTACCCCATCTTCTACGACACCGAGGCTTCCACCGCCCCGGGCGGCACCGGCCGCGCCGACGGTCTGGGCGCTGAGGACCGTACCAAGTGCGCCATCGCCTTCTGCGAGCGGGTGAAGGCGCTGGGCTACAAGCCCGGCGTGTACGCCTCCACCACATGGTATCGCAAGCGGGTGAACTACAACACCCTGCGCAGCCGCTACACCATCTGGAACGCCCACTACGGCGTCTCCTCCAGCCCCATCGGCTGTGATCTGTGGCAGGGCACCGAGAAGGCCCGCATCAACGGTTACAGCGGCGAGCTGGACGCCAATATCAGCTACATCGGGTAACACCCAAAAGCTGCTGCACACGCCCTGTGCAGCAGCTTTTTTCTTGCCGTGGGAGGATTTTAAATGCGCTCCGCTTCACAGGGGAAGTTTCTGCCTGCCTTCAGCGTGCAGGGACGCTCCGCTGGGCCAGAGGCAGGGAGGGGTGTTCCGACTCCCCCCTCCCTACCTCTGGACTCCACCCACCCCGCAACGGGCCAAGGGCTGCACGCCCTTGACAATCCTAAAGAAGAAGTCGAAGCACAAAAAAGCTAGCGCTGCGCCAGTCGGCGCTATCGCTTTAACGCTTTTTTCGCTTCTCCATTTATAGCCCCTCAGTCGCTACGCGACAGCTCCCCTAAGGGGGAGCGGACACTCCCGCAAACTTTGCACTTTAGTCGGAAACCTTGCCACCATGCCAAAGGCTCCCTCCCAGAGGGAGCTGGCAAAACCGATAGGTTTTGACCGAGGGAGTTCGTTCCAAACCCCTTCCGTGAAAAGGCGTTTGGAGCGCTCCGCAGAGCGCGACAAACGCGAAATTTAAAATAATTCTTCCGCTGATGATGTGCAGAGCGCAGCGGAGCACATTCTAAATCGTCCCCCTGCCGCAAAAACAGGGCATACTTCCCTGTTTTTGTGCATAAGCTGGTGGCAGAGTATGCAAGCGCAAATGGCGGGGAGGCATGGGGATATGTTTGTGGTCACACTGAGCAAAACGAGCCTGAAAAAACTGGGAGCAGGGGCGGCGTGCTGCGCACTGGTGGTGTTCAGCGCCATGCTGGGGCGGTTCATCAGTACCCGGACGGTGGCGGTGGCTGCACCGGTGAACCGTATCGAAAGTGCGCAGGACATCCAGACATGGTTCACCGGCTACGGGCTGGAGGTGGACGGCGCGTCCATCACGGCGGATAAGGTCAAAATTCCCCGCAAGTGGGACGACAGCTTTTCCGCTTTCAACGGGGTGGTGCAGCAAAGCGGCATGGATCTTGCCCGCTACAAGGGCAAAACGGTGGAAAAATGGTCGGCGCTGCTCCCGGCGGCAAGCAACGGCGAGACCAGCCGCTACGGAGTGCTGCTGGTGTACAAAAAGAAGGCTGTGGGCGCGTATCTGCTGGAAAAACCCTCCGGCACGGTGCTGGGGCTGCAGGACGCACAGAACGAGCTGGCAAAACAAACTTCCGGCGAGGATTACAGCGGCGACTGGGGCGAGCGGCACGACGAGCAGCTGACCGACAGCACCGCACAGCAGACCTCCGGCGAACCGGAGACAGAGCCCGAAGCCGCCCCGCAGGCAGCGCCATACACCGAGCTGCCGCTGGACGCGGAGGGCTACCCCGTGGAATAGGGACAGCATTCGGGGGAAAAACGACCTTTTTTAAGCTCTTGTCCGGCAGTTGCACAAACTGCCTAGTTTTTACAAACGATTCGACAAAAATTAGACAAAACACGGATTTTTGTAGCATCCGTATGTTCAAATATAACAAAAAATTCTTGTAAAAATCGGCAATATGAAACGGTGCAAAAAAACCGGTACAGGTTTATAATAGTAGTATACCGATCCCCGTTGGCAAAGCCATGTTCCGGGGCTGAATGTGCAGCCCGGGCAGAGGGATCCAGTAAGGAGAAAATGATTATGAAGGAATTTCAGTACACTATTAAGGATGCCTGCGGCATCCATGCCCGTCCCGCCGGCCTGCTGGTCAAGACCGTGAAGGGCTTTGCAAGCACCGCCACCCTCGAGAAGGACGGCAAGAGCTGCGATATGCGCAAGCTGATGGCTCTGATGGGCATGGGCGTCAAGCAGGGCGAGACCGTGACCATCAAGGTCGAGGGCGATGATGAAGAAGCAGCCGCAGAGGCCATCCAGAAGTTCCTGAGCGAGAACGTCTGAGCCGCGGCTTAAAAGCCGAGCCCTCGCGGGGAAACTGCGGGGGCTTTTTTGAAAAAACGCCGGGCGCTGCACGCCCGGCTGTAAGTGGAAGGAGAACGTGCTATGCAGGTAGGCACCGGCAAAAGCGTGCTCAATGGCATCGCCATTGGCAAGCTGAAGATCTACAAGAAAAAAGATACCGCGATTTCCACCGCTCCTGTGGCAGATACTGCCGCAGAACTGGAGCGTTTTGAAGCTGCCCGCCAGAAGGCCATTGAGCAGCAGACCGCCCTGTACGAAAAGGCACTGGCAGAAGCCGGCGAGGACATTGCCGAGGTGTTCAACATCCACGCCATGATGCTGGATGACGACGACTTTGTGGACGCCATCAAGGAGATCATCAACGGGCAGAAGATGTGCGCTGAGTACGCCGTCAAGACCGCCGGCAACAATCAGGCTGCGGTGTTCTCTGCCATGGACGACCCGTATCTGCAGGCCCGCAGCGCCGATGTTCTGGACATTGCACAGGCCATGCTGGACATTCTGCAGGGCGTGGACAACGCTTCCCTGCAGGGCACCGAGCCCAGCATTCTGGTAGCCGAGGATCTGGCTCCCTCCGAGACCGTGCGCATGGATAAAAGCCTGCTGCTGGGCTTCATCACCCGCGAGGGCAGCTCCAACAGCCACACCGCCATTCTGGCACGCAGCATGAACATCCCCGCCCTGATCCAGTGCAAGGACATTCAGGACGACTGGGACGGCAAGATGGCTGTGGTGGACGGCTACAACGCCTGTGTGTATGTAGACCCCACCCCCGACCTGCTCAAGAGCCTGAAAAAGCGCCAGCAGGAGGACCAGAAAAAGCAGGCCCTGCTGCAGGAGCTGAAGGGCAAGCCCAACACCACGCTGGACGGTAAGACCATCAACGTATTTGCCAACATCGGCGGCATGGGCGATGTGGGTGCTGTGCAGCAGAACGACGCCGGCGGCGTGGGTCTGTTCCGCACCGAGTTCGTCTACCTGAACTGCAAGGACTTCCCCACCGAGGACTACCAGTTCGAGGCTTACAAGCAGGTGGTGGAAAGCCTTGCCCCCCGCAAGGTGGTGGTGCGCACCTGTGATATCGGCGCAGACAAGACCGTGGATTATATGAAGCTGGATCACGAGGACAACCCCGCACTGGGCTACCGCGCCATCCGCATCTGCCTGACCCGCAAGGACTTTTTCAAGACCCAGCTGCGCGCGCTGCTGCGGGCTTCTGCCTACGGCAACATGAGCATCATGTTCCCCATGATCACCAGCCTGCGGGAGCTGCAGGACGCAAAGGCTGTTCTGGAAGAGTGCCGCGCCGAGCTGGCCGCCGAGGGCGTCAAGATGGGGCAGAACATTGAAGTAGGCACCATGATCGAGACCCCCGCCGCCGTGCTCATCGCGGACGAGCTGGCCGCTGAGTGCGACTTCTTCTCCATCGGCACCAACGACCTGACCCAGTACACCTGCGCACTGGACCGCCAGAACGCAAAGCTGGAGCCCTTCTTCAACCCCCACCACCCCGCCGTGCTGCGCGCCATCAAGATGACCATTGAAGCCGGTCACCGTCACGGCATCTGGGTGGGCATCTGCGGCGAGCTGGGTGCCGACACCGCCCTGACCGAGACCTTCCTGCGCATGGGCGTGGACGAGCTGTCCATGAACGCCAAGAGCATCCTGCCGGTGCGCAAGATCATCCGCAGCGTAGACCTGAGCAAGCCCTCTGAGAAGGTCTGAACCGCGGAAAAAATATTATTATAATTTGTGGCTCAGAAACGCCTGCGGGCGTTTCTGAGCCACTTTTTTTCACAGAAGGGGTAACTCCCGGACAGGCAAACCTTGCCGCCACACAAAAAAGCTCCCCCTTTCGGGGGAGCTGGCACGCCGTAAGGCGTGACTGAGAGGGTTCAAACGGAGGGCATTCCGGATCATTTCCGCTGTTCCAGCATGGTCTGGATGCGGGTCTTGGCGCGGTAATAGGTCACCCGCGCCCATGCGGCATTGTGGCCAAAAATGGCTCCGATGCGGTCAAAGGGCAGTTCGCCAAACACCCGCAGGCTGAAAACCTCCTTGTAGGGTTCTTCCAGCGCGTGCAGACACTGGTGCACCGTAAAGGCGGCATCCTTGTCCACCAAAAGCTGCGCGATATCCGGGCTTTCGGCAGCTTTTGTTTCGGCATCTTCCAGCGGGGCGGCGTGCTTTGCGCGGCGGCAGTGGTCGTAGTAGGCGTTGCGCGCCACGGTGAACAGCCACGCCCGCACATCCTGCTTGCCGTCATAGTCCTCAAGGCCGTCCAGTGCCCGGAAAAAGGTCTCCTGCGTCAGCTCCTCGGCCAGCGCTTCGCTGCGGGTAAGCCCCTGCAAAAACAGGCAGACGTCCCGGAAGTAGAGCCGATAGATGGTTTCAATGTCCATAGTCAGCCCTTCTCAAACACGCCTTGTTCCTGTGTGACTACATCCTCGGATTCGTAAACATAGGTCTGTGTCCCATCCTCTTTTTTCAGGATGAACCGCTCCACCTGCTGACCGTCCCTGTAATAGCGGGTCTCGTCGGCGCATTGCACTGTCAGCAGCTGTGTGCCGGAAACTGCGATGCTGGTATCGGAAGCCGATGTGCCCAGCAGCCCTTCCAGCGCGGCATGGATGTGCGGGAAGGTATAGCGCACCGCCCGGACGGTAACGGATGGTTTGCCCCAGTTAAAAGAGCCTTCCAGTTCCAGCCAGACGTTTTCGCCCTGCACTTCCAGCACACAGAGGTTGGCCTCGTTTTCCTTTTTATTGTAAGTCCAGATCTTCGCCTGTTCTGCCGTCACCGGCGTTTTTGCGCCGCCCATCCAGAACACCAGCCCAAGAGCGCACAGCACTGCCAGAACCGCTGCCGCTGCTATGCGGATGCTCTTTTTCTGCATGGTCTTTCGGATGCTCCGCAGCGGTGCATCCGGCTGGGGTTCCGGCTGCACCGGCACCGGTTTTTCCATCTGTTCCAGCTCTGCACGGCAAGCAGGGCACTCTGCAAGGTGCTGCTCCACCAGCGCACTGCTGGCGGGGCTGGCAAGCTTTTCGGCGTACAGGGGCAGTAAATCGCGGATCACGTCACATTCCAGTTTCATGGTCATTTCCTCCTTTGCGGGCTTTCGTGCGCCCTTTCACCCCAATAACGCACAAAGAGGAAAAACGTTACAAAAAATCCGCAAATTCACCGGACTGCGGTCTTTTCCCGCAGTTTTTTCGTTCCCTTGAGGAAGAGCCATACCAGCACTCCCAAAAGCAGGCAGATGCCGGCGTGCATGGCGGCCATCATGTAGTAGCCCTGAAAATCGAACCGCACCGCGCCGGCCATCAGGTAGGGCTGGTGCCCCGCTTTGTACAGGGTGACAAAGCAGGAGATGGCGTTGTACAGGCCGTACAGCCCCGCCGCTGCGCACACGATGACCCGCAGCAGCCTGCTTATGATGAATCTTATGAACATAATTGCAGCTCCGTTCTCTCTCCGTCCTTGTAGCAGTAGATGCCGCCTGCGCGGGAGAAGTCCTTGTCCACCTCCACGCAGTCAAAAGCGCTGAAGGCCTGTTCAATTTTTTCGGGCGTGCAGACAAAGCCCCGGATCTTCAGGGCAGCATCCTCGCCCACCACCGCGTTCCACAGATGGACCGACCAGTAGCTGCAATTTTTGTTCACTGTCCATTTATCGTGCTGTTCCATGTAGTCCTCGATGACCTTCAGCTGCTCCTCCCCGATATTGGTGCTCAGGGACAACCTGCCGGAGTAGCGTCCGTAATTGGCGATATAGCACGGTTTCAGATCGAACAGCAGCCCCGAGAGCCCTGACACCGCCCAGACCGAGAAGGTGACCATCTCGCCGTCCGGGATGGCGCGGTCTTTCAGGTAGACCGTGTGCCCGGTGCGGTTGTCCAGCCCGATCCATGTATGCCCGAAACACTTGAGAAAGGGCTTGGATTCGCTCTTGCCGTCAAAGGTGGTGATGGAAAGGATAAGTCCCTCGTCCTCACAGGGCAGGGTGCGGGCAGTTTTGCCGGCGGCGGCGCTGCACCACAGCCCAAGGGCTGCTGCGCATACCGAGAGCAGCACCGTCCATGCAATGATCCTCTTTTTCAATGTCGTTCCTCCTGCATCTTACGGCTCAGTCGTTTTCCTTCCAGAACAACCCGCCGGAAGTCTGGAACAGCAGGCGCGGGTTCACGCTTCTGCTGCCCAGCTTGAAGTCCATGGTCAGCTCTTCGCCCAGTACGCCCACGGCCTGCCCCTTTTCCACGGTCTGTCCCTTGCTGACCGAAAGCTCCTGCAAGCCGTACAGGTAGCTGCGCAGCCCGCAGCCGTGGTCGATGACCACCGTGTTGCCGGTAAGTTCCAGATTGCCCGCAAACACCACCGTACCGTTGGCCGCTGCGCGGCAGGGCGCGCCCGGGATGGTGTACAGCTTTGTGGAGTTGGAGCGGCTGCCCTGCTGGCCGTTCGTTACCTTGATTTGCCCGTAGTCCACCAAGGTCATGGAGTCCTCAGCCGGGGGCACAAAGCCGCCCTGCCACTGCTTGGCGGTGGCGGCAGCCTCGTACAGCGGCCAGATGGCACTGCGGAACTGGGCGTTGGCGCTCTCCGGGGCGGGTTCTTCGGCCTCCACCTCCACCGTGCCAAAGTCCTTCGGCAGCACGGTCAGGGTGCGGGTGATGGTCTCGCCGTTCACCGTGATGTTCACCTCATGCCCACCGGAGGAGGCGTTATAGGCTGCCGGGATATAGGCGCGCCAGCCCTCGGCGGCGCGCACGCACTGCACGCTGCCAAGGTCGGTCTCGATGGTGGGCACGGCGTCTCCGGTCATGCCGGAGATGCGCACGCCCACCGTGCCGCCCTGCTCCACCCGCTCGGCGGAAAGCTCCACCTCCGCACTGGCCTGCAAGGTGAACCGGAAGCTGTACCGGTACCAGCCCGTGGGCTTGGCCGGGCGCTCCAGCCCTAAGTTTTTGCGCAGCTGCCCGGTGCTGCCGCCCTCAAACTGGGTGATGACCCCGCCCTTGGGCACACGCCATGCGGTCAGCTCCGCCTTATACTCGCCGTTCGCGGGGAAGAGGAAGTTCTGGTACTCCCCTGCGCTGCCCGCAAACAGCACATCCCCCGTCGCATTCTGGATGGTCAGGGCAGTGTAGCCCGTCCAGTCCGGCAACGTCAGCTCCGGGTGGGCGGTGTACAGCACCCCCAGCTTCTGCACGGTCAGGGTGGAGGGACTGGCAAAGACCTTATCCAGCTGCCCGCCCAGCAGCGGCACCTGCCAGCAGGAGCCGTTGGCTTCCAGCGCCTGCCCGCCGAACTGCGCCGCCCCGTCCGGGCAGCCGCCCTCGGTGGTAAAGGCATAGCTTACCCCCATCACAGCCGCCAGCAGCACCACCACACCCAGCGCCACACTGATGAGCCAAAGCAAAAAACGCTTCATGTTCCTTCTCCTTATGTACAAAAAGGGCGCACCGGGGCAAGTCCGTTCAGACAGACTGCTCCGTGCGCCCCGATGCGCTTATCTTCCCGGCAGTTTCCGGTATTTTGGGGGAATTATTCTGCCTCGTCCTCAGCAGCGGCTTCCTCCGGCTCTACGGTTTCTGCGTCATCCTCGCCGAACAGCAGGCGCTCGTACTCGTCCAGCTCCTTCTCGCGGCGGTTCAGGTAAAGAGCCACAGCAGCCAGCGCACCAGCCACAGCAGCCAGAACAGCGATCACAGCGACCAAGCAAGATTTTTTCATAGATTCAGTACACTCCTTTTTGCAGTTGAAACGTTGTTTCAGCTTGATTTTTCCAGCGGGCGACCCGCAAAAGGATCTTGATTCAAGCGGCGATCAGTGCCGCCTTGTAGCTTTTATTATACCCGTTCCCGCCCAAAATTACAACCGTTGCACCCCAATTTTCACGCCCCGAAGGTGCTGCGGGGCGCAGTTTGGGCAGTGTGCCGGTTTTGGCGCGGTTCATTACAGCAAATTGCCAAAATCACAGCAGCAGCGGCTTATACGCCCGGAACGCCCCGGGCAGGGTGTAGGTGGTGCGCAGCTGCTCCCGGCTTGCCCAGACATAGCCCGCCGGGGCGCTCTGCGCCGCCACTTGCAGCTGCACGCCGGACATGAGCCACTCGATGTGGGTAAAGATGTGCTTTGCGGCGGGCAAGGCGGTGGGAGCTGCCGTGCCGGTGTCCAGCCCCAGTGCCGCCAGCCGTGCCAGCACCTCGGCCTGCAAAAGATGCTCGTCCTCCCACAATACCGGCTGCCACAGCCCGGCCAGCAGCCCTTTTTGCGGCCGCTGCTGCACCAGAAAGCCCGCCGGGCTTTCCACAAGCGCCAGCGTTACCGGCACAATCTTGCGGGGCTTCGGCTTTGCCTTTTGGGGCAGCTGGGCGGTGGTGCCCGCCGCCCGGGCAAGGCAGAGCTCTGCCAGCGGGCACTGCCCGCACAGGGGCGCGCCGTTGGGCACGCAGACCAGCGCACCCAGCTCCATCAGCGCCTGATTGTAGTCCCCGGCCTTTTCCGGCGGCTGATGCTCCATGACCCGGGCGGTAAAGGCCTTTTTTACCGCCGGTTCTGTAATCACACCCGGGTCATTATACAGGCGGGAAAACACCCGCAGCACATTGCCGTCCACGGCGGGCACGGGCAGGCCGAAGCTGATGGACGCAATGGCACCAGCGGTATACTCCCCGATGCCGGGCAGTGCACGCAGGGCGGCATAGTCGGCGGGCAGCTGCCCGCCGTACTGCGCACAGACGAGCTTTGCGGCCTTTTGCAGGTTGCGCACCCGGCTGTAATAGCCCAGCCCCTCCCACAGCTTATGCAGCCTTTCCTCCTCGCAGGCGGCAAGCGCGGGGATATCCGGCAGCGCTTCCAGAAAGCGGTAGTAATACGGCAGCACCGCCGACACCCGGGTCTGCTGCAGCATCACCTCGCTGAGCCACACATGGTAGGGAGTGGGATCCTCCCGGAAGGGCAGGCTGCGGCGGTTCTTGTAAAACCACTCCAAGAGGGCGGGCGAAATGTTTTCCACTTGTTTTGTGCTCCTTGTTGAAAAATGAAGAACAAGAAAGCCGCCGCAGAGGCGGCGGCTTTCTTTAGTTACAGTATGTGCGCTTCTCAGAAGCCGTATGCGGTGCGGGGGAAGGGCAGCACGTCACGGATGTTCTGAATGCCGGTGAGGTACATGATCATGCGCTCAAAGCCCAGACCGTAGCCTGCGTGCTCCACGCCGCCGAACTTGCGCAGGTTCAGATACCACTCGTAGTTGGTCTTGTCCATGCCCAGCTCGTCCATGCGTGCCACCAGCTTGCCGTAGTCCTCTTCACGCTGGCTGCCGCCGATCAGCTCGCCGATGCCGGGCACCAGCATATCTGCTGCGGCCACGGTCTTGCCGTCGGCGTTCTGCTTCATGTAGAAGCTCTTGATCTCCTTGGGGTAGTCGGTGACGAACACCGGCTTTTTGTACACCACCTCGGTCAGATAGCGCTCGTGCTCGGTCTGGATATCCACGCCCCACTCCACGGGGTACTGGAACTTCTTGTTGTTCTTTTTCAGAATTTCGATAGCCTCGGTGTAGCTGATGCGGGCAAAATCGCTGTTTGCCACCAGCTCCAGACGCTCGACAAGGCCCTTGTCGATGAACTGGTTGAAGAAGGCCATCTCGTCCGGGCAGTTGTCCAGCACATAACGGATGACGTACTTGATCATGGCCTCGGCGTTGTCCATGTAGCCGTTCAGGTCGCAGAAGGCCATCTCCGGCTCGATCATCCAGAACTCCGCAGCGTGGCGGGTGGTAAAGCTCTTCTCGGCGCGGAAGGTGGGGCCAAAGGTGTACACCTTGCCAAAGGCCATGGCCATGGCCTCGGCTTCCAGCTGGCCGGAAACGGTCAGGTTGACCGGCTTTTCAAAGAAGTCCTTGCTGTAATCCACAGCGCCGTCCTCGGTCTTGGGCAGATTGTCCAGATCCAGCGTGGTCACGCGGAACATCTCGCCGGCACCCTCGCAGTCGGAGGCGGTGATCAGCGGAGAGTGGGCGTAGACAAAGCCGTTCTCCTGAAAGAACTTGTGGATGGCGTAGGCTGCCACGCTGCGCACGCGGAAAGCGGCGTTGAAGGTGTTGGTGCGGGGGCGCAGGGTGGGCATGGTGCGCAGATACTCCATGCTCATCTTCTTTTTCTGCAGGGGGTACTCGTCGGCGGGGCAGTCGCCCAGGATCTCCACGCTCTCGGCGTTCAGCTCAAAAGGCTGCTTTGCCTGCGGGGTGAGCACCAGCTTGCCCTTGATGCGCAGGCTGCTGTACAGACCGGTGTGGATGACTTCATCATAGTTTGCCAGCTTACCGGCTTCCAGCACGACCTGCAAAGTCTTGAAGCAGCCGCCGTCCGACAGGGCGATGAAGCCGATGTTCTTGGAGTCGCGGATGTTCTTTGCCCAGCCGCAGACGGTGATCTCGGTGCCGTCTGCCGGGGTGTTCTTGAACAGCGAAAGGATCTCGGTACGTTCCATAGTAGTTCTCCTTTATAAACAAAAAAGACAGCTTTTGCCCTGAAAGTTCAGGGCGAACAAGCTGTCTTGTAATGTCCGCGGTGCCACCTGAATTACCGGAAGTGTCCGGTCGCTCACGCGCTCTTTGTTTAAGCGCTGTCCCTGTAACGCTGGACCTGCGGCGCACCTACTTAACGGCAGACGCGCTGCCGTGTTCAGTTTGCTGCTCCCGGGTGTTCGTTCACGCGGCGCACGGGCGCGGCTCTCAGCTGTGCCGCACTCTCTGGGCCGGACGGCCCGCGCTACTTTTCCCGTTCCTTGCATTTGTTGTTTTAAAATAGCACGTTGGCGGCATTTTGTCAACCTTACGGTGCGGCATCAGGCAAATTTTCGCTTTTTTGCTTGTCAGAACGCCTTTTCTCTGGTAAAATGGAAAAAAGCGGTATTCCGCAAAAACAGATTCTGGAGGAGATCATGAAACACACACACCATATCATCCGTCTGCTGACCCTTGCCGTGGTCAGCTGCGCACTGGCAGCCCTGCTGAGCGGCTGCACCAAGGAGGAATTTATTGCCGGGTACAACGAGTTTATGTTCGGCGACTGGTTCCCCACCTACGGAAGCACTTCCCAGTCCGGCACATCGTATGATCCCGACCACGTCTACGACCCGCCAAACCCCGAGTGCGATGCCAAGATCTCCTCTCTGCTGAGCCAGCTGTACTCGCTGGAGTCCTCGGCACGGTCTGCGGTGTCCTCCGCAATATCTGCCGCAAAGGATGAGTACCACTCTCTGCCCGCCGAAGAGCGGACCTTTGCCAATAAGGTCAGCATCGCCTACAAGCATCTTTCCTCTGTGGAGAGCACCTACGACAGTGCCGTCTCCTCGGTGGTCAGCGAGATGCGCCGCGTGCTGCGGGAGTATAACCAGCCCGAGACCGTGGCCGATCAGGCATGGAGTTACTATCAGTCTGCCAAGAGCAGCATGATCTCCAGCCTTGGCGGCTGACCCTCAACTTAATAGTGCATCCGCGAGGCCCTGTGCTGCCAGATATCCGGCGTACAGGGCCTCATTTAAGTTGTTGCCGTGCCCGCCGATCTCGATCAGCAGACTGCCGGTGGTCAGATCCTGATTATAAAACCGGTAGCTGAACAGCACCGGGCGGGTAAGTCCGGGGTATTTTGCCTCCATGCTGCGCTCCCACGCAGCGGCAAAGCGAAGGTTCTGCCGCCATGCGGGCAGCTGCACGCTGGTGCCGTTGTCGCACCCGCAGATGATCATCACCTGCGCCGCCTGCCGCCCGTCTATGCTGCACACCGGGGCGCAGCGGGTGCCATTCTCCCGCTCGATGGCGTCACGGTGGACGTCCAGCACCACCTTGATGCTGGGGTACTGCGCCAGATACTGCTGCACCACCGCACGGCTGTTGGCATAGCTGCCGGTGTAGCTGGGGTAGTCGTTCAGCGTCTCGTCGTGCAGGGTGCATATTCCCGCCGCGTTGAGGGTATCGGCCATCACCCGCCCCACCGCGCACATATTGATGCTGCGGTCGGTGCTGCGGGCACCGTCCCCGGGGGCAAACCACAGCCCGGCAGAAAGGCGGTAGTCCTCGGTGGCGTGAGTGTGCATGATGAGCACCTGCGGCGCGGCGCTGTCCTTTTCAATGGCAAAGGGCAGGGGCTGCGCCGCCTCGGCGGCAATGTCTGCCGCCGTCTGCCGGGTGTTATTCTTGATGCTGCCCGCACCGCAGGGAATGTACTTTTCGCCGCTGCCCTGCCCGAACTGCTGCTCTGTCACCGTACCTGCATCGGCGGGGCGGGCTTCGTCCGGCTGCAGCGCCACAAAATACTGCTCCACTCCGGTCTGTACCGGGGCGGCAGTTTCTTGCTCCGGCGGCACGGACGCGGCCTCCGGCACGCTTTCCGCAGACGTTGCCGCCGCCCGGCTCTCCACCGCCTGCTGCCCCAGATGCAGCAAAGTCTGCGCGGCGGGCACCGGCGCCGCCAGAAAGGCCGCCAGCACCAGCGCGGCGCTGCGGGCAAAGATGCACAGCGCTGCAAACAGCACCGCAGCCTGCAAAAAGGGCACTGCCCTGCTCTGCCCCGCAGGCAGACGCCAAGGCTCTCTGCTGCGCATGGCAAGACCTCCTTTCCGACCAGTGGGACGATTTTAAACGCCCCGCGCTCCGCGGGGAACATTTCTGCCTGCCGAGGGATGTTCTCTTTTGACACCAAAAGAGAACCAGAAAAGTGCCAGCGATTTCGACGCGCTGGAGCCACGAAAAAGGGGCTACTCGCCCCTTTTAACCCCAAAGGGGTGGGCTACACCGGAAAAAACTGAAGATTCACGCCTGTTCGGCGTGAAGATCTTTTAACCGTTTTTTTCGGCTCCGCCGATTTAAAACCCTCTCAGGCGCTCCCGCGCCAGCTCTCCCGAAGGGAGAGCCAAGCCGTTAACCTCGTTGCTAAAGTTTTAGGAACAATGAGAAAGCTTCAGGGTGTGCCCGCTCCCCCTTGGGGGAGCTGTCGCGCAGCGACTGAGGGGCTATAGATGGAGAAGCGAAAAAAGCGTTAAAGCGATAGCGCCGACTGGCGCAGCGCTAGCTTTTTTGTGCTTCGACTTCTTCTTTAGGATTGTCAAGGGCGTGCAGCCCTTGGCCCGTTGCGGGGTGGGTGGAGTCCAGAGGTAGGGAGGGGGGAATCGGAACACCCCTCCCTGCCTCTGGCCCAGCGGAGCGTCCCTGCACGCTGAAGGCAAGCAGAAACTTCCCCCGCAGCGCGCATTTTGAATCGTTTACCCCGTCAGCCAGCAGAGCTGCTGCACGGTAAGGCGGGGCTGCAAGGCGCGGTTGACCGCACACGCCAGCAGCGCCGCGCCGTGGGCGATGACGCTGTCCAGTGCGCGGGGCGTGACCACAAGGTCTGCGCCCTCCTGCGCTTGCATCAGGGTGGGGATGCCCGCCGCCACCACCGGCACGCCCACGGTGTCCCGGGTCAGATGGCGGGTGTGGTCGGCCTGCGCCGGGTAAAGCCCCGAGTCCGAAAACTGCACCGTACGCCCCAGCCGCTGCCCCTCGGCAGAGCAAAGACTGTCCACGCAGACCACCGCCGCCGGGCGCAGCTGCCCCACCAGCGCCGCCGCCAGCTGCTGAAGCGAAAGCCCGGTGGCTGCCGCCACCCCGGGCGCAACGGCTGCCACCGGGCGCAGGCCCTGCACCGGCGGGGCAGCGCCCGCGCCCATAGTAACAAGGATGTGCTGCACCGTGCGCGGACCAAGGGCATCGGCGGTGATGCGGCGGTTGCCCACCCCCAGCACCAGCACCGGGCCTTTGGGCGGCAAAAGGGCGCGCAGCTCCCGGGCGCACACCTCAATGACGGCGGCGTCCCGCTCGTCCAGCACGCTGACGCTGGGCATTTCCAGCGTGACATACCTGCCCCGGGGGCGGCTGAGCCCCTCGCGGGCAACTTCTACCCGCGTCACTGTCACCCCGCCGTGGCGGGCAGTGGCCAGCCGCACCCCTGCGGGCAGGGGCTGCGCCGCGCCGCTGAACAGCTCGTCGGCCATATCCGTAGTACGCATTTCCACACTCTCCGTTCCTTTTTGGGGCAAAAGCCCGCTTTCTTGCCGGAAAGTATGGGAAAAATAAAACTTTTCCAAACAAAAATCAAAAAAACGCTTGCGCTGGTACGCGAAATATGGTATCATAGGGTGCGCTGTTATAGGTAGCCAAGGAGGTGGAACGAATGCCTAACATCAAATCTCAGAAGGACCGCGTCGTGCAGGCTGCTGCAGAGCAGGCTCACAACAAGGCCATTAAGACCAACCTGAAAACAGTCGTCAAGAAGGCAGACGCTGCCATCGATGCGAATGCCGCTGACAAGGACGCAACCGTCCTGGCTGCTGTTTCCGCGATCGACAAGGCTCGCGCTAAGGGTGTCATCAAGAAGAACACCGCCAGCCGCAAGATCAGCCGTATGGCAAAGCGTGCTAACAAGAACGCTTGATCGCGCAGTTTGATTGACGAACAAAACCTCTGTACCGGGTATCCGGTACAGGGGTTTTTGTTTTTTCCGCCGTTATGTCCCGCACAGCGCGGCAAGGCTTTGCCGCTGCACCGGCTGTAGCAGCTGCTCCGGCGGCAGGGGCTGCGGCGGCACCATCCACCACACCGCCCACGCTGCAGGGACCACCGCCGCCAGCATAAGCCCCGGGTACAAAAGTGCCGGCTCGTGCAGCCACGGGCTGCCGGGCGGCAGCACCAGCGCTGTGCACAGGCACAGCGCCGCCCACAGCTCCCACAATACGGTCTGTCCGCTGTGTTTCATGCGCTTCACCTCCGTTTTGCCCCCAGTTTACCAGCCGCCGGGCGCAAAATATAGCGAAGCAGCGCAGACAAAACATCAGTTCTGGTCGTGGCTTTTGCCCACAAGGCTGCACACCACGCCGCAGACAAGGCTTGCGGTGATGCCCGCAGAGGCAGCAGTCAGCCCGCCAGTCAGGATGCCGATGGCACCCTTTTCCGCCACGGCGGTGCGCACTCCCTTTGCCAGCAGATGCCCAAAGCCCAGCAGAGGCACGCTCGCCCCCGCACCGGCAAACTCTGCCAGCGGCGCATACAGCCCCACCGCCGAAAGTACCACTCCCGCCACCACATAGCCGGTCAGGATGCGTGCCGGGGTCAGCTTTGTCAGGTCGATGAACAACTGCCCCACCGCGCAGATAGCGCCGCCTATTAAAAATGCCCACAGATAGTTCATTTCAGCTCTCCTTTTCCGGTGCGGTCAGTTCCACCAAGTGCGCCACCGCCGGGATGCTCTCCTTCTGCAAAAAGGTGGTCTGGCTCATCAGTGCCCCGGTGGCGATGAACAGCACCCGGCGGCTGCCGCGGCGCAGCAGTTTTGGCAGGATATGTGCGCAGAGCACGGCGGCGCAGCAGCCCGCGCCCGAACCACCGCTCTTTACCCGCTGCTCCTCGGCATCGTAAAGCAGACAGCCGCAGTCCGCGTGGTTTTTCAGCAGCAGACCCTCTGCCGCCAACAGCTCCCGCAGCATCTGACTGCCCACCAGCCCAAGGTCGCCGGTGTAGATGCAGTCAAAATCCCGCAGTTCTGCATGGGTATCGGCAAGATAGTGCAGCAGGGTGGCGGCTGCTGCCGGTGCCATGGCTGCGCCCATGTTGTTGATATCCTTGATGTTATAATCCTGCACCCGACCAAGGGTCGCGGCGGCAATGCCCACCCCCTGCCCTGCCGGACGCAGCAGGCAGCACCCGGCGGCGGTAGCCGTCCACTGGGCAGTAGGAGTGCGCACCGCGCCGTAACTCAGCGGGGTGCGGAACTGACGCTCTGCCGCGCAGAAATGGCTGGAAGTCATGGCCAGCAGGTTCTGTGCCGCCCCGCTGCTGCACAGTGCCGCGCCCAGCGCCAGCGCCTCGGCCATGGTGCTGCACGCGCCGAACAGCCCCGCAAAGGGCACGCCCAGCTCCCGCAGCGCGTAGCCGGAGGCAGTACACTGCGCCTGCAAGTCCCCTGCCAGCGCAAGGTCCACCCGCTCTGCGGGCAGAGCCGCCTTTTGCAGGCAGAGCCGCGCCGCCCGCAGCTGCAATTGCTTTTCGGCGGCTTCCCAGCTGCACTGTCCCAGCCAGTTGTCGGTGGTCAGTTCGTCAAAGCCCGCCGCCAGCGGGCCATCGCTCTCTTTTTTGCCGCCCACCGCCGCCTGTGCGGCGATGACCGGCGGGGTGTGGAACAACAGGGTATCGCCCCGACGCTCTGTCATAAAAAATTTCTCCCTTTCTGCAAAAAATGCCCCGGAACGTGCTATACTGTTGCTGCGGCGCCGCAATATCCGGCGGGGCTGTTCCGTATTATAGGATAGAAGCCCCCAGCAGCCACAGCACCGCACCGTACACTACCGCCGCCAGCGTGCCGTACACGATGACCGGCCCGGCGATGAGGAATATCTTTGCTCCCGTGCCCGGCACCCGTCCCTCGGCCTTGAACTCAATGGCCGCGCTGACCACCGCGTTGGCAAAGCCGGTGATGGGCACCAGCGACCCCGCCCCGGCCTTTGCCGCCAGCTTCTGGTACCAGCCCAGTGTGGTCAGCACCGCCGAGAGCAAAATCAAGGTGCAGCTGGTCAGGGTGCCTGCCGTTTCGGCGTCCGCGCCCTGCCGCAAAAACTGCTGACGCAGCCCTTCGCCCAGCAGGCAGATGCCGCCGCCTACACAGAACGCCCACAGGCAGTCTGCCAGAAGCGGCGAATGCGGCCCCGCCTTTTGCACCCGGCGTGCGTATTCCTGCGCTGTCATCTTCATCTTCCCGCGCCCCCTTTTGCGGATAGTCTGCCCGGGGCGGCGGGTGCTTATCCTTTTTTGCGAAAGAAGGTATAGTCTATGCGTTCTTCCCATCATCGCAACCATCACGCCCGCCGTCTGCTCTGCCTGACGGCGCTGGCCTGTTTTGTGGCGGGCGGCGCTGCCTACGCCTGCACCCGCAAAGCTGCGGTGCCGCAGCTGCCCGAGCTGCCTGCCGAGAGCCTTGCGCAGCCTGCAAGCGCCCTGCCCGAAACGCCAGTGCAGCAGCCCGCCGAAAACGGCGTGCAGCAGAGCACCCTTACCGCCGCACAGGCACAGGCCATCCTGGACGACCCCCGTATGATCCTTGTGAGCCGCACCCACCCGATAACGGAGGACTACCCCGTCGAGACCAAGGAATGCGGCTCGGCTACCGCCATCAACAAGACCTTGCAGACCGAAGCCGCCGATGCCTTTCTCTCCATGCAGGCCGCTGCCGCCAAGGACGGCGTGGATGTGCGGATGCAGAGCGGCTACCGCAGCGTCAGCTACCAGAAAAAGCTGTACGACAACAAGACCCAGTACTACCGTGATAAGGGTCTGAGCGAAGCCGCTGCCCGGGAAAAGGCAGCTGTCATCGTCAACCCGCCGGGCTGCTCTGAGCACAACTGCGGCCTTGCCGCCGACCTGAACAGCCCGGAGCACACCACCCTTGACACCGGCTTTGCCGACACTGCCGCCTTCCGCTGGCTGTGCGAGAACGCGGAGCAGTACGGCTTTATCCTGCGCTACCCCAAGGAAGCCGAAAGCGTGACCGGCATCACCTACGAGCCGTGGCACTGGCGCTATGTAGGCCCGGAAAACGCCGCCCTGCTCAACCAGAGCGGCCTGTGTCTGGAGGACGCCATCGCCGTTTTGCAGCGCATTGCCGCCGGGGAGACCGTGACCGGTTAAAATCCAATGAAAACTGCCGGAAAACCCTGTGGGGTGCGTTGCAATTTACCTGCTGTTATGGTAAGATAAGTACAGTCTGCCCGTGTGCGCGATACCGCCCCGGGCTGTGACAAATGAATTCAACAAAAGAAGGAATATTTTATGATAAACCGCACAAAACTTTCTGTGATCGCCGTCAGCGCCGTGCTGGCTGTTGCCCTGACCGGCTGCGGCGGCAGCGCTTCTTCCGCGCCGTCCTCCGTGTCCAGCGCCTCTGCCTCTGCACCGGCTTCCAGCACTGCCGCCCCGGCAGCGGATACCACCGAAAACGGCGCTATCGATTTGGACAGTATCGTTAGCAGTCTGCTGAAAACTAACACAATCTCAAATCAATTCGAGATTGACCCTATTAGTATCGAATATGATTTTCAGTTAAAGGCTGAAGATATTGTTAGTTACAAGGGCGTAAAGAGCAACGACAATGGCGATGCCGGTTTAGTTATCGCCGTTGAAGCTGCTGACGGTAAGGTTCAAAATGTTATTGACGGCATGAACGCCTACAAGCAGCAGTTGATTGACACTGCCAGCAATTATCCCGCTGAATTTGCACAGGCTTTGGAGAATGCCAACAATGCAATCATTGCCAGCAAGGGAAATCTTGTCATCATGGTTGTCAATTCCAACGAGTGCTCCGCAGACCTGAACAGTGCTGTGGACAGCGCCCTGAACAGCTGAATCTGATCTTCTGAGCCGGTGCCATCTGCGGCATCGGCTTTTTTCAGTAGAAAACCCCTGATGAGGGGTATTTCTGCTGAAGATGCGCCCGCATCCGTCATGCCACCTTCCCCCGGCCGGGGGAAGGCTGAGTTTGTAATTCCGTGTAAAAAAGGAGGCTGACCCCTTGGTTTTCAGCACCATCATCTTCCTGTTCCGCTTTTTGCCCATCACGCTGGCGCTGTACTATCTTGCCCCCGCAAAACTGAAAAACACCGTGCTGTTTTTGTGCAGTCTAGTGTTCTACTGCTGGGGCGAGGTGCGCTTTTTCCCGGTCATGGTGGCGCTTATCCTCATCAACTACCTCAGCGGCCTTGCCATCGAACATTTTGATGCAAAGCCCGCGCTGCGCCGCTTTTTTCTGCTGGTGGCGCTCATTGGCAGCTTGGGGATGCTGTTCTACTTCAAGTACGCAAACTTTGTGCTGCGCAGCGTGAATGCCCTGCTGGGCACCGCCTTTGCCGAAATTCAGGGCATCGGCACGCTGCCGCTGGGCATCAGCTTCTACACCTTCCAGACCCTTTCCTACTCCATCGACGTCTACCGCCGGGATGTAAAAGCCGAGCGCAATATCATCGACTTCGGCGCTTATGTGGTCATGTTCCCGCAACTCATCGCGGGGCCTATCGTCAAGTACCGGGACGTCTCCGACCAGCTGCACGTCTACAGGCACCGCTATAACCTCAAGCAGATTGAAGAGGGCATGACCCTGTTCACCTTCGGTCTTGCCAAAAAAGTGCTGCTGGCAGACGCCGTGGGCGCATTGTGGACAGACATTATCGGGGTAGCCGACAGCCCCTCCACCACCTTTGTGGGTCTGGCAAACGCTTCCACCCCGCTGGTGTGGCTGGGCATCATCGCATACAGTTTGCAGCTGTACTTCGATTTTTCCGGCTACTCCCTCATGGGCATCGGCATGGGCAAGATGCTGGGCTTCGACTTCCCTGCAAACTTCAACTACCCCTATATCTCCGCTTCCATCACCGAGTTCTGGCGGCGCTGGCACATGACCCTGTCCGGCTGGTTTAGGGAGTATGTGTATATCCCGCTGGGCGGCAACCGCAAGGGGCTCAAGCGGCAGATCCTGAACCTGTTTATCGTGGAGCTGCTCACCGGCATCTGGCACGGCGCGAACTGGAACTTTATCTGCTGGGGCCTTTACTACTTTGTGCTGCTGGCGGTCGAAAAGCTGTTCCTGCTGCCCTACCTGAAAAAGGGCAAGGTGTGGCCGCATTTCTACACCCTGTTCCTCGTGGTGGTAGGCTGGGCGATGTTCGTGGGCAACGACACCGGCGTGTCCTTCGGGCTGCTGTTCCAGAAGCTCTTTATCCCCTCCGGCGGGGTGTCGCCGCTGTATTTCCTGCGGAATTACGGCGTGCTGCTGGCGGTAAGCGTGGTGTGCTGCACCCCGCTGATCGAAAAACTGTGGGACGTGCTGCGCAAGAACGTGGTCACCCGCTGCGCCGCCATCCTGACGCTGCTGGTGGTCTCCACCGCCTATGTGGTGGGCAGCACCAACAGCCCATTCCTGTACTTTAACTTTTAAGGAGGCGGGAAGATGTCCAAACACGAGAAAAAGACCTCCTCCCTTTTGCACTACCCGGTGCTGGTGGTGTTCAGCCTGTTTTTCATCGGGCTGTTCGCGCTGGATATGGTCACCCCGGATCGCAGCTACAGCGAGCTGGAGAATACTACCCTCAGCCAGCGCCCGGCGCTGACCCAGTTCACCGCCAAGGGGCTGAACAGCTACTTTACCGCCTACACCAAATACGTCAAGGATCAGGTGGCGGGGCGCGACCAGTGGATCAGCCTGCAGAGCGTGGTGGAGACCACCCTGCTGCAAAAGCAGCAGAACGGCGGCATCCTGCTGGGCAAGGAGCACATGATGTTCCCCCGCACCTACGGGCTGCTTTCCAGCGAGGAGCGCACCCTGCCCAAAAACACCGCAGCGCTCACCAGCCTGTGCCAGCGCTACCCGGGCAAGGTGAATGTACTGGTGGCACCCGCCGCCAGCGATATCTATAAAGAGAACGTGCCCGCCAACGCCCCTTTGCTGGACGAGGACGGCTACCTTGACCAGCTTTCCGCTGCGGTGCAGGCGGCGGGCGGCAGTTTTGTGGACGTGCGCCAGACCCTTACCGCCCACAAGAGCGAGTATATTTATTACCGCACCGACCACCACTGGACGAGCCTTGGCGCCTACTACGCTTACAGCCAGCTGTGCCAGACCCTTGGCCTTACCCCCTTTGATACCGCCGCCCACACTGCGCTGACTGCCGACGGCTTTTACGGCACCCACTACGCCAAGGCGCGCACATGGAACGCCGTGCCGGACGTGATCACCTACTACGACCTTGACAACACCCTGACGGTCTGGAACGTGACGGCGGCAGGCCAGCCCGCCGAGGGGCAGACCACCGGCCTGTACGACACAGAGAAGCTCGCCGTCTATGATAAATATGCCATGTTCCTGCACGGCAACAACGGTTTAAGCCGGGTGCAGGGCAACGGCAGCGGGCGCATCCTTGTCATCAAGGACAGCTACGCCAACTGCTTTGTGCCCTACCTGACCGCCAACTACGCCGACATTGACGTGGTGGATTTCCGCAACTATAACTACGGCTTGGACAAGCTGATCGCCGATAACAGCTACGACCAGATCCTTGTGCTGTACAATTTTGACAGTTTCAAGAGCGACCCCTACCTCTACCGCGCCGGGGTGACGGGGTAAAATAACCAAATGCCGAAATTATTGCAGTCTATTTTCACAAATTTATAGCCGCAATTTCATGCGTCCCGCCAGTTTTTGCACAGATGTGCCAAAACCCCTTGATAAAATCCGACCACTGTTGTAGAATGACCATATAGAGAACAATGCTCTATCGGCCTTGGGTATGGACGCCGGGGAATCGGGATGCAATGCGGCATTCCCCCTTGACAAAGGAGTATTGAAGATGAAAAAGATGAATTATCCCGCAGATTATGCGGTACTTTCCAACGAAGAAATGACCTATACCACCGGCGGCGGCGCAGTGGATAATGCTGCTGGTCTCGCCACTACCGCCGCAACGGTCGTAGGTGCTGTGGTGCTGGCCTCCAGCTATATCTGGGGCATCAAGCAGGCACGCACCTGGCTGCAGCAGGACGGCAACAAGGACGGCAACTTCTTTACCGTGATGGGCCGTGCCACCGATGCCATTGCTGCCGATATGGGCAAATCTGCCGGCAACTTTGTACGGGACGCCGTTTCCGCCACCATGGTAGTGGCACTGGCTCCCCTGAGCGCCATTCTGCTGGTCGTGCGCTGAACCCTTTATTCAGAAAAAACGGTGCGTTTTTGGGTGCACCGTTTTGGATAGCTTTGTTTCAAAAGGAGTGTTATTATGGAAAAAATGATGATGCCCGCGTATTACAACGTCCTGTCCACTGAGGAAATGACCTACACCGAAGGCGGCGCCAATGCTACCATGACCGAGGCTCTGCTGTGCTGGCTGATCCCTCCGTATGGCTGGTTCAGAGGCGTGACCGCTGTCCGCGACTACCGCCGTAAAAACCCCAACACTTGGACTGAGACCGGTCTGGATGCTCTGACTGCCGACATGAACAAGAGTACTGCCAATGCCATCCGTGACATCGCCTGCACCGCTTACATGATCAGCACCAGCGCTACCGGTGTCGGCCTGATCATCAACGCAGCAGTTATCCTACTCTGATCCATCTTATCTCATAAGACCGGCTCGGAGTACACCAAAGAACAAAGCAGGCGGAGGCGCTGCCCGAAAGGGCAGCGCCTCCGCTGTTTTTATAGGGTTTTCTTTTAGCTTTCGTCTCATGTATCCCAGCTTTCGTCTAAAACAGGGTGCATTTTAGACGAAAGCGCAAGTGTGTGAGACGAATCGGCCTTGCGCAGACGCAAAAAACGGCGACACGCTCCGATGGAACGCGCCGCCGTTTGGCTTTTATGCGTTGAACATATCCTTTAGCTTTTTGAAGAAGCCCTTACGCTTTTCGTAGTTTTCTTCTTTCAAAGTGCCCTCAAATTTTTTCAGGGCATCGCGCTGCGCCTTGTTCAGCTTTTTGGGGATCTCCACCTCGCACTTGACGTACATATCGCCGCGGCCACGGCCATTCAGATACTGGATGCCCTTGCCGCGCAGGCGGAAGGTGGTGCCGCTCTGGGTGCCCTCGGGCACGGTGTACTCCACCTTGCCGTCAATGGAGGGCACGGTAACGTTGTCGCCCAGCACAGCCTGACTGTAAGTGATGGGCACGGTGACCCACACATCGTAGCCGTCGCGCCGGAACACCTCGCTGGGGCGCACGCTGACCATGACGATGACATCACCGGCGGGGCCGCCGTTGGTACCGGCATCGCCCATGCCGCGCAGTGCAAAGCTCTGGTCGTCGTCGATGCCCATGGGGATGGACACCTCCAGCGTCTTTTTGGTAGCCACCTTGCCGCTGCCGTGGCAGACCTTGCAGGGGTTCTTTACCAGCTTGCCCTTGCCGCCGCAACGGGAGCAGGGCTGCTGGGTCTGCATCACGCCAAAGGGGGTGCGCTGCTGGCGGATGACAAAGCCGCGTCCGCCGCAGTCCGGGCAGGTCTCGGGGCTAGTACCGGCGGCGCAGCCGGAGCCGTGGCACGCAGTACACTCCTGCTGACGGGTGATGGTAATGTTCTTCTTGCAGCCGTGCACGGCCTCGTCAAAGCTCAGGGTGATGCGCACCCGGATGTCCTGACCCTTGCGGGGGGCGTTGGGATTTGCCTGACGGGACGAGCCGCCGAAGCCGCCAAAGCCGCCGCCGAAGATATCGCCAAAGATGTCGCCCAGATCCACGCCGTCGCCGCCAAACCCGCTGAAGCCGCCGGGGCCGCCGCCGTTCTGTGCTGCATAAGTGGGGTCAACACCGGCAAAGCCGTACTGGTCGTACAGCTGGCGCTTTTTCGGGTCCGAAAGCACCTCGTTTGCCTCGTTGATCTCCTTGAACTTTGCCTCGGCGTCCTTATCGCCGGGGTTATAGTCCGGGTGGTACTTCATGGCAAGCTTGCGGTATGCCTTTTTGATCTCGGCATCGCTTGCGCCCTTGGATACCCCCAGCACTTCGTAATAATCACGCTTTTCCTGTGCCATATCCACTCACCTCTCCAACCTCTCCCGTCACGGTCTTTCTCCGCCGAAACCCTCTCAGGCGCTGCCGCGCCAGCTCCCCCGAGGGGGGAGCTTAGACCGAGAAGGGAAACTTGTCCTCACCGCCAAAAGCTCGCCCATAGGGAGAGCTGGCATTGCGAAGCAATGACTGAGAGGGTTTACATTCTATAAACCAGCAAGAGCCGCTCCGGCCTAAACCGGAGCGGCTTTTGCTTTATTGCGCGTGTGCCCGCCGGTTTGGCCGGACACAGCGCTTTGTGTCAGACTTAGACTTCCTTGAAGTCGGCATCCACAACGCCGTCATCGTTGGGCTTTGCGTTGGTTGCGCCTGCGTCAGCACCGGGCTGTGCACCGGCGGCCTGCTGTGCGGCAGCGGCTGCCTGATACATCTTCTCGAACACCTGGCTCAGGGCTTCCTGTTTTGCCTTGATGTCGTCCACATTGCCGGACTGGACAGCGGTCTTGAGGTCAGCAAGCTTTGCCTCGGCATCGCTCTTCACGTCTGCGGGCAGCTTGTCGCCGTTCTCTTTCAGCATCTTCTCGGTCTGGAACACCATCTGGTCGGCACCGTTGCGGATATCGACCTCTTCACGCTTCTTCTTATCGTCGGCAGCAAACTGCTCAGCTTCCTTCACAGCCTTGTCAATGTCCTCCTTGGACATATTGGTGGAAGCGGTGATGGTGATGTTCTGCTCCTTGCCGGTGCCCAGATCCTTAGCGCTGACCTTCACGATGCCGTTGGCATCGATATCGAAGGTAACTTCGATCTGAGGCACACCACGGGGAGCCGGTGCAATGCCATCCAGATGGAACACACCCAAGCTCTTGTTGTCGCGGGCAAACTCACGCTCGCCCTGCAGCACGTTGACCTCAACAGAGGGCTGGTTGTCGGCTGCGGTGGAGAACACCTGACTCTTGTGGGTGGGGATGGTGGTGTTGCGGTCGATGATCTTGGTGCACACGCCGCCCAGAGTCTCAATGCCGAGGCTCAGCGGGGTGACATCCAGCAGCAGCAGACCCTTCTTCTCGCCGTTCAGAACGCCGCCCTGAATAGCAGCACCGACGGCCACGCACTCATCGGGGTTGATGCCCTTGAAGGGCTCGCAGTTCAGTTCCTTCTTCACTGCATCGTAGACAGCGGGGATACGGGTGGAACCACCGACCATCAGGACCTTCTTCAGGTCGGAAGCGCGCAGACCTGCATCCTGCAGAGCCTTGCGCACGGGGGTCATGGTACGATCGACCAGATCAGCGGTCAGCTCGTTGAACTTTGCGCGGGTCAGGGTCATATCCAAGTGCTTCGGGCCGGTAGCATCAGCGGTGATGAAGGGCAGGTTGATCTGGCTGCTCATTGCGCTGGACAGCTCGATCTTAGCCTTCTCGGCAGCTTCCTTCAAGCGCTGTGCAGCCATCTTGTCCTTGCGCAGGTCGATGCCGTTCTCGGTCTGGAAGGCGTCTGCCATCCAGTCGATGATGCGCTGGTCGAAGTCATCGCCGCCCAGATGGGTATCGCCGTTGGTTGCCAGAACCTCGGTAACGCCGTCGCCCATCTCGATGATGGACACATCGAAGGTGCCGCCGCCCAGGTCGTAGACCATGATCTTCTGGTCGTCCTCTTTATCCACACCGTAAGCCAGAGCAGCTGCGGTGGGCTCGTTGATGATACGGCGGACGTTCAGGCCGGCAATGGTGCCTGCGTCCTTGGTTGCCTGACGCTGGCTGTCGTTGAAGTAGGCAGGCACAGTGATGACAGCCTCGGTAACGGTCTCGCCCAGATAAGCCTCGGCGTCAGCCTTCAGCTTCTGCAGGATCATAGCGCTGACCTGCTGGGGAGTGTACTCCTTGCCGTTCAGGGTCACCTTGTGGTCGGTGCCCATCTGACGCTTGATGGAAGAAACGGTGTTGTCGGGGTTGGTGATAGCCTGACGCTTTGCAACCTGACCTACCAGACGGTCGCCGGTCTTGGTGAAGCCGACAACGGACGGGGTGGTGCGGGCGCCCTCAGAGTTGGCGATGACAACGGGCTCGCCGCCCTCCATAACAGCTACGCAGCTGTTGGTAGTACCAAGGTCGATACCAATAATCTTACTCATAATGAAGTCTCCTCTCGAAAGAACAAATCTTGTTTATATGATGCTTATGATGATGTCAAGCGGATGTTATTGCAAACTCCCTTGCGGGAGGTTCGGCTTGTTTATTCGGCCACCACAACGGTTGCATGGCGGATGATCTTGTCACCCAGCTTGTAACCCTTCTGGAAAACGGTGACCACCGTGCCGCTCTCCTGCCCGTCCGGGGCGGGGATCTGCTGCACAGCATTCATAAAGTTGGGGTCAAAGGGCTTGCCCAGCACCTCGATCTCCTCCACATGGAGGGCTTCCAGTGCCTTTGCCGCCTTATCCAGCGTCATGACCACGCCCTTCTTGTAATTCTCATCGGTGGTGGGGGCGTTGGCAGCCATATTCAGCGTATCCAGAATGGGGATGATCTTTTCCACTGCGTGGGAAACACCGTCGCCAAACTTCTGGTCGGCCTCGCGGGTGGAGCGCTTGCGGTAGTTGTCGTACTCGGCAGCCATGCGCAGCAGCTGATCCTTGGCCTGTGCAGCGTTCTTTTCCGCTGCATCCAGCTTTGCCTTAATGGCTTCCATCTCCCGGGCCTTCTTGTTGAACCAGCCGCCGTCCTTCTTCTTGTCCTCTTCGGTGGCAGCTTCGGCAGCAGCCTGTTCGGGCGCTGCGGCAGCGGTCTTTTCCTCGGGGGCAGTTTCCGGCTGCTCGGTCTCGGGCACCGTGTTCTTTGCTTCTTCGCTCATTCCAGATCCTCCTTATAGATCACAGTCCGCCGTGGTACGGCAGCCTGCGGGGTGTCTTTTCGTTTGCCGCTCATGCCCTCGCCCAGCTGGTCTGCAAACTCGTGCAGCAGGGGCATCAGCTTCTGGAAGGGCATCCGGGTGGGGCCGATCAGGGCAATGGAGCCCCACAGCCCGCCGCCTACCAGATACCGGTCGCTCACGATGCACAGCCCGGGGATCTGCGGTTCCAGATCCTCGCCCAGCAGCACGCTTTCGCTGCGGTTTTCCGGGGGTGCGATCAGGCTTGCGGCCTGTTCCTCGTCGTTCAGCAGGGTAAGGATATCACCCACCCGGCCGTCCAGCTGCGGCCAGTCCAGCAGGTACTGCTCGCCGCCCAGAAATACATGGGGCTTTACGCTGTCCTGCAAAATTGCGGCTGCGGCGCTGACCACCGGCACAAGTTCCGGTGCGATCTGGCTGCACAGCTCGCTGAGCATCCGGGTGGAAAGATCCACCGGTGCCACAAAGGTAAGGTTGCGGTTGAGCAGCGCTGCAAGGGCAGCTGCATTTTCCCGGGAAAGCCCGGTGCGTACCCGCGCCACCCGGGTGCGGACGTAACCGGCGGTGGTCACAGCCAGCACTGCGGCTGCGCTGCGGCCCACCTGCACCACCTCGTAATGGGCAATGCACAGATCCTCGGCACAGGGGGTGCTGACGGCGGCGGTGCAGCCGCTGATGGCGGCCAGCGCCTTGGCAGCGCCCTGTGCCAGCTTTTCCGGCTCGTGGTCAAGGCTGGCGAACACCGCATCTACCCGGGCGCGGGTAACGCGGTCCAGCGGCTGATCATCGGTCAGCAGATTGTCCAGATAATACCGGTAGCCCTTGGCGCTGGGCACACGCCCTGCGCTGGTGTGGGGCTGCTCCAGCAGGCCCAGCTTTGTCAGCGCCGCCATCTCGTTGCGCAGCGTTGCGCTGGACACTGCCATATCAAAGTAGTTTGCCAGCACGCTGCTGCCCACCGGCTCGCCCTCAAGGCCATACAGCGCCACGATCGCCTGCAAGACCCGTTGCTTGCGTGCGTCCATCGTCATAGCGCCTGCCTCCTTTTTGCATTGCTTTTGTTTGTTTAGCACTCCTTGTTCCTGAGTGCTAAGACCATTATAATCGTTTTTGCCCTGCTGTCAAGCCCTTTGCAAAAATGTTTATAAAGATTCATAATTCTGTCATAAAGGGGGTGTGAACTCCCTCAGTCAAAGCCTGCGGCTTTGCCAGCTCCCTCTGGGAGGGAGCCTTTGGCATGGTGGTACAGTTTCCGGCTAAACCGCAAAGCTTGCGAGCGCAGCCGCTCCCCCGGGGGAGCTGTCGCGCAGCGACTGAGGGGCTATAAATGGAGAAGCGAAAAAAGCGTTAAAGCGATAGCGCCGACTGGCGCAGCGCTAGCTTTTTTGTGCTTCGACTTCTTCTTTAGGATTGTCAAGGGCGTGTAGCCCTTGGCCCGTTGTGGGGTGGGTGGAGTCCAGAGGTAGGGAGGGGGGAGTCGGAACACCCCTCCCTGCCTCTGGCCCAGCGGAGCGTCCCTGCACGCTGACGGCAGGCAGAAAGTCACCCCGCAAAGCGCACACTTTTCTGGTTCTCTTTTGGTGTCAAAAGAGAACATCCCCGGGCAGCAGTGTTTTAGTTTTCCCCCTTTTTCAGCAATTCGTGCAGTTTTAGCCCAATTCGTGCAGAATTTCTTTTGTTTTTGCCCAGTTTATGGTATATTTATAGTAACGAGACCCCCGTATAAAAACCACACGAAAGGAGCGAACCCCTATGAAAGCCAAACGCATTGTAAGCATTCTGCTGACCGGCAGTATGCTGCTGTCCCTGCTGCCGGTGTCTGCACTGGCAGCTGCCCCGGTGTTCGAAAACCGGGGCCTCATCTCCAGCGGCACCTACTCACAGCCGGTGCATAACTCCGGCATCATCTCCGGCGGACAGTTCAACGGGTCGGTGGCTAACAATTCCGGCACCATCTCCGGCGGACAGTTCAACGGGTCGGTGGCTAACAATTCCGGCACCATCTCCGGCGGCACCTTCCTAGATGATGTGTCCAACTCCGGCACCATCTCCAACGGTACCTTCCAAGCGGGTGTGAACAACTCCGGCAACATCTCCGGCGGTACTTTCCAAAGGAATGTAGGCAACTGGGGCTCCATCTCCGGCGGCACCTTCCTAGATGATGTGTCCAACTCCGGCACCATCTCCAACGGTACCTTCCAAAGGAAGGTGGACAACCAGGGCACCATCTTCAACGGTACCTTCCAACAGCCTGTGAACAACTCCAAAACCATCCGCGGCGGCATCTTCCAAGGGGAGGTGCACAACTGGGGCACCATCTCCAACGGCACCTTCCAAAGGGAGGTGCACAACTGGGGCACCATCTCCGATGGTATCTTCCAACAGCCTGTGGACAACCACAAAACCATCTCCGGCGGCACCTTCCAACAGCCTGTGGACAACTACAAAACCATCTCCGGCGGCACCTTTTGGGAAGCTGTTGAGGTAAACGCCTCCTCCGGCGAAAATGCCACGATCGAGGGCGGAACCTTTGAAAAGGGTATGAAGCTTGCGAATGATGACGCTTCCATCACCATCAGCGACGGCCTGTTTGACGGCGAGGTTTTCATCGAAAGATGTCGCTCCCCGCTTTCCATCACCGGCGGCCTGTTTACCAAAGCTGTGAATGCAAGCAGCATCGACGACCCGACCAATCTTCAGATCACCGGCGGCTATTTTGTGAACAAGCCCATTGTGCCGGAAGGCAGCGCCATCGCCTTTACCTCTGTGAGCGATCAGAATGGCGGAAACTTCCAAGTGCCTGTAAATGATGGCTTTTCTGAAAGCTACACCAGTCTTTATGTCCCCAGCGGATCGTCTGAGCAGCCCAACACCATTACCGTAAAGACCGATGCCGCACTGTTCGACTGCCGTGCAGCCGATGCCGATGTATCCATTATGAGCTCCGTAGTCAGCAAAGGCGGCAACACTTACGAGATCCCTGTGCGGGGCTATGAAAAGATCGTTCTGGTGACCGAGGTGCCCGCGCCGCCCACACCGGATGAACCCGGCGAGCTTGACCCGGCGTTCTCTTCCGGCGCAGCCGCACTTGGCATCGTGCTGGGCACTGCAGGTCTGGGTTATGCCACCTATGTCTACGGTTCTTCCCTGTACCTGCACTATGCGCTGCCGGACGGCTTTATCCCCTCCACCCGGCAGGAACTGGCAAACGTCCTGTGGACGACTGCCGGCAAGCCCGACCCCGTAAGCACTACACTGTATACCGATATCCCCGCTGACGCTATCGATCAGCAGAAAGCCGCCCGCTGGTGCGCAGAGCAGGGTCTGCTCTCCGACCACGGCGCAACCTTCGGCCCGGACACCAAGGTGACCAATGCCCGCATCATCCGCGCATGGAACAGCCTGAAAAAGGTGCCTGTGACCATCACCAAATAATCATCCTCACATTCATCCTTTCATGTACACCGCCGCCCGGCTTGTCTCCACAGGCCGGGCGGCGGTGTTTTCACTCCTCCATCTGCTTTGCCAGAAAGGCCGCTGCCACTGCCACCGCCTTGCACTGGGCGTCCTCCGGGCAGGCGGCGCGGTCCTCGGTCAACAGACCCACCGCGCCGGTCACGTCCCCGCCCGCCAGCACCGGCGCGGCGCATAGCAGCACCCGGGGTGCGCCCTCGCAGGGCAGCAGGGTCTTTTCCGGGTTGCCGGGGCTCTGGTAGGGTTTGCGGGCATCCATCAGCTTTTCCAGCGGCTGGCTGATGCTGCGGTCGGTCAGCTCCCGCCGCCCGCTGCCGCTGACCGCCAGAATGCGGTCCCTGTCGCACACAAAGGCGGTCAGTGCAAACTGGCGGCTGAGCACCTCTGCCAGCTGGGCGGCAAGGGTGTTCACCTCGCCCATAGGCGAGTACTTTTTAAAGATCACTTCCCCGTCGCCGGTGGTAAAGATCTCCAGCGGGTCGCCCCGCCGGATGCGCTGGGTGCGGCGGATCTCCTTGGGGATCACCACCCTGCCAAGCTCGTCGATGCGGCGCACAATACCGGTTGCTTTCATTATTTTGCCCTCCTTGCGGTTTCCTTTGTATGTAGTATCTGTCAGCGGCGGCAAATTATACCGGCAGTGCATTTTTTGCTTTACCCGCCGCATTGCGTTCCGGGCGGGGTTCTGCTACAATAAATAGGAATAAACCTAAAGAAAGCAGGTGTCCGCATGGCACACATCCTTATTCTGGGCGGCGGTGCCGCCGGACTGGCCGCTGCGCTGGCGGCTGCGCAGGCCGCGCCCGCTGCCCGCGTCACGGTGCTGGAGCGCAACCCCAAGGTGGGCAAAAAGCTGCTGGCTACCGGCAACGGCCGCTGCAATCTGGACAACACCGCCATTGCGCCGGAAAAATACTTCACCGCCGACCCCGCCGCGCTGCGGCCTTTGCTGGCGGCGGTGGATGCCGCCGCGCCGCTGGTGTGGTTTGAGCAGCTGGGGCTGTACACCCGCACCGATGAAGCCGGGCGGGTGTACCCCTATTCCAATCAGGCCGCCGATGTGCTGGCGCTGCTGGAGCTGCATCTGCAGCGGCACAAGGTACAGCTGCGCCCCGGCTGCACGGTAAGCACCCTGCGGCAGAGCAAGGGCGGCTACGCGGTGCAGTTTACGAACGCCGAGGGCGGCACCGAAAGCCTGCGGGCAGATGCCGTTATCTGCGCTATGGGCGGCGCCGCCGGGCCGCAGTTCGGCACGGACGGCTTCGGCACCCGCTTTGCCGCCGACTGCGGCGGGCAGATGCGCCCCCTTTACCCCTGCCTGACCGCCCTGCAATGCGCAAAGCCGAACAAAAGCCTTGCGGGCATCCGCGCCAAAGCCGCCGCCCGTCTGCTGGACGGCGACCGGGTATTGGCTGAAGAGATGGGCGAGGTACAGTTTACCGACTACGGGCTTTCCGGCATCTGCATCATGCAGCTGTCCGGCCTGCTTGCCCCCGGGCGCAGCCCGAAGCACCCGGCGGTGGAACTTGATCTCTTCCCCGCTGTGCCGGAGACAGAGCTTGCCGCCCTGTTTGCGGCGCGTGCACCGCTGCTTGCCGAGGACACGGCGGCGGCGTTCTGGCTGGGGCTTTTGCACGGCAAGCTTGGCCGCGCCCTCTGGGCTGCCGCCGCCCTGCCGGATACTGCCCCCCACGCCCTGCCCGCAGGCAGCTGGCAGAAGCTTGCCCACACCGCCAAGCACTGGCGGTTCGAGGGGCTTACCCCCTGCGGCTGGCGGCAGGCGCAGACCACCGGCGGCGGGCTTGCCCTGACCGAGGTGGAACCGACCTTCCAGTTCAAGGGCTGTCCGGGGCTGTACTTCGTGGGTGAAACGTTGGACTGCGCCGGAAGCTGCGGCGGCTTCAACCTGCACTGGGCGTTCGGCAGCGGCCTTGCCGCCGGGCGGGACGCTGCAAAGCACCTTTGCAGTCGAAAACGGTAACAGAAAAGGGACGAGGGAAAGCCCGCGGGCTTTCCCTCGTCCCTTTTATTATCTAAATCAGGCAGCTTTGTTCTCGCCCTTGGAAAGCAGCTTTGCACGCTCCAGCGCGGGGCGCAGTGCCAGATACAGCACCACGGCGCAGGCCGTGGAAGCCACACTGTTTACAAAGGTGACGCCGCCGGCGATCTTGGTCAGCGCCTGTGCCACGGTGTACTCCTGCCCAAAGATGTACACGTTGCGGAAGTAGCCAAGGAAGGGGTCGGTGAACACGTTCAACAGCAGACCGGAACCCGCAGAGACGATCACCTTGACCAGATACCCGGCGCTGTGACGGTCCTGATCCCGCAGCTTGAACACCTTATGTGCCACGGCACCGCAGGTGATGCCGATGATGAACTTGAGCACGAAGGTGGTAATGGCGTAGCCCGGGTCACCGGCAAGGATATCTGCCAGCGCCAGACCGATGGCACCCGCCAGACCGCCGGATACACCGTCCAGCAGCAGCGCCGTCAGGGCAGTAAAGGTGTTGCCCAGATGGAACGAGGAGCCGCCGTAGAACGGGATGCGGAAGAACAGGTAGGCCACTAAGCTCAGCGCAGCCATCACGCCGGTAAGCGCCAGCTCGTGCACCGTAAAGCGGCGCTTGTACAGCACACTGAAAAACAGGATCAGGATAACGACGACTGCCAGCAGCAGCCACATTGCAGTAGTAGACATGATACTTTCCCTCCAATCACGCCGATAACCCCACAAAACTACTTGACATTTGGGTGTCCGGCGGGTATGCTCCTATTATACGCAGAACTGACCCTATGAAAATACCCAGAACAAAGTTTTTTTATGGGGTCAGTTTGACGCAATGCCCAGATGGGAGGGACATTCTATGGTACATCTGACCACGGCACTGGACCCGGCTTCGGCGGTGCCGCTGTACGAGCAGCTCTACCGCAGCCTTGCCGCCGAGATGCGGGCGGGCACCCTGACGGCGGGCACCCGGATGCCCGGCAAGCGGCGGTTGGCGGCAGAGCTGTCGATCTCGGTGAACACGGTGGACACCGCCTACCAGATGCTGGCGGCAGAGGGCTACCTGACCGCCCGGGAGCGCAGCGGCTTTACGGTGCAGGAGTATCTTGCCCTGCCGCAGGGGGTGCAGCCGCCCGCCGCCCATTCCGCGCCGCCGGCAGAGCACCCCGCCGAAACCGCCCCGCCGGTACAGTTCGATTTATCCACCCGGGGCGTGGACCCGGGGCTGTTCCCCTTCCGCACATGGGCGCGGCTGCAAAAGGAACTGCTGTACTCCGCGCCGGAGCTGCTCACCCCCGGGGATGCCCGGGGCGATGCCGCCCTGCGGCAGGCGCTGGCAGAGTATCTGGCCGAGTACCGGGGCGTGCAGTGCGACCCGGAGCAGCTGGTGGTGGGTGCAGGGCTGGAATATCTGCTGGGGCTGTTGGCACCGCTGCTGCCCGGCCCTGCCGCCGTGGAGACCCCCGGCTACCCCCGCGCCCGGCAGGTGCTGGAAAACAACGGCGTGCCCTGTCGCTGCCTGCCGGTGGATGCGGATGGGCTGTCGCTGACGGCTCTTTCCGCCAGCGATGCGGCGGTGTGCTACGTCACCCCCAGCCACCAGTTCCCCACCGGGGTCACCATGCCCGCCGGACGCCGGGCAGAGCTGCTGCACTGGGCGGCCCGCGCCCCGGGGCAGCGGTACATCATTGAGGACGACTACGACTCCGAGTTCCGTTTCGATACCCGCCCGCTGCCCAGCTTGCAGGGCATGGCGGGCGCAGACGGCACGGTGGTGTACCTGTCCACCTGCTCCCGCAGCCTTGCCCCGGGCATCCGCATTGCCTACATGGTGCTGCCCCGGCCGCTGCTGGGTGCGTGGCAGGAAAAATACCGGCTCTACTCCGGCACGGTAGGGCGGTTTGAGCAGCAGACGCTGGCGCGCTTTATCACCGGGGGATATTTCACCCGGCACTTAGCGCGGGAGCGCACCGCCTACAAAGCCCGCCGGGATGCGCTGGTGGCGGCGCTGCGCACCTCCTTTGCGCCGGAGGAGCTGACCCTTGCGGGGCTGCACACCGGGCTACACCTGCTGGCACAGCTGAAGGACCCGCCGCCGGACGCCGCCCTGCGGGCAGCTGCCCGGCAGTACGGGGTGCGCTGTTCCCTGCTGAGCGACTACGACCTGACCGGCACGGCGCATTCTGCCGCCGGGACACTGGTGCTGGGTTACGGCTCACTGCCGGACGCGGACTGCGCCGCCGCCGGGGAGAGGTTGAAAAAGCTCTGCACCGCCGCCCGGGAGGCATCGGACACCGTATAGTGCCCGCCCGCCCAGTCTCCGGGCAGGGCGTCGGCGGTGATATCCACCGGCTCGGCGCTGGTGGCTAAAAATTCCAGCGTGCGCTCCAGTGTAGCAAGGTCTACGGCGGTCAGGCTGGTCAGCAGACTGCTGCTCACCTCCCGCAGACCCTGCGGCAGGGTGGTGGGCAGCAGCTCCAGCGCCTGCCGGAAAAACGCATCCCACACCGCCGCCCGGGCGGCGGCGCTGCGCCGGGGCGAAAGAGAAGTGTCGGCATCCAGCGCCGCCAAAAAGCTGTGGGCGTCGGCGGCGGAGATGCCCTGCACCCCGGTGCCTTTGCCGTACCGCGCCAGCTGCTCCGGGGTGAGCGCCCCGGTAAAGCCCACCCGCACTGCGCCGTACCGCGCCGCCAGCTTTGTCAGCACTGCCGGGGCGATGGCAAGATAGTCGGTATCCTCCGGCAGGGCGAACACCTCGCCCAGCGCCTCCCGGCAGCGGGCGGGGCCTGCGGCGGCGTAGCAGTCCGCAAGGGGAACATTTTTGCCCCCGAAGGGCACCTCCAGCGCGGCGGGCACCGCCAGCAGATGGATGCAGTTCTGCCCGGCGTTCAGGTAGGCCAGCACAAAGCCCGGGGTCTCGTCTGCCACGCACAGCAGCACGGTGCACCGGTCGGTGGCTTTGGGCAGACGGATGGGCACCCCGCTCTGGCTTTTTGCGGCCTGCCGCAGACTGCTGCGCAGCTGAGCACGGCTGAGCAGCACCGTGCCGCCCACCAGCGGCAGCAGCACCAGCAGGGCGGCGCATAGCGCCGCCCAGAAGGGACGCCAGCCGCTGCGTTTTGCGTGTTTCATGGCTCTGCCTCCTTTTTGTGCATAAAGCATGACCCAACGGGCGACCCTTTATGCAGAAAGGCAGGGATGCTGTATGGCTAAAACAGAAAACCCCAACGAAAAAGACCGCGAGGAGCAGGAGGACTTCTGGCTGACACTGGAGCCCCTTCCCGCACCCGACCCCGATAAATCTCCGCTGCCCGCACCGCATGAGGAATAATGGCGCTGCATAGGATGGCAAGGGAACTCCCTCAGTCAAAGTCTACGACTTTGCCAGCTCCCTCTGGGAGGGAGCCTTTGGCATAGCGGGAAAGTTTCCGGCTCAAGTGCAATGCTTGCGGGCGTGCCTGCTCCCCCTCGGGGGAGCTGTCGCACAGCGACTGAGGGGCTATGGATGGAGAAGCGAAAAAAGCGTTAAAGCGATAGCGCCGACTGGCGCAGCGCTAGCTTTTTTGTGCTTCGACTTCTTCTTTAGGATTGTCAAGGGCGTGCAGCCCTTGGCCCGTTGCGGGGTGGGTGGAGTCCAGAGGTAGGGAGGGGGGAGTCGGAACACCCCTCCCTGCCTCTGGCCCAGCGGAGCGTCCCTGCACGCTGAAGGCAAGCAGAAACTTTTCATCAGCAAAGGAGGCCACAGGATGCCAGAGCGGTTCATGCGGGGAGTCGAGGCCGTGAACGGCATCGTGTGGGGGCCGATGGGGCTGGGGCTGCTCTTCGGCACCGGGCTGCTGCTGACGGTGCGCACCGGAGGCTTCCAGCTGCGGCGGTGGGGCTACTGGATGCGGCACACCCTCGGTGCTATCCTGACCGACCGGAGCGTCACCGCCCATACCGCCCGCGAGGAACAGGCCATCAGCCAGTTCCAGAGCCTGTGTACCGCGCTGGCGTCCACCATCGGCACCGGCAACCTTGTGGGGGTGGCCACCGCCATCCTTTCCGGCGGGGCAGGGGCAGTGTTCTGGATGTGGGTCATGGCGCTGCTGGGCATGATGACCAGCTACGCCGAGAACGTGCTGGGCATCTACTACCGCCGCAAAGACCCGGCGGACGGCTGGCGCGGCGGGCCGATGTACTACCTGCGGGATGGCCTTGGCGGCAGGACGGGGCGGGTGCTGGCGGTGCTGTTTGCCGCGTTCTGTGCGCTGGCAAGCTTTGGCATCGGCAACCTGAGCCAGCTCAATTCCATCGCAGGCAACCTGTGGGCGGCTTTTGGCGTGCCGGAGACCGTTACCGGCGCGGTGCTGGCGGCAGTATCGGCGGTAATTTTGCTTGGCGGGCTCAAGCGTGTGGCTGCGGTGGCGGAAAGGCTTGTCCCCGCCATGGCGCTGCTGTACATCGTGGGCGCGCTCACCGTGGTGGGGGTGCACATCACTGCCGTCCCGGCGGCGCTTGCCGCCATCGTAAAGGGCGCGTTCGGGCTGCAAGCCGCCGGTGGGGGCATCGTAGGCTACGGGCTGTCCCGGGCGGTCACTTTGGGCTTTAAGCGGGGTGCTTTTTCCAACGAGGCCGGGCTTGGCTCCTCGGTGATGGTGCACGCGGCTTCCAACGTAAAAGAGCCGGTGCAGCAGGGGATGTGGGGCATTTTTGAGGTGTTTGCGGACACCATGGTGGTGTGCACCCTGACGGCGCTGGTGGTGCTGACCTCCGGTTTTGTGGATTTGGACACCGGGCGCATCGCCGCCGGGGCGGCGGGCAGTGCGCTGGTAGGGCAGGCCTTTGACGCCGTGTTCGGCGCGCTGGGGTCAAAGCTCATTGCAGTGTGCATTCTGCTGTTCGCCTACTCCACCACCCTTGGCTGGAGCTGCTACGGCTGCAAGGCCGTGGAGTATCTTTTCGGCGCAGGCGCGGGGGCGGGCTACCGGGTACTGTTCGTAGCGCTGATGCCGGTGGGCGCGGTGATGCAGCTGGACCTTGCATGGACGCTTTCCGACACCTTCAACGGCCTGATGATGCTGCCAAACCTCATCGGCGTAATTGCGCTGTCCGGCACGGTGGTGCGCATCACACAGAACTATCTTGACCGCAGACTGTACGGCAGCCACGCGCCGCCGCTGTTGTCGGCGGGCGAGACGATTTAAAATCGTCAGCCCTGCCCCTTGTCCCGGGGCGGGGTTTGTGCTATGCTAAGGGGTACAAGCGATTTTTTTGCGCTGAGAGGAGGAGCCCCATGGCCGCCGTAAAAACACGGAATACCGCTACCCTTATGACCGAGGGCAGCATTGTAAAAAGCCTGCTGCTGTTTGCCCTGCCGCTGATCTTCGGCAACCTGCTGCAGCAGATGTACAACACCGCTGACAGTATCATCGTGGGCAATTTTGTGGGCAGTAATGCCCTTGCCGCCGTGGGCTCCAGTGGTTCGCCCATCTATCTGCTCATCGGCTTCAGTCAGGGACTGGCCGTAGGTGCGGGCGTGGTGGTGTCGCAGTATCTGGGCGCGGGCGACCACAAGGAGACCCGCGAGGCGGTGCACACCTCCCTTGCCATTGCAGTGGTCATGGGGCTTTTGCTGACGGTGGGCGGCGTTGCCTGCGGGCGCGCTTTGCTGGTAGCCATGAACACCCCCGCCGAGGTGCTGGCCGACGCCGTGACCTATATCCGCATCTACTTTGGCGGCGTGCTGTTCAGCGTGGTGTATAACATGACCGCCGGCATCCTGAACGCCGCCGGCAACTCCCGGCGCTCGCTGGTGTATCTGGCATGGGCATCGGTGACCAACATCGTGCTGGATCTTTTGTTCATCGTGGGGCTGCGGATGGGGGTGGCAGGCGCTGCCATCGCCACCGATTTAAGCCAGCTGGTGTCCTGCGTGCTGAGCCTGCGCTTTCTGATGAAAAGCGAGGACGCCTGCCGGGTGGAGCTTTCCGCCATCCGGCTGCACCGCAAAATGGCAGGCCGCATCATCCGGGTGGGTCTGCCCACCGGCATCCAGAACATGGTCATCTCCTTTTCCAACGTGCTGGTGCAGGCCAGCGTGAACAGCTACGGTGCCGCCGCCATGGCGGGCTTTGCAGCCTACATGAAGATCGACGGCTTCAACATTCTGCCGGTCAGCAGCATCAGCATGGCTGCTACCACCTTTGTGGGGCAGAACTACGGCGCGGGGCGTCTGGACCGGGTAAAGCGCTCGGTGTGGGTCACCCTTGCCATCGGGGTCATCTACACCCTTTGCACCGGCGCTGCCCTGCTGGCCGGGCAGGATGCCATTCTGCACCTGTTCACCGCCGACGAGGCCGTGGTCACCTACGGCAAGCTGGCCATGCAGTGGTTCTGCCCGTTCTACTTCCTGCTCAGCATCCTGCACGGCCTTGCCGGTGCCGTGCGCGGCACGGGTGCCAGCATCCCGCCCATGGTGGTGCTGCTGGTCTCGCTGTGCCTGTTCCGTGTGGTATGGATCCAGTTTCTGCTGCCCTTCTTCTCCGGCATCGAGGGCGTGTTCATCCTCTACCCCGTCAGCTGGGGTCTGGGCGCATTGCTCATGATCCTGTACGCATGGAAGGGCAAATGGATGGAGTATCATACATAACCATTTTTATAAACAACGACCCGCCGCACTGAAGGAGGTGCGGCGGGTCATTGTTTTTTCAGGAACTTCTGTCAGGACAGCTTACCATGCAAAGCCCACGGAGTCCATGTCGATCTTCTTTTCCATCAGCCCCAGACGGCTCTCGATGAAGTTGACAGCCATATCCGGCCACTGGGCGATCTGGGTGTAGTAATCCACATAGCCCTTGGTGCCAGTGCCCAAGCCCACACCGTGGGGCGCATCGGGTGCCAGATAGAAGCTGAAATCCTTGAAGATATCCGCGCACTCCGGCAGAGAGGGCAGCATCATCGCACTCAGGCCATCTTTCTGACCCACAACACCAAAGACCGGAGGCAGGTTGGGGTTCTTCGTGAAGTTCAGACCAGTGACGAACAGGCCGTAGATGGGGATTGCCACGTTCAGGTCAGCGCTCTCATAGTCCACAGCATCGCAGACGTAGCTGGGATAGACCTTATCCGGGGTATTCGTAGTGCCGAACTGGTTGGCCACCACCTGCATCACATTCATGCCGCCGGCAGAGAAGCCCACAGCGATCATGATATCGGTCTTGCCGATGTGTTTTTCAGAGGCGTTGTGGCGGATGTAGCGGATAGCGCGTGCCAGATCCAGCTGCTGATCCACAGCGGCATAAGGATTGACGCGGCGCTGCAGCACAAAGGCGTTGTAGCCGTTCTTGTTGAAGAACTCGGCCACAGGGTAGCCTTCCACCACGTTGTTGCGGTGGGTGCTGCCGCCGCCTGCAATAATGATCACGTTGCCCTTCACCTTGCCCTGATCTCGCAGCAGGTACGGGTTCAGGAAGGGACGGAAGCCCTCGTTATCGTAGCAATTTTCCCAGTTGGTGGGCAGCGGAGATTCCACGGCCATCTGATCTCCCCAAATTTCCCAAACGGTGCTCTTGGGGTCCTTGATCTGGCGCAGCGCCTTGCGGGCATTGGTCAGGGCAACACACATATCGTAGTGAGAAGCGTTGATGCCGGGCACAGCTGCACCGTCCACCTTCTCGTACTGAGCACGGGACAGCTTGTGGAACAGCACATAGAACTTGTCAAAATCGCCCCGGAAAGCAGCCGGATAAAAGGCTACCTCGCGGGAGAGGCGGAGTTCCTCTGCCACCATGGCCTGCACCTCAGCATCGGTGTGCACGCCAGCGTTTTCAGCAAAGGATGCGGGCGCCATGCCAGCCACTGCGCCCATGGTCACAGCAGAAGCGGCGGAAAGCTTCATAAAGTCTCTTCTGTTCATCATCATTTCTCCTTTTAAATGCAGACGGCTCATTTGTACAGAGCAAAGCCGCCCAAAGCTGTGCAGCAAACGCCCTGCTGCCGGGCCCGATAGACATTCCAGTGTATCATGCCATCGAAATCCGCACAAATCGTACCACAATACAATGCGCTTGTAAATAGATTTTGTTGTTTTTGTGCGAAATTGATATATTAGTATGTCAGTTCTTGTGAAAATCAACAAGCATGAGAATGGGCACAAAAAAGGACTGCCGTGCAGAGTGCACGGCAGTCCTTTTTTATCTTATTACAGCTTCTCAAACACCAGAAAGCGGAAGGCGATGGTTGTGGTGAGCTGCGGCAGAGCCGCAAGGCGGGCGGCACCATCGCGGGGCGTTTTCCAATAGTAGGGGGTCATGGCGAACAGGGCTTCCAGCTGGGCGGCGGGCACGGTGATGGTACCCTGCACCTCCCGCTCGTCGATGGCACGGAAACCCGGGTATTCCACCTGCTGCACCGGGTTCTTATAGGGCTTTTCATAGAGCACAGCCTTCATCTGGTACAGATGCTCTGCCCCCGGCACAACGTAGATCATGCGCCCGCCCGGGCGCAGCACCCGGCTGAACTCCTCCTGCGCAAAGGGCGAAAAGCAGTTCAGCAGTACATCTGCCCAGCCGGTGCGTACCGGCTGGCTGAAGCTGGACGCCACTGCATACTGCGCTGTGGGCAGCGCCTTTGCAGCCAAGCGCACGGCGGGCTTTGCGATATCGAACCCCGCCAGCTGCAGCGGTTTTTCCGCCGCCGCGAACTGCTGCGCGATGCAGCGATCGTACCAGCCCTCGCCGCAGCCCGCATCCAGCAGATGCAGCGGGGCGTCCTTCGCGGCGGGCACGCCGTGGGCAAGGCACAGCTCCCCCAGCGCCTGCCCGAAAATGCCGTAGTATCCGGCGTTCAGGAAGGCGCGGCGGGCAGCTACCATCTCCTTGCTGTCCCCGGGGGCTTTGGTGCGCATACTCTGCACCGGCAAAAGATGCCAGTAGCCCTCCCGGGCGCGGTCAAAGCAGTGGCCTTTTTCACATTTCAGGTCGGTTTCCCCTTGCAGTACGCCGCCGCACAGGGGGCACTGCCACGGGGCAAAGGCTTCGTTCCGGCTCATACTTCTTCGCTGTGGTCCTCAATGGGTGCGGTGGCACCGCCGTGGGCGTCCATATACTCCTCAAAGCTGGTGTACTTCTGCTGGGGCGGGCGGCGGCTGATGAGCATCAGCCCCGGGTCCTCGTCCCGGGCGGCGGCATTGCGGCCACGGCGGGCAGGCTCGGCCTTGGGAGCGCGGGGTGCGCTGCCGGTGCGGTTCTGATTGCCTGCGCTGCCGCGTTCGTTACGGGCAGGGCGGGCGTTGTTGCTCTGGGCAGCGCGCTGCTCGCTGCGGTCATTGCGGCGGCTGCCGCTGCGGCTTGCGTTCTGATTATTCTGGGGCTCCTGTGCGCTGCGGATGGCAGGTGCTGCCGGAGCAGCAGGAGTCTTGCGTGCCGGGCGCAGCGGAGTAGCCTCCGGGGCGCTGACAAAATGGGGGTCAAACTTGGGCTGGGCGTTGCTGCCCCGGGCGGGGGCGGCATTCTCGCGGCGGGCGCGGGGCGCTGCCGCCTCCTTGGGGGCGTTTGCGCCCCGGTTGTTGGCGCGGCGGTCGTTGCGGACCCCGCGCTTTGCGTTGCTGTCTTGCATCAATGTTTCCTCTTTTTTCGGTTTTGCAGGCACCGCATTCTTTGCGGCCTTCGGCTCCTGCTTCGGCGCGGGCACAGCTGCCTTTGCAGCTTTTGCGGGCGCAGTTTCGGCCTGTTTTTCTGCTTCGGGGCGGGGCTTTTTGCCGCGCACGGGCAGCACGGGGCGCACCGGGGCGGGCACGCCGTCCCACGGGTGGCCGGATACCACCGGGATCTTGCGGCGGTTCAGCTTTTCGATGCCTGCCAGATACTCCTGCTCCTCCGGGGCGCAGAAGCTGACGGCGGTGCCGTCCGCGCCGGCGCGGGCAGTGCGCCCGATGCGGTGCACATAGGTCTCCGGCACCTCGGGCAGGTCGTAGTTGAACACATGGGAAAGCTCGCTGATATCAATGCCGCGTGCGGCGATGTCGGTCGCCACCAGCACCCGGGTCTTGCCGGACTTGAAATCCTCCAGCGCGGTCACGCGGGCGGTCTGGCTCTTGTTGCCGTGGATGGCGGCGGCGGGGATGCCCTGCTTTGTCAGGTCTTTTGCGATCTTATCCGCGCCGTGTTTGGTGCGGCTGAACACCAGTGCGTTGACCACCGGCGGCTGCAAATTTTTGATGAGCCACGGCAGCAAGAGCTTTTTGTTGCCCTTTTCCACATAGTACAGGCTCTGCTGGATGCGGTCCACGGTGCTGGACACCGGGTCCACCTTGACAAAGGCGGGGTCGTGCAGGATGCCGGCGGCCAGATGCTCGATCTCGGCGGGCATGGTGGCGCTGAACATCAGGTTCTGGCGCTGGTCAGGCAGCTTTGCAATGACCTTTTTCACGTCATGGACAAAGCCCATGTCCAGCATCCGGTCGGCCTCGTCCAGCACAAAAATTTCCAGTGCGGACAGGTCGATAAAGCCCTGCCCGATCAGGTCGTTCAGCCGTCCCGGGCAGGCGATGAGGATGTCCACGCCCTTTTTCAGCGCTTCCACCTGCGGTGCCTGTCCCACACCGCCAAAGATGACGGTGCTGCGCAGTTTCAGGTACTTGCCGTAGGCTTCAAAGCTTTCGCCGATCTGCAAAGCCAGCTCCCGGGTAGGGGTCAAAATCAACGCGCGGACAGCACCCTTGCGGCGGGGCGCATTGGCGGTGAGCCGGTCCAGCATGGGCAGCGCAAAAGCCGCCGTCTTGCCGGTGCCGGTCTGGGCGCAACCCATCAGATCCCGGCCTGCCAGCACCGGCGGGATGGCCGCTGCCTGAATGGGCGAGGGGGTCTCGTAGCCCGCTTCCTGCACAGCGCGCAGCAGCGGGGCGGACAGATTCAGTTCTTTAAATGTCATGGTTCTCCTATTATTCTGTGATCTTCCGGCACTCGATGTAGTAGCGCTTTTCCTCCGCGTGTCCCATGCTGAAGGTCTTGCGGGGCAGCACGCCGCCCATCACAACGCCGCGGAACAGGTCGCTCTTGGCGAAGGGCGGCATCAAAAACGCCACCGCGCCCTGCTTGCACAAAGCGCGCACAGCCGGTTCGTCATGCACATAGTCCACCTTTGCTTCCGGGTGGCGCTCGATATAATCCGAAATAAAATCGTCGATGGTGCCCACGGTCAGCGGCTCGGTGGGGTCCTCAAAGCTGAGCACATTGGCCATGTGGGGGCCTGCCAGCGTAAAAGGCTGCTTTTTGCTGCCGCCAAAGCAGCAGCCGGCCATGTTGGCATCGCTCCATGTAATCAGGCTCAGCAGCACGGTGGCGCAGTCCACGTTGAACAGTACCCGGTGGATGGGCTCGATCTCAATGGCCGGGGAGTGCACGTTGCACACCTCTGCCAAGCACCAGCGGGCGGGGTGGTTCTCTGCCTGCTCCGGGGTCAGGGTCTTTTTCAGCTCCTCCCAGCAGGCTTTTGCGGTAGCCAGCGAGTGGTTGCCGTCGCCCACGGCCAGCGTCAGCGGGTCGCGGCGGGTGGCATCGGGGTACTTCTTGTCAAATTCTTCCTGACTGCCCAGCACGGTCAGAGCATTTTCGATCTGTGCAATGAGGGCGGGGTCCTCCACCGCCCAGCCTGCCACATGGCCGCCGCCCAGCATCAGCTCGCCCTCGTACACCTTGGGCAGGCTGTCCTTGTGGGCGGCAATGGGCTCGATGAGAGTGCAGTCCGGGTCGTCCGCCAGCATCATGATATGGGGCGTTTCCAGCGCAGCGCCGGTGCGCACCTTCATGCGGGGCGGGATGCGGCTTTCCACTGTGCACTCGCTGGGGCGCACGGCACATTTTTCGCCCCGGCGGTAGCTGTAAGCCTCCAGGTCCACACGCCCTACAAGACCCTGCCGCACCCGGCCGCTCTGCTCGGTGCGCTCTACATAGATAAAGCCGTCCACCGCCCGGGTGAGCACGTTTTGGGCATAATCCTGCATGGTGGCGTGGATCTTTTCCACCCGCGCGTCGGCGTCTCCGTCCTCCAGATACACCTCCGGCAGGATCAGGTTCAGGGTGCTGGGCGCACCCGCAGCGGTCTTTTCTGCCCGCTGCCAGTAGCTGCGGTCACTGGTGAACTGGTCACAGGCGATGCAGCCCCACTGTTCCAGCGGCACCTGCTCCGAAGGCAGCAGGATGTGTGCGGGTGCAAAACAGGTAGTCGGTTTCATAGTCGTTTCCTCCCCTCTCTAAAAGCCGCTTCTCAGCGGAATGCTGCGGCGTCGTGCACCACAAGGTGCTGCACACCGGCATCGGCAGCGGCCTGCTCCAGCGCAGCGCGGCTGTCCGCATCCAGTGCGGTGCTGCTGGTGACCAGCAGATTTTCCATGCCAAGGGACGTGCCGGTGGTGCCAAGGGCATCGGTGGCAGCGGTGCACAGCGCGTCAGGGTAGCTGACCCACAGGGTCACGCTGCCTGCAAAGCGGGTCTGCCATGCGGCGATATCAGCGGTCAGCTGGGCGGCGCGTCCCTCCCGGCTCTTGCCGCCGGAAGCGCCGAAGTCCTGCTTGCGAGTGATGATGTTGGGGAACTGCACCCCGGTAAGCACCACCTGCTCGTAGCCCATGCCCTGCACCTCCTCAATGAGGTCGCCGATATACTGCACCGCACTTGCGGCAAAGGGGTTCATCCACGCCTTGCCGCCCTTGGCTGCGCTGACGTTGTCCAGCCAGAGGCTGTTGCCGTCGTAGTGCACGCCCATGCTGCGGTCGGTGTACACCGACACCGGGTCGGTAAAGGCGGCAAGCTGCGCCGCCGGGATGATGCCCTCTTCCCGCAGGATGGCAGCGATATTGGCCGCATCCACCGGGTTTTCCGTGATGCTTTGCGCAGCAGCTGCCACGCCGGAAGCGTAGTACACCGTGCCAGCGGCGTCCTTCAGGGTGACAAGGGCGTAGTCTGCGCCCTGCTGCTTCAGCTGCCGGGCGGCGGCGCGGATAGCGGCATCATCGGTCAGGGCGGTCACATCCAGCTCTGCCCAGCTGCCGCCGGTAATGGCCTTGCCGTCCAGCGGCTTTTCCTCCTCCGGCTCCGGTTCAGACGACGCTGCCTGCGAGGCGGCAGCGCTGCTTGCCGCCGCAGAGGAGGCTGCTGCCTCGGCGCGGGAAGCGCTTTCGGCCTCGAGGTCCCGGTCCTTGACCACGGTATACCATGTGTGGGTGGCCCAATCCAGCACATGGGGTGCGGCAAACCATGCTGCTGCCAGCACTGCCACTACCAGCACCGCAATGCCGATGCCGCGCTTGACGCGCATTTCCCGGCTGTAAAAGCTGCGGTGATAATGCTTGACCTTCTGACGTTTATACTTAGCCATGGTATTCTTTCCTCCCTGTCTGCATTACAGGATGACGGAATGTCCGGTAAAGCCATAGATTGCCAGCGCCAGCACGCCGATATACACCAGCGTGATGGGCAGGCCGCGGAATGCTTTGGGGATCGCTTTGCTGCGCAGGCGGTGACGCGCCTCGGTGACCAGCAGCACCGCCAGCACATAGCCAAGGCCGCTGCCAAGGCCAAAGCCAAGGCTTTCGCCAAGGGTAAAGGTCTGGGTGCGCTCCACCAGCACCGTGCCCAGCACGCCGCTGTTCAGCGCGGCCAGCGGCACGATGCGCAGCAGCTGGGCGCGGCGGGGCAGGCTGCGCAGCAGCCACAGCACCAGATGCTCTGCCAGACACACCACGGCAATGCTGGCGATATACACCAGCGGGCGCAGCTGGGCGCGGTTATCCAGCGGGGCAATGAACCACCGCCCGGCAAAGAAAGCCACCGGTGCCACCAGCACCTGCGTGATACACAGCATCATGCCGAACAAGGCGCTGCTGGTGCGGTCGTCCCCCACCAGCTGCACCATGCGGGACACGCCCAGTGCACGGGTAAAGACAGCGTTCTGTGCAAAAATAGCCAGCAGTGCATAGCTGAAAAACACTGCCGAACTGCTTACAACTTCTTTCACGGTTCGCGGTCCGCCTCCTTCTGGTAGTGCACGGTCAGGGTATCCCGCGCTTCCTTTTGCAGATATTCCTTGCGCTTTGCAGCGGCAGCGCGCCAGATGGCGCACAGGATGCCCAGCACGATAAAGCCGCCCGCCGGCATCTTAGCCAGCGGCAGCAGCGCCCAGCGCCCTACCGGGGCACCAAACACGGTGCCAAGGCTGAGCCACTCGCGCACCATGCCGATCACGAGCAGCAGCAGCGCGTAGCCCACGGTGATGCGCACGCCCTTGGAAACAGCCTTATGCACCGTCTCCTGCACGCGGCCGAAGCGGTAGGTCAGAAGCGGCTCCACCACCAGCATGGGCAGGTAGATGCCAAGGTTCAAAAGACCAGTGCCGAACACGAAGTTCAAAATGGGATACGCCGCCAGATACACCACAGCGGCGCTGGCTGCATACAGAATGGCACGCGGCAGCAGCTTTTTTTGCAGCTGCGCGGGCGAAGGCTCCTCATCCCGCAGGGGCACAAGGCGGCTGAGCAGGCAGGCCAGCACGCGGGAGGGCACCAGCAGCAGCGCCACCGCCGCCGCCAGCGTCAGACTGTTCTGGCCGGTGGTGGCCACGACCACCAGCGGTGCCAGACCCATGCCCTGCATGACCACCGGGTTATTCAGGAACACGCGGTCGTGATGGGCAAACTTTTCGGGATCTTTTAAAATCAGCTCCGCAGTACGCTTTTTCATTCCGCAGCCTCCTTTCGTTCGGACGGCAGACGGTGCAGCAGACGGTACAGCCGCTCCTCGGTGCGGTCAATGAGCGCGGACACACTGTTGACTGCCAGCAGTGCAAAGCAGACGCCGGTCTCGTACACGCCGAAATAGCGGAAGCCCATGGTGGCGATGCCCACCAGTGCGCCGTACAGGATGCGCCCAAGCCGGTGATGGGCACAGGTGTATGGCTCGTTGAGCAGGAACACCGCGCAGAACAGCATTGCACCGGTGTGCAGCTCGTCCCGGATGCCCTGCAAGCGGGGCATCAGGCTGCTGAAGAGGGTGCTGTCTGCCAGACCTACCTGCCGCGGGAAGAAGAAAGCGATGAGCCCGCAGGTGATGAGAAAGCTCGCTGATGCGCCGATGTGCACGTCCTTCTGGGTCCACAGCACAAGGCCGCAGGCCAGAATGACCAGCGCTGCGCCGGTGCCCATGGGGGCGGCAAACTCGCCCAGCGCGATGGCGAGGGCGTTCAGGTTCAGGATACCGCCGCTGCGCAGGGTATCCTCGATGGTGCTGCTCACCGGCACGGCAGAGGCGTTCCACAGGGGCAGCGGCGTATAGGGCTGCGGGTAGCGCACCACCTGCTCCGGCCACGATACCGCCGCCACGGCGTAGCCCACGGCAGCGGGGTTGAAGGGGTAGCTGCCGTAGCCGCCAAAGACCTCCTTGCCGATGAGCACGCCCGCCAGCACCGCCACCACCAGCACATAGATGTCCACGGTGGCGGGCATGAGCAGGGCGATGATCAGGCTGAAACTCTCGTTGGAGAGATCTTTATTGGTGTACACCCGATGGCGCAGCAGCGCCACCAGACGGTCGCACAGGTTGCCGGTAAGCAGGGCGATGCCGCACAGCAGCAGCGGACGTGCGCCGTAGAAATAGCAGGCCATGCACAGCAGCGGCACACACAGCCAGAAAACGTGCTCGTAGTACCGGCCGGTCTTTTGCAGCTGTCGTTCCTGCTCCTGGATCAAAGCTTCATCCATATACAGCCCTCCTTACAGGCTGGCCAGTGCGCCCACAGCCGCAGCGGGGTCGGCCGCGCCGAACACGGCGCTGCCCGCCACCAGCACGTCGGCACCGGCTTCTACGCACAGGGGTGCGGTGGCGGCATCCACGCCGCCGTCCACCTCCAACAGGTAGGAAAGGCCGCGTGCTCCCCGCTCTGCCTTGAGCCAGCGTAGCTTATCCAGCGCCGAGGGCATGAACTTCTGCCCGCCGAAGCCGGGCTCCACGCTCATCACCAGCACCAGATCCAGCTGCTCCAGCCACGGTGCCAGCGCCTCGGCCGGGGTGCCGGGCTTGATGGTCAGACCCACCTTGCAGCCCAGCGCACGCACGGCGTCAATGGTGGCCTGAATATCATCTTCGCACTCCAGATGGAAGTTATACAGGGTCGCACCGGCCTTGATGAAGGGCTCGGCGTATTGCAGCGGGTGGCTGATCATCAGGTGCACGTCATAAAAGGCATCCGGCAGCGCCTTGTGCAGGCTTTTGAGCACCGGCACGCCAAAGCTGATGTTGGGCACAAAATGCCCGTCCATCACGTCGTAGTGCAGCATCTGTGCGCCGGCGTCCAGCACCATGCGGCAGTCTGCACCCAGCTTGCCAAAATCAGCAGAAAGAATCGAAGGACTTACGATGGCCATAATATTTCATTACGCTCCGTTATTTTTAGCAATTTTTATCCCATGCGTTGCGCGTTTTGCAGGGTTCTGCCGGGCAAAAAATACGCGGGCATGGTTATCTTTTAGTTTACATGAAAACGGCCAAAAAATCAAACCCGCAGCCGTTTTTTTCACCGAAAAGTCGTAAATGGCGCAAAAAGTCCATCCGGGGCGCGGGGAGTACCCCTTCCGTCAAAGCCTACGGCTTTGCCACTCGTTCCCCACTCTGTCGCTGACGCGACATCTCTCCCCGGCCGGGGAGAGTCTGTCCAAGGGGACGGCTTTTGGCGGTAGCGGTAAAGTTTCTGGCATAGTCCAAAGGCGTCCCCTTGAGGAAAGACTTCCCCCGCTCCGGGGGAAGATGTCACCGCAGGTGACAAAAAGGGGAATCTGGCACGGCGCAAGCCGTGACTGAGGGGGTACTGAGAGGGCAACAACGCCAAAGCAGCCAGACCGCCCGGGCGGGGCAGTCTGGCTGCGGGGTCTTATTCTACCGGCTTCATGCTGGCGGGGTCCTCTACTGCGCCGGGCTGACCGGCGGCGTCCGGCAGGCGCTTCATGCCGCCGGGATTGGGGGAACAGGTGGGCAGGGTGAACACAAAGCGGCACCACTCGCCCTGCTGGCTCTCCACGCGGATCTGCCCGCCGGACAGATTGACCAGCACCTTGCAGATGTTCAGCCCAAGGCCGGAACCACGGGCGTGCAGGCCGCGGGAGCGATCCTCCTTGTAGAACCGCTCGAACACATAGGGCAGCGCCTCCGGGCTGATGCCCTGCCCGGAGTTCCAGATGGAGATCTCGGCTTCGGGGCCAAGCTTTTCCACGCTGAAGCGGATGGTGCCGCCCGCCGGGGTGAACTTGATGGCGTTGTCCAGCAGGTTATACGCCACCTGATGGATCAGGTCGGGGTCTGCGTAGACCAGCACCTTTTCGTCCATGGTCAAACCTTCCAGCTCGATCATGCCATCATTGATGCGCTGCTCTGCCGCCAGCGCCACGCCGGTCAAAGTCTCCCAGATATTGAACATCCGGGCGTTCACCTGATACTCGCCGCTTTCCAGTTTGGAGAGATCCAGCATATTCTGGATGAGCCGCGCAAGGCGCCCGGTCTCCTCGCTGACCAGCTGCAGATAGTGGTTCTGCATCTCGGGCGGGATGGTGCCGTCCAGAATGCCGTCCACAAAGCCCTTGATGGTGGTCATGGGGGTGCGCAGCTCATGGGCGATGTTGCCCATGAACTGCCCCCGGGAGTTATCATTGGACTGGATATTCTCCGCCATCTGGTTAAAGGTGCGGGCAAGGTCTGCCACCTCGCCATCGCCCTCCACGCCCTCCACGCGGACGGAGAGGTCGCCGCCGCCAAAGCGCTGGGCGGCATCGGTGACCTTTTGCAGCGGGTCGGTGAGCTGACGCATCAGCAGGCGGGTCAGCACGCTGGCGCACAGCAGCATCACACAGGCGGACATGAGGAAGTTGGACCAGAACTGCTGCTTGAAGTCGGTGAGCTGCGCGCCGGAGGAGCACAAAAACAGCCAGCCGCTGAACAGGCTCTGGTCGTCGATGGTCTCCACCGCCGCGATATAGCTTTTTTCGGTCAGGGCACCGCCCAAATCGCCGAAAGCGTGGTAGTGCCGGGCGTCCGGGTCAGCCACTGCATTGGCGCGCTGGCAGATATCCAGCGGCACGGTGTCGGTGGTAAGCTTTTCCGGGTCGGAGGCAATGAGCACATTGCCCTGCCGGTCGGTGAAAAACAGATACGCCTCGGCGCTCTCGCCGATGATCTCCAGCTTGGTGTTCAAAGCGTCCAGCTCTGCGCCCTGCGGCATGGTCTCGCTGTTTACCAGATATTCTGCGGTGCGCTTGGCAACGCTTACCACCTGATCCAGTGTTTCGTAGCGATCCTTCGCAAAATAATTTTTGAACAGCACCCACTCCGAGCAGCCCATCAGCACGATGCCCAGCACCATCAGGGTGGACACCATGGAGAAAAAGGCTGTGGAGATACTTTTACGCATTACTGACGCACCTCGAACTTATAGCCCACGCCCCAGACGGTTTTCAGCTCCCACTTATCGGAAGCCCCGGCCAGCTTTTCGCGCAGGCGCTTGACGTGGACGTCAATGGTGCGGCTGTCGCCGTAGTACTCAAAGCCCCACACCTCGTCCAGCAGCTGGTCGCGGGTGTACACGCGGTTGGGGTGGGAAGCCAGACAGTTGAGCAGTTCCAGCTCCTTGGGGGGAGCTTCCACCACCTTGCCCTTGACCCGCAGCTCGTAGCTGTTCATATCCAGACGGAGGTTGTCGAACTCGATGACGCCCTCGGTGCTCTCGGCGGCAGCGGAGGTAGTCTGGCAGCGGCGCAGCACCGCCTTGATGCGGGCCACCACTTCCTTGGCGTCAAAGGGCTTTACCATGTAATCGTCCGCGCCAAGCTCCAGCCCCAGCACCTTGTCAAAGGTCTCGCCTTTGGCGGTAAGCATCATTACCGGGGTGTTGCCCGCCTTGCGGATGCGGCGGCAGACCTCAAGGCCGTCCATGCGGGGCATCATCACGTCCAGCAGCACCATGTCCGGCTTGACCGCGTTGAACTTTTCCAGACCTTCTTCGCCATCGTTGGCCACAGTGACCTGATAGCCCTCCTTGGTCAGGTACAGCCGCAGCAGCTCGCAGATGTTGGCGTCGTCATCCACCACAAGGATCTTTTCGTTTGCCATAAGTTTTCCTCCCCTTTTATGCAGGTTTTTGCTGTATCTTCAGCCCTTCCGGGCGTTTTGACAGGCTCTTTCCTTTCTATTATACGGGACAGTTATGACAAAATAAAGAAGGAAGTGTAGTTTTTTTCACATTTCTGCCTAGGGTGCACCTTACGCAGCCGCGCTATCGGCAAGAAACGTTCACAATGGAACCTCCAAAATTTGATTTCTTGCCGATAAAATGGTATAATCGTTTTACTGGGAGGTGTTATCATGAAGTACCATTCTGTCGCTGATACGGCAAAATTATGGAATATTTCAGAACGAACTGTCCGCAACTACTGTGCTACCGGCAAGATCCCGGGCGCAGTGCTTACCGGCAAGACTTGGAACATTCCGCAGGATGCAAAGCGCCCGGCGCGCACCAACAAAAAGCTAGAAGCACCCAGAACCCTGCTGGATGTTTTGCAGAACGAGATGACCGGGCAGGTCAAGGGCGGCATCTACCACAAAATCCAGATCGACCTTACCTATAACTCCAACCATATTGAGGGCAACCGCCTGACCCATGACCAGACACGGTATATCTACGAGACCAATACCATCGGCATGGAGAATGGTATTGTCAATGTGGATGATGTGGTCGAAACAGCCAATCACTTCAGGTGCATTGACCTTGTCATCCGGGATGCAAAGAAACCCATCAGCGAAGCGTTTATTAAAAAGCTGCACCTTACCCTGAAAAGCGGCACCAGCGATTCCCGCAAAGACTGGTTTGCTGTCGGTGAATATAAAAAGCTTCCGAACGAGGTCGGAGGCAGAAGCACCACTGCGCCAGAACTGGTTGCCCCACAGATGAAAGAGCTTTTATCTGCGTACAATCAAAATCCTGCCAAGTCGCTGGAAGACCTGCTGGAATTTCACTATGCCTTTGAATCCATCCATCCGTTTCAGGATGGAAATGGCCGTGTTGGGCGGCTTCTGCTCTTCAAGGAATGCCTGCGGAGCAACATCGTGCCGTTTATTATCACGGATGACCTCAAAATGTTCTACTATCGGGGTCTGCACGAGTGGAAAACTGAACGCGGGTATCTGCTGGACACCTGCCTGACCGCGCAGGATCAGTTCAAGGCAGTTCTGGATTATTTCAGGATTCCTTATTCAAGATAGCCCCGCCCCCTTGCGCTGGCGGGGTTCATCGCGTATAATGGTAGATGTATCGTTATGCCAAAAAACGTGTAAGGAGCGTATTTTATATGAAGTTAGGTATCGTCGGCCTGCCCAACGTGGGCAAGTCCACTCTGTTCAACGCCATCACCTCCACCAAGAACGCGGAGGCTGAAAACTATCCCTTCTGCACCATCGAGCCGAACTCCGGCATCGTGGCAGTGCCGGACAAGCGGCTGGACAAGCTGGCCGAGATCTGGCAGACCAACAAAAAGACCCCCGCCATCGTGGAGTTCGTGGACATTGCCGGTCTTGTGAAGGGCGCAAGTCAGGGTGCCGGCCTTGGCAACAAGTTCCTTGGCCATATCCGCGAGTGCGACGCCATCGTGCACGTTGTACGCTGCTTTGACGATGACAACATCATCCATGTGGTGGAGGACGTGACCAAGGCCGAGGCCGTGGACCCCATTGCCGATATTGACGCCATCGACTACGAGCTGATCCTCTCCGACCTTGAGGTGGTGCAGAACCGCGCTGGCCGCATGGCAAAGGCTGCCAAGAGCGGCAACAACAAGGGCGCTGCCGCCGAGGCCGCTTGGCTGCAGCAGCTGGCCGACCACCTGAGCACCGGCAAGCCCGCCCGCAGCTTCGATTTTGACCCCGCCGACACCGAGCAGCAGACCGTTCTGCACGAGATGGGTCTGCTGAGCGCAAAGCCGGTGCTGTACGCCTGCAACGTGGGCGAGGACGACCTGATGGAGGGCATCGAGAACAACAAGTACGTCCCGCTGGTGGCTGCCCGCGCCAAGGAAGAGGGCGCCCGCTACATCCCCATCTGTGCCAAGACCGAGGAGGATATCGCGGATTACAGCCCCGAGGAAAAGAAGGCGTTCCTGGCCGAGATGGGCATCGAGGCCAGCGGTCTGGACAACCTGATCACCGCCAGCTACGACCTGCTGGGACTGATCTCCTTCCTGACCGACGGCAAGAAGGAGTGCCGCGCATGGACCATCCGCAAGGGCACCAAGGCTCCGCAGGCTGCCGGTAAGATCCACAGCGACTTCGAGCGCGGCTTCATCCGCGCCAGCGTCATCGGCTATAACGATCTGGAAGCCAACAACTTCGACTACGCCGCCGTCAAGGCCAAGGGCCTGCAGCGCACCGAGGGCAAGGAGTATGTTGTGCACGATGGCGATGTCATCGAGTTCCTGTTTAATGTTTAAAGTCCTTCCCGTGAAAAGTGGAACCCGAAATGCCCGCGTTTGCGCAGCAATGAAAGCCCCAGTGGGGCTTTTAAGTGGCAGAGCGGTCTGCGTAAGCAGATGGAGGGGTTTTACCCCGACAAGCTCCGCAGGCGGTTCGGGTTCCTGAATTAAAAAGAATCATTCCTCTGAATATGGCCAAAGCGCACGCGGCGGCCATTTTTGATCGTAAAAGGAGCTTACCATGATCTTGGGTATTATGGGCGCTATGCCCGATGAAGTAGACCAGCTGTGTGCAAAGCTGGAAAATGTCACCGTTGAGCCCTACGGCGGCGTGGAGTACCACAAGGGTACGCTGGCCGGCAAGCAGGTGGTGGTGTGCTGCGCCGGTATGGGCAAGGCCAACGCCGCCGCTACCACGCAGGTGCTCATTACCAAGTTTGGCGCGGAGAAGATCATCTTCTCCGGCATTGCAGGCAACATGACCAGCAAGATCGGCATCGGGGATGTGGTCATTGGCAAGACGGTGCTGTACCACGACGCTCAGCTGGATATGATCTGCCAGAACCCGCCGTTCCTGAAGGAATACACCGGCGACCCGGCACTGATCGCCGCCGCCGAAGCCGCCTGCGCCGAAGCCGGGGTCAAGGCACTGGTGGGCAAAATTGCCACCGGCGATTTGTTCGTGGGCGACAGCGAGACCAAAGCCGCTATTGAAGCCAAGTGCGCCCCGGACTGCGTAGAGATGGAGGGCGCTGCGGTAAGTCAGATCGCCGCCAAGAACGGCGTGCCCTGCGTCATTCTGCGCGCCATGAGCGACAACGCCGACGAGGACGGCCACGAAGTTCTGGTGGTGAAGAAGTTCAGCATCAGCGAGTATGTCGCCACCGCCACCAAGATCGTGGCAGCGATGGTGGAAAAGCTGTAAAAGTCTTGAAACAAAAACAGCCAGACCGGCAGTGCCGGTCTGGCTGTTTTGCGTTTATGTCAGTTTTCGGTCAGGTCTTTGGTATATAGTGCGCGGGTGGCGTTGAGCACGGCAATGACCATCACGCCCACATCTGCAAAGATGGCTGCCCACATTCCGGCAATACCCAGTGCGCCCAGCAGCAGGCACAGCGCCTTGATGCCCAGCGCAAACACGATGTTCTGGTGCACGATGCGCAGGGTGCGGCGGGCAATGCGCATGGCAAGCGCGATCTTGGCGGGGTCGTCGTCCATCAGCACCACGTCTGCGGCCTCGATGGCAGCGTCCGAACCCAGCGCACCCATGGCAATGCCCACGTCTGCGCGGGACAGCACCGGCGCATCGTTGATGCCGTCACCCACAAAGGCAAGGTTCTCCTTAGGCTGCTTTGCGGCAAGCAGCTTTTCGATCTGGTCCACCTTGTCGCCGGGCAAAAGACCGGCGTGGTACTCGTCCAGACCCAGCTGCTGCGCTACCGCCTGTGCCACCGGCTGTGCATCGCCGGTCAGCATGACCGTCTTGCGCACGCCGGAAGCCTTCAAAGCGCGGATGGCATCGGCGCTGTGGGGCTTTACCACGTCCGAAATCAGCAGATAGCCCGCGTAGCTGCCCTCCACGGCAACGTGCACGATGGTGCCCACGCCGTCCACGGCGGGCACGGTCAGCCCCAGCTTTTCCATCAGGCGGGCGTTACCGGCGGCAACGCTCTTGCCGTCCACCTTCGCGGTCACGCCATGACCGCCAAGCTCCTGCACATCCGTGACCCGGGCGGCGTCAATGGGCTTGCCGTAGGCAGCTTTGATGCTCAGGGAGATGGGGTGCTTTGACCAGCTTTCCGCCAGCGCAGCGGCTTCCACCAGTGCGGTGTCGGTCACGCCCTCGGCGGGATGGATGCCGGTGACCTTAAAGGTGCCCTGCGTCAGGGTGCCGGTCTTATCGAACACCACAACGCCGGTGTTTGCCAGCTCTTCCAGATAAGTAGAGCCTTTTATGAGGATGCCGCAGGCGGAAGCGCCGCCGATGCCGCCGAAAAAGCTCAGCGGGATGGAGATGACCAGCGCACAGGGGCAGCTGATGACAAGGAAGGTCAGGGCGCGGTAGACCCAGTCGCCAAAGCGGGCGGGCTGTCCCATAAGCAGCAGCACCACCGGCGGCAGAAGCGCCAGCGCCAGTGCGCCGTAGCAGACAGCGGGGGTGTACACCCGGGCAAAGCGGGTGATAAAGTTTTCTGCCCGGGCTTTTTTCATGCTGGAATTTTCCACAAGGTCGAGAATTTTAGAGACGGTGGACTCGCCAAATTCCTTGGTGGTGCGCACTTTCAGCAGGCCGGTCATGTTCACGCAGCCGCTGATGACTTCATCCCCGGCGTTCACGTCCCGGGGCAGGCTTTCGCCGGTCAGGGCGGCGGTGTTCAGGGCAGATGCACCCTCCACGATGACGCCGTCAATGGGCACCCGCTCGCCGGGCTGCACCACGATGACGGTGCCCACCTCGACCTCATCCGGGTCCACCTGTTCCAGCTTGCCGTCCTCGCCCTCGATGTTGGCGTAGTCCGGGCGAATGTCCATCAGGCTGGCAATGCTCTGGCGGCTTTTGCCCACGGCGACGCTCTGGAACAGCTCGCCGATCTGGTAGAAGATGATAACGGCGCAGCCCTCCACATAATCGCCCAGTGCAAACGCACCCACGGTGGCAACTGCCATCAGGAAGCACTCGTCAAAGGGCTGACGGTTCTTGATGCCCTTCAGCGCCTTGCGCAGCACATCCCAGCCCACCACAAGGTAGGGGATGCAGTAGAGCGCCAGCTCAACCGGCATGGGCAAGGCGGGCAAAAGCTTGAGCACGATCACCAACGCCACGGCGATCAGAATGCGCTCAAGGGTCTTTTTTTGTTTCTTGTTCATAAGCAACGCTCCTCATTTTGCGGTGCAGCGGATGAAAAACGGGTGGTTTTCCACAAGTTTTTCGGCAAAAAAATGGGTATTCCACAGTTTTACCCGGGTTTTCCACACAGTTTTCCGGCAGAAAAGCTCTTTTTCACGCTTCTTTTTCGTTTTCCTCACGAAACCTGTTGAAAACCCGGTGGAAATTGTTGAAAAGTGGCGGATTTTTCCACAGAAAAACTCTCCCAGTCCGTACCGACCGGGAGAGCTTTGCCGCACATCAGATATCAAAGATCTCGCAGTCGTCCTCTACCTTCTTGCAGGCAGACAGCACATTCTCCATGGTGGCGTGGGGGTCGGCACCCTCGGCAAACTCCACCTTCATCTTCTGGGTCATAAAGCTGACGGTCGCCTTTTCCACACCAGAAACGGTGTTGGCGGCATCCTCCATCTTCTGGGCGCAATTGGCGCAGTCCACTTCGATCTTGTAGGTCTTTTTCATAATAAGTACCAGCCTTTCTTTTTGTGCGGGCATGTGCCCGGTTACTCTTCGATATGGTCCATTCCCATGGAAAGGATGCTGCGCACATGGTCATCGTCCAGTGCGTAGAAAACAGTTTTGCCTTCCCGCCGGAAGCGCACAAGCTTGGAGTCCTTGAGCACCCGCAGCTGGTGGCTGACGGCAGACTGGCTCAGCTGCACGGCGTCCGCGATATCCTGCACGCAAAGTTCGCTGTCATGCAAGGCGTACAGAATTTTGATGCGGGTGGAATCGCCGAACACGCGGAACAGGTCTGCCAGTTCGTACAGCACCTCATCGTCCGGCATCTCTACCGGCTGTTTTTCCTTTTCCGGTGCAGTCTGTTCTAGCCCGGTCATGCTGTCCTCTCCTTTCGTTTTGATATATGAGCATCTGTTCATGTGTTCATGATAACACGCAGACAGCCCCCTGTCAAGCAAAATCCGCAAAGTTTTTTACATCCCCGCAAAATTGCTGAAAATCGCCGTAAAACGCAAAAAAGATGCAAATTTAATTTGCAAATTGGGTGCGGGTTGGACAGGCAAAACGATTTGGAATGGCTTCCGCTTCTTCCGGGTTGCGGCACCCAGCATCCGCATCGTGCCTTGGGCGGCACGCGCGTCTTGCTGGCCGCTGCCCCAACAACTCCTCCCTGTTTCCGCCGCTGGCGGCGGTCGTCGTCGTTGCTAGCCATGTTCAGCGGAAATAATATTTATATTTTCGCGTTTGGAGCGCTCCAAACGCTATTTTCACGGGAGGGGTCGTAGAGGGAAACGGCATTTGCAGCGCCGCTTTCTGCGAAAGCGCAGCGCTGCGGGCGGGCGCTCGCTCCCCCTCGGGGGAGCTGTCGCGCAGCGACTGAGGGGCTTTTAATGGAGAAGCGAAAAAAGCGTTAAAGCGATAGCGCCGACTGGCGCAGCGCTAGCTTTTTTGTGCTTCGACTTCTTCTTTAGGATTGTCAAGGGCGAGCAGCCCTTGGCCCGTTGCGGGGTGGGTGGAGTCCAGAGGTAGGGAGGGGGGAATCGGAACACCCCTCCCTGCCTCTGGCCCAGCGGAGCGTCCCTGCACGCTGAAGGCAGGCAGAAACGTTCCCCGCGGAGCGCGACACGCTTCCAGTCCTCCCGCTTTCCGGGCGCTTCCCTGAAAAAATATGCAAAAAATAGTGCATTCCGGCGCGTTTTGTGATATCTTATAAAGGTGTGTAACCACAAATAACACAACTGCGTCCAAAGGACGCATAAGGAGGAACTGTATATGAAGTTGGAAACCGGAATCTGCGGCGAGCAGAGCGTGTGCGTGAGCGCAGAGAACACTGCAAAGACCATGGGCAGCGGCACGCTGGACGTGTTTGCTACCCCCGCACTGGTGGCACTGGCCGAAAAGACCTGCTGGCAGAGCGTTGCCCCTGCGCTGGAAGCGGGCAGCGGCACCGTGGGCACCAAGCTGGAGCTGGAGCACACCGCACCCACCCCTGTGGGCATGACCGTGACCTGCCACAGTGAGCTGGTGGCTGTGGAAGGCCGCAAGCTGACCTTCAAGGTGACGCTTGCGGACGAGAAAGGCCCTGTGGGCGGCGGCACTCACGAGCGCTTTGTCATCTTTGAGGAAAAGTTTGCCGCTAAGGCCGAGGCCAAAAAGGGCTAAGGATCGTCCGGTTCTGTTTCGTCCAGCCGCAGCGGCGGCAAGTCTGCAGCCAGCAGCTGCTGCTCGGCGCGGGTCTGCGCGTCCTGCAAAAGCTGCACAGCCTGCACACTGGCACGGAACAGTTCAAAGTACATAGCCTTATAATCCGGCACGGTGCACACCCCCTTTGCATTTCTGTGGGTAGTCTGCCCCGCAGCCTGCGCCCCGATACGCCGGACGAACCCCGCAGACAATGATTGACACCTGATATGAGGAGCTTATGAAAAACAAAAACCTTTCCTGGGTGGGGGCGCTGTTCGTCTTTGCCCTGCTGCTGTGGTGCACGGCGGTAACCCCCGGCAAGGTGGCCGACCCCGCCACCTACACCTGTGCGGTGTACAGCACCTTCTTTTCCCTGCTGCCGCCGGTCATTGCCATCGTGCTGGCGCTGAACACCAAGGAGGTGTACACCTCACTGCTGGTGGGCATTGCCTCCGGCGCGCTGCTGTACGCCAACGGCAACCTTGAATTGGCGCTGAACACCCTGTTCTTCAACGAGGACGGCGGCATGATCACCAAGCTGTCGGACTCCGGCAACGTGGGCATTCTGGCCTTTCTGGTGATGCTGGGCATTCTGGTGGCGCTGATGAACAAGGCGGGCGGATCGGCAGCCTTCGGTCGCTGGGCGTCCACCCACATCCACAGCCGGGCAGGCGCACAGTTTGCCACCCTGCTGCTGGGCGTGATGATCTTTGTGGATGACTACTTCAACTGCCTGACCGTGGGCTCGGTGATGCGCCCGGTGACCGACCGGCAGAAGGTGTCCCGCGCAAAGCTGGCTTACCTGATCGATTCCACCGCCGCACCCATCTGCATCATTGCGCCGGTGTCCAGCTGGGCGGCTGCGGTCACTTCCAGCGTCCCGGCGGGTTCCGGCATCAACGGCTTTACCATGTTCCTGCGCACCATTCCTTATAACTATTACGCCGTCATGACCGTTGTGATGAGCCTGTTCCTCATCTTTACCGGGGCAGAGTTCGGCCCCATGAAGCTGAACGAGGACAACGCCAAGAACGGCGACCTGTTTACCACCGCCGACCGTCCCTACGGCGACGATGTGGACGATGGGAATGATACCAACGGCCATGTCATCGACCTGATCGCGCCGGTGCTGGTGCTGATCGCGGCCTGTATCTTCGGCATGGTGTACACCGGCGGCTTCTTTGAGGGCGTGGACTTCATCACCGCCTTTGCGGACTGCAACGCCTCGGCGGGTCTGGTGCTGGGCAGCAGCATCGCTTTGCTGTTCACCTTTGTATTTTACCGGGTACGCGGCGTGATGACCTTTCAGGACTTTGCCGCCTGCATCCCCGAGGGCTTCAAGGCCATGGTCAGCCCCATGCTGATTTTGTCCCTTGCATGGACGCTGTCCGGCATGACTGGCCTGCTGGGTGCAAAGTATTATGTGGCAAACCTGCTGGGCAGCTCTGCGGCGGCTTTGCAGTATCTGCTGCCGTTCATCATCTTCCTTGTGGCAGTGTTCCTTGCCTTTGCCACCGGCACTTCCTGGGGCACCTTCTCCATCCTGATCCCCATCGTCTGTCAGGCCTTCCCGGACGGCGAGATGCTGGTGGTGTCCATTGCCGCCTGCCTGTCCGGCGCGGTATGCGGCGACCACTGCTCTCCCATCTCGGATACCACCATCATGGCTTCGGCGGGCGCACATTGCAGCCATGTGAACCACGTTTCCACCCAGCTGCCCTACGCCATTACGGCAGCGGCCTGCTCGGCGGTGTGCTACATCATCACCGGCCTTGCACAGGCAGTGCTGGGCAGCCGCGCAAGCCTTGTCACCTCGCTGGTGCTGCTGGTGGTTGCCATCGTGCTGGAACTGGCGGTGCTCGGTGTCATCCGCGCCCGCACCCGGGCAAAAAATTCCGGGGATGCTGTGTAAAAATTCCGCTATGCAGCGGGGCATTTTCGTGGTATACTAGCCGTATAGCAAGAAAACTAAAGCATCGGAGGCGCATGACCCATGCTGGAAAAAGCTTTTCAGGACGTCTATACCAAATTCAAGCTGCATTTTTATCAGAACGTGTTCCAGCGCTTTGCCACCCGTGAGGCTACCCTGACCACGGTGGAGTCCTTCTGCATGGAGGGCATCATGGCGATGGGCGAGCCCACCATTGCGGAGTTTTCCCGCATGATGCAGATCTCCACCCCCAATGCGGCGTACAAGATCGGCAGTCTGGTGAAAAAGGGCTATGTGGAAAAGATCCAGTCCACCACCGACCGGCGGGAGTACCATCTGCGCCCCACCCAGAAGTATATCGACTACTACAACATCAGCTACTCGTATCTGCACACCGTAGTGGAGCGTGCCCGGCAGCGCTTTACCCCCGAGGAATGCGCTAAGCTGGAACAGATGCTTACCATCGTGAGCACCGAGCTGATGCCGGAACTGGACATCCTGAAAAAAGGCGGGGAATAAGAACGATAAAACGCAAAGACGGGCAGCCCGCAGGCTGCCCGTCTTTGGTTTTGTCAAAATAATTTTACGCGATCAGGAAGCATTTACTTCCACAGGTTTTCGGGGTACTGACCCTCGGCGGTCTTGCGGGCGATGGCATCCACCACCAAAGGCTTATCCTCCCGGTAGGTGACGCCGAACCACTTATCCGTGCTGCGCAGCACCTGAATTTTCGCCTTGTTTTCCTCGATCAGCTCGGTCACCACCAGCGGCAGGAAATACTCGCACTTCAGGGGGTTCACCGGCAGATTCTCGGTCAGCCAGCCCGCAAAGCGCTGCTCAGCTTCGTCCAGAAAGCTCTTGCCGAAGCCCCACAGGTTCATGCTCACGGGGGTGTCGCCGGGCAGATCCACCCAGCTCTCACCGCCGTCCTCGGTGTAGTGTGCGCCGCCATCGCAGGGCTCGATGCGGGTGCGCTCGGTCACGCTCTGCAGGGTGCCGTCCTCGTTTTTGATGCACACGCCGCGTGCCACGCTGCCGTTCTCGGACAGGGTGTTCTTCAACAGGTAGCTGACCATGCAGTAGCGGTAGAAATCATCATCGGCGTGGGTGGACAGGTAATCGTACATCACCTGAAAGGCCTCCGGGCCGTAGTAGTCGTCCGCATTGATGACCGCAAAGGGGCCGTCGATCAGGGGCTTTGCAGCCAGCACGGCATGGCAGGTGCCCCAAGGCTTTACACGGCCTTCCGGCACGGCAAAGCCGGCGGGCAGCTCTTCCAGCTGCTGAAAAGCGTACTTCACGTTCATTGCTTTGGCCACGCGGTCACCGATGGCAGCTTTGAAGGCGTCCTCGATCTCGTGCTTGATGACAAAGATCACGGTCTCAAAGCCGGCGCGGCGGGCGTCGTAGAGAGAATAGTCCATAATGACCTGTCCGTTGGGGCCCACCGGGTCGATCTGCTTCATGCCGCCGTAGCGGCTGCCCATGCCGGCAGCCATGACGACCAGTACCGGTTTATTCATCTTCATTTCCTCCTGTATCTGCCGGGGGTTCCGGCGTTGTAGCGTTCTGAGGCTATTATACACTGCTTCGCCGCCTGTGGCAAGGTGCAGAGGGGAGAACGATTTTATACATTTCTGCCGCTATCCCTTGATTTTTTTGTTCCGGCGTGCTACAATCAGCGTAGTTTCATCCTGTCCAAAACATTGATGCGGACAAACTGAAGCCCCGCTTTTCATGCCGCAGAGAGGGCTGCCCCGGGTTTCCGGGTGCTGCAAGCAGCCTGCCATGACCCCGGCTTCTACCACCGCAGAGTGCAGAGGCGAACCTCTGCCGGGCGTGCCCGTTACAGCACTGCGAGGGGCGCGTTTCCCCGCCGGGGAGCGCGCAATTCGGGTGGAACCGTGGAACGCAGACATTTGATCGGCGCTTCATCCCGTGCGTTTTACGGGGTGAAGCGCTTTTTATTTTTGTTCAAAACCGCATTGTCAAAGGAGAATCTACTATGAAGGTCATCTACAAGGACGGTCATGTGGACGAGTGCCCGCAGGATCAGGAGCTGCACGTTATCCGTCACACCGCTGCTCACGTTATGGCACAGGCCATCAAGCGCCTGTATCCGCAGGCTGATTTTGCCTTCGGCCCTGCCACCGAGAACGGCTTCTACTACGACGTCGATCTGGGCGACCAGAAGCTGAGCGACGAGGATCTGGCCAACATCGAAAAAGAGATGCGCAAGATCGTCAAGGAGAACCTGCCCATCAAGCCCTTCATCCTGCCCCGTGCCGAGGCCGTGAAGCTGATGGAAGAGCGCAAGGAGAACTACAAGATCGAGCACATGGCAGATCTTGCTGACGAGACCGAGTTCAGCTTCTTCCAGCAGGGCGAGTACGTGGATATGTGCATCGGACCTCACCTGACCTACACCAAGGCACTGAAGGCCTTCAAGATCACCCAGCAGTCCGGCGCATACTGGAAGAACGACAAGGAAAACAAGATGCTGACCCGTATCAACGGCGTGGCCTTCCGCAATCAGGAGGAGCTGGACGCATGGGAGAAGGAGCAGCAGGAGGCCCGTGAGCGCGATCACCGCAAGATCGGCAAGGAGATGGGCCTGTTCATGACCGATGATCTGGTGGGCCGCGGCCTGCCCATGTTCCTGCCCGCAGGCTACACCGTCTGGCAGGAGCTGGAGAACTATATCAAGGAGAAGGAGCGTGCACGCGGCTACCTGCACGTGATGACTCCCTGCATCGGCACCGTGAACCTGTACAAGACCTCCGGTCACTGGGATCACTACCGTGAGAACATGTTCCCCGCCATGGAGATGGAGGGCGAAAGCTATGTGCTGCGCCCGATGAACTGCCCCCACCACATGATGATCTACGCAAATCGTCCCCATTCTTACCGTGACCTGCCCATGCGCATCGGTGAGATCGCCCACGATTTCCGTTACGAGTCCTCCGGCACCCTGAAGGGCATCGAGCGCGGCCGTCACTTCTGCCAGAACGACGCTCACCTGTTCTGCACCCCGGAGCAGATCAAGAGCGAGGTCGCAAACGTGTGCGACCTGATCTTTGAGGTGTACAAGGACTTCAACATCACCGATTACCGCTGCGTGCTGAGCCTGCGTGATCCTGCCGATAAGAAGAAGTACCACGACGACGATGCCATGTGGAACCATGCAGAGCAGGCCCTGCGCGAAGTGCTGACCGAGCTGGGCATCCACTTCACCGAGGAGATCGGCGAGGCTGCCTTCTACGGCCCGAAGCTGGACGTAAACGTGAAGCCCGCCGTGGGTGCCGAGTACACCCTGTCCACCTGCCAGCTGGACTTCTGCCTGCCCGCAAAGTTCCACCTGACCTATGTGGACAAGGACGGCTCCGAAAAGACCCCTGTGGTGCTGCACCGCGCAATTCTGGGCTCTCTGGACCGCTTCATGGCCTACCTGATCGAGGAGACCAAGGGCAAGTTCCCCACCTGGCTGGCTCCCACGCAGGTCAAGGTGCTGCCCGTGTCCGAAAAGACGCTGGAGTACGCACAGGATGTGACCGAGAAGCTGTCTGATGCCGGTATCCGCGTTGTGCTGGATGACGACAACCAGAAGATCGGCTACAAGATCCGTGCCGCACAGCAGGTAGACCGCGTGCCCTATATGCTGGTGCTGGGCGCCAAGGAAGCCGAGGCCGGCAACATCTCCGTGCGCGACCGCAAGGGCGAGACCACCGAGATGAACCTTGAGGACTTCATCGCCAAGGTCACCACCGAGATCCGCACCCGCAGCCTGTAAGATATAATATAAGAACGAGGGCGCTGCACAGCATTTTGTGCAGCGCCCTCGTTTTTTGATTACAGAGAAAAGAGATTTACTTCCCAAACAGATCACTATGGGTGCCAGTGCGGGTCAAGGTCAGCACCAGAACATCGTTCTGCACCCGATAGACCAGTAGCCAGTCCGGCTGGATATGACACTCCCGGTGTCCGACCCAATCACCCGTCAGGGCATGGTCGCGGTTCTTTTCCGGCAGCGGCTCTCCCATTGCAAGGCAAGCGATCACATCCTGCAGCAGTTCAATTTTTAGTCCCCGTTTTCTGGCCAGCTTATAGTCCTTGCGGAACTGAGTGGTGGGGATGATGGTCAGCTTTGTTTCTCTCATTTTTCCAGATCCGCAAACAGCTCATCCAGATCCCGATACTTCTTTGCCTTCGGGTCTGCCGCGATATGCTCTGCTTCCAGCATAGCGGCCACGGTCTCCTTGTTCGGGCGCTCGGTGCGGATCTCGAAGGGAATACCGCCCTCCCGCAAGGACTGCCGCACAAAGATGTTGAATGCGGTGGAAAGGTTCATGCCCAGTTCTGCAAACAGGGCATCGGCCTGCGCCTTCAGGTCTGCATCCATCCGAATGCTGACATTGGTAGTTGCCATACAGATCAGCTCCTTTCGCCTTTATTATAAGTGCATTGCACGAAGATTGCAATACACTGCACATAAAATTTACAAATTTGCGGCACAGCAAAAGCCCCGCTCCCTTGTGCGCAGGAGCGGGGCTTTCGACTTACTGACTCGAACAAAAAAAGGAAAAGGAAAAAGGAGAACGATCTATCTGTCACGCCGGGCGGCGGGGACTGTGTCGGAGCAGCCGGGTTACCGCCGCAGCGGGAACAGCGGAGAAACTTGTGGAGGGTTACTCCACATCCTGCAGCGCGGCGTAATCTTCCTCGCCGGTGCGGATCTTGACCACGCGGGTCACGTTGTAGACAAAGATCTTGCCATCGCCGATGTGGCCGGTGTACAGCGCCTTCTTGGCAGCTTCCACCACAGCGTCCACGCTGATGCGGGAGACGATGACCTCCACCTTGATCTTAGGCAGCAGGGTAGTATCCACCGGCACGCCACGGTACTTTTCAGGCGTGCCCTTCTGGATGCCGCAGCCCATGACCTGCGTTACGGTCATGCCGGTGACACCCAGATCATTCAGGGCGGTCTTGAGCTGATCAAACTTTGCCAGCTTTGCAATGATGGACACCTTATGCATACCGGTGTCGTAGACGCCATCGTGGATCACAGGCTCGCGCACCACCGGCACGGCAGCATCCATCTGCTTTGCCGAAGCCTTGGTGATGTCGTCCTCGCCCAGATCAGTGTTCTCGTTGGGGGTCATGGCAGCGGAGTTTGCATCCGAGATGGCAAAGCCTGCATAAGCGGAAGCCAGACCGTGCTCGTGGATGTCCAGACCGTCGATCTCCACCTCGGCGGGCACACGCAGGCCAAGGGTCTTATCAATGATCTTGAAGATGATGAACATCACGATCACAACATAGACATCCACGCAGACCAGACCCAGCAGCTGGGTGCCCAGCTGTGCCAGACCGCCGCCGTAGAACAGACCGGCATGGGCGGTGTTGGAGCCGGTGGAGAACAGACCCACCGCAATGGTGCCCCAGACGCCGTTTGCAAAGTGGACGGAAACAGCACCTACGGGGTCATCCACCTTGGCGATCTTATCGAAGAATTCCACGCTCAGCACTACAAGGATACCGGCCACAAAGCCGATGAAGAAAGCGCCGAAGGGGGAGACGGTATCGCAGCCTGCGGTAATGGCCACAAGGCCAGCCAGAGAACCGTTCAGGGTCATGGAGACATCCGGCTTGCCGTAGCGCAGCCAAGTGAAGATCATGGTCACGCAGGTGGCAACGGCTGCGGCAAGGTTGGTGTTGAAGCAGACCAGACCGGTCAGGGTCATGGTAGCATCGGTGGACAGGCTCAGGGAAGAGCCGCCGTTGAAGCCGAACCAGCAGAACCACAGGATGAACACGCCCAGAGCACCGGCGGTCAGGTTGTGACCGGGGATGGCGTGGGGGTTGCCGTCCTTATCGTACTTGCCAATACGGGGGCCAAGCATCCAAGCGCCCAGCAGAGCGATGACGCCGCCCACGTTATGCACGGCTGCGGAGCCTGCAAAATCGTGGAAGCCCATGCTCTGCAGCCAGCCGCCGCCCCACATCCAGTGGCCGCAGATGGGGTACACCACCAGCGAGATGGCGGCGGAGTACACGCAGTAGGCCTTGAAGTTGGTGCGTTCGGCCATGGAGCCGGAGACGATAGTGGCTGCCGTAGCGCAGAACACGGTCTGGAACACGATGTACACCCACAGGGGGATATCCAGACCCAGATGGCTGTAATCGCCCTGAATGAAGGGATCGAAACCGCCGATCAGTGCGCCGGTGCCGCCGAACATCAGGCCGAAGCCGATGAGCCAGTAACAGGGCGTGCCGATGCAGAAATCCATCATGTTTTTCATCAGGATGTTGCCGGTGTTCTTTGCCCGGGTGAAGCCGGCTTCGCACAAGGCAAATCCGGCCTGCATGAAGTACACTAGAAACGCTCCTACGAGCGTCCAGCAGGTGTTGACGGAGCTAAACATACTTTCCTACCTCCTACGGTCGTTTTTTTGCACAGGGAGCCCTCTATTCTCTCCGTGCGGCAGTATCCCCGAAAACACAAAAGGCGCTGGCGGAATTGCTTCCGTCAGCGCCTTTGCTTTCGATGGCACGAGTATAGTCTCTTTGTGCAAACCTGTCAAGTATTCATCTCAAGGTTTTACGTTTTTCACAACACGGTGAAACTCTGCCCTGCTAAAGTTTGGCAAATCTTTTGCCTGTCAGCCGTTTTTGCCGTCCTTCGGGGAGCCGGACTTGTCCTTTTCCTTGGCGTTTGCCGGGCGGTGGCCGCCCTCCATCTCCCAGTGCAGCAGCATACTCATCAGAGCGCGCAGCGCAAAGGTAGCCGCCAGCGGCACCACCGACTCCAGATTTTGCAGCAAAAAGGTCTTGGCGATCTCTGCCGACATCAGAAATTCCAGCGCGGTGGTCAGGCCGCTGCTCATTTCATGGTGGAAGTCCCGGTGGTCGTTGAAGAAGGTGGCGCGGACATAGTAAAAAGTGGCCTTGGCCAGACTGGTGATGATGATGAACAGACCCACCACCTCCGCAAGACCGGCGATCATGGGCACTGCAGTTTCCAGAAAGGCATCCAACAGGTGGGTGAGGTTCAGGTTGAACAGGGTCAGTCCTTGCATGATCTCCTCCGCAGCTTACAGCAGGGTCTTGACGTAGGCGGCCAGTTCCTCGTCCTTGCAGGAGGCGAAGAACAGCTCAGAGAACTTTGCACCGGCCACAGCGCCCTTCAGCAGCTCCTGATCGATGCTCTTCAGGCACTCGATGAGGGGCTTGAAGGTGGCGGCGCGCACGCCGTCCAAAATCTTCTTGTTGCGCTGCTCGGGCACAACGCGCTCCTTGGGGTAGCCCTGACCGTGGCCGAAGCCGAACAGCTTCTCGAAGCAGTACTCGAGGTTCAGCTCGCCGCCCCAGCCGAAGCCCTTGGCAAAGGGCATGGCAACGGCGTTGCCGTCGTTGACGTGGGCAAAGGTGTAGGCATCCACGGGGTCCTCCACATGGCCGCAGATAACGCCGGGGAAGCTGTTCAGTGCCAGCATGGCGCCCTCGCCGGTGCCGCAGCCGGTAACAACGTAGTCCGCAGCGCCGCTGTTCAGCAGGATAGCAGCCAGAATGCCGCACTGCACATAGGTCAGCTGTGCAGCATCGTCGGCGGCGTACATGCCGTAGTTGACCACCTCATGACCCATGGGCTCCACCACCTTTTTCAGGGCGGCTTCAATGATGCCGTTCTTGGCGGCCTGACTGTTCTCGTTGATAAGTGCGATCTTCATAACAATGGTTCTCCTTCTTATTTTTCCCTGCGGTACGCAGGGATTATACAAAGTCCTCCCGCATGGGGGTAAAGAAATCCAGCATCACGCCGCCCTCCAGACAGACACAGCCGTGCATCACGCCGTTCTGCTTGAGCAGGGTGTCGCCGGGGCCTACCTCCCGGGTCTCGTCCCCGATGGTAAAGCGGTATCGCCCGGAGACGATATAGGTGATCTGGGTGTGGGGGTGGCAGTGCATGGCGCCCACGCCGCCGGTTTCAAAGGTGTTTTCCACACACATGGCGTCCTTGCTGTAGGCCAGCACGCGGCGCTGCACCCCGGGGCCGCAGGGCTCCGGGGCAATCTCGGCATGGGGCACCCAAGGGAGATCCTGATGTGTTTTTTCCATTATAGCATAACATCCTTTCCCGTACAAACAAAAGGGGACTGCCACACAACGCTGTGCGGCAGTCCCCGGGTCCAGAACTGCGGAGTGCCCTCAGCGTTTACTGGGGCTGCTTGCCGATGTAGGCCAGAATGCCGCCGTCCACATACAGGATCAGGCCGTTGACAAAGTCAGAAGCCTCAGATGCCAGGAACACAGCGGGTCCGCCCAGATCCTCGGCCTCGCCCCAGCGGCCTGCGGGGGTCTTGGCAACGATGAACTGGTCGAAGGGGTGACGGCTGCCGTCGGGCTGGATCTCGCGCAGCGGTGCGGTCTGCGGGGTAGCAATGTAGCCGGGGCCGATGCCGTTGCACTGGATGTTGTAAGCACCGTACTCGGAAGCAATGTTCTTGGTCAGCATCTTCAGGCCGCCCTTTGCTGCTGCATAAGCAGAAACGGTCTCACGGCCCAGCTCGCTCATCATGGAGCAGATGTTGATGATCTTGCCGCCGCCCTGTGCGATCATATCGGGGATGATGGCCTTTGCCACGATGAAGGGAGCGTTCAAATCCACGTCGATGACCTGACGGAACTGGGCAGCGCTCATCTCGGTCATGGGGATGCGCTTGATGATACCGGCGTTGTTGACCAGAATGTTGATGTGGCCGACTTCCTCGGTGATCTTTGCCACCATGGCGTTGACGGCGTCCTCATCGGTGACGTCGCAGACGTAGCCGTGAGCCTTGATGCCAGCCTCTGCATAGGAAGCCAGACCCTTATCCACCAGCTCCTGCTTGATATCATTGAACACGATGGTAGCGCCGTTGGCTGCCATAGCCTTTGCAATTGCCATGCCGATGCCGTAGGATGCGCCGGTGATCAGCGCCACCTTGCCGGTCAGGTCAAAAGATTTGGGAGTGCACTGTGCCATAATAAAGTCCTCCTGTCAAAAAACCATATTTTACACGGAGCAAAACCGCACCGTGCTGCTTTGCAAAGCGCGTCGTATCCGGCCGTGCCGGAGCGCGCTCTTACTTGTATACCAGTCTAGCATCCTTTGCAGGAAGTGTCAAGGCACATTCTTGTGAAGTTTTGTTGTACTTTCTTTAGATTTCCGCTTTTTTGCCGAAAAACAGCACGTCAGACTGCTGTTTTTCGGTCATCAATTTGTGCAGGCTGACGTGCCTTGTCACGGTGCACAAGATATCCCGGCTTAATTTGGGCTTGTTGACAAGTTTGGGCGACCTTTGGCTTTTACCCCAGCTTTTTCTTCTGCTGGCGCGCCACGATGGGCATCAGCAGGGGAATGGGCACAAGGCGCTGGGCGCTGGTACACAGCCGCATAAAGGCAGAAGGCACAATGATGGTCTTGCGGTGCATCATGCCCAGCAGAGCTTCCTCCACGCACAGCTCCGGCGTGATGCCCCGCAGGGCAAACACCACCCCGGCGTGGTCGTTGAACTCGGTATCCACCGGGCCGGGGCAGAGGGCGCAGACGTAGACCGGGCTGTGCATCTCCCGCAGCTCCTCGGCCACGCCGCGGGTCATGCTGACCACATAGGCTTTGCTGGCGTAGTAGCCCGCCATATAGGGCCCGCCGGGCAGAAGCCCCGCAGAGGACGCCACATTCAGGATGGTGCCGCCGCCCTGCGCGTGCATCTTGCGCACCACGGCGCGGAACAGCCGCGCCATGGCGGCTACGTTCACTTGGATCATCTCTTCCTCGCGGGCTTCCTCCGTTTCCAGAATGCTGCCGCAGACGCCAAAACCGGCGTTGTTGATGAAGATGTCGATGTGCTCATCAGCCAGCACCTCGCACAGGCGGCTGCACTCCTCGGCGCGGGAGAGGTCGGCGGTCTCGATGCGGCATTCGGTGCCGTGGGCTGCGTGCAGCTCCTTGGCAAGAGCCTGCAAACGGTCGGCGCGGCGGGCAGTCAGGATGAGCCGACAGCCCATGGCGGCGTACCGGCGGGCAAACTCCCGGCCGATGCCGGAACTTGCTCCGGTGATCCAGATGGTCTTTTGCATGGTGGTTCTCCTTTTTTTCGCCCCCAAACGGGGCTTTCTGTACTTGTTGCCGCTATTTTAGCATAGTTTGACCGCATTTTCTATGCAATTTTCGTAAACGATGCAAAAGAGAACCCGAAACGCCACAGGCGTTTCGGGCTCTCTCATAAATATTATTTCAGCAGGTTATCGTTGTCGAAGTAGTCGATGCGCATGGCCTTGCGCACCTCGTCCAGTGTGGCGGCAGCAGTCTTTTCGGCGTAGGCGCTGCCCTCCTTGAGGATCTCCACCACTTCGGGCAGGCGCTGCTCCCACTCCTTGCGGCGGGTGCGGATGGGCTCCAGCTCAGCCTGCATGACGCTGTTCAGGAACTTTTTCACCTTCATATCGCCAAGACCACCGCGCTGATAGTGCGCCTTGACCTCGTCCAGATTCTGGTACTCCGGCCAGAACTCGGCAAAGTGCTCCGGGCGGCAGAAGGCGTCCAGATAGATGAACACCGGGTTGCCCTCCACCTTGCCGGGGTCCTGCACACGCAGGTGGTTGGGGTCGGTAAACATGGACTTGACCTTCTTCTCGATCTCCTCCGGCTCCTCGGACAGATAGATGCAGTTGCCAAGGCTCTTGCTCATCTTGGCCTTGCCGTCAATGCCGGGCAGACGCAGGCAGGCGGCGTTCTGGGGCAGAACGATCTCGGGCTCTACCAGCGTTTCGCCGTAGACAGAGTTGAACTTGTGCACGATCTCGCAGCACTGCTCGATCATGGGCTTCTGATCCTCACCGGCGGGCACGGTGGTAGCCTTAAAGGCGGTGATATCGGCTGCCTGACTGATGGGGTAGCAGAAGAAGCCCACCGGGATGCTGGCTTCGAAGTTGCGCATCTGGATCTCGCTCTTCACGGTGGGGTTGCGCTGCAGACGGCTGACGGTGACCAGATTCTGGTAGTAGAAGCTCAGCTCGGTCAGCTGGGGCACCATGGACTGGATGAAGATGTGCACCTTGTTGGGGTCCAGACCGCAGGCCAGATAGTCCAGTGCCACCTGCAGAATGTTCTGGCGCACCTTCTCCGGGTTGTCGGCGTTGTCGGTCAGCGCCTGCGCGTCGGCGATCATGATAAAGATCTCGTCATATTCGCCGGTATTCTGCAGCCGCACCCGCTCCTTCAGAGAGCCGACATAGTGGCCAACGTGCAGGCGGCCGGTGGGACGGTCGCCGGTCAGAATAACTTTTTTCATGATGTTCTCCTTTGTCAAGGGTTTGACCCCCTCCGTCAATGCCTTGCGGCATTGCCAGCTCCCCCAAGGGGGCGCCTTTTCGCCTTACTGCACCGTAAAGCTGCGCGGCAGGAGGTTCCTTTTATACTTTATAGTGTGTTAAGTATAGCCCCCCGGGGCGGTGCTGTCAACAAGACTGCCGGAAAAAGAAAAAAGCGATGGAAATTTTCCATCGCTTTACTGGCGCCTCTTGCCTGACTCGAACAGGCGACACCCTGATTAACAGTCAGGTGCTCTAACCGACTGAGCTAAAGAGGCATCTATATAAAACGGCATACAGCCGTTTTACTACTATAAAATGGTGACCCGTACCGGAATCGAACCGATGTTAAAGGCGTGAGAGGCCTCTGTCTTAACCGCTTGACCAACGGGCCATACGTCCATTTTGCATCAGGTGTTCGCACCCGACTTGGCTATTTTAGCATACCGGGTGCCCTTTGTCAACAGCAAATTTCGATTTTATTGGAAAAAAGTAAAATTTTCGCCGCAGCCCCGGAACGGCGGCAGACACTGCGCCCGCTGCCGCGCTGCGATATCTACTATAAAGGAACGATAAAATGGTGAAACCTAAGTTCCGATAGTTGACAATGTGGTAAAATGTGGTACTCTTAGGGTGCAAAAAGCATTTGAGGAGGGTTTGTATTATGGCTATGAAAATGGATCGTCGTGCGTTTTTAAAGACCTCTGCTGCGGTGGCAGTGGCAGTATCCATGACCGGACTGCTGGGCGGCTGCGGTGAAAGTGACAGCGGCACCGATCTGGGTGGCTTTACGGTTGCTGTGGGTGAATGGAGTGCCGTCCCTCATGATCAGGGCATAGGTACCGGGAAATCCTGGTATGCAGATTTCGCAGTGACTGTGCGCGTTCATAATCTGGATAATTCCAATGGCTTCAGTTTCCCCGCAAAATCCGTGTTTGTGCTTAAGATCGACGGTCAGAAAGTCGCGCTGCAGGGCGGAAATCTGCTGAGCAATATCACGCTGGTCATGAAAAAGGGCGAGCGCAAAACGGGTGTGCTGACCTTCCGTCTGGATGAGAGCCAGAAAAATCTCTATCAGGCAATGGAAGCTCAAACCGCAGATATCAAGCTTAGGGTTGGCGTAGACCCCACCGAGACCTATACCGGTGTTTATGAAGGCTATACCTTTAAGAAGGATTCCAAACTTGCATAATTGAACCCAAACAGCCTAATACAGGAGGTGCATTGCTATGATCGACCGCAGAACATTTCTCAAGCTCAGCGCCGGGGCACTGGTGCTGACCGCCGCAGGGGCTTTGACCGGCTGCGGGGATACTGTGATCGACAAGACCAGCGGTGTGGCGAAGATCGGTGATGTCACCTTTATCTGTACAACGCCGTTTCTGGGCGGCGGCCTGGGCGACGGCATAGTCAGGCAGCTGACCTACTGGACACAGTTCACCATCCAGAATCACAGCACCATCGAAAAGGTAGTCATCAAACCGGAGGACATCACCTGCATCTTCCGGGAGGCGGACACCAAGGAAACGCTGTATTTCAAGCGGAACGAACTGGTCGCAGATCCGGGTCAGACAGCTGTCTATACCGGCACTAACGGCAAGAAAGCGTTCTATCTGGAAACCAAGGAACCTGTGCCGGAAAAGAACAGCACCGGCACTTATGAACTGCGTGTGCGCTACAATGGTCAAACCGCTGTGTTCCTCTACGGGAACAACGGCAAAAACGTAACAGGCAGCGTAGAGTAAAACCGAATACACCCCGCCGCCGGGCACTTCTGGAAACAGGAGCGCCCGGCGGCTTTTTGTTTTGTGCCGCGTTACCTGTTCTTTACATTGGGGCTGGCATTGTGCACAAAGTTTTACGCACTTTTTGCACGTCCATGGTCGCGGCAAGGGCGGCAAAGCGGTAGAATAAGGCCGTTCCCAAGGAAAACACAAAAAGACAGTGCCGGGCGGGAGCCCGGGTTTTTAATGGAGGAAATTCTATCATGAAAAAGATCTCTCGTCGTTCATTTCTGACCGTTTGCGGTGCAGCTGCTGCGGCTGCCGCCCTGACTGCCTGCGGCGGTTCTGCTTCTTCTGCATCCAGCACCGCTGCTTCTGTTTCCATCACCGCTTCTTCCGCTGCCGAGCAGGCAGCCGGCACCCTGAGCGGCAACGTTGCTACCGGCGGTTCTACTTCCATGAAGAACGTCATCGCTGCCCTGACCGAGGGCTTTGCCGAGGTCGAGCCGGGCGTCACCGTCAGCTACGACCCCACCGGTTCCGGCGCAGGCATCACCGGCGCTACCGACAAGACGCTGGACATCGGCCTGTCCTCCCGCGCCCTGAAGGACGAGGAGAAGAACGATGTGGACGGCACCACCGTGGCGCTGGACGGCATCGCCATCATCGTGAGCAAGGACAGCAAGGTCGCCGACCTGACTGTGGAGCAGCTGAAGAAGATGTTCACCGGCGAGATCACCAACTGGAAGGAGGTCGGCGGCGACGACGGCGAGATCGTTCTGGTGGGCCGTGAGGCCGGTTCCGGCACCCGCGATGGCTTTGAGAGCATCGTGGACGTGAAGGACAGCTGCAAGTACGCACAGGAGCTGACCGCTACCGGCGCTGTCATCAGCGCCGTGGAGGCAAACCCGCTGGCCATCGGCTACGCTTCTCTGTCCGCTGTGGGCGACACCGTTGCCATGGTCACCGTGGAGGGTGTGGAGTGCAGCGAGGATACCGTGAAGGACGGCAGCTACAAGATCCAGCGTCCCTTCGTGTTCGTTACCAACAAGAGCGTTGCCCTTTCTGAGCAGGCGCAGGCCTTTGTGGACTTTGCCACCAGCAAGGACGCTGCCGACCTCATCCGCACCGCAGGCGCTGTGCCCGTGAACGAGTAATTACCGGGTGGTTTGCCGGGGAGTTTCCCCAGCGAATGATCCGAGGGTGGGACCCTGTTGCCGCAGGCAATAGGGCGGGAGCTGGAAGCCCCGAATTTCGCGGGGAAAGCTCCCCGGTGAACCGCCCACCCCGCATCTGAACAAGAGAACTGCCGCGTCGGCCTGCCCTAAAAGGCTGGGCTGGTGCGGCTTTTTATAGGATCGCGTTATGAAAAATACAACCTCTTCTCTGCGCCGGGTGCGGCTGCCCCGCACCCCCGCCGACTGGCTGGAAGCGGTGATGAATTTCATCTTCTTCCTGTGCGGAATGCTGGCGGTGTGCTGTGTGGTGCTCATCTCGGTGTACATGGTGGTCTCCGGCGTGCCGGCTATCCATAAAATTGGCCTGTTCAAGTTCCTGTTCGGCACAAAATGGGCGTCCACCGCGGCAGAGCCGCTGTTCGGCATCCTGCCCTTCATCCTGTCCAGTGTCTACGGCACGATGGGCGCCACCATCCTCGGCGTGCCCATCGGCCTGCTGACGGCAGTGTTCCTCTCCAAGGCCGCAAATCCCAAACTGCGCACCGTGGTGGTCACCGCCATCGAGCTGCTGTCCGGCATCCCCAGCGTGGTGTTCGGCCTTTTGGGTATGCAGGTGCTGGTGCCCGCCGTGGCAAAAGCTTTCGGCAAGGCCTCCGGTGCCTGCCTGCTCAGCGCCATCGTGGTGCTTTCCATCATGATCTTACCCAGCATCGTATCCGTGTCGGTGACGGCGCTCAACGCCGTGCCGCCGGAGTATGAGCAGGGAAGTCTTGCGCTGGGTGCCACCGACACCGAAACATGGTTCAAGATCAGCATCCCGGCGGCGAAAAGCGGCATTGCCGCAGGCGTTGTGCTGGGCATCGGCCGCGCCATCGGCGAGGCCATGGCTGTGATGATGGTGGCGGGCAACAGCCCCAATATGCCGGACAGCCTGTTCCGCAGCGTTACTTTGCTGACCACCGCCATTGCCAAGGAAATGAGCTACGCCGGCGGCTTGCAGCGGCAGGCACTGTTCAGCATCGCGCTGGTGCTGTTCGTGTTCATCATGCTTATCAACGTTGTGCTGAATGTGGTACTGAAGGGAGGAAACCACGATGAATAACGGCTTTTCGCCCTCCCGCCGGGCATGGAACCGGGTGATGACCGTGCTGGTCTGGGCAAGCGCAGTGCTGGTGATGATTCTGGTGGCCGGGATCATCGGCATGGTGCTGGTGCGGGGCATCCCCCACATCAGCTGGAAATTCCTTTCCACCACCGCCAGTGTGCTGAAAAAGACGGACGGCATTCTGCCCGCCATCCTCAACACCCTGTATGTCATTGTGCTGACATTACTCATCGTATTGCCGCTGGGCGTGGGTGCGGCGGTCTACCTGACCGAATACGCCTCCAACCGGCGGCTCATCGAGGTCATTGAGTTCACCAACGAAACGCTGGCCGGTATCCCCAGCATCATCTACGGCTTGGTGGGTATGCTGGTGTTCAGTCAGGCGCTGGGCTTCCAGACCTGTCTTTTGTCCGGCAGTCTGACGCTGGTGGTGATGAACCTGCCCACCATCATCCGCACCACACAGGAATCCCTGAAAACGGTGCCGCAGGGCTACCGTGAGGGTGCTATGGGTCTGGGTGCGGGCAAGTGGCACATCATCCGCACTATCGTGCTGCCTTGCAGCATTGACGGCATCGTCACCGGCTGCATTCTGGCTGTGGGACGCATCGTGGGCGAAAGCGCTGCGCTGCTGTTCACCGCCGGTGCGGCAGAGGTGATCGCCAAGAGCGTGTTCAAAGCCTACACCTCCAATGGCGCTACCCTGTCGGTGCTGCTGTACCTGCGCGCCTTTGAGGACGGCGATTTCACCTCCGCATGGGGCATCGGCGCAGTGCTGCTGGTGCTGGTGCTGCTGATCAATCTGGCAGCACGGCTGGCGAAAACGAAACTGAAACAGAAGCAGTAAAAATAAAGAGGTACTCTATGGAAAACACGAATGTGCCGGTGATATCGGCAAAGGATCTGAACCTCTGGTACGGCGACTTCAAGGCGCTGAAGAGCATTTCGCTGGATGTGGGCGAGCGGGAGATCACCGCACTGATCGGCCCCTCCGGCTGCGGCAAGTCCACCTTTTTAAAGACCCTGAACCGCATGAACGACCTTGTGCCGGGCGTGCGCATCGAGGGCGATGTACGGCTGAAGGGCGAGGACATCTTTGCCCGCGAGATGGAGCTGACCGACCTGCGCCGCCGCGTGGGCATGGTGTTCCAGAAGGCAAACCCCTTCCCCATGAGCATCTACGACAACATCACTTACGGCCCCAAGCTGCACGGCGTGCGCAATAAGGCCGAGCTGGACGAGCTGGTAGAAACCTCTCTGCGGGGCGCAGCCCTGTGGGACGAGGTGAAGGATCGCCTGAAAAAAAGCGCCCTTGGCCTTTCCGGCGGGCAGCAGCAGCGTCTTTGCATCGCCCGGGCATTGGCGGTCAAGCCCGAGGTGCTGCTGATGGACGAGCCCACCAGCGCACTGGACCCCGGCTCTACCATGAAGGTGGAGGAGTTGATGAACGAACTGAAAAAGAACTACACCGTGGTCATCGTTACCCACAATATGCAGCAGGCGGCCCGTATCAGCGACCGCACCGCCTTCTTCCTGCTGGGGGAGCTGGTGGAAGTTGGCCCCACGAACCAGATCTTCAGCACGCCCCGGGACAAGCGCACCGAGGACTACATCTCCGGTCGGTTCGGTTAATGCAGGGAGGAACAAAGCAATGAGCATTCGCAAACAATACGACAGCGATCTGGAGTCTCTTAAGGCCGCGCTGGTGGAGATGGGGCAGAACGCCGCCGAGGCCGTGGAGAACGCGCTGGAAGCGCTGTGCACCGCCGACACCGCAGCCGCCCAGAAGATCGTGCAGGGGGATGACCGCATCAACAACATGGAGCGGGACATTGAGCACCGCTGCATGACCTTGCTGCTGCGCCAGCAGCCGGTGGCGGGCGATCTGCGCCACATTTCCACCGCCATGAAGGTAGTCACCGACATCGAGCGTATGGGCGACCACGCCTCGGATATCGCGGAGATCATCCCGCATCTCGTCACCGTGCGCAAGGAGGGCGACCCCGCTGTCAGTCAGGCTATTGCCATGGGACGCAAGGCCTACCAGATGATCTTAGACGCCATGGATGCCCTGACCGCCGAGGATGAGATCGCCGCCCGCCGCGTCATCGCCGCAGACGACGCCGTGGACTACGACTTCAACGCCATCAAGCACACGCTGGCACAGGAGATCGCCGCCGACCCCGCCAAGGTGGACGCCGCGCTGGATCTGCTCATGGTCATCAAGTATCTGGAACGCATCGGCGACCACGCCGTGAATGTAGCCGAGTGGGTGCAGTTCGTGCGCACCGGGCGCTACAAGGACGAAAGCATGTTCTGATACTCACTCTGCCCCTTTGGGCGCGTGTTTTCCTTATTTTCTTCTGAAAAAGGCTGTCTGCCAATTGGCGGGCAGCCTTTTTCTGTGGGAACCCCTCCCGTGAAAATGGGTTTCAGGAAAGTCCGCAGACTTTCCTGAAACCCGAAATTTAAAATAATTCTTCCGCTATTGATGCGCAGATCAACGCGGAGCGCATTCAAAATCGTCCTCTTTCCCTCTACAACGAAAATTGACTAAAAAATTTTTATCTTTTCTGCAATGTTTGCGGCGGGTGATTCGTATTCAAGGTATAAGAGCCCGGAAAGGGCTCCGCAGTTATCGTGCGGCGGGTGGTTCCGGCTTCCCCCAGTCCCCCGCCAGCCGCACCGTTACGGAGGACAGATACAATGATGGCAAAGCTTGAACGCTCCCCGCAGCCCGCCCGCATGGAGGCTGTGAGCCGCGATGCACTGGTGCAGGCGGCGCTGCAGGAGATCACCCAAAATTATCGTGAGGCCAGCCTTTCCAATGTGGCAAGGGCTTATGGTGTTTCGCTGGCGTATGTCAGCGAGTGCGTGCGCGCCCAGACCGGGCGCACCTACAAGGAACTGCTGCAAAAGCACCGCATGGAAACTGCCGCGCGGCTGCTGCGCCGCAGCGATCTGAACATCCAGCAGATCATTGCGCAGGTGGGATACGAGAACACCAGCTACTTCTACCGCCTGTTCCACGAGCGCTACGGCCTGAGCCCCCGGGAGTACCGGCTGGTGCGCACCGGCGTCGCTCCTCGCCGCCCCACCGCATGAAGCCCTCTTTTGATTTGCCGCCCCCGACCGCCGTGCTGCCGCCCCGCGCACGGCGGTCTGTTTTTGCCGCAAAATGGAGAAAAATCTGGTGCTTTATGGAAAATTGTGTTATACTGAAATAAATGTACCCCGCGCGGCAGGGCGCGGGCAAGAGAGGATGAGTGGATATGTTTCGCGGAGCAGTAAGAGCGGATATGGCAAAGATCCTTGAAGTCTATGCCCGTGCGCGGGATTTCATGGCGAAAAACGGCAACCCCACCCAGTGGGGGGACAACTACCCCAGCCCGGAGCTGCTGGAAGAGGATATCGACACCAACCGGCTGTTCGTGTACATGGTAAACGGCCAGATGCAGGCGGTGTTTGCCTTTGTCCTTGGCGAGGACCCCACCTACAAGGTCATTGAGGACGGGCAGTGGCTCAACGACACCCTGCCCTACGGCACGCTGCACCGGCTGGCTTCGGCGGGCGAGAGCAAGGGCGTGGGCAAAGCAGTGGTGGAGTGGTGTCTGGAGCACTGCGAGAGCCTGCGCGCCGACACCCACGCCGACAACACGGTGATGCAGCACCTGCTGGAAAGCGAGGGCTTTACCCGCTGCGGCATCATCCATGTGGCGGACGGCACCCCGCGCATTGCCTACCAGCGGATGTCCCTGACCCAGAGCCAGCTGGGGTAAGCGGGAAAATAATTTTAATTTTGTGGTTCTGAAAAGTCTGCGGGCTTTTCAGAACCTTTTTTCATGGGTGGGGTCGTAACGGTGAACGGCAGTTGCAGCGTTGCTGCTATGGCAACTTTCTGCCTGCCGTCAGCGTGCAAGGACGCTCCGCTGGGCCAGAGGCAGGGAGGGGTGTTCCGACTCCCCCCTCCCTACCTCTGGACTCCACCCACCCCGCAACAGCAACGACGACGACCGCCGCCAGCGGCGGAAACAGGGAGGAGTTGTTGGGGCAGCGGCCAGCAAGACGCGAGTGCCGCCCAAGGCACGAAGCGGATGCTGGGTGCCGCAACCCGTTTCCAAGGGCTGCACGCCCTTGACAATCCTAAAGAAGAAGTCGAAGCACAAAAAAGCTAGCGCTGCGCCAGTCGGCGCTATCGCTTTAACGCTTTTTTCGCTTCTCCATTCGTAGCCCCTCAGTCGCTGCGCGACAGCTCCCCCAAGGGGGAGCAGACACGCCCGCAAGCTTTGCACTTCAGGCGCAAACTTTCCCGCCGTGCCAAAGGCTCCCTCCCAGAGGGAGCTGTCAAAACCGATAGGTTTTGACTGAGGGAGTTAAAGCTCCCCCCTCGGAGGAGCTGGCATCGCGCAGCGATGACTGAGAGGGTTTCCCTCGTCAAAACCGCAAAACTGTATTTTATACAAGTACAGTTTTCAAGGCAATTTTGCAAAAGGTTACAAAAAACGTGATTTGAGGCGTCAAAATGCCTGAAAACACTTCCTCTTTTTTGCCGTATGTGCTATAATGACAACTGTTCTTGTATAAGAAACAGGAAAATGTACGCGCTGGGCGTACAGTGTAAGAGGAGTGTTACGATATGAAAACCTTGAAAGCGGTTGTAGCAAAATACAACCAGACCAGCCTGATTCTGCGCATCCTGATCGGCCTGGCAGTCGGTTCGGTGCTGGCGCTTGTTGCGCCGGGCGCGGGTTGGGTAGGCGAGCTGGGCAGCCTGTTCGTCGGTGCGCTGAAGGGCATTGCCCCGGTGCTGGTGTTCGTCATTGTGGCAAGCGCACTGGCACAGGGCTCGTCCAAGCTGGACCGCCGCTTTGGCACCGTGATCTGGCTGTACATGCTCACCACCTTTCTGGCGGCAGCCATTGCGGTCGTCACCAGCTTTATGTTCCCGGTCACGGTGGTGCTGGCCGACGCGGCACAGTCTGACGTGATCCCGCAGGGCTTGGGCGAGGTGCTGAGCACCCTGCTGACCAACTTTGTGGCCAACCCCGTCAGCGCCCTGATGAACGGCAACTACATCGGCATCCTGTTCTGGGCCTGTATGTTCGGCATTGCCATGAAGAACATCGGCGCAGAGAGCACCAAGGTCTTTCTGGCAAACACCGCCGATGCCGTTTCTCAGATCGTGCGCTGGATCATCAATCTGGCACCCTTCGGCATCATGGGTCTGGTGTACACCAACGTTTCCGGCAACGGTCTTGCCATCTTTACCCAGTACGGCAAGCTGCTGGCGCTGCTGGTGGGCACCATGCTGTTCATGGCGCTGATCGTTTCCCCCTTTATCATGTTCGTTTACCTGCGCCGCAACCCGTACCCGCTGGTATTCCGCTGCCTGAAGGAGTCCGGCCTGACCGCTTTCTTCACCCGCAGCTCTGCCGCCAACATCCCCGTGAATATGTCCCTGTGTGAAAAGCTGGGTCTGGACAAGGATATGTACTCCGTGTCCATCCCGCTGGGCGCCACCATCAACATGGATGGTGCCGCCATCACCATTACCATCATGACGCTGGCAGCGGCCAATACGCTGGGCATTCAGGTGTCCCTGCCCGCCGCCATCGTGCTGAGCGCCATGAGCGCTCTGGGCGCCTGCGGCGCTTCCGGCGTGGCTGGCGGCTCCCTGCTGCTGATCCCCATGGCCTGCTCGCTGTTTGGCATCTCCAACGACATCGCCATGCAGATGGTGGGCGTGGGCTTCATCATCGGCGTGGTGCAGGACTCGGTGGAAACTGCCCTGAACTCTGCCGGTGACGTGGAATTTGCCGCCACCGCCGAGTATCACCAGTGGCTCAAGGAAGGCAAGCCCCTGCCGGCTTTCCTGAAGGTCTGATCGCATCATAGCACAAACAAAGCAGCCGCTGCACGAGAAAGTGCGGCGGCTGCTTTTTGCGTGGGACGATTTTGAATGCGCTCCGCGTTGCTTTGCGCATAATCAGCGGAAAGATTATTATAATTTGTGGCTCAGAAACGCCTGCGGGCGTTTCTGAGCCACTTTTTCACGGGTGGGGAACCCCTTCCGTCATCGCCTGCGGCGATGCCACCTTCCCCAAGGGGACGGCTTCAGCGGTGACGGGTAACTTTACGGCATTGCCAAAAGGCGTCCCCTTGGGGGAGCTGGCGAACGTAGTGAGCCTGAGGGGGTAATTCCCCCGCCGCAAACTTTCCCGCCATGCCAAAGGCTCCCTCCCGTGAGTCAAAACCACCGGCTGAGCCGGTGGCTTGAGTAAGCCCTAGAAGGGCATAATACTAGCAAAGCCCCTTAAGGGGCCACGAGCAAGCATCTTTCATCTGCATTACCTGCCCTACCGCTCTAACGAGCTATGTTGCAAAGTGCATCTTCTAAGATGACAATTTCTTTGTCATCTCTCTTCGCTCGAATCTTATAGCTAAAGCATTTTCTACTCCACCAGCGGAGCTGGTGGTTGTCGCTCGCTCAAGCTACCCAAAACAAGGGAGCGGAACGTCCGCAGACGTTCCGCTCCCCAAAATTTAAATCATACTTCCGCTATTGATGTGCATAGCGAACGCGGCGCACATTTAAAATGGTTTTACCCAAACAGCACCACGGCGTATCTTACGCCGTCCTTTACCACGTAGGCAACGCCCAGCTTGGTTTTGCCCTCTGCCGCTTTGGTCATAGCTTCGGGATAAGTGCCGTCCTTCGGCAGGACAAAGATAATGTCCGAGGGGTCGTCGGCGTCCGGCTTCCAGTCAAAGCCCGGGGTAAAGGTATCAGTGCCCAGAATGCCCATGCCCATGTTTTCAAACGCAGTGGCGTAGCTCTTCTTCTCCAGATAGGTTTTTACAACATTGTCTACATGGGCCCAGCGGTAAAGCTCGGTCTTGTCCTTGTCCTTGCTCGTATCGCAGGACACCGAAGAGTCGGTGACCCAGCTTGCGATGGTATAGGCTTTGTCGCTCAGCTCCTCGCTGTAGCTCACCTTGAATCTATCGCACAGCGCCTTTGCGCTTTCAGCAGTGGAGCGCTTCGGCACCATGGGCGCACCCACGCTGGCATCGCAGGCGGTGAACACGGTCAGTGCCATCAGGCTGACCAGCAGGCAGGCCAGCAGTTTTTTCCAGTTTTTCATAAAACGATGCTCCTTTCCGTTCCGGGGTCGTTGCGGGTCTGCATCCGCACGGACGCAGTTCTTTTTGCTTTCTTCTGCATCCATGATACCTTTTTTTAACAGGAAATGCAATCGTTTCGGCGTAAAAAACAGGCTGCCGTGCAAAAAACACGGCAGCCTGCGGAAAAGGCTTTATTTTGCGTACTCCACAGCGCGGCTCTCGCGGATGACGTTGACCTTGATCTGGCCGGGGTAATCCAGCGTATCCTCGATCTTTTTTGCGATAGCGCGTGCCAGCAGGATGACCTGATCGTCGCTGATGACGTCGGGCTTGACCAGAATTCGCACCTCGCGGCCTGCCTGTACGGCAAAGGCCTGCTCCACGCCCTCGAAGCCGGAGGAGATCTCCTCCAGATTTTCAAGGCGCTTGACGTAGCTTTCCACGTTCTCGCGGCGGGCACCCGGGCGGGCGGCGCTGATGGCGTCGGCAGCCTGAATGATGAAGGCCAGCGGGGTCTTGGGCTCCACGTCGCCGTGGTGTGCCTCAATGGCGTGGATGATCTGGGTGTTCTCCTTGTACTTGCGGCAGATGTCCACGCCGATCTGGACGTGGCTGCCCTCGATCTCGTGATCCAGTGCCTTGCCGATATCATGCAGCAGACCGGCGCGGCGTGCCATGGTGACGTTCACGCCCATCTCGCCTGCCAGCAGACCGGCCACCCAAGCCACTTCCATGCTGTGGGTCAGGGCGTTCTGGCCAAAGCTGGTGCGGTACTTCAGCCGACCGATCAGCTTGATCAGATCCGGGTGCAGGCCGTGGATGCCCAGCTCCATCACCGCACGCTCGCCCTCACGCTTCATCTGCAGTTCCAGATCGTGGCGGCACTTTTCCACCGTCTCCTCGATGCGGGCGGGGTGGATGCGGCCATCGCCGATCAGGCGCTCCAGCGTCATGCGGGCCACCTCGCGGCGGGTCTGGTCGAAGGAGGACAGGGTAATGGCCTCCGGGGTATCGTCGATGATCAGATCCACGCCGGTAGCGGTTTCCAGTGCGCGGATGTTGCGGCCCTCGCGGCCGATGATGCGGCCCTTCATTTCATCGCTGGGCAGCGGCACCACGCTGACGGTGGTCTCGCTGCAATGGTCGGCAGCGCAGCGGCTGACGGCCTGTCCGATGAGGTTGCGGGCGATGTTATCGCAGTTTTCCTTCAGGTCGGTCTCGTAGGCGGCAACGCGCACGGCCTTTTCGTGGGTCAGCTCCTCGTCCACCTTGTGCAGCAGCACCTCGCGGGCGTCCTCCTGGCTCAGGCCGGCCAGCGTTTCCAGACGCTCCATCTCCTTGGCGCGCAAAGCATCGATCTCTGCCAGACGCTCCTCGGCCTCGGCAGCGCGCTTTTTCAGCTCTTCTTCCTTCTTTTCCAGCGCTTCGGTCTTGCGGTCCAGCGCCGTTTCCTTCTGGTCGATGCGGTTCTCCTGACGGCTGATCTCCGCACGGCGCTGCTTGATTTCCTTGTCGGCCTCTGCCTTCTGGGCATCGACCTCGGCTTTCAGACGGAAAGCCTCGTCCTTTGCTTCCAGAACCGCTTCCTTGCGCTTCTGGTCGGCGGTCTTGATCGCCTCGTTCACCAGCCGGGTAGCCTCGGCCTCGGCGCTGCCGATCTGGGCTTCAGCGGTCTTTTTACGGTTGTTGTAACCAATAAAATAGCCCGCAGCCACACCGACAACAGCAACGATCAAGGCCACGATCACTCCGATCGCGGTCATTGCGTTCACTCTCCTTTGTTTCAATTCAATGCAAAATTAAAAGCAGGAGACGCTGCGCAGCAGGACACGGGCAATGATATAGAAAGAGCTTTCAATCCAAAAAGTGACACCAAAAGCATACGCACCGCCCAAAACCGGCGGCACGGGCAAAAGCATACGGCTTTTCTCTTTACGGTTCCATTTTATATCAAACAGGCACGCTTTGCCTGAAACGGGTACAGGGTCACACTGAAACCTGCGTACAGCGTCTTTGATTCCATACTACTAAATATAGTACGAAACATTTGCCCGCTTGTCAAGAGGAAAACCCTGCCCGCAGAACATTTTGTGCAGAAAAACAAAAATAAGACGGCTGCGGCAGGCACCCCCCCCCAAACCAAAAGGGCTGCCCCGGGTAACGGAGCAGCCCTTTCGGCTTATGATGAAAAGAAGAAAATGAAGGAGAATGGCTTATTATTTGGCGGCTTTTTCGCCCTCCGGGAAGATGATCTTATTCACAAAGAAGAAGATGACCATGGAGATACCGCCGTTGAGGACGGTGGTGCCGATGTTGTAGATGAAGTCCGGCACCAGCAGGCCTGCCACCGCCACCCAGATGCAGTTGATGGAGTTGACGATGCAGGTGATGATGCAGAACGCCAGCACATACCAGCCGATCTGCTTTGCCAGATTGCCCTTGCTGCGGAACACAAAGTTACGCTGGATGGGGAAGTTGATGCACTCGCCGATGACCATGGCGATCATGTAGGCGCAGAAGTAGGGCAGACCGCCGTGGGCGGCATCGTAGCCGAGGATATTCCACTTGAAGGTCTCGCCGAACAGGGTAATGTCGATGCCCGGCCAGCCGAAATCCACCACCGGCAGGCTTGCAAAGGCCTTGGGCAGAAACTGCAGCAGCAGGTACTTGAACACAGTGATGAGGTTGGACACGATGACGAACAGACCGCCCTCGCGCACCCACTTGGCAGCGGCGGGGTGCTTTGCCGCGAAGTTATTCCAGAAATTCATAGCCTGCTTCCTTTCAGCTGTTTTTCAGACGCTCTTCCATGCGGCTGTTCAGCACAAGGTTCTTCACGGCCTCCACGATCACCCGCACAAGGCCGATGATCCAGAAGCCCTGCAGCTCCATCACGATGCCGTCCACCATGCCCATGCTGATAGCGCCGTTGGTCATTTTGGCCAGCGCACGCAGAGGCATATTGTACTGGAACAGGATGTTCAGGTCGGGCTTGCCTTTTTTGATGCTGCGGCGCAGCAGGGCACCCAGTACCGCCGCTGCCAGCCAGCCGATGGGGCTGCGTCCGTGTCCCATCTCGCCCAGCGTCATGTTGCGGTCGATGTGCACTTTGTTCTCCGGGATGGCATGGCCCAGCAGCGCTTCAAACTCCGCGTCCGGCACGTTCTGCACCTGCGCGGTGCGGTAATGCTCCAGATTTTTGCCCGCATAGGGGTCGGGTGCGCCGGTGCCCGCCACCGTGACAGCGGCAGTCAAGCGGATATCGGCGCTGGAAGCGCCCACCAGCAGCTGATAGCTGCCGCCCTCCACCTCCCAGCGGTCGGTCTTGACGTTCCAGTAGCGGAACGCCTTATCGTCCAGCGGGATGGCGACGGTCTTGCTCTCTCCGGCTTCCAGCTGCACCTTGGTAAAGCCCTTCAGCTCCTTGACGGGGCGGAAAACCTTTGCATCCGGCTTTGCCACATACAGCTGCACCACCTCGGCACCTGCACAGCTGCCGGTGTTGGTGACAGTCAGGGTCACGCCCTTTTCGTCTGCTTTCAGGTCACTGTACGCAAAGCTAGTGTAGCTCAGGCCGTAGCCGAAGGGGAAGGCGGTGGGCACACCGGCGGTGTCGTAGTAGCGGTAGCCCACATACAGACCCTCGCGGTACTCCACAGTGGGGCCGTCGCCGCCGAAATGCGCCTTTGCGGGGGTGTCGGCGTAGCTGCGCGCCCAGGTCTCAGCCAGCTTACCGCAGGGGTTCTGCGCGCCGGTGAGCACCTCGACCAGTGCGCCCGCACCGGCCTGACCGCCCAGACAGCCGTAGACCAGCGCCTTGCAGTCCTTGACCCATGCGCTTTCCAGCGAGGAGCCTGCACTCAGCAGCACCACCACGTTGGGGTTTGCCGCCGCCACAGCTGCCAGCAGTTCCAGCTGGTTCTCTGCCAGCTTCATGTCGGCGCGGTCGATGCCCTCGCTCTCCTTGATCTCGTCCAGACCCATGCACAGCAGCACCACATTGGCGTTCTTTGCCAGCAGCACCGCCTCGGCTTTCAGTGCCCCATCGGGCTTGCCCTGCCGGTCAAAGCCCTTGGCGTAGCCGACGCTGTTCAGGCCGCTTTCGGCAAGGCAGTCCAGAAAGGAATCCACCTTGATGGAGTTGACGGCGCTGGAGCCTGCACCCTGATAGCGGGGGGTCTCGGCAAAGTCGCCGATGACCGCCACCTTTTCCCCTTTTGCAAGGGGCAGCAGGCTGTTTTCGTTCTTCAGCAGCACGATGCTCTGGGCAGCAGCCCGGCGTGCCAGTGCGTGGTGGGCGTCGGCATCGAACTTGCCGGGTGCGGCGTCCACCGCCGCCTTGGTGGTAAACACCAGTTCCAGCAGCTCCTCCAGCCGGGCGTCCACGTCCGCTTCGGTGATCTTGCCGGTCTGCACCGCCTTCATCAGCTCCCGGATGGCGTCCCCGCCGGGGGCAGGCATTTCCAGCGTAGAGCCGTTCTTTACGCCCAAGGCGTGGTCGTTGCTGCCGCCCCAGTCGGTGACCACCGCGCCGTCAAAGCCCCAGTCCCTGCGCAGGATATCCATGAGCAGGTGGGCGTTCTCGTTGGCGTAGGTGCCGTTGACAAGGTTATAGGCGGACATGATGGTCTTGGGCTGTGCCTCCTTGACCACCATCTCGAAGCCGGTCAGGTAAATTTCCCGCAGGGTGCGCTCGTCCACGATGGAATCCGAGGCCATGCGGCGCAGCTCCTGACTGTTCACGGCAAAGTGTTTGGGGCAGGCGGCAATGCCGTTTTTCTGGATGCCGCGGACGTAGGCCGCCGCCATCTTACCGGCAAGGTAGGGATCCTCCGAGAAATACTCGAAGTTGCGGCCGCACAGGGGGCTGCGCTTGATGTTCAGGCCGGGGCCCAGCAGCACCGACACGCCCTGTGCCGCTGCTTCTTCGCCCATGGCTGCGCCCACAGCCTCGCCCAGCGCGGGGTCCCAGCTGTTGGCCACGGTAGCCGAGGTAGGGAAGCAGGTGGCGGGCACACTGGGGTTCAGGCCCAGATGGTCGGCTGCGCCCGCCTGCTTGCGCACGCCGTTAGGGCCGTCCGACAGGGTAATGGCCGAGATGCCCTTGCCCGGCAGCGCCCGGGTTGTGAACACCGTGCCGCCGCTCAGCAGGGCGCATTTCTGTTCCAGAGACAAGCTCTTGATGATATCTGTGTGTTTCATGGGTCTCTCCTGACAATCAAAAAAAAGGGGGCGGGCGTTTGCCCGCCGCCCCTTCTGTTCCTATGTGTTGATCAGACGGTTTTTACGTCCTCTTTCTTTTTGCGGAAGCGGAGGATCGTCAGAACGGCCAGAACCACGATCAGACCGCCGCAGACACCATCCACTGCGTAGATGACCTTCTGGTAAGGCTCGACCTTTGCCAGATAACGGCTGCCCGGCATACCGCCGTTCATTGCCTTGGAGTTTGCAATGGTGTACAGGATATTGTGAACTGCCTCACGGCCATAGTGATAATCCGAAACATCATTCTTATTGAAGGTATAACGTGCGCCGGTGGGCAGGTTGGTCAGCTTGCCGTCTGCACCGGCCTGGATCATCTGGCCAGCGTCCATAAAGACACCGGTGTTTGCGTTGTCGGTGATGATAAAGCCGTGGAAGCCCCACTCGTTGCGCAGCAGGCCGGTGATCATGTTGTAGTTGCCGCCGGCCCAGGTATAGCCAACGCGGTTGAAGGAGGTCATGATGCCGGTGACGGACGGGATCTCGGTGGTGGCATTGCTGTAAGTGCCGTCGCCGTTGTCCTTTGCATAGTTCATCTCGACCTTATCAGACTTGACGCACATCTCAAAGGGCTTGAGGTAGATCTCGCGGGCCGCCTGCTCGTTCAGGAAGGTCGCAATGCTGTACTGGCCTTCACGGTCGCCGCGGTGGTCCTCCTGATCGTTGATGGCGTAATGCTTGACAAAGACATACATACCGCGGGAGGCGACACCCTCACACTCGAGGGAAGCAATGTGACCGCCGATGAACGGATCCTCGGAGTAATACTCGCTGTTGCGGCCGGAGAATGCAGTGCGGTGCATGTTGACTGCCGGTGCATACCAGCCATCGACATCCAGATAGTAGGACTCGTCGCCAATGTTCTCGCCGTAGTGAGTGGCCAGATCATCGTTGTAGGTCTGTGCCAGAACGATCACGCCGCAGTGCGTGATGTTGCCCTTGAAGTAGAGGTTGCCGCTTGCATCGAAACCGAAGTTGATCAGGCCGGTGGCAGTATCTCGGTCGGTCGCGGAGGGCTTATCCACCGACTTGATGGCTGCCGTACCATAGCCGGACTGGGTGATCAGGGTCTGGTAATCGCTGGGGGTCAGCTGGTCGAGCAGGTCGTTCCACTTGGGGTCGTTGTAATCCAGACCACGCATATCGATCAGGCCGAGGCCGTTGTCCTTGCCGTAGACAAGCTCATCGGTCAGGGTAGAAGGATCGGTGGGGTTCAGGGAATCGAAGGAATCCAGCTTTGCCAGATCCTCGCTGCTGATGGTCTTATAGTAAGTATAGGAAGCGGGGTTGCCGTTTGCATCGGTGCCGTTGATGGGGTTGCCCCAGGTGCTGATCTGGTCGCTGACCTCGCCGTCAACGGTCGGCCAGGTGCCAGTCCAGTCACTGCGGGAGAGATACTGCAGCCCGCCGTTTGCATGATCCAGCTGGTTGGTGACCTCCACGCCGGTGGTGGTGTCGTTCTTATAGGTCGTGGTATCCACGGTGCCGTTGGCCGGGGTATAGGTCGCCACAAACCCGGCGTCACCATCGGCGGTCATGCCATCTTCCACAGTCTTGCCCTTGACGGCAAGGATGTTGTTGACAGCATCGTGTGCATTCTTAGCTGCGGTGATGTAGTAGTCACCGGCATCCAGGATGTAGGTCTTGGCGTTGGTGTAGTCGTAGGACTTCAGCTGTTCCTGGTCAAAGGTGACCGTCACGGTCTCGCTTGCACCGGGAGCCAGCTCCGAGGTCTTGGCGTAACCGACCAGTTCAACGGCAGCCTTTTCCACCTTGTTGGCCTTGTCATAATCGGTGTAAGGGCTCTGTGCGTAGACTTCCACAACGTCCTTGCCTGCAACAGAACCGGTGTTGGTGACCTTGACGGTCACAGTGCAGGTATCGCCATCCCAGCTGGTATCGTAATCAGACCACTCGAAATCCGTGTAGGACAGGCCGTAGCCGAAGGGGTACATCACAGCATCGTCGTAGTTGTAATCGCCCGCATTGCCCTGACCGAGGACTTTATCCTCGTAACGGGTCTCGTAGTAGCGGTAGCCAACATAGATGCCCTCTTTGTAGCTGACGTAGTTGTACTTGGTGAGGTTGCCATTCTCATCGTAGTAGGCAAAGTCGCCGAAGTTCTGCGCCGCCGGGCTGTTCATGGCATCCACTTCATAGGTATCCACGGTGCGGCCGGAAGGATTGACCTTGCCGGAGAAGATCTCTGCCAGAGAGCACAGGCCGTAGTCGCCCATGGCAGGAGCCGAGATGACCGTGTGGATGCTGGGATAATCCTCCACCCAGCTCAGATCGACCGCTGCACTGGAGTTGAGCAGCAGCACGACATCGTCAAAGTTGTCGTTCAGGTACTGGAGAATCTCCAGTTCCACGGAATCCGGCTCGAGGTAGGTCTTGGTCTTGTCCTCTTCCACATCGGTGTGGTTGTACATGGAGCGCGGCATATCGCGGCCCTCGCCAGCCACACGGCTGAACACAAAAACGGGAACAGTGCCCTGCATGGAGTCGGTCAGACCCGGCTCTGCTTTCATGACAGACAGGGGGCATTCGTTGATGGAAAAGTCCTCGTCATCACCGTAGGAAACAGAACCGGCGCCCAGACCGTAGTCCTTGCCGTTGCCTTCGGAATAGAATTTCCAGAGTGCTTCGTTAACGCCAAAGCCTGCATCTTCAAAAGCAGTTTTCATATCGACCTTATTGCCGCCAATGTAGCTGACAGCAGAATGGCTGACAAAACTGAAGGTCGTATCCGTGCTGTACGGCATCTTGCCAGCGTCGTTTTTCAGCAGAACGATGCCCTCTGCTGCGATCTGCTTGTTCAGGGCGATCTCATCCTCAACCAGCGCATCCTCTGTGTCAAAGCCGGGCTTGCCGTACTCCATGTTGATGCCTTCGGTCTTTGCCTTGCTGTTGTCGATGCCTCCGCTCTTCAGGCCCAAAATGCTCTGCACGCTGCTGGCGTTGGGCGGGATCAGCACATTGGCCGCAACTATACCGCCCGCCAATGCGACACACAACACACCCGAAACGACAGTTTTGATGATCTTGCCCATCATCTTACTGTCCTTCTTTTTCTGTGCCATAACTGTTAACTCCTTCTCTTTTGGGTACACGACCCGGTTCATAGCTGTTCTCCGGAGCGCGTCCGCTCCTTTGCTTGATGTCATTTTATCATATATACTGCAGAACGAACCGTTCTCCGCACAATCTGTCGTTTTGGATGCATAATTTGCAGAAGTTACAATAAGGTTTCAAATTTTATTGTGCACATACACAAATATTGCCGCATTATATTTGTGCACCCTGCCAGACAACAAAAAACGGCAGGGGATACCTGCCGTAAAAATTCATTTGTTTTTTGACAGCGGAAATAAGATCCGCAGGGTGCACCAGTTGTTTTCCCAGTGCAGCGTCATGCTGCCGCCGTGCTGCCCGACGGTGGTGCGGACGCTTTTCAGGTCCGACCCCTGCTGCGGCAGGCCGTCCGCATCCAGTGCGGGGGCAGTCTCTGTATAGTGCTCGAACCGCAGCATGGCAAAGCCGCCCTGACTGTACACCGCCACCTTGATGAGCCGCTTTTCGGGGTCCGGCTCGGCGCGCACGGCGGCAATGGCGTTGTCCAGCGCCACGCCCACGATGGTACACAGCTCCCGGATGGTGAGAAAGCCCAGCATCCTGCCGTCCGCTACGCTGGTGATGGTGATATTCTCCTGCTGGCATTCCATGGTCTTGGCGGTGAGCAGGGTATCCAGCACCGGGTTGCCGGTCTTGTTCTCGGCCTCGTACTGGCGGATGTTCTTCTCCATGGCGGCAATGGCGGCGTTCTGCTTGGTCTGATCCTGCTCCTCCCGGATGCGGGCAAGCTGGACTTTCAGTTCATGGTACCGCCGGTTGATGAGGTTGATGCCCTCCTTGCTGCGCTTGTACTGCTCGTACTGGCGGTGCAGCACCTCATCCATGGCGGCAAGCTCGCTGTGCAAAGCGTTCTCCCGCAGCTGCTCGTGCTGCACGGTCAGGATCAGCACGCCGGAAAAATCCACCAGAGTGCGGATGGAAAAAATGCTCATGTTGATCTCGCTGCCCGGCAAAAAGCCGAGATTGCTCACCGCAAAGGCGGTCAGCGCCAGCATGACCGCCGTCAGGGCGGCGCTGCCGCTGATCTCCAGATGCCCGGCAGGCTGGGGTCTGATGTGCAGCAGATAGCTCATCCCCCCGAACAGCGCCCCGTACACCAGCGCCAGCAGCAGCAAAGACAGCGGCTCCCACGGGCTGCGGGCAGGCCAGAGAGCGCAGTGCAGCTGCCACTCCACGCTGGCGGCAAGCTCTGCCAGAATAAACGCCCGGGCGCAGTGATACCCGGCCTCCAGCAGGGTGATGCTCCACACACCCCATAAGTATAAGTAGGAAAGCCCGATGGCCGTCACCATGCAGGGGATCCAGAACCCGCCGGGCACGTTGCCGGTCAGCCCCAGAAAGGCCGACAGCACCGCCGCCCACAGCAGGGTGACCCCCACGGTAACTGCCTTGGAAAAGCGGGGTGCAAGCGCCGGGGTGACCAGCAGCACCGCCAGACACTCGGCAAGGGCGGTGTACAGCCGGGGGATATCCGGCAGCGCGGTCATGAGCCTTCACCTCCGATGTAATCGGTCAGGGCGGCAAGAAAGGCCTTGCGCTTGGGGCGGCTGATCTGCAGCTCATAGGGTCCCACCTGCACCGTGTTCTGCTGCACCGCCTGCACCTGCGCCAGATTTACCAGGTAGCCGCTGTTGCACCGGGCAAAGGGGCAGTCTGCCAGCTTTTCCTCAAAGGTCTTGAGGGCGCCGGGGGCAGAAAAATCGCCCTCGTCGGTGTAAAAGTGTACCCGGTGCCCCTCACTTTCCAAGTAATAGATGCTTGCGGTGTTCAGTCGGCGCAGCCCGCCCTCCACCGGCACAGTGAGGTAGCGCTTTGCCCGCTTTTCCAGCCGGGTAACGGCCTTGAGCAGCTGCTGCGAAAAGGCAAAGTAGGGCACCGGCTTCAGCACATAGTCCAGCGCCCCCACCGAGTAGCCCCGGATGGCGTACTGCGCCATGTTGGTGATAAAGATCAGGATGACGTCTGCATCCATCTGCCGGATGCGCTCTGCCGTGGCCATGCCGTCCAGATGCTTCATCTCCACATCCAGAAAAATAATATCGTAGACCGCGCGGTAATCCTCCAGAAGGTCCACCCCGTCCGCAAAGACCGACACTTCAAATTCTGTCCCGTACTGCCGGGTATACCGCCGGACATACTCCTGCAATACCCCCTGTACCTCCGCGTCATCCTCTACGATCGCCACCCGGATCATGACCGCACCTCCCTTACCACACCTTTGTGGAACTGTTACGGCTCTATTATAGCGCAATCCCGTCCGGTTTGCCAAGGGGCATCCGCACAAAGGGCAGGGCAGCCCACAGGCCGTCCTGCCCTTTGTATTGAAGTTTCTTGCGGTTACGCCCAGTTCTTCCGGCCGTAGCGGGTGGTCAGCTGGGTCTTTTTCAGCCGCCAGCCAGACCATCAACCACATTGAGAACCCGAACCTTCTGGCCACAAAGATCATCGTGCCGCATAAGCTCATCCCCCGGGAGAGCTGCTGCCCGCCGGAGGAGCAGCGCTAGGAAGTGCTTTTTCAGCGATACAGTGTCCGCTTCCGGGAGCTGCCGCGCAGCGCTTGATATACTGCCCCCAGAGTAGACAGCGTAAAAAACGCTGCATCCTCCGGGGGTATTTTTACGCCAAAAAGGCACAAAAGAATGCCCGCCCAGCTGTGGAAAACCACGGTGGGCGGGCATTTTGCGTTTTATTGTTCGTGCCGCTGTAAAAGCATTCAGAGGGCGGCGGTCTGGGGTACCAGCCGGAAGAGCATTACGGGCAGCTCGCTGTTTACAAAATCCAGCGTAAGGATGATCTTTCCGCGCTTTGTTTCAAAAGGCATCTCGGTCTGTGTGCCGTCCGGGGCAATGCGCACAAGCGTTTTGCCTTCCAGCAATCCGGCGGGCAGCGCGAGCCTTACCCGGCCGGTGGGCTGCGTCAGGCTGCCTGCGGTCTCAAATGCCACACTCAGGTATTCCCCATTCGTCCGCGCAGTCACATCCTCCGCAGAAAGGCTGCCGCTGAGCGGCCATGCCGTTGCGGCGTCGATCATTTCCAGCTGCGCGGCGTTTTCTGCCTGCCCGCACACGGGGCAGAAGGTCAGCGTTTCGCCTTCCGCAGTGCGGAAAGTAAACTTCCGGCAATCCGTGCTGCCAGTGTGCGCGCAGCCCTGCCGCAGACAATCGGCGCTCTGAGAGCCGGTTCCGTTCGGGGACCATGCACCGAACTGGTGTCCCAGCTTATCGGTCGGGTCTGCGGTGTAGCTGTCTTTGCAGCGGGAGCAGGTAAAGATGGTGTAGCCGTCTGCTTCACAGGTGGGGTCTACGGTAACAGCCTGATAATCATGCTTCAGTGCGGGCAGTTCCGCATAGGTGGTATAGTCGCAGCGGGAGCAGGTTTCGTAAGCATTCCAGCCGGGTTCCGTACAGGTGGGAGCTTGCGCGTCGTGATTCACCAGATCATGGTTCAGCGCGGGCAGTTCCGCATAGGTGGTATAGTTGCAGCGGGAGCAGGTTTTGTAAGCATCCCAGCCCTTTTCCGTACAGGTGGGAGCTTTTGCTGCGTGCTGCACCAGAGCATGGTTCAGCGCGGGCAGTTCCGCATAGGTGGTATAATCGCAGCGGGAGCAGGTTTTGTAAGCATTCCAGCCGATTTCCGTACAGGTGGGGGCTTGCGCGTCGTGATTCACCAGATCATGGTTCAGTGCGGGCTGCTCCGCATAGGTGGTATAGTTGCAGCGGGAGCAGGTTTTGTAAGCATCCCAGCCGATTTCCGTACAGGTAGGGGCTTTTGCATCGTGATTCACCAGATCATGGTTCAGCGCGGGCAGTTCCGCATAGGTGGTATAGTCACAACGGGAGCAGGTTTCGTAAGCGTTCCAGCCGGGTTTCGTACAGGTGGGGGCTTTTGCTGCGTGCTGCTTCAAATCATGCTGTGCGGGCAGCTCTGTATAGGTGGTATAGCCGCAGCTGACGCAGAGGTCGTAAGCGTCCCAGCCGATTTCCGTACAGGTGGGGGCTTTTGCACGGAAATGCACCAGATCATGGTTATTTGGGTCTTTTTCGCCGTATTCCGTATCACACACCTCACAGACCGCTTTGGTGGTGCAGGTTGCTTTGCCTCCGGTACACTTTGCAGTATCAACTTCGCGGCAGTAGTTCGTGCAGCTGCGGGTGTGCGTGCCGTTGCCGGCGGATGACCACTCGCCCCATGCGTGACCGCCGTAGTAACTCCCTCCGCAAGTATTGCACATTCCCAGAGTGTCGCAGGTCGCGTAGCCGCCGCTGCAGCTTCCAGTCTCTTCTGCGTTGCAGCGCTTGCATCTGCGGGTGTGCGTGCCGTTGCTGGCGTAGTTAGGCGTCCACGCGCCCCAGTCGTGACCAAGAATGCCGTATTCCGCGCCGCATTTTTCACAGGTTTTGCCTGTGGTGCAGGTGAACGTTCCGGTGCCGCCGGAGTGTTTCTCACCAAACCTATAATGGATTTCGCAGTTCGGGCATCCATTTTTTACAATGATCGAATGGCGCTTTGAATCATATTGTTTATATTCGATGACCTCATATTCTCCATCATACCCACAGGAGGGGCATTTTTTCGTGACTGTTTCTGCCGCCGCTTTTAACATGATCCCCGGTATCAGGCACACCATTGCCAGCACCGTCAAACACCCGATCAGCCATTTTTTCATGTTGTTCCCTCCTTATCATCAAACCTTGTTATCCTTTCAGATCAAACTGCACGGACAGCGATGCAAGCACGGCATCTACCACCTTCCGCGCCTGGGCAAGCATATCGATCTCCGCCACAAAAGCGATGACCTGCTCGCGCTCCTGCGCGGGGACCTGCAGCGCACTCAGGCTCATGCTCAGGAACCGCCGTATTTTGCGCTCCAGCGTAAAGTAGGGGTCGCACCGCCGTGCCATGTAGCCGCGCATCATGCCAGCCGTGCCCAGCTCCATCTCGTAGAAATCGCACTCGGCGCACCCGGGCAGATACGCGCTGAACGCCGCCTGCAGCTCTGCCGTGGTACTGCGGTGGATGATCTCCGCCGTGGCGGGGAAGGTGTACGCTTCCACATAGATATCCCGCAGATTCTCGCTCAGCTCGGTCATCGCCAGCTGCAAAGCCGTCTCCACCGCGTAGAGGTACACCGGCGAGGGGGCGTTTGCCGCCAGCGGCCTTACCGCGCCGAACTGCCTGCTGAACATCATGCCGATCAGCTCGGTCAGCACACCGTCCTTGGTGCGGAAAATATTCTGGAACGACCCGGCAGAAACATCTGCTTCCTTTAAAATTTCTGCCACCTTGGTGTTCGTGTAGCCTTTTTCCAGAAAAAGCCGGACACAGGCGGTCAGGATCCGCCGTTTTGCTTCTTTGCTGTCGTATCTGCGCGCCATTGGAAATCATCCTTTTCTATAATTGGTTTCTGACCCAATTATATATTGATTTGAAAATTGCGTCAAGTAGACTTTTCAGGGCGTGTTTTGGGCAGTTTGACGAGGGAGCGCTTTCTGCGGGTGCGCATCCGGGCAAAACAAAGCGCAATGGACATTGCTGTTATCCGCTGCCGCAGCCAGACAGTTCGCGGCAGCAAAAAAGAGGCCACCGAGCGGGGTGACCTCTTTTCAGCGTATTTTCAGCGCAAAGCCCGCAGCAGCCCGTAGACAACCAGCAGACACAAGGGGATGCCGACGCACCATGTCGATGACCAGAATTCAGAATCAAATCCGCATAGCCCAGCGGGTCATTATAGGCGAGATAGTCTAACTCCGACCTCTGCGCCATGGTCACGTCCAGTGCATCCTCGACCCCGGTGCCGTGGAGGACGAGTACGGCAACACCCCTGCACAACGGGCAGAGCTGGACTGGCTGCTGTATAATAAGCCCTTGGAGTATGCACAGATGGTACTGAGAGGGGAGATAGAGCGTTATCTGTCACTTGGCTGTGACCACGGCAGACTGGAAGATTAAGCCCCTATAAAGAACACGATGCCCACCGACCTATGGTTTTCGCCATAAGCTGGTGGGCATCTGTTGTTCTGGCTTATAATTCACTGATGGTTGCAGTAATGGGCTGCATGAGGATTCGCCTGACCGGGTTATATACTGCCAGCACCACAGCCGCCAGCACGACTACGACAATCACGGCAAGACAGCCCCACGGCATCTGCCACGCTGCACCGAAATAATGGGTGATGAGCAGGATATACAGCTTCCGATTCAGCACAAGACCCAGCGCAATGCCCACCACAAGACCGGACACCGCATAGGTGCCAGCTTCGGCAGAGATCATGCGTTTCAGCTGTGCATCATCCATCCCGATGGCACGCAGGATGCCATACTGCTTCATTCGTGCCGACACGCTCATGGAAATGCTGTTGACGATGTTCAGAATGGTGATTCCTGCAATCACGAGGAGAAACGCATAGACCACCAGATGGAACGCCCAGTAGGTGCTTTGTATCATCCGATTTCCTTCGATTCGGTTGGAAAAAACAACCTGCTTGTTTAACGTGTCGCTCAGCAGGGTGTGTATTTGTGCAATGGCTGCGTCTGCTGTGGTATCTTTTAGTTGAATATCGATCACCGCATAGCGGTTTTGCCCGGTCAGCTGATGGAAGGTTTCTTCGGTGCAGATAACAATCGGGGAATCGGTACTACTGAACGGGCTGTCGTTCAATACACCCACGACTGTGAGCTTTGCATCCTCCAGCTGGATGGTATCACCCACGGTCAGGGAGTTGCTTTTGTCGAATACCGTCAGCACAGGGTATGTGCCATCCTCCGGCTCCTGCGGAAGGGTTCCGCCAATCAGGTCTTTTTTCGCCCAGCCAAACTGTATCGTATCGTATGAAATCAGGTCGATGGACCCCTGTTTTCCCTGATATTCCGCCGGGAGCGGGCAATACATCCGCCCGAATGCGTGTTTGACTTCCGGCAGAGCATCCAGCTGCTCCACCAGCACCGGGTCAAGGACATTTTGCCCGGATGTTTCAGCCACCGATAAGTCCGGTGTGTAGGGCTGCAACGGATTCAGCGCAAATCCAACCCATCGAAGCAAAACCGAAAAGCTCAAAAACAGGAGAATGCTTAACGCAAAGGAACCTGTCATCAGAAGCAAGTTCTTTTTGGACGAGGTTGCATGGCTCACACCCAGAGAAAGCTCTGCACGACTTCCAAACAACCGGGCATGACACGGAGAGGCCGCTGCATTTTCCACCGCATTCCCAGTTGCTGCTGTGATCGGAGAAGCTTTTGCCGCCCGCCGTGCCGGAGAAGATGCCGCGAGCCAAACCGTGATAAGTCCCAGCGCGGAACCACAGAGAACACCGACCGGGCTGATGCCAAGCACTGGTAAAGAGCTGAACTCCTCGCCGATAAATCCACGCAGAAAGGAACACAATCCCCATGTGGAAACGATTCCCAGCACACATCCTGCTGGAACAGCAGTTTTACACCAGAAAAGGGCTTCCAGCCGGACAAGCATCCGAACCTGATTTTTTCCTGCCCCAAGACAACGCAGCATTCCATAATAGCTGGTACGCTGCGCTACATTGCTGTTGATGCTGCCTGTGATCATAAAAATTCCGGCAAGGACGACCATGCCAGCCAACACAGCCGCTACCGCATATAAGCCTACAATATAATCGCTGTTGCTGCTTGCGTTCAACGCCATCAGGTAAGTATTTTCGGAGATTTTTTCTTCTGAAATTCCGTACTTGTTTTCGATGTTCACAATGGACTGCCGCAAATTGGTACGTGGCTTGAACTGGATGAAATACTGTGTTTCAAAGGATTCTTCTGCCTGTGCGGCAATCTGAGAAAATGTACTGCGGTTCATCACCAGCACAACAGCATCATACTGGTTCGCATCGGAGGTATCCTCATTGAAACCTGCGACAGTAAGCGAAATGGTCTGTCCATCCGGGAGCGTCAGCGGAATCGCTGTACCGACCGTAACATCCAGCCAATCCCGGATGTTTGCTGTCACGAGCACTTCGCCATCCGCCGGGGCAGTGCTGCACTGCATTCCCGGAAAGATTTGAAGGATCGCATCATCTGCTCCTACCAGTGCGGCACGTTTATCTCCGGCAAAGTAGTTTTCCGTAAGGGAAGCGTTGATGTCGCTATACGCCGAAAATGCAGCAACATCCTCCTGTGCGGCAAGCTCTGCGGCTGTTTCCGGGGAGATGTCCTTTACCATGATATGCCAGTTTCCGTTTTTGTTCAGCTGGTTTGAGGTTTCCATCCGAATCGCCATATCTGCCATACTGAACACCGCCGTGACCAGAAACACCGCAAGGACGATGCACAAAATCGTCATGCGGTTCTGCCGTCTGCGTACCTTGGCAGAAATCGGGATCAGGCTCAGATAGCTTTTCATTTCTGTGCTGCTCATTCCCGGCACCTCCCAAAATCGGTCAGGCAGCCGTCCGATACCTGCAGCACCCGGTCTGCCGTCTGCGCAATGCTGCGGTTGTGGGTGATCATCAGGATGGTCTGCTCGTATTTCCGGGATGTTTCTTTTAGCAGGGCAATGACCTCGCTGGTGTTCTGGGTGTCCAGATTGCCGGTCGGCTCATCCGCCAAAATCAGGGAAGGGCGGGTCATCAGGGCGCGGCCGATGGCTACCCGTTGCTGCTGCCCACCGGAAAGCTGACTTGGCAGATGCTTCCGACGGTCTTTCAGATTCAGCACGGTCAGCAGTTCTTCCAGATATGCCCTGTCCGGCTTTTGGTAGTCCAGCAGCACCGGGAACAGGATGTTCTGTTCTACGGTCAGTTCCGGGATGAGGTTGAATGCCTGAAAGATAAAACCGATATTGCGGCGGCGGAAGATCGTCAGCTTCCGGTCTTTCATGGCAAAAACATCCTTGCCATCAATCAGCACCTTGCCGGAAGTCGGCGTATCCAGTCCGCCAATCAGATTGAGCAGGGTGCTTTTGCCGGAGCCGGATTCGCCAACGACCGCCACATATTCGCCTTTCGGCACGGAAAAGCTAACATCTTTCAGCGCATGGACAGCGGTTTCTCCGCTGCCGTAGGTCTTGCAGAGATGGTTGACTTCTAATAGTTCCATAGTGTATCCCTCACTTTGCAGGTTCCTTCGATTCAGACGGATTCTCTCTGTCTGTGCAGAAAAGGATAACACGTCAACCTTACTGCAAGCCTACACGCAGCCTACAATTTTGTAGGAATCGGAAAATTCAGCGTAAAGGTCGTGCCCTTTCCCAGCTCGCTGTCTACTTCAATGGTGCCGTGATGGGCTTCCACAACGGCTTTTGCCAGCGGCAGACCCAGCCCGATGCCCTGTGTATCCTGTGAAAAGCGGCTGCGATAAAACCGTTTGAAGATATGGTACAAATCTTCCGGGTGGATGCCGCTGCCGTTGTCGCGCACTTTGATCTGAACCATGGACGGCAGTGCATTCCACTCTACCTGAATCGTATCTCCGCTCTTTGTGTGGTCAAGGGCATTCTTTACAAGATTGTCCACAGCTTCCTGCATCCAGTCACGGTCGCACCAAAGTGTAACCGCCTCTGAGCCGGACAGAACAAGCTTTTTCTGTTCCTGCTTGGCACGATAGTGATACTGCCGCGCGATGTCCTGCACCATTTCAGCAACATTTTCGTTTTTCTTCTCCAAGACGACCGAACCGGCATCCAGCCGGGTGATTTTGAGCAGATTCTGCACCAGCGTTTCGATGCGGTCCAACTCCTGTTCGGACAGGTCTGCAAACTCTTTGACCTCCGACGGCGAAACAGCTTCGTCCTGAAGCAGACCGTTGTAGATATTCAACGCCGCCAGCGGTGTTTTGAGCTGGTGCGAAATATCTGCAATGGTATTTTTCAAAAAACGCTTCTCCCGCTGCTCGTTGTCTGCGTGTGCGCTCAGAACTGCCGCCAATGCATTAACGGAGTGAAACAGACGGTAAAATTCTCCCTCCCGGTCGCAGCACAGTCGTGCATCCGGGTTGCCATCCAGACAGCTTTGGATTTGCTGGACTGCCTGTTCCAGAAGCGCGCTCTGCCTTTGGAAATAGCGAAAAAGCACGCCCCAGAGGCAACCGCCCAGAAGCAGAAAAACCAATGGTAACCCGAAAGAAAATACATGCGTCGTATGCCATACGATGCCCTGCGTGAGAGCCAATGCCACCGCCCAGACCGCCAGCACGGCTTGGAACAAATTTCGGATCTCCCGGTTTGCGAATACTTTCATACGGCACCTTTACCCATTCCATTTATAGCCCATGCCGCGGACAGTCAGCAGCATCTGCGGTTTGCCGGGGTCGTCCTCAATCTTCATCCGCAGCCGCCGGATGTACACTGTTAAGGCACTGCTGTCAATGTAATCCCCATCGCAGTCCCACAGTGCATCCAGAATTTGTTCCTTGGATAGCACGGCATTCGGATGCTGCATAAAGAAGCAGAGCAGCTTGTACTCTGCGCCGGTCAGTTCCAGCAATACTCCGTTTTTGTATGCCTGCCCCTGCAACAGCCGGACGGTGATGCTGCCCGATTCCAGTACGGGTTCTCCTGCGCTGGACGCATTTGCACGGCGAAGCAGTGCATTGACCCGCGACAACAGGACACCCAGCTTGAACGGCTTGGTCAGGTAATCATCCCCGCCCAGTTCCAGCCCCATGATGATATTCATTTCCTCATCCGAAGCAGTCAGGAACAGAATCGGCACGTTGGATGTGCGCCGCACCTTCTGGCAGAAATCGAAGCCAGAGCCATCCGGCAGGGAAACATCCAGCACCAGCAGGTCATATTTTCTGTCTGACCACAGCACCTCGGCTTCTGCCAGTGTCCGGGCTGTATCCAGTGCAAAGCCCTGTTTCTTGAATGCAAAGGTCAGCCCACTGATCAGGCTCAGATCATCTTCCAAAAGGAACAGTTTTCTCATGATTCCCTCTCTTTTCCGCGTTTTGTGTGTCCTACAGGTTCAAAAGCATTATAAGTTTTTTCTGCGAACATTACAATGTGCGAAACGGAAATTGTTTCTTGCCGTGTGTTAAATATAAGTCCTACTGTCACTGCTTTACTGCAATAAAATTTGCAAAACCATCTTGGCGCTCGCTGCAATCCGTAATGCTCTTTATCGCAAATCCCACCGAGCTTGTCGGGGCAACGCCCCTCCATCTTGCTGCGCAAGACCGCTCTGCCGCTTAAAAGCCCCACTGGGGCTTTCATTGCTATGCAAACGCGGACTTTCAGAAAAGTACAGAACGGCGAGGATTTATTCCCCATGAAAATTTTTACCGCCCCGCAACACACCCGATCTATTTTGCCGCTTACTTCATCCGACAAAATCATCGCTGCGCTGCGTGGGCGGTATTTTTCTTTTTCACAAATAAAATCTTATGTAGTTGTTCAATCTTCCAAAATTTGTTTTTGGTTGTTGACTGCACAACCGCAAAGTGTTATTCTTGTGCTTGAAAGAAGCAGGTTGTAGTGTCCGCACTCACGAACTTTCGGCTGAAAGCCGAAGGGCAGCAGCCCACCCAGACCGTCTATCAGACTGAACTGGACAAGCTGCGAAAGCAGATCTACGCTTGCATTAAAAACGAACTCCGCGATAACTTTTTAAGAAAACTTCGTTTGCTTTCAATAGCTTTTCATAGTATTCACGATAAGAACTGCTCAATCGCCGCATAGCAGGGATAAAGACATCATTGTACCCGTTTTCTCGATTTAACTGTGCGAATAGTTCTTGAAGTCTGTAACCCGGAGTGTTTTTGTACGCGTCAGATGCTTTGACTTCCTTATACCGCTCAAACATCTCCCTATTATCTTTCAGATATTGTTCAGGGTCTTGTATTGCAGCAGCAACACTTGCAGCAGCTTTTTTTGACACGTCAACAAGATCAATGGTTTTCGCAGCATCGTCGAGATATTCTTTCAAATCATCCGGGATAACAATATTCACACCGTCTAAAAAATCAATTATCGTTTCAAATGCATCTTGCTGTTCGTCTGTTGCAACCCTCTCATTCAGGTACGGTGCAAAATGGAGACTGATAAATTTCCCGAAATATCCCGGAAAACGGTCAAGCAATCTTGAAAGAATAGAGCGCTTCATTTCGAGCCGACTCAATTGCGCCCGGGCATCCTCCCAATTCTGGTTTCTCGCAAGCATGTGGAGTAATTGTTGTTTCGCTTGTATATCCGAAATTTCCAGTTCTTTCTTGTCGCATATAGTTTGAAAAGACAAATAGTCATTCTCTGCCAAAACCGTTTTAATGTCCGATACTGATATTCCAAACCCGCGTAAAACTGCGATTTTGTTTAATTGGATGACATCATCCTCTGAAAACACCCTGTAACCATTTTCCATGATTTGAGGGCGAGTTAAGCCTTGTTCCTCATAATACTCAATCGCCTTTTTTGTAAGGCCACATCTCTTGCAGACTTCATTGATAAGCATATCATCGCCTCCACTGGTATGATAAGCCCACCCCCAAGGGGACAGTCAATAGCTTTTTCAAAAATTTTCTTGATTGGGCAAGGTGTGTACGATATGGAATGCCATTTCCGCATTTTCTTTGTCCACAAATACCTCCGTGATATACTTCGGTTTTATCCCCAGCGTTCCGATCCTTGCTTGATCGAACGCATTACGCCGATTGACATCTTTCGTTTTACAATAGAACTTGATTCCCGCAGCCGCCAACGCATCCGTAATGCGATTGCATTGGTAAGGATCAGAAACTGTTGCGATTTGCGATTTAAAAAACTGCTCTAACATAAATACCCCTCCTACCGGTCGTCTGAAAAGGATATAATTTCAAATATCTTTATTGGAATAACGTAATTTAATCTCAATTTATTTCGTTCGTCCATAAATTTCCAAAAGTTTGTGTGTCTGCACATGAATTTCAAGAAAATTTATAGCACAATCACAATGTTTTTCATTTGGATAAATCGATAGAACCACTTCGTACGCCGCTTATATCCAGCAGTCCTCCCGTGTGGAGCTGGGCAAGAAGTTTGAAAGCGGCTTCTATGCCAAGCCCGACACCCCCAGCCCGCAGGCTGTACCCGCCGCAGGCGAACCCACCATCTCCATGACGGCTCTTTTGGAATTGCTCAAGGATGCCGACCCGGAAATGAAGGCAAAGCTCCGCTTAGCTCTGCTCACCTGATGAAAAAAAGGGCACTGATTGCAATGCAATACAGCGCCCTACATCATCGGACATGGAAAACACTGACCGTGCAGAAACCGTGCAGAAACCGTGCACCCATGGCTTACAAAACAAAAAAGCCATGAAATCTTTCGATTTCACGGCATTTTCTGGTGCAGTAAAGCAATCCAAATCCGAACCATTTCCCTTTGATGCGGCTTCTGCCGCTTCCCCAAAGGTGACGGTCTGTGTTCCTTCTTTATAGTTGAAGGTTATCAAAACCTTATCATCATACAGGTAAATCGCATTGATGAAGGTATCCACTAGTGCCTGCCGCTGGTCTTTCAGGCTCATGTCCAGCTTACGGAACCGCAGCAGCCAAAACCTGATAAATTCTTCGGTCACTTTCGGCTTCGCCAGCTTTTCTTCCGCAATGCGTGCTTCAAGCTCACGCTTGGTTTCTTCCAGCTGCTCCAACCGCTCCTTGGTGGAGCTGGTCAGGATACCGGCCTGAATCGCATTGAGCATATTCTGGATACCGGATTCTGCATCCCGGAGCTGCTTTTTATAAAGGGGAATGTTGGTATTCTCCTTGTTTTGCAGTTCCATCACCTTGGCGATGATGGATTCCATAGCGGCATCGTCTTTCACAAGCTGCATGGTCTGGTTGACCACCAGATCTTCCAGCCACTGTTTGCGGACGGTCTTTTTCTTGCAGCCCTTGTGCTTTTTGGCAGTGGCACATTTATAGTAGCGGTGGACTTCACCCGTCCGGCTTGTGCCGCTTTCGCCAAACATCAACGCCCCACAGTAGCCGCAGAACAGCTTGGTGGTGAGCAGGTAGTCATCCTCTGCCTTTCTACGGGCAGGGGCTTTCTTGTTTTTGGCAATCTTTTCTTGCACATCCTCAAACAGTTCCAGTGGAACGATGGGCGGGATGGCATCCGGCACGACCACATCCCGGAATTTCAGTTCTCCGATGTAACGCCGGTTTTTGAGCATATGCTCTACGCTGTTGTAAGTAAATTCGCCGCCGACCGGGTTCTTGATGCCGTTTTCATTCAGCCAATCCCGAATCTCTTTCATCGTGAGGCCATCCCGATACTTCTTGAACGATTCCAGCACGAAAGGGGATGCAAGCGGGTCGATGTGAAATTTCCGCTCAGAATCCAGCGTGTAGCCAAACGTTCCACGACCACCGTTGCAGCGGCCTTTCAGGATGTTCTCCGTCTGTCCACGGACGACCTTTTCGGCAAGGTCAGCGGAGTAGTATTCCGCATAGCCCTCCAGCACTGATTCCAGAATGATGCCCTCCGGCCCCTCGGAGATGATCTCGGTGGCAGACATGAGCTTGACACCGTTCTTCTTCAGTTGGGTCTTATACCGGGCACTGTCGTAACGATTCCGGGCGAAACGGTCGAGTTTCCAGACCAGAACAATATCAAACAGCTTTTTGTCGCTATCCTTAATCATCTGCTGGAACTCCGGACGGTTGTCCGTTTTGGCAGAGATAGCACGGTCGATGTAGTGCTTAACGATCGTGATGTCGTTTTTCTCGGCATACGCCGTACATTCACGAATCTGACCCTCGATGGATTCTTCACGCTGGTTGTCGCTGGAATAGCGGGCGTAGATCACGGCGGTCATGGCGGGCACCTCTCATTTATACATCATTGAACGATAATACGTTTGCCAATCTTTAATTTCGTATAATATATCACGCAACTTCAATAAATGCAAGGTCTTTCTAAAAAAATCCAAGAAATCTCAATATAAACAAGCTTTCTGTTGTTTTGCAATTTGTTCGATTCTGGGAAATGAATGTTCAAAAAACATCTGGAAAGCGCCACACAAATAGTTATGATTTCCCGTGGAATCTACATACCAATCCCGTTTACAGCCGCCGAAGCACATTCTTCGCCAGCGGCATGAATTACACTCAGCAGGATGTTCTGCTCCGTCCTTTAAAAAACGGCGCTCCTTATCGCATTGCATGATTTCGACAAATGACGTATCCTTCACTACCCCCAGTTTCCATTCGTCTAAACAGTAAAAGTCACAAGGATAGAGAGAACCGTTTCCTTCCACCACAAGATAATTTCCACAGCTTCCACTTGTGGCACATGTTCCTGCAGGCATTCCCATAGCAAGATAGATATAGTCGTCAAATAAACGGACGCTTGTATACTGACCAGCTTGCCAATCCCGATACCATTCATCAAATAACCCACATAAAAAGTGTCCATAAAGTTCCGGTGTAATGGAATATGGCATACTGCCACGAGGTTTGCCTAATGGATCAAGACACGGCGTAAATTGCAGATAGTTACCACCAAGTTTCTGAAGCGTATGATACACTTTGACAGGGCTTTTTGCACACGACCGTGTAACAACACAGAGGATGTTTGTATCAACTTTATTTTTTTGCAAAAGAGAAAGTGCTTTTGTCACGCGAGCCCATGTGGATCTTCCAAAAGCATCTGGGCGTAATTCATCATGAAGAGCTTTTGTGCCATCTATACTGATTCCCACTAGGAAGCGATTTGCTGCCAGAAAAACAGCCCACTGTTCATCAATCATCAGGCCATTTGTCTGAATTGCAAAATTTACGTGGACGTGGTTTGCGTTATGCTGGTAAACCTTTTCAACAAAATAACGGTAGTAATCCAGCCCAGCAAGTGTTGGTTCTCCTCCCTGAAAGGCGAACGTCACGCTACTGTTCCTGTTATCCAATGCAGCAAAGGCTTGTTGAATCAAACAATCGACTGTTTCAGTCGTCATTCGACCAGTGCTGGCTTCTGTGCGATTGACTGCTTCATCTTCATAAAAACAGTAGCGACAACGCATATTGCACAGACTTGAAGCCGGTTTGATTAGAAAGTTCAAATTTTTCATTGTTACCTCAGCTTAACATCTTCTATTTTACTGCTTAGAGCTTTCTTCATGAAGCGCTTCTATGATCATCTCAATAAATATGAAAAAAGTAATCGCATCATCTAGAAGATAATTGCATCGCTCGTGGCTAAGGAAAGGAAGCACAACCGTCTGGGTAACAAGTTTTGCGAGAGTGGTACGGGTCGACATGGTGATGAGGATGACCGATGCTCCTCGTTGAACATATTGTTCCACAAGGGATTCATAAAGCGGATCACCGCTGAGAGAAAAAATAAATACAACGTCATCAGATCGGATGAGGGAAACATAGCATTCCATCTGCGAAGTATCATTCATAAAGTGGCTGTCGATGCCGGAACGGTTCAGACGAAAAGCCATCTGCTGTGCAGACATGCCAGAGTGATAGTTGCCAAGAGTGATAACGCGATTGGCCCGGTGGATGATCTGAACGATCGTCTGAAGCTGATCAGCGGCGACCCCTTGACGGAGCTTTTGGATAATGTTTTCGTACCGGGTCAGGATGTTGTGCTCCTGTGCAGAAGCCGCCAGAGCCGGTTCATGAAGATAGGCATATTTGAACTCAGACCATCCCTGATATCCGAGTTTCTGGCATAAACGAACGATGGCACTGCGTGAGATGCCGGCATCCTGTGCAATGACCTCAGCGCTTCGGCGCTGGATATCGTGCGGATAGTTCAGCAGATATTCTGCGGCTTTGCGCTCGTTTTTGGGGAGACTGGGTAGCACAGCCTGCATATTTTCCAGAACTGTCATAGAGATTACCTCCATCGGAGTCTAAAAATTGGGGTATCGGTAAGGATCATTATCTCAAGTATAATCGAAAAACGAACAATTGTCCAGAATTGAGCAGTAAAACAATCGAAATTCCCAAAAATAGTGTACAAAAACAAACGGATGTTCTTGTGCAGCACGACAAAAACGAACATTTGTTCAGAAAAACATTGATTTTACGAACGAATGACCGTATAATAAATCCATCGAAAAGATTCCAGGGCCCGGAATTTTTGCATTGGTAAAAAGCAAATGAAGGAGAATCTTTATGGCCAAAGTCGATTATAACGCTCTTGCTCCATTCATCGTTGAAAATGTTGGTGGGAAAGAAAACATCGTCTCATTGACACACTGCGTCACGCGTCTTCGATTCAGACTTAAGGATGAATCGAAGGCAAACACCACTGCATTGAAGGAAAAAAACGGAATCCTGGATGTAATTCAGAAAGGCGGTCAATATCAAGTTGTCATTGGCAATGCGGTTGAAGACGCTTATGATGCCGTGTTGAAGCTTGGTGGCATCGGGGCAAGCGGTGAGGTTGAAGCGGAAAACACCAATACGAACCAAAATCTCTTTGATCTGTTTGTGTCAACGATTTCCGGAGTTTTTGCTCCACTGCTTGGTCTGATGTGCGGCTGTGGCATCCTGAAAGGTTTGAGTGTTTTTCTTGGTGCACTGGGCGTGATCAGCACATCGTCCGGCACTTATGTGGTCATCAATGCTATTGGCGATACTATTTTTTACTTCTTTCCGGTATTTATCGGTTTTACCGCCGCAGAGAAGTTTGGTATGAATCGTTTTGTAGGCGCAGCTGTTGGTGCCGCTCTCCTGCATCCCAATATTTCAGCCCTTCGATCCGGCGAAGCGCTGTTTTCAGTTCTCAGCGGCACACCATTTGAAAGCAATGTGACCACGACCTTTGCAGGTATCCCTGTCATTATGATGAATTACGCATCGACTGTTATTCCCGCGGTTCTGGCCGTATTCTTTGCGTCCAAGGTAGAGCGTCTGATAAAAAAGATCTGCCCGGCTGTTGTTAAAATGTTCCTCGTTCCCGCATTCACACTTTTAATTGCTGTTCCTGTAACGTTGATTATCGTTGGTCCTGTCGCAACATGGATCAGCGATGCTATTGGCATGGTGTTTGCAGTATTTCACGATTTTAGTCCGATTCTTTCCGGTGCACTGGTTGGCGGACTGTGGCAGGTACTGGTCATGTTTGGTGTCCATCAGGGAATCACTCCAATTATGATCAACAACCTTATGACCAATGGTTTTGAAAACGTCATCTGCTGTATGCAGGCGGTTCCCTTTACCACTTGCGCGGTCGTCTTTGCGGTATATCTGAAAAGTAAGAACAAGAAAATCAAAGAAACTGCTCTGCCTGCTGCAATCTCCAGCTTCTTCGGTGTAAGCGAACCTTCCATCTATGGTATTACACTGCCTCTGAAAGTCCCCTTTGTGATCACGCTGTTCTGCTCTGCTGTTGGCGGTGCCATTATGGGGGGCTTGGGGGTCAATATGTATACTATGGGTGGCATGGGTCTATTTGCATTCCCCGCCTATATCAATCCTGCAGTCGGTTTTGATATTTCGTTCTACGGCGTTCTGATTGCAGTTGGCATCGCTATGGCACTTAGCTTTATCACAACGCTGATTTTTTATAAAGACAAAGATGGTGTGACGGTTCAGGATGCCAAAGCATCCAAGGCCGCAGTAAAGCAGAAGCTTGGCCGCTAAAGCACTTCATCTAGAGAGGTATTTTTGTGAAAGTTGTTATGGTGATGTTTGATACGCTGACGCGAAAGTTTTTGCCGAGTTACGGCTGTAACTGGACAAAACTGCCTAATTTCAAACGGTTGGAACAACGCTGCACAACCTTCGACAATTTCTATGCAGGCAGTCTGCCCTGCATGCCGGCCCGACGAGAACTACATACCGGAAAGCATAACTTTCTTCATCGAAGCTGGGGTCCGCTGGAACCGTTTGATCGTTCTTGTGTCGAAGCCCTGCGTGCGGAGGGCGTCTATACCCATCTGTGTACAGACCATTCGCACTATTGGGAAGACGGTGGCTGCACCTATCATAACCGCTATGACACCTGGGAAGGCTTCCGTGGACAGGAGGGCGACCGCTTTGTGGCGCACGATATCCCGGTGGACATGCCGGAGAAACGCCATCCCCTCAATAAGACTGGTATCTCCGTAACACAGCATTACCGCAACCGGGAGCGTCAGCGGACGGAAGAAGAAATGTCCGGCACACGAACTGTACAGGCCGGACTGGAATTTCTGAAAGAGCACGTGGAAAAAGACAGTTGGTTTTTACAGATAGAGTGCTTTGATCCTCACGAGCCCTTCTATGTTCCGCAGAAATACCGTGCCCTGTACGATCTGCCGGAAGAAGAAACTTTGAACTGGCCCCGATACGGCAGAGTTGCCAGCGAAGACTACCGTGAAGATCTGCAAAATGCAGCTAGAGAGTATGCGGCTCTGATGACAATGTGCGATGTGCACCTCGGGCTGATTCTGGACTTCATGGATGCGCACGATATGTGGAAGGATACGGTCCTCATTGTCAACACCGACCACGGCTTCCTGCTGGGCGAACACGAATGGCTCGGCAAGAATTTTCCGCCGCCTTATGACGAATTGGTACATCTCCCGTTCTATTTCCATGTTCCGGGCATCGCCGAGGGCGGACGGTGTGAACAACTGGCAACAACAGTGGATATCGCGCCAACGCTGCTGGAACTCTTTGGATGTGCCCAGACCCCGATGGGCGAGATGGACGGTCGGTCACTGCTCCCGGCATTGGAAGGGAGACCGGTTCGGGAATGGGCATTGTTTGGTGTCCATGGCTGCTATACGGGCATTACAGATGGTCGGATGACCTACCTGAAAGCCGAACAGAACGAGGATGCGCCGCTGTACGAGTACACCCTGATGCCGACGAATATTCGTGGGTATTTTTCGGAAGATCAGCTTCGCCGTGGGGAGCTGGTGGAAGGGACCCGGTTTACCAATGGCATCCCGTGCATCCGGTATCCGGTCGTAAAAATATACCAGACTGCAAAATCGAAAGACCGCCTGTATGACCTCAAAAAAGACCCGGAACAGCTGAAAAACCTGAGCGGAAGTCCGGAAGAGACCGTCTGGAAGGATAAGCTGACCAACGCACTGAAACAGGTGCAGGCTCCGCAGGAAGAGTTTTTCCGACTGGGATTATAAACAGAAACAGGACGGCATTGCAGCTTGTCCTGTTTTTCCCTGTAGAGTCCTGCTTCTCCTTGTAGAGATGGAGTAAAGTTATGAATAAACGCACAGATACAAAAACACTTTGGAAGCTTTTCCTAAGCACCCTTTATATCAGCACCTTCACCTTCGGTGGCGGCTTCGTCATCGTCACCTTCATGAAGCAAAAATTTGTTGATGAACTGCATTGGCTGGAAGAGGATGAAATGCTTGATTTTGCGGCTCTGGCTCAGTCCAGTCCGGGCGCTATTGCGGTCAATGCTGCAATTCTAGTCGGCTGGCGTGTCGGCGGATTTATTGGAATGGTGACATCGGTCATCGGTACCATCATTCCACCCATGGCGATTCTCTCGGGCATTTCCTTTTTTTATACGGCTTTTGCTACAAATTTCTATGTTTCCCTTGCACTGAAAGGTATGCAGGCCGGTGTTGCTGCGGTCATTCTGGACGTTGTTTTTGGCTTGGGCGGTAACATCATCCGGCAGCATAAGCCTGTTTACATCGGGGTTATGATGCTTGCCTTCCTTGCAAACAGCATTTTTAATATCAACGTCATCTTCATCATTCTGACCTGTGCCGTTTTTGGCGTCCTGCTCGAAGTCATTCACCACATGAAGCGGAGAGGAGATGCCGTATGATTTACTTGCAGTTGTTTCTGAGCTTTCTACAGGTAGGCATGTTCAGCATCGGTGGCGGTTATGCGGCCATTCCACTGATCCGGGATCAAATTGTGACCAGCCACACTTGGCTGACAATGAACGAATTCACCGACCTCATTACCATTGCTGAAATGACACCAGGTCCTATTGCGGTCAACTCGGCGACCTTTGTTGGCATCCGTATTGCCGGCCCTCTGGGTGCCGTCGTCGCCACATTGGGTTGTATTACGCCTTCGCTTCTCATTGTTTCTCTGCTGGCTTATATTTATTATCGATATAAGAATGTCTCTGCCCTGCAAAGCGTTTTAGCAAGCCTGCGTCCAGCAGTCGTTGCTCTTATCGCAGGTGCCGGTCTGTCTATCTTAAAGCTGGTTGTGTTTCAAGGAAATGTTGTTGCCCTTGCCTCCGTGAACTGGGCTGGTGTTTTGATTTTTGTTGCCGCTTTTGTTGCCCTTCGGATGTTCAAAATAAATCCAATTTTAACAATGCTCTGCTGTGGAGTCGCAAATTTATTTGTAAATCTCTTCTGCTAAAAAGAATAGGAGAAATAAACCATGAGTGTTTTTCGTGATGATTTCCTGTGGGGCGGTGCCTGTGCCGCCAACCAGTTTGAGGGTGCATGGGACGTGGACGGCAAGGGTGCCAGCGTGCCGGATATGTGCACCAACGGTTCCCACACCAACCCCAAGTGGGTGACCACCGGCATCCGCCCCGACCGTCTGTACCCCAGCCACGAGGCCATTGATTTCTATCACCACTACGAAGAGGACATTGCCCTCTTTTCTGAGATGGGCTTTAAAACCTTCCGCACCTCCATCAACTGGACCCGCGTCTTCCCCAACGGCTGGGAAACGGAACCCAATGAGAAGGGTCTGGAGTTCTACGACCGCGTGTTCGACTGCTGCAAGAAGCACGGCATCGAGCCGCTGGTCACCATCAGCCATTACGAGCTGCCCTATGCTCTGGTGGAAAAGTACAACGGCTGGGCTTCCCGGGAACTGATCGAGTTCTACATGAACTACTGCAAAGCAATCTTTGAGCGCTACAAGGACAAAGTAAAGTACTGGCTGACCTTCAACGAGATCAACTGCGGCACCATGCCCATGGGCGCGATCCTCGAGACCGGCACGATCAAAGGCTTTGAAGGCTCCACCGCCGATGTGCCCGACAACAAGCAGGAGCGTTTTCAGGCACTTCATCACCAGTTCGTGGCTAGCGCCAAGGCGGTCAAGTACGCCCACGACAACTATCCCCAGTTCAAGATGGGCAACATGATCTGCTTCATCACCAGTTATCCGTTGACCTGTGACCCTGCCGATGTGATCGCCAACCAGCAGAAGATGCAGATTACCAACTGGTTCTGCTCCGATGTGCAGGTGCGCGGCGAGTATCCCAGCTATATGAAGCGCTGGTTCGCCGAGAACGGCATCACCATCCTGCAGCAGCCCGAGGACGCTGACATCCTGAAAGAAGGTACGGTGGACTTCTACACCTTCAGCTATTATATGTCCAACTGCATCACCACCCATAAGGATACCGAGGATGTGGGCGGCAACATCGTTGCCGGAAAGAAGAACCCCTACCTGAAGGCTTCCGATTGGGGCTGGCAGATCGACCCCATTGGTCTGCGCTACACCCTCAACGAAATCTACGACCGTTACCACCTGCCTATGATGGTGGTGGAGAACGGTCTGGGTGCTTACGATGTGAAGAGCGAGGACGGCAAGATCCACGACAGCTACCGCATTGACTACCTGCGCCAGCACATCCAGCAGATGGCTGAGGCGGTCAAGGACGGCGTGGACCTGATGGGCTATACCCCCTGGGGCTGCATCGACCTTGTGTCCGCCTCTACCGGCGAGATGGCAAAGCGCTACGGCTTTATCTATGTGAACAAGTTTGATGACGGTACCGGCGACCTGAGCCGCGAGAAAAAGGACTCCTTCTACTGGTACAAGAAGGTTATCGCCTCCAACGGCAAAAATTTGGAATGATTGATTTTTCTAGAATTGTGAATTGTGCAACGCTTCCATATAATTCGCACTTCATTCACTTTGCTGCAATAGAATTTGTAAAGCTATCTTGACACATCTTAGAAACCATGATATTCTCTGTCACAAATCTCACTGATTTTGTGGATTGGTCACAAGCAATCCACAAAATGTGGTCGTGTTCATTTTGAACACAGCCACAGAAAGTGGTTGGTTATCACCATGAGACCCACCACTTTAGTGAGGAAAAATCCCCGAAAGATTTACCGCCCCGCAACACACCCGATTCATTTTGCCGCTGTTTCACCCGACAAAATCATCGCTGCGCTGCATGGGCGGTATTTTTCTTTTTCACAAATAAAATCTTATGTAGTTGTTCAATCTTCCGAAATTCATTTTCAGTTGTTGACTGCACAACTCCAAAGTGTTGTTCTTGTACTTGAAAGAAGCAGAACGTAGTATCCGCACTGCGTCCGGCTTTCTTCATACTGAACCTTGAATCTTGCATAAGCCGTCTGAACGAGATACTGCGCCATGACCTCACACTTTGTGTGGGCGAGCCGGACAACGCCGCTGCACAAACAGGGGCAGGAACTTCGTTCGGAGCAAACGGCGATCAACATACACGAGCAGCGGAACTCTCTACTTATTTTTGCGTCTTAACAATTCGGAAACATTTGTAGAACTTGTCGGGGCGAGGCCCCTCCATCTGCTATCGCAGACCGTTCTGCCGCTTAAAAGCCCCACTGGGGCTTTCATTGCTGCGCTGCGCTTCGCAAACGCGGTCTATGCGTTTTGAGCGCAGCGGTAGAGGGCAAGAACCGTCCCGTGGCCACAAATTTTCAATTCTTGAAAATGTTGTGCTCCACCGGGACTTCACATCTGCAACTCTTGCGAGTTTTGATGTGATCTTGTTGGAGCGTGCCTGCCCCAAACCCTGCTCATCATTCGTGCCTTTCGGCACGAATGGAACGGCGTGTCGTGCTTTACATAACTTCACCGAGGAGTTATCGAACAGACAGGAGGTACAATGACCAAAACGAATGTTCAATCGACCCCTAGCAATTCCCAGCACCACGACACGCCGAACAACAAAACGCACATCATCAAGTTCCGAGTGACGAAAACTGAAAAATTGGAACTTCAATGCACAGCAAAACTCCTTCATCTCTCCCTGTCCACTCTCATCCGCCGCGCACTGCACAGTGCAAAGATCGAGCGCACTGTTGTCGTTGCTGGCGGCGGAGAAGAAACCCTGACCGCCGTTTCCGCTCTGCTTGCCCAGTGCAGCAGGGTGGGCGGCAATCTCAACCAACTTGCACGTCACTTCAACTCCGGCGGTGCAGACACCGAGCAGATCCGGGCGAAAATCCTTGACGAACTTGCAGACCTGACTGCATTCCGGCTCCATGCCGAGAAAGTTCTGGGTGAACTGTATGGCAACGCTCAAGCATATCGCCTCTAAGAATTCGGACTACACCGCCATCGAAGCATACCTTGTTTACCAGCACGATGAATTTTCCGGCAGGGTAATTCTGGACAAGCAAGGCCGACCCCTGCTGCGAGAATCGTACCTACTCGACACCCTTGAGTGCGGCGATTTCTCGTTCGCAACGGCCTGTCTGCTGGCAAACCGCAAGTATGGTAAGAACACCCAGCATGGCGATATCAAGAGCCATCAATATATCATCAGCTTTGATCCCAGAGATGCAGCCGACAACGGCTTGACCATGGAAAAGGCACAGGCTCTTGGCCTGAAATTCTGCGAAGAAAACTTCCCCGGTCATCCTGCCATCGTCTGCACTCACCCGGATGGGCACAACAATTCTGGAAACATCCATGTCCACATCGTGATCGGCAGCATCCGAATGCGAGAAGTGGAACGTAAGCCCTATATGCAGAAGCCCCGCGATTGGCGCGAGGGCATGAAGCACTCCAGCACCGCCCAGACCATGCGGCACCTCCGTGTCGAGGTAATGGAGTTGTGCGAAAGTGCCGGACTGTACCAGATCGACCTGCTCAACGGCTCGAAAGAACGTGTCAGCGAGGCCGAATATTGGGCAAGGCGGCGTGGGCAGTTGAAACTTGACCGTGAAAACGCAGCCCTCACCGCAGCTGGACAGCAGCCCCGGCAGAAGAAGTTTGAAACCGTAAAGGATACCCTGCGGAAACAGATTTCTTCAGTGCTGTACCGTGCCACGAGCTTTGAAGATTTCTCTGACAGGCTCTTGCAGCAGTACGGCATCACCGTCAAGGAAAGCCGTGGGCAGCTCAGCTATCTGCCTGCTGGCAGAACCAAGTTTATCCGGGCGAAGCATCTCGGTGACAAGTTCGATAAGGCGGCAGTGCTTGCCACGTTGCAGGCAAATGCCGAACGCAAACCCCAGGTTCAGTTCAAGCAGGATACCATCGGGAAATTGATCGACATCCAGTCGAGGATGACCGAGGGCAAGGGCATCGGCTACGAGCGTTGGGCGAAGAAGCACAACCTCAAAGCCATGGCACAGACCTTGATCCTCTTAGAAGAAAAGGGCTTGACCGATGAGGACGCCCTGAACCAGCGCATCGCTGAACTGGAAACCAAGTATCACGACGCACTGGCGGTGGTGAAAGACCTCGAAGGACGCATGAAAGCCAACAAAGAGCTGCGCTATCATGTCGCAGCCTATACCAGCACCAAGAATGTCGCACAGCAGTTAAAGACCGCCAAGCGACCCGCAGCCTTTGAGGAACAGCATCGTGCAGAACTGACAGCATACCGGACGGCAGCAGCCTATCTCAAGGCAAACAACATCACGAAGCTGCCCAGTCCGAAAAAGTTGGAAGCTGAGTACAATGCAATGGCATCCGAAAAGGCAAAGTTTTATGAGCAGTACAAGGAAGCTAAAGAGGAACTGCTCAAACTGAAAACCGCAAAGCAGAATGTTGCGCTGTTTTTCCGGGAGGACGAACCGGCGCAGCAGGAGAGATAAAGGAGTGTGCGAATGATCAATCTGAAAATTGACCCGGAGTTTCAGTCCCAGATTCCTCCTCTGACCGATGATGAATTCAAGCAGCTTGAAGAAAACATCCTGAAAGAGGGCAAGCTGCTCTCTCCTTTGATTGTCTGGGGCAATACCCTTGTTGATGGCCACAATCGTTATGCCATCCTCCAGAAGCATCCTGAGATTTATTTTTCCACCATGCCGCTCCGATTTGAGAACCGCGAAGAAGCCGTTGCGTGGATTTGCCGGAATCAGTTGGGACGGCGAAACCTGAGTCCTGAACAGAAACGCTATCTGCTTGGGAAGCAGTACGAAGCCGAGAAGAAAGCTGCAAAAATCTTTCGGGGCAATCAGTACACTTTAGCAAAGAAAAGTGGTGGTGATCACGGTGATAACCACCACTCCGGGAAGAAAACCTGTGACCGGATCGCAGAGGAAAACGGTGTCAGCCGCGCCTCCGTTCTCCGCGCCAGCCACTATACACGAGGCATCGACATCGCAGACAACCTCTCTCCCGGCATCAAGCAGAAAGTCTTTTCCGGCGAAGTGAAGTTTACCAACGAAGAAATGTCCAAACTCGTGCAGGCAAGTGCCGAGCATCGTTCAGATGTCCTTGCTCAAATCCTGCATCCAGAGGCATTGGAAGTGTTGGAATCTGCCAGCGCAGAATTTGAACCTGAAAAAGCAGAACCCGTTCCCATGCCCACACCACAAACAGAAGAATTTCGGTACTATCATGTACCGGACGAGTTTATGAAGGTTTACAAATCTTTGAGCCGTGCGACCGAAATGATGAAAAACTCATGGAAGAAAACGCTCAAAAATAATCCAAGCTATTTCACTGACCCGGAAAAGCAGAAGGTTCTCCGCTTCGCAATGCAGCGACCTGCTAACTACCTGACTGAAATCGAAACCTATCTGGAAAAGGCTCTTGCAGAAGCCCTTGAAGAAGAAAAGACCGCATAGCAGCAGACACCTGTAAGCCATCAACGAGCCACCAGCCGCAAGTGCAGGGCAGAAAACATCCGCGCCCTTGCGCCTGATAAAAAATTGGAACTTTGATTTTCTCGCCCGACTTTGCCACGGTGGGACGATCAAAGGAGCGTGCGTTTGAACAAAAAGAAAAAGTCCACAAACACTTCCCCCTATCCCGATGAAGTCATCGACCGTCTGGCGCGGGCATTCTACCCGGCCATCCTTGCCTGCTGGAACAGCGAGGAAGGCCAGAGGGAGTTTGCCGCATGGCAGGCGGAACAGGCTCATATCTCCGGCAAAGAAAAACAGAGCGTTCCCGACTGCTGGGTATCCGTAAAACAGTTTTCGAAAAATGACACGGCAACTGCCTGTCAGGATTGGTTACGGAGTACCCGGCTAGGCCGAGGAAGCATCAAGTCCCATGTCCGCACCGTTAAGGTGTTGGGTATGGGGCTTTTTGCATTTCAGGAACGTATACACCTCTGGAAAGGTGTAACACACTAGACTTTGTACCAAAGTCGTGTGCCAAGGGTGCTGCGCCCCTTTGGAATCCCTGCTCACATCGCCTGTGGGCGATGTGGATTCGCCGGACAGAAAGCTCTCACAAAGGTGCACCGGGCTGTCTGCGGCGAGGAAAAGGCACTTCTGCGGAAGTGTAATAACCCACTATGACGCTTTCAGCCCTGCGGTCTGCAAAGTGTAGTGGGCTCTCCGAGGGGGAAACGGCTATATAGGGTGCGCTTCGGGCAAATCGCTGCGTACGTGCGTACCAATCTCTCGTACGCACGTACGCAGTAAAACGGCTAAAATCTCCTATATAGGGGTGTTCTTCTGGAAATCAATATGATATACTCAACTTAACCAACCATCAACTAATAGGAGGCGGTAATATTATGGGAAAAACTTTTGTGTGTAGCTTATGCCGTAATGGAATCATTGGCGGTGGTTTGTACATTGATGAACAGAGCGTTACATATTCAACTCAAAAGCTCACAGTCAGTCCACTGTATCGCAACCTTGTATTGCCCATGAACGAGATAAGGGAACTTTCATGGAGTCAGATGGTCGTTCCTGTTGCAGCAATTTCCATGAAAGATGGAGAATGTTATAAATTTATCATATATAACAAATCAGGATTTGAAAAGGCATATAAGCAATATAGCAACCACCAAGAATGAAATCACCTAGCAGGGTTTGGGGCAGGCACGCCCCAACAAGAAGCTGTCCCAAAAGGGCAAGAATTTTCAAGAATTGAAAATTTGTGGCCACGGGACGATTCTTGCTCTCACGAAAACCCATACTTTTTGAAAATCCGCTTTTCGCAGCCAAAGGAGGATGCACCATGAAAAAAGAAATCGAAGCCTTTGTCAACGCAGCCAACGAGCAGGAGTTGGAAGCCGCATGGAATAACCTCTCGGCAGAGGAACAGCGAGTTTTCGAGCAGCTCATGGAGGGAGAACCACCCGAAGATGCACTGGCATTTTTCGCACAGCTGTATGATGATGCCCCGAAAGAGCAGACCAGCGAGACTGTGAACATCTCCGAAAATGAAATCTATTTCAAGCGGAAGCCCTTGACCGAAGAGCAGAAGAAACACAGCTCTTATGTGGACGAGAACGGCAACCTCCATGTCAAGAACCTGTCCGCTTTCTGGATTCCAGAACTGACCACCACGGAGAAAGTCGGTCACACCACCTACACCGTGACCGGCAGCTATGAGGGCAAGGAGTCCTTTTTGAAGAAGCTGGAGCGCATTGTTGCCAAGAACGCCCAGCAAAAATTTGAAGATGAGGGTGCAGACGAATGACAACTGCGTCCAATTCTGCTATACTTGACCCGGTAACCAATCCTGTACCGACAGTTGCTCCACAGAGTAAGGAGGACACAACAATGTCTGGAGCAACGAATAAAATCACCGCACTTTACTGCCGACTGTCGCAAGAGGACGCACGGCTCGGCGAAAGCCTGTCCATTGAGAACCAAGATGTAATATGTAGAGGGTGGTTTCTACCGCCTAATACTATTACATGACTGGCGGCTCATTTGTGGTGAATTGGTCTGGCAGTTGTGGGAAAGGAAAAAAATCCGCATAACTGCTGACATTTTAGCACGAAGGGAGCATGAAAATGAAGTCTATTTTTGAAGAAATGGGCGGCACATATACGAAGGTTGGCGATTACTATATCCCCGACCTTGCGCTGCCGGAGACCGAGGAATATCAGATCGGTAAGTATGGCCGTATGCGCCGCCGCTACTTGAAAGAGCATCGTCCCGTCCTTTATGCACACTACCTAACAAGCTGCACCCTGCATGAACATCTTGCAGAGATAGACAAATCCTGCAATCAGCGTATGGAGATCATGTGCGAAGCTATGGCACGACTGGAAGGTGTGACCGAGGCACTTAAAGCTACCGATCAAATGGAATGGGTACGGCGCATGAACAACATTCATAACCGTGCAGAGGAAATTGTTCTGACGGAGCTTGTATATTGCTAAACACATGTTAGCCCCGCATCAGCATGAATGAACGCTGGTGTGGGGCTAATTCTGTATCACTTAGCTCTTTATATTCCAGTAGCCTTTTCGGTCAGACCCGATGCGCTCGATGATTCCTTTTTCCTTCAGCTCCTTCAGACGCTGAGAAACTGTTTTTCTGCTGATAGATAGCTTATCTGCTATGGTGGTAGATGTGTATGCAGGATCTTCGGAAATCAGGGCCAGAATTTGCATGGATTTTTCATCCAAGGTTTCTGTTACCTTTTCTGTTACCTTTTCTGTTACCTTTTCTGTCACCTTGTAGGTGGCAGATCGAATAACCCGATCCTCTGACGCTGTAAACTGAATCATAATATCGCCGGGATGCACGGTGTACGCAGGAAGCGGGCTTCCATCTTCCTTGCAAGCCTGACAGATTTTCTCAATACCACGTCCCCAGCTCTCGATGAAGCCGGCCAAATAATACACATTCGCAATCGCCGTGTTGTAAGGGCGGGATGCGTGTTTGGACATCAGGCTGTCTGCCGTCCAGTTGTCTGGAAGCCTACCACAGTTAGCGATATACAGCTTATCCTCATACACGCTGATCTGAATCGGAACGCCGCTTTCATATTGCTTGTGGCATAGAGCGTTAAGAAGGGCTTCACGCAGGGCAGCGTCGGGAACAAAATAACGCTCAATGCGCTGCATCCCTTCGTAAGTGATTTTCGCTTTCATATATTTCAGATGGATGACTTCAATGATCTTGTCAATCTGTTCCAACAAGGAGCCGTGAATTTCATCCTGATAACGGAGATCGGCATCATTCTCGAAAAAGCCGATTTTTGTGTATGCGCCCAGCTGCCAGCGGTCAGGGTCTTTGCAGAACAGCAGCATCGCTGCGTTGGTATAATACCCGGCATTGGTCAGACGCAGCTTTTCCATTAAATCCGCTTTGTCCTCGTCTAAAACGCTTTGGTCGATCCGGCCCTTCTTGGCGGCAAGGGTCTTGAATCTCTTGACCAACTCATCATCAATATCATCCAACGTAAATCCCGGCAAGGGCATATTATCCCACGAAGCACCACGTTTGCGTAGAATGAAGCTCTCCAGTTCTGGGCCAGAAAGGGTCTGCATGGTGCTGCCGCTTCTATAATAATAGACACCTTTGCAGTTTATGGCAACGGGATATGGTGGAACAACGATTTCCAGATATTCTTTCCCGTCACGCTCCAGCTGATTGACATCCACCACGATGCTCATGGCATTTCGGATTTTGTTTGGAACATCCTCCAGCAGCTTGCGGATATTGGGCAGGCCGATAACTTTTCCATCATCGTCACAGCCAATATAAATCTTGCCGCCCTGTGCATTGGCGAAGCCGCAAATCCATTCCAGATAGTCATCCTTCCACTTAGCTTTCCATTCTATGTTCTGATTTTCAGGCATTATTATCACCATCCTCTGATTTATTCTTTCCCCGGCTCTTATAAACATTATACTGATTTTTACACCTTGCACTGCAAAAAGCGGAGTTAGCCCGGTTACTCAGGAACACTTTCTGACACTGCTTGCACATCCGCAACGGCTTTGTGCTGTCCACCAGCATGAAGCTGAACATCATCTGAATCCCCAACAGCAGGGAATGGAAATCCCAATAGATCGTTGGCCTATCCAACAGCTCTATATGATAGGTGGGTGCAATGCCGCCAAATGCAGCCATAGACTTACGCAGCATATTCCGGCTTTCTTCCTCCATGGAATCATAGTCATTATAATAGAAGAAAGAGGTCAGCATATTAAATGCCCAATCCTTGAGTTGCTGTGCCACCCAATCGTAAGGCTCTGCATACGCCCGCTGGAAGCTCATGGTCTTTGCCATCGGCTCGTCCATAAAGGTCATGGTCAGTGCAATCATTGCCCGGTCGCTGGACACATTCCAACTGGATTCCACACCGTTCTTGACCACATCCAGCTTATCAAAGGGGTAAAACAGGGACAGATACTTCTCCGTCTCCATCGTTTCTTCCTTGATAAAATGGTTCTTTGGCAGATATACCGCCTCATAATCCATAAAGGACGGCGTGGTGGGCAGGGCCGTCATCAGGCCCAGCAGCCCATAGTGGGTAATAAATTCCAAGATTGCCTTTTCTACCTCTGGCTCAGAGCTTTTCTTGCCGTTCATCATCAGCATCCCCACATTCAGAGCATCCAGCACAATGTCCGGGGCTTCCTTGAGTGGGTTATAGACATCCGGCCTGGCATCCTTTGCCGGGGTGATGTATTTCTTCCCGTCCTTGCCTGTTTTGATTTCATAGCGTTCATACCGCACCCAATGGGAACGGGATTGCTCAAAAAATGTATTCATAACGCAAATCCTTCCTTTCGGTCATCTGCTTATCAAATTCAATCAGATCATTCGCTGTCCTTGCTGCTGCCAAGGGCAGCTTTCTTTTTCCTCGGCTTTGATTTGTTCTCCCGGAGGATAACGGCGTCCTTGCCATAGGCTTTCAGCAAAAGCCCATATTCCTCTAAGAACTGCCGTTCCCGCAGCGTTAGGCTTCCACAGTCGTTCTGTTTTTCCAAAAGGTAATCATAAACCGCTCTTTGCAGCTTCTTGTGGATATTCTTTCGGAGCTTTCTAATGTTTCGGTCTGTCTGTCCCCGTATCATACCCACCTGTATGGTGCTGTACTGCCGGATGGACAGGTAATACAGCACTTCCTTCTGATCAATGGTAAGGCTGCGTATCAGCTCAGAAATAAATGAGCTTGCAACCAACTCATGCAGTTCATAGGGGCAAGAAAAAATGATATCCAGAAAATTGCCGCTGGCAAGCTGGCGGTATCGTGGCAGATTCAAATACAGCGGAATCATCTTCGGATTGGGAACTGCCATGTATTCTAACGGAACATCTCCCCGGAGATTTTCATGGTCACGCTCCCGTCGTTCCCGATTCCGATCCAACCTGTCCCATTCGCTGACAACGTATCGAAAGTCGTCCTCTGTTCTTGCAGCATCCTCCAGCCGTGCCAACGCCTCTGCCCGTATCTGGCGCTTTAAGCGTTTTTCGCTGACAGGAGCAGCTTCTTCCTCTTCGTCCTCCAGTTCTACGGTGTAGTCCCTTGGGTTTTCGTCCTGCTCCAGCTCTCTTTCCAGCTCTAAGGCTCGTTCTTCGGAGAGGATTTCCTCTAACTGCTCGTTTTGTATCGTCAGATCGGAGGCTTCATCCCATTCGGTTAGGTCATCACCGTCATCCGGGAACAGGAGAAATGTTCTATTTTCATCTGTCATGACCTCACCTCCGAAAATTTTTTGAATTTCTTTCAAAAACAGTTCCGATTTACACCCCGGATTTCTCCTATTAGTGAGAGGGTAATCTGATAAGCGGTTATTTAGGTTACTTTTTCAACCCGTATCAAGAGAAAGGAGGACGCAAGTTGCGGTAGCTTTATGAAACATGACACAAGATGCCACCGACTTACATCAGTCGGAACCACCATTAGTATATCAAACGAACATGAATTTTTCAAGGAGGAACGCTATGGATAAAAACAAACAGGCACAGTATATGATAAGACGTATTGGCGGCACCACCTACAAGGTGAGAGTCGCTTTCAGTGAAAGTGGGAAAGAGACAATGGAGGATAAAATTTTACGAATGATACGCAACGAAGTAGTTACAAACGACGGAACTTGTGATATAATTGGTGTACCACAAATGAGCCGTCAGTCTGAAAGGAGCGCATCATGAGCATCATTCAGACTGAGGACAAGATCACCGCCTTATACGAACGACTTTCCCGTGACGATGACCAGATTGGGGATAGCAACTCCATTGTGAATCAAAAGAAATACTTGGAGGGCTATTGCGCACAGCAGGGGTACACAAACTTTGCCCATTACACGGACGACGGATTCTCAGGCGGCACATTTGAAAGACCGGCATGGAAAAAGCTGGTGGCAGACATTGAAGCTGGCAAGGTGGCTCGTGTGATCGTAAAGGATATGTCCCGAATCGGACGTGACTACTTGCAGACCGGCTTTTACACGGAGGTTATGTTCCGTCAGCATGGCATTCATTTTATTGCCATCGCCAACAGCGTGGACAGCAACGACCAGAACAGCAATGAATTTGCTCCGTTCCTCAACATCATGAACGAGTGGTACTTGCGTGATCTGAGCCGCAAGCAGAAAACCGCTATCCGTGTGAAGGGGGAATCAGGCAAGCCTACCACCAACAGTGCCATCTACGGCTATAAGAAAGACCCGAACGACAAGCACCATTGGTTGATTGACGAGGAGGCCGCCGCCGTTGTGCGGCGCATCTTCCGTCTGACCATCGAGGGAAAAGGCCCCTATGACATTGCCAGAATCCTTTTTGAAGATAAGGTAGAAGCTCCGGCGGTCTATTTTGCAAGGAAAGGCATTGGCGTTTGGAAAAGTAAGACCGAGTTCGCATATCCTTATAACTGGAGCGGCTATATTGTGGGGCAGATATTGTCTAAGCCTGAGTATATGGGGCATACGGTCAATTTCCGTTCCCACAAGCTGTCATATAAGGACAAGACCTCTATTCCTAATCCCAAGGAGGACTGGCTGATCTTCGAGAACACCCATGAGGCCATTATCGAGCCGGAAACATGGGAGCTTGCTCAGCAACTGCGGAAAACGCCACGGCGTATTGATACCATAGGCGAAGCCAATCCCCTGACCGGGCTTTTATACTGTGCGGACTGCGGCGCAAAGATGTATAATCATCGTTCCAGAGGCGGTACAGAAGGCACTCCGTATCCGTCGGATTTCTTTGACTGCTCCTCTTATACACTGGCACATCAGAAGCATGGAAAGGACTGCTGCGGGCACTATATTACCACTAAGTCGCTGCGTATCCTTATTTTAGAGACAATCCGCACTGTCAGCCAGCTTGCCATAGCAGATCGGGAAAAATTCACCGAGAAGATACGAGCCGCTTCACAGGTCAGGCAGGTGGAGGCGGCCAAAGATGCCAAACGAAAGCTGAACAAAGACCGTAAGCGCCACAGTGAGCTGGATACGATCATTAAAAAGCTCTATGAATCCTTTGCCGTAGGCCGAATTTCTGAGGAACGCTTTGACAGCCTGCTTGCTGAGTACGAAGTCGAACAGAAAAACCTTTCCGCACAGATTGCAGAAACGGAGGAAAGCCTGACGAGCTATGAGGAAGATACTGCCCGTGTAGAGCAGTTCCTTGCTTTGGCAGAAAAGTACACCGATTTCTCCGAGCTGACTACACCGATGATCAATGAATTTATTGATAAAATCATCGTTCATGCCCCGGAGCGCATCGACGGGGACAGAACGCAGGAGGTAGAAATCTTCCTGAAATTCATCGGAAAGTTTGAACTTCCTGCCCCGGAGCTGACAGCAGAGGAAATCAAGCGGCAGGAGCAGCTACGCCAGCATCGCATCAAAAGCCGGGAGCGCTATCAGTTGATTAAGGCCGGGAAGCACACCGTTGGGCAGCCTTTTCAGCTAACCTGTAAGTGCTGCGGTCAGGGATTTGAATCCAAAAGCTCGGCTGCTATGTTCTGCGGACCGAATTGCCGGGCGAAGTTCTACCGGCAGGAAGCGGCAGAAAACAGGCGGCGTGACTGCACTTGTGAAAACTGCGGTAAGACCTTTTCCACCACAAGAAGCAATGTCAAGTATTGCAGTGATGAGTGCCGATATGAGGGGCATATCAAAGGCCAGCGGGTTCGCAATGCAGCGAACAGGAAGGAAAAACTGGCAGCGGAGACAGTTACCTCTCCGGCTTAATATTTCCAATAAAACAATAAATTTTGAGGAAGCGGTTTGCCTTATATCAGGGCAAGCCGCTTTTTCTACGCAAAGGAGGACACATGAATTTATTCGAAACCGTAAAAAACAACGTCAGCCTGCGGGAAGCGGCACAGGCGTATGGCCTTGAGGTCAACCGGCACGGCAAGGCGCTCTGCCCCTTTCACAATGACAGACACCCCAGCTTGTATGTGGCAAACGACCATTATTATTGCTTTACCTGCGGAGAGCATGGAGATGTCATTGACTTCACTGCAAGGTTGTTTGATCTCAAGCCCTACGACGCAGCCATGAAGCTGGTGATAGACTTTCATCTTGACCCGGACAAGCCGCCCAGCGCAGCGGCACTCAATGCAAAGCGTATCCGAACAGAAGCACAGAAGCTCAAAGAAAACGAGCGTCTGTGCTTTTCTGTTTTATCGGACTATTACCGTTGCTTGGAGGAATGGAAAGCATACTATGCGCCGCAAACGCCGGATGAGCCAGTCCATGATTTATTCGTGGAAGCCTGCCACAAGCTCAGTCAGATTGAATATGAACTGAACATTCTCACCTTTGGTGACAGCTATGAGCGTCGGGAAATTGTACAGGACTGGATGACGGATGGTGAAATCATAGCACTAAAGGAGCGTCTGGAACAACTGCGAAAGGAGGAAACCTATGGACGAATTGAATACCCCAATGGTTATGCCGCCTGAAGAAAGCATTCCCGATTGGTATGATGGAAAACGCATCAACGAAGTGCTGTTTTGTCAGCAGTTCTTAAAAAAGCATCCCATGAAATGTGTCAGAGGAAGGCTGTTCACAGTGGATGGACTGATTGAGGACGAGGCGCAAATCGGCAATCTCATTCTGGAGGAGATCTCCGGCTGTCTGACCTCCGGGCTTTCCAAGGTGGTGGCAAATCTGCTGGCCAGTATCAAGCTGCAAGCCTATTCGCCGCCCCTGCCCATCGAGACTGACCGTATCCATGTGGCAAACGGGACACTCTTTCTGGATGGGCGTTTCACCGAGGACAAAAGCTATTGCAACAACCGTCTGAGTGTGGCCTATCTCCCCGATGCACCGCCGCCTGTGCGCTGGCTGCAATTTTTATCCGAGCTGCTTGTCCCGGAGGACATTCCCACCTTGCAGGAGTATATGGGCTACTGCCTATTGCCTACCACAAAGGGGCAGAAAATGCTCCTGATGATTGGTAAGGGCGGCGAAGGAAAGAGTCGAATCGGACTTGTAATGCGCTCCATGCTGGGAGATAACATGAATACCACCAGCATCCAGAAGGTAGAGAACAACCGTTTCAGCCGTGCAGACCTGGAAAACAAGCTGCTGATGGTGGATGACGATATGGATATGAGTGCCCTGCCCAAGACCAACTATATCAAATCCATCGTGACCTCAGAGTGCAAGATGGATATGGAACGCAAGGGTGTTCAAAGCTATCAGAGCCAGCTTTATGTCCGCTTTCTTTGCTTCGGCAACGGCGCTTTAACCGCTTTGCACGACAAGTCAGACGGCTTCTTCCGCAGGCAGATCGTGTTGACCACCAAGGACAGGCCAGCAGGACGAGCCGATGATCCATTTCTGGTGGATAAGCTGACACAGGAGCGTGAGGGCATCTTTTTGTGGTGTCTGGAGGGTCTGCGGCGGTTGATTGGGAACGAGTATCAGTTCACCATCAGCGATAGAGCCAAAGAAAATATGGAGACAGTAAAGCGCAGCAGCAACAATGTGATCGAGTTTTTGCAATCCGAGGGCTATATCCGCTTTAAGGCCGACAGCGAAGCCAGCTCCAAGGCTATCTATGAAGCCTATCTCCGCTGGTGCGAGGACAACGCACAAAAGCCTATGTCAGCAAATCGTATCAGCTCAGAGCTGGCCCAGAATGAACGGCTTTATAATGTGGAGGCTACCAACAATGTGTACGCAGCCGGAAAGCGGGTGCGTGGATTTATCGGAGTGGAGGCGATGAACTTGCTTCCTTATTAAATATGAGAACTGGACTTCAAAACTGCCGTACATGCCGTACACGATGTACGGCAGTTCTCAACTCCGTTTTCAAAAAGCTATTTTACCGCAAAATCAGCGTTCTTTATGTGCAATGTGCTGCGATTACCGCATTTTCTTGCGGTATAAACAGCGATTTGACAAAGCAAACGCAAAATCCAAAGACCAATCGGTGTACAGCGGCGTACAGCACTGGCGTTTACCGTACAGAGCCGTACACAAACAATCTATTTTCAAGGCCGCACAGCGGCAGAAAGGACAAACTATGAACTATATGAACAATAACCCTATAATCATCGGCATCGACCACGGCTATGGGAATATCAAGACTGCACATTGCTGCTTTCCTACGGGCGTGATCATCTCTGACAAGGAGCCGACCTTCAAAAGCAATCTGCTTGTCTACAACGGCAGCTATTACACCGTGGGCGAAGGTCACAAGGAGTTTATCTCTGACAAAATGACAGACGGTGACTACTATATTCTGACCCTTGCTGCCATTGCAAGAGAGCTGAATATCCGCAAGCAGACCTCTGCCCGTGTGCATTTGGCGGCGGGGCTCCCTCTTACTTGGGTCAGCGAACAGAAGGATAGCTTCAAGGCGTACCTGTTGCAGAATGAAATGGCGGATTTCATTTTCCGTGGTGTCAGCTATCATGTGGAGTTTGCCGGAGCGGACATCTTCCCGCAGGGCTTCTCCGCTGTGGCGGACAGACTGCGGGGATTCAAGGGCATCAATATGCTTTGCGACATTGGCAACGGAACGATGAATGTCATGTATATCAACGAGCGCCGTCCGCTATCTCAGAAGTGCTTCACGGAGAAGTACGGGACAAACCAGTGCATGATTGCTGTCCGGGAAAATCTCATGCGGCAGTTTGGCGCATCGGTAGATGATACGATTCTGGAGCGTGTGATTCGCTTTGGGACGGCAGACATCAGCGAACGCTACCTAACTGCTATCCAGAACACAGCGAGGGATTACACCGCAGGCATCTTCCGCAGACTGCGTGAGCATGAGTATGACCCGGAACTGATGAGGCTCTATGTTGTCGGCGGTGGAAGCTGCATGGTGAAGAATTTCGGAGAATATGATGCCAGCCGGGTGATGATCAATGATGACATCTGCGCCACAGCCAAGGGCTATGAGCTGCTGTCTGCACAGAAAATGCAAAAGAAAGGCGATCTTGTATGAAGCAAATCTACACAACAACACTTCGGCTGAATCTGGAGAACGAAGCAGACCGCAGGGCGTGGGAGCATTTGCAGAGCCTTGACAGGCGAGAATATCGTTCAGTCAGCAAGGCAGTCGTTTCGGCGGTCAACGCTTACTTTGACCGTAGCAAGCAGCTTGCCGATGATCCCTATCTGGAAACACGGGAGAAGGAGGACGCTTTCCTCAGCCGGATCGAGGATACCATCTCACGCAGCTTGCAGAGCTGTACGCCGGTAAGCCTTGGCGGTATCCTACAGCTTATGCAGAGCGCACAGCCTGCCGCTGCTCTTGTTTCGGAGGAAACCGAGGAGGACATTTCAGCTGCGCTGGATTTTGCAGACGGCTTTTGAAATTACTTTTCTTGATTTTACTACTATGTTGGTGGCAATACAATCCGTCTTTGCTACCAAATTGGCAATTCTCAGAATGAGGAAAACAATTTACCATCAGTTCTGCAGGGAGTTGGTATCTGTGTGATACCAGTTCCCTGCTTTTTACTATCACGAAGCCGCCCAGCGGCAGAAAGGAGCCAGATATGGCAAATAAAAAGATCATGACCAAGGAAGAATTGCAGGCCAAGCACCGATTGGAGGAGGCACAAATGCGGGATCGGGCGAAAGAGCGAAAGGCCCGTACCAGACGCTTGATTCAGGAGGGCGCTGTTTTGGAGAAAGTATTTCCAGAGGCTCAGCAAATGGAGCTTGAAAAATTAGAGGACTTGTTATATGAGAAGCTACACTAATCTGCGAGGGGCGTTCCGGGCAACCGGGGCGTCCCTTCCTTTTTTATCCCGAAGGGCGCACTTACTCACCACCTGCGAAGCAGGCGGTGGTATCCCTTCCGTTGGTCGGGCTCGTGCGCTCTTCACGAACTGTCCATCGGACACTTCTCCAGAGAGGGCAGGAAATGCCGCAAGTCAGCATTCCCTGTGCAGTCGGCGCTTCTGCTGATGCAGAGATTGCTGCTTGTCGCACCAATCCGGCAGATACTCTGCCCGCCTCCTGCCTGCGAAAACCTGCCACCGGCAGCTTTATCGCAGATATGGGCAGCAATGCAGCCCATTTTCTCTTTGCAAAGAGAAACAGAAACCAAGGGGTGGCGTTTTACCACCCCCTCACAAAATACGAATCGAGGTGAACGCAAATGGCAATTTACCACTTGGAGGCAAAGGTGGTCAGCCGGGGAGCCGGACGCTCCGCCTGTGCAGCCTCCGCTTATCTCAGCTGCTCCCACATCCTCAATGACTATGACGGAGTACAGCACGATTACACCCGAAAGCAGGGGCTTGTGTGGCAGGAGGTATTCCTGCCGGACATGGCCCCACCCGCATGGCAAGACCGAGAGGTTCTCTGGAACGCCGTGGAGGAAAACGAGAAAACCAAGGACAGCCGCTTAGCCCGTGAGTTTGTGGTAGCCCTGCCCATAGAGTTGTCCCTAGAGCAATGGCAGACGCTGTTGACGGACTTCGTACAAAACCAATTTGTCGCAGACGGGATGTGCGCCGATCTGGCAATCCACGATCCTGATCCACCGGGTCATAATCCACATGCCCACATTCTCTTGACGGTGCGCCCGCTTGATGAAAGCGGCAAATGGCAATACAAAACGGAGAAGGAATATCTCTGCAGCCGTGACGGTGAGGAACGGGGCTTTACCGCTGCCGAGTTTAAGGCTGCACAGGCTGACGGATGGGAGAAACAGTACCAGTACAAGGTAGGCAGGAAGAAAGTGTATATGACACCATCCGCAGCTGAGGAACATGGATATGAGCGTGCCAGCAAGTATCCCAAAAGCACCAAATACGGGAGACAGAATCCCATTTCTGAACGCTGGAACAGCGAGGAACAGCTCCTTATCTGGCGCAAAGCATGGGCAGATGTGACAAACAAATATTTGGAGCGATACGGTCATGAGGAGCGCATCGACCACCGCAGCTTTGTCGAGCGAGGCATTGACGAGCAGCCCACCATCCACGAGGGCGTGATTGCCCGTGCTTTGGAACAGAAAGGTATCGTGTCCGACAGGTGCGAACTCAACCGTCAGATCAAGGCGGACAACAGGCTCCTGCGGGAACTGAAGGCGCAGTTCAAGAAAATTACGGAGGCGGTGAAGAACACGCTGCCCGCTATTGCAGAAGCGTTGGAAAAGCTGCGGGAAAATATGCTGATCTTCTGCTATCAGTTAGGGCATATCCGCAGCAGCAAGAAACAGATGACCGGTGCCTTGAATATTCTGAAGCCAAATCTGGCACAGTACCGCTCCCTTGTGCAGCAGATAAAGGAAACAACCAAAGAACGGAAGTCCCTACTGGCTGAAAAGAAATCCCTTCCTGCGATCCACTTTGTCAGGCACCGTGAGCTTGCCTCCAAAATAGCCGAGTTGACGGAAAAGTTAGAGGAGCTAAAAAGCGAAAAGGCTATGCTGCTTCATTCTCTGGAATACCCAGAGGACGCCACAAGCGATATCTTCCAGCGCCAGATTGACCGCTATGAAGATAATCTCAAACGGCTTGAGGCGCAGGAGAATAAGTATGCCGGAGAGCTGGAGGCTGCATTGTCTGAGTATGCCGAGCTGAAAGAGCAAGCTTCCGGCTTTGATTCCTTGCAGCTTTATCTGGAGCGGAAGGCACTTCGACCTGACAGAGAGAAAGCAGCAGCCCAACGCATTGAAGCGGCTTATGGCGACAAGTTCAGTTGGTGGTTGATGGAGAGTGGCCTACGGGATGTGTCTGGCTATCTTGACGAATATGCACAGGAAAAGACAATGGATCGAGAACTGCGGCAAAGGCGGCGATCGGAGCGGCTTGAGCGTAAGATGAAAAACAGAGATATGGAACGTTAAAAGTGCTGGAGGTTGAAACTTCAGGTGAAGTCTGTGACATAGGGGGATGGAGATAATCCCTATACGTCAAGCGTAAAATAAGCACCGGTATGGGTTTTCCATACCGGTGCTTGCAATATTTAATCGAATTCTATCACTTAAAATCAAAAGAGTTTTCCAACAACTTATCAAGTGCTGCCATCAGTTCCGCTCGAACAGCCTCTCTTTCACTTTCTCCGCCTGCATTTTCGATATAGATGGAATAGTTATCAAATGTGATATAGGCGTAATAGATCACAGTCTTAATTCCTTCGCTGTTTGCATTTGTAACGAAGTAGCCAGCTTTAACTGGCGTATCTCCAACCATAGATACATTTCCCTTGCCAATTACGGTAGTATCCATAAGATTGTTCCCAGACAGCGAAACAACAAATTTCATATCGCTGTAATGACCATCAAAGCCAACAAATGCTACATCGTCCAAGGTAAAGAGGGCATCTCCGGAAATCGGAAGATCACCGAAAATAGTCTGAACCTCATCTTTGGTCAATGCTCGTGCTTGCAAGTTCAAACTCAGAGCAGAGGCTACCGTATCTGCTTTAGTGAAAGATATGGTAGTTCCATCACCTAATGTAGCTGTTTCTGTACTTTTGCCGAATAATCCCATACTAAACACTCCCACCACGATTAGACAGAGACACGCAGCAATTGCCCCAAATTTCAGCCAAATGCTTTTTTGTTTCTTTGCCTGATAACTCGCCGTTTCTTCGATATGACGGCTACCAATGCCACCAACGGCGTCAGAGATGTTCTTTCGTGTCATAAATCATACCCCGCTTTCTGTAAATGATTTTTAAGTTTGCTTCTGATTCGGGAAAGGCGAACAGACACATTGTTATTTGTTGTACGAAGCCTCTTTGCAATTTCTGTAATGCTATCTGAGTACCAATACCTTGCTACAAACATAACCCTGCTTTCCTGATCCAAGCTGTCAAGGAAACGATCAATTTCCTGTGACAGCTCCTTTGCATCCACTTCCTGTTCAATAGTAGATGCAGAAGTTAGGCACTCTTCCAACTCATCAAGTGCAACATCATAGTAACTGTTTCGCTTTAGTGCAGTATTTGCGTGGTATTTTGCGGTAGCGATATTGCGGGTAATACGAAAAATATAGGTTCTGAGTGGGTCAGGTCTTTCTGGAGGAATTGCATTCCACGCAGCAAGGTATGTATCATTTACACATTCTTCTGCGTCGGGTTCGCATTTCAAAATGTTGTTTGCAATTCTTTTGCAAGTTGAACCGTATTTTGCAGCAAGTTCAGCTATTGCCTGCTCAGTACGAGCAAAGAACAGTTCAATGATCTTCACATCCTCTAACAAGGTATCCACCTCCTCACCTATGTACTATGGATCTGGCGGACAATCTTACAGAAGCGAGGGAAAATTTCACACCTTTATTATAGTACATTGCAATTCTATTTTCTATCGCCTCAGCAAAATCGTTTGGCACCAGTCGAGGTCGCTCGGCAGTCTGAAAATATGGTCCTTCGGTTTTGGTAGAGTTGCTCGCAGCAGAGGAGGCGTAACAAAAAATTAAAGGTAGCTGCCCGGACAGAATGGGTTGGGTGGAAAAATAAATAATATCCGAAACAGGATGACGGAAATTGTTAGCGCCGAGTTAATTCGTACACAGTTAGTGTTTAAGTGTTTACAAACAGCCCATTGATATTGTTCGTTTGTGCGTATATAATATATATAACTATTTGATGCGGAGGTAAACTATGTTTGAATACATGACAGTACAGGATGCGGCTAAACTTTGGGGAATATCGGTGCGTCGTGTTCAAAAGCTGTGTGAGGAGAATCGCATTGATGGAATTGTTCGGCTACCTCGTGCATGGCTAATTCCCCAAGATGCCCAAAAGCCGGCTGATGGAAGATATAAACAAAATAAAAATGAATTTATAGCTGACAACAAGGAGAACACACGATGAGTAAATTGTTATTAGTGGAGGATGACCAAAGTATCGTATCCTCATTATCAGACTATTTAGGAAATGAAGGGTTCAAAATCGAAAATGCTCCCGGTCAAAAAGAAGCAATAGAAAAATTGGATAGCGACCAATACGATATAGCCTTGGTGGACATTCAATTATCAAACGGAAATGGTTTTTCTGTTTGTTCTGCAATTAAAGAAAGAGGAACTATGCCAGTTATTTTCTTAACGGCTTCTGATGATGAATATAGTGTTGTGGCTGGGTTAGATATGGGGGCTGACGATTATATCAGCAAACCGTTCAGACCAAGAGAACTGCTTTCAAGGATCAACAGCGTATTAAGGAGAACTAAGAACACACAAAACATTATCAGTTACCTCGACTTAGTTGTGGACACAAATCAAGCAACCGTATCAAAGAATGGGAAAGAGATTTTGTTGTCTGCTATGGAATATAAGTTGCTGTTAGTCTTTTTGCGTAACAAAGGTATTGTCCTTTCTCGCAGAAGATTGTTGGAGCTTTTATGGGACACTACTGGGGAGTTTATCAATGATAATACATTGACTGTCTATATGAAAAGGCTACGTGACAAAATTGAAACCAATCCGCAGGAGCCGGAAATCATAATTACCGTTCGTGGGCTTGGCTATAAGGTGGGTTGATATGGACTTTATCAGAAATAAAGAAGTTAAAAGGCAAATTGTTGTCAGCAGTATTCTTATTCTATTTTGGGGCGGCATTGGCATTATCGTTGATAGCAAAGCTGTGTGGATTGTTCTGTCGGCTATCATTTCATCCAGTGCAGTTTCCCTCTTTTTCACATATCAGAGATACAAGAAAATTGCTGATTTTAGTTTGCATATTGATAGGCTGTTACATGGAGATGAAAAAATTTCTTTTGGGCAGTTTCAAGAAGGTGAGTTATCTGTTTTACATGATGAAATATCCAAGATGACAAGACGGCTTATTGAACAGGCAGAAGCTCTGAAAATGGAGAAAGGTAATTTGGCAAATGCTTTAGCCGATATTTCACATCAATTAAAAACACCTTTGACATCGCTGAATATCTTAAATGCTTCTCTGTGTAATGAGGAACTGACTGACGAAGAAAGGTATGAGCTGATCCGCGAACAGACTATGCTCTTATCAAGAATGGAGTGGCTGATAGCCACACTTCTGAAAATATCCAAGCTGGATGCAGGAACGATTACTCTAAAGCCACAGGCGGTATACTTAAAAGATGTGGTAGAAAAAGCAATTCGTCCTCTGGAGATTGCGGCAGAATTAAAAATGCAGACAATCACGCAAGTGATTCCGGCAGAATTAAAACTATCTCTTGATACTGATTGGACTGCTGAAGCCTTGGGGAATGTAATCAAAAACTGTATCGAACATTCACCAGAGGGCAGCACTATCGAAATCAAGGCAATAGAAAGACCTCTTTTGACACAGATCATTATAGAGGATAGCGGAACAGGTTTTCAGGAAAAAGACATCCCCCATTTATTTGACCGATTTTATCAAGGAAGTGGCTCTACAATCGGTAATGCCGGTTTGGGGTTGGCTCTGGCAAAGACGATCATTGTCAATCAGGGTGGTGTCATCCAAGCGAAAAATCGGGAGTCAGGCGGTGCAAAATTTGAAATCTGCTTTTATCGGGGGACTGCTTAATGCAGCCCCTTTTTAAGTGACATTTTTGTAATGAAAAAGTAATGAAGCAGTCACTTGGCTTTGCTATACTGAATTGCAAAAATATATGGAGGAACTTTTTATGGAGATATTAAGAGTAGAGAATATCTGCAAAACCTATGAAATGGACAATGCTCCTGTCCATGCTTTGTCAGATGTTTCTTTTTCCGTCGATAAAGGAGAGTTTGTTGCAATCATTGGAGCATCTGGGTCTGGCAAGTCTACCCTGTTGCACATTTTAGGTGGTGTTGACAGACCGACTTCGGGAAAAGTATTTGTGGATGGACAGGATGTTTATGAGCAAAATGAAGATGAATTGGCTGTATTCAGAAGAAGGCAGGTTGGGCTTGTCTATCAGTTTTATAATCTGATCCCGGTTTTGACTGTCGAGGAAAATATCACGCTGCCGATTCGATTGGATGGGCGTAAAATCAATCAGGAGCGTTTGAAAGAACTGCTATCCACACTCAAACTGGTAAAGCGTAGAAAGCACCTGCCAAGTCAGTTATCCGGCGGTCAACAACAAAGAGTGGCAATCGGACGAGCGTTGATTAACGCACCTGCGATTATCCTTGCGGATGAGCCAACGGGAAATCTGGACACGGAGAACACAAGGGATATTATGAAACTTCTGCGTGAATCCAATGAAGTCTATCGCCAGACAATGATCCTGATTACCCATGACCGTGAAATCGCAATGCAGGCAGACCGTATTCTGGAAATTCAGGATGGCAGACTTGTGAGGGATGAGGTGATACGCTGATGAATATGATTTTCATGCTTACACTCAGGAATCTGTTGTCGAATAAAAAGCGTACCCTACTCACACTTTTAACCATTCTTTTGTCAATCAGTATGATAACCGCTATTCTCTGTGGGGGATGGTCGTTGGTTGATTTTTTGAAAGAGAAAGAAAAAGTGTATGGTGGCGATTATGACTACTACATGGAGGATTTGACTTGGGAGCAGGTTCAAGAGCTATATAGTCAAAACAATGTAGGCGAAGTTTCGCTTCTCCGCTTTGCCGGAAACAGTTTTTACGGGGAGAAATCCAACAGTACAATGCTCTCCGTTGGCGAGATTGACGAGAACTTTACCCAAAGATTTTCGTTAAATCAGTATTTGCTTGCAGGGCGTTTCCCGCAAGATGAAAATGAGATTGTTATTTCAGAATCTTTTTTGAAGAAAAACAACATGAATACAGAGATTGGAGATACGATTTCTTTAACTCTTGGTTCAAGAATTTGGGATGAATATAATGCCCAGCTTTCCGGGCTGACAAATTATAGGGGCGAAGAAGAAAGCTTCGTTCCAACAAAAGAGAAAGCGTATGTAGTTGTTGGTATTCTGTCAGATGTGAATGACTCAAAAATCGCAGCAAACTATAATGCCTTTGCAGGTGTTGACAAAACGGCATCCGATTTTGCTGCGTATGTCAAGGCAAAGAATTTATCCAATTCGATCTATACAGAAGCCGAAGAAGTGGCTGCGGCAGTAGACAGTCATGTAGCAAAGTTTCATTCGGAATTGTTAGTCTATCATGGAATTACCGGGGGTAAAGGAGCTGCAAAACTGATTGCTTTGGTGGTCATGGTCGTTTGTCTTTTGATGGCTGCATCTGCTTCAATGATCAGCAACGCCCTCTCCATTTCCTTACAGGAACGAATTAAGCAGATGGGAATGCTATCCAGTATTGGAGCCACAAAAGGGCAAAAACGCCTTAGCGTATATTTAGAAGCCTTCCTTTTGGGAGTGGTGAGCATACCCTTTGGATTGGTTGTTGGTATCCTGCTATCTGCTCTGTTATTAAGTGTGGTCAGGGCAGCTTTTGGAGAAACATTCACTTTTGGCATCGTAGAACTGTCCTTGAAGGTAAACGGATTGATCCTGCTCGTCAGCGGATTATCCGGCATTGCTTCTTTGTACTTCGGAAGTAGAAAGCCTGTGAAGCAAGCAGCTAAAATTACAGTTATTGAAGCGATCCGCCAGTCTAACAATGCGGTATCAAGAAAGAAATTCCGTGACGGAAAAATCGTTTCTTTGGTTTTTGGCATTTATGGTTCGTTAGCAGCAAAAAATATTAAGCGTAATCCAAAACGCTTCCGAGCGATTACCGGCTCTATTTTCTTGTCGGTGGTAATTGCCCTTTCCTTATATAGTTTCTCTGATTTTATGCTTTATCAGACATCCTTGGATATGAAGGAGGACGGTTCCTGTTATACTGATGTGATTTCGATGATTCAATACAAAGATATTCCTGTCGCAATCGGGGCATTATCGGATGAAAATATCACTGCGGATGTTTCCTATTCTTTTCAGCGATATATGACCGCTGAATTTTCGCAGGAACAAATCAATCCTGATATGCAAGGATATTTTATCAATGGTACGAAAGCAGAGGTATATGTCGTAGGATTGGACGAAGAACATTTTGTCTCTTTTTGCGATGAAAATGGATTCAGTCTGGATGTGACAAATTTCAATCATGGAATTTTGCTCAATCAGACTATGGGATACTATAATTCGGCACAAAATCGGGTAATTGCAGGCTCACCGTTTCTTATTGAACCGGGAACAGAAATCATTCCGCTGGGGGCATCCGAGGATGCCTTGCCGATTATCGTGGAAGAAATCGTTTCAGAAGAAAATGCAAATATCCAATCCATGTTTGTGAGAGATCGAGCTGTCCTCATCGTGCCTTTAAGTTATTTTAACTTGCTGATAGATGATAACGCCTATGTGGAAATGAGAATACAGACAGCACAGCATAAAGAAGCAATGGAATGTCTGGCTGACAGAGGATTTCCGCAAACTGTGGACATTGCAGCCGCAACGAATAATTCCAGACAGGTATATACGATTGCAAAACTGGTAATCTGCCTGTTCTCGATCCTGATGACGGTTATTATCAGCTTGAATGTTTGTAACACTATCTCGAATACGATTCATTTGAGAAGAAGCGAATTTGCTGTTCTGCGTTCTGTTGGTATGACTGCCAAAGGATTAAAATGTACGCTATTGCTCGAAGCTGTTTTGTACGGCGTAAAAGCATTGGTTCTTGCGTTGCCTGTGAGCTTTTTGATTCATTGTGCTATCTACTACTTCATATCGTCGGGTATGACACCATTTGCTTTTTATATGAACGGCGGTATTTATGCTCTTGCAGTTATGGCTGTCGGCGCTATGGTATGTATCGCTATGCTGTTTGCTGTTAGAAGCGTATCAAAGGTGGAAATTGTAGAGGAACTGAAATTGAGCAATATGTAATCATTCAATCTAACAAAGCAACTGAAACAGAGGTAATAGAAATTGCGTAAAAAGAAACTGGTAAAGAGAGTTGCAGGCATTGCTTTGACTGTTGGTGCAGTTATACTTGCCATTGTATGTGTTGGTAAAGTAAATCGCATTCAGAACGAAAAAGATATTATTGGCACATGGAAGGATGCAAATGCTGAGGAGATATTTACCTTTCAAGAAAACGGGGAACTTGCTGTGAGTAAAGATATGCCCGATTCGGGTCTATCCTGCGGTGACGCATATTATAGTTTTTCTTACTCGGATATAATCTGTGTTACACAGGGAAATAGTAGTGTAGAATTTGAGATAGAAGTAGATCAAAACGAATTGAAAATCTTCTTCATGGGACAAGAATATCTGGAATTGGAAAAGTAATGATTACAAATAAAAGAAAACCATTGAGCCGATAATTCGCATCCTCTGCGGACTAACGGCTCTGCATATATTTTGAACGCTATTTTCAGAAACATTGTGTTTTGCAGAAAAGCCCCTTGACAAATTCCATCTCAGAAGGCTATTCTTCTGGAATACGCTAAGAAGAATCACTTTCCGAACCCGGTGTTCTTTGTGGACGATGGATATTCCGGCACGAACTACGACCGCCCCGGCTTTCAGAGTATGCTGGTCGAGATTGAAGCGGGGCGTGTAGGAATCGTTATCACGAAGGATTTGTCCCGACTGGGACGCAATTCTGCCTTGACAGGTCTGTACACAAACTTCACTTTTCCCCAGTATGGCGTTCGCTACATTGCCATTAACGACAACTACGACACCATTGACCCGAACAGCGTAAACAACGATTTTGCGGGCATTAAGAACTGGTTCAACGAGTTTTACGCCCGTGATACCAGCCGCAAGATTCGGGCTGTTCAGAAGGCCAAGGGAGAGCGTGGAGTACCGCTGACGGTCAATGTGCCGTACGGCTATGTGAAAGACCCGGAGAACCTGAAACATTGGCTTGTTGATCCAGAAGCGGCTGCAATCGTGAAGCGCATCTTCTCCATGTGCATGGAAGGCCGTGGCCCGACCCAAATTGCAAACCAACTGTGGGTGGACAAAGTTCTGACTCCCACCGCCTATAAGTTGAGCCATGGCCTGAGTACGAACTCACCCGCCCCGGAAGACCCTTATCGCTGGGATAAAAGAGCAGTAAGTTCGATTCTGGAACGCCTGGAGTACACTGGCTGCACAGTCAACTTTAAGACCTATACTAACTCTATCTGGGATAAAAAGAGACATCTGAATCCCGTGGAAAATCAGGCTATCTTCCCGGATACACATGAGCGCATTATTGACGATGATGTGTTTGAAAAGGTTCAGGAGATTCGTAGCCAGCGTCACCGCATGACCCGGACAGGCAAGAGCAGCATTTTCTCCGGTATGGTCTACTGCGCTGACTGCGGTTCCAAGATGCAATATGGTTCGTCCAATCACAGGGACTTCAGTCAAGACTTCTTTGATTGCTCTCTGCACAAGAAGAACGGGAGCAAGTGCAAGGGACACTTCATCCGGGTAAAGGTTTTGGAGGGCCGTGTGCTAAGCCATGTTCAGCGGGTGACGGACTACATCCTCTGTCATGAGGACTACTTCCGCAAGGTCATGGAGGAGCAGCTTCGGGTGGAAAGCACCGAAAAGCTGACTGTCCTGAAGAAGCAGCTTGCCCGGAATGAGAAGCGGATCGCAGACCTCAAACGGCTGTTCATGAAGATTTACGAGGACAATGTTAACGGAAAGCTTAGCGATGACCGCTTCGACATGATGAGTCAGAGCTACGATGCCGAACAGAAGCAGCTGGAAGAGGAAGTTCTCTCCATCCAGCAGGAAATTGAAGTACAGGAACAGCAGATCGAGAATATTGAAAAGTTCGTCCAGAAAGCGCACAAGTACGTTCATATTGAAGAACTCACCCCTTATGCTCTCCGTGAACTGGTGTCGGCCATCTATGTGGATGCCCCGGATAAGTCCAGCGGAAAGCGGGTGCAGCACATCCATATCAAGTACGATGGGCTGGGGTACATCCCTCTGGATGAACTGGAAGCAAAAGAAAAGGCGTGACCGAAGTCACGCCAAATCTTCCCCATTTCGGGAGCTTTTGCAAATACTATTTTATGGGAACTCTGCTACGGGGAACGCCCTGCTGTACATATCGTTATCGTCTGTGGTCTTTGGCAGGGTGCGTCCGGGTGGACGCACCCTGTTTTTGTTTTGTATTTGATCTTCTAATCCATGGTTCAGACTGTATTCGCTCAAACACCCTTTAGAATGGTAGCTCTCATCATAGAGGTATCCTGGCTTTGTACTGTTCCAGCACATCTTTCAGCGTGATCTCTTGCATTCTTTGTTCCGCTGTTTTTTGAATGTCCAAGTAAAAATCCCGCAGCACCAGTTGAATATTTACGCCCACGCCACAGGCAGGATTGGTGTGAATGTCCTGATGGAGCAGGGGCTTGTTGCCCTCTACTGCCCGATAGGCATCCAGCAGAGTGATCTTCTCCGGCTCACGAGCCAGAGCGGGGCGGGGATGTCCCTTCACGCTGACCAGCAGCCCTCCCTTCCGCAAGGCGGACATGAGCTGGCGCACATAGGCAGGATTCGTCTGAATGCTCTCTGCCAGCTTGTTGCTGGTCAGATCGCAGTCTGGGTACAGAGCGATAAAAGCCAGAATATGAACAGCATCGCTAAGGCGGGTGGGATATTTCATAGCCTGATCTCCTTTTTTGCTTTGATGTTATTTTTATTATAACAGCATATTGACAGTGACGCAAGAGGATGCTAAAATCATTTGAAGTAAGAATAAAAATAACACCCACTTGAAAGGAATGACGACAATGAACTTCTATGATGATTTGGTCATGCAGACCCAGATGAATTATTCCAAGTACTATCCTATCTATGCTTCCGGCAGTACGCCTTATCAGCTGACTGACAAAAAGCCGCTACCGTACAGCGACCAGATCGATCGGTTGGTACAGGAGATAAAGGAAGCCGACTGTGTGGTAGTGGGCGGAGCCTCCGGTCTGTCCGCTGCCGGCGGCGGAGATTTTTACTACGAGGACAACGACTCCTACCGCAAATACTTCCGGCCTTTTGCTGAGAAGTACCACTTCAAAGGTGCTTTTGCAGGGATGGGTCACCCCTGGAAGACCCGGGAAGAGTATTGGGGGTATCTCGCCACCTTCCTTCATACCACCCAGACCGCACCTGTGCGTCATCCCTATCTGAATCTGGACGCTTTGCTGAAGGGCAAGGACTTCTTCATCCTCACCACCAACCAGGATACCCAGTTTGTCAAACTTTACCCGGAGGCGAAGGTGGCGGAGATCCAAGGAGATCACCGGTTCTTCCAGTGCGCCGCCTGCTGTACCGATGACACCTGGGATGCGGTAAAACCGGTGGCTGATATGGTGGCCGCTATGGGGGATGGCACGAAGATCCCCACAGATCTTATTCCCCGGTGCCCTCACTGCGGCGGCGAGGCATTCCCATGGGTGCGAGGATATGGGAATTTCCTGCAAGGAAAGAAATACGAAGAACAGTACGAAAAAATTTCTCGCTATGTACTGGAACACAAAGACAGTAAAATCCTGTTCCTAGAGCTGGGCGTTGGCCGAATGACTCCCATGTTCATTCAGGAGCCTTTCTGGAACCTGACCCTCAGCTTTCCCCATGCTCGATATATTGCGATCAACAACAAGTATGACTTCCTTCCCAAGCAGTTGGAGGACAAGGGCATGACCATTGTGGCCGACATTGCTCAAGTACTACGGGATGCACGGGACACCATGGAAAACGGAGATAACGATCAATGAGGATTGGAAACCAAGCGGCGCTTCAGGAACTTGCCGAGCGTATTGATCAAGCAGATGCCGTTGTGATCGGAGGCGGCTCCGGCCTGTCCAGCGCGGCCGGATACGACCACTACCATTGGTCTCCAGCACTTTCGGAGGCGCTGGCGCCCTTTCGCGAACAGTATGGCTTCACCTCCCCGCTGGCTGGATTCTACCATTGCTTTTCCAGCTATGGGGAACAGTGGGGGTATTACAGCCAATATATGCGCTTCCTGTGGGAAGCCCCTACCGGGCAGCCCTATCTGGACCTACAGGCGCTTGTTGCGGACAAACCTGCTTTTGTGCTGACCACCAATGTGGATCAGCAGTTTTTTCGGGTATTTCCCCAGAAACAAATCTGCGCCTTTCAGGGAGACTTTAGCTACTGCCAATGCAGTCAGCCTTGCCGGGATGATATTTGGGAAAACCGCGAGCTGGTGAAGGAGCTGACTGGTTGCTTGGCAGGTGTTCGCCTGCCGGAGGAAGCTGTTCCTCGTTGCCCGGATTGCGGGCGGGTGCTAGTGCCCTGGGTACGAGATGATACCTTCCTGGAGGGAACCTTCTGGCAGGATAGTCTGCACCGCTACCATAGCTTCCTGCGACATTGGATAATGGATCAGTCCGACAAAAAAGTCCTGCTGTTGGAACTTGGCGTGGGTGAGATGACGCCCAGTATCATCAAACTACCTTTCTGGGAACTTACTGCCAAAAACGAAAATGTTTTTTACGCCCGCCTCAACAAAGAGGCGTCCCATGCGCCAGAGCATTTGCGGGGACGCAGCCTGTATCTGCAAGGAGATTTGGCGGAAACTCTGGCCGCCCTCCGACAGGCGCGATCCATCGCAACAAGCATAAAATAGAAAGGGGCGAACGAATATGATTGATTGGAATCCTATTGCGGAAAAATTCAGAGAAGCGGACGCTATCCTGATCGGGGCCAGTAACGGACTGTCCATCACCGAAGGACTGCATTTGTTCGCAGACAATGTTGCCTTTGATGAATTGTTTGGAGATTTCAAACAAAAATACGGCTTACGTTGTATTTTGCAGGGCATGATGGCCGGATGGCCCTCTGAGGAGGAAAAGTGGGCTTTCTGGGCTCGGCTCATCCATCATTACTGCGGGCAGTACCGGCCTACGCCGGTGATGAACGATTTGAAGGCCATTGTGGGAGAGAAAGATTACTTTGTCGTCACATCAAACGGAGAAGGTCACTTTGAACTGTGTGGCTTCGATCCGACGAAAATCTATGAGATCGAGGGCAACTGGTTTACGATGCAGTGTGCCCGCCCCTGCCACGACACCCTCTATTCAAGTTTAGAGGTGGCCGAAAAATTATCGGCTGCCGAACAGGGCTGCCATGTGCCTACAGAGTTGGTGCCGCGCTGTCCCAAGTGCGGAGGTCCCATGGACATCCACATGGGCGCAGGTCAGAGAATGATTCCGGATACCGCTGCCCAAGCACGGTTTCAAAACTTTCTGAAAACCTACCACGGGAAGAAACTGGTGGTTCTGGAGCTGGGCATTGGCTGGCGCAATCAGCTGATCAAGGCCCCGATGATGCGTCTGGTGGCCAGCGAGCCAAACGCCACTTATGTGACCATCAATCTGGGCGAGGTCTACATTGCGGACAATATCAAAGAGAAGTCCTTCGGACTGGACGGGCGGCTGGATGAGTTGCTGCCTGCTCTCCGGGAGGCGTGCGAGGCATAACGATTTACGTATTTTCCGGACATAGCAAAACCTCCTCGTGTAGTTCTATTATCCTACACGGGGAGGCTTTTTGTCTATTGTCTACTTTTTATGGATCGGTTCAATTTTACACCTCTCCGGCGGTTTACACAACTATTGGGACGGTCTCCAAAAAATGCTGGACAACACCAGCTCAAAAATGGTATTGTCCAGCATTCATTTAGATTTCCAGCCTGTGGCTCCCAGTTACGTTTTTCAAATATTCCTTCGGATCGCCATTCAGAATCAAATCTGCATAGCCCAGCGGGTCATTGTAGATGAGATAGTCCAGTTCTGACCGCTGTGCCATGGTAACGTCCAATTCATCCTCGACCCCAGTGCAGTCAATGGAGATCATTCTCCCATCCCGGAGCAGCAGCTCCACGAAACCGGTGTCCATGTTGAATTTGCAGGTTCTTTCATCGTACTTCATACTCGTGTCCTTTCCGCCTTACGGCACCTTTACAGTTGTGACTTTCGTTACACGTTTTTTTGGTAAGGTTTCGGACACACAGCCGTTTGGAACGAGCCTGAATTGTCATTTCCGAAGAAAACAAAAAATCCGAACCCTTCTCCTATTGAGAAAAGGTTCGGATTTTCATGGTTTGGTGCGATGGAAGGGACTCGAACCCCCGGCCTACTGATTCGTAGCGCACGCCGGGCGATTCCCTCAATTTTTGGAAGTTACGTTTTAACGTTATTTCTTTGCGATGTATCGCAGGTTTTGAACTTCGAGTTTCTGCACCCTTTGTTCGATTTTGCAACAATTTGCACCCTTTGCACGTTTTGAAACCGTGCAAAAACCGTGCAGAAACCGTGCACTTACTCCCGGACAAACTAAAAACCACTTCATCCGACAACGACTTGACGGCATTGGTTCGAGTGACCGCACACCATAAATCAAGTCTTGGAGGATACTATTATGACAAAATTGCTTTCCTGCCGCTACAACATGGACACCAACCAAGTGGAAGCCCGGTTCAAGGATGGCACCACTCTTGCCATCGACTGCATCGCCGTCGAGGATGAGTACGGCAGCACCCTGGCACAGCGGGCAGAACTGGACTGGCTGCTCTACAATGAGCCCTTGGAGTACGCACAGATGGTGCTGAGAGAGGAGATGGAGCATTATCTTTCCCTCGGCTGCGACCACAGTAGGCTGGAAGATTGAGCCTTAGAAAACACGCGGTAAAACTGCTAATCGCGCGGCGCGCGTTTTTATCGCTGACTTTTATTCCGGCAACATTGCACGCGTGCATTCCAGCGTGCGATTCCACTTTTCCAAAATTCAATCGTATTACAGTTCATTTTTGCAAATTCTCACTTTCACGTTGCACCTTCCCACGCATAAAAAATGCACGCCCGTGCGATTTTGGTTCGCAGTTTATTCGCGGTCAGCTGGATTTATTCGCGCTTTGTTCGCACGATTGCGCGTTTTCAGCGTAAATCCCGAAAAGTCAGCGTAAGAATCAGCGCAAAATTTTACTTAACGCTTTTATACTTTGTACTTTGGCCTACTCCATCGACCTGTAATAGGCCTTCCTTACATATCTAACGCAGGATATCATGTAGTAAATTTTATAACCGCCACAGACTAATGAACACCTTTTCGCCGGTCAGTTCTCCAAGGCACCTTGCCCACTGGGCAAGGGTCTGTTCATCCGCATACCAAACGGTATCGTTTTTTCGGCCCTCGCTGTAAGAAAAATATAGTGCCCCGCTGCTCTCATCTCGCTCTGGGGTCACACCCGCTTTTTCTGCCAACACCTTTGCCTCTGCCGCGCGGCACTGGGTTGCCGTTGTTCCATCGTTCTCCCAGATATAACCGCCATTGGCCAGCGCATAAGAGATGTTCGGCAACACACGGAATTTTTCATATACCTGTTGCAAGAATGCAAAATCGGCTTTGGGACCCGGCATAGTGCCATTGCCGTAAAGGTTATAACACATCACCACATATTCTGCCCCTGCCGGGAAATCCAGCTGCTCCACCGGCGTGCTTGGCTCCAGCACGATCCGCACCTTCAACCCGGCATCCTCTGCCAGAAGCAGCAGTTTTTCTTCAAACTTCAGGAACGTCTGCCACAGATCCAGATCCTTACGGATCTTTTCGTAGTCGATCTCAATGCCGTCAAACCCGTTTTCACTTGCCAGCCGAACCAGTTGCTCCGCATGGCTTTGTGCGGCTTCGTCCGTGCCAAGAACTTTTTGCAGGATAGCTGTATCCTTCTGGATGGTCTTGCCGTTCTCCGTCACATCGTTCACGATGGACAGGTAGACTGTTTTATTTTTAGTCTGCTCCCTGCGCCGGATCTTTTTCAGCATCCGGGTGGTCGGCTCCGGGATCGTCACCTCACCATTCTGGAACGATGCCGCAAACAAGCTGATCTCGTCCACCTTCTCCGCTTCATCCTGCAGCACCTCTATGTCACCGGCACAGTCCCAGTAAGTGCTCCAAATTGTCAGCTGTGTGCTCTCCGGCACCAGCGCCTCCACCTCTTGCACAGTACAGGTATCCGGTTCCACTGTTTCCGGCTCTTCCGCTGTTTTATGTCCCATGCATCCGGTTAGAAATGGCAGACACAGCAAAGCTGCAAGCGCTCTTTCCAAAATGTTCATACCCTCTCCTTACAAGTTCTCGATAAACCAGTTCAGCGTAGCGTTCCACGCATTCTGAATTACATCTAGTACCTTTGCCCAGCCGTGCAGACAGTTGTCGTACAGAGTTACATCCCCGGCGGTGATGGTCAGATTTTTGAACACGCCGTCATACACGTCGTCCGCAACATTGCGCTGACTGTAGCCCCAGCCGCCCCAGCTTGCGCCCAGTGCAATCCCCCCTGAATCCTGTACCGAAACACCCACTGCGCCGGTCACATCTTCCCCATTCACCAGCACACGCAAGGTATCGCCCTGCAGCTGGATCTTAAGGTTCGTATCGCCCTGCTCGTTGATCTGGATATCCGCCACATATTCTTCAGCGCCCTGTGCCACCGTATCGGCCTGCTGCTGGCTGGCTTTGCGGGCGGCAGCATAAAACACAAGGCTGTCTGCCGCACTGTCCGCAAATCGGCCGCGCATCGTGTATTCTGCGGTCAGTGCGTCCCGGTCATCCTCTTCCACAGAAACGCGGTCCTCTGCGGGAACAAGATCGTGCAGGTCCAGCTCAAACAGATCACTGCGTGAGCCGCCGTCCTTTTCCGAGACGACCAGATGATCGTTCTGCAGCGATACCATGATGCAGCGGCTTCGTTCCTCGTTTGCCCGCAGATAAATCGTCTGCGTTCCAATTTTGTTGCCTTGTAAGTCCACAGATACCTGTACATCCTCTGCGTCGGCGTTTTTCAAAGTGACAACACCTTCGCCCTGCGGCAGACTGGTCAGGATGATCTGATCTGTTTTATACTCCACTGCACCGCTTTTCAGCAGCCAGTTTTCACTTTCCTGCTCTGCAAGAGCCTGACTGCCCTTTACAAAGAGGATGCTGCTCTTCTGACCCTCCGGCAGATCGTCCCACAGGCGCATCAACAGGTGGTTTGTGCTCCAGCAAGCCTGCGGCTGAATACGGGTAAGATCGTACAGAGAGGATCCCTTGTTGTTGTAGGAATAACCATCCCGGTTGAAGTTTATCTCAAACAGATCTTCGAGGTTTTCTGCATTCACAGCGCTGACGCTGGCATTGTTGCCAAAGCGACCCGTATTGGAGTGCATCAGGCAGTACAGCTTTGGCACACTGCCCAGCTGTTCAGTGTAGATCTGCTCCATATAGCGGTAGTCCTGCGTGATGCGGTGCTCCATAGCAGTGCGGCTCTCCACAGGGATGCGATCCTTATCCCTGATATAGTCCATCAGGTAATGGTTGTAGTCCCGGCCAAGGTACTGGTTCACCCGCACAAATTCATCGCTGGTCATCTGTCCCAGAAAACGGCCGTACCGGTCATAGCTGTTGATGTACGAAAGTCGGTAGCCGTTGGTGCCCAGCTCCCAGAAGCCGTTTTTCTCCAGATTTTTTAGATCCTTTGCCGAGAGAAATTTCGGATCCTTTTCCGCAAACTTATCGGCATAGCTCAGGATCGTAGCCTTGAAGTTGTATTTTTCCAAGATCTTGCTGGCAAACAGCGCCGTATCCCGGCGGCCATCCTCAAACATGAGGAACAGCGCCTTATCCGGCAGAGCGGTTCCGTTCTGATAATAGTTCAGGATGTCCTGCTGGCTGACCGTAACATAGCCCAGATCGTGCAGAGCTTTGAGCTGCTCATCCAGCTGCTTTGTCGAAATCAGGGTATCCGTGCCCTGACGATCCACGCCAAAGTAGGACACGACAATAAAGCCGTTGTCCGCTCCGCTGACGATGGCCGGGTCGGAAGGGTCATAGGGCTCGTAGTTCTTACTGATGCTCAGCGCACGGATGGCGGCAAAAAGCACCGCCAGAAGCACCAGCCCTTCCAATATGGTTCGCACGATCTTGATCTTGTCTTTTCGTGTTTCTATTTTATACATTTGCGTGCTTTCCCCGTTTGTTCTCTGCGTGTTTTCCTGCGCTGGGCGCAGCGTGCTTTTCACCGGAGACTGCGTCCGCCTCGGCTCTCGTTCCCTCGTTTTTTTCTATGGCATCCGGCTCAGCTGTATCCACCGGAGCATTTTTGTGCCGCTGACGCTTTTCTTTTTCCTTCACATCGCTTGGGGTCATGCGCGTTCCCCATGTAGACTTCCAGAAAGTGACCCATGCAAGCGGCATCTGCCACAGCAAAACCGCCTCGTAATACAGGCAGAACAAAAAACCGAAGTACCATGTAGAGCTCTTGCGGAAAAACAGCTGCGCAATGCTCATCATCAGCGACATCAGAAGCAGACCCACAAGGAAGGTTGTAGGGAAAATGTGCTGCGTGAACGGCACATAAAACAGATTGTATGCCACCACAATGGGCGCAAGAATGGGCACCAGCAGGCCGATGTAGAAATTCAGCGCAGCAAACGGCTCCTTGCGCCACATGAACGCACCTGCCATCAGGGATTCCCGCAGCCATGAGCGCTTCCATCGCATCTGCTGCTTGAGAAAAACCTTCTGCTTGTTGGGCACGATGGTAGAGCAGACCGCCGTATCCTGATAATAGGTGCGGTGATGGCTCAGCACAAAGTTCGTCATGGCGCGGTCATCGCCGAATGTGGCCTTATGTCCCAGGAATTTCTGGTTCAGCCACGCTTCCTCATGCTCCTTGACGATGGACTTTCGGTAGCAGGAGAGAGGGCCGGAAAGGCAGGTGACCGTATCAAACAATGCCTCGGACGCCTTCATAACGCGGAACGCGATATAATAACGGACAGACTGCATCTTGGTCAGGCTGTTGGTATAGGTGTTGGCCACATCGGTACGCCCGGCCACGCCGCCCATCTTCGGGTCCTTGAACGGCTGCACCAGATTCACCACCGCATAGGGATCCAGAAAGCTGTCTGAATCCACAAAAATCACAAACTCGCCCTTTGCCACGTCCACGCCACGACACAGTGCCGCACGCTTGCCAGCGTTCTGCTCCTGCACGATATAGGACAGCCGGTTTCGGATATTCATGCGCTCTCCCTCGGCAGAGGCTATTTTTTCAATCGTATCCTTGATCACCTCTACCGAACGGTCAGTGGAACAGTCATCCACCACGATTACTTCCAGCTTATCCGGCGGATAGTTTTGGTTCATACAGGAGATGATCGTGCGGCTGATCCATGTTTCCTCGTTGAAGCAGGGGATAATAATAGTCACGCTGGGCTTGAACGCCGGGTCGATCTTTACCGGGCGGTACAGTGCACCGAAGGCATACCGGGTAAGCAGGAACATAGCCGCAATGATGCTGTAAGAGTACATGACGGCATTGTACTTGAAGTAGATCACGCTCTCGCTGCGCATCAGCACCACCATCATGCTGATGAACAGCAGCAGGATCACACTGCTCACATACAGATAGCGGTCCTTATGGCGGTGCATATATGTACCCAGGTCCTCAGCAAATTCAAAACCGGCGCAGGTCTCGCCATCCCGCTCAAAAACGCGCACGCAGGAAGCTGCCGTATGGATCGACATCTCGTGGCCTTCCGGCATACTTCCGGGTGGGATATCGAACCGCAGCTCTGTTTCTGAAGCTTCCTTCAGCTGCTCTGCATCCTCTTTTTCCAACCGGACAAGAATACCCGTTTCGGAGATATCGCGGCTCTCGCCCTTCAGCGTGTGTGCCTTGCCGTCCTGATCTCTGAAATCTACTGTGACCGGAAACTTTGACTTATACCGGATGCCGGACTTGCGCTTTTTCATCACCGCATCTACATCGTTTGGATCGTCCACAACACCGCGCCGGTCAAAGGACGCACGCTGTCCGGTGGGATCCGGTACGTCCGGCAGGATACGCCGGTCCAGCCGCTCACTGAGCAGAATGTCCCCGTCAAATGTTTCCAGCGTCACGTTTTTCTTTTTATCCGCGGTATGTTTTTCCGCCTTTTTCCGAAAAAGACTCACGCTTTTCTCCTTATCAAAAAATCCAATATCAACCGACCGTATGTGTTCGGAGATAATCGACCCACAGAGTATATCCAGCAGACTTGAGGTGATATCCATCTTCCTGTGCGATGTCTGCTTTTAGATTTCCATTTTCATCTGCCAGCACATCCCACAAATCCAGATAGTAGCAGTTTTTTTCTTGTGCAATTAAAGCCAATTCCTGATTAACTTGTTTCAATCTTGTCTGATTCAATCCAGGATGCTCCACAGAGGCAGAAAGCTGCACAGGCGTAATAGATTGAATGTAAATCGTTGCCCCAGGCACTGCCTGCGCAACTGCATCCAGCATAAGACGATAATATGCAAGAAAGCCGTTATAATCGCCGTCTGTACCTAATACATTGGTGCCAAGCAAAATATAGACCGCTTTCGGATTTTGTGCCGCAAGCTTTTCCAGCGGTTTCTCCGATGTGCCATCTTCCCGCATACAAGTCATATCGGTTGCAATGGCATTGGGGCCGATGCCCTTATATGCACAGAACTTCGCATTGGGCAAACCAGTTTTATAGGATTCCATTCCAAGCGTCAAACTATCGCCTATAAAAGTAACATCATCGAAATAGTTCAGAGGGACTGCTGTCGTTTCAGGAACTGTTACAACACCATTCAAAACCTTGCCCAACACGATTTTGACCAGCTTGCATCCGCTTGCGCTGATTGCTTCGCTGACCGCATCCGACGCAGTTTCGCTCGGCATCAAAACAACATCTGATTCCGAATTATATCGCCATTTCGCATATTTTTCCCATGCATTCAAGTAATTCATCATTGCGTCAAACGTCTGTGGATAGTCATCTGACGGTTTATATGCAATGCCAATTCTATTTCCTTCTTTTAGTGTTTTCTCTACCGCATCTGGGCAGTTCATAAGTTCATTCAGCGTCAGAAAGAACATTCCTTTGGCATCTGGATCTTTTACTTTAGCGATCGTGCTGACCGCTGCAGCTTTTCCACCCATTCCGTACTGCGAAAATCCCTCCGAACGCTCACTTGTGTAAACCATATTCTCTACTGTTGCCAGCTTGTGGTCATTCTGTTTGCGCAGGGCGCTGAGCTCCTGCGGGGTCAATGTGGGCAGCGTACCGGATTTTTGGATCACCGTTGCCAGATCTGTCAGTTGCAGTCCGGCCTGCTCTGCCTGCTGCTTCAGGGCGGAAAGGTGCTCTGTGTCCAGTGTGTCCAACAGATACAACGAGCCTGCCTGCATTTGCTCCGGATTTTCCGGCATCACGATCTTTGTGTTCAGCAGACGCGCCGCAACCCGGAGCGAAGTCATAGCCTCTGCATCGGTCTGCGCATCGGCAAGCACCAGTCCGGAAGCACTTTCAAAGGTGCAAAGTGCATCGTACAGCTTATCGAATACTGCCATGCGGGAAAGGCCCTTCAGCTGCTCTGCGGGCAGATACAGACCAACGCTGCACCCTGCCGCTTCCAGCCTTGCAAGCTCCTCGCTGCGCGCAGCGGCTTCTTCCGCTGTGGCAAAATAGGTCGCAGTTATATTCTGCTGCGTCAGAATTTCCAGTGCAGCATCCATGCCGTCCGCAGACGGCAGTGTTCTGATTGCCACACCTGCCTGCTTTTGATTTGTCAGACAGCTGCGGTAAATCGGAGCCATCTCGGCATCCGCTATCTCCGCTTCGCTCCGCAGCACATCCAGCCCCTTTACGCGGCTAAAACGGCTTACATATTCCGTTTTCATATCCTGCGCTTTCAGTGCCTGCACCAGCCAGTTCACCTGTGTCAGAATATCTGCTTTTTCGTCTTCCGGCTGCTTGGTGTCGTCCAGCTCCGGCTGCTTGTCGATAGCAGGCTTTTCAGCGGTGACAGCGTCTTCGTTCTGTATTTCTTCCGCTACGCCTCGCAGGTTGACCACCACAACGGCATCGCCCTGCAATCCGGCCACAAAGCTCTCCGCATCGGCGGCAGCTTCAAAGCTGCTCTCGCTCAGCACATGGCTGTCTGCCGCCTGCACCACCGCTTCATAGCCACTGACAGAAGCCGCCCGCAGCACATCGCCGGTCAATGCGGTACTGCTGCAATACAGCAGCGGAACGCTCTCGTTCGCCGCTGTGGCAATAGCCTCGCGGGATTTAAGCATGGTGCTCACCATTTCCTGCGTGGTCCTGGTATGCAGGTTGCTTTCGCCCGCCGCGCCATTGCTCAGCAGGTCGTTTCCCTCTGCCAGCATATCCGTAAGAAAGTCCTCATTATCCAGTGCCTCGGCAGCTGAAAGGGCAAAGCTAGCCTTCAGTCCATTCTGCTTTATCAGCTCCAGAACAGCATGGTTCGTGTCCGCCTCCTCCGTCAGACCCACGAACACAAGACCCACGCGGGTGGTTTCACCCGGAGCGCCCTGAATGATATCAGCCGGGGCACTCTCGCTCAGACCCTTCAGCGCCAGCTCCACCGCATTACTTCCCGTCTCGATGGTGCCGTCCACATTCGCTACGGCATCCGAAAGATAGGTGCGATTGTGGTAGTACAGCAGCCAGACCACTGCAGCCGCAATGCACAGACCCAGCAGAACGCCCAGCAGCGCCAGGCTGCGGACCCGTCTGCGTTTCGTCACATTCTCCACCATGTAATTTCAAGCTCCTTCAACTGCGACACCGGCCATTCGCCTTTTACATCCAGCAGCACACGCTTTGCCCCGCCATCCGGGCGGAACAGTGCCATCAGTCCGGGCAATCCCATTTCACGGAACTGCCGGTGCGCCACCGCGTGCAGAATGCAGTCGGCGTTTTCCACCTGCTCCAAATCGGTCAGCGCAACGCCATATTCCTTCTGTACCAGCGCCTTGTCTGCACAGGGATCCACTACAACAGGGCAGATGCCGTACTCTTCCAAAGTATGTACAATGTCGGCCACCCGGGTATTACGGACATCCGGGCAGTTTTCCTTAAAGGTGAACCCAAGGATCACCACACGGGCCTGCGCCGGTGCAAGCCCGGCCTGCACCATCTTTTTTACCGCCATCTCTGCCACGAAGCGCCCCATGGAATCGTTCATTCTGCGGCCGGCTGCCACGATCTGACTTTCATAGCCCACCTGATGCGCCTTGTAAATAAAGTAATAGGGATCCACCCCGATGCAGTGGCCGCCCACCAGCCCCGGGCGAAAACCCAGTGCATTCCACTTGGTGTTCATGCCGTCCACAACTTCGTTGGTATCGATTCCAATTTTTTCAAAGACCTCCGCCGCCTCGTTCATGAATGCTATATTGATATCCCGCTGGCTGTTTTCTACCAGCTTGATCGCTTCAGCAGTTTTGATGGAGGAGACCGGGAAGGTACCGGCGTCAATGATCCTGTCGTAGACGCTCTTTACCTTTGTCAGTGTTTCCGCGTCCATGCCCGAAACGATTTTTCGGATGGTGCGCAGCGTATGGACTTTGTCGCCCGGATTGATGCGTTCCGGCGAATATCCGATCTTGAAGTCTGTGCCGCCCTTCAATCCACTTTCTTGCTCCAGGATCGGCAGACAGAGCTCCTCTGTCACACCGGGGTAGACCGTGCTCTCATAGACCACCGTTGCGCCCAGCTTCAGGTTACGCCCCACCGTACGGCTGGCCGAAATGACCGGGGTCAGATCCGGGGTATTGTCCGGGTGGATCGGCGTCGGAACTGCCACAATGACGAAATCCGCCTGCCGGAGCTCCGCTTCCTTTGCTGTAAAATGAACAGAGCTGGCCGCAACAGCTGCATCACCCACTTCTGTTGTCACGTCCTCGCCCTTGCAGTAACGTGCAATTTTCTGTGCATCAACATCATATCCGATCACATCCATGATCTCCGAAAAGGCAACTGCCAGCGGCAAGCCCACATAGCCCAAACCGACCACAGCCAGCTTGCCTTCAAAAGCTTCTGTTTGATAACTCATTTTACAGTTCCTCCGTTTCGAATCACTTGGTACCTTTTGATAGAGCCGATTATTACCTCATGTTCTCCTGAATTTTTTAAACGCTGTATTTTTTTCATTATATCGCTTTTTTGCAGATGCCGCAAGACATTTTTTAAACATCACATTACTTCCATACAGGGAATGCGCTCGTCGTTCCTCTTGTCACGGCCATGGGCAAGCGGATCAGCGCACTGGCCGAGGACAAGCAGCGCAGTTGATGGGCGTTTCTCTTGGGTTTCCAAAGGGGTGCGGGTCGCCAGTGGCGACCTCAAAATGCAGCGCATTTTGAAGCACCTGACCGAGCCGACAGGCGAGAGGCAGCACCCCTTTGGCACACGACTTTGCCTGCAAAGTCTAGTGTGTTACACCTTGGTTCCGGCTGACGCGGAAAAGGGGCTGCGAGAGGTTCCGGCAAGCACCTGTTCTGCGGCAGAAGGATGCGCGGATGGGCGTGGCAGTTGACGGTCTTTGCCCACCCAGCACAGGCTTGCAGAGGAACCAATGGTGTACGTTCTCCCGTCCTGCCGCAGCAGCGTTTTTCCCCTATAAGGCACAGGGAAAACGATCAACGTCTGTGCTTGCCCCGGTTGCCTGCAAGTGTCCCCGGTTTCAGCATTGCCGTTTTATAAAGAATCTTCTTTATCAGCTTTCTTTCATCTTCTGTCAGCTTATCGTAGTTGATGCCGATCGCCTTCAATGCCGTTCGGATCTTCTTTTCATCCGCAGACCCTTCAAGTTTCTGTGCATCCTCCAGTTCCTTCATCAGGTTGTCGATCATTGCACCATCCGAAGTGGTCTTGTCCTTGCGGTGTTCCGTCTTGATGTTCTTCAGGATAGCCACCAACTCGTCATACAAGACCCGGCCAAAGTACTCATCTTCATCGATCTGCCCCAGCTTCAAGGTGCTCATGTACAGATCATTTTCATCTGCTGCATACTTCTTTTTCAGCATTTGCCGGGTCGCTTCCAGACCAGCATTGAGGTTTTGAATGTTTGCGCTGACATATCCATCCACATAGATTTCCAGATCGGTCATGAACCGCCGGAAATTCTCATGCACGATCAGTTCGCACAGCAGCCGATGATTGAATTTTCCATTCCTTAATACGTCCACTGCGCCATCGCTCAGATGCAAGTCCGAAAGGACTGCATCTGGGCGTTTTTTGTTTTCCGTCACCCCCAGCAGGTAGTCCGTGGTCACGCCATAGAACTCAGCCAGCGTTGTCACCGCATAAATGCTGAGGTCGGTCACATCGTCGCTCTCATATTTCGACAGTGCCGATTTGGACAGACCCGTCTGCTCTGCCAGCGTTTCCAGCTTCAGATTCCGCTCCACACGCAGGTCTTTGAGCCGTTCTCCCAGTGTCAGCTTGATGTTCATGGTCGCACCTCCGATGTTTTTTGCACAGTATACCACTTCCAGCGGTTCCTGTCCATAAGCGTGGAATTTTGCAGTTTCTGCACCTGTTTTCCGACATTATGGATATACGGCACAGCGGCCATGGAGGTGCTATCCTATAGACAGAAAGAAAACATATTAACTCCCCAGCAGCGAACATATTAAGGGCTTCCCGCGAAAGCCCTCTGAAATATCTTTCATAACAGAACCTTGAGAACAGAATGACCGTCCGAACTGCCCAGACCGCCAAGACCTCCCATCGGGGGAGCGAGCGCCCTGCATGGGGCCGACACAGAGTCCAAAAAGATTTCCTGTCGGGAGGCAGCAAGGGAGACCGGCTTTGAACGTGGCAGGGATCAAATTGATTCGTACCAAAACCTTTGACCAAAGGAGAAATTTTGAGTTTATATCAAAAGATCAAGTCCGCCATCACCGTTCGGCAGGTGGGAGAGATGTACGGCATGGAGCCCGACCGCCATGGCATGGTGTGCTGTCCCTTCCATTCCGACAGCGACCCCAGCATGAAGCTGAACGACACCTATTATTATTGCTTCGGCTGTGGAGCCAACGGAGATGCCATCGACCTCACCGCCAAGCTGTTCGACCTGAACCCCCGGCAAGCCGCCGAGAAGCTGATAAATGACTTCGCGTTTGCGAAGCAATGCAGTCCCCAGTGGGGACTGCAAGTGACAGAGCGGTCTTGCGTCAGCAAGATGGAGGGGCCCCGCCCCGACAAGCTCTGGCTTGACCCGGACAAGCCGCCCGCCAATGCCATCGCTCTGCCGCCGCCCAAGCGTGGCCTGACTGACGAGCAGTGGGCAGACATCGCCTACTGCCTGCGGGTGCTGACCGATTATCTTGACCTGCTGCACGACTGGCAAAAGCGCTACAAGCCCGCCAGCCCGGAAGAACCGCATGACCCACGGTTTGAAGAAGCCCTCCACATGACCGAGACCATCGAGCACCTGACGGACTGCGTTGCATTTGGGACGCCCCAGCAGAAGGCCGCTGCCGCCTCACAGCTGCTGTCCGGGTCGTACCTGCTGATGCTGGAAGAGCGCATCGACCGCCTTGCTCTGGCGAAGTGCGCCTGATAATTTATTCACCCGAAGTGGTGGGTCTCACCGTGAGACCCACCACTTCACTTTTCTAAAGGAGAACCACCCTATGAAGAAAAATATTTCCCGCAACCCCTTATGGCCGGACTGGTACAACGGCAAGAAAATTGACGAAGTCCAGTTTGGCCGTGCCTTTCTGGAACAGTGGCCGCTGAAATGCGTCAACGGAACGCTGTACACGCTGGACGGCCCGGTGGAGGACGAAAGCGAGATCAAACAGCGCATCTTGGAGAACATCGAGGAATATGTCACCTCCGGCCTGTCCAAAAAGGTCACCAACATTCTGGAGACCATCAAGCTGCTGGCTTTTTCTGACCCGTTCCCCATCGAACAGGACTGCATCCACTTCCAGAACGGCGTGTACCATCTGCCGGATGGCTCTTTTCAGGAGAGCCGCCTGTTCTGCCAGAATCGCCTGCCTGTGAAGTATGACCCCAAAGCCGCCACCCCTGACCGTTGGCTGACCTTCCTGCACGAGCTGCTGGACGAAGCCGACATCCCTACCTTACAGGAATATCTGGGCTACTGCCTGATCCCCAGCACCAAGGGACAGAAGATGATGCTCATCGTTGGCAAGGGCGGCGAGGGCAAGTCCCGCATCGGACTGGTGCTGAAACGGCTCATGGGAGATGCCGCCAGCAATGGCAGCGTCCAGAAAGTGGAGAACAACCGCTTTGCCCGTGCCGATTTGGAACGCCGCCTGCTGATGATTGACGATGACATGGACATGAATGCCCTGCCTAAAACGAATTATATTAAGACCATCGTGACCGCCGAGGCCAAACTGGACTTGGAGCGCAAGGGCGTCCAGAGTTACCAGCGGGACATTTACGCCCGGTTCCTCTGCTTCGGCAACGGTGCGCTGACCTCACTGTATGACCATTCGGACGGCTTCTTTCGCCGCCAGCTCATCCTGACCACCAAGGACAAGCCTGCCGACCGCACGGACGACCCTTTCCTTGTGGAGAAGATGTGCGCCGAGTTGGAGGGCATCCTGCTCTGGTGTCTGGAAGGGCTGCACCGGCTGGTGCAGAACGATTTCCGCTTCACGGTCAGCGAACGAGCCGCCGCCAACGTGGACACCATCAAACGCAGCAGCAACAATGTTATCGACTTCATGGAATCCGAGGGCTACTTCCGCTTTAAGGCAGACTGCTCCATCAGCTCCAAGGAGTTCTACGACATTTATAAGCAGTGGTGCGAGGACAACGCCTGTCACAGCGTATCGGCCATCCGTTTCAGCGCAGAACTGCGCCAGAATGACCGCCGCTACAACCTTGAAGCCACCAACAACATCTACCTGCCCGGTGGCCGCAGGGTGCGTGGTTTCGTGGGCATTGAGCCGCTTGTCCACCCCTGCCCGTAAAAAGTGCATTTTTTCACAGAAGAAGTTCGTACAACCTGTACGGTCTGTACTTGTACGCACCTGTACGGCAAATCGTCGCAAATTAAAACGTGGTATCGTTTAAATTTCGGATTTTCGTACACCGTACGAACCGTACAGGTTATTTGAAGTCCGTACAGATTTTTTGTACACCTCAAGAAGGAGCGTGATCTATGAAAGCCCAATACGGCATTTTAAGGTTCAAAAAGTATAAGGGGCCAGCAATCAGCCCCATCGAAGCCCACAACGAGCGCACCAAGGAGCAGTACGCCAGCAACCCGGACATCGACACGAGCCGGAGCCGCTACAACCTCCATCTGGTGCAGCCACAGGGCAGGTACCGGGAAGAAGCCGACCGCATGATAGCCGCCGCCCACTGCCGTGTCCGCAAGGACAGCGTGCGAGTGGTGGAAGCACTCGTCACCGCCAGCCCGGAGTTTTTCAAAGGCAAGACGCACAGCGAAGTCAAGGCGTACTTTGCGTACGCCCTGAAATTTTTGGAGGGCAGACAGCACCCGGATACCTTTCTCTCTGCCGTTGTCCACATGGATGAGAAAACGCCCCACCTGCACCTCTGTTTTGTGCCCTTGACCGCTGACGGGCGGCTGAGCGCCAAAGAGATCATCGGCAACCGCAAGAACCTTGTGAAGTGGCAGGACGAGTTCTGGCAGCACATGGTCAAGCAGTATCCGGAACTGGAGCGTGGCGAAAGCGCCAGCCAGACTGGGCGAGAGCACATCCCGCCCCGCATCTTCAAGGAGATGACCCAACTGACCAAGCAGAAGGAGCAACTGGATGCCCTGCTGGTGGGTATCAACCCCTTCAACGGCAAGAGCCGTGCGGCGGAGATCAGCAAGGTGCTGGACAGCTATATCCCCAACGTGGCACGGATGAAGGACCAGCTGCGAAAGTACAACGTAGCCTTCACCAAGACCGCCGCCGAAAACGAAAAGCTGAAAGAGAAGAACAAGACGCTCTCTGCCTCGCTGGACAAAGCGACGGAAGGGAGCGTCTTGAAGCGTCTGGAGGATGCCAAGCTGCGGCAGGACTATGAAGCCGCCCTGAAAACGCTGGACAGCATCCCGCCGGAGGTCATTCGATTTTATGAGGACCGCACGCAGGAGCCTGCAATGCGCCATGATAAGTAAGGAGCAATGCCTATGTGTAATAAAATGTACGAGAATGTGAAATCTTTGGATTATACGAAAAAGTTCTTGCAGTCGGACTCGAATCCGGCTACAATGGAGGTGGTCACTCGAACCAATGCCGTCAAGTCTCCGACCAACAGCCCTGAGACCACAAAGCTGGTGTATACGGTGAAGGAGGTCGCACAGATGCTGGCTATCAGCCAGCGTGCCGCCTACAACCTGTGCAACAGCACCACCGAGTTCCGTGTCCTGCGGGCGGGCGGAAGCATCCGCATCCCGAAAGACAGCTTCGATGCGTGGCTCTACCGGGCAGCTTGATAAGGAGGCAAATCTATGGCATATATCACGAAACGCGGCAGCTCTTACAGTGTCCGCTACACCTATCAGGACGAGCACGGCAAGAACTGCGACAAATGGGAGAGCTTTCCCACAAAAGAGGAGGCGGTGAAACGCCAGAAACAAATCGAGCATGAGCTGGCGACCGGTAATTTCCTGATCCCGTCCACGGTGACGGTGGCAGAGTTCCTGATGGACTGGCTGCCCAAGCAGTGCAGCAAGCACAAGTGGGCACCCAAGACCTACCAGTCCAATCTGGCGCTCATCCAGAACCTCATCATCCCCTATATCGGGGAGATGCAGATGCAGAAGCTGCGTCCCTACCACATCGAAGCCCTGTACGACACCCTGAGCAAGACCCCCTGCGGTCAGTATGTGGGCGGCAAGCGGCGAGACCTCTCGCCCAAGCAGCAGAAGCGCACCCTCTCCGGCACTACCCTCCATGAGGTCCACCAGCTTCTGCACAATTCCTTTCTGCTGGCGGTGGAGTGGGACATCCTCATCAAAAGCCCCGTCCCGGTGGAAGCCCCCAAAAAGACCACCCAAGAGCGCAGCATCTGGGAGGTGGACGAGATGCGGGCAGCGCTGGACAGCATGGAGGATCCCATCCTGCATCTGGCGGTGCACCTGACGCTGGTGGGTGCGCTGCGGGAAGGGGAGGTGGCGGGTCTGACCCCGGAGGACATCGACTTTGATGCTGCCAACGGCATGGGCACCTTCACGGTCAACCGTTCCATGCAGCGAGTGCAGAAGGACACGCTGGCACAGGTGGACAAGGGCTGCATCCTCCGCATCTTCCCGGACAAGCTGGAGGGCAGCAAGACCTCCCTCATCCTGAAGGACACCAAGACCGAAGCCTCCTGCCGCACCATCTTCATGACCGCCGCCCTGCGGGAGGAGATGAAGCAATGGCTGGAACGGCTGAAGCGGGAAGAAGCCCTTGACCCGGAGCGGTACCGCAACAGCGGGATGCTGCTGCGACTGCCCAACGGTCTGGCGGTGGAGCCGGTGCTCATCCGCAAGAAGTTCCTGAAATGGCAGGACGCACACCCGGAGTTCCCCCGCATCGTCTTTCATGGTCTGCGGCATTCCAGTGCCACCTATCAGTTGATGATCTCCGGCGGCGACATCAAGGCGGTGCAGGGGACCACAGGACACGCCAGTGCGGATATGCTGGTGAACACCTACGCCCATATCCAGCAGTCCTCCCGTGTGGAGCTGGGCAAGAAGTTTGAAAGCGGCTTCTATGCCAAGCCCGACATCCCCAGCCCGCAGGCTGTACCCGCCGCAGGCGAACCCACCATCTCCATGACGGCTCTTTTGGAATTGCTCAAGGATGCCGACCCGGAAATGAAGGCAAAGCTCCGCTTGGCCCTGCTCACCTGATGCAAAAAAGGGCACTGATTGCAATGCAATACAGCGCCCTACATAATCGGACATGGATAACACCGACCGTGCAAAAACCGTGCAGAAACCGTGCAGCCATGGCTTATAAAACAAAAAAGCCATGAAATCTTTCGATTTCACGGCATTTTCTGGTGCGATGGAAGGGACTCGAACCCCCGGCCTACTGATTCGTAGGAACCGAATGGCACATTTTGTCCATTTCATCATTTGACGCTAAAACGTCATTTTAATCGAATCACCGTTATTTTGCCGTTGTTATTCTGTTGCATCCTTTGCATTGCTTGCAAGCCTTTGCACCTGTTATCCATCCTTGCGATGTGCAGAAAATGTGCAAAAGTGTGCAGAGCTAAAATCAGCCCGGCAAAACAGGCTGTTTCGCACAGCCCCAAAAGCTGGATTTCAACGGTATTTATTGTGCAAAATCTTCCAGTTTTATCCAAACAACAATCTTACATGACACACCGGTTCTATGACAGGGTTTAGGACATCCGAACAGACACCGTTTGATATAGAAATGAGGTTCACCATGAACAAACTGCTTTCCTGCCGCTACAATATGGACACCAGCCGGGTGGAAGCCCGGTTCGAGGATGGCACCACTCTTGCCATCGACTGCATCGCCGTGGAGGACGAATACGGAAACGCCCCGGCACAGCGGGCGGAGCTGGACTGGCTGCTGTGGAACAAGCCCTTGGAGTACGCACAGATGGTGCTGAGAGGGGAGATGGGGCGTTATTTATCGCTGGGATGCGACCACGGCAGGCCGGAGGATTGAGCCACAGAAAACGCGCGGTAAAACCGCTAATCGCGCGGCGCGCGTTTCTCAGCGTAAATTCAGCGTAAATAACCATTTACCATATATAATGATGCCCGCCCAGCTGTGGAAAAGCCACAGTGGGCGGGCATTCTGCGTTTTCAGATGGACTGGAACCCTTTGCCGATGATCTCGCTTGAGTTGACAATGGTCAGAAAGGCCTCCGGGTCCTCCCGGCGCAGGAAATCCCGCAGCAGCCCTGCCTGCCGCCGGGTCAGCGCCACCATGATCATGGTGCGGGGCTCGCCGGTGTACACGCCGGTGGCGTTCTGCTGGGTCGCTGTGCGTCCCAGTGTTTCCGTAACGAAATGCCGGATGGGCTCCGGCCTTGAGGTGATGACCGTACACACCTTGCGGAGATTCAGGCTCTCGATGGCTGTATCCACGATGGTGCTGCGCCCGATGAGTCCCAGCACGCAGTACATCCCGGTCTGCGGGCCGTAGAGGTAAGCCGCAAACAGCACCGTGCCGATATCGCTGAGCAGCAGAGCCCTGCCGATCTCCACCTTGATGTACTTGTGCAGGATCATCGCCACGATCTCGGTGCCGCCGGTGGATGCCCCGATGTTGAATACGATGCCGCTGGCAATGGCAGGCAGCGCCACCGCAAAGCACAGCTCCAGCAGAGTATCATCCGTCAAAGGCTGCGACACGGGAAACATCTTTTCGCACATACTGGAATAAAAGCTGAGCATGAAGGAGGAGTACAGTGTCCAACCCATGGTCTTTATGCCCAGAAAGACGCAGCCCAGCACATCCAGCACCGCATTGGTGATCCACATAAAGGTGCTGACGCTCAGAGCCGGAAAGCAGGTGGCCAGAACGATGGAAAGACCGGTGGTGCCGCCAAATACAAAGTGGTTGGGCGCACAGTAAAAGTTCAGTGCTACTGCATAGATGATAAGTCCCAGATTCAGCAGCAGAAAAAAGCGTGCGCCGCTCCACAGCTGTGCTGGGGTCAGTTTTTTGCGCAGGCCGTTCTTGATCGCTTCCATCTCAGTCCAGATGCTCCTTTACATCCATCAGCTGGGTAATGATGCAGTCTGCGGCGGACTGGTCCAGCGGCTCGCCGTGGCGGGGCTTCAGTGCCAGAACCTTTAATCCTGCCGCCTTTGCGGAGGCGATACCCGTGGGAGAATCCTCCACCGCAATGGCCTTGTCTGCCGTCAGCCCCAGTGCATTCAGCGCCTTGAGATAGATGTCCGGTGCAGGCTTATGGGCGGCGCAGTCCTCGCCGCTGAAAGCAAAATCCACCATGGCTTTCAAACCGCCCTCCGTGAGCATCTTCATGATATCCGGTGCTGCGCTGGAGGACGCCACCGCCACCTTCAGCCCCCGGCTGCGCAGCGCATTCATCAGCGGCTCTGCCTGCGGGTCGGTAAGCTTGCCGTAGGGGGTGGGGCGAGCCTTGCGGTACTCCCGGTAAGCCATCAGCATCTCCTGACGGCGCACAGGGTCGTTGGGGACAATGGCTTCCCAGATGGCTTTTTCGTTGGAGCCGATGAAGTTGCCCTCCGGGATGGGGATGCTGTTTTCCAGCAGAAAGTTTTTACGGCGGTTCTCGTAGTAATATTCCGTATCTGCCAGCACCCCATCCATATCAAAAATCACTGCTTCAATCATTCTTCATTTCCCTCTTCATCAAAAAAGGGGAGGGGCAAGCCCCTCCCCCAAGCATGGGTCTATTGATCCCAGTCGATCGCTTAGTACTCCAGCTTCCACATATAGCGGCGCAGGGTCAGCGGATGCTGACGGACGTAGGACAGCTCCTCAGCATAGACGCGGAACACGGCGGTGTGCATCATCGGGTTGAAGTAGGTGATGACGCTGCTGTCCACAGCATTGCCCAGACCGTAATCCTTTGCATCCACAACAGTGGTCAGAGCATCGAAGCGGTGCAGGAAGGTCAGTGCGCGGGCATCCACGGGACGGGTCTTGCCGTCGTTCATCAGCAGGATGAAGGGCACGTCCTTGTCCACGATCTCGAAGGGGCCGTGGAAGAACTCGCCGCTGTGGAAGGAGCCGGAGTTGACCCACTGCATCTCCATCATCAGGCAGATGGAGGTGGAGTAAGCGACCTCCATGGAAGCGCCGCTGGACATGACGTAGACGACGGGAGCGTCCTTGTACTTCTCAGCGAACTCCTTGGCAGACTTGCGGGCAGAGTTGGCAGCGTTCTCGGCAGCCTCGAACACGTTGGTCAGGCCCTCGATCATCTTGTCGTACTTGTCGAAGCCTTCCACCTGCTGCAGGATCTCCACAGCCAGTGCCAGAACGTAGCCCATCTTCTCCAGCTTGGCAGCGTAGTTTGCCTCAAAGCCGTGAACGATGGTGTAGTCAGCTTCCTTGGTCAGGGCAGAACCGGCAGCGTGGGTAACGCTGACAACGGTTGCACCGGCGGCCTTTGCCACGCTGTTGGCCTTGACGGTCTCAGGGGTGCTGCCGCCCAGAGAAGCGGTGATGACCACGGTGGTGTCGCCCAGCCAATCGGGGGTATCGTAGTTGAACTCGTTGGCGGTGTAGTGTGCCACACGCAGCTTCTTGCTGCAGTTTGCCAGGAAGTACTTTGCGGGGTACAGCTCTGCCTTGGAAGCACCGCAGCCAACAAAGGCCACGTTCTCCACGTTGTGCTTTGCCACGATGTCTGCCACGATGGACTTGACGTTTGCCAGATCAATGTTATACATAATGCAATCCTCCAAATTATTTTTCTTTTTGTTCTGATGAATCACAAATTACAGGCGTACGGATATCTATGTAAGCCGGAAACCCGGTTACACCAACAGACCAAGGGCGTTGATGGCAACACCGCCCACGATGCAGATGCCCAGCAGCCAGCCGGTCTTGACCTTTTTGCGGATCAGGGTGTACATCAGCATCACGATGCCAAGGTTCAGAAGGTTCGGCAGAATGCTGTTCAGCACATCCTGCAGCACCAGACCGGTGCTTGCGAAGGTAATGGGGGTAGTCAAACCCACCATGCTTGCCACCATGGCACCAATGACCATCAGGCCTACGATGCCGCAGACGTACATCAACTTGTCCATCATGCCGCCGTTGAGCTTGGTCAGGTACTTGCTGCCCATGGTGTAGCCCAGCTTACCGGCAAACCATGTGACCAGCACAGAGGGGACGATGGAGATGATCATAGCCAGAATGGGGCCCAGAACGCTGCCCTGCTGTGCCAGAGAGATGCCCAGACCAAAAGCGATCAGGCGGACAGTGCCCTGGAAGAAGGAGTCGCCCACACCGGACAGGGGGCCCATCAGCGAAGTCTTGACGGCGTTGATGGTCTCCGGGTTGAAGTTCTCACGGTCGGCGGCGTACTGCTCCTCCATGGAAGCAGCCAGACCCAGCGTAAAGGCACTGGTCTGCGGGGTGCAGTTGTAGAACGCCATCTCGCGCTCGTAGGCTTCCTTTTTGTGCGCCAGCTGCTCGGGGTCGTTCTCGTCGGGGTACAGCTCGTCCAGCGTGGGAGCGATGCCGTACAAAAAGCCCATGTTCATCTGACGTTCGTAGTTCCAGGAGGCCTGAATGTTCAGGGAGCGCCACATGAACTGGAAGTATTTCTTGAAGTCGCTGCGCTTTGCAGTCTTGGTTGCGTTGCTCATTTCAGCTTCCTCCTATCAAAGATCGTCGTCATCTTCCAGCGGGTCGTAGTCCGGGTTGGCAGCAGCTGCACCGGCAGCGGCTGCGGCAGGTGCGCCCTTGCCATACTTCAGACCGGTCAGGATCACAGCCAGAATTGCGGCGAAGATCGCCACAGCGGTGATATCCAGACCCAGGTAGCCCACAAAGAAGAAGCCCAGCAGGAAGTAGACGGTCAGGTCGCGGTTGAGCATGGTGGACAGCAGCAGGGCAATACCGTAAGCGGTAAGGAACTTACTGCCGAGGTTCAGGCCATCGGTCAGCCATGCGGGGATGAAAGCCACGATCTTCTGCACCAGATCCGTGCCGAAGTAGACGGACAGGAAGATGGGGATGAAGTACATCAGGCTATACAGCACTGTGCCCCAGACGATGTGCATGCTCCATGCCTTGCGGAACTTGCCTTCTGCAATGGCGTGGTCGGCAACGTGGGTCAGGTTGGACAGGATGGTGCGCATCAGCACGCCCAGCATCTGGCCCAGAACCGCGATGGGGATAGCCAGTGCCAGTGCAGTCTCGGCAGAAGCATCGGTCAGGATGGCAAAAGCTGCGCAGATGATGGCAGCCATGTTCATGTCCGGGGGTGCTGCTGCGCCGATGTTCACGATGCCAAGGCTCATCAGCTCGATGGATGCGCCAAGGGTCAGGCCGGTCTGCAGATCACCCAGCAGCGCACCGACGATGGTGCAGGTGATGAGCGGACGCTCGAAGTTCATGCGGCCCAGAATGCGCGAGTCCAGAATACAGAACACGCCAACCAGACCCAGAAGCAGTGCGGTAACAAACATGGGTCAATTCCTCCTTCTTATTTTCTTACGATCAGGTGTGATCGATGGGTACTACCTTAAAGGTGGGGGTCTGCTGGCTGTAGATCTTAATGCCCATATCCAGCAGCTTCTGGGTGTCGGCCTGCTCCTCCGGGGTCAGGAATACCGACTGGTCAAAGGCCACAGAGCCGGGCTTGTTGGCCACAGCACCGTAGTTGATCTCTTTGATCTTGGGGTATGCCTGACAGAACTTGAGCAGGGCAGCGGTGTTGCCGAAAATCATCATGATCTTCTCGTCCAGCTGCTCCACCTTGGGCATCTTGGCGATGGCTTTGTCCACCGTGAAGATGTTCACCCGGACACCGGCGGGCTTGCTCAGCAGCAGGGCGGACTTTTTCATCTCGTCGTTGGCGGCGTCATCGTCCACCACGATGATGCGCTGTGCGCCCACATGGCCGGTCCACGAGAACACCACCTGACCGTGCAGCAGACGGTAGTCCAGACGTACTAATTTGATCATAGGTCATCCTCCTCATCTTGGGCTGCGTTTTTCAGCAGCAGATTGCAATCAATGATCTGCGCCTTGGCATCTGCAATGCACTCGGCCAGTTCGTCCTGTGTCAGGGCTTCGTCGTTGGAAGCAAGGGTCAGCACCAGAGAAGCGTTCATGCCGCAGATCAGGTGCACCGCCGGATACTCCGGCAGCAGGGTCAGCATCTCGTTGTTCACGCTGCCGCCCATCACATCGGTCACGATGTACACAGCATCCTCTGCTGCAAAGCCCTCCAGCAGCCGGCGTGCCGCCACCGTGATCGGCTCGGTCTCATCCCGCAGGGTGGCAAGGGCATAAAGGTTCGGCAACTCGCCAAGGATCATCTGCACGGTGTCCTTCATTCCGGCGGACAGCCCTCCGTGCGAAGCAAGAATGATTCGGTTCATACGCATCCACGACCTTTCTTGTGGTTCCTTCATCTCTTCGGCGTCTGTATCATCCTATTCATTATAGACGTCATAATCGTCATGTACATAGTACCACATTTCACGCAGACGTCAAGAGGTTTTTCCAAAAAAATCTTTACTTTGGTAAAGTGCACAAAGCATTTCCTCTATATTTTAGCAGTTTCACCAACAATTCTCCTTGGAACGACAAAAAGAGCGTCTTTTCCGGGTGGAAAAGACGCTCTTGGGGGACAGAATACTGCCCTTAAAACTCAAACATATACCGGCTTCCAATGTAATACTGCCGCCCGATGCACAGCGGGTGGTCATATTGGTCATGGAAATAGGCGTTCAGATACAGCAGCGGCTCGCCCAGCGAAAGGTTGAGCAGCTGTGCCTGTTCTGCCGAAGCCCGTACCGCCTCGATACGCTGGCAAGAGGTCGTCGCAGGGCGCAGCCCGGAGATGCGCTCAATGGTGTCAAACATGGAAACATCATTGAGGTTCTCGCTCATCAGGTTCTTATAAGGCTCATAAGGCAGGAACAGGTTCTCCAGAAAAATCGGCTGACCATCGGCGGTGCGCAGACGCTGGATATAGATGAGCAAGGCTTCCGGGCCTACATGGAAGAAGGCTTCCTCATCCTTACGCACCGGCACGATCTGACGGTTCAGTAGCCGGGCGCCCGGCACCATGCCGTTTTCTTTACAGGTCTCCGTAAAGCTGGCAGCACCTCTGCCGCTGGTAAACTTGCGATGGATGCGGGGCTTACTGACAAAGGTGCCGCGCCCCTGCATTTTGACCAGATACCCTTCGGCGCACAGCTCTTCCACGGCACGGCGCACCGTGATGCGGCTGACCGAGTACTCTGCACTCAGTTCCGGCTCCGGGGGGATCTTCTCGTTGGTTTTGTACTTGCCGCTCTCGATCGCGGCACGAATGTCATCCTTTACCTGCTGGTAAAGCGGGACGACAGCACTATCATTGATCGCCATGAAATACCTCACTCTCAAATTGAGTATATCGTTATAAACATTATATTCATCTTATGGCTATGATAGTGCATATTCTGCGAATTGTCAAGTAAAACTTGCGGTTCGTTTTTTGTGCGAGGTGACGGACGTGCCGCGCTGCGCAGGGCACCTCATTTTCCAGTGCCCTGCCGGGAAGAATCCAAAAGCAACACCGCGCAATGCCATAAAAGAAGTATTCAATCAGCTTCATAAGTCCTACTATCACTGCTTTACTGCAATAAAATTTGCAAAACCATCTTGACGTGCTCCGCAATCCATGATACCCTTTATCGCAAATCCCACCAATTTTGTAGAAAAGTACAGAGCGGCGAGGATTTATTCCCTATGAAGATTTTTACCGCCCCGCAACACACCCGATCTATTTTGCCGCTTACTTCATCCGACAAAATCATCGCTGCGCTGCGTGGGCGGTATTTTTCTTTTTCACAAATAAAATCTTATGTAGTTGTTCAATCTTCCAAAATTTGCTTTTAGTTGTTGACTGCACAACTGCAAGGTGTTATTCTTGTGCTTGAAAGAAGCAGGTTGTAGTGTCCGCACTGCGCCCGGCTTTCTTCATACTGTACCTTGAATCTTACATAAGCCGTCTGAACGAGATACTGCGCCATGACCTCACACTTTCTGTGGGCGAGCCGGACAACGCCGCTGCAAAACAGGGGCAGGAACTGCGTTCGGTGTGAACGGTGACCATGAGCAGGGGCTTTGCCTTTTCACACGTTTTGCTCTGCAAAATTTTCAACGTGCATTGCGGTTCGACTTCTGAAATTTTCAGTGTTGCACGGAAAGGGCGAAAGCAAGTATCGACCTGTGGCCACAAATTTTCAATGCTTGAAAAATTGCTGTCCACATAGTCTAGCACTTGTCGGAGTGAGACTCCTCCATCTGCTGTCGCAGACCGCGCTGCCACTCGAAAGCCCCACTGGGGCTTTCGTTGCTGCGCAACCGCGGTCTTGTTGGGGAGTGCCTTCCCCAAACCCTGCTCTAGCTTCGCACCGTTGGTGCGAAAGCGGCGTGTCGCATTACATAGCCTTCTCCATCCCGGAGCGGGCATTTATCATTTTCACAGGAGGTCGAATATGACTGAAATGAAAAGTCCGAACGTACACGCAAAGAAGAACCGCAATGACACGCCGCGAAAACGAAAGACACACATCATCAAAGTCCGAGTGACCGCAGAAGAAAAACTGCGGATCGCATACGCCTGCAAAGAACTCCACCTCACCCAATCCGAACTCGTCCGCCGCGTCCTGTACGGCGTGAACGTCAAGCACACCGTTGTGGTGGCGCAGGGCGGCGAGGATGCACTGGCGGCGCTTGCCGCCTTGTCTGCTCAGTGCAGCAAGGTGGGCAGCAACCTCAACCAGCTTGCACGGCACTTCAACTCCGGCGGCAAAGACACCGAGCAGCTCCGGGCGCAAATTCTGGAGGAACTGTCCGCACTCACGAACTTTCGGCTGAAAGTCGAAGAAACGGTTGGTGAACTGTATGGCAACCATCAAGCATTTAAGCTCGAAAAACTCTAACTACGCCGCCGCCGAAAGCTATCTCACCTTTCAGCACAACGAGTACACTGGTCTGCCCATTCTGGACGAGAAGGGCAGACCCAAGCTACGGGATTCGTACCTGCTCGACACTCTTGAGTGCGGCGAATCTTCGTTTGCTATGGCCTGCCTGATTGCCAATCGCAAGTACGGCAAGAACGGCAGGCGGGAGGACGTGAAGACCCACCATTATATCATCAGCTTCGACCCGAAGGACGCAGTAGAGAACGGCCTGACCATGGAACGGGCGCAAGCCCTTGGATTGCAGTTCTGCAAGGACAACTTCCCCGGTCATCCCGCCATCGTCTGCACCCACCCGGACGGTCACAACAGTGCGGGAAATATCCACGTCCACATCGTCATCGGCAGCTTGCGCGTCCGCACCGTGGAACGGCAGCCCTTCATGGACAAGCCGTGCGACTGGGAAGCGGGCAAGAAGCACCGCTGCACCTCTGCCATGCTCCGGCACCTCCGTGTCGCTGTCATGGAGATGTGCGAGCAAGCCGACCTGAACCAGATCAATCTGCTGGAAGCCCAAGGCGACCATGTTTCGGAGCACGAGTATTGGGCGCAGCGGCGCGGACAACGCCGCCTCGACCATGCCAACGCCAAACTTGCCGCCGAAGGGCAGCAGCCCACCCAGACCGTCTACCAGACCGAGCTGGACAAGCTGCGAAAGCAGATCTACGTTGTGCTGAACAAGACCACCACCTTCGAGGAATTTTCTGCATTGCTCATGCAGGAACACGGCATCGCCGTGAAGGAGAGCCGAGGCCGGTTGAGCTACTGCCCGCCCGGCCGGACAAAGTTCATCACAGCCAAGAAACTGAGCAAGAAGCTGGAAAAAGAGCAGGTGCTGACCGCCCTCTCCCAGAACATCCAGCTTGCCGCCATCATCCAGCCCGCCAGCGAACAGAAGCCGGATAAGATCAGGAAACTGGTTGACATTCAGGCAAACGTTGCTGCGGGCAAGGGCATCGGCTATGAGCGTTGGGCGAAAAAGTTCAACCTCAAACGCTGGTCGCAGACCTTGTGTCTCCTGCAGGAGAAAAAGCTGCTCAGCGAAGATGCCCTGAACCAGCGCATTGTCGAACTGAAAACCCAGCACGACGATGCACTGGCGGTGGTCAAAGACTTGGATGCCCGCATGGTCTCCCTCAAGGAGCTGCGCGGGCATCTTGTGGTCTATCGGCAGTACAAGCCTCTTGCACAGAAGCTCCAGACTGTGCGGAACCCCGCCAAGTTCAAGGAGCAGCACCGTGCAGAGTTTGCTGTGTACGAGGCCGCTTGCGCCTATTTCAAGGCCAACGGGCTCAGGACACTACCGGACCTCAAAAAGCTGGATGCCGAATATCAGACCCTTTCCTCGGAGAAAAACGGTTTCTACACCCGTTACAAGAAAGCGCAGATCGAACTGCGTGAACTCCGCACCGCACAACAAAACGTGGATGCCTTCTTCCGCAAGGAAGAGCGCAACCACGCCGTACCGCAGCAGGAGGTCAAATGAACAACACTCTGACGGATCGATGTGTGAATAAACCCAACCTCACCCACGCCCCTCACCGGGCTTCGTCCTTTCGCCTGTACCCCACCCATTGGGACGGAGGGTAGCACCTCTGTCTTTTCGGACGTAAAGAACGCCATCTCGACCCGGCAGGCAGCGGAGCTATACGGCTTCGCCGTAAACCGAAACGGTATGATGTGCTGTCCCTTCCACGGGGATAAACACCCCAGCATGAAGGTGGACAGCCGTTTCCACTGTTTCGCCTGTCAGGCGGATGGCGATGTGATCGATTTTGTCGGCAAACTTTTTCAACTTTCTCCCTACAAGGCTGTGGAAAAGTTGAAGGAGGACTTCGGCATGGCACTTGCCGACGGCAAGGTGCGGCTTGCTCCCCGCAGACCGCCCACCGTCCGGCAGCAGCTGCTGGACTATTACCGCTGTCTGCAGCGTTGGCGGGTCCGATATGCACCGCAGTCACCCACAGAAGAACTTCACCCCTGCTTTCTTGAAGCGATAAAGAACCTTGACATCGTTGAATATTATCTGGACTGTTCGGTGCTCCCGGACCTGCAGACCGAAAACGAGCTACGGAAGTATTGGGAGGGATTGCATGAGCGACTGGAAAAAGAGGAACGAAGATTGGCGTGATGAGGACGAACTGGAAGAAGAGGAAGAATGCGAATGCCCTTGGGTAGACAGCAAGGGCAAAGTGCGTGAAACCGCTTACTGCCAGTACCTTTTAGAGAAGCACCCCATGATGTGCCTGAAACAGAAGCTGTTTGACCAGAACGGCGAGGTAGACGAGGACGCACTGCTCTACGAAGTCCACAGCGACCTCCGTGACTTTGTGCTCGACAACCTTGCCAAGAAGGAAAAGCAGGTTCTGGACGCACTCCGTATCGAAACCTATACTCCTGAATGGAAACCCCAGCTTGACCGCATCCATCTCCAGAACGGGACTTACTTTCTGGATGAACGGGGCTTTGTGCCGGAGAAGGAACTCTGCCTGAACCGGCTCCCCGTGGAATACCAGCCCGATGCCCCCGCACCGACCAAGTGGCTGGAATTTCTGGACGGTCTGCTGATCCCGGAGGACATTCTGACCTTGCAGGAATATCTCGGCTATCTCCTGATCCCGTCTACCAAGGCGCAGAAGATGCTGGTCATGACCGGCAAGGGCGGCGAGGGGAAGTCCCGCATCGGCTTGCTGCTGAAGAAGCTGTTCGGGGAAGCCTCTCACTCCGAATCCATCCTCCGCATCGAAACGAACCGCTTTGCCAGTGCAAATCTGGAGTATAAGCTGGTCATGGTCGATGACGACCTGAACATGGTGGCTTTGCCCGAAACACGGAACATCAAGTCCATCGTCACCGCCGAGGACCGTTTGTGCATTGAGCGAAAGAATAAGCAGGCTGTCCAAGGCCTGCTGTACGTTCGTTTCATCTGCTTCGGCAATGGCAACCTTGTGGCTGCTCACGATGACAGCGACGGCTTCTGGCGCAGGCAGATCCTCATCACGGTGAAAGACCGTGACCCTGCCCGGGTGGATAACCCCTTCCTCATCGAAGAGTTGTCCGAGGAGCGTCCCGGCATCCTGCTGTGGATGCTGGAGGGGCTGCACCGTCTGCTGGCGAACCGCTATCAGTTTACCATCAGCGAGCGCTCCATCCAGAACCTCGAAGCAGCCATGGCGGACAGCGACAACCTGACCCAGTTCATGCAGGCAACGGCGTATGTCCGTTTCAAGCCCGACACCGAGGAACGCTCCACCTATCTCTACCGCGCCTACACCAAGTGGTGCGAGGATAATCTGGAATCGCCTGTTCCGCAAAAGAAGTTCAGCCAGTTCCTGCTGAAAAATGCGGGGAAGTATGGCCTGACCTTTTCCAAGCACATCGAGGGGAAGTACCGCGGCTTCCGGGGCGTATGCGTCCACCCCGCCTTTGCTGCGGCATAAAACACACGAAAAGTGAAAATCTCCCGCCCCACGCGCCCCGAATCAGCGGTTTTTACCTGTTATCGCTGTTTTCTCCGGGTTTGTATCCGCCCTTTCCGGGCGGATGCAGGGCGGCAAAATGCCCTTTGGGGCGGGAGAGAAACCCGGACGCGCCCTCTTGGGGCGCATCCATCCAGCCATGCGCCCTGTAAAATCAACACAGAAAGGTACTTTTGTGTGGTTTGGGGCGCATGGGGCGCGTAAATTCAAGTTCTCGCACGTTTTGGGCTGCTGCTTCGGGTCAGGAGCGGCAGGCCCTTACATATTTACCGGCCCACAGGGTGCAGCTCAACCGGAACTGCGCCGGGTCTGGAGAAGTGCAAAGGAGACATGCCTATGACGAATGTCCGCAAAAATTCCGCTAAACTGACCCGTGAGGACTTGAAAATCGCGCCCGAATCCCCTACAATGAAATTGTCCGAAACCCCTGCCGTAGAACCTTCTGACCAGACCAGCAAAACTGTCCGACACGCCCCGCTCGTTTACCGGGTGGAGGAGATCGCCCAACTGTTGGCGATCTCCAACCGTGCTGCGTACAATCTGTGCAACACCACGAAAGATTTCAAGGTGATCCGCCTCGGTACCAGCATCCGGGTAAGCAAGCAGAGCTTCGATGATTGGTTTGCAGCGGTCTGAGGGAGGGAACATCTATGGCATCTATTATGAAACGTGGCAACACGTATTCCGTCCGATACAACTACAAAGATCATGCTGGCAAGCCCTGCAAGGGCTGGGAAACCTTCAAGACCAAGGCCGAAGCGCAGGAGCGCAAGATCACGGTGGAGAAGGAACTGCTGGACGGCACCTTCCTCGTGCCCGACACCATGACGGTCGAGGAGATGCTGTACAAGTGGATCCCCATTCAGTCCAGCAAACACAAGTGGTCTCCCAAGACCTACACCCAATCTGTGGCGATGGTGCAGAACCTCATCGTGCCGTATATCGGAAAGCGGAAGGTGCAAGACCTCCGCACCTACGACATTGAGCAGTTCTACGCCACCCTGAGCCAGACCCCCTGCGGCCAGTACGTTCACGGTGAAAAGCAGGAGCTGACGGAAAATCAGAAGAAGCGGCTGTTATCCAGCACGTCCATTCACGAAGTCCACACGCTCCTGAAAACTGCCTTTTCGTATGCCGTTGACTGGGATCTGATCCACAAATCGCCTACTCCCCGTGAAGCCCCCAAGATCAACACCGAAGAACGCACCATCTGGGATGAGCGCACCATGTTGGCGGCGCTGCAGACCATCGAGAATCCCGCTCTGCATCTGGCTGTGCACATGAGCATGATCCTTTCCTTGCGAGAGGGTGAGATTCTCGGCTTACAGCCGAGTGATCTGGACTTTGACGCAGCAGACGGACGGGGAACCATCTCGGTGAACAAAGCCCTGCAGCGTGCCGACAAGGTCGCATTGTCCAAGATTGACCCCACCCAGATCTACCACACCTTCCCGGACAGACGGGAGGGGAGCAAGTCCTCGCTGATCCTCAAGCGGACTAAGACCAAAAAGTCCAACCGCTTCCTGTATATGACCAAGCCCTTGAAAGAGGAGCTTCTGGCATGGCTGGAAAAGATGAAGCAGGACGAGCAGAGCGCCCCGGAAAAGTACAGCAACTGCGGTCAGCTGTTCCGCTTACCAGACGGCTTACCCATTGCACCGGACGTTCTGACGAAGTGGTACCGTATGTGGCGGGCAGAGCACTCGGAGTTTGAGAAGATCGTATTCCACGGTCTGCGCCACTCCAGTGCCACCTACCAGCTGCTGCAATCTGGCGGTGACTTCAAGTCGGTGCAGGGCAACACCGGCCATGCAACTGCCACCGTCCTGATGGACACCTACGCCCACACGCAAGACAAGCCCCGGTTGGAGCTGGCTGAGAAGATCGAAGCCGACTTCTACTCGCAGGATGTGGCAGGTGCGAAGCCGCAGGAACCCCCGGAAAACAAAACGCCGGCGGCAACAAAAATCACAGGTAAAATGATCCTTGAAGCCATCCGGCAGATGGACGCAGAGGAACGCCGCGAGCTGACGCGGGTACTCTTCGCGTAAAAGATTCTTTTTTGTGCAGCAAAATACACGCTGTGCAAGCGATGCAAAGAGTTCATGGCTTTTTTGTAAAATGTGCAGGAGATGTGCAAAAGTGTGCAGACTCTGCCAGAAAAACAAAAAAGCCATGAAATCTTTCGATTTCACGGCATTTTCTGGTGCGATGGAAGGGACTCGAACCCCCGGCCTACTGATTCGTAGAGGGCCTTTATATGAGTTTCGCCGTTTTCGGTCATCGCAGTTTATATAGATTCACCGTTGTTTTTGTGTTTGTTCGTGCATGGTCGTTTCACTTCTTTTCGATTCAACAAGGCACAAATAAGGCACATTCCAGAGAGCATACCATCCCATAAAACGGGCACTATGAGAAAAGTAAAAAAGCAGACGGCTCACGAGGGCGGCAGAAATGCCCCTGTGAGCCGTCTTTTGTTATGCGTGCGACTTTTCCTTGATATGACTGAAAACGTCCGTCAGCGCGTCCGCTGCCGCCGCATCGCTGGAACGGATGAACCCGGCGTAAATATCCGTGGTGGTGCTGGTCTTTGCGTGGCCAAGTCTGCCCGAAACAGTTGTAACAGGCACATGAGCCGCTATCAGCAAGCTGGCGTTGGTGTGGCGCAGGCTGTGGAAGTGAACCGCCGGGAGGTCATGGGCGGCCAGAAAGCCCGGAAACCAGCTTGTAACCGCATTGGGGTCGAACGGCTGACCGTTCCAGCGAGTGAACAACAGGTCATTGTCCACCGTCTTGCCGTTCTCGATCTCCACCCGGCGCACCCACTCGGAACCGACCTTGAACCGTTCGGCCTTTTGGTGCTGGCGGTACTCCCGCAGCAGCTGTACGCACTCCGGGCCTATCTTGATGCACCGCCGGGAGCGTTTCGTCTTGGGTGCCGTGAATACCGTACCGCGCCCGGCGATGTTCTGCACTGTCCTGTTGATGGAGATCACACCCGCGTCAAGGTCAATGTCCGACCAGCGCAAGGCGCATATCTCGCCCCGGCGGGCACCTGTAAGCAAGGCCAGCTGTGTGATAACGCTGTACTGTGCTGGCGCGTCTTGCAGGGCTTCCAGCAGCTTTGCAACGTCCTCTTCCTGTAAGGCTTCCACTTCGATTTCTGCCGCTTTGGGGGCTTCTGTGCGCCGACAGGGGTTTTCATCAATCAGCTGCCACTTGACCGCCTTTTCAAACACGCTGGACAGGAAGCGGTGATAGTGCAGCTGTGTGTTGCCGCCCAGCTTCCCGCCCGCCCTGACGTTCTCGGTGAATGCTTTGGACAAGGGCATCCCGGCGGCATCGGCTACTTTCTCGGCTGTCTTGCGGCTGACAGCCTTGCCGCTGCACAGCCCCCGCATGGTTTCCTCGCCCACCCCGGCGGTCTCCCGGATCCTTGCCCGCTGGCCTTTCGGCAGCAGCTTCAGCAGCGCGGCCGTTGCCGTATAGGTGGAATCCTGCCGCACTCCACCCTCGGACAGATTCGCATAGAACGCCATGAGGTGCGCCGGGCGTATCTGGTTGACCTTCATGTGACCCAGAGCAGCGGACACGCGCGGCACCAGCTTCCTGTACTCTGTGGCCGTCTTGGGCTTCAGCTGGCGGTCTGCATACTCTGTGAACCAGCGTTCTATCAGGTCATCCAGCTTCATGGACGCATCCAGCGAAATGCCGCCGTGCACTTCCTGTTCAAAGGCATCTGCCTGACGTTGCAGCTCCTTTTCCAGCTTCTTCCCAGTCATGCCCGGCGGGGGTGTATAGGTGCGGTTTACCAGCACCTGACGGCCCTGCCGATCATAGCCGTTGGAGACCCGGATGCAGTAGGAGCAGGTGCCGTCCTTCTTTGCGCGCTTTATGATTTTCGCCATCTGTCACCCCTCCTTTGTGGGTGAGCATTTTTGTTCTATTTGCTTCTTGCCGACAGTTTTATTCTACATCATTTTCTTTTTGCCATTGGTATTCCGGTATCCTAGCTAGTTCTTGCACACGTTCCGCCGCTAGATTCTGCGCTCTTGGGTTCATCTGTTCAAGTGCATTGCATATTTTTTCAACAGCCATTAAGTTAAGTGGACCATTATTGAGCATGTTCTCAATGCGCTTTACCTGTTGCTGCAAAGAATCGTCAATAAATGGATAGACACGCTCTAGGTCACAGGGTTTTACATCGTATTCTGTAGCCACCTCTTCGAGATGTTTTTTTATCCACTGATTTTCTTCATCTGCTCTCCAGATTCTTTTTGTCTTTCTCTCTGCATCGGATTCAATTATCTCAAGCCATTCACACGCAGCAGACAAACGCTCTTCATAAGTTCCTTCCTTTTTCAACCTTTCACTCCGAATATCTATTCCACCATCTTCAGCTGTCAAAGCATAAAACCAATTCCATCTCTCACCAAGAGCCTTTGCAATTTTTTGAACCGTTTCAACCTTAGGGATGACCTTTCCCGACTCGTATTTTCTGATTGCAGAATCAGCCATTCCACATTTTTCAGCAAGCTGTTTTTGCGTCATGTGAGAGTTGAGCCGCGCTTGTTTGATTTTTTCACCAGTGGTTTTATCACTAACTGCCATGAAATCACCTCAATCATACTATAACAGTTCTCGGTTTGAAAGTCCAGACCAAAAAGCATCTATTTCACCTGTTGACAGACCAAAACAAAGCTGTTATACTTTCTAGCAGACCACTATTGGTCTGAACCGAGGTGATAATTGTGAAGATTTCAAAAAACAAGCTTAATGTTGCCCTTGCTCGTAAGCAGTGGAATCAGCGCGACCTGCGCGATAACGCCGTTGTGTCCAGCCAGACAATCTTGAACATCAACAAGGGAAAGGAAATCATGCCCGCCACTGTGGGCAAGATCGCCGCCGCGCTGGGTGTGGACGTGACCGAAATTATTGAAGATGAGGGCTAACGCGCAGTGAACAAGATTCACCGTGTTAATGATTCAATTTCATCAATAATTTTTGATGTACAAAATCGGCAGCATTTATCCATAAATCAGGTGGGCATCCCTCTGTAAATCTATTGCAAAACAAGGTAATCCATTGCAAAGCATGACACTGGATATCACCAGATAATACTAGATGGATTTTGACGCAAAGGACTTCATTTCAACAATGGTTCATGGCATCAATTTTCAATCGAAATTTGTCGGTATTGCAAAGATTTTCGTTTTGTGCTTTACTGCTGACACATCACAAAAAGCAACGCTTTGAGTATACCAAGGAGGTGCATAAAATGGGCGATTCAATCCGTTATCCGATTATGAAATCGGTGAAGGATGCAGCCGAAATTTACGGCTTATCTCCGGCCTATATCCGCCGCCTTTGCCGAACTGGCAAAGTGCGTTTCGTCAATGCAGGTCACCGCTGGTTGGTCAACATGGATAGCCTTGCCCGATATTTTGAAGCAGGCGACCCCGGCCCGGCAGGGCTGGATGAAACCATTGGCGGTATCCGCCGGGTTTCTGGGAGGTGATATTCTTGAACACACCGAACCATAAAAAGAAACGAGTGTGAACCAATGCCGATTGAGAAAAGAGGAAGTTTCATCATGCTCCTAGAGCACGTTCATACAATGGATGAACTGACAGACGAAGAGTTTGGAAAGTTCGTCCGTGCTTACGCTAGTTACATTGAAACTGGCGTTGAACCAAATTTCTCTGATCGTTCTATGCGGATGATGTGGAAGACCATCAAGGCATTTGACGACAAGAACCGCGAAAAATACGCTGAAACATCAAGAAAGCGCAAAAAAGCAGGAGAGAAAGGTGCTGAAAAGCGTTGGAATAAAGATTCTGATGGAATGGCAAACGATAGCAAAAATAGCAAATGCCATTCCGAAGATGGCAAAAATGGCTTATATGAATATGAATATGGATATGATTATGATTCTACAGCTGTAGCTGTAGATAATGCTGCACCCGCTGCTCCTCGCACAGATTCAGGCCTTGCCGAGATCATGCAGCACTTTCAAGAGATTATAGGCGTTTTCCCACCGTCCGCACTAGACAAGCTGCAACGCTGGCGGAAAATTTACCCAGCGGAGATCATCCGAGCCGCGATTGATGAAGCCGCCGAGAGCGGGCATCGGTCGTGGAAGTATGTAGACGGGATCCTGAGAGGTTGGCAAGCGGATGGTGTCCGTACTCTTGGCGATGTAGAAGCCCGCCGTGCAGCCCGGAAGAAGTCCGAACAGCCGCAGGAAAGAAAGTTTGAGGTGTTGACATGAACATTCACAAGGTTTTACTGGGTGCAATCCTCATTAAACCAGACCTTGCGCCCTATTCGCTGCCGGATTTGGAGATTGAACACTTCCCGGCAGACCTTCAGCCGGTGTTTGCCGCGCTGTCCGGCCTTTGGAATGCAAAGGGCCAGCTGGACGCGGTGGAAGCCTGTTCCCGATATCCAGAGCAGCGAACGGCCATTATGGAGTGCGTAGAGGAATGCGAGGGTGAGTATATCGCCATAACCCGCGACCGCGTGGAAGAATGGACGCAGCTTGTCCGGGAACGGGCGGCCTTGACCCAGTTCCAGAGTTTGGCCCTTCAGGCTGGCAGCAACCTGACCACCTTTGCAGACCTGCCCGACCTGTATAGCCAGATGGGCGAAGCCTTGACCCTTGACCGGGAAGAACAGGATTTCAAGCCAATCGGGGAACTGGTAGACACCTATATCCGAAAACTGGATGAAAAGCCGCGCTACCTTCCCAGCGGAATTTCTGTTTTGGACAAGCACCTACACCTTTCACCCGGCAATCTGTTCATCATCGGCGGGCGACCCAGTGCCGGCAAAACGGCCTTGTCCCTGCAAATAGCCTGTGAACAAGCCCGGCGGGGCTTCCGGGTGTGCTATTTCTCGCTGGAAACCGACCCGGACACCCTGACCTCCCGCATTATTGCGAACCGTCTGGCGGTTCCTCTGGCCGATGTGAAGGCAAAGACTGTGCCGCAGTCTGACCTTGACAGTCTTGCGGATCTGCACAAGCTGCCGCTGTTCATCCGGTCTGCATCCGGCAAGGGGGTCGGTTGGGTCAAGGCGCAGGCCCAGCGAATGAAGGCGCAAGTTGTTTTCATCGACTATTTGCAGCTTCTGGCCGCCAGCAAGGCAAAAGACCGCTATCAGCAAATCACGTCTATTTCCATCGGGTTGCACGAGTTTGCACAAACCACAGGAATCCTTGTGATAGCCCTTGCCCAGTTGAACCGCAACGCTGCACACGCATCCCCCAGCACCGCCGATCTGAAGGAATCTGGCCAGTTAGAACAGGACGCGGACGCTATTTTGCTCCTGTCTGGCGATGATGAGAAGTTTCAAGCCATCCTTGCCAAAAACAAAGAGGGCCGTGTTGGTGAAATCCCCTTGACCTTTGATAAAACCCGCCAGCGTTTTCTCACTGTCACCAGCGAACTTGAAGGGAGGTGAACGCATGAAACGCAACCCAAACCGCCCGCGCCGCCGGGAGCCGTACCACTATGATGCAACCGGCGCGCAGTACATCGCCTGTATCGAAGCAGCCTTGCAGCATGGCCAGAGCATCCCGCTGCACGTCTTGCAGGTAGTCTATCACATGCTGCTGCCTTATATGCACAGTTGACCAACTGACCACACCCCGGCGGTGTTGATTTTGAACGCGCCCAGTAAGGGTGCAGAAAGGACTTTCCATGATTATCAATCACACTTCCAACCCGAACCTATTCGCACTCGTCACCGACCGCAGCAGCAACCGTCCGCTGATGAAGAAGCTTTCCAAGCTGCTGGGCGCAATCAACCATCTGGACGGCATCGACCCGGAAACCCGCTCCAAGCTGTACGAGCGTGCCGTTGATGCTGTCTTTGCAGCCGAAGAGAACGCCTTTGACAAGGCGGCAGAGATGCAGGCAGCTATCACCACGGACGAGCTGATCACTCACGATGATTAAGTGACACCGACAAACAAAAAGGCCGCCATGCAAGCAGCGAACTCGCAAGGCAGCCTAGCGGGAGCGATTGACAGACCACATCCCGCAGCCATTCTATCACACCCAGCACCCCATCTCAAGCCCGGCGCCCCCCTCAAGGTACTGTGAACGGGTACCCTAGCCCTTAGCGGGCTCGCTGACCCCTGTTGTGGGCTAGTCTTATAGGAAAATTTTGACCGTTTCGTTACGCATCCTGCACCCGACCCTGTATCCTCTTTGCACCCGCTGATGAAACAAACAAAGGATATTTCAGGAGGTAAGACTATGGGCAATGATATTCACATTCATCTTGACGAAATCCCCCCGGAAGTAGCTGCCACTCTAGCGCGCGGCTGTCTACGGCTCTATTATCGGATCATCGCCATGCCAAACGGTCGAGAACTGCTGGACAATGAATGGGAAAAATATCAGCAGCGGAAAAACACTGAAGCCGCATCCCCATCCGCTGACAGCAGTTCCGAATAACTTACACCCTGCTGGCGGCCAACACTGTCGATGATGTGAGTCTGGCTCACTTCATCTTCATCAAGCCGTTCAGCCACCCTTGCAGGGGGCCTAGCATTCGCAATCAGTGCGCCGTGGTACCAACACAAGCGCGGCAAGCAGTGCTTTTGTACGCACAAAGCCTTGCAAGCAATGTCTTTGTCTATACAAAGCGGCCTTGTTGGGAAGCATCCCAAACCCTTTGACCGTGCAGCACCCGCCGGGCGCAACACTTCAGCTGCCACACCATCCCGGCGGCGTCACCGGCATGTTGTTCACTCGCGTACATCTTCGTGACACCACGAAAATGGTAACGCCAACAAAATCGCAGACAGCACAAAGCCCCCAGACCGTGACAGCGCACGTCTGAGGGCTTTTCTTGTTGCTTGTGGGTATTTTTCCTTGCCGTGGCTCTATCCACACTCTGACAGCCCCCGGCGGGCTATCAATCGCGGTAGAACTTGCTCAGTGCTTTCAGCAGGGGCAGAAAGTCGTTGCAGATCTGCGCGGCCACATCCTCGGCGGTCTTTTCATCGTAGACGTGAGAAGTGATGTTACGGGCCGTGATGATCTTGTTCCATTCGTCCGCGTCCTGAATGATACCAGCGGCAAAGGCTTCTTTCAGCACAGCGCGCGGGGTGGCAATGGGCGTTGTGCTGCCCTGATCTTCCAGATATTCCTTGATGGACTTCCATGCCAGTTCCACCGTGAACTCAAATCGCTGGATCAGGCCGTCACGGTAAAGGGCATCCGGCTGGCTCTTCTGGTAGATGGCTACCGCCTGTTCCAGCTGTGCCAGCGCGCTGATATAGTGTTCAATCTTCTGCAACATAGAGGTCTACACCGTCCTTCTTGATATTTTCGATAAACGCCGGGTTCATCCCGTCTGTGATATGCACGATGTCAAATTTCAGCAGCGTGGGCAAGTCCTCGCAGTCCATCCAGAAGTTTGCCCGGTTGCTCTCTGGCATCCCATACACGGCCAGATCCACGTCACTGTTATAGCGGTTGTCACCTCTGGCGCGGGAGCCGAACAGCACGAGCCGCCGGGCACCGTGCTGGCGGGCGAGTGCTGCCAGCTGCTTATACAGTTCTTCCATGTTCATTCCTCCCCGGCGGGTTCATCCAGCAGCTTCTTGACAAATTCCTCTGTGGAGCCTGTGAAGTGCTCACCGCTGCCTGTCTGAATCATCTCGTTCACTTCATCCATCGCCGCTTGCGTTTCAGCGTTCGGAATCTCATCGGGCACATATTCCAGCAGATCACCCGGCTGGCAGTCGAGCAAACGACATACCGTATCAATCGTTTTCCATGATGCAAGTTCACCATGCCGCAGCTGCTGCAAGGTAGCCTGTCCCATGAGTTTATCTGTACGAATTTTGTTGGTGCTGTATCCTGCTGCCTTGAGCGCAGGTAGAATCTCCATCCTATACCGAATCATTCTGATCCCTTCCTTTCTATGATTTATTTTACTTCATCTTTGCACTATTTACAAGTGCAAAAAGTGATAATTATAGCACTCAATTCTTGTGCATTTTATCAATAGACTGCACTTTGTTTGAGTGCTATAATGAAGACACAGCAAGGGAAGCACGACCGGAAGGCAAGGGGCGAAGTAAGAACCGGGAGCGCAGTAAGTCGTGAGCGCGTGCTAAGTCAGTAACCCACTTCCTGAAAGCTGTATAAAAGAAAATGGCCCGGCGACCGCTACCAACGAACCACCGAGCCAAACCCACCAAAGGGTCAAGCCCATTATACAGGAGCTGACCCTCAAAGTAAAGCGAGGACAGTATGAAAAAGTACAATCTCTCCGAGATCATGCATAAGGCATGGAAGCTGTACCGCAAGGGTGTGGGCAGCTTTGCCGAGGCCCTGCACCGGGCATGGAACAGCGCAAAGGCCGCCCCGGTCAACGCCCAGCGCATCGAGGAAGCGCAGCAGACCGCCGGGATCACCGAGCCTGTGAACACTTGGGCAGGCTGGAAAGCCGCCGGGTACATGGTGGAACACGGTGCAAAGGCTCTGTTTCAGGCGGTGCTCATCCACAGCAGCAGGGGTGACGGCCAGACCTACCGCGCATCGTTCTTCGGTGCATCGCAGGTGAAGCCGCTAGAAGCCCAGTAACACGCACAGAGGACCCCGGCGGGAAGATGGAAGCCCGCCGGGCATGATAGGAGGATATGACCATGAAGATAGAAAAGAAAATCAGCTTACACGCCTTTGAGGTTGAGTACATCGACCAGCGGGAAGCCAAGCCCCGCACTCTGCACCGAGAGAGCATCGTGCTGGACGGCGGCCGGATTAACACGCTTGACCACCTGAACCAGACCCCGCAGAGCTGGATCCGGCAGCAGTACGCCCAGCAGGGCTACACCGTGGCAGCCATTCACAAGGGCGACAGCCTGACCGCCAAGGTAGACACCGGGTTTCTGTGGAAGCTGGCCGCACTGGATGCAGCCGCAACAAAGGCCGGCAAAAGCGTAGCCAAGCTGTTGGAAGGAGGTGCAGTGGGATGTTGATTGGAACATTCAAGGGCAAATCCGTTCACTGCTTCCGCATCGGCGAGGAAGATTACTTTGTTCGACGAGGCCGCCGATTTGTTGCAGCGAAGGCAAAGCACGAGGATGGTTGTTATGTGCTGGTTCCAGTGGGCATGAGTTACCAACAAGCAGCAATGAAAGCCGCCCACCTGCGCACTGAACGGGAAAGAGGTGCAGCAGTATGACCGCGGCCCAGTGGCAAGAAGTCCTCTGCCGTGTCCGCAGCCTGTCAGCGGCCAACAAAGAACGCCTATTGACCTATCTCCACGCGCTGCACGATGCAGCACAGCATTCCTCGAACGCCGAGGGAACACCGAATACACTCAAGATACTGTAACAGCCCCACCGGGCTATCAGCGGGCTTTCCAAGCCCTATCTTTACCCAGTCATCCGGGAAAATTCTGACCACTTTAATTGAATTTTGAAAGAGAGGAATACCATGCAGCACCATGATGACGCCCCTAGAATCCCCACCATCACCGCAGAAGAAGCCATGAAACTGTCATGGACATGGAGCACAGCGCAGACGCTAAAAGCCGTCAGCGATTTGTATCAGGCTCTTTTGAAGATTCCGCAGCCGGTTGATGATTGCGGTTCTCTGACGGTTATGTCCCAATTTGCAGCCCTCTGGAACGCTGGCAGGGTGCAGGGCATCCGGGAAGAACGTGCCCGGCGGAAGCGCAAGACCCTGACCGCCGAACAGTAACAGCAACGCCCTCTTGCGGCCCACAAACGGCCGCAGGGGGCATTTTTCATCGTTCTATGATGGATTCTCTGCGCCCACTGTGGTAAAATGGGTGCAGTCGAATTGATGAAAGGGGAAACCATGACACTCCAAGAAATCTCTCGCTACTTCCACCTGAATGAAACCATCGAAAAGAACCGTGAGGCTTTGAAGTTCCTGCGCCAGAGAGCTGAACCCGCTGCACCCTCGCTAAACGGTATGCCCCACGCATCCGGTGTGAAAGACAGCACCGGGCGACTGGCCGTTGAGATTGCCGACATGGATGCACGGATAACCTACCTTGAGGAACAGGCCGAGCAGGAGCGAGATAAAGCCATTGCCTTTTGCGATACGATTCAGGACGCGCGCCTGTATCTGATTTTCCGTCTACGCTTTGTTCGTTGTCTGACATGGACGGAGGTCGCTGACCTCATGGGGGACTACTACACCGATGCCGGCGTGTGCAAGATGGCCTACAACTATCTCGCCAAGACGGAGAAGGAGAAGCCAACTGCCCAGAGTGCATGACCTACGATAGAGCCGCAGCACCTACAGACAGCACGAAAGCCCGCCCGGCTACACACCGGACAGGCTTTTTCTTTGCCCCAAACAGGCGATGAACAGGCAAAAGCACCCGCCCCGCCGGGCATCCAGCACAAGGCACTCTGTAAGGCACACGAGAGGTAGTTTTTGGGGCAGCAAGGCACAAATGAGGCACTTTCCAGTCCTTTTGAATCCTATATAAAGCAAGAAATCCCACGATTTACACCGTATTTTCAACGGTCAATCGTGGGATTTTACTTGGTGCGATGGAAGGGACTCGAACCCCCGGCCTACTGATTCGTAGTCAGTCACTCTATCCAGCTGAGCTACCAACGCATACGTTCCGCTCGGAACATGATGTATTTTATCACGAAGGGCGGGGTTTGTCAACAGCTTTTTTGAAATATTTTTATATTTTCCGAAAAAGAACGTCTTTTCTTTGATTTTACTGCGGTTTTTCTGCATTCCTTCTGCCGTCCCGGCGCAAAAAGCGGCTTCTACGGCCGCTTTTCGCCCGCCGGGCGGGGGAGAGTGGGCGTGGCGCTCAGTCCTCCTGTGCCAGCTGGCGGGCAATTTTTACGCCGGTGGGGGTGGCGGCAAGGCCGCCCTGACCGGTCTCGCGCAGGTCGGGGGAGAGCAGGCTGCCCACGCGGCCCATAGCATCGATGACCTCGTCGCAGGGGATGGCGTAGTCCACCCCAGCCAGTGCCATGTTGGCGCAGGAGACCGCGTTCACCGCGCCCACCACGTTGCGCTTGATGCAGGGCACCTCTACCAGACCCGCCACGGGGTCGCAGACCAGACCCAGCAGGTTGCCCAGCGCCATGGCGGCGGCAGCGGCGCACTGCTCCGGGGTGCCGCCCTTCAGGTTACACAGGGCGGCGGCGGCCATGGCGCTGGCTGCACCTACCTCGGCCTGACAGCCGCCCTCTGCGCCCGCCAGCGTGGCGCGGGCGGCGATGACCTGTCCGAAGCCCGCCGCTACATACAATGCATCGCAGACGGCGTCCTCGTCTGCCTGCCCGGCGCGGGCCAGCGGCAGCAGCACCGCCGGCAGCACCCCGCAGCTGCCCGCCGTGGGCGCGGCTACGATGCGCTTCATGCAGGCGTTGCACTCGGCGGTCTTCAGGGCTTCCGCTGTTACTGCGGCCAGATAATCATCGCCCAGCAGGCGCCCCTGCTGCCACGCCTGCTCCACCTTGGCGGCATCGCCGCCGGAAAGGCCGCTGCGGCTGCGCTGTGCGGGGTCGTATTCCTGACTGGTGGCCTGCATCACCTGCCACAGGTGCCGCATGGCGGCGCGGCTGTGCGCCTCGGTCAGGCGGCTCTCCTCCAAATCGCTGCGCAGCACCGCTTCTGCCAGCGTGATCTTCTGGCTGCGGGCAGCGGCCAGCATCTCTTCACAGGACAAAAATGCCATGGCTCATTCCTCCGTTTCTTCCGGCTCGTCCACGTTCAGGCAGGTCACCTTCAGCAGACCCGGCATCACCGCCAGCTGCCGCTCCAGCGCGTGGGGGATGTGGGAGTCGCACTCCAGCACCATCACCGCATAGCCGCCCGCAGCGGCGCGGAACACCTGCATGGACGCGATATTGATGCGCCGCAGTGCCAGCGCCATGGTCACCTCGGCAATGCAGCCGGGGGTGTCCTCGTTGTGGATGATGAGGGTGTTGCTGTCCCCGCCAAAATCTGCCGGTACGCCGTCGATTTCCGTGACGCGGATGCGTCCGCCGCCCACCGATGCCGCCTTGAGCGAAAGCTGCCGCCCGGTGCGGCTGGTCAGGGTGAGCACGGCGGTGTTGGGGTGGGCAGAGCGCAGCTCTACCGGGTGGATGCTGAACTGCATCCCCCGCTGCGCGGCCAGCGCAAAGCTGTCCGGCAGGCGGGGGTCGTCCGGGCGCAGACCCAGCAGCCCCGCCACCAGTGCACGGTCGGTGCCGTGCCCCTTGCCGGTGGTGGCAAAGCTGCCGTACAGGCCGATGTCTGCCTGCGCCGGAACCTCGCCCAGAAGCTTTTGTGCGGTATAGCCGATCTTTGCCGCACCGGCGGTGTGGCTGGAAGAGGGTCCGATCATCACCGGGCCCAGAACATCAAATAATCGCATAGGGGACAGCCTTCCTTTCCTGAGGGTTTTCCCACTTTTGCGCGGCAGCTGCTGCCGCAAAACGCGCTTTTTTCCTGTTTGAATGGACAAAAATTGCCAAAACGGCACATTTTTATCAAGTTTATTATACCGCTTTTGCTGCACTTGTGCTATAATAACTTTATTAATGTTTGAAAATGTCCCCAAAATGGCGTTCCGGCTGCTGCCTTGGCAGCGCCGCCCCGCCGCCAAGGGAACAACACGGAGGGTAGATCCTATGAAACTGGTAAGCGTGGAAACTCCTGAAAAGAGTGTCTGCAAAATGACCTTCAGCGCTACGGCTGAGGAACTGGAGGCCGCCTCCAATGCGGTCTATGAGCGCACCCGCGCCACTTACACCATCAAGGGCTTCCAGAAGGGCGAGGCCGACCGCGCACAGATCGAGGCTGACCGCGGCGAGCACACCTTCTGGTACGATGCCATCAACGACCTGATGGATCAGGATGTGCCTGCTTTGTACGAGGCTGCTTTGAAGGAACACGGCTTTGCGCCGGTAGATGATCCCAGCTACGATCTGGTAAGCGTGAAGAAGGACGAGGGCTTTGTGGCTACCGCCACCGTGGCACTGCAGCCCGAGCTGACACTGACCAAGACCACCGGCTTTACCTCCCAGTGCGTCACCCCGGAGGTGACCGACAAGGAGATCGACACGGTGCTGGAGCGCCGCCGCAACTATGCCGCAGAGCTGGTGCCCCACAAGGGCCCCGCTGTAAAGGGCAATGTGGTGCACATGGACTTTGAAGGTCTTCTGGACGGTGTGGCCTTTAAGGGCGGCACGGCAAAGGACCAGTCGGTGCAGCTGGGCAGCGGCCGCATGATCCCCGGTTTCGAGGACGGCATTCTGGGCCACAAGGCAGGGGACGAGTTCGAGATCAACGTCACCTTCCCCAAAAACTACCCCAACAAGGAGCTGGCCGGCAAGCCTGTCGTGTTCAAGATCAAGCTGCATGACGTGTGCGTGCGTCAGCTGCCCGCCCTGAACAGCGACTTTGCCAAGAAGATGGGCAAGGAGACCATGGAAGAGTACCGCGCTTTCGTGAAGCAGCAGCTGTTCGACGGTCGCCACGGCGGTGCGCTGAACCACGCCAAGGACATGATCCTTGGTCAGCTGGCGGATGCCGCAGAGGGCGAGATCCCCAGCATTCTGGTGGAAAACGCCTACCAGCAGCAGATGCAGGTCATCCAGCAGCAGCTGCAGATGCAGCGCATGAGCCTGACCACCTACCTGAGCCAGATCCATGAGACCCGCGAGAGCTTTACTGCCAAGGTGCGTGCCGCCGCAGAAAAGAACACCCGCGCCCGCATGGCACTGCTGCAGATCGCACAGCAGGAGAACCTGCTGCCCACCGATGAGGAGATCGACAAGCAGCTGGCTGAGCGCGCTGAAAAGACTAAAAAGACGGTGGAAGAGATCAAGGCGGGCACCGATATCGCTGCTCTGCGCCGCAACGAGGGCATCCGCAAGGCTGCCGACTGGGTCATCGACCACTCCACCATCGAGGAAAAGGTAGAGAGCAAGTAAGCGCCGACGGTTTGGAATGCGCTCCGCTTTGCTCTGCGCATACACAGCGGAATTATTATTTTTAATAGAGCAATGCCGGGCGGTCTGCGGACCGCCCGGCATTGCATTTTCACGGGAAAGGCCGTAAAGGAGAACTGCATTCCCTTCTGTGAAAAATGAACCGGGAAAATCCGCAGATTTTCCCGGTTCTCAAATTTAAAATTGTTTTTTCCTCTATTGATGCGCAGAGCAGCGCGACGCGCATTTAAATCGTTTTTCAGGTCAAGAGGTTGAACCCCATAATGACCACGCCCAGCACCACCAGCACGACGCCGGTGGCGCGGTTCAGGGTCTTGGGGGCGGCCTTGTTGGCAAACACGGCGGCAATGCGCGCCCACAGCAGGGTGAACACCACACACAGCACCCATACCAGCCAGTCGGGCGTGCCGCCGATCATAAAGTGGGACACCGCACCGGTCAGGGCGGTAAAGGTCATGATGAACACGCTGGTGCCCACGGCAGTTTTCAGTTCGTAGCCCAGCACACTGGTGAGGATGAGCAGCATCATCATGCCGCCGCCTGCGCCGATAAAGCCGCAGATGAAGCCGATGAGCACACCGCACACCACCGACTGCACCGCACGCTTTTTTGCGCTGACCCCCTGCATGGCTTCCTTGGTGGTCATGACCGGGCGCAGAATGAACTTGACGCCCAGCAAAAAGGTCATGAACACCGAGAAGCCGCCCATGGTGGCGGAGGGCACCTTGCTGGCCACCCAGCTGCCCACCACCGTAAAGGTAAGCACGCTTGCCATCATGATCAGGCCGTTTTTGATGTCCAGATTCTTGTTTTTATGGTAGGTATAGGCAGACACTGCGCTGGCCAGCACATCCGAGGAAAGGGCAATGCCCACCGCCATGTAGGGGTCCATGTGCAGGAAGGTGATGAGCATGGGGCTGATGACCGCCGCCGCGCTCATACCGGCAAAGCCGGTGCCAAGGCCGGCACCCATACCGGCAAAAAAGGTGACAAGCACCGTAAACAGCAAGTGCATTTTATCCATTCTCCTTTAAGATCTCGTCCAGATTTTTCCCGATGACCTCCATGGTGTGGAAAAACGCCTCCCGGGTGGGAGCGTCCGTGTTGTCCAGCAGGCGGGCAAAAAAGCGCTCCTGCACCTCGCGCCCCCGTGCGATGACCGGCTGCGCCTTTTCGGTGCACAGCAGCTGGGTCTTGCGGCGGTCGCCCGCCACGGCGCGGCGCTCCAGATACCCCTCCTGCACCAAGCGATCCACGTTCACCGACACAAGGTTCGCCTTGATCTTGCGGATCTCCACGATATCCCGGGCGGTGGTGCAGTCCGGGTTGTTTGCCAGAAACATCAGGATGTCAAAGGCGGTCTGGGGCAGCTTTAGTTCCTGACACAGCGGCTTGCACATGGCGCTGTACGCCTGTGCGGTCTTGAAACTGATCTCTATGGTAGGATTCATGCGGCGCTCCTTTTTGTCTTTTTATGAATAGTTCATTTTTGAAGCATTATAGTACAGATAAGGGGAGATGTCAAGAGAAAAAAGAATCCGTGCTGTTGTGCAAGGCAAGCAGCCGTGCTATTTCTATGTTTTGCACAAACGGCGCATTCTCTCCATGTGAAAAGTGCAAAAAATCTCTGTTAATCAAACGTGCACGGGAAAAAGCTGCAACAAAAATATATCTGAATAAAGAAAGCGCCCCTTGCAGTCGGCGGCAAAAAGCGGTATGCTTTAAGCAGACCGGGCAGCGCCCGGCGCAAAGAGATAAAAGTGATAATACTATGTGAGAGAGGTACTCGGCTATGGCAATTTTGGTTTCCGGCGGTGCCGGCTACATCGGCAGCCACACCTGCATCGAACTGTTGAACGCTGGCTACGATATCGTGGTGGCAGATAATTATTATAACGCTTCTCCTGTGGTTCTGGACCGGGTCAAGCAGATCACCGGCAAGGATTTCCGCTTCTACAAGGCAGACATGACCCGCCGTGAGGACGTGGAAAAGATCTTCTCCGAGTGCCCGGACATCACCGCTGTCATCCAGTTTGCAGCCTACAAGGCTGTGGGCGAGAGCGTGTCCAAGCCCATCGAGTACTACTACAATAACCTCAACTGCACGCTGGTCATTCTGGACGTGATGCGCCATCACGACTGCCACAACTTCGTGTTCAGCTCCTCCGCTACCGTCTACGGCGACCCCGCCAGTGTGCCCATCACCGAGGACTTCCCCGTGGGCGCTACCACCAACCCCTATGGCACCACCAAGGCCTTTACCGAGCGCATTCTGCAGGACGTCTGCAAGGCTGACCCCAGCCTGAACGTGGCGCTGCTGCGCTACTTCAACCCCATCGGTGCCCACAAGAGCGGCCTGATCGGCGAGGACCCCAACGGCATCCCCAATAACCTGATGCCCTACATTGCCAAGGTGGCTGTGGGCAAGCTGGAAAAGGTGCACGTCTTTGGCAACGACTACCCCACCCCGGACGGCACCGGTGTGCGTGACTACATCCATGTTGTGGATCTGGCCCGGGGCCATGTGTGCGCCATCCGCAAGCTGGAAACCGGCTGCGGCCTCTTCATCTGCAATCTGGGCACCGGCAAGGGTTACAGCGTGCTGGATGTCATTCATGCCTTCTCCAAGGCCTGCGGCAAGGAGATCCCCTACGTCATCGATCCCCGCCGCCCCGGTGATATCGCCGAGTGCTACGCCGACCCCACCAAGGCCAAGAACGAGCTGGGCTGGGTGGCCGAGTACGGCATCGAGGAAATGTGCGCTGACAGCTGGAACTGGCAGAAGAACAACCCCGATGGCTACCATACCGTGAAGTAACTTGTAAAAAACGGAGCACCGCATTTTCTCGCCTGAGAAGATGCGGTGCTTTTTTTGTGTCTATATTCTCTATTGACATCCGCTGCCAGTTAGCCTATACTACATTTGTTAACACAGACTAACACATAAGAATGGCACATATAAAGAGGGCAAACAGATATGACGTTAAAAGAGTTACAGATCGGCAAAAGCGCCATTGTGGATGCCGTGGGCGGTGCAGGAGCACTGCGGCAGCATTTTCTGGATATGGGTCTGATCCCCGGGGCGGAGGTCACGCTGGTAAAGCTGGCACCCATGGGCGACCCCATGGAGCTGCGCATCCACGGCTATGAGCTGACCCTGCGTCTGGACGACGCGGCACAGATCACCGTGACCCCCACCGAAAAGACCCCGGCGGTGCACGCCCCGGTGGCGGAAAAGATGGTGGAGCATCCGGGTCTTGGCGAGGGCGGCAAGTACCACACCAAGGAGGGGGAGCATCCCCTGCCGGAGGATAAGACCCTGACCTTTGCGCTGGCGGGCAACCAGAACTGCGGCAAGACCACCCTGTTCAACCAGCTCACCGGCTCCAACCAGCACGTGGGCAACTTTCCGGGTGTGACGGTGGACCGCAAGAGCGGCGCCATCAAGGGGCACCCGGAGACCGAGGTCACCGACCTGCCGGGCATCTATTCCATGTCCCCCTATTCCAGCGAGGAGATCGTTACCCGGCAGTTCATCATCGGCGAAAAGCCCACCGGCATCATCAACATCGTGGATGCCACCAACATTGAGCGCAACCTCTACCTGACCATGCAGCTGATGGAGCTGGATATCCCCATGGTGCTGGCGCTGAACATGATGGACGAAATGCGCGGCAACGGCGGCACGGTACGCATCAACAAGATGGAGGCGATGCTGGGCATCCCGGTCATCCCCATCTCCGCCGCTAAGAACGAGGGCGTGGACGAGCTGGTAGACCACGCCGTCCATGTGGCAAAGTATCAGGAACGCCCCGGGCGGATGGATTTTTGCAGCGAGGATGACCACGGCGGCGCGGTGCACCGCTGCATCCACGGCATTCTGCACCTCATCGAGGATCACGCCAAGGCGGCGGGCATCCCGGTGCGTTTCGCCGCCACCAAGCTGGTGGAGGGCGACCCCCGCATTGAGGAAGCCTTGAAACTGGACCCCAACGAAAAAGAGATGATCGAGCATATCATCGTGCAGATGGAGCAGGAGCGCGGGCTGGACCGCGCCGCCGCCATTGCGGATATGCGCTTCTCCTTTATTCAGGAGCTGGTGGCGCAGACGGTGGTAAAGCCCCACGAAAGCAAGGAGCAGCTGCGCTCCAACCGCATCGACAAGTTCCTCACCGGCAAATACACCGCCATCCCGGCGTTTATCGCCATTATGGGTCTGGTGTTCTTCCTTACCTTCAATGTCATCGGCCTGTTCTTCCAGAACCTCATGGAAATGGGCATCGACGCCCTGACCGGCGTTGTGGATACCGCCCTGACCAACTGGAATGTCAACGCGGCGGTGCACTCGTTGGTCATCGACGGCATCTTTACCGGCGTGGGCAGCGTGCTGAGCTTTCTGCCCATCATCGTGGTGCTGTTCTTCTTCCTCTCCATGCTGGAGGATACCGGCTACATGGCGCGTGTCGCCTTTGTGATGGATAAGCTGCTGCGCCGCATCGGCCTGTCCGGCCGCAGCATCGTGCCCATGCTCATCGGCTTTGGCTGCACCGTGCCCGGCGTGATGGCAAGCCGCACCCTGCCCTCGGAGCGCGACCGCAAAATGACCATCCTGCTCACCCCGTTCATGAGCTGCTCCGCAAAGCTGCCTATTTACAGCCTGTTTGCGGTGGCGTTCTTCCCCAAGTACGCAGGGCTTGTGATGGTGCTGCTGTACTTCACCGGCATCTTGGTGGGCGTGCTGGCGGCGCTGCTGCTCAAGAGCACCGTGTTCAAGGGCGAAGCCGTGCCCTTTGTCATGGAGCTGCCCAACTACCGCCTGCCCGGCCTGAAAAACGTGGCGCAGCTGCTGTGGGAAAAGGCGCGGGACTTTTTGCAGAGAGCTTTTACGGTCATCTTTGGTGCCACCATCATCATCTGGTTCTTGCAGAACTTTGACCTGCGCCTGTCGTTGACCGTTGACCCGCAGACCAGCATTCTGGCACGCATCGCGGGCGATATCGCCCCGCTGTTCGCCCCGCTGGGCTTTGCGGACTGGCGTATCTCCACCGCCCTCATCTCCGGCTTTATGGCAAAGGAGAGCGTGGTGTCCTCGCTGCTGGTCCTCTTCGGCTCTACGGCTGCCCTGACCGCAGCCCTCACCCCGGCACAGGCCGCACCGCTGCTGGTGTTCTGCCTGCTGTACACCCCCTGCATCGCGGCGGTAGCCTCGGTCAAGCGGGAGCTTGGCGGCAAGTGGGCTGCGATCATGGTGGTGAATCAGTGCGCCGTGGCATGGCTGTGCGCCCTGCTGGTGCGTCTGGTCGCCGTGGCGGTGTTCTGAAATACTGGTTCGATTTTTGGGTCCTGAAAAGCCGCAGGCTTTTCAGGACCCTTTTTCACTGGAGAACTCGTGGAGGCAAAAGTGTCCTCGCCATAAACAAAACGAATCACGCAAAAAAACGTCTGCCGGAGCAGACGTTTTTTGCGTGATCTATCTTTCTTTAAAGTTTTCCGCACTGCTTGCCGGTGAAGAACCGCAGGGTGGTGGTGGCGCGGAACACCTTTCCTGCCCGCAGCACCGTGGAGGGGAACTCCGGGTGAGAGGGGCTGCACGGATAGTGCTGGGTCTCCAAGGCAAAGCCGCCGTACTTGCGCAGCGGCTCGCCGCCCTTGCCCGGGGCGGGGCAGTCCTGCAAAAAGTTGCCGGTGTACAGCTGGATGCCCGGCTGGGTGGTGTACAGCTTCATGCTGATGCCGGTCTTATCACTGGTGGCCCATGCGCAGATGCTCTGGCTGGAGCCGCGTGCGCGGTCGATGACATAGCAGTGGTCGTAGCCGCCGCCCACCATGGTGGTCTGGGGGAAGCCGGTGTCGATTTCCTTGCCGATGAGCTTACCGGCGGTAAAGTCCATGGGGGTGTTTGCCACGGGCAGGATGTTGCCGGTGGGGCAGGTGGTATTGTTGCCCTCCAGATAGCGGGAGGCGTAGATGCGCAGCTTCTGGTTCAGCACATCGCCGCCGCCATCCAGATTGAAGTAGCTGTGGTTGGTCAGGTTTACGATCGTGTCAGCGTCCGAGGACACACGGTAGTCCATGCGGAAGGTGTTGTCATCGGTAAGGGTGTAGCGCACCGCGATCTTCAACGTACCGGGAAAGCCGTCCTCGCCGTCGGGGCTTTCGGCCTCCATCAGCAGGGTATCGCCGAAGTACTTCACCTCATAGATTTTCCGGGAAAAACAGCCGTGCAGATGATGCTCGCCGCAGTTTTTTTCCAGCTGGTAGGTCTTGCCGCCCAAGGTAAAGACGGCGTTCTCGATGCGGTTGGCGTAGCGCCCCACAAAAGCACCGCAGCAGGTGCTGCCGGACGAGGTGAAGTCGTTCTCGTAATCTGCCATGGTGTCGTGACCCAGCACCACATCCACCGGGCCGTTTTTGGCCGGGACGATGATATTTTTGATCACGCAGCCGTAATCCAGCACGCTGACGGACATACCGCCGGGGTTCGAGAGGATGTACTCGGTAACATTAGCGCCCTCTTTGGTCACACCGAAGGGCTTGGAACGGATCTGTGCCATTGGGCCTCGCCTCCTAAAGCTTTTTTCGGAAATGCAAAAGGGGCAGACTGCCCCCTTTTGCATCTTGTCTGTATTTATGATTATAGCACAGTTTTACAGTTTTGTGTTGGAATCCTTTTAGAATTACCATCCAATTTTTGCGGCGATTTTTTGTTAGAATCATCGAAAGTGCCCACAATAGCGCTGCTGGCGGCGCGTTTGCGGAGAAAAAACGATTTTAAATGGCTTCCGCTTCGCTCTAGCCATCTTCAGCGGAAAAATTATTTATAATTTCGGGGTTCAGGAAAGTCTGCGGACTTTCCTGAACCCCATTTTCACGGGTGGGTTGGGAACGAACTCCCTCAGTCAAAACCTGACGGTTTTGCCAGCTCCCTCTGGGAGGGAGCCTTTGGCATGGCGGCACAGTTTCCGTCTAAAGTGCAAAGCTTGCGGGCGTGCCCGCTCCCCCGGGGGGAGCTGTCGCGCAGCGCCTGAGGGGGCTGCAAATCGGCGGAGCCGGAAAAAACGGTTAAAAGATCTTCACGCCGAACAGGCGTGAATCTTCAGTTTTTTTCGGTGTAGCCCTCCGCTTTGGGGTTAAAAGGGGCGAGCAGCCCCTTTTTCGTGGCTCCAGCGCGTCGAAATCGCTGGCACTTTTCTGGTTCTCTTTTGGTGTCAAAAGAGAACATCCCTCGGCGTGCGCCCACAATACCAAAAAGCGCCCCGCACTTCCGGTGGAAATGCGGGGCGCTTTGGTTACACGGGCTGTATGCCTTATGCCTCCGGCTGGGGCTGTGCCGCAGAGGACTGGGCGGCAATGAACTCGGCGGCATCGTCCGGAATGTCGTCCAAGTCCTCGTCGCTGCCGATATCCACGTTGAGCGGCGGCTTCTTGAACAGGATATCGTACAGGATCGGCACGATATACAGGGTCATCAGGGTGGCGTAGCTCAGGCCGCAGATGATGACGATGGCCATGCCGCTCATCAGCTGGCTTGCCATATCGTTGCTGAACACCATTTGCAGCATGGCCAGCACGGTGGTCAGGGTGGTCATCAGAATGGGGCGCATACGGGTCTTGCCGGTAGCCACCAGTGCGGCGCGGCGCTCCATGCCGCCCATGCGCAGCTGGTTGGCGTAGTCCACGAACACGATGCCGTTGTTGACGACCGTACCCATCAGCACAATGAAGCCCATCATGGAGATCATGGTCAGCTGCTGGCCGGTGAGCAGCAGACCCAGCAGACCGCCGGTAAAGGCCAGCGGCACGGTGAACAGCACGATGAAGGGGGACAGCAGGCTCTGGAACTGTGCCACCATGACAAGGTACACAAAGGGCAGTGCCAGTGCCATCCACTGGATCATCTCGTCGGTCATATAGTTGACGCTGTCGCTCTCGCCGCCCATGGAGAAGGAGCAGCCTTCCGGCATCTCGTTGGTGAGGGCAAAGGCATCCAGCGCCTTTTTCACGGCACGGGCCTGCACCGTGGTGTTGTAGCCCGGGGCAGTCTCGGCGGTGACGGTGACGAACTGGTTCCGGTTCTCGCTGGTGATGGAGTCCGGTGCGTTGCCGGTGGTCCAGCTGGCGATATCCGACAGCTTGCAGGTGCCGGTGGCGGTGGTGCCGTCGGCGGACATGACGGTGGTCTCAAAGGTCATATCCATCATGTTTTCCTTGGTCAGCGGGTCCAGATTGTTGCTGATCTGCACATCCATGGTGGTGCCGTCCACGGTAACAGGGGTCTGTGCCGTGGTGGTGGTGGTCAGCTTTGCCGCGATCTGCTGGTACACCTGCGCAACGGTCAGTCCGTAGGCACGCACCTTATCGCGGTCCACCTGCAGGATGATGGTGGAATCACCCGCGCCCAGACCGTTGGTGGCGTTCTGGAAGCCATCAGTGCTGTTCACGATGTCTACCACCTTCTCGGACAGGGCGGTCAGGGTCTCGGCATCGGTGCCGTAGATCTTGATGGTCAGACCGGTGGACAGCTGACTGGTCAGGTCGTCGGTCATGCCGTACTGCTGGACGGTGGCGGTGCAGTCCGCCACCCCGGCCACAGCGTCCTCCATGGCCTTGCAGGCGGCGTCTATCTTGGAAGAAGAGAGTTCCTCGTTGAGCTTGACGTTGATCTTATACTTGCCGTAGCCGTTGGCGGCGTTCAGCAGGTCGGTGATGGTGGAGGGCAGGCCAAGGTTGGAAACATCCATGCCCGCCACAGTGTTGTCGGGGGTAATGCCTACCTCCTCCACGCCGTCCACAGCCATCACAGCCTGTACCACCTTACCGGCCACATCGTAGGACTCGTCCTTCGAGAGGGTGTCGGTGGTGGAAAGGGTGATCATGGCCTCGTTGCTGGTGCTGGTGGGCAGCAGCACGATGCCCATGGAGACCACCCGCCAGCAGCAGAACACCAGCAGCAGAACGGCGGCTGCCAGCGGTATAAAGCGATTTTTCAGCGCCTTTTCCAGACTGCGGCCGTAGGCGTCCTGGATCTTATCGAACCATGCCAGCTTTTTGGGCTGGGCATTCTTCAGCACGGTAGCCGAGGCAGCAGGCACCACGGTCAGTGCCACGATGAGGGAAGCCATCAGGCAGTAGCCGATGCACAGGGACATGGGGCCCATCAGGTTGCGGATGAGGCTGGCAGAGAACACCGCCGGCAGGAACACGCACACCGAGGTAAGGGTAGAGGCCACAACGGACATACCCACCTGACGTGCACCCTGCACCGCAGCGCGGGCAGCGGGCACGCCGCGGCCGCGCAGACGGTAGATGTTCTCGATGACAACAACAGAGTTATCCACCAGCATACCGATGCCAAGCGAAAGACCTGCCAGCGTCATGACGTTCAAGTCCAGCCCGGTGAAGTACATCAGCACCACGGCGCACAGCACCGAAAGAGGGATACTGACGCCGACCACCAGCGTGGGCTTGACGTCCTTCAGGAAGATGGCCAGCACGACGACGGCCAGTGCGGCACCCACCAGCATACTGGTGAGGATGCTCTTGATCAGGATGCTGATGTAGTTGCCCTGATTGGACAGCACCACAATATGCAGGCCATCGTACTGGGCTTCCAGCTCCTTGAAAGCATCCAGACAGTTGGCAGATACGTCACCTGCGCTGGAACTGTCGTCCTTGTAAATTTTCAGCACCGAAGCCTGCTCGCCGTTCAGGCGGGTATAGCTGTCGGCGGCGTTGTCGATGACCTCCACGTCTGCCACGTCGGAAAGGCGCACATCGCCGTAGCCCTCCACATGGAGCAGCAGTGCACCGCGGATATCCTCCACGCTGTCGTATTCCTCGCCCACCTTCAGCAGCCACGACTCGCCGCTTTCGTCCTTGACATAACCGGCGGGCATGGAGAAGTTCTGGGCGTAGATGAGGCTGGCAAGGGTCTTGATATCCAGCTGCTTGGTCACATCGGCGCTGGCAAGCGCCTTTTCCCTGGCGGCCTCGTACTGGGTCTTGGCCTCGCTGAGCTGCTTTTCGTACTCGTTCAGCTGCTCGCGGGCTTCGGTAAACTGCATATAGGCAGCCAGCTGCTGCTGGGTAAAGCTGCCCAGTGCGTTGGAGAACTCGGTCATCATGCCGGGCACGTTGTCCATGGCCTTGATGGTGTCCTCCAGCGTCTTATAGATGACGTTCAGGCTGTCCTGCAATTGCAGTTCGTCTACCAGATCCTCGGCGCCCTCGCCCTGCGTGCCGGTCTCGGTGTTGATGCGGTTCTGCAGGGTCTGCAAAGCAGAGGAGAGCTTATCCGTGATATCGCGCAGCTCGGACACGATCTCGATCAGAGAGTCGATATCCCGCATACCGGTGCTGTTGAACTTGTCCAGCACCCGCTGCAAGCCGGCCTGCACCTCAATGAGGGCCTGCTGCACCTCAGGCTCCTTGACCACGGCGATCAGGTTGTTGACGCTTTGCAGCAGCGCTTCGGCCTGTTTGCGCACCACCTCTACGGCGCTGCCGACATCAGAGCTCAGGGTGCCCATGACCGTGTTGGACACAGTATTGCCGAAGTTTTTGAACTGCTTATCGTATTCTGCGCGGCCGGCCTTGATCTTGGCCTCGGCCTCTTCCAGCTGGGTATGTGCCGCTTCCAGCTGGGTGTCGATGAGTTCCATCAGCTTTTCGTTGATGTCATCCACCTTTTCCTGATTCAGCTGCACCTGCACCAGCTGCTCCACAAGGCCGCTGGCAGATACGCTGGACACGCCGCCCTTGCGCTGGACGTAGGGGGTCATGGTGTTCTTGATGAAGTCAGAAAGCTCGTACACCGAACTGCCCTCGCGGCTGACAGCCACGGTCATAAAGGCGTTCATGTTCATGCTGTACTGTATCACAGAAGGGGTCAGGGCAGTATCCGGCAGGTCGCTTTTGGCCTGATCCAGCTTGTTGGACACCTGCACCAGTGCGCTGTTCATGTCCGTATCATCCACGAACTTCATCAGCAGCAGGCTGTAGTTTTCAGCCGAGGTGGCGGTGATCTTTTCCACACCGGGCACTGTAAGCGCGTTTTGCAGCACGTCCGAGACTTCGCTCTCCACACGCTCCGGGCTGGCACCGGGATACACGGTGACCACCATCAGGTACGGGGTGCTGACATCCGGCAGCAGGTTCGTTTTCATCTTGGTGACCGACACAAAGCCGAGCATCAGCACCATGATGACTGCAACCAGCACCGTAAATGGTTTTTTGACACTGAATTTTTCCATCTTCTCCTACCGTTTCTCTGCTGCACCGCCCGGCGCAGCAGTTTCTCCACCTTCGTGGGGCAATGGGGGCTCTTAACATTCCTATTATACACGCAAGGCGTGTGCTTTCAATAGCGGGGCAGCGAATCTTTTGCGAAAGTTCTGTCAAAATCTGCAAAACGCACAACTTTGCCGCCCCAAAACCGGCAGTCTGCCTGCCATCCTCCCCTCTGCCGCCGGACAAAATTTCGACACCTTTTCCATACTGCATACGGTTGAGCGGGGTGGATCATTGCAGGGGAGGGGAAATTTTACTCCCTCAGTCAAAATCTGACGGTTTTGCCAGCTCCCTCGGGGAGGGAAGCTTTGCGGGGTAACTTTCTGCTTGCCTTCAGCGTGCAGGGACGCTCCGCTGGGCCAGAGGCAGGGAGGGGTGTTCCGACTCCCCCCTCCCTACCTCTGGACTCCACCCACCCCGCAACGGGCCAAGGGCTGCACGCCCTTGACAATCCTAAAGAAGAAGTCGAAGCACAAAAAAGCTAGCGCTGCGCCAGTCGGCGCTATCGCTTTAACGCTTTTTTCGCTTCTCCATTTATAGCCCCTCAGTCGCTACGCGACAGCTCCCCCATGGGGGAGCGAGCGCCCACCCGCAGCGCCGCGCTTTCGCAGAAAGCGGCGCTGCAAATGCCGTTTGCCTTTACGACCCCTCCCGTGAAAAGGCAATTCTGGAAAATCCGCAGATTTTCCAGAATTGCGAAATTATAAATATCCTTTCCGCTGAATATGTGCAGAGCGCAGCGGAGCACATTCTAAATCGTCCCGTCATAGGTGTATAAAGACTTTTCTTTTTGCATAGAAATGTGCTTTTGATTATGGTATACTAACAGCAGACTGAAAAAGCGCCCCTTGAAAGGGGCTTATCAGATACAAAACGAGGAACACTATGAAAAAAGTCATTTCGGTCCGTTTCAAAGAAAACGGCAAAAGCTATTATTTTGATCCCGGCGATGCTGTCATCCATGCCGGGGAGTTCGTGATCGTGGAGACTGCCCGCGGCGTGGAGTGCGGCGAGGTGGTGCAGGGCGTGCGGGAGCTGGCGGATGCCGCCGTGCCCAAGGCGCTGAAGCCCATCACCCGCATGGCGGACAGCGTGGATATCCGCCGGATGCGCCAGAACCGTGAGGACGAAAAGCGCGCCTACCACACCTGTCAGGAGTGCATCGCCCGCCACGGGCTGGAGATGAAGCTGGTGGAGGCCGAGTACACGCTGGACCGCTCCAAGATCATGTTCTACTTTACCGCCGACGGACGGGTGGACTTCCGGGAGCTGGTCAAGGATCTGGCCGGCATCTTCCACACCCGCATCGAGCTGCGCCAGATCGGCGTGCGCGACGAGAGCAAGATGATCGGCGGTCTGGGCATCTGCGGCCAGCCTTTCTGCTGCAGCCGCTTTTTGAAGGATTTCCAGCCCGTTTCCATCAAGATGGCAAAGGAGCAGGGGCTTTCGCTGAACCCCACCAAGATCAGCGGTGCCTGCGGCCGTCTGATGTGCTGCCTTGCCTACGAGGAGAGCGCCTACGAGTACCTGAACAGCATCATGCCCATGGTGGGCAGCACGGTGCGCACCCCGGACGGTCTGGGCACTGTGCTGGAGGTGAATCCGGTATCCGGCTACCTGCGGGTGCGCTGCGGCACCGAGAGCCTTGCCCCCCGGTACTACAAGGTGGGCGTGTGCGAGTATGTGAGCGGCGGCAAGCGCCCGCCCCGCCGTCCCGACCCGGACGATGATTACTCCGGCGTGCGCAACCCCGCCCCGGTGGTGGCAAGCTCCGACGACGAAAAGCGCCCCGCCTGCCCCCGCCGCCGCGCAAATGAAAAGGAATAAGCATAATGGCGTGCGCCCTCTCCGTCATCGCTGCGCGATGCCACCTCTCCCAAAGGGAGAGGCAAGAGCTCTGCCGGGAGCTTTCTCATTGCGCTTAATACTTTAGCGCAAAACTTTACAGCTTGGCTCTCCCTTCGGGAGAGCTGGCGCGGGAGCGCCTGAGAGGGTTTGCTTGCAGTTAGTATTATAAAACTAACTAGGCTTCGTGATTTTCGCTAAAAATCTCCGGCAATTTTGGCTATAAGTTAGGCCGTGCTTTTGTGCAACCCCACAAAATATTTTATTTTGTGGTTGTGGCAGCACGGTTAGTCTTGCCTTTTCCCGCCTGCTTTGTTAGAATGCAGACAAGGATACAAATTCCGGGGGGCGTGCGTGGCCGTGCCAAGGTACGTTTCTTCATAATTACATCGGCACGGGATAAAAAAGGAGAGTTTATTATGGCACACAAGGTTTCTGACGCATGTGTTGGCTGCGGCGCTTGCGAGGGCGCTTGCCCGGTTGGCGCTATCACCATCGAGAACGGCGCTGCAGTTGTGAACGCTGATTCCTGCATCGATTGCGGTGCTTGCGAGGGTGCTTGCCCCACTGGTGCAATCGCTGCTGAATAATCAGTAGTTTTTGCTGAAAACGCATCAAAAAGGACTGTTGCACATCTGTGCAGCAGTCCTTTTTTGTGGTATCATAAAGTAAATTCATGAAAAACGCAGTTCGGCGCGTCCGCAGACGCGCCGAACTGCTGAATCAAAAAATATTTTTCCGCTGCACATGGCCAAAGCATACGCGGCGGCCATTCCTGATCGTCCACCGCAAAAGAGGCACTGCACAAAATGCTGTGCAGCCGCCCCGCTTTTTGTTTCATGCACAAATTCCGCAGGAAAATACCCTGCATTTTTTGGAAGGGAAACGGCACACTGTCTATGGAACATTCTACGGAAGTTTTGTATAATAGAACTATGGTCTACTGCACCCCGGAGCACCGGTTCGGCTCGGACGCGCTGCTGCTGGCACGCTTCTGTGAGCCGAAACGCAGCCAGAAAGCCGCAGACCTGTGCTCCGGCTGCGGTATCGTGGCACTGGAATGGCACGACCGGGGGCACCGCGGCCCCTGCACCGCGCTGGAATTGCAGCCCGAGGGCAGCGCCCTGCTGGCGGCAGCGGTGGAAGAGCAGCAGCTCACCCACATTACACCCGCCTGTGCCGACCTGCGCACATGGCGGCAGGACGAGGGGCAATTTGACGTGTGCGCGTGCAATCCCCCTTATTTTACCGAGGGGCCGCAGAGCAAAAACGCCGCCCACGCCCTTGCCCGGCACGAAAACACCTGCGCTTTGGAGGATGTCTGTGCCTGCGGCTTCCGGCTTTTGAAGGACGGCGGGCGGCTGGCGCTGTGCCACCGCCCCGAGCGGCTGGCTGAGGTGCTGGCTGTGCTGCGCGCGCACCGGCTGGAGCCCAAGCGGCTGGCCTTTGTAAAGAACGGCCCGGAAAACGCACCGTGGCTGTTCCTTGTGGAAGCCCAGAAGAACCGTAAAACCGGCCTGCGGGTAGAGCCGGACGTGCTCATCCGCGCCGGTGCGGCGCTGTACGGACGATAAATTCAGGAGGTAATTATGGCAGGAACTCTCTACATCGTGGCGACCCCCATCGGCAATCTGGAGGATATGCCGCCCCGGGTGGCTGCCACCTTTGGCGCGGCAGACTTTATTGCCGCCGAGGACACCCGCGTGACCATGAAGCTGCTGAATTATCTGGGGCTGAAAAAGCCCATGGTCAGCTACTATGAGCACGCCTTGCAGAAGGGCGAAGCCATTTTGCAGCGCATCGAGGCAGGGGAGAGCTGTGCCTTGTGCAGCGACGCCGGCATGCCCTGCGTGTCCGACCCGGGCGAGGTCATCGTGCGGGACGCACTGGCGCGGGGCATCAAAGTAGTGCCCATCCCGGCCGCTTCTGCCTGCGTTACCGCACTGGCAGTCTCCGGGCAGGACACCTCCCGCTGGGTGTTCGAGGGCTTTCTGCCGGTGAACCGCAAGCAGAAAAAGGAGCGTCTAGCCGAGCTTTTGCAGGAAAAGCGCACCGTCATCTTTTACGAAGCACCCCACAAGCTGCGCACCACACTGGACGATTTGGCCGCCGCCTTTGGCGCAGAGCGCAGCATTACCCTGTGCCGGGAGCTGACCAAGCTCCACGAGGAGATCTGGAAAACCACTCTGGGCGAAGCCGTGGAGCACTACCGCGCCGCCGAGCCCCGGGGCGAGTATGTGCTGGTGATGGCGGGTGCGCCCGCCGGTGCCGCCGAGGAAGAGGAGCTGACCCTGGAACAGGCGGCGCAGCGCGCTTTTGCGCTGACCATTGAGGGTTTCAGCGCTTCTGCCGCCGCCAAGACTGCTGCACAGGGCACAGCCTATTCCAAGAGCGAAGTTTACAAGCAGCTGCTGTTGTTGCAGCAGACTACCGAATGAGTATAGAGGAGGATATCTTTCCGTGACAAAACTACTGGTCCTGAGCGACAGCCACGGCGCGCGTGACGCCATTAAGCGCATTTTGAACAAAGAGCAGAACAACGTGGATGCTGTGATCTTTTTGGGGGACGGCCTGCGGGATCTGGAACAGACGCTGGCCTTTTTCCCCCATCTGCGGGTGTACTCCGTGGCCGGCAACTGCGATTACGGTGCGCTGGAGCCGCTGGATGGCCTTGCGGGCTTCGATCAGACGGTGGTTTTCTATACGCACGGTCACATGTACGGTGTAAAATACGATCTGGATACGCTGGCGGACGCCGCCGCCGCCCGGGGGGCCGAGGTGGCGCTGTTCGGCCACTCCCATATTCCCCACGCAGAGCAGCGGGGCAATGTATTTTTGTTCAACCCCGGCTCCTGCGGGCGCTGCTACACCGGCCCGGACACCTACGGCCTGCTGACGCTGGAAAACGGCGCAGTGACCGCCTATGAGCACAAAGAGGTACCCAAGCAATGAGCATCAACGAGGTGCGCTATCTGCCGGAATGCGGCAGCACCAACGCCTATGTAAAGGAACATTTCGAGGAGTTTGGCCCCGTTGCGGCGGTGTATACCGAAAACCAGACCGCCGGGCGCGGGCGGCTTGGCCGCAGCTGGGTAAACGCCGAGGGCAAGGCGCTGTACTACACGGTGGCCATCAAGGAGCCGCTGGCACAGCCTGCCACCCTGCCGCTGCTGGCAAGCCTTGCGGTGCGCCGCCAGTTACAGCTGCGCTATGGCGTGGACTGCCAGATCAAGTGGCCCAACGACCTTTTGCTGAACGGCAAAAAGATCGTGGGCATCCTGTGCGAGAGCGTGAGCTACGGCTACCAGCAGCAGGGGCGCGGCATTTTGTGCGGCATCGGCATCAACCTTGCCCAGCCCCAGAGCTATTTTGACGCCGCCGACCTGCCCCACGGCACCTCGCTGGCCTTGCAGGGCGCTGCGGTGGATCTTGCCACCGACCCCGCATGGCTGGCGGAGGGGCTGACCGACTTTGGCTTTGACCGCAACCTGTACACCTTTGCCCGGGACGGCTTTGCGCCCTTCCGGGAGGAATACAAGGCCGCCTGCATCAATCTGGGCCGCCGGGTCACCTTTGACCTGCCGGACGGCAGTCAGGGCGCAGGCGAAGCCGTGGACGTGGACGCCGAGGGGCGTTTAGTGGTGCGCACCGATGCCGGTGAGCAGCATGTTTTCACCGGGGAAGTGTCGGTGCACGGCATCTACGGGGCAGTATAATTAAAAAAGGGGCAGATGCACAACCGTGCACCAGCCCCTTTTATCTTTGACGATTTGGAATGCGCGCCGCAAGGATACCCCCTCAGTCTGCTCACTGCGTTCGCAGCCAGCTCCCCCAAGGGGACGCCTGAACCCTCTCAGTCACGCCTGACGGCGTGCCAGCTCCCCCGAAGGGGGAGCTTTATTCGCGCTGACCGGATGCAAAAAGCTCCCCCTTTCGGGGGAGCTGGCGAACGCAGTGAGCCTGAGAGGGTTTTCTTATCTTCTCCGTTTCATCTGGCGGCGGCGCTGGTTGAGGGTCAGCCCGCCGCCGCAGCGCAGGGTGACAAAGCCCAGCGCGCACAAAATCAGGATCAGGGCGCAGAGCAGCAGCAGGGTGGCCTTGCTATCGGTGCGGAAGTCCGACACATACTCCCGGTGGGTCACAAGGTCTACCTGTCCCACCTCGTAGCCGTCCAGATAGACGGTGGCAGTGCCCAGCTTCTGGCCTTCCTTGACGGTAGCAGAGACGCTCTCGGGCAGGTCGAAGGAATAGCTCACCTTATCGTCGCTGTGGCCGTAGCCGCTGACCGGGGCTGCGGCGTACAGCTCCACGGACGGCTCGGTGCGGCACTTGGTCAGGTCTACGGTGGTCAGCACGGTCTTGGTATCCACCAGCGGACGGTCGGCAAAGCTGGCAAAGGCCCAGTCAAAAAGGTCGTCACACGCGGCAAACAGGTGCTCCTGCGTGTCGCAGCCAAGGATCACCAGCCCGTAGTTGTGGCCGTCCTGCTGGGCAAAGGCCACGATGCAGCGGCCCGCCAGCGTGGTAAAGCCTCCCTTGACCCACTTGACATACTCCCGGTAGTTGGCGCTTTCGCTGTTCATCAGGCTGTTGGAGCTGCTGATGGTGTGCTCGGCCTTGCGCAGATTGGTGGCTGGCAGCACATAGCTGGCGGTGCCCGCCACCTGTGCAAAGGTCTGGTTCTCCGCGCAGGCGGCGGCGATCTTTGCCAGATCCTGCGCAGTGGACACGTTGCCGTAGTCAAACAGGCCGTGGGCACAGGTAAAGTTCGTGCCGGTGCAGCCCAGCTCTGCCGCCCGGGCGTTCATCTGCTGCACAAAGCCCACCACGCTGCCCCCCACGTCCCACGCAATGACGCTGGCGGCGTCGTTGGCGCTGACGATGAGCATGGCGTTCAGCAGGTCGATGCGGCGCACGGTTTCGCCGATGCGCAGCCCCATGGTGGTGCCGTTGGCGTTTTGGATATCCTTGAACTCCTGCGTTAAATCGGTGGGCACGGTCACTTCACCGTTCAGGTCCTTGCCGCTTTCCACCAGCAGCAGGGCGGTCATCAGCTTGGTCAGGCTTGCCACATATTTCTGCTGGTCGGCGTTCTGGCTCAGGATGGTCTTGCCGGTGTCTGCGTTGAACAAATACACTGCCTCAGTCTCTGTTGCAGTCTGGACGGGCATGGGGTATACTGCAAATACAGGCAGCACTGCGCTGACGGCGACCGCCAGCGTGAGCACCAGTGCCGCCAACCGGCGGCAGAACGTGTTGTGAAGCATGAAGGTACCCCCTTGAATCCCGCTCCGGCAAAACCGGCGCGCACATTTTTGTTCCTTACTTATAAGAATACCATAAAAGAACCAAAAGAGAAAGGTGGTTTTTAACAATGTTCTTATCCTTTTGTGGAAAAACGCCCCGCGATGAGGGCGCAGCTTTTGTAGCCCCCAGCGCTACCGTGCAGGGAGATGTGGTTTTAAAGCCCGGCTCCACCGTCTGGTACGGTGCGGTGCTGCGCGGGGATGACGGCACGCTGACCATCGGCAAAAACAGCAACGTGCAGGACAACGCGGTGCTGCACTGCGACATCGGCGGCTGCGTGACCCTTGGCGAAAACGTCACGGTAGGGCACTGCGCACTGGTGCACGGCTGCACCGTAGGGGACGGCAGTCTCATCGGGATGCACGCCACATTACTGAACCACTGTGTTGTGGGCAAAAACTGCATCATCGGGGCAGGGGCACTGGTGCCGGAAGGCATGGTCATCCCGGACAACTCGGTGGCGGTGGGCGTGCCCGCCCGGGTCATCAAGCAGGTGAGCGCCGCGCAGGTGGAAGCCAACCTGCACAACGCCGCCCATTATGTGGAGCACGGAAAACTGCACGCAGAGCAGATGAAAAACGGGTGAGAGTGCGGCGGGGTCACCCACGCCCTCTCAGGCGCTCCCGCGCCAGATTCCCCTTTTTGTCACCTGCGGTGACATCTTCCCCCGGAGCGGGGGAAGTCTTTCCTCTCAGGGAGAGCCAAGCCGTAAGGTTTACCACTAAAGTTTTAGGTGCAATAAGAAAGCTTCCGGGCGTGCCCGCTCCCCCTTGGGGGAGCTGTCGCGCAGCGACTGAGGGGTTATAGATGGAGAAGCGAAAAAAGCGTTAAAGCGATAGCGCCGACTGGCGCAGCGCTAGCTTTTTTGTGCTTCGACTTCTTCTTAAGGTTTGTCAAGGGCGTGCAGCCCTTGACCCGTTGCGGGGTGGGTGGAGTCCAGAGGTAGGGAGGGGGGAGTCGGAACACCCCTCCCTGCCTCTGGCCCAGCGGAGCGTCCCTGCACGCTGATGGCAAGCAAAAGCTTTCCTACTAAAGCGCAAAGCTTCCGGACGCGCCAAAGGCTCCCTCCCCGAGGGAGCTGGCAAAACCGTCAGGTTTTGACTGAGGGAGTTCAGTTTTTCTTCTTAAACGTTTCATTTTGTATTTTTTTCGCACTGCGGTACAAAGTTTCAAGGACTTTCTTGAATTTTCACAGAAATGTAATGACTTTTTTCGTAAAATCGGGTATACTGTATCTTGCAGGGACAGTGGGGCCGCAACCACTTCCCCGCACATGATTCCTCCTCACACCAAAGCAATACCCCAAACAAGAAATCCCTCCGGTGTACCGCAAGCGCCGGAGGGGTTTCTTGTTGTTTCGTTATTTAAACGGTGCGCAGCTTTGCCGCAAACACCGAAAGCACTATCTTGGGGTTTACCTGTGCGCCCAGCCGCTGCAGGGCGGCATCTGCCAGACGCACCGCCTGCTGCGCCTGTGTGCCCTGTACCGGGGCGCGGGGGCTGCTGCGCAGACCTGCCGCTGCCACGGCGCGGAAATCGGTCAGCAGGGCGGAAGCGGCAGCTTTATCCTTTTCGTAGGCGGCAAGCAGCACAGCGGCGGTGTAGCTATCCCGGGCGGCGGCGGCGCGGGCAAGCTCCAGCGCCTTTTCCACCTGTGCGGCGCGGGCTTCGTCCCGGGCGACCGCCAGCACCGTGCCAATATGACCATCGAACAGCTCACTGTACAGTGCGGCTGTTTTTTTGTCCACGCCCTGCGCCGCGCAGTAGCGGGTGCAGTCGGCGGGGGACACCGGTGCTACCGCAAAGCTGACGCAGCGGCTGCGGATGGTGGGCAGCACACTGGCCAGCGAATCCGCCGTGAGCAGAAACAGCACCCCTTCCGGCGGCTCTTCCATGACCTTGAGCAGGGCGTTGGCAGATTCCTCGTTCATGCGCTCCACATGATACAAAAGCACGGCGCGCCCCTCGGCGGAAAGGCTGGTGTTGAAAATTTCGCTGCGCATGGCAGTGACCTGACCCACCAGATACTTTCCGCCGCTGCCCATGCCGGACACCGAGATGGCCTCCCGCACGATGCCGGTCTCCACCGTGCCGCTGTCGCGCTTACCGGCTTTTGCCACGGCGCGGCAGCACTCGCCCCGCAGCAGCGCTTCGGCGGCGGCACCGCCGGCGGGGTAGAGGTAGTCGGCGGCGATGCAGCGGGCGGCAAAGCCGGTGCCAAGACCGGCTTCGCCCACCAGCAGCACGCTATGAGTCAGCCGACGGGTGGCCAGCATCTGCTGCACGCTGGTTTTCAGTTCTGCGTTGCCTTCCATGCGGTCCAGCATCATGATGGGGGTACTCCTTTTGTGAGACGTAAGACGATTTAAAATGGCTTCCGCTGCGCTCTAGCCATGTTCAGCGGAAAGATTATTTTATATTTCGCAATTCTGGAAAATCTGCGGATTTTCCAGAATTGCCTTTTCACGGGTGGGGTCGTGGAGGGAAACAGCATTTGCAGCGCCGCTTTCTGCGAAAGCGCGGCGCTGCGGGTGGGCGCTTGCTCCCCCGAGAGGGCCGACTTCCCCCGGCCGGGGGAAGATGTCACCGCAGGTGACAAAAAGGGGAATCTGTCGCGCAGCGACTGAGGGGCTATAAATGGAGAAGCGAAAAAAGCGTTAAAGCGATAGCGCCGACTGGCGCAGCGCTAGCTTTTTTGTGCTTCGACTTCTTCTTTAGGATTGTTAAGGGCGTGTAGCCCTTGACCCGTTGCGGGGTGGGTGGAGTCCAGAGGTAGGGAGGGGGGAGTCGGAACACCCCTCCCTGCCTCTGGCCCAGCGGAGCGTCTTTGCACGCTGAAAGCAGGCAGTAACTTTCCCCGCAGAGCGCACACTTTTCCGGTTCTCTTTTGGTGTCAAAAGAGAACACCCCTCGGCAGTTTCCATTTTCACGGGAGGGGTCTTACCTCCTATTCTTCCGCTTCCACTGCTCCCGGCGCACCCATGCGCGGAGGGAGCGGTAGGCCATGGGGGCAAAGAAGAGCCAGACGTTGAGCATGGACAACAGGTAGTCCAGCTTGCCGGGCAGGGATGCGCCCAGAAAGCCGAACACCCACAGCACTGCCGCGAAAACGCCGAAATATTTCACCCGGATGGGGATGACGAAGAAGAGCAGCAGCTGCACCTCCGGGTAAAGCATGGCAAAAGCCAGCAGCAGCGAGAGGGACAGGCAGTAGGTGCTGGCGGTCACGCCGGTGAGCAGACAGCCCAGCACCGTGCCCAGCACGCCGGACAGCAGATACACCGTGTAGCGGAAATCGCCCCACTCCCGCTCCAGCGCCGTGCCGACGAACCATGTGAAGTAGATGCCCAGCACCACGCTGAGGATGCTGCCGCCGGAAAAGGGGATGAATATAAAGCTGATCACCCGCCAGACCTGCCCTTGCAGCAGCAGGCTGCGGCTGAGCCCCAGCCAGCCCGTGATGGTGCGGTCAACAAACAGCTCGATGGCCAGCACTAAGATCTGCCCCGCCACCAGAATATTGGTCAGGTTCGGGATGCCATAGCGGCCATACTTGCGCTCCAGCCTGTTCAGCCAGTTGTTCATGTGTTTCGCCTCCGTTGCGGGATGCCCCGCCAGTTTCATGTTACCCCTATTTTACCATGACAGGCCCCCGCATTCAAGAAAATCCACGCGGAAGGCGTTGAAACTGCACTTTCTTTCCCGGCAGACAGGTTGCACGCGCAGTTTTTTCACACCGCAGCCGCCGGGGTGTGGAAAAGGCGGGAAAAGCACAGCATTCATGCGGGTTTCAAGTCCCAAAACGACAACCGAAAATTGTATGGACTATCCGGTCTGGAATGAACTTTTCACTTTTTCCACCGGGTTTTCCACCGTTTTTGTGAAAAAGAGGCGCAGTTTCCAACGATGTTTTCCACCTTTTCCACATAGTTTTCCACATCCAGTGGAGGAAAGCCCTATACAAGCCGTAATGGATGCCGCCGCATTCTGGAAATTTGTGGGCAAAAATGTGGGCAATCTGCCTTTTATAAAAAAGAAAGTCGAAGGTTTTTCTTTTGTTTTTACAGTTTACTCCGGCTTACGGGTTTGCTTTTCTCCAATCTGGAATCTTGCCCCGGGCAGTTTTCCACAAACCGCCGGGGAGAAAAACCCGGTGTGGAAAACGGACACAAACTGTGGTTTTCCACACGGTTTTTACCCCGTCTGAACCCTCTCAGTCGCCTGCGGCGACAGCTCCCCCGAAGGGGGAGCTTTTTTGCGATAACTGAAACGTATCGGATGAATACTAAAAGCTTCCGACAGTGCTATAAGCTCCCCCTTCGGGGGAGCTGTCATCGCGCAGCGATGACTGAGAGGGTTCGTCCCGCAAAAAAATGCCGGGCGGTCCGCAGACCGTCCGGCATTGCTTTTTTCTTTACATCATATTGCGGAACACCAGCTGTGCGATCTGGAAATAGAGGATCAGGCTGCAAGCGTCCACGATGGTAGTGATGAAGGGAGTAGCCATAATGGCGGGGTCGGCACCCAGCTTTTTGGCGGCAAGCGGCAGCATACCGCCCACCAGCTTTGCCAGAATGACGCTGAAGAACAGCGATACGCTGACCACGATGGCGTAGCCCATCACGTTGGCGTACTGGCCGGGGAAGAGGAAGGTGTACATCAGGTAGATGCGCAGGCCATTCACGATGCCCAGCACTGCGCCCACGATGGCAGACACCCGCAGCTCCTTGGCCAGCACCCGCATAAAGTCGGCGGGCTCTACCTCGCCCAGTGCCAGACCGCGCACCATCAGGGTGCTGATCTGGTTGCCGCAGTTACCGGCGGTATCCATCAGCATGGGCATGAAGGAGACCAGCAGCGGCAGGCTGACAAAGGCTTCCTCGTAGTGGGTGGTGACCATGCCGGTAAAGGTAGCGGACAGCATCAAAATCAGCAGCCACGGGATGCGCTGCTTTGCGTGGGTCCACACGCTGGTGCCGAAGTAGGTGGTGGCGTCGTCATCCGGGAGAATAGCAGCCATCTTCTGCATATCCTCGGTGCTCTCGTCGGTCAGAACGTCGATAGCGTCGTCGATGGTGATGATACCCACGAACATCCCCTCGTTGTCCAGAACGGGCATGGCGGTAAAGTCGTAGCGCTGCATCTCACGGGCCACAAACTCCTGATCGTCGGTGACCTTCACGGTGACCAGATTGTCCTCCATGATCTCCGTGATGGGGGTCTTGGGGTCTGCCAACAGCAGATTGCGGGCCGAGACAACGCCCTGCAGCCGGTTGCTCTCCACCACATAGCAGGTGTAGACGGTCTCGGCGTTCTCGCCCTGCTTGCGGATGGCGGCAAAGGCCTGTTCCACCGTCATATCCATGCGCAGACGCACATATTCCGGGGTCATCAGGCTGCCGGCAGAGCTTTCCGGGTAGTTCAGCAGCTTGTTCAGGCTCTCGCGGGTCTCCCGGGAGGATTTTTCCAGCACCCGCTTGACCACGCCTGCGGGCATATCTTCCAGCAGGTCGGCGGCATCGTCCAGACTCATCTCCTCGATGGCGCTCACCAGCTCCACGTCCGAGAAAGCGTTCACCAGATCGTCCCGGGCTTCGTCGGACATATAGGCAAAGGCTTCGGTGGCAACTTCCTTTTTCAGCAGGCGGAACACCACCAGACGGTTGTTCTCGTCCAGCTCTTCCAGCAGCTCGGCAAGGTCGGCGGGCTGCTCTTCCTCAGTCACCTCGCGCAGCTTGACGTACTGCTTTTTGATCAGCAGCTTCAGCAGACGGCTCTTGGTCAGCATCTCGGGGTTTGCCTTGACCTCTTCGTCATTGGCTTCCTCCCGCTCTGCCTCCCGCATATCCTGCTTCAGATCCTCGGTGGCTTCCTCGTTCAGATCCTCCGCCAGCTTCTGACGCACCTCGGCGGGGATATCGGCGGGCAGCTCCTGCACCGGCAGGTTCTGTTCCGTGTTGGTTTCCAGCTTCTTTTCTTCCATATCCATGGGCTACCTCCTCTGGGTACTATACGGCGCGGAGGGCTTTCTCCGCGCCGGAGGATGCAGCAGGTCGGGAAACAAAAAACGCGCCGCCCGGTGCCGGAATGCCGCAAATGCAGCCATTTCCGCGCACGCAAAGCCGCGCCTTTCCTATTCCGGGGGCTTTTTAAGCCGCCGGATGCAAAAAGGCGAACACAGTACTTTTTGTTGTCCGATCTACCGCATCGGTGGAGCTACTTCGACTATGATCAGGGTCCATTGTCCTGCGTTCACCTCCCAGTTTTCGTAAATTCCGCAGCACCCGCGCCGGGCGCTGCACTGGCTATATCCTTTTTTATTATAGCGCCGCAAAAAAATGGGGTCAACCCTAAAGCGAGGTTTTGCAAAGATTTTTACGGCGTCTTACAGAAACAAAACACCCTTCTCCGTGTTGCGGCGCACAGAGAAGGGTGTTTTGCTTGGATATTGCCTTGGTGTGAGGAGGAATCATGTTACTTGGGAAGTGGTTGCGGCCCCGCTTCCCATGGCAAAAGTATAACAGCTTTCACCATTCATTTCGTTAAGAAGCTATGAAGAAACTGTAAAAAGGAAGCGGAAAATTCTGGAAGATTTTGTGATAAAAAATTTTCTTGACAATATTTGTTTTATCCTATATTATAATCGTAGGATGTCATTGACCGGAAAGGATGCTGAAAATGTCTGCTTTTGAAGTAAATTTTTATCATAAAGCAGACGGCAGCTGCCCGGTTCGTGATTTTCTGGATACGCTGGATGACAAAATGCTGGCAAAGCTTTTAGGCACGATCTCTCTATTGGAAACCAATGGCACACAACTGCGGGAGCCTTATTCCAAATCATTGGGAGATGGCATTTTTGAATTGCGTGCCAAGCAAAGCAGCAACATAACGCGCATCTTGTATTTCTTCGTGGTCGGGCATCAGATCATCCTGACAAATGGCTTTGTCAAAAAGACGCAAAAAACACCGCCAGAGGAAATTGCACTGGCGCAAAAGTATCGTGCGGACTATTTTTATCGAAAGGAGAGTTCCTCATGAGTGATTTTCGGAATTATTTGAATGAACAATTACAGCGGCCTTCTTTTAAGGCCGAATGGGATGCTCTTCAGCCGGAGCTTACCATTGCGCAAGCTATGATCGATGCCCGGAAGGAAAGCGGTCTGACCCAGAAACAGCTTTCGGAGCGCACCGGCATTGCACAGGCCGATATCAGCAAGTTGGAACGGGGAAATGCAAACCCTTCTCTGCGCACCTTGCAGCGCCTTGCGGCTGGTATGGGAATGAATGTCAAAATTGAATTTGTGACAAACAAATAACTTTTATTTCGTCAAACTATAAGCCCGGAGCGTCTGCGGACGCTCCGGGCTTATAGTTTCATTTACACAAAAATACGCCCCGGTCACCTTGCGGTGAGCGGGGCGCTAAAAACTGATGCAGTTTTTTCACTGAGGCAAGATCCCTGCAAGGCAGGTCTTATGCCGCAGACGGAGCAAGGTATCTGCACGCAGACCTTATGCTCCTGACACACGCGGGGTGTGCTCTCAAGGACCCTCGCGGGCGCTTTGGTATCTCAAGCCCCTGCGCAAAAGGAGGGGAATGAAATCAGGTTTTTCGACCGTTCTGTCAGGTACAGGGCAAAACGTTCAGCCTGTTCTGGCACGGCAAAGGCAAATTCCACAGTTCCGCACCGCTGCATTGCGCAGTAACCGCCGATGCGGGGCTGCCGCTCTTCACACGGGAAAGAGCAGGGGCCGCTGGTTCATTTGGTGTCTCTGCCGCTGCTTAAAAACAGCTTACTTGTACAGCTCGACCAGACGGGTCAGGTGCTCGTAGCGGTCGTTTGCAACCTCCTGGTTGCGAGCGAACAGCTCCTTAGCACGCTCGGGGAAGGCGCGGGTCAGACGGCTGTAACGGGTCTCGTTTGCCAGCAGAGCCTGATACTTCTCGTTGTCCACAGCCTTGGAGGTCAGGGTGAAGGGGTTCTTGCCCTGTGCCTTGTTGGCGGGGTTGAAGGTGAACAGGTTCCAGTAGCCAGCCTCGACTGCCTTCTTCATCTCGTTCTGGCAGTTGGTCATGCCGCCCTTGACACCGTGCAGCTCGCAGGGAGCGTAGCCGATGATCAGAGAGGGGCCGGGGTAAGCCTCAGCCTCGGCAATAGCCTTGACAGCCTGGTTCATGTTAGCGCCCAGAGCGATCTGAGCAACATAGATGTAGCCGTAGGTCATTGCGATCTCGGACAGGCTCTTCTTGCTGATCTCCTTACCTGCAGCAGCGAACTGGCAGACCTCGCCGATGTTGGAGGCCTTGGAAGCCTGTCCACCGGTGTTGGAGTACATCTCAGTATCGAAGACCATCACGTTGACATCCTCGCCGGAAGCCAGAACGTGATCCAGACCGCCGAAGCCGATGTCGTATGCCCAGCCGTCGCCGCCGAAGATCCAGACGGACTTCTTGGCGATGTACTGCTTGCTCTTCAGGATCTCTGCAGACTTCTCGCAGCCGGCAGCAGCAGCCTTCTCCAGCTCAGCGATCAGGGCCTTTGCGGGCTCGTCGTTGGCCTTGGTGTTGTTCTTGGTTGCGATGAACTGCTCGTAAGCAGCCTTCAGCTCAGCAGAAGCCTTGTCGGAACCAGCAACCTCTGCGATCTCCTTGATCAGGTTCTCGCGGATGGTCTTCTGGCCGATGTACAGGCCCAGACCATGCTCTGCGTTATCCTCGAACAGGGAGTTGCACCATGCAGGACCATGGCCGCTGTCCTTGTTGACGGTGTACGGAGAGATGGAAGCGGTGCCGCCCCAGATAGAGGAGCAGCCGGTAGCGTTGGAGATGTACATCTTCTCGCCGAACAGCTGAGTGATCAGGCGAGCGTAAGAGGTCTCGGCACAGCCTGCGCAGGAGCCAGAGAACTCCAGCAGGGGCTGGTTGAACTGAGAGCCCATAACGGTGTCGTCGGCCATCTTGGTAGCCTTCTTGGAGATGTTGGCCACGCAGTAGTCAAAGACTGCCTGCTGATCGGCCTGACTGTCCTGAGGAACCATGGTGATAGCCTTGGTGGGGCAGACGGTGACGCACTCGCCGCAGCCCATGCAGTCCAGCGGAGAAACAGCCATAACAAACTTGTACTCGGGGGTCAGCTTGTTATCGCGGCTCTTGGTCTGGGCAGGAGCAGCTGCCAGCTCGTCAGCGGTCAGCAGGAAGGGACGGATGGTTGCATGAGAGCACACGAATGCGCACTGGTTGCAGCCAACGCACTTTGCAGCATCCCACTCGGGGACGTTGACAGCGGTGCCGCGCTTCTCGTATGCAGAAGCGCCCTGCTCCCACTCGCCGTTTGCATTTGCCACGAAGGAGGAGACAGGCAGGCTGTCGCCGTCCATACGGGCAATGGGCTCCATGACGTCGCGGATCTGCTTGACCAGTGCCGGACGGCCAGCCAGAGCCTTGGGTGCGGGATCAGCCTCGGGGTTGGACCAGGATGCGGGCACGTCTACCTTGTGGATAGCGTCAACGCCTGCGTCAATGGCCTTCCAGTTCATCTCAACGACGTCCTGACCCTTCTTGCCGTAGCTCTTCTGAGCGGCCTGCTTCATGAAGTTGACGGCGTCATCGATAGGCATGACGTCAGCCAGCTTGAAGAATGCAGACTGCAGGATGGTGTTGGTGCGCTTGCCCATGCCGATCTCGATAGCCTTATCGATAGCATTGATGGTATACAGCTGGATGTTGTTGTCAGCGATATACTTCTTTGCCTCGGCGTTCAGGTGCTGGCCCAGCTCCTCATCGGACCACTGGCAGTTGATCATGAACACGCCGCCGGGCTTGACATCCTGAACCATCTTCATGCCCATGTGGATGTAAGCGGGGTTGTGGCAGGCCACGAAGTCAGCCTGGTTGATGTAGTAGGGGCTGCGGATGGGCTTGTCGCCGAAACGCAGGTGGCTGATGGTCACGCCGCCGGTCTTCTTGGAGTCATACTGGAAGTATGCCTGAACATACTTGTCGGTATGGTCGCCAATGATCTTGACGGAGTTCTTGTTTGCGCCGACGGTGCCGTCGCCGCCCAGACCCCAGAACTTGCACTCCTTGGTGCCAGCAGCTGCGGTGATGGGAGCGGGCTTGACCTCGGGCAGGGACAGGAAGGTGACGTCATCGGTGATACCCAGAGTGAAACGCTCCTTCGGCTGATCCTTCTCCAGCTCCTTGTACAGAGCGAAGATGGAGGACGGGGGAGTGTCCTTGCTGCCCAGACCGTAGCGGCCGCCGGTCAGAACGATATCGTTCAGGCCAGCCTCACGCAGGGTAGCGGCAACATCCAGGTACAGGGGCTCGCCCAGAGAGCCGGGCTCCTTGGTGCGGTCCAGCACAGCCACCTTCTTGGCGGTCTTGGGCAGGACCTTCAGCAGAGCGGAGGACACCCAGGGACGGTACAGGCGGACCTTGATGATACCGACCTTCTCGCCCTTGGCGTTCAGGTAGTCGATGACCTCGTCAGCAACGTCGCAGATGGAACCCATAGCCACGATCACACGGTCAGCATCGGCTGCGCCGTAGTAGTTGAACAGATCGTAGTTGGTGCCCAGCTTTGCGTTGATCTTGGCCATGTACTTCTCAACAACAGCCGGCAGAGCGTTGTAAACGCTGTTGCAGGCCTCGCGGTGCTGGAAGAACACGTCGCCGTTCTCGTGGGAACCGCGCATCTTGGGGCTTTCGGGGTTCAGAGCCTTCTTGCGGAACTCCTCAACAGCCTCCATGTTGCACATTTCCTTCAGATCAGCGTAGTCCCACTTCTCGATCTTCTGGTACTCGTGAGAGGTACGGAAGCCATCGAAGAAGTTCAGGAAGGGAACCTTGCCCTCGATGGCGCACAGATGTGCGACAGGGGACAGATCCATAACTTCCTGCACGCTGCTCTCGACCAGCATTGCAAAGCCGGTCTGGCGGCAAGCCATAACGTCGCTGTGATCACCAAAGATGTTCAGGGACTGGGTAGCAACGGTACGTGCAGAAACATCGAACACGCAGGGCAGCTGCTCAGCAGCGATCTTGTACATGTTGGGGATCATCAGCAGCAGGCCCTGAGAAGCGGTGAAGGTGGTGGTAACAGCACCTGCACCCAGAGAGCCGTGGACAGCACCAGCGGCGCCGGCCTCGGACTCCATCTCAACGACCTTGACCTGATTGCCGAAGATGTTCTTCTGGCCGGCTGCAGACCACTGGTCCACAGAGTCAGCCATCGGAGAAGACGGGGTAATGGGGTAGATGGCAGCCACGTCCGTGTAGGCATACGCTACATGGGCGGCAGCGGTATTGCCATCCATAGTTTGCTTTGCTCTAGGCATTTTTCTTCCTCCATTATTCAGAATTTGGTACCTTTTGCGCGGGGCAATATGCCCGCTGGGACCGGAGAACCCCATAAAAGGCACTATTGCTTGTATACTATAATAGCAGATTCCGGCAATAAAGTAAACGCAAACCGCCCGACAAACGCACCAAAAATTAAGAAATTTTTTAGCGGTTTTGTACTTTCTTTAGTGCGCTAAAGCAAGCAGTGATGCTGATTTTCGGTTTTTGCCCACCGTCGCTTCCAGAAATTGTGATTTTTTTCGCAAGAGGGAACTCCCTCAGTCAAAACCTGACGGTTTTGCCAGCTCCCTCGGGGAGGGAGCCCCTGGCGTAACCGGAAGGTTTGCGGTTTGGATGGAAAGTTTTTGCCTGCCGTCAGCGTGCAAGGACGCTCCGCTGGGCCAGAGGCAGGGAGGGGTGTTCCGACTCCCCCCTCCCTACCTCTGGACTCCACCCACCCCGCAACAGGCCAAGGGCTGCTCGCCCTTGACAATCCTAAAGAAGAAGTCGAAGCACAAAAAAGCTAGCGCTGCGCCAGTCGGCGCTATCGCTTTAACGCTTTTTTCGCTTCTCCATTTATAGCCCCTCAGTCGCTGCGCGACAGATTCCCCTTTTTGTCACCTGCGGTGACATCTTCCCCCGGCCGGGGGAAGTCGGCCCTCTCGGGGGAGCGGGCACGTCCGCAGCGCCGCGCTTTCGCAGAAAGCGGCGCTGCAAATGCCGTTTGCCGTTACGACCCCTCCCGTGAAAATAGCGTTTGGAGCGCTCCGCAGAGCGCGCCAAACGCGAAATTATAAATATTCTTTCCGCTGAATATGCGCAAAGCGAACGCGGAGCGCATTTCAAATCGTCCCGCCCTCTTGTATTTATCATATCTTTATTGACAACAAACCGCACTTTGCCGTAAACTGAGAGCATAAAACCGGCGCTGCGCCGGAAAAGGGGCGTAAAACAAATGAACGATACAGTACACTTTGAAAAAACTCTCTCCAGCGAGACCCTGTTTGAGGGGCGGGTCATCACCCTGACCAAGGACACCGCACTGCTGGAAAACGGCAAGACCGCTACCCGCGAGGTGGTGCATCACCACGGCGGTGCCTGCATCCTGCCTTATTTTGCAGACGGCACCATCTGCATGGTGCGGCAGTTCCGCTATGCCATGCAGCAGCAGCTGTGGGAGCTGCCCGCCGGTAAGCTGGAAAAGGGCGAGGACCCCTTTGCAGCCGCCAAGCGGGAACTGGAAGAGGAGTGCGGCCTGACCGCCGACAACTACATCTCTCTGGGCGAATTCTACCCCACCGTGGGCTACGATACCGAGGTCATCTATACTTGGGTAGCCACCGGTCTGCACGAGACCAAGATGCACCTTGATGCAGACGAGTTTCTGACCCCCGACCGTGTGCCGCTGGAAAAGGCATATCAGATGGTCATGAGCGGCGAGATCAAGGACGGCAAGACCATTGCGGGCATCCTGAAGCTGAAGGCTCTGCTGGCCGAGGGCAAGCTGTGATCTTATACGAGGACGCCGCCCTTGTGGTGCTGGACAAGCCTGCCGGGCTTTCCAGCGAGGAGGGCGTGCCCGCCGCGCTGCGGGCGCACTGGAACGCACCTGATGCCTTTGTGGGGGTGGTGCACCGGTTGGACACCGGGGTGTCCGGGCTGATGGTCTATGCCCGCACCCCGGCGGCTGCCGCCGCCCTGAGCCGTCAGGTGACCCAAAGTCAGGACGCCTACGCCGTGCAGGATGGCCGCGCCGAGGGCAAAGCCGCCGCGCCGCAGTTCGTTAAGCAGTACCGCGCAGTCATTGCCGGTGCGCCGGACGCGCAGCTGCCCGCCGCAGGGGTGCTGCGGGACTACCTGTTCAAGGACAGCCGCAAGGGCAGGGTGTTCCCGGTCAGCCGTCCCCGCAAGGGGGTGCGGGAAGCGGTGCTGGAATACCGCATCCTTGCCACGGCAGGGGAGAATAGCCTTGCCGAGATCACCCTGCACACCGGGCGCACCCATCAGATTCGGGTACAGTTTGCCAGCCGCAAGCACCCGCTGTACGGCGACGGCAAATACGGCAGCCGCCAGAAGGGCAGCATCGCCCTGCAAAGCTGCGGCCTGCGCTTTGTGCACCCGGACACCGGCAAGCCCATGGCCTTTTCTCTGCCCCTGCCCGCCGCTGCACCGTGGAGGGAGTTTTTGGAATTAGGTGAGTGATATGGAACAGCAATACAAGACTGATGCCGAAATTTACACCGTGCTGGAGCGGGAGATCATCGACCTGACCATCCGTCCCGGCTCTTCGCTGAGCGAGAACCCGCTGTGCGCCCGGTTCGGTGCGCCGCGCTCCCTGATCCGGGTGGTGCTGCAAAAATTGCAGGAAAACGGACTGGTGCGCATCGTGCCCTACAAGGGCACCACCGTCACCCGGCTGAACCGGCGCATCGTGGACGAGCTGATCTACGAGCGCACCGCCGTGGAGGGGCGCATTTTGCGGGACTTTGCCCCCATCGCCACCCCGGCGCAGCGTGCGCAGATCCGCGCACGGGTGGACGCCTACGAAGCGCTGGCGCGTGCCGAGAACCCGGACTATAACAAGCTGTACGAGGTGGACTGCCGCCTGCACGAGACATGGTTTGCCGCCATGGACAAGATGTACCTGTGGAGCACCTTACAGAACGCCCACGCCGATTACAGCCGGTTCCGTATGCTGGACACCATGACCACCGGCGGGCTGGACGAGGTGATCGCAGACCACCGCAACCTGCTGAACGCCATCGAGCGGTGCGACCTTGCCGCCTTTGAGCCGCTGGTGGAGCGGCATCTGTACGGCGGTATCCGCCGCCTTGGCAGCAAGCTGACCGAGGAATACGCCGACTTTTTTGAGCCGGAAAATGTGAAATAAGCCAAATTGTTCCACGGGGAACAAAGAGAAAAAAATCCCCCAGTCGCCTACGGCGACAGCCCCCTCTGGGATGGGGCCTTTGGCATGACGGTAAACTTTTCTGTCAAACCGTGAAGTTTCCGGTTTCGCCAGAGGCTCCCTCTCCGAGGGAGCTGTCGCGGCGCACGCCGCGACTGAGGGAGTTAAAACAAAAGCAAAAGCCCGGAGCATCCGCAGACGCTCCGGGCTTTTGATATTCAGAACACCCCGGTGATGAAGATCTCCAGACCGATGCCGATAAGGATGACACCGCCCAGGATATTGGCCTTGCCGGAAAGCTGTGTGCCAAATCTTTTGCCGATGCGCAGACCCGCCATGCAGAGGAAGAAGGTGACCACCGCAATGATGATGGCAGCGGTAAGCGCCATCATCCAGCCGTACTCCGAGATGGTGAAGCCCACCGAGAGGGCATCAATGCTGGTGGCGACACCCTGCATGAACAGCGCCCCGGCGCTGAGCTCTGCCGCTTCTTCGGCTTCCTCGCCGCGGATGCCGTCTGCCAGCATCTTGCCGCCGATGTAGCTCAGCAGCGCCAGCGCGATCCACGGGATCAGAGTCTCGAAGGACGAGAACAGCTCCACGATGGTATGCACGCACACCCAGCCGATCATGGGCATTGCAGCCTGAAAAAGGGCAAAAGTGCCCGCAATTTTGCACATGGTGCCCTTGTTCATTTTAGGGTCGTGCAGGCCGTTTGCCATGGACACCGAAAACGCATCCATCGCAAGCCCCACGCCCAGCAAAACGCTGTTGAGAAAAAACACAAAACTCCATTCCATTCTGTCTGCCTCCTGTTTGTTGACCGTGATCCAAACCAAAACAAAACCCGGCCCCGGGCGCATTGTACGTCCGGGACCGGGTGATTTTTTGAGATCCACTCCATGTGCACGGGCGCAGCAAACACGCACCAAAACACATGAGTCTCGCAAATGAAAGCAAGCCAGACCGGAAAGCGGTCATTATGTTGACTTGCTGCGCTCTGCAAAGCGCCTGCTACTCCCCCACGGGTATTGTGATTTCGTTTATTCTAGCACAGTTTCAAGGGGAAGTCCAGACAAACCTGACGGTAGGTCAATCATTCCTTCTCCTCGGGGTCTGCCTCCGGGGCTTCGGTGGCGGCGGCAGCATCGGCGGCTTCCATCTCGGCCAGCTGCTCGGCGGTGGGCTCGGCATCAGCCTCAGAAGCGTCGATCTTCTCGGTCTGTGCTTCGTCGTCGTGGTCGGTGCGTGCCAGCACCATCACCTTGTCGTTTTCGCCCAGACGCATCACCCGCACGCCGGAGCCATAGCGGCTCTGCAGCGGGATCTCGTTGACGTGCAGACGGATGATGATGCCCTCCTGACTGCTCAGCAGCACGTCATCCACATCGTCCACGATCTTCACGGCGGCAACCTTGTCGCGGCTCACATCGTAGTTGCGGATGCCCTTGCCGCCGCGGGCAGTGATGCGGTAGGTGTCGATATCCGAGCGGCGTCCCTTGCCGTTCTCGGTCACGGTCAGCACCGTGCCGCCCTCGCGGCAGATGCACACGCCGACAACTTCATCACCCTCCGCCAGACGGATGGCGCGCACGCCGTGGCCGTTACGGCCCATCGGGCGGGCATCCTCCTCGTTGAAGCGGATGGCCTGACCGTTGCGGGTGGCAACGATGAGCATATCGTGGCCGGAGGTCAGGCGGGTCCATGCCAAGGCATCGCCCTCGTTCAGGGCAATGCCGATCAGGCCGCTCTTGCGGATGTTGGCGTACTGTTCCAGCGGGGTGCGCTTGATCAGACCCTGCTTGGTGACCATGGTCACATAGCCGCCCGACTGCTCAGCGTCCTTGCTCTGGCAGATCATATTGGTGACCTTTTCGCCCTCAGCCAGCTGCAGTAGGTTGACAATGTTCATGCCCTTGCTGGTGCGGCTGCCCTCGGCGATGGTGTAGCCCTTGATGCGGAACAGACGGCCACGGTCAGTGACAAAGAGCACATAGTCGTGGGTGGAGCCTACGAACATCTCCTGCACGATGTCCTCTTCCTTGCGGGTCATGCCGGAGATGCCGCGTCCACCACGGCGCTGTGCCTGATAGGTGGCCTTGAGCTGACGCTTGATATAACCGGCCTCGGTCAGGGTGTAGACGCACTGCTCCTCGGCGATCAGATCCTCGATATCCACCTCGCCGGTCACGGACTGGATCTCGGTGCGGCGCTCGTCGCCGAAGCGCTTCTTCATTTCCAGCAGTTCGTCCTTGACGATGGCAAGCACCCGGGCGTCATCGGCCAGAATGGCTTCCCAGTCCTCGATCTTGGCCTGCAGGCTTGCCAGCTCTTCCTCGATCTTCAAGATCTCCAGACCAGCCAGACGACCCAGCTGCAATTTAACGATGGCGTCTGCCTGCGGGTCGTCAAAGCCGAACTGCTCCATGATGGCAGCTTTAGCTTCTGCCATGCCGCCCTTGCAGGCGCGGATGGTGGCGATCAGCTCGTCCACGATGTCGGTGGCCTTTTTCAGACCTTCCAGAATGTGGGCGCGCTCCTTGGCCTTTTTCAGGTCGTACTGGGTGCGGCGGCGCACCACCTCGTCCTGAAACTCCACATACTTCTGCAGCATCTGCTTCAGGGTGAGCACCTTGGGCACCTTATGGTCGATAGCCAGCATAATGACGCCCACGGTATCCTGCAGCTGCGTGTACTGGTACAGCTGGTTCAGGATGACCTGTGCATTGGCGTCCTTGCGGATATCCACCACGATGCGCATACCCTTGCGGTTGGTCTCATCGTTCAGGCCGGTGATACCCTCGATGCGCTTTTCCTTGACAAGGTCTGCCATGTGCTCGATGAGACGCGCCTTGTTGACCATATAGGGAATTTCCGTAATGACGATCTGGGTGCGGCCGTTTTTGGTCTCCTCAATGGTGGCGCGTCCGCGCAGGGTGATCTTGCCGCGGCCGGTTGCGTAGGCGGCGCGGATGCCGCTGCGTCCCATGATGATGCCGGCGGTGGGGAAGTCCGGGCCCTTGATGTGTTCCATCAGGCCGGGCAGGTCGATGTCCGGGTCATCGATATAAGCGATGCAGCCGTCAATGACCTCGCTCAGGTTGTGGGGCGGGATGTTGGTGGCCATACCGACCGCGATGCCCTGACTGCCGTTGACCAGCAGGTTCGGGAAGCGGCAGGGCAGCACGCTGGGCTCCTTTTTGGTCTCGTCAAAGTTGGGGTCCCAGTCGATGGTGTCCTTCTCGATATCGGTCAGCATCTCCACCGCCATGCGGCTCATGCGGGCCTCGGTGTAACGGTAAGCAGCCGGGGGGTCGCCGTCCACAGAACCAAAGTTACCCTGACCATCCACCAGCGGATAGCGCAGCGAGAAGTCCTGTGCCAGACGTACCATGGCGTCGTAGACCGATGCGTCGCCGTGGGGGTGGTAAGAGCCCAGCACCGCACCGACGGTATCGGCAGATTTGCGGTATGCATGGCTGGGGTCGTTGCCGCGCTCATGCATGGTGTACAGAATGCGGCGGTGGACAGGCTTCAAGCCGTCCCGCACATCGGGCAGGGCGCGGGACACGATGACCGACATGGAATAATCCAGGAAGGCCGTTTCGATCTCCTTTTTGACGTCGCGGATGATCTTTTTGGTTCCGCTGCCCGGTATCATCACATAATCTTCTTCCATTTGTTCCTCCGTGTCTTACACGTCCAGCTTTGCGTACTGGGCGTTGGTCTCGATAAAGCGGCGGCGGGGCTCCACCTGATCGCCCATCAGGATGGTAAAGGCTTCATCGGCCTTTTCGGCATCCTCGATGGTGATCTGCACGATGACCCGGTTGTCCGGGTTCATGGTGGTCTCCCACAGCTGCTCGGGGTTCATCTCACCAAGGCCCTTATAGCGGTTCACCTTTGCGCCGGGCATCTCCTGCGAGAGGATGGCCATTTCCGCGTCGTTGTAGGCGTACTTGATGGTGTTGCCCTTCTGCACCTTGAACAGGGGCGGCTGTGCCACATACACATGCCCCTGCTCGATCAGCGGGCGCATATAGCGGAAGAAGAAGGTCAGCATCAGGGTGCAGATGTGGGAGCCGTCCACGTCCGCATCGGCCATGATGAACACCTTGTCGTACCGCAGCTTGGAGATATCGAACTCGTCACCGATGCCGCAGCCCAGCGCCAGCACCACCGGCATCAGCTTGTCGTTGCCGTAAATTTTATCGGCGCGGGCCTTTTCCACGTTCAGCATCTTGCCCCACAGCGGCAGAATGGCCTGAATGGCAGAGTCGCGTCCCATCTTGGCAGAGCCGCCTGCAGAGTCGCCCTCGACGATGAAGATTTCGGTGCGGCTGGGGTCTTTCTCGCGGCAGTCTGCCAGCTTGCCGGGCATCCGGCTGGTCTCCAGCGCGCTCTTGCGGCGCACCAGCTCACGGGCTTTTTTGGCGGCGGCGCGGGCGCGGGCGGCCTGCGTTGCTTTTTCAAAAATGGCCTTTGCCACGCCGGGGTTCTCCTCAAAGAACTCCATCAGCTTGGAGTAGACCATGTTGGAAACGAGGGTGCGGATCTCGGTATTGCCCAGCTTTGCCTTGGTCTGGCCTTCAAATTCGGCCTCCTGCAGCTTGACCGAGATGACGCAGATCAGACCCTCGCGCACGTCTGCGCCGGACAGGTTCTCGTCCTTGTCCTTCAGCAGGCCGTGGCTGCGGCCGTAATCGTTGAACACGCGGGTCAGGCTGGCCTTGAAGCCCTCTTCATGGGTGCCGCCGTCCGGGGTGTTGACGTTGTTGGCAAAGCTCAGAAGCAGCTCGTTGTAGCTGGAATTGTACTGCAAGGCGATCTCTGCCACGCCGCGGTCGGTCTGTCCCTTGAGGTAGATGACGTTGGGGTGCAGCACTTCCAGCTTGCGCTTTTCGCCCAGATAGGTGACAAAGCTCTTGATGCCGCCCTCGTAGCACATCACCTCGGAGCGGTAGCAGGGCTCACCCTCCTGACCATCCTCCAGCACGGGGGTATACAGCTGGCGCTCATCGGTCAGGGTGATCTTGACACCGGCGTTCAGGAAGCTTTCCTCCCGCAGGCGCTTTTCCAGCGTGTCGAAGTCGTAGACGGTGGTGTCCTTGAACATTTCCGGGTCGGGCTTGAAGGTGACCCGGGTGCCGGTGACGCCCTCGGCTACCGTGCCGATGCACTTGAGTGCGCCGTCCGGGTCGCCCCGCCGGAAGGTCTGCTCGTACTCCTTGCCGTCGCGGCGCACATTGACGGTGAGCCACTCGGAGCAGGCGTTGACCACCGAAGCGCCCACGCCGTGCAGACCGCCGGCCACCTTGTAGCCGGAGTTTTCGCCGCCGAACTTGCCGCCGGCGTGCAGGATGGTGTACACCACGGTGACGGCGGGCAGACCGGTATCGGCCTGAATGTCCACGGGGATGCCGCGGCCGTTATCGGTGACCTGAATGATATTGTCCTTCAGGATCTTGACCTCGATGTGGTTGCAGTAACCGGCCAGCGCCTCGTCAATGGCGTTGTCCACGATCTCGTACACCAGATGATGCAGACCGCGCTCACCGGTGGAGCCGATATACATACCCGGGCGCTTGCGCACCGCTTCCAGACCCTTCAGCACCTGGATCTCGCTGGCGTTATACTCGTGGTCGGTCGCGGTATCGGCATTTGTACTGGTAATGATTTCTTCTGCCATATCCTTTCTCCCTTTTGTTCATTTTTGCGTTTGTTTTTTCAAATTATAGCAAAGCGGGAACCGGTACACCATGGTGTACTTTTTTCTCGCCGTTTTGTTGTGTTTTCACGCGCTGCCCGCAGCGGGCGTTCCGGCTGGCACGGTGCGGCTTTCCGGGCGGTTCCGGGGCTTTCCCATCCCTCTTTTTTCTGTGGATCTTCCGCCCGTTTTCCGCAAATTTCACTCCACCATCTTTTGCGCTCTGCGGCGCATGGCGGCGCTGGACAGCTCCGAAAGATACACCGCATCCACCAGCCCTCCGTCTGCCAGTACATAGCACTGGGGCAGCTCGTCCGAAAGGCTGACCACCGCCCCGTTCTTCTGGGCGTAGTTCAAAAACTCCCGCCCCCGGGGGGAGGTGGTGGTGGTCTCCAGATCAAAGATGCCAATGATATCACGGTCGTTCAGAACATAGTCCCGCCCCAGATGAATATACATACTGTATTTTCTCCCGTGTCTTTTGTTTGCATAAAGTCCACGAAAATTCAGCTTTTATGCAGTATCGCTTACAACATTTCTCCATACTGTCAGACCCGGTTCAACACCCCGCCGTCCATGCGGTACACCTCGCCGTCGGTCTTTAAAAAGTCCGTGTCATCGCAGCTGGTCACAAAGGTCTGCTTTTCCTTCATGCAGGTGAGCAGATACTGCTTGCGCCCTTCGTCCAGCTCGCTCAGCACATCATCCAGCAGCAGTACCGGGTGCTCCCCGGTGATCTGCGCCGCCGCCGCGGCTTCCGCCATTTTCAGGCTCAGCACCACGCTGCGCTGCTGTCCCTGACTGGCATACACCCGGGCAGGCTGGTCGTCCAGCAGCAGCTCCAAGTCCTCGCGGTGGATGCCGCACAGGCTCTGCCCGGCACGCAGCTCCTCCTCCTGCCGCTGACGCAGCAGGTCGGCAAGCCCGCCCGGCGCAAACTGGGCGGCATAGCGGATGCTCATCCGCTCCGCCCCGTGGGAAAGCTCTGCGTAGTTGGCGCAGGCGCAGGGAGCCAGCAGTGTCAGATACTCCCGCCGCCGCTGCTGCAAGGCTTCGCCCTGCGCGGCAAGTTCGGTGTTGAGTACCTCCAGCAGGGTGCGCTTTTCCGCATAGGGGCGCTCCTGCCCGGTTGCAGAGTGGCGCAGCAGCGCATTTTTTTGCTGCAAAACCCGTACATAGCGGCGGTAACTGGCCAGATACCCGGGGTACAGCTGGCACAGCGCAGCGTCCAGAAATTTGCGCCGCCCCTCCGGAGCCCCTTTGACAAGGCTCAGGTGGCCGGGGTCGAACACCACCGCCGGAAAGCTGCCCGCCAGTGCCGCCGCCCGCTTGGGCGCTGCGCCGTTCACCGCCGCATAGCGGCCGGGCTTTGCGGCCTCCGGGGTGCCCACGGTCATGCGGATGTGGGCAGGCTCGGCGGGCTCACAGCCTTCCGGCCGGTCCCGCTGGGTGTCAGCTTCCAGCACCGCAAATGCTTCTCCCCGGCGCACAAGCTCGGCGTCCTTGCCGCCCCGGAAGCTTTTGCCGCCGGTCAGCAGCCAGATGGCCTCTAAAAGGTTCGTTTTACCTTGGCCGTTATTGCCGCAGATGACGGTAAGCTCCCGGCCGGGCTCCAGCCGTGCCGCACAAATATTGCGATAGTTCTGTACTTCCAGCGAAAGCAGACGCATTTACTGACCCTGCCCGATCTCTACGCTCTGCCCGTCCAGCTCGATGACGTCCCCGGCGCGGCACTTTTTGCCCCGCATGGTGCACACCTCGCCGTTCACCTTTACGGCACCGCCCTGCACCAGCTCTTTTGCTTCGCCGCCGGTCTCGCACAGGCCGGCAAATTTGAGCAGGGCATCCAGCTTGATAAACTCGGTATGAATAAGAATCTTCTGCATAAAACGCGCTCCTTAGTCGTTTTTAAAGCGTACCGGCAGTACCAGATACAAAAAGTCGTTGCCTTCCACCGGCAGCACCTTCACCGGGCTCAACGGGCCGCTGATCTCCATGCGCACCTGCTCGGTGCGGGCGTTGCGCAGCGCATCCAGCAGATAGCGGTTATTGAAGCCGATCTCTACCTCGTCGCCCTCGCAGGCGGCGCTGAACTCGTCCACCACGCGGCCGAGGTTGGTCTGGCAGCGCACCACAACTTTACCCTCTGTAAAGGAGATGCGGAGGGGATTTTTTAAACGCTCTGTAATAATCAGAGAGGCGCGCTCGATGGTGGAGATGAAGTCCTTGGTGTCGATGGTCACCCGGGTGCGGCTTCCGGCGGGGATAACATTGCGGTAATTCAGGAATTCGCCCTCGATCAGGCGGCTCATGATGGTGTAACCGGCGGTGGTGAACACCACATAGCGGCGGTTTGCACTGATGTGCACATCCTCCTCGTCATCGTTGGCCAGCAGGTGGGACACCTCGGTCATGGTCTTGCTGGGCACGATGATGCGGATATCCTTCACGGCAGTGATGGGGCGCTCCACGATGGCAAGGCGGTAGCCGTCCAGCGCCACCATGGTCAGCTTGTCCAGCTCGATCTCGAACAGCTCGCCGGTGTGGGCGGGTTTTTTCTCGTCCTGACTGACAGCGTACAAGGTGCGTTCGATCATGTCCCGCAGCACGCCGGTCTTGATGGTCAGGGTCTGCTCTGCGCCGGTGTTGGGCAGATCCGGGAAATCGGTGGCGGGCATGGACTGGATCTCGAACTGTGCCACGCCGCTCTGGATGGTGGTCTTGCCGTTATCGGCAGCCACGATGCTGATCTGACCTGCCGGCATCCGGCTGATCATGCTGCTGAGCAGTTTTGCATTCAGCACGATCTCACCGGGTTCTTTGATGTTGGCTTCGATGGTGGTCACGATGCCCATTTCCAGATCGTAGCCGGTCAGGGTGAGCTGAAAGCCTTCGGCCTTCAGCAGAATGCCCTCCAGCACCGGGATGGACGAGCGCATGGTGACAGCTTTGGAAACGCCGTCGATGGCTGCACTGAGCAGCGTTTTATCGCAGACGATGTTCAAAACAGTATCTCTCCTTTTTTCACACTTCCGGCGGGATATCTGTCCTTTGGGCTGCTGCCGGAAGGCTGTAATATATTGAACTTGTTGTAGTAACCGTAGTAGGGGGTGGGGAAGATGTTGAAAACCCGGAAATGTCTTGCCGGGATGCGGGGCTTTGGCTTTCCACCGGGTTGTGGAAGGCTCGTGAAGGAAATGTTGAAAGGTGGGGAACGGTGATTCTTTCCACAGCCGATGTGAAGAACTGATGTTAAATGTTGAAAACTAAGTGGAAAGTGTGGAAAGCTTCGCCTTTTTGCCACAAGATATAGGCGTATTTTCCCCTTTTTGTTCCGGTTTCTCCCCATATTTTGGGGTCACGCCCTGAAATGAGTATGACTTTTGCCCGGTTTTCCCCGGTTTAGGCCTTCACGTTCTTGATGATATCGCTCACGGTCTCGCGCAGGTGCTGGTCGTTCTTCATGTCCCGTTCCATGGTCTTGAGGGAGTAGACGATGGTGGAATGGTCACGGCCGGAGAATTCCCGCCCGATCTCCTCCATGCTCATGCCGGTGACTTCCCGCAGGATATAGATGGCAACGCGCCGGGCAGAAGCCACGTTGGCGTTGCGCTTGGTGCCCCGGATGTCGGCAGGGGACACGTTGAAGGTGCGGGACACTTCGCCGATGATCTTTTCGATGGTCACCGGTACCGGCTGGGTCTCGTTGAGGATATCCTTGATGGCGTTCTGCGCCACGCTGATCACCGGCTGGATGCCCTCCAGCATATAATAGGCGTTCAGCTTTTTCACCGCGCCCTCCAGCTGGCGGATGTTGTTTTTCAGGTGGTTGGCAATGAACTCTGCCACGTCCTCGGGCAGGTCCAGATGGAGCAGCTCTGCCTTGCGCTTCACGATGGCAACACGGGTCTCAAAATCCGGCGGCTGCACATCGGCGGTCAGACCCCACTCAAAGCGGGTGCGCAGACGCTCTTCGAGGCTCTTGATCTCCTTGGCAGGGCGATCGGAAGCAATGACGATCTGCTTGTGGGCGTCGTGCAGGGAGTTGAAGGTGTGGAAGAATTCTTCCTGCGTGGACTCCTTGCCCGCGATGAACTGGATATCGTCCACCAGCAGCAGATCTGCCACGCGGTACTTCATGCGGAAGTCCTCGGTGCTGCCGGCGCGGATGGCGGCGATCAGCTCGTTGGTGAACTGCTCGCAGGTGACATACATGATGACGAAATCGGGGTGGGTGCGTTTGATCTCGGTCTGAATGGCGGTCAGCAGATGGGTCTTGCCCAGACCGGAGCCACCGTAGATGAACAGGGGGTTATACGCCCCGGAGGGGTTTGCCGCCACAGCCTGCGCAGCAGCAAACGCAAACTGGTTGGACGGCCCCTTGATGAAGTTTTCAAAGGTGAATTCGTAGTTGCCCTGCGGGGAGGCGGGGTTTGCCTCGTACTGCTGGGCCAGCACTACTTCGTGGGGCGGGGTGCTGGGCACCACAAGGGTGATGTCCACATCAAAGCCCAGCACGGACTTGAAGGCCTCCTTGAGCAGGCCAAGGTACCGGTCGGTGACGATCTTGCAGATAAAATCGTTGCGCACCGACAGGGTGATATGGCTGGAGTCCTCAAAGCTGATGGGCTCCAACCCGTCGATATAGAGATTGTACGTTGGCTCGGCCATCTGCGCCTTGCAGTACATCTGGGCCGCTTCTAAAACGTCCTTGAAAGAATCCAT